>OY970198.1:0-2625534 GCA_963708195.1 uncultured Solirubrobacterales bacterium
GGGTCAGGCGCAGGCCCTGGTCGAGGTCGGTGCTCGCGCGCCAACCCAGCTCGCGTTCGGCCCGCGAAGCGTCGATGGCGATCCGTTGGACCTCGCCCGTCCGCGCCGGTGCGAACTCCGGCTCGAAGCTCTCCGCGCCCCCGAGTCGCTTCAGCGCCGCGGCCAGCTCCAGCACGTCGGTCTCACGGCCGGTCCCGATGTTGACCGGCCCGCTCAGCTCCGACTCCGCCGCCGCCAGCGCCGCCGCGACCACGTCGCCTACATATATGTAGTCGCGGGTCTGGGTGCCGTCGCCGAACACGGTCGGCTGACCGCCGGAGTCGAGCAGGCCGCAGAAAATCGCGATCACGCCGGCCTCGCCGAGCGGGTCCTGGCGCGGGCCGTAGACGTTGCCGAGCCGCAGCGAGATCCCGGAGAGGCCGTAGAGCCGCTCGTACAGCGCCAGGTAGCCCTCGGCCGCGTACTTGCTCTGGCCGTAGGCCGACATCGGGGCGATCGGCGCGTCCTCGCCGAGCGGCAGGTCCTGGCCCTCGCCCTCACCGTAGATCGCGCCGCCGGTGGAGACGAAGACGACCCGGCCGCAACCACAGCCGCGCGAGGCCTCCAGCACGTTGGCGGTGCCGCCGACGTTGATCGCGGCGTCGAAGGCGGGGTCCTCCAGCGACTTACGGACGTCGATCTGGGCCGCCAGGTGGAAGAGGGCTTCGGGCTTGCGCTCGCTCGCCAGCTCGGCCATCGCGGCGGCGTCTCTGATGTCCAGCTCGACCAGCTCGGCGCTCGCCGCCAGCGCCCCGTCGAGGTTGGACCGGCGGCCGGTGGAGATGTCGTCGACCACCGTCACCTCGTCTCCGCGCGCCAGCAGGGCATCGACCAGATTGGAGCCGATGAAACCCGCGCCGCCGGTGACGAGACTCCTCATCAGTGGCTGTCCGGATACTCGCGCGTGCGGCTGGCGAGTGCCGGACCGAGCGGGGGTAGGACGCAGGGAGGTCGAATGGCAGCGCCATTTGGCCGACCGAGGACGCCGCCCCGCGAAGTGTGTCCGGTGCCGCCAGGCGCGCGTGGGGGTCTTCGGGCAGCCACTTAGCGCGCCGATCCTATGTGGATCGGCCGCCGGGAGGCAGGCGGAACGGCCGAGCGCCCCTGCTACCCTCGCCGACCCATGAGGTTGATCGTCACCGAGAAGAACAACAGCGCGAAGAAGATTGCCGACATTCTCGGCAAGGGCAGCGCTGCCAGCGACAAAAGCTACAAAGTCCCGTTCTACACCTGGACCGACGGGAACGGCGAAGAGCAGATGACCATCGGCCTCAAGGGCCACGTGCTCGGCCCGGCCTTCCCCGAGGGCTACTCGAACTGGCAGAAGACCGACCTCCACGACCTGATCGACGCCGAGTTGATCAAGGAGCCGACCGACAAAAACGTCGTCAAAGCGATCAGGAAAGTGGCCAAAGGTGCCGACGAGCTGGTGATCGCGACCGACTTCGACCGCGAGGGAGAGCTGATCGGCCTCGAGGCGCTGGAGGAGATGCTCGACGCCAACCCGAAGCTCGGCTCACGCGAGGGCACCGCCGACGGGACCCTGCGGATCAAGCGCGCCCGCTACTCGGCGCTGACCAAAGAGGAGATCGAGCGCGCCTTCTCCGAGCTCGACGAGCTCTCCTACCCGCTGGCCAACGCCGGCGCCGCCCGCCAGGACATCGACCTGCTCTGGGGTGCGACGCTGACCCGCGCCGTCTCCCTCGCCACCCGCCGCTTCGGCTCCAACTTCCTCTCCGTCGGCCGGGTCCAGAGCCCGACCCTGGGCCTGATCGTCGAGCGCGAGCTGGAGCGCCGCGCCCACGTCGCGAAACCGTTTTGGGAGCTGTTCGCCAAGTTCGAGCACCCGGACGGGACCTTCGAGACCCACCACACGGTCGACAAATTCTGGGAGAAAGCGGAGGCCGACACCGCCCTCGCCGGCACCTCCAGCCCGGGCACGGTGAAATCGGTGACCGCGCGCAAGAACACGCGTAGGCCGCCGACCCCCTACAACACCACCGCCTTCAGCACCGACGCCTCCAGCCGGCTCGGCATCACCCCCGCCAGCGCGATGCGGATCGCCGAGGACCTCTACATGGACGGCTTCATTTCCTACCCGCGCACCGACAACACCGTCTACCCGCCCTCGCTGCCGGTCCGCGAGCTGGTCTCCTCGCTGGTCCGGATCAAAGAGTTCTCCGCCGCCTCCGGCCTGCTCGACGGCGAGCTGAAAGCGACGCGGGGCAAAAAAGAGACGACCGACCACCCGCCGATCTACCCGACCCAGGCGGTCCATCCCGGTGCCCTTGAGGGGCCGCGGAAACGGGTCTACGAACTGGTCGTCCGCCGCTTCCTCGCCACCTTCAGCCCGCCGATGATCACCGAGTCCACCCGCGCCGATATCGAGGCCGGCTCGGAGACCTACTTCGTCCGCGGCTCAGTCGTCGTCGATCCCGGCTACGCCGGCATCTACACCTACGCCCGCTCCGCCGATGAGGAGATTCCGGCGCTGCAGGAGGGGCAGACCCTGCAGCTCGAGGGCGACCCCTGGATCGTCGACAAGGAGACCCAGCCGCCGGGTCGGATCTCCCAGGCGAAATTGATCGAGATGATGGAGGAGCGCGGCCTCGGCACCAAAGCGACCCGCGCCGACATCATCCAGAAGCTCTTCGACCGCGGCTATGTCTACGGCAACCCGCCGGTCCCCTCGGAGACCGGGATGGCGATGTACGAGGCGTTCAAGACGTACGTGCCGCGGATGGCGACGCCGGAGATGACCGCCCAGCTGGAGGAGGAGATGGACCGGATCGCAGCCGGCGACATGACCAAGTCCGCGGTCGTCGCCGAGAGCCGTGACCTCCTGCACCGGACCTGGTCGGAGATCGCCGAGAGCCGCGAAGATCTGGCCAAAGTGGTCTGGAAAGGGATGGACGAGGACCGCATCCTCGGCCCCTGCAAGGTCTGCGAAGAAGCCGGCCGCACCAAGGAGGACGGTTCGCCGCACATGCTGCGGATCATCCGGGCGAAAAAATCGGGCAAACGGTTCGTCGGTTGCACGGGCTGGACCTTGGACGATCCGGCCTCCTGCGACCAGACCTTCCCGCTACCCCAGCGCGGCGACGTCTTCCGTCTGGAGGACCGCTGCTCGGTCTGCGACCAGACCCCGCGGCTGAAAGTGGTCCCCTTCCGCGGCCGGACTTGGAACCTCTGCCTCAACGACGACTGCGAGTCGATGCAGGAGATGAAGAAACGCCGTGCCGAGCGCGAAGCCGCCCGGGCCGCCAAAGAGGCGATGGAGAAGAAGCCGAAGCCGGCGGGCGACGAGGACGCCGCACCGAAGAAAACGCGGAAGAAAGCGTCGAAAGCGGATACCGCGACGCGAGGGCGCAAACGCGCCAAAGCCGCGGCAAAAGGCTGAGGCGCCGGCCGTTGTTCGTCTCCCTGGAGGGCGTCGATGGCTCCGGGAAGAGCACTCAGGCGCGCCTTTTGGCCGAGGCGCTCGGCCCGGAGACGGTGGCGATTCGCGAGCCCGGCGGCACCGAGGCGGCGGAGCGGATCCGCGAGCTGCTCGCCGACCCCGACGTGGCGCTGGAGCCGCTGGCCGAGCTGATGCTCTTCTGCGCCGCTCGCGCCGACCTCACCGAGCGGGTGATCCGGCCGGCGCTCGAGGATGGCCGCGTCGTCGTCACCGACCGCTTCTCGGATTCCACCGTCGCCTACCAGGGAGCGGCGCGTGGGCTCGGCGTCGGCGAGGTGATCTCCCTCTGCGACACCGCCACCGATGGCCTCTGGCCGGACCTGACCTTGCTTCTGCGGGTCGACCCCGAGGTCGGCCTCGGCCGGGCCGGGGGAGAGGATCGTTTCGAGGCCGAGGGCCTCGAGCTGCAACAGGCCGTCGCCACCGCTTACGAGGAAATCGCCCAGATCGCCAGCGACCGCGTCGTCGTTATCGACGCCACCGGCAGCGTCGAGCAAGTCCACGAGCGGGTGATGGAGGCGGTCCGAGGAAGGGACTAGCCACCCCGGCCCGCGGGTCCTGTCGGGGAGATGGGGCTCCCCGCCACCCGCGGGAGGGGCGACTAGGCTCAGTCCCGGATGACCGCCAGCATCGCCGAGAGCACCGAGCATCAGTCGCGCGCCAGGGTGGCGTTAACCGCGGCGCTGGCGTCCGGGCCGTCGCATGCCTACCTCTTCCGCGGGCCCAGGGGCGCCGGGAAGCGCGCGGCGGCCCGGGCCTTTGCGGCGGAGATCCTCGCCTCGGCGGCAGAGGACCCTGAGGACGCCCGGCGCCGCGCTCTGCTCGATCCCTCGCCGCATCCCGACCTGGTCTGGCTGGTGCCGCGCGGGGCTCAGCACCTGGTCGAGGAGGTGCGCGAGCGGGTCATCCGCGCGTCTGCCTACCGGCCCTTCGAAGGGGGCAAGCGGGTCTTCGTCGTCGAGGCGGCGGAGGCGATGCGCGACGAGAGCCAGAACGCGCTGCTGAAGACGCTCGAGGAGCCGCCCGAGTTCGTCCACCTGATCCTGCTCAGCGCCGAGCCCGAGGCGCTGCTGGAGACCGTCGCCTCGCGCTGCCAGCCGGTCGACTTTGTGCCGCTTCCCGCCGAGGTGCTGGAGCGGGAGCTGGCGGCCGGCTCCGGGGATGCCGGGGCCGAGGAGGTCGCGGCCGCGGCGAGGCTCGCCGCCGGCGACCTCGACCGGGCCCGGCTGCTGCTCACCGAGCGCGGCCGCGAGCTGCGCGCCGAGGTCGAGCGCTGCCTTGCCGCGGCGCTCGCCGGCGAGCTTGCCTCGGCCCCCTGGCGGGCGCTGCTCGACCGCGCCGAGGGTGCGGGGGAGGACGCCGAGGCCGCCACCAGGGAGGCGCTCGAGGAGGAGGCGGAGTCCGGCCTCAAACGCACCGCCCGCGAGATCACCGACGAGGCCAAGCGGGCCGGCCGCCGCCGGCGCACCGAGATCCTCGACCTCGGCCTCGAGCTCTGCGCCGCCTGGCTGCGCGACCTGGCCGCCCTCGGCGCGGGCGCCGAGGAGATCGCCTTCAACCGCGACCGCCTCGAGCTGCTGCGATCCCAGGCCGCCGACCTCGACCCCTCCGCCGCGCGTGCCGGCGCCGAGCTGGTCCAGGAGACCCGCCGCAGCTTCGAATTAAACGTCTCGGAGGAGCTCGCCCTAGAGGCGCTTTTCTTCCGACTCGAGCGGCTTCTGACCTAGCTGCCCCGAGCCGTTGCCCTGCTCGGCCTGCTGGCGAGCTTTTTCGAGCGCTCGCTCCTGGGCCAGCCGGGTGATCTGGGCGGCTTGGCGGGACATGATCACGCTGAAGTTGAGCGCCAGGCCGAGCAGCAGCAGGAGGACGATCGAGAACAGGGCGACGTTGGTGTCCCGCACGCCCATCGCGTCGGCGACCAGCTCGAGCAGGCCGGGGAAGGCGGCTCCCGCCAGCATCCCGAGCCCGGCGAGCAGCCAGATCACGCTGTAGCGCTCCTGCAGTTTGTCGCGCCGGATCAGCTCGAGGATCAGCAGCATGAAGGCGACCGCGAGGACGGCCGCCAGGATCCGCGCCTGCGAGGTGAGGTGGACCGTGGTCTCATCCGTCGCCGCTAGCACCAGCGCGCTCATCGCTCCGCCTCCACCCGGCGCGGCCGGAACTGTCCGACCAGCAGCACCACCACTCCCTTGAAGATGAAGAAGGCCGAGCGCAGCGGGGTCAGGAAGGAGGTGCCGCCGGTCCGCTCGAGCATCCGCACCGGCACCTCCTCGACCCGCAGGCCCTGGCGCACGGCGAGTTGGAGCGACTCGATCTCGGCGAAGTCGGGCGAGTAATTCTCGCTGAACAGCGACATCACTCGGCGGTTCGCCGCCCGCATCCCGCTGGTCGTGTCGGTGAACCGCTGGCGCGTAGCCAGGGTGAGGAAGAAGCGGAAGACGCTGGTCCCGATCCGCCGCGAGATCGTCGGCCGGTAATCGTCGCTCTCGGCCTCGGCATCGCCCCCGTCGTGGTAGCGCGACCCGATCACCAGGTCGGCGCGGTCGGCTGTCACCTCCTGCAGCAGCCGGGCGACCTCGTTCGCCGGGTGCTGGCCGTCGGCGTCGAGGTGGGCGCAGCAGTCATAGCCCTCGCGCAGCGCGTAGAGGTAGCCGGTCTGCAGCGCCGCCCCCAGCCCCTGGTTGAAGGGAAGCGAGGCGACGAGCACCCCGCACTCGCGGGCGCGCGCGGCGGTGCCGTCGGTGGAACCGTCGTCGACGACGAGGATGTCGGCGTCGGGAAGCGATTTGCGGACGTCGGAGATCACTTCGGCTACCGAGGCCTCCTCGTTCCAGGCGGGTATGAAGACGAGCGTGCGCACCCAGCGATTCTCCCATGAAGGCCCGATCCTCCAGCCCTGGCGCACCGGCGGGAACGAGATTGTGTTAGTAAACCTTCATGGCTGAAGGGGAGGCAAAACCGCCCAGCTCCCAGGGGAGCACGCCGCGAATCGGAATGCGCCTCTGGCTGACCGCTGCCTTCGCCGCGGTCAGCCTGATCACCGCCGCCGCGGTCTATCTCTTCGGCGACAAGCCGCAAGCGCTGGTCGCGGCGGTGACGATCGGCGTCCTCGCCGGGTTCCTGATCGCCGTCGCGATCTCCCACCGCGTCGTCAGCCTGGCGCGGGCCGCCGGCGAAATGGCCGGCGGCTCCTTCGACGCCCCGCTCAGCGTTTCCGGCCCCGACGAGATCGGCGACCTCGCCCGCGCTCTCGACTCGATGCGCGCCTCGCTGAAGGAGAGCTTCGGCGTGCTCACCGCCGACCGCAACAAGCTGGCGGCAATCTTCGACGGGCTCACCGACGCGGTGATGGTGGTCGACTTCGAAGGTCCGGTCCGATTCTCCAACAGCGCCGCCGCGCGGCTGCTCCAGGACGCCGACGGGAAGCCGCCGGAGGTGGTCCGTCCCCAGCTGCTGCGCGCCTCGGAGGTCGGCTTCTCGGCTCATCCGGCGCTGCGGATCGGTGACCGCGCCTACGCGATGACCGCCCGCTCCCTGCCCGACGAGCGCGCCGTCCTCGCCGTGCTCCGCGACCGCACCGATGAGCTGCGGCGCGAGCTGGCCGAAGCCGACTTCGTCTCCAACGCGGCGCACGAGCTGCGCAACCCGTTGGCCGGCATCTCGGGGGCGATCGAGGTCCTCCAGGGCGGCGCCAAGGACGACCCGGGAGACCGCGACCACTTCCTCTCTCGGCTCGCCGACGACGCCGAGCGGATGAACCGGCTGACGCAGTCGCTCCTCACCCTGGCCCGGGTCGAGTCCCGGGGCGCGGCGGAGTGCGAGGCGGTCGACGTCCCGATCGCGATCCGCGACGTCGTCGCCGCGGTCGAGGCCCCTCCGCACGTCGAGCTGGTCGTCGATATTGAGCCGGAGCTGGCCGCGACCGGCGACCCGACGCTGCTGCGCCAGGTGCTGATCGGGCTGCTCACCAATGCCTTTAAGAACACGCCGCCGCCCGGCACGGTTACCGTTCGCGGCCGTCGCGACGGCGAGCACGAGGTCATCCTGGAGGTTGAAGACACTGGAACCGGAATCCCAGCAGTGGAGATCGAGCGCGTATTCGAGCGCTTTTACCGCCGTCCCGAGTCCCGCAAGCAGGAGGGCTTCGGCCTCGGCCTGGCGATCGCCCGGCGGATGGTCGACGTCATGGGGGGCCGGATCGGCGCCGACTCGATCGAGGGCAAGGGCAGCACCTTCTGGGTCCGCCTCCCGATCGCAAAACCAAGTCCCACCCCGGTCGCATGAGTAGCGGGCGCATCCTCATCGCCGACGATGAGCCCTCGGTCCGCGACTCGGTCGGGTACGCGCTGACCCAGGAGGGATTCGACGTCACCGCCGCCGAGGACGGCGACCAGGCGAGCGACCTGCTCGGCAACGGCGTCCCCTTCGACTTGCTGATCCTCGACATCATGATGCCCGGCCCCAGCGGCCTCGATATCTGCCGCGACGTGCGCTCCCGCAGCGCCGTGCCGATCATCGTCCTCACCGCCAAGGACGCCGAGGTCGACAAGGTGGTCGGACTCGAGGTCGGCGCCGATGACTACGTGACCAAGCCCTTCTCGGTCCGCGAGCTGCTGGGCCGGGTGCGCGCCCAGCTGCGCCGGCGCGAACTCGACCGCTCGCCGCTGGCCCAGGCGGTCAACATCGAGGCCGGCCCGGTCTCGATCGACCTGGTCCGTCACGTGGCCACCGTGCGCGGGGCGGCGGTCAACCTGACCCGCTCCGAGTTCCAGCTGCTGAGGCTGCTCGTCGGCCGGCCCGGGGAGGTCTTCGCCCGCTCCCAGATCATGGAGGAGCTGTGGCAGACCGAGTTCGACGGCGACGAGCGCGCCTGCGACGTCCACATCTCCAACCTCCGCCAGAAGGTCGAGCGCGACCCGCAGCGGCCGGAACTGGTGCTGACGGTTCGCGGCGTCGGCTACAAGTACAGCCCCGACGGCGCCTAGCTAGAGCAGCCGCCGCAGCCTGTTCAGGCGCTCGTCCCACTCGGCGCCGATCCCGCCGAGCCACTCGGCGGCGTCGGCGAGCGGGCCGGGATCAAGCTCGAAGCGGGCCTCGCGACCGCTGCGGCGGCTGCTGACCAGGCCCGCCTCGCCGAGTAGCTTCAGGTGCTTGGCGACGGCCTGGCGGGTGATCGGCAGGGAGGAGGCGAGGCCGGTCGCGGTCGCGCCGGGCTCGGCAGCGAGCGCCGCGACCAGGTGCCGGCGGGTGGGATCGGCGAGGGCGGCGAAGACGGCCCCGGCACGGTCCTCGCCCGGCGTCTCTGGGTGCTGAGCGGGCATCGCCTAGGCGAGCACGAGGCGGCCGAGCGCCAGCGGCAACCGCGCCAGCGGCGCCGTCCACGATGCCGCCAGCAGGGGAGAGGCGACCGGGAGCAGGCCGGACTCGACCACGGTCAGCCTGGTTCCCTCGGCGACCGCGTCGAGGACCAGCTCGACCCGGCTGGGGCCGCAGTCCTGGCGCCACCACCGGAAGCAGAGGCGTTCGGCCTCCTCGACCAACTCGACCTCGCCGCGACGCTCCTCGCCGTCCTCGTAGCGGCAGACCAGCTCGCCCCCCTCGCGGGCGTCGAGCTCGACCTCGGGCGCGAGCCACTCGCAGAGGGCGGTTTCGTCGGTGAGCGCCTCCCAGACCTGCTTGGGAGGAGCGGGGAGGAGGACCGAGCGCTCTACGGTGTGTGGTAGCTTGGACACGCAACTATATGGTTGCACATCAATCCCCGGAATGGAGGCCCAATGCCACTGGTACCGATGGTCGTCGAGCAGACCGCTCGCGGCGAGCGCTCCTTCGACATCTACAGCCGCCTGCTGGCCCAGCGCATCGTCTTCCTCGGCGAGCCGGTCAGCGAGGACCTCGCCAACCTGATCATCGCCCAGCTCCTGCACCTCGAGTCCGAGGACCCGGAAAAGGACGTCAGTCTCTACATCAACTCGCCCGGCGGCTCCGCTTACGCGGGCCTAGCGATCTACGACACGATGCAGTTCATCAAGCCCGACGTGCAGACGATCTGTTACGGGATCGCGATGTCGGCGGGTTCGTTGATCCTCGCCGGCGGTGCCAAGGGCAAGCGGATGGCGCTGCCCAACAGCCGCATCCTGATCCACCAGCCGAGCGGCGGCTTCGAAGGCCAGTCGACCGATATCGAGATCCACGCCAGGGAGATCCTCAAGCTGCGCGAGCGCCTCGACGCGATCTACGTCACGCACACCGGCCAGTCCGCCGAGCAGATCCACGAGGACATGGAACGCGACAAATTTTTCATGCCCGAGGCGGCGGTCGAGTACGGCCTGATCGATCGCGTGATCGAGACGCACGACTTCAAAGCGACGCCGGTCGGCTTCCGCGACAACGGCGACGGCGACTAGGAGGGCCTAGCCGAGCCGGCGCCAGGCCAGCAGCCCGGCGACGGCGGCAGCGCCGCCCGAGGCGACTCCGACGAGCCCGGCGCGGCGCGCTTGCGGGCTGCGGCCGGCGAGACCGAGAGCGACCGCGTCGGCGGCATCGACCGCGGCCGAGACCGCGGTCGCAACTCGCAGGCTGCGGAGGTCGTCGCGGGCGGCCAGGGTCACCAGGGCCAGAGCGATGTCCCGAGTGCCGACCAGTTGCGCCAGGGTCCGTCCCGTCGCATCGGGCTCCGGAAACCCGAGGGCCTTAAGTGCCGGACCGGGAGCGAACAGAGCGCCGAGGCCGAGCCCTACGCGACCGGCCGCGATCGCGATCGCGGCCTGACGGCCCAACGGGTCGATCTGGGCGCCTCCGAACATGCAGGTGACTGTAGCCGGACTGCCGCGACGATCGGTTCGAGGTCGGCAGGTAGCGGCGCAGAGCCACGCCGCTCCAGTCGGGAGCGCAGGTGGCTTTGCCTTCCTCCTGCGCGTCGATGGGTCAGACGTCCAGAAATCTGAACCCCGGACCATGTCCCCGCGTAGGAAGGGCAGCTTGAACTCGGCCGCCAAAATAGTCGTGCCCGCGGGAATTACTCGACCAATCCAGATCGCACTCGCGCTCGGTTTTCTCTGCCTGCTCGCAGCCTTTCCCACCGTCGCCCGAGCCGACGTCCAGACGATCGACTTCGACACCGCCCCGCCAGCCCTCGGCTCGCCGGTGGACAGGGTCGGCGACGTCAGCTTCCCGCTCAACCTGGGATTCCGCCCCTACCGCACCGAGGTCGGGCTCCGTGCCCACTCCGGCACCACCGTCGCCGACCTCGGCCGCTGCTCTGAGGAGGTCGAAGCGCGTGGGGGGGACCCGATCTCCTGCGAGTTCTTCCAGGCCCTGACCACCGGGGTGCTCGCCCGCACCGCCAGCTCGGTGACCCTGTTCGCCGGGCGCTTCGGCCCGGCCACGCCCTTCGACGCCCCGGTGCAGGCAACCCTGACCGCCTTCTCCGCCGCCGGCGCCCAGCTTGCCACCACCGGCCCGGTCGCGATCGGCGCCAACGGCTTCAACACCCGCCTCAGCGTCTCAAGCGCGGCCGGCAACATCGCTCGCTTTACCGTCAAGGCCACCAGCGGCCCCAACGCAGAAGCCGAGGCCGGTGACCTCGGCATCGACGACGTCACGGTCAACTTCGCCGACGGCGGCGCCCCGGACTTCACCGTCTCGGCGCCCGACCAGGTCCTCGCCCTGGTCCAGGGCCAGAGTGTCGAGGTGCCGGTGCAGATCAACCGCTTAAACGGCTCAACCGGCCCGGTCGCGCTTTCGGTGACCGGCCTGCCCAACGGGGTCAGCGCGGCCCCGGTGACGATCCCCCGCAACCAGAGCGCCGCGACGATCGTCCTCAACGCCGCACCCGATGCCCCCGAAACCAACTTCCTCCCGGCCGAGGCGACGATCGTCGCCACCCCTGAGGACGCCAACGTCGCCCCCGCCCCCCGCACGGCGCGGTTGCTGGTGCGGGTGGCGAAGGACTTCGAACTGAGCGCCGGGGGGTTTTCGGAGAAACAGCTGGGTCGCAACCGCAGTGTCGAAGTGGAGTATGCCGACTGCACCACGGTCGAAGTCCCGGTGAAGATCAGACGTGACATCGCGATGACCCAGGAGATCACGCTGAGCCTGCGGGGGAGTTCGAACGCGATCCCACCCGTGAATCCAGCCACCGGCCTGCCGCCCGGTGTCAGCGCGGAAATCCTGCCCAATCCGATCGTCTCCCCGAGCGGCGGCCTGACCGCCGAAAGGACGCTTCGCTTCAGGGTCAATAGCCCCAAGGCGGATTTCTCCGCGGCTTTGATCATCATTGAGGGAAGGGTCGGGAGCGACCCCGCGGCGCCGCCGCATTCCGTCAGGGTTGAACTCGATCGAGCCAAACCCACCGCGACCGTCCCCGACAACAGGCCGGGCTTCAAATACCTGACGCCCCGCTACGGCGGACAGGGCACGACGATACGGATTCACGGCAACGGCTTTTGCCAGGGAACGACGGTCGACGTCGGCAACCAATACGCCCCTGTCCCCGCCACCCTCGTGGACGAACACACGATCGAGGTGAACGTGCCGCCCAAGGCGACGGACGGGAAACTTCTCATCCGTCCGCCTGCACCGCTGCCGCCGTATCGGGCTCAGGACCCCGCCCTGTTCTTCGACTCCTTCCGCAACGTCAACGGCTTCCAGTTCGAAAACTACCCTTACCACTCGGTCTCTCTCGGAGAGCTCGTCAAGGCATTCGGCGCCGACGATCTCTTCATAAAGGTCAATCCATGCTGGCCCTTCGGCAGCTGCCCGGTGCCGACCGGCCTTCTCAGCCCGATGGCCGCGATCGACTGGAGTGTCTTCAACATCGTCGTTCGGTCCCTCGAGACCACCGGCCATTGCTTCGGCATGAGCCTCGCGGCTCGGCAGTTCATCACCGGGAAGGAGTGGGTGAGCAACTTCAATCGACCAGGGGGGGCCGCCGCTAAGAGCGTGTATGAGCTGGGCTATCCGTCCGGGCCAGGAGTGGAGCTGAACCACTTCCTGGATGCGTTGCACCTCCGGCAATTCTCGGCCGAGGGAATCGATGCGTGGTTCAACCGCCCCGAGTCCTTGAGCGCGCAGCTCAAGACCATCGAGAAGGAATTCCGCGGCCACCGCCCGACGATCCTCTCGGATACCGCTAACGACCCCTTCTCGGCCCACGTGACGCTCGCCTATGACATCAAGCAGGACGAGGACTCCGCCGACATCTACGTCTACGAAAACAACGCTCCGTTCAGGGAGGGCGAGACGACCAACGCCGTCGCGCACTCCACTCAACTCGACAGGGACGTCATCCACATAGACAAGCGCACGAGGTCGTGGAAAAAGCCGTGGGAGGACGGCTACCGTGAAGGGGGCGACGAAGGCAGTCTCTGGGCGATGCCGCAGGGCACGCCCCCCGACAATCCGTCGCTCCCCGGGGTCTCGACTCTCAAGGATGCGCTGGCATGGTTCCTCTTCGGCTCCAGTGACGGCGTTGTGCGCGCCTGGTCTGACGACCAGTTCATGCCGATATTCGGTGCTTCCCCGGGTTCTGCCGGCGCCGGCAGCCGCCAGGTGCCAGCCACCGCGGGATCCTGGATCGACGACGACACCGAGCACCCGCTCGAGGTGAACTTCCTCGGCGTCAAGCCCGGCACCTACACCCAGGCCTACACCGCCTCCGGCTTCGTCGCCGCCGCCACCGACGTGCCGACCGCCAAGGGCGTACGCGACACGGTCAAGGGCGTGGATGACTCGCTCACCTTCGAGAGCGGCAAGGATCGGCCGCTGACGATTGACCTCGCGCAGAGCTCTGGCGCTTCGATGTCGACGGCGGCAACGCTCGAGACGCATGCCTCGGCGAACGGCACCGACAGCGCGGGCTTCTCGGCCAACAGCGCTCTCACCTACGCCCACGAGGGCGCCCCGACCACGGTCGAGTTCACGCTGACCACGGTGCGCCGCGCCGGCGGCCCGGCGACCTTCGTCTCGGGCCCGGTCACGGTCGGCCGCGGCGACCGCTTCTGGGTCGAGCCGGTCGATCGCGACCTGCGCCGGGTCAAGCTGACCGTCCGTGACGCCCGCGGCAACAAGAGCACCCGGGTGCTGCGCAACCAAGGCCGCCCCCAGGGGCGTCTGAAGCTCGGTGCCCCCAAGCACTCCAAGAACCGGCTGTCGATGCGCGTCAAGCTCTCGGGTCTAAAGAGCCGGGCGGTAGTCGGCGCTTCGCTTCGCCTGGTTCGCGACGGCCGCGTCGTTGCGCGCAAGGCCGTTGCCCTGAAGGGCTCCAAAAACACGCGGAAGATCTCCTGGCGCCTACCTCGCTCGCTCCGCGACGGCCGCTACCGGCTGCTGGCGGACGCCCGCGCGGTGACCCTTGCCGGGCGCGACTCGACTGCGGCAGCGAGCGTCCAGGCCCACCGGGCCATGCGAATCTGGCTCGATCGGTAGGCGGGCGATCCCCGCGCCGAGCGCAGCGGATCTGAACTCTGCTTTCCCCGGCGTCGTAGACAGGGACGATGCGCCGCAATCTTCCACGGAACCGAGGTCCACGCCTCACCTACGCCAACGTGATGTCGACGCTCGCCGTCTTTCTCGTCCTGGCCGGCGGCACGGCGATCGCCGCCAACCTGCCGAAGAACAGCGTCAACTCCAAGAAGGTCAAGAACAACACGCTGCAGAGCATCGACCTGGCCGACGGCACCGGGGTCAGCGGCGCCGACGTCGCCGACGGCTCGCTCGGGGGTACTGACCTCGCCGACGGCTCGCTGGGAGGCGCCGACCTCGCCGACGGCTCCCTCGGCGGCAACGAGCTCACCGACGGCTCGGTCACCGGGGCGGACCTCGGCAGCGGCGCGGTGGGGCGGGACAGTCTCAGGGCGGACTCGGTCGACTCCTCAAGCTTGATCGACGGCACCATCCAGGGCGCTGACGTCGGTGCCAGCGCGGTAAGGGGCGTCAGCATCGACGAGTCGACGCTCGGCGAAGTCGCGAGTGCCCTGGAATTCGACAATCGCCGTCCGAGCAGCTATCTCACCATCGAGGGGATGTACCCAGCGGAATCGCCGGTCGAAGAGGGGGCCCGGCTCGGTGACGGGACGGTCAAGATCAGCCAGCGCTGCAAACGGGGCGACGTGCTCCTTGGGGGCGGTGCCGCGAACCTCAGCGCGGGATCGGGTCTGATGGACAACGGTCCCCAGGGGGGCGCCTGGACGGTGCAGCTCAGGCCGGCCGGCGGCAGCGACCCGTTCAGCGTCGTCGTGCTCTGCGCCCAGAAAGCCCTGCCGTGAGCCGAGCCCTCCGGACGCGTCCCCGCCTCACCTACGCCAACGTGATGTCGACGCTCGCCGTCTTTCTCGTCCTGGCCGGCGGCACGGCGATCGCCGCCAACCTGCCGAAGAACAGCGTCAACTCCAAGAAGGTCAAGAACAACACGCTGCAGAGCATCGACCTGGCCGACGGCACCGGGGTCAGCGGCGCCGACGTCGCCGACGGCTCGCTCGGGGGTACCGACCTGGCCGACGGCTCGCTGGGAGGCGCCGACCTCGCCGACGGCTCCCTCGGCGGCAACGAGCTCACCGACGGCTCGGTCACCGGGGCGGACCTCGGCAGCGGCGCGGTCGGCAAGGAGCATCTGCGACCGGACTCGGTCGACTCCTCGAACCTGATCGACGGCACCATCCAGGGCGCCGACGTCGGCGCCGACACGCTGACCGGCCGGACCATCGACGATTTGAGCCTCGGCACCGTTCGGAGCACGCCGGAACTGACCATCCACCCGGCGGGAGCCTTCTTCTCCAGCCTGCTCTTCGAGACCTCGATCTCGGGAACGGGGGAGGATCTCGGCGACGGGACCTTCAAGCTCAGCGTGGCGTGCCTGCCGGGAGACGTGATGGTCTCGGGCGGGCCGTCGGAACTCGATGTCGGGTCGTTCCTGGTCGAGAGCTTCCCGAAGGATGGCACCTGGTCGGTGAGGATCAATCCCCGTGGCGCGGTCGACCAGTTCCGCGTCACCGCGACCTGTGCCCTGCAAGCAGGGCTGCCCCGATAGCCATGCGCGGTCCACGCCTCACCTACGCCAACGTGATGTCGACGCTCGCCGTCTTTCTCGTCCTGGCCGGCGGCACGGCGATCGCCGCCAACCTGCCGAAGAACAGCGTCAACTCCAAGAAGGTCAAGAACAACACGCTGCAGAGCATCGACCTGGCCGACGGCACCGGGGTCAGCGGCGCCGACGTCGCCGACGGCTCGCTCGGGGGTACCGACCTGGCCGACGGCTCGCTGGGAGGCGCCGACCTCGCCGACGGCTCCCTCGGCGGCAACGAGCTCACCGACGGCTCGGTCGCCGGCGCGGACCTCGGCGGCGGCGCGGTGGGGCGGGACAGTCTCAGGGCGGACTCGGTCGACTCCTCGAACCTGGTCGACGGCACCATTAAGGGGGCCGACGTCGGCGCCAACACGCTGACTGGGGCCCATATCGACGAGTCGACGCTGAGGGTCCGGAACGCGGCGACCCTGTTCGGCCGCGGGCCGGGCGAGTTCGTCTCCAGCGAAATCTACGAAGAACCGAGCCCGTTCGAACGCGGAGCCGGTCTCGGCGATGGAACCTTCACGATCACGCAGGGCTGCCGTTCAGCGGGCGACGTCCTCCTTGCCGGCGGTCCGATCGGAGTCGACGCCCTGAGCAACCTGCTCGAAAGCATCCGTCGCAACAACGTTTGGTCGGTCAGGATCAGGTCCGGCAACAACAACGCCCGCGACGAATTCCAGGTCAACGTGATCTGCGCCAGACGCCTCATCTAAGAAAGGAACCCCCTTGATTCCCCTTCTCTCGACCCGACCGCGCGCCGCCCAGGCCGCACTTGTGGTTGGCGGGCCGGTCATCTTCGGCGCCCTCTGCGGGGTCCTGCTGGCGACTTCCGAGACCGCTTACCTCCTCGCCACCGTCCTCTCGATTCTAGGCGGCTTCCTCGCCGGGTTCGAGCACGCGGGATCTCGCGAGGGGGCGATCCGAGGCGCCATCGGGGGAACCCTGTTCGGCTCTTTCATCCTGATCGCCCACGCGATCGACGGCCGCGACGCCACCGCCGACCTGCCTCACCCGCAGATCCTCCTCGTTGTCGCCACGCTCGTCTTCGGCGTCTTGCTCGGCGCCCTGGGCGGCTACGCGCGCAGCCGAAGCGAGCGGCGCGCTAGCTGATCGCGCCGGTCGCGGTCAGGCTGAGGACCAGCACGCCGAGCGCGATCCGGTAGACGACGAAGATGTTGAGGCTGTGGCTCGAGAGGTACCGCAGCAGCCAGGCGATCGCCGCGTAGCCGGAGACGAAGGCGGCGAAGGTGGCGATCACGGTCGCCTCCACAGAGGCGCCGTCGCCGCCGATCTCGCGCAGCTCGAAGAGGCCGCTCAGCACCACCGCCGGCACCGAGAGCAGGAAGGAGTAGCGGGCGGCGGCGACTCGGTCGAAGCCGCGCAAGAGGCCGGCGGAGATCGTCGCTCCCGAGCGTGAGACGCCCGGGATCAGCGCCAGCGCTTGCGCCACGCCGATGAACAGCCCGTCGCGGCGGTCCATCTCCGTCAGCGAGCGGCGCTGGCTGCCCAGTCGCTCGGCGAGGAGCATCACGAAGGAGAAGAGGATCAACGCTGACCCGATCAGGTAGAGGCTGCGGGCGCCGGACTCGATCTGGTCGCTGAAGGCGAACCCGAAGATCGCGATCGGGATCGTCCCGAGGACGATGAACCAGCCGAGCTTTGCCTCCTGGCTGCGCCCGTCCGGGGGAGCGCGCAACTCGCGTACCCAGGCCACCGCGATGCGCCAGAGGTCGGCGCGAAAGTAGATCAGCACCGCCGCCATCGTCCCCAGCTGGATCACCGCCGTGAACCCGGCCCCCGGATCCTCCCAGCCGAAGAACGCTGGCACGATCCGCAGGTGCCCGCTCGATGAGATCGGCAGGAACTCGGTCAGCCCCTGGGCAAGACCGAGGACGATGGCTTCAAGGACGTTGATGGCCGGCGGAGGCTATTCGGTGGACCGGCCCGAGTTCAGAGCCAGGTGATGCCGAACTCCGATGAGGCGGCCGCATAGGCAGCCTCGTCGAGGTTTCCCTTTTTGTCAGCGGCGGCAAGGTGGCGGAAGAATCCCTCGAAGCCGCCCGGCGCCAGCACGAGGAGAAGCCGACCAACGCCTGGATCGATTCGCCGCTGAGCATGCGGGATGCCACGCGGCGCGAGGATTCCCTCGCCGGGCTTGAGGCGGTGCTCCTCCTCTCCCACCATGATCATGTGCTCCCCCTCGACGATGTGGAAGTACTCGTCCTCGTTCGCGTGGATGTGGGCGGGGGTATCGAGGAGCGGCGGCAGCTCCTCGATCACCGAGAAGGCACCGCCAGTCACCTCAGCCGATGCGCGAATGGCGACGGTCAGCCCTCCGAACCCGAGGATTTCGCCTCCTGAAGCCACCACGTCAAAGTCTAAGGAGTCGCGGGCTTCGAGAGAAGGGCCTCGTACCTTCGGCTAGATGGTGTGCTGGATAGAAGCCCACTCCCGTAGTCAGGGTTAGCGAGGCGTTAGCCACAGCAAAAAAGATGGAGGTCGCATTGAGATTGAGAACCGCCATAGTCCCGTTCGGTCTTCTGCCGGTGATCGCTTTGGTCGCGCTCTTGGGCGCCGAATCCGCATTCGCCTGCTCGTGCGCACTGCCAGATGCGAACAACAAAGAACTCCGCCGCAGCGACGCAGCAGTTGTTGGCCGACTCGTCGCGGTGACCCCGCGCGGCCAGGCGGAGGCCGACTACAAGTACCGCGTACGCCTCGTGGTCAAAGGGTCCAACCGCGGCATTCACCGCGGGCAGCTGCTTACTGTGCGCTCGGCGCAGGACGAAGCGGCTTGCGGGCTTCCGGCAGGTCTGGGGCGGTCGTATGGGCTTTTCCTCGACCGTGCCGCTGGGCGCTGGAGCTCGGATCGCTGCCAAGTCGTCTCGCCGGAGGGAATGAGGGAGGCCGATGGCAGCGCAGGGACTTCGAGGGCGGGCCCGTCCGGGTGCGGTTGACCTAAAGCTCCGGCCACGGATCAAGGCCGGGCTAGGCCACCCCTCTTTTGAGATGCTATTTTTAATATCTCAAAGGAGATATCAATGGCTGAGAGAGATTTTCTAGACGAGGTAGTAGAAGCGCGCGCGGCGCAGAGCCCTGACTTCCCGGATCTGGTCGAAGCCGCTATGCGGCGTCGCGAACTGTTAGGCGCGCTTGCTGAAAAGCGGCGCGAGAGTGAGCAATCACAGACGGCGATAGCTGCCGCCATGCAGAGCTCGCAGTCGAGCGTCGCTCGCTTGGAGACGTCGGCGACGGATGCGCGAATCTCGACCGTCGACCGCTATGCACACGCCCTGGGCTACAAGATCCAGTATCGCCTGGTGCCGGAGAGCGACCTATCGGACTCGTCTGTGGAGTCCGACCCTCTACAGCGCATGGCAGAGGTGAGCGCCCGTGCAAGTGCAGCTGAGCAGCGCGGAGATGACGCTTTGGCCGGGAAAGAATGGCGTCGCTACCGGCTGATCCAGGATGCCCATCGCGATCCCGATGAGCTGCTCGCCGAAGGCATCGCGCTGTCAGTGCAGGCGATAGAGCTTGCCTCCGCGAGCAATTGACCGGCTTCGGTCGCATTCTCCACGACCTTAATGAGGCGGGCATTCGCTACGTCCTCATCGGTGGCATTGCCCTAATTCGCCATGGAGTCGTTCGGGCGACGCGCGACATCGACGCGGTTTTCGACCCCGACCCCGAGAACGTAGACCGCATTCGCGCACTGATCGTTCGGTGGGAAGCCACCCGCCCCGATGGCTCCCCCGTTCCTACTGAGGGCATCTCAGGGGACCGCAGCATCCACCTAGCGACCCCACACGGAGACCTGGACCTCGTCGCTGAGAAGCTGGCATCGGCCAAGTTCGATCAGCTGGCGGCCCGCGCCGAGATTCGCAAGGTCGACGGCATCGAGGCCCCGATTTGCTCACTTGCCGATCTCGTGATCATGAAGCGGGCCGTGGGTCGCGAACGTGACCTCGCGGATCTCGCGGATCTGGAAGCGGCCCACGGCGAATTGCCAACCGACCAGGAGTAGAGCCGACGCCCGGACTTGAACCGGGGATCCCCTTCAAGTGTCTCGTGCTACCTGGTGGCGCTGTCTCCCTGACTGAACTCTGCAAGGGGGTGGCTCGTACTGGAGACAGAACGTCCCCGACCCTCCGGAGCGCTAATGCCAAAGATCCGCAAGCACCTCAGCTACGCGAACGTAGCTGCCTCGCTCTCCCTTTTCTTGTGTTTGGGAGGGGGCGCCGCCTACGCCGCTTCTCACCTTGCCAAGAACAGCGTGGGGACCAAGCAACTCAAGGCCAAGTCCGTGACCGGGGCGAAGGTCAGGGACGGATCGCTGACCGGTGCCGACGTCGATGCCTCGACCCTGGGTCAGGTTCCCTCGGCAAAGACCGCCGTAAGCGCACCACCCGCCGGGCCGGCCGGAGGAGCGCTGAGCGGCACGTACCCCAACCCGCAGATCGCCAGCGGAGCCATCACCGCCGGCACGCTCGCGAGCGGCATCCCGCATGGCGTTCATGTCGTCAGGAGCACTACCGGGGCCTCGAGCGAACCGGAAAAGTCAGCTCAAGTCCGCTGTCCGCAGGGTGAGAGATTGATCAGCGGCGGAGCCTTTGCTCCAAGGTTCGGGGCCTCAGGATTCGTCGCGTTGACCAGCAGTGGCCCACTCGAAACCAGCGGGAACAGTCTTGAACTCAACGGATGGTCGGCGACCGCGATAGAGGTCAATGGCGGTTCGACGCAGGGATGGGCCATCGAGATCTACGCGATCTGCGCGCAGCTTTGAGCTGACCGACGCGCCCGGCAGGTTGTACCTGCCTAGAGCCCACGGCCGGACTTGAACCGGCGACCCCTTCATTACGAATGAAGTGCTCTACCAACTGAGCTACGCGGGCGCAGAGGCCATTCTAGGAGGGATCGGGCGGCGGTTCCGTCGAGGCCGCCGTCGATCATCAGTCGCGTTCAGCGACGGGGTCTTCTCGATCGCGATCACGCCGCTGGTCCTTAGCCTGGGGATCGCCAACAACCTCGGCCATGGGGAAGTGGGGGCTGCTCTCTGGGACCAGCGGGAAAACTTGCTCGCCTACGCGCTCAGCTTCGCCGTGATCGGCCGGTTCTGGGTGAGTATGGCGACCAGACCGCTGGTGTGGTGCTCTACGCGATCAACTTTCCGGAGCGCCTCGCGACCCGGGTCAGCCGTCGGCCGTCTGGCTGACCGTCTCCGCCGGCTGCAGGTGGCCGCAGACCGGGCAGTCGGGCTCCGGCACCACCGGTTCCCGCTCCACCGCCATCGTCCGCAGGTCGCAGATCTGGGAGACGCCCAGGGTCGAGGGCTCGCAGAGGCCGGTCAGCAGGTGCATCACCTCCATCGCCACCTGGCCGCCGATCTGCACGCAGGCGGGGCCGAGCGTCGCCGCCGGGGCCGGCTTCGCGCGCCGCTGCTCGATCGCGACGTCGAAGAGCGGGTACCGGCGTCGGTAGGCAGTCTCCTGGCAGATGTAGCAGCCGGTTTTCCCGGGGACGTAGAGCGGCCCGACCCGGGCGATCGGCGGGAAGTGGCTCATCGTGATGTAGGGGATGCCGGCCTCGAAGCAGGCGGCGTTACACCAGCGCTCGATGTCGTGCGCCGGCCAGTCCGCTGCATCGACGACGACGTCGGCGCCGTCGATGAAGTCGGCGATCTCCACCTCGCTCTCCAGCAGTCGCGCCGTCGCCGTCACCTTCATCGCCGAGTTGAAGGCGCGCAGCCGTGCCGCCGCCACCTCCACCTTGAGCAGACCGATGTCGGCCTCGGTGTAGAGGATCTGGCGGTTGAGGTTGGAGACCTCGACCCGGTCGCCGTCGATCAGCCACATCTCACCGACGCCGCAGCAGGCCAGCGCCCAGGCTGCGGTGCCGCCGAGCCCGCCGACGCCGAGCACGGCCACCTTCGCCTCGCGCAGCCGCCGCTGGCACTCAGACGGGGTCAGGCCATCGGTGCCGACGTCGCTGAAGTAGCGAAGCTGGCGATCGAACCGCGCCAGCTCCCCCTCGGCGAGGAGGTCGTCGTCGGCGGCGTCCTCGATCACTTCCAGCTCCTGCATCTTCGAGATCGCGTCTCCGACCGCCTCCTCGCCAAACTCCTCGTGGAGTTGCTCGAGCGTGTGCTCGCCGTCGAGCGCCGCCAACAGTCCTCGTTCGGCCTCATCGGGGCTCTCGATCCGGATGTCGGTGCCCGCGCTCGGGCGCATCAGCAGGATGTCGCCGTCGGGTGAGTCGATCGGCTCCGTGGTTCGTTTGATCCGTGGTCGAAACATCGCTGCCCTTCCCCTGGACATTGGTAGAGACCATCCAATCATTAATCAGGGTTTCTCCAAAACCGCGCGTTTGCCAAATCGTCCGCGCGCTTAACCGCTCAACTCCCTGGCCCTGGCGAAGACGGCGTCGATCATCGGCACCGTCAGCTTGCCCGTGAAGGTGTTCTGCTGGCTCGGGTGGTAGCAGCCGAGCAGCCGCCAGGCCCCGATCTCCACCTCGGCGCCGTGGCCGAAGCGCGGCCGCGGCCGTGGGACCTCGATCTCCAACGCGCGCGCCGTGCGCAGCACCCCGTCCCAGGCGAAGGCGCCGAGCGCGACCACCACCCGGCAGCGCTCCAGCAACCCCAGCTCCCGCTCGAGGTAAGGGAGGCAGTTGTCGCGCTCCTCGGGCGTCGGCTTGTTGGCCGGCGGCGCGCACCGGACCACGGCGGTGACGTAAGCGTCACGCAGCCGCAGCCCGTCCCCCCGCCGCTCCGAGGCTGCCCGGTTCGCGTACCCGGCCCGGTGAAGCGCGGCGTACAGCCACTTCCCGGAGCGGTCGCCGGTGAACATCCGCCCGGTCCGGTTGGCGCCGTGGGCGGCGGGGGCGAGGCCGACGATCGCGACCCGTGCCGCGGGGTCGCCGAAGCCGTCCAGCGGCCGCGCCCAGTACTCCTCGCCCCGGTAGCGGCGTGGCGGGTCGGCGGCGCAGGCCTCGCGCCACTCGACCAGGCGCGGGCAGTGCCGGCACCCGTGCACCTCCGCCGCCAGGCGGGCGAGCGCGTCGCCGCTGCCCGAGCTCATAGGCTTGGCCCCCTCTCCATGGTCTCGAACCGAATCATGCGAGGCGGCGCCGCGCGCCGCGCCCTGCTCTCGCTTGTGGCCGGCCTGGTGCTGGCGCTCGCCCTTGGCGCCTGCGGAGACGACGGGGGGAGCGCGGAGGAAGAAAAGGCCGCCGACGTCGAGCTCCTGAACGAAGTGCTCGGCCGCCAACTGGCGATGGTCGACGCCTACGACACCGCCCTGCCCGGGCTGCGTGGCCCGGCCCTCTCCGCCGCACGCCAGTTCCGCGCCCAAGAGCAGGAACACGTCGACTCGGTCGTTAAGTCCCTGCGCGGCCTCGAAGCTGCGGCCGAACCCGAGTCCGAGGAGATCGAGGCGACCGACCTGGAGACCCAGGCCGACTACCTCCGCTTCCTCTACGAAGTCGAAAGCGAGACGATCGACTCCGAGCTCAGCGCGATCTCCAACTTTGCCGAGACCTGGCCGCGAACCCTGCTCGCCGCGACCGTCGCCAACCGCGCCCAGCACCTCGTCCTCCTGCGCAGGGCGCTCGGCACGCCGCCCTTGCAAACCGTCCCAGGGCCGTTCGAGGACGGCATGACGCCGGCTCCATAGGCGATGATCCAGCTATGACGGCCCCCCTCTATGCGATTGGCCGTTTCTGCTCCCGGCATCACTACCCGGTCATCGCCGCCTGGCTCGTGGCCGCCGTTGCCCTGGTCCTGATCGGCCAGGCGGGCGGCAGCAAGACCAGCGAAAACCTGACCCTGCCGGGCACCGGCTCGACCAAGGCGACCGAACTGCTGGAAGACGATCTGCCACAGCAGGCGTACGGCAGCAACCCGCTGGTGATGGAGGCGCCGAGCGGCAAACTGACTGAACAGAAGTACTCCGCCGCGGTCGCCGAAACCGCCAAGAACCTGGAAGAACTCGGCGACGTCAACTCGGCGGTCAGCCCGCTGAGCCCGGCTGGCGCCGAGTTCCTCAGCAAAGACCAGCAGATCGGCTACATCCCGGTGGTGCTCGGCATCGGCCCGGGTGAAATCGACGAAGAAGAGGCGCAGCGGATCCTCGACGCGGCGCGGCCGGCCCGGGCCGCCGGCCTGAGCACGGCGGTCGGCAGCTACGTCGGCCAGCAGCTTTCCAAGCCGTCGACCGAGATCAGCGAGGCGATCGGCCTCGCCGCGGCGGTGATCATCCTGCTGTTCGCATTCGGCACCGCGACGGCGATGATGCTGCCGATCGTCTCGGCCGTGATCGGTCTCGCCTGCGCTCTCTCGCTCATCCGCATGCTCGAGCACGCGATCCAGGTGCCGGGAGTGGCCTCGACCTTGGCGACGATGATCGGGCTCGGGGTCGGGATCGATTACGCGCTGTTCATCGTCACCCGGCACAAACTCCAGCTCGCCGAAGGGATGGAGCTGCGCGAGTCGATCGCCCGCGCCACCGCGACGGCGGGCGGGGCGGTGGTCTTCGCCGGGTTCACCGTCGTGATCGCGCTCTGTTCGCTGGCCTTCGCCGGCATCCCCTTGGTCTCGACCCTCGGCTTCACCGCTGCGATCGCCGTCGTTGTCGCCGTCTGCGCGGCGGCGACGCTGCTGCCGGCGATGCTCGGCGCGCTCGGTCCCCACATCAACTCCTTGCGGATCAAGCTCGGCAAGACCCATCCCGACGACAAGAAACCGCACGGCTGGCGGCGCTGGGCCGACGGCGTCGCCGCGCGGCCCTGGCGCTCGGCGCTCGCCGCGATGGCCGTCCTGGTGGTGCTGGCGCTGCCGATCTTCCAGCTCGAGCTGGGGCAGAACGACATCAGCGCCCTGCCCAAGGACACCACCTCGCGCCAGGCCTACGAAGGCCTCAACGAGGGCTTCGGCCCGGGTGTCAACGGGCCGCTGCTGGTCGCCTCCGAATTCACCTCGCCGGCGGAAGCCAAACAGGTGCTGCCGGGGCTGCAGAAACAGATCGCCGCGGTAAAGGACGTCGCCGCTGTCACCGAACCCACCCTCGACAAAAAGGGCACGGCCGCGGTCTTCACCGTGATCTCGAAATCGGAGCCGTGGGCCGACGAGACCGTCGAACTGGTCGAAGACCTGCGCGACGACGCGGTCCCGAAAGCGCTGGAAGGGACCAAAGCGACCTCCTACGTCGGCGGTCAGACCGCCGGCTACATCGACCTCGCCGATCAGATCGCCGAAAAGCTGCCGCTGATGATCGCGATCGTGGTCGCGCTCAGCTTCCTGGTCCTGCTGGTCGCCTTCCGTTCCCTTTTGGTGCCGCTCAAGGCGGCGGCGATGAACCTGATCTCGGTCGCGGCCGCCTACGGTGTCGTCACCGCGGTCTTCCAGCTCGGCTGGGGATCGTCGCTGATCGGCCTCGACCACTCGATCCCGATCGTCAGCTTCGTGCCGCTGCTGATGTTCGCGATCCTTTTCGGGCTCTCGATGGACTACGAGGTCTTCCTGCTGACCCAGATGCGGGAGCACTACAAGCAGTACGGGGACGAGCGCCGCGCCGTGGTCGAAGGCCTCGCCAACACCGGCCGGGTGATCACCTCGGCGGCGGCAATCATGGTCTGCGTCTTCACCAGCTTCGTCCTCAACGGCGACCCGGTGGTGAAGGAGTTCGGGGTCGGGCTGGCGGTGGCGATCGCGATCGACTCGACCCTGGTCAGGTGCCTGCTCGTCCCCGCGGTGATGGTCCTGCTCGGCAAGCGCGCCTGGTGGCTGCCGCGCTGGATGGACCGGGTCCTCCCTCAGATCAGCATCGAGGGCGAGGAGTTCTTCGCCAAGCGGGACGCCGCGGCGAAAAAGAGTCCCGCGGCCGCTGTGCCGGCCGCTGCCGACGGCGACGGGTGAGCCGGGATGTTCCCGCTCAACCTGCCGAACGCGCTAACGCTGCTTCGGATCCTCGCGGTGCCCGTCGTCGTCGTGGCGCTGCTGGGGGAGACCCCGAACGGCGATGCCCTGGCTGCGGCGGTGTTCGCACTGGCGGCGGCGACCGACGGCCTCGACGGCTACTTCGCCCGCTCCCGCGGTGCGGTCACGACCTTCGGCAAGCTGATGGATCCGCTCGCCGACAAGCTCCTGGTCACCGCCGCCCTGGTCTCGCTGGTCTCGCTGGACCGCCTCGAAGCCTGGGTGGCGATGGTGATCATCGCCCGCGAGATCGCGGTCACCGGCCTGCGCGCTATCGCCGCCGAGCGGGGCATCGTGATCTCGGCCAGCTGGCTCGGCAAGGTGAAGACGGTGCTGCAGATCGCCGCCGTGATCGCGCTGATCGCCGCCAACCCGGCGCCCGCCTGGGTCGACGCCCTCGTCTACCTCGCGCTCGCCGTCACCGTGCTCAGCGGTGCCGACTACTTCTTCGGCCTGCGGCGGCGGATCGAGGAGCAGCAGAAGGAGCGACGCGGGCCGAGGCCCAACCCGACCGGCTAGCGAGCTAGGCGGCGGGCGCCTCGAGCCACTCGCGCATGGTGATCTGGTGCGCGGAGGGCTGGCCGCCGGCCAGCTCGGCCCGCAGCTCACCCAGCGTCCCGTGACGCTCGGCGACGACGTTGTGGCGGTGGATCGTCTCCAGGTTCTCCTGGCGGGCCATCACGAAGGCCTCGCCGGGCAGGTCCGGGTAGCCCTCGACGACCTGGCGCACCATCTCCCGCACGCAGTCCTCGACGAACCGGGGCTGTTCGTGGGCCTTGACGACGACCGACATCTCGTCGGTCCGCTTCATCAGCTCGTAGATCTCGGAGCTCATCGAGCTCTCGACGATCCGCAACAGCTCCGGCGCCTCGATCCACGCTGGGCCACCCTCGGGGCAGCCGATGTGGAGGGTGCCGATGCCGCGCTGGTTGTGGGTCGCGATCGGGACCAGGTCGATAACGCGCTCCACCTCGTCCGGCCCGAAGCCCTCCTCGGCGAGGCGCTCGCGGGCCAGCCCGGCGACCATCTCTTGGGCGCAGGGGCAGGCGGTCATGCCCTGAGCCTCGACACCGGTCAGCGTCCGCGTGCCGCGCTCGGAGTCGACCGCGGTCCCGTAGAGAACATAGATCTCCTGGGTGCTCTTACCGCTCTCCGGCGTCGTCGCCGTCTCCGGGTAGCGCGCCGTGACCGAGACCTCAGCCCGCTTGCCGCCCTGGCGCTCGCGAACGCGCTGGGCGACGTGCGCGGCCAGTACCTCCGCTTTGAAGGCCTCGCCGAGTACGACCTCGTCGATCGCCTCGCCGACGATCTCCTCGAAGCGGGACATGTGCACCCCCGCCTGCCGCGGGTTGAGGTCGACGAAGCACTCGAAGCCGGCGTAGAAGAGGTTCTCGGAGCCGTTCGTCTTGACCCGGATCACCTTCTCGACCCCGGTCACCCCGACCCGGGAGAGGCTCACCTGGGTCGCCGGCACGGAGGCCTGGACGTCCGGAGTCGCGCGGGTGGCAGTCGGTTGGCTGGCCATCGGCTTATGAAGCGTAAGCGACCGGCACCGTCGGCGGCCTTTGGCACCGGCCCCCCTGTCAAGACCGGCCGAACGAACGTCCGCCTATACTTCGCGCGACCGGAGCTTCAGGGCCGGTGTCCCGGGAATGGGGAGAGAGGGTTCCACGGAGGCAGTGCCAATCGAACCGCTAGAGACGGTGACCGACGTCATCGACCGCGACTCGGGAGACAGCCCGATAGCCGAGGTCGAGGAGCTTCGCGGGCTGATCGCCCTGGGCCGCGAGCGGGGCTATCTGACCTTCGAGCAGATCGCCACCACACTGGAGGAGGTGGAGATCACCAAGGAGCAGGTCTCCCAACTCCACGCTCACCTGGTTGAGCACGGGGTCGACGTGATCGCCGAGGACGGCGTCAGCGCCTACAAGGCCCAGCGCGAGACCGGCGCCAGCGGCCCGGCCAAGAAGGAAGAGCTCGATCTGACCGTCGAGCCCAGCCTCGACTCGCTCCGCCTCTACCTGCGTTCGATCGGCCAGGTCGACCTGCTGACCGCGACCCAGGAGGTCGAACTGGCGAAGCGGATCGAGCGCGGCGACATGCTCGCCAAGCGCCAGATGGTCGAGGCCAACCTGCGCCTCGTCGTCTCGATCGCGAAAGGCTATTTGGGCCGCGGGCTGAGCTTCCTCGACTTGATCCAGGAGGGCTCGCTGGGGTTGATCCGCGCAGTCGAGAAGTTCGACTACCGCCGCGGTTACAAGTTCTCCACCTACGCCACCTGGTGGATTCGCCAGGCCGTGACGCGAGCGATCGCCGACAAGGCGCGGACGATCCGGATCCCGGTCCACATGGTCGAGAAGCTGAACCGAGTCGCCCACGTCGAACGCCAGCTGGTCCAGAAACTCGGGCGCGAGCCCGAGCCGGCCGAGATCGCCGAGGAGCTGCGCTGGCCCGTTTCCGATGTCCGCGACATCCTCCGCGTTGCCCAACTGCCGGTCTCGCTGGAGAAACCGGTTGGCGATGAGGACGAATCCGAGCTCGGCGACTTCGTCGCCGACGATGCGGTCCTGGAGCCCTTCGAGGAAGCCAGCGAGCACCTGCAGAAGGAGGGGGTGCGCCGTGCCCTCGACGCGCTGCCCGAACGTGAGCGTCAGGTGATCGAACTTCGGTACGGCCTCGCCGGCGCCGAGCCGCTGACCCTGGAGGAAGTGGGGCGCACCTTCGGCGTCACCCGCGAGCGGATCCGCCAGATCGAGAACAACACGCTGAAGAAACTGAAGCGCCTGCCAGAGGCGCAGATGCTCCGCGAAGCGTCCTGACTCGTCAGGGCGCTGCCGGCTCGAGCACGAACAGGGCGATGTCGCGGCTCGTTCGCGCCTCGTAGTCGTCGAAGCCGGAGTATTGCTTGTTCGCCTTTCGCCACAGGTCGGCTCGCTCCTCGCCCTCGGCGACCCTCGCCCGCACCTTGATCTTCTTGCGGCCAACCTCGACCTCGGCGTCGGGGTTCGCTTTGAGGTTGAGCGACCATGCGGGGACGCGGGCGTGGCCGGCGTTGGAGCCGATCACGATCATCCGCTCTCCGTCAGCGAGGTAGACAACCGGTGCCGTCCGCTCCTGGCCTGACTTGCGCCCGGTCGTCGTCAACAGCAGCACCGGCGCCCCGCCGACTCGGCCGAGGATCCGCCCGCCGCTGACCCGGTACAACGGGATGTTGAGCTTGCCGACCCAGCGCAGGGCGGTGGCGCCCATCGTCATCGAGGCGCGCGTGTAGAAACGGTCGCTCGGCATCGCGCCGAGTATTCCATCTACAGTGAAGCAATGGCCGAGCCACACCCCTTCCGCCGCGCCGCCGAAGCCAAGGATCTCGAGCAGATGACCGAGACCCTGCGCGAGGACGTCGTCCTGCACAGCCCGATCCTCTTTCGCGGCTTCGAGGGGCGCGAGGTCGTCTCCGCCGTCCTCACCCACGTCGCGGCGACCCTGGAGGACCTCACCTACACCGACGAGTTAGCCGAGGGCGACACCGTTGCCCTGCGCTTCAAGGCGAAGGTCGGCGACCGCGAGCTGGAGGGGATCGACTTCCTCGAGCTCGACGAGGAGGGCAAGGTCGCCGAGCTGACCGTCTTCATGCGCCCGCTCTCGGCGATCACGGCCTTCAACGAGCGGATGACCGAGCGGCTCGCCGCCACCTAGCTTCGGCCCCGCCGCCTCTCTAGAATCGCCAATCCCACCACCCTGGGGGAGTGTCCGAGTGGTTAAAGGAGACGGGCTGTAAACCCGTTGGCTCTGCCTACGCAGGTTCGAATCCTGCCTCCCCCATAGCAACGGCTCCCTCGCATGGCTTCGCATAGCCACGCGGGAGAGCCGATCGCGACGGCCGCGGCGATTCGTGATACGGGGGTGATATCGACTCCAGCGGGAGAGTGATACATGCGGCCGACAGGCTGCACTCAAAAAGACCCGAGCTAGTCCTCGAAGCTCTCGGCCAGGCGCGCCAGCGCAGAGACCTGGACACCCAGCGCCGCGGCTATCCCGCGCACGGTATGCCAGGTTGGATTTGCTTCCCCTCGCTCGATGAGCGACAGCGTGTTTAGCGCGAGTCCAGCGTCCGTTGCGAGGGACTCCATGGAGTCCACTACATGTGGACCGAGCTGGATATGTCTCCACGAGCGATTGCAGCGTTGGCAGGCTGGAAGATCACCACCGTTATCAAGATGCTCGAAACGTACGGCCACGGGGAGTGGGCGCGCTTGAGGAGGTGGATGCCGTCTTTGCTCGGACAGGCCGCAACGTCCGCCATCTGCGGACTATCGGGCATGCGATCGTGATCGGTTGTTCTGGCCTTCTCAGATGTAGCCCTTGGGATCGCAGCTCGATCGCACTACTTTGGGAGCCTTGAGCCGATCGCGAAGCCAAGACCGAAGGCGGTCATAACGAGTGAGAGAACCGACACGAGTGGAATGATGTCCAACGCAGCCTCCTTGGTTTCGAGCCATCTGAGCGGTTGTCGGGTCCGCGCGCACCGCGGACCCTTTTCTGGGTCGAACAAACACAATGGGGATTGCATGGGCGGAGCTGAGCTCCCTCCGGTCCCTACGAGAAAGAGATTTCGCTCTAGATAGCCAAAAAAAAGCTTTTTCCCCCATTCATAGCTGTTACGATTTCCGAATGTTCGAGGGTCCAGACTGCGCGGCATGTGGCAAACCACTTGGAGTGGTTGCTGTCTGGGATAGCCATCGTGGGGGTCCGCGGTGTCACCACTGCGCAAGTAACGCCCTGAAGTCGGAGGTGCGGCGCCTAGATCATGAGGGATGGTGGCGGGGGCCAAGGTGTGCGGCCGGCTGTGGTCGCGTGGTCATCGACATGCGGAACCGCGGCCAGATATATCTGGCTTGCTCTCAGCGGTGTCGTCGTCGGATCTACACCGATAACCGCCGAATGGACCGGCGGGCGCAATTGCCGGTGCTTCCGCCGACGGTATGCAGTGTCTGCAGCGCTTCGCTGACTGCTACCCGCTCCGACGCCAAGTACTGCTCGGGCAGATGCCGCGCACGTGCGTACCGCGCTGCACGACGGCTCGAGCGCCGTCAGCATTCTCTAAGGCGCCTTTACGGCTACCACTGAGTTGCACCCAGACCGCGTAACCAGGACGGGCGAAAGCAAGGTCCATGCATAGGTGTTGCGCGTCGGGAGCGGGGTTAGGTCGCTAGCGCCAGGTCATCGACCCGACGGAAAAATTCGGCCAGGTACTCATCCGGGGAGGCTTCCAGTGCCTCGTAATAGGTCTCGGCCAGGCGCTGGCCCTCGCGGGTTCCTAACCGTGGCGGCTTTGCCTCCGCCAAAGCCCTACGGATGAATGGCGCCGCCTCGTCGCCCGCAGAGCGCTGCCGCGAGATCATCGCGCACTGGCGGTGCTTCAGACCCATCGGCTCGATGCCGGTGTATAGACGCTCGATCGCCCTCCTCGCACAGCGGGTGGAGAGCACGCTGTCTCCCCTTTTCGCCGCATCGAGGAGCACCCTGATCAGGGCGTTGAAGGCCCACCAGCGCACGATCCAGTACTCGTGCTCGAGGGCGGCGTCAATGAAGCCGACCAGCCGGGCGTTTTGGCGTACGTCGATCGCGATGTGGGCGACCATTGCCAGCGCTACCTCCCAGCACTCAAGTTGCTCTTCACCGATCGAACACTCCTCTTGCGCGACGATCAGACGGCTCGCCTCCGCGACAGCGGAATGCATCTCGGCTTCCACCGAGCGTGAATCCTCGCCTTCCAGGCTCAACCGAGCTCGCAGGGAGACCAGGAGCTGGAAGTGCGGGTAGGCCTCGACCTGACCAACTACGCCGTGGTCGAAGGCCAACCCCTCGAGTAGTGGCAGGGCTTCGATATGTGGGCGTTCCCCGGGCTTGGGGAAGAAAGCCAATAGTCGCTCCAGCAACTCGAGGAGGTGAAAGCGGACGTGGAGGTTCTTCTCATCGGTCGGGAGGCGGAAGGGAATCATTGATAAAGCGACGCCGTCCAAGCGTGTAGGAGCGATCGCCGCCCTGTCAACCCAATCGAGCAGCAGATAGATGGCCTGACTCTTCGGCAGCGGGGGCCGGTTTCTCAGCATCGCCAGGAGGAAGCGGACGGCTTCGCGGTCGTAAGCCGTAATCACCTCGAATAGCTGGTCGAGAACGGGGTCTAAAGCCAGCCCCGACTCATCGCAACCGGCTTCGAGTAGGGACCTGGCGCAGGTCAGGTCGCGGTCCTCATCGATGGCGGCGATCATCCCCTCGAAGAGCTTTTCGTTCATCTCGTCGTAGCGCTCGCCGAAAACCTTCGAGCGTTCGCTGGCGAGGACGCCCGCGTAGAAGGAATAGGGGGCATCGGGGCCGTGCAGCTCGGTGAGCACGGCATCAACGAGTCCCGCCGGCAGTCCGTCCTCGATATCCCCCGTAGACAGCCAATCCAGAGCTGGCTGGATATAGGGAGCGCAGGTGTCATATGTGGTGCGGCCGCGGAACTCAACGGGGCTCCGACCTTGCAGGAGGCGGCGGGCTATCGCGACCGCACCGAGAACTCGCACCGCGGCCTCGCTCTCAAAGCGTAGGTGGTAGGGGCCACACTCGACGACGCCCTTCAGGCCCGAGGCCGAGATCGCACCATGCAGCTGCCGTTCGTCCATGTCCAAGAGGGGGCCGACCTCTGTGTAGGTGGCCGCGGTCGCCTCGCGGCCGAGGAGAAAGAAGGCGATCTCGGCCAGCGCGAGAAGTTCCTCGCCCCGCTCGGCGTCGATAAGGATTCGATCAAGCGCCAGGGTCGCGGGGGGCGGCGCCGAGATCACAGATCGATGCGGGTGGCGAGCCGAGCACCACTTCGATTGGCGAGTTGCCGGCAGCGCAAAGCGCCACCTGAGATAGGCGAGCGCATCCTGGCGTGACAGACGCGGGGACGGAAAACGATTCACGTACTCCTCTAGCTCCGTTTCGAGCTGGTCTCGCGAGGTTGCCGCTTCGGACCCCTCCACGAGCTCGACGACGAAGTCGAGATCGCTGCTCTCGCTATGAGAGAAGAGCAGCTCCCAGCGCTTCACTTTCTGAAATCCCTCCTCGACCAATGCCGTGCGCAGTTGCCCCGGGTAGGAGCGGTGTCGGAAGCTGAATAGGAAGAGCAGTTGAGCCCGAGCTCGCCGCAGCGGCTCATGCTTGAGTGCCAGTTCTTCGGCGAAGTATTCGGGGTCAACGGTCTCGTTGAGCGCATCGAAGATGATGAGCGGCCTCCCCCAGACCTGTTCCCGCCCTCCAAGCCGCGAGATCAGGGGTTCCAACGCCGCTAGAGGATCGCGGCCATCGGCCTTTGCGAGGTCGATGTAGATAGGGAAGAGGGAACGGCCTGAGACGGGTGAGCGAAGGGTCGGAAGCGTTAATCCGAGGATCGTCTTGCCGTAGCCGGAATCGGCATTGACCAAGTAGACCGGCGTATGACTTTCATCCTCTTCGATGTGATCGAGGAACTCGTGGGCGTTGACGATCTGGCGCTCCTGCAGGTGGGGCGCCTCAAACCTCGAGTCACTCTCCAGGCGAAAGGACCCGGCCAGGGTCTCGCGTTGTGCCAGCGACGGCCGCTGGCTCATTCCCAACCGCTCTTTCAACGATTTCAACGAGGTGCGCCTCGCGGATAGGGCGAGGCGCCGAAGCTGCAGCCGATGCCACAGGCGCACCAAACGGGAGACGAGCCAGACGACAAAAGTCGCCAGCACTGACACTCCCACCCCCACGAGCACTCCTGGCACGGCTTGAGGCTATCCCCTAGCCGTTATGCGGTCGCTACCACTGTGGATGGAATGCGTGCACGGCAAGCGCATTGGAGCTGCCGCCATACGATGGTAAAGGCATGGTCCACAACGCTGGTCTCGGGTATTCCTCTTGAACCATGGGAGACCAACGGGGCGATAACTGCTCGCAAAATGCGTGTTTGCGACCAAAGTACCGCCTAGGCGGCCCCTTCAGTGCGTCCGCACGCCTCTCTATAAAGAGTGACGGGGCGGGCAGCTACCGCCGAACGGGTGTTCCCCCGCAAGGTCATGATGTGGCCGTCGGTGTTGCTGCACCGGCGAGGTTGATTCAGATAGAGCGCGAGTCAGTCACAGCCCGTCACCCCTCGACTTCTCAAGTGCAAGCGAATCCGCTCCCACTGCGGATGAGCTTGCAGTCGCTGGATGAATAGACGGTTGTCTCATAACGACACATGCATGTAGCAGCCTGCTACATGCAGAGAGAATGTCAATACAACCAGACGGAAAGGTTGACGCACGACAACGGAAAAAATTACGGGGGCTACGTAAACCACAACAGCACCACGGAAAACGCGACACCACAGGCACAAACTTCACAGCTATCGGTAAAACGTGCACATCGGGAACAAGATCCACAACAGCAACAACGAAACAACGACAACAGCGTCGGTGACCGCTACGGCGCGTGAATCGCTATACGAAACGGCTATCTGAAGCCATCTTTGACTTCTTCCCCGGCATCGACACAGCTGATTGCAGGACCCTTTCTGCGGGTCGGGCCCGGGTGCGGCGCGGCTGGCCTCAACAGGGTCAGCTCGGTCGCGACGCTGAGGGGTAGAGCAGCTTCCCGCGCTGTTCGGACGCAGGATCCACACTTTCGGATTGTCGTAGGCGCCTCATCCCGTGATGGTGATCTGATCGTGATATGCCGGACGGCCAAGGTCAGTCCGAAAGTCGAGTTTGTGCTATCTCCCCCATGCAGCACCGCTAGGACCCGCTCTACCGGCCGCTCGTTGGTCGGTACTCGAACCTGTGGACGGTCTTGTCTTCGGGATTGGTCACCCAGGCGGTGTCGTCGTCGACGGCGAGGTCGCTCAGGCGGAGTTCGTTTCGCTTCTCGTCGGTGTCGGCCACCGGGAAGCCGGGGATTGGCTTCGGTCCCACAAGCTTCATCGTGCCGGCATCGATTCGGGTCAGCCAACCCCCGTCCGGATTCCAGACGATGACCGCTTCTCCGGCGACCGCGATCTCATCGTCGAAGATGCCGTGTTTGAGCCAGGTGCTTTCGACCAAGGTTTCCGTCTCCGGGCCGACCGTCTCCGGGTCGATGGCGAGTATCACGTTCCGGTCGTTGCCGGAGTCGGCGATCCATACCATTCCGGCTCCATAGGCGACGGCCTCGAAATACGAATCTCCTTCACGGTAGAAGTCGGGTTCGGCCTCTTTGGAATCGAGGTCGATCCGGGTCACCGACGAGGCCTCCCCTTCGCTGTTTTCGAGCGCCCATACGGCGTCCTCGCCGACTGCGAAGACTCCTTCGAAATCGTCGCCCGGGAAAAGCGGTTTCCCGAGCTTCTCACCGGAATCCAGGTTGCGCCTCGTGATCGACTGTTTGTCCTTTGAGCTGACCCAGAGTTCGTGGTGGGCGATCGCAAGGTCGGTGATCGGGCATTCGCATTCGGGGGTGTCGACTGGGAACTTTTTTTCGACTTTGTCCGTCTGTGGGTCGATCCGCGCAAGCCACTGCCCTTCCTTGAAGCTGACCCACACGGCGTCATCTCCGGCGACGATCTTGCCGGGCTTCGGTCCGACGTGGATGGGTTTGCGCTTGGGCTTTGAGGACGAGCCGATCTTTTCCACCTGACCGCGGTCGTGGAGCGCCACCCAGATGGCTTCCTCGCCGACCGCGATCCCGTGCGGGGAGCCGTTCACATCGATTTTATTCCCAGCGATTTCGGGGCCAGGGGGCGGCGGCGGGAACGAGTCTCCTTCTCCGCCTCCCATCGTCAAGACCGCGACCGCGATCAGGGCAGCGACGATCGCTCCCGCGCCGATCGCGACCGCGCGGCGCCGGTTGGGAGGTGACGGGCCCGCCGGCTTCTTGTGACGCGGCGGGGAGGGGGGAGGTGGCGGGACCTGGGATGGCGGAGTGGGCGTTGCCGGCGGTGGGAGGTCCGGCTCAGCGGTGTCGGGAGCGCCGTCGAGAGCCGCACGAGCCGCGGCCGCGACGCTTGGGCTGTCCTCGGTCGCGATGCGCTCCAGCTCTGCGCGAGCGGTCAGCGCGCGGCCCGCGTCGGCACCGGCCAACAGGTCGGCCAGCTCCGCTACGGCGCCCTCCCGAACTCGCGATCGCGCGCTCTCGAGCAGGATGAGCAGATCCTCCGGCAGCGGCGCCGGCTCGACGATCGCGCCGCGGGGGCTGTGGGCCACCAGCAGATCGCCCTCCGCGCCGTAGCTCCACAGCGTCGGCGTCTGCCGTGCCTCCTTCGCGCGGACCGCCTCGTAGGCGTAGTCGTAGAGCTCGCTGACGGTGATCATGCCGTCGCCGTCTCGGTCCGCCTCGCCGCTGCGCAGCCCCTCCACGAGCGCGCTCGTGAACACCGACGAGACGCTGTCGCCTACGACGCCCTCGTGCTCGAACGAGTACTCCGTTCCTCGCGACCCGGTCAGGACGATGCGGCCTCGTCCCTCGAAGCGCTCGCGCAGGGCGAGGTCGCTCTCTCCCTTGGCGCCCTTCGCGAAGGCTCCGCTGTGGCAGCAGTCGAGCACGAGGATCTGGCGCCGGCAGCGGCAGTCCTCGAGCTGCTCGTTCAGCCACGCAGCCGATACCCCCGTCGCGGAGAGGAGCCCGCGGTCGGTATCACCGGTGGCGTAGTAGAGCCGCCCGCGATCGTCGAGCACTCCATGGCAGGACAGGTAGACCAGGGCGAGATCGTTCGGGCCGGTCTGCCCGCAGAACTGCGCGATCCGTCGCCGCATCGACTCTGCTGGCGCATCGAGCACCATCTCGACCTCGAATCCGCCGACCGCCGCATCCTCGAGCACGGCGGCGAGATCGGTGGCATCCCGCCCTGGTGCGCGCAGCTTCGCCAGCGTCGGGTCGGCATAGGCCGCCGTCGCGACCACGAGGGCGAGCCGCCGCCCGGCCGCTCGTTCAGTCGTCGTCGGCATGGCGAGTGACCCACTGCTCGATGAGCTGACTCTGCTCCTCGGAGGACACTCCCGTTACCTCGAGCGTGTCGCCGTCGAGGGTCAGCTTCACGCTCCTTGCCTGCTGGCGCCCCAGCCACGCCACCGTCGCGTCCACCACCGATCTGAGCACCGACGACTTCAGCGCGAACTGGATCGCCAGGCCGCCGAAGGCCAGGATCTCGGCGCCCTTCGCACCCTCGGGCGCCTCGCCTCGAGATCCCAGGTCGACCGAATCCACGTCGAGCTCGAGTAATTCACCGCGAAGCCCCTGAGTCAACTCGAGAAGCTCCTCGGAGTCATAGTCCGGTCCGGCGTCGAGCACCGCAGCTAGCTCGGTCAATTCGGGTGACATCCCACTTCAGTAGTGATTTCGACCCTTCCCCTGTGATTGGATACTCCTAGAGTATCTAATACGAATGTTGTAGTACCAAAAAACCGGAATCGGTTTCTTCCATCGAAAGGGGAGACGTTGAAGCGCACTAGGAGTGTTCTTTCGTTCTCGAACGTGATCGCGGTTATCGCCCTGTTCTTCGCCCTCGGCGGTACTGTCTACGCGGCGGGGAAGATCAGCGGCACGGAAATCAAGGCCAAGTCGCTTCCCGGCAACAGAGTCAAGCCGAAGTCGCTGACCGCCACCCAGGTCAAGCCGGGTTCCCTGACCGGCAAGCAGATCAAGGCGGGGTCGGTGACGGGGACGCAGATCCTGGAGAGCAGCCTGATCGGGGTCAGTGCCTCGAGCCTGTCCACGGTGCAGTACGTGGCGGCGACGGTGGCCTTGCCCTCGTTGACGCCTACTGGAGCGACTGCTTTGGCCACCTGTCCCCCTGGGCAGAAGGTCATCGGCGGTGGCGCACAGGTAAGCAACGATGCGGAAGCGATCGTCAACGACTCCTCGCCGACCGCGGCTCGCTCCGGCTGGGAAGCGACCGGGTTCGCTTTCGCGCCGGGGTTCACGATGACGGTCACCGCGATTTGCACGCCGGTGGTGACGTCGGTCGGTTGATTCGCCCCTAGCTAGATAAGCGTGAGTGAAAGGGGCCGCCGACCGCGGCCCCTTTCACACCCCAGCCAACTCGTATGCTCATTTGGATGGGTGCACTTGACGGACGCGTGATCGCGATCGCTGGCATTGGCGGCGGGCTCGGGCCGCTGGTGGCGACGCGGCTGGCCGAGGCCGGGGCGATCGTGGCCGGCACCGATCGCGACCAGGAAACGCTCGACGCGCTGACCGCGGATTTGGGGATCCCCGAGGAGCGCTGGGACGCTCGCGCGGTCGACCTGCTCGACGAGGACGCGACCCGTGGTTGGTGCGCGGCGCTGGTCGAGCGCTTCGGCCGGGTCGATGGGCTCGCCCACCTGGTCGGCGGTTGGCGGGGTGGAGAGCCGTTGCACGAGGCCCCGCTCTCGGACTGGGACCTGCTCCACAACCTGCTCGTGCGCACGGTCCAGCACACGACCCGCGCCTTCTACGACCAGCTGGCGGCAAGCCCGAACGGCCGCTTCGTCCTCGTCTCGGCCAAGCAGGCGCAGGCGCCGACCAATTCCAACGCGGCTTACGCAGCGGCGAAGGCCGCTGCCGAGGCTTGGACCCTGGCCTTCGCCGACGGCTTCAAGCCGGGTGGGGCGACGGCGAACATCATCGTCGTCGACGCGATCTTGACCCCGCGGATGCGCGAGGAGAGCCCAGAGAAGGATTTCCCGACCTTCACGCCCGCCGAGCACATCGCCGACGCGGTCGCCTTCCTCTGCTCGGACGCGGCGGCGGAGATGAACGGGCAGCGCTTGCCGCTTACGATGCGTGGATGAGTAAGACCGCGCCGGGCAAGAAACCCGACGGCAAGATGACGATCGGGGAGCTGGCGCGGCGAACCGGGATGACGATCCGCAACATCCGCGCCCACCAGACGCGGGGGCTGCTGCCGCCGCCGGAAGTCCAGGGCCGCACCGGCTACTACACCGAGGACCACGTCGCCCGGATCGAACTGACCCGGGAAATGCAGGCGGATGGGCTCAACTTGGAGGCGATCCGACGCGTGCTCGAGAGCACCCAGGGGTCCTCGCAGGAGATCGTCGACTTCGCCCACGCCCTGCGGGCGCCGTTCGAGGACGAGACCCCGGAAATCTTCGAGCCGGCGGAGCTGGCGGCCACCTGGCAGGTCGACAGCCTCGACCCGAAGCTGATTCGGCGCGCCGAGAAGCTGGGGATCGTCCGCACCCTTCCCGACGGCAGGATCGAAGTCCTCAGCCCCCGTCTGCAGCGCAGCGCCGTCGCGTTGATCGAGCTGGGTTTCTCCGCCGAGGCCGGGCTCGTCACCGCCGAGAAGCTGCGCAAGAACGCCGAAGGCGCCGCCCGCGCCTACATCGACCTTTTCGCCAAAGAGATCTGGGAGCCGTTCGACCGGGCGGGCCAGCCCGAGGAGGACTGGCCGAAAGTTCGCGAAACCCTGGACCGGGTGCGGCCGCTGGCCTCCGACGCGCTCCTGGCGATATTCCAGATCACGATGGCCGAGGCGACCGAAAAGGCGGGCGAGCGGACCCTCCACGACGCCGCGAAACCGGTGCGGAAAGCGCGCCGGGCGACCAAACCGGCGAAACCGAAACGCGGCAAGCGTCGCGGCCGCTGATTGGGCGGCACCTAGGGGTTTTCCACCACGACGGTCATCCTCATTTTCGTCGGGTGGATGGTGCAGAAGAATTTGTAGGTGCCGGGGGTCTCGAAGGCCTTCTGGAACCGGGCTTCGGCGACCGCGGAGGTCGTGGTCGAGTAGGAGCGTTTTTCCCGCAGCCCTTTCGGCCCCGACTTCAGGTGCACGTCGTGTGCGTAAGTGTTGGCGCTCGACCAGACCCACTTGACCGAGCCGCCTTTCCGTATCGTCACGGCGCTGGGAGAGAAGAAGTAGTCGTTGACCGTCACCCGCGCCGGTTTGGGGGCTTGGGCCACCGCCGCGCTCGCCCCAGAGAGGACGAGCGCTCCCAGGAGCAGGACCGACAGGCGGAGAGCCCGGAGAGGCACCACCCGGCTCATGGGCAGGTGAGTTCGCCTGGCAGCGCCGCCACCTCGGCCGGGGTGTATTTCTGGAAGGGCGGGTGCGTGGCGACGCGCCGGACCCAGCTGCACTGCTGGTTCTGAGGCGGGGTCGAGCTGGCGTAGCCGAAGATCGTTTTCGGGTCGCTTTCCTGGGCCAGGTTTATCTGCAGGCCGGCGGAGATGTCGAGGCTGCGCACCTGGTCTGCAAGTACTTCGGCCTGTGGGCAGGTGGGATAGATGGTAGAAGGCGGCACTTTGCCGTTGCCGGGCGCGAAGGTCGAGTTCCCGCTGTTCCCGGCCCAGCAGTTGCCGCCACCGGTCGCGTCGTTCCAGAAGTCGAATTCGCCGTTGGGGTCGGCGCCGTCGCGGCCCATCGTGTTTTCAAAGAACTGGTTGTTGATGTTCTTGGCGTCGTCGCCGACGTTGGCGACGATGACTTCGCCGGGCGCCGAGAAGGAGGCCACCCCCCACTTGTAGTTGCCGAAGATGTTGTTCTGGCTGACCACCGTGTTGGCGCTGCCGAATAGCACGATGCCGATCCCGGTCGGGAAGTTCACCGTCGCGTTGCCCACTTGGGCGAGCCCGTCGGAGACGGTGCGGACGCTCGCCCCCGAGAGGAAGTAGTTGTAGTTGTTCCAGAACACGTCGTTGTTTTCGATCAGGGTCCAGCCGGTCGGCTCGAAGCGCTCGCTGTCGAGGGTGTTGGGAACGATGCCGGCGCCGTTGTTGTAGAAGGCGGAGTCGAGGATCCTCACGTACTTGGCGTTGGTCCCCGAGTAGCCGAGCACGTTTTCGTAGGACTTCAGGTCCTTGAGCAGGGTCCATTTGGGTTTGCGCTGGCAGGGTGCTGGCGGCGGCACGATTCCGTGATTGGTCCAGCTAGGGCTGTCGCAAAGCGTTTCGCCGATGTAGAAGCCGGAGTCCCCATGGCGAAAGGCGGTGGAGTTGGTCATCCTGCCGCCCCGGCAGCCCCTGGCGAAGAGGCCGTAGCCGCGGTTGTCGGAGGCCAGCAGGTTGGTCATCGTGTAGCCGTTGCAGCTCTTACCGTCGATGGAGCGGACGAAGAAGCCGTTGGCCTGGAAGTTCCGCGCCCACAGGTTCTTCAGCACCACTTCGTTGACGTTGATCGCGTCGATCCCGTTCGCGGCTGGCCCCAAATCGCCTTTTGCGTTGCGCCCCTCGAGGATGATCTTGCGGCGGTTTTTCACGGTCCCTTCGATCGTCAGCCCGTCGAAGTTCTTCCTCCGCAGGGTGCCGTTGAGGACGACGTCTTCCACGTACTTGCCCGGGCGCACCGCGACGATCGCCTTCGTCTTCGCGTTCTTCTTCTTGAACTTGAAGGTGCCGGCGGCATCGACCGCTTTCTGGATCGTGCGGTACTTACAACCGCGCTTGCAGGCTTCGAAGACCCTCGTCTTCGCCGGTTTTCCGCTGCCTGCGTCCGCGGCGAGGGCCTGGGCGCAGAGGCCGGTGGCGGTGAGGCAGAGTGCCAGGGCAAGGGACGGAACTGCCAGCCAGTGCTTCATGTCTCTCCTTGGGGCGTCGGTGGCGGCGACTCTAGCCAGTGTTTCAAGCGCATCGAGTCGGCTCGGAGCGGGTACGGAGGAAAGAAGTGCGCTCCTCTCCTATATGCGCGATTCTCGCTCTGGTGCTTGCTGCCTGCCTCGGAGGGCCACCGGCAAGCCTCGCAGCCACGTCATCACCGGCGCCGTCCTGTGCCGAGGGCCCGGCCACGATCGGCGACACCACGCTGGGCACGCCGTGCGCGGACCTGATCCTCGTGCCGCCTGGGGTCGAGAGGGTGCAGGGGAGAGGTGGGGACGACACCATCGTCGCCGCCCCGATTACCGCCGCCGCGCCATGCCCGGCGGGCTGCCGCCTCGGCGTCGGTAGCCAGACCTACGAAGGCGGCCCCGGTGACGACATCGTCTTCGGCGAGCGCGGCAACGACATCCTCAGGGGGGAAGCGGGCAACGACCAACTCTTCGGCGGGATCGGCGACGACCTCGTCCAGGGCGGGCCCGGGCCGGACCGGCTCTCGGGCGGCTTCGGGGCCGACTCGATCGACGGCCAGGCGGACGACGACTACGTCCGCGGCGACGGCACCATCGACAGGATCTTCGACACCGGCGGCGGCACCGACACGCTCAGCTTCGCCACCGGGATCACCCCCGGATTCGGTGGCGCCGTGGCCGAATACGCCGGCTTCCCGCCGGCCGGCGGTGAGCGCGGCGTCCGCCTCGAACTGGCCGCTCCCGAAGAAAACGCGGACGACGGCGTCGCCTCCTTCGGCGGCGGGGTCGACGAAGTCGAAGGCCAGAGCTTCGAGCGGGTGATCGGCACGCCTTACGCCGATTTCATCGTCGGCACCGAGGGCGCCAACACGATCTACGGTGGCGGTGGAGCGGATGTGATCCTCGGCAAAGGGGGCAACGACGCGCTGCTCGGCGGCGCTGATGGGGACGACCTGGACGGCGGCATCGGCGCGGACGGGCTCGACGGCGGCGCCGGGACCGACCACTGTCAGGACCCCGATGGTCCGACCGGGTGCGAGGCGGCGGCCAAACAGGTCGTCCCCCGCGACACCTCCAAAGTGGGCGTCGGGATGACGACCGGCGCGTCAGGCCTGACCCAGGTCTACGTGACCGGGAGCGGCGGCGGGGACGCGATCACCGCGACCTACTCGCCCTCGGCCGTCACCCTCTCGCTCACCGCCGGCAGCTTCGACACCGCCGCGGCTGCCGACGGCGGTTGCGCGGTGACGGCAAGCGTCGCGACCTGTTCCCTCGCCACGCCCCTGGACGCCATCGTCCTAGCCGGAATGGGCGGCGAGGACGCGATTGCCGCCAGCGGCTTCCTCGCCACCGTCGGCATGATCGTCACCGGCGGCGAAGGTGGCGACGAGCTGACCGGTGGCGAGACCGAGGACGTCCTCGTTGACGGGCCCGGAAGCGGCGGCGACGAGCTGAGCGCCCTCGGTGGGGACGATGCCCTCCTCCACAACGGCGGCGCCGACGAACGGCTTGGCGGCGAAGGCAACGACCTCTTTCTCTCCGTCTCGATCTGCGACGACGACCTGTTGGTGGGCGGGCCAGGTCGCGACAACGCTTCCTGGGCCCGGCTGGTCGGCGAAGGGGTGGGGGCGAGGCTCGACCAAGGCCGCGCTGGAGAGCCTGGCGCCGGCGGCACCCTGGCCTGCCCGGGAGACGCCTTCGACACCCTGCAGGAATTCGAGGACCTCGAGGGCTCCAACTCCGCCGACGCTTTCTTTGGCGACCTCGGCCCCAACCAGCTGCTCGGTCACGGCGGCCCCGATGTCTACTTCGCGCAGGCCGGCAACGACTCGATCCTCGCCAACTCTGGCGATTCGGATCCGACGATCGATTGCGGTGACGGAATCGACAGCGCCGTGATCGACATCCCCAGCCGCGAGCCGCCCGACGAATACGAAGACGCCGCCCCGGTCAACTGCGAGACCGTCCGCGAAGCGGCCCCGAACAGCTTCCGGGCGCCCACCCAACTTCCGCCCCCACCGCTCACGGTCGTCCAGCCGAAGCCACAGGTCCGCGACCGCAAGCCACCTCGGACCATGATCACCGGCCTGCCCGGCAAGCTGCTTCTGGCCGCGGGCCCCCGTCGCCGGGTCGTCTTCCGCTTCGCCTCCAACGAGCGCGGCTCGCGCTTCCGGTGCAAGCTCGACGCGAGGCCGTACCAACCCTGCGCCTCGCCGCGCGCCTTCACCGTGGGGCGGGGAGCGCACGCGGTCCGGATCGTCGCGATCGACGCCGCCGGCAACGCCGATCCCACCCCGGCCCTCTTCCGCTTCCGCGTCCGGGTGCCCTGAGTCGCCTCAGCGCCTTTTGACCGGCCGCCGGGTCTTCCCCCCGCTGCCCTAAGATCGTCTGCGGAACCTGCCCGGATAGCTCAGTTGGTAGAGCACTTCCATGGTAAGGAAGGGGTCACGAGTTCGAGTCTCGTTCCGGGCTTTACATGGGCCTCGCGATGTCCTCGCTGAATCGCGCCGGCCAGGAGAACACGACTCCGTGTTCACCGGCCAGGGCTCGCCACAGGGCACTGTTGGTCGGCTCCTTCTCGGCGATCAGATACGCAGTCACGTCTTTGATCCCGTTCCGTTCGGCCTTGAACCGGTTGTGCAGGAGCTGACCGAGGCCCTTTTGGAGTTGACCAACCTCGTTCGTGGAGTTGATGCTCTTGACCTCGGTGATCGAGAAGGCGCCGTTGACCTCCCAGCCGCCATCGTGATTGATCCCAGGCGTCCCCTTGCGGAAGCCCGGGCCGACGTGACCGGCTAGCTTCGCAACGGTCTCCTCGTGGGCCAGGTATCCGCGGCCGGCAACATCGGGATTGGATGGCTGGCGATGCTCCCGAGGCTTCGGCGGTCGGGTGGGGACGCCGCCGAATTCACGGCCGAGCAGTACCTCGTCGGCGTTGAGGGTGCGATCCGGGTTGTTCCCCAAGGCGGCCCCGCCGGCGATTGACGCAAACGCTTCGATCGACCCGAACTTCTCGAGCAGCGTTTCCTGGTGCTCGGGCGTCGGGTACTGAAGCCCCTGTGGCCACCAGCTCTCGTCGTATCCGAGGCTCTCGCGAACCTGGGCGATGTCCAGCTCTACCGGCTGGAGGACGCTGAAAAAGAACATCAGCTCCCAGATCTTGTCGTCGGCACTGCGGTCCCAAAGCTGATCGGCGAGCACCTTCGAGCGTGCCTTGTGTGCCAGTTTGAGAAGGAAGGGAAATCTCCCACCACCCGTGTAGAGCAGCGCCCAGTGGCCGACCCGCATCCTCTCCCAACTTCTGAGGTTGCCGGCCCCGGGGACCGAGCCCCAGCAGCGAGTGGACTCAAGGCCCAGATCCGCGAGCTCGACGCCAATGCCGGGCTCGTGGCCAGAGATCTCCTTTACCGGCACCGCCCGCTCGATAGTCCGTCGGCAGTGGTCCCGAGCGGCCTGATCCACCGCCGTGAACACGAAGATTTCCGAGCTCATGGGGGCAAGTATAGCGCGGTTGGCACCTGTACTTAGTTAGTATAGAGAATTCCGCTTTATATCTGTAAATTCTGAACTCATATCTAGGCTAGAAAACACATCTCCGGATTCGTCGGTGAACCAGCGCCGGTGTCCGCCTGTAACACCGAGACCGATGCCGGACATTCAGAAGTAGATGCCACCCCCCGGAAGCACTGAGGTCGAGTCGTACATACGCGATGTAGCGGAGGCGCAGTTCGCTCGCCTTTACGCCGAGTACGGCCGCGACGTCCTGGCCTATGCGCTGCCGCGGGCGGGAGGCCCGGAGGATGCGGCCGACGTCGTCGCCGAGACCTTCCTCGTCGCCTGGCGGCGTGTGCGGGACGTCCCGGCCGGTCCCGAGGCTCGCCTCTGGCTCTTCGGCGTCGCCCGCAGGGTGCTCGCGAACCAGCGGCGCAGCGAGGGTCGCCGGACTCGACTGGGGGACCGACTCCGCACCGAGCTGCGCGCCGCGGTGCCGAACCAGCCGGCTCCGGATGCCGGGGATCGGGGTGTGCTGAACGCGCTGCGCCGCCTCGGCGATGACGACCGCGAGCTGCTTCTGCTCGCCGGCTGGGAGGGACTCAAGTCGCCGCAGATCGCGCAGGTGCTCGGCATCTCCTCCGTGGCCGCGCGCACCCGCCTGCACCGCGCTCGGCGACGGTTGCGAAATGAGCTTGGCGAGGAGGCGGGTAACGCCGCCGTGCCTTGCACCGACGAACTGCGATTCGAGGAGGGACGATGAGTAAGCAAGACATCGACAGAGGTCTTTCGGCCGCCTACCCGCTCAGCCGGGCGGCGATCGAGGAGCTGCCGCTGGACGCCGCCGACCGCGAGCTCGTCGCAGCGATCGTGGCCGAGCCGGGGGAGGCTTCCGTCGTGGCTGCGCCCGAGCCGCGCCGACGCCCCCGCGTCCCTCGCCGCTACCTGGGTCTCGCCACGGCCGGCGCCGTTGCCGGCACGATCTTCCTTGGCGTGATCGGCACCGGGGGCGGCACGCCGGGCATCCCCGCTCCGGCCTACGGCGCCGAGCTGCTCCGCCTGGCCAAGATCTCCCCGCACATCCTGCTCGACGCGCCGAACTGGCAAGTCGCATTCGTCGAATCGCGCCAGGCACTCGAGGGCTGGACCGAATTCCGGCGGGGGGAGGGACTGGAGCCCGATCCGCGCCGAGTGGCGAAGTTTCGATGGCACTCCATCTCGCTTCAGAAGCGAGAGCGCGAAGTCGCCTCTCACGGCGCCATCCTGGCAGCCACCGCTCCCGTTCTCAGCACTACCGCCCAGGTGTACACCTACCCGCGTCGTGTGAAAGGTGCGAAAGGGGCCTTCCTCTTGGCAACCGCGCTCTGGAGCCAGAGTGGGCGAGCTTTCGAGTTCCGCACCGCGGTTCCCGGCCTGGCGACCTTCGAACGACGGCTCGCTGCCCTGCGCCGGGTCGACAAGGCCTCCTGGCTCCAGGTCCTCTTCCTCGCTCCACAATTCGAACTCCTCCAATTCCTCAGAGGTGGTCGAATGCCTCAGAGTCGATGGGGCCTTGGGGGGCCAGACCCAGCCGGGGCGTCCGCCGCGGCTGGCTGAGCAGCCAAGGCCCACCACCGGCAGGTAGGCTGCGCGCGTGGATTTTGCCCTCACCGATGAGCAGGAGGATTTCGTCGACGCGATCCGCGACTTCTGCGACCGCGAGTGCGGCACGCAGGACCAGCGGGAGCGGCTGACCGACGGCTACCGCGAGCACCACAACTTCGAGATCTACAACCAGATGGCCGAGCTGGGATGGCTCGGGGTGACGATCCCCGAGCAGTACGGCGGCTCCGACGGCTCGATGCTCGATGCCTGCTTGTTCATGGAAGAGACCTCGCGCGGCCTGGCGCCGATCGGCGGCTACGCGACGACCCTGATCGTCGCCGGCGCCACCCAGCGCTTCGGCACCGAGGAGCAGAAGGCCGAGATCCTCGGCGGCATCGCCGGCGGCTCGGTCGAGGCGATCGCGATGACCGAGCCGGAGGCAGGCTCCGACGTCGGTGCGCTCTCATGCTCGGCGGAGCGGGTCAACGGCGACTTCGTCCTCAACGGCCAGAAGGTGTTCTGCTCCAACGCCCACATCTCCGACCACGTCCTCGTCGTTTGCCGCACCACCAAGGGCGCCGACAAGCACCAGGGGATGACGATGATCTGGGTGCCGCGCGACGCCGACGGGATGGAGGTGGTCCCGATCGAGACGATGGGCGGCCGCGAGACCAACCATCTCTACTTCACCGACTGCGCCGCCCCGGCCGACGCGGTCCTCGGCGAGGTCGACCAGGCCTGGACGCAGCTGATGGCCGGCCTCAACGTCGAGCGCCTGATCCTCGCCGCGACGATGCTGGGGATTGCCCAGCGCGCCTTCGACGACGTCCTCCTCTATGTAAAGGAGCGAAAGCAGTTCGGCCGGCCGATCGGCTCCTTTCAGGCGCTCCAGCACCGGCTCGCCGATCTCGCCACCGACCTCGAGGCGGCCCGCCTGATGACCCGCTGGGTCGCCACCCTCACCGACGAGGACCCCGACCGCATGCTCCCCCAGCAGGCCTCGATGGTGAAGCTCTTCGTCACCGAAGTGGCCAAGCGCACGACCCTTGAGGGAATGCAGCTAATGGGCGGCTACGGCTACTCCTCCGAGTACGACATGGAGCGCCTCGTCCGCACCTCTCTGGTCTCAACGATCTACGGCGGCACCTCGGAGATCCAGCGCAACATCATCGCCAAGACGCTCGGCCTCTGAACATCACATATCCGTTATAATTATCCCCATGACGCCTGGGGAGCTGATTAGTGCCACGCGGGCCCGCTCCGGTCTCAGCCAGGAGCGTTTGGCTCGCCGGGCGGGAACCAGGCAATCGGCGATCAGCCGACTCGAGGCGGACGAGATCTCCCCGACCGTCGAGACCCTGGACCTGCTGATGCGGGCGATGGGGGAGCGATTGGACATCGCTGGGACCGCGCCGGAGCGGGACTACGATCCGGTCCACCGACGGGCGACGGCGGAACGTTCCGCCGACGAGCGCCTCGCACTCGGCATTTCCTGGAACCGCATGGCAGGTCGTCTTGCCGCGGCCGGCCGGGAGGCACGTGGCCGAGCCTGAGACCCCACTCGACGCGGAGCGCATCCTGCGCGCGCTCGCCGAGCACCGAGTCGACTACGTGCTGATCGGGGGGCTCGCGGTGCAGACCCACGGCCACGTCCGCACGACCAACGATGCCGACCTCATCCCCGACCCGGATCCAGCGAATCTCGAGCGCCTCGCCTCGACCTTGCGATCACTCGACGCCCGGCCTCTCAATCCCGGCTCGGAGGGCGCCGAGGTGGACGCCGCGATGCTTCCGCGGGCGACGATCTGGCAGTTCGTCACCAGGGATGGCGGTATCGACGTCATTCACGAGGCGCCCGGCGCTCGCCCATTCTCAGAGCTGCGAGACCGAGCCCTGCATGTGCGGCTTGGCGACATCGATGTGCCGGTGGTCAGCCTCGACGATCTGATCCACATGAAGCTCGCTCGAGGCCGCCCGGTGGACGTTGCGGATGTGGCGGCCCTGACGGATCCCGACGCGAAATCGTAAGCCGCCCCAGGACGCTATCCTTGCCTCAGCCTCGCGCCCTGGGCCCGGGGTTTTCTTCTGTAACGACCTGATGGAACGAGGAGAAGCATGGCTCGCGGAGATGTCCGTATCGCGGTGACCTTGGCTTGCGAAGACTGCAAGCGGAGGAACTACCAGACCAACAAGTCCCGGCGCAATTCGCCGGACCGCGTCGAGCTGCGCAAGTTCTGCCGCTGGTGTGGGCATCACACCGCTCACAAGGAGACCCGGTAGTCGCCGATGGCAAAGACCCGCGCACAGCGCAAGGCCGAGCGTCGGGCCCGGGAAGCTGAGGAGCAAAAGCGCTCCGACGGCGGTGGCGAGAACACCGCTCGCGCCCAGCACGACACCCAGGTCCCGGTCTCTGGGGACGTCGCCGAGATCGAGGCCGTGGAGGCTGGGATTGCGGCTGGCGCCCCCGAGGGCCAGCTCGAGACTCCCGACGCGCCGAAGCCGCGGTCAGCCCGACGCGCCGAAGCCAAGGCGCTGAAGGAAGGCGAGAAGCGCAAGCGCGACGAGCAGAAGCGCCGCGAGCGCGAGCAGCTCGCCAAGAAGGAAAAGCAGGCCAGCGCCGAACGGCAGCGCGGCGGAGTTATCGGTTTCATCGCTTCCTGCTGGGCCGAGCTGAAGAAGGTCCAGTGGCCGGATCGTGAAACGCTGATCCAGGCGACGGCGGTTACCGTCATCTTTGTCGCGGTCGCGGCGGCCTACCTCGGCGCTCTCGACGCATTCTTCAACTTCCTGATCAAGCAGATCCTGTAGCCACCGGATCTCCGAACAAAGGCCTCTGATTTGTATCGCTGGTACGTGATCAACACCTATTCCGGGCACGAGAACAAGGTCAAGCACAACCTTGAGCACCGGGTCGAGACGATGAGCCAGAACCGCAACGTGCGCCAGGTCGTCGTCCCCACGGAGCAGGTCTCGGAGATGAAGGACGGGCAGAAAGTCCAGACCGAGAAACGGACGATGCCCGGCTACGTCCTCGTCAACATGGAGATGACCGACGACGCTTGGGGGCTGGTCAAGAACACCCCTGGCGTGACCGGGTTCGTCGGCTCGCGCAACAAGCCGGTGCCGCTCTCCAAACCGGAGGTCGACCGGCTGCTGCACCGCGAGACCGCGGAGCGCCCCCGTACCCAGGCCCAGTTCTCAATCGGCGAATCGGTCAAAGTCATCTCCGGTCCGCTCTCGGACTTCTCCGGCGAGATCGCGGAGATCAATGAGGACGCGGCGAAACTGAAGGTGCTGGTCTCGATCTTCGGTCGCGAGACCCCCGTAGAGGTGGGCTACGACCAGGTAAAGAAGATTTAGCTGGCGAGATAACCGGCGCGCTCCGGCGTCCTCGGTCGCTCGCGTGCGGAGCACGCCACGCTCCCTGCGTCCTTGGATCGCTTGATTCTCTCGCCAGCTATGCTCACGACCGCTTATGGCCAAAAAAGTCCTCACCCTGATCAAGCTGCAGATCCAGGCCGGTAACGCCAACCCGGCGCCGCCGGTTGGTCCTGCGCTGGGCCAGCACGGGGTCAACATCATGGACTTCTGCAAAGCCTTCAACGCGCAGACCCAGGCCGACAGCGGCACGATCATCCCGGTCGAGATCACGGTCTACGAGGACCGCTCGTTCACCTTCATCACCAAGACGCCCCCGGCCGCCGTCCTGATCAAGGAGGCGATCAACATCGGCAAGGGCTCCGGTGAGCCTCACGTCAACAAAGTCGGGACGATCTCCCAGGACCAGATCCGACAGATCGCCGAACGCAAGATGCCCGACCTCAACGCCAACGACCTCGATGCCGCCTCGAAGATCATCGCCGGCACCGCCCGCTCGATGGGCGTCGACGTCGCCTAGGAGAGCTGTGGCCCACGGGAAGCGATACCGCCAGGCGTACGACAAGGTCGACCGCGACCGCGCCTACCCGCCAGCGGAGGCGATCGACCTGGTTAAAGAGACTGCCGGCGCCAAGTTCGACGAGACGGTCGAGCTGCACGTCCTGCTCGGGGTCAACGTCCGCCACGCCGACGAGCAGCTGCGCGGAACCCTGGCGCTGCCGCACGGGCTTGGCAAGGACGTCACCGTCGCCGTCTTCGCCCAGGGCCAACAGGCCCGGGACGCCGAAGCGGCGGGCGCCGACTTCGTCGGTGCCGACGACCTGGCGAAGAAAGTCGAGGAGGGCTGGACCGACTTCGACGTAGCCGTCGCGACCCCGGACATGATGCCGGCGGTCGGCCGCCTCGGCCGGGTCCTCGGCCCCCAGGGCAAGATGCCTAACCCGAAGGTGGGCACCGTCACCGACGACATCGAGAAGGCCGTCACCGATTCGAAGGCGGGCAAGGTCGAATACCGCACCGACCGCCAGGCGATCGTCCACATGGCGATCGGCAAGGCCAGCTTCGAGGCGGAGAAACTGCTCGACAACTACAACGCGGTGCACGAGGAGATCGTCCGCGCCAAGCCGGCCTCGGCGAAGGGCCGTTACATCGTCTCCTGCACCCTCTCAACCTCGATGGGCCCCGGTATCCGGGTCGACACGGCGAAGCAGAAGGACCGCGAGCTGGTCGGCGCCGCCGCAGGGGACACGGCAGAGGAGCCGGCGAGCGCCTGAGACGGTCGCTTGTGGTCCCGCGTGGGACCGGGGGTGCGAGTGACCGAGCAGATCAAGGACGCAGGGTGAAGCCTTTGGTGGAACCAAAGGCAAGCCCGAGGACGCCGAGATGCGAAGTGTCACACGCACCATCCGGGCGTGCGCGGGATCGCGAGTGATCGTCTACACTGCGTCGCCGCTGACCCGAGACCATCGGTGGGGCGCAAGCCCGTAAGCCCGGTGCAGGTAAGACGATGAACCGCGAGGAAAAGTCCGCAACCATCCAGGAGATCGCCGCCCAGATTGAGGCGTCCGAAGCGATCTTCGCCGTCGACTACCGCGGCATCAGCGTTCCCCAGGCTGCCGAGCTGCGCGCCAAACTGCGCGAGGCCGACGCAAGCTTCCGCATCGTCAAGAACCGGCTGACGAAACTCGCCGCCGACAAAGCCGGCGAGCAGCGGCTGACGGAGCTGCTCCAGGGCCCGACCGCCCTCACCTTCGTCCGCGGCGACACCGCCCAAGCCGCGAAGGCGATCACGACCTTCAACAAAGAGCACGAAGTCCTCACCTATAAGGGGGGCTTCATGGCCGAAACGACGTTGGACGAAGACAGCTTCAAGTCGATCGCCCGGCTCCCGGCCCGTGACGTGCTCAACGGCCAGTTCGCCGGCATCGTCGCCAGCCCGCTGACCGGGCTGGTCCGCGGCCTTGGGTCGATGATCCAGGGCCTTGCTTCGCAACTAGGGCAGATCGCCGACAAAGGACTCGTCACGGGTGAGGCTCCGGCCGCCGAGGCTCCCGCTGAGGAGCCAAAAGCTGAGGAGCCCGACGCTGACGCTTCTTCCGCGGGTGACTCCGTAGGGGGGCCCGCCCCCGAGGAAGCTTTAGCTACCGGAGGGGGTGGGGGGTCCCCTGCGGAGGCAGGACCCGCGGATGAGGCGCCTTCGTCAGAGGGCGATGAGACTTCAGATCAAGATTCGAGCGAGGAAGAGGAGCAGAACTGATGGCAGCAGCAACGAAGATTTCGACCGAGGACTGGATCGAGGAGCTGAAGGGCATCTCGGTCCTCGAGCTCTCCGAGCGGATCAAAGCGCTCGAGGAGGAGTTCGGCGTTTCCGCGACCGCGGTGGCGGCAGCGGCACCGGCGGCTGCCGGCGCTCCGGCCGGCGACGGCGACGGTGGCGGCGAGGAGTCCTCGACCGTGGACGTCGTCCTGACCGAGGTCGGCGGCCAGAAGGTCCCCGTGATCAAGGTTGTCCGTGCGGCGACCGGTCTCGGCCTGAAAGAGGCCAAGGCGCTGGTCGACGAGGCCCCGAAGGCGATCAAAGAGGGCGTCGAGCGCGAGGAGGCCGACAAACTCAAAGCTGATTTGGAGGAGGCCGGCGCGACGGTCGAGCTCAAGTAGAACGCCTGTCTTGCACCCCGTAGATCCCAGTCAGGGAGCCGAGCCTGCAGCCGCATGCCGCTGTGTGTTATTTTTCGCGGTCGCGCGCCGTTTCCGTTCCCCTGCCCATATCTGCGTTTTATCTACGTCCCTCTGACCGTTCGAGGAGTCGCCAACTTTGGCACGTTCCAACGCTGCCCCAGTAACCCGTAGGAGCTTTTCCCGTCTGGAGAATCCGCTCGAAGTCCCACATCTGATCGATATCCAAAGGCGTTCCTTTGAGGAACTGACGGATCCGAAAAGCGGTGGGCTGCGGGAGACGATCAACGACATATCCCCGATCGAGGACTACACGGGGAACCTCCAGATCGTCTTCGGCGAGTTCAAGTTCGAGGATCCGCCGCACTCGATCGACGAGTGCCGGGAGAAGGACATGACGTTCTCGCGGCCATTGACCGCGACCGTCGCCTTCCAGAACAAGGAGACCGGGGAGATCCGCGAGCAGGCGGTCTTCATGGGCGACTTCCCCTGGATGACCGAGCGCGGGACCTTCATCATCAACGGCACCGAGCGCGTCGTCGTGACGCAGCTGGTGCGTTCGCCCGGCGCCTACGTGATGGCGCCGAAGGACCCCGAAAAGCAGGTCTTCATCGCCAACCTGATGCCGGCCCGTGGCTCCTGGCTGGAGCTTGAAGTCGACAAAAAAGGCCGCGTCTACGTCCGCATCGACCGCAAGCGCAAGCTGCCGGTGACGGTGCTGATGCGGGCGATGGGCTACGTCGAGGACGAGAAGCTGCTCGAAATGTTCGACAACTCGGTCTACATCCGGCACACGATCGAGTCCGACACCGAGGCGACCCGGACCGAGGAGGGCGCCCTGATCGAGCTGTTCAAGAAGCAGCGCCCGGGAGAGCCGCCGTCGGTCGACGCCGCCCGCGCCCTGCTCGAGCAGCTCTTCTTCGACCCCAAGCGCTACGACCTGACCCGGGTCGGCCGCTACAAGCTGAATGCCCGCCTCGACCTCGACATCGACCTCGAGACGCGGGTCCTCACCCACGACGACATCATCGCCCTGGTCAAGGAGCTGGTCTCCCTGCCGAAGCTGCTCGGGATCCCCGAGGAGATCGACGAGGAGAACCCGATCAAAGACTATGCCGCGGAAGCGATCACCTACCCGCGCGAGCCGGTCTACGAGCACCTCGACGAGTACGAGCACTTCGGCAACCGTCGCCTGCGCACGGTCGGCGAGCTGATCCAGGAGGCCTTCCGGATCGGGCTCTACCGGATGGAGCGCGTCGTCCGCGAGCGGCTGACGACCGAAGATTCCGACGCGATCACCCCGCAGACGATCATCAACATCCGCCCGGTGGTGGCGGCGATGAAGGAGTTCTTCGGCTCCTCACAGCTCTCCCAGTTCATGGACCAGACCAACAGCCTCGCCGGCCTCACTCACAGGCGGCGGCTCTCGGCGCTCGGCGCCGGCGGTCTGACCCGCGAGCGGGCCCCGATCGAGGTCCGCGACGTGCACACCACCCACTACGGCCGGATGTGCCCGATCGAGACTCCGGAGGGGCCGAACATCGGCCTGATCGGCTCGCTCGCCTCCTACGCGCAGGTGTCTGAGCACGGCTTCGTCACCACCCCTTACCGGTTGGTCAAAGACGGCGTCGTCAGCGAGAAGATCGTCCACTACGACGCCACGCAGGAGGAGGAGAAGGTGATCGCCCAGGCCAACGCCGAGGTCGATCCCAAGACCCGCAAACTGAAAGGGCCGCAGGTCCTGGTCCGTGCCGGCGAGCAGGAGTACGCGACGGCCGCCCCCAAAGAAGTCGACCTGATGGACGTCTCGCCGTCCCAGATCTGGTCCGTGGCGACCTCGCTGATCCCGTTCCTCGAGCACGACGACGCCAACCGGGCGCTGATGGGCTCCAACATGCAACGTCAAGCGGTGCCGCTGTTGAAGCCGGACCCGCCGCTGATCGGTACCGGTATGGAGCGCCGCGCCGCGGTCGACACCGGCGACGTGGTGCTGGCCAAGAACAGCGGCGAAGTCAGCCATGTCGACGCCGAGAAGATCGTCGTCACGGGCGGTTCGAAGAAGGACGAGTACCCGCTCCACAAGTTCATGCGCTCCAACCAGGGGACGATCATCCACCAGCGTCCGATTGTCGAAACCGGGCAGTCGGTGAAGGAGGGCGACGTGCTCGCCGACGGCTCCTCGACCGGCGGCGGCGAGATCGCCCTGGGCAAGAACTGCCTGGTCGCCTTCATGTCCTGGGAGGGCTACAACTTCGAGGACGCGATCATCCTCTCCGAGCGCCTGGTCAAGGACGACGAACTGACCTCGATCCACATCGAGGAGTACGAGATCGACGCCCGCACGACCAAGCTCGGCGACGAGGAGATCACCCGCGACATCCCCAACCGCTCCGAGGAGAGCCTGCGCAATCTCGACGAGCGCGGCATCGTCCGGGTCGGTGCCGAGGTTGTCTCCGGCGACCTCCTGGTCGGCAAGGTGACGCCGAAGGGCGAGACCGAGCTGACCGCCGAGGAGAAGCTGATCCGCGCGATCTTCAAGGAGAAGGCGCGCGAGGTCCGCGACACTTCGCTGAAAGTCCCGCATGGCGAGGGCGGCGTCGTCATCGACGTGCTCACCTTCAGCCGTGACGAGGGCGACGACCTGCCGCCCGGGGTCAACGACCTGGTCCGCGTCTACGTCGCGACCAAGCGCAAGATCGCCGAGGGCGACAAGCTCGCGGGCCGCCACGGGAACAAGGGTGTGATCTCCAAGATCGTGCCCGAGGAGGACATGCCCCACCTCGCCGACGGCACTCCGGTCGACGTGATCCTCAACCCGCTCGGCGTGCCGAGCCGGATGAACATCGGCCAGATCCTTGAGACCCACCTCGGTTGGGTCGCCGCGAACGGGTGGTACGACGACGGCTCCGAGGCCTACAAGCAGGCCCACTCGAGCAACGGCGACGGTCGCGTCTACGTCGCCACCCAGGTTTTCGACGGCGCCACCGTCGAGGACGTCGACACCGCCCTGGTCGAGTGGTCGAAGGAAAACGAAGACCGCGGGATCGACCTTGGCGTCGACACCGACGAGCGTGTGGGCGCCCAATGCGCCGGCACCGCCCAGCTCTACAACGGCCGCACCGGCGAGCCCTACGAGGGGAAAGTCACGGTCGGCTACATGTACATCCTCAAGCTCCTGCATCTGGTCGACGACAAGATCCACGCTCGTTCGACCGGCCCCTACTCGCTGGTCACCCAGCAGCCGCTGGGAGGCAAGGCGCAGTTCGGCGGCCAGCGCTTCGGCGAGATGGAGGTCTGGGCGCTTGAGGCCTACGGCGCGGCATACACGTTGCAGGAGATGCTCACGGTCAAGTCCGACGACACGGTCGGGCGGGTCAAGGCCTACGAGGCGATCGTCAAGGGCGAGAACATCCCCGAGCCCTCGATCCCGGAGTCCTTCAAAGTGCTGCTCAAGGAGATCCAGAGCCTTTCGCTGGATGCCAACGTCGTCTCCGAGGGGACCGACGTCGAGATCTCCGACGAGGAGGACGACCTGCTGAAGGCGGCTGAGGAGCTGGGGATGGACCTGACCGGCGTCCGCGCCGAGTCCTCCGACGGTGCTGCCGACGAGCAGGAGGAGCAGGTCGTCGCCGAGGGTGACGGCGGGACCGGCGACGGGGCCGAGAAGAAAGCCGAGCCGGCCGAGGTGGAGGACTGATGATCGACATCAACAACTTCGACGCGATCGAGATCGGTCTCGCGTCCTCCAAGAAGATCCGCTCCTGGAGTTGGGGCGAGGTCACCAAGCCCGAGACGATCAACTACCGGACCCTGAAGCCGGAGAAAGACGGGCTCTTCTGCGAGCGCATCTTCGGTCCGACCAAGGACTGGGAGTGCTACTGCGGCAAGTACAAGAGGGTCCGCTACAAGGGCATCGTCTGCGAGCGCTGTGGCGTCGAGGTGACCCGCTCCAAGGTCCGCCGCGAGCGGATGGGTCACGTCGACCTCGCCTCGCCGGTCTCCCACATCTGGTTCTTCAAGGGAGTCCCGAGCAGGATCGGTTACCTGATCGACATGGCCCCGAAAGAGCTGGAGAAGGTCCTCTACTTCGCTGCCTCGATGATCACCTGGGTTGATGTAGAGGCCCGGGACAAAGACATCGGCAAACTCGAGAAAGAGGTCAAAAAAGTCTCCGACTCCTACGAGTCCGAACGGGAGAAGCGCACCCAGGAGCTGAATGAGTCTCTGGAGCGCCGGATCGCCTATCTCGAGGGCGGTAGCCAGGACAAGTTTGACGACGAGGACCACATCTGGGCCGACTCGCTGAAGCTGACCGCGGCGCAGCTGCGCAAGCTCAAGGACGACGACCGGGCCAAGATGATCAAAGAACTGCGCAAACAGTTCGACGCTGAGATCGCCGACACCGAGGCCTACCTCGAAGAGGCGGTCGAGCGGATGGAGGAGGTCTGGAAGATCTTCACCGAGATGAAGCCGAAGGACGTCGTCAACGACGAGACCGTCTTCCGTGAGCTCAAGGACCGGTTTGGCTCCCCGTTCGGCTGGGGCGAGTACTTCCGCGGCGGCATGGGCGCGGAAGCCGTCCGCGACCTGCTCGAACAGGTCGACCTGGAAGCCGACTGCGAGGAACTCGAGCAGATCATCAACAGCTCCAAAGGCCAGAAACAGGCTCGCGCGGTGAAGCGGTTGAAGGTCGCCTCGGCCTTCCTGAACTCCGAGAACAAGCCCGACTGGATGGTCCTCGACGCGGTGCCGGTGATCCCGCCGGAGCTGCGGCCGATGGTTCAGCTCGACGGCGGCCGGTTCGCGACCTCTGACCTCAACGACCTCTACCGCCGGGTGATCAACCGCAACAACCGGCTGAAAAGGCTGCTTGACCTCGGTGCCCCCGAGATCATCGTCAACAACGAGAAGCGGATGCTGCAGGAGGCGGTCGACGCGCTGTTCGACAACGGCCGCCGCGGCCGCCCGGTCACCGGGCCCGGCAACCGCCCACTGAAGTCGCTCTCCGACATGCTCAAGGGCAAGCAGGGGCGCTTCCGCCAGAACCTGCTCGGCAAGCGCGTCGACTACTCCGGCCGCTCGGTGATCGTCTCCGGGCCGAGCCTGCGGCTGCAGCAGTGCGGCCTGCCGAAGCTGATGGCGCTGGAGCTCTTCAAGCCGTTCATCATGGCCCAGCTGGTCGAGCGCAAAGCCGTCCAGAACATCAAGGCGGCGAAGAAGATGGTCGAGTCGATGATCCCGGAGGTCTGGGACGTGCTCGAGGAAGTCATCCACGAGCACCCGGTGCTGCTCAACCGCGCACCGACCCTGCACCGCCTCGGCATCCAGGCGTTCGAACCGGTGCTGGTGGAGGGCAAGGCGATCCAGGTCCACCCGCTGGTCTGCCACGCCTTCAACGCCGACTTCGACGGCGACCAGATGGCGGTCCACGTGCCGCTTTCCGCCGAGGCCCAGGCCGAGGCGCGGATCCTGATGCTCTCGGCGAACAACATCCTCTCGCCCGCCCACGGGGCGCCGCTGGCGACCCCGACCCAGGACATGGTGCTCGGCATCTACTACCTGACCTATGGGGCCGACGAGGAGGAGCTGGCGAAGATCGACGAGGAGCTGAAGGCCGGCAAGGGGAGCAGGAACGGCTCCGGGCCGAAGACCAAGGTCTTCCGCTCCGCCCAAGAGGCCGAGCTCGTCTACGAGAACGGCGGCACCAAGCTGCAGGACCATGCCGAGTACCGGCGGGCCGGGCACGAGCACTTCCTGACCACGGTCGGGCGGATCATCTTCAACGAGAAAATCGAGCGCGCCCTCGCCGAAGCCCTCGGCGAGGACTTCGATCCCGAGCAGTACGAGTTCGTCAACCACTCGCTGAAGAAGCGCGACGTCAACGAGATGGTCTCCAACCTGGTCAAGACCTACGGTGCCCCGCCCGTCTCACAGGTGCTGGACGCCTTCAAGGACCTCGGTTTCCATTACGCGACCCAGGCCGGGATCACGGTCTCCAAGAACAACGTCGTCTCACCGCCCGAGAAGGCCGAAATCCTCGAGCGCTACGAGAAGGAGACCGAAGCGATCCAGACCCAGTACGACGACGGCTACATCACCGCTGAGGAGCGGCACGAGGCCGTCACCGCGCACTGGAACCGGGCCACCGACGAGGTCGCCGAGGCGATGGAGAACAACCTCGACGAGCTGAACCCGATCTTCATGATGGCCAACTCCGGCGCGCGTGGATCGTTCAAACAGATCCGCCAGCTCGCCGGCATGCGCGGTCTGATGGCCAACCCGAAAGGGGAGATCATTGAGCGCCCAATCAAGGCCAACTTCATGGAGGGCCTCTCGGTCCTGGAGTACTTCATCTCCACCCACGGTGCCCGAAAGGGACTCGCCGACACGGCGCTGCGGACGGCCGACTCCGGCTACCTGACCCGGCGACTCGTCGACGTCGCCCAGGACGTGATCGTGCGCCAGGAGGACTGCAAAACCAAAGACCACATCGAGATGGACCTGCGCAAGGACGACGGCTCGCTCAACGACAACCTGTTCGGCCGCCAGTCGGCGAAAAAGTTCGAAACCAAGCGCGGCCGCGAACTGCTCAAGCGCAACCAGGAGATCACCCTGGCCGAGGTCGAGCAGATCGCCGAGGCGTTCGGCGACGAGGAGGTCAAAGTCCCGGTCCGGTCGACGCTCAAGTGCGAGGCCGAGTCGGGAGTCTGTCGTGCCTGCTACGGAATCGCTCCGGCGACCGGGTCGAAGGTGGACATCGGCGACGCGGTCGGCATCATCGCCGCCCAGTCGATCGGTGAGCCAGGGACCCAGCTGACCATGCGGACCTTCCACACCGGCGGTGTCGCCGGCCAGGACATCACCCAGGGCCTGCCGCGCATCGTCGAGCTCTTCGAGGCGCGTAAACCGAAGGGGCTTGCGCAGATGGCCGAGGCGGCCGGCAAGGTCTCAATCGATGAGACCGACAAAGCGCTGAAATTGATCGTCACCGAGTCCAGCGGTGAGGAGCACTCCTACAGCTTCCCGCTGCGGACCCGGCTGCATGTCGCCGACGGCGAGAAGGTCGAGGTCGGCCAGCAGCTGAACGAAGGCTCGCTCTACCCGGCCGACCTGCTGGCGATCCGGGGCCGGACCGCGACCGAGCTCTACCTGGTCGAAGAGGTCCAGAAGGTCTACCGCGCCCAGGGCGTCGACATCAACGACAAGCACATCGAGCTGATCGCCCGGCAGATGCTGAAGAAGGTGCGGATCGAGACCAAGGGCTCGACCAGCCTCCTGCCCGGCCAGCTCGAGGATCGCGGCAACCTCAAACGGCTGAACAAAAAAACCAAGGAAGAAGGCGGTTCGGCGGCCAAAGGCGAGGAGGTCATCCTCGGGATCACCAAGGCCTCGCTGGCGACCGAGTCCTTCCTCTCCGCGGCCTCCTTCCAGGAGACGACCAAGGTGCTCACGGACGCTGCCCTGGAGGGCAAACGCGACCGCCTCGTCGGCCTCAAGGAGAACGTCATCATCGGCAAGCTGATCCCCGCTGCGACGGGTCTCAAGCACTACCGGACGGTGGCGATCGAACCTGCTGTCGCGATCGAGGCGCCGAGCGACGAGGACCTGCTCGAGGAAGACGAGCTGGCAGCCGAGCTTGGAGTCGACGGAGTCGAGTCGCCGGTCGAGGGCTTCGGCCTCTCCTTCGCGGAGGAGCTCGAGGAGCTCGCCCAGGAGATCGAGTCCACCTCGGACGAGCCGAAATAGGCGTTGGGAAGGGGCCGAGTGCCCCTCCCCAGAGGCCGTTGCGCAGCTGGGCGCGCTCTGTTGGTCGGATTGTTGGTCCTTGAGCCTCTGGGGAGGGGCACTCGGCCCCATGCGAAACGCCTAGTTGCTAGTTCCTCCCGTTAGGCAGTAGGCGTAGGTAGTGAGCGTGGTGTCGTTGTTGGCGCTTGAGCGGGCATCGACGTGCCAGCCGTTGCCGCTGCGGTAGGAGCCGGACGTGGCGACCTGGTAGAAGCCGCCGCGGGCGCCGCCGCTGATCACGGTGGTGCCGGCCGGGCAGGCGACGCTGACGCTGGCGTTGCTGTCGCCTTTGATCGTGGTCTCGTTGGAGACCTGGATGATCGCCCCGAGCTCCGAGGCCCGAACGGCGCTGGTCTGCAGCTCCGTCGAGCCGACCGAGTTGGTGCCGAGGTCGCCGCTTGCCAGCGACTCGTCCTGGACCTCGGAAGGCCCGACCGAGTTGGCGGCGAGGTCCGCCGCCGTCAGCGACTCAGGCGCCACCTCCGGCGAGGCGACCGCGTTCGGGGCGATCTCCGCCGAACCGACCGCGTCGAGCGCGATCTGGGTCGAGCCGACCGCGTCAGGCGCGATCTTCGGCGAGTTGACCGCGCCGTCGCGGAGGTCCACGGTGCGGACGGTGCCGTCGACGATGTGAGACGAGCGGACGGTGTTCTTGCCCACCGCCAGCGCGGTGCCGGTGAGGGCCAGGAACAGCGCCACACAGCTGATCACGATCGACGGAGAGGGACGGAATGAGCGGGTCTTGCGGGTCATCGGGGGACTCCTTTCGTTTGTTTGTTCCCGATGAGCCCAGCTTCCGGCCGATCCGCCTTTCTCTCTACGGACCCCAGGGGTGGACCTCTTCACCCCTCCTTCCAATAAATTTCAAGCTATGAAGGTCTGCATCATCGGCGCCGGCAGCTCCGGCATCACCGCCTGCCAGGTCCTCGACGCGCGCGGGATCGCCTTCGACTGCTTCGAGAAGGGTTCCCAGATCGGCGGCAACTGGCGCTACGAAAACGACAACGGAATGTCGTCGGCCTACCGCTCGTTGCACATCAACACCTCGCGACGGGTGATGGCCCTCAAGACGCTGCCGATGCCGGAGCACTTCCCCGACTATCCCGACCACTTCCAGATGGCCGCCTACTTCGACGAATACGCCGACCACTTCGGCCTGCGGGAGAAGATCCGGTTCCGGACCGAGGTGAAGAGCGTCGAGCCCGTCGATGGGGAGTGGGAGGTGGCCGTTGAGGGTCCCGACGGGAGCGGCGCCGAGCGCTACCAGTCCGTCCTAGTCGCCAATGGGCACCACTGGGACCCGCGCTGGCCCGAACCGGCCTTCCCCGGCTCCGAGGAGTTCGGCGGCGAGCAGATCCACGTCCACCACTACCGCGAGCCCGACGTGCTGCGGGGCAAGCGGGTGCTGGTCCTCGGCCTTGGCAACTCCGCCACCGACGTCGCGGTCGAGGCCTCGCGGATCGCCGACGAGACCTTCCTGGCGGTGCGCCGCGGCGCCTACGTGCTGCCGAAGTACATGAACGGCAAACCGATCGACGAGACCTCCAACGACCTGATCTCCCGGCTGCCGCTCTCGGTCCAGCGCTTCTTCGCCATGCGGGTGCTCGGGGTCGCGGCGGGCGACGTGACCGACTACGGCCTACCGAAGCCCGACCACAAGCTGTTCGAGGCGCACCCGACGGTCTCCTCGGAGTTGCTGCCGCGGCTCGGGCACGGCGACATCACGGTCAAGCCCAACATCGAGCGCTACCCGGGCGGTCGCACCGTCCGCTTCCTCGACGGCAGCGAGGAGGAGATCGACCTGGTCGTCTACTGCACCGGCTACAAGATCACCTTCCCGTTCTTCGACCCGAGCGTCTTCGGCGCGCCCGACAACCGGCTGCCGCTCTACCACCGGGTAGCCGCGCCCGACCATCCGGGGCTCTACTTCATCGGCTTCATCCAGCCGTTGGGACCGATCATGCCGCTCGCCGAGGCGCAATGCGAATGGGTCGCCGACGTGCTCGCCGGACGCGCCCCGCTACCGCCTGCCGCGGAGATGAAGCGCGAGATCAGTGAGGAAGAACGCAGGATGGGGAAGCGCTTCGTGACCTCTAAGCGTCATACGGTCGAGGTCGACTTTTTTCCCTACCTGCGTCAGCTCCAGCGCGAGCGAAAGCAGGCTGTGCAGCGGGCCTGACCACCCTGGTGCGGCCGCCCGGCGGGCACTCGGGCAGGGGAAGCGCCGTGCCACCTCCGTGCGGCCCGCGGCGCGGTCCCCGCGGTAGCTTCGGTCGCGGCCTGCGCCGCTTGGAGCCGCCGTCGGAATCCTCGGCTCCGTCGGGCTCAGGCGTGGCCTGGCTCGCCCACCAGACGAGCCAGAGTGCCCCCAGGACCGGAATCTTGAGGACGACCAGCAGGAAGAAAATCGGCCAAAACCCGGTCACCAAGTCAGTGTAAAGAATTGGAAAGCCGCCTCAGGGCGAGGCTCCCTCGATCTTGAGACCCCTGGCCCAGGCAGCGAGCGCCTCGGTTTCGGCCTCCTGCAGGCCGAGGGCCGGCTCGGTCGGAACCAGCAGCGTCGGCTCGGCTCGCTCGCGCGCCCACTCGTAACAGCTCTCGTCGAAGTTGTCGTCGACCCAGGCCATCGCCCGGCCCTTGCCGTACTGATCCAGCGGCCCGAGCTTCCAGTGGGCAGAGCCGAAGCGGGCAGCCCCGTCGAAGGTCAGGTGCGGCAGCTCGGGTAGGCCGAGCATCTGCGGCAGGTAGTAGTTCGCTTTGTCCTCCCACCCGGTTGCCCAGACCAGCTCATAGTGGGCTGAAAGCCGGCGCAACCGCTCGCCTGCCGGCAGGGAGATGCAGTGGACCATCCCGTCGACCAGCTCGAATCTGGCGAGGTCGCGGGCGGGCGGCTCGTCGAAGCCGAACAGGCTGATCACCCCATCGACGTCGACCGCGAGGATCGGACGGCTCATGGGCTGACGTTAGCTACCAGCGGTAATGGGCGAAGGCTTTGTTCGCCTGCGCCATGCGGTAGATGTCCTCTTTCCGCTTCAGCGCGTTCCCCTGGCCTTGCGTGGCGTCGAGGATCTCGTTTGCGAGTCGCTCGGCCATCGAGTACTCACGGCGCTGGCGGGCAAACAGGACGAGCCACCGAACAGCAAGCGTGCGGGCACGGCGGGCGGGAACCTCAACCGGTACCTGGTAGGTCGCGCCGCCGACCCGGCGGGAGCGAACCTCGAGCACCGGCGTAAGCGCCTTGATCGCCGCCTCCAGCGTCTCGACCGGGTCCTCGTTGCCGCGCTCGCCGACGATCGCCAGGCTGTCGTAGACGATCCGCTCGGCAAGGGACTTCTTGCCGTCGGACATCACCTTGTTGATCACCTGCTGGACCAGGCGGTTGCGGTGCCTGGCGTCGGGCTCGATCGGCCGGATCTGGGCTGCGGAGCGGCGCGGCATTAAGAAGCTTTGACCCCGTAGCGGGAACGGGCCTGCTTGCGGTCGGAGACGCCGGCGGCGTCGAGGGTGCCGCGGACGACCTTGTAGCGGACGCCGGGCAGGTCCTTGACTCGGCCGCCGCGGATCAGCACCACCGAGTGCTCCTGAAGATTGTGCCCCTCACCGGGGATGTAGGTGGTGACCTCCATGCCGTTGGTCAGCCGCACACGGGCGATCTTGCGCAGGGCCGAGTTCGGCTTCTTCGGGGTGACCGTCGCCACGCGGGTGCAGACGCCGCGCCGCTGCGGAGCGGCTACGCGCTTCTTGCGACCCTGGCCCGACTTGAGGCCCGGCGTCGTGGTCTTCTTCTTCGGGCGCTTGCGGCCCTTCCTGACGAGCTGATTGGTATTCGGCACGGCCGCGCATAGTAGAGCAGTCCGGCGAGAATTAGCCCCGAGGCCGCCGCCAGCTCGGCGTAGAAGCCGTCATCGAGGACCGCCGAGGCGCCGGCGAAGCGGGCGCTCTGGGCGCTCTCGTCGAGGCCGGCAGGAAGATCGACGAGGAGGATTACGGCGAGCGCGACGAGCCCAAGCCCGGCCACGGCGAGACCCAGACCGCGCCGTTCGCGCCGCGCGCAGGTGAGGCCGAGCAGGGCCGCCAGGACTCCCAGCGGGACCAGCAGATAGGAGTGGGCCTGGCCCGCCGTGCGGACGTCCACCTCAGGAGCCGTCGCGACGCCCGGGAGGCCGGCGTACCCCGGCTGCCCGATCTCCACCGCGCGGTAGTCGATGAACTGGGAGACCACCAGGCAGGCGGCCGCGGCGATGATCACGGTGCCGATCGCCCGACGCGGCGTGACCACGGCGCTGACCGCGGTTGCGGCCGCCATGGCGAGGGCCCAGGCTCTCCGCAGGCCGCGCTCGGCGCGGGCCAGGGCGCGGAAGAACCACGCGCCGAGCGGGCGCAGCCGCGGACCGACCCAGGCGCCGACGCTTCTGGCGGTCGCGGTGGCGGTGCGGTGGACGCGAACCAGCAGCGGGTGGGCCCGCTGGAGCCCACGGTCGGCGATCCGGTCGACCCGCCGGGACAACCTCCCCGCGGCCCTGGAGAGCGAAGCCAGGCGGGCGCCGATGCGCGGCCGAACCGCTGCTATCATCGCCCGTCGCTCAGGCAGTTTTTTCGCAGCACGCTTCGCCGGGCCCGCTGGGGCCCTTTTTTTGCCCTGAGGCTGGTTGCGCCGATCCTGTGCGGTGCGGGGACGCTTCCGCTTCACTCAAAACCCGATTCGAGACAAACGCTTACCTTAGAAACCATGGCACGCAGCTTTCCACTAGAGAAGACCCGGAACATCGGGATCATGGCGCACATCGACGCCGGTAAGACGACGACGACCGAGCGCATCCTCTACTACACCGGCCGTACCCACAAGATGGGCGAGGTCCACGAGGGCGCCGCGGTGATGGACTGGATGGAACAGGAGCAGGAGCGGGGGATCACGATCACCTCCGCCGCGACCGCCTGCGAGTGGAACGGCCACCGGATCAACATCATCGACACGCCCGGCCACGTCGACTTCACGGTCGAGGTCGAGCGCAGCCTGCGGGTTCTCGACGGGGCGGTTGCCGTCTTCGACGCGGTCGCCGGGGTCGAGCCCCAGTCGGAGACCGTCTGGCGCCAGGCCGACAAGTACAAGGTCCCGCGCTTCGCCTACATCAACAAGATGGACCGGACCGGCGCCGACTTCTTCAACTCGGTGCAGACGATGACCGACCGGCTCGGCGCCAACCCCTTGCCGATCCAGCTGCCGATCGGCAGTGAGGACAACTTCCAGGGCGTTGTCGACCTGGTCGAGATGAAGGCAATGATCTGGACCGACGAGCTCGGTGCCGAATACGAGACGATTGAGATCCCCGAAGACCTGCGCGACCAGGCCGCCGAATACCGGACCCAGCTGATCGAGGCCTGCGCCGACTACGACGACGAGCTGATGGAGGCCTACCTGGCCGAGGAAGAGATCCCGCACGAGCGGATCGCCAGCTCGCTTCACCGTGCCTGCCTGGATACCAAGGTGACGCCGGTGCTCTGCGGCTCCTCGTTCAAGAACAAGGGCGTGCAGCCGTTGCTCGACGCGATTGTCGAGCTGCTGCCCTCGCCGCTGGAGGTCCCGCCGGTGACGGGGATGGTTCCCGCCGGCAAGGGCGACGACGAGCCGACCGCGGCGGAGCGTCCCGCCGACGAAGACGGCCCGTTCGCCGCACTCGCCTTCAAGGTCATGACCGATCCCTACGTCGGCAAGCTCACCTACTTCCGCGTCTACTCCGGCAAGCTCGAGAAAGGTGGCCGCGTCCTCAACGTCTCCACTGGCCGGACCGAGCGCATCGGCCGTCTGCTGATGATGCACGCGAACAGCCGCGAGGAGATCGAGGAGTGCCACGCCGGTGACATCTGCGCCGGTGTCGGCCTCAAGGAAACGGGGACCGGCGACACGCTGGCGGCCCCCGACGCGCCGATCGCCCTCGAGAACATCGAATTCCCGGACCCGGTGATCGCGGTGGCGATCGAGCCGAAGACGAAAGTCGACCAGGAGAAGATGGGAACCGCCCTGCAGCGCCTCGGGGAGGAGGACCCGACCTTCCGGATCGAATCCGACGAGGAGACCGGGCAGACCCTGATCCACGGGATGGGCGAGCTTCACCTCGAGGTGATCGTCGATCGGATGCTGCGCGAGTTCAAAGTCGAGGCCAACGTCGGCAAGCCACAGGTCGCCTACCGCGAGACGATCCGCAAGCGGGTCGAGAAGGTCGTCGCCCGCTTCGTCCGCCAGACCGGCGGCCGCGGCCAGTTCGGCCACGTCGTCATCAACGTCGAGCCGGCGCCAGGTGAGGGCTTCGACTTCGTCAACAAAATCAAGGGCGGAGTCATCCCTGGCGAATTCATCGGCCCCGCCGAGCAGGGGATGAAGGAGGCGCTGGAAAACGGCGTCAAGGCCGGCTACCCGATGGTCGACGTCCGGGCCGAACTCGTCGACGGCTCCTTCCACGACGTCGACTCCTCGGAGATGGCCTTCAAAATTGCCGGCTCGATGGCGATCCAAGACGCCGCCCGCAAGGCCAGCCCGGTCTTGCTGGAGCCGGTGATGTCGGTCGAGGTGGTCACGCCCGAGGACTTCCTCGGCGATGTGATCGGCGATCTTTCACGGCGCCGCGGCAAAGTCCAGGGCCAGGAGCAGCGCGGAAACGCGCTCGCGGTCCAGGCCTTCGTCCCGCTCGGGGAGATGTTCGGATATGCCACGGACCTGCGTTCCTCGACCCAGGGCCGAGCGACTTACACGATGCAGTTTGAGCGTTACGAGGAGGTACCCAGCAACATCGCCGAGGAGATCGTCGAGCACCGCTCGGGAGACCCGGTGGGGGCTAGTTCATAGGCCCAACCGCGAGCACACGGGGCATCTGGCTATATTTCCCAGGTTCGCCCGTAAGCAGGACAAACTTGCCTGCAAAGCAGTGCCACTAAAACTCAAGCAGATAAACCAGACAGAACACGACTGCGAAAGGTAGAACGGAGAGAGATGTCAAAGGAGAAGTTCGAGCGCGATAAGCCGCATGTGAACGTCGGCACGATCGGTCACATCGACCACGGTAAGACGACGCTGACGGCCGCGATCACGAAGACCCTCTCCACCAAGGGCGGCGCAGAGGCTAAGAGCTTCGAGGAGATCGACAACGCTCCCGAGGAGAAGGAGCGTGGGATCACGATCGCGACCTCACACGTCGAGTACGAGACCGACAACCGGCACTACGCCCACGTCGACTGCCCGGGCCACGCCGACTACGTGAAGAACATGATCACCGGCGCGGCTCAGATGGACGGGGCGATCCTGGTCGTTTCCGCCGCGGACGGCGTGATGCCGCAGACCCGTGAGCACATCCTGCTCGCCCGTCAGGTGAACGTCCCGCACGTGGTGGTCTTCCTCAACAAGGTCGACCAGGTCGACGACGACGAGCTGATCGAGCTGGTCGAGGAGGAGGTCAAGGACCTGCTCAACGAGTACGACTTCCCGGGCGACGAGACCCCGATCGTCAAGGGCTCGGCGCTGAAGGCGCTGGAAGGCGACGAAGAGGCCCAGAAAGCGGTCTTCGAACTCGCCGATGCCCTCGACACCTACATCCCGGAGCCGGTTCGCGAGCTGGACAAGCCCTTCCTGATGCCGGTCGAGGACATCTTCTCGATCACCGGCCGCGGCACGGTCGCGACCGGCCGGGTCGAGCAGGGGATCGTCAACACCGGCGACGAGGTCGAGATCGTCGGTATCCACGACACGACCAAAACCGTCGTCACCGGGGTCGAGATGTTCCGGAAGATCCTCGACGAGGGCCAGGCCGGCGACAACATCGGCGCCCTGCTGCGCGGAACCAAGCGCGAGGAGATCGAGCGCGGCCAGGTTCTCTGCAAGCCCGGCTCGATCACGCCGCACACCAAGTTCAAGGCCGAGGTCTACTGCCTGAAGAAGGAGGAGGGTGGTCGTCACACGCCGTTCTTCTCCGGCTACCGGCCTCAGTTCTACTTCCGGACGACCGACGTGACCGGAATCGCCAACCTCCCCGACGGGACCGAGATGGTGATGCCGGGCGACAACGTCGAGATGACGATCGAGCTGATCCAGCCGATCGCGATGGATCAGGGCCTGCGGTTCGCCATCCGCGAGGGTGGCCGCACTGTCGGCTCGGGGGTCGTGGCCGAGATCATCGAGTAGCGACCCGACGGGGGCGGGTGCGCCCGCCCCCTCTCCGCCCAACCGGGCGGGGAGACAACTGCAAGGACATACGACCGGGGCGGCGCCCCACCCAAGGGGCCCCGCCCTTATTGCGCGGTAAGAGCGAAAAAAGAAAGACGAGAGACGGCGGTTAGAAGTGGCAGCGATAGCAGGAATGAAAATCCGGATCAGGCTGAAGGCGTACGACCACGACGCCATAGACCGGGCTGCCCGCGAGATCATCGAGACCGCGGAGCGGACCGGCGCGACCGTCTCCGGACCGGTGCCGCTGCCGACCGAGAAAAACGTCTACTGCGTGATTCGCTCGCCGTTCAAGGACAAGGACTCTCGCGAGCATTTCGAGATCCGCACCCACAAGCGCCTGATCGACATCCTCCAGCCTTCGCCGAAAACGATCGATTCGTTGCAGCGTCTCGACTCGCTCCCCGCCGGCGTGGACATCGAGATCAAGCTTTAGATATGGCGGCGATCCTCGGCAAGAAGTTGGGCATGACCCAGGTGTTCCGTGAGGACGGCAGCGTCGTCCCGGTGACCGTGATCGAAGCCGGTCCCTGCAAGGTCACCGCGGTGCGCGAGTCCGAGCGCGACGGCTACTCCGCCGTGCAGCTCGCCTTCGGCGAGGTAAAGCAGGGCAAGCTGACCAAGGCCGAGGAAGGGCACCTGAAGAAGGCCGGCGCGGCACCGATGCGCCACCTGGTCGAGTTCCGCGACGAGGACCTCGGCGCCGAGGAGGGACCGAAGATTGGCGACGACGTCACCGTCGCCGGGTTCGAGGCGGGCCAGACTGTGAAGGTCTCCGGCATCTCGATCGGCAAGGGCTTCCAGGGCGGGATCAAGCGCCACAACTTCCACCGCGGGCCGGTCAGCCACGGCTCCCACAACGTCCGCGCCCCCGGCTCGATCGGCGCCAGCGCCTGGCCTGCCCGCGTCTTCAAAGGACAGAAGATGCCGGGCCAGATGGGCAACAAGCGGATCACCCAGAAGGGCTTGGAGATCGCCGACATCGACGCCGATCGCAACCTGCTGTTGATCAAAGGCTCGGTACCGGGCTCGCGTAACGCGATCGTCGAGGTGAGGACCGATGGCTAAAGCGACCGTCCTTGGTAAGACGACCAAAGCGGACCTGCCCAAAGAGCTCTTCGCCGAGCCGTTCCACCAGTCCCTGGTGCACGAGGCCGCTCGCGCGGACCTCGCTTCGCGTCGCCGCGGCACCGCCTCGACCCTGACCCGCGGCGAGGTTGCCTTCACCACCGCCAAGGCCTGGCGTCAGAAGGGCACCGGCCGTGCCCGCGCCGGCTCGCTCGGCGTCCCCAACCGCTTCGGCGGCGGTGTCGCCTTCGGTCCCAAGCCGCGTCACTACACGGTCAAGGTGAACCGCAAAGCGCGGCGGCGGGCGATGCGCTCGGCGCTCTCAGTGCACGGCGAGCGCGGCAGCATCGCCGTCCTTGACGCTTCCACCTTTGAGACGCCGTCGACCAAGCAGGCGGCGACGGCGCTGGAGAAATGGGGGGCGAAGAGCCCGACCCTGGTGATCCTCACCGCCGAGGAGACCGGCGCGATGAAGAGCTTCCGCAACATCCCGCGCACGCAGGTCCTCGAGGTCGGCGCCGCCGGCGTCGCCGACGTGATCGGCGCCGCCGCGATGGTCGTCTCGGAGACCGCGCTCGCCTCGCTGCAGGAGAGGCTCGGCTGATGGACGCCCGCACGATTCTTATTCGCCCGGTGATCTCCGAGAAGAGCTACGCGCTGATCGCCGAGGGCAAGTACACGTTCCGGGTCGACGACCGCGCCCACAAGACCCAGATCGCGCAGGCGGTCCACGAGGTCTTCGGGGTCGAGGTGGCGCAGGTGCGTACCTCGAAAGTGCGCTCGAAGCCGAAGCGCCGCGGCCTCAGCAAAGGCCGCACGCGATCCTGGAAGAAGGCCGTCGTCCAACTTGCCCCCGGCGAACGGATCGAGTTGTTCGAGGGCGCGGAGACCGCGTAGGAGCCTGGAGATGCCGAACCGCAAAACGAAACCAACCAGCCCTGGCCGCCGCTTCGCGACCTACCCGTTGCGCGAGCAGCTGACCGAGTCGGAGCCGGAGCGGAAGCTGACTGAGGGCCTGCGCAAGTCCGGCGGGCGCAACGCCAACGGACGTGTCACCGCGCGCCACCGCGGCGGCGGCGCCAAGCGGCGCTACCGCAAGATCGACTTCAAGCGGCTCAAGGACGGCGTGCCGGCGAAGGTCGCGACGATCGAGTACGACCCCAACCGCAGCTGCTACATCGCCCTCCTGCACTACGCGGACGGCCACAAGGACTACATCCTCGCCCCGGCGCAGCTCGCGGTCGGCGATGAGGTCAAGTCCGGCACCGGCGCCGACATCAAACCGGGTCACGCGATGGCGCTGGCCCAGATGCCGACCGGCACCATTGTCCACAACGTCGAGCTGATCCCCGGCCAGGGCGGCAAGCTCGGCAGGGCCGCCGGCACCGCGATCCAGCTGGTCGCGAAGGAGGGCGAGATGGTCACCCTGCGCCTGCCGTCCTCGGAGATGCGGCTGGTCCGCGCCGAGTGCCGCGCCACCGTCGGAACCCTTTCCAACGCCGAGCACCAGAACCTCAAGGTCGGCAAGGCCGGCCGCAGCCGCCACAAGGGCAAGCGCCCGCAGAGCCGTGGCGTTGCGATGAACCCGGTCGACCACCCGCACGGCGGCGGCGAGGCCCACCACACCCCGGGTGGTCACCCGGTGACGCCGTGGGGCAAGCCGACGCTCGGGTACAGGACCCGCAAGAAGGGCAAGCAGTCCGACCGCTACATCGTTCGCGGCCGGCGCCGCGGCAAGAAGAAGGGCGGTCGCTGATGGGACGCTCGACCAAAAAGGGGCCGTGGGTGGAAGAGGCCCTGATGAGGCGGATCTCGGCGCTGAACGAGGGCGGCAAAAAGCAGATGGTGAAAACCTGGTCGCGGACCTCGACGATCTTCCCGGAGATGGTCGGCCACACGATCGCGGTGCACGACGGCCGCAAACACGTGCCGGTCTTCATCTCCGAGTCGATGGTCGGGCACAAGCTCGGCGAGTTCGCCCCGACCCGTACCTTCCGTTCGCACTCCGGCACCGGCAAGGGTGAATAGGCATGGCCGACGAGAAAAAAGACACCAAAAAAGCGGCGAAAAAAGCGCCGCGAAAATCGTCGCCCAAAGCCAAAGAGACTGCCAAAGCGACGAAAAAAGCCGACGCGAAAAAAGCGGCGAGCAAGAAACCGGCAACCAAAGCAGCCCCCAAATCGGAGACCAAATCCAAAGCTCCAGCGAAAAAAGCAGCCCCGCCTCCGGCGCCCATCGCGCCGCCGGTCGTGCGCGCCAGCGCCCGTTACGTGCGGATCGCCCCGCGCAAGGCGCGCCTGATCGCCGACCAGGTCCGCGGCATGCACATCGAGAAGGCCCGGGCGCTGCTGCAGTTCTCCCCGCGCAGCGCAGCGCAGGACATCCACAAGCTGATCGACTCGGCCGCCGCCAACGCGGAGAACAACCACGACTTGATCGGCGATGAGATGAGAATCTCCTCGATCACCGTCGACGAGGGCCCGACGCTGCGCCGGTTCCGGCCGCGCGCGCAGGGCCGGGCGACCCCGATCAACAAGCGAACCAGCCACATCGCCGTGGCCTTGACCCCGGCGGAGGACTGAGATGGGACAGAAGATCCACCCCGAGGGTTTCCGCGTCGGCTACATCCACGCCTGGAAGTCGAACTGGTTCGAGGACAAAAACTTCGCCGACGTCCTCCAGGAAGACCTGCAGATCCGTGACCACATCGTCGGCAAGCTCGCCCACGCCGGACTCTCAGACATCACGATCGAGCGGCGCGGCGAGGTGGCGGTCGACATCCACACGGCGCGGCCGGGCATCGTCATCGGCAAGTCGGGCAGCGAAGTCGACGCGCTCCGCAAGGAGCTGCACAAGCTCACCGGCAGCCCGGTGAAAGTCAACATCCGCGAGGTCAAGCGCCCCGAGCTCGACGCCAAGCTGGTCGCCCAGTCGATCGCCGAGCAGCTGCAGAACCGGGTCGCCTTCCGGCGGGCGATGAAAAGGGCACTGACCTCGGCGATGCGCTCCGGCGCCAAGGGCGTCAAGGTCCAGGTCTCCGGCCGCCTCGGCGGCGCCGAGATGGCGCGGACCGAAAGCTACTCGGACGGCCGGGTACCGCTGCACACGCTGCGCGCCGACATCGACTACGGCTTCTTCGAGGCGCGGACGACGACCGGCCGGATCGGCGTCAAATGCTGGATCAACAAGGGCGAGGTGATGCCCGAGGGCTTCCGCTCCGACCTCGCTTCCACCGACGGCGAGCCGCAGGGTGGCCAGCGTGATCGCCAGGGCGGCGGTAGAGGCCCGGGCGGCGGGCGCGGCGACCGTGGCGGTAGAGGCCCCGGTGGCGGCGGACGTGGTCCAGGTGGCGGACGTGGCCCCGGCGGCGGCGGAAGAGGCCCCGGTGGCGGACGCGGCGGCCCGCGCGGCGGCGGGGGAGGTCGCTAGCCGATGTTGATGCCGAAACGGGTCAAGCACCGCAAACAGATGCGTGGCCGGATGCGCGGCAACACCAAGGGTGGCAGCACGGTCGCCTTCGGCGAGTACGGGCTGAAGTCCCTCGACCGGGCGTGGATCACCAACCGCCAGATCGAGGCTGCCCGCGTGGCGATGACCCGCAAGATCAAAAGGGGCGGAAAGGTCTGGATCAACCTCTTTCCGGACAAGCCCTACACGAAGAAGCCCGCCGAGACGCGGATGGGCTCCGGCAAGGGCAACCCGGAGGGCTGGGTCGCAGTGGTCAAGCCCGGCAAGGTGATGTTCGAGCTCGCCGGCGTGCCCGAGGACCTGGCCCGCGAAGCGCTTCTCCTGGCGGGGCACAAGCTCCCGGTGAGGACGAAAATCGTCCGGCGCGAGGGGGCTGAGGACCGATGAAAGCCTCCGAGGTGCACAACTTGAAAGACGACGAGCTGGTGGCGAAGCTGATCGACGCCAAGCAGGAGGCGTTCAACCTGCGCTTCCGGCACGCGACCGGCGAGCTGGAGAACAGCTCTCGGCTCGGCGCGGCAAGGCGCGACGTGGCGCGGTTGCTGACCGTGGCGAAGGCGCGCGGGATTGACGTAAGGAAAGAGACCGGACGGGTATGAGCGACGACGAGCAGAAGAACGAGTCAGTAGACGAGCCTCAGGACGAGACGCAGCAGGACGCGGGTCCTGTCGCGGAGGACGACTCCTCGTCCTCGCAAGCTGCGGGCGAGGAGCCATCCTCCACGCCACCCGCGTCAGATGCGTCTGCGGATGACGCCTCAGACGCCCCTGCCTCGGAAGCTGATGAGGCGCCGGCCGCTGAGGCTGAGTCCGACGACGCTCCGACTGACGAAGCTTCCGCTGACGAGGAGGCCCCGGCTGACGACGCTCCGGCGGAGAAGGCTCCGGCCGAGGATGCGCCGGCCGCGGAGGCAGCTCCGGCGGAGGAGGCTGCTCCGGATCCTGACGGGGACCTGCCTTGGAAGGCGCGCCGTAGGTTGCAGCGTTCGCGCAGGCCACATGACCCGAGGCCGCAGGCTAGTCCTGAGGAGAGGGCGAAGCAGCGGGCGGAGCACCGGAAGGCGAAGGCTGCGGAACGGCGGAAAGAACGGGGCACGAAGAAGGGTGCTCCGGGAACCGGCACGCCGGTCGCCGAGCACGATGCCAACGCCGCCAAGGTCCGCCAGGGGATCGTCGTCTCCAACAAGGGGAACAAATCGATCACGGTGCGGATCGACATCGCCCGCCGCCACCCGACTTACGAGAAGATCGTTCGCCGCTCGCGCACGCTGCACGCGCACGACGAGCGCAACGAGGCAGGGGAGGGCGACGTCGTACGCATCATCGAGACCCGCCCCCTTTCCAAGACCAAGCGTTGGCGCCTGGTCGACGTGGTCGAGAAGGCGAGGTAGGAGCGCCCGATGATCCAGCAGGAGTCAAGGCTGAAGGTCGCCGACAACTCGGGTGCCCGAGAGATCCTCTGCATCCGGGTCAAGGGCGGCTCGCACCGCCGCTACGCCAGCGTTGGCGACGTGATCACCGCGACCGTCAAATCGGCCAGCCCGCAGGGCGGGGTCCGCAAGGGCGAGGTCGTCCAGGCCGTCGTCGTTCGCACCCGCAAGCCACTCGGCCGGCCCGACGGCACCTACATCTCCTTCGACGAGAACGCGGCGGTGTTGATCGATCCCGCCAGCAACAACCCGCGCGGGACCCGGATATTCGGCCCGGTGGCGCGCGAACTGCGCGATCGCAACTTCATGAAAATCATCTCCTTGGCCCCGGAGGTTCTCTAGTGGCCAAGTCGATGCGAATCCGGACCGACGACCAGGTGCTGGTAATCGGCGGCAAGGACGCCGGCAAGACCGGCCGCGTCGTGCGCACCGACCCGAAAAAGCGCCGGGTCTATGTCGAGGGCCTGAACATCATCAAGCGCCACGAACGCCCGCGCTCGGTGAAAGAGACCCAGCGCGGCGCCCAGGTCGGCGGCATCGTCGAGAAGGAGGGGCCGATCGACGTCTCCAACGTGATGCTGCTCGACCCCAAAGGCAACAAGCCCACCCGGGTCGGCGTGCGTCGCGACGACGGCGGTAAGCGAGTGCGCTACGCCAAGCGCAGCGGGACGGCGATCGACTGATGGAGGCGACCGCGACCGCGACCACCCAGGCGGCCCCGCCGCCGCGCCTGCGCGAGCGCTACGAGCAGGAGGTCCTGCCGGCGCTGACCGAGAAATTCGGCTACTCGACGCCGATGGACGCTCCGCGCCTGGTCAAGATCACGCTGAACATGGGGCTCGGCACCGAGAAACAGGACAAGCGGTCCTTCGAAGCCGCCCAGAACCAGCTGGCGACGATCGCCGGCCAGCACCCGAACGTGCGCCGGGCGCGCAAGTCGATCGCCTCCTTCAAGGTCCGCGAGGGCATGCCGGTCGGTGTCTCGGTGACGCTGCGGCGGGCGCGGATGTGGGAGTTCTTCGACCGCCTCACCTCGATTGCGGTGCCGCGGATCCGCGACTTCCGTGGCCTCAACGCCCGCTCCTTCGACGGCCGTGGCAACTACTCGATGGGCGTCAAGGAGCAACTGATCTTCCCCGAAATCGACTACGACTCGATCGACGTGGTGCGCGGGCTCGACATCACGATCACGACCTCGGCCAAGACCGACGTCGAGGCCTTCGAGCTGCTGCTCGCGCTCGGAATGCCCTTCGGCCAGCAGGGCCGGCCGGGAGAGGCCGCCAGGGCGGAAGCCGAGGCGGAAAAGGAAGAGGAGCAGCGCAAAGAGGAAGCGCGCCTCCGCGCCGAGGCCGAGCAGGCGGCGCTTGAGCAGCTGAAGGAGGAGAACCCCGAGGCCTACGCCAAGCCCGAGCGCGAGGAGGAGGGCGAGGGTGAGGGTGAGGGTGCCGAGGACGGAAACGACCAGGCCGAGGAGCCGAAGGCCGACGAGGAGAGTTCAGAGGATGGCTAAGACTTCCCAGAAGGTCCGTCAGGGCCGCAAAGCCAAGTACAAGACCCGGGCTTACAACCGCTGCCGCCGGTGCGGTCGCCCGCGCGCCTACTACCGCAAGTTCGGCCTCTGCCGGATCTGCTTGCGGGAGGCTGCGCACGAGGGCTACATCCCCGGCATGACGAAGTCGAGCTGGTAGCGATGCAAACCGACCCGATCGCCGATTACCTGACCCGGATCCGCAACGCGATCCGCGCTGGCCACGACGAGGTGGAGATCCCCCTGTCCGGCCTGAAGATGGAGATGTCGCGGATCCTCAAGGAGCAGGGCTACATCAAGGACTTCCACCGCAAGCCGGCCACCGTCGGCGAGGCGATCAACGTCAGTCTCAAGTACACCGAGGACCGCCAGCCGGTCATAATCGGGATCGAGAGGGTCTCCCGGCCGGGACGCCGCCGCTACGTCGACCACAAGCACGTGCCGCGGGTCCACGGCGGAACCGGGACCGCGATCGTCAGCACTTCCGTCGGAGTCATGACCGGGCACGAAGCCCGGGCGAAGGGCGTCGGCGGGGAGGTCGTCGCCTACGTCTGGTGATTGAGAGCTATGAGCCGAATCGGAAGAAAGCCCGTCCCCGTACCCGAGGCCGTCACGGTCGAGCTTGCCCCTGGCAACATCGCCGTCAAGGGCCCCAAGGGCGAGCTGCGCCAGACCCTCTCTCAGGAGATGGCGGTCGAGCAGGCAGAGGGCGCGGTCACCGTCGCCCGGCCCACCGATCGTGGCGAGCACCGTGCCCTGCACGGCCTCACTCGGAGCTTGATCGCGAACATGGTCGAGGGGGTCACCGAGGGGTTCGAAAAGCGGCTGGAGATCCAGGGCGTCGGTTACCGCGCCCAGCTCAAGGGCAAGAACCTGGAGTTGGCGCTGGGGTTCTCCCACCCGGTCCCGGTCGAGGCCCCGGAGGGGATCGAATTCGAGGTCCCGCAGCCGACCGAGATCATCATCAGGGGTATCGACAAGCAGCTGGTCGGCCAGGTCGCCGCGGACATTCGCAAGCGCCGCCCGCCAGAGCCCTACAAGGGCAAGGGGATTCGCTACCAGGGCGAGACGGTCCTGCGCAAGGTGGGTAAGCGCGCATGACGGTTCTCACCAAGCCGCAGCAGCGGCTGCGCCGTCGCCGCCGGGTTCGCGCCCGCGTCAGCGGCACCGCCGAGCGCCCTCGCCTTTCGGTCTACCGCTCCAACCGCGGTGTCTTCGCCCAGCTCATCGACGACACCAAGGGCCACACCGTGGCCGCGGTCAACTGGATCGAGCCGGACCTGCGCAAGCTCACCGCCACAGATCAGGCGAAGAAGGCGGGCGAACTGCTCGCCGAGCGGGCCAAGGCCGCCGGAGTGGAGACCTGCGTCTTCGACCGCGGCGGCTACCAGTACCACGGCCGGGTCAAGGCCCTCGCCGATGGCGCACGCGAGGGAGGCCTGGCCTTTTAGTTCCGCTACGGTGGGCCGCTCGCTATGAAGGGAATGGACACGAAGAACGTCGAGACGGTGAGCCCGCGTGGGCTCGACCTGCAGGAGCGCGTGATCGAGATCAACCGCGTCGCCAAGGTGGTCAAGGGCGGCCGGCGCTTCTCCTTCACCGCACTGGTTGCCGTCGGCGACGAGGAGGGCGTGGTCGGGATCGGGTACGGCAAGGCCCGCGAGGTCCCGTTGGCAATCCAAAAGGGCGTCGAGGACGCCCGCAAGAACTTGATCCGCGTGCCGAAATACGGCCAGACGATCACCCACCGGATCATCGGCCGCTTCGGCGCCGGGCACGTGGTCCTGCGCCCGGCCAGCCCTGGTACCGGCGTGATCGCCGGTGGTGGCGTCCGCGCCGTCCTCGAGCTGGGCGGCGTCCGCGACGTCCTCACCAAGAGCATCGGGACGCAAAACCCGATCAACCTGGTCAAGGCGACCATGGATGGGCTGATCCGACTTCGTAGGCCGGAGGAGGTCGCTGAGCTCAGGGGGCTGACCGTCTCTCAGGTGCTTGGACTGCAGAACGGAGGGTCGGCTGACGGAGAGCATCTGTCAGCGGGTCCTGCTGGAGATGCAACTGCGTCAGACGCCGACGCCTCAGCCGCGGGTGACTCCGTAGGGGGGCCCGCCCCCGAGGAAGCTTTAGCTACCGGAGGGGGTGGGGGGTCCCCTGCGGAGGCAGGACCCGCGGCCGAGGAGCCTCCGTCTGCTGACGCTCCGGTCGAGTACAGGCAGCCCACGCCCCTTCCCCCCGAGGAGCCGGTCGAGCAGCCGAAGCCATTGCCTCCCGAGGGGTCTGAGGAGCCGTCGTGAGTGCGGTGAAGGTCAAGCAGGTTCGGTCGGCGGCCGGGTCTAATCCGAGTCAGAAAGCGACGCTTTATGCGTTGGGGCTCGGACGGATCGGGAAGGCTGTTGAGCGCAAGGACTCGCCGCAGTTGCAGGGGCAGCTGAAAGTGGTTTCGCACCTGGTGGAGGTGTCCTGATGGCTGAGACGCCGCGCTCGGAGGAGATCGGGCTGCACAACTTGAAGCCGAAGCCAGGCTCGCGCCGGCCGCGCAAGCGGATCGGTCGCGGCGAGGGCAGCGGGCTGGGGAAGACCTCGGGCCGTGGCCACAAAGGCGCCGGCTCGCGTTCGGGCGCCAAGCGCAAGGCCGGCTACGAGGGCGGCCAGAACCCGATCCATATGCGGATGCGAAAGCTGCGCGGCCCGCACATGAAGAAGTCGATGCCCTTCGAGAACTTCCGCACCAAGACCCAGCCGGTCAACATCTCCGACCTGGAGGCGCGGTTCGACGCCGGCGCCGAGGTCAACCCGGAGACGCTGAAGGAGAAGGGTCTTGCGAAGCGTTCGGATCCGGTGAAGATCCTTGCCCGCGGTGAGATCAAGAAGAAGCTCGACGTCCACGCACACGCCTTCAGTGCCGCCGCCAAAGAGCAGATAGAAGCGGCCGGCGGTTCCTGTCACACTCTGGAGCCGTAATGCTCAGAACTATTGCGAACGCTTTCAGCGTCGCCGACATTCGCAAGAAGCTGGCTTTCACGGCGGCGATGCTGCTGCTGTACCGGTTCGGCGCCTACATCCCGTCGCCGGGCGTCGACGCCAACGCGATCAAGGAAATCCAGGACAATTTCGGCGGCTCGAACATCCTCGGTTTTCTCAATCTGTTCTCGGGCGGCAGCCTCGAACGGTTCAGCCTCTTCGCGCTGGGGATCATGCCCTACATCACGGCCTCGATCATCCTGCAGCTGCTGACCGTTGTCGTGCCCTCGCTGGAGCGGCTGCAGAAAGAAGGCGAAGTCGGCCAGCAGAAGATCACCCAGTACACGCGCTACCTCACGGTCGGGCTCGCCTTCTTCCAGTCGCTCGGCTACGTCTTCCTCTTCCGCTCCTTCGGCAACGAAGCGGGCGTCAGCCCGGTCGGGACCCTCACCTTCGGCAAGACCTTCCTGATCGTGATCTGCCTGACCGCCGGCTGCACCCTGCTGATGTGGCTGGGCGAGCTAATCACCCAGCGCGGGATCGGCAACGGGATCTCGTTGATGATCTTCGCCTCGATCGTCGCCTCACTGCCGAACGGGATCACCCAGTGGTGGAGCAACCCGGACCAGGTCTTCGTGGTGATGATGCCGTTCATCGCCCTCGCGGTGGTCGTCGCCATCGTCTTCGTCCAGGAGGGCCAGCGGCGGATCCCGGTCCAGTATGCGAAAAGGGTCGTGGGCCGGAAAATGACCTCGGGCGGCTCCACCTACCTGCCGCTGCGGGTCAACATGGCCGGCGTCATTCCGGTCATCTTCGCTGCCTCGATCATGGCCTTCCCGCCGACCATCGGCCAGCTGCTCAACACGCCGGCCGCGCTTGACTTCGCCGCCTTCTTCGGTCCCAACAGCTGGGCATACGTGGCCGGCGAGGTCTTCTTCATCGTCGTCTTCACCTACTTCTACACGGCGGTCACCTTCAACCCGGTTGACCAGGCCGACAACCTGAAGAAATACGGCGGCTTCATCCCGGGGGTGCGTCCGGGCCGGCCCACGGCCGAGTACCTGGACCGGATCCTCTCCCGCCTAACTTTCCCCGGCGCGCTCTACCTTGGCGCGGTCGCGGCCCTGCCGACGATCCTGATCAGCCAGACGTCGGCCAACTTCTTCTTCGGCGGCACCTCCATCCTGATCGTGGTCGGCGTTGCGCTGGACACGGTCAAGCAGTTGGAGGCGCAGCTGATGATGCGGAACTACGAGGGCTTCCTCAAATAAGCTCCGGCGCATGCCCGAGCTGAACCTAGTGCTCCTCGGTCCCCCGGGATCGGGCAAGGGCACCCAGGGCGAGCGGCTGCAGGAAGATCTGCGACTGTCCTACTACGCGACCGGGGACATCCTCCGCGCGGCGGTGCGCGAGGAGACCGAGCTGGGCCGGACCGCGAAGGAGTACATGGACCGCGGCGACCTCGTCCCCGACGACGTGATCGTCGGGACGATCGCCGAGCGGATCGACTCCTCCGAGGCGCTCGACGGCTTCATCCTCGACGGCTTCCCGCGCACCACACCGCAGGCCGAGGCGCTCGACGCCAAGCTCGAGGAGCTGGACCGGACGGTCACCGCGGTGCTGCTGATCGACGTCTCCGACGACGAGGTGGTTCGCCGCCTTGGCGGCAGGCGCACCTGCCTCGCCAACGGCCACGTCTTCCACGTCGACTTCAACCCGCCAGAGAAGGAGGGCGTCTGCGACATCGACGGCTCCGAGCTGGTGGTCCGTGACGACGACGAGCCGGAGGTGATCCGCAAGCGCCTCGCCACTTACCACGAGAAGACCGAGCCGCTGGTCGCCTACTACGACGACCGCAGCCTGCTGCGCCGGATCGATGGCGAGCGCCCGGCGGACGAGGTCTGCGAGGAGATCCGCAGGACCCTGGCTACCATGCGTATGGAGCAGGACGAGGCTGTCTAGCGGCCCTCTCTGAGGACGTAGCGTGTACCGGATGATCAAGCACAAGAGCCCCGAGGAGATCGAGCGGATGGCGGCCTCGGGCGAGATCCTCGTTCGCTGCCTGAAGATGCTGGTCTCCAAGGTCCGTGCCGGGATCACCACGGAAGAGCTCGACGCGGCGGCGGAGAAATTCATCCGCTCCCAGGGCGCGACCCCGGCCTTCAAGGGCTACAACGGCTTCCCGGGGTCGATCTGCACCTCGCCCAACTCGATGGTCGTGCACGGGATCCCCGGTCCCCACGAGCTGAAGCGCGGCGACGTGATCTCGATCGACGTCGGCGTGAACAAGGACGGCTGGGTCGCCGACGCGGCGATGACCGTTCCCGTCGGCCCGATCGGTCCGGAGGCGCGCAAGCTACTGAAGGTGACCCAGGCATCGCTCTTCGCAGGGGTCGAGCAGATGCGACCGGGCAATCACCTCGGCGACGTCTCAGCGGCGATCCAGCGCGCGGTTGAGATCGAGGGTCTCTCGATCATCCGCACGCTGGTCGGCCACGGCATCGGCCGCGACATGCACGAGGAGCCCCAGGTGCCGAACTTCGGCGAGCCGGGCAGGGGGCCGGAGCTGGAGGAGGGGATGGTCCTGGCGATTGAGCCGATGGTCAACGCCGGTGGGCCGCTGGTGCGGATGGGCGATGACGGCTGGGCGGTCTTTTCCGAGGACGGGTCGCTCGCGGCGCACTTCGAGTTCACGGTCGCGGTGACCGCGAACGGGCCGCGCATCCTCACCCCCTGGCACGAGGACGATTAGGGATTCTTCAGGCGGTTCAGCGGGCAGATCGACTGTTCGGTATTGTTGCCGCCGCGGCGGGGGCGCCGCAACCATAAGGAGAGACGTTGATCGCTCGACTGCGCTGTGTGCTGCCCCTGCTTGTTTCGCTGTTTGCCATCCTCGCGCTCGGCCCACCGGCCGTCGCGGCGACTTCTCAGCCATACGGGACCAACGACGCGGGCGGTTTCCGCAACGTCCTCCCCCCCGGAGAGACCGGGCTGGCCACCCTTCAGCAGGTCTTTGCCTTCAGAGGGCAGGGAGTTCTGCCGAAACACTTCGCCGATCAGCAGCCGCTCTACGAAAACCTGCTCTACGCGAGCCCGACGCTGACCGATGACCAGATTCCCAACTACTTCAAGGACGCCACCTTCGGGATCCCGCCAGGGCAGGTTGAATCGACGATCGAACCCCGCCCGGGGGTGACGATCCTGCGCGACTCCGGCTACGGCGTGCCGCGCATCTATGGCGACACCCGCGCCGACACGATGTTCGGTGCCGGCTACGCCGGAGGGCAGGACCGCCTCTTCCTGATGGACGTGCTCCGGCACACGGGCCGCGCAGAACTCGCCTCGTTCCTCGGCGGCAGCAACGCCGACAACGATGCCTCCCAGTGGGGGTTCGCGCCCTACACCGAGGCTGACCTCGAAAAACAGATTGCGCAGATGCCCGCGCTTTACGGGGCGCTCGGCGTGCAGGCGGTCGGCGATCTGCAGGCCTACGTCGAAGGGATCAACGCCTTCATCGCCAAAGCCAAAACCGACAAAACCCTTGAACCGGGCGAGTACACGGTTCTAGGAAAGCCGATGGAACCGTTCAAAACGACGGACGTGGTCGCGATCGCCTCCCTGGTCGGTGGCATCTTCGGCCGCGGCGGCGGCAACGAGCTCAACTCGGCCCTGACGATGCAGGCATTCGTCGACAAGATGGGCGTTAAAGCCGGGCGCAAGGCATGGCTGGAGTTCCGCTCCAAGGAGGACCCTGAAGCTCCGACCACGATCTCCAAACGGTTCCCGTACCAGCAGCGCAGCGCCTTCGCCAAACGCGGCCTGGCACTGCCCAACCCGAAATCGGTAAGGGACGCGCCTGTCGTTGCTTCCACTTCGGGGGCGACGGTCGGCCGCGAGGGCATCGGCAGCGTCGGCGACACCCTCCAGGCAGCGCTTGAGGCTGCCGGGCACGCGTCGAACTGGGAGCTCGTCTCCGCCAAAAACTCGGTCAGCGGCCACCCGCTCGCGGTGATGGGCCCGCAGGTCGGCTACTACGTTCCGCAGATCCTGATGGAGCAGGAGCTCCACGGCCCGGGCATCGACGCTCGCGGCGCCTCCTTCGCCGGGATCAACCTCGTCATCCAGCTCGGCCACGGCCGGGACTACGCCTGGAGCGCCACCACGGCGACCTCCGACAACGTCGACACGTTCGCCGAGGTGCTTTGCCAGGACGAATTCCACTACTCCTACCGCGGCAAATGCCTGCCGATGGAAAAACTGGAAAAGACCGAGAGCTGGGCGCCGAACGCGCTCGACTCGACCGAGGCCGGCTCGCAAACGATGGTCGCCTACCGGACCGTGCACGGCGTCGTCTTCGCCCGCGGCAAGGTCGGCAAACGCAAGGTCGCCTTCGTGCGCCAGCGCAGCACCTATTTCCACGAGGCGGATTCGGTGATCGGGTTCACGCAGCTCAACGAACCGGGAGTCGTGACCGGCGTGGAGGGGTTCAAGAACGCCGTCTCCAACATCGGCTTCCTCTTCAACTGGGCCTACGTGGACTCCGATGACATCGGCTACGCGCTCTCCGGCTCGATGCCGCAGCGCTCGCTCGGCGTCTCACCGGACTTCCCGATCCTGGGAACCGGGCAGTACGACTGGAAAGGGTTCAACCCGACCACGCAGACGGCCGAGTGGCTGCCCTTCTCCAAACATCCGCAGGCGGTCAACCCCGAGTACCTGGTCTCCTGGAACAACAAGCAGGCGCCGGGATGGGCAGCGGCCGACGACAAGTACAGCTACGGCCCGCTGTTCCGCTCGCAGATGATCGCCGACAAGGTGCGGAGCGCTACCAAAGGCCCGCGCAAGATCACGATCTCGCAGTTGGTCCAGTCGATGTCGGAGTCGGCGACCCAGGACGTGCGCGGCTACCGGTTGCTGCCGACGATCCTCAATGCGGTCGGCAAACCGAAATCGCCTGCCCTGCGCAAAGCGCTGGCCACCCTCAGCACCTGGAACAAAAAAGGCGCCCACCGGCGTGACCTCGACCGCGATGGCATCTACGAGGAAAACGCAGCGGTCCAGCTGATGGACGCCTGGTGGCCGAAGCTGGTCGAAGGCGAGTTCAAATCGTCGCTCGGCGCGGTCGCCTACGAACGACTGGAAGGGATGCTCGAACTCGGTGACGTCGTCGGCGTCTCGCCGAACGCGCCCGCCTTCTCGGATGGCTGGTGGGGCTACGTCTCCAAGGATCTACGCGGGATGTTCGGCCCGAAGCCGAAAGCGCCTTGGAGCCAGTCCTACTGCGGCAAAGGCTCGAAGAAAGCCTGCCGGGCGATGCTGCAGCGGACCCTCGCTGCGGCGCTGAAAGTCACGCCCGCGCAGCTCTACGGAGGGGGCACCGGCCGCTGCGCCGCCAACCCGCAGCCCTCCTGCTACGACCAGAACCGGCCGCAGGTGACCTCGGGAATCACCCTCAACCCGTTCCCGTTCCAGAACCGGCCGACGTTCCAGCAGGTAGTTCAGCTGACCCAGCGCCTGCCGCGCTAGGCGTCTCCGGGGCAAGGACGGCGGCACCTTTGAAGGTGCCGCCGTCCCGCCTCGGTGTGGTTGTCAGAATCGCCGCATGGACCAAGAGAAGTTCTCGGCGGTTGACGAGTTCATCGGGCAGACCCTGGTGCCTCAGGACGAGGGTCTGCAACGGGCGCTGGACGCGGCCGAGGCGGCCGGGCTGCCGGCGATCCAGGTCTCACCTCCGCAGGGCAAGCTGCTGGCGCTGTTGGTCCGGCTGGTCGGGGCGAGGACAGTGCTCGAGTTCGGCACCTTGGGCGGGTACAGCTCGATCCTGATGGCGCGGGAGCTGCCGGCGGGAGGCAGGCTGATCACGCTGGAGGCCAACCCGGACTACGCCGAGGTGGCGCGGGGCAGCATCGAGGGGGCCGGGCTCGGCGATGTCGTCGAGCTGCGGGTCGGGCCGGCGCTGGAGAGCCTCGAAGGGCTCGAGGGCGATGCCCCGTTCGATCTCGTCTTCATCGACGCCGACAAGGTGAACACCCCCAACTACTTCGCCTGGGCGCTCGACCACGTTCGTCCCAGCGCCCTGATCGTCGCCGACAACGTCGTCCGCGGCGGTACCCTGGCCGAAGCGGCGAGCACCGACGACTCCACCGAAGCCCAGCGCCGCCTGCACGAGATGCTGGCCAACGATCCCCGTGTCTCCGCGACCACCATCCAGACTGTCGGCGTCAAGGGCTATGACGGCTTCACGATCGGGCTGGTCGGCGACGCCTGAGCACGCTCCCCTGCTATCTTTCCCGGTCGGCCCAATGGGCCGAAAGTTCATGCCTGCCGTCCGACTCATGGGGCGCGCGGGAATCCTGTATTCGATACGAGATCCGGAGCGATGAAGGTTCGAGCTTCCGTTAAGCCGATGTGCGAGAAGTGCAAGATCATCCGCCGCAATGGCGCGGTTCTCGTGATCTGCCAGAACCCGCGACACAAGCAGCGGCAGGGCTAGCCGATGGCGCGTATCGCAGGGGTCAACATCCCCGTTAACAAACGGATCGAGATCGGGCTCACCTACATCTTCGGCATCGGCCACTCGACTGCCCGGCAGATCCTCGCCGAGACCAAAGTCGACCCCGGGACCCAGGCAAAGGACCTGACCGAGGAAGAGGTCGTGAAACTGCGCGAGGCGGTGGAGAACCGCGAGGTCGAGGGAGACCTGCGGCGCGACCGTTCCCAGAACGTCAAACGCTTGATGGAGATCGGCTCCTACCGGGGACTTCGACACCGCCGCGGCCTCCCGGTCCGCGGCCAGCGCACTAAGACCAACGCACGCGGCCGCAAGGGCCCACGGCGCCTCAGCATCGCCGGCAAGCGCAAGGTGTAGGGAAGACGATGGCTGAGAAAAAACCCGCAAAGGGGCGCGCCCGCCGCCGCACGAAAAAGAACGTCACCTACGGCCAGGCGCACATCAAGACCTCCTTCAACAACACGATCGTCACCCTCACCGACACCGATGGCAACGTGATCGCCTGGGAGTCGGCGGGCTCGGCGGGGTTCAAAGGCTCACGCAAGTCGACCCCGTTCGCCGCCCAGGTGACCGCCGACGCTGCCGCCAAGAAGGGCATGGAACATGGCCTGGAGCGGGTCGAGGTCTTCGCCAAGGGCGCCGGCTCCGGACGCGAGACGGCGATCCGGTCGCTGCAGGCGGCCGGGCTCGACGTGACCACGGTCAAGGACGTCTCCCCGCAGGCCCACAACGGCTGCCGGCCAAAGAAGCGGCGGAGGGTCTAGATGGCTCGCGACACCTCCCCGCAGTGCAAGCAGTGCCGGCGCGAGGGCCAGAAGCTCTTCCTCAAGGGAGAGCGGTGCTTCACCGACAAGTGCGGCGTCGAGCGTCGCTCCTACCCGCCCGGCGAGCATGGCCGCGGCCGGCTGCGGCAGTCCGAGTACCGGGTCCAGCTGCGCGAGAAGCAGAAGACCCGCCGCTACTACCAGGTGCTCGAGAAACAGTTCCGCGCCTACTACGACAAGGCCTCGCGCCAGGAGGGCGTCACCGGCGAGAACCTCCTGCGCCTGCTCGAGTCCCGGCTGGACAACGTCCTGGTCCGGCTCGGCTTCGCTGCTTCGCGCCGCCAGGCGCGCCAGCTGGTCAGCCACGGGCACTGGATGGTCAACGGCCGCCGCGTCGACATCCCCTCCTACCAGGTGCGCCCGGAGGACGTGATCTCGATCAAGGCCGGTTCCTCCGCCAAGGACACGATTCAGCGAGCGACCGAACTTGTCTCAACCGTTCCCGCCTGGTTGCAGGCGGATCACGATGCCCTTACCGCCAAGGTCCTGCGCTATCCAGAGCGCTCCGAGATCTCGGCGCCGGTTCAGGAGCAGCTGATCGTCGAGCTGTACTCCAAGTAGTCCGGAATCCGAAATTTCTGAACACGCATACGCAAGGAACTCATGACCACTGATTTCCAGGTTCCCCGAATCATCTCCGAGAAGGTAGACGACCGTCGCGGCACCTTCACGATCGAGCCGCTCGACAAGGGTTTCGGCTACACGTTCGGAAACAGCCTGCGGCGCGTCCTGCTCTCATCGCTGGGCGGCGCTGCAATCACCAGTGTCCGCATAGAGGGCGTCGCGCACGAGTTCTCAACCGTGCCCGGTGTCAAAGAGGACGTCACCGACATCATCCTCAACCTCAAGGACCTGGTCGTCCGGATGCACACCGACGCCGACGAGGTCGAGGCTCCACTGGTGGCCACCGGCCCCGGTGAGGTGAAAGCGAAGGACATCGACCTGCCCTCGGGCGTCGAGATCCTCAACCCGGATGCCCCGATCGCGACGCTGGAGAAAAAAACCAAGCTCGAGGTCTACCTGACGATCGGCCGCGGCCGCGGCTACTCGCCGGCCGAAGAGAACAAGTCCGACGAGCAGCCGATCGGCGTGATCCCGATCGACTCGATCTTCTCGCCGATTCGCCGCGCCTCCTACGCGGTCGCCGCAGCCCGTGTTGGGCAGCGGACCGACTTCGACAAACTCAGCCTTGACCTCGAAACCGACGGCTCGCTTGAGCCGGCTGCGGCGCTGCGCGAGGCCTCTGAGATTCTGATCAAGAGCCTGGCGATCTTCACCGACGCCGACCGGGTCGAGGAGCTGACCGCGCGTGAGCCGGTTGCGGCTGTCGCGACCGACGCTCTCGCTTCCTCGGGCGGCGACGGCAGCGCCGCCGCCAACGGTCTCGATGAGATCCTGATCGAGGAGCTCGAACTCGGCGTCCGTTCCTACAACTGCCTCAAGCGCGCCGGCGTGCAGACCGTCGGCGACCTGGTCCGCAAGTCGCGCGCGGAACTCAACGCGATCCCCAACTTCGGTCAGAAGTCGATCGAGGAAGTGATCGAGACCCTGCACGCCCGCGGCCTCGATCTCCAGCAGGACTAGGCGCGGGAACGAGGGGAGAGTCCTGTGCGCCATCGCAAGAAGCGGAACAAGCTCAGCCGTAACGCTGCGCACCGCGAGGCGCTGCTCTCGAACCTCTCGAAGCAGCTGATCGAGCACGAGCGGATCAAAACCAGCCAGGCGAAGGCCAAGGCGGTCAAGCCGGAGGTCGAGCAGCTGATCACCCTCGCCAAGCGCGGCGACCTCCACGCCCGCCGCCAGGCGCTGGCGACGCTGCACAACGACAAGTTCATCGTCCACAAGCTGTTCGACGAGGTTGCGCCGCGCTACGCGACGCGACCGGGCGGGTACACCCGCATCGTCAAGCTCGGGCCGAGGCGTTCAGACTCGACCGAGATGGTCTACCTAGAGCTCGTCTAGAGCGCCGGCCGGCGGGTCCTGTCCCAGGGGGAGGGACCTGCGCGCGAGGTTTACGTGCTCGGCCCCTCCCCCTGGGCCACCCGCCGGTCGTCGTAGGAGACGGACTCCAGATAGAGCCCGTGCGGGGGAGCCGTGTCGCCGGCCTCAGAGCGAGGGGCGCCCTTCAGGAGCTGGGCGAAGCTCTCAACCGTGCGCCGGCCTGAGGCGACTTCTAGCTGCGTACCGACCAGGGCGCGGACCATGTTGCGCATGAAGGCGTCGGCGGTGATCAGGAACGAGAGGACGTCGCCGTCCTGCTCCCAGGCGGCGGCGAGGACGTCGCGCTCGAAGCGGACGTGGTCGGTCTGGGTGGGGGTGAAGGCGGTGAAGTCGTGGGTTCCCGGCAGGGCGGCGGCGCAGGTCTCGAGCGCGTCGCGATCGATCCGGTGTGGCCACCAGAGGGCGCGGTCGCGCTCGAACGGGCTTGGGGAGCGGCGAGCGAGGACCCGGTAGCGGTAGCTCCGTGAGCGAGCGTCTCCCCTGGCATCGAACCCGTCGGGCGCCGGCCCGGCCGCAGTCACCGTGACGTCGCCGGGGCCGACCCCGTTGAGGTTGCGGGCGAGGTCGGGCGGCAGCTCGGCCGCGGTCTCGAAGCTGGCCACCTGGCCGCGGGCATGGACGCCGGTGTCAGTCCGCCCGGCGACGGTCAGGGCGACCGGTTCCCGCAGCACGGTCTGCAGCGCCGCCTCCAGCTCGCCCTGCACGGTACGCAGGCCTGGCTGCCTCGCCCAGCCCCGAAATCCCGAGCCGTCGTATTCGATGTCCAGCCTCACCCTCGCCATCGAGCGGCAGTATCGCCGAGACCCGGGGTCGCGTCCCTAGAATCGGATCCGTGCGCATCCTCCTCACCAACGACGACGGCATCTCCGCGCCCGGCCTGCAGGCGGCCCGACGCGCCCTGCGCGAGCTCGAGGGCGTCACGGTCGACGTGATCGCCCCCGACTCCAACCGCAGCGCCACGGCGCGCAGCATCACCACCCGCTCGCCGCTCAGCGTCGAGGAGCTCGAGTTCGGCGACGGCGACCGCGGCTACGCCACCGATGGCACCCCGGTCGACTGCGTCCGGTTCGCCGAGCTGGGCCTGGTCGGCCACCGTCCCGACCTGATCGTCTCCGGGATCAACCACGGCGCCAACCTCGGCGACGACATCACCTACTCGGGAACCGTGGCGGCCGCCCTGGAGGGAATCATCCTCGGCATCCCCGCGGTGGCGATCTCGCAGCAGTCTTCTGGTGGAGGCATGGGCTACGTCAGCGGCCGCTTCGACTTCGACGTCGCCGCCGCCTTCACCGCGCAGCTGGTCGACCAGTTGAAGACCGCGGCGATGCCGGAGGCGACCCTGATCAACGTCAACTGCCCGGCCGGCGAGCCGAACGGGATTGAGGTGACGAAGCTCGGCAAACGCATCTACAACGACGAGCTGAAGCTGGTCGACGAGGAGTCCGACGGAGGCCGCCGCCGCTACGAGATCTACGGCTGGCAGCCGGGCTATGAGGAGATCGACGGGACCGACCTCTACGCCGTCGCCCAGGGCCGGATCTCGGTCACCCCGATCCACTTCGACCTCACCGACCACGGCGGCCTGGCGAGCCTTCGAGGCTGGGGGTTCGAGGAGATGTTGGCGGCCTGCAGCGCGCCCGCGTGAGCGCCGACCCTAAGCAGCGGGCCGCGCAGCTGCGCAGCGAGCTGGAGCACCACAACAACCGCTACTACGTTCTCGACGATCCCGAGATCGGCGACGACGCCTACGACGCGCTGCTCAACGAGCTGCGGGAGATCGAGGCCGAGCACCCCGAGCTGCGCACCCCCGACTCGCCGACCCAACGGGTCGGGGCGCCGCCGCTGGAGCGCTTCGAGCCGGTCGAGCACCGCGAGCAGATGCTCTCCCTGGGCAATGCCCGCAACGAGGAGGAGCTGAGGGCCTGGGAGACGCGGCTGGCGAACTACTTAAAGCGGCTGGACATCACCGCCTCCCAGTTCAGCTACACGACCGAGCCGAAGATCGACGGCCTCGCGGTCGCCCTCACCTACGAGGACGGGGTGCTGGTCCGCGGGGCGACCAGGGGGGATGGTCGGGTCGGCGAGGACGTGACCCAGAACCTGCGCACGATCGGCTCCGTCCCCCTGCGGATCGAGGATGCGCCCGAGCTGATCGAAGTGCGCGGTGAGGTCTACCTGCCGATCGCTGCTTTCAAAGCGCTCAACGAGCGCCGCGCCGAGGCCGGCGAGCCGACCTTTGCCAACCCACGCAACTCGGCCGCCGGCTCGATCCGCCAGCTCGACCCGGCCCTGGCCGCCGAACGGCCGCTCTCGATCTGGTGCTACGGGATCGGCGCCATCCGCGGCCTAGACCTGGCGACTCACATGGAGGAGGTCGAGTGGCTCGGCGAGCGCGGCTTCAAGGTCAACCCCGACACCGGCCACCACGATGGGGTCGAGGGTGTGGTCAAGCGGTGTCACTGGTGGGAGGAGCGCCGCGAGACGCTCGACTACGAGATCGACGGGGTCGTCGTCAAGGTCGACGAGCGGGCGCTGTGGCGGGAGTTGGGGGTCGTCGGCCGCGAGCCGCGCTGGGCGATCGCCTGGAAGTTCCCGCCGACCACGGCGACGACGAAGATGCTCGACGTCGTCTGGAACGTCGGCCGCACCGGCCACCTGGTCCCGTTCGCGATGCTTGAGCCGGTCCACGTCGGCGGCGTCACCGTCAGTACCGCCACCCTCCACAACGAGGAGGACCTGGCGCGCAAGGACGTGCGGGTCGGCGACGAGGTGGTGGTGATGCGGGCTGGAGACGTGATCCCGCAGGTCGTCTCGCCGCTGGTCCAGCGCCGCAAGAAAGGGGCGAGGAAACCGAAGCCGCCGAAAAAGTGCCCGGCCTGCGGCACCGAGACGGTGAAGCCGGAGGACGCTGTCTTCACGATCTGCCCCAACCGCTCCGGTTGCCCCGGCCAGTCCTTCCAGCACGTCAAGCACTTCGTCAGCAAGGGCGCGATGGACATCGAGGGCCTGGGGGAGAAGCAGGCGCTGCGCTTCCTCGAAGAAGGCCTGATCACCGATGTCGCCGACGTCTACGAGCTGGACGAAGAGAAACTGGCCGGGTTGGAGGGATTCGGTGAGGTCTCTGCCCGCAACCTGGTGGCGGCGATCGAGGTCTCGCGCGGGCGGCCGTTCAAACGGGTGCTCTACGCGCTGGGTCTGCCCGGCGTCGGCTACGTCACCGCGGAGGCGCTCGCGGACCACTTCGGCTCGATCGATGACCTGCACACGGCCGATCCGGAGGGGATCGAGGAGGTCGAGGGCGTCGGCCCGATCATGGCCGTGCAGATCGCCGAGTCACTGGCCGACGAGCCGACCTGGGCGCTGGTCGAAAAGCTGAAGGAGAAGGGGCTGCGGCTGGAGGCAGACGCCTCCGAAAGACGCGCCACCGGAGGACCGCTGGAAGGCAAGACCCTGGTCCTGACCGGGACGTTGCCGGAGCTGACCCGCGAGCAGGCCGCGGCGATGGTCAAGGACGCCGGCGGCAAGGTCGTCAACTCGGTCTCGAAAAAAACCGACTACGTGGTCGCCGGCGAGAGCCCGGGCTCGAAGCTGGCGAAAGCGGAATCGCTGGGCACCGAGGTGCTCGACGAAGCCGGTCTGCTCGCGCTGCTGGGTTAGCCGGCCAAGGGCCTAGTAGGCGGCGACGGCTGCGGCGATCCGGTCCTGGTTGAGGTGGGCGAGGCCGAGGTCGGCGACGCCGCTCATCAGGATCGAGAAGACCATCACCCTGCCGCTGGCGTTGAAGCAGTAGCCGGAGAGGGCGCTGACGCCGGTCAGGGTCCCGGTCTTGGTCCGACAGCGGCCGTAAGCGGCGGTCCCGTGCATGCGGTCGTCGACCGTTCCTTCCTGGCCGGCGATTGCGAGGTCCTGGATGAAGTCTTCGCCGGCCGGGTCGTTCTGCATCGCCAGCAGCAGGTCGGCCACCTGCCTCGGCGAGGCGAGGTTGGTGCGGGTCAGGCCGGAGCCGTCAACTGCGTGGACCCCGGAGCCCAGGGAGCTGGCGAAGGCGCTAACCGCCGCCGCCCCGGCGGCGGTCGTCCCGGCACCGCCGATCCGGGCGCCGATCAGCTTGATCACGGTCTCGGCGAAGAAGTTGTTGGAGTAGACGTTGATGTGGTCGGCGAGCCGGGTGATAGTGGGGGAGCGGACCACGCCGATCCGTTTGGCGCTGCCCGGGGTCTTCGCCAGGGCGACTTGTGCGGGGACCGCGACGCCGGCGGCGCGCAGCGAACGGGCCAGCTTCGTGGCGGCCAGCTTCGCCGGGTCCGAGGAGAAGCCGCTGGAGCTGGTCGAGCCCTTGAAGCCGGAGTTGAAGGCGAGGCCGGAGAGCGGCCCGATGTAGGGGCTGGTCGCGTAGTCGGAGTCGGCGACGCCGCGGCGGCGGTCGAAGATCGTCGCGTCGGCGTAGAGCCGGCCGGTGATCGCTTTGATCCCAGCGGCGCGGACCTGTGCCTTGAGCGAGAAGAGGTTGGTGCCGAGGCCGGCGAGGTAGCCGTTGTAGAAGGCTGGGGTGCCGAGCGCCGGGTCACCGCCGCCCTTGAGGTAGAGGCTGCCGTGGAAGGTGCCGGAGGGGTCGAGGCGGCCGGCTCCCATCAGCTCCGTCGCGATGCGCGTTCTCGGCCCGAGCTTGGAGAGGGCGGTCGCGGTGGTGAAGAGCTTCATGTTCGAGGCCAGCGGGCGTGGGGTCCCGGGGGCGCTGCCGCAGACCACTTTCCCGCTTTCCGCCTCGACCACGATCAGCCCGCTAGCCGATCCGCCATGAGCCAGCCAGCCCCGCATCTGGTCGCAGGAGGCGCTTCCCCTGGCAGTCCCGGCGGCGAGCAGAAGGAGGGCCGCGCAGGCGGCCATGAGGACGACCCCTCGTCTCATCGTCCGTAGGAACACAGGAAGCGGCCAAGGTAGCGGCTCCTCCGGCTGCCGTGCCTGGGATACTGGACATTCTCTCTATGGGAAAAGTCGTCGATATCGAGTCGAAACCGCGCCGCAAAGCGCGCGGGCGGAAAAAGCCTTCGAAAACGGCTCTGGTACTCGGCGGCGGCGGCTTTACCGGCGGGGTCTACGAGATCGGCGCCTTGCGTGCCCTCGACCTGCTTGCCGTCAACAGCACGGTCAACAACTTCGACGTCTACGTCGGCACCAGCGCCGGCTCCTTCGTCGCCGGGATGCTCGCCAACGGCGTCACCCCCGACGAGATGATGCAGGTGCTCAACTCGCGGGTCCCATCCGAGCTCGAAGACCTCGATCTCAGCAAGGTCCTCAAACCCAACTACCTCGGCTTTCTCTCCAAGGCGGCGGCACTACCGCTGCGGACCGCGGAGCTGGTCCGTTCACTGGCGCGGATCGGCGAGCTCTCGGCGATCGACATCGGCGTCGGTCTCGCCGAGGCGCTCCCCACCGGCCTCTACTCGGGCGCTGGCCTCGGTGACTACGTCGAGGGGGTGCTCTCCGAGGGCAACCGGGTCAACGACTTCCGCCTTCTCGACCGCGAGCTCTACCTCACCGCCACCGACCTCGACACTTGCGAGCGGATCGTCTTCGGCGAGGAGAAGTGGGACGACGTGCCGATCTCGAAGGCGATCGAGTGCTCGACCTGCCTGCCGATCGTCTACAAGCCGGTCGAGCTGAAAGGCCGGCAGATGGTCGACGGCGGCATCCGGTCGACCACCAACGTCGACGTCGCCGTCGAAAAGGGCGCAAAGTTCATCGTCGTCGTCAACCCTCTGGTCCCCTACGTCAACGACTTCGAGAAGACAATTCCCACCGTCTTCGGCAGGCGCGTCCGCCGGGTCTCCGACATGGGCCTGCCTGCGATCGCCAACCAGACCTTCCGCCTGATCGCCCACCAGCGCCTGCACCAGGCCGTCGAGCACTGGCAGGAACGCTACCCGGGCGTTGACATCATTCTGGTCGAGCCCGAGCCCACCGACGAGCTGATGTTCGGCACGCCGATCATGGACTACTCGCAGCGGCTGAAGATCGCCCGCCACGGCTTCGAATCGGTCACCGCCACCCTGGCCCAGGACTACGACCGCTACCAGGAGATCGCCGGCCGCCACGGCCTCGAGATCTCCGAGCGCCGCGTCCGCCGCGTGGTCGAGCGGGCGGCCGAAGAGGAGCCCGAGCAAATCTCCGCCTGGCGACGGGTTCTGGAGCAGACCACTTCGGTGTTGCTGCGGCAGTCCGGCGAGGCTTCTTGAGCTCACACGCATGGGTACGCCGTCCTTCGCGGCATTGTGGACCGAGTCAGCGTCGCGATCCAATGCCAAGGGCTCGGCTACTTGCTGAAGACGAACTTCTGGAGCAATGCCAAGATGATTAGAGCTTGAATTGCGAGCGCGACTTCCATTCTCTGCTCCCCTAGCGGCGATTTAGGCCCCGAGTGGTTCAGTTCTAGCCGGCAGAGGAAAGGGCCACATTGCAATCCCTTTAGTCGGCTGAACGGCGAACCCTTGCGGTCCCAGGACGTAACCACAGCCCCTACGACTCGTCAACTAGGCGTAGCGTCGTCGACGGGAAACGTCTTTGAAGACGCTATATACGGCGTACTGGTAGGCGTTGGCAGAGTAGAACCCCAGATATAGGGTCCAGGAAGAATGCATTGTCCACGCTGCTTTGACGATGGCAAGCAGAGTCGAACCGAAGTCCGAGAGACTCGGCCCGAGCGCTCAAGCGAGCGGAACCTGGGGGTTCGGCGGCGCCGTCAATGCACGATCTGTGGGCACCGTTTCACGACTATCGAGCGACCCAAGGCCGCCACGGTCCGTACTGGCGATGGGAAAACTGAGGCCTTTGACGAGGGCCGGCTGTTCCGGAGCCTGCAGCGTTCAACTGCAGGCTCCGGTCTAGAGGACCGCAAAATTCGTGAAGTTGCCGAACAGGTGCGAAGGGTCGTCGAGAGGCACCGAGGTTCTGTGACGCCTGGGAATCTCGCCCAGCTGTCACTGGAAAAGTTGGGCTGGAGAACCCATGCTCGAGCCCTGTATCGGGAACGGACCCCCAGTTTGGTAGATGAGGACTACCCCGCTGTTGGCCTAGTCAAGAAGCGTTTGCCGCGGAATGGTCCAGTCTTGCGAACAGACGAACAGCGGTTTGAACCGTTCGATCGCCGGAAACTCCTCACCTCCTTGAGGCTTATTGTCCATCGCCGGGTCAAGGAGGACGCGATAGTGCAGCTTGTAGATACCATCGAGCGCCGGGCTGCAAAAGCCGAAGCGCCGATCTCGACCGAAGCGATTCGAAACTGGGTAGCAGACGGCCTGAGACCGCTGGACCCCTTCGCGTACTTGCAAGCCCTCGCGACCGCTCCGGACGCTGACCTGAATGCACTGAGAAGGTCGGCTGGGGAAATTCAGCATGGTCTGGTGTGGAGCCGCGCATTGAGGCGGTTTGAGCAATTTTCGCGGGACAAGCTGATCGCAAGAATCAAGCGGGCCACGGCCAGCCGAGATGCAATCTCCGCCACCGACATCGAGAACTTTGCGGCTGAGGTTGGTCAGAGGGTGCGTGCGAGAGTGGAGCCGGTGGAGAGCGGTCAGATTGGGCAGTGGGTGCTTGCCTGGCTGAGGCAGCGCGACCCGGTCGCATTCATCAGCCTTCAACTCGACTTTCAACCGCCGGACAGCCCGGGTGACCTGGTACAGGCGCTTCGGGAGCGGCCTTAAGCCGCGTAGAGCTTGTCGATCTCGTCCTCGTGCTTGGCCGTAACGACGGCCCGCTTGACCTTCAGCGTCGGCGTCAGCTCGCCGGACTCTTGTGAGAGGTCGTGGGGGAGGATGGCGATCTTCTTCACCTGCTCGACGCGGGCGAATTTCTCGTTGATCTTCTCTACGTGGGCCTCGATAGCGGCGCGAATGTCGGAGTTGCGGGCCAGCTCGGCCGGGTCCTCGGAGAGGCCGTTCTCTTTGGCGTAGCCGGCGGCCTCTTCGGGGTCGAGGGTGACCAGGGCGACCAGGTAGGGCCGGCGGTCGCCGACAACCACGCACTGGGAGACCAGGGGCTGCTGCTTGATCTCGGCCTCGAGGTTGGCCGGGGTGATGTTCTTGCCCCCGGCGGTGATGATGATGTCCTTTTTGCGGCCGGTGATCTTGATGAAGCCCTCGGAGTCGATCTCGCCGATGTCGCCGGTGTGCAGCCAGCCGTCGACGATCGTCTCCCGGGTCGCCTCCTCGTTTTTGTGGTAGCCCTGGAAGACGTTCGGCCCCTTGACCAGGATCTCGCCGTCGTCGGCGATCCGGACTTCGCAGCCGGGGAACGGTTTGCCGATCGTGCCGACCTTGAAGTCGTCGGGCTGGGAGATCGTCGCCGCGGTAGAGGTCTCGGTCATGCCCCAGCCCTCGAGCACCAGCACCCCGGCGGCGTCGAAGAAGCGGAGGATGTCCGGGTTGATCGGCGCCGCGCCGGAGACGGCGAGGCGGATGTTGCCGCCGAAGAGGTTGCGGATTTTCGAGAGCACCTGCTTGTCGGCGAACGCGTATTTGCGCTTCAGTAGCGGCCCGGGCTGGCGCCCTTCGCGCTCCATCTGGCGCACCTTAGCGCCGACGTCGATCGCCCAGTTGAAGATCCGCTTTTTCAGCCCGCCCTCTTTTTCGATCGCGCTGGTCGCGGCGGTGTAGATCTTCTCGAAGATTCGCGGCACGGAGGGGAAGTAGGACGGTTTCAGTTCGGCCAGGTTGACCATGATCTTCAGTGGGTCGCGCTCCCAGTAGGCGATCGTCGTGCCGAGGTCGAAGCTGCCGAGCTGGATCAGCAGGGCAAAGGAGTGGGCGAGTGGGAGGTAGAGATAGGTGACGTCCCCCTCTTCGATCACGCTGGTCTCGTTGACCATGTCGAGCATCGCTCGGTAGTTGCCGTGGCTGATGACGCAGCCCTTCGGCGGCCCGGTGGTGCCGGAGGTGTAGATGAAGGTGCAGATGTCGGCCGGCGTCACCGCCGAGTAGAGGGCCTGCCAGCGGGAGGCATCCACGGCCCCGCCTTTGGCGCTCAGGTCCGCCATCGAGATCGCGTCCTCGGCGCTGCCGTCCATCAGCACGATCTGCTCCAGCTGCGGCAGCTGGTCCCGTACCTCACGGACCTTGGCCAGCTGTTCCTCGTCCTCGACGACGACGATCTTGGAGTCGGAGTTCTCCAGCACGTAGCGGCACTCGTCAGGCGAGTTGGTCTGGTAGATCGGGACCACGGTCGCACCGATCGAGAGCGCGGCGTAGTCGAAGTACGTCCACTCGGGGCGCGTGTTGCCGAGGATCGAGACGCGATCGCCCTTCTGGACTCCCAGCTCGGCCAGGCCGAGCGCCAGTGGCCGGACGATCTCGACGACCTCGTTGAAGCTACGGTCGACCCACTGCTCGCCGTCCTTGTAGCGGACCGCCGTGTTATCCCCGTAAATCTCGGCGGAGCGTGGCAGCAGATCAGCGAGCGTCTGGGATTTGGTTCCCCTCCCCGGCATCTGCGGCAGTTTAGTTCAGCTTTGCCCCCGATAGCTAGGAGAAGTCGACGGATGGGCCCCGGCGTTGCGCAGCGAGATCTCGAACAGGGTCCGGTCGATGCGGCCGTGGTAGATCGGGACGCCCATCTGGATGCACTTCCCGATCACCTCCTGCCGCTTCATATGGAGCTGGTCTGCAAGCTCGCTCGGCGTCAGGTGATGGGCCATGGAGGACCTCCCGTGTCGTGGAAAGTGGGGTACCCAATACTCGTTCCCGGTAGGCGGCGTTGTCAATCTCCACGGCCGCACGTTGCGGCGTCCTCAGGTGGCCAGTCGGGATAATGAGCGCCGATGAGCGAAGCGGCGGTGAAAGCGATGCCCAGGCGCGGGCGGGTCTGGGTGGCGGGGCTCCTCGCCCTCGGGCTGATCGTGCTCGGCTACACCCTGGTGGAGGTCGCTACCCAGGAGGCCGGCCGCCAGGTCGTCCGCGTGGCCGGCATCTCCGACGCCCAGGAACTGTTCGGCGGCGTGCCGCAGGAAGGCGACCGACTCGGCTCCGCCGATGCCCCGGTCTCGATCCAGGTCTTTAACGATCTCCAGTGCGCCGGTTGCCGCGACGACTTCCTCGGCACGATCCCGGCCCTGGCCGAGCGCTACGCGCGCCCCGGTGACGCGCAGCTGCTCTACCGCCACTACTCCAACAGCCAGCGCGTGCAGCAGGAGGGATTCTTCGGCGCCGAGGCGGCGGCGGACCAGAACTACGCCTGGCAGTACATCTACCTCTTCTTCCGCAACCAGGAGGAAGCCGAGCGGTTCGGCGTCGACCAGGACTTCCTCGCTTCGATCGCCACCGGCGTGGAGGAGCTGGACGGCGCAGAATGGAAGGCCGACCTCGAACGGAACGACGGCCCCGACGGTGCGATCGCCAAACGGCTCGAAGCCGACGAGGAGCTCGGCCGCGGCCTCGGTATCCGTACCGGGCAGGGGATGATCGTCAACGGCCCGAACGGGACCGAGACCCTCCAGGAGGGCCCCACGCTGGCTGAAGTCGAGGCGGCGATCGCGGCGGTCGAATAGCCGCTTACGCAGCCCGCAGCCGTCGCCCTCGCTTGCCGATCACCGCGCCCCACTGCGAGTCGTCGATCAAGGCCGGGGAGGTGGTGGCGAGGAAGTCCTGCAGCACTCCAGCGAGTCCGTCCGGGTCTTCGAGGTTGGGGAAATGGGCGGCACGCGGGAGTACCTCAAAGCGGCAGTTGGGGATCGCCTGTTGTGCCTGCAGCCCGTGGGAGAGCGGGATCGTCCGGTCCCGCTTGCCCCACACGATCAGCGTCGGCATGTCGCCGAGCAGGTAGAGGCGGTCCCGGGCACTGACCCGCTGGCCACGAGCATCGATTACCGAGCGCAGGGTCTGCAGGAAGGCTCGTCGCGAGCCGGGCGCCTGCAGCGGCGCCAGCGCTCGCGCCACCGCCTGCAGGTAGACGCCGGTGGAGCTGCCGCGGTTGCGAAGGCCGGCGCCGATGGCGACCAGGGCGCGGAGAGGCCCGGGGTGGGTTGCCAGCCGCAGCAGCGCGGCCGAGCCGGGCAGGGTGGCGGCGCGCAGGAGCGGGCTGACCGATCGCGGTGAGCAGGTCGCGGATGCTCGCCGCGTGGGCGCCGAGCGAGTAGTCGCCCCGCGGCGTGGCGGAGTCGCCGTGGCCGATCAGGTCCGGCGCGATCACCCGGTGGCTGTCGGCGAGGCGGGTCGCAACTGCCTCCCAGTGCCGGGAGGAGTTGACCATCCCGTGGATCAGGACGACGGTCGGGCCGCTGCCGGCCACCCGGTAGACCGCCCGGTGGCCGTGCAGCTCGACCTCATGTGCAGCGAAGGCGCCGCCAGGGTCCATGTCGAGACCCTAGCGGCGCGCGGCGTCAGCCTTCCCAGACGACCGGTTCGTCGTAGTAGGGGGTGAGGTCCGATCCGTCGGTCGGCCCGGTGCCCCACTCGACCTTTTCGATTGAGCCGCCGCCCGGGACCAGATAGGCGAGGCACCCTTCGAAGCTCTCGCCGCTGGTGAACGGACGCGGCATGTCGGTGTTTTCGCAGGTCTCGAAATCGCCGATGAAGGTGACGTTGGACTGTTCCTGCCCGCGGTCGTCGATCGCGTCGAAGGCGATGTACGGTTCTTCCTCCGGCGGCGGTTCGGTGCCGGAAAGCGCTTCGACCTTGAACTTCACGTAGTAGGGAGTCGATTCCTCTTCTTCGGGTTCCAATTCGATGTTGGCGAAGTCGTCGATCGAGCCTTTTTCGATTGCCTCGACCGTGACCTTGACGTCGATTCCCTCCTCCGGTTCAGTGGCGCTTTCTTCGCTGAACGGGACCCAGGCCAGGGTCGCTTCTTCGCCGACTTTGAGCTGCGTGCCGGGGGGCGTCAGAGCGCCACCCTGGCTGTTCGACGAGTCCGGGGTCGTCTCGGCGGTCGTGGGCGTGGACGAGGTCTCCGAGGAGCTGTCGCTCGACGAGCTGTCGTCGGAGCCGCCGCAGGCGGCGAGTCCAAGGATGAGAGCGAGAGACGCCGCTGCGATCAGCGCGGCGATCCGGCTTGACTTCATGCGTGCTTCTCCTAGCCGCCCAGGCCGCGGGGGACCGGGCACGTTCTTTTACAGCCGGCGGGCCGCCGGGAGGGGGCGGGGACGCTAGCAGACGGGGTCAACAGACATCCGATGATTCAGGGCGCAGGCGGTAGCCTCCGCCGCCGTGTTCGATCCGCTTGCCCTCGCCTCCTCCAGCCTCGTTCCGGCGGTCGAGGCGGTCACCCGTGTCTACTGCTCGGAATGCGATCCGGACCTGCCCTTCTGGCAGGAGGCGCTTCTCGCCTCGCTCGCCATCTCGATCGCGTCCGGGATCCTCTACCTGATCTTCCGAGTCGGGCCGATCAGCCGGCGCATGCGCAACCTCCGGCTGGGGACCTGCTTCCTCTCGGTGCAGCGCGGTTGGGAGAAGGAAGACCCCGCCCAGTTCGCGCCCTTCGTCACCTACGAGCTCGGCGAACGGTTGCGTCGCCAGCTGGCGGAAATCGCCGCTGACGGCAAGGTGATCCACCACGAGCGGCCCCGGCTCCGGAAGGTCCGCGTTGTCAGCGGCGGCGGGAAAAAGGACGACGAATGCGTCGCCCGGATCGAGTCCTCGGTCCGGCACTGGCTGGCTGACGCCACCAGCGGCGAGCTGGTCGGCGGCAGCAAAGAGGTCTCCCGCGACGAATCGCATTGGCGGTTCGTCCGCGACCCCACCACCGATTGGCTCGCCGCCGAGATCGGCGTGACGCCGCCGGCCGCCGGCGCCCGGTAGGCGTCAATCGCGGTGAGATGATGTATATTCATACATCATGAATCGAACGCAGATATACCTCGACGAGAACCAGACCGCTCGCCTCGATCGGCGAGCTGCAGCTGAGGGAACTTCGCGTTCGGTGGTGATTCGTCGTGCGGTCGATGTGTACCTCTCGCAGGAGGAACGGGACGCAGCGGAATGGCAGGCGCAATGGAGGAAAGCAATCGAGGGGACTGCAGGCATTGCGCCCTACCTCGACGAGGGCAGCGAGTACGTCGAGGGCCTGCGGCGTGAGGATGCCGAGCGCCTGTCGCGATTCGAGCGTTGAGCGTCGTTCTCGACACCGGTGTCCTCATCGATCATCTCGGTGCCTCGGCGCCTGCGACCGAATACCTCGCCAGCCTCGATGACCGCCCGTCATGCTCGGAGATCAGCCGGATAGAGGTGATCCAGGGCCTGCGCTCTTCGGAGCGAGGCGCCGCGGACAGGTTGTTCGCGCTGATCGCCTGGGTTCCGGTGAGCGAAGCGGTCGCACGCCGCGCCGGGGAGCTCGGACGCAAGTGGCGACGCAGCCATCCCGGCATCGGTGTCGCAGACCTCGCGATCGCCGCGACGGCCGAACAGATGGACGCGAGTCTCGCGACGCTCAACCTCAAACACTTCCCGATGTTCGAGGGGCTTCGCGCGCCCTATTGAGGAGGGTCAGGTCTGAGGGTGGTCGGCCGCGCGCTGGCGGGCTTCGGTCTTCTGCTCGAGCGTCATCGCACCGGGGTGGCCGTCGCCGGGCCATGGAGTGAGGATCAGCAGCAGACGGGCAGTCGACTTCGCGGCGACCGTGTGGCGCTCGCCGGGGTCGAACTCGAAGAGGTGACCGGCGCTCGCTGGCACCCTATCCCCGGCTGGCGTGGTGACCTCGATGTCGCCCTCGATGACGAGGAGCCGCGCCCGCTCATGCACCTCGTGCTCCTGCAGTTCCTCGCCTGCTGGGATGTGCAGCACGATCGTCCGCGCGTCCTCGGCCGAGGCGAGAATCTGCGGTTCGTGCGGATCCGCCTCGACGGTCTTCAGGTTCCAGCTCTGCATCGTTGCCTCCTCAGCCCGTGGCCAATTCGCTCGATCTCCGAGCAGCCTCCTGCCCTGTTGTATCAGGACCGCTAGGGCGCGATCCTGTCCCCGCCGCTACCTGGCTTTGACGGGCGTTCCCCTGGCGGGATCCTGACTGGCCGACCCATTGGTTCCCACCTTCAGTGGCGTGGATTCCGACCCCAACTCGGCTCGGTGCAGCTGTTCGCCGTTCGGGCTCGGGGTGCCAAGCGCCTGCGTCCGCTCGATCCGGTGGAGGAACGCCTCCCAATCGGCCTCCCGGATCCGGCGAACCTCGAGGTGCTGTCGCTGGGTGCGGCGATCCCAGAGGTCAAGACCCACTCGCCAGCCTGCATAGGCAAGACCGAGGCCAAGCACAACCACGGCCAGCAGCAGCAGCGCATTGGGGTCCGAGCCCCCCTGCTCGGTGGAGTTCGTGAGTGCAGCAGCGGGCGTCGTTGGGGACGCCGATCCCTCGTTGCCGCCCTGCGGTGATTGAGGCAGGGCCAGCGGGGTTGCAGTGCTGAGGTCCACGTTGGCGGCCTTGGCGATCGGGGCCGGCGGTGCCACTGGCCGGGTGGTGCTCTCCGCTTGACCCGCGCCCGCGGCCTCCTCGAAGGTCGACGGGGTCGACGATTCGGGTTCGTCGTAGCCATCCGAACCGGCGGTGTAGGACGGTTCTTCACCGGTTGACTTGACCGGTTCTGAATCGCCGCTGTTGTTGCTGTTGCTGCCGGCGCCACTTCCGAGCGAACTTCCCCGCCGGATTGGGGAAGCCCCGTTGCTGGGAGTTCCCGCGCCGGGACCCACCGGGGTCCAGCCCGTCGAACCCGGTGAGGAGGCGGCGGGTTCCGCCGGGGCGCTCGGAGATTCGGTTGCGGTTTCTCCCGGCGTCGGAGCGCCACCGGATTCTTCTTCCGCCGCCAGCGCCCCTGCCGGCGATGCGGCGACCAGGGCCATTGCTGCAACGACTATCCCAAGCCCGATACGACGATGCCCACGCAGCCTCATCTGCCAACTCGTTTCCGTCATAGTTCGAAAGATGGACGGATATTGTAGATCGCCAGCGGGGTTGGCGGTGAAAAAGTCGCTAGGAGCGAGAAAAGCTTGAACTTCAGGAGCCGCGAGCGCGCTGGGAGCATGGCCAGGGCGTTCGGGAGGAGGATGCGAATGCCTCACCGGATCGCCCGGGGTGGGCTGGCTGGCGCGTGCATCGCGACCGGCCTGGGCTTGGTGCTCGCAGTCACCTCGCCAGCTGCCCCGCCGACCCTGGTCGTCGCAGCCACCGACGCGATCGTCGGGCAGACGATCCAGGCAACCGCGCAACTCTCCGAAGGTGTCAACGCATCCGGAGAGATCTCCTTCGAGGTGTTCGGCCCGGATGACCCGGCCTGTGCCGGGCCTGCGTTGACGCTGGCCCCGGCGTCGGCGTCAGTCAACGGCGACGGCGAGTACTCCTCGGGAGAGTTCACCCCGTCCGAAGCCGGGTCCTACTCTTGGAGCGCCCACTATTCGGGCGATTCTGAAAATCCGTCCGAAGACTCGATCTGCTCCGCGGTTTCCACCGTCAGCAGCGCTTCACCGAGCCTTTCAGGGTCGGCGACCTCCGGCGTCACCATCGGCTCGACGATCACCGACGAAGCGACCCTCACCGGAGGCTTTGAGGCCAGCGGCCAGCTCACTTTCCGCGCCTTTGGCCCCAACAACCAAACCTGCGCGGGCACCCCTAAATACGAAGATACGGTCGCCGTCAACGGCGATGACTCCTACTCACCATCTGGATTCGCGCCGCTACCGGCGGGGCTCTACCGCTGGACGGTCGAATATGGAGGGGACTCAAACAACGAACCGGTCAGCTTGGGCTGCGGGGCTGCCAACCAGACCTCGACCGTCAACAGGGCTTCGCCGATCCTTTCAGGATTGGCGACCTCCGTCGTCACCGTCGGCTCTCCGATTCACGACGAGGTGACCTTCACCGGAGCCTTCTCTCCCACCGGCGAAGTGACCTTCAGGGTCTTTGGGCCGGCGGACACTGACTGCTCGGCACCATTGGAAACGGACGTCGTGCCCGTACAGGGTGGCCAGGCTACCTCCGCGAATTTCCTTTCCCAACAGGCCGGAGAATTCCGCTGGACCGCGGATTACCCCGGGGACTCAAACAACGAACCGGCCAGCCTCCCCTGCAACGCCGCCAACCAGAGCTCGACCGTCAACAAAGACTCACCGAACCTCTCAGGGTCGGCAACCTCCGCCGTCACCGTCGGCTCGACGATCACCGACGAAGCGACCCTCACCGGCGGCTTTCAGCCCAGCGGCCAACTCGTCTTCCGCGCCTTCGGCCCCGGCAACGAGACCTGCGAGGGCACTCCTAATTACGAGGAGGCGGTCGCCGTCAACGGCAACGGCTCCTATTCGCCAGCCGGGTTTATCGCGGCACCGGCGGGGCCCTATCGCTGGACCGTCGCTTACGGAGGGGATGGCAACAACGAACCGGCCAGCCTCCCCTGCAACGCCGCCAACCAGAGCTCGACCGTCAACAAAGACTCACCGAGCCTTTCGGGGTCGGCAACCTCCGCCGTCACCGTCGGCTCGACGATCACCGACAACGTCACTCTCAGCGGTGGCTTTCAGCCCACCGGCCAGCTTGTCTTCCGCGCCTTCGGCCCCGGCAACGAGACCTGCGAGGGCACCCCCCAATACCAGGAAGCTGTCCCCGTCAACGGCAACGGCTCCTATTCGCCAGCCGGGTTTATCGCGGCACCGGCGGGGCCCTATCGCTGGACCGTCGCTTACGGAGGGGATGGCAACAACGAACCGGCCAGCCTCCCCTGCAACGCCGCCAACCAGAGCTCGACCGTCAACAAAGACTCACCGAGCCTTTCGGGGTCGGCAACCTCTGCCGTCACCGTCGGCGAAGCGATCACCGACAGCGCGACCCTCACGGGGGGATTTCAGGCCAGCGGCCAGCTCACCTTCCGCGCCTTCGGCCCTGACAACGAGACCTGCGCGGGCACCCCCCAATACCAGGAAGCTGTCCCGGTCAACGGCAACGGCTCCCATTCGCCAGCCGGGTTTGTCGCATCGCCCGCGGGCCTCTACCGCTGGACGGTTGAATACGGAGGCGATGCGAGCAACGAACCGGACAGCTTGGGCTGCAACGCCGCAGGCCAAAGCTCCACTGTCAACAAAGCCTCACCATCGCTCGTAGGGATCGCAAGCTCCGCCACCGTCGGTTCGACGATCACCGACGAAGCGACCCTCACCGGCGGCTTTCAGCCCAGCGGCCAACTCGTCTTCCGCGCCTTCGGCCCCGGCAACGAGACCTGCGAGGGCACTCCTAATTACGAGGAGGCGGTCGCCGTCAACGGCAACGGCTCCTATTCGCCAGCCGGGTTTATCGCGGCACCGGCGGGGCCCTATCGCTGGACCGTCGCTTACGGAGGGGATGGCAACAACGAACCGGCCAGCCTCCCCTGCAACGCCGCCAACCAGAGCTCGACCGTCAACAAAGACTCACCGAGCCTTTCGGGGTCGGCAACCTCTGCCGTCACCGTCGGCGAAGCGATCACCGACAGCGCGACCCTCACGGGGGGATTTCAGGCCAGCGGCCAGCTCACCTTCCGCGCCTTCGGGCCAAACGACCAAGCCTGCGCGACCGAAGCCCAATACGAGGAGACGGTTGCCGTCAACGGCGATGGCTCCTACCCCTCCGCTGAGTTCGTCCCGAAAGTGGCGGGGCTCTACCGCTGGACGGTCGAGTACGGAGGCGACGGCAACAACCAACCGGCCAGCTTGCCCTGTGACACCCTCAACCAGGCTTCGGCGGTCGGCACGGTTTCCGTGGCCTTTTCCGCCAGCGCCACCAGTGCCACTATCGGAAACCCCGTGACCGCCGTGGCGTCGATCCAGGAAGGAGCGATTCCGGCCGGGCAGATCACCTTCAAAGCGTTCCCGCCCGCCGACGCCAATTGCTCCGGTCCCGCCGCTTTCAGCTCGACCGTCGGCGTTTCGGGGCTCGGCTCCTACCGCTCGGCCGCATTCGTGCCCTCTCGGGTCGGCGCCTTCCGGTGGACCGCCGCCTACTCGGGTGACGTGAACCACGCCCCGGCGACCGTCGGTTGTGGGGGAGCGACGTCGGGTGTCTCCCAGGCACGGCCCACGATCACCGGCGCCGTGGGGCAGCGCCTCGTGGTCGGTGCCCCGTTTCATGCCGCGGCGACGCTGCAGGGGGGCTACGTGCCCGCCGGCACGATCACCTTTCGGATCTACAGCCCGGGTGCGGGGGACTGTGTCAAACCTCTGTCGGTCAACACGGTTGCCATCTCAGGGAACGGCGCCTTCGTCTCGGACCCGTTTGTTCCAAAGCGCCCCGGTCGCTACCGGTTCGTCCCGAGCTACTCGGGCGACGCGTCGAACCAAGCGGCAGTCGAGGCGTGTGGCTCGGCCGCCCAGGTAGTCCAGGCGCAAAAGCGAACGCCGAAAGTGAAGCCGCGCGCGCGTTTGAGCGGCAAACAGATCTCGATACGGGCCCGCCTCTCGGGCACGATGTCCCCTTCCGGCGCAATCACCTTTCGCCTCTACGGTCCAGGCAACAAGCGGTGCAAAGGCACCCCCGCGTTCAGCGGCAGCGTCGGGGTGAAGTCCAACGGCAGCTACTTGTTGGCCAAGTACTTCGCAACCCAACGGGGCGTTTACCGCCTCAGCGTCGGCTACTCCGGGGACGGCCGCAACCGGCGAGACCCGGGCAGCTGTCGCGCCGCACAGCTTCTCCCGGTCGACTGATCAGCCGCGAAGTGCCCGCCAGACAACCCCTGGCCGCCGAACGACCTTTGGTCCGAGGACGCTCCACCGACTCGTCCATGGGATAACCATATGGCGTGCTTTGGAACGGGACGGGCCTTGGCCGTATCTGGAACTGCGTCAGGCGATCGCCAGCTCAGGAGCAGGCGCAACCTCGCGCTCGGGCTCCTGGTCGGGAACCTGACGTTCGATGCCGATAAGCAGCTCCTCGTCGAGTACCGCGAGGATGCGCTTGAGGACCGGGATCGTCGGGATGTGATCGCCGCCCTCGATCTTCGAAATGAACGAGTGGGAGGTTCCAGCCCGCTCGGCAACTTCTTGCTGCGTCAAGTCCAACTCGAAACGGCGTTCGCGGATGTGCGCAGCGATCCAGTTCCGCTGGCGCAGCTCACGGATCGCGGCGTACTCGTCGCGGGCTTCGCGGTAGGCCTCGCTGCGCCGACCACGTCTTTGCGCCCCCTCGAGGGCAGTCTTGCCTTTTGAGCCGGTGTGGCCGCTTTCCTCGCCCATGAACGTGAGTTTATCGATTTAGATAAATAGGTCAAGGGCATCAGCGGCGAACGGGTGGCGCGTCGCGCCCGACTGCTCGCGGCCGTTTGCGCAGCGCAGCGTCCATCCTCTGCTTGAAGTCAGCCATCCGCCGGCTCGCCAAGCGCTTCTCAGCAGCGGGCACGGCTCCGATGCTCTTTTCGAAAGCGTGTAGCAGCACCATCAGGTTGCCGGATCGTTGATAGAGGATTCGGTAGCGCGTATTGGCAAAGCGGATCCTCAGCTCGCGCAACTCGCCTTCGATCTGCGAGGTGACCGGGAACTCGGGCGGTGGCTCGTCTGGTGACCGCCCGTTCAGGTGCTCCTCGACGAAGTCATCGATCTTCGCCGCTCGCTTCGCCGGCAGCGCCTCGATGAATTGATCGACGGGTTCATCCCCGCACTTGTCGCGGTAGTAGATCGCTTGAGTTCCCGCCATCGGGCGAGCATGGCAGGTCCAGAAATCTATTGTCTACATCGGGGCGATCGGATTGACTTGGCGCTAGAAGCGGCCTCCCCAGGGCGCGCTGCATCACATCTGAGGGGCCTCGGCATCAGTGGCCGTCGTTTTGAAGGATCTCCGCCTCTGCTGGGTTGAACGACCCGCTGACGGCTCTGCCAGGTTTTGGAGACCACGACTCCCAGGAGGAGTGGAAGCCCGATTTGGACGATTGCCGCCACCACGTAAGGCGGCCAAAGCGCCGGATTTCCATCGTTTTCCCCAGGGTCCCAACCAATCGCTCGACCTATGATCTCTCCGGCAACGGCGAGTAAGACCCACCAGCGCCCAACCAGGAAGCCGACCACCGGCGCCGCTAACCAGGCGGCGAGCAGTGGAATGTCGGACATCCCTGGGTTTGAGTTCTCGAGAGCCATCAGCGCTCCGAGGACACCGGCATAGAGAACCGTCAGAAGAACGCGCCAGATCACAGGCCGGGCGTACCCAACTCGATATATCTGAATCTGTTGCGGGTCCTTAATTCGAACATCGGGGCGCCCGGATTTGAACCGGGGACCTCACCGACCCGAACGGTGCGCGCTACCAGGCTGCGCCACGCCCCGAGAGCGGGGATTATCCCAGAGCGAGGCCGGGATGCGGTGCCGGGACGTCGCCCGCTACTTTTCGACTGACCCCGGTTCCCCTAGGAGACATGACCCGCAAGCTGATTCCGTTCCTGTTCCTCGTGCTGCTCGCGCTCGCGCCGGCGACCGCCCGCGCGGCGCTTCCCCCCGGGTTCATCGGCATCTCGCCGCAGAACGCGTCCAACGAGAAGGACTTCGAGCTGATGCGCCGGGCCGGGATCGAGAGCGTGCGGGTGCAGCTCAACTGGGGCGGGATCGAGAGCGAGAGCCCGCTGCTGGTCGAACCGAACTGGAGCGGCTTCGACCGCGAGGTCGAGCTGGCCGCCGAAGCCGGGCTCCGGGTGATGCCGTTCGTCCTCGGCTCGCCCGACTGGGTGACGCCGGAGCCGCTCGAGCTGCCGGTGCGCAGCTCCTGGCAGCGCTGGGCCTGGGCCTCCTTCCTGCGCTCCGCCGCCGATCGCTACGGTCCGCAGGGCATTTTCTGGGAAGAGCATCCCGACCTTCGCTTCCTGCCGATCCGGAAATGGGAGATCTGGAACGAGCAGAACATCGTCAGCTTCACGCCCCGGCCCGACCCGGTCAGGTTCGCGACGCTGATCCGGTCCGCCGGCCGGGCGCTGCATGCGGTCGACCCCGGCGCCCAGGTGATCCTCGGTGGCCTCTTCGGGCGGCCGCTCCAGATCCCGCCCAACATCGCCTCAGGAGACTTCCTCAATCGCTTCTACAAGGCCGGCAACGTGAAGCCGTACTTCGACGGTGTCGCCCTGCACCCCTACGTCGCCGATGCGCTGGCGATGGGGGCTCAGATGGAGAACCTGCGGCGGATCATGCGCCTGCACGGCGACGCCCGCACGGCGACCTACGTGACCGAGCTGGGCTGGGGCTCCCGCGGCGGCCCGACGCGGTGGGAGCGCGGTCTCTTCGGGCAGGCGGAACAGCTCTCCCGCGCCTTCGAATTGCTTTCGGACAACCGGTTGCGCTGGCGGGTTCGCGGCGCCTGGTGGTTCACCTGGAGCGACGAAGGCGGCGCCTGCGCGTTCTGCGGCTCGGCCGGGCTGCTGACCGCCGCCCGCGAGGCGAAGCCCTCCTGGTACCGGTTCAACGAATGGACCGGCGGCAATCCCGAAGCGGCCGAGCGGTCGCTGATCGGGAGCGCAGGCTAGGCTCCGCTGAGACGTTCCACACCAGCTAAAGGAGATCTTCGATGGCTTTCTCGGTACCCGACCTGCCGTACGCCTACGACGCGCTCGAGCCTCATATCGACGAGGAAACGATGCGCATCCACCACGACAAGCACCACCAGGCCTACGTCGATAAAGCCAACGGCGCCCTGGAGGGAACCGAGTGGGCCGACCGCGAGGTCGAGGACGTGCTCCGCAACCTCTCCAGTCTGCCCGGCGACAAGCAGGCCCCGGTCCGCAACAACGCCGGCGGCCACTACAACCACTCGCTGTTCTGGGAGATGATGAGCCCCGACGGCGGCGGTGAGCCCGAGGGCGAGCTGGCCTCCGTGATCACCGACACCTTTGGCTCCTTCGACGCCTTCAAGGAAGAGTTCAAAAACGCCGGGATCGCCCGCTTCGGCTCGGGCTGGGCCTGGCTGGTCAAGGACTCCTCCGGCTTGGCGGTGGTCTCGACCCCGAACCAGGACTCGCCGATCTCCGACGGCAGCGTGGCGCTACTCGGGTGCGACGTTTGGGAGCACGCCTACTACCTCAAGTACCAGAACAAGCGCCCGGACTACCTCGACGCCTTCTGGAACGTCGTCAACTGGAGCTACGTGGCGGAGAGGTTCGCCGAGTAGCTGCGGTCTGAGGCATCGGGTATCTGGCTGATGGCGTGCTCGGCGAGTGCGGCGATCGTCAGGCTGGGGTTGACGCCGACGTTCGCCGGCACCGCCGCGCCGTCGCAGACCAGCAGGTTCTCGTAGCCGAAGACCCGCTGGTCGCGGTCGACGACCCCGTCCTCCGGGCTGTGGCCGATCACTGCGCCGCCGAGGATGTGGGCGGTCGTCGGCACGTTCATCAGCGCCTCGTTGACCGAGCTCTGGGCGATCCCGCCGGTGCGCTCGGCCAGCCACTCGGCCGCTTCGTTGGCGACCGGGATGAAGGTCGGGCTGGGCCGGTCGGGATCCTGCTCGGTCTGCAGCCGCACGTCGCCTGAGCGCTTTAGCTTCGGCCGCAGCGCGATCGCGTTGTCGAGCGTCTGCATCACCAGGACGATGATCGTGCGGCGCGACCAGCCCTTCGGCCACATCACCTGGGCGAAGCGGAGCGGGTGGCGGACGATCTGCGCCAGCAGCTTCAGCGGCCGGGTCACGCGGGTGCCGTCGCCGACCAGGAGGGTGTAGAGGGTGTTCATCGAGTCGCCCGCGTTGCCGTAGGTGACGGTCTCGATATGGGTGTGCGGGTCGGGGTAGATGCTGGAGGTGATCGCCACCCGCTTGGTCAAGTCTTCGGGGTAGTCCTCAGGGACGGTGACGGCGAGGATCACCTCGCTGTTGGTCCGCACCAGCTCTCCGAGGCGGGAGGAGATCCGCGGCAGCGCCCCCCCGAGCCGGCAGCGCTGGAGCAGCTTGTTGGTCCCGAGCGGCCCGGCGGCGACGACGACGCCGCGGGCGGTAACGGTGCGGCGGCCGCGTCCGGGAAGCAGGCCGGAGCGCTCGCTGGTGACCGCGTAGCCATCGCTGCCGTCGGCGGCGCCGAGCGGGCGGATCTCGGTCACGGTGCGCTCGGGCGTCACCTCGGCCCCGCGCCGTTCGGCCAGCCAGAGGTAGTTCTTGACCAGCGTGTTCTTGGCCCCGTGCGGGCACCCGACCATGCATCGCCCGCACTGCATGCACCCGGTCCGGTCCGGTCCCTCGCCGCCGAAGTAGGGGTCGGGGACGGTCTTACCGGGCTCACCGAGGAAAATCCCGATCGGGGTCTTGCGGTAGGTGTCGCCGACCCCGAGCTGCTCGCCGAACTCGCGCAGCAGCTGGTCGGCGGGGTCGTCGTTGTCGTGGACGACGACGCCGAGCATCCGCTGCGCCTCGGCGTAGTGGGGCGCGAGCGCCGCCTCCCAGTCCTCGAGGTCGGACCACTGCGGATCCTGGAAGAACTCGGAGGGGGGGACGTAGAGGGTGTTGGCGTAACCGAGGCTGCCGCCGCCGACCCCGCAGCCGCTGACCACGGCGACGTCTTTGAAGGGCGTCATCCGAAAGATTCCGCGGAGGCCGATGCGCGGCGCCCAGAAGTACCGGCGCAGGTCCCAGGTCGACTTCGGGAAGTCCTTGTCGCCGAACCGGCGCCCGCACTCGAGGACGCCAACCGAGTAGCCCTTTTCGGCCAGGCGCAGGGCCGAGACCGACCCGCCGAAGCCGGAGCCTACGACCAGCCAGTCGTAATCAAATTCCGCAGGCATGCGGCGGGAGGGTGTGGATCAGGCCTCGCCCGGCTCCAGAGGGCGGAAGTCGGTGGTCCGGGCACCGCAGACGGGGCAGAACCAGTCCTTCGGTATCTCCTCGAACGGGGTCCCGGGTGGGATCCCCCCGTCGGGATCCCCGATCTCCGGGTCGTAGATGAACCCGCAGCTGTCGCAGATCCACTGGGTCGCTTCGATAGTCGCGCTCATACTTGGGATTCTAGAGCGTTATTTGTCGCCGAAGCTGACCGCGACCGGCTCGCGCTCGGCGCCCTCGACCTCGAAGAACTCGCGCTCGGTGAAGCCGCCTTGGTTGGCGATGATCGAGCCGGGGAACTGTTCGATGTCGGTGTTGTAGGCCTGGACGTTTGAGTTGTAGATCCGCCGCGACGCCTGGATTTCGTCCTCCAGCTCGGCGAGGTTGCGGGTCAGCTGCTGGAAGTTCTCGGTCGCCCGCAGGGTCGGGTAGTTCTCGGCGACGGCGCGCAGTTCGGTCAGGGCGCCGCTCAGTTTCGACTCGGCCTTGGCGGTGTCGTCGACGCCGCCGGCCTGCATCGCCTCGGCCCGCGCTTTGGTCGCCTTCTCGAACACCTGGCTCTCGTGCTCGGCATAGCCCTTGACGGTCTCGACCAGGTTGGGCACGAGGTCGTGCCGGCGCTTCAGCTGCACGTCGATCCCGCTCCAGGACTCGTCGACCCGGTTGCGGGCGGCGATGATCGAGTTGCGCTTCCCGATGAAGTAGAGGACCGCGATTACGGCTATCACGACGACGACGATGATGGCGATGATCATTGGAGCTCCTGTGGTCGAACCGCGGTTGGACTCAATCCTAACGCCGTCGCCCCGCGCCTTCCCCGATTGCGCCTAGGATCGCTCGATGGGTGCCAAGCAGGAAGCGCAGGAATGGACCGAAGCGGTGCGCCGCTACGGCGAGCGCAACGGCCTCACCTACGAGGAGGTCGGCGGGATCAATCCCAAAGACGGGCCGGTGGCGCTCTGCGTCGGCGGGGTCAACCGCCTCACCGGCCAGCTCGCCGAGGGGTTCTGGGGGTCCTCCTGCGACGCCGACGAAAAGGAGGTCGGCGGTCTCTTCAGCAAGGCGGTGCTGCCGACCGCCGTCCTCGCCAAGGCGCACATGCCGGATTTGGCCGAGGTCGTCCCCGCCTTCAACGTCGAGTCGATCGAGGGACACGAGGCGGTGACCCAGCGCTTCTCCCGCAAGGTCGAGTTCGAGTCGATCGACTTCAACCGCCGCTTTCTGGCCACGGTGCCGAAGGAGTACGACCCCGTCGCCCTGCGAGAGCTGTTCGGTCCCGGTTTCCTCGGCTGGGTGACGACGATGACCGGGGAGATCGACTTCGGCATCAACGACCGCCAGCTCTGGTTCCTCTGGCGGCTGCACGAGCGCACCGAAGCGGAGCTGAAAAGCGCCCTGAGGAATGCCGGCGAGCTGTTCAAACGACTCCAGGGCGAGATGGAGGAGAGCGGCATCAACACCTATCCCCCCGGCCCCTGGCACGCGGGGCTGGAGCCGTTCCCGGCGAGCTAGCGGTTCCGGGCGTGCCTCAAGCCGGGTAGTCGGGGTCGCCGGGCAGGACCACGCGATGGTCCTCGCGGGTGCCGATCACCTTCGGCAGGATCGCCTCCACAGCGCGGCCGCGGTGGGCGGTGATCGCCTCCTCGGCGGTGCCGTAATCGACCAGCGAGTGGAGCTGGCTGAGGGTCGGGAAGGCCAGCGTCAGCTCGCCGGCCGCCTGGGCCTCGAGCGCCGCTGCGGGCTGGAACCACCGAGCCTCGGTGGTCTCGACACCGTCGGCGGTGGGGGGCGTGTGCGCGGGGGCGAGGGCGAGGAAGAACCAGGCGTCGTACCGGGTCGCGATCACCTCCGGCGTGATCCAGCGCGAGAACAGCACCAGCTCCGAGTCGGCCGGCAGCTCGATGCCCGCCTCCTCGCTTAGCTCGCGCATCGCGCAGGCCCGGTGGCCGTTCTCGCCCTCGCCGTCGACAGGGTCGACGGCGCCGCCGGGGAAGACCCAGACGCCGGGCATGAACTTGGCCTCCTCACTGCGCTTCAGCAGGAGCAGCTCGAGCGCGCGTTCGGAGTGCTTGCCGCCGCGCCGCAGCAGCACCACCGAGGCGGCGGGCCGGGGGGTGGAAGGCTCCCCGAAGTTCGGCTGCTCACCGGACCCACGCCGCCTCTCGCCCATCCGCTCACCCTATAAGGGGTGGGGTTAGCTGAGGGCGCGTTCGCGGCCGCGGCGCAGCCAGGCGCGGTGGGCGAGCCAGGCGAGGAGGGCGATCAGAGCGATCGGGCCGAGTACCGCGAGAGAGACGAGGGTGATGGCGGCGGCGATCGTGAGGATGTGGCCGGCGTCATCGAGGGCATCGCCGATGCCCCAGGTTCCGCCTGAGGAGGAGGACGCTCCGCCGGTCTCGATCGCCACCGACACCCGCGAGAAGTTGGCGCGGCGATCCAGCTTGGCCAGTTGGGTGCGCAGGTAGGCGGCGTGGCGGCGCTCGGTGCGCAGCTCGGTTTCCACCGCTTCGCGCTCGGATTCGGTTTCCGCCGCGGCCAATTGCGCGAGCAGCCCGTCGATCCGTGCCCGGGAGTCTTGCAGCCGCTCCTCGACGCCAACGGTCGGGGCGGTGATGTCGGCGGTCGCCTCCTGGCGGGAGCGGACCTGGTCGATCGCGGAGATGTCGGCCAGCGCGTCACCCAGGTTGGCGCTCGGGATCAGCAGGTCGAAGTCAGCCCTCGCTCTGCCCGCTGACCCCTCGACGGTCGAGGAGCGCAGGACTATGCCGTTGACGGCTTGGACGGCGTCGAAGACCTCGTCGGCGTCCTCGGCGAGGTCGGCGGGATCGGCGCCGAGGACGATCTCAGCCGAGCGTTCGACGTCGCGGGGGGCTGCGTTGGCGTATAGGGGGGAGTCCGTGCCAGCGCTCGAACCACTCGTTTGAGCCGGGGCGGCTGCCTGTGCCGGGACGGCGGACTGAAGTACCTCCCTGTCACCCCCTTGCTTGGCGCCAGCAGGCTCTTCGAAGTACCCCTTGGAGTCCCTGTATGACGGCTTGGCGACGGGCTGCGGTCCCACTGCGAGGTCCGACTCCGTGCCGACCACGACCACCGTGGCGACCGCGATCGCGGCCAGGGCGGTGGCGCCGGTGGAGAGCACCAGGCGGCGGGGCGAGAGGGCGCGCAGGCGCTCCCCGAGGCCGGCGAGCGCCGAGCCCTCGAGCCGAGAGCGGCGCGGGAAGCCAGCCGCCGACCGCTCGTCCAGCTCGGCCGCGAAGGTCGGCCGCGGAGCGGGCCGCAGGGCTCGCAACTCGGCCGCCAGCTCGGCGTCGTCCCTATGCGGATTCATCGCATGCCTCCCTCAGTTTGGTCATTGCGCGGTGCAGCTTGGTGCCGGCGTTCGACTCGGAGATACCGAGAACCCTGGCGATCTCGGCGTTGCTCAGGCCGGCGAAGAACTTGAGCGCGATCAGCTCTCGCTCACGCGAGGCGAGGTGCGACAGCGCGGCGCCAAGCGCCAGCCGGCGCTCGTTCGCCTGCCCGTCCTCCCCCAGGGCTGACGAGGAAAGGTCGGCCGGCTCCGCCGTCAGCTCGGCCTGGCGGCCGCGACGGCGCAGCTCGTCGAGCGCGGCGTTGCGGGCGATTCCGAACAGCCAGGCCCGCGGTTCCCCGCGGTCGGGGTCAAAGCGCGAGCGCTTCCGGTAGGCGCGCTCGAAGGCGGTCGCCGTCACTTCCTCGGCGGCGGCTCGGTCGCGCACCAGGCTGGCGACGTAGGAGTAGACGTCGTCGCGGCTCGTTCGGTAGAGGCGATCGAAGGCGAGGTCTGCCTCACGCGGTGCCTCCTCGGCGCTGGCGACCAGGGTCTGACTCGTCATGCCCCTACTACGGCCCGCCGCCGGATCCATCACATATGAGTATCGGTCAGGCGGCTTGGCGGAGCTGCACCCGCGGCTCCGCCGGGGCGGAGCGACCCGAGATCCGAGCAGCTTCGATCGAGACCGAGGTGATCTCGAGCAGCCGCCGTAGGTCCTCCTCGGAGATCGAGAGCGGCGGGACGAGGACGACGGTGTCCCCGAGCGGGCGCACGATCGCGCCGCGCTTTCGCGCCTCCAGCGTCACCCTGTGGCCCATCCGCAGGGACGGGTCGTGCTTGCCGAGGTCGATCCCGACCATGAAGCCCCGGCCCCGCACCTCGGCCACCCCCGGCATCGCCTCGATCTCGGCCAGGAGCTCACCGAGCAGGCGGATCTTCGGCTGCAGCCGAAGGATCGTCCGCTCGGTCTCGAAAACGTCGAGGTTGGCGATCGCGGCCGCGCAGGCCAGCGGGTTGCCGGTGTAGGTGTGGCCGTGGAAGAAGGTCCGCTGCTCCTCGGGCGCGCCGAGGAAACCCTCGTAGATCCGCTCGGTGGCCAGCGTCGCGGCCAGCGGCAGGTAGCCGCCGGTGAGGCCCTTGGCGAGGCACATCAGGTCCGGCGCGACATCCTCTTGGTCGCAGGCGAACATCGTCCCGGTGCGGCCGAAGCCGGTGGCGACCTCGTCGCAGATCAGCAGGATGCCGTAGTGGTCGCAGAGTTCGCGGACCGCCCGCAGGTAGCCGGGGGGATGGACGAGGATGCCGGCGGCTCCCTGCACCAGCGGCTCGACGATCACGGCGGCGATCTCCTCCGCGTGGACCGAGAGGATTCGCGCCAGGCTCGACGCGTCGCCGGGCTCGGCCGCGTGGGTGTCGAAGAGGAGGGGCCCGTAGGCGGAGTGGAAGAGGTCGATGCCGCCGACCGAGACAGAGCCGATCGTGTCGCCGTGGTAGGCGTCGCGGAGGCGGACGAAGGAGGTGCGAGCCGCGTGCTCCCCGCCGCGCTGCTGCTGGTACTGGAAGGCCATCTTCAGCGCGATCTCCGCCGCGGTCGAGCCGGAGTCCGAGTAGAAGACACGGGAGAGACCGGGTGGGGCGATCTCCGCCAGCCGGCCGGCGAGCTCTGAGGCGCCGGGATGCCCGAGGCCGAGCATCGTCGAGTGGGAGATCCGGTCGACCTGGTCGTGTACCGCCCGGTCGATCGTCGGGTGCCGGTGGCCGTGAACGTTGCACCAGAGCGAGGAGACGCCGTCGATGTAGCGGCGGCCGTCGCTGTCAATCACATAGGAGCCTTCGCCCCGCTCGACAATCAGCGGTTCTTCTTCTGCCCAGCCCTGCTGCTGGGTGAAGGGGTGCCAGAGATGCTCTCGATCGAGACGTGCGAGGTCGACCGACATCGAAACGACCCTAGCCGCGGGGTCGGCCGGAATGGAACCCCTTTGTAACGGGAGACCGCCCAAATAGCGGTCCCTCCAGGGCGTGTCTGAGCAACCGGGGTCTATAGGCCCCCTGAGCTCAGACACGCCTCGGGCTGAGTGACGTGCATCACACGAGCAAATATTGTGCTTTCGAAATGATTGCGCTTGTGCAAATATTGGCGTATGCAAGCAACGGATGCGAAGGCGATCGCCCAGAGGACGACTTCCCAGGTTGGGACAGAGGAGCATGAGACCGCCGCCAGGCTGACGGCGTTGTTTCGTCACCTCTTCCTCTACGACCGCGGCAACGTGCTGCGGGTGATCGAGGAGTCCGGGCTCTCGATGACCCAGTCCAAGGCGCTGCTGGAGCTCGGCGGCCTCGGGGGAGAGGCGGAGACCTGGCAGGTCGGTGACCTGGCCGAGGTCTTCGGCGTCTCGGTTCCCTCGATGAGCCGGGCGGTCGACGCCCTGGTCAAGGCCGGGCTGGCGACGCGGGTCGAGGACCCCGAGGACCGGCGCGCCCGCCAGGTGAAGATCACCGCCAAGGGGAAGGACCTCGTCGACACCCTCCTCACCCTGCGCCAGACCGGGATCGAGACTTTTGCGGCAGGCCTCAGCCCCACCCAGCGACGCAAGCTCGACGCCGCCGTGGACTCGTTGATGGACCGCGAGGACATCGCCGCGACCTACGAGCACCTGAAAGGCGAGCGCGCTTGACCCGCTACCGCCACCTGATCACCGACGAAAACCGCCGCTGGTGGACGCTCGGGGCGATGTGCTTCGCGCTGTTCATGATCATGCTCGACAACACGGTCGTGAACGTCGCCCTGCCGTCGATCCAGCGTGACCTCGGCGCCTCGATCTCCGGCCTGGAGTGGACGATCAACGGCTATACGCTCTCCTTCGCGGTGCTGCTGGCGACCGGGGGGCGGCTCGGCGACATCTTCGGGCGCCGCCGGATGTTCCTGATCGGCGTCGTCATCTTCGCCGCCTCCTCCGCCACCGCCGGGCTGGCCCCGGACCAGACCTCGCTGGTCCTCAGCCGCGTCGTCCAGGGCGTCGGTGCCGCGCTGATGATGCCGGGGACGCTCTCGATCATCACCGACGCCTTCCCGCCCGAGGAGCGCGGTAAGGCGATGGGGACGTGGGCGGGGGTCTCCGCGCTGGCGTTGGCGATCGGGCCGGTACTGGGCGGCTTCCTCACCGAGCACGTCAGCTGGCGGGCGATCTTCTACATCAACATCCCGGTCGCTATCGGCGCGGTCGTGGCGACCCTGTTCGCGGTGCGCGAGTCCCGCGATACCTCTGTCGGCCGCGAGGTCGACTACGCCGGCGTCGCTGTCCTCACCGCCGGGCTCACCGCTCTCGTTCTGGCGCTGGTCGAGGGCAACAGTTGGGGATGGGGATCGCCGCAGATCGTCGGCCTCCTGGCGGTCGCCGCGGTGGCGCTGCCGGCGTTCGTCGCGGTTGAGAACCGGGTCAAGGCGCCGATGGTCCAGTTCGAGCTGCTCTCCGATCGCAACTTCCTCGGCGCGGTCGTGGTCGCGCTGATTATCAGCTTCGCGATGCTTGGCGTCTTCTTCTTCCTCGCCCTCTACATGCAGAACATCCTCCACTACTCGCCGCTGGAGGCGGGCGTTCGGTTCCTGCCCTCGACCCTGATGATCGTCGCCGTGGCGCCGGTCGCCGGCCGGCTATCGGACCGGATCGGGCCTCGCTGGCTGATCGCCGGCGGGCTCGCCATCGTCACCGCCTCGCTGCTCTCGTTCAGCGGGGTCGCCGTCGACTCGGGCTACCTCGACCTGCTCCCCGGCTTCATGCTGCTCGGCATCGGGATCGCGATGACGATGTCGCCGATGACCAGCGCGGCGATGAACGCGGTGCCGGTGCAGAAAGCCGGGGTTGCCTCCGGCGTGCTTTCTATGTTCCGGATGGTCGGCGGGACCCTCGGCATCGCGATCACCGGGGCGATCTTCCAGGGCGCCGTTGGTGGCAGCTTTGAGAGTGCGGGCCCGCAGCAATTCGTCGACGCGCTGAGTGAGGCGATGCTCGTCTCCGCGGGAGTGGCATTTGCCGGCGCGGTCGTCGGCGCGATCGCGATCCGCGCCAAGCCGAGAAAGACGACGATCGAGACGGCCGATGCTGGTCCTGTTGCCCCCGTCGGAGGGTAAGGCGGCGCCCGACGGGGGCGAGTCGTTGGATCTAGGGTCGCTCGCCTTCGCCGAGTTGCTAGGCGACCGCCGCGAGGCGGTCCTCGACGCGCTCAAAGGCCTGGCCGGGCTGCCGCGCGAGAAGGCGGTCGAGGCGCTCGCCGTGAGCAAGGGCCAGGCCGGGGAGGTCGATGTCGACGCGCGGCTGCGGGCCGCCCCTGCGGCGCCGGCGGCCGAGGTCTACACCGGCGTCCTCTACGACCACCTCGGCCTCCCGGACCTGCCGGCTGCCGGGCGCGATCGGGTCCTGATCGCCAGCGCCCTCTGGGGCATGGTGCGGCCGCAGGACCGCATCCCCTACTACCGCTTCTCGGCCAAGGCGCGGCTGGACGGGATCGGGGCGCCGGCGTCTTGGTGGCGCCCAGCGCTCGCCGAGGCGATGCCGGACGAGCCCGGCGATCTCGTCGTCGACATGCGTTCTGCCGCCTACGCCGCCGCCTGGAAGCCGAAGCGGGCGACCCTGCTCGCGGTGCGAGCATTCACCGAGAACGGTGGCAAGCGCAAGCCGGTGTCCCACATGGCGAAGGCGGTGCGGGGTGACGTCGCTAGAGCACTGCTGGTGGCGAAGAAGCCGCCAGCCGACCCCGAGTCCGCCGCCACGATCGCCGAGGCGGCTGGCTTCACCGTCGAGCTCGCTCCCGGCAACCTCGACGTGATCGTCAGCTAAGGATTCAGCGCCGGCCAGCTGGAGGGGTCGTTGAGGTCGAGGGGCGGGAGCGTCTGGACCTCGATCCCGGCCAGGGCGGCGATCGTGTCGCGGTTGGATCGCTCAATCTCGGTCGGCTCCTCCGGCCAGGGGGTGAGGACGACCGAGGCGACCTCGAGGCCGGCGGCGCGCGCCGACTCGACCGTGAGCAGGGTGTGGTTGATCGTGCCGAGGCCGGGCGAGGCCGCGATCGCGAGCGGGTAGCCGAGGTCGACGGCGAGGTCGCGGACGAGGTAGCCGGGCGCGAGCGGGACCAGCAGGCCGCCGACCCCCTCGCAGACGAGGAAATCGCCGCCGGCCGCCGCGGCGCGGGCTGCTTCGAGGAGCCGCTCGCGGTCGATCTCCTCACCCGCCATCGCCGCCGCCAGGTGGGGCGAGGCTGGTGGCCCGTAGCGGTAGGGCGCGATTTCCTCGTCGCTCTGGTCCGAGCCGGCGGCGCGCCGCAGCAACGCGTGGTCGGGCTCGACCTCCTCCTCGAGCCCGGTCACGCAAGGCTTGAAGACGGTGACCCTCTGGCCGGAAGCCGCGGTGGTGCGGGCGATCGCCGCGGCGACCACGGTCTTGCCGACCTCAGTGCCGGTGCCAGTGACGAAGATCAAGCGGCTACGGGTAGGGACGCCAGCAGGCCGACCTCGCGGGCGGCGGCGCCGACCTCGCGGGCAGCACGCTCCAGATCCTCGGTGGAATGCGTCGCCATCACGGTGAAGCGCAAGCGCGAGGTTCCCTCCGGCACCGTCGGCGGCCGGATCCCCTGGGCGAAGATGCCGCGCTCCAAGGCGCGCTCGCAGAGCTCCATCGTGGTCTCGGCGTCGCCGATCTCGACCGGGACGATCTGGGTCGAGGAGCGCGTCGGGGCAAGCCCCTCGGCGACGAGCGCCGCGCGCAGGGTGTCGGCACCCGCCCGCAGCCGCTCGACCCGCTCGGGCTCGGCTTCGAGCAGCTCCAGCGCCATCGCGGCGGCGCCGAGGGCGGGCGGCGGCGGCGCGGTGGAGAAGATGAAGGGGCGGGCAGTGTTGATCAGCAGCTCGACCGTCTCGGCGCCGCCGCAGATGTAGGCGCCGTAGGAGCCGAGTGCCTTGCCGAGGGTGCCAACGACAACGTCGACCTCACCGCTCAACCCGGCGGCGGAGACCGATCCGCGCCCGCCGGGCCCGACCGCGCCGGTGGCGTGTGCCTCGTCGACCATCAGGCGGCAGCTGTGGCGGCGCGCCAGCTCCAGCAGCGCGCCGAGGGGCGCCACGTCGCCGTCCATCGAGAAGACGCCATCGGTGACGATCAGCGAAGCCCGCCCGCCGGCCTCCTCCAACCCCCAGGCGAGGTGCTCAAGATCGGCGTGGCGGTAGACGAAGGTCTCCGCCCGCGAGAGGCGGCAGCCGTCGACGATGCTGGCGTGGTTCAGCTCGTCGGAGAAGACGACCTCGCCGCGGCCGGCCAACGCTGCGATCGTGCCGGTGTTGGCGAGGTAGCCGCTGCCGAACAAGAGCGCCGCGTCGTAGCCCTTGAAGTTGGCCAGCCTGGCCTCGAGCTCTCGGTGGGGCTCCATGCTCCCCGAGATCAGCCGCGAGGCGCCGGCGCCCGCCCCCCACTGGATCGCCGCCTCGGCGGCGGCCTCCCGCACCCGGGGATGATCGGCGAAGCCGAGGTAGTTGTTGGAGCAGAGCAGCAGGACCGGGCGGCCACCCAGCGTCACCGTCGGCCCCTGCGGGCCCTCGATCAACCGCAGTCGCCGGTGAAGGCCCCGCCCGCGGAGCTCCTCCAGCCGCTCCGCGACGTCGGTCACGCCGCCCGTGGGTAGGGGGGAGGCTTTTTGGCCTTCTTGACCACCCGCAGCTGGGTCGAGGGGTCCCAGAAGTTGGCCTCCTCCTGGTGGTCGATCAGCTCCTCCATCGGCGTCTCAGGGGTCTCCCCGTCGAGCCAGCCCGAACGGTTGTCGGGCCGGGGGTTCGCGCCGTTGTCGGACTGACGGGCGACATTCAGTCCCAGCTCCTCGAACATCGCCCGGTCATCCTCTGGCTCGGCGCCGAGGGTGGTGAGGAAGTTGCCCATCATCACCCCGTTGAGGCCGGCCTTGACCGCCAGCGGCTGCAGGTCACCGAGGTTCTCGACCCGGCCGCCGCAGAGCCGGAAGAGGGCACCAGGGATGATCAGCCGGAAGATCGCGACCCACTTCACCACCTCCCAGGCGTCCATCAGGTCGCGGTCGCCGAACTTGGTCCCCTCGCGCGGGTTGAGCAGGTTGATCGGCACCGAGGTGGGGTTGATCTCGGAGAGCTCGAAGGCCATCTCAACCCGCTGCTCCGGGCTCTCGCCGAGGTTGAGGATGCCGCCGACGCAGGTCTCCAGGCCCGCCTCCTTGACCGCCTGGATCGTTCGCAGCCGGCCCTCATAGCGGACGGTTGAGGTGACCTCGGGGTAGTAGGAGCGAGAGGACTCGACGTTGTGGTGGACGCGCTGGATCCCCGCCTCGCGCAGTGACTTGGCCCGCTCGGTCGACATGTGCCCGATCGAGGCGCACCGCTTCAGGTTGGTCTGCTCGGCGACCAGGCGGGCGCCCTCGAGGATCTTCTGGAAGTCCCGTTTGGAGAGCCCCTGGCCCTGGGTGACCATGCAGAAGCGGTGGGCGCCGGCGGCCTCGGCGGCTTTCGCGTGTTCGAGGATCTGGTCGGGCTCCATCATCGCGTGCATCGGCGTGTCCGCCTCGGCGTAGCGGGACTGGGCGCAGAAGCCGCAGTCCTCGGCGCAACCGCCCGACTTGGCATTTACTAGCGAGCACATGTCGGTGGAGTCGCCGAAGTTCTCGCGGCGCACCGCCCAGGCGCGCTCGACCAGCTCGCCGATCTCTTGGTGGTCGGTGAGCCCGCCGTAGGCGAGCGCTTCGTCGAAGGTGATCAGAGGGGGCATTCCGAGTCCCTTTCCGGGGGGAGGATCGCCCGCAAGGCTAGGTATCGCCCCGGACGCAGGGGCGTGCCTGAGCAAACGGGGTTCATAGACCCCCGTTGCTCAGACACGCCCCGGTAGGGTCGGCGCCGATGAGCCGCGTGAGAGCACGGAGGCGACGTTTGTCCCTGGCGGTCCTGGTGGGATTCGCCGCCGGCGCCTTCGCCTTCGGGGCGGCGCTCGGGGACGGGACCCCGAAACGGATCGAGGTAGCGGAGACGCTGTCGGCGTCGCAGCTGGCGGGAGAGCGGATCGTCACCGGACTCCCCGGGACCGGCATCTCGCCGCGATTGCGGACGGCGATCGCCGAGGGGCGGGTGGCTGGTGTGGTCCTCTTCGACGCCAACTTCCCGACTCGTGCCGCGGGCCGGGGGCTGATCTCCCGTCTTCAGGCGATTCGCCGCCCGCCGGCCCTGCGCAACCCGTTGCTGGTCATGGTCGACCAGGAGGGCGGCCTGGTGAAGCGGGTCGACGGCGCGCCAACGGCTTCCGCCCTGCAGATGGGCGAGCGCGGGCCGGACTTCAGCCGCGAACAGGGCCGCCGGACCGCCGCCAACCTGCGCGGCATCGGCATCAACGTCGACCTCGCGCCGGTGCTCGACGTCGCCCGCCCAGGCGGCACGATCGCCGAGACCGAACGCGGCTTCGGCTCGACCGCGGCCGCGGTGGCGACCACCGCGATCCCTTTCGCGACGGCGCTGCAGCAGGGTGGCGTAGCGGCGACCGCCAAGCACTTCCCCGGCTTCGGGGCGGCGCGGGAAAACACCGACTTTGCCGTCCAACGGATCGGCCTCTCTCGGGAGCGGCTCCGCGCCGTCGACGAGGCTCCCTACCGGAGCTTCATCGCCGCCGGTGGCGACCTGGTGATGCTGAGCACGGCGATCTACCCAGCCTTCTCGCCCGACCCGGCCGCGTTCGCGCGCCCGATCGCCACCGGCGAGCTGCGCCGCCGGCTCGGCTTCGCCGGCGTCTCGATCACCGACGCCCTGGAGACGGTCGCGGTCGAGGACTTCGGGGGGCCCGCGAAGGCCGGGATCGCCGCCGCCCGCGCCGGCACCGACCTGCTGCTCTTTACCAGCCTCGCGCCGGCCGAACGGACTTGGCAGGCACTGGTGGGGAAGCTCCGCGCCGGTGCGCTCGACCGCGCCGAGTTCGAGGCATCGGCACAGCGCGTGCTCGACCTCCGTGCCCGGATGGCGCCCTAGCCGGGCTTCGGCGCGGTCTCGCGAACCACGCCCGGATCGAAGACGCGGACGCCGTCGCGCCCGCCGTCCTTGGCCGCGTACATCGCCGTGTCGGCCTCCGAGGCGATCGACTCCGGGCTCAGCGTCGGGTCCTCACCGAACATCGCGATGCCGATGCTGGCGGTGACCGGCTGTCCGCCGTCGAACCTCGCGCTCTCGCGGATCGTTGTCGCGATCGCCTCCGCGACCAGGAGCGCTTCCTCGACCCCGGTGTTGGGGAGGACGATCGCGAACTCGTCGCCGCCGATCCGCGCCAGCACGTCGGTCTCGCGCACCCGCCGCCGCAACAGAGCGGCGACCTCCTTGAGCAGGCGGTCCCCCGCGGGGTGCCCGCTCGTGTCGTTGACCCGCTTGAAGTGGTCGAGGTCGATCATCAGCATCGCCCCGCTGGTCCCCTGCCGGCGGGAGCGCGCCACCTCCCGGCGCAGCCCTTCGTCGAAGCTGCGGCGGTTGCTGAGCCCGGTCAGTGAGTCCTGGCCGGCCTCGCGCTCCAGCTCGATGATCCGCTCGTTCCTGCTCCAGACCAGGATCAGCGCCGCGAGCAGAGCGGCGAGGGAGATGCCCACCCCGCTGATCAGGAGCGGCAGCCCGACGCCCGGCCGGTTCGGGTCGCTGACGACCACCGCCCAGCTGCGATTGGCGATCTGGACGGCCGCCCGGGCCGGGTCCTCCAGCTCGCCGGGGTCGCCGAGCGTCATCCCGGCACCGACGCGAAGCTGTACGTCGTGGGCGGCCGGCAGCTCGGCGGCGGCCGCGGCGGCGAGGTCCCGGAGCTGGAAGACCCCGGAGGCGAAGCCGGTCAACGCCGACCGCCGCTCGGCGACGGTTGAGGTGGGGGCGCCGTCGCGATAGACGGGGCGGTAGACGATGATCCCGAGCCCTGCGGCGAGGAGGCGCACCGGGGGAGTTGCCACAGAGACCCCCCGATCGCGGGCGCGGCGTAGGTACGGCGCTCGGTCGGGGTCGGACTCGAGGTCGTACCCGAGCGTCGTTTTCGCGCTGCGTTCGGCGAGGGTGAAGGCGATCGGGAAGTACTCGCGCCGCGGCTTTGCTGCCACCAGCCCGCGCGCAGTCGGTTCGCGGATCGTGACACCGCGCCGGCGTTCGAACTCGCGGCGGTCGGCAGCAGTGACGCGGTCGATGAAGGAGGTGCCGTAGAGGACGCCCGGTCCCAGCAACGGCCTGGCGATCAGCCGGAACTCGTGCTCGTCGAACCGGTCATTGGCGCGAAAGAAGGCCGCGGCGCTGGCGAGCTGCCCGACCGAGAGGGCGGCGACCGCCTCGGCCTGGCGCGCCGCCCGCATCGCCTGCTCACGCTGAGCCTCGTGGAAGCGGTCGGATTCGGTGTCCTGGACGACCAGGCCGGCGCCGACCGCGCCCGCGGCAAGCAGCAAGACGGCCGAAAGAGCGATCCAGAACCGGAGTTGCATCCGGGAATTGTTGACTATTCCGGGACGGCTGACAGAGACTCCCACAGATATATGGAGGCGAGGCTCCGGTGCGGGCGCCACACTTCACCGATCTCGAGCACTTTTTCCGGCGTCGGCATCTCGTCCAGGCCGTACTCGATCTGCACCGCCTTGCGGATGCCGAGGTCACCGCCGGAGAGGACGTCGGGCCGTTCGAGGTGGAAGATCAGGAACATCTCCGCGGTCCACTGGCCGAGCCCGCGCACGGCGACGATCTCCTCGATCGCCTCCTCGTCGGAGAGCTGGTCAAGGCGGTCCAGCTCCAGTTCGCCGCTGAGCACGTGCGAGGCGAGGTCGCGGATGTATTCGACCTTGCGGCCGGAGAGCCCGGCTCCCCGCAGGTCGGTTTCCTTCGCCGCCAGCAACTGTTCGGGCGAGGGGGTCGTGCCGTCGAAGAGGTCGACCACCCGCAGGTAGATCGTCCGCGCCGCTTTGGTCGAGAGCTGCTGGCCGACGATCGCCCGCAACAGCGCCCCGTAGGCATCGTTCGGCCGCTCCTCTTTGCGGCGTTTCAGCCGCGTCGCCAGGTCGATCGTCCCGACCCGCTCGATCAGGGCCGCCATCGTCGGGTCGGCGGCACCCAGCGCCGTGCGAGCTTTCTTGCTCACCGGCCCGTCCACTTGGGCGAGCGCTTCTCGGCGAAGGCGGCGATCCCCTCGCGAAAGTCCTCCGAGGAGAAGCAGGACTCGCGCAGCGCAATCAGCCCCGCCTCCTGCTGCTCGGTGAGGACGGGGGAGGAGTTGAGCAGGTCGATCGCGTGCTTGTTGCCGCGCATCGAGAGCGGTGCGTTGGCCGCGATCGCGGCTGCCAGCTCGACCGATTCCGCTTCCAGCTGCCCGCCGCCGACCACTTCGTTGACCAGCCCGATTTGCTCGGCCCGGCCGGCCTCGACGTTTCGCCCGGTCAGGAACAGTTCCTTGGTTCGCGCCAGGCCGATCGTGTCGAGGAACTTGCGCAGGCCGGTGTGGCCGTAGATCAACCCAAGTTTCGCCGGCGGCATCCCGAGCTTGGCGCCGGCGGCGCAGATCCGCAGGTCGCAGGTGATCGCCAGCTCCAGGCCACCGCCGAGGCAGTGGCCGTTGATCGCCGCGACCGTCGGCCACGGGTGTTTGGAGATCGCCTCCATCGCGCTGTGGAAGGGATGGGCGACGAGCGCCTCGGCGTCGCGCTCGAAGGTCGCAGCGGGGATCGCCGCGATGTCGTAGCCGGCGGAGAAAACCGGCGGCTCTCCGGTGATCAGGACGCAGCGCGTTTCGATCCCGCGGTCGAGCCCGGGCAGGACCTCCGCAATCGCGTCGAGGATCTCGTGGTCGAGGGCGTTGCGCCGCTCGGGGTTGCAGATTCGCAATCGGGCGACTGCCTCGGCGGGCCGGTCGAGGAGGAGCTTGCCGCCGGCGAGCCGCTCGTCCACGTCGCCCCTACTCGAGCACTACGAGGACGTCGCCTTCGGAGACCGACTGGCCCTCCTCGCACCGGATCTCCTTCACGGTGCCGTCGTCTTCGGCCTCGACCGGGATCTCCATCTTCATCGACTCAAGGATCACGACGGTGTCGCCGTCGGAGACCTTGTCGCCGACCGCGACCTCGACTTTCCACACGTTTCCGGTGATGTGCGCCTCGATGTCTGCCATGGCCCGAGACAATATCCGCACCATGGGACCGGAAGAGAGCGCGGGTGACCAGCGGCTCGCGGCGATCGTCGCCGCGCGAAACGAGGCCGACCGCATCGGCGCGACGGTGGCGGCGCTGCGGGAGGCCTTCCCGGCGGCCGCGATCTGGGTCGCCGACGACGCTTCCACCGACGGCACCCCCGAGGCGGCGATGGTCGCTGGCGCCGAGGTGGTCAGCCGCGCCCGCTCGCACGGCAAGGGCGGCAACGTCACCGCCGCGGCCGAAGCGGCGCTCGGCGCCGAGCCGGCACCGCACCTCGTCCTCCTCTGCGACGGCGACCTCGGGGCCTCGGCGGCCCGGTTGGGCCCGTTGGTCGAGGCGGTGAAGCGGGGCGAGTGCGACCTCGCCGTCGCCTCCTTCTCGCGCCGGGTCGGTGGCGGCTTCGGGGTCGCGCTCGGCTTTGCCCGGTGGGCGATCCGGCGGCTCTGTAGCGCCGAGACCGCCGCGCCGATCTCGGGCCAGCGGGCGCTGCGGGCGGAGGCGCTGCAGAGCTGCCTACCGCTCGCGGACGGCTTCGGCATGGAGATCGGGATGACGGTCGACGCCGTCCGCCAGGGCTACCGCCTGCGCGAGTATGAGCTCGACCTCGAGCACCGGGCCACCGGCCGCACCTTCGGTGGCTTCCTGCACCGCGCGGTCCAGCTGCGTGACTTCCTCCGGGTGTATGCGTCCCGCCGTCGCAAGGGCGGGACGCAATCGCCGGCCGGCTAGCCTCGCTTCGCGTATTCGCCGACGTCGCCGAAGTCGACCATCACGCAGGGCTCGTCCCCGGGCACCTCGGCGTGGTGGCCGGGAGGGATCGAGACGACGTCGCCGGCGCCGATCTCGACGTCGCCGCCGTCGTCCATGTGGACGATCATGCGGCCGGAGAGAACGTAGCCGAGGTGCGGCACCTGGCAGGAGTCGGTGCCGGCGATCGGGCGGACGTTCTCAGACCAGCTCCAACCGGGCTCGAACGTGCCGAGTCCTATCGTGTGGCCGGCCATTTCCACCACCTTCGCCTGGCCCTTGCCTTCGAACGGACGGACTTCGTCGGGTGAGTCGAAGTTCTTCACTTCCGCAGTTGCCATTTTGGGGCTCCTGACGTCGAGGTTCGTCCCCTACCCAAGTTCGACCGTACACCCTCATCGGCGCTATGGCCAGCCGGGGCGTGTGTAGCCTGCCCACCCTGAAGTGATCCTCGCGATCGACCAGGGAACCACCGGCACCACCTGCCTCGTCTTCGATCCTGAGGGGCGGGTCGCCGGCCGCGCCTACTCGGAGTTCGAGCAGCACTTTCCCCGGCCGGGCTGGGTCGAGCACGACGCCAGCGAAATCTGGGAGGTGACCCGCAGGGTCGCCGCCGAGTCCCTGGCCGACGCCGGCATCGACGGCGGCGCGCTGGAGGGGATCGGGATCACCAACCAGCGCGAGACCGTGGTCGCCTGGGACCCGGCGAGCGGCGAGCCGGTGCACCGGGCGTTGGTCTGGCAGGACCGGCGCACCGCCGAGCGTTGCGAGGAGCTGCGGGCGGCGGGGCACGAGGGGCTGGTCAGGGAGCGAACCGGCCTGACCATCGACCCCTACTTCTCCGCGACCAAGATCGAGTGGATGCTTCGCAACGCCGAGGGGATCGAGGGGGCGGTCTTCGGCACGATCGACTCCTGGCTCCTCTTCAAGCTGACCGGCCGCCACGTCACCGACTACACCAACGCCTCGCGGACGATGCTCTTCGACATTCGCCGCCTGGCCTGGGACGAGGAGCTGTGCGGGCTGCTGGGGATCGACCCAGCCCGGCTCCCCGAGCCGCTGCCCTCGGCCCACGTCTTCGGCTCGACGACCGAGTTCGGCGGCAAGGTGCCGGTCGCGGGCGTCGCCGGCGATCAGCAGGCGGCGCTGTTCGGGCAGGCCTGCCACCGCCCGGGGATGGCGAAGAACACCTACGGCACCGGCAGCTTCGTCCTCCTCAACACCGGGCCCGAGCCACCGTCACCGCCCGAGGGCCTGCTCGCCACGGTCGCCTGGGGCCTGGGGGAGGAGGTGGCCTACGCTCTGGAGGCCTCGATCTTCGTCACCGGGGCGGCGGTGCAGTGGCTGCGTGACGGGCTTGGGATCGTCGAGGCGGCCGAGGACACCGAGGCGCTGGCGGCCTCGCTCGACTCCAACGAGGGCGTCTACTTCGTCCCGGCCCTGACCGGCCTGGGCTCACCGCAGTGGGACCCCTACGCGCGCGGCACGATCGTCGGCCTCACCCGCGGCAGCGGCCGCGCCCACCTGGCGCGCGCCGCCCTGGAGGCGATCGCGTATGAGACGGTCGACGCGGTTCGCGCCCAGGAGGAGGCCTCGGGAGAGCGGCTGGAGGTGCTGAAGGCAGACGGCGGCGCCGTCGCCAACCGGTGGCTGATGCAGTTCCAGGCCGACGTCCTCGGCGCTCCCGTTGTCGTCCCCGAGATCGCGGAGACGACCGCGCTCGGCGCCGCCTATCTGGCGGGGATCGCGACCGGGCTCTGGAGCGGCGAGCAGGTGGGCGAGATGTGGCGCGAGGCGGCTCGGTACGAGCCGCGGATGGACTCAGCGGAGCGCGATTCGCTGCTGCACGACTGGCACCGTGCACTGGTGCGTTCGCGGGGATGGGCGGACCCCGCGTCGGAGTCTTGAGTCCCCCATTAGGGACCAAAAAATCCGACACGGCGTAACCGGCTGGCAGGCGCCGGGTAGGCACCATCGGCGGATCCACCCCTCCGCCACTTTCGTCATGGCGGACATGAAGCCACAGGTGTATAAGGACCCGCGTCCCGCGGAGTACTTCACGCAGTTCCACGCCGCGGCGCGGAAGGGTGTCGGCTGGACCTACACGTTCGCGCGGTTGATCCTCACGCTGCCGACGATCCTGATCTACCGGGTGCGCGGCGTCGGGGTAAAGAACGTCCCCCGCGAGGGCGCCCTGGTGCTGGCGCCCAACCACTTCAGCCAGATGGACCACTTCTTCGTCGGCGTCTACCTGCGACGGAAGATTCGGTTCATGGCGAAATCCCAAATGTTCGGCCCGCATGTCCTCACCTACATCTACAAGCACGGGGGCGTCTTCCCAGTCCGCCGCGGGCACCACGACGAAGAGGCGTTCAAGACCGCCTACGAGATCCTTCGCCAGGAAGGGATGCTGCTGGTCTACGCCGAGGGCGGGCGCTCCCGCTCGGGGCAGATGGGTACACCGAAGCCGGGGATCGGGCGGATCGCGCTGGAGTCCGGGGTGCCCGTCGTCCCCGTCGCGATCCACGGCTCGGCCCGGGTGCGCGGTTGGAAGCGGTTGCGCTTCCCGCAGGTCACGGTCGAGTTCGGCGAGCCGCTTGCTTTCTCGGTTGAGGGCTCGCCGAGCCAGGAGCGCCAGCTGGAGGCGGCGACGGAGGTCTTCGACCGGGTGCGGGAGATGTACGAAGGGCTGGCTACTCGTAACGATCGTCGAGCTGAGAGTAGAAGTCCGGATCGTGCCCGGGCGTAATCACCGCGTCGGGGAACTGTTTGCGGAAGAGGCGCAGCTCCTGCAGCGAGCGGCGGAAGTTGTGGGCGTCGAACGGGCGCGGCGGCATCGGTGCTGAGCCGTCGAGCTGGCCGCGGGTGTAGGTCGTATCGCCGCCGATGACGAAGTCTCTCTGGGAGAGGCGGCCGATCACTGAGATGTGGCCGGCGCTGTGGCCCGGGGTGGAGGCGAGGCGGACCGAGCCGTCGCCGAAGAGGTCGAAGGTGCGGCCGAAGCTGGCGTAGGAATCGATCCCGCCGCGTTCGAAGTCGATCGTGCGGTAGTCGAAGGCGTAGTCGAAGTGGGGGCGGCGGTAACCGTTCGCCATCGGTTTTGACCCATGTGCGGCCGCCTGCCACTCGGTCTCGCTGACCACGAACGTCGACTTCGGGAACTCCGAGATCGCCGAGGTGTGGTCGATGTGGAGGTGGGTCATCACCACGACCGGGAGCTCGCCGGGGTCCAGGCCGCGGTCGCGAAGCTGCGAGGGGACGTCTTCGCCCGGCTCCAGAGTTGGGCTGCCGAACCGGGTGCCGAGGCGACCGAAGTTCTCGCCACCGTCGGTGGCGATCGAGGGGTGCAGGCCGGTGTCGACAAGGATCGCGCCGGCGCTCGGGTGGCGGATCAGGAAGGCCGGTACGGGGACCACGTTCGGCGGGGCGCCGATGAAGAGGGCACGCGCCAGCTTCAGGGTGACGAAGCGGCCGCCGGGACTCTCCATCATCGCCAGCGGGAAATCGACGTGGCCGGCGATCAGCGGTTCGACGATCGACGGTCGCCCCCGGGGTTCCCCCGGCGAGCGGCTCGTGCAGCGGGTGCGGTTCCACGTGAACGGCCATCGGCAGGCCACATTACGTCGCCAAGGCCACCTATAGGCTTGCCGGCCGATGGCTGAAAGCTCGCATTCGCAGGTGTTCCGGGACGGTCTGCTGGATGGACAGGTGTGTGTGGTGTCCGGTGCCGGCAGCGGCCTCGGGCGTGAGACCGCGCTCGAGCTGGCGCGGCTCGGTGCGACCGTGATCGGTTGCGGGCGCCGCGGGGAGCCGCTGGCCGAGACGGCGGAGCTTGCCGCGGCCATGTCTGGAGCCTTCGTCTACGAGCCACTCGACATTCGTGATGAGGATGCCGTCGAGAGCTTCTTCGACGGCCTGCTGGAGCGCCACGACCGCCTTGACGTCCTCGTCAACAACGCCGGCGGCCAGTTCCTCAGCCCGGCCGAGGCGATCTCGCCGAAAGGCTTCCGCACGGTGATCGAGCTGAACGTCCAGGGAACCTGGTTGATGACCCACGCGGCGGCGACCAAGGCATTCATCCCGCAGGGCGGCGGCAAGATCCTCAGCGTCACCCTCTCACCCCACAACGGGATGCCCGGGATGGTTCACTCCGGTGCCGCCCGGGCGGCGGTCGAGAACATGATGCGCACCCTTGCGGTCGAGTGGGCGCGGTTCGGGATCCGCACCTGCGCCCTCGCTGCCGGCCAGTTCGCGACCGAGACGTTGCTGACCAAGTACCCGAGCGTGGTGGTCGAGAACCTTGAGCGCTCAATCCCGGTCGGGCGTGCGGGGCGGCCGGAGGAGCTGGCCTGGCTGGTCGCCTACCTCGCCTCGCCCGCCGGTGACTTCGTCTCCGGGACGACGATCACGATCGACGGCGCCCGCGACAACTGGGCCGGGCCCTGGCCGCCCCAGGCGATCGCCGACGAGAGCGGTACGCCGGTAGCGGAGGAGCGACGGGAGAAGTAGCTACGCCGCGCGGGGCTCGAGCACTACGAGCGGGATCTGGCGGTCGGTGCGGGCCTTGTAGTCCTCATAGCCGTGGTATCCGCGCACTGCCAGGGCCCAGAGCCGGTCGTACTCCTCGGGGGTGGCGACGCGGGCGTGGACGGTGCGCTTGTCCGAGCCGACCTGCACCGTGGTGTCAGGGTTGGCGATCAGGTTGTGGTACCAGGCCGGGTTTTTGGGAAAGCCGCCTTTGGAGGCGACGATGACCAGGTCGGCGCCGTCCTTCACGTAGAGCAGGGGGGAGGTGCGCTTGGTGCCGCTCTTGGCGCCGACATGGTCGAGCAGCAGCATCTTCCCCGGCACTCCCGGGATCGTGTGCCCGAGGCGCCCACCCGTCCTCTGGTAGAGGAAAGTGTGGACGCCCATGAAACGGCGGGTGGCAGGCCAGATCCGGTCCGCTACGTCGAGGTAACGGGGCGGGCGCCTGCCACTTGTCGCCGTTTCGCTCAGGTGTACATCCCTCCGAATTGCCCGCCGGTCACGTTCAGCACCTGGCCGTGGACGTAGTTGGCGAGCGGGCAGGCCAGGAACAGCACCGGGCCGGCCGCCTCCTCGGGCTGGGCTGGACGGCCGAGCGGGATGATCGCCGAGGCCATCGCCCGCATCTGCTCGGGGATGCCAAGCTCGATCTTCTCTCCGGTCGGCGAGGTCATCTCGCCACCGGCCTCCTTGGCGGCGGTGAGGCGGGTCTCGACGAAGCCGAAAGCGACGGCGTTGACGTTGACCTTGAACTGGCCCCACTCCTTGGCCAGCGTTTTGGTCAGCCCGACCACGCCCGCCTTGGCGGCGGAGTAGTTGGCTTGGCCGGCGTTGCCCATCGTGCCGGAGATCGAGGAGACGTTGATCAGCTTGCGGAACACCTCCTTGCCCTCACCGCGCTCGGCCTTGGCCGCCTCGCGCCAGTGGGGGGCGAGGGCGCGGGTGATGCGGAAGGGGACAATCGTGTGGATGTCGAGCATCGCCTGGAACTGCTCGTCGGTCATCCGGTGAACGACGCCGTCCCAGGTGTAGCCGGCGTTGTTGACGACGATGTCGATCGCGCCGAAGGCGTCGACCCCGGCGGCAACGAGCTTGTCGGCCGCGTCGGGTTGGGTGAGATCGCCGGCGTGGACCGCGGTCTCTCCGTTGATCTCGCCGGCCGCCTGCTCGGCGACGTCGGCGTCGAGGTCGTTGATCAGAACCTTCGCGCCCTCGGCGGCGAACAGTTCGGCGGTCGCCCGCCCGATGCCGCGGGCCGACCCGGTCACGATCGCCGCTTTGCCATCCAGAAGTCCCATCAGTCAGCGTCTCCTTTTGGTTCGTGAATCGGCCGCGGAGGCTACAGGGATCTGCGCAATCCTGGTTGACCGGCCAGTCGGGCTGCGTAACCGCATGGCGTGCGGGCAGGCGCGCCGTCAGGCCAGGTGGACGCCGCCGTCATCATCGAGCCGCCAGTGTGGATTGTGGGCGACCTCCCAGGGGTGCCCGTCCGGGTCGAGGAAGACGCCGCTGTATCCACCCCAGAAGGTCTCCGCCGGCTCGCGCCCAATCTTCGCCCCGGCAGCCCTCGCCTCCTCGATCGTCGCGTCGACCTCGGCTGGCGAGCCGAGGTTGAGGGCGAGCGTCACGCCTCCCCAGCCGCCGGAGTCCTCGACGCAGCTGTCCTCGGCGAGCCGGGCGCGATCCCACAGCGCCAGGACCATGTCGCCGGCCTGGAAGAAGACGACGTCGTCGCCCGGCTCGGCCCCGGTCGTCCAGCCGAGTCCTTCGTAGAAGATGCGGGCGCGGCCAACATCGGCGACGCCGAGGGTGACGAGGCTGACCCGTTGCTTCATCGCGACCATTGTCGCAGTCAGAATGGCGCCGTGGGGGATCTGGGGAGCATCTTCGGGCTGGCGCTGGCGGCAATGGTCAACCCGACCCTGTTGGCGGCAGTGACGGTGTTGATGCTGCTACCGAACACCAAGAAGCTGATGCTCGGTTACCTGCTCGGCGCCTACCTGACCAGCATCAGCGTGGGGATGCTGATCGTCTTCTCGTTGCACGGCTCCGGCAGCGTGGAAACCGCGCAGAACACTCTCGGGCCGGTGCAGGATCTCGTCATCGGCGCGATCCTCCTAGTCGTGGGATTCGTGTTGGGGACGGGGCGCGACGAGCCGCTGCGGGAACGCCGCCGTCGGCGCAAGGAGGCCAAGGAGGAGGGTGCACCGAAGCAGCCCTGGCCAGAGCGGATGCTCGGCCGAGGCTCGGCCCGGGTGACCTTTGCGGTTGGCGCCCTGCTCAGCTTTCCCGGCGTCTCCTACCTGGCAGCGCTCGACCGGATGGCCGAGCTCGACGCAACCACCACGGAGATGGCGTCGCTTGTGATCGCCTTCTGCCTGATCCAGCAGATGCTGTTGGAGCTACCGCTGATCGGGTACGCACTTACGCCGGAGCGCACTCAGAACGCGGTGAACGGGTTCCGCGCCTGGCTCGAGCGCAACGGTCGCCAGGCAGCGGCGAGCGTCGCCATCGCGATCGGCGCGCTGCTGGTCCTCCGCGGCGTGGTGACTCTGCTCTGAAGCCTTACTCCATCACCCTTTCCTCGACGATCTCAAAGACTCCGTCGGTGCCGACCGATTCGACGTACTGATCTGCCGCGGAGCGGCGCAAGCGTCCTTCCAACCCTAGCCCGGCCTCCGCGGCGCCGCTAGAGCTTTCCTGCCTCGGCCAGGTACTCGTCCAGCTTCTTGCTTTTCTGGGTGTCCTCATAGACCTCGTAGTCGCGCAGCAATCCCCAGGAGAGGTGCCCCCAGATCACGTACCGGTTTTCGTACACCCGCTCGCCGGCGGGGGAGTCGAGGTGGTCGGTGCCGCGGATGCAGATCGTCTGCCTCCAGGGGAAGCCCTTCAGCACCACCTCGTCGGGATAGATCTGGAGGCCGGCGTCGGCGAAACGCTGTAACCACTGCTCCAGCTTCTCCTTGCCCTGCAGTTCGGTCGCCCAGGAGCTGTCGCCGGGGAAGCGGAACCGGACGTCCTCGGCGTCCATCTTCAGCGTCGGGCCGATGTCCCCGGCGCGGGCCCGCTCCATGTTGCGGGCGATCATCTTCTTGGCCAACCACGAAAGCATCGTTGCCTCCTCGCGTTGGGACGGTTGCCTGGAACGTAGCGCTCGGCAGGATCGGGTCTAGCCACGCCCGGCCTCGGCGATCCGCGCCAGCTCGCGCGGGCGCAGCAGCGCCACCAGGGTCGAACCGTCGAGGACCGCGATGCCGCCCTTCCGCATCTTCGCCTTGGCGCCGGTCAACCGGGCGACCTCGGCGGAGAGGTCGGGCTCGTGCCCGACAAGCAGGACCTCGCCGCGGCCGGCCGCCAGGGCGAGGGCGTCGAGAGCACCGCCACGAAGCTCAGCGGCGGTCTCCGGCTCGAGCGCCAGCGCCCCGCAGGCGAGCCGCGCGGTTTCTACCGCCCGGGTCTTGGGGCTGGTCAGGCAGGCGTCGAGCTCGACGCCTAGCGCCGCCAGCGCCTGGCCGGCCGCGCGGGACTGGCGCTGGCCCTTCTCCGTCAGTCGCCGGGCGTCGTCGTCCCCGCCGCCATCTTCGGCATCGCTGTGCCTGAGCAGATAGATCACCAGACGAAGTTTATGAGCCAACGCTCACATGTCAGCCAAGATCTCTACTATCGCGCGGGTGCCGTCACCCCTAGGCAGGCGTTTCGTCGTTGTCCTGCTCGTGGCTCTGGGCCTGATGCTGGCCCCGTCCGCGGCGACTCCCGCTGGCCAGATAACAATTCACGGGGCGGCTTCGGGCACGCACATGAGGCTGTCCGTGGAGGGGCCGAGGCTGGTGGTCGAAGGAAGGATGGCCCGGGCGAAGACGCGCAGCTGCCGGTTCGTCCGTGGACACACGCTCGCCGTGTGCCGCCTGGCCGGGGCTTCGGCGATCGAGGTGACCGGCGGCTCGTCCGGGGACTTCATCCGGGTCGCCGACCCGCTGCCGGTGCCGCTCACCGTCTATCTCGGCGGGGGCTCGGACAAATTCATCGGCAACGACGAGCCGGACACCTGCTACCCGCAGGGCTCACGGCGCAACCGGTGCATCGGTCACGGTGGCAACGACATCTGCATCACCGGTCAGGAAAACAGCGATTGCGTCGGCGGGCCCGGCAACGATTACTGTCGCCACGGCCGGGGCAGCGACGGCTGCTGGGGCGGTCCCGGGCGGGACATCTGCGTCATGGGCCCGGGCCAGGACGGCTGTCACGGCAACGGCGGTAACGACCGCCTCTTCGGCGGCGCCGGTGCGGACCAGCTCTACGGCGGCCGCGGTTTCAACTACTGCGACGGCTCACCCGGCCGCGGCAAGTCCCACTCCTGCACCGTCGGCCCGCGCCGCTGAGCGCGGCTCAGCCGAATATGCCGGCTGACCTATATCCCACCCACCGGGTCGACGCCTATCGCCTGGCCGGGCGTGGCGCTCCGGTCTCCGGGCGATGACCTCGTTATGCCCCAAACGCTGGGCCCGCCTCGCTTCCGCTGCCGTTCCCGCTCGTCGAGGCAGCCAGGCCCAAGTGGCCCGGTTTTGTCCCCGGCGAAGGGACGTATTGGGCTCGCCACCTTTCCCCATGCACCGCAGAAGCCTGCCCAGCCCTGCGATTCGAGCGGCAATAGGGCCTCCCAGGATGGCCACGAAAATCCCGAGGCGATCGACGAGGTGTGGTCGGTGGCCAACCCATGAGCGGTGCGGATCGGGTGCGGGCCGGGAGACGAGTAGGTCGCGTGGGAGCCGTCAGCGACGAAGCCGACCAGCCGAGGTTTCCCGTCCCATTGCGTTCGGGGCACAGGACAGGACAAAAGGCCTTTGCCGGAAGGGGCGATCGAACATGCGGCAGCGATTGCTTTGGGAGCACCGTGGGCCGAGTAGGAGACCGCCTCGAGCGTCCAAAGCGGGGAGCTGCCGGCGCCCTGTTGGAAGAGCAGCGTGATGTTCTCCCAGTCGCCCTGGTGGTTGAAGAGGAAACCGGCCCGCGGCGCGTCGTTGAAGGGATAGAAGAACCAGTAGGAGATGTAGGCCTGCCGGGGGTTCTTGGCAGAGCCGTTTTGGCTAAACAGCTCGCCGTCGTCGTAATAGATCGGCGCGTCCGTGACGAATTCATGGCTGCTGGTCGCCTTGGTGAACGACATGCCGCCTTTTGCGCCGGCGGAATCGAGGTTGGCGCTCAGGTAGAAGCCCTCATCTCGGTGGAGGCTGGGGTGGCGGTCCGAGTTGTAAGGCCGCGTGTGGTCCGTCGCCAAGAACACGGGGCCGCTGCGGTGGCAGAGGAGAGTCTCCTGCGTCTGGTATCGCCACCGATTCCCACTTCTCACCAGGAGGCCCAGCTTGCGAGTGGCGGTATCGGTCCAGGGCCCGTCGTAAATCGGTTCGTCGTCGCAGATGGGTCCGCGCTCGGCAAACACGAGTCGCGAGCGGTCGAGAAACCACGGCGCGCTCGAAGGGCCGTTGTCCTCCTGTGCGTACATCACGAGGAGGGGAGAGAACCGCTGGATGGTGTCCTGAGTGAAGAAATCAGCCGAGGCAACCGAGCACCGCATCAGCGCGATCAGGGCAACCGCCGCGACGAGCAGCCATCGCGCCGCCGACGCGCCCCCCGATTTCCTAACCCCTAAGCCTGTCGCCTCCGAGCTCAGAATTCCAAAAGCGTATGTACCGAAACACACCCAGTCAATAGTCAGCTATTCATCGGTTCCTACAAGTTGCGGACTCGCCGACCGATCTCGCGGTCGAGTGGGTAACCGGCGGACTCCCAGAACCCTCCCGCTACCTCATCGTCAAAGGCAACCAACGCGTTCACCCGACGGACACCATACTCGCGTAGATAGTCCTCGCCGGCCCGCGTCAGCGCGAGCCCAATGCCTTCTCGCCGATGCCCGTCGCGGACGGCGAGCCGGTACATGTTCCCCCGCCACCCGTCCCAGGCCGCGATCAGCGCCCCGACGATCTCCCCGTCCTTCTCGGCCACTAGTAGAGCCGCCGGAGACTCAGCAACCAACCGCTCGACCTCCTCGATCCGGTCGGCCGTGCTCGCATGCCCGCTACGAGCCTCTGCCCACAGCTCCACTACTGCTGGTGCCTCGGACCGCTGGCAGCGCCGTACCTTGATTTCCTCGCCCTTCAAGTGCGGAGCATAGCTCCGCGGATTCCTACCGCCAGCGTTACAACCCCAACTGCTTGCCGAGGATCTCCTTCATGATCTCGTCGGTGCCGCCGCCGATTGGGCCGAGGCGGGCGTCGCGGACGGCGCGCTCGATGCCGTACTCGCGCATGTAGCCGTAGCCGCCGTGGATCTGGAGGGACTGGTCGGCGATCTCGAGGACCGCGCGTTGGGTGATCAGCTTGGCCATGGTGACCTCGCGGATGCAGTTCTGGCCGGTGTGGAAGAGGCGCAGGGCGTCGTAGGTGAGGGCGCGGGCCGCGTCGGCCTGGGTCGACATCTCGGCGACCTGGTGGCGGACCGTCTGGAATTTGCCGATCGGGCGGCCGAAGGCCTGGCGCTCGAGGGCATAGTTGACGGTGGTCTCGATCAGGCGTTGCATCGCCCCGACGGCCCCAATCGCCATCAGCAGCCGCTCCCAGGCGAAGTTGGCCATGATCAGTTTGAAACCGCCGTTCTCCTCGCCGAGCAGGTTCTCGGCCGGGACCTCGACGTCGGTGAAGGAGAGCTCGCCGGTGTCGGAGGAGTGCCAACCCATCTTCTCCAGCTTCTGCGCCACCTCGTATCCGGGCATCTCCCGCTCGAGGACGAGGAAGGAGATGCCGTGGTGGCCGCCCTCCTGGGTCGTCTTGCAGGCGCAGACGAGGAAGTCGGCGCGAACGCCGTTGGTGATGAAGGTCTTGGCGCCGTTGACCACGTAGCCATCGCCCACTCGCTCGGCCTTGGTGGTGATGCCGGCGACGTCGGAGCCGGCGCCGGGCTCGGTGATCCCGAGGGCGCCGATCTTCTCGCCGGCGATTCCGGGAACCAGCCAGCGCTGCTTCTGCTCCTCGGTTCCGAAGTTGAAGATCGGCGGCATCGCGATCGAGGCGTGGGCATTGAGCCCGGCGGCGACCCCGCCGGAGCCGCCGGAGCGGGCCAGCTCTTCGACCCAGATCGCGTCGTGCAGGTGGGTGCCGCCCTGGCCCCCGTACTCCTCCGGGAACTTCAGTCCGAGGAAACCGAGCTCGGCGCAGCGCGAGTACAGCCCACGGGGGAATTCCCGCGCCGCCTCCCACTCGTCGACGTTGGGGGCGATCTCCTTGGAGACGAAGCGGCTGACGGTCTCCCGCAGCTCCTCGTGCTCCTCGCCGAACGGGGGCGGCGTCGCCCGCCGGCCGGTGTCCTTGACAACGGTCATGCGGGGTTTTCCCCGCTCTTAGTAGGGGCCGTCCAGTCCTCGAGCATCAGGTAGCCGCGCGCCTTGTGGTCGAAGCCGAGCAGGTCGCCCTGGGGATTCTTGGGTCCGCCGTGGTGGTAGGCGCGCACCTCGGCAATCTTGCCGTCGCGGATCAGGAACCACTCGGTGCCGCGGTCGAGCCGACGCTCGTCGCTCTTGGGATCGCGCCAGGTCATCGTCCACTCGATCACCACCTGATCGCCCTGCTCGATCGCGTTCTCGATGTACCACTGGGCGTCGATCGTCGCTACTCCGAGCGCCGCGTAGTCGCCGATCGTCTTCGCTCCCTCGTGCGGTCCGAGCCGGGTGTAGTAGTGCACCGCGTCGTCGGTGAAGTGGGCCGTGACCCCCGCGGCATCGCCCGTATTGAGCGCTTCGTAGTAGGCCTGGACACGCTCGGTGCCAATCATGGGACGAAGGTGCTACAAAGAGTTTGCAGACAACGCGTTTCGCGTGCGCTTTTCTTCGTTAGCGTGCTATCCATGGAGCGGACGATGTGGACCGACGAGCGACTTGACGACCGATTCGATGGTTTGGACCGCGCCCTGGAGCGGATCGATCGCGACATCCGGGACCTGCGCGGAGATATCGACTCTCTCCGGCTGGCGATCTTCCAGGTGGGTGGAGGCTTGGGGGTCGGCCTGATCGGCGTGATCGCCTCGATCCTCATCAGCGGCGGCTAGTTCGGGGCCGACTACAGCCCGTAGCTCCGCCCGATCACCTCGAGCATGATCTCGTCGGTGCCGGCTCCGATCCGGTTGAGGCGGACGTCGCGGTAGGCGCGCTCGATCTCGTACTCCTTCATGTAGCCGTAGCCGCCGTGGATCTGGATGCACTCGTCGGCCACCTCGCAGGCGATGCGCGAGGTGTAGAGCTTGCACTCGGAGATCTCGCGGACCGGGTACTCGCCGTTGGCGTAGCGCCAGGCGGTCGCGTAGGTGAACTGCCGGGCGGCCTCGATCTTGGTCGCCATCTCGGCGAACTTGTGACGGATCACCTGGAAGTTGCCGATCGAACGACCGAAGGCCTTGCGCTCTTTGGCGTACTCGAGCGTGCGGTCGAACATCCGCTGCGCCCCGGCGACAGCCCCGGCGCAGGCGACCATCCGCTCGCTCTGGAGCTCCCAGGCGATGTGGTAGAAGCCCTTGCCCTCTTCGCCGAGCAGGTTCTCGACCGGGACACGAACGTCCTCGAAGCTGAGTTCCGCCGTGTCGGAGGCGTGCATGCCCATCTTCTCGAGCTTGCGCGAGACGCTGAAGCCGGGCACCGTCTCCCCGTTCTCGTCGCGCAGGTCGACGACCAGCAGGCTCATTCCGTCATGCGCTTTGTCGGGATCGGTCTTGACCACGAGGACGATGAAGTCGGCGCGGGCGCCGTTGGTGATGAACGTCTTCGAGCCGCTGACGACGAATTCGTCGCCGTCGCGGATTGCCTTGGTGCGGATGCCGGCGACGTCGGAGCCCGCCTCCGGCTCGGTGATCCCCAGGCAACCGATTTTCTCGCCGCGGATCGCCGGCGGCAAGTAGCGCTGCTTCAGCTCCTCGGTGCCGAGCATCTCGATCGGCGGCAGCACCATGTCGGTGTGGACGACGAAGCCCATGTTGAGCCCGCCCGAGCCCGAGTAGCTCATGCACTCGGCGCGGACCATCGAGTAGTAATAATCGCCGCCCTGGCCGCCGTACTCCTCCGGGAAGCAGAGGCCGAGGAAGCCGAGATCGCCGGCGCGTTTCAGGACCTCGCGCGGCCAAGTGGTCTCCTCCCACTCGTTGCGATGCGGCCACAGCTCCTTCTGCACCCAGGACTGCATCGACTCGCGCAGGTCTTCGTGCTCCTGCGTGAAGATCATGTGCTTGCGCTCGGCCGCGTGGTCGGGCTTGATGACGCTGGAGCCGTTGGTCGTCGCGGTCGTCGCCATGTATCTCTCCCTCGCTCGTGTTCTCCTAAAGGCCGAGTAGACAGTAGCACTTCCTACTTTCAACATAGTCGGCTATCGTTGCCGCCGTGAGCACCGAGAGTTACGAGCTGGTCGCCTACGAGGTCGCGGACGGCGTCGCCACGGTGACGCTGAACAACCCGGAGAAGCGCAACATGCTCTCCGGCCAGATGCTGACCGAGCTGGTGGCGGCGATGAAGCAGGCGCGCGACGCCGATGACGTCCGCGCCGTGGTCCTCACCGGCGCGGGAGACAAAGCCTTCTGCGCCGGCGCCGACCTCGGTGGCTTCGCGGCGGAAGTGCCCCTTGTCGCCAAACACTTCGCCTCCGACCTCTTCCTCGAGTTCTTCCGGCTGATGCCGCGGCTCGGCAAGCCCTCGCTCTGCGCGGCTAACGGGCACGTGCTGGCGGGGGGAATGGGGCTCGCCCTCTCCTGTGACCTTGTGATCGCCAGGGAGGGAGCGACCTTCGGCACGCCGGAGATCAACGTCGGCGCCTTCCCCTACATGATCATGGCGATCATCTACCGCAACGTCCCGCGCAAGAAGGTCAACGAGATGATGCTTCTGGGCGAGCGGCTGAGCGCCGAGCAGGCGGTCGAGTTCGGGCTCGCCAACAAGGTCGTCCCGGCTGTGGAGTTCGACGCGGCCGTGGCCGAGTGGGCGGGCAAGCTCGCTTCCAAGAGCCCGGTCCTGATGCGGCTCGGCCACGACGCGATGTATCGCCAGCAGGACATGGCCGTCGACGACGCGCTCGATTACCTGCGCTCCCAACTCTCCCTCACCTTGAGCACCGAGGACATCGTCGAGGGCGTCACCGCCTTCTTTGAGAAACGCGACCCGCAGTGGAAGGGAAGGTGATGGCGAGCACCGAGCAAGAGCCAAAGGACCTGCTGCCGGGCACCGCGCCGCTCGGTGACCTAACCGACCAGCTGCACGAGCGGCGCGAGAAGGCGAAGCTCGGCGGTGGCGAGGAGAGGATCGCCAAGCAGCACGAGCGCGGCAAGCTGACCGCCCGCGAGCGGATCGACCTGTTGGTCGACGCCGGGACCTTCATCGAGCTGGGCGTTCACGGTCGCCCTCACTTCGCCCAGCGGGCGATGGAGGGAGTCGACGCGCCGGCAGATGGTGTCGTCACCGGCTGGGGGGACGTCGACGGACGCGCCTGCTGCATTGCCGCCTACGACTTCACCGTGATGGCCGGCTCGATGGGGATGACCGGCGAGCTGAAGGTGACGCGGCTGCGCGAGATGGCGCTGCAGAAGCGGATGCCGTTCATCTGGCTGCTCGACTCCGCCGGCGCCCGCATCCAGGAGGCCTCCGGCTCGCTCTTCGCCGGCTCCGGCCACCTCTTCCGCGAGGAGGTCGAAATGTCCGGAGTGATCCCGATGGTGGCGGCGATGATGGGCCCGTGTGCCGCCGGCACCGCCTACATCCCGGCGCTCTCGGACTTCGTCCCGATGGTCTCCGGCCAGGGGGCGATGGCGCTCGCCGGGCCGCACTTGACCAAAGCGGTAACCGGCGAGGACATCACGATGGAGGAGCTGGGTGGGGCCAAGGTCCACTGCCGCAAATCTGGAGTGGGGGACCTTGAGGTGAAGGACGACGAGGAGTGCATCCGCGTGGTTCGCGACTACCTCTCCTACTTCCCGCCCAACTGCGAGCAGAAGCCACCGGTCCGCGAGAGCGCCGACCCCGAGGACCGGATGTCGGAGAAGCTGATGGAGATCGTCCCCGAGTCCTCGCGCCAGCCCTACGACATGTACGACGTGATCCGCGAGATCGTCGACGACGGCGAGTACTTCGACATCAAGCCGAAGTTCGCCCGCACCCTGATCACCTGTTTCGCTCGCTTCGGCGGCCAGCCGGCGGGGATCGTCGCCAACCAGCCCAAGCACCTGGCCGGGATCCTCGACAACGACTCATCCGACAAGGCGGCGCGCTTCATCAACCTCTGCGACGCCTTCAACATCCCGCTCGTCTTCCTCCAGGACGTCCCCGGCTTCATGGTCGGCTCGAAAGTCGAGCACGCCGGGATCATCCGCCACGGCGCGAAGATGCTCTACGCGGTCAGCCGCGCCACCGTGCCGAAGGTGACCGTCGTCGTCCGCAAGGCCTACGGCGCCGGTTACTACGTGATGTGCGGCAAGGCGTATGAGCCCGACCTGATCGTCGCCTGGCCGGGGGCGGAGATCTCGGTGATGGGCGCCGAGGGCGCGGTCAACATCATCGGCCGCTCGGCGATCGAGGCCTCCGACGATCCCGACGCCACCCGCGAGGAGATGCTGAACGCCGTTCGCCAGCAGATCGACCCCTACATCGCCGCCGGCAACGCGGTGATCGACGACATCATCGACCCGCGGGAGACCCGGCCGACGATCGTCAAGGCGCTGCGGATGGCGCGGAACAAGCACGTGGAGAAGCCGAAGAAACGCCACGGGGTGATGCCTGTATGAGCTCCTTCGCCGACCCGGTGATCATCAGCTGCTCGATCAGTGGGGTGATCGCCAACCGCGACCAGTGTCCGGCGATCCCCTACACGCCGGAGGAGTACGCGGCGGAGGCGCGGCGGGCGGTCGACGAGGGCGCTTCGCAGATCCACATCCACGCCCGCAAACCGGACGGCACGCCGTCGTATGAGATCGAGGACTTCAAGGCGATCACCGAGGCGATCCTGGCCGAAGTCGGCGACGTGATCGTCAACTACTCGACCGGCGCGATCGGGATCCCGATCGAGAAGCGGCTGGAATACCTGCGGGCCATGCGCCCCGACGTCGCCGCTCTCAACATGAGCTCGATGAACTACGCCAAGTACTCGCCCCGGCGTAAGGACTTCGTCTTCAACACGGTCTTCGAGAACAGCTTCGACACGATCATCGAGTTCCTCACCGAGATGCGGGAGCTTGGGATCAAGCCCGAGCACGAGTGCTTCGACTCCGGCCACGTCGCCAATCTCGACCCGCTGGTCGACATGGGGCTGCTGGAGCCGCCGCTGCAGATCTCGTTGGTGATGGGGGTGACCGGCGGCATCCGCCCGACGCCGCGCAACGTCAACCTGATGTCCGACCAGATCCCCGGCGGCCCCGAGGGGCCGAACCAGTGGCAGGTGATCGGGATCTCTCGCGACCAGTGGAAGCTACTCGCCTCCTCGCTGGTGCTCGGCGGCAACGTCCGCGCGGGCGTCGAGGACAACCTCTACCTGCCGAACGGGGAGATGGCGAAGTCCAACGGCGACCTGATCGCCAAGGCCCGCCAGATGGCGGAAGACATCGGCCGGCGGCCGGCGAGCGTGGCCGAGGCGCGCGACCTCCTGGGAGTGCCGCGCCGGGCCGAGGCCTAGGCATGGCGACCACGATTCACCGCGCAGGCGTTTCCTGGGACGGTGGCGAGGCAGGGGACGGTCAGGCCCACCAGGTTCTGCTCGGCGTCCAGTCGCTGCCCAGCTCCTCGGCTCTCGAGCTCGGCGGCGACGACACTAAGTCGAACCCCGAGTCGCTGCTGGTCGGGGCGCTATCCAGCTGCCACATGCTCTGGTTCCTGGCGCTGGCCCGGAAACGCGGCTTCACGGTCGCCTCCTACGAAGATGACGCCGACGGGATCCTCGACGGCAAGCGCTTCACCGCGGCGACGCTGCGGCCGCACGTCCGCTGGGAGGGCGAGCCGCCGCCGCCCGAGGCGATCGAGGAGTTGCACCGCCGTTCCCACGAGCTCTGTTTCATCGCCAACTCGGTCGAGTTCCCGGTCGGGGTCGAGCCGCAATGACCCGCGAGCTGCCTCTCTCGGACGTCAAGGTCCTCGATCTGACCCGGCTCCTCCCCGGGGGCTTCTGTTCGCTGCTGCTGGCCGATCTCGGCGCCGAAGTGCTGAAGGTCGAGGACACCGGGATGGGCGACTACATCCGGTGGGCACCCCCCTACTACGGGACCGACGAGGAGCAGGCGCTCGGCACCCGCTCGGCGCTCTACCTCTCGCTCAACCGCGGCAAGCGCTCGGTCCGGCTCGACCTCAAGAGCGATGCCGGGCGCGAGGTCCTGCTGCGCCTGGTGGAGTCCTACGACGTCGTCCTCGACGGCTTCCGGCCCGGGGTGCTCGACCGGCTCGGGGTCGGCTACGAGACGATGCGAGAGCGCAACCGGCGGATCGTCTACTGCGCGATCACCGGGTACGGCCAGGACGGCCCCTACACCCAGCGCGCCGGCCACGATATGAACTACCTGGGGCTGGTCGGGCTGCTTGGCCTGACCGGGCCCCGCGAAGGCCCGCCGGTGCAGGCGGGCGGCCAGATCGCTGACATCGGCGGCGGTGCCCAGATGGCGGCCTTCGGGGTGATGGCGGCGTTGCACGAGCGCGGGCGCTCCGGCGAGGGCCAGATGGTCGACGTCTCGATGGCCGACGGCGCTCTCTCCTGGTTGGCGATGGTCGCCGGGCGCTACTTCTGCGATGGCGAGGTGCCGCGGCGCGGCGAGCAACAGCTCGCCGGCGGGCTGGTCTGTTACCTGCCCTACGAGGCGGCCGACGGCTGGGTCACCTGTGGCGCTCTGGAGCCGAAGTTCTGGGCCGCCCTCTGCAACGGGGTCGACCGGCCGGACCTGATCGACAGCCAGTTCGAGGCGCCGGGGTCCGAGGCCTGGCGCGAGGTCGCCGAGATCTTCCGCTCCCGCACCCGCGCCGAATGGCTTGCCTTCAACGACGAGCACGACTGCTGCATCGAGCCGGTCCTCGAGGTCGACGAGGCGCTCGACTCCGACCTGGTGCGTGCCCGCGAGATGGTGGTCGAGATGGACCAGCCGCGTCTCGGCAAGGTGCGCCAGATCGGCGCGCCGGTGAAGCTGAGCCGCACCCCGGCCGACCCGACCCGCCCGGCGCCGGCTTTCGGCGAGCACACCGACGAGGTGCTGCGCGAGGCGGGGTACTCGGCGGAGGAGATCGCATCGATGCGCGAGGCGGGTGCGGTGGCGGGACCGAGCGCTGACGCCGAGCCGTCGGAGTTCCGCGCATGAACACCGCCGGCACCGAGCTGCTGCGAATGGGGGAGCTGGCCGAGGCCTCCGGCGTCCCGGCCCCGACGATCAAGCACTACCTGCGCGAGGGACTCCTGCCGGAGCCGGTGAAGACGAGTCGCAACATGGCCTACTACCCGCCTGAGTTCGTCGACCGGATCCGGCTGATCAAGCGGCTGCAGGAGAAGCGGTTCATGCCGCTGAAAGCGATCCGGGCGGTGCTCGAAGAGGACCCCGACCGGGCCGAGGCGATGCTCGACCTGGAGGACCAGATCCTCGACCGGGCTCTGGCCGCGGAGCGCTCGCGAACGAGCGCCGCCGAGGTCAGGGAGCGCTACGGCGTTCCCGCCGAGGTCCTCGACCGTCTCGCCGAGCTCGAGGTCCTGACCCCCAACAGCCGCGGCTACACCCCTTCCGACGTGACCATCATCGAGGCGATCAGCCGTTTCCGCGCCGGCGGCTACGACGAGGAGATCGGTTTCACCGTCTACGACACCCTGCGCTACAAGACCGCGCTGGAAGAGCTGGTCAGCCAGGAGGTCGACGTGGTGATGAATCGGCTCGCCGGCGAGGTGCCACCTGAGCGGGTCGTCGAGATGCTTGAAGCCGGCTCGCAGCCGCTGAAAGACCTGATTGCGGCGCTCCACACCAAGCTGATGGTCGCCGAGCTCGAGCGCCACCGCGCCGGCCGCGACTGAGCCTAGGCCCGGCTGGGGGAGAGGGCGTCGCGCTCGGCTTCGATGTCGGCGAGCAGGCTGAGGGCTCCCGTTTCTCGGGCCACCTCCGCTCCCTCCGCGAGTGCATCGAGGGCTGCCTCGTGTTCCCCTTCCTCGACCAGGCCGCGGGCGAGAGCGAGAAGTGCGATCGGCAGGCTCCACCGTAGACCTCGCTCCCGGCAGATCTCGGCGGCCCAGGCCGCCAGCTCGATCGCCTCCTCGGTCCGTCCAGCCCCCCTCAGCGCCTGGGAGCGAAGCGCCGCTCGCCAGCCCTCCATCTCGCCGCCGCTGCCCATCGCCTCGCGGTAGAGGCGCTCGGCCTCTTCGATCGACTCGAGCGAGTCCTCGTATTCCTCGGCCGCGAGCTGAGCCCAGGCGAGGTTGGCCAGTGCGACGCTGCGTGAGAAGACGTCGCCGAGCCGGTCGGTGAGCTCGTAGTTGCGCCTGGCGAGTGCCACCCCGGCGTCGGTATCGCCGCGAACCGCCATCAGGCCGGCCTGGTTGCTGCGGATCCAGCTCGCCGTCTCCGGGTCGTCCTCCTCGATCGCAATCCGCAAGGCCGCCTCGAAAAGCTCCTCGGCGTCCTCGAGCTCACCGCGCTCGCGCTGCGCCATGCCCTTCCCCATCAGCCCCCAGGCGTGGGGGCTACCGAGCACGATTCCGGCTCCGACAGATGCTTCCCCGTCGGTCAGCTCAAGCATCTCGTCGAGCTCTCTCTCGAAGCCGTTGAAGTCACCGGCGCAGAGGAACGCGTATGCGCCCGCGCTCCGAACCGCCACTCGTAGGTGTCGGTCGCCCGATTCGTCGGCCAGGCGGTTCGCCTCCTCGGCCGCCGCGAGCCAGTCGTCGACGTGGTGCTGGATGCCCGGCCGGACCGCCACTGACACGCGCAGCAAGGCCAGCGAGTGGAGGTCATTTCGGCGCGTCGCGATCTCCTCGACCTCGCTGGCCAGCCGTGCCTGCTCCTCCGGCGCCATGCCGATCCGCCAGGCGTACTGGAGCTGCAGTAGCCGGGAGGTAACGGCGAGGGCAGCCGTCTCGTCGTTCTCGTCGAGCTCGGCGGCCAGTTCCATCACCTTGCGCCAGAGCTGCTGTGACTCCCGCGGCCGGCTGTGGCCGGCCCAGTAGGCCGCCCGGGCGGACCAGCGGGCCGCCTCGAGCGTCTCCCCGCCTTCCTCGAAGTGGTGGGCGATCAGCGCCGAGATCTCGTCGTGGCGCTCTGGGTTCAGCTCGATCAGGGCGCGGGCGGCAGCGGCATGCGTAGCCGCGCGCCGGTCGGCCAGCTGGGTCCCGTAGGCGACCTCGCGGGTCAGCGGGTGGCGGAACGCCAGCACCCGCTGTGGGTACATCTCAGCTTCGAAGAGGAAGCCGGCGTCGATCAACTCGCAGAGGACCGGGTCGATCTCATCCGGCTCGAGCCCGGCGGCCAACCCCAGCGCCCGGCCGCTGAACTCCTTGCCGACCACCGAGGCGACCTGGACCAGTTGCTTCGCCCCGGGACTGAGGCGGTCGATGCGGGCGGCGAGCACAGCTTGGACGGTGACCGGGACTCCCGCGCCCTCGATCGGGCGGGTCAACCGGTAGGCGCCGCGCTCGCCCTCCATGTACCCGGCCTCGGAAAGCTCGCGGATGATCTCCTCGATGAAGAACGGATTTCCCTGCGTGCGCTCGTGGATCGGGTGGTCGAGTCCCTTAAGCGAAGGGTCCTCTCCGGCAAGATCGCGCAGCAGCTCCTGCGTGTGGCCGCGGGTCAGCGGCTCCAGTGAGATCGTGCGGTACGCCGACGAGGCGGTCCAGACGGGGGAGTATTCGGGCCTGTGGTTGACGACCGCGAGGGTGTTGGTCCCCTCGATCGCGTCGATCAGCTCGCCCAGCATCGTCGCACTGCCGTCGTCGATCCAGTGCAGATCCTCGATTACCAGGACCAGCGTCTTTCGGCGGCTGGGGGTGTTGACGAGTCGGCAGACGATGCCGCCGAGGGCCCGCTGCCGCGCCTCCGGGCTCATCTGTGGCACCGGGCGGTCGGGGTCGGGCACTCCGAGGAAATCGAACATCAGCGGCAGGTCATCGGCGAACCCGGCGTCGAGCAGGAGCGCCCGTCCGGCGATCTTCTCCCGTGCCACCTGCTCGGGGTCGCGGTCGGCGATACCGAAGAAAGAGCGCAGCATCTGTAGCACCGGCATGAACGGAATCGATTGCCCGTGCGCCTGGGCCTGCGCCTCGAAGACCTCGACCCCCTCGCCGTGGCAGTGCCCGATGAACTCGTGACAGAGCCTGCTCTTGCCGATCCCCGGTTCGGCGACGATCCCCACCGCTCCTCCGGAGCCGGCCTTCGCCTTCTTCAGCGCTTCTTCGAGCACGCGCATCTCCCGATCGCGGCCGACGAAGCGGGAGAAGCCGCGCTCGCGGGCAAGGTCGAGGCGCGACCGTGCCTGGCCGACCCCGGCCAGCTCGAAGACCCCGACCGGCGTGCTCGCTCCCTTGATCTCGAACTCGCCGAGGTCGGAGAGGTCGAGGAAGCCTTGGGCGAGTTCGGCCGTGCTCTCGGTCACGTAGGCCTTGCCCGGCTCTGCCAGCGCCTCCATCCGTTGGGCCAGCCCGACCGTGTGGCCGATCGCGGTGTAATCGTCGTCGCTGTCGGAACCGATCGCGCCGGCCACGACCTCGCCAGAGTTGATCCCGATCCTGGTGGAGAAGTTGAGCCCCGGCCCGCGGCGCAGCTCGCCCGCGTACTCGGAGACGTCGTCGAGCATCTGCAGGGCGGCGTAACAAGCGCGCCGCGCGTGGTCCTCGTGGGCGATCGGCGCCCCGAACACGGCCATGATCCCGTCGCCGGTGAACTTGTCCACAGTTCCCTCGAACCGGGTCACCGCGTCGGCGAGGATCGAGAAGAAGCGCTGCATAATCTTGCGCCACTCCTCCGGGTCCTGCTGCTCGGACATGTCCATCGAGCCGCTCACGTCGGCGAACAGCACCGTTACTTGCTTGCGCTCGGCGTCGTCCCTGGGGGTTTGGTTCACGATGACCCGTCAAGGTTACGCACGTGCCGCCTTCGGCTCACCGTATGTAGCCTGACCGTGTGCGTTCGGTACTCATAACCGGAGCGTCCACCGGCATCGGCCGGGCGACGGCGCTGCGCCTCGACGCGGCGGGCTGGCGGGTCTTCGCCGGGGTTCGTAAGGAGGCCGATGCCGAAGGCCTGCGGGTGGCGGCCTCAGAACGCCTCGTCCCGTTGATCCTCGACATCACCGAGGCCGAGCAGATCGCGGCGGCCGCGGAGCGCATCGCCGCCGAGGCGGAGGGAGGGCTCGACGGGCTCGTCAACAACGCCGGGGTCGCGATCCCGGGACCCTTGGAGACGCTGCCGATCGACGACTTTCGCCGCCAGCTGGAGGTCAACCTGACCGGGCACGTGGCGATGACCCAGGCCGTGCTCGACCCGATTCGCCTGGCGCGCGGGCGGATCGTCCTCATCAGCTCGATCGGCGGCCGCATTGCCTTCCCGATGACCGGCGCCTACCACGCGGCCAAGTTCGGGATCGAGGCCGTGGGAGACGTTTTCCGCCAAGAGCTGCGCTCGTGGGGTATCTCGGTCTCGATCGTCGAGCCGGGGTCAATCGACACCCCGATCTGGGAGAGCGGCGAGCGCAACGCCGACGAGGTCAACGAACGCACCCCGCCGAAGCAGGAGGCGCTCTACGGCAAGGCGATCGAGCGCTACCGCAAGGTCGTCCGGCAGACCGCCGAGCGCGGGATCGCGCCGGACAAGGTCGCGGTGGCGATCGAGCACGCGCTTACCGACAACCGACCGCGGACCCGCTACCTGGTCGGGATCGACGCCAAGGTCCAGGCGAGGCTGAAGCCACTGATCCCGACGCCGGTCTTCGACCGCATCGTCGGGCGGGTCATGGGCCTGTAGCGACGTTCGGCCGGAGGCCGCCTCGGCCCTCCTATACTGGGATCGACCGATTGACTGGTCAATCAGGTACCCAGCACCGACGACCGCAGTGGAGGATACGAAGCTCTTGCGCGTAGCCGCGGTACAGCTCAACTCGACCGGGGATAAGCCCCGGAACCTCTCCGCGGCCGAGCGCCTCGTCCGTGACGCCGCCGCCGACGGCGCGGAACTGGTCGCGCTGCCGGAGAAGTGGAACCTGCTGGCCGCCGGGCCGGACCAGCTCGCCGGTGCCGAGCCGCTTGACGGCCCGAGCTTGAGCGCCGCCCGCGGCTGGGCCCGGGACCTCGGCATCCACCTTCTCGCCGGCAGCATCAGCGAGGAGGGCGGGGGTGGGAGGGCCTTCAACACCTCGGTCCTGCTCGGGCCGAGCGGCGAGGACCTCGGCGTCTACCGCAAGATCCACATGTTCGACGTCGATGCGGGCGGCGTCTCCTACCGGGAGTCCGAGTACGAGCAGGCGGGGGCCGAGGTGGTCACGGCCCCGGTTGGCGGGCTGATCGCTGGGATGAGCGTCTGTTACGACCTCCGCTTCCCCGAGCTGTTCCGGATTCTCGCCCTGCGGGGTGCCCGGCTGATCGCCGTGCCCTCTGCCTTCACCGCGGCCACCGGCCGCGACCACTGGGAGGTGTTGCTGCGCTCGCGGGCGATCGAGAACCAGCTCTTCGTGCTGGCGCCCAACCAGGTTGGCAAGGCACCGCCGCACTACGAGTCCTTCGGCCGCTCGGCGATCGTCGATCCCTGGGGCATAGTCCTCGCCACCGCGCCCGACGAGGAGTGCTTCGTTGCCACCGACCTCGACCTCGAGGCGCAGGAGCGCATCCGCGAGTCGTTGCCGGCTCTGGCCAACCGCCAACCAGGGGCCTACGCCTGGCCGCAGGAGGCCCACGCCTGATGGCCAAGGCACCTCCCGCCGACAAGCGACGCCAGATCCTCGACGCCGCGATCCGGGTCTTCGCCCGCCAGGGCTTCCACGCGACCCGTGTTTCCGACATCGCCGACGAGGCGGGCGTTGCCTACGGGCTGGTCTACCACTACTTCAACTCGAAGGATGAGGTCCTGAACGAACTGTTCCTCGAGCGTTGGTCGCTGTTGCTGACGGCGATCGAGGAGGCCGACCAGACCGGCGACACCCCGCGCGAGAAGCTCGGCGCGGTGGCGACCTTCATCTTCGAGTCCTACCGGCACGACCCGGACCTGATGAAGGTGATCATCGTCGAGGTGACGCGCGCCGCCAACTCGTTTGGGCGTACCCACCTGGAGGAGATCCGCCGCGCCTATGAGTCGATCGCGAAGATCGTCGAAGACGGCCAGGCAGCTGGGGCATTCCGCGCCGACGTCGCCCCCGATTTCGCCTCGATGACCTTTTACGGCGCGGTCGAGCAGCTTCTCTCCGGCTGGATCTTCGGCGTGATCCCGGCCTCCGACACCGACTTCGACCAGGCGAAGGACCTCTTGCTGACGACGATCTGCGACGGTTTAGAACCGCGCTGAGGGGTAAGGTCGAGCCACGTGGACAACGAGATAGTCAGAAGGCTGGTCTGGAGCGGGATGCTTGCCGCAAGCAGCGCTCTCGCGAGCGTTCTCGCGGCGCGCCTGTCGGCGATGCTCTGGCGGCGCCTCTTCGACGAAGACCCGCCGGAGTAGCCCTCGTGCCCGAGCCGAACCAGACGCCGCCACCCACCCCGCCGCCGGAGCCCGATCGTCGCTCGGTCGCCGAGCTTGCCTTTGACGTCTCCGAACGCGCCTCGACGCTGATCCGTGAGGAGTTCGAGCTGGCCAAGGCGGAGGTCTCCGAGAAAGTCGGCAAGATCCTTCGCGGCTCGGTCGTCGGCGTCGCCGCCGGCGTCTTCGCCTTCCTCGCCCTGATCCTGGTGATGGAGGGGATCGCCTGGCTGCTCAACGAAGAGGTCTTCGACGGCAAGGCGTGGCCCGGGTTCTTCGTCGAGGCCGCCGCCTTCCTCTTGATCGCGGCCGCGGCTGGGTTCATCGCCTACCGCTCGGTACGCGCCGGCGCGCCGCCGGTGCCAGAGCAGGCAATCGAAGAGGCAAAGCTGACCAAGGAGATGCTCGAAAAGGAGGAGGTCAAGTGAGTGCGAATCCGCCGCCGGCTGGACTGTCCACCGCGGGGCTGCCGGGTCGTACGGCGGCTCAGATCCGGCGTGACATCGACTTCCAGCGCCGCCAGCTCGGCACCTCCGTTGAAGCTCTTCGCGGCCGGGTCGCCGAGTTGACCGACTGGCGCCGTCAGGTGAATGAGCACAAGCGCGAGCTGATCATCGGCGCTGCGGCTGTCGGATTCGCCATAGGCGTCCGCGCCATGCTCCGCCGCCGCTGAGGAACGCTCAGGTGAGAACGGACGTCGGCACGCTGCCGACGCCCAACAGGCCCGGGCCGACGTGGGCGCCGAGGACGGCGCCGATCTCGGAGACGAAGGCCGGCTCGCAGCCGAAGATTTCACGGCAATCGTCGATCAGCGCCGCCGCCGTCTCGTCGTCCTGGATGTGTTGGACGACCCAACCGTCGGCACCTGACTCGTGCCGCTGGCGGGCGTAGCCGCGCAGCCGCTCCAGCGCCCGGGCGCGAGTGCGGACACGCTCGACCGGCGTGATCTCCTCCTCCAGGGTGAGAATCGGCTTGATCTTCAGGGCGCCGCCGATCCAGGCTCGGGCGCCGCCGATACGCCCACCCCGGCGCAGGTACTCGAGGGTGTCGATCGCGAACCACATCTTCAGCTGCCGACGGGTCTCCTCGGCGCGGGCGACGACCGCCTCGCCGTCGCCGCCGGCGGCAGCCGCGGCGGCCGCCCCGAGCGTGCAGAGTCCCATCCCGCCGGCCGCCGTGCGGGAGTCCACCACGTGGATCCGCTCGCCGCCCTTCCCTTCCTCGATCAGGCGTTCACGCGCCTGGCCGGCAGCCTCGAAGGAGCCGGAGATGCCAGCGGAGATGTGAATCGAGACGATTTCTCGGCCTGCGTCAAGCAGTGGCTCATAGGCCGCAATGAAGTCGCCGATCGAGGGCTGGGAGGTAGTAGCCCCGTTTTCGGAGGCCCGCAGACGCTCGTAGAAGGCGGCGTAGTCGGAGATCTCGGACTCGGCTTCCTGCCTGCCGTCGACCGAGACATAGAGGCTGATCGTCTGGATGCCGTGTTCCGCCACCAGCGCTGAAGGCAGGTAGGCCGTGGTGTCACAAACGACGGCGGTCTCGGCGCTGGAGTTCAACGCGGCGATTCTGGCAGACGAGCCCCTGCGCGGACTGCCGCCTGCGCCAAGCTACACTTTGTTGAAGTGAACGACACGCCCGACGTAGCTATCACCCTCAGTGCCAAGGCCGCCGAGAAGATCGGCGAGCTGCTTGGCAGCCAGGCCGAGAGCGGCGAGCAGGCCCTGCGGGTTGCCGTCCGCGGCGGTGGCTGCTCCGGTTTCCAGTACGCGCTCGCCTTCGACAAGGCCAAGGACGACGATCACGTCTTCGAGGTCGACGGCGTCGCCGTCCTCGTCGACAAGGTCAGCATGCAGTTCGTTTTCGGCTCCGAGGTCGACTACGTGGAAGGCCTGCAGGGCGCGGGTTTCCAGGTCAACAACCCGAACGTTGTGGCGGCATGCGGCTGCGGATCGTCGTTCCAAGTTAAAGACGACGCGGCCGAGCAAGCGGCCGCCGTCTAGTTGTAGATGCCAGCCACGTTGTTCCCGGTCAGCTCCCGCAGCCTCTGAATCGGCGGCCGGTGGCCGAGGGCGCCGTGTCGTCGTCTGAAGTTGTAGCGCTCCAGCCATCCCGAGAGGGCCGCGGCCCTCTCGGGAGATGAGCCGTAGACGGCTGCATAGGCCCACTCCCGCAACATCGTGCGGATGAAGCGCTCCGCCTTGCCGTTGGTCTGGGGCCGGTAGGGGCGGGTGCGCAGGTGTTTGATCCCCAGGGCCTTGCAGGCGAGGGCGTGGGCGACCGAGACGTAGGCGGAGCCGTTGTCGGTCATCAGCCGCTCGACCTCGACCCCGTGGGAGCGGTAGAAGGCGAGCGCCCGCCGCAGAAAGCCGATCGCAGTGGTCGCCTTCTCGTCGGGCAGGACCTCGACGTAGGCGAGGCGGGTGGCGTCATCGACGCAGACGTGGACCCGCTCCCACCCCGTGCGCAGGGCCCCGCCCTTGCGCCGCTTGATCTCCGTGTTGCGCTTGCCGGTAACGCGGTGCCCCGCGCCCTTGGCGCTGATCCGGCCGAGCTTCTTGACGTCGATGTGGATCAGCTCACCTGGCCGGGAGCGCTCATAGCGGCGGATCGGCTCCGTCGGCTCCAGGCGGGAGAGCTTGCCGAGGCCGATCCGCTTGAGCACGGCAGAGACGGTCGAGGTCGGCATCTCCAGGGTCTCGGCGATCTCCGGGCCGGTCAGCCGCACCCGCCGCAGAGCGGCAATCGCCTCGACCCGCTCGGGCTCGGTGGCGTTGTGGACGTGCTTCGGCGCAGAGCTGCGATCGAGCAGCCCGGCCTCGCCTTCGGCGCGGTAGCGGCGCACCCATTTGCCGGCGGTCCTCGCGCTCACTCCGGCGGCCTCGGCCGCCTCCGCGAGCGCGATCCCTTCCGCGAGCACCCTCTTGACCATGATCGCTCTCCCCTTCGGGCCGAGGGGCGCGTTAGCGTGGAGCTTCATCCGGTTCCTCCTTGTTGCTGGGGCTTCGACACCGCCAGCCTCCAAGGAGGTCCGGATGAACAACGTGCTTAGGAACTACATCTAGTCCGCTCGGGCGCTATTCGATCTGCAACGGGGGAGACTGCGCCGGCGGCGCGGCATCCGGAACTGCGGCCTTCTGCGGTTGCTCGACTCCCAGCGCCTCGGCAAGCTCGCCGGACTCGAACATCTCCTCGACGATGTCGGCGCCGCCGATCAGCTCTCCGTTGACGTAGAGCTGCGGGAAGGTCTGCCAGTCGGAGATCTCGGCCGTTACTTCGCGCAGCGGCTGCAGCGCGGGCAAGACGTCGATCGCTCCGTACTCGACGTCGACCGAGTCGAGCACCTGCACGACCCGCATCGAGAAGCCGCAGCGGGGCATGTCCGGCGTTCCTTTCATGAAGAGCAGCACCGGATTGGCGGCGATCAGCTCTTCGACCTTCGACTTCAGCTCGGCATCGGCCATGCGACACAGGGTAGCTGCCGGCCCCGGCGGGCCTAGAGTTGGGTGATGATCAGACCAATCATCGCCGCCAGCAGTGCGACGAATGCAGCGAACAATCCTCCCCCGACCTGAAGGATGGTGTGCTGGAGGGCATCGATGCGACCGTCGACTCGCGCGAAACCGGCATCCATGCGGTCGCCGAGATCCGTGACCCGGTGGTTTAGGTCCGTGACCCGACCGTTCAGATCGTCGAGGCGTGAGTCGGTCCAGGTCGATCGCATTGACTTCATGGCCTCCATGCTAGGGATCAAGGTGATACACGTGGGACACGGAAGTGTAACTTATTGTCTGCTGTCGCATTTTGCGGTCGCGGACCCTATCCCGCGACCTCGGTCTTCACTGAGAGCGCGTGGATGGTGCCGTCCTCGAAGCGCTCCTTCACGGCTGCCTTGACCAGCCGGTGCTGGTCGAGCCGGGAGAGGCCCTCGAACTGAGGGGCGGTAACGACCGCACGCAGGTGGTCGCCGGTGCCGGTTTCGTCGCTGACCTCGACCGCGGCGCCGGGCAGCGCGGCCTCGATCATCGCCTTCAGCTCCGCCAGGTCGGCAGCCACCTCGGTGGCCTCAGCCGGAGATCTTCTCGCCGAGGGTCTCCAGCATCTCCTCGACGTGGACGAACTTGACCCGCGGGCGGCCGTGCGGCTCACCGCGGCCGACCTCGGCCTGGTCGATTGCCTGCCAGTCCTCGAAGCTGACGTAGCGGACGCTGCGCTCGGCCAGCAGGTCCTCGACCGCCGATGGCTCTGGGCTGGCCGGCTGGAGCAGGGTCTGGGACTCGACGTCGGCGAGCAGGTGGGTGACCGTCTCCAGCGCATCTTTCTTGTTGGTGCCGATCACGCCTGAGGGCCCGCGCTTGATCCAGCCGGCGGTGTAGTGGCCGACCTTGTGGCCGGCGTCGTGGGAGTCGAGCACGCGGCCACCGTCGTTGAGGATCAGCCCGCGCTTGTCGTCGAAGGGGACGCCCTCGATCGGGATGCCGGTGTAGCCGACGGAGCGCAGCACCAGGCCGCACTCGAGCTCTTCACGCTCGCCGGTGTCCTTCGCGCGCAGGGTGCCGCTTTCCTCGACCAGCTCGTTGCGGCCGATGACGATGCTCTCCACCTTGCCGTCCCCCTTGATCTCGACCGGGGAGGAGAGGAAGCGCAGGACGATCCGCTGGCGCTTGCCGGCCGGCGAACGCTGGGAGAACTCGCGCACGGTCTCGACGTTGACCCGGGTGGTCTTGTCGGCGTCGTCGGACTCCAGGTACGCCGCGCTCGCCTCGTCCAGCTCCACCTCGCCGGGGTCGACGACGACGTCGGCGTCCTCCATCTCACCCAGCTCCCTGATCTCCGGGTTGGTGAAGGCGGCCTGGACGGGTCCGCGGCGGCCGAGCACGACGATCTCGCGGATCCCCTTCGCGTCGAGCACGTCGATCGCGTGGTCGGCGGTGTCGGTCTGGCGCAGCTCGTGATCGGTCAGCGCCAGCATCCGGGCGACATCCATCGCCACGTTGCCGTTGCCGATCACCACGGCGCGCTCGCAGGAGAGGTCGAAGTCTTCTCTGGCGTAGTCGGGATGGGCGTTGTACCAACCGACGAAGGCGGTGGCGGCGTGGCTTCCCGACAGGTCCTCGCCGGGGATGCCGAGCTGGCGGTCGGTCTCGCAGCCGACCGTGAAGACGATTGCGTGGTAGAGCCGCTCGAGGTCCTCGACCTCGATGTCGTGGCCCACCTTGACGTTGCCGAAGAAGCGAAATCCCTCACGGGCCGCCGTTTTTTCGTAGACCCGGATCACCGACTTGATCTTCGGGTGGTCGGGGGCGACGCCGCCGCGGACGAGGCCGAACGGGGTGGGGAGGCGGTCGAAGAGGTCCACCTGGGCGTGCAGGTCCTCGCCTTTGAGGATGTGCTCAGCGGCGTAGAAGCCCGAAGGGCCGGCGCCGACGATCGCTACTCGAAGCGGGTTCTCCTGGGTTCCGATCTGGGTCATCTCGTTTTCCGAATGTAGAGGGGACGCGTTGCCCGCATGAAAGGCGAGCGCGAAGAATAGGGAAGTCGGTTTCAGCCGAGCGCGGGCGTCTCGGCCGCGATCGCCGCCGGGGCGCCGTCGAGGGCGTCGAGTGCCTTGCCGACGGACATCGCGACGCAGGTGAAGATCGGAGTCTCACGCTCGGTGTACTCGCTCGACTCGGTCGGCCGCAGCTCGTTGACGAGGTCGAGGAACATCCCCGGGTCGTCGCCCTCGAAGGCGACGACGAACTCCTGGTCGTCAAGGCCGAACGAGTAGGTCGTGTTGATCGTGATCTCGGGGTAGCGGCGGCCGACTTCGATGTGGCTTTTCATGATCCGGCCGCGCTCCTCCGCCGGCAGCCCGTACCAGCGGCGCTGCTTGACCATCGGGTAGAGGAAGAGGTACTTGCGCTCCGACACGCAGATCTCGGTCCGCGCCTGCTCCTCCGAGTAGGGGGAGCGTTTGGTCATCGAGAGATACGAGTACGGGGTCTCTGCCCACTTCGCCAGCCCGCTCTGGCCGAGCACTACGTGGAAGGTGTGGATGTCGTCGAGGTTGGGGCTCTGGCTGAGCAGCAGCAGGTCGACGTCGCCGCGCGTGCCTATGGTTGAGTAAGCCCGCAGCGAACGGTCGATGCCGAAGTCCTCGCAGGCGGCGAGGAACTCCCGCTTGTCCGCGGCCCGAAGCTCGGGATCTCGACGGCGCCAGGCTGGATCAACCTTGAAAAACGTGAACTTGGCGAACGTGCGGTCGGTCATCGGGATCACGATAGCGCTCGCTTTGCTCGTGGCAGCGACCCCGGCGAGCGCCGCCAAGGACGGACCGGCTCGTGTCGTGCTGGCGTGGATCCCGAGTGACACTTCCGTGGCTGAGCTTGCGAGGGACGGGTTCTCTCCCGGTGTGATGAGCGCGGGGCTGGGGACGGTGCCGGCGGCGCAGACCTATCTCGATATCGGGCAAGGCAACCGGGTCTTCGATTCGTTGTACGACTCGGAGCTGCCACCTGGGGGGGCAAGCCGCCCGGGGTGGTGGCGAGCCGTGACGGAACGTGCGGAATCCGCGCCCGCCGACATCGTTCCGGGCTTGCTGGCGGCGAGTCTCACGGATGCTCAAGCCGAGGCGTTTGAGGTCCGAGGAGCGACTCTGACGCAGCTCCCCAGCCTTGCCCGGGGTCTGCGGGGCGACGACCTCGTCATCGTCATCGCGCGTCCCACTGGTCGCTCGGACGACCCGCTGCCGATCGGCATCGCAGGGCGGGGCTACGACGGCAACCTCACCTCCGGCAGCACCCGGCTCGGTGGCTACGTCCTCTCGACCGACGTCGCGCCGACGATCCTCGAGCGCTTCGGTGCCGACGTCCCGGCGGAGATGTCGGGACAGCCGATCCGCTCCGAGGGCTCGGTGGACCCGGCGACGGTCGAATCGTTGGCGGACCGGATGACGGTGATCTCGTCTCGGCGCGGGCCGGTCATCGGGTTGAGCCTCTTGCTTTGGCTCGTCGTGTTGGTGGGGGCGATCGCGGCGACCTCGGGGCGGGCGGCGCGGGTGGGCATTCGGATTGCCGGGCTCGCGGTGATCTACATGCCGCTGATCCTGCTCGGGGCCGCCGCGATCGAGCCGGGGGAGGCGACGGAAGCGCTGATGGTGATGCTTGGCGCTCCCCTGCTCGGCGCTTGCACCCTTGCCCTGTCGAGCGGCTACCGCGCACCCGCCATCGCATCGGCGCTGACCGTGCTCGCTTACGGGGTCGACGTGATCGCCGGCTCGCCGCTCACCTCGTTGTCGCTGCTGGGGCCAAACCCAGGCCTCGGCGTGCGCTTTTACGGGATCGGCAACGAGCTGGAGGCGCTGCTCGGAGTGCTCGTCGTCGCCGGAACCGGGGCCGCCTTGGCCGGGTTCGCACCCCAGCTCTCGCGCCAGCGGTGTGCGGCGAGCTTTCTCGCTGTTGGCCTGCTCTGCGCGTTTGTCTTCGCGGCCGGGAGGTTCGGCGCCGACGTTGGGGCCGCGATCGTGTTGCCGGTCGGTGCCGCGGTCGCTGCGGTGCTCGTCGCCGGCCGCCGCAGCCGTTCGGTGCCGCTGCTCGTGGTGGCGGCTCCGTTCGCGGTTCTGGCTCTGCTCGCTCTGGTCGACCTCGTCTCTGGCGCCAACGCCCATCTCACCCGGTCCGTCCTCGATGCCGGCGGTCTCGGCGACCTCGCCGACGTCGCGCAGCGCCGCCTGCAGCTTTCCGCACGCAGCTTCGGCCGGCCGATCTTGCTCGCCTTCCTGCCGGTGGTGGCGATCCTCGGCGCGCTCGCGGTCGTCTACCGGGATCGCCTCGCCGCCTGGCTTCACGGCCGCCCCACTGCGCGCGCCGGCCTTTGGGGGGCCCTCGTCGCGACCGCGGTCGGCACCCTCGCCAACGATTCCGGCGCCCTCATGCTCGAGATCGGAACCGCCTACCTGCTCGTCTTCGTCGGCTTCGCCTGGGCGGAAAATGCGGAGAAAGATTTCCCGACGACAAAAAGTTACAATCTCGCGCGACACACGTCGGAAATTTCTCCCTAGCATGGAGCCATGGAGATGAGATCCACCTGGACCGATTCGCGCCTCGACGACCTCAATGGTCGCGTCAGCGAGCTTTCGCTTCGAATAGATGCTTTGCAGCGCGCCATCATCCAGGTCGGCGGAGCCATCGTCGCCTCGGCCATTGCCCTGTTCGCGGCGATGCTCGGCCTGATCGCGACCCAGCTCTAGGTCTGGCGCGGTATCCGGGTCGGGGCCGGGCGATGATCTACCCTTAACCCTTCGTGCGCATAGGTCTCGTCTCGCCATATTCCTGGTCCTACCGGGGGGGCGTAAACCGGCACGTCGAGGCCCTTGCCGAAGAGTTTCTCGGCCGGGGTCACGATGTCCGCGTGCTCGCCCCCTTCGATCCGCCTGGCCGGATCAGCCGGGTGCTGCACCGGGCCGATCCGGAAACCCGGACGATGCCGGACTACCTGACGCCGCTCGGGCGCACCGCGGGCTTCGGTGCCAACGGGTCGGTCTCCAACCTTGCCCCATTCCCCTTCGGCGGGGTCGTCGCGCCCCGGCGCGAGGTCCGGGCCGGCGAGTTCGACGTCATCCACGTCCACGAGCCGGTGGTCCCGCTGGTCGGGTGGAACGCGACCCTCGGCTCGACCGCTCCGGTGGTCGGGACCTTCCACGCCTACTCGACCAAGGCGGTTCCGAACCACATCGCCAATGGTCTCGGCGCGCGCCGGGTCTTCAACCGCCTCTCGGCGCGGATCGCGGTGTCGGAGGCCGCGGCGTGGACCGGGCGGCGCTGGTACGGCGGCGACTACACGATCATCCCCAACGGGGTCGACGTGGACGCCGCGCCCCGGGAAAGCGCACATCCAGGCGGGGAGTTGCGAATCCTCTTCGTCGGCCGGCCCGAGGAGCGCAAGGGGCTGCCGATCCTGCTGACCGCGTTCAATGCCCTGGTCGAGCACGTTCCCTGCCGGCTGACGGTGATCGGGGCCGAGCGCGAGGACGTCCTTCGCTACATCGCCGACCCGGAGCTGATGAGCTCGATCGAGATCCGCGGCCGTGTCTCCGGGGAGGACCTCTGGGCCGAGCTGCACCAGGCCGACGTTCTCTGCGCTCCTTCGCTCTCCGGGGAGAGCTTCGGTATGGTGCTCACCGAGGCTTTCGCCGCCGGGACGCCGGTGATCGCCTCCGCCATCGCCGGCTACAGCGACGTGGTCACAGACGGCGTCGACGGCCTGCTCGTCCCGCCCGCCGACCCCCAGCGCCTGGCCGAGGAGCTGCAGCGGATCCACCACGAGCCGGCGCTGCTCGAGACGATGGGAGAGGCCGCGCGGCAGAGCGCCCAGCGCTACGCCTGGCCGCGGATCGCCGACCAGGTGACGGACGTCTACGAGCGCGCGCTCGCGGCGCCGAAGCCGGTCACGAGGACCGAACGGGTCGCCCACTGGGTGGGGACGCGCCCCGCCGACGGCGGGCCGAAGCTGCCGCCGCGTCGCCTGCCGTCGCTCGACTCCGAGCCGGCCCAGGCCGGCAGCCGGGGAAGGCGGCTGGCACGCCGGGTCGGGCTGGGGGTCGCCGGCGCACTCGGCATCGGCCTCACCCTCTTGGCGGCCCAGAAGATCGGTGTCGACACGGTCGTCGAAAGCATCGTGCGCTCGAACTTCACCTGGGTGCTGGTGGCCTGTGCGCTGATGGCCGCCTCACTCTTCTTCCGCGCCGCCTCCTGGTATTGGATCGCCCGCGCGGCACTGCCCAACCGGTCGCTGCGGCGGCGTGACGTCACCTCGGCGACGATGATCGGGGTGCTGATGTCGGCGACGTTGCCTGCCCGTCTTGGCGAGCCGGCGCGCGCTCTGGCGCTCGCCAGGCGTACCGGCCGGATGCGGGAAACGTTCCCGGTACTGCTCGGCACGCTGGTCTCGCAGACCCTCCTCAACCTGGTCGCCCTGGCGATGCTCGGCGTGATCATCGTTTCGACCACGCCGCTGTTTCACTCTGGCACTCAGAAGCTGTTCGTCTTCAGCCTCGTCCCCCTGATCCTCCTCGTCGTGGTCCTGGTCGCGCCGCTGTTGATGCGGCGAAACGGCAACGGCCGGCTCGCCCGGCTCGGCGCCGCCGTTCACCGGGCCCTGATCCAGGTACGCGCTGGCCTCTCCGTCTTCCGCGACCCCCGTCAGGGCAGCGCAGCAGCAGCCGCCCAGCTCGGCGCCTGGGCGATCCAGCTGGCCGCTTGCTGGGTGCTCTTCTACGCGCTCGGCCTCGACGGCAAGGCCGGGATCGGCGCCGCCGCCGCGGTCCTGTTCGCGGTCAATGTCACCGCCGTCGTCCCGGCGACGCCTTCCAACATCGGCGTCTTCCAGCTTGCGGTGTACAGCGTCCTCCACACCGGGTTCGGGATCGGCACCGCCGATGCCTTCGCCTACGGCGTGATCCTGCAGGCCGTCGAGATCGCGACCGCGGTCGCGCTCGGCCTACCCGCACTCGTGCGGGAGGGCCTCACCTGGAGCGATCTGCGCGTGCAGGCTCTCTCCGCCGCGCCAGTTCGGCTCGAGTCGACGCCGCGCTCTCGCAGCGCCCAGGCGAACCGCGAAGGCGTTGCTTAAGAAGACGTTGTTTACGTGAACTTTCGCTGAGCTATAAAAAAACTGCCCTGTATTCCATTAGGATCGCTCGTGGAGACGCCGCCACCGTTCCCAGGCTGGCACTCCTGGCTACGAGGAGGCACGAGGCCGGCGCCGGTTCCATCCAGCCGACGCCGGCCCGCCTTCTCGGCCGGTTAGCCAGCCAACCACTTAACTGAGACGCTCAGCCGAGCGTCTCAGCGGCGGCCGGCTCGGCCTCCTCGTCGTCGGGCTCGGCCTCGGGCGGCAGGCCACCGCCACGGTCGGTTCCCGCGATCAGCTCGTCCGGGGTCTTTTCCTCTGGGATGAAGCCGGACTTCATGCCGAAGTAGACCGCCTGTGGGTGATGGGCGACGATCGCGACCGTCGACTGCTCGGGCATCACGGCGTAGCCGTCGGAGAGCGTCATACCGATCTGTTCGAGGTCGAGCAGGCGCCAGACCTTCTCGTGCTCGGACTGGTCCGGGCAGGCCGGGTATCCCCAGGAGTAGCGCCTTCCCTGATCGAGCGCGATGCCGAGTTGCCGGCGGACGTCGGCGTGCAGCCACTCGGCCAGCCCCTCCGCCGCCTGCACGCCGAGGCCGTGCACGTAGAGCTGCTCGGCAAACTCGCCTTCGCCCTCAAGCCGCTCGATCAGCTCGGTCACCTCGGGCCCGACGGTGACGCCCTGCAGGGCGACCACGTCGCGTTCGCCGGAGTCCAGCGGACGGTAGAAGTCCGCCAGGCAGATCCGGTCGTGCTTCGGCTGGCGCGGGAAGGTGAGGCGCTCGATCTCGCGATCCTGGTCCTCGGGATCGAAGATCACCAGCTCATTGCCGTCCGAGTTGCAGGGGAAGTAGCCGAGGCGGGCTCGCGGGTGCAGGTAGTTTTGCTCGCGCCACATACGCTCCAGCCGCGGCGCGAAGCCCTCCTCCTCGTCGGTTCCCTCGACCAGTTCCCGCCAGGCATCGCCCTTCACCCCGCGACCGCCCCAGTGCAGCTTGAAAAGCACGTGACGGTCGAGGTAGGGGAAGACCTGGTCGAACTCGATCTCGACCTCTTGGCTGCCCCAGTGGGGCGGGCTGGGAATCGGGGCATCGGTCCTGGCGGCGGAGCGCACGCTGGCGTCGGTGGTCGGAGGCGCGTTGTCCTCTTTGACCGGCTTCTCTCGCAGCTGCTTGGCCTCGGCCCGGATCCGGTCGACCAGCGCACGGCGCGCGTCGGTATCGACCAGGGCGTCCATCGTGTCGAGCCCCTGGAAGGCGTCCTTGCAGTAGAAGACGCCGGGCTCGTAGACCTCGTCGGACTCTTTGCCCTTCGGGTAGAGGGTGCGGCGGCCGAAGTCGCGGTTGATCGCGGCGCCGCCGATCAGCACCGGAAAATCCAGGCCACGCTGGTGTAGCTCCTGGATGCAGGTCGGCATCTGCTTGGAGGTCGAGACGAGCAGGGCTGAGAGGCCGATCGCGTCGGCCTCGTTTTCCACCGCGGCATCGATGATCGCGTCGACCGGGACCTGCTTGCCGAGGTCGATCACGGTGTACCCGTTGTTGGTGAGGATCGTGTTGACGAGCGACTTGCCGATGTCGTGGACGTCGCCGAAGACGGTGGCGATCACGACTTTGCCCTTGGTGTGGCCATCGATCCGGTCCAGGTAGTTCTCCAGCTGGGCGACGGCGCGCTTCATCGCTTCCGCCGACTGCAGCACGAACGGCAGGATCAGTTCGCCGGCACCAAATTTGTCGCCGACCTCCTTCATCGCTGGCAGCAGGACCTCGTTCAGGGTCGGGACCGCCCCGATTTTCTCCACCGAACGGTCGATCCAGTCCTCGACCCCGTCCTTCTTGCGGCGCAGGATGTGCCAGTGCAGGGCCTCCTCGGGCTCCATCCCCGCGGTCGGGTCCGCTACCTCGGCCCCCTCGGCGTCCTCGCCCTTGGACTCGAAATGGGCGATGAAGCGCTCGAGCGCGTCGTCGCGGCGGTTGAAGACGAGGTCGTCGGTCAGCTCACGCTCCTCGTCCGGGATCTCCGAGTATGGGGTGATGTGGTTCGGGTTCACCATCGCCAGGTCGAGCCCGGCCTCCACGCAGTGGTGCAGGAAGACCGAGTTGAGGACGGCGCGGGGTCGCGGCGAGACGCCGAAGGAGACGTTGGAAACGCCGAGCGAGGTCTTCACCCCGGGGACCTCGGCCTTGATCCGGCGGATCCCCTCGATCGTCTCCACCGCTGAGGGCTTCCACTCCTCGTCCCCGGTGGTGAGGGTGAAGGTGAGGGCGTCGAAGATCAGCGCCTCGGGATCGAGGCCGTGCTCGTCGCAGGCGATCTCGCGGATCCGTTCGGCGATCTCGACCTTGCGGTCGGCGGTCTTCGCCATCCCCACCTCGTCGATCGTCAGCGCGATCAGCGCCGCGCCGTGGGCCTTCGCCAGCGGCACGACGACGTCGGCCTTGTCGCGGCCGGCCTCGAGGTTGATCGAGTTGACGATCGCCCTCCCGGGGATCTGCTCCAGCGCGGCCTTGATCACCTCCGGCTCGGTCGAGTCGACCTGGATCGGCGCCGGCTGGGTGAGGGAGACCCGCTTCACGACCGCGCCCATCTGCTCGTCCTCGTCCTGGCGCTCGGTCAGCGCCACGCAGACGTCGAGCACGTGGGCGCCTCCTTCGACCTGGTCTTCGGCGACCTGGACGAGGCCGTCGTAGTCGTCGGTGAGCAGCAGCTCCTTTGCCTTGCGCGAGCCCTGCGAGTTGACGCGCTCCCCGACCAGGGTCGGGCGCGGCTCCTGCACGAGCGGGGTGGAGGTCATCATCGAGGAGACCTCAATCTGCCCCGGCGCCGGGCGCTCGGCCGGCGCTCGGTCGCCGATGCGCTCGCGGATCGCGCGGATGTGGTCGGGCGTGGTGCCACAACAGCCGCCGACGATGCCGACGCCGTAGCGCTCGACGAACTCGCCGAGCGTCGCGGCCAGCGGCTCGGGCTCTTCCGGGAAGATCGTCTCGCCGTCGGGACCCTGCAGGGGCAGCCCGGCGTTGGGAATGCAGTGGACCGGCAGCGGGCTGGTTTCGCCCAGGAACCGGATCGCGTCGCGCATGTCCTCGGGTCCGGTCGAGCAGTTGAGGCCGATCACGTCGACGTCGAGCGCGGTCAGGGTCGTCAGCACCGCCTGGATGTCGGTGCCGAGCAGCATCTTGCCGCCGTTGGGGAGCAGGGAGACGCTGATCTGCAGGGGCAACCTGCGCCCGGCCTCCGAGAACGCCTCGCGGGCGCCGAAGATCGCCGCCTTCACCTCGAGGATGTCTTGTGCGGTCTCGATGATGATCAGGTCGGCGCCGCCCGCGACGAGGCCGCGCGCCTGCTCGGCGAAGACATCGACCAGCTTGCCGAAGGAGATGTCGCCGAGGGTGGGGTCGGTCGAGGCAGGGAGGAACCCGGTCGGGCCGATCGAGCCGGCGACGAAGCGCTCCTCACCGGCCGCCTTGCGGGCAATTTCGGCAGCCTTGGTGTTGATCTCGAGCGTGTGCTCGCCCAGGCCCCACTCCTCGAGCTTCAGCCGCGAGCCCTGGAAGCTGTCGGTCTCGACCACCTCGGCTCCCGCCTCCAGCATCGAGGTGTGGACCCCCTCGATCACGTCGGGCCGGTTCAAGACCAGCGCCTCGTGGCATTTGCCTTCGAGGCCGCCGTAGTCCTCCTGAGTGAGGTCGAACTCCTCCAGCGTCGCGCCCATGCCGCCGTCAAAGACGACGACGCGCTCGCGCACTGCGGCTATGTAGTCACGCTCCGGCATGAACCTAGGAAGGGTAAGGGGTCGCTCCCCCTTCCCCGTAGGTTCAGCCGCGCATGCCCAGGCGGCGCTTCCAGTCGCGGGCGTTGAAGAGCGGGACCATTCGTTCGATCAACCGGCGGCGGCCCTTGGTGTAGGGGTACCAAGTGGGCTCGCGCTTGGCGCCAAAGCGGGTGATCACCAGCGACTCGGTGCGGCAGTACTTCTTGATCCCCGGTTCGCCGTGCCGGTACCCGATCCCCGACTGCTTCCAGCCGCCCATCGGCACGTCGGAGGCGAGGTAGTTGACCAGCACGTCGTTGACGTTAATCGCGCCGCACTCGACCCTGCGGGCGACCCGCTCTGCTCGCTCCTTCTCGCCGAAGACCGAGCCGGAGAGCCCGTAGCGGCTGTCGTTGGCGAGGCGCAGCGCCTCCTCGGAGTCGCGCGCCTTCATCACCCCGACCACTGGGCCGAAGGTCTCCTCTCGCATCACCTTCATCGAGTGATCGACGTCGACGAGGACGGTCGGTTCGAAGTAGTCGCCGGGCCCCTCGACGCGCTTGCCGCCGGTCAGCGCCCTGGCGCCCGAGGCGATCGCGTCGTCGACGTGGTCCTCGACGATCGCGGTCTGGTTGGGCGAGGTCATCGCGCCCACGTCCTTGGGCGAGCCGGCGTCGTCGGCGCCCTGGCGCAGCTTGCCCACCTCGGCGGTGAGCTTGGCGACGAACTCGTCGTAAGCGGGCTCCTCGACGTAGATCCGCTCGACCGACATACAGATCTGACCGGAGTTCATCATCCCGCCCCAGGCTGCGGCGTTGGCCGCCCGGTCGAGGTCGGCGTCGGAGAGGACGATCATCGGGTCCTTGCCACCGAGCTCGAGGCTGACCGGGGTCAGCGTCTCGGCGGCCCGGGCCATTACCTTGCGTCCGGTTCGGTCGGAGCCGGTGAACTGGACGAAGTCGACCGCGTCGACCAGGGCGCCGCCGGTCTCGCCGATTCCCTGCACGCAATCGAGCACGTCCGGGCCGCCGATCTCCTTCTTCCACGCCTCGACCACCTCGGCCAGGCCGATGGGGGTGAACTCGGAGGGCTTGATCACGACCGCGGCGCCGGCCTGCAGCGCCGGGATCGCGTCGCCGAGGGCGAGGATCAGGGGGAAGTTCCAGGGGGCGATGATGCCTACCACCGGGTGGGGCCGGTACTGGACCCGCAGCTTCTTGGCCGCCAACAGAGCAGAGTGGGGCCGGACCGATTCCTCGCCGATGAAGCCAGCCGCCTTGGCGCCGTAGAAGTTGATCAAGTCGGCGAGGTAGGCCGGCTCGTTGGAGGCGTCGGCGCGGACCTTGCCGGTCTCCCGCTGCATCGTGTCGAGGATCCGGTCCTGGTTGTCGAGGATCCAGTCGCGCAGCTTGCCCAGCCAGTGGTAGCGGCCTTCGATTCCCATCGCCTCCCACTCGGCCTGGTTCGCGCGCACCCTGGCGACGGTCTCGGTCACTTGCGCCGGCGAGGCCACGGCAATGGTCTCGATCAGCTCTCCGGTGGCGGGATTGCGCACCTCCAGGTGCTCGAGCCGCTCGCTCTGCGCGGCTGCGGCCTCGACAGCCGTCCCGTTCGTCTCGGTCCTGGTCTCGGCGGTTCCACTCTCCACTGGGTGCTCCCTTCCCTCGGCCCTTGGCTGGTCAGCCAAACTGTACCGGGCCTCGCCTCAGCGGCTGATGTCGGCGTCAGGAAAACAGGACGCCCAGGAGGGCGGCAAGGACCGTGGCAAGGATTGTCAACTGCATCAGGTCAAAGCGACGGGTGAGCCCGTCGAAGCGGCGATTCATTTCGTCGAAACGACTTTCGACCGCGTTGAACCGCATCTCCATTTCGCCTCGCAGCTCGGCAACTGCTGCCTTGAGTTCTTGACGGGTGGCTGCTTCTTTGGAGTCGGCCTGGAGCACCCTGATATCGGCGTGGACTTGTTCGAACTGGCGGTCGACCTGAGCGAAGCCGGCATCCACCCGCGTCACCAGGTCGTCCATGCGCTCGTCGGTCCAGGTTTCCCTCGTCATCGTCGGCATCCTTGCAGTGTAGACAGAACGTTGCAACAGTTGGCGCGCAGAAATCGACGAATGTGTGAAATGTTCGTGTCTCAACGCGGTACGAGCCGGTAGACCGGGCCCGAGAGCGAGGCGACGTAGATCCGGTGAGCGTTGTCTTCGCCGAAAGAGGAAGGGCTCTCGACGCTGAGCCCGAGCTTGCGGTCGCTCGTCGCCCGGGTCAGGTGGGGGACGAGGCTGCGCAGCTGGCCCTCGCAGAGGTCGGCGTACACGTAGCGCCCGCGCAGCGAGGGCAGTCGCGGGTCCCCGACCACGTAGCCGCCGATGATCGTGCAGCTGCCGCCGCGGCTGTGCGGGTAGGCGAGGATCGGTTTGGTCGTCCCGCCGGGGTCGGCGGTGCCGCTGCTCGTGCCGGTGTAAGGGTCGAAGCCCTCGAACGCGTCCCAGCCGAAGTTGGCGCCCGAGGCGGCGCCGACGGTCGTGTAGTCGAGCTCCTCGAAGCCGTCCTGGCCGACGTCTCCGATCGCGATCCGGGGCCGTTTTGCGGTCACGGTGTCGAAGGAGAAGCGGAACGGGTTGCGCAGCCCGTAGCTGTAGATCTCGTCGCGGCCCGGACGGCCAACGAACGGATTGCTCGCCGGCACCGAGTAGGGAGCGCCGCCCGAGCGACGGGGGTCGATCCGGACCAGCTTGCCGAGAAGGACGTCCTTGTTCTGGGCGTTGTTCGGCGGGTCCCCGCCTGAGCCCCCGTCGCCGGTGCCGAAGTAGAGAAGGTTGCCGAGGAACTGCAGCTGGCCGCCGTTGTGGTTGGCGTTGACCGGGTGTGGGATCTCGATCACCTTGCGGCGGGTGTTGGGGGCCGCCCGGGTGGGGGTGCGCCGGCGCAGTTCGTCGACACGGATGTTGCCGGCGTTGTCGTTGTAATAGACGTAGAAGCGGCCGCTGCGCGCGTAGTCGGGTGGGAAGGCGACCGAGAGCAAACCTTCCTCGCCGCCGTAGCCGACCGTGCCGCGGATGTCGAGGAACGGACGCTGGAGCCGGCGGCCGTCGCGGAAGACCACGATCCGCCCCGGCTGCTCGACCACGAAGAGGAGCTTCGGCGAGCCCGGGGCTCCGGTCACATAGACGGGCGCCTCGAAGTCGCCGATCTTCTTCAGCGCCACGCCGCCTTTTCCCGCCGCGCGCTCGCCACTGTTGGCGGAGGGTGAAGGATCGTGCTGGTTCGCCGACCCGCACGCCGGCAGCACCAGCGCCAGGAGCAGGGCGATCAGGACAGAGGCTGTGAAGGGCCGGCGCACGCCGGAAAGCTACCCGCTGCGAGTGCCGGCTATTCCGAGCCGCCCTGGCGCTGCGGCTTGATCTCGCGAATTTCGCCGCTGTCGGTCACTTCGGTTTCCGGCAGCTCTGCGGTGATCTCGGTGGCGAAGGAGCCGCCGGGGGTGACGTCGCCGTCGGTGACCGCCCGGGCGGTGCCGGTGACGCTGGCATCGACGCTGTAGAGCAGCGTGAACTTGCCGGCCCGCACCGCGCTCAATTTCCAGATCGCTTCGGTGCTTGCCCCCGGCTTTAGCGGGCCGAGGTCGAAGGTCTTGCGGTTCGACGTCTCGGCGCCCCCGGGCTTGTTCGAGCCGGCGAACCGGGGGTAGGTCTGGGCCAGAACCCAGACCGGGCGTTCGGGTTGTGCGAGGCCGGTCTGGGGGTCGCGCACCCCGAACGGCAGCGAGGAGCTGACGCCTTCCTTGCCGGCGATGGTGAAGCTGACGGTCAATGCCGGCACGGTCTTGTCGCCGCTGTTGCTGAGGCCGAGTCGCAGGAGCGAGGTCTGCCCGAGCTTCTGCAGCGTCGGGAAGCTGGCGCTGTCGACGTCGACCCGGTAGGTCCCCGACGGTTCGTCGGCGTCCGAGGAGGAGCCGCCGCCGCAGGCGCCGAGCATCGCCGCCACTGCCAGCGCGGCTAACCCGGTCGCGGTGGCTCGGAGGCGGGTCTTCCGGGAATGTCTTCCGGTCCCCCGCAAAGCGGCCGGAACATAGCACGGGGTTTCGCCACCACAGCGGGCATTTCGGGGACCGCGGACGGGTTAGTGGGATCTCAACACTGAGCTAACGGTTGGTGCTGGTCCATCCCCTAGACTCAGGCCACCGAGTGGGACGCCGCGCGCCTGCGGCGTGACTCGTTGGAGGAGCTGATGGTCGGATCCGCGGTCAACAGGGCGTTCCTGCCCGCTAAGTCGCTGTTCGAGCAGGTGGGGGAGATGATGATCCTCACCGCGCGTACGATCGTCTCCGCGATCAAGCCGCCCTACCCCTATGGCGAGGAGTTCATCGGCCAGTTCCTCTTCGCCCTCCAGCTCTGCTGGTTCCCGCTGCTGGTATCGACCGTCGCCTTCGGCTTCGGTGCGCCCGGCCTACAGGCCGCCAACTTCCTCTCGCTGTTCGGCGCGCTCGACCGGCTCGGCGGCTTCTTCGTCCTCGCCTCGATCCGCGAGTTCGCACCGTTCGTGACTGCGGTCGTCGTCGCCGGCGTCGCCGGCACCGCGATCACCGCCGACCTCGGCGCCCGCAAGATCCGTGAGGAGCTCGACGCATTGCAGGTCCTCGGCGTCGACCCGATCAAGAACCTGGTCGTCCCCCGCTTCCTCGCCCTGATGCTGATCACCGGCCTGCTCGACATCTACGCGCTGGTCTTCGGCATCAGCGGCGGCATCCTCACCGAGATGCTCTACAACCAGCCGCTCGGCGGCTTCTTCGCCACCCTCTTCTCCAACGCCTCGATCACCGACCTCTGGGGCTCGGTGATCAAGTGCACCCTGTTCGGGGCGTTGATCGCGGTCGTCTGCTCCTACAAAGGGATGACTGCGTCCGGAGGCGCGGCCGGCGTGGGCCGAGCGGTCAACGAGGCCGTCGTGATCTCGTTCATGGGCGTCTTCGCCTTCAACTACGTCTTCACCCAGACCTTGCTCGCCACCAACCCGGAGCTGCAGACGATCCGATGAACGCCTGGCTGGCGATACCCCGTGGCTGGCTGGACTCCTTCGGCGAGATCGCCCGCTTCGGCTCTCGCGTCTCCGGCCTCGTCTACTCCGGGCGCGTCTTCCGATTCTTCGGCGAGAGCCTGCGCCAGGCCGGGATCCTGATCCTCGGCTCGGCGCTGATCATCTGGGGACTGGTCTTCACCCTCGGCCTGCAGTGCGGGATCGAGGGCGCCTACCTGCTGCGTGCCCAGGGCGCACCCGCCTACGCGGGGGTCTTCTCCGCCTGGTGTGACCTGCGCGAGATCATGCCCTACGCCTTCGGCTACATGCTGGCGGCCAAGGTCGGGACCGGGATCGTCGCCGAGCTGGGGGCGATGCGGATCTCCGACGAGATCGACGCACTCGAGGTAATGGGTGTTCCTCCCGTCACCTTCCTCTGCGCAACCCGCCTCCTTGCCGCTTGGATCGCCTTCCCGTTCATGTACCTGGTCGGGATCGGGATCATGTACCTGGCCAGCTACTTGGCCGTCGTCGAGCAGATCGGCGACGTTTCCTCCGGTGGCTACCTGCTGATCTTCTGGATGTTCCAGAACCCGCCCGACCTGATCTTCAGCCTGATCAAGGGAATGGTGATGGCGACCGCGATCGTGCTGGTCGGGTGCTACTACGGCTACACCGCCTCCGGCGGGCCGGTGGGAGTCGGCACCGCGACGGCGAAGTCGATGGTCCTGAACATCGTCTTAGTCCATATCATCGGGATGCTTGGGACCCTGGTCTTCTGGGGAGCCAACCCACGAGCGCCGATAGGAGGCTGAAGTCTCGATGGACGAGCAGGAGCGCCTCAACGAGGCCGGCGAGGGAGAGTTCGAGAAAGAGGTGGAGACGAGCGCCGAGGCCGCCCCGCCACCGCCCGTCTCCGATTCCGGCGAGCCCTACGTGAGCGAGGACGGCCACGTGATGGGCCGGGACTTCGTCATCCCCGGCGTCGACCCCAGGGAGCAAGACCCCTACCGCTTCCACACCGGCCGCAAGCGCGACCACGGTGGCGAGGACGCGATCGAGATCATCGACCTGGTCAAGCAATTCGGCCGCGCCCGCATCCTCAACGGCCTCAACCTCGGCCTGCCCGAGGACCAGGTCTCGATGGTGCTCGGCCCGTCGGGGACCGGCAAGAGCGTGCTGATCAAGCACATCGTCGGTCTCCTCTATCCCGATTCCGGCGACGTCCTCGTCCACGGCGAGTCGATCCCGAACATGACCGATGACGAGCTCTTCGAGGTTCGTAAAAAGTTCGGCCTCCTGTTCCAGGACGGCGCCCTCTTCGGGTCGATGAACATCTACGACAACACCGCTTTCCCGCTGCGCCAGCACACCGACAAAGGCGAGGAGGAGATTGGCGAGATCGTCAACCGCCGGCTCAAAGAGGTGGGCCTGGCGGAGGCGACCTACAAGATGCCGAACGAGCTCTCGGGCGGGATGCGCAAGCGCGCCGGCTTCGCGCGGGCGCTGGTGCTGGAACCGGCGATTGTGATGTTCGACGAGCCCGATTCCGGCCTTGACCCGGTGCGCACGGCGCTGCTCTGCGAGCTGATTCGAGAGGTCCACGCTGAGAACGGCGGTTGCTACCTGGTGATCAGCCACGACCTCGGGACCGCGCGGCGGATCGCCGACTTCATTGCGGTGTTGTGGAGCGGCAAGATCGTCGAGTCCGGACCGAAAGACGAGCTGTTCGACTCCAGTAATCCGTTCGTCAGCCAGTTCCTGAACGCGGACGTCAGCGGGCCGCTCTCGATGGACTGATTTGACGGCTGGAGGGTGGTTCGGCCGCGTCGCGGCGGGAGCGGCCCGGCACGCTCGGGTAGTGGTCGCGGTCTCTGCCCTGGTCGCGGTGGCGGCTGGCGTAGGCGCGACGCGGATTTCCACCGACGCCGGGGTGGGGACGCTGGTCGACGCCGACTCCTCGACCTACCGGGCGACCAACGCGGTTCGCGACGCGTTTGGGGAAGAACCGGTGCTGGTGCTGGCCAAGGGCGATCTGCCGGAACTGATCCTGACCAGCGACCTCTTCCAGTTGCTGCGCCTGGAGGGGTGCCTCTCCGGGAAAGCCCCCGAGGGGGCGAAGACGATCCCGGGGCCGTGCACGGAGCTGGCGGCGCTCGAACCGGTGGAGTTCGTCTCCGGCCCCGCGACCTTCCTCAACCAGGCGGTCGTCCAGATCGACGAACAGCTGCAGAGGCTGTCGCGGCGGGTGCCGCCGGCGCGGTTCCGCGAATTCCTGCTCTCTGTTGCCACCCGGTACGGGATCACCAGCATCCCCAGTCTCGAAAACGAAGAATTCGTCGCCACCGTCGTCTTCGACTTCGCCCGCGCCCGCGGCACCCCCAAGGCGCGCCTCTCCTACCTCTTCCCGAACAGTCGCTCGGCGCTGATCGCTGTGCGCCTGAAGCCGGGGCTGAGCGAAGCCGAGCGGGGCAAGGCGATCGAGCTGATCGAGGCCACCGTCGAGGAGACGACGCCGCGCAAGGCCTGCGGGGACAAAGGCAAACCGGCGCCGTGTTTCGAGCTTCAGGGCGGCAGCTACGTCGTCTCGGGGGCACCGGTCGTCGTCAACGGGGTCGCTGATGCCCTCAAGGACGCGCTACTGGTTCTGTTCGCGGTCGCGATTGCGCTGATGGCGGTGACGCTGCTGATTGTCTTCCGGTCGCGGATGCGGCTGCTGCCGCTCGGCATCGCCCTCGCCGCCGCCGCGATCACCTTCGGTCTTCTCGCCCTATTCGGCGGCTCTCTGACCCTTGCGTCGATCGCAGCGCTTCCGATCTTGATCGGGCTCGGGGTTGACTACGCGATCCAGCTGCAGGCCCGCTTCGACGAGGCAGTGGACGAGGGCGCCGTCGGGATCGAGGCCGTCCGGCGAGCGGCCGCGGCTGGGGGGCCGACGATCGCGACCGCCTGCTTGGCCACCTTGGCCGGCTTTCTCGCCCTGCTGCTGTCTCCGATTCCGATGGTGCGCGAATTCGGCTTGCTGCTTGTCGCCGGCGTCGGGCTTGCCTTCCTGCTCGCGTTGACCGCTGGGCTAGCGGTCCTCTCGCTCCGGCGGGCGGGTCCTGTCGGGGAGAAGGGGCCTTCGTCCTCGCATGCTGCGGGCGAAGACCCCGGTTCTCCCCGCCACCCGCCCGAGGAGCGGTGGCTTGCGCTCGCGATTGCGCAACGAAAGCGGGTCGTCGCCGTCGGCGTCTTGCTAGCTGCAGTCGGTTGGGGCGTTGGGACGCAGGTCGAAACGACGTCCGACATTGACTCGTTGGCGCCGCAGAACATCCAGGCCGTGCAAGACCTCAATGAGGTCCAGGACACGACCGGCGCTTCCGGAGCTATCGATGTCAGCGTCGAAGCGCAGGACCTCACGGACCCGGCGACGATCGAATGGATGGCTGACTTCAAGCGCCGGGTTCTCAGAACTAACGGGTTCTCGGGCGAAAATCCGACCTGCCTGGAAGCTGACATCTGCCCGGGGCCGGCCCTGTCGGATTTCCTGGTTCGTCAGCAAAGCTCGGTGACGGCCAAAGGGATCGACGCGACGTTAGGGGCGCTGTCGCCGTATGCGCTTCGGCAGGTCGCGCCGATTGATCCGCAGACCGGGCAGCTCGGCAACCAGGCGCTTATCTCGTTTGGCATCAGGGCGCAATCGCTTGAGGACCAGCAGGCGTTGATCGACCGGGTCCGGTCGGAGATCGGGACGCCCGGCAAGCCAGGTGGCCCACCGGCGGGGGTGGAGGTTCAGCTGGCCGGGCTGCCCGTTATCGCCGCCCAGTCGGCTTCCGATCTTTCGACCAGCCGGTACTGGTTGACGCTCGCCGGCATCCTCGCGGTTGCCCTCGTGCTGCTTGCGGTCTACCGATCGGTCGGAAGGGCCCTGATACCGCTCGTACCGACGGTGCTTGCCACCGGGTGGGCGTCGTTGATTCTCTGGGTGAGCGGAATTCCGTTGAACCCGATGTCGGCGGCGCTGGGGGCTTTGACGATCGCGATCGCGACGGAGTTCTCGGTCATCCTTGCCGGGCGATTCCACGAGGAGCGGGGTGCCGGGCACGGGGCTGAGGAGGCCTTGCGGCGCGCTTACGGTCGGACCGGGGCGGCGGTGCTCGCTTCCGCGACGACGGCGATCGCCGGGTTCGCGGTGCTGATCGCGAGCGACGTCCAAATGCTGCGGGACTTCGGCTTCGTCACCGTGGTCGACCTCGCGGCGGCGCTGCTCGGCGTCTCCCTTGTTCTGCCCGCCGTGCTGGTCTGGAGGGAGGGGCGGTGAGGGACCGGTACTCGATCATCGTCGGCCTGCTCTTTCTGGCGATCATCGTCATCGCCACCCTCAACACCCTGGGGGGAGGCGGCGGTGGCGAAGGGACCCTCGGTCTCGATCGCCGACCCGACCGGTGGCCACTGCCGGAGTTCGCGGTGCCGGCCGCGGCGGGCGCCCTCGAAGGCGACGCGAACGTGGCCCAGGATGATTGCGAATCCTCCGCGGTCCCCTGTCCCGACAACGCCCGCCGCGAGCCAGCCTGCCGGATCCGGACCCCGGGGGCGATCCGCGTCTGCGATCTCTTCTCGCGCCCGCTGGTGATCTCGTTCTGGTTCAGCGAAGGAGATGACTGCGCCGAGCAGCAGGATGTGGTGGATTCCGTCTACCGGCGCTACCGTGGACGGGTGAACTTCCTCTCGCTGGATGTACGCGATGATCGCGACGAGGTTCGCGAGCTGGTTCGCCAGCGTGGCTGGAGCATGCCGGTCGGCTACGACCGCGATGGCGCTGTCGCCAGCCTCTACCGGATCGGGGGCTGCCCGACCTTTGCCTACGCTTACCCCGGCGGCACCCTGCAGAGCGCCAGTATCGGCGAACTCAACGAGGTCCAGCTGACCAGTCGGGTCCGTCAGCTCCTCAACGCGACCGCGGCGGCAGAAGCGGGTTGATATGCCCGAGCCGCAAGCAACCGGCGCCGGTATCGGGTGGGACCCCGCCCCGCGACAGGGGTGGGTGGCCCCCCGGATCGCGGCCGAGTTCCCGGGGCTCGGGCTCGCCTGGGGGGAAGCCGACGTTCGTCCCCGCAAAAGCCCCGACTCGGTTAAACGGCGCCTGCGGGTCCTCTCGGACCGGACCTACGGTGGCGAGGCGATCCGCCTGCGCGAACGGCCGATCCCCTGGGCCTACCGGGTCTTCTTCCGCCAGATCGGGCTGGACCCCGACCGCGACCGCACGCCGATCGAGCGGCTGACGCTCGAACGCCTCCACGACGGCGGGTTCAAGAGCCACGGACTGCCGCGCGATGCTCTCGACATCGCGATCGTCGAGACCGGGGTGGCGCTGCGCGCCTTCGACGCTGACCGGATCGTCGGGCGCCTCTGTATTCGCGACTCCGCCCCCGGGGAGTCGCTGCCGGGCCGCCCCGGCGAGCTGGCGCAGGGGACGCTGACGATCGCCGACGAGTCGCGGCCGATCGGCCTGCTTTTCGGCGACACCGGCGAGGGCTACGGGGTCGAGCGCTCGACCCGCCGGATCGCGATCGTCGCGGTCCAGGTCAACGGAGTTCCTCAAATAGCCGTCGAGGAGGCGCTCTGGATGGCCGCCGCGACCGTCGAGACCGCCTGAGGCGACCACCGGGCTTAACCGATTCCCTCTTGCGACACCTGGTGCGTGATTTACACTCGGCAACGAGTCTGATGCCGGATCTGCTCGAACGAGACAGCCTTCTTCACGTCGAACCTGACGAGCTGCTCGCCCGTCAGGAGTTGCGGCGCCAAGTCGGGCGCCTGGAGAGGGAGCTTGCGGGCCTCTTTGCCGAGGCCTTCGGTCGGGTGTCGCTCGAGTACGAGGTGGCTCCGCTGGCCGCGGCGCCGCGGGTCCTGGATCTCGGTGAGCTGGAGCGCTTGCGCGACGAGCTGGCCGAGCGGGTGGCGGAGGCCCGCCTGACGCTGACCGAGCAGGACAGGGTCGAGGCTGCAAACCGCGAGCGGTTGCGCCAGATGATCGCCTCGCCCGCCGACTTCAAGTGGGTGCAGATCTCCCGCGACGACATCGGCGCGCCCGGGTGCGGCCACTGGCACTCGCGCCCCCGCCTCGGCCCGATCGGGATGCTGATGGGCTGGTGGCGGGTCAGGGTCTCCTCCGGATGTCCGTTAGCCGGGCGGCTTGCGGCCGTTGAGCGGGAAGAAACGCACTGCTGAGGAGCGACCTCCGGCCCCCTGGGGGACGGCCCCTCTCGCCGAGCTGGTCATCCTCGCCGGCATCGTCTCGCTGGTGATCGGGATCGTCGGGCAGAAGCAGACCGCGATCGGGATAGGCGTGGCCCTGGCGTGCCTGGGCGGCCTCGAGGTCTCGATCCGCGAGCACTTCGCCGGCTACCGGTCCCACACCACGCTGCTGGCCGGGTTCGCCTTCGTGGTGACTACGGGAATCGTCTACTACGCCGCCGACCAGATCCTGGCGGTCGCCCTGGCGGTCGGCGCGGTCGCCTTCCTGATTGTCTTTTATCTGGCACGCCGCGCATTCCAGCGAGCTTCCGGCGGCCTCAGCTTCCGGGCCGGAATGCGCGGCTGAGCCCTAGACGGCGACGGTCTCGCGGCTCTCCTCCGTCGCGGAGCCCGTGCGGGACGCGAGTTCGGTCGAGAGCAGCCGCCGCTGCCGCGAGGTGAGGGTGCCGAGCTGCTTGTTCTCGTTCAGCGAGAGCGGCATCAGGAACTTGCGCGCGCGGGTCCGTCCCCAGCGGCGCTGGCTGGTCAGGAGCTCGGAGATCGTCATGCTCTCCGTCTCCCAGGGGCACTCGCGGACCACCTCCGAAGCTTCCATGTCGCCTCGTGCTATTGCGCGCTTCAGCTCTGCGCGGGCCAGTCGTACGAGGTTGGCTCTTTCCAGTGCCCTCATGTGCTGGGGGGCATCGGCCGAGGATGCGGTCGTCATTGCGGGTGCCGTTGGGGCAGCGTCCACTGGACTCCTCCCTTCAAGGAATCGAAATTAGCTGGGGGGTATTGCTGGTGGCCGGTTGCAGGGTGGCCTGCGTCCGACCTAAGTTCTCTCCAAACGCCCGCCCGGGTCGTTCGGCGAGGTGGGCAACGTATGCCGTCGAGGTGGCGGCCGTCAAGCGGAGATGGCCGGACGGACGCGCGGCGCGGTCGCTAAGAGCAACAATTTCGAGGCGAAGCCAACCTTGTTCGTATCTGGACAAGCCTGAAACTACCCAGGACGGGGGATGTCAAGATCCAGTTACGGAGCAGTTATGCCCGCGGAAGCTCCGGGAAGTCGCCGACCACCCGCGCGATCGTCCCCAGGGCGGCGTCGAGGTGCTCGCGCTCGTGGGTCGCCATCAGGCTGGTCCGGAGCAGCGCTCCGCCTGGGGGAACGGCTGGGTGGATCGCGACGTTGGTGTAGACGCCGGCGTCGAAGAGCGCCTTCCAGAGCATCACCGCCTGCCAGTCGTCGCCGACCATAACCGGCACCACCGGGGTGGTGGCGACGGTGCCGTCGGGCAGCATGCCGGGCTCGACGACCTGCAGACCAAGGTGGCGGAGGCCCTCGCGGAGGTACTCGGCGTTCGAGAGCAGCGCCCCGAACAGCTCCGGTCCGTCGGTCCGGAGCACCCGCAGGGCCGCGAGCGCCGCGCCAACCGCCGCCGGCACCGCCGAGGCGCTGAAGATGAAGGAGCGCGAGGCGATGCGGAGGTACTCGATCACCTCGGTGGGGCCGGCTATGAAGCCGCCGCAGGAGGCGAGGCTCTTGGAGAAGGTCCCCATCCGCAGGTCGACCTGGTCCTCGAGGCCGAAGAGCTCGCTCGCGCCGGCACCGCGGGCGCCGAGGACACCGGCCCCGTGGGCCTCGTCGACCATCAACCGCGCTCCGTGCGCCTGGCAGAGCTCGACGATCCGGGGAAGGTCGCAGACATCGCCCTCCATCGAAAAGACGCCGTCGACGATCACCAGGACGCCGCCGCCGTCTTCCGCCGCCCGGCCCAGCATTTTCTCCAGCTTCTCCATCCGGTTGTGGCGGAAAGGTCGCAGCTTGGCACCGGCGAGCCGGCAGCCGTCGAGGATCGAAGCGTGGTCGCCAGAGTCGCAGATCACCGTGTCGGCCGGCCCGAGGATGGTCCCGATGCAGCCGACGTTCGCCTGATACCCGGTGGTGTAGACGATCGCGTCCTCGGTGCCCATCCACTCGGCCAGCTCGCGCTCGAGGTCGAGGTGCAACGGCGTCGTCCCGTTGAGCAGGCGCGAGCCCGTGACCCCGGTCCCGTAGGTCTCCAAGGCGTCGCGTGCCGCCTCCTTCACCCGCTCGTCGCCGGTCAGGCCGAGGTAGTTGTTGGAGCCGAGCATGATCGTCTCCCGACCCTCCATCTCGACCACCGGGCCGGCCTGGGAGGTGAGCAGGCGGAAGTAGGGGAGGAGGTCGTGCTCCTTGGCCGCTTCCAGCTGCTCCAGCCGGTCGTGGCTGCGGGCCTTCTCGAAGACGTCGACCGGGGCCTTCGCCGTCTCGCTCATCGACCAGAGTGTAGGTTGCGCCCCACATGGGAAGCGTGACGATCCGGCCGGTTCGAACCCGTCGCAAGCACAAGCGCTTCATCGAGGTCCCCTTCGACCTGTACCGCGACCACCCGCTGTGGGTGCCGCCCTTGAAACTCGAGCGCCGGCTGTTCCTGAGCCGCCGCATGAACGCCTTCTTCAGCCACGGTGAAGCCGAGTATTTTCTGGCCCTCCGCGAAGGCCGCGTGGTGGGCAGGATCAGCGCCCACGTCAACCATGCCTTCAACGAGCACCACGGGCGGAGCTGGGGCTGGTTCGGGTTCCTCGAGTTCGAGCAGGATCCCGAGATCCTGGCGGCGCTGTTGGATGCCGCTGCCGCTTGGCTGCGCGAGCGGGACCAGGAGCGCATGGTCGGACCGGCGAGCTTCGCGATGAACGACGAGTGCGGGGTCTTGATCGAGGGCTTCGACCTGCACCCGATGATCCTGCAGCCGTGGAATCCCCCCTTCTACCAGCAGTTGATCGAGCAGAACGGGATGACCAAGGCGATGGACCTGCTGATGTGGAACCTCGAGGTAGGGGACCGCAGCAAGGTCCTCCCGGTCATCTTCGAGCTTGCCGAGAAGGTGCAGAGCGAGCACGGGATCCGGGTCAGGCCGATGCGGCGCCGGCAGTTGCGCAAGGACATGGACGCCTTCGCCGAGGTCTACAACGCGGCCTGGTCGGAGAACTGGGACTTCGTTCCCTACTCGGAGAAGGATCTGGACGCCTACGCCCAGGAGCTGCAGCTCGTTTTCGACAAGCACTGGTTCATGCTCGCCGAGCGCGAAGACACCGGCGAGGTCGTCGGCATGGCGATCACCGTTCCGGACATCAACCAGGTCCTGGCCCGGATGAAGGGGCGGCTGCTGCCGTTGGGTTGGTGGCACTTCCTCAACAAGGCGAGGACGGTCGACCGCGTCCGCGTCGGCTTTCTTGGGGTCAAGCCTGAGTACCAGCACACCGGGGTGGCGGCGAAGATGTTCGTCGAGCACTTCAACGCGGCAACGGAGCGGCCGCAGAAGGGTGGCGAGATGGGCTGGATCCTCGAGACCAACGAGCCGATGAACCGGGCGATGGAGGGGATGGGGGGGCGGGTCGTAAAGCGGTACCGCGTTTACGAGCGGATGTTGTAGGGGTCCTCGGGTGGGACTCGCCTGCGCAACAGATGGGGAGGCTTGGCGAGTCCCACCCGAGGACCCTTGAACGTCCGCAGTTTGCGCGGAGCGGTTGGGACGCGACCTGGAGCCTCGCTAGAGTCGAAGCGGTGAGTGAGCTTGATGTAGACGGCGAGATCTTGGCGGAGGAAGACGCCGCGCCGGACGCAACCGATCCGGTTCGCGCCCTGCCGCTGCCCTACGAGGAGACCCAGCTTGCCCCGGTGCTGCGGACCGAGGTCCGCACCGCGGCCATCGCCGCCGCCGGCGGTGTGATCGCCGGCGCCGCCACCGTGGCGGCGGTGAGGGCCGTCGGCGCGGCGGGATCGAAGGCGCGCGCGCCGCGCCGCCTCGGTCGCCGTCGCGACCGCACCAACGTTGTCGCCAGCCGTTCCTTCCTGGTCGACGTGCACCTGCTTGGCCGCTGACGCGGTCGATGTCACGCGCAACCGTCCCTGCTCCTGCATCTGGTCCGGTCGGCGGAGTGCTGGAGGTGGAGGCGCGGCCGCCCTCGCCCTTCGGCATGCCGCGTGGCAGCGCCGACGGCACCCTTCGGGTCGAAGGTGGGGTGGCGACTCGCCTCCTGCATGTCGGCGTCAGTCCAGTGCTGGTGCGTGCCTGGCAGCCAGCTGGGGATCGCGTCACGCTGCGCGCCGAGGCGCTCGACCCGGAGCAGGTCACGCGGCCGTTGCCGGCGGCCGAGGGGGACCCGGCTCCGGCCGGCGCGGAGGAGCTCGAGCTGGCGGTTGAGCGGATGCGCTTCGCCATCGGAGTCGACGAGGACCTCGGCGAGTTCCACCGCCGGTTCCGGCGCGATCCGCTACTCGGGCCGGTGATCCGACGGATGCCGCACTTTCGCCCCAAACGCCACCCGTGGCCCTGGGAAGCCTTGGCCTGGGCGATCGTCGGGCAGCTGATCGAGTCCGACCGGGCAGCGCGGATCCAGCGCCGGATCATCGGTCGGTGGGGGCCACGGGTGGGGGAGGGGCGCACCGGCAGGCGCGACGTCCCGCCTGCGGCAGCGATTGCCGGCCGGGCGCCGGCCGAACTGGAGTCAATGGACCTGGTCGCGAGCAGAGCTGTGGCGATGCGCAAGGTTGCCCGCGAGGTCGCCGCCGGTCGTTGTGCGATCGAGACCGTCGACGGCGACCGCCGGCTCCTGACGATTCCCCAGATCGGTCCCTGGACGATCCAGTGCCTGGGGCTCCTCGGCCGCGGCGAGATGGACTCGCTGCCGGCCGGAGACCTCGGCTACATCAAGCTGGTTGGCCGCCTCGCCCGGCTCGGACGCCGAGCCACCGTCGCTGAGGTGGAGGAGTTCTACGCGCCCTACGCCCCCTTCCGGGGCCTCGCCGGCACCCTCAGCCTCGCCGGCCTGTACCGCACGGTGGCGCATGGCCCGCCGCTCCGCCGAGCTGCCTGAAACCCCCGCGCCAACCGGTTCGGGTTTTTGCACGAATCGGTGCCTGGGTAGGCGACGGTTAAGCGTGCCGAAAATTTGTCGATGACTCATGCAATGAGGGAACTCGGAGACGAGCGGGGTTGGCCCGACGAGGGGGTGCGCGAGTTCCTCGATCAGCTGACGACCGGTAGTCACGACTACCGCCAGCTCGTCGAGCGCCTCCCCGTCGTCGTCTACACGGCCGAGCCGGGGGAGAACGGGAGGTGGCGCTACGTCAGCTCCCAGGTCGAGAAGATCCTCGGCTACGCGCCGGAGGAGTTCCTCGCCGACCACACGCTCTGGGGCCGCCTCCTGCACCCCGAGGATCGCGAGCGGGCGCTCGCGGCCGAAACCGAGGCATCCGCCAAAGCCGGCATCTCCGGGGCGGTCGAGTACCGGATGCGGAGCCGAACTGGGGAGGAGGTCTGGGTCCTCGACCAGGCCGTGCTCGAGGCCGACGAAGAGGGGACGGAGGTCTGGCACGGCGTTCTCTACGACATCAGCGAGCGCAAGCAGGCCGAGCAGGGCCTGCAGCGCGCCCTCTCCCAGCAGGCGGTGGTCGCCAAGCTCGGCGAGCGAGCGCTGCAGGACGGGGACCCCGAGGTGCTGATGCGGGCGGCGGTCAGCTTGGTCGGCGAGATCGAGGGCATCCAAAGCGCCTGCATCTGGGAGCTCGGGCGCGAGGGGCGGCGCCTCAACCTCCGCGCCGGCCTCGAGGACGATGCGGTCGGCGCCGGGCGCCGGGTCTCAGCCGCGCGCAGCTCCCACGCCGGTGCCGCGCTCGATTCCGGACAGCCGACGATCGTTGGCAACTGGGACGAAGAGGAGCGCTTCACGATGCCGCCGGTGCTGCGGGCCGTCGGTGCCGCCAGCAGCCTCGCGGTGACGATCGACGGGACCGACCGCCCCTTCGGGGTGCTGGACGTCCACGCGACCGAGCCCGAGCGTTTCACCACAAAGGATGCCCCCTTCGTCCAAGCCGTCGCCAACGTTCTCGCCGACGCGCTCGAGCGCCACGCTGCCGACCAGGCGCTCCGCCACCGCGTCCTGCACGACGGGCTGACCGGGCTGCCCAACCGGCTCAGCTTCGTCGACTCGCTCAGCGAGGCGCTCTCACGGGCGGCCGTCTCCGGTTCCCCGGTCGGGATCCTCTTCCTCGACCTCGACCACTTCAAGCTGATCAACGACAGCCTCGGCCACCACGCCGGCGACGCCCTGCTGCGAGCCGTCGCCCCGCGCCTGCGGGCGCACCTGCGGCCAGGCGACATCGTCGCCCGCTTCGGCGGCGACGAGTTCGGCGTCCTGATCGACCGCCTGGCCGACGAAGGGGAGGCGATCGCGATCGCCGACCGGGTGGCGTCGGCGTTCTCCCACTCCTTCTCAATCGACGGGGTCGAGCACTTCGTCACCGCCAGCATCGGCGTCGCCGTGACCCGCGCCTCGGACCGGCAGTCGGCCAATGCCGAGCTGCTGATCCGCGACGCCGACGCGGCGATGTACCGGGCCAAGGCAAGCGGCCGGGCCCGGTGCGAGCTCTTCGACGCCGAGATGCGGGCAACCGCGACGCGCCGGCTCGAGCTCGAACGCGAGTTGCGCCACGCGCTCGACCGCGACGAGCTGGCGCTCTACTACCAGCCGATCGTCGACCTGCGCAGCGGCGAGATCACCGGCCTGGAGGCGCTGGTGCGCTGGCACCATCCCGAGCGCGGGATGCTGGACCCGGCCGAGTTCGTCTCGATCGCCGAGGACAGCGGCCTGATCGAGCCGATCGGTCGGTGGGTGCAGGAACACGCCTGCCTGCAGGCGCTGAAATGGCACCAGGAGCGCCCCGATGCCCGGCCCTTCGACGTCGCCGTCAACCTCTCGGCCCGCCAGGTCGCCCACCGCGACCTGCCCGCCACGGTCGAGGGAATCCTCGCCCGCACCGGCCTCGACCCGGTCAACCTCCGACTGGAGATCACCGAGAGCGTCCTGGTCGAGGAGTCGGCGACCGCGGTCTCCTCACTGGAGGCGCTGAACGAGCTCGGCGTCCGGCTGGTCCTCGACGACTTCGGCACCGGGTACTCCTCGCTCGCCTACCTCAACCGGTTTCCCTTCCACGCTTTGAAGATCGATCGCTCGTTCGTCGACGGGCTGGGGATCGAGCAGGAGCGCACGGCGATTGTCGAGGCGATCGTCGGCATGGCCCGGGCGCTGTCGCTGGAATTCATCGCCGAGGGAGTCGAGAGCGAGGTCCAGCTGTCGGAGCTGCGGCGGCTCGGCTGCGACTACGCCCAGGGCCACCTCTTCCACCCCGCGATGCCGGAGCGCGAGGTCAGCCGGTTGCTGCGCGAGGGGGCGCTGCGTTATTCCGGTATCTCGCCCGACAAGTAGTCGTTGCTGAGCAGCGCCTCGGCGCCGAGCAGCGAGGAGACGACTCCGTTGTCGCGCATCCAGCCAGCGAACCGGGTCCACTCGGCTGGGTCCATGTAGCCGTACGGGCGTGAGGTGTTGGGTGCCGGCGGCGCCAGCAGGGGAAGCGTCGCGTCGACCTCGGCGCGGGTCAGTTTCGGGTCGAGGTCGCGGTTGGCCTCCAGGACCGCGGAGGTCGCGGCCCCGGGGTTTTCCACCGCGGCCCTGGTGCCGCGTTCGAGGGCGGCGATGAAGAGTCGGAACTCCTCCGGTTCTTCTTCCAGGCTCGGGCGCCGCGCGACCAGAACCAGCTCGTCGTAAGTGGGGACGCCGAGTTTGTCGACCGGGGTGACGACCGGGGCTTTGCCGCGCTCGCGCAGGTCGACGCCCTCGACGTTGCTGTAGCCGCCGAGCATCGCCTGGGCGCTGTCGCTGATTAGCGCCGGCAGCAGGCCGAAGCCGACGTTGACGGTCTTGACGTCCTCCGGCGTCAGTTTGGCGCGAGCGAGGATCGTCTTCAGGAAGGCTTCCTGGTACGGGATCCCGGCGGTGGCGATCGTCTTGCCTTTGAGGCCTCCAACCCCTTTGATCCCCGATTTCTTCAGCCACATCATCGAGGTCAGCGGCCGGTTGACGAGGGCGCCGATCGCGACCACGTCGAGGCCCTTCTCCTTGGCCAGCACCACCTCAGGCTGGTAGGAGATCGCCAGGTCGGTCTGTCCGGCCGCGACCAGCTTGATCGGCGCCGAGGGGTCCGAGGGCGCGTCGATGCTGACCTCCAGGCCGGCTTCCTCGAAGTAGCCGAGCTTCTGAGCCATGTAGATCCCGGCGTGGTCGGGGTTGGGATAGAAGTCGAGGGTGAGGCTGAAAGGCTGCCTTTCACCGCTCGTCTCCTCGGACTTCTCGCCGCAGGCGGGGAGGAGGAGGGCCAGCGCGAGGAGCGCGACCGCGACGACGATCGCGGAGATCCGGGGCAGCTTCATCACCGGGAGTTCTACCGCCAAGTGACGACGCGTCGCTCGACAAGGGCGAGCAGCCCGAAGAGGGCGACGCCGATCGCCGCGAGGACGGCCACCGCGCCGAAGACCCGAGCGATCTCCAGCTGGGCGTTGTCCTGGAGGATCTGGTGGCCGAGGCCGGCGTCGGCACCGACCCACTCGCCGAAGATCGCGCCGATCGGGGCGATCACGACGGCGATCCTGGCGCCGGTGAAGAAGCCGGGCAGGGCGCTCGGCGCTTCCAGCCGCATGAAGCGCTGCCAGCGCGAGGCGTAGAGGGTCCGCATCAGCTTGATCGCCTCCGGGTCGACCGAGCGCAGGCCGTCGAGGACGTTGACGGTGATCGGGAAGAAGCAGACGAGCGCAACGATCGCCAGCTTCGGGGCGATCCCGTACCCGAACCAGACGACCAGAATCGGCGCCAGGACGATCACTGGGATCGTCTGCGTAGCGACTATCCAGGGGTAGGTCGCGCGGAGGACGATTCCGGAGAGGTGCATCGCGATCGCAAAGCCGACGCCGGCGACGAGGGCGCAGCCGAAGCCGAGGAGGATCTCCCGCAAGGTCACCCAGGCGTTTTCGCTCAGGAGTTCCCGGTTCTCCCAGATCGCCTCGGCGATTTCCGCCGGGGAGGGGACGAGGAAGCTCTCCAGGTCGAGTGCTTCGGCCATCGCGCCGGTTGAGGCGGCGAGCTGCCAGGCGCCTACCAAGGCGACGGCGAGCACCACCGGCGGTAGCCAACGCCTCACCGTGACCCCTCCCGCAGCGCTCGCAACGCTTCCTCACGGACCGCGACGAAAGCCGGGTCGGTGACGGCGGCATCGCGATCCTCGGCCCGTGGCGCCGGCGCCTGCAGCTCGGTGACAACGCGGGCCGGGCGGGCGGAGAGCACGGCGACCCGGTCGGAGAGATAGAGCGCCTCCTCGACGTCGTGGGTGACGAGGACGACGGTGCGGGGGTCCGCGCGCAGCGCCCCGGCAAGCCACTCCTGCATCTCCGCCCGGGTGATCGCGTCGAGCGAAGCGAACGGCTCGTCCAGCGCCAACACCGGCTTGCCGGCCAGCAGCGTGCGCAGGAAAGCGACGCGCTGGCGCATCCCGCCCGACAGCTCCGCTGGTCGGGCGCGCTCGAATCCCGCCAGCCCGAAGCGCTCGAACAACTCGCCCGCTCGGCGCCGGGCCTGGGCGCGGTTAAGCCCACGGTTGCGCGGCGCCAGCGCCGCGTTGTCGATCGCCGAGTACCAGGGCAGCAAGAGGTCGCGCTGGGGCATGTAGGCGCAGCGCGCGAGGCGCTCGGGGGCGGAGGTCGCCCCGCCGACCTCGACCAGCCCGTCGGCGGGCTCGCGCAAGCCGCAGATCAGCTCCAGCAGCGTCGACTTGCCGCAGCCGGAGGGCCCGACCAGGCCGAGGACGCCGTGCGCCGCGATCCCGAGGTCGAGCCGCTCAATGGTTCGCAGCTCCCCGTAGGCGTGCTCGAGGGCGGCGATGGCGACGGCGTCGCCGGGGATTGGGGTGTTCTGGGGCGGCGCGTCAGAGAGCCCGAGGTGGCCGGATTTCGCGCTCATCTTGGTATCCTGGCGCACTCCGCGCTCCTGACCAAGAGGGTCAGGAAAGTCGATAAGTGCCCCGTGCGGAAACCAGGAGAGCTATGGACCCGGCAATCGTCATCTTTGGCTTCGGCATTGGTGCCATGGTCGGCATGACCGGGATGGGCGGGGGAACCCTGATGACGCCGCTGCTGATCCTGCTCTTCGGCGTCAAGCCGGTGACCGCGATCGGGACCGACATCTTCTACGCCGCGGTGACGAAGACGGTCGGCGGTTGGCGGCACCTACGGATGCGCACGGTCAACATGAGCCTGGCGCTGTGGATGGCCGCCGGCAGCGTGCCGGCCGCGGTGAGCGGGGTCTGGGCGATCTCGATCCTGCAGAGCAAGATCGGCGAAGAGCGCCTCGACTCGATCGTCTACGCCATGCTCGGCGGCACCCTGCTGATGGTCGGGATCATCACCCTGGCGCGGGCGTTGATCCTCAGCAAGCTGATCGAAGAGCGCGACGACTTCGAGCTACAACGGCGCCACAAGGTGGCCGCGGTGGCGATTGGCGCTACCACGGGCTTCGTGATCGGGATCACCTCCGCCGGTTCGGGAACCGTGATCGCGATCCTGCTGATCGCCGTCTTCCGCCTCACCCCGGTCAGGGTGGTGGGGTCCGACGTCTTCCACGCCGCGATCCTGCTCTGGGCCGCTGGCATCGCCCACTGGGTCGGCGGCAACGTCGACTTCATGCTGGCCGGCAACATCTTGCTCGGCTCGGTGCCGGGCGTGATCGTCGGTGCCCATTTCGCCGCCCGGGCGCCGACCGGGTTTCTGCGCACGGCACTCGGCGTCGTCCTTGTCGCCTCCGGGATCATCACCGTGCAGAAGGGGGACCCGGTGGTCTGGCCGATCGCTGCTGCGGTCGCCGGGATCGGCCTCGGGCTGTTGATCTGGTTCCCCCGCTGGTGGAATGAGCGTCGCCTGCGCCGCGAAACAGAGCAAGCTCGCGACCGCTCCGACGATCTCGCGCCTGAAGTCACCGGCTGACTGATTTACTAGATCCATGCGCGTTTCCGCCAAGGCCGACTACGCGGTGCGCGCGGCCGCGGAGCTGGCCGCCGCCGACGAGGGCCCCGTCAAGGGCGAGCGCCTGGCTGACGCGCAGGACATTCCGCTGCAGTTTCTCGAGCACATCCTGCTGGAGCTCAAGCACCACGGCATCGTCCGCGCCCGCCGCGGCGCCAAGGGCGGCTACTGGCTCGCCCGGCCCGCCGACGACGTGACCATCGCCGAGATCGTCCGCGCCGTCGAGGGCCCGATCGCCCACGTGCAGTCGACTCCACCCGAGGAGATCGAGTACCGCGGCAGCGCCGAGCACCTCCAGGAGGTCTGGATCGCGGTCCGCGCCAGCCTCCGTTCGGTGCTCGAGGAGGTGACCCTGGCCGATCTCGTCTCCGGCGAACTGCCGAGCGCCGTCCGCGAGCTGGCCGCCACCCCGGACGCCTGGGCCGCCCGCTAGCGCGGCGTTGGCACGAGGTCGAACTCGGTGCCCAGGCGCAGCTCGCTGTAGCGCCGCGCCCAGTCGTCGTTGATCACGTCGGACTGGCGCTTCATCCGCGGCTCGAAGGCGAAGCCCTCCGGCGGTGAGAGGCCGAGGCGGTCGAGCAGGTTGAGGGTGCTGGTCTCGTAATCGGCCTCGAAGTTCTCGTAGAGGATCAGGATCGGTTTGATCCCGGTGTGCTCGAAGAAGGCGTCCCAGCTCGACTCCTCGACCAGGATCTGTTCCAGCAGGTGGGCGATCGCTCGGTAGTGGAAGCGCAGCTGTGGGCGGTGCTCCTCGATGAAGCGGTAGGGCGGCGACCCGTCCTCCTCCACCGAGGCGGCCTTAGCGTTTGCCTGGTCCTCGCGCCAGGTGGCGGTCTGCACCGCCTTCCAGAGAGAGACCGCCTGGCGCAGCTTGTTCGCCCGCACGACCCTGACGAAGTTCAGCTCCGGGAAGACCTCGGGCAGGAGTTCCGCTAGGGAGAGGTCGCGGTACTGGGGCACGTTGCGGAGCAGGCTGACGAAGTCGCCGAGGTACCCCCACATCAGCTTCGCGCCGAAGATCCCGTTCGGGGTAGTGCCCGCCTCGAAGGCCCACTCGAGGTAGCGGTCGTACGCCGCCCGGCTCCACAGCGGCGAGCGGGGCGGGGGCTCGGCGCCGATCGCCCGCTCGCCGAGGTGGTCGCGGATCGTCGGGTCTTCGACGCCGACGAAGTATTCCTCGGGCCGCCGTGGGCGGCCGCTGTGGCGGAGCGCCTCGAAGTACTCCTCGGGCCGGCCGGCGACGCCCGTCTCTTCGAGCGCGTGGCAGACCAGCGTGCTGCCGCTTCGGGGCGTCGCGCAGACCAGGTAGGAGCGTTCTGGTTGCATAGGTATTCCTGCCCTTTGTACCCACTTAAAGTGAAAGATCTCCATGGATTCGCCGCCGAACATCCTCTACATCCACTCCCACGACACCGGCCGCGTCGTCCAGCCCTACGGGTTCCAGGTACCGACCCCCAACATCCAGCTGCTTGCCGACCAGGGCGTGCTCTTCCGCGAGGCCTTCTGCGCCGCCCCGACCTGTTCGGGGAGCCGCGCCAGCCTGCTCACCGGCATGCACTGCCACAACAACGGGATGCTCGGGCTCGCCCACCGCGGCTGGAAGCTGAACGACTACGGCCAGCACTGGGTGCACACCCTGCGCCGGGCCGGCTACCGCTCGGTGCTGATCGGCGAGCAGCACATCTCCGTTGACCCGGGCGTGATCGGGTACGACGAGGTCGTCCCGGTCGACTCCAACCACGCCGAGTACGTGGCGCCGTTGACGATCGAGACGCTGAGGGATGCTTCGCCCGGGCCCTGGTTCCTCTCGGTCGGCTTCTTCGAGACCCACCGCGACTTCTTCGCCCCGACCTCGGTCCGCGACAGCCTCTACTCGCTGCCGCCGGGCAACCTGCCGGACGTGCTCGCTACTCGCAAGGACATGGCCGCGTTCAAGGCCAGCGCCCGCTCACTGGACCAGGGGATCGGCGCCGTCTTGCACGCGCTGCACGACTTCGGCCTGGTCGAGAACACGCTGGTGATCTGCACGACCGACCACGGGATCGCCTTCCCGGGCGCCAAGGCGACCCTGTTCGATCGCGGTATCGGCGTGATGATGATCATGCGCGGGCCCGGCGGTTTCACCGGCGGCAAGGTGGTCGACGCTCCGGTCAGCCACCTCGACGTTTTCCCGACCCTCTGCGAGATTGCCGGGACCGAGTGCCCCGAGTGGCTGCAGGGCACTTCGTTGATGCCGCTGGTGCGGGGCGAGGTCGAAAGAATCCGCGAGGCGATCTTCGCCGAGACGACCTTCCATGCCGCCTACCAGCCGCACCGTGCGGTGCGGACCGAGCGCTGGAAGTACATCAAGCGATTCGATGACTACCCGCACCCGATCCTCGCCAACTGCGACGACAGCGCCACCAAGGACCTGTTGATCGAGGCGGGATGGGGCGAGCAGGTGGTCCCGGCCGAGCAGCTCTACGACCTGATCCTCGACCCACAGGAGGGCCATGACCGTGCCGCCGACCCGGCCTGCGCCGAGGCCCTGGCCGAGATGCGCGGCCGCCTCGATACTTGGATGCGCGAGACCGATGACCCCCTTCTTGCCGGGCCGGTGGCGCCTCCGCTCGGGGCGGCCGTCAACGAGCAGTGGCAGGTCTCGCCCGACGATCCGGCGCGGATCGTCAAGGACGATCCCACGGCCGCTCCATCCAGGTGAGGCAGCTCCAGCCGGGGACCACGTTGCCCGCCGGCTCGCAGGTCTCGCCGTGAGTGAAGACCGTCAGCCCGCAGTTGTGCGAGGCCAGGTGCCAGATCCGCCCCGCCATCTCCGGCGCGAAATCCTCGCCCAGCATCGAGTCGAGCAGGAAGAAGCGGGTAAAGATCCCGTGGGTCACCAGTAGGGGGCGGTCGCCGGCCTCGCCGCGCTCCAGTTCCCCCTTCAGGGCGTGCACCCGCGCGATCGCCATCTCGAAGGTCTCGCCGCCGCGCAGCTCATGGGCGCCGGGAATCTCGACCGGGTCCAGCCCGATCGCGGCGCCGATCGCCTCGGCGGTTTCGCGCGTGCGGCGCATCGGGCTGGTCAGCAGGCGGGTGATGCCGTACCCGGCGAGCCCGGCGCCGGCGGAGTGGGCCTGGCTCAACCCCCGCTCGGTGAGGCGGTCGCCGTCGGAGTCGGGAAGCGGCTCGGGGCCGCCGTGGGCGTTATGGGCCGACTCGCCGTGGCGGAGGAACAGCGCCCGACTCATTCGCCCGCTGGGGCGCCGCCGGCGACGACGTTGACGAAGTTCTCCAGGTGGCGGGTGGTCCAACACTCGAAGGCGCCGTCGCAGTAGCGCTCGTAGGCGGCCATCACCGAGTCGCCGTAGTTCCAGTAGAGCTTCGGCTCTGGGTTCAGCCAGAAGAGGCGGCCGGCCCGCTCGGAGACCTGGGCGAAGACCTCGGCGTGGGGCTCGCGACCGTTGGTGCGGGCGTCGCCGAGCACGATTACGGTCGAGCGCGGGTCGAGCTCGTCGGAGATCTCGGTCAGGAACTCGAGCCAGACGCGGCCGTAGTCGGTGTACCCGGAGACGTCGGCGACACCGCCCTCGCTGGAGATCTTCGCGGCGACGGCGGCGAAGTCCCGCTCGGACTCGAAGACGTCGGTGACCTCGGAGATCCGCTCGATGAAGACGAAGCTGCGCAGTTTCCGGAACGAGTCGTGGAGAGCGTGGAGGACGGAGAGGAAGAAGACACTGGCCGAGGTGACCGAGGTGGAGACATCGCAGAGGACGTAGATCTCCGGGCGGCGCGGGCGCTTGGGCCGGTAGCGCAGCCGCAGCGGCACTCCGCCGGTCTCCAGCGACGCCCGCATCGTCCGCCGCACGTCGACCGCCTGGCCCTTGCGGCGGCCGCGCTGCTCCTGGCCGAGCGTCGCCAGCCGGCGCTTCATCTGGGAGACGGCCCGGTGGACGGCGGCGAGGTCCTGGGTGGGGCTGGTCGGCAGCGCTCGGTCCAGCTCCGCCAGCGGCCGCGAAGGGGGCAGGGTGGAGGTGCGCTCGATCAGGTCGCGCTCCAGCTCACGGCGCAGGTGGCGCTCGAACCGGTTCAGCTGGTCGCGGTCGATCGGCGGGCGCTCCTCGCCGTCCCCCTCGGGTGGCCGGGTGCCGGCGCTCAGCCCCAGGGTGCGGCGGATCCGTTGCACGTCAACCCCGACCACGCCGGAGCCCTCGCCGCGGCCGAAGGCGGCAATCGCCAGCCGCGCGAGGTCGCGTAGCCGGTCCTCGTCGCCGGCCTCCATCGCCTCGCGGATCTCCTCGCCCAGCTCCTCGAGGTCGAGCCGCTCGCCGGCGCCGCCCTCCCCGTCGCCGGTCTCGTCTCGCTCGCCGACCCCGCGCTGCACCGCCTCGGCCTCGGTCGCGCGGAAGAAGTAGCGGTCGAAGAGCAGCTCGAAGGCACGCCGGTCGTCCTGGGACTTGGCGATCGTCGCCGCCAGCGCCTCGCGGAAGTCCTCGCGCGAGGTCCACTCGACCTGCTCGAGGGCGGCGAAGGCGTCGAGGATCTCCGAGGTGCCCACGGCGACGCCCTCGTTGCGCAGCTCCTCGCAGAAGCCGAGCAGCTTCCCCGCCATCCCCGGCGGCCCAGGATCAGCCTGCGGCCCGTAGGGCGACGCCGGCACCGGGCTCACCCGGCTCGGGTCGGTGCCTCGGCGAGTTTGACCCCGACCCGCTCGGCAACCAGGTCGATGTCGGTGCGGTGCTTGACGATGATCGACATCGATTGGTTGAAGGTCTCGCGGTCGATGTCCTCGGCGCCCATCAACAGCAGCGTCCGCGCCCAGTCGATCGACTCGGCGATCGAGGGCGGCTTCTTCAGGTCGAGTCCGCGGACCATCTGGATCACCTCGACCAACCGCCGCGCCAGCGCCTCGGGCAGATCCGGGGCGTGCAGTCGGACGATCTCCATCTCCCGCTCCACATCTGGGTAGTCGAGCCAGAGGTACAGGCAGCGGCGCTTCAGCGCCTCGGTCAGCTCGCGCGAGTCGTTGGAGGTGAGGACGACGATCGGCATCGTCGTCGCCGAGATCTGGCCCAGCTCGGGGATCGTGATCTGGAAGTCGGAGAGAAGCTCCAGCAGCATCGCCTCGAACTCCTGGTCGGTCTTGTCGATCTCGTCGATCAGAAGCACCACCGGCTCGGGGCTGGAGATCGCCTGCATCAGCGGTCGGGCGAGGAGGAAGTCGGAGCCGAAGATGTCCTCCTGGACGTCCTCCCATCCGGCCTCGCCGCCGGCCTGGATCCGGAGCAGCTGCTTGCGGTAGTTCCACTCGTACATAGCCTTCGCCTCGTCGAGCCCCTCGTAGCACTGCAGGCGCACCAGCTCACGCCCGGTCGCCCGTGAGAGCGCCTTGGCCAGCTCGGTCTTGCCGACCCCCGCCGGGCCCTCCACCAGGACCGGCTTGTCGAGCCGTTGGGCGAGGAAGGAGACCAGGGCCGCGGGCTCGTCGGCGAGGTAGCCGACCTTGGCCAACGCCTCCTTCACCTCTGCGACGGAGCCCTCGGGCATGAACGCGATGATAATCCGGCTTCGTGATCGACCTCCTACTGCCGCTCGCCGCGCTGCTACCGGACAGCCCCGGCCCCTACATCGCGCTGATGCTGATCGGGTTCGCCGTCGGCATCCTCGGCCACCTCACCAGGTCGCGCTGGCTGATCGCCTCGGGCGTGGCGCTGATCTTCCTAGGGGCGCTGCTGTTCCCGCTGCTGGTGAACCTGACCACCGACAACCGGCCGCCACCGATCGAGGAATCGCGCGGGGACTCGGGGCTGGAATGAGGGCACGGGGGGCGGGGGCCGCCACCGCCCCGGGGGCCTAGAATCCCGGGTTCGATCGTTTTCCGACCCGAGGAGCGCCATCCCGTGAGCCGTTTTCGCATTCTCGCCATGTTCGCGACGTTGGCCGCGCTCGTCTCCGTGCTCGCCGCCTGCGGAGGCGGCAGCGGCAGCAGCGACGACCCTCAGGAGGTGATCGAAAGCGCCACCCTGGAGGGCGTGGAAAGCGGTGTTCTCGACCTTTCCGTGCAGATCCAGTCCGACGGCAGCGAAGGTGGCGACCTCGTCGTCAGCGTCTCCGGCCCGTTTCAGAGCGAAGGCAAGGAAACCCTGCCCCAGCTCGACGTGGAGGCAAAGGCGAAGGGGAATGTCGACGGCGAGGCGATCGATTTCGAAGGCGGCCTCACGGTGCTCTCCGACCGGGCTTTCGTCGCCTACGAAGGCACCGAGTACGAAGTCGACCCAACCACCTTCGGGTTCGTCAAGTCCGGTCTTGAACAGGCCGAACAGGGTGGGAAAGACGCCGGGAATCCATCGGCCTGCCAGGAAGCCGCCGCGGGGCTGAACGTGGACGATTTCGTCGAAAAGCTCAAAAACGAAGGAAGCGTCGACATCGACGGCACCTCGACCACAAAGCTGAGCGGCGAACTCAACGCGGCCAACGCGATCGACGCGTTGATTGACCTGACCGAAGATCCCGCCTGCAAGACCCAGCTTGAAGCCGCCGGGGATCTGCCCCTTGACGAACTGGAGGAGGCCAGGCGCGAAGTCTCCACCGCTCTGGAGAGGAGCCATGTCGACCTTTATGTCGGCGAGGACCAGATCATCCGCAAACTCGCCGCCGAACTGACGATCGCCCCGAAAGACCGTGACGAATCGGTCGAGGTCGACCTCGAACTCTCGCTCGGCGAGGTCAACGAGCCGCAGCAGGTCACCGCGCCGTCCGGAGCGAAGCCGCTGGAAATCCTGTTCCGGAAACTCGGGATCAACCCGCTCGAACTGCTCGAAGCCGGCACCAGCGGCGAAGGCTTCGGAGATCTGCTCGAAAGCCTGGGATCGGACTCCAAGGGGGACGGTGGCAGCTCCGGCTCCGGCTCCGGCAACTCGGGCGCGGGTGGCTCCACCGAACCCGCCGGCAGCGGCCGGGACGCCTATCTCGAGTGTTTGCAGAACGCCCAGACGCCCACCGACCTGCAGAACTGCGCCAGCCTGTAGCGACCGGCTAGCCCCGCCCGCACAGTCGTGAACGCCTCCTTCCTGCGCACGCCCACCGGGTGGCCCTACCTGTTGACGCCGCTGATTCCGGCGGCGGTGGCGCTCGAGCTCGCCGGTGCCTCCGCGACGGTCGTCTTCGCTGTCTCGGCGCTCGGGATCGTCCCCACCGCTGCGCTGATGGGCCGCGCGACCGAGGAGCTGGCGGCGCGCTCGGGCCCCGGCATCGGTGGCCTGCTCAACGTCACCTTCGGCAACGCGCCCGAGCTGATCATCGCCCTCTTCGCGCTCAACGCGGGGCTGCAGGAGGTGGTCAAGGCCTCGATCGTCGGCTCGATCATCGGCAACATCCTGCTCGTGCTCGGGGCGGCGATGCTGGCCGGGGGCATCGGCCGCGACAAACAGGTCTTCAGCCGGACCAGCGCCAGCATCCAGACGACGATGCTGATGCTCGCCGCGGCGGCGCTGATCATGCCGGCGATCTTCGAGCTGGTCGAGGGCCAGGGGCTGCCGGCGCCCAGCGCCGAGTCGACCAACTACGACTCCACGGTCGAGCATCTCTCGCTGGCGGTCGCGATCGTCCTCATCGCCACCTACGTGCTCGGCCTATTCTTCTCGCTGCGCACCCACCGCGACATCTTCAACCCCGAGTACGAGGAGGAGGACACCTGGGGATGGTCGACCCGGAAATCGGTGATCGCCCTCGCCATCTCCGGACTCCTGGTCGGGCTGATGTCCGAGGTGCTGGTCGGCTCGATCGAGGAGGCGTCGCACTCGATCGGGCTTTCAGAGTTCTTCGTCGGGGTGATCGTCGTCGCGATCGTCGGCAACGCCGCCGAGCACTGGGTCGCCGTCCTGGTCGCGATGAAGGACAAGATGGACCTGGCGGTCAACATCGCGATCGGCTCCAGCGCGCAGATCGCCCTCTTCGTCGCCCCGGTCCTGGTCCTCGCCTCGTTCTTCATCGGCCCCTACCCGCTGGCTCTGGTCTTCAACGGCTTCGAGCTGGGGGCGATCCTGCTGGCGATCCTGATCGCCAACTACACGACCCAGGACGGCGAGTCGACCTGGTTCGAGGGCGTGCAGCTGCTCGCCGTCTACTTCGTCTTCGGCTTGGCCTTCTACTTCGCTTGATCGACTAGGGTCGCCGCAATGGACGCGCTCCTACTGGCGGTCAGCTTCGCGATCGTCCTCTCGGGAGCGTTGCTGTTCACGAACGCGGTCGAGTGGGTCGGTCACCGGCTGGGCGTAGGTGAAGGCGCGGTGGGCAGCGTTCTTGCCGCGGTCGGCACCGCGATGCCGGAGACGCTGATCGCGATTGTCGCCCTGCTCGGTGCTGCTGAGGGATCCGAAGACGTCGCGATCGGCGCGATCGTCGGCGCCCCTTTCCTGCTCGGGACGCTGGCGATGGGGCTGGTCGGCCTCTTCGCCTACCTCTACCGCGAGCGCCGCCCGCAGGGGGTTCGGCTCGAAGCGCATGGCCCGACCCTGGAGCGCGACCTACTCTTCTTCCTCGCTTTCTTCGCCGGCGCCGGGCTGCTCGCCTGGGGCCCGCCGACGGCCCTGAGGGTGACGGCGGGAATCCTCTTCCTCTGCGCCTACGTCTTCTACCTTCGCCGCACGTTGCGCGGTGGGGGCGAGGTCCAAGGCGAGGAGACGCTCGGCCCGCTGATCTTCGAGCGCCGCCCCGATCGGGCGGCGGACCCGGCGCTATCGCTCTGCGTCCTCCAGCTCCTGGTCGGGCTGGGGGCGATGGTCGGCGGCGCCCACCTGTTCGTCGAGGAGCTGCTCCACATCGCCGACAGCCTCGGCGTCGACGCGCTCGTCCTGGCGCTGATCCTGGCGCCGCTGGCGACCGAGTTGCCGGAGAAGGTCAACAGCTTCTTCTGGGTGCGTGAAGCGAAGGACGCGTTGGCGCTCGGCAACATCACCGGGGCGATGGTCTTCCAGTCGACGATCCCGATCGGGATCGGCCTGATCTTCACCGAGTGGACGCTGACCCGCAACGCCGTGCTCTCGATCGGACTCGGCCTGGCGGGCGGCGTGCTCGCCTACATCAGCCTGCACCGCCGCGGACGTTTCGCGCTCTCGGCGGTGACCGGCTGGTTCATCCTCTACGCCAGCTTCATCATCGCGGTGGTGCTGAGCGCCTGAAGATCAGGCGGCCGCAAGCTCACCGAGCGCTTTGAGCACCAGGTCGTCGTGCTTTTTCGGCGAGACCTTGGGGAAGACTTTGGCGACCTTGCCGTCGGGGCCGATGATGAAGGTCGCCCGGGCGACGCCCATGTACTTCTTGCCGTACATCGACTTCTCGACCCAGGCGCCGTAAGCCTCGGCGACCGCGTGGTCGGCGTCGGCGAGCAGGGTGAACTCGAGGTCATATTTGCCGGCGAACTTCTCGATCACACCGACCTCGTCGGGGGAGACCCCGATCACCCGCACGCCCGCCGCCGCGTACTCGGCGGAGCGGTCGCGGACGCCGCAGGCCTGGGTCGTGCAGCCGGGCGTGTCCGCTCGCGGGTAGAAGTAGAGAACAACGGTCTCGCCCTTGAGGTCGGAGAGCTTGACCGGATTCCCGTCCTGGTCGGGGAGCTCGAAATCGGGCGCTTTGCCGCCTGCCTGAAGCATCGGCGCGGAGGCTAGCTCACCGCGGCGCAGGGTAGGTTCACGCGGTGCCGCCTCCCAATCGTGCGCCGAGCCTTGCCGAGATCGCCAGGGAGTGGGGGCGGATCGGGTGCATCGGGTTCGGTGGCCCGCCCGCGCATATCGAGCTGTTGCGAGAGCTCTGCGTCAAGCGCCGCGGCTGGCTTTCCGCCCACGAGTTCGAGGATGCGATCGCCGCCTGCAACCTGCTCCCCGGCCCGGCTTCGACCCAGCTGGCGATCTTCTGCGCCTGGAGAATCGGGGGAAGGCCAGGGGCGTTGGTCGGTGGTCTCGGGTTCATCCTGCCGGGTCTCCTGTTGATCCTCGGCCTCTCCATTCTCTTCCTGGCGGGCACGCCTCCGGTTTGGGTGCGCGGTGCGGGAGCGGGGGCCGGCGCCGCGGTTGCCGCCGTCGCCGTCCGGGCCGGCGTCGGGTTGATCCCCTCGAGTTGGGCTCGGGCCCCGGTGCACGCGCGCTGGATCGCCTACGCCCTCCTCGGTGGGGTGGCCGGAGCATTGGTGGGCGCCTGGTTGGTTCTGGTCCTGATCGCGTGCGGGGTGGGGGAGGTCCTGTTTCGCCGAGCAAGGGCACCAGGGCAGAACCTCAGCCTTCACGTCTGGCCGCTCTTCATCGCCGTCGCCGCGGCAAGCGGCGGGCTGCTCGCGCTTACGTGGACGGCCTTGAAGGTGGGCGCGCTCTCCTACGGAGGCGGCTTCGTGATCGTCCCCTTGATGCAGGGGGACGCCGTCGATCGCTACCACTGGATGACCGACCCACAGTTCCTCAACGCCGTCGCCCTCGGCCAGGTCACGCCGGGCCCGGTGACCCACACGGTCGCGGTGGTCGGCTACGCGGCCGCCGGCATGGGTGGAGCGCTGCTCGCAGCCTTTGTCGCCTTCCTGCCCTCGTTTTCCTTCGTCCTCCTCGGCGCCCGCCACTTCGATCGGCTGCGGCGCAACACCGGCGTCCTCGCTTTCCTCGACGGCGCCGGCCCGGCGGCGATCGGGGCGATCGTCGGCTCGGCGGTCCCACTGGGGATGGCACTGACCGAGCCCTGGCAGGCAGCCGTCCTCGCAGTCGCAGCCGTTGCCCTGCTCGTCGCCCGGCGCGGCGTCGTCCTGGTCCTCGTGTCCGCCGGAGCGCTCGGTGCCTTGGTCGCCCTGCTCGGGGCTGGGGTGCCGGGCGGCTAAACCGCCCTGGCGCCCTCCGAAATCCAATTCCCTACTTTTCTGATCAGGTTTATGCTACTCTGCCGCTCCGCTTTAAGCACTAAGTCAGTCAAGAAACTAAGGCAATCAGAATAGGAAGGAACCCGGTTATGCGGAACGCCCCCAATGAATCCCGGCGCCGAGGCACGAAGGCTGGACTTCTCGCCGCTCTCGCCGCCCTAGCGGTTGCGGTTGTGGCCGCCGGCTGCGGCGGCAGCGACGACGCCAGTGGCTCGGGAGGGAGCGTTGCCCTCGTTGCCTACTCGACTCCGCAGCAGGCCTTCGAGGAGGGGCTGATCCCCGCCTTCCAGGAGACCTCCGGCGGCGAGGGTTCCGATTTCACCACCTCGTTCGGCTCATCCGGAGATCAGCGTCGCGCGGTCGAAGCCGGCCAGAGCGCGGATTTCGTCGACCTCTCGCTTGAACCGGACATGACCAGTCTGGTCGAAGAGGGCCTCGTCGACAAAAACTGGAACGCCAACGAGAACAAAGGAATCATCACCGACTCGGTTGTCGTCTTCAGCGTCCGGCCGGGCAACCCCGAGGGAATCGAGAGCTGGGAGGACCTGGTCACCGGGGACGTCGAGATCATCACCCCGAACCCGGCCACTTCCGGCGGCGCCAAGTGGAACATCATGGCTGCCTACGGCTCCCAGATCGCCCAGGGCAAGTCCGAGAAAGAGGCGCTCGAGTTCGTCGCGAAGATCTTCGAGAACACCTCCGTCCTCGACGACAGCGCCCGCGACTCGTTGCAGACCTTTGCCAGCGGCAAGGGTGACGTGCTAATCGGGTACGAGAACGAGGCGATCCAGGCCCAGGATGAGGGGGTCGACCTCGAGTACATCATCCCCGACGACACGATCCTGATCGAGAACCCGGCGGCGGTTACCACCGAGGCCAGCGACCCCGCGACCGCCAAAGCGTTCCTCGACTTCATCTGGACCGACGAGGGCCAGCAGCTCTTCGCCGACTACGGCTACCGCCCGGTGACCGAGTCCGTGCTGGCCAACAACACCGACAAATTCCCCGACGTCCCCGGGCTGTTCACGATCGAGGAGTTCGGCGGCTGGGGCACGGCTGACGACGAGTTCTTCGACGACGAAAACGGCAAGGTCACGGCGATCTTGCGAGACCAGGGTGCGCCGCTCGAGTAGCCGCGAAGCAACATGACTAACCCGGCAAAAACTGCAGCCGCCTCCCTGCCGCGGGTGGACCTCCGGGTCCCCTTCGGCGGGGAGGCGCTTACTCGTGGCATGGTGCTGACCTGGCTCAGCGTGATCGTCCTGATCCCGCTGGCGGCGGTCGTGCTGCGCTCCAGCGATGAGGGCATCGGCGCCTTCTGGACCGCGATCACCGCACCGGAGGCAATTGCCGCGATCCGGCTCACCCTGCTCTCCTCGCTGGCGATCGTTGTAATCAACGTCGTCTTCGGCGTGCTGATTGCCTGGGTGCTCGTTCGCGACAACTTCCGCGGCAAGCAGCTGGTCAACTCGATCATCGACCTGCCCTTCGCCCTGCCGACCATCGTCGCCGGCCTCACCCTGCTCACCCTTTATGGTGCCGACAGCCCGGTCGGCCTCGACCTCGCCTACACCAAGTGGGCGGTCGGGCTGGCGCTGCTGTTCGTCACCCTGCCCTTCGTAGTCCGGGCGGTGCAGCCGGTGCTGCACGAGGTCGACCAGGAGATGGAGGAAGCGGCGGCCTCGCTCGGCGCCAGCAACGTCCGCATCTTCCGCAGCATCCTGCTTCCCAACCTGACCCCGGCGATCGTCGCCGGGGCGGCGCTGGCCTTCGCCCGGGCGATCGGCGAGTTCGGTTCCCTGGTCCTAATCACCGGCAACATCCCCTTCGACACCCAGGTCGCCTCCGTCTACATCTTCGGCCGTATCGAGAGCGACAACACCACCGCCGCCGCGGCGGTCTCGGTGTTGCTCCTGGTGATCTCGGTGGCCCTGCTGTTCGCGCTCAACCTGTTCGCACGCTGGAGGAGCAGACATGAGCGCGCCTAGCCCCCTCTCCCGCTACGGGCTGCGCGTCGTCGCCCTCGGCTACCTCGCTGCCCTCTTGGTGGTCCCGCTGGGGATGGTCTTCTTCCGCACCTTCGAGGATGGTCTCTCCGCCCCGCTCGAAGCGGTGACCAGCCCCGACGGCCTGCACGCCTTCTGGCTGACCATCGTCTGCGTTGGGATCGCGGTTCCGTTGAACACGATCTTCGGCGTCGCCTGCGCCCTCGTCCTGGTCCGCCAGCGCTTCCGCGGCAAGGCGGTGATCGATTCGTTGATCGACCTGCCGTTCGCGGTCTCGCCGGTCGTGATCGGCCTCGCGCTGGTCCTGGTCTACGGCCAGGACGGGTGGTTCGGCGGCACCCTCGCCGACGCCGGGATCCAGATCATCTTCTCGACCCCGGGGATGGTGCTGGCGACGATCTTCGTCTCACTGCCGTTCGTGGTCCGCGAGGTGCAGCCGGTGCTGGTGGAGATCGGCAACGAGCAGGAGGAGGCGGCCTCGACCCTTGGCGCCTCCGCCTGGCAGACCTTCTGGAAAGTCACCCTGCCCGCGATCCGGTGGGGAGTGACTTACGGGGTGGTGCTGGCGACCGCCCGCGCCCTCGGCGAGTACGGCGCGGTCGCCGTGGTCTCGGGAAAAATCTCCGGCCAGACGGAGACCCTGCCGCTCTTCGTCGAGAACGAGTACATCAACTTCAACCTGGCGGGTGCCTACGCCGCCGCCATCGTGCTGGCGCTGCTTGCCGTGACGGTGCTGGTCACGGTGAGCTGGCTGCGGCGGCGTGGCACTTCCGCGGAAGACCCTGCGGAGACGCTTGCGTTCAACCCGGCCGGCTCGGTCGAGAAGGAGGCCTGAGATGAGTAACGCAACTGAGGAGCTATCGGTGCCTACCCACGGCTACACCAATTCCGAGGGGGGTATCGAGGTCCGCGGTGTCACCAAGCGCTTCGGCGACTTCCTCGCCCTCGACGACGTCTCGATCGACGTTCCTAGCGGCGGTTTGACCGCCCTTCTGGGGCCGAGCGGCTCGGGCAAGTCGACCCTGCTGCGGGTGATCGCGGGTCTCGAGCAGGCCGACAAGGGGTCGGTCCTGATCGCCGGCGAGGACACGACCCAGGTGCGCGTCCAGGACCGCAACGTTGGCTTCGTCTTCCAGCACTACGCCGCCTTCAAGCACATGACGGTGTTCGACAACATCGCCTTCGGCCTGAAGATCCGCGGTGCCGACAAGGCCGAGATCCGCACCCGGGTCGAGGAGCTGCTCGCGCTGGTCCACCTGGAGGGGTTCGCGCATCGCTTCCCCAGCCAGCTCTCCGGCGGCCAGCGCCAGCGGATGGCGCTGGCCAGGGCGCTCGCGGTAGAGCCCAAGGTGCTGCTCCTGGACGAGCCCTTCGGCGCCCTCGACGCCCGGGTCCGCAAGGACCTGCGCACCTGGCTGCGCCGCCTCCACGACGAGATGCACGTGACGACGATCTTCGTCACCCACGACCAGGAGGAGGCGATGGACGTCGCCGAGCAGCTGGTCGTGATGAGCGACGGCAGGGTCGAGCAGTCGGGCACCGCCGACGAACTCTACGAGCACCCTGCCAACGAGTTCGTGATGAGCTTCGTCGGCGAGGTCAACCGGCTCGGCGAGAACTTCGTCCGCCCGCACGACATCGATGTGGTGCTCGACCCCGGCGACCGAACCGAGGAGGCGATGGTGCAGCGGATCGTCGCGCTCGGATTTGAGATCCGGGTCGAGTTCGTGATCGGCGACGGCACCGAGGTCTGGGCGCAGCTGACCCGCTCCGAGCTCCAGAAGCTGGAGTTGCGTGAGGGCCAGATCGTTCACCTGCGGCCCGGCCAGGCCAAGAGCTTCAGCGGTGATTCACCGCCGTCCGACAACCGTGGGGCCTCGACTCCCCACAGTGTCCAGGACAGCGGCGACGCAGAGGAATCTGCAGCCGTCTGAAGAGGCGAACGGGGTGGGGCGTCCTCTTGCCGGGTGGCGCCCCGCCCCAACTCGCCGCACCATCGCTGCAATTGGCGACGATCAGCGGTCCCTAATCCTCCCGGCCGGGCTCCTGACCGTCCTCGTCGCCGTCCATTTCGTCGTCGCCCTGTTCGAGCGCCGTAGCCGAGACGGAACCGGCTGAGCCGGGGTGATAGTGGGTCTGGAAGGTCTCGAGGATGCGGTCGCGGCCGTCCTCGTCGATCGGCGTCTCCTCGGAGATGCGGACCCAGTCGGCGCCCTCGTAGGCCTCCATGTTGAAGACCTCCTGGTCGAGGGAGGCAGAGTCGTCGACCACCACGACCACCTCGGTCTGGGGATTGAAATAGGTGCCGGGCTGCACCAGCAGCTCCTCGACCTCGTAGAGGTTCTCCTCTGGTCCAGCCATCAGCGCGATCCTACGAAATCGGCGAGCTGACGTTCGGTCTCCTTCTCCACGTCGAGCGGCTCGAGCCCCTGTCGCAGCCGCCGTTCGTTACGGCTGACGACGAGCTGACGCACCTCTTCCCGCAGCTCGGCTTCGATCGGGTCGCCGTCGCCGTCGTCGGGGGCCTCGGCCTCGGCGAGCAGGCGTGTCGTCTCCGCTTCCACGTCCAGCGGCGTCTCGCCGCGCCGGCGCAACCGCTCGGCTTTCGCCTCGAGCATCTGGCGCACCTCGGCCGCCTGGATCGCTGGATCGACGGGCTCCGCCCCGCCGCGCGGGCGGGCCCAAGATGGGGCTTCCGGCTCGATCGAGAAGGGACCTTTGCCGATCGAGCGCCAAGCTTCTCCAGAACGGGCGAAGAGGAAGGCGGCGATCGGCACGGCGACGGCGACGATAACCACCAGTACCGCTCCGTTCTGCGTAGCCGTCATCGCCAGCGTCGAAGCCATGAGAACAAGGGTAGACACCCCATGGGTCCGCGGCCATTCGGTAGTCTTCAGGTGGTTGACTGACCAGTCAATCGGCGGAACGCGGCGCCGGCAGGCGGCGCTCCGGGCACAGACTTCAAAGCATCGAGCAAAGGAGCTCCGCGGTGGTTGACTTCACCCTGACCGACGAGCAGAAGGATCTGCGCGAGCTGGCACACAGCTTCGCGGAGAAAGAGATCCGTAGGGTCGCCTGGGAGTACGACAAGGACGGCACCTGGCCTCAGGACATCATCGACAAGGCCTGGGAGGTCGGGTTGATGAACACCCACATCCCGGAGGCCTACGGCGGTCCCGGCCTCGACTACCTCTCCGGCTGCCTGATCGAGGAGGAGGTGGGCTGGGGCTGTTCCGGGATCGGCACCTCGCTGATGGCCAACGGCCTGGCCGGTGCGCCCGTCGCCCTCGGCGGTTCCGAGGAGACCAAGAAGAAGTACCTCGGGATGTTGACCGAAGCGCCGAAGCTCGCCTCCTTCTGCCTGACCGAGCCCGATGCCGGGTCCGACGTCAGCGGGATGAAGACGCGGGCGGTGAAGAAGGACGACAAGTACGTCATCAACGGCTCCAAGTGCTTCATCACCAACGGCACCTACGCCGACTGGTTCACTGTCTACGCGAAGACCGACCCCGAGGCCGGCCATCGCGGCATCAGCGCCTTCGTCGTCGACGCCGACCTCCCCGGGGTCAGCGTGGACAAGAAGGAGGACAAGATGGGCCAGCGGGCATCCAACACCGCGACCATCTCCTTCGACGAAGTCGAGATCCCTGCCGAGAACCTGATCGGCGAGGAAAACAAGGGCTTCAAGCTGGCGATGATGACCCTCGACCGGACCCGTCCGGGCGTCTCGGCGATGGCGGTCGGGATCGCCCGCGCCGCCTTCGAGTACGCCGTCGAGTACTCCAAGGAAAGGGTTCAGTTCGGCGTCCCGATCGCGATGCACCAGGCGATCCAGTTCATGATCGCCGACATGGCGACGAAGGTCGACGCAGCCCGGCTGCTGACCTGGAACTCCGCCGTCCTGCTCGACCAGGGCAAACGCAACACGCTGATCTCCTCGGAGGCGAAGCGCTTCGCCGCCGACTCGGCGATGGAGTGCACCGTCGACGCCGTCCAGGTCTACGGCGGCTACGGCTTCATCAAGGAGTACCCGGTCGAGAAGCTGATGCGGGACGCCAAGATCATGCAGCTCTACGAGGGGACCAGCCAGATCCAGCGCCTGGTGATCGCCCGCGAGGTGCTGCTGCCGCGCAACATCGACGAGACCACCCCCGAGGCCGAAGCCAAGCAGGCCGACAGCGCCCGGGACAGCCAGTCCGAGCAGGCAGCAGCTACCGTCTAGTCCATGGACGCCACCGAACGCGCCGCTAGAGGTAGGGCGGCGCGTTCGGTCGCGCGTCGTTCCTCCCACGCGGTGTGGGAGCCGCCGCCGGACCGCGAGGACCCGGTCGCGATCCTCGAGGGCCAGGCGCAGAGCCGGGTGCAGGACCTGGTGCCGATCCGCTACGGGCGGATGTCGGCCTCCCCCTTTGCCTTCTTCCGCGGCGCCGCCGCGGTGATGGCGGCCGACCTCGCCGGCACGCCGGACTCGGGGCTGCGGGTGCAGGTCTGCGGCGACGCCCACCTCTCCAACTTCGGCGCCTACGCTGCGCCCGACCGGCGGCTGGTCTTCGACCTCAACGATTTCGACGAGTCGCTGCCGGGCCCCTGGGAGTGGGACGTCAAGCGGCTCGCCGCGAGCTTCGCGATCGCCGGCCGCGAAAACGGGCTCAGTCGCAAGCAGAGGGCGGAGGTGCTGCTGACCGTGACGCGTTCCTACCGCGAGGCGATGCGGGAGTTCGCGTCGCAGGGCAACCTCGAGGTCTGGTACGAGCGGTTCGATGTCGAGGCGGCGCTGGCGGAAGTCGAGGACGAGGACCCGAAGGAGGTGAAGCGTGTCCGCAAGGGCGTTGCCAAGGCTCGCTCCAAGGACAGCCTGCGGGCGCTCGAGAAGCTCACCGAAGTGGTCGACGGCGAGCTCCGTTTTCGCAGCGAACCGCCGCTACTGGTTCCGGCCGAGGAGCTGTTCCCCTCGGGTGAGAGCCGCGACCTGCGCCGGATTCTCCTTGACGTCCTAGATGCCTATGGGGAGACGCTGCCGGGCGACCGCCAACACCTGCTCGAGACTTACGAGCTTCAGCGCATTGCCCGCAAGGTGGTCGGCGTCGGCAGCGTCGGCACCCGGGCCTGGGTCATCCTCTTGACCGGCACTGACGACGGCGATCCTCTGTTCCTGCAGGCCAAGGAGGCCGAGGCCTCCGTGCTGGAGCCCTACGCGAGCGCCAGCCGCTTCCGCAACCACGGGCGCCGGGTGGTCGAAGGCCAGCGCCTGATGCAGGCCGCCAGCGACATCTTCCTCGGCTGGTGCCGGGCGACTGGGGCGGAAGGCGAGCGCGACTTCTACGTGCGCCAGCTCTGGGACTGGAAGCGCTCGGCCGAGGTGGAGCGCTTGACCCCGCGCGGGCTCGAGCTGTACGCGCAGATGTGCGGTTGGACCCTGGCCCGCGCCCACGCCCGCTCCGGCGACCGGATCGCGATTGGCGGCTACCTCGGCGGCGGCGATTCCTTCGAGGAGGCGATCGCCAAGTTCGCCGAGGCCTACGCCGACCAGAGCGAACGCGACCACGAAGCTCTGGTCGCCGCCATCGACTCCGGCCGGGTCGAGGCAAGGGACGTTTAGGGACGGGAGCGGGGCGCGGGACGGCGAGGGACCGACGCGCAGCGTCCGCCGACGGGGCGAAAACCTCCAATGGCTAGGTAGGTTTTCGCCCCGTCGGCGGGGCGAAGTGGGGGAGAAACCAGGGTGCGGTCGCCCTTATGCCCGGTATGCGGGAGAAAGGACGACCGCGCTCACACGAAGCACTCGCAGAGCTAGCAAGACGCCAGCACGGAGTTGTCTCGATTCGTCAGCTGACCGGGCCTCTGGGCTACTCGCACAGCGCGATCGATCGTGCCCAGGCAGCGGGGCGCTTACATCGCCTTTACCTCAGAGGATCGAGCCCTACGCGAGGGGATTCCGGTGACCTCGGTCGCCCCGCACCTTCCTAGACGTCGCGGCGACCTCGCGTCCCAAGCGCCTGCAGCGCATGCTCGAGCGCAGCGAAGAGCTGAGGTTGTTCGACCTGGGATCGGTCGAGTCGGTGCTCGAGCGCAACCAGGGACACCACGGGGCGGGGAGAAAGGGGGCGCGGTCGTCCTTTGTTGCGGTATGCGCGACAAAGGACGACCGCGCTCGCCGGAGTCGAGCTGATCCGCGTCACCGGCACCCGCCTCGAACGGGAACCGGCCGAGGTGATCAACCGAATCGAGCGCCTCCTCACTGCCCACCCCCCGACGACCGGCCGAAAACCCACCTAGCCAGTAGCGGTTTTCGGCCGGTCGTCGGGGGTCCTACGCCAACCTTGGAGCTGCGTTGCCCAGCTTCGCCGCCTTGAGGCGGGGGTTCTTTTCGAGGATCAGCTTTCGCAGGCGGATCGACTCGGGGGTGACTTCGACGCACTCGTCATCGCGGACGAACTCCAGGGCGCCTTCCAGCGAGAGCCGCGTGGGCGGGGACAGGCGGACGAGGATGTCGGCGCTGGCGGCGCGGACGTTGGTCTGGTGCTTCTCCTTGGTCGGGTTCACATCGAGGTCGTCGGCGCGGGCGTTCTCGCCGACGATCATCCCTTCGTAGACCTCCTCGCCCGGCCCGACGAAGAGCGTGCCGCGCTCCTGTAGCGCTTGGATCGAGTAGCTGGCGGTCTTGCCGCGCCGGTCGGCGACGAGCGAGCCGGAGGGCCGGGTGCGAAGCTCGCCCGCCCACGGCTCCCAGCGGTCGAAGACGTGGTGGAGGATGCCGCTGCCGCGGGTCTCGGTGAGGAACTCGGTGCGGAACCCGATCAGCCCGCGGGCGGGGACGAGGAACTCCATCCGCACCCAGCCGGTGGAGTGGTTGACCATCTGTTCCATCCGGCCCTTGCGTGCCGCCAGCATCTGGGTGACGGCGCCGACGTGCTCCTCGGGCACGTCGATCGCCAGTCGCTCGACCGGCTCGTGCACTTCGCCTTCGATCTCGCGGGTGAGGACGCGTGGCTGACCTGCGGTCAGCTCGAAGCCCTCGCGCCGCATCATCTCCAGGAGGACGACGAGCTGTAGCTCGCCGCGGCCTTGCACCTCCCAGGCATCCGGCCGCTCGGTATCGGCGACGCGGATCGAGACGTTGCCGACCAGCTCGGCATCGAGCCGGGCACGGATCTGGCGGGCGGTGAGCTTCTTGCCATCCTGGCCGGCGAGCGGCGAGGTGTTGATCCCGACCACCATCGAGAGCGAGGGCTCATCCACGGTGATCACCGGCAACGCTCGCGGGTCCTCAGGGTCGGCGAGCGTCTCACCGATCGTCACCTCTTCGAGGCCGGCGATGGCGATGATTTCACCGGGCCCCGCCTCCTCGGCATCGACCCGCTCCAAGCCCTCGGTGACGTACAGCTCCGACACCGCCGCCCGTTCGACCTTGCCGTCCGCCCGGCACCAGGCGATCTGCTGCCCGGAGCGGATCGTCCCGTGGTGGACCCGGCAGATCGCCAGACGGCCGACATAGGGGGAGGCGTCGAGGTTGGTGACACGTGCCTGCAGGGGGTGGTCGGGGTCGTGCTCGGGGGCGGGGATCCGCTCCAGCATCAGGGTGAGAAGCGGTGAGAGGTCAGTTCCCTCTACGCCCTCCTCGAGCGAGGCCCATCCGGCCCTGGCGTTGGTGTAGACGATCGGGAAGTCGATCTGGTCGGAGTCGGCGTCGAGGTCGATGAACAGCTCGTAGACCTCGTCGACGACCTCGGCGATGCGAGCGTCTGGCCGGTCGACCTTGTTGATCACGAGGACGATCGGCAGCTTCGCCTCCAGGGCCTTGCGAAGGACGAAGCGGGTTTGCGGCAGCGGCCCCTCGGAGGCATCGACCAGGAGCAGCGCCCCGTCGACCATGGTCAGCGCCCGCTCGACCTCGCCGCCGAAGTCGGCGTGGCCGGGGGTGTCGACGATGTTGAGCTTGGTTTCGCCGTGCCTGACCGCGGTGTTCTTGGCGAGGATCGTGATCCCCTTCTCGCGCTCGAGGTCCATCGAGTCCATCACCCGCTCGGCCACGTCTTGGCCTTTGCGGAAGGTTCCGGTCTGCCACAGCATCGCGTCGACCAGGGTCGTCTTGCCATGGTCGACATGGGCGATGATGGCGATGTTGCGCAGATCGTTTCGAGTGGTGCTCACGGCGATGGAGAGTAGGGGACGGGCGGAGAATGCGGCTCCAACCAAAACGAAGCCCGCCGGATGGCGGGCTTCGCAGGCTGGTATTTCCCGGTGCGACTACGAAGTCTGCTGGACGCTCGCGGCGGCCGGACCCTTCGGGCCTTCTTCGGACTCGTAAGTCACCTTGGAACCCTCGGTAAGGGACTTGAAGCCCTCTCCGAGGATTGCGCTGTGATGGACGAAAACGTCCTTCGAGCCGTCGTCGGGCGTAATGAACCCGTAGCCCTTATCGTCGCTGAACCACTTGACAGTTCCAGTGGGCATGCATTGCCTCCACTTAGTGTGCTGCGAACGCGGAGGATGCATGAAGCAACGACTGCGAGCGCTAGACACATACTTTTGCCGGTATGAACCGGCCCTAACACGGGGCACCGTAGCAGGATCAAGGGCAAAGGACGGGTCAAATTCACCAGTAGAACTCCCAGGGGACCGCTCGAAGTCATCCTCCGATGTGTTTCAGAACGGACCGGTCGTGCCGATACCAGTTTTCAGATGAACTCCCGCTCCTTGGCCATCGCGATCACCGCTGCGTTCCTGCTGGCGCCGAACGCTGCCGCTGGGGCGCCCAGGTTGAAGGAGCGGGGCGCCCTCTCGCCCCTGCTGAGCCGACTCGCGAAGCCCTCCGTGCGCTCGCAGTCGCGGGCGAAGCAGGCGGCGATTCTCGGGGTCGCCTCGAGCGGCCCCGGAAGTCTGATGCGTGTGAAGGGCAAGGTCGTCGTCAAGGTCCGCTTCGAGCATGGTGCGATTGCCAGTCGCGACGAGGTCCGGTCCGCCGGTGGACGTGTTCTCGGCGCCAACCGCCGCGACCAGTCGGCAACCGTGGTCGTGCCGCCGGCTGACCTACGGGCGATCGCCGCGGTGCCAACCGTGGCTTCGGTTAGGCCGATCCGCTCGCCGCTGATCTCTGAAGTCTGCGAAGGCGGCTCGGTGATCTCAGAGGGCGTCGCACAGCTCGACGTGCAGGCCGCCCGGGCGAAATTCGGGGTCGAAGGGGAAGGCGTGACGGTCGGCGCTCTATCCGACTCCTTCGATGAGTCCACCGAGGCCCCCGACGGCAGCGGCCCAATTGCCACCAAAGCCGCTGACGACATCCTCGCCGCCGACCTTCCGGGCGCGACTAACCCCTGTCCTGGACAGGTGACCGCCGCCGATGTGCTTGAAGACTTCGCTTCGTCGGAAGCGACCGACGAGGGTCGGGCGATGCTGCAGATCGTCCACGACGTTGCCCCCAAAGCCTCGCTCGCCTTCGCCACCGCCTTCGCCCCTGCCTTTGGCGAGGAACTGTTCGCCCAGAACATCGAAGCGCTCGCCACGGCCGGCGCCGAGGTAATCGTCGACGACGTCACCTACTTCGAAGAGCCCTTCTTCCAGGACGGGCCTGTCTCCGCCGCGGTCGAAAAAGTCAACGCCGCCGGTGTCGTCTATCTCTCCGCGGCCGGCAACAACAACCTGTTCGATGGCGAAGAGAACGAAATCGGATCCTGGGAGGCGCCCGCGTACAGAGACTCGGGGGGCTGTCCGAGTGCGATCGGCTCGATCGCCGAACTGAATGGCACCCACTGCCTCGATTTCAACCCCGACGCCGCAGTCGACCGGACTTTCGGGATCAAAGTGCAATCCGGCGAAACGCTGTCTGTCGACCTGCAGTGGGCCGAACCTCGAAACGGGGTCGGTACCGACCTCGACGCCTTCCTGCTGGACGCGAACGGGCGGCTCCTGGCTGCCTCCGCCGACATCAACGGCAACACGGGGGAACCGCTCGAGATCGTGCAGTGGGCCAACCCGAACGGGTCGGAGAGGACTGTGCAGCTGGTGGTCAATCGCTTTGCAGGCGGCAGCCCCCGGCTCAAGTTCATCTTGCTGCAGAACGGCGGCGGCGTCAGCGCCACCGAGTATCCGAAGTCGGGAGGTGGCGACCTGGTCGGACCGACGGTGTTCGGCCATGCCGGCGCGGAGGGCGCGATCGCGGTTGCCGCCGTCCCATTCTTCACCGGTTCCGAACCTGAGGAATTCTCATCGCGCGGCCCCGTGACCAACTACTTCGAGCCGGTCGACGGGGCGGTGCCAGCTGCTGAACTGCCATCGCCCGAAACGATCTCCAAGCCCGACCTTGCGGCGACCGACTGCGGCGCCACGACCTTCTTCTCCCAACGCTTCAACGGGGTCACCTGGCGCTTCTGCGGCACGTCGGCCGCAGCGCCCCACGCCGCCGGTGCTGCCGCCTTGCTGCGCGGCGTCGAACCGCTGGCGACGAACTCCGAACTTCGAGCCGCGTTGGCTGGCACCGCCGCAACGGTGGGCCTCTACGGCCCGTGCGCGGTCGGGGGAGGCCTGCTCGACACCCTTGCCGCGGGAGAAGGTCTCAAAGGAGAAATCCCAGTCGTCGAACCGGGCTCGTGTTCACCGCCAGATGCCTCCGGTGAAGTCTTCGTCGCGCCCGGTTTCTGGGGTCTCGAAAATCCACCTTCGCCGCCCACGACCGGTGACCCAACCGTCGTTGTGCCGCCGCCCGGGACGTGGTTCGTCAAACACCCGCCGAAGCGGGTGCGAACGCGCGGCCGCAGCGTTCTCCTCACCTTCCGCTTCGGCTCCGACCAGCCAGGGGCGACCTTCCTGTGCAAGGTCGACCGGAGTGCCTTCGTCGTCTGCGGCGCTCGTCTACTGCGGCGGTTTGGGATCGGTTCCCACGCCGTCCGCGTCCAGGCGAGGACGGCGGACGGTCAGATCGACGCCACCCCTGCGGTGTTCAGCTTCCGCGTCAAGCGGATCCCCTAGCTGTAGTTACTCAGCACGTTGTTCCAACTCGGCAAGCCGAGCTGCGGGCGCCTTATGACCAAGGGAGCCGTGTCGTCTCTTGAAGTTGTAGTGATCGAGCCATCCGGGCAGCGCCGCGGTGCGCTCGATCGAGGAGCCGTAGATGGCCCCATAGGCCCAGCGGTTGATCAGCGTCTGGATGAAGCGCTCGGCCTTGCCGTTGGTGCGAGGCCGGTAGGGCCGGGTGAAGATGTGACGCATGCCAAGCTCCGCGCAGGCCTGCGCGTGGACGGCGGAGCGGTAGCAAGAGCCGTTGTCTGAGAGCACCCGCTCCACCTGGATCCCCATCCCCTTGAACCAGCCGACAGCGCGCCGCAGGAACCCCGCCGCGGTGGCGCCCTTCTCGTCAGACAGGACCTCCACGTAGGCGAGGCGGGTGGCGTCATCGACGCAGACGTGGACGAACTCCCAGCCGACGGTGTTGCGACGGACGCCGGCGCGATCTCTCGCCTGGCGGTTGTAAGGGCTGCGGACTCCGCCTCGAACCCGTTTTCCGGCGCCACCCTGGATCCGCCCCAGCTTCTTGACGTCGACGTGGATCAGCTCCCCAGGGCGCTTTCGCTCATAGCGGTTGGCCGGCTCTGGCGGCTCCAACCGACTGCGCTTGCCCAACCCGATCCGCGCCAGCCACCTGGAGACGGTCGAGAGCGCCAGGCTCAGCGCCTCGGCGATCTCCGCCGCTGTCATCCGTAGTCGCCGTAAGGCCTCGATCGCCTCCAGGCGGTCGGCCGGCAGCCGCGATGGCACCCGCTTGGGGGCGGAGCTGCGATCGAGCAGGCCTGCCTCTCCTTCGGCTCGCCAGCGACCCAGCCACTTGCGGGCCGAGCGCTCGCTGATGCCGGCGGCCTCGGCCGCCACCATCAGCGACCAGTTCTCCTCTTCGATGCGTTGGACGAGCAGCTTGCGGCTGTTCGGGCAGGTGCGGGCGTTAGCGTGGATCTTCATCCGGTGTCCTCCTTGATCTGGGTGGCTCGCACCCCCAGCCTTCAAGGAGGCCCGGATGAACAACGTTGTGAGTAACTACAGCTAGCTCAGCCCGAGCGGCTCGCTTGCTGTCGTCGCAGCACCCAGTGACCGACTCCCAGCAGGGCCAGCAGGGCTGCGGCGCTGCCGAGGACCAGCGGGTCGGTCACCGAGAGACCTTCCAGGCGGGAGCCAAGGTAGACGGAGATCGCGGTGATCGGCAGGTAGCCAACTGCGGTGGTCCAGATGAACCGCCAGATCGGGACGCGGGCAGCCCCGGCCGCGTAGGAAGAGAGGCTGAACGGGACGATTGGGATCAGGCGCATCGCTAGCAACAGCGTCACACCGCCGCGCTCGATCATCGCCTCGGTCCGCTCGAAGCGCTCGATCCCCAGCCAGCGGTGTAGCAGCGGCCGCGCGACCGAGTGCCCGATCGCGAAGCAGATCAGCCCCGAGAGCAACCAGCCGAACATCATCAGCGCCAGCGCCGGCCAGAACCCGAAGGCGAACCCGGCCGCCGCGTCGATGATCTCCGCCGGGTAGAAGACGACCGAATGGACCAAGGTGAGCGCGAGGACCAGCAGCGGTCCGGCGATACCGAGGCTGTCGATCTGCGCGCGCACTTCCTCGGTATCCCCCTGGACGGCGGCGACGAAGGCGTCGCGAAGGGCTGGCACCGCCAGGACGGTCAGCGCGACCAACCCGATCCCGGCCAGGGTGACGCCGATCTCCACCAACGGCACCCCCGGCCGCTCGGCCTCGGCGCGCGAGTCAGACAAGCCGCTCGGCCAGGGCGGAGTGGCGGCCGCCGCCCTCGTCGCGGCGGACCGCCGAGGCCAGCGCGGCGCTGTCGCCGACCAGCACGCAGCTGTGGCGGGCGCGGGTGATCGCGGTGTAGAGGAGCGGCCGGGTCAGCATCCGCGAGTGGGACCGGTGGCAGACGCCGACGACGACCGGGACCTCGCAGCCCTGTGCCTTGTGGACCGAGATCGCGTAGGCGAGCCGCAGGGTCGCCGTCTCGCCGTAGGGGATGATCAGCGAGCCGCCCTCGTCGGTGTCGACCGAGATCGCCTCCTCCTCGGGGTTGTCCTCGCGGAGGAAGACGATCGACCCGTTCATCAGCCCCAGCTCGTGCGAGTTGCGGGTCTGGATCAGCCGGTCGCCGATCCGGAAGCGGTCGCTGACGGCGCGCTTGCCGTTCGGGTTGAGTCGAGCCTGCAGGCGCTCGTTGAGGGCTTCGATCCCGACCGGCCCTTTGTACATCGGCGCCAGCACCTGGACCTCGCGGATCGGGTCGACGTCGAAGCTCTTCGGCGCCCGCTCGGCGACGACCTCGACCACCGTCTCCAGCGCCCGCTCGGGGTTGGTCCGCTCGACGAAGAAGAAGTCGTGGACCTGGTCCTCGCCCGGCTCCAGGTGGGGGGGCCGGCCGTGGTTGATCTCATGCGCGGCGGTGGTGATCATCGAGCGCGCCGCCTGGCGGAAGATCTGGCTCAGCCGCACCACCGGTGCCACCCCCGAGTCGATCAGGTCCTCGAACGGCTTACCGGCGCCGATCGGGGGCAGCTGGTCGGCGTCGCCGACGAAGACGACATGGGTCGACTCGGCAAGGCCCTCGAGCAGCACCTCGGCCAGGCGCAGGTTCAGCATCGAGGCCTCGTCGACGATCACCAGGTCAACCGGCAGCGGATGCCCCGGCCGGTAGGTGGGCTGGCGACCGGGCATCCACTCCAGCAGCCGGTGGATCGTTTGCGCGGCGTGGCCGGTTGCCTCCTCCATCCGCCGCGCCGCGCGGCCGGTCGGCGCACAGAGCGCGATCGTCGCGTTCGTGGCTTCGGCCTCGGCGACGATCTCCTTCGTGCAGACGGTCTTGCCGACCCCAGGGCCGCCGGTGAGGACGGAGACCCGGGAGGCGAACGCGCCCCGCACCGCCGCCCACTGCTCGTCGGTCAGTTGCTCCCGCGGGGCGTCGCCGGGGTCGTGGTCGAGGTGGGGGGGAGCGGCGACGCGCACCCGCAGGGTCGCCGCCACCGCGACCTCGCTGGCGTGGGTCCCCTCGCGGTAGACCCGGCCCTCGTCGACCAGCAGCCCGCGAGCTTCGGCGAGCACGTCGGGGTCGGGGGGGAGGCCGATCAGCCGCGCCGTGCGCCGGGTCAGCTCGTCCAGCGGCAGGTGGCTGTTGCCCTGCTGCTCGGCCTCGATCAGGGCGAAGACCGCGGCCGCCTGGGCGCGGCGGCTGGATTCCGGCGGGACGTCGGCGGCGAGGGCGATCTTGTCGGCGCGGGCGAACCCGACCCCGTCGACCTCGGTCAGCCGGTAGGGGTCCTCGTGCAGGATCGTCATCGATTGGTCGCCGTAGCGGGCGTGGATCGGCGCCGCCAGGTGCGCCAGGCCGTGCGGGGCGAGCTGCACGTGGAGGTCCCGCACGGCGCGGCTCGCGTGCCAGGATTCGGCCGCCGCCGCGGCCTGGTCGGCGCTGACCCCACGCAGGGAGGAGAAGACGCGCTGAGGGTCGGCGGCGATTGCCGCCAGCACGCCCTCGCCGTGCTCGTCCACCAGCCTTTCGGCCCTGGCCGGGCCGATGTGGCGCAGCGAGGTCAGGTAGGCGACCTGGCCCTCGCGGTCGGCCGGGTCAAGGGGAAGCGCGCCGCTTGCCTTCAGCTGGCGGCCGTAGCGCGAGTGCGTCTGCCACTCGCCGCTGATTTCCGCCCGGTCCCCCTCGCCCAGGTGGGCCACCGGGCCGACCAGGGCAAAGCCTTCCCCGGACTCGGCCTCGCGCACCTCGAGCACCGCGTAGCCGTCGTCGTCGGCTCGGTAGATCACGCCGATCACCTCGACCGTGCCGGTGTAGGCGGCGGCGTCGGCGTCGAAGAGGGTGGCGGTGCCGTTCACACTCCAAAGCTAGCCACCCACGAGGCCGGACCCGCTGGCCCAATCCGCACTTTCCCCACGATCCCAGGCGCCGTAGCATCGAGCGATGGCCGTCGCGGTAGAGCGCCTACCCCACGTCGATGAGCACTCGGTCGAGGTCGACGCCTCCCCAGAGGTGACCTGGCCGGCGCTGCTGCACGTGGTCGAGCGCTCGCTCGGGGGTGGCGCGGCGCCCCACCTGGCGCGGCTACTCGGGTGCGCCGAGGTGGCGGCATCTGGCCCGCGGCCTCTCGCCGAGGGGTCGACCGTGCCCGGCTTCCGGGTCGCGGCGGCGCGTCCGACCGAAGAGCTGGCGCTCGCCGGCCGCCACCGTTTCTCCGACTACGCGCTCGTCTTCCGGCTGGACCCGGTGGGGGACGGTCGCACCCGGGTGCGGGCCGAGACCCGGGCCGAGTTCCCCGGGCTGCGGGGGAGCGTCTACCGGGCGCTGGTGATCGGCACGAGAGGCCACGTTCTTGCCACCAACAGGATCCTGCGGGCAGTCAAGCGGGGAGCGGAGAGGCGATGACTGCGGAACCCCGCAGGCGCGTTCGCTCGCCGATCGGGCTCTGCGACAGCTGCCTGCACCAGCGGCTGGTCCCCAACACTCGCGGCTCGGTGTTCTCCCTCTGTGAGCGCTCGAAGACCGATTCGGCCTACCCGCGCTACCCCCGCGTCCCGGTGCTCAGCTGCCCGGGGTTTGAGCCGCGGCCGGGGCCCGAGGTTCCCTAGCCGCTCCGATCGCGGCCCCGAGCAGGCCAAGGCCGAAGACGACGGCAGCCAGCCCGACCAGGAAGCCGAGGATCGGGATCAGAGCCAGCAGGCGGAGGATCGCCAGCCCGGCGAGGAAGGAGAGGTAGCGGCTGCGGGGCGGCTTCACGATCACCCTGCCGAGGGCCCAGGCGGAGGCGACGTAGGCGACGGCGCCGATCGGCAGCAGCGCCAGCCCCAGCCCGATCGCCAGCGGTAGCCCGACCAGGGTGACCGCCGCGAGGACGACCAGCACCGGCAGCACGATCCCGATCGCGATGCCGATCGCGATCAGCGGCCCGATCCGCTCCCGGGCCCGGTCGTAGATGGCGTCGGCCGCCCGCGGCGCGATCAGCAACAGCAGCAGCCCGAGCAGGGCCGCCGAGATGCCGACCGCCAGCCAGATCACGAAGCCGCCGATCAGGAAGGCCAGGCCGCCGCCGGCGTCCGACCAGTCTTCCTTATCGATCGTTCCCCCTACGGCGGCGCCCTCGGCCACGCGTGGTCGGTCGTCGCCATAACTGAGGTCCCCGGTGACCACCGCTCGTGGCAGCAGTCGAGTCACCCCGTCGGCGACGAAGACGTCACCGTCGACCCGTCCGGCGACGGTGAGATCGCCGCTGATCAAAAGCACCTCGCCATCGACCCGTCCGGCGATCCGGACGTCGCCGCTGATCACGAAGACCCCGTCAACGACCTCGCCGCGCGGCACCACGACGTCCCCGGAGATGACGACGATCGCGTCGTCCTCGTGGCCCTGCGCGCTCGCCGCCGCCGCACCGGCCGGGGCGACGAGCGCCAGCAGGACCAGCGATGCAGCTACACGCCAAGCACGTGGCAGCACATGACCAGCCTAGCTTGCCATCGGGTCGGGTTCACCGAGCTTGCTGTTGTCCGGAGCTACGTAGGTGCCGCCGGGTACGCCGCCTAGACAAACCAGACGGATCCCGTCCGGGCCCGGCCAGATCTTCCGTTTCACCTCGGCCGCGACGCGGGCGATGTGGTTGTCGTCGAGCGGGAAGCGCTCGCCTTCGATCTCGATCTCGCCGCCGCCCCGCATCACCAGGAAGACCTCCTCCTGGTTGTCGTGGGAATGGTCGTGCTCGGGGTAGTTCTCGAAGTTGGGCGGCATGTCGATCACCTGCATCCCGAACGACTCGACCCCCAGCTCGGCCCGGGCTCGCTTGAAGGCCCCCTGGTACACCGCCTCCATGCTGTCGATCTCCTTCACCGCGAAGTTGCTCATGGCGTTCCTCCTGTTCGATCCGATCGTGGGGCTGCATCCTAAGCGATTTGCACGAACGTTCGTGCTTTTTTGTACTCTGGGCTGGTGAGCAAAGGCGCCGAGACCCGGGCCGCAATCCTCGACCGTGCCGTCGACGTCGCCTCCGCGGAGGGGCTCGAGGGCCTCTCGATCGGTCGCCTCGCCGCCGAGTTGCAGATGAGCAAGAGCGGCTTGTTCGCCCACTTCGGCTCCAAGCAGGAGCTGCAATTGGCGACGGTCGAGGCTGCGGCTGAGCGCTTCCGCGCCGCCGTGGTGGAGCCGGCGATGGCGGCGCCGGACGGCGCTCCCCGCCTGCGGGCGATGGGGGAGCGCTACCTCGACCACCTCGACCTGTACTCGGGCGGCTGCTTCTGGGGGGCGACCTCGGCCGAGTACGACGACCGGCCGGGACCGGTCCGCGACGCGATCGTCGCCACCCTCGACGCCTGGAACTCTGAGCTGGCGCGCCAGGCGGGGATCGCTGGCGTCGAGGACCCGGAGCACTTCGCCTTCGAGCTGCGGGCCCTGATGATGGGGGCCAACGCCAGCTACCGGCTGAGCGGGGACCGCCGGGTCTTCGATTACGCCCGCCGCTCGATCGAGCGGCTCGGCGCGGAGCTGCCGGCTTGAGCGACCCGGCGGAGTTCGTCGACCGGTTCGCCGCCTACTGGCGGGCGCCGTCGGCCGATGGCCTGGACGCGCTGCTCGCCCCCGACGTCCGCCTGGTCGCGCCGATGACCCCGACCACCGACACCCTCGCGGACGGGAAGCGGGCGTTCGCTTCGATCCTCGAGCTGGTCCCCGATCTCACCGCCGAGGTCCACCGCTGGGGTCCGACCGAGGACGGCGTCCTGATCGAGTTCACCCTTTCCGGCACCGCGGGCGGTGGGCCCATCTCCTGGCACGCCGTCGACCGAATCGTCCTGCGCCAGGACGGGCTGGCGACGACGCGCATCTCCTACTTCGACACCGCGCCGCTGATCCGCACCGTGGCCCGTCGCCCCCGCGCCTGGCCGGCCTTCGTCCGCAGCCGCCTGCGCCGCTGAGCTCAGCCCAGGGGGTTCTCCCACCGGAGCTGCCGGAACCTGCCGAAGTCACCATCGCTGCTGCAGAGCACCAACCCGTGCTCGAGGGCGAGCGCGGCGAGGTGGGCGTCCGGGACCAGGCGGTGCGAGTGCTCTGACTCGAGCAGCTCAGAGAGGATCCGCGGGTGCTCCTCGGTGGGGTTCGGGACCCAGGTCCCGGGAAGCTCGAGCCAGGCACGAACCTGGGCCCGGGCGTGCGAGAGCGACGCACCCTCGAACAGCCTCGGATTCGAAACGATCCGCATGAAGGCCAGCAGGCTGGGCCAGGGGAGGCCCACCCGCTCCGGACTGTTGAGACGGCCGTCGAGCCACTCCTTCGCGGCCTCGTGCTGGGGGCTCTCGGGCGCGCTGGCGTAGATCAGGAGGTTTGCGTCAACAAGGATCATCGGTGTCGCTCGCCCTCGGCGACGGCGAGAACGTCGGCGATGTCGTCGAAGCTCTCCACCAGTGGCTTGCCCAGGGGCAGGGCCTTGGTCTCGAACCTGGCGTCCGGGACGGACTGCTCCGCGGCCTCGCGTAGCCCGGCCCGGAGCAGGTCGTTGACCTCGGCCTTCATGCTCGTGCCGCGCGCACGTCGCCGGCGCTCGAGCTCGGCGGCGACATCGGGGTCGAGGGTGAGAGTGGTCCGTGGCATCAATACATAGTTTAGCTGATGCTTTGATGCTTCGCTTGGAGCTCCGTTTGTAACGTTCGCAAGCCCGTTCATCTCCACGTCAAGTCCCGGGGCATCCCAAATTCGCCCCCCTGACGCTAGCTTCCTCGAAGTGGCCGCCGCGAATATCGAAGTCCGTCTACGTCCCCGCGGCCACCGGGACGAGCTGATCGGGGTCGAGGACGGTGTGCTCCAGGCGCGGGTCTCGGCGCCGCCCGTGGACGGCAAGGCAAACCGGGCGCTCTGCAGGCTGATCGCGAAGCGGGCGGGCGTCGCCCCCTCGAAGGTGACCATCATCCGCGGGCAGAAGTCCCGGGAGAAGCTCGTCCGGGTCGATGGGATCGAGGAGGCGGCGCTGGTGAAGGCGCTGTCAGCGCCTCGCTAGGGTTGCTCGCCAACCGAACTCGGAGCAGGGAGGGCGCCAGATGGAGATTGCGATTGGACTGCCGAACGCCGTGCCCGGGACCACCGGGGACCAGCTGGTCGAGTGGGCGCGTCGTGCCGAGGCTCGCGGCTTCTCCAGCCTCGGCACGATCGATCGCATCGTCTACGAGAACTACGAGCCGATGATCGCGCTCGCGGCCGCCGCCGCGGTGACCGAGCGGATCGGCCTCTGCACCTCGGTGTTGCTCGGCCCGCTGCGGCCGAACGCGGCTGAGCTGGCGAAGCAGGCGCTAAGCTTGAACGCGCTCTCGGGCGGCCGCTTCACGCTCGGGATCGGCCTCGGGGCGCGCGAGGACGACTACGAAGTCAGCGGCGTCGAGTACCGAGACCGCGGCCGTCAGCTCGACCGTCAGCTCGAACGGATCAAGGAGATCTGGGCCGGGGGAGAGGTCGGGCCGACTAGCCACGGCGCTCCCCAGCTGATCCTTGGCGGCCACGCGGACGCCTCCTTCGCTCGTGCGGCACGCTTCGGTGACGGCTGGATGGCCGCCGGCGCCGGGCCCGATCAGTACGCCGAGCCGGTCGCCAAGGCGAGGGCTGCGTGGTCGGAGGCGGGCCGAGATGGTGAGCCGCGGACGATGGGCCTCGCCTACTACGCCCTTGGCGAGAACGGCGAGCAGGGCGCACGCGAGGAGCTGGGCTCCTACTACGCCTGGCTCGGCGACGATATTGCCGGCTACATCGCGGGAAATGCCGCGACCGAGCGGGAGACGGTGCGCCAGCAACTCACCACCTTCGAGGAGGCGGGCTGCGGCGAGCTGATCTTCATCCCCAGCATCAGCGACCCCGCTCAGGTCGACCTGCTCGCCGACGCGGCCGGGCTATGAGGGCCGGCGGGAGCGGCTAAGCGAGCGCTGTGGACCGCCCTCTGCTCGAATCGACGCTGGCCGACGCCGGCGAGCCCTCCTATCGGGCCGCTCAGGTCTGGGAGTGGGTCGCACGTGGAGCGCGCGACTACGGCGAGATGACGAACCTGCCGGCCGCGCTCCGCGACCAGCTGGCCGCGGCGGTGCCGCTCTCGACCCTGACCGTGGCGACCGAGGCCAAGTCCGACGACGGCACCGTCAAGGCGCTCTTCCACACCGCCGACGGGCGGCCGATCGAGGCGGTGCTGATGCGCTACCGCGACGGCCGCCGCTCGGTCTGCGTTTCCTCTCAGTCGGGCTGTCCATTGACCTGCAGCTTCTGCGCCACCGGCCAGATGAAGTTCGGCCGCAACCTCAGCGCCGACGAGATCCTCGACCAGGCGCTGCATTTTCGCCGCGGCGAGGCGATCGACCACGTCGTCTTCATGGGGATGGGGGAGCCGACGATGAACATCGACGCGGTCCTCGCCGCCTGTGAGCGGCTTCCCGACCTCGGCGTCACCCACCGCCGCACGGCGATCTCCACCGTCGGCTGGGTGCCGGGGATCGACCGGCTCGCGGAGTGCGAGATGCCGGTCAGCCTTGCCCTCTCTCTACACGCGCCCAACGACGGCCTGCGCTCTCAGCTGATGCCGGTCAACGACCGTTACCCGATCGCCGAGGTCCTCGCCGCCTGCGAGCGCTACCGGGCGCGCCGCCGGCGCAAGGTCTTCGTCGAGTACGTGATGCTGGACGGCGTCAACGACCTCCCCGAGCACGCCCGCCAGCTTGGTGCCCTGCTCGATCCCCGCATCTACAAGGTCAACCTGATCCCTTACAACCCGACCGGCGCCTACGACGGCTCCTCGCCCGAACGGATCGAGCGCTTCCGGGCGATCCTCGCCGAGCACCGCCTCACCGCCACCGTCCGCCTCACCCGCGGCCGCGACATCGACGCCGCCTGCGGCCAGCTCGCCGCCGCCTCGGCCTGATCGCGAGTGGCGACTTTTGCACCCCATAAGGGATACAACTCGCCACTCGCGAAACTGGCTGGTCAGCCAGTTATCATCGGCGGATGGCGACGGTAGACACTGCGGCCCCGGTCGAGCGGCCACCCGAGATGTCGGCCAACCCGGTGCGCCGGGTCGCGGAGGACATGGTCGCGGAGTGGCGCGGGCGGGGGAAGTTCCCTCCCGGGCCCGGCGACTTCAGCTTCGCCCGCACTCACCAGATCGCGCACGACCCGCTGCCTCTCCTGCTCGGCGCCTACGAACGCTACGGGCCGATCTTCAGCATGCGGCTGCTGCACTCGCGGGTCGTCTTCATGCTCGGCCCGGAAGCCAACCACTTCGTCACCGTCGCCCACCCGGAGAACTTCCACTGGCGCGAGTCGAGCTTCGGCGACCTGATCCCGCTGCTCGGCGACGGCCTGCTGACGATCGACGACGATTACCACGATCGCGCCCGGGCGATCATGATGCCCGCCTTCCACCGCGAACAGGTGGCGGCTTCGATGGCGGCGATGGAGACCGAGACGGCGGCGGCGATCGCCACTCTGCCCCGCGGCGAGGTCGTCGACATATACGACTGGATGCGTAACCTGGCGATGCGGATCGCGATGCGCGCCCTGCTCGGCCTCGACCCCGACGAGCGGGGCAAGGGGGCCGCGGCGGCGGAGCACTTCGAGCGCGCGCTCGGCTACTACGGGATCGACTACGGGCTGCGGCTGCTGCGCGGGCCCGGATCGCCTTGGCGCAAGCTGGTCGCCTCGCGCGAGGTGCTCGACGAGATCGTCTTCGGCGAGGTCGCCCGGCACCGCGCCGAGCCGGATCCCGAGCGCCGCGACATCCTCAGCCTTCTGGTCGGGGCGCGGGGTGAGGCCGGGGAGGCGTTCACCGACCGCGAGGTTCGCGACCAGGTGATGACGCTGATGTTCGCCGGCCACGACACCTCGACCTCGACCCTGACCTTCCTCGTCCACGAGCTGGCCCGCCACCCCGAGGTCACCGCCCGGCTGCGTGAGGAGCAGGACCGCGTCCTCGGCGGCGCCCCCCCGACGCCGGAGCAACTGGAAAGGGAGATGCCCTACCTCGACATGGTCCTTGACGAGGTGCTGCGCCTCTACCCGCCGGCCTGGATCGGGCCGCGCCGCGCCGTCCGCGAGTTCGACTTCGGCGGGTACACGGTCCCGCGCGGCGCTTACGTCAACTACTGCTCCTGGGCAAGCCACCGTATCCCCGAGGTCTTCCCCGACCCGGAGGCGTTCATCCCCGAGCGCTTCACCCGCGAGCGCAAGGCGGCCCTGCCGCGCGGCGCCTACGTCCCCTTCGGCGGCGGCCAACGGATCTGCATCGGCAAGCGCTTCGGCCAGACCGAGGTGAAGTTGGTGGCGACGATGCTGATCCAACAGCTCGACCTCGGCGCCCTTCCCGGCCGCACGATGACGGTCCGCCAGATGCCGACGCTCTCGCCCAAGGGCGGGTTGCGGATGCGGGTCGCCGAGCGCGCGGCGTAGGAGCGCACCGGCCGGATCCACGATGATGGGCGCCGGTGCGCGCGCTGGTCATCTCCGACACCCACTTCGGGGCCTGGACGGGGCGGGACCTGCTGCGGGAGGAGTTCTTTCTCGAGCGGCTGGCGCCGCAACTGGAGGGGATCGATGAGCTGATCTTCCTCGGCGACCTCTTCGACTTCCTCTTCGGCTCGGTCACCGACGCGGTCGAGTCGGCCGACGGCCTGCTGCGCCTGATCGCCGAGAACCTGGGAGGGAAGCGGCTGGTCTTTCTCGCCGGCAACCATGACCACCACCTGGTCCACCGAGACGAGGAGGACCGGCTCGAGGCGGCGCTGGCGGGGGGCGCGCCGCCGACCAGCGATGCCACGCCCGGCCCAGCCTTCTTCCAAGCCTTCCTCGAGCGTCGCCTGCCCGGGGTCGAGGTCGAGATCGCCTACCCCACCTACGAGTTCGGCGGCGTCCTCTGCACCCACGGCCACTACCTCGATCCCCACGCCAGGCTGACCGGCTCGCGTGGCGACCAGCTGCTGACCAGGACCCTGTGGGCGATCGCGGCGGGCGGCCCGGAGGAGCCGAAGTGCGTCGAGGACTACGAGTCGGTGACCACGCTGCTGACTGAGTGGCTCTACATCGCCGCGCAGATGCCGCACGGCACCCACGCCCAGCAGAACGTGTTCCGGGCGGCGCAGCGGGCCGGGCGGTTCGCATCGGCACTGACCCTTCCGGTTCGCGGCGCCAAGCGGCTGGCGGCCGAGCTGCGCGACCGCGGTATTGGTGCCGAGGCAGACTCGCTCCCCAGCCAGGACCACTTCGACTCGGTCGTCCGCGGTGAGGCCGAGCGCCAGGCCCGTGAGCAGCCGCTGGCCGGGCCCGCCTGGTCGCGGCCGCTCTACCCGGAGCCGACCGTGATCTCGCGCAGCGACCCCTCCGAGCACGCGCTCGAGGCCTTCGCCCAAGTGGTCGAGAACCTTGGCTGGGGAGGGGAGGCGGAGCAGATCGTCTTCGCCCACACCCACCAGCCGCTCGCCGATGTCCGCTCCAGCCGCGACACCCGCCCCCGCTACTGGAACACCGGCTCCTGGATCTACGAGCCCGACCTCGGCTCGCGCCAGGCCTACGCCCGTTACCTGCGCTACGCCTGGCCAGGGACCGCAGTCCTGATCGACGCGGACGAGCCCGAGCCGCGCCTGCTCGCGCTGCTCGCCGATCTCAACCCGCTCCACGGCGGGCCGGGCCTGCCACCGCCGTAACGGCACCCGATCGCACTAAACGCCGGTCCCGTCCGTATCCCGGTCACAGATTTCGGTCCGCCGACTATCCAGGGATATGGACTTCCTTGAACGACTCACCGATGCCGAGCTGCTCGAACGCACCGCACGCGAGCCGAAGGCGTTTGCCACTTTCTACCGGCGCCACGAGGCGCTGGTGCTGCGCTTCCTGATCTCACGCTGCCGCGACGCCGAGCTGACCGCCGACCTGGCAGCCGAGACCTTCGCCAGCGTGCTCGAAGCCGCGGACCGTTTCGACCCGGCCCGCGCCGGCGGCACCAGCGCCGTGCCCTGGTTGCTCGCGATCGCCCGCAACACGCTGCTGGCCAGCGTGCGCCGCGGAGTCGTCGCCGACGACGCCCGCCGCCGCCTCGGCGCCGAGCCGCTGGTGCTCGACGACCAAGCGCTGGAGCGGATCGAGTACCTGGCGAGCCTCGACCTGCCGCCGTTGGAGCGGATGCTCGAGGACCTGCCGAACGATCTTCGCGATGCCGTCATCGCCCGCGTAGTTGAGGAGCTGGACTACGACGAGATCGCCGCACAGCTTGGTTGCTCGCAGCAGGTGGTGCGCAAGCGCGTCAGCCGTGGGTTGACGCGCTTGCGGTCCGTCCTGCTGCCGGCCAGCCATTGAAGGAAAGGCAATGACTAGGAAAGGACTCATCTTGAGACGCAGAGGAAACGAGACGACGCTGCCGGAGCTGGAGCGCATGCTCACGACCGCAGCCGCCGGTCAGGTGAAGGAGTCGAGCCGCCGCATCGGCCGGATTCGGCCGTCGCGCATCGTCGCGGTCGGGGCCGCCTGCCTGGCATTCACCGGCACCGCGGTCGCGGCTACCGGTGCTTGGAATCCGCTCGTCGGCAGCAGCGACAATCCGGCGACGCTCTCGGACACGCCGGTGCCGGCGGAGTTGACCGCGGAGCTCGGCGTCCTGCGAGGCGAGCAGACCGCCCAAGATCGCTCTGTAGAGGTGGAAGCGACCCTGGACGGCGGCGAAGCGCTTCCCGCCGGCGTGCGACTCGACTCCGTCCGCTACCTCGCCCCCGCGGCCAACGGCGAAGCGACGATCCTGCTCTCGGGCGTGGACACCTTGCCGATCTTCACCGAGGAGGAACCGCTTTGTGTAGCTCGGCCCTTCGTCGGGGACCAGCGCGCCGTGTCCCTTTGCTTCGGCCTCTCAATGTTGATGAGTGGCGATGCACGGGAGTTGCTCATCGACGCTTCCGGTGCGGCCACTGCCTTGGGCATCGTTCCCGACAGGGTGGCGACTGTCACCGCCGAGTTCGGCAGCGCCCCTGACCGAACCGTTTCCGTCACCAACAATTACTGGGAGCTCTCGCTTGGCGGTGCCGAGCTCAGCAACGCCAACGGCGAATCCGGCGTGCAGGCGACCGTCTGGCGCGACGCGGACGGCAACGTCGTCCCGCACCAGTAGCCCGGCGACTGCCAACTGGACGAACGTCAGCGAAACAGTTTTCAACCATTCCGCCGCGATCTATATTCGCGGCAATGGCCGCCAAGCGGCCCCAGCCTGGGAAAGGAAGTAAATGAACACGACTGTCTACCGAGCCCCGCGCCTCTCTCGCGCCAAGGCTCTGATCGGCGCCCTTCTCGCCAGCCTCGCGATCGCGGGTGCCGTGCAGGCGAGCGCCCCGGATTCCGCCTCGGCCATGAGATTCGATCGGTGTTACTCATGGGGCGTCCTAGCGCAGGAAGCGGACAGCCGGGGTGACCATTACGTCGCGGCGTTCTACTACGCCCTTTGGGAAGCGTGCTATCTGGGAAGAGTCTGATCTCCTAGCAGCGCAGACACGAAAAGCCCCGCGTATGCGGGGCTTTTCGTGAAGTACTTCGGCAGCGCCGCTACTTGATGAACAGCATCTCCTCGTACTTCGGCAGTGGCCAGAGGTCGTCGGCGACGACCTTCTCCAGCTTGTCGGCGGCCTCGCGCACCTTCGCCATCGCGGCGATCTGGTTGTCGCGGGCGTAGACGGCCAGCTCCAGGCCCTCGAGGTCGTCGGGATAGGCGTTGGCCTCCTTCAGCTCGCCGAGCGCGGCGACCAGCTCGTCGACGAGCTCGCGCACCTCGCCCTCGAGGTTGGAGACGCCCGCCTGGCCGATCAGGGCCAGGTGGCGCAGGCCGGCCGGGAGCAGCATCGTCTGGGCGATCGCGTAGGTCTCCTCGGCCTCGATGTTGGCCCGGATCGCGTACTGCTCGACCCAGACCTCGTAGCGGGACTCGAGCTCGCGCTTGGAGAGCACGCTGTAGTTCTCGAACGCTGCCACGCTCTGGTCGGAGAGCACTTCGGGCAGCGCGTCCGGCGTCGTGCGAAGGTTCTTCAGCCCGCGCTGCTCGGCTTCGGAGTGCCACTCCTCGGAGTAGTTATCGCCGTCGAAGCAGACGGCCTTGTTGGCCGAGTAGGACTCCTTGACGACCTCCATCACCGCGGCCGGCATCCCCATCCCGCCCGAGATCTTCGCCTCGAGCTTGTCGGCCAGCTCATCGATCGCCTCGGCGGCGATCGTGTTGAGGACGGTGTTGGGGAAGGCGAGGGACTCGCTCGATCCCACCGCCCGGAACTCGAACTTGTTGCCGGTGAAGGCGAACGGCGAGGTCCGGTTGCGGTCGCCGCCGTGCATCGGCAGCGGCGGCAGCACGGTCGCGCCGAGGTCGAGGAAGGACGCCGGCGTGTTGGGGTCTCCCTCGCCGGTCGCGATCGCCTCGAAGGTCTTCTCCAGCTCGGCGCCGAGGAAGATCGAGATGATCGCCGGCGGCGCCTCGTTGGCCCCAAGCCGGTGGTCCTGGCCGATGTTGGCGACCGAGGCCCGCAGCAGGCCCTGGTGCTTGTTCACCGCCTGGATCACCGCCGCGCAGAAGAACAGGAAGTGGATGTTGTCCGCCGGCGTGTCGCCCGGGTCGAGCAGGTTGTCGCCGGTGTCGGTCCCCATCGACCAGTTGTTGTGCTTGCCGGACCCGTTGACCCCCGCGAACGGCTTCTCGTGCAGGAGGCAGACCAGGCCGTAGCGGCGGGCGACATTCTCCAGCGTCTGCATCAGCAGCTGCTGGTGGTCGGAGCCGACGTTGGTGCTCTCGAACACCGGCGCGATCTCGTACTGCGCCGGCGCCACCTCGTTGTGGCGGGTCTTGACCGGGATGCCGAGCTTCCGCATCTCCAGTTCGGCCTCCATCATGCAGGCGAGGATCCGCTCCGGGATCGAGCCGAAATAGTGGTCGTCCAGCTCGTGGCCCTTGGGCGGCTTGGCGCCGAACAGGGTGCGGCCGGTGGCGATCAGGTCGGGGCGCTCGAAGAAGTACTGCTCATCGATCAGGAAGTACTCCTGCTCGGGCCCGACGGTGGTGAAGACGCGCTGGCTCTCCTCGTCGCCGAGCAGGCGCAGCGCCTTGATCGCCGAGCGCGAAAGCGCGTCCATCGAGCGCAGCAGCGGGATCTTCGCGTCGAGCGCCTCGCCGGTCCAGGAGGCGAAGGCGGTGGGGATGCAGAGCAGGGCCCCGTTCGGGTTCTCGAGGATGAAGGCGGGGCTGGTCGGGTCCCAGGCGGTGTAGCCGCGGGCCTCGAAGGTCGCGCGGACGCCGCCGGTCGGGAAGGAGGAGGCGTCTGGCTCGCCCTGGATCAGCTCCTTGCCGGAGAAGCCGGCCAGCGAGGTGCCTTCGCCGGCGGGCTCGAAGAAGGAGTCGTGCTTCTCCGCGGTCGAGCCGGTCAGCGGCTGGAACATGTGGGTGTAGTGGGTGGCGCCTTTCTCCAGCGCCCACTCCTTCATCGCCTCGGCGACGGCGTCTGCGAGGCTCGGGTCGAGCGACTCGCCACCAGCCAGGGTGGCCTGCAGCTTCTCGAACACGTCGCCGGGCAGGCGTTCGCGCTGCACCGCGACGGAGAAGACATTGGCGCCGAATGCTTCGTTCTCGGGAAGGGTCAGGTCGAGCGCGCCGAGGGCCTCCCCGTTGGAGCTCCACTGCGCGGCGGTCACGTTCTGCTGGCGAATGCGGGTCATCGCTTGGTGTTCCCTCGCTTGGCGCGCGCCCAGTCTCTGAGCGCGATCGGTTACGGATCTCACTCCCTTATAGAGAGAGCAAGGCAGATTAATGGCCGAGCGTTCCGAGTGGCTTTGTACCGCCGTACAAACCGACACCGGCCGCGGTTGTCCCTTATGTCGGGGAGGACTCCGAGAAGGCTAAGCGAGCGGTACGGCGTGCTCCAAACCGAGCGGGTGGCGGAGCCGGTTCGCCGCGCCCGCCGGACTTGAACGGATAGCCTCCACGCCGCACCGCCAAGCCGAACCGAGACCGAAGGGACCAGTCGCAAATGTTTGTTTCCAAGGCCGCCGTCGTCGGCGGTGGCACGATGGGTGGCGAGATCGCCCAGGCAATCGCCGCCGCAGACATCCCAGTCGTCGTCAAGGACATCGACCAGAAGTTCGTCGACGCCGCGATCGAGAAGGCCCGCGCGGTCACCGAGGGCCAGCTGGCCCGGCTGGTCAAGAAGGAGAAGCTGACCCAGGAGCAGGCGGACGCGCGCCTGGCCGAGGTGATGGACCGGGTTATCGGCACCACCACCTACGAGGAGTTCGGCGACGTCGACTTCGTGATCGAGGCGGTGCCGGAGAAGATGGCGATCAAGCAGGCGGTCTTCGCCGAGCTCGACGCGGCCACCCCGGGCCACGCAATCCTCGCCTCCAACACCTCCTCACTCTCGATCACCGAGATGGGGGAGACGACGCTGCGCGCCGACAAGGTGGTCGGCTTCCACTTTTTCTATCCGGCCTCGGTGATGCCGCTAGTCGAGGTGATCGTCGGTGAGGACACCTCGCGGGAGACCGCCACCGCCGCCTACAACTTCGCCCAAGCGATCAAGAAGCAGCCGATCGTCTGCGGCGAGGTCCCCGGCTTCGTCGTCAACCGGGTGCTGATGGCGACGATGGGGGAGATCTGGCGCGCCCAGGAGGAGCAGGGGCTGTCGCTGAAGGCGATCGACGAGGCGATGGCGGAGGCCCAGGTTGCCCCGATGGGACCGTTCTTCCTCACCGACCTGCTCGGGCTCGACACCGTCCTGCACGTCGCCGAGCACCTGCACGAGTCCTACGGCGAGAGCTTCTATGTGCACCAGGGCCTGAAGGGGCTGGTCGCCGACGGCAAGCTCGGCGCCAAGAGCGGCGGCGAGGGCTTCTTCAAGGACGGGGAGCAGACGATCCCCGGCGATGCCGCGCCCGATGCCGAGGAGCTGGTGGCGATGTTCACCTGCCGCGCCCTGATCGAGGCCTGCCAGCTGGTCGAGGAGGGGATCTGCTCGGTCCGCGACATCGACGTCGGAATGATGGCCGGGGCCGGCCTCGATCCCCGCAAAGGCCTCCTGCCACCGTTCTGGAAAGCCGACGTCGAGGGGCTCGGCAAGGTGCTGGAGCAGATGGAGCAGCTGCAGGAGCGCCACGGCGAGCGCTTCGCGCCGCCGGTCACCCTGCGCCGCCTCGTCGCCCAGGGCCGCCTCGGCCTCGCCTCGGGCCAGGGCTTCTACCCCTACCCGCAACCCGACGAAGGCGAGCAGCCCGAGACGGTGAAGCTGGAGACCCGCGACGGGGTCGCGATCGCCTGGCTCGCCAACCTGCCGATGAACGCCCTCTCCCCAGACGTGATCCGGGACCTTGGCACGGTCTGGGAGCGGGTCAAGGCGGACGACGGCGTCGGCGCGATGGTGATCGCCTCCTCGATCCCGCTGGTCTTCTCGGCGGGTGCCGACATCAAGGCCTTCCTGGAGATCGGCGAGGACGGCGGCGAGGAGTTGCTCCACACCGCCCACGCCTTGCTCCGCGAGTTCGGCACGTCCAGGGTGGCGACGATCGCCGCGGTCAACTCGATCGCCTTCGGCGGCGGCTGCGAGCTGGCGATGGCCTGCGACGTCAGGCTCGCCGCCGAGGCGGCGGTTTTCGGCCAGCCCGAGATCAAACTCGGGATCGTGCCCGGGTTCGGCGGCACCCAGCGGCTACCGCGCCTGGTCGGCCCCAGCAAGGGGCTGGAGATGAACCTGGTCGGCGACGCGATCCTCTCCGACGAAGCCCTCGAAACCGGGCTCGTCAACCGGGTCGTCCCCGACCACGAGCTGTTCGAGGCGGCGCTGATGTGGGGCAGCAAGCTGGCCGGTCAGGCCCCGGTGGCGGTCGAACAGATCAAGGCCAACTCGCACAAGGGAGACCTCGACGAGGGAATCGAGGCCGAGAAGCGCGCCTTCGCGACTGCCTTCGGCAGCGAGGACGCGAAAGAGGGCATCGGCGCCTTCCTCTCCAAGCGCACCCCCAAGTGGACCGGCAGGTAACACCTGTAGCCACCGCCGAGCGACTGGCCGAGTTGCTCGGTCAGTCGGGATGCACGGTGGTGCTGACCGGGGCGGGGGTCTCGGTGCCCTCGGGAATCCCGGACTTCCGCACGCCGGAGACCGGGCTCTGGGCCAACGTCGACCCGATGGAGGTCGCCCACATCAGCGTCTTCGAACGGGACCCGGAGCGCTTCTGGTCCTACTACCGGCCGCGCTTCCACTCGCTGGCCGAGAAACGGCCGAACGCCGCCCACGAGGCGCTGGCCGAGCTGGAGCGCCGCGGGTTGGTAGAGGGCGTGATCACCCAGAACATCGACCGCCTGCACCGCGCCGCCGGCTCGCGCAACGTGGTCGAGGTGCACGGCTCGATCGAGACCTCCTCCTGCACCCGTTGCGCCGTAGCTTTCGAGCTCGAGGAGGTCGAGCGGCTCTTCGACCAGCGCGGCGTCGCCGTCTGCTCGGCCTGCGGCGGCGCGGTCAAACCGGACGTGGTCCTGTTCGGCGAGCTGTTGCCGGAGCGGGCGATGGTGCTGGCCACCGACCTGGCCGAACGGGCGGAGCTGATGATCTGCGTCGGCTCCTCGCTCGCGGTCCACCCGGCCGCCGGCCTGCCGCGGCTGACGCTGGAAAGCGGCGGGCTGCTGGCGATCGTCACCAAGGGCGAGACGCCCTACGACGACGCCGCAGAGCTGAAGCTCGGTGGCGAGGTGGACGAGGAGCTCGCCGCCACCCTCGCGGCGCTCGACTAGGGATGGGCGGCTCTCCGTCCACGGAAGCGGTGGCGCCGCCCGACGCCGTCGTCTTCGACAACGACGGCCTCCTGCTCGACACCGAGTCGGTCTGGACCAGGGCCGAGGAAGACCTCTTCGCGCGGCGCGGGCTCGAGTTCACCCCCGCCGACAAGCGGGAGCTGGTTGGGACCTCGGCGGAGATCGCTGGCTCGGTCCTCGAACGGCGCCTCGGCGAGCCGGGGCGGGCCGGGGAGCTGATCGAGGAGCTGAATGCCCTCGTCGTCGCCGAGCTGGAGCACGGCGTCGAGGCGATGCTCGGCGCTCGCGAGCTGCTGCGGGAGCTGAAGCAGCGCGGCACCCCGGTCGGCCTGGTCTCCAACTCGCCGCTCGCCTTCGTCCAGCGCTCGCTCGAGCTAGTCGGGTTCGAGGACACCTTCGACGTCGTTCTCAGCGCCCACGAAGTCGCCGCCCCCAAGCCGGCGCCGGACCCCTATCTGGAGGCCTGTCGGCGGCTCGAAGTCGAGCCCGGCCCCTCGGTGGTCGCCCTCGAGGACTCGCCCACCGGCGTCGCCGCCGCACGCGCCGCAGGCCTGACCGTGATCGGCGTGCCCTCGGTCGAGGGGGTCGCCTTGGAGGAAGCCCACCACCTCGCCGACTCGTTGCGCGACGCGATCGTTGCCCGTGAGCTGGCGCTACCTGAAGTCTAAGTCTCTACTTTAAGTTGAGGGTTCAGCCGCGCAGCACGCGCCGCCGCCGCAGCACCCGTTCGCAGATCTCGAGTAGCTCGACGACCGGCCCGATCCGCTCGGTGGTCAGCTCGCCGTAGAGCGCGGCGTTTGCCGCCTCGCCCGCTTGTGAGCGGCGCTCGCGCAGGGTCGCCATGTCCTCCTCGTGGGCGGGATCGGTGAGTGCGCCTTGCAGCTCCTCCAGCAGCGCCTCCAGGCCGACCCGGAGCTGTAGGGCGGCCTCGCGATCGCGGCCCGCGTCGAGGTCGGCGCGGGCGCGCAGCAACAGCGTCTCGCAAGCATTGATCTGCTCGCGGCCGCCGAGCACCGCGGCGACTCGTTCCTGCGGCCTCAGGTCTTCGCGGCGTTGCCGGCGTCGCGATGCGCCGGCCGCGCGGGGGTCCACCTCGCGGGCTGCCGTGAAGTTCCCGGCAGCGACCTCATCGCCGCTGCCGTAGCCGATCCGGGCCGCGACCGCGCGCTCCAGCGCCAGCTCACGGGAGTGGGGGTCGGCGGCGGCAGTGGCCTGGGCGTGGAGGGCGCGGTTGAGCAGCGCCGCGCCGTCGGTGAGCAGCGCGTCGACGGTGTCCTCGGCCTCGGTCGCCTCGTCGAGCCAGCGCTCGGCCTCGGCCGGGTCGTCGAACGGCGCGAAGGCCCGGATTGCCGTCGCCCGCACCAGCGGCAGCGGCGAGGGATCGGCGTCGGCCTCGGCCGCTCGCGAGCGGCGGCGGCGCTTCGGCGGCGGTGCCGGCGCGCCCAGCGTCTGCACGACCAGCACGCTCTCGCGGGCGGCCTCGTCGGTCTCGCGGGCCAGGTAGCGGCCGTCGGCTAGGGGCAGGGAGCCGGGGAAGTCGAGCTGCGCGAATCCGAATACGCGGGAATCGGCCATCTAACCGGGATTCTCCCGGCTAGGGCTCTAGGCGCACTGCTAGTCGCCGCCCGGGAAGGGGGTGCTGCCGTCGTCCGGGAGCGAGTAGCGAGAGGGCCTGACCGGCACGTCGGGGTTCTCGATCTGGCCGAGGCGGTCGATCAGCCTTTGCCACTGGTCGGGTTTGAGCAGCGAGAGGAAGCGTTCTTCCTGGGGGCTGCCGATGCCGATCGGCCGGAAGCCGACGTGGACGTGGTCGTGATGGTCGGCAAGCGCGAAGCTGGTCTCTCCCGGCAGGTCCTCGAGCGAGATCACCTGGTCGGGCTGCATCGTCCCCTGTAGCTGGAGGACGTCGTGGAGCAGTTCGTCGGTCAGCGTTCCGGGACCCTGGTGGCCGAGCACCGGGATCCCGTTGATCGCCGCGATGTCCACCGCGTCGCCGGTCACGTGCTCGGAGACGTTGCCGGAGCTGGTCAGGTAGCCGTGGCCGCACTTGAGCGAGGTGACGCTCAGCTCGAAGCCTTTGGAGCGCAGGTACGCCAGCAGCGCCAGGACCCGGCGGCCGATCTGGCCGGTGGCGACGTCTTCGCGGCCGCACTCGTAGATCGAGAGCCCCTTGTCGGCAAGCACCCGCTTCTGCAGTGCCTCCTTGGAGAGCAGCAGGACCCCGGCGCCGCTGAGCTTGGCGGTGAACGGGTTCTTGCCCTTGGCCCGGTAGATCGCCGTCGCTTCGAGCAACTTCCAGCCGTCGAGGATCGGCTTCGGGTCGATCTGCGGGGCGCCGCGGCCGGCCGGCCGGATCGAGAAGTTGATGTGTGGGGCGACGCCGTCGCCGCCCTTGGCGACCCGTCCCAGCACGGTGCCCGCGATCACTTTCGAGCCGGTGCGCAGCGAGCCGTCGGCGCTTGCCACCTGGACAGTGCCGGTGCCTTTGCCTCCCTCGGGACGCTCTCCCTCGGTGGCCCGGCCGGGCAGTGCCCGCAGCCTCGGGCGGAGGTTCTCGCTTTCCACCGGGATCTGTTTTTCCTCGCCCGTGGTGACCACCACGGTGCGGCGGTCGCGGACGATCTCGCCCAGTTCCGCGTAGGTGTAGCGGTTGCCGTAGGTGTCTTCGAGGACGACGAACTTGCCCAGCTTCGCCGAGCTGCCGACCTTGCGGATCACCCCGTCGTTGACCGCCACAACCGGCGCGTAGGTGTGAGAGAAGATGTTGATCCCGCGTGGCGTCGGCGATGAGGAGATCACTTCGGCGGCGTCGCCGTAGCTCTCGCTGTCGCCGGAGGAGGATTGGCTCAGGGCCGCCCGGGCCGAGATGTCGTCGGCGTAGCGGGAGTCGGCGGCGATCGGGAAGTGGGCGCCCTCGGTGAGGCCGGTCAGCGAGCCGACCAGGTCAGCGGGGAGCCTGCCGTAAGCGCGGGCGTAGAGCAGCACCTCCTGCACGTACCAGTCGGCGTGGTTGTAGGCGAAGATCGCGTCGTAGAGGTTCTCGGCGCCGCCGGCGACCTTGAGGTAGTGGGCGGCGGCGCAGATCGCGTCGACCGGGTTGTAGGGGTCTTTGCGCCCGTCGCCGTTGGCGTCGAGCCCGAACGCTTCCCAGCTGGAGGGCAGGAACTGCATCCACCCGACCGCGCCGGCACTGGAGACGTTGAGGTTGGTGCCGAAGCCGGTCTCGATCTTGTTGATCGAGGCGAGCACCTCCCAGGGGATTCCGTATTCGGTTCCGCAGGCCTGGTAGATCGGCAAGAGGAAGGGCGGGATCTCGAAGGAGTCGATGACGAAGTTGGGGACGCCGATCAGGGCGGGCCCGAAGGGGGCGAAGGTGGTCGTCGGGTTGGCGGTGGTCGGGGCACCGCCGGAGGAGTACTGGGAGCCGCCGTCGCTGCCCTCGGCCGCCGGCTGGTCGCCGCCGGTGGCGCTCGGGGCGCTGAGGCCGCCGCTGTTGTTGGCGCCTCCGCTGGTGTCGCCGAGACTCTCATTGCGGACGACCCCGCCGCGACGCTCGGGGGCACCGCCGCCGATCGGGGTGCCCTGCTGAACCCCGCCCGATGCCTCCGGGGCCGGGTTTTGGCCGGCACCCTCGGTGGGGGCGGCGACGGCTTCGGGCGCCTCGTCGAGGTCTGCCGGCGAGACGCAGTCGGGGTCCGCCAGGTCGATCAGGCCATCGGCGTCGTCGTCGATGCTGTTGACGCAGGCGGGGGCTTGCAGCTGTGGGATCGCTGGAGCGGCGGGTGCCGGTTCCGCCACCTCGTTCCCGGTCAGCGGGTCGGCCCCGGCGAAGCTAGCGCCCAGCACCAGGACTGCCAGCAAGCCGGCGAGTGCGACTATCGATGCGATCTTGGTTCTCATCCCAAAGCGCCTCGGATCCGCAGCCGTGCAACACGGAAGCGCGACCCCGCCCTCCCCGGCACATGAGGCGAATTCAAGCTACCCGTTCGACCAGGGGCACGCAACGGCGTCAGCCGCCCCCCAACATGGCCTTAATCCGATGCAAAATCATGCGCGCGGAGGGAAGGAATACCAGTCGAACCAGATACGGTCGTTAACGTGACGTAACGAGTTTGAGAAAGGCGGCGGGCGTGACCTACGACGAGAACGAGCAGGATGGCCTCAGAGCCCGCTCCGAGCAGGCGATCGGCGAGCTGGCGCAGGCGCTGATCGACAACCCGACCCTTCACAACGCGATCTCAGCTGCCTTCGGCGCCCGGGAGAAGGCGATCGAGGCCCAGCAGGCAGCGATGAGCGCCCTGAATCTGCCTTCGGCGACCGACGTCGAGCGCCTGGAGCGGCGGCTGCGGTCCTTTTCGCAGCGGCTCGAGGACCTCGAGGAGCAGATCGACGAGCTCAACCGCGAGCTCGGCGCGATGCGCCGCAAAACGGCGAAAAAAGTCAAAGACTAACCCTCACCTTTAGGGTGAGAGTATGGCCGCTGACGCGGTTCCGGCCAATTTCGCCGCTTGCTGCTCGGCCTCGTCTCCGATCTGCTCGCCGTTTGCCGCGGCGGTGACGATCAGGACCGCGGCGATCGCTACTCCGAGGCCGGCACCGCTCCCAAACAACGCCGCGGTCTGCATGTCCGCCGCGTCAGCGCCAAGCTTCCCGGCGTCGGTCTCCGACGCGTGCAGGGTGTCGAGGCTGGCGACGGTCCCGCGCCGGGCGTCCTCGCCGAGCCGGGCGAGCAACGCCGAGGAGAGCTCCGGGTTCGGGTGCACGGCCTCGCCGTCGCGCCCTCCCGGTCCGCCCCACGCATGCGCCTCCTCGACACAGAGCAGGTCGCCGGCCTCGAGCTCCTCCGTCAGCCCGGTGCAGGTCCCGATCCGCACCGCCCGACAGACCCCGAGCTCGGCGAGGTCAGCGAGGACCACGGCGGCGCTGGGGCCGCCCATGCCGGTTGCCTGCACGGTCAGCTCGTCGCCGCCCGGGGTCCGTCCCGAGTACCCCCACAGCCCGCGCGCGTGGTTACTCATCTTCGGTTGCTCCAGCAGCTCCTGCGCTAACAGCAGGGAGCGGCCGGGGTCGCCAACAAGGATCGCGTCAGTGGCGAGTGAGCTCGTGGGGCGGAGTCGCGACGGCATCCTCGGCCGACCCTAGTGCGCCGTCATCGCCGTTGCCGTTTTGCGCCTCCGCCGGGGCGGGCTCGGCGAGCGACTCCTCGTGCGCCGCGATCGCTTGGCGCAGCTCGCGCTTGCGCATCCACTCGGCGGCGAAGTAGCTGCCGATCACGAAGACGAAGGCAAGGAGCTGCGCGACCAGCGTCTCCACGGTCGGGTAGACGCCGAGCCAGGTACCCATCCAGAGCGGCAGTTCGACGTCGATCGGGTGGATCGAGAGCCAGCCGACCCCCTGCATCGTCCGGACGGTGTTGCCGACCAGGACGACGAGGACCAGCGCGATCAGCACGCCGGTGGCGACGAGCATCTTCTTATATGGGAGCTTGCGCTCCAGGGCGAAGGTGAGCGCCCCGACGATCCCGGTCAGGACCAGGCCCAGCGAGACGCCGGCGAGGACCACCCCGGTGCCGGAGCTGAGCTGCAGCGCCTGCAGGAAGAGGACCGTCTCGAAGCCCTCTCGGAAGACGCTGGTGAAGCCGAGCACATAGAGGCCGGCGACCGTCGCCGCGCCAGCGCCGGTCGCCAGTGCGGCGCCGGTCAGCGCCTTGCCGCGGTCGCGGTGACCTTTGATCCACTCGGTCCAGTAGACGCGGTGGAAGAACCAGTTCATGACGAGTAAGAGGACACCGATCGCGACGACCCCGACCACCGCCTCGAGTTTCTCCCCGTACTGGGACAGCGAGTCGAGCAAGAGCAGCGCCAGCACGAACATCAGCACGCTGGCCGGCAGCGCCAGTAGGGCGCCGCGCTGGACCGGACGGCGCAGCCGCGCCCGCGGCCCGACCATGCTGGCGGTGATCGCGGCGAGGATCAGGATCGCCTCGAGGCCCTCGCGGAAGACGATCAGGGCAGAGTTGGTGATCGTCGTCAGCGTGCTGGCGCCGTCGCCGGTCAGCGCCCGGGCGTTGGCCAGTTCTTCGTCGAGGACGACCCGGGTTTCGCGGATCTCATTCAGCGGCTGGTGGTTGGCGACCAGGTCCGCCAGCCCGGCCTGGCCGCTCGCGCCGTACCAGATCAACCCCTCGATCTCGAGTGCTAGCTGGGGGTCGAAGGCGCGCAGCTTCAGCTCCGGCCCGAACTCGAAGAAGCCGTAGGCGGCGAGGCGGGCCTGCTCGGCCTCCTGGTACCGGCCGGCCCCGGCGGCGGCTTCGAGCTGGTCGAGGGAGATGTCGACGAGTTCGTAGTCGGCTTCGTCGCTCGGTTCGGTCCATTCCTCCGGCGAGATCCGTTCGAAGAGCTCGCCGACGCGGTCGCTGACGGCGTCGAGCTCCTTCTGGGGGGCGACGGAGACGCCCTGCTGGGCGTTGTCGACGTCCTCGCGCAGTTCGGCGAAAGAGGCCTTGATCCGCTCCACCGCCGCCGGGTCGCGCTCCAAGAGGACCGACTCGAGGTCGGAGAAGGCGGCTTCGACGCCGTCCATGAAGGCGACCGCCTCCTGTACCTCGAAGGGGATCGTCACCTGGCCCTCGGCCGTGCCCTTGTCGTACTCCTTCGGCACCAGGGCGTTGAACCGGGTCAGCTGGCTCGCCCGGTTGACCTGCTCTTCGGGGGTCAGCGGCGCCGCGGTGAATCCCTCTAGGTCGGCTTCGACCCGCTTACGCGCGGCTTCGAACCGGGTCCGGTCGGCGGCGGCCCCGGCGGCGGCGAGCAGCTCGAAGTCGCGGTTGGTCGCCCGGCGCTCCTCTCCGTCGCGCTGCTCGGCGTACTCGGGCGCGATCGCCAGCCAGTAGCCGCGGACCGTCGCCGCCGTTTCGGCGAAGCGCCCGTCGAAGCCCCGCTCCGCGGCCTGGGACGCTTCGTCGAGGTTGGTCATCAGGCGGGCCTGGAAAGTGTCGAGCAGGTCCTTTTCGATCTGGACCACCGCTTCCCGGGGACTGATTTCCTTTGCCGCCAGTGCCTGCAGCGCCGCCGTCCCGTCGACGCCCGGCCGGGTGAAGCGGGTGGTCTGGCGGAAGTCGCGAATCTGCATCCAGCTCCGCGCTTCGGCCGCCGCCCCGTCCTGTGCCGCCGCCACGGCGACGGCCAGCGCACCGCGGCGCAGGGCGGAGACGATCCGCCCCCGAGCGGCCGCGAGCGCCGTTTCGTCGAGGTCGGCGGCGGCCCGCCCGGCGGCGCGTAGCGAGGCCTCCACTTCGCGCAGCTCAGCCGCGGCGTGCTGGGTGAGGCCGCGGCGAAGCGGGCCGCTCAGCCGCGCTTCGGCGGCGGCGACCGAGTCCTCGGTGCGCTCGGCGAAGAGCAGCTGCGCCTGCGCCTCGAAGAGGTCCGCCCGGATCGCGTCGGCGGCCTGCCAAGGCGGCTCGGCCGCGGCGCTCGCCGCCGAGCAGAAAAAGGCCATCGCTGCGACCAGGGTCGCAGCGATGGCCTTGGCGGCGGCTCGGCTGCGGGGTCTCGCCGTAATCGCTCCCTAGCTTTCCTGGAGTTCGACTTCCAGTTGCTTGGCGGCCTGCGTCACCTGGCCGGCGATCGCCTCGGCTTGGGCCTGAGCCTGGGCACCGAGCGCGTCGGCCTGCTTGGCGGTGAATTTCTCGCCTTCGGCCTCGCGGTCGCGCAGGTCGGAGGCGAACCCGACCAGGCTCTTCAGCTCGCTCCGGGTCTGCTTCGCCTGGGCGGCGTTCTCGGAGGCGATCATCGGTTCCATCCCGTCGTAGGTGACGAGGATGCCGCCGAGGATGTCGGCGATGTCGGAGAGGCGCGAGGTGGCGACGAAGCCGAGTTCCTCGGCGCCCTCGCCGGCGATGAAGCGGGAGTTCTTCCAGGCCTCGAAGTACTCGCTCATGGTCGGCGTCATCACCACGATCGAGGTCAGCGCGTCAGACGGGGTCGGTTCGAACTCCTGCGCGTCTTCGTCGAGGCTCTTCGCCTGACGCTCGAATTCGTCCAGCGTGGCTTTGTAGATGTCGGCGTCGGGCAGGCCCTCGCCGAACTCGACCTTGCCGTTCCCGTCGACGTCCGGCTTGACCCCCTTCGCCGCCACGTCCGGGTTGGTCCCGTAGAGCGCAGTCTCGGTGAGGAAGAAGAGGTTGCCCGGCTGCTTCAGCTGCTTGCCGGCGGGGGTGGTGAGGCTGAAGGAGACCGCGTCTTCGGGGGTCGAGGCATCGGACCCGGCGTCGATGTCGACGTCGTACTGGGCTAGCCGGGGAACCCCGGCGACGATGCCCTCCATCTCCTCGTAGGCAGGGTTGGCGACGACGAAGACGTCCTTGGAGTCGCCGAGGATTTCCGCCACCTCCTCGCCGTGCTCGTTGAGCAGCTGCTGGTAGTCGAAGTCGACCGACTCGGCGAGCTCGTGGTAGCGGTCGGCGTTCGCCTTCAACAGTCCCACCTGCTCGACCAGGTCGGCGGAGTGGGCGGTGAGGTAGCCCTTGACCGGCGCCAGTTCGGCGGCGGCAGCCGCGCCCGTGGTCGTCTCGTCGCCGCTGTCGCTGTCTCCGCAGCCGGCGGCGACCGCGGGAAGGGCGAGGGCGAACGTTGCCGCCAGGGTTGCTCTGAGCTTCATCGAGTCGGTGGCCTCCTTGTTAGGGGAGCCTACTAAGGGCTCCCTAATGCCTTTGAGTTAGGCAACCCTAACGGATTCCGAGCTAGAGGGTCGGGATAGCCCGCCAGGTCGGAGGTCTTCGGCCGGTTGCGGTCGGCCACCGGGCCGGACGCAGTGGCCCGGCCCGGTCATTGACCTAGGTTGGGTAATTGGGACGCTTCAGCCTGCGCACCGCTATGTAACTGTTGTGAGGGCGATCGGGCTGCCTCCGGCAAACCCTTTTATTGCGAACGTACCTTTGAAGTCAGCGTTGCTCGTCGAGAATTTGAGTGTGTCCATTTCGTTGGCGGATTCGAAATTCGATGTCGCACCGCTCTGTTTGGTTTCAAGGCCCGGGTTGGGGGTTCCTGTCGCGACCGCCGACCCGGTTACTGGGAAGGTTTTGGCTTTGAATGCGCAGAAGCCGCCTTCGAAGCTGATTTCAGCGAAGTTTTTACCTTCGTCCTGGGTGAATTCCAGTCCCATCGCTTTGAGCGTCGCACCGAATTTCAGCCCTTCGACGCCGTTGATCACAGCGATGGTTTCGATCGGTTCTTTGACGGTGCATTTAGCTGGTTTCGCCACGGTGCAGCCGGTGAATTCGATACTGACTGTGCCTTTTACCTTGTGTTCACCCAGAAATGCGCTGTTTTCGAGCCAGGCTTTCCAGGTTTTGACGGTCGTGCAGCTGATTTCGATGGTCACCCCAAGGTGCGTGCTGGTGAGGACTGCATTTCCTTCGTTTGAAACGTCAATCGCCTTTGTTTCGCCGCTTTTGATAGCGACGTGACCGAAGCCACCAAACCCTGCTTCGACTTTGTTGTTGCAATGTTTGTCGGTGAAGTCGAGGTTGCCCCCGCCTAAGACGCATGTGAACGCTGTTGTGTTGATCGCAGCCGTCCCTTTCTGTGCAGAGGCGCTCTGCGTCGCAAAGGCGCTGAACATAAGCGCGCAGAGCAGCGCGAGGCCGGCAGTGGTTCTACGTCCGATCATTTGACTCTCCTTAGATCGCTGGGGTGTGCGGCCGAGTGGCCGCCAAAGCGATGGTGCAACGAGGAGAGCAATCAGTCAAGCTTTTGTGCGCAATGGTGCGTCTCGTATCGACGCACACACCCGAGTACTAGAAGGGAGGCAACCCCGAAGGCTCTACCGCCCCCCGCAACCCGTCCCAATCCGCGCTTCAGAGTGCTGCACCCGGTTGTTGTGGGCCTTCATCTTCACGGTGGCGAGGTTCGGCACCTTGCAGATGTTGGCGGAGTTGACGAAGACGCCTTTCTTGCCGCCCTGGAAGGTAAAGACCGCCTTGGCGATCGGGGCATCGGGCAGGGAGGCGAAGATCGTCCTCACCCGGGAGGATTCTGAGCCTTTTTTGGTCACCGCGTCGACGAAGCCGACCGCGATCACATCGACTCTGCCGTGCAGGTCCAAGACCACGTCTGGGAGTTCTCTTTCGCCGCCGTTGGCGCGGAAGTAGACCGGGCCTTCCAGGGGGTTGTCAAAGAGCGGGGTGAAGACCCGGACCTTGCCGAGCACCGAGGCGGGCGGGCAGTTTTTGGCGGCGAACTGGGGCCTGGTGCAGGGGTTGGCGATGTGGTTTTGGTCGATGAAGGTGGTCGGCGGCAGGATCACCACCGCCCGGCGGGTGTTGGCCTGCCCGGAGGGCTGGGTCAGGGTCGCCTTAAGCGATGGGTGGCCGCTACGCCTGGTGGCGCCGTTCATCTGCAGCTTGAGCTTGGGGGTGTAGGAGAGCGCTCCGCAGCCGCCGACCTGGAAGCGGTTCTGAAGCGGGGCGAGCTGACCTGAGGTGGAGATCGCTTCCCCGGTTACCGCCTTGGCTTCGCAGGAGGTCGGGTTCAAGACGTAGGCGGAGCGGTCGATCTTGACCGCGACCGTGCGCACGTCGAGCGGGATGCCTTGGAGGATCGTCGGCAGCGGATCGCTCTTGACCGTGCCCTGGCCGGTTTCGGGGTTGACGTAGAGCGCTGCTCTGACCACCACGGCGCCGAGGTCGAAGGGCCCGGCAACCGCGGGGGTGATGATCGCCAGGCTGAAGGGGGCGCCCTTGTAGGGGCCGGCTAGGTAGACCTGGCCTTGCACGAAGAGCTGGGAGCCCGAGCCGGCGCCGACGTTGACCACTCCCAGCTGGGAGGCCGCGGGGCAGGAGGGGGATGCCTGCTCCAGGGCGCCCTGGCCCGGGGCGCTGCGGGCCGCGGCGGAGGCGATCTGGGCCTCTGAGCATTCCGCCACGCCCCTGAAGTTGGCGGTGACGCCCGGGGGCAGGGTGGTGTTTAAGGCGCTTAGGCGCTGGGAGCCGTTGGCGCGGCTCATCTTCAAGACGAAGGGCGAGTAGGCGCCGGCGAGCGGCTCGACCGCGCCCGCTTCAAAGCTCGGGGCGTGCGGCAGCTGGGCCTCGGTGGGGGCGCAGGGCCCGCCGCCGGGGGCCTGGGAGACGGTGAAGGAGTCTGACCGCAAGGCGGTTGGCCCTTCGGGGCTCGACCACGGGGTGAGCTCGGCGGCGGTGGTGTAGGTGCCGCAGGTCAGCGGGGTGGTGAGCGCCGCCCTGGGGCCGCCGAAGAACTCGAATTCGAAGTCTTCGAAGGGCAGCTGGGGGTTCTGGGTGACCACCGTTCGGATCTGGCCGGTGAGCGGGTCCGGTTCGACCTTGCCGGCGAGCTTGACCAGGACACCGCTTTGTGGATCATCGACGACGATGTAGAGGGCGATTAGGGAGTTGAAGGGGTTGTTCAGCTGCTGGGCGAGGTAGACGGTGCCGGGGGCGGGGTGATCGAGCAGGGGGGTTTTGACGGTGACCGTGCCGACCTTTGAGGCATCGGGGCAGCTCGGGGCGCCCTGCAGGCCGATCCCGATCTGGGCCTCCGAGCAGCCGGCGCGGCCGATCCCCGCCGAGGGGTTGACCGCCAGGCCGACCGGCAGGGTGACCACCGCGTCCTTCAGATGCGCGGTCGAGGTCGCGGTGCCGTCGGGGTCCCCGGCGGGGGGGAGTTTGGTCTGCGGGATGTTGAGACCGAATTCAAGGCCGGTCGGCGAGTCGGCGGTGAAGGTTTCGGGCTTTGAGGAGATCGTCGGTTTGAAGGGCGGTTTGTCGCAGGCGGTGATCCCTTCGGGGGCCCCGCCGTTGCCGCCGATCACAGCGCTTTTCTGTTGGGGGTTTTCCGGTTCCTCCACCGAGAGCACCGTGGCGCTCACCTGCAGCGGTTCCCCGCAGGAGGTGGGCAGGCTGAGGAAGGCTTCTGGCTCGAGGTTGCTCTCGCAACCCGGGACCAGTTCTTCGTTGGGCAGCAGGCAGTAGCGCTCGGCGTCGTGGCTCTCTTCGGCCGGCACCCCCCAGATCGTCTGCTTGACCGAGAGGATCTGCTGGGCGGTGGGGATGGTGATGTCAGAGACCCTGACCCCGTAGTCGCTCTGGCGAAGCGAGGCTTCCTGGAAGCTATTTTCGTTGATCACGCTGAACCCGAGCGAGGCCGGCACGCCGAAGGGAGGGACGAGGTTGTAGACGGGGATGATCGCGGGTTCGGGGATCCCCACGATCCTCACCTCGGCGATGCCGATCTGGGAGTCGCCGGGGCAGTGGGGGGTCTGGCCCTCGAAGAGATCCGCGGGGCAGGGCGGCACCGCGCGGGGGTTGCCGACCAGGCCCGGTGGCAGGTCGACGATCAGCTCGCGAAGCGTTCCTTCCGGGATGCCTTCGGAGTTCTGGTTGGTTTCGAGGTTGACCTCGAACTCGAAGGGATGGGAGCCGGCAAGCAGGCTGGTGAAGCCATTCTTGTCGAGGCTTTTCACGCTCAGCACGTCGATCCCGAACTCCGCCCGGGCGAGGCCGGGGGCCCAGAGCGCTCCCAAGAGAAGAACGAAGAGCAGGGCGGCACCGATTGGCTTGCGGGCGCTCATCGCGAGCCTCCCCGCTTAGCCTGGCCTTTCTTCTTTTTCTTCGGCTTCTTCTTCACGCACTTGCCCTTCTTCTTCACGAAGCCCTTCTTGCAGCCCGGTTTGTTCTGCGGCGGGTTGCCGGGACCGCTGAAGCTCTGGCTACTCGGGCTCGGCTGGGGCGGTGGCGGTGGGATCGGCCCCGCGCAGGCTTCCCCGTTGCAGATCGGGGGCTGGGGTTCGAACAGGCCGCCGTTTACCCGGGCGTCGTAGAGGTCGAGCTGGGAGTCTTTGTCGCGCAGGAGCAGGCGCTCGCGGGTGATGAAGAAGGCGTCGTCTCCACTCGGGGTGGAGTCCACGAACATCGAGTCGTTGGCGGCGCGGCCGCTTGAGATCAGAGAGACGCAGCCCTGCGCTTCTTCGCAGCTGCCGACCCCATTCGGCTCCCACTGATAGACGTCCATCACCGAGCCGTTGGTGTCCTGGGGCAGAAGGGTGTCCTGGCTTTCGAAGAAGAGGCGGCCTTCGCCTTCGGTGGAGAGGTTGCCGGGTTGGCGGAAGGCGCCGCTCTGGGGTCGCAAGAGGCTCAGGTTCGAGGAGCCGAGCGGCCGCTGGCCGCTGCGGTTGCACGAGGCGCAGCTCAGGGTCTCGGAGTCGGCTTCATAGACGAAGACCTCGAAGCAGATCGGGTTTCCGCCTCCCCTGCACTCGCCGCCGCCGGCGCGCAGGTTGTCGTAGCCGGTCAGCGTCGCCCGCGTCATCAACGCCAGCTCCGACCCGGCCAGGCTCACCTGCGCGGTGCGGTTCGGGCGTGCTGCCTTCCACGCCCCGTAGCGGCCGTTGGTGCCGAACGAGTTGTCGTTCGGGAGCAGCCTCCCGATGAAGCTCGGCACCCCTTCATCCCAGAAGTAGAGGTTGAGTTTGCCCGCGTCGGCTTCTTCTCCGTTTGCGTTCTCCTGGGTGCCGGTCAGGTCGGAGGTGGCGACGAAGTAGATCTGCGAGAGATCTTCGCTTGCCCCGAGGATGCCTTCGAAGCCGCCTCCCACCCCGGTCAGGTTGGCGGTGGGTTCGTAGGCTTCCGGTCCCGCTTCGTCAAGCTCATAGAGCTGGCCGTCGGAGAGCAGCACCGTGGTGCCGTCTGGGGAGGCGGTGAGGAAGCAGGCGCGGTTGGTGAGGAGCTCGGATTCTTTGCAGGTTCCCGGGCCGGGGATTTCAAGCGTCTCTTCGCCGTTCACGCGGACGAAGACTTCCCCGCTTGCTTCCTCAGACCAAAAGATCCGGCTGCCGTCGTCTGAGATCGCGTTGGTGACGTTGGCGGTTTCGGCCGGAGCAGTTTGCGCAAGTAACCGCCCGGCGCCAAGCACCGCGTCTTCGGCCGCGGTTTCGCTATCCAGGACGTTGACCAGGCGCAGCTCGCCTTCTACCCACTCATAGAGGTTGCACTCACGCGAGAGGTTGCATTCTCCCCCGCCTTCGGTGATCGGCGGCGCCGCCGGGGCGATCCCGGGCACTTCACCGGTCAGAGCGTCGTTAGCTTCGAAGATCACGTGGCTGAGCTCGGGTTCGAAGGCGCTGCCGGAGTTGGCTCCCGAGTAGGTGACCCGGAATTCCTGTTCCGGATCACCTACAGGTGAGCGCACCGGCGGTTCGACCGTAATCAGCGGCTCCAAGCCGCCAGCTTGATCGCGCAGGTAGAGGTTGGGGAAGGCTTTCCCTCCCTGGGTCGGCGCCAGCGGCGAGAGCGCCGGGTCTTCCTGGAACAGGACCCCTTGGGAGAGGTCGGAGGAGAAAGCCAGGTAGCGCCCGGTCATGGTCGGGGTGCTGAGACTTTCCCAGGACCATTCGGTCGAGCCCCGCCCGGAGACGTACTCGTTGGGCCCGGCGGCGAGGCCGCCGGAGAAGGGCTGGCCCTCATAGAGGACGGTGTTGCCGTCCGCGGTGGTTTGCATCGGCATCGTCGCCGTGTTGATCCCCGGCAGGCATTCGCTGCAGCTGTCGCTCAGGTCCCCGACCGGTTCCGGCGGGATCACCTCGCCGGTCTTCACCGGCGGGGAGACCATCTCGTATTTGCGGTTGTCGGGAAGTTCGACGCTTGGCAGGGCGAAGGTGGTGAATTTGCCGCCGGGTCCAAAGGAGGTGGCGTCGGCGTTGGTCGCCGCCAGGCGGAAGCGGTAGGCGGTCTGGGGTTCCAGGCCACTGAGCAGCTGGGAGACGGCTTGGGGCCCGGAGGAGGTGAGGGCGACGTCCTGCCCGGTTTCGGTGGCGGGCTCTGAGATGGTGAGGGTGTTCAGGCCGACGGAGGTGATCGTGGTTCCCGGCGGGATGCCGGCGCCTTCGATCGTCGAGCCGACGCGGAAGGCGCCGAGGGTGGTCGTGACGCCGGTGATCGTGCGCGAGCCGGCGCTGAGGGGGACCGAGGTGCCGGGCGCGGTGACCGGATTGGACAGGGTGAGGGTGCCTGAGCCGATAGCAGTGATCGTGGTGTCGGCGGGGATGCCGGTGCCTTCGATCACCTGGCCGACGGCGAAGGCGCCGGTTGCGGTGGTGACGCCGGAGATGAAGCTCGAGCCTTCGGAGAGGTCGCCGGTGCCGGTGGCGGCGGAGAGGTCGCCGGTGCCGGTGGTGAAGGTGGGGACCGTGGCGGGCGGTTCGGGGGCTTCGCTTGCGCCGGTGAAGCTTTCTCCTTGTTCTTGGAACTGGGCCTCGGTGAGGTACTGCACGACGAAGCTGGTCGCTTTGCCGTTGGGGCTGATCTCGCCACTGATCCTGGCTCCGGTGGCGGTCACCTGGGTGGCCGATTCGTTTTGGATCGTGGGGCCGAGGGTCCGGAAGTCTTCGTTGCCACCGGGGATCGATTCCCCCGGGGCGTTTGAGGCGTTGGCGGCGCGCAGCTGGAAGTGGTAGGTGGTGCCCGGGTCAAGTTCTGGGAGGTCGGCGTGGACCTCTTCGAAATCGGCGCCTTCGCCGACTTCTTCGAAGTCTGGATCGAGACAGGGGACGGTCTGGCCGTAGGTGTCGTCTCCTGGCCCTTCGAAGACCCCCCACTCGAAGAAGCATTCGGTCAGCGGTACCCCGTTGGGGTTGATTTCCCCGTTCAGGGTGGCGCTTTCTGCGCCGATCGCCGTCGCCGGTTTGGTGATCACGTCGGGGGTGGTGACCAGGGCGAAGGGGATGACCTGATCCGTCGCCGGGTCGGCGGCGTAGACGGTGTGGGTGGCGCTGTCGACGGCGAGGCCGGCGGCGGCGGTGATATCACCTATGTCGGGTTCGGTGGGGGGGCAGCCTTCGAAGGGCTGGGGTGCGGGAGTGCAGCCAGTTTCTTTTACTTCGCCTGAGGATTCGAAGGCGTAGCGGTCGATCTCGCCACTCGGGCGAACCACGAACAGCTCGCCGTTTGAGGAGTCGACCGCGAGGCCGGCGCTGGGGGTGGCAGTTGACGTCACCTGCCCGATGTCGGTGCCGTCAGTCGCGAATTTCTGCACGCTTGGGGCGGCGTTGATCTTGAAGCAGTTACCACTTGGGTCGACGGCGAGGCCACCGGGGTTACTGCCGCGGGGGGTCAAGAATTCGGTGGTGAAACTACTGCTATCGGCGAACTGCAACAAGTGACCTGGATTCCCCAGCCCCCACATCACCAAGAGGCTGCCGGTGGGGTTAACGGCAATCCCGACGATCTGCCCGAACGATTCTGAGCCGTTGCCAGAGAGCTGCCCGCCGGTCCCCCAGCTGGCGACCAAAGTGCCGTTTGCTTCGAACTTGGAGATCACGTTGGTGGCGCTGTCGACGACGTAGACAGCGCCGCTCGAGGGGCTGGCGGAGTTGTCGACGGCGACGAAGGTTGGGTCTTCGAAAGCGCCCGGTGAGGTTCCGGGGGTGCCGGGGAGACAGCCGATCGTGCAGACATCGACGCCCGGACCGCCGACGTCAGCGCCGAAGGCCCCGACGAAGCTGCCGTTCGCGGCGAAGACGGTGACCCGGTGGTTGTCGGTGTCGCCGACGTAGATGTTGTGGGTGGTGTCGTTGACGGCGAGGCCGCTACCGGCGATGTCACCGATGAAATCGGGGGCGATGAGCCCTAGCCCACCATCACCTGGGCCCGGGGAGCCAATCGGCGGCTGGGGTACGTAGGCGCCGTGCGCGAAGGCTGGTGCCAACGGGACCGACGCGATCGCCAGCAGCAACGCTACACATAGACCTCGCGGAAACGCCAAGCGGCCAAACCCGCCAAACCTACGACCTTGCAACTCAAATCCTTCCGTAAAGACGGTGCAATGCTCTGTTCTTAATTGATACTGCCCCAGTTTCCAAATCTCGAGGGAGGAGAACATAGATTTCGGAGATGTCAAGCACTCGCTCTGAGTTTCCCTAAAATTTAGTAGTCGCTGCGAACACCGGGCCGGACGCATTGGTCCGGCCCGGTAACTACGAGCCAAGAACTGAACTGAATGGCTCCCCAGTTACACAGCTACGCTATGTAACTGTTGTGAGGGTTATCGGGTTCCCTTTTTCCGCCATCCTCGTTGTGAACGTTCCTTTGAAGCCCGCTTCGCTCGTACTAAATTTGAGTGTCTCCATTTCGTCTTCTGCTTTTGCTTTTGCATTGGGTACATAAACGGATGTAGCACCACTGTGTTTTTCAGTCGGCGCCGGTTTCCCTGTCGCGATCGCCGTACCGGTTACCGGGAACGTTTTGCCTTTGAACACGCATTCCGCTCCTTCAAAGGTGATTTCGGCGAAGTTTTTACCTTCGTCCTGAGTGAATTCAACCCCCATTGTGTTTGCTTTTTCACCCGTTTTGAGTCCTTCGACGCCTTTGAATTTAGCAACGGTTGGAATCGGCTCTTTGACGGTACATTTGGCCGGTTTCACGGTGGTACATTTGGAGAATTCGACTTTCACTGTGCCTTCTACTGTGTGTTTATTTTCTTTGCTATCCACGTTTTGTATCCAACTATTAGAGCTGGAGACAACTGCGCAGCTGATTTCCACACCTACAGCGAGATGCGTGGTGGTGAGGACAGCCGGGAGCGCAGTTTCTGTTTTAGATCCGCTCGTCCCTTCATTCGTCACTTCGATCGCTGTTGTACCGGCTGGAATGAGTTCGTGGCCGTACTCGCCTTTTTCCACCCCCACAAATTCATCGCAGTGGGCGTCTTTGAAGTCGAGATTGCCCCCTCCTTTCACGCATGTGAAAGCTGTTGTATTAGTTGCGGCTTTACCTACTTGGGCCGAAGCGCTCTGCACCGCGAATGCGCTGAACAGAAGCGCACAGAGCAGCGCGAGGCCAGCCGTGGCTCTACGTCCGATCATTTGACTCTCCTTCGGTTTGGGTATCGGAGAGGCCTCAGTAGAGACGCGGTCTCCGTCTGATTTGGCGCCCCTGGTTGGGTCGTCGGCGGCCAGAATCTCATGGAAAGTTATTTACACAAAATTTCTTTATAGAATGTTTTCTATCTACCCCCGAGTCGCACACATATAGGTTTTTAAAGTACGTAGATACGCACACGTCTAGGCTTAGGGCCTGGCTACCGCCCGAGGTAGACGGCGATCCTCCTGGGGCTCCCGGCTAGCTCTGAGGCAACCTGGGAAGGGGCAGCCGAGCATGTAGCCCAGGCGTCGTCGCCCGCCCGCCACTCGTGAGAAACGGGTCCCCCGTATTTCCTCCACGCGTCTAAACACAGCCTGGAGAGCCGAATCTATGGTGCAACTGGAATCGGCAAACCCGCGACCGCTGGAGTTCGCTCCGGTGGGCTAGGAGGGAGAATCAATGAAAAAGAGGCTCTGGATCGCAGGCCCGGTGGCCGCGGTTGCCTCGCTCGTGTTGCCGGGGATCGCGTTCGGCGCCAATACCCCGATCCTCGAAACCCCGGAGGCAAGCATCAACGCGATGTGGGTGATCGTCGCCGCGGTACTGGTGATGTTCATGCAAGCGGGCTTCCTGCTCTTGGAGGTCGGCTTCTCACGCGCCAAGAACGTAGGGGCCGGCGTGGCCAAGGTCCTGGTCAACTTCTCGGTCGCCTCGCTCTGTTACTGGGCGGTCGGCTTCGCGCTCGCCTTCGGCGGGCTCGGTGAGATAGCGGGGACCCACGGGTTCTTCCTTGACGTGGGCACCACGGTCGAAGAGGCGGGCAAGAGCATCCCGTTCGTCGAAACGTATTCGATCAGCCCCGCGGCGTTCATGTTCTTCCAGTTCGTGTTCTGCGCCGTCTCGTTGGCGATCGTCTGGGGCTCCACGCTGGAGCGGATCAAGTTCGGCGCCTACATCATCTATGCGGTGATCTTCAGCTCCGTGCTGTACCCGATCCTCAGTCACTGGATCTTCGGCGGCGGCTGGTTGCAGGTCAACATCGGTATGCAGGACTTCGCCGGCTCCACGGTGGTCCACTTGATCGGAGCCACCGGTGCCCTGGCCGCGCTGCTGCTGCTCGGCCCGCGGATCGGCAAGTACACCAAGGACGGCAAACCGCGGGCGATCCCCGGGCACTCGATGCCCATGGTCGGCCTCGGCGTGCTGATCCTCTGGCTCGGTTGGTTCGGGTTCAACCCGGGCTCGACCCTCGGCGCGATCGGCGGTCGGTTCGCCGAAGTCGTCGTGGTCACCAACCTGGCCGCCGCGGCCGGCGTCGTCGCCGCAGTCTCGGTGATGTACCTGAAGACGCAGAAGATCGACATCGGCATGGCCGGCAACGGCGCGATCGCCGGTTTGGTCGCGATCACCGCTCCATCCGGCTACGTCGAGTACTGGGCGGCGCCGATCATCGGCGCTGTCGCCGGAGTCATCGTCGTGCTCGGGGTGCTGGCGATAGAGAAGGTCATCGACGACCCGGTCGGGGCCCTCTCGGCCCACGGCCTGGCTGGTATCTGGGGGACGCTGTCATGCGGGCTCTTCACCTCTCCCCGTCTGGCATCACTCAACGAAGTCGGCGATCCGGGCCTCTGGTACAGCGGCTCCTTCAGCCAGCTCGGCGCCCAGGCGCTCGGCGTGATCGTCGCCTTCGCCTGCGTGTTCGTCGTCTCCTATGTCGTCTTCTTCCTGATCAAGCAGACGATCGGGCTCCGAGTTACGCCGGAGGAAGAGGACGCCGGGCTCGACATCTCCGAGCACGGCATGTACGGGTACCCGGAGCAGTTCATCCCGCAGCCGGAGTACTCGACGGGACTGCACGTGGGCGGCGTGCCGCCACCGGTCGCGGCCCCGGCGGCACCGGCTGTCAGCCCGATAACTACCGAGTCCAACTAGGAGGATCGAGCGCATGAAGAAGATAGAGGCGTTCATCCGCCACGAGGCGTTCGAGCCGATCAGGGCCGAGCTGCTCGAGTTGGGATTTCCGTCCCTCTCGATCATCGAGGCCAAGGGCTCGGGTCGCCAGAAAGGGATCGTCGAGAGCTACCGCGGCTCGACCCTCACCGTCAACGTCCGGCCGAAGATCAAGCTGGAGGTCGTGGTCGAGGACAAGGACAAGCCGGTCGTCGTCGAGACGATCCTCAAACACGCCCGCACGGGCGAGGTCGGCGACGGCAAGATCTTCGTGCTGCCGGTCGAGGAAGCGATCCGCATCCGCACCGGCGAGGGGGGCGAGGAGGTCCTCCAACTGCACGAGGGGTCGGAGATCCCGACGTAGCGAGGTTGTCTCCGGGGAGGGTGTGGATACCCCTCCCCGGAGCAGCGGCTAGCCTCGCTAAGTCGTGGCGGACGAGCGGATATCTCTTAGTGAGGCAGCGCGGCGGTCGGGTGTCCCGGCCAGCACCCTCAAACGGTGGGCCGAAGAGAAGGTGGTCCCGGTGCGGCGCGGCCGCTGGACCGCGACGGCCGCGGCCCAGGCCCGGGTGGTGGCGCGGATGCGCGAGCGCGGCCACTCGCTGGAGGACCTGAAGGAGGCCGGCGGCGAGGGACGGCTGGCGTTCGGCTTCACCGAAGAACTGTTCTCGGGCAGCGAGGGCGAGGGCGAGCGCTCGGTCGCCGAGGTAGCCAAAGAGACCGGCCTGGAGCCGGAGCTGGTCGAGCGCATCCTGACCATCCTCGGGACGCCGAAAGAGCGCGAGCGCATGCTCGGCCCGGAGGACGCGGCGGCGATCCGCCACTGCGCCCGCGTGCTCGCCGCCGGCTTCCCCCTGGTCGCCTTCCTGCAGCTGGTCCGCGTTTACGCCCAGTCGATGCGGCGGATCGCTGACGCCGAGGTCCGCCTCTTCCACCTCTACGTCCACGAACCGTTGATCCGCGACGCCGTCCCCGAGCTGGAGATGGCGGAGGAGATGGGGGAGCTGGCCGCCGACATCCTGCCGCTGGCGGCGCCACTGACCGAGTACCTGCACACCCGGTACCTGCGCTTCTTTGTCGAACAGGACGTGGTTGGCCACATGGAGACCGGCGCCGGTCCCGACACCGCCGAAATCGAGCTCGGGCAGGTCACCGTGACGCTCTGCTTCATCGATCTCACCGGGTTCACCCGGTACACCGAGGAGGAGGGGGACATGGAGGCGCTCGACGTGGTCGAGAACTTCATCGCCACGGTGGAATCGACGCTGCCGCGCGAGGCGACGATCGTGAAGACGATCGGCGACGAGGTGATGGTGGTCTCGCCCGACGCCGCCTCGCTGACCGAGTGGGCGGTCGGGTTCCTCGGCCGCTTCCCACAGCGGCCCCAGCCCCGGGTGGGCATCCATTGCGGGGACGCCGTCTACCGCGACGGCGACTATTTCGGCAGCCAGGTCAACCTCGTCCACCGCGTCGTCGACCGGGCGCTAGCCGGCGAGGTGCTGGTCACCGACCGGGTCGCCGAAGCGATCGACGGGCGGGAAAGCCTCGAGCTTGAGCCGATCGGCCAGGTCAGCCTCAAGGGCTTCCCGACCCCGACCGAGCTGTTCCTGGTCCGCGCTGCCGCCTGAGCGTCGACCCCGCTCCTAGACTCACCTCGTGGACGCCGACCGATTGCTGGAACGGGTGGTGGAGGGCGGGACAATCGCTCCGCCGGCACCGGTCCTCGCGATGCTCTCCGGGGGCCGCGACTCGGTCTGCATGCTCGACCTCGCGGTCCGCGCCCGCGACGCCGCCGCAGTCACTGCCCTGCACGTCAACTACGGCCTGCGCGAGGAGGCGGACGAGGACGAGCGCCACTGCACCGAGCTCTGCGGCCGCCTCGGGGTCGAGCTGACGGTCGAGCGGCCGGTGCGCCCCGAGGGCCCCGGCAACCTCCAGGCCTGGGCGCGTGACACCCGTTACGCAGCCGCCGCCCGGCTCGCGGAGGTGGGCGGGGCGACGATCGTCACCGGCCACACCGCCGATGACCAGGTCGAGACGATCCTCTACCGGCTTGCCTCCTCGCCGAGCCGTCGTGCCCTGCTCGGGATGCGTCCCCACGATGGGCGGCTGGCGCGGCCGCTGCTCGGCACCACCCGGGCCGAGACCACCGCCTACTGCGAGGGCCGCGGCCTGCGGTGGCGCGACGACAGTTCCAACGCCGAACCTGCCTACGCGCGCAACCGGATCCGCCACGGCCTGCTGCCGGAGCTGGCGAAGGTGCACCCGGCCGCAGCCGAGAACGTGCTGCGCACGGCGGCGTTGCTGCGCGACGAGGCGGAGGTCCTCGACGCCCTCGTCGACGCCGAGCTCGACGGCTCCCGCGACGCCCCCCGCGGCGCGATCTCCTTGCGGCGGATGGCCGAGCTGCACCAGGCGCTTCGTCGCCTGGTCCTCCAGCGCCTCGCCGACGCCGCCGCCGGCCGCCCGGTCCCCGGCGCCGCCCGCTTCGCCGAGCAGGTCACCGGCCTGCGCCGCACCGGCACCGCGATGCTCGACCTCGGCGGCGGCGTCCGCGCCGTCGTCGAAGGCGGTGTCCTGCGCGCCGAGCGCGACTGACCTCCCTATATCTAGACTGCGGCTAGTGAGCGACCCAGCGATCGGCGAGACCCTCGTCGCCAGCGAGGATCTCCAGCGGCGCGTCGCCGAGCTCGGCGCCGAAGTGAGCCGCGACTACGCTGGCCGCGAGCTGGTGATGGTCGGCGTGCTGAAGGGCGCGGTCCTCTTCCTGGCCGACCTGATGCGCCACATCGACGTCCCCTGCGAGATCGATTTCATGGCGGTCTCCAGCTACGGCTCCCAGACCGATTCCTCAGGGGTGGTGAGGATCCTCAAGGATCTCGACGCCTCGATCGAGGACCGCCACGTACTCCTGGTCGAGGACATCATCGACTCCGGCCTCACCCTGCACTACCTAATGCGCAACCTGAGGGCTCGCAACCCTGCCTCGCTCGAGGTCTGCGCGCTGCTCACTAAGCCGGAGCGATTGCGGGTCGAGCTATCCCCTCGCTACATCGGATTTGAGATCGCCAACCGGTTCGCGATCGGCTACGGATTGGACCACGCCCAGCGCTACCGCAACCTCGATTACGTGGCTGCGCTGGCCGAGTAGCGCAAAAACCGCCCTGGTACGCTGATTTCACCCGTGAGGCGTTTTTTCAAAAGCGCGGCATTTCCGATCCTGCTGGTGGTCATCCTGGCCTTCATCGCCCAGCGGGTGATCACCGACGACCCCGGTCCGGAGGCGCCCGCCTACAACGAACTGATCAAGCCGAAAACCGGGCTGATCGCCGAAGGCAAAATCGACGAAGTCGACGTCAACGTCAAGGACAGCACGCTCGACGTCACCCGGCGCAACGGCGAGACCTTCTCCACCGGCTACCCGCCCGACGCGGAAGAAAGCCTGATCAACACCCTGGAGGCGAACGACGTCGCCACCAAAGTCCACGGCACCGGTGGCTCCAGCCTGCTCTCGCTGTTGACCTACATCCTTCCCTTCCTGCTCTTCTTCGGGTTCTGGATCTTCCTGATGAACCAGATGCAGGGCGGCGGTTCGCGGGTGATGAACTTCGGCAAATCGAAAGCCAAACGGATGTCCGTGGACGCGCCCAAAATCACCTTCCGCGACGTCGCCGGCGTCGACGAGGCGGTGCAGGAGCTCGAGGAGATCAAGGAATTCCTCGAGAACCCGAAGAAGTTCCAGGCGCTCGGTGCCCGCATCCCCAAGGGCGTACTGCTTTACGGCCCGCCTGGCACCGGTAAGACCCTGCTCGCCCGCGCCGTCGCCGGCGAGGCGGGCGTCCCCTTCTTCTCGATCTCCGGCTCGGACTTCGTCGAGATGTTCGTCGGCGTCGGCGCCAGCCGCGTCCGCGACCTCTTCGAGCAGGCGAAACAGAACTCCCCCTGCATCATCTTCATGGACGAGATCGACGCCGTCGGCCGTCATCGCGGCGCCGGCATGGGCGGCGGGCACGACGAGCGCGAGCAGACTCTGAACCAGCTGCTGGTCGAGATGGACGGCTTCGAGATGAAGGACAACATCATCCTCATCGCCGCCACCAACCGGCCCGACATCCTCGACCCGGCGCTGCTGCGGCCAGGCCGCTTCGACCGCCAGGTCGTCGTCGACCGTCCCGACCGCAAGGGCCGCAAGCACATCCTCGAGGTTCACACCCGGGGCAAGCCGCTGGCGCGTCAGATTGACCTCGACACCCTCGCCGGCCAGACCCCCGGCTTCACCGGTGCCGACCTCGCCAACCTGATCAACGAGGCGGCGCTCCTGACCGCCCGCTCGGGCAGCCGCGAGATCAGCATGAAGGAGCTGGAGGAGGGGATCATGCGGGTGATCGCCGGCCCCGAGAAGAAGACCCGGGTGATGAGCGAGAAGGAGCGACTGATCACCGCCTACCACGAGCTCGGGCACGCGATCGTCGGCCAGCTGCTGCCCAACTGCGACCCGGTCCACAAGATCTCGATCATCAGCCGCGGCCAGGCGCTCGGCTACACGATCAGCCTGCCGACCGAGGATAAGTTCCTCACCACCCGCGCCGAGCTAACCGACACGATGGCGATGACCCTGGGCGGCCGCGCCGCAGAGGAGATCGTCTTCGGCGAGATCACCACCGGCGCCTCCAACGACCTCGAAAAGGTGACCGAGACGGCGAAGCAGATGGTGATGCGGTTCGGGATGTCCGAGCGCCTCGGCCCGCGCGTCTTCGGTCACGATCGCGGCCAGCCCTTCCTCGGCCGCGAATTCAGCGCCGAACCGGATTACTCCGACGAGATCGCCCGCGAGATCGACGACGAGATCCGCCGCATCGTCGAGGCCGCGCACCAGACCGCCAAGGGGCTATTGGGCGAACGCCGCGAGGAGCTGGAGCGGATCTCCAAGCTCTTGCTGGAGCGGGAGACGATCGACGCGAAGCAGTTCGCGGCGCTGCTCGAGGGCAAGCCCGCGAGTGAGGTCTTCACCGACGACGAGGAGCCGTCGAAGCCGGCCGAGCCGGAGCCGGAGCCCGAGCCGGCCCAGCGCGAGGGCGCACGACCCTCGCCACGTCCCCGGCCGGGGTTCGCCGGCGGCGACGCAAGCTGAACGCAGTCCCGAAATTGATGGGGGTCGTGAACGTGACCCCAGACTCGTTCTCCGACGGGGGCCTGTACCTCGATCCGGAGGCGGCGGTCGCGCACGGCGAAGAGCTGGCGCGGGCGGGGGCGGCGATCCTCGACGTCGGCGGTGAATCGACGCGGCCGGGGGCCGAGCCGGTGGCTGAGGCCGAGGAGCTTCGCCGGGTGGTGCCGGTGGTCGAGGGGTTGGCCGGGGGCAAGGCCGAGATCTCGGTCGACACCTCCAAGGCGGCGGTCGCCGCGGCGGCGCTGGATGCGGGGGCAACGATCGTCAACGACGTCACCGCCCTGCGCGGGGATCCCGGGATGGCGGCGCTCTGCGTCGATCGCGGCCCCACGGTGATCCTGATGCACATGCGCGGCGACCCGCGGACGATGCAGGACGACCCCGCCTACGACGATGTCGTCGCCGAGGTCGGGGCGTTCCTCACCGAGCGCTTGGAGGCGGCGGTCGCTGCAGGGATCGAGGAGGAGCGGATCTGGCTCGACCCGGGCATCGGGTTCGGCAAGACCTTGGCGCACAACCTCGAGCTGCTGCGCCGGCTCCCCGAGCTTGCCGGCCTCGGCCGCCCGCTCGTGGTCGGAACCTCCCGCAAGGGCTTCATCGGTGGGATCGACGGCTCGGAGGCACGGGAACGACTGGGGGGGACGATCGCCTCCTCCCTCCTGGCGGCCGCCGCCGGCGCCGAGGTGCTGCGGGTGCACGACGTCGCCGAGATGGCTCAAGCTCTCAGTATCGCCACCGCGATACTTGAGTAGGTTGCGCAAGTGAGCGACGGAGCCCGCAGATGAACCCCCACGGCAACGGCACCGAGTCGAGCGCCGAAATTGAGCTGCGCGGGCTCTCGATCTACACCCACCACGGCGTTACCGACGCCGAGCAGGAGATCGGACAGCGGCTCGAGTTCGACATCTCCTTCGACATCCCCGACTGCGACGCGATGCTGACCGACCGGCTCGAGGACACCGTCGACTACGCCCAGGCGGCCGACATCGTCGCCCTGGCCGCGACCGAGCGCAGCTACCGGACGCTGGAGCGCCTGGCCCAGGTGGTGGGGGAGCGGTTGATGGAGCGCTACGGGTGCGAATCGGTGCGCGTGCGCGCCGCCAAGCCGGAGCCGCCGGTACCGCTGGCGATCCAGGAGATCGCCGTCGAGGTCACCCAGGAGCGCTCGGTCGACGAGGAACCCGGCGCGTCCGAGAGGTAGCGGCGTGACCGGGTCGGTCCGCACTGGCTATCTCGGGCTCGGGTCCAATGTCGGCGACTCCGCCGGCCACCTGCGCGCAGCGCTCGAGCTGCTCGTCCGGCGCGATATCGAGATCGACGCCGTCTCCTCTACCTACCTGACCGAGCCGGTCGGCGAGGTGCTCGACCAGCCCGACTTCCTCAACGCCGCCGCTCGCGTCCGCACCGCCCTGGAGCCCGAAGCGCTGCTCGACGCCTGCAAGGCGGTCGAGGCCGAGCGCGGCCGCTCCTTCGCGGCTCCCCGCCACAGCCCCCGCCCGCTCGACGTCGACCTGCTGCTGCTCGGCGACCTCGAGCTGCAGACCCCCCGCCTCACCCTCCCGCACCCCGAGGTGAGGAGTCGCCGCTTCGTCCTCGCCCCGCTGCTGGAGCTCGACCCCGAGCTCGCCCTGCCCGATGGCACCCGCCTCGCCGACGCTCTCGCCGCGCTGCCGGAAGGGCAGCGAGCAGAACGGGTGGGGCCGCTTTAAGCCGCAGCCGGCTCGCCGCGCAGCGGTGCGAGCCAGGCGGGGGGAAGGATCGGCGGGGCGTGGCCGGGGTAGTCCGGGACGACCCGCTTCGCCAGCTGTCCGGCGGGGCGGTTCTCGATTGCAGGGCGCAGGTCCTGGAGGGTGAGGGCGAGTCCGAGGCTGGGGGCGATCTGGTAATCGGCTGCGTTCAGCTGCTCGCCGTTGAGCACGCCGGCCGCGATCCAGTCGTCGATCTTCTGCAGCATCGCCGGCAGCGCCGCCAGGTCGCGCTTGACGTTCTCGTCGTCGGCCTCGTTAAAGCGCGCTGAGAGGGCGACGATCGGGGCCGCGGTTTTCATCGCCAACCCGATCGGCATGCCGATCTTCGCCCCTTCCGAGTAGCTGCGAAGCGGCGCCCTGTCCTTCTTGATCGACCACCAGAGGATCTGGCGGATCGGGTGCTGCAGCTCCTCGTCGCCGAACCGCTCGGCCTCCTCGACCGCCAGTCGCTTCTCCGGATCGGCGGGGAAGAGAGGAGGGTCGGGGCGCAGCCGGTCGAGCTCGCGGGCGATCGGGCGTGAACCCTGCACCCGGTGTCCGTCGATCTTCAACGCCGGCACGGTGACGCCCGGAAAGCGGACCGCGCGCAACACACCCTTGGAGATCACCGGCAGCAGATCGGTCTGCTTGTAGGCGATCCCCTTGTGCTCCAGCATCAGCGCCGCGGTGATGCTCGGGTGCGAAGCGGGAATCACGTAGAGCCGTGCGTTCATGTCACGATCCTATGCACAGGAAGGCTTATCCGCCACCCCTTCCGACTTTTTGGTCCCTATAGGGGCCACAAGGTCGGAAGCGTCGTTCGGGGGACGGGACGGGATAATGGCTCAATGCTCCTCGCCGTCGACGTCGGCAACACCCAGACCCACCTCGGCGCTTTCGAGGGGGAGCGGCTGGCCGAGCACTGGCGCTTTCAGACCCGCGCTGGCGCGACCGGGGACGAGCTGGCCGAGCGGATCAGCGGCCTCATGGACCTGCGCGGCATCGGCCTCGAGGAGCTCGACGCCGTCTGCGTCTCCTCAGTAGTGCCGCCGCTGGGGACCCAGTACACCCAGCTCAGCGAGCGCTACCTGGAGGCCGAGTGCCTGCTGGTCGGTCCCGGGGTCAAGACCGGGATGCCGATCCGGATCGACACTCCACAGGAGGTCGGGGCGGACCGCCTGGTCAACGCCGTCGCCGCCTACGAGAAGTTCGGCGGCGCCTGCGTCGTCGTCGACTTCGGCACCGGGATCAACTTCGACGCCGTCTCCGCCGAGGGCGAGTACCTGGGAGGGGCGATCGCCCCCGGCCTGGAGATCTCCCTGACCGCCCTGGTCGACCGCGCCGCGCGGATCCCCCAGATCGACCTCACCCCGCCCGAAGCCGCGATCGGCCGCTCCAGTCGCGCCGCGATCCAGTCCGGCGTCGTCTTCGGCTTCGCCGGCTTGATCGACGGCGTCGCCCGCCGGATCGAGGCGGAGCTGGGGGAGGCGCGCTTCCTCGCGACCGGCGGGCTTGCTTCCTCGATCGTCCCCTTCACCGAGACGATCGAGGAGGTCGACGACCTGCTCACCCTCAAAGGACTGCGCCTGATCCATGACCGTAACCAGGCATGAGCTGACCGATCCCTTCGAGATCGGCGGGGTGCGGATCTCCAACCGGGTGCTGCTGGCGCCGCTGGCGGGCATCGGCAACTGGTTCGTCCGCCTGCAGGCGAAGCGGCACGGGGCCGGGCTGGCGGTCTCCGAGATGGTCTCGAGTTTCGCCCTGCACTACCGCAACGAGCGCACCCTGCGCGAGCTGATGCGGATCCACCCCGACGAGCATCCGGTCTCGATCCAGCTCTTCGGCCACGACGCCGAGGTGATGCGCTCCGGTGCGGAAATCGCCGCAGCCGCGGGCGCCGACCTGATCGACATCAACATGGGGTGCCCGGTGCCAAAGGTGCGCCGCACCGGCGCCGGCGCCCAGCTGCTCCGCGACCCCGAGCTGGCGCTGGCGCTGGCCCGCGCCGCGGCCGAGGGCGGCGGCCTGCCGGTGACGGTGAAGCTGCGCTCGGGGATCGAGGCGGGGGACCGCTCCGGCTTCGACCTCGCAGTCCGGCTCGCCGAGGAGGCCGGCGTGGCGGCGATCGGGTTCCACCCCCGGGCGGCGACCAGGGGCCACAAGGGCTTCCCCGATTACGCCCTCACCCGTGAGCTGGTCGAACGGGTGGAGGTGCCGGTGATCGTCTCCGGCGGCCTCGACACCGCTGAGGCGGCCCGCACCGCCTACCGCGAGTCCGGCGCCGCCGCGGTGATGATCGCCCGCGGCTCCCTCGGCAACCCGTGGCTGTTCGAGGAGCTGACCGGTACCCGCACCCAGCCACCGAGCCGCGAGGAGGTCGTGGCGGAGCTGCTGTGGGTTACCGACCGGGCTGAGGAGCACCTCGGGACCGAACGGGCCGAGCGTTACCTGCGCAAGTTCTACCCCTGGTACAGCGAGCGCTTGGAGGCGCCGCGAGCGGTTGCCGAGGAGCTCCAGCGCAGCGCTGACCTCGGTCGCGCCAGGGAGCTGATCGCCGGACTCGCCGAGCCTGCCGCGGTTGCATAGAAGACGCCTGATTGCCGGTCTCGGTCCCTCGCTATAATCCCGCGGCTCTGTGCCCAGGTGTGGCGCCGTTTGTGGCCGCATCGGGGCTTTTTTCGGCTCTGGGAGTCGCATGCGGGCGACTCCTCCCAATCCAAAGCGAGGTCGTTCAAGTGAGTCGTCAGGCTGTCATCACCCCAGAGGGGCTCGAGAAGCTGAAAGAGGAGATCGAGCTCCTCACGACGACGAAGCGCCGCGAGGTCGCGGCGCGGATCAAAGAGGCGCGCGAATTCGGCGATATCTCCGAGAACGCCGAATACGACGACGCGAAGAACGAACAGGCCCTGCTCGAGGGCAGGATCGCCCAGCTGGAAGAGCGGCTGCGCCGCGCCATGGTGATCGACGAGAAGGCGCTCGGAACCGATGAGGTCGGGTTCGGGTCGATCGTCCACGTCAAAGACCAGAAGACCGGCGACTCGCAGAAGTTCCAGATTGTCGGTTCCACCGAGGCCAACCCGTCGGAGCACAAACTCTCCAACGAGTCGCCGATCGGCAAGGCGCTGGTCGGCCGCAAACGCAACGACGTGGTCACGGTCGAGGTCCCGCGCGGGCCGAAGAAGAAACTGAAAATCACCAAGATTGAGAAAGCCTGACGGCCGATAGGCTCGCGCCGTGAGCGACGGGCCCGACGAACCGAAGCTGCCCGACGTCCTCCGCGACCGGCGCGAGAAGCTGGAGCGGATACGGGAGTCGGGGATCGAGCCGTTCCCGCACGAGTTCTCCGGGCGCGAGGACATCGCAGAGGTGCGGGCCGCGCACGAGGGCCTGGCGCCGGGGATCGAGACCGAGTCGCGGCACCGTGTTGCCGGCCGTCTGGTCGCCCGGCGCGGCCACGGCAAGGCCTGCTTCCTCGACCTCCGCGACGGCAGCGGCCAGATCCAGCTGCACGCCCGCGAGGACCTGCTCGGAGAGGACGCCTACGGGCTCCTCATCCACCTCGACCTCGGCGACATCGTCGGCGTCGAGGGAACCGCGCTCTCAACCCGCAGCGGCGGCGAGCTCTCGCTGGCGCTCGACCACTGGCGCCTGCTCGCCAAGAGCCTGCGCCCGCCGCCCGACAAGTTCCACGGCCTCGAGGACACCGAGACCCGGTTCCGCCGCCGCGAGCTCGACCTGATCGCCAACGAGGAGAGCCGCCGCGCCTTCCGCGCCCGCGCCCGCGCCGTCACCGAGATTCGCCGCTGGCTCGACGACCACGGCTACGTCGAGGTCGAGACGCCGGTCCTGCAGCCGCTCTACGGCGGCGCCCTCGCCCGCCCCTTCACCACCCACCACAACGCCCTCGATCGCGACCTCTACCTGCGGATCGCCACCGAGCTGTACCTGAAGAGGCTGGTGGTCGGCGGCATCGACCGGGTCTACGAGCTGGGCAAGGACTTCCGCAACGAGGGTGTCTCCCACAAGCACAACCCTGAGTTCACGATGCTGGAGTGGTACGAGGCCTACGCCGACTACGAGAAGACGGCGCACGACCTCGAGCTGCTGGTCTCCGAGGTCGCCGAGCGGGTCCTGGGGACGACCAAGGTCCGCCGCGGCGACACCGAGATCGATTTCGCCCCGCCGTGGCGACGGATCACCCTGCGCGAGGCGATCCTCGAGCGGGCCGGCATCGACATCGCCGAGCACCCGAGCAGGGAGGCGCTGGCCAAGGCGATGGGGACCGAGCCCGACCCCGCCGAGGGCTGGGGCAAGCTGGTCGACGGGCTGCTCGCCCGCGAGGTCGAGCCGGGTCTGGTCCAGCCGACCTTCATCCTCGACTACCCGGTCGAGCTCTCGCCCTTCGCCAAGGCGCACCGTTCCGAGCCGGGCCTGGTTGAGCGTTGGGAGGCCTTCGCCGGCGGCGTCGAGATCGCCAACTCCTTCACCGAGCTGAACGATCCAGACGAGCAACGGCGGCGCTTCGAGCAGCAGGCGACCGAGCTGCAACGGGGCGACGAGGAGGCGCAGCCCTACGACGAGGCCTTCGTCGAAGCGCTCGAACAGGGGATGCCGCCGACCGGTGGCGCCGGGCTCGGGATCGACCGGCTGGTGATGCTGCTGACCGGCGCCACGAGCCTGCGCGAGGTACTGCTGTTCCCGGCGATGAAGACCTGATTCGCACAGTTCCACGCGCCGGACGCACGAAATCGCGCCGGAACTGTGCCTTTTTCACTCTGAAAGGTCGCTCTTAGCGCATTCCTGGCGCGCTGGGCCGGACAGGCAGTCCCGGTATCGTTAAGGGACGCGACGACGCCCTCCGATACCCAAAGGGCGCCGGCGGTACTTATCCGGGCCATCCGGGTTCGACCAAGAAGAGGATTCATTTGTTCGAGCGTTTTACTGAGAGAGCCCGTCAGGTCGTCGTCCTAGCTCAGGAGGAGGCCCGGACGCTCAAGCACAATTACATCGGCACCGAGCACATCCTGCTCGGTCTCCTCCGCGAGGAGGAGGGCCTCGCCGCGCGCGTGCTCGAGTCGCTCGACATCACCGTGGAACGCGTCCGCTCGCAGGTGGTCCGCATCGTCGGTTCAGGCGAGGAGGTCACCTCCGGCCAGATCCCGTTCACGCCGCGGGCCAAGAAGGTGCTCGAGCTGGCGCTGCGCGAGGCGCTCTCCCTCGGCCACAACTACATCGGCACCGAGCACATCCTGCTCGGCCTGGTGCGTGAGAACGAGGGCGTCGCCGCCCGCATCCTGCTCGACTTCGACGCCGACTCCGACAAGATCCGCAACGAGGTGATCCGGATGCTCTCCGGCCCCGGCGGCCGCCGCCAGGGTGGCGGCAGCGGTGGCGGCTCGGGCGAGGGCAAGAAGTCATCCAAACTCCTGGACCAGTTCGGTCGCAACCTCACCCGCCTTGCGGAGGAGGGCAAGCTCGACCCGGTGATTGGCCGCGAAACCGAGATCGAGCGGATCATGCAGATCCTTTCTCGCCGGACCAAGAACAACCCAGTCCTGCTTGGCGAGCCCGGGGTCGGCAAGACCGCCGTGGTCGAGGGGCTGGCCGCCCGGATCAACAAGGGCGAGGTCCCCGAGCTGCTGAAGAACAAACAGATCTACACGCTCGACCTGGCGGCCCTGGTGGCCGGCTCGAAGTACCGCGGCGAGTTCGAGGAGCGGCTGAAGAAGGTGATGAAAGAGATCACCCAGCGCGGCGACATCATTCTTTTCATCGACGAGCTCCACAACCTGGTCGGCGCCGGTGCCGCCGAGGGGGCGATCGACGCTGCCTCGATCCTGAAGCCGGCCCTGGCCCGTGGCGAGCTGCAGACGATCGGCGCGACCACGCTTGACGAGTACCGCAAGTACCTCGAGCGCGACTCCGCGCTCGAGCGCCGGTTCGCCCAGATCAAAGTCGACCAGCCCTCGCCCGAGGACACGGTGAAGATCCTCGAAGGGCTGCGCGAGCGCTACGAACAGCACCACCGGGTGACGATCAACGACGAGGCGCTGGCCGCCGCCGCTGAGCTCGCCGACCGCTACATCTCCGACCGCTTCTTGCCCGACAAGGCGATCGACTTGATCGACGAGGCCGGCTCGCGGATGCGGATCAAGAGCATGAGCACGCCGCCGGTCTACCGCGACCTCGAGGAGGAAATCGAGACGACGCGGCGCGACAAGGAGGCCGCGATCGAGGCCCAGGAGTTCGAAAAAGCCGCCAACCTGCGCGACACCGAGCGCCAGCTGACCACCCGCAAGCGCCAGCTCGAAGACGAGTGGGCCGACGGCGAGAACGGCGAACGCCCGGAGGTCGGCGAAGAGGAGATCGCCGACATCGTCTCGATGTGGACCGGCATCCCGGTCTTCAAACTGACCGAGGCCGAGACCAAAAAGCTGATCCGGATGGAGGAGGAACTCCACAAGCGGGTGATCGGCCAGCAGGTCGCGATCACCGCCGTCTCCAAAGCGATCCGCCGTTCCCGCGCCGGGATCAAGGACCCCAAGCGCCCGGCCGGCTCGTTCATCTTCCTCGGCCCCTCCGGGGTCGGCAAGACCGAGCTCGCCCGCACCCTCGCCGAGTTCCTCTTCGGCGACGAGGAGGCGATGGTCCGGATCGACATGTCCGAGTACATGGAGAAGCACGCGGTCAGCCGCCTGGTCGGCTCGCCGCCCGGCTACATCGGCTACGACGAGGGCGGCCAGCTGACCGAGGCCGTGCGCCGCAAGCCTTACTCAGTGCTGCTCCTGGACGAGATCGAGAAGGCCCACCCGGACGTCTTCAACATCCTTCTGCAGATTCTCGAGGACGGGCGGCTCACCGATGCCCAGGGCCGCACGGTCGACTTCCGCAACGCGATCGTGATCATGACCTCGAACATCGGCGCCTCGGAGATCTCCAAGAACACTTCGATCGGGTTCACCGTCTCTGATGAGACCGGGATGTCCTACGACGACATGAAGAACCGGATCATGAGCGACCTGAAGAAAGTCTTCCGGCCGGAGTTCCTCAACCGGATCGACGAGGTGATCGTCTTCCACAAGCTGGCCAAGGAAGAGGTCAAGGAGATCATCGAGTTGATGATCAACCGGGTCCGCGTCCAGGTCGCCGAGCACGAACTGCAGCTGGAGCTGACGGACGAGGCCAAGGATCTCCTGGTCGAGAAAGGCTGGGACCCGTCCATGGGCGCCCGGCCGCTGCGCCGCGCGATCCAGCGCTACATCGAGGACCCGCTGGCCGACGAAGTCCTGCGCCAGGGTCAGATGACTCCTGGCTCGACCGTGATGGTCTCCCGCGACCCCTCCGGGGACGAGGAGGACCGGCCGCTCAGCCTGACGATCATCGCTCCGAAGAAGCCGCAGCAAAAGCCGCCGCAGCCGCCCGAGCCGGAGAAGGTCGGGGTCGGCGCCAAGAAGGGCGACGACGACGAGGGTCACCACGGCCCCGATGACGGCGAGCCCTCGCCGCATGACGACGCCGGCTCCTGAGCCCGGCCCGGCTGCCTGAGCTAACGGCGATGCGCGAGCCCGGCCGTAGCGCGATCGGCATCTGGAGCGGAGGGCGGTACCTGCACTTCGGCGAGACGATCGCCGAGGACCGGCTGGAGGCGCTGCTGCGACCCGGCGATGGCATCGACACCGTCCTCACCGCCGACGCCTACGGCCAGGGCGAGGCCGATCGCCTGCTCGGCCGTGCCCTGGGGGGCGTGCCGCGCCCGGATTACTGCCTGATCGGCGCTATCGGGCACGACTTCTACGAGGGCGAGCGCAACGGACCCAAGGGCTTCCCGCGGTTCACCGATCCGGCCCTGCGCGGGCCCGGGGAGTACGCCGACTATTTGCGGATGGCGACCGAGGCGAGCTTGGAGCGGATCGGCGTCTCCTCCTTCGACCTGTTGCTGCTCCACAACCCCGACCGCACCGGCTACACCAGCGAGGTCGTTTGGGACGGGATGGAGGCGCTGCGCGAGGCCGGCCTGACGGCGCGGATTGGCGTCGCCCCGGGCCCCGCCAACGGCTTCACCCTGGACCTGATCGCCTGCCTGGAGCGCTTCGGTGACCGGATCGACTGGGCGATGATCATCCTCAACCCGCTCGAGCCCTGGCCCGGCGAGCTCTGCCTCGACGCCGCCGCTCGCCAGGGGGTCAAAGTGCTGACCCGGGTGGTCGATTACGGAGGCCTCTTCTGGGGCGACCTGCGGCCCGGCATGGAGCTGGCCAAAGGCGATCACCGTGCTTTTCGGCCCGCCGGCTGGATCGAGGCAGGGTTCGAGAAGCTGGAGCGCCTCTTGCCGATCGCCGAACGGGCCAAGCTGACCCCAATCCAGCTCGCCTGCCAGTGGAACCTCGCCCACCCGGCGGTCGAGTGCGTCGCCCCGACCCTGATCCAGGAGCTGGGGGAGGAGGCGTGTCCGATCGAGGCCAAGCGCGTCGAACTCGGTCACCTGCCCGCCGAGCAGCGGCTCAGCCCCGAGGACGTCGCCGAGATCCGAGCGATCGGCGACAACGCCGGCTGCATGACCCTGAAGGGCGCCAACCCCGACCACGAAGGAGACGAGCAGCCCGACCGCTGGTCCCTGACTCAGGAGCTCACCGAGGCTGGCGCCCGCTGGGGCATCGACCCCAGTCGCGACCTGGTCGCTACCCACTGACTCCTAGGTATCGCTGCGGCTAAGGGACCGGATGCCCCTCCCTCAGAAGCCGTCGCGCAGCTGATCGAGCTCACGTGCTTCGAGATGTCCGTCCTTGAGCTTCTGCGGGAGGGGCATCCGGTCCCTTCGTCACACGCAGCTCGGGACCAGCTGCGAATATCGAGGTCGCCGCCGCGCACGGCGATAGCGTCGCCACATGCCACGGATCGATGGCGCGAGCCGCAGGTGGTGGACCCTCGGTGGTGCTTGCTGCGGGCTCTTCTTGCTGATGTTGGATTCGACCGTGGTTGCGCTGGCGCTGCCGGCGATCCGGGGCGATGTTGACGCCAGCGCCGAGGGTCTGCAGTGGGTGATGAACGGCTACCTGCTGACGATCGCGGTGCTCGTTGTTTCCGCCGGACGGCTCGGCGACATGTTTGGCCGCAAGCGCGTCTTCATCCTCGGCACCATCGTCTTCGCGGTGGGTTCGATCGTGTCCGGCGCATCGAGCGATCAGGGCGAGCTGATCCTCGGCCGCGTCCTGCAGGGGGTGGGGGCGGCGCCGATGCTCTCGCTCTCGCTGGCGCTCGTCGCCAACGCCTTCCCCACCTCCGAGCAGGCTCGGGCGCTGGGGATCTGGGCCGCCGTCTCCGCGGTCGCGTTGGCGATCGGGCCTCTCGTCGGGGGGCTGCTGATCGAACTCGACTGGCGCTTGCTCTTCTGGATAAACCTGCCGGTGGCGGCGCTCGGCATCGCGATCACCGTCGCCGCCACGACCGAGTCCACCGACCCCGGAGCGGGTGACCGGATCGACTGGTTCGGCCTGGCCGCACTCAGCGTCGGTCTGACCGCGATCGTCTTGGCGCTGATCCAGTCGCGTGCCTGGGTCGGCGTCGCGGTCGCCGGCCTGGCGCTGGTGGGGATCGCCGCCCTTGCCGGCTTCTGGTGGATCGAGCGCCGGGTGCGCGACCCGATCGTCGATTTCGCCCTCTTCCGCAATGGCCCCTATTTCGGCGCCAGCGCGGCCGCCTTCGCGCTGGTCGGCTCCTACTGGGCGGTGATGTTCTTCCAGCCTCAGTACCTGCAGGACGTGCGCGGCCACTCGGCAATCCTCAGCGGGGCGATGATCCTGCCGATCACGGTGCCGATGGTCTTCGTCTCGCCGTTCTCGGGTCGGCTGATCTCCCGCTTCGGCGCCCGCCGGCTGATGACCGTGGGGATGGCGCTGGGCGTCGGCGGCCTGCTCGTCCTCACCCAGCTCGAGGCCTCGAGCTCCTACGCCTTCCTGCTCGCCGGCTATTTGCTGTTCGGCATCGCCCTCGGCCTCGTCTACGCGCCGATGTCGACGGCGGCGATGGCGGCGATGCCCGGCGAGAAGGTTGGGATCGCCGCCGGGGTGCTGGCGATGGACCGGGTTCTGGCCGGCGCCGTGGCCCTGGCCGCGAGCGGCGCCGTCTTCCACGCTCTGCTCGGTGATGGGCACTCGTTCTCCGCTGCGGTCGCGGGCTCCACCTGGGTGGTCGTCGTCCTCTGCGCGTTCGGCGCGGCGCTGACCTGGGCCTTCGTCCGCGACCCCGGCGAACCGGACTCTTCCGTCGCTGGTGAGCCGACCCCTGCGGCGCTCCACCAAGCGAGGCATCACCGACACTTTCACCTCTGAGGGCGAAACGGCCGTCCGTTCGCTTGACAAAAGCAAATCCGAGCTGTCCACTCGGATATCACCAGACCGCATTCCAGAGCGCTTTTTGGCATCCTAGAACAGATGCCTTCTTTGTCCGGGGATGAGCTCCATGAGCTTTCCGAACGTCAGGATCCTCGGCTACTGAGAGCACTGGACGTCGTCGCGCCCGGCGGTGCGCTGCGTGAGGGAATCGACAACATCGTCCATTCTCGTACCGGTGGCCTTCTCGTAGTCGGCGACCTTGACGACGTTTCCCACCTGCTTTCCGGCGGGATCAAGCTCGACGTCGATTACTCGCCGGCGATGCTCTACCAGGTGGCAAAGATGGACGGGGCGATCGTGCTCAACGCCGAGGCGACGAAGATCGCCTGGGCGAACGTCCAGCTGATGCCCGACCCGACGATTCTCAGCTCGGAGACGGGCACCCGGCACCGCACCGCCGAGCGCGTCTCCAAACAGACGACGGCGCTCGTCGTCGCGGTCTCGCAGCGGCGCGACGTCGTCTCCCTCTACGTCGAGGGGACCAAGTACATCCTCCAGGACATCCCCGCGGTGCTGGCCAAGGCCAACCAGGGTCTGGCGACGCTGGAGAAGTACCGCGAGCGGCTTGGCCAGGTTTCGGCCAGGCTGACCGTGCTCGAGTTCGAGGGGGGCGTCGTCCTCCACGATGCGCTCTCGGTGATCCAGCGGGCAGAGCTGGTGACCCGGATGGCGGTTGAGGTCGAGCGCTACATCGTCGAGCTCGGCACCGAGGGCCGGCTGATCGAGATGCAGCTGGAGGAGACGATGGTCGGCGTCGCAGCCGACAAGACCGCGCTGATCCGCGACTACTCGGTCGAGGACTCCGAGCAGAACCTGACCGCGGTGCTCCACGCGCTGAGCCGGATGCCGCACCAGGACGTGCTCGACTTCGGTCGCCTCGCCGAGTTGCTCGGCTACGACCGCAAGCTCAACACCCTCGACTTCCCGGTCTCCCCCCGCGGCCACCGCTTGCTCGGGCGGATTCCTCGCATTCCCAAACTTGTCGTCCAGAAGATCACCCACGAACTGGACGGGCTGGAGGAGGTCCTGGCGGCCTCCGACGCAGAGCTGGCAGCCGTCGACGGTGTCGGTCCCACCCGGGCCAAAGACATCCGCGAGGGTCTGCGCAGGCTCCAAGAGGTCGATCTGGTCGACCGGTATTTGCAGAGCTGACGGCGATAAGGCCGTCGAAGAGAAAGGAGTCCCCCGATTTCCGAGCTAGAAGAGACGATGGAGGTAGTCCTCGAGGAGGACATCGAATATGTCTGCGACTTCGAGGAGGGTGACAAGGTCGTCTACCCCCACCACGGTGCGGGCCTGGTCCTGACCAAGGAGACCCGCGAGCTGATGGGAACCGAGCGTGAATATCTCACGATCAAGATCCTCCACAACGAGCTCACGGTGATGGTCCCCTGCGAAAACGCCGGCAAGGCGGGACTGCGACGGATCATCGACGAGGAAGAAATCAAGAAGGTGACAACGGTCCTCACCGACGACGTGTCGGAGATGCCGAAGAACTGGAACCGGCGATTCAAGTACAACCGCGAGAAGATCAAGACCGGCGACGTCTTCGAGCTGGCAGAGGTTGTCCGCAACCTTGCGATTCGCGAGATGGAGAAGGGACTCTCCACCGGCGAGAAGCAGATGTACACGCGGGCGAAGAAGATCCTCGCTTCGGAGTTCATGTACGCGCTCGACAAGGACGAGGACGGCGCGGAGGAGTACCTCGACGGGCTGCTGGAGGAGCGTTTCGCCCCTGCGGCGACCGCCTAGAGCAGCTGCTGTAACCGCAGTCATCGCGGCCGCCGGTTCCGGGGAGAGACTCGGAGCCGGCGGCCCGAAGGCTTTCGTGCCGTTGGCGGGCAAGCCGATGGTGCGGTGGTCGGTTGACGCCTTCGGGGCGTGTGAGGCTGTCAGCGCGATTGTTGTCGCGGCGCCGCCGGGGCAGGAAAAGCAGCTGGGTGGGGAGGTGGCTGCTGCAGGCGACGCAGGCGAGCGCCAGCTCACGGTGGTCTCCGGTGGCGCTACTAGGGCCGAGTCCGTGGCCAACGCACTAGCCGCGGTGGAGACTGAGCTCGTTGCGATCCATGATGCGGCAAGGCCGCTGCTAACGCCGGAGCTGGTCGGTGCGTTGGTTGCCGACCTCGAGGCCGCGCCGGAGGCCGCCGGCGTGATCGCCGCCACCCCGGTCACGGACACCGTCAAGCGGGCCGCCTCGGGGTCGAGGACTGCATTTCCATTCGCAGAGAAGGAAAATGCAGTCCTCGTCGTCAAGGGGACGGTCGATCGAGAAGAGCTTTGGGCGGCGCAGACGCCTCAGGTGTTTCGTGTCGAGGCGTTGCGCGAGGCGTTGGCGGCAAACGCCGAGGGACAGGCCGCGGCTACGGACGAGGCGATGCTGGTCGAGGCCGCGGGCGGGACGGTGCTGATCCACCCTTGCGGTCCCGAGAACCTCAAGGTGACGACGCCGTTGGACCTGCGGCTGGCCGAGATGCTGCTGGCCGATCGTGCCGCCGGTGGCCGTTGACGGGCGCGAACGGCCTCAGTCCTTCAGTAGCACCCAGACCAACACCGCCGCGAAGCAGAGCTGGCCGACGCCGAGGGCGACGCCGAAGTTGGCCGCCCCGAGCAGGGCGGCGATTGCGGTGCCGGCGGCGAGGGCGAGAACGAGGAAGAGCAGCTGCCGAGCCATGGTCGCGGCAGTCTAGGCTCCTGGCGATGCTCACGGACTATCACCTGCACCTGCGCCCCGACGACCCCGACACGGCCGCCGAGCGCTACTTCACGACTGAGAACGTCGATCGGTACCTGGCGGCTGCTGCGGCCGCCGGGATCGAGGAGCTGGGCGTCTCCGAGCACGTCTACCGCTTCCGCCAGGCGCTCGATCTCTGGCGCCACCCGTTCTGGGTGGAAACCGCCGAGGACGACCTCGACGCCTATTGCGAGTTCGTCCAGGGCACGCCGCTGCGGTTGGGTATCGAGTGCGATTTCGTGGCCGGGGCCGAGGAGCACACCGCGGCGCTGCTGGAGGCGAGGCCGTTCGACTACGTGGTCGGCTCGGTCCATTTCGTCGGCGAGCGCTCCTCCGCGGTCGACCACCCGGACTGGGACATCTGGGAGGGGAGGGACGCCGAGGAGGTCTGGCGGCGCTACTTCGAGGCGCTCGCGGCCTGCGCCCGCTCGGGGCTCTTCGACATCCTTGCCCACCCCGACCTGGTCAAGGTGTGGGGCCGCGCCAACCCGCTCCCGGAGCGGGACCTGCGCAGCTTCTACGAGCCCGCCGTCGAGGCGATCGCCGAGAGCGGGATCGCGGTCGAGATTTCCACCGCCGGCCTGCGAAAGCCGGTCGGCGAGCTCTATCCCGCCCGTGCGTTCGCCGAGATGTGTGTAGAGGCAGGGGCGGCCTTCGCGCTCTCCTCCGACGCCCATCTGCCGGAGCACGTGGGCTTTGAATACGGGCGCGCGGTCGAGCTGCTCGACCAGCTCGGCGTGGAGGAGATCTGTGTTTTCGAGGGCCGGCGACGACAGCTCGCGCCGCTACCCAGCGGGGTGCGGTGACGTGGTCGGTCTCGGTTACGACAGTCACCGCTTCGCCCCCGGCCGTCGCCTCGTCCTCGGCGGGGTCGAGATTGAGCACGAGCTGGGGCTCGACGGCCATTCAGACGCCGACGTCCTCACCCACGCGGTAATCGACGCCCTGCTCGGCGCCGCCGGCGAAGGCGACATCGGCACGATGTTCCCCGACGACGACGAGCGTTGGAAGGACGCCGACTCGATCGACCTGCTGCGCACGGTGGTCGGGACGCTCGCGGGCCGGGTAGCCAACGTCGACGCCACGCTGATCTGCGAGCAGCCCCGCCTCGGCCCCCACAAGGCGGAGATGGAGCGGGTGCTCGCCGAGGTGATCTCGGCCCGCGTCAGCGTCAAGGCGACCAGCAATGAGGGAATGGGCTGGATTGGTCGCGGCGAGGGAATCGCCTGCATCGCGGTCGCAACGCTTGTGAGCGAATAGTCTTCATCGTTCGATGTCGAGCTTTGGCGCGAACCTGTCGAGCCTGCGATCCTCGGTGGCGGACTCCGCCTTCGAGGTCAAAGTGCTGCACGAAGCAGGCATCGTCGGCCTCGTGCGCCCCGACAAGGCGGTGAAGATCGGGTCCGCTTTTATCCGCTGGGGAGCCTCTCCGGCGCTCGGCATCACCACCGCGGCGATCCACCATCCGCACGAGATCGCGATCATCGACGAACGCGGATCGCTCAGCTTCGAACGGCTGCACCGGCGCTCCAACGCCCTCGCCGACGCACTCGCGACCGAGCTCGGGATCGGCTACGGCGACGGGATCGGAATCATGTGCCGCAACCATCGTGGCTTCATCGAGGCGACCTTGGCGGCGGCCAAGCTCGGCGCCAGCGCGCTCTACCTCAACACGATGTTCGCCGGCCCGCAGCTGGCCGAGGTAACCCGGCGCGAGGCGCCGAAGGCGCTCGTCTACGACGAGGAGTTCGGCGACCTCCTGGCAGGGGTCGACAGCTCGGTCCACAGGGTCGTCGCCTGGACCGATGGCGACGACAGGGGGGAGAGGACGCTGGAGGGCCTGATCGCCGGCGGCTCTGAGGCCAACCACCGGCCGCCGCCCGACAAGCCGCGCTTCGTGATCCTCACCTCCGGCACCACCGGCACGCCGAAGGGGGCCCAGCGCTCCAGTCCCGACGGGCTGTTCACCCTGGCGGCGCTGATCGACAAGATCCCCTTCCGCAACCGCCAGACGATGATGGTCGCGGCGCCGCTCTTTCACTCTTGGGGCTTCTTCCACTTCGTGATGAGCCTGCCAACCGCCTCGACCCTGGTCCTGCGGCGCCGTTTCGATCCCGAGCAGACGCTGCGGGCGGTGCAGGAGACCCGGGCCGACGTGCTCGGGGTCGTGCCGGTGATGCTGCAGCGGATCCTTGCCCTACCGGAGGAGACTCTCGCCACCTACGACCTCTCCTCGCTGGAGATCACCTCGATCTCGGGCTCGGCCCTGCCGGGGGAGCTGGCGATCGAGTGGATGGACCGGTTCGGTGACACCGCCTACAACCTCTACGGCTCGACCGAGGTCGCCTACGCGACCGTCGCCACCCCGAAGGACCTTCGTGCCGCCCCCGGCACCGCCGGGCGCCCGCCGCGGGGCACCGAGGTCCGCCTCTACGACGAGAACGGGCGCGAGGTGCCGCAGGGAAAGGTCGGCCGGATCTTCGTCGGCAACGAAATGTCCTTCGAGGGCTACACCGGCGGTGGTGGCAAGGAGGCGATCGACGACCTCCTCTCCAGCGGCGACGTCGGCCATATCGACGCCGACGGGCGGCTCTTCATCGACGGTCGCGACGACGAGATGATCGTCTCCGGCGGCGAGAACGTGTTCCCGCGCGAGGTCGAGGACCTGCTCGCCGACCACGAGGACGTCGCCGAGGTGGCGGTGATCGGGGTGGAAGACGACGAGTACGGCCAGCGGCTGAAGGCCTTCGTCGCGCCGAAGCCCGGGGCCGAGATCGGCGAAGCGGACCTGATCGCCCACGTCAAGGCCCACCTCGCCAGCTACAAGTCGCCGCGCGAGATTGAGTTCCTCGACGAGCTGCCGCGCAACGCCACCGGCAAGGTGCTGAAGCGCGAGCTTCGCGAGCGCGAGCCCGGCAAAGCGCTCTAGAGAAGGCTGGTACGCGGGCGTCCCCGACGGGGCGCGCAAAATGCGGATTTTCCCGCCCCGCCGCGGGTGGGTGGCCTCCGCTGCCCATAGTAGTTTGCCCCTGGTATGCGCGAACCAGCCAAGCAGCTGAGGGAGGTCGGAGAGGCTACCCGGACGATGCATGGCGTCGCCGACCAGGCGCTGGAGTGGGTGAAGGTCTCAGAGCGCCGGGTCGCTGAGGCCGAGCGGCGCGCCGAGGCGGTTCGCGAGCAGCTGAAGGAGCGGGCGATGGCGAAGCTGCGCGAGGTCTCCATCGAGGCGCGCGACCGGATCGCCACCGAGCGCGGGAAGAAGCGTGAGGCGGAAGCCAAGGTCGCCGGCGCCGAGGCCGGGCGGGACCGGGCCGAGAAGGCTTTCGAGGACCTGGAGCAGCGCTCGCGGGCCGAGCGCGAAGAGATTCTCGCGCAGGCGGCGACGGCTGGCGACGAGGCCGAGAAGACGGTCAACCAGGCCTCCGAGAAGCTCGAAGAGGAGATCGCGCGCCGGGTCGAGGAGGCGCGCGTGGAGATCCAGGCCGAGGCCGACCGTCGCGTTGCGTCGGCGGAGCAGCGAGCCGCCGACGCCGAGGCCGCCGCGGCCGAGTCCTATGAAACCGCCGTTCGCCTCGAGACCGAGATCGAGCGACGGGTGATGGAGGGGACCGAGGAGGTCCGCCGGGAAGCCGAGGAGAGCGTTCGCAACCTGGTCGAGAAGGTCGAGCGGGAGGCCGAGGAGAGCGCTCGCGCCCGGGCCGAGGACCAGCTGCGGCAGGAGTCCGACCGCATCCGGGTCCAGGCGCAGCGCCGGGAGGAGCGCGCCAGGGAGGCGACCGAGGACGAGATCAAGGCCAGCGTCAGCAAGGCGAAGCGAGAGGCGCAGGCCGCCGCGGAGGAGACCGCACCGGCCTGGTTGCGCAACGAGTCGAACGCCGCGACCGCCGGCTACCGGACTTTCTAGTCCCGCCCGCTCCAAAAACGATCGACTAATCTCGCCTCGCGATGCGCGAGGTAAGGATCAGGGACACGCTCAGCGGCGAGCCGCGGAAGATCGACCCAGCCGAAGAGGTTGGGATCTACGCCTGCGGTCCGACCGTCTACAGCCGCATCCACATCGGCAACGCCCGCCCCTACGTCGTCTTCTCGCTCTTCGCCCGGTTCCTGCGCTCGGAGGGCTACCGGGCCCGGCTGGTCGTCAACGTCACCGACGTCAACGACAAGATCTACACCGCCGCTGTGGCCGCCGGGGAGCCCTCGGCCGAGTTCGGCGCCCGGATGACCGCCTCCTACGTCGAGGACACTGAACGGCTCGGCCTCGGCCGGCCCGACGCCGAGCCGCTGGCGACCGAGCGGATCGACGGGATCGTCGGCCTGATCGCCGAGTTGGTGGAGTCCGGCCACGCGTACGAGTCGGGCGGCGACGTCTACTTCCGCGTCCGCAGCTTCGACGGCTACGGCAAGCTCTCCAACCGACGCCCCGAGGACATGGACCAGGGCGAGGAGGCGGGGTCGGACTCGCTCAAGGACGACCGGCTCGACTTCGCCCTCTGGAAAGCCCACAAGGAGGGCGAGGACACCAGCTGGGACTCACCCTGGGGCCGCGGCCGGCCGGCCTGGCACATCGAGTGCTCGGTGATGGCCGAGCAGGAGCTGGGCGCCTCATTCGCGATCCACGGCGGCGGTTCAGATCTCGTCTTCCCCCACCATGAGAACGAGATCGCCCAATCCGAGGCGGCCGGGCGGCCCTTCGCCCGGGCATGGATGCACAACGGGATGGTCGAGACCGACGCGGAGAAGATGTCGAAGTCGGAGGGGAACATCTTTCAGCTCTCCGAGGCATTGGACACCTACGGGCGCGAGGCGGTCGTCGCGTATCTGATTTCGGGGCATTACCGGCAGCCGCTGGCATTTGGGCCAGAGCAAATGGAACAGGCAGTGTCGAGGATCGAGGGGTTTCGCAATTTCTTCCGAGATCACCCCGTTGGCGGAGAGTCCGGGGGAGTCTCGGCGGAGCAACAGCGGGGAGGCTCCGGCGAGACTCCCCCGGACTCTCCGTCCGCGAAGCGTCTGGAAGCTTTCCGGGATGCGCTGGCCGACGACTTCAACACGCCACGAGCTCTCGCCGAAGTTTCGGAGCTTGTCGGCGAAGCAAATCGGGAAGAGATCCCTGGAGCTGCGGAGGCTGTGGCGGAGATGCTTGAGCTTGTCGGTCTCAGCTCCCTTACCCAGCCGGATCAGGGAGTTGAGACCGACGAGCGGGCTCACGAGCTGATGGGAGAGCGCGAAAGGGCTCGAGCGGCGAAGGATTTCGAGCGGGCGGATGCGATCCGCGATCAGCTGGCGGACCTCGGTTGGGAGGTTCGAGACTCCGCTGACGGTCCGCGCCTCGTGCAGAAGGCCTGATGGCCAACCAGGTCATCTATGGACGGCGGCCGGTGGCTGAGGCCGAGCGGGGGAGACGGCGGGTGCGCCGGGTTTGGCGGGCGCCGGAGACGCCAGGGGACGAGCTGGAGCGGCTTTGCGGGTCGCCGGACCACCAGGGCGTGGTCGCTGAGGTCGATCCGTATCCGTACGGCGACCCGGTCGGGCTGCTGCGCGGGGAGAACAGGCTGCTCGTCGCCCTCGACCAGGTCCAGGACCCGCGCAACCTCGGCGCTGTCTGCCGCTCGGCCGAGTTCGCCGGCGCCGCGGGAGTCGTCGTCCCCGAGCGCCGCGCCGCGGCCGTCACCGCGGTCGCCTGCAAGGCCTCCGCCGGCGCGGTCGAGCACATCGAGGTCGCCCACGTCCGCAACCTCGCCGATTGGCTCGCCGAGGCGAAGGCCGCCGGCTTCTGGATCTGGGGCGCCGACGCCGAGGCGGAGGCGACCCCCTGGTCGGTCGACCTGACCGGACCCACCGTTCTCGTCCTCGGTGGCGAGGGCAAGGGCCTGCGCCCCCGGGTTGCTCAGTCCTGCGACGGTCTCCTCGCCCTCCCGCGGGGCGGAAAAGTCGAGTCCCTGAACGTCTCCGCGGCTGCCGCTGCACTGCTTTTCGAGGCCTCGCGCCAGCGCAGCTAGCCCTCACGCAAATGCAACGGCGGTTGCATTTGCGCAAATTGGGGGTTGACAGAACTCTGCGCGGCCGTAAACTACCGGCGCAACAAGGGTTAACCTCAACTTGAGTGTGAGGTACGCCCGTCGATAACGGGCGCCTCGGGGGAGGTAAGCGGCGCCACGACCCTTCAGCAAGGAGAAGGATCTGTGGCTCTATCTACGCCTACGCAAGCACCGCGAGCTTCCGCGGCCAGTGGCGCCATCGCGGCTCGCGTCCCTCACAGTAACGCTCAAGCTGAGCTTGATGATCACTATCTGGTCGCCCTCGCCAAGGACGGCAGGACCGACGCCTACGACATGATCGTCCGCCGCTATCGCGGCTTCGTCCGTCTCAAGGCCTCCTCCTACTTCCTGCTCGGCGGCGAGGCCGACGACCTGATCCAGGAGGGCCTGCTCGGCCTCTACAAGGCGATCCGCGACTACCGCACCGATCGCGAGTCGAGCTTCCGCAACTTTGCCGAGCTCTGCATCACCCGCCAGATCATCACCGCGGTGAAGACCGCGACCCGCAACAAGCACACGCCCCTCAACCAGTACGTCTCCTTCAGCCAGACCCCGGCCGCGGCGGGCGACTCCGACACCACCCTGGACGAGATCCTTCCCGGCCCCAGCGTCCACGACCCGGTCAACCAGGTAATCGCCTCCGAAGAGCTGGAGAGCCTCGTTTCCTGCCTCTCCGGGGTCTCTGGCGTCCTCTCCGATCTCGAGAGCCGGGTGCTCTCCCTCTACCTGGACGGCCACTCCTATGAGGCGATCGGCGAGCGCCTGGAGTGCGACACCAAGACCGTGGACAACGCTCTGCAGCGGGTCAAGCGCAAGGTCGGCACTCACCTCGCCTCAAGAGAGGTGGCCGTCTAAGCGCGGTCGGCGTCGGCGAGAACGTAGGAGAGCAAATCCCGCCCGTGGTCCGAGGCGACGGCGACGTCGTCGGCCTTGACTCGGACCCGGTGCAGGGACTGCATCCGCAGCACGTCGCCATCGGTGCGGCGGTTGGGGAAGACGCCGGCGTAGGAGATGCCGAGGCGCTCCAGGTGGTCCGCCACCAGCGCCGTCGCCGGGGTCTCCAGCGGCAGGTCGACGTAGATCGCGTCGAGCGCGGCGCGGTGGAAGAGGTGGTGGCGCTCGGCGGCGATCACGGTCTCCAGGTCGGCGCCGGGGACCCGCACCGTCAGCAGCGCCAGGTTGTGGTCGCGGTCGACCTCGACCTCCAGCTCCGTGCGCTCGGCCAGCGTGGTTCCGGCGGGAACCTCGGCGAGCGTGCCGCGAAGCTCGCACAGCTCCAGGGTCTGGCCGACGATCTCGCGGTGGCGCTCGGGCGCGTAGACGTCCCGCTCGTGACCGTCGTTCAGCTTCGTGTAGAAGAGCGCCGCCGACTGCCGCCCGCTGTGCTCCTCGCCGGCGGCGTCGTTGGCCACCGAAGCGGGGATCCAGCCGAGCAGGAAGCCGGTCTCGTGCGCTCCCAGCTCGAGGTTGGCGCGCTGGCTGTAGGGGTGGGCGGCCGTTGCCTCGCTGAACATCCCCGCCAGGCCGCGTTCCTGCGCCCAGTCCATCAGGAACCGCTTGGTCCGGGTGAAGAGGTGCTGGCCCCGCGCGGCCGGCATCGTCACCGCCTGGCCGGAGTGCCCGACCGCGTCGCCGGCCGCCGCCAGGCTCATCCCCTCGTGGCAGAGAAGCTCCCCGTCCGCGGTCTCGGCGACGCAGGAGACGTAGGTCCCCGCGGCCAACCGCGAGGCCACCTCGGCCGGGTCGTAGACCCAGCGCACGTCGTAGGTCTTGCCGTAGGCGGCTTCGATCGCCCCGGTCAGCACGGTACCCTCATCTGGCCCCAAGAACCTGAAGTTCACGTCCATCAGGCCATTCTCTGCCACCACGCCCGCCTAGCTCAACCTGGGAGAGCACCTGATTTGTAATCAGGAGGTTGCCGGTTCAAGTCCGGCGGCGGGCTCTAAATAGCTGTAGTACGTTCTCGCGATCCGTACGGAGGTGGCGAGGAGGAAGCGATAAGCACCATCGCGATAGGCGCCTTGGCGGCCGCTCTCGGTATCGCAATCAGCCTTGCGGTGATCTTCGCGGCGCGTGCCAGGCAGACTGCGCGTCGCCTGGCGATCCTCGATGAGGTTGCCCGGGTTGCCGAGGAGGGCCGCTCGCTGGAGCAAACCCTGAAAGCGATCGCCGAGATTCTCGTCCCTGAGTTCGGTGACTTCTGCGCGATCGATTTGATCGAAGGCCGCACTCTGCGCCGGGCAGCGGTACGGGCTGATGGTCCCCGGTCCGCGGAGGTGGAGGCGGGCCTCGCAGCGCGGACGCCTGTCCTGCAGGAGCAAATGGCCGACGCCGCTTCACTCGAGCGCCAGGAGCCCCGGTTCTTCGAACATGTGTCGGAACTCGACATGCGCGAGGTCGCCGCTGACCAGGACGACCTCGATTTCCTCCTGCGCCTGGGCGTGCGCTCCGGGGTGACGGTCGAGCTGCGCGCACGCGGCAGGCCGACCGGAATGCTTTCCGTCGGGGTCAGTCATTCGGGCAGGCGGTACCGCACAGAGGAGGCCCACTTCGCCGGCATTCTCGCCGGGCGGGTTGCACTGGCGCTCGATAACGCGGGGCTCTTCTCCGAGCTCGAGCACAGTGAGCAGGAACGGACCGAGATTGCCGAAACCCTGCAGCGCGGCCTTCTCCCTCCGCCACTGCCGCATATTCCCGCCTGGTCGCTTGCCGCCAGTTACCGACCAGTGGGGGCCGAGAACGAGCTCGGCGGCGATTTCTACGACGCCTTCCGCATCGCCGGGGGCTGGATGGTCGTGATCGGCGACGTGACCGGTCGTGGTGCCAAGGCGGCAGCGGTTACTGCTCACGCCCGCTACACCCTGCGCACCGCCGCCGCCCTAACCGGCGACCCGCTGGTCGCGCTGCGGACCCTGAACCAGGAGCTCCTCGCCCGTCGCGGCGATGCCCTCTGCAGTGTTGCCGCACTGGTGATCGACGAAGCGGCGGAACGCACCCTTCGCCTTGCAGTTGCCGGACACCCTCCCCCGTTGATCGCCGGGGGCGGGGTGGTGAGGGAAGCGGCGGCGGCGGGGCCGGTGCTGGGCGCCTTTACCGCGTCCGAGTGGTCGGTCGAGACAGCTGAGCTGCGGCCCGACGAGGTCCTTGTCGTGATTACCGACGGCGTCACCGAGGCCCAGGGCGAGAAGGAGCGATTCGGCGAGCGGCGGCTGCGCGCCCAGCTGGCCGGCATCGGTGACGCGGCGACGGCGACGCAAAAGATAGAGGCGGCCCTGCAGCGGTTCAGCGCCGGGGACCCAAGCGACGACGCGGCGATAATTGCGATCGCCCCGGCGTCCGCGGCTTCCACCGCCGCATCGGCTCAGGGCAAAGAGCTGGTGGAGCGGCTGTTCGACGCCTTCAACCATCGCGACGGCGAGCAGATCGTCGAGCTCTGCGACGAGGGGATGGAGTTCTTCGCCGCCGGCACGGCGGAAGCGATCGGCCGCCAGAGTCCCTACGTCGGGCCGAGTGGGCTGCAGGAGTACCTGCGCGACATCGAACGAGCCTGGGACGAGCTTCTGATCACGCCAAGCGTGATCGAGGGCCGAGGAACCTCATTCCTGGTACGTGGCCGTGTATACGCCCGGAGCCGCCTGCTCGGCATTCGCGACATCCCTGTTGCATGGATCTGGGAGATCGTCGACAACCGCTTCGTTCGCGGCGAAGTCTTCATCGACCCCGAGCAAGCGGTGTCGCGGGCGGTCGAGTAGTCCTTGGCCGCGGCCGCTAGGAGGACTCGGTTCGGGCGTCACTCGGACAGGGGTTTGATCGTGGGCCGCGGACATTCGTCCGTGCGACCTTGCGCGCTGGCTTCCGCACCGTAGGCTGCGCCGCCCTTCACGAATACGTGCAGGCATATTGCTCAAGAAAGGACCAGCGAAATGAGCACGAGCAGCAGCCAACGGAAATCCCCTCGACGCTACAAGGTCTACCTCGCGGCGCTCGCCGCCTGCGCCTCCCTCGCCGGAGGCGCGCAGCTGCTGCTCCCGGCCTCCGCCGGCGCGGAGATCAGCGACGGTCCCCGCTGCGGCGGCGGGTTCTGGATTGATCAGTTCACCGACTGCTTCCACTCCGACGACGAGCAGGGCGGCGGCGGCACGGGCGACGGCGGTGGCGGAGACCCCGCGCCCGCCCCGGACCCGGAGCCGGAGCCGGACTGCCCTAACCCCGATCCGAACATCTACTGCGTCGAGAGCGACGCACCCCAGGAGCCGGCCCCCCCGGTGATCATCGACGGCAGCCCCGGCCGGCCGGCCCCCGATCGCGACGCCAGCGGTGGGAACGGCGGAGGCAACGGCGGTGGCGGCCTCGGCAATCCCACGCGCCCGAACTGCAGCGAGAGCAAAGCGTTCGGCTGCCGGCAGAACTATCCCTGCAAGATCGGCAGGAAGACGGTCTCCGTGATCGACAGGAGCGACTGCCTGAAACGCGGTGGCAGCGAGATCGCGGCGGAGCGCAAGAAGCGGGCAAAGTTCTGCCGGACGCTCGACGCCGTGCTCGTCTCGATGGAAAAGGGGGAGAAACTCGACAAAGAGCAGGACGAGGCCTTCCCCGACTTGCTCACCGACGACGAGAAGCGGAAGCGGTCCGCCCGAGCGGAGAAGATCAAGACGTACAGCAAAAACTGGCTCGATAACGACTGCGGCGAGTTCGTGCCTCCGAGCAAGCCCTAGAAGGCGCCGGCGGGCTGAGCGAGCGGCAGCGCTCAGCCCAGCAGGCGGGTTTTCTCAGCGGCGAACTCCTCGTCGGTGAGGACACCCTTGTCGCGCAGCTCGGCGAGGCGCTCGAGGCGGGCGAGGCGGGCGTCGTCGTTGTCGAGCGCCTGGGTCGGCGCCTCGGCTGCACCCTCACCGTCGGTGCGTCGCTCCGGCAGCCTCAGTTTCGAGGCGCGCTCGCCCAGGTTGGCGCCTTTGACCGCGCCGACCACTTTGTCGCGGGTGCGACCGAAGGCGTCGTCGTAGGTGGCGTCGGGGAATTCCTCGGTCGACTGTTTGCGCAGCTCGTGGATGCCGAAGGCGGCCATCCCGGCGATGATCAGGGTGGTGAGGAAGGAGCGCAGGCCCTGGGTCGGCGCCGAGAGGAAGTAAATCCCGACGATGATCGCGAGACCCGAGTAGACGTAAGCGGGGTAGTCGCGGAGCGCCGGCGCGATCGCCTTGCGGCTGGCCCGGGCGCTCTCGCTGGGCGAGCCCAGCCAGCCGGCGATGCCGAAGAGGACGCCGACGACGATCACCGTGGTGGCGATGCTGGTCATCAGCGAGGTGCCGATCGACCAGGCGGCTTCCCCGGCGGGCTTGGCACTTTCCGCCGTGACGAGCTGGTCGACGACGATGCCGCCGGCGATCTCGCGGAAGACGATCACCGCGAACCCGGCGGCGATCAGGCCGATACCGCTGAACAACACGGTCACCCAGCGGCTCTCGCGTGAGAGGTAGATCGCCGCGCCGAAGGCGGCGAAGGTGAGGATCGTGAGCACAATGGCCAGGCCCTTGATCGCGACCGCGATGTTCTGGGCCGTCTTCAGCTCGTCGGAGCGGAGGATCTCGATCTGGCCGGCGTCGGGCGGCAGTTTTTCGGCCAGGGTGGCGCCGATGCCGACCTGGTCGGCGAGGTTCGTCAGCAGCGCGCCGAGGTTGAGGCTGACGTTCCCTTCTTCGGTGGAGACCGCTTCGCCCTTGTCTTCGAGCACGGCCAAAAGCTGTTCGTGGGTCGAGCGGTTGGCGTCTTCCCACAGGGTCTGCGCGGTCGAAGTTTCCAGGATCCTTTCGGCCCCCTCGCTGGCGACGGTGCGCAGTCCCCCGGCGGCCGGTCCGGCGAGGTCCTTGGTGTCGCCGGGGAGGATTTCTTTCAGTTCTTTCTCGACGTTGACGTTTTCGTAGAGCTGGTCGACGAGATAAGTGCTGACGGCACTGCGAATCTCTTCGTTCGCAAGCATCCGGTCGCTGGTCGCGACCCAGTCGTCGGTGTTGAGCGCCTGGCGCTCGGTCCAGATCGCGAAAACGCTGAGGAAGGCGAGGAACGACCCGAAGGCCACCAGCACTTTCACCGTGCGTCTGCGTCCGCGGCCCATTTGGGGATGGTATACGTGACCTATGAAGCTGGAGGGCATTCACCACATAACCGCGATCACCGAGAACGCCCAGGCGAACGTTGACTTCTACGCCGGTGTCCTCGGGTTGCGGCTGGTGAAGAAAACCGTCAACCAGGACAACCCCACCGTCTACCACCTCTTTTTCGCCGACGAGGCCGGCGACCCGGGTTCGGACCTGACCTTCTTCGAGTACCCAGGCGCGGCGCCCGGGAGGGCGGGGGCCGGGATGGTCCACCGGATCGTCTGGCGGGTCGGCTCCCCCGCCGCGCTCGATTTCTGGGAAGGGCGGCTGAGCGCCAATGGCATCGCCTCCCAGCGCGAGGGAGACCGCCTCCGGTTCTCCGATCCCGAGCGGCTCGACCACGAGCTGGCGGTCGTCACCGACGTTCCCGACCCGCCGCTGATCGCCGAGCATCCCGACATCCCCGCCGAGCTGGCCCTGCAGGGGTTTCACGCGGTGCGCGCCTACAGCGCCTCGCCGGAGGCCAGCTCTGCCCTGCTCGAGGCGCTCGAGTTCGAGCCCGCCGGCAATGCCTGGGAGGCCCGCGGCCAGAACCGCGGCGGCCTTTACGCCTTCGACGAGCCGCCGTCCGAGCCCGGGCTGCAGGGTGCGGGCAGCGTCCACCACGTCGCCTGGGCCTCGAAGCCCGAGGAGCACATGGAGTGGCGCGAGCGGGCAGTCTCGGCCGGGGCGCAGCCGACCCCGGAGATCGACCGCTTCTACTTCCGCTCGATTTACTTCCGCGAGCCGAGCGGGGTTCTGTTCGAGATCGCCACCCTTGGGCCTGGCTTCACCGTCGACGAGCCGCTCGAGCACCTCGGCGAGAAGCTCTCCCTGCCACCTGACTACGAGCATTTGAGGGCAGAGGTCGAACCGAACCTGCGGCCGGTCCGGAACCCGCGCACCGAGCTGGAGGGGTGAGCGGCGAGTTCACCTGGCGTGACGCCGGGCGGACCGTCGTCTTCCGCCAGGCCGGAGGCGCCGACGCCCCCGAGCTGCTGGCCGAGCACGGCTTCGCCGAGTTCGAGTTGCTGAGCACGCCGAGGGCGCTGGCGGGCACCCCGAGGCTCGTCGCCGCGGCCGCCGCTGTGCACGAGGTGCCGCCGGGCCAGGTGCCGGAACTGGCGGCCGGCTTGCTGGACGCGGTCGGCCCGGGACCGTTGCTCGCTCTTGGCGGAGGCCGGGTAGTTGACGTAGCGAAGGCGATCGCCTCGGTCACCGGCGCCACCGTCGCCGCGATCCCGACGACGATGTCGGGCGCCGAGATGACCGCGATTCACCGGTTACCGGAGGGGGCCGAGCAGCGGGTCAGGGGAATGATCCGGCCGGCGCTCGTCCTCGCCGACGCCGAGGCTATGACCAGCCAGCCCGAGCCGCGCCTGCGGGCCAGCTCGATGAACGCTCTCGCGCACGGCGCCGACTCGCTCTACACGCCGCTCGTCAATCCGGTCTCGGAGATGACCGCGCTGCGCGGCGCCGGTCTGATCGCGGCTTCCCTGGATCAGAGCCGCGGCGACCGCGACCGCGCCGCGCTCGCCCTCGGCTCGGTGCTCTGCGGCTACGCGATCGACTCCGCCGGGTTCAGCCTCCACCACGTCGTCTGCCAAACGCTGGTCCGGGTCTGCGGCAGCCCTCACGCCGAGACCAACGCACGGATCCTCCCCCTTGCCCTGGAGCTGCTGGCCAGCCGCGCGCCCGAGCCTTTCGTCGCCCTGGCCGATGCCCTCGGCACTATCCCTGAGGCGCTGCCGCGCCGCGTCTGCACCCTCGGCGGCGACGTCCCCGGTCTCGGCGAGCTGGGCGCCGATCGCTCCCGCTTTGACGACGCGGTGGAAGGAATCCTGGCGCGCCCGGAGTTGACCTCGGTGCCTGATCCGCCAGAGCGTGAGGAGCTGGTGGCCCTCCTCGACGCCGCCTGGTAGCGCGGGCCGGGTAACTCTGGCGCCGCCGCCGTGTAGCGCTCTGCGTGAACGCCGAGCGACTGGCCGCCTACCACGCCTACACCCGTAGGCACAGCGTCAACTGGCCCCTCTACCTGGCGGCGCGAGTCGTCCTGACGCCGCTCTTCCTCACCTACTTCCGACTCGCCCGGATGGGCCGCGTTCACGGCAAGGTCAAGGGCGGCCTGATCGTCGCCGCCAACCACCGCAGCTTCCTCGACCCCTTCGTTGTCGGCGGCTGCCTGCCCTGGCGGCGGCCGATGAACTACGTCGCCAAGGTCGAGCTGTTCGAGCGCCGCTGGCAGGGCTGGGCGCTCTCGCGGCTGGGCGCCTTCCCGATTCGTCGTGGCGAGGCCGACGAGGACTCGATGGAGACCGCGCGGCAGATCGTCGAACGCGGCGGCACCGTCTGCATCTTCCCGGAGGGGACGAGGATCCGGCGCGGAACGATCGGCTCGCCGAAGCGCGGTGTCGGCCGCCTCGCCCTGCAGACCGGGGCGCCGGTCGTCCCGACCGCGGTGATCGGCACCGAACACGTGCGCCGCGGCTGGCGGATCCGGCCGCGCAAGGTGAAAGTCCGCCTCGGTAAGGCGATGACCTTCCCGCGGGCCGAGGAGCCCTCGCCGGCGCTGGCGGAAACCGTCACCGGCAGGATCTGGCCGAACGTGCTGTTGCAGTGGGAAGACCTCGGCGGCCTGCCACCGATGCGCCGAGCCGCCGTGATCGGCGCCGGCAGCTGGGGGACCGCCGTCGCCGTGCTGCTCGCTCGTGGCGGCCTCGAGGTGCAGCTCGGCGCTCGCACCCCCGAGCGAGTGGCGGAGCTGGTTGAGGCGGGGGAGAACCAGCGCTACCTGGCCGGCGTGCCGCTGCCGGACTCGATCGACGTCCGGCCCGCTTCCGACATCGAGCTGGCTGGCCTCGACCTGATCTGCCTCGCGATCCCGTCCAAGTCACTGCCGCAGGCGGTCGGCGCGATCGCCGACCGGGTCGGCGATCGCAGCGCTGTGCTGCTGCTGACCAAGGGCCTTATCGCTCCCCAGGCCCAGCTGCCGGCCGAGTACGTCGGGGAAAGGGTGCGGGCACGGGCGATCGCCTGCCTCGGCGGTCCGGCCCACGCCCGCGAGGCCGTCTCCGGCTCCGCCGCCCTCGTCCTCGGCTCGGCCGACCCCGACCTCAGGGTGCAGCTCGGCGAGGTCTTCGACCGGGCCGGCCTGGTCTGCGAGCGCTCGTCCGACATCACCGGGGTCGAGATGGCGGGGGCGGCGAAGAACGCCGCGGCCCTGGCCGCGGCCGCCGCCCAGCCGCATGGCCTCAACGCCGCCGGGATCGCCGTCGCCGAAGTCTGGCGCGAGTGCATCGAGTGCGCGATCGAGCGTGGGGCGGAGCTGGAGACGTTCGCCGGCCTGGCTGGCGTCGGCGACCTGACGGCGACCCTGATGGCCCCGGACGGGCGCAACCGCCGGGCAGGCGAGCTGCTCGGGACCGGCACACCCGCCCAGGAGATCCCGAAGGCGATTGGGCAGGCCTCGGAGGGGCTCGACACGACGCCGCTGCTCGCCCGTGCGGTTGCCGAGTCAGGCGTTCCCGCCGACGCGTTGAGTGGCCTCGCCGAGCTGATCCGGGGCGAGGTCGACGCCGAGGAATGGGTGGCCGGGTTGCGTCGCGCCGAGCGCGCCAGGAGGGCGGCCTGATGCGGCTAGGCTTGGCCGGTGAGCGGCCCCACGGAGAACGTCGAGCCCGGCGACCTTGGGCCGGCCGCGAAGGCGGAGCTGGACCGCGTCTTCTCAGACTTCTACCGCTCGCACCTGCGCGACGTTTATTCCTACGCCTACTACCGGGTCGGCAACCATCACGACGCCGAGGACCTGACCGAGCAGGCGTTTCTGCAGGCCTACCGTCACTTCGACCGCGCCCGGCGCGAGTCCGACGGGCGGCCGCTGCGACCCTGGCTGATCCGGATCGCCCACAACCTCGCTTCGAACTACTACCGCGACCGCTCCCGGCGCCCGCAGACGTCGCTCGACAAGGCCGACCCGATCGCCGCCCGCCACGACACCGTTGCGATCGCCGAGGGTCGCGAGGAGCTGCGCCGGGTGATGGCCAACCTCGAGCACCTTTCCGAGGACCGGCGCGAGGCGCTGATCATGCGTTTCGCGCTCGGCATGGACAACCGCGAGATCGCCCGTGCCCTGGGTCGCTCCGACGGCGCCACCAAGGTCCTCATCCATCGCGCGATCAAGCAGCTGCAGGAGGAGATGAGCGATGAGCCCGCCGAGTGAGCCGCTCGGCTCCGCCACCTGGGACGTCGAGACCCTGCTCGCCGACGCCCTGCGACCGATCGAGCCGCCGGAGCGGCTCTCGAGCCGGGTCGAGGATACCTTCGCCGCGGTCACCCAGGCGGCTGCAGAGGAGCTCTCGGACTGGGCGGAGGAGCTCTCCGAGAGCGAGCTGCGGGCGTTGCGGGACCCGCGCAACTGGGTGCGGCCGGTGGTCGCAGTCGGCGCCGGCGGCGTCGCCACCGGCGCCCTGGTCCTGCTCGAGCTGCGCCGGCGCGGCCGGCACAAGAGCGAGACCGGCTTAAGGGCCCTCGCCGGCGGCCTGCGCTCGCGGCTCTAGATCCCGCCGGCCCTTCGCGCTTCGCCGCCGCCGCGCCGGCCGCCGCCTCGCGGTGCCCGCTGCCGCCGCCAGCCCAAGCAGACCTACCACCAGGTGCAGCGCGTTGTCGCCGCCGCTGGCCGGAAGGAAGCCGAGGATCGCATCGCCGGAGCCGATCGCGAATCCCCAGATCGCCAGCGCCGTGTACAGCGCCCCGATCGCGAGCGCGTAGGCGCGCGAGGCGTAGCCGGCCGCGAGCAGGCCAAGCGCCCCGGTGGCGATGTGGAGGATGTTGAGCCAGCCGTTCACCCGCAGCACTCCCAGCGAGGGGTCGACGCTGCCGGGGCTACCGAAGGAGGCGCTGGAGAAAAAGCCGACGATGCCGAGGACGACGAGGAACGCGCCGAGCGCGGTGGCGTAGAGACGGGCGGGGCTAGGTGGCTCCATCGGCGGCGATTGTAGGCTGCCCATCCCGATGTCCCAGACTTGTTATCGCCACCCCGACCGCGAGACCGGTGTCTCCTGCTCCTCCTGCGGCCGGCCGATCTGCCCCGACTGCATGACCCCGACCCCGGTCGGGATGCGCTGCCCGGAGTGCATGCGGGAACGGACCAAGGTCGTGCAGGGGGTCGGCGGCGGCACCCCGGGTTTCGGCGGCGCGCCCGCGACCTACGTCCTGATCGCCCTCAACGTCGTCGCCTACCTGATCGAGATCGCCGCCGGGTCCGGAGGGCTGGACAGTGCGAGCGGCAGGATCGTTTTCGACTACGGGTTGTTCGGGCCGCTCGTGGCCGAAGGGGAGTGGTACCGGCTACTCACCAGCGGGTTCCTGCACGCCGGGATCATTCACCTCGGCTTCAACATGTTTCTGCTCTTCCTGCTCGGCCGGATGTTGGAGCCCGCGCTGGGCACCGCGCGATTCACCGTGCTCTACTTCGCTTCACTTCTGGCCGGTTCGCTCGGAGCCTTGGTCCTGGACCCGAACGCACTCACGGTTGGGGCATCCGGCGCGATCTTCGGCCTCGCGGGGGCCACCTTCGTGATCGCCCGCGGTCGGGGGATGGACGCGATCGCGGGCCAGATCGGGTTCTTGATCCTCTTCAATCTGATCTTCAGCTTTGCCGCCAGCAACATCAGCGTCGGCGGGCATCTCGGCGGCCTCGCGGGCGGCGCGCTCTGTGCGCTCGCCGTCGTGGCGGGAGAGCGGGGGGTGTTCGGCCCGCGTCATCGTGCCGCCGAGTTGGCGCTGATGGTCTTGATCGGAGCCGTCTCGGCGGTCGTCGCCGTCGCGATCGCTTGAGCTTCAGCGGTCCCGGGCGGGTCTGGTGACCGGCGCGCGCAGCGCGCAGAAGTCGGCGTTGCCGGGAGAGTCGATCAGGTCGGGATGGAGGATGTGCCCGAGCAGCTCGACCCCGTCGACCAGGCGCGGCCCGGCATCGGCGAAGGGGTCGGAGTCGACCGCGAAGAGCCTCGTCGCGCCGAGCGAGGCGATCAGCTCCCAGTGCTCCATCGCCTGGGCTTGGGCGTCCTCCAGGGACCCGTTCGGCATCGCTACGACGACGTCGGGACGCAGGCTCGCGAGCTCCCCCCAGCCGACTTCGGGTGGGTTGAGGCCGGGGTCCCCGGCGACGTCCTCGCCGCCGGCGATCGAGATCATCTCCGGGATCCAGAAGCCGCCGACCCGTGGCGGGTCGAGCCGCTCCAGGGCGATCACCCGTGGGCTGCCGGTTCCCGAGACCGCCGCCCGCACCGTCGCCAGCCGTCCCTCGAGTTCGCCACGGAGTTCGTGGGCGTGCTCTTCCATGCCGGTCGCCTCGCCCAGGCGGACCACCTCTTCGAGCATCTCGCTGAGGGTCGCGACACGCGGCATTTGCTCAATATCGCATCTTCCTTAAGTTGCCAGTGGCGGGGGAGCTATATTGCGGTTGCCGAATGGCCGAGGACGTCCCAGCCCGAAGTACCGGGCCGCATAGCCGATGAGCGTCCTCCTGCTCGTCCTTCTGCTGGTGCTGGTCGCCATCAACGGCTTCTTTGTCGCGGCCGAGTTCGCGCTGGTGCGCAGTCGCCGGGGGAAAATCGAACAGCTCGCCGCCGAAGGGGAAGCGGGAGCCGAGGCGGTGGTCGAGCAGCTCGACAAGATCGACGAATCGCTCTCGGCCTGCCAGATCGGGATCACGATTGCCTCGATCGGGATCGGTTTCCTCGGCGAGCCGTCCGTGGCGAAGCTGATCGAGCCGGTCTTCGGCGGTCTCTCGCACGGGGTTGCGACCGGGGTCTCGCTGGCGCTCGCCTTCATCCTTGTCACCGCCCTCCACATCAGCATCGGCGAGCAGGTGCCGAAGATGCTGGCGATCTCCAGCGCCGAGCGCACCGCGCGCCGGGTCTCGCGGCCGCTGAACTGGTTCCGGGTCGCGACGGCGCCGGTGACGATGGCGCTGAGCGCATTCTCCAACGCGATCGTCCGCCTCTTCGGCGTCAACCCCAAAGACCTTGAAGAGCGCCACACCTCCGAGGATCTGAAGCAGATCATCGACAGCTCGAGGATGGGCGGCACCCTCGACCCCGGCGAGGCCGGAATGCTCGGCGGCGTCTTCCACCTGCACGAGCAGGAGGCGCGCGAGGTGATGACGCCGATCCCGGCGGTCGTCACCGTCGACGCCTCGGAGACGGTCGAGGCGGCGCTGCGGCGCTGCGTCAACTCCGGCCACACCCGGCTGGTGGTGATCGAGGACGACAACCCCGACCGGGTCAAGGGGATCGTCCACAACAACAGCCTCGCTCGTCTCTACATGAGCGACGGTCCTGAGTCCTCGATCGAGCCCGCGATCCGCGACGCCCTGATCGTTCCCGAGACGCGGCCGCTCGACGACCTGCTCCACGACCTCCAGGTTCAGCGCACCTCGCTCTCGGTGGTCGTCGACGAGTACGGCCGCACGGTTGGGATCGTCACCGTCGAGGACATCCTCGAGGAGGTGGTGGGGGAGATCGAGGACGAGACCGACCCCCGCGCCGCGGCGCTGCGCCGGCTCACCAACGGCGACTGGTTCGTCCGCGGCCACGTTTCGCTCGGCGACCTCGCCGATGCCGGGATCGAGCTGCCGGTCGACACCGACGCCTACAACTCCGTCGGCGGCTACGTCTTCGGCGAGCTGGGGCGGCTGCCGAAGCGCGGTGACTCGATCCAGGCCAACGGCTACACGATCCGGGTCGAGGCGGTCCGGGAGAACCGGATCGAGGCGGTTCGGATCAGCGGTTCCGTCCGCCCCGCGGCCTAGTTTCTCCGGGCAACCCGCACCCCGCAGAAACGTTGGAGGTACCGCATGTGGGTTGTACGCCTGACCGATAAGCAGCTGGAGGTCCTGCGAGCGCTGCTGCGCTCCGAGGAACACCTCGGCCCGGCGCTCAAGGGCTCGATCGAGGCACTCGACCTGGCCCGCTGGGACGAGCTCCCCGAAGCCGAGCTCCCCTGGGACGAGGTGGAGATCGTCGCCCGCCGCCAAGGCATTTCCGAGGCCGACGTGATCTGGGACATATCAGGGAAAACGAAAAAGGCGGCGAAGGCCGAGTAGCGCAAGCAACCCAGCTAGCGGTTGAGTCGCCGGTGTGCGACCTCGTACACGCTGGGTCGCCACGGTCGCTCTGGGTGGCGCTCACCTACTGCAAGCAGTAGAAGCGCCGGCTTCGAAGCCTCACGGTCAATGCTGAACACCGCTCCCCATTGGCCGTCTGGTTGAGGGACGTAGTGCTTCACGCATCCCCCGAGTCGGGTTCCGTCCCGGGCTTCTGCTTCGCAGGGACGCAATGAGCCGACGACAACTCCGTTGGCCTCCAGCTCACGAATCGCCGGCTCGAGCACCGATTGAGCCGCCCTGCTCGCGCGGGCAAGATCCTGGGCGAGCGCATGTTTGTCTACTCGCACCCCAAAGCGGAGATTCCCCGCCGCTTCGTTGATCGGTTACCCCTCGCCGTCAGGGGGCTGCATAGATGGGCCGTGCTCGCGCCAAAATTTCTCGGACTCCTCGGGAGTCATGGCCCGAGTGCCAGTTCGCTTACGCATCTCCTCGATAGAGGTCGTTTTGGAGGGCCAGTCTGGCGCGTAGATGAGCTTCACCTCGGCCGCTTCCGCCTCGGTCATGGCCTCGACCTGCTCGATCAACTCAGCCTTGGTCATGGGCTCGGATCGTACCGGCCAGACCTGCTGGCAAAGAGTGGGCGCGGCCTAGTCGTACGGATAAAAGCCGGCGCCGGACTTGCGGCCGAGTTTTTCTTCGCCGACCATCTTTGCGATCAGGTCCGGCGGCTTGTGAGTCGGCTCGTCGGAGTCGGCGTGAAGGGCGTTGCCGATCGCTTCGGCGACGTCGAGGCCGACGAAGTCGAGCAGGGCCAGGGGGCCCATAGGGTGGCCGGCGCCAAGCTTCATGCAGGTGTCGACCTCACCGGCCTCCATACCGGTCCTTTCGACCAGGCGGACGGCGTCGAAGAGGTAGGGGAAGAGCAGGCAGTTGACGACGAAGCCGGCCTGGTCGGGGACCTCGACCGCGGTCTTGCCCAGCGCTGCGCACCAGGCGAGCGCCTTCTCGCGGGCGCTGGCGGCGCCGTCGGGAATGCAGACCTCGACCAGCATCATCCGCGGCACCGGGTTGAAGACGTGGAACCCGAACAGCTTCTCGGTCCCGGCGGCGGCGCCGATCTCGGCGATGCTGAGCGAGGAGGTGGTGGTCGCGAGGTCCGCCTTCGGGCAGGCCTCGACGATCGTCCCGATCAGCTCGCCCTTTGGCGCCACCTCCTCGACGATCGCCTCGACGATGACGTCGCACTCGGCGAGGTCGGCGGGGTCGGTGGTGACCCGCAGCCGCGAGGGCTCGGCGCCCTCGAGCTTGGCGCAGGCAGCGACGACTTTCTCCTCCGCCCGCCAGGCCGAGGCCTCGCTGCGGGCGAGCAGGATCGTGTCGGCGGTCGTGGTTGAGACGGCGGCGAGGCCGGTGGCGATCGCCCCGCTCCCGGCGATGCCCGGGCTGGTGTATCCCTGGTTGGCGCTCATTGCTTGGGGTTCCTATCACGGGCCGTGCCCGCGATGCCGCGAGGGTCGCGGGTGCGTTCCGAAAGTGGGCTGATTGACGAATCAGTCGGCTATCTTTGATCTAGGTCGGCGCGCCGCGCCGCGGCAACTGAGAGGACGGAGACGCCATGGCGGAGAACGGAAAGGGCAAGTTCGGAGGACGGGAAGTCGTGATCGTGGAGGCGGCGCGAACGCCGATCGGCCGCGGCCACCCGGAGAAGGGCTACTACAAGGACACCCACCCGTCCAACCTCCTGGCGAAGACCTACGCGGAGCTGTTCGAGCGCTCCGGCGTCGACCCCGCCGAGACCGGCGACGTGGTCACCGGGTGCGTCTCCCAGTTCGGCGAGCAGGGGCTGAACATCGGTCGCAACGCCTGGCTCGAGGCCGGCCTGCCGCTCGAGACGCCGGCGACGACGATCGATCGCCAGTGCGGCTCGGCCCACCAGGCCGTCAACTTCGCCGCTTCGCTGATCGCTTCCGGGGTCGAGGACGTCGCGGTCGGCTCCGGCGTCGAGCACATGGGCCACCTTCCGTTCGCTGCCGTCGCCAAGGTGTCGGGGGAGTTTGGCGCCCCCTTTTCGCCTGAGCTGATGGAGCGCTACAACCTGATCCCGCAGGGGCTCTCGGCGGAGATGATCGCCGACAAATGGGAGATCACCCGCGCCGAGCTCGACGAACTCGGCCTGCGCTCCCAGCAGAACGCGATCAAGGCGACCGAGGAGGGGCGGTTCGAGCGGGAGATCATCCCGTTCGCGGTCAACGGCGACACCTACGTCACCGACCAGGGCCTGCGCGAGAGCACGCTCGAGGGCCTCTCCCAGCTGAAGCCGGCCTTCAAGGAGGACGGCAGGATCACCGCCGGCAACTCCTCACAGGTTTCCGACGGCGCCGCCGCGGTATTGCTGATGGCGCGCGAGAAGGCCGACGCCCTGGGGCTGAAGCCGCGGGCGCGGATCTACGACCAGGCCGCGGTCGGGGTCGACCCGGTGATCATGCTGACCGGCCCGATCCCGGCGACCCAGAAGCTGCTCGAGCGCAACGGGATGCAGATGGACGACATCGACCTGGTCGAGATCAACGAGGCCTTCGCCTCGGTCGTCGTCGCCTGGCAGCGCGAGTTGGAACCCGACATGGACCGAGTCAACGTCAACGGCGGCGCAATCGCCCTCGGTCACCCGCTCGGCTCGACCGGCGCGCGGTTGATCACCACCCTGCTGCACGAGATGGAGCGCTCCGACAAGGAGATGGGCCTGGTGACGATGTGTTGCGGCGGCGGTATCGGGACCGGGACGCTGATCCAGCGGATCTAACTTCCGTCCAAACGCGCCGTCGGCGCCGCCGCCCCCCAGTAGGTTGCGCCTCCTTTCAAAACTGGATGGAGGATCAATTGAGTAAGCGATTCATCGCGACGCTCGTCGGTGCGCTGGCGATCGTCGTCCTCGTCGCGGGCTGTGGCGGCGGCAACGACAGCGGAGACAGCGGCTCGGCCAACGCGGACAGCACGACCAGCGGTGATACCGCCCCGGCGCTGACCAAGGCTGAGTTCATCAAGCAGGGGGACGAGATCTGTACCGAGACCGCGGCGAAGCTCGCGCAGGGGGCTAAAGACTTCCTCAGCGAGGCCGGGCTCAGCGAAAGCGAGGAACCGAGCGAGGAGGCGCAGGAAGAACTGGTCGGCGAGGTGTTCCTGCCGGCGTACCAGACCCAGGCCGAGGAGCTCGGCGCGCTCGGCGCCCCCGAGGGCGAAGAGGAGCAGGTGGAAGCGATCGTCACCGGCTTCGAAGAGGGGGTTGCCTCGGCCGAAGACGACCTCGGCGCCGCAATCAGCGAGGACCCGCTCGCCGATGCCAAAGGCGCGGCGGCCGATTTCGGGTTCACGGTCTGCGGCGAATAGCCGACCCGGATCCCGTCTGCTGAGAGGTCTCCTGGCTCGCCAGCCAGGAGACCTCTATATTTCCCCGTCGATGGATCTGACGCTCTCACCATCGGAGGAGGAGTTCCGCGACGAGGTTCGCACCTGGCTGGAGGAGAACAACCCCGGCCCGGAGCCCGAGGGCGATCTCGGCGAGGTGATCGCCTTCCGGCGCGAGTGGCAGCACAAGCTGCACGAAGCCGGTTGGGCGGGGATCTCGTGGCCGAAGGAGTACGGCGGCCGCGGCGCGACGATGATCGAGCAGGCGATCTTCGTCGGCGAGGCGGCCCGCCAGGGAACGCCCAGCCCCGCCAACGTGCTGGGGCTCGCGATGGGCGGCCCGGTGGTGATTGCGCACGGCACCGAGGAGCAGAAGCAGCGCTACCTGGAGCCGATCCTGACTGCCGATGAGATCTGGTGCCAGGGCTTCTCCGAGCCGGAGTCGGGTTCCGACCTCGCCTCGCTGAAGACCCGCGCGGTCAAGGATGGCGACGAATGGGTGATCACCGGCCAGAAGGTCTGGACCACCCTCGCCCAGTTCTCCAAGTGGTGCATGCTGGTCGCCCGCACCGACCCCGACGCACCCAAGCACCAGGGCCTCACCTACTTCCTGATGGACATGGAGCAGGAGGGCGTCCAGGTGCGGCCGCTGGTGCAGATAACCGGCGAGGGCGAGTTCAACGAGATTTTCATCGAGGAGGCCCGGGTGCCCGAGGCCAACATCGTCGGCGAGGTCGGCAGCGGGTGGTCGGTGGCGATCACGACGTTGATGAACGAGCGCGCCGGGCTCGCCTTCGGCGCGATCGCCCAGATCCAGAACAACCTCGGCCGGCTGTCCCGACTCGCGACCGAGGTCCGGGTCAACGGCGGCACCGCGGCCGAGGACACCTCTTACCGACAGCGGATCGCCCAGCTCCATATAGAGGCCGAGACGATGCGGCTAAACGCTTACCGCGGGCTGACCAAGACGATGCAGGTGGGCATCCCCGGGCCCGAGGGTTCGCTCGGCAAGTGGCAGTGGGCCGACATCAACCAGGACCTGACCGAGCTGGCGATGGAGATTGAGGGCGCCCACGCGTTGCTGGGACGCGGCGCCGAGCAGGCGATCGACAACGGCTCCTGGCAATACAGCTTCCTCCGCTCTCGCGCCAACTCGATCGAGGGCGGCACCACCGACATCCTCAAGAACATCATCGCCGAGCGGGTCCTGGGCCTGCCGAGGCTGCGCTAAGGAATCCGAGCCATGTACTTCGACCTCACCGACGAGCAGCAGGCGATCAAGTCGACTGCGCACGATTTCCTCGCCTCCCGCTTTAAATCCGAGCGGGTCAGGGAGATCGCCGAAAGCGAGGATGGCTTTGACGCTGGTTCCTGGAAGGAAATGGCGGACCTGGGCTGGACCGGGCTTGCTTTGCCGGAGGAGTGGGGTGGGCAGGGCCTCGGCATCGTCGAGCTCGCCGTCCTCTTCGAGGAGATGGGCTATGCGCTCGCTCCCTCGCCGCTTTTCTCGAACACGATCGCCGGCCTGGCGCTTGCCCTCTGCGGCTCCGACGACCAGCGCGAGCGCTACCTGCGGCCGCTGGCCACGGGTGAGCTGCGCGGGACCCCCGCCCTCTGGGACGCCGGTGCGCCGGTCATCCCGGGCGGGTTCACGATGCCGGCCGAGCCTGACGGCGACGGGGTCATGCTCAACGGCGAGAAGATCCTGGTCCTCGACGCGAACAGCGCCGACTTCTTCCTGGTCGCGACCGCCGACGGCAGGCGCCACCTGGTCGACGCCGGCACCGACGGCGTGACCGTGACCGCGGAAACCTCGATCGACCTCACCCGTCGCCTCTCCACCGTGCGCTTCGACGGCGTCCGGGTCGGCGCCGCCGACACCCTGCTCGGCGAGGAGGCCGACTACTACCCCGTCTTCTTCCGGGTCTGCGTGGCGCTCGCCGCCGAGTCGACCGGGATCGCCCAGCGCTCGCTCGAGATGGCCGTCGAGTACGCCAAAGACCGGCAGCAGTTCGGCCGGCCGATCGGCGCCTACCAGGCGGTCTCCCACCGCTGCGCCCAGATGCTGCTGGAGACCGAGAACGCGCGCTCGGCCGTGTACGGGGCGGCGTGGGCGGCCGACGCCGAGCCGGAGTCGCTGCCGCTGGCGGCCTCGACCGCGAAGGCGTACGCCTCCGACGCCGGCTGGCGGGTCCCTGACGCCTCGATCCAAGTGCACGGCGGGATCGGGTTCACCTGGGAGCACGACCTCCACTTCTTCCTCAAGCGCGGCCGCGGTAACGCGGCGATCTTCGGCGATGCCAAGTGGCACCGGGAACGCGTCGCCGACGCGGTGCTCACCCGGGCCGCCGAGCCGGCACCGGCCTGAGCCGCCGCCGATGGCCGCCCTCGACCGGATCTCCGTCGCAGCGATAGGGACCACGGTCGCCGACCTCGAGACTGAGGCCCTGCGCGCGGAGGCGGCCGGAGTCGAGTGCGTCTGGGCGCCGGAGCTCTTCCGCAGCGCCGCCACCCAGGCCGCCTACCTGGCGGCGAAGACCGACCGGATCGGGGTCGCCACCGGGATCGTCTGGGCCTTCACCCGCAGCCCGTTCATCCACGCGGTCACCGCGCTCGACATCGACGAGATGTCCGGCGGCCGCTTCCGACTCGGGATGGGGGCGGGGGTGAAGCGGCTCAACGAGACCTGGCACAACGCCGACTACGGCCGGCCGGCGCCGCACCTGCGCGAGGCGATCGAGGCGACCCGGCTGATCATGCGCCAGGCCGGCGCCGGCGAACCGATCCGGTATGAGGGCGAGTACTACGACATCGACATCAAGGGCTGGGTGAGGCCGCACCCGGCGCCGCGCGAGGCGGTGCCGATATACACGGCCGCGGTCCAGGCGGGGATGGCACGGATGGCCGGCGACGTCGCCGACGGGTTGATCGGGCACCCGATTCAGAGCCTGCGCTGGATCGACGAGGTGGTCGTCGATGCCTTCGAGGAGGGCCTTGCACGCTCCGGCCGGGAGCGCTCGAGCTTCGACTACCTGCCGACGGTCTGTTGCGCGATCAACGACGACGAGGGCCGGGCGATCGAGATGGCCCGGCGGACGATCTCCTTTTACGCCACGGTCAAGACCTATATGCCGCTCTGGGAGCTGCACGGCTTCGCCGACAACGCGGTCGCCGCTGGCGACGCCTTTCGCCGCGGCGACCTCGCCGCGGTCCCGGCGGCGATCAGCGACGAGATGGTCGATGCCTATTGCGCCGCCGGCCCGCTCGACAAGGTTCGTGCCAGGGTCGAGCAGACCGCCGAGCGCGCCGACGGGCTCTTCCTCACTCCGCCGACCTACTTCATCTCGCCGGAGGAGCTGAGCGAGTACCAGAACCGCATCATCGACTCCTTCGGGCCCGGCGCCTGACGGAGGCGGGAGACACCCGCCTCCTCGAAGTGCTCGAGCGGGTGCGGGAAATCCCGCCCGGCTTCGTGCGGACCTACGGCGACGTCTCCCCGGGGGCGCCGCGCTTCGCCGGCAGCGTCCTCTTCGCCGCCGACGAGCCCGACCTGCCCTGGTGGCGGGTGGTGCGCGCCGACGGCTCGCTCGCTAAGGGCGCGCGGCAGCGCGCCCACCTTCTCGCCGAGGGGGTTCCGTTTCGCGGCGAGAAGGTGGACATGCAAGCTGCCCGGATCGAGTGACCTATGGGCAGATGACAACCAGGTGGAAGTCGGCGTCCTCGTCGGCGCCGGCTTTGTCCCTGGTGCGAACTTCGACCGCGTTGGGGTTCGCGGGGGAGGTGTTGGTCTGCGCGTAGCCCGCGGCGGGCACCGTCGTACCGGCGTTGTTGCGGCCGGCGACCTCGGCGCACCCGGTGACGTTCTGCGGGAAAGCGACAGTGACCGCGCCCCCGCCCTCGGCGGCGGTGATGCCCGCGTCGCTGGAGCGAGCGAGCGTCGCGTTGCCGGGGCTCGCCGGGTTGTTGACGACGGCCCAGTAGGTGTGGGTGGCGCGCACCGCCGATGGCACCACGCCGAGCTTGTTGGTGTTGATCTGGAAACCGGTGAGGGTCTTCTTCTTCAGCTTGCCTCCACCGATCGTTTGCTTCTTGATCGCGCCGCCGTTGATCGTCTGGGCGGCGTAGGCGGTCCCGGCGAGGGCGGTGACCAGGGCGATGATGGCGACGACCATCGCCGGCGACGGGCGTCCCTTCCTGAGCGTGCTCATCTTGACTCCCTTCGGTTCGGGCATTCGAAGTAGCTGAAATTAGGTAACCCGCCGGATGCAGGGAAGTTCCGTGCCCGGCGAAACCGCATTTACCCGCGATATACGCGGGTTGAGGAGGTCTCGCTACCCGGGAAGCGCGGCGACGAAGCGCTCGAAGGCGCCGATGTCGGTCACCGGCGGGCCGTGACCAGGCAGGATCTGGGTCGGGTTCAGCTCGGCCAGTTTGCGGATCGAGCGGCGGTTCTCGGCCGGGTCATAGGTGAAGATCTTCGGCGGCTCCTTGATCCCGGGCAGGCCGGTGGCGTAGCTCATATTGCGGATCACGTCACCGCAAATCGCCACGCGGTCGGACTCGCGGAAGAAGATCACCTCGCCGCGCGAGTGGCCGGGAGCGTGGTGGACCCGGAACCCGGCGACCTCGTCTCCCTCTTGGAGCACCCGCTCGACCTTGTACGGAGGCCCCTCCCAGATCGCCTTGATCACCCGGTTGACCGGGTTGGTCTCCGCTGCCTCCTGGATCGGGCGCTTGCCTTCCATCGCTTCGACGTCGTCTGCGTGGCAGGCGAGGGGCACCCCGCGAGCCTCACAGACGTCCTTGGCAACCCCCTGGTGGTCGGGGTGGACGTGGGTCAGCGCGACCATCGAGATCTCCCGTCCCTCCAGCTCGGCGAAGATCCGCCGGCGGTCCCAGCGCCGCCCGGCGTCGATCAGCACGTCCTCCGCCAGGTAGACGTTGATCGTCGGAGCGGGGAACTCCTTTATCCGCCAGACCTCTGGGGCGAGGTTCTTCAATGTGAGATCCCCAGCGTTCCGCGCGGGTCGCCGCTGTGATCGGCGAGCTCCTCCAGGCGGGTGATCTGCCGTTCGCCTTCGATTCGCGTCGGGTGGTCGGCCGGCAGCGGCTCGATCAGGCGGCGGATCCGATTACGGATCTGCAGCGCGAAGTGGGGGGTGGAGGGCCCGGCGAGGGCACGGATGTTCTCGACCGTGACCGCGTGGTCGGTGCCAAGCAGCGTCGGGTTCTCGGACTCGCTCACTTCTCGCCGCCGATCTTGGCCAGCTCGGCCAGCTGGTTCACTTCCGCCTGCTGGTTCACGTCGATGGCCTCCTGGTCTCCGATCACCCACACGTGGTTGTAGAAGGCGCGGGTCGGGTTGGTGGTGTAGCCGGGCTTAACGTCGAGAAGGTAGTCGCGCAGCTCCGCCGGCAGGGTACCGGGGTCGTCGGTGAGCAGCAGCGGTCCCCAGGTCCCGGAGGCCGAGAGCGGCGAGGCGGCAGCGGCGTTGAGGGGGCGCTCATCGCGGGTAAGGACGAAGCCGTGGCCGGGATCGTTGATGTTCCAGCCGAAGCTGCCGTCGGCATAGCGGGCGAAGGCGACCGCGTTGGCGACCGGGTCCTCGCCGGAGACCCGCTTCACCTCGAGGCCGATCTTGGCGATTTCGCGGACCACCTCGGAGGAAATCGCCGAGGTGGGGCCGAGCACGTAGGCCGACACTTTCGGGTGCCGTTTCAGCGCTGCCGCGGTCGCCCGCGGCAGCACTTTCGGGCCAGAGAAGAGGACAGGATCGCCGGAGCGGGCGGCCCAGGCGGCGGCGGGCATCGCCAGCTGCGGACGGGCCGAGGGTGCGATCACGAAATGGTCGGGCGGCGCCCCGAAGAGGCGGTCGCGGAGGGCGGCGATCTGGGCCGCCTCCGCCGCGGGAGCGCCGGTGGGAACCCGAGTTATCTCGCCGAGGGGAGCGGCAACGTCGCCGATCGCGAACGCGGCGCTGCCGCCGGTCGATTTACCGCCGGCGGGGTCGAGCGCCGCCAGCGCTTCTTCGGTCGCCTCCGGGATCTCCTCCTCTCCGGAGACCAGGACCGGCGCCCGGACCGGCGCCGACATCAGCACCGAGGCGGCGATCGCCCCTGCCCAGTCGTCCTCGCCGACCAGCGTGACGGCGTCGGGGCGCAGGGCGGCGGTGGTGGAGGGGAAGACCGCCAAGGCCACAGCTGCCGCGGTGGCAGCGGGGTCCGAACCGCCGACCCGGGTGGTGTTGCCGGTCGCGAAGGCGGGGTAACCGAGTTGTTCGGCGGTTTGGGAAGCGGGAGTGCTCGGCGAGGCCGCCTCCGATGCGGCTGGGGGCGCCGGGGCGGGGGGCTCGACGCTTGAGCTCTCGGGGCCGCCGCTGCCGCCGAGGATGGCGGCGACGACGAAGCCGATCGCGATCAGGACCGCCCCGGTCAGCAATGCCGGGATCAGCGGCAGGGACGCTCGGCGGCCTCGGCGTACGGGTTTGGGCGCCGGCTCGCCCCCCGGCGCCTCGGCGTTGATCGGTCGCTCCGCCCGCACCGCGGGAACGGTACACGGGCCTCCTCAGCCGCCCCGTCGGGTAAAGTGTCGGCGACTGGCTGATTGACCAGTCAATCGGTCCACGCCGAGGAAGGAAGCAATGGATTTCGCACTTAACGAGGAGCAGCTCGAGTTCAAAGCCCGCTGCCGGAAGTTCTCCGCAGAGGTGATCCGCCCCGCCGCCCGCAAGCATGACGAAGAGGAGAGCACCCCGTGGGAGGTGATCAAGGAGGCGCGGCGCCAGGGCCTCCAGGGGATCGACTCCCTGCAGCGGATGGCGACCGACGCCGACGGCCAGATGTCGGTGATCTCGGCCGAAGAGCTGCACTGGGGCTGCGCCGGCACCGCCCTCGCGATCGCCGGCTCCGGGCTCGCCGCCGCCGGCATCGCCGCCTCCGGCACGCCGGAGCAGATCGGCCACTGGGTTCCGGAGTGCTTCGGCACCGGCGATGAGATCAAGATGGGCGCCTATGCGGTCACCGAGCCGCAGGCCGGCTCCGACGTCAAGAGCTTGAAGACGACCGCCAAGCGCGACGGTGACGAGTGGATCCTCAACGGGACCAAGGTCTTCATCACCAACGGCGGCATCGCCGACGTCCACGTCGTCGTCGCCACCGTGGACCCCGAGCTGGGGACCCGCGGACAGGCCTCGTTCATCGTCGGCAAGGGGACTCCCGGCCTCAGTCAGGGCAAGAAGGAGACCAAGCTCGGGATCCGCGCATCCCACACCGCCGAGGTTGTGCTCGAGGACTGCCGCGTCCCGGCCGAGAACCTGCTCGGCGGCGAGGAGAAGCTGGAGAAGAAGTTGGAGCGCGCTCGCTCCGGGCAGAAGTCGCGCTCGGCCGACGCGCTGGCGACCTTCGAGGTGACCCGGCCGATCGTCGGCGCCTCCGCCCTCGGTATCGCCCAGGCCGCCTACGAGTGGACGCTCGAGTACCTCGACGGCCGCTCCGAAGGCGGCGTGCCGATGCTGAAAACGCAGCGGATCCAGCAAACCCTGGCCGACGTCGCGACCGAGATCGAAGCGGCCAGGCTGTTGGTGCAGCGTGCCTCTTGGATGGGTCGCAACGGGGTGCCGATGACCGGTGGCCAGGGCTCGATGTCGAAGCTCAAGGCCGGCGACGTGACGATGTGGGCGACGACCACGCTGATGGACCTGGTCGGTCCCTACGCCTGGAGCACCGAGTGCCCGCTGGAGAAGTGGTTCCGCGATGCCAAGATCTACCAGCTGTTCGAGGGCACGGCGGAGATCCAGCGGATGGTGATTTCCCGGATGCAGGCCCGCGAGTACGCCGAGCGGCTCCAGTATGGGGCCGAGGTGGCGGCCAAGGCGATGGAGGACAGCGCTCAGAAGGAGCCGGTCGCGGCGTAAGGTCCGGGTCGTGCACGGCCCGCACGGCCACACTCATTCGCTCGACGCCAGGCGCGGTGACAGCCGCCGCCGGATCTGGTTGGCGCTGGGAATCAACCTGGCGATGGTCGTCATCGGGGTGGTGGGCGGCGTGCTCACCGGCTCGCTGGCGGTTCTCGCCGACGCCGGCCACCTGCTCTCTGACGTCGGCGCGATGGTGCTGGCGCTGATCGCCTCCCGGCTGGCCTCGAGGCCAGCGGCCGGGCAGCGCACCTTCGGCTACCAGCGCTCGGAGGTACTGGCGGCGCTGGTCAACGGGCTGCTCCTGGTCGCGGTCGGGCTCGCCGTCGGTGCCGCGGCGATCGGCCGGTTCGACGACCCGCCGGCGATCGACGGCGCCGGGGTGCTGGCGCTTGGCGTCTTCGGGCTGGCCGGCAACGTTGCCGCGACGCTGGTGCTCGCCGGCGGCGAGCGGGCCGACATCAACCTCGAGGGGGTCCTGCGACACAGCGTCGCCGACGCGCTCGGCTCGCTCGGCGTGGTGGTGGCCGGGGCTTTCGTCCTCGCCGGCGGGTCCGACATAGTCGACCCGGTAGTCGGCCTCTTGATCGCGGTCCTGGTTCTGGCCTCGTCCTGGCGGCTGATCAAAGAGCCTTTCGAGGTGCTGATGGAGTCGGCCCCGGCCGGGGTGGAGGTCGACGCGGTCGGCGCCACCATCTGCGAAGAGGAGGGCGTGCAATCGGTGCACGACCTGCACGTCTGGACCGTCACCTCCGGGTTCGCCGCAATCGCCGCCCACGTCGTCGTCGGCCGCGAGTGCGATCGCGACCTGGTCCGCCGCCGGCTCGAGCTGACGCTGAGAGAGCGGTTCGGGATCGAGCACACGACCTTGCAGATGGAGGAGGAGGCCGAAGGAGGCCTGCTGCGGGTCGAGAACGTTCCCGAGCAGAGCTGATCGCAAGGCAGGTTGCAGGGGGCGCCCAGGTTGCCTGGCCCGCATTGCGGCTTGGCTAGCCTCGTACCGATGCTCCTCAGGAATCGCCCTGTGGGGGCGGGGGCCCTGGTCGCCGTCGCCACCGTCTGCGCCCTTTTCCTCGCCGGCTCGTCGGCGAGTTCCGCCAGCCTCGAATCCAAGCTGGAGGCCAAACGCTCGCAGCTGAGTGACGTCCAGGAACGCAAGGGCGTGCTGACGACGACGATCTCTCGCTACGGCGACCGGATCGACCGCCTCACCACCGAGGTTGCCGAGATCCGCAACCGCGAGGCTGAGGTGAGGTCCCGGCTCGTCGTCAAGCAGGCGGAGCTCGACCGCGCTGTCGCCCAGCTCGACGTCGCCCGGGGTCGGCTGGAGAAGCTGCGGGCGCACCTGAAGCGAGCGCTGATCGCGCTGCGCGAGCGGCTGGTGGCGATGTACCAGACCGGCACCCCGGACCTGCTCAGCGTCATCGTCGGCTCCAGCGGCATCGAAGACCTCAACGCCCGTGCCGAATACCTTGACCGGCTGCACGGGATGGACGAGGCGATCGTCGGCAGGGTGCGGGACCTGCGCGACGAGGTGAAGCGGGTCTTCCTGCGGCTCCGCGGCGCGAAGGAGACGATCGAAACGGCGCGCGACGCGATCGCCTCCGAAAAGGACGCGCTGGTCAGCGCCCGGTCCGCGCTGCAGGGGCGCGAAGGGGCGCTTCGCGACGCCCGCGCCCAGCGCGAATCCGCGCTCACCCGGATCAGCGAGCAGGAAGAAGAGCTGCACGGCCACGTGGCGGCTCTCCAGGGCAAGCTCGCCGCCCAGCTTTACGGCACCGGTTTCGTGCCGTTGCCGGCGGGCCCGATCAAAGGCGGCAGCGGGGCCATGATCTGGCCGGTCGACGGCCCGGTCGTCTCCGGTTTCGGGCCGCGCGATCTCAACGGCAGCTACGAGAACCACCCCGGGATCGACATCGCTGTCGGTGAAGGCACGCCGATCCGCGCCGCCGCGACCGGCAACGTGGTCTTCACCGAACCCGAGTCCTCGAGCGGTGGCTACGGCAACTTCACCTGCATCGACCACGGTGGCGGGCTTTCCACCTGTTACGCCCACCAGACCACCTTCGCGGTCTCGGCCGGCCAGTCGGTGAGTCAGGGGGCGATCATCGGGTACACGGGGTGCACCGGTTACTGCCTCGGGCCGCATCTGCATTTCGAGGTGCGGATAAACGGCGTGGTGACCGATCCAATGGGCTATCTTTAATAATTGAAGTAACCTGTTTTAAGTAAGTCCCCCATGGTTCGTCAGGCGCACACCTATCTGGTGAGCGCGATGTCCGGAGCGACGCTGATCGCAGCCGCCATCGCCGTGTTCGTCGTGCTCGTCTCCGTGCAGGTCTTCGAGGCCTGGCCGATCACCGGCCTCGGCGGCGGAGGCGACAGCGCCTCTGTTGCTCCCGGTCGGGCCGCCGAGCCGGCCGTCGCCGGGACGGCGACGAAAGGAAAAGCCACCGGCGCCGACTCCGGGTCCGCCGCCAACGCTACGGCGGGTGAGAACAGACCGGGATCGAACGCCGTCTCCACCGGTGCGGCCGGTGACAGGAGCTTCCAGCCAGGTAGCGGCGCACCCGCCGGCGAAACCGGCTCGGGCGCCGCACCCGATGGCGCCGCCGGTTCACCCGCTGCGCAGGCCGCCGGCAACGGCGGCGGTGCCGACGGCGCGGGTGGGGGACCCGCGAGCGGTGGCGGTGGGGGTGGCGGCGCCGGCGCGGGATCGGGCTCTTCGCCCTCGGGGAACGTGACGAACACCGTCAACGAAACGGTCAACCAGGTCGACCAGACGGTTACCGGCGGTGCCCTCGAAAAAGCCGGGGCGACGGGGCTCACCGAAGAAGTGGTGGACGGCGTTCTCGGGCCGGAATCGACGGTCGGGAAAGTCGTCGACGGGGCTGCCGGCGCGGTCGGCGGCTTGCTCAACCCCAAACGCTGACCGGGCTCCTGCCGCCTAGCGGCACGCTAACCGTCAGAATGCCGGTCCGATGGCGGAGCGAGCACATGCGGGATCGGTTGCGAGCGGCGATCCGATTGAGGGGTCGGCGGTCTTCCCCCAGGGAAGCCGCGTAAACGAGCGCGGCCACCTCGAGGTGGCCGGGTGCGACGTGGTCGAGCTGGCCGCCGAGTTGGGCACCCCCGCGTACCTCTACGCCGAGGACGACATTCGCGCCCGCGCCCGTGCCTACCGCGACGCCTTCGAGCGCCGCGCCGCCGATTACGAGGTCCTCTTTGCCAGCAAGGCGATGCCCTGCACCGCCGCCTACCGGCTGCTCGCCGAGGAGGGACTGTCGGTGGACGTCGCCTCTGGTGGGGAGCTGCACATGGCGCTGCGCGCCGGCTTCGACCCTGCCCGCATCCACATGCACGGCAACAACAAGACCGACGAGGAGATCCTCTTCGCGGCGCGGTCTGGAGTCGGCCACCTGATCCTCGACTCCTTCGACGAGATCGAGCGTTGCGAACGGCTGTTGGACGAACAGCAGCGGGTGCTGATCCGGGTCACCCCGGGGATCAAGCCCTCCACCCACGACTACGTCCAGACCGGACAGCTCGACTCCAAGTTCGGCTTCGGGCTGGAGGACGGGCTCGCTGCGGCGGCGATCGAGCGGGTGCTCTCCTCCGAGAAGCTCGAGCTGGTCGGTCTCCACGCGCATATCGGGTCCCAAATCTTCGAGCTCGAGCCCTACACGCTGGCGATCCGGGCGCTCGGCGAGCTGGCCGGCGATTGGTGCCGAGTCGTCAACGTCGGCGGCGGCCTCGGTGTCGCCTACCTGGCGGAGGACGAACCGCCCTCGATCGACGCCTACGTCGAGGTCAAGGTCCGCGGGGTCGCAGAGGTGTTCGGCGAGGGCGTCCGGATCCTGGTCGAGCCCGGCCGCTCCCTGGTCGCCAACGCCGGGGTCACCGCCTACCGGGTCGGCACGATCAAGGAGATCCCCGGGGTCCGCACCTACCTCGCGGTCGACGGCGGCATGTCCGACAACATGCGCCCGATGCTCTACGACTCCCGCTACGAAGCCGTGATCGCCGACCGTGCCGCGGCGGTGCCGGACACCCTGGTGACGATCGCCGGCATGCACTGCGAGTCCGGCGACGTCCTTGTCAAAGAGGCGACGCTGCCCGCGCCGACGGTCGGCGACGTGCTCGTCACCCCGGCGACCGGCGCCTACGGGTTCGCGATGGCCAGCAACTACAACGGCGTGCCGCGTCCCCCGATCGTCTTCTGCCGCGACGGCGAGGCGCGGGTGGTCGTGCGGCGTGAGACCTACGAGGACTTGACCTCCCGAGATGTCTGAACCTTCCAAACCGATCCGGATCGGGGTGCTCGGCCGGGGCACCGTCGGCGGCGCCTTCCTCGACCTTCTCGCCGAGCGCGCCGACGCGGTCGAGGCGGCGACCGGTCGCTGGCCCGAGGTCTCCGGCGTGCTCACCCGCAGCGAGGGGGACTTCAGCGCGATCCTCGAGAGCTCTGACGTGATCGTCGAGCTGATCGGCGGTACAGACCCCGCCCGCCAGTACGTCTCCGACGCGCTCCGTGCCGGCCGGCCGGTGGTCACCGCCAACAAGCAGCTGCTCGCCCAGCACGGCGACGAGCTCTTCGGGATCGCCCGCGAGGCCGGCGTGCAGCTGCGCTTCGAGGCCGCGGTCGCCGGGGTGATCCCGATAGTCCGAGCGATCCAGGAGAGCTTCGGCGTCACCGAGATCTCGAAGGTGTTCGGGATCGTCAACGGCACCACCAACTTCATCCTCAGCGAGATGGCCGCCACGGGCGCCGGATACGGCGACGTGCTCGCCCAGGCGCAGGAGCTCGGCTACGCCGAGGCCGACCCGACCGACGACGTCAGCGGCGCCGACGCCGCGGCGAAGATGGCGATCCTCGCCCGGCTCGCCTTCCACACGCCGGTCACCCTCTCGGAGGTCTCCTACGAGGGCATCGAGGCGATCCAGCCCGACGACCTCGCCTACGCCAAGGAGCTTGGCCTCTCGTTGAAGCTGCTCGGGGTGGCGGAACTGCGCAACGGCGGGATCAGCGTCCGGGTCTTCCCCTGCTTCCTCTATCGCGGCCACCCGCTGGCCCCGATCGAAGGCCCGTTCAACGCGGTCATGGTCGAGGCACCGGCGATCACCGAGGTGACGATGTCCGGGCCGGGCGCCGGCGGCCTGCAGACGGCCTCGGCGGTGCTCGGCGACGTTGTCTCGATCCTCGCCGGCGATGCGCCCGTCCACGAGACCCGGGTCGAGCTGCCGGTCATACCCGACGTCACCTCCTCCTTCTACCTCTACCTCGAGGTCGCCGACCGGCCGGGCGTGCTGGCGCGGATCGCGACCGTGCTCGGCGACCACGACGTCTCGGTGAAGAGCGTCGTCCAGCGCGGCGCTGGCGAGGACGCGCGCCTAGTGATGGTCGTCCACGAGTGCCTCGAGTCCCGCTTCGCCGAGGCGGTGGAAGCGCTCGGCGCGCTCGGCGACCTGCGCTCTTCGCCGCGGTCGATCCATGTGATCGAGGAGGAGTTTTAGTGGGGGGCCACTCGTGTCAGCGCCGCTGATCGCGCGCTATCGCGATCGGCTTTCGCTCGAGCCCGGCGATCCGGTGGTGACGCTGAACGAGGGCTCGACCCCACTGATCGAGGCGCCGCGGCTCTCCGAGCGGATCGAGGCCCGCGCCTACCTCAAGTTCGAGGGCGCGAACCCGACCGGGTCGTTCAAGGACCGGGGGATGACGGTGGCGGTCTCGCGGGCGAAGGGGCGCGGGGCGGAGGCGGTGATCTGCGCCTCGACCGGCAACACCGCCGCCAGCGCCGCCGCCTACGCCGCCCGGGCAGGGCTGCGCGGCGCGGTGATCGTGCCCGAGGGCAAGATCGCGATCGGCAAGCTGGCGCAGGCGTTGATGCACGGGGCCCGGGTGATTGCCCTGCAGGGAAACTTCGACGACGCTCTGCGGATCGTCCGCGAGCTGGCCCAGAAGCACCCGATCGAACTCGTCAACTCGGTCAACCCGCACCGGATCGAAGGCCAGAAGACCGCCGCCTTCGAGGTGGTCGAGGAGCTGGGAGAGGCGCCGGGGGCGCTGGCGATCCCGGTCGGCAACGCCGGCAACGTGACCGCCTACTGGCGCGGCTTCCAGGAGCTCGGCGCCTCGCCCTACCTCTACGGCTTCCAGGCTGAGGGCGCCGCGCCGCTGGTCACCGGCTCCCCCGTCGCCAACCCCGAGACCGTCGCCTCGGCGATCCGGATCGGCAACCCCGCTCGTTGGGAGGAGGCGATGGCGGCCTTCACCGCCTCGCGCGGCCGCGTCGCCGCCGTCTCCGACGACCAGATTCTCGACGCCTACCGCTGGCTCGCCGCCAGCGAGGGGATCTTCTGCGAGCCCGCCTCGGCGGCATCGGTCGCCGGCCTGCTCGCCCACGGGATGCCGACCGGCGAGGAGGGCAGCCCGCCCGAGTCGGTCGTCTGCGTCCTCACCGGCCACGGCCTCAAGGACCCCGACACCGCGCTCGGCAAGGCACCCGCGGTGGTCAGCTGCGACAACGATCTCAGCGCGGTCGAGCGGGCCGTCTTCGATTGAATCGCGTGGCCGAGTATGTATTGCAGTTCCCTTCGGTATGTTATCCAATACTATCTGGTACTGTATTACATACCAATGGACCTCAACCCCTTTGTCTTCAATAGGCCCGTAGAGCCGGATCAGCTGATCGATCGCGAGAGCGAGGCGGCGCGGCTGCTCGAGCTCGCGGAGGGTGGCCACGCCAGTCGCCTCTCGGCACCTCGGCGATACGGAAAGACGAGTCTCCTGCACAGAGTTGGGCGCGATGCCGACCGAATCGGCATGAACTACGTCGAGGTCGATTTCTACGGAGCCCTCTCGGTGACGGACGTGATCGTGAGGATGGAAGAAGCCTACGCACGGCTCCATCCACCGCTCACGCGGATCGCGATGGCTGCGATCAGAGCCCTCCGACCCAAGCTGTCTGTTGGTGCGGGGCCGGTTCGTGTCGAGGCCCAGCCGGTGCCGCCGGAGCACTCCGGTCGGATCCTAGGCGGACTGCTCGACCTGCCCCTTGCCCTGTTCGAGCGTCAAGGCGCTCGAACCCTGGTTGCTTTCGACGAGTTTCAGGCTCTGCTTGCGGTCGGTGGGGGGATCGATGGTCTCTTTCGCAGTCGTATCCAGCGCCACGGCGATGCTGCGAGTTACATCTTCGCGGGCTCCCATCCCGGTTTGATGGAGCAGCTTTTCGGCGAGCGTGAGCGGCCGTTCTTCGATCAGGCCCGAGTGTTCCGGCTCGACCCACTCGCCGCCGCCGACCTCGTCGAATACGTCGGCCTTCGGTTCGAAGAAGGCCGCCGCGATGCAACGCCGGTTCTCCAAGCGCTGATCGACGCCGCGCAAGGGCATCCCCAGCGGGCGATGCTGCTCGCTCACTATCTCTGGGAGCAAACGCCTCGCGGCGAGACGGCAACGCCAGAGCGCTGGCAGGCTGCGCTCGAGTCCGTTTTCACAGAGCATGGTGAAGCACTCGAAGCGACCTGGGACGCTTTGGGCGCAAACGAGCAATCAGTCCTGGCCGCATTTGCGCTGGGGTCCGAGTCGTTGTTCAACGAGCGCACGCTCACCCGCTTCAATCTCTCGAAGGGGGGCGCCCAGCACGCGCGTGACAAACTCGCGCACGTGGGACACCTGCGCATCGTAAATGGCCTGTGGCAACCGGTCGACCCGCTGCTGATGGAGTGGATCGTGAGGCTCGAGCAGGGAGTGGATCGGCGGGCAGGCGGATGACCGCCCGGCATCGCCTGGTCCGCGTCCCCGGCTCCTCCGCCAACCTCGGCCCGGGCTACGACACGATGGCCGCGGCGGTGTCGCTGCACCTGGAGCTGGAGGTCGAGGAGACGGGTGAGTTCTCTCTCGACCCGGGCGGCCTCGACGTCCCGACCGGTCGGGAGAACCTTCTGGTGCGGGCGTTCGAGCGGCTGCACTCCGCCGACGGGATCGCCTTCCGGCTGCGCAGCGAGATCCCGCTGGCGCGCGGGCTGGGCTCCAGCGCCGCGGCGATCGTTGCCGGGCTCTTCGCCGCCGACCACCTCTTCGAGCTAGCCCTCTCGCGGGAGGAGCTGCTGGCGCTGGCGACCGAGATCGAGGGCCATCCCGACAATGTCGCCGCCTCGATCTACGGCGGCTTCGTCGTCTGCGGCGCCGGCTGGGACGGCGCCCCGATGGCGGCCCGGTTCGATCCGCCCGAGGGCCTCGAGGGGATCGCAGTGATCCCGCCCGAGAAGGTCTCCACCAAGCGGGCCCGCGAGGCGATTCCGCCCGAAGTCCCGCTGGCCGACGCGGTCGCCAACACCGCTTCAGCGGCGCTTCTGGTGCTCGGGCTGCGCAGCGCCGACCTCGACCTCGTCGCCCGCGGCCTCGAGGACCGGATCCACCAGCCGCGCCGGCGCGACCTCTACCCGCGCTCGATGGAGATCGTCGACTCGGCGACGGAGCTGGGCGCGCTGGGGGCGACGATCTCGGGTGCCGGCCCGACCGTGCTTGTCTGGACCACCTGGCAGGATGCCGGCACCGTGGTCCCCGCCCTGGAGGAGCGCTGCGCCGGCTGGGCCGAGGTCCGCCGCCTTCCCTTCACCCCGCTTGGCGCCGACGTCCCGGAACTCTGAGATGGACTGGGTCGTCCATATCGGCCTGGTGGAGCTTGCCCTCGGCGGCCTGCTCGGGTGGGGCATGGTGATCCGCGATGAGAAGCCGGACTGGCTGAAACGGATCGGTGTGGTCGCGCCCCACCGGGTCCGCCAGGTCCACCTCGACTACGTGATGATGGGCCTGATCCTGATCGCCGTCGGCCTCGCCGTCCCCGACCTTCCCACCGGCATCGCCATCGCCCTCGTCTTCGGCACCGCGATGAACCCCTTCCTCTTTGTCCCACCCGCCTTCGACCCCGAGGTCCAAAGTCGAACCTGGTACCGAACCCTTGCGGTTGTTTCCTTCGTCGCCCTAAGTGGCAGCCTCGTCGTCGCCGCAGTGGTCGGCCCCGGCTAGAGCCCATCCCGGTAGGGGTGGAACGTCTTGTACTTTTTCGCCGCGTTTGACCTCGGACAGCCACCCCCCAATCTCGAAAAAGTTAAGTGAAACCCCTACCGGGATGGGCTCTACTCGAGCAGCCCCACCTGACGCAGGATCGAGACGCTGTCGGAGTAGACGTCCTTGCGCTTGATGAGGCCGTCCTCGAAGGGGATCGAGTCGATGCCCCTCCACTCGACCCGGTTGCCGGTCGGCTCGGCGACGAGGTCGCCGCGGCGCATCGTGTTGGCGTGGGTCGCGGCCGCGGTCCATTCCTGCACCACCAGCCCCTCGCGGACGTAGAGCCGGCGGGTGGTGAACTGGATGTCGGGCCAGGCGGCGAAGATCGAGCCGATGTGGGCGCGAGCCTCCTCGCCGACCGCCGACTCTCCGGCGGTGTGGTTCTCGAAGACCATGTCGGGCGCGTGCATCGCCATGATCGCGTCGACGTCGCGGGTGTTCCAGGCCTCGTTGTAGCGGTCGATCGCCTCCCGCAGCGCCGCCTCGGAGTCCTTCGGGTTGCCGCTCACCGTCTCTCCTTCCATTCGGGACTGGGCGGATGTATGGTCGCACCGAGTGGCCGATTACACGATCAAGCACCGGGACGAGTTCGAGTCGATGGAGGGCTCCGGCGAGGCGACCTGGAAGCTCGCCCGCAAAGCGCTCGGTACCTCGTGCTTCGGCTTCAACCTGGTCGAGATCGGCCCCGGCGGCGAGCTCCCCGAGCACGACGAGGCCGAGAGCGGCCAGGTCGAGCTCTACGTGATCCTCGAAGGCGACGCGGTTTTGCGGATAGCGGGGCAGGAGCACCCGGCGCCCGCCGGCACCTTCGCCTCGATCGAGCCGCCCGCGTCCCGCACCGTCCTCAACCGCTCCGAGGAGCCGGTGACCGCGATGCTAATAGGGGTCCAGCCGGAGGGCGGCTACAAACCTATGTCCTGGGGCTGAAACCGCCCTATACTTTCCCGACTTGTCAACCCGTCGCGTGCCCGCTCGGAGAAGGCACGGAAACCGGGAGGTCAGATTTTGCCGAAGCCCCAGTCCGGTACCGGCGCGAGTCCGCAGCGCTACTCGCCCGAGCGTCCCTACAAGCCACTGGTTTCGCCGCCGAGCGTCGAGGACAAGGACGCCTGCGCGATCTATGCCTCGGTCCGCAAGGACGCGACGCCGGGCCACGAGCCAATCGAGTTGGCGATCCCGGCGCTGCAGAAGATGCTCCACCGGGCCGGCAACGTCGACGGCGAGGGGGACGGATGCGGCCTGCTGCTCGACCTGCCGCGGAAGATCTGGGCCGAGGAGGTGCGCTCCGGCGGCCATGACCCATCGCTCACCCTCGATGACGCCTTCGCCGTCGCCCACGTCTTCATCGAGCGCTCCCAGGATCGCGAGAAGATCCAGCACGACGCCCGTGAGCTGCTGAACGAGGGCGGCTTCCGCGTCCTCGCCGAGCGGATCGGCGTCGTCGACTCACCGGCGCTGGGACCGACCGCGCGCGAGGAGGAGCCACACTTCTGGCAGATCGCCGGCCTGGTCCCCGACGCCGCCCACCGCGACCGGATCCTCTTCGAGCTGATGATCGAGCTGGAGCAGCGCCTCGACGTCCACGTGCCGTCCTTCTCGGCGACGACCTGCGTCTACAAGGTGATGGGTGCGCCGAAGGTGCTCGGCGAGTACTACCCGGACCTGCGCGACGAGCGCTTCGAGACGATCGGGTGCTTCGGCCACAACCGCTACTCGACCAACACCTGGCCCTCATTCAAGCGGGTGCAGCCGTTCTCGGTGCTCGGCCACAACGGCGAGATCAACACGATCGAGCAGCTGCGCCAGGAGGCGCGGATGCTGGCGGTGCCGATCCAGCCCGGCTCCTCCGACTCCCAGGACCTCAACCGGACGATCGACACGATGGTCAGCCGCGAGGGCTTCAGCCTCGCCGAGGCGATGGAGATGGTGGTGCCGCCGATCGTCGAGGAGATCCGGTCCCTGCCCGAGGACCTGCACGGCTTCTACATGTACATGCGCCAGGCGATGGGCCCGTTCGCGCAGGGCCCGGTGGCGTTGATCGCCCGCCACGCCGACGAGTGCGTCTTCTCCGCCGACGCCCTCGGCCTGCGGCCGCTGTGGCAGGTGGAGACCGAGGACGACTACGTGTTCAGCTCCGAGCCGGGCGTCGTCTCGGTGCACGCGATGGTCTCCGAGCCGAAGCCGCTGGCGCCGGGCGAGAAGGCGCTGGTGCTGATCGACCGCAACGAGCGGCGCTCCGTCCTACATGCCCACGACGAGATGCTGCGGATCGTCCGCGACAACTGGCTGCGCCGCAACGGCACCGAGGCGGTCGCCGGCTACGACCGCGCCCTGCACACTGGCGGCCCGCTCGAGGGGGAGGACGTCCCCGGCTACTCCGACGCCGGGCCCGAGGAGCCGGTCAAGGTCGCCGACCGCGTCCTTGCTGGGTTCGGCTGGCAGCGCGACGACGTCAAACTGGTCCAGCAGATGGCCTCCAACGGGGCCGAGCCGATCGGCTCCCTGGGATACGACGGGCCACTCGCCGCGCTCTCGCCGGAGCGCCAGAACCTGGCCGACTACTTCAAGGAGACGGTCGCCGTCGTCACCAACCCGGCGATCGACCGCGAGCGCGAGGTCGAGCACTTCTCGACCCGGGCGTTGTTCGGTCGCCGGCCCTCGCTCGAGGCCGCCGGCGAGGACACCGGCACCGTCGAAACCTCCTTCCCGGTGATCCTCGGCGGCCATCACGGCCTGGCCCCGCTCTCCGACAAGACCTACCGCCGGATCGCCCGCGAGCGCAACACCTACCTGCTGGAGGACCTCTGGGAAGAGTTCCGGGGTCGCGCCGCCGCGGTGGACATCTCCCTGCTGGAGTCCGAGACGACCCGCGGAGCGATCGACCGGATCAAGCAGGAAGCGGTGAAGAAGGTCCGAGACGGCGCCGAGCTGCTCGTCCTCACCGACCGCACGGTGTACGACGCCGAGCGCCGCTATCTCGATCCGCACCTGGCCACCTCCGCCGTCGACCAGGCGCTGAAGCTGTTCAAAGTCGAGCGCGGGGAGGAGAACCTGCGCCGCCGCTGCGGGCTGGTGCTGCGTTCGGCGGCGATCCGCAACGTCCACGACGTGATGCTCGCGCTCGGGCTCGGCGCGAACGGCGTCTGCCCCTACGTGATGGTCGAGGTGATCTGCGTCGAGGACTACGAGAGCGACGTCGGCAACCTCTGCGCGGCGCTGACCAAGGGGATCGAGAAAGTGATCTCGACGATCGGCATCCACGAGGTGCGCGGCTACGCGCGCCAGTTCAGCTCGATCGGGGTCAAGCCCGAGCTGGCCGAGATCTTCCAGACCGAGGCCTTCGCCGCCTCCGAGAGCGGCGGCGCCGGCTTCTCCAACCTCGACGAGGCCGCCAACGAACGCGCCCGCGCCCTCAGCGGCGATGACGAGGCGGCCAAACCGGCGAAGACGTTCCGCTTCTACCCGAAGGTCTACAAGGCCGCGATCGCCACCGCCAATGGCTCCGGCACCTACGAGGAATACTCCGAGAAGGTCCGCGACCTGGAGCGCCAGAACCCGATCTCGATGCGCCACATCATGGGTCTGGTGGGCGACAGGGAGCCTTTGAAGGACGCATCCGGCGTCGACGCCGGCGTCGGCCACCACGACTACCCGATCGTGATCTCCTCGATGAGCTTCGGCTCCCAGTCCGAGCCTGCCTTCCGCGCCTACGCGGAGGCGGCTAAGGCGACCAACATCCTCTGCGTCAACGGCGAGGGTGGGGAGATCCGCGACATGTACGGGCGCTACCGCAAGTGGCGCGGCCAGCAGGTCGCCTCCGGGCGCTTCGGCGTCTCGGCGGAGATGATCAACTCCTCCTACGTCGCCGAGATCAAGATCGGCCAGGGCGCGAAGCCCGGCGAGGGCGGCCACCTGCCCGGCAAGAAGGTCTCCGAGAAGGTCGCCGCCGCCCGTAACGCCGCTCCCGGCACCGACCTGATCTCACCCTCCAACAACCACGACCTCTACTCGATTGAGGACCTGGCTGAGCTGATCGACGAGCTGAAGACCGTCAACCCCGACGTGCGGGTCTCGGTCAAGGTCCCGGTGGTGCCGAACATCGGCACGATCGGGCTCGGGATCGCCAAGGCGGGTGCCGACATCATCACCCTCTCGGGCTTTGAGGGAGGGACCGGCGCCGCCCGCCAGCACGCGCTGCGCCACGTCGGCCTGCCCTCGGACATCGGCACTCGCGCCGTCCACCGGGCGCTGATGGAGGCCGGTCTTCGCAACCGGGTCGAGATCTGGGCCGACGGCGGCTACCGGACCGGCCACGACATCGTCAAGCTGCACTGCCTCGGCGCCAACCGGGTCGGGTTCGGCACCCTGGCGATGGTCAGCCTCGGTTGCACGATCTGCCGCGGCTGCCAGCTCGACACCTGCCACGTCGGCATCGCCACCCAGATCGAGACGGTCGAGCAGGCCCAGCAGCACGGGCTGAAGAAGTTCACCCCGCAGGAGGTCGAGCTCGCCGCCGAGAGCTGCGCCCGGTTCTTCTCCTCGATGGGGGAGGAGGTCAAGCAGGTGGTCGCCTCGCTCGGCTACGACCGCGCCCAGGACCTGGTCGGTCGCTACGACCTGCTGGAGCAGGTCGCGTCCAAGGACAAGATCGACCTTGCCCCGCTGATCACGCCGCTGGAGGAGTTCCTCGACCTCGAACCGCTCGACCTGCCGGTAACGGAGGAGCTTGAGGAGCGCGCCGAAGCGGGACTTGTCATGGCTCGGCCGATCCGGATGGAGGCGAAGCTCGCCTCGGCCGAGATTGCCGCGCTGGCGCCGGAAGTCTGCGCGGGCGGCACGGTTCGCAGTGAGTTCCCGCGCCCGACCGACGCCAACGACCGCGTGCTCGGCACCGAGCTCGCCGGGGCGATGGCCCGGTCCCGGATCTTTGAAGACGGCCCGGAGTCAACCGACGAGGTGTTGGCGAGCCTCGAGTTCAACGGCGGCTCGGTCGCCGGCCAGGGTCTCGGCGCCTTCAACGCCTACGGGGTCTCGATCCGGATCGAGGGCGGTGCCCAGGACGGTGTCGGCAAGGCGATGCTGGGCGGCTCAATCGCGATCCTCAAGGGCAAGGGAGCGAAGGGGAAGCGGCTCAACGGTTCAGTCGGCAAGTCCTTCGCCTACGGCGCCCAGCGCGGCAGCCTCTACGTCCAGGGCTCGGCCGACTCGCGCTTCTGCATCCGCCTCTCCGGCGCCGATGTGATCCTCGCCGGTGAGCCCGAGCACGACCTCGACGACAGCCGCGGCTGCCTGGTCGACCGTGCCAACGCCAAGGGCTTCGCCTTCGAGTACATGACCTCCGGCCGCGCTGTCGTCCTCGGCGATATCGGGCCCTGGGCCTGCGCCGGGATGACCGGCGGCCGCGTCTACGTCCGCCACAACGCCTTCGGCATCGACCGCGCCGCGATCGAGCACCGCCTCGGCGAGGGCGCCAAAGTCGCGCTCAAAGACCTCGACGCCGAAGGCCTGCTCGACATCGACGAGCTGCTCAACGGCTACGTCCGCGAACTGCGCGCCAGTGGCCAGGACGAGGAGGCCGACCGCGTCCTCGCCCTCTCAGCCGACGCGACCAGCAATTTCCTCATGGTCGTGCCGGAGAAGGTCCAGGCGGACCCGAGCATCTCGACCGAGTGACGCCTACGGGGCGCTGACCCCGTCCAGGAACCGGCGCAGGTCCTTCATCAGGAGGATGCGGTGGAGGGGGTCGGTGGGTGAAGCTTCGAATCCGAAGCGGTCGTAGAACCCATTCGCTTCCTTGCGGGCATGGGCCACAACGGCTCGCACTCCGACCGAGTCGGCGACCCCGGCGCAGCGCAGCAACGAGTCCTGGAGGAGGGACCTGCCGACTCCGGACCCCTTGTGCTCTCGGTCGACAGCCAGGCGGGCCAGGACCAAGACGGGGACGAGGCGGTCCGCCGGTTGTCCCTTCAAGAGCCGCTCCGTCCCGTCCTCTGGTTGCACCTGGCCGAGCGCGAGAGCGTAGTAGCCGATCACCCGCTTCCCGTCGGTGGTGACGAAGGTGCGAGCCGACCCTGCCGCCTCGGCGTGCCTGGAGTGGCGATGCAGCCACTCGTCCAGCGAGTCATCGCCACAGCAGAAGCCTTCGAGGTCGTGTTTGCCCCGCAGCGGCTCGGGCCGCGAGTACCCCATGCCCCGGGCGCGCTACTCGAAGACGCTCGGCTGCGAGTAGAGATCGTGCAGCCCGCTGGGAACGCGGGGGGGCTGGTCCAAGAGCTGCGTGAACTTCGCCCATGCGTGCGTGTCGAGTGGAAACTGAGTTCGGTCGGCAAGCACCCGCCGCGCCTCGGAGACCGCCGCGGTCCGCACGAAGCTGCTGTAGCTGGTCTCGGCCGCGTCGCTGGCGGCGCGGACGAGGGCGTCCTCGGAGTCCTCCACGCGAAGGTTCCAGCGACGGTCGCGGGTTTCGGTGGGCTTAGCGACGGGCATCACGTTCTGTCTGCAGTGTACAGACAACGTGCACCTTGGATGTCCGCTAGCGGCCTTCGAGGCGGTCTGCGATCGCTCGGATCTCTTGGAGGAGGCTGTCGAGCATGCGCTCGGTTTCGCTGTGCATGCGGTATTCGGCGAGCTTGTGCTCGGCGTCGAGCTGGTCTAGGCGTCGCTCCAGGGCGGTGGTGCGCTCGTCGATCCTGTCGACCCGGCGGCCGGTCTTCTTCTCGCTGCGGCGGACCCGCTTCTTGACGTAGAGGCGGGTGTCCTCGCGGAGCGCGTCGAGCTCGCGGCGCAGGTCAGTGTCGGCCGGGCCTTGTTGCTCGGCGAGCATCTCTTCGACGCCGAGGCGGACCCGCTCGATCTCCTCGTGCAGCTGTTCCCGCGCCCTGTCGGCGGCGGCGGAGATCGAGGGAACCTCCGGCGGCTGGGAGGGATCGACCGGATTGGGAGCGGCGTTCACCGCTCCCAATCCTACGGACGGCGTCGGAACCCGCCTACGCGGTGAGCGCGAAGAGCCGGTAGCGGCCGATCGCCAGCTCGTCGCGGTCCTTCAGCCTCGCCCACTCGACCTCCTGGCCGTTGAGCAGGACGCCATTGAGGCTGCGGTCGTCGAGGACCCGCAGGCCGCGTCCGGGCTCGGCGACGATCAGCGCGTGGCGGCGTGAGACGCTCGGGTCGTCGAGGCGCAGGTCGGCGGTCGCGCTGCGCCCGATCCGGGTCCAGCCTCGCTGGATCTCGAACTGGTCGATCGAGTCCGCGTCGTCGAGCCAGGCCAGGTAGTAGCCGGGCCGGGCTTGTCTCCGACGCGCCTCATCCAGCCAGCCCGGTGGCGTGTGCTCCGTATCGGTGCTGAATTCGACCGTCGGGGCGGCGTGTTCCTGCATCGACTCGAAGATCGAGTCGCGCCGGAAGCGGCCGCTGCCGCATTGGGGGCATTCGGGGAGCTCGTCGGTCTCCCTCATCGAGAGCTGCGATCCGCAGCTGAGGCAAAAATAGGTTCCTGACCCCGGGATTGTGCCGGTGCCGAAGCAATCGTCCAAGGGGCTGCTGGTTACGCTGTCGAAGATTGGGGGGCCTCCTTCCGTAGCGTTGCAATCGATACTAACGCTCCCCGCCTCTCAAGTCACCTAATTTCGATGAGGAATCCCGGAAAGTAGGGGGATCTCTAGACTCGCGCCGCGATGGGCCCGATCAGCGCCGAAGTCGAGGTCGACGTCCCGCGCGAGCGGGTGTTCGAGGCGCTCGCTGATTTCGCCGCCAGGCCATCCTTCACCGACCACTTCCTGGCCGATTTCCACCTCACCCGGATCGATGCCGCCGGCGTCGGAGCAGGGGCCAGGTTCCGGGTTGAGGCGCCGCTGCGCTCAGTCTGGATGGACACCACGATCGTCGCGCAGGAGGCGCCCTTCCGGATCATTGAGGAGGGCCAGGGAGGCCGCGTTAACCGGATCCAGACCCACACCGTGTGGGAGCTGACCCAGGGCCCGGGAGCCCTGACCGCGGTCCGCGTGTCCCACTGGACCGAGCCGGGGAACCCGATCGACCGCGCCCTCGAGATAGCCTCGGCGGGCTCCTTCTGGCAGCAACGCAGTTGGCGCGAGGCGCTGCGACGATTGCGCGACACCCTCGAGTCCGAGCGGGCCGCCGACGAGCGCGTCGCCGTGGCCGGGGGCAACCGCTACGCGACCGGCATCCCTTAATAGACTCCGCGCCCTCGATGCCCTCGCCCCGCAGACTCGCCCTGCCGCTGTTCGCCGCCCTGGCTCTGGCCGTGCTGGCGCTCGGAGTCGCTGCCTGCGGCTACACCAGCGAGGAGACCGAGGTGGTCGAGGGTGAGCCGGTGGAGCTGGGCGAGCTCAAGTTCAACGTCACCTTCTCCCGTTTCCTCAACCCGGCCGACAACGAGGACTCCGCCTACCTGGTCGGCCAGCCGGCGCCGCCGGAGGGTTCCAACTACTTCGGGGTCTTCTTCGAAGTCCAGAACGAGAGCGAGGAGGCCCAGCCGCTGCCCTCCACCCTGGAGATCGTCGACGCCGACGACCAGACCTTCGACGTGCTCCCCAGCGAAAGCCTCTACGCGCTCGAGCTCGGCGGCGAGGTCGAAGCTGAAGAACAGGTGCCGGTGCTCGACTCGACCCCCCAGCAGGGCTCGATCGAGGGCTCGGTCGCGATCTTCCTCCTGCCCCCCTCGGCCTCGGAGAACCGGCCGCTGACCCTCCACATTCCCGCCGCCGACGGCGAGACCGGAGAGGTTACGCTCGACCTCTAGGCGGTAGGCGACTTACTCGGCTATATGCCGAAACAAGTCGCCTTTGGGGTCTCAGAGGCCGGTCGAGAGCACTGCGGAGGCGATCGGAGCGGCGACTTCGCCACCGGCGGCTTCGGCTTCGATCAACATCACGCCGACCGCCAGCCGGGCCTTTTCGGCGGGGGCAAAGGCGGCGAACCAGGCGTCCTTGATCTGGATCGGGTTGTCGGAGTTCTCCTGACCCGGCTTCGGCCCGAGCTCGGCGGTGCCGGTCTTACCCGCCACCTGCGCCTCGACTATCGCCCCGGCGGTGCCGGTGCCTTCGGTGACCACGCCGACCATCAGGTCGGCCATATCGCCGGCCAGTTTCTTCGACATCACCCGCACCGGCTCGGCCTCGGGGCGCAATTTCTTGTTGTTGACGATCGAGGTCGGCTGGCGCACGCCGCCGTTGGCGATCGTCTGCGCCACCGTTGCCATCTGCAGCGGCGTCGCCAGCACCTCGCCCTGGCCGATTGCGGTGACGCCGAGTTCCACTTCTTCGGGTATCTCGGTCGGGATCGTCGATTCGGCTGGTTCGACTTCGGCGACGATCCGCGAGGTGTAGAGGGTGGGGGGCGAGTTGAACCCGAACCGTTCCGCCGCGGTGACGAGGTCCTCACTGCCGAGCTTCGGGCCGAGCGGCACGAAGTCGGCGTTGCAGGACTCGGCGAAGGCTTCGGGGAAGGTGCCGCCGCAGAACTCGCCGTTGGCGTTGTGGATGAAGCGGCCGCCGACGTTGACCCCGTCGACGATTTCGAATTCGTCGTCGAGGGAGACGACGCCCTTTTGCAGGGCGGCGACCGAGGTGATCATCTTGAAGGTTGAGCCTGGCGGCTGGGGGGCCGAGTAGGCCTGGCCGGCCAGCGCCCGGACGTCGCCGGTGCGGGTGTCCAGGACCGCGACTCCGCCGGCGCGCCCGGCCAGGGCCGAGACGGCCGAGACCTGCAGCTCGGGGTCGATGGTCGTCTTCACCGGTGCCCCGGCTCGCGGCTCGGAGCGGGCGAGGGTGCGGATCGCGGCGCCGCTCTCATCGGTGGCGAGGAGCGCGCCTCCCGGCTTCCCTGCGAGCCTCGTGTTGAACGCCTGCTCGAGGCCGCTGACGCCGACTGGCGTGTCCGGGGGGAAGCCGTGCCGGGCAAGCTTCGACAGGTCTTCCTCGGGCGCGATCCCGACTTCTCCGGTGACGTCGATGGCGGCGCTGCCGAGCGGGTGTTCGCGCGCCTCCGCCGGGCCCTCGGCCAGGGCGGTGCCGTCCCGGGCGAGGATCGGCGCCCTCGGCGCCAGCTCAACGTCGGCGCCGAGCTGCTCGCCCGCTCGCAGGCCGGGGAAGACGAGGCTCGGGCCCCACTCGATGCCCCCGTCTGAGAACGGCAACACGACCTCCGCCTCGAGATCGCCGAAGGCGACGGTCGAGATCGAGACCGGCACCGGCACCGTCGTCCTCCCGTCTGCCTCGGCGGAATCCTCGGCGGAACCCGGATCGATTGAGCGCGCGGTCGCGGTCTCTTCGGCTTCGCGGTAGGCGAGGGCGAAGGCGGCGGTGCCGGTCGCGGCCCGCGAGGCCGGGTTCAGCTCCTGGTACATGGCAGCGAAGTCGCGCGACTCCCAAGCCTCGGCGAACCGGTTTGCCGCCTCCTTCTCGGGCGAGCTCGGGGCGCCGGCGGCGGCGCCGAAGGCGAAAGCGACGGTTGCGATCAGGGCGAGCGGGAGCGTGCGAGTGACAAGGCGACGCCGTCGCTCCACCTCGGGGGATAACCCACTCACTGGTCGAAAGTTAATAAAGCGAACCCGCGCGTGCTTCCATTCATCACATGACTGTTCTGGATTGGGCGATCATCGCCTTCACTATCGCGCTGGGAATGTGGGGGTACCGGCAGGGGTTGATCGTCGGCGCCCTCACCCTGGTCGGGTTCGGCGCGGGCGCCCTCGCCGGCGGCCGGCTCGGCCCGTTGGTGCTCTCGCAGGGATCGGAGTCGCCCTACGCGCCGCTTTGTGCAGCGCTCGGCGCGCTGCTGGTCGGGGCGCTGGTCGCGGTCGCCGTCGAGAGCCTCGCCTTGGGATTGCGGGCAAGGCTGATTCGGAGGCCGGCTCTGCACCTGGCCGACGGCGCCGGCGGAGCGGCGCTGATCGCCTGCGTCGCCCTCGGCCTCGCTTGGGTCTTCGGCGCCGTCGCCCTGCACGCCCCGGCGACCGAGCAGCTGCGGGCCGATGTCCAAAGCTCGGTGATCCTGCGCAGCCTCAACGACGTGCTTCCTCCCTCGGGCCCGCTGCTCAACGCGCTCGACCGGGTCGACCCGGCTCCTTCGGTGCTGGGGCCGGCGGCTCCGGGTCGCCCGCCCAGCGACGCGATCGCGTCCGACCCCGACGTGCTCGCCGCCGGCGGCGCCGTGGTCAGGGTGCTCAGCACCGCCTGCGGGCTCGGGGTCGAGGGGTCGGGATGGGCCGCGGGCCCGGGCCTTGTGGTCACCAACGCCCACGTCGTTGCCGGCGCCGACGACACCACCGTCACCACGCAGAACGGCGTCGAGCTCGAGGCGTCCGCTGTCTACTACGCGCCCGAGCAGGACCTGGCGGTGCTCCGGGTCGGGGCTGATTTGCCGACCCTGCCACTCGCCACGCAGCGCCGGGTGGGTTCCTCGGCAGCGGTGCTCGGCTATCCCGAGAACGGGCCCTACGCGCTCTCGCCGGCCCGGGTCGGTGAGACCAGGTCCACGGTCACCGAGGACTCCTACGGCAGCGGCCCGGTAGAGCGCCCGATCACCGCCCTGCGCGGCCTGGTGCGGAGCGGCAACTCGGGCGGCCCGGTCGTCGACAGCCGGGGCCGGGTCATCGGCACGATCTTCGCCGCCACCACCGGCGGCCCTCCGGGCGGTTTCGCGATCCCGGCGGAGCTGGTCAGCGAGGCTCTGGTCCGAGTGGGGCAGCCGGTCGACACCGGACCCTGTACCCGCTGAGGCCACTGGCCCATCACTTACGTTGGGTAAGCTCCTACCTCGTGGAACCGGTCAGGGTGACCCAGGTCGAGGCTGGCGGCGAGGCCGCCGTCTGTCCGCACTTTCATGCCGCGATCGAGCTGATCGGGAAGCGCTGGACGGGCGCGATCGTTTGCGCCCTGACCGAGCGGCCGATGAGGTTCGGTGAGCTTGGCCGAGCGGTTCCCGGACTTTCCGACCGCCTGCTCTCGCAACGCCTACGGGAGCTGGAGGAGGAAGGGCTGGTCGAGCGCGAGGTGGAAGCGGGCACCCCGGTGCGCGTCACCTACTCGTTGACCGAGATCGGGCGGGAGCTTGGACCGGCGATTGACGAGCTTCGCACCTGGGCCCGCCGTTGGAAACAGACGGGGTAGAGGTAGCCACCGAGGCGACATCCAGCCTTGGCCGGGTGGACTTGCCAGGGCCTTTCCCAGTCGGCGCTTACGCGCGGAAGCTCCAGCAGGAGATGCGCAGGCGGGCCCGGGTTCAACTGATCGGCGAGGTGACCGGGGTCGGGCGGAGCAAGGTTCAGGCCTACTTCGAGCTGCGCGACGGTGAGGGCGCCGTCCCCTGCGTTATCTGGCTGAACGATCTGGAGAAGGCGGGCCTGCCAGAGGGCGGGCTGCGGGATGGGGCCGAGGTGGTGATCGCCGGCGGACCGGACTATTACCCGGGGGGCGGCCAGGCGTCGCCCAGTTTCAGCTTTCGCGCCACCCACGTGCGCCTGGCCGGAGAGGGGGACCTGTTGGCGCGGTTGGAGGCGCTGCGCAAACAGTTGCGCGCCGAGGGCCTGTTCGAGCTGCAGAAGCAGTTGGCGCGGCCGCAGTTGCCGAAGGCGATCGGGGTGGTGACGGCGGAGTCCGGCGCCGCCCGCCGCGACCTGCTCGCCGGCTTGCGCAGGCGCGGCTGGGGCGGGACGGTGGTTTGGGCCTTCGCACCGGTCCAGGACCGTCACGCGGCGCCGGCGATCACGGCCGCGATCCAGGGACTGGCCGCCCGCCCCGAGGTGGAGGCGGTGGTCGTCACCAGGGGCGGTGGCAGCCTTGCCGACCTCTGGGCCTTCTGCGACGAGACCCTCTGCCGCACCGTGGCGCTGCTGCGGGTGCCGGTGATCAGCGCGGTCGGCCACGAGCGTGACTCGACCTTGATCGACGACGTCGCCGCGATCGCCTGCTCGACCCCGACCCACGCCGCCGAGGCAGCGGTGCCGCTCGACTTGGGGGTTGCCCGCCGCGAGCTGGGGCGGGCTGGAGGCTCGCTGCGGCGCGCTGCGGAGTCGGCGATCGGCGCCCGTACCCGCCACCTTGGGGCGCTTGCGCGCGGCCCGGCGAGAGCGTTGCAGCGCGAGCGTGCGGGCCTCAACCAGAAGGTCCGCGAGATCCGTGCCGCTTCGGTGCGCGGGCTTTCCGAGCGGGCCGCCTTCCAGCGCCGGATCGCGGCGATCGTGCTCGAGCGGGCGCGGCGCCGGGGAATCGAGAGGGCGGCGGCCGCGGCCGCCACGGAGCGCCAGCGGAGCCTCGCGATCGAGCGCTCGGCGGGGCGCGGTCTGCGAAGGCGGCGGGAGGGGCTGGCGAAGGCGGCGGTGGCCCTGCGCGCGCACGATCCCGAGCGAACCTTGGAGCGCGGCTACGCGCTGGCGGAGACCCTCGAGGGCGAGCCGGTCACCTCGGCCGCGGCGGCCAGCGCCGCCGACGAGATTAGTCTGCGCTTTGCCGACGGGCGAGTGAGGGCGCAGACCGAGGGAGAGATTGACCGAGATGCCGGATAGCTATGAGGTGGCAGTGGAGCGGCTGGAGGAGATCATCGACCGGCTCGACTCCGGCCAGGCGGGCCTGCGCGAGACGCTCGAGCTCTGCCGCGAGGGCCGCGAGCTGGTCAACTTCTGCGCGACCGAGTTGGACGCCGTCGGCGAGGGCTTGAAAGAGCTGAGGCTCGACGACTTGGCCGCGAAGTTGGATTCCTCGGCCGAGCCCACCTGATCACTCGGGCTCAGGGCCGGAGCACAGCCTGCCCAGTGCCGGACAGCCTCGACACAGGGACCAGGTCCGATCCTCCTTCGGTGCCGGTGAGAGTTCGCCGCGGCCGATTCGGGCGATCGTCGCTTCGAGGTTCGCTCTTGCCTCCACCAGCTGGGCCGGGCCGAGGACGGTGGTGACCGGCTCCTCCGGGCGCTCGAGGAAGACGTAGACGACCTCGACCTCCTCGGCTTCCAATGACTCGGACACCGCTAGTGCGTAGATCGCGCGCTGGGCCTCGTACCGGGCCGCGTGGGTCGCCGGGCCGGAGCCGTTTAGGCGGTCGGTCTTGTAATCGACGACCAGGGGTGGGCCGCCGTCGCGCTCGACCAGCAGGTCAATCGAGCCGCGCAGCACGGTGCCGCCGACCCCAAGCAGGATCGGTACCTCGGCACGGGCCGGCTCGGCGGCGATCCGGTTCCGCAGGTCGGAGTCGAGCCAGCCGCGGACCGGCTCCAAGAGCTCGGTGACCTGCTCCTCGCCGAGGCCGGCTGAGAGGGCGTGGAAGCGCGCCAGCTCGGCCGGTGGCTGCTGCCACCCGTTCTCCTGGCTCCACTCAAGCAGCGAGTGAACGGCAACCCCGCGCGCCGTTCGCTCCTCACGCGGCGAATTCCCGGCTGAGGTCGCACTTTGTTCCGCTATGCGGGAGGAAGTGCGACCTCGCGTGGGACCGCCGTTACCGCCGAGGTCCAGCACGCGCTCCATGTAGAAGCGATAGGGGCACTCCTCATAGGCGGCGATCGCGGTGTAGGAGAGCGGGCGGCTGGCGACGATCGGAGGGCGACGCTCGACCAGCGGCGGCGGGCCCTCGCCCAGCGGGCGCTCGGCACCGGCCTCGCGTCGGGTCGCGGTCAGCTCGGCCGCGCGCTCGGGAGAAGGGAGGTTGACGCGGACCGCGATCTCCGAGGGCTCAAACGTTGCCTCCAGCCCCGGCCGCGCCAGGGGAGGCGGCACCGCGACGCGCGCGTCGGCGTCTCGCTCGACGCCGATGGCCTCGACCAGGCGCTCCACGACCGGGGTCCCGGGCCGGTTCTCCCGGCCGGCCTCCGGTTTGACCACGCCGCTGAGGATCAGGCGGCGCCGGGCGCGGGTGGCGGCGACGTGGAACAGGCGCAGGCCCTCTTCGGAGTCCCGCTCCCGGGCTTCGTCGCAGAGCACCGGGTAGTCGTAGAGATTGATCGCGCCGCTGCCCAGCCGGCGCAACTGCATGCCGACTCGGGGCGGGTCCTCGCGGCCGAGCGCGACCAGCGGCGGCCGCGTCCCCGCCAGCAAGCTGCGCGAGAGGTCGGGCACCGCGACCACGTCGAACTCGAGTCCCTTGGCGTTGTGGACGGTCATGATCCGGACCCCGTCGTGTCCCTCTGCGGCGGTCGCCGCCTGGGCGTCGGCATCGCTCTCGGCGCGGGCGGCGAGGAAGTCGAGCAGGCCCCGCAGATCACGGCCCTCGCGCGACTCGAACTCCGCTGCGAGACGGGCCAGCTTGCGGACGTTGGCGAGGCGGGCCTCGCCGGAAGGCCGCATGAGGACGGCGAGGTCGTACCCGGTCTCGGTTATCGCCGCCTCGATCAGCGCGGCCAAGGTCAGCCGGCCGGCCCGCTCCCGCAGGCTTTCCAGCCTGGAGACGAAACGCTGCAGCAGCTCCAGCTCGGCGGCCGGGATCTGCTCCAGCCGCTCCGGCTCGGCCAGCTCCGCCTCACCGATTCCGGCCGCGCGCTCCAGCGCCGGCCAGACGTGGCGCCGTTGCCCGGCGGCCGCGCGCAGTAGCCAGAGGGTGTCCGGGGCGAGGCCGCAGGCGGGGGAGGCAAGGGCGCCGAAGAGCGCCTGGTCGTCGAGCGGGTTGGCGATCGTCGCCAGCAATGCGCCGACGTCGGCGACCTGTTGTTGGGACCAGTAGCCGCGGCCCCCGACCACGTAGGGACGCAACCCGGCCCGCTCCAACGAGTCCTCGTAGGCGTCGAGGTGGGTGAAGGCGCGCAGCAGCACGACCATCTCGCCTCGCCCGACGCCGGCGTCGGCCAGTTGCCGCAGCCGGGCGGCGAGGAAGCGAGCCTCGGCGAGGCAGTTGAGCGGGGTGGAGCCATCGATCGCCGGCTCCAGGTGGATGCTCTCGTCGTCCCAGCCGTCGCGAGCAGTCAGCAGCAGCTCAACCGGGGTGTCCTCGGCAGGGGGCGGCTCGGCCGGCGGGAGCGTTCCCACCCGCAGCGGGCGGTACGTGTCTCCCAGGAGCGCCGCGCCGAAGAGGTTGACCGCGGCGATCAGCTCCGGCCGGGAGCGGAAATTCCCGCTCAGCTGCATCAGCTCGGCCTCGGCGCTCTGCTCAGCCAGCTCCCGCCGGCGGCGGAAGACATCGAGGTCGGCGTGGCGGAACCCGTAGATCGATTGCAGCTCGTCGCCGACCGCGACCAGCTCGGACCGCGGGCCGCGCAGCGCGTCGATCAGCCTCAGCTGCAACCGGTTGGTGTCCTGGAACTCGTCGACCAGGAGGTGGCTGAAGCGGCCGCGGTAGGACCCCCCGACCTCCGCCCGCTCCAACAGCCGGGCGGCGAGGATCTGGAGGTCCTCGAAATCGACGCCGCCGCGCCGGTCCTTGGCCGCCTCGAACCGGGCCGAGAAGAGCGTTAGGAGCTCGGCCAGGTGGGCGTAGGCGCGGCCGCCCTCGCCGGCCTCGGCGGTGCGGGCGATCGCCGCGTCGATCGCCTCGCGGTAGGTGGCGATTGCCTTCGCCTTGCTGTTTGTTCGCAGCGACCGCAGTTCCTCAAGGCCGGGCAGCGGGGTGTCCCTGAGGTGGGCCAACGCCCGTTCCAGCAGCTCGCGCTTGGGGTCGGAGTCGCGCAGCTCCTCGAGCGCCTCGGCCGCGGCGGACGCCGCCCGGGCCACCGCGGCGGCCGGGTTGGGCGGCGGCGGCTCCGGCAGCCGCGGCTCGGCCTCACCGCGGCTCCGCAGCTCGGCGTGGACGCCGGCGACGATTGCCCTCAATCCCTCGACCTCATAGGCCGCGACTGTCTCCTCGCGAGCGGGGTCGCCACCGGCAAGGAACTCGGCGAGGGCGTCATCGAACGCCTCGCGCGCTGCTCGCGAAGCCTCGGGGGCGTCGAGCACGCGAAACCCGGGGTCGACCCCGGCGGCGACCGGGTGCGCCGCGAGGATCCGGTTGCAGAAGCCGTGGATCGTCGTCACCCAGGCGGCCCCGATCGTGCCCAGCAACCCTCCCGCCCGCTCGGAACCGGCTTCGGCCCGTCGCGCCAGCTCGGCCCGGATCCTTTGGCGCAGCTCGGCCGCGGCGCGGTCGGTGAAGGTGAAGGCGAGGATCGCGTCGGGGGGAACGCCCTCGTCGCAGACCAGGCGGCAGTAGCGCTCCACCATCACCCCGGTCTTCCCGGTTCCCGCTCCCGCCTCGAGCAGGACGTCGTGACCGGAGGCCGTGATCGCCGCGGCCTGCTCCGGCGTCGGGGCGCGCTCAGCGCTCACCGTTCTCCACCTCCTCGTCCTCCTCGTAGCGGGGCGCGCGGTCACGGCGGCAGACCGTCGCGAAGGTGCAGAAGGCGGGGCAGACGTCGTGGCCGCGGAGGCCCGGGCGGGGGCCGGGATCGCGGCGGACCTCGCCGGTGCGAATGCGGGCGACGATCTCCCCGGCCCGGCGGCGCGACTCGGCGAGCAGCTGCTCGAGCGCCTCACCCTCGACCACGTCGTTGTCGTAGAGCCCGTAGCCGCCGAGGTCGACGGCGGCTTCCTCCGCGACGACGCCGCGCGGCCTGCGGACGGAGGTGCCTCGCAGCGGGTGGTAGAGGGCGCCGACCGGTGTCGCGCCCCAGTGCTCGGCGACGGCGAGCAGGTAGAGCGGCAGCTGCAGCTTCGCCCGTTCCTCAAAGCGCTCGCGCGGCGTCACCGAGCCGGAGAGCTTGTAGTCGAGGACGACGGCGCGGCCGTCGGCGGCGCGGTCGACCCGGTCGATCGCCCCGTGCAGGCCCCAACCGTCGAGCTCCAGGGTCGGTCGTTCGCTGTCGGCCTCCGCCCCGAAGGCCGCCTCCAGCAGCCACGGCTCGAAGCCACCGGTCTCGCGCCCCGCCTCCTCGGCGAGGAAGCGGTCGAGCAGGCGCTCGACCCGTCGCGCCATCGCCCGCTCGGCCGGGTGCGAGCCGAGTTCGCGCTCGGCGGCGATCTCGGCGACCAGCTCGCGCCCACGTGCGGTCCAGGCCAAGAGCGAGTCGGGGCGCGGCAGCGGGTCGCCGCCCGGGCGCTCGTGATACAGCCGGTCGAGGGCGGCGTGCATGATCCCGCCCTGGACCAGCGGGTCGGGGACGGGATCGAGCGGCTGGGGGCGCAGCTCGTGCCCGACGAACCAGCGGTAGGAGCAGAGATCGAACTCCTCCAGCGTCGTGCCCCCGAACGCCGCAGTCGCGGCAAGTGACTCCAGCACCGCCGGGTTGGTGAGCGGCCCGGGCGCCCGCGAGGCGGCCTCTGCGCGCCGGGCGCCGCTGATCCGCTCCTCCAAGCGGCCCGCGAGGTCGTCGCCGACTTCGGCCGCCGCGAGCAGGGCGCCCGCGTCCGCATTCGGGCCGTGGGCGGCGAGGGCGCGGGCGAGCTCGTCCTCGGAGGGCGCCTCGGCCACCGGGTGGACGACCCGGGCCAGGTCCCACCCGCGGGTGATCATCTCCTCGGCCGGGTCGGGCGCTGGCCCTTCCTCGGGAGGAGCCAACAGCGCCCGGACGTCGTCCAGGAAGGGCGAGCGAGGTTCGGCGGCGCCGTTCTCGTCGCTCTCGCGGTAACAGAGGAAGAGGCTGCGGCGGGGCAGCGAGAGACAGGCCGCGAAGAGGTAGTGCTCCTCCGCCTCGCCCTCGCGCCGCGGGTCGAGCCCGAGCGCGCCCCGCTGGGCGTCAGAGAGGAACGGGTCGCCGCCGCGGTCGCGCCGAGGGAACTCCCCGTCCTGCAGCGAGCCGACGAAGACGTGGTCGAAGCGGCCGGCGCGCAGCCGGTAGGGGCTGGCGATCCTCACCCGGCCCTCGACCGGCCCCGACCAGACGCGGAACTCGAGCGATGCCACGGTCGCGGCCAGCTCCTGCGGCCCCGGCGCCAGCTCCCCGAGCTCGGCCAGCTCGCCGAGTGCAGCGCCGAGCGCAGCCGCAGCGCGCAGCTCGAGCCCGTCCCCGGGCCCGAGCGATGGGCCGTCCTCCTCACCGCGAAGCGGCCGGGCTGCCATCCTCGCCGCCAGCTCGCCCGCCTCCGCGGTCAACGCCGCGGGGGAGACGCGCGCCGCCTCCCGTAGTCGCTCGAGGTCCCGAGGCGGCTCGCCGTCCTCGCCCTGCCACAGCTTCAGCGCGGTCTCCGCGTCGCGGACCCGGCCCCGGCGCAGCGCGCGCTCGAACCAGTCGACCCTGCCCCGGGAGAACCCGGAGGGCCCGCGCAGGTAGCGCAACAGGTCGGTCGCCAGGCTGGTGCCGAACTCGGCCTCGAGCAGGGCGAGAAGGGCCCCACCGACCCCGGTCGCGGCGACCGGCATCTCCGCCTCCAGGGCGGTGGCGATGCCGTTGGTCTCAAGCGCCGCGGCGATCTCCGGCCCGCGCCGCCGTGGGTCGCGCAGGGCGATCGCGATCTCGGCCGGGTCGGCGCCGCCGTGCACCAGCTGCGCCACCTCGGCGGCGATCGCCTCGGCCTCGCCGCGGGCCCCGGCCGACCGCAGCAGCGCCAGACCACCGTCCGCCTCGCGGCGCTCGGCTCCCTGGTGGCCGAAGCCGCGGGCCAGATGGAACAGCAGCGGGTTGTCGGTGTTGCCGGGGTCGGCTTCGGTCAGCTCTTCTGCGTCGACCCCGATCCGTTCCCGCAGCCGCTCGGGCAGGTTGGCCCGGGCGGCGAGCGCCGGGTTGCCCTGCTCGAACAGCACCGCGATCGTCACCTCGGTCCGCCGCGCGAGACCCTCGACCAGCTCAAGCTGGTTCGCGGTCAGGTCGTCGAACCCGTAGAGGAAGACCGGGCGCTCCCCCCAGAAGGACCCGTCACGCACAAGCAGCGCGATTGCCTCGCGGGCGATCCCGTGGGGGTCGAGGAGGCCGGTCCGCTCGCGGACCTCCTCATAGCCGGCGAAAAGGGCGGCGACGTCGTCGAGGTAGGCCGAGCTCTCCAGCGTCGCCGCGCTCGCCGCCACCGCGGCCGGGTCGACGCCGCCGGCCTGGAGGTCGTCGAAGAGTCCCCCCAGGGCACGGGCGAAGCCGGGGCGGCCGGCGGCTCGCCGCAACGGCCCGAGCCGGGCGCGGCGCGACTCGATCGCCGCCGATACCACCCTCAGCCGCTGCGCCGGCGTCAGCTCGGCAGCCGGAGGCCGCCCGGCGGCGGTGGCGACGGTGCGAAACAGCGCCCCGAACGTCATCACCGACCCGCCCAACGCCGCCGCGTCGCCGCAGAGCTCACGCTCGAAGGAGAAGACGTCGTCGGTGTTCGGCACGACCAGGATCGGGTCGTGGTCGAGCGCCGCCGCGAAGCGGCGCCGCAGAACACCTGCCCTGCCGGAATTCGGCGGTCCCTGGATCAGTTTCAGCGGCACCCTCCCAGCCTATGGAGGGGTGCGGCGCGCTCCCGCAAACTGGGGCGAGGCCGGCCCGTTTTGGCGTCTACCGCCGTCTTTAGATTGCGGGCAAGCTCATGTCCCTCTGCTTTGTTGATCCAGCCGATGCGGTCCGTGCCATCTCCGACTCGGTCGGTCGCGAGGCTCGCCGCCAGCTCCTCGGCGAGGCGGTGCGCGCCTGGGTCGACGAGATCCCCGATTCGGAACTCGAGGTCCACTACGCGAAGGCGATCGCTGAGCTCGACGAGCACGACCTCTCGATGCTCGCCGCCTGGCACGGCTCGCTCGAGGGCGGGCAGCCGGTTCCCAATCGCGACTTCTTGATGGGCGCCTTCGACTCCCTCGGCGACAACCGGCGCGAGGCGCTGAAGCTGGCTGCAGGCTTCCGCGGCGAGGAGGCGGTCGACGCCGGCGTCACCGAGGACGACGCGCTGGAGCTGGTCCTCGGCCTGCTCGCCCCACCGCGACTGATGCAGCTCGCCGTCGAGGCGGTCGAGCTCTATATCTGGGACCGGGCCGGTTCCGACAACTAGTCGGTCGCCGAGCGCCGTCCGCATAGCCTGGTGTCTGGCGGGTCTGGTCGCTGCCTGCCTGCTCGGAGCTGACGCCGCCCAGGCACGCGGGCTCGGTGACCCCTTCTTTCCCGGCACCGGCAACCAGGGCTACGACGTGGCGCGTTACAACGTGCGGCTCTCCTACTCGCCCGGCAGCGGTGTGCTGCGGGCGACGGCGACGATCTCCGCGACCGCCACGGCGAGCCTGCGCCGCTTCTCGCTCGACCTCGACGGCCTCCGGGTGACCGGCGTCACCGTCGACGGGGCGCCCGCCGAATTCTCTCGCGGCGCCGACAAGCTGATCGTGGCTCCAGCGACGCCGCTCGCCGCGGGCGCCCGGTTCACCGCTGTCGTCCGCTACCGAGGGACCCCTCGCCGGGTCGTCGACCCCGACGGCGGCATCGAGGGCTGGATCCGCACCGACGACGGTGCCGTCGCGCTCGGTGAGCCGGTTGGGACGGCGTCCTGGCTTCCCTGCAACAACACTCCGCGGGACAAGGCCGAGTTCAGCTTCCGGATCACCGTGCCGGAGCGGCTGAAAGGCGTTGCCAACGGCCGCCTGCTTGCCGTCCGTCGCCACTCCGGACTCAAGACCTTCACCTGGGACGTGTCCCAGTCGATGGCGCCCTACCTGGCGGTGATCGCCATCGGTCGTGGCAAGCTCGTTCGCACCAAGATCGCGGGTAAACCCGCCTGGACGATGGTCGACTCGCGGCTGGCGAAGCCCTCGCGGGGCGCCCTGCGGGCCCTCCCGGAGATCGTCCGCTTCGAGAGCCAGGTCTTCGGCCCTTACCCGTTCGACACTCTCGGCTCGATCGTCGATCTGGCCCTCGTCGATTACGCCCTGGAGACCCAGACCCGGCCGATATACACCGGCACGCCCAACAGGGCCACGATGGTGCACGAGATGGCGCACCAGTGGTTCGGTGACTCGGTTGGGCTGACGCGGTGGCCCGAAATCTGGCTCAACGAGGGCTTCGCGACCTGGGCTGAGTGGTACTACGCCGAGCGCCACGGCGGCCGATCCGCTCGCCAGGTCTTCAACCGCCTCTATCGCACGCCGGCTTCGGCGAAGGGATTCTGGAACCCGCCCCCCGGCCGCCCCGGCACCCCCAAGAACCTCTTAGCCGACTCCATCTACCTGCGCGGAGCGATGGCCCTCCAAGCACTTCGCATGAAGATCGGCACTAATAAACCAATGCTCACCGTCTTGCGCCGCTGGACCGCCGAGCACCGCCACGGCAATGCCACCATTTCTCAGTTCATTGCCCTCGCCGAGGAAGTGTCCGGCCGGCAGCTAGACAAGCTCTTCAACGATTGGCTTTACGTCCCCGGCAAGCCCCCTGGCTACGGCTAGGAGAGCGCTGCGCGGATCTCCGTGATGGCCTGCTCGTTGTCACGGAAGTGGACAGCAGTCATGCCCGCCTCGCGCGCGCCGTCGCAGTTATGCGGAAGATCGTCAACGAATAGGCAGGCCTCGCCGGGCAGCCCGATCCGCTCCAGGGTCATCTCGTAGATCGGCGGTTCGGGCTTGCGGACGCCGACGAAGCCTGAGTCGACCACCGCCTCGAAGATCTCGTCGACCGGCAGCATCGAGCGCCACAGCGGCTCCCACTCGCGCACGTTGTTGGTCAACATCGCCATCCGGTAACCCTCGCCCTTCAGCTCCCGCATCAGCCCGATCATCTGCTCGTTCGGGTCGAGCGCCTCGAAGTAGATCTCTTTGAACCGGTGCAGCTCGGGACGGTGGCCGAGCAACGGCTCCAGACCTTCGCCGAGGCGGTCGAGGAAGGCGGCCTCGGTGACCTCGCCGCGCTCCAGTCGGTAGAGGGGGTTCTCGCCATCCTCCTCGGCGATCGCGGCCATCGCCTCGCCGAGGTCCTCGGTCGAGATCCCGGTCGTGTCCTGGAAGGCCATGAAGGAGCCGAGCAGCGGCGTGGTCAGGACGCCGCCGAAGTCGGAGACGACCGCCTTGATCTCAGCCACCGGTTCGGGCCACCTCGTAGTGGCCGAGGCCCTCGCGGCCCTCGACCGACCAGCGGAAGAAGGCGATCCGGGACTCGAGCCCGTGGCGGCGCACGGCGACCGAGCTGATCAGGCTGCCGGCGCCTCGCAGCGGCCGGCCGTCCTCGACGCTCGGCCACAGCTCCAGCGTCGCCCGCCGCTGCACGCCGTCCTCGCCGTACTCGGTCGAGAGCAGCGCTTCCTCGAACTCGACCGGGGCCGCGTCGGGGTCGCAGAGCACCCCCGCGACCTCCTCCGCGCCGTGCCCGGCACGTCCCTCCGGCAGGGTGGCGGTGAGCGCCAGCAGGCCACCGTCGGAGAAGACGATCCCTATCGCCCGCCGCTGGACCTGACCGGGGTCGCTCATGCCTGGCAGCCTATTGAGGGATGAACCCGATCGCGATCCGCGATGCAGAGCCCGACCGCGACGCCGCCGCCTGCGCGGCGATCTACGCACCCCAGGTCGAGGACGGCGCCACTTCCTTCGAGGAGCTGGCACCGAGCGCCGCCGAGCTCGCTCGCCGGATCGAGCAGATCTCCGCCACCCACCCGTGGCTGGTGGCCGAACGCGGGGGAGAGGTTGTCGGGTACGTCTACGCCTGCCCGCACCGTGGCAGGCCGGCCTATCGGTGGTCGGTCGACGTGGCCGTCTACATCGCCGAGGCCGAGCGCCGGCAGGGTCACGGCCGGCTTCTCTACGAGGCTCTGTTCGAGCGGCTACGCGGGCAGGGCCTCCGGATGGCCTGCGCCGGGATCACGCTTCCCAACGAGGCCAGCGTTGGCCTGCACGAGTCGCTCGGCTTCCTCCCGATCGGCGTCTACCGCGAGATCGGGTGGAAGCAAGGTGCCTGGCGCGACGTCGGCTGGTGGCAGCTGGAGCTGTCCCCGCCGCCTGACGGAGCGCCGCCAGAGCCGCTCCCGCCAACCGGGGGTGGCTGAGGTTTTCGGGCCTGGCCACCGGACCTTGTATCTGTTGTAATCAGCGGACGTCTGATGACTTGCCATGGAAGGCTGCGACCAACGACCGTTTTTCAGAGGAGCCATAAGAGATGATCAACGTCGTCTTCATGCTCACCCACAACGAGGCGGCGGTTCCCAACCCGCTCGAAGTGCTTGAAGAGCTGCGTGGCAGCGGTCTGCGGTACGTCGGCTTCAAGGATGTCGGGGCGAGCGTCGAGCAGCTCACCGAGGTTGCCGACGCCGCTCACGACCAGGGGTTCGAGGTGATGCTCGAGGTCGTCTCCACGAGCGAGGAGGAGGAGCGCCGCTCGCTTGAGGCGGCGGTCTCAATCGGCGCCGGCTGGGTCCTCGGCGGGACCCATCCCGAGGTTGGCACGGAGATCCTCGGCGGCGCCGAGGTTCGGTACTGCCCGTTCCCGGGCGCCGTCGTTGGCCGCCCGAGGGTGCTCGCAGGGACGGTCGAGGAGATCGCCGCCGAAACGCACCGGCTGACCAGGACCCCCGGCATCGACGGGGTCAACCTGCTCGCCTACCGGCATCCCACTGCCGAGGTTGGCGAGCTCGCCCGTGCTGTCGTCGCCGCCTCCGCCGGCCCCGTAATCGCGACCAGCTCGGTCGTCGAGCTTGACCAGGTCCGGTTGCTGGAACAGGCGGGCGCTTGGGGCTTCACGATCGGCAGTTCGATCTTCGAAGGCAAGCTCCCGAGCGCCCCCGACGTCGTTGCGCAGGTCCGTGCCGTCCTCGACGCCTCGGCGCCCAGCGGCTCGCCCGCGGAGGTTCTGTGACCACCCAGCGACTGACCGCGGTCGAGCGGATGCGCGAGGAGTTGCTCGGCGAGCTGCTGGACGGCACCTACTCGAGCGGGGTCAAGCTGCCCAACGAGGACGAGCTGGCGGAGCGCTCCGGGGTCAGCCGCGCGACTGTGCGGGAAGCGGTCGGCGGGCTGGTGGAAGCGGGGTATCTCACCCGGCGCCATGGCTCCGGCACCTTCGTCGCCGAGACCCTGCCGCGCCGTCACGCCCTCGACGCCTCGGTCAGTTACACCAGCATGATCCGCGAGGCCGGGATGACGCCGGGGCTCGTCGTCCTCGACCAGAGCGAGCACAACGCCATCCCCGAGGAGGCGGAGCTGCTGCAGGTGCCCGAGGGAGAGCCGCTGCTGAACGTCGAAAGGATCCGCACCGCCAACGGCCGGCCGGTCATCTACTCGGTCGACCGCCTGCCGCGGAGCTTCGCGCCCGGCGATCCCTCGGAGCTCGACGCCTCGCTCTACAGCGTCCTGCAGCGGGCTGGGCACGCGGTGCAGAGCGCCAGCGCCAAGCTGGTGCCGGTGGTCGCCCAGCAGCGGCTGGCCACCTTGCTGGAGGTCGAGCGCGATACGCCGCTGCTGCACATCGACCAGGTCGACTTCGACGCCTTCGGGCACCCGGTGATGCTCTCGGCCGAGTGGCACGTCGCCGACGCCTTCGAGATGCACGTCAACCGCAGGGCCGCGCGCTAGGCGCCCCGATCCCCGCCTGGCCGCCTGAGTACCATTGGCCCATGTCCGATGAGCAGACCACCGTTCTCACCGAGGACGACGTGATCGAGGCGCTCGAGGAGGTCATCGACCCCGAGCTGGGCCTCGACTTCGTCTCCCTTGGCCTCGTCTACGACGTCGAGATCGAGAACACCGACGTCTACGTCACCTTCACCCTGACCACCCCCGCCTGCCCGATTGGCCCCCAGGTCTCCGAGCAGATGAAGGAGTTCGTCGGCGACCTCCCCGGCGTCACCGCGGTCCACCCGAAGATGGTCTTCGACCCCGCCTGGTCCCCGGAGATGATGACCGAGGACGCCAAGTTCGCCCTCGGCTTCTAGGCGCGGAGGTCTACGACGCCGCAGGGCAACTCGTCAGCCCGGTCGACAATCTCGGGGTCCCCGGTCAGGAGCTGCGTGCCCTCTGCGTCCGCGAGCGCGATGGCGAAGCAATCGGCTAAGGCGATCGGGTTCGCTGCCTTAAGAGACGCGACCGCGCGCATGGCGGACACGCCGGGCAGGTGCTCGGTGATCTGTGGGCGTAGCTCAGAAAGGACTGCATCGGCTTCCTGACGGCCGTGATCGCGAATCGTCCGGTAGTGGACCTCGACCAAGTTCAGCCAGCTCATCGCCGGTCGTTCGCGGTCGAGCGTTTCGGCGACCACGGTGGCCGCTGGCTCGTCGCCGTCGAGCCATGCCAGCACAGCCCAAGAATCGAGACACGATTTCACGGGCTAACGAGGCTCGCTGCGGCGATCCTGTAGAAGCCGCTCGGCCATGCCGCTTCCCGCGAACCTTCCTCGTAGGTTCGCGCGGCGGTCGGCCCGCCGAACGACGATACCGTCGTCTACCGGCTCAAAGGACACGTCAGCCCCAGGTCCGAGACCGACCTGATCGCGCAGGTCCTTTGGAATTACGACCTGCCCTTTCGCTCCCATCTTCTGCGTCATACCGTCGAAGTATAACGTGCTCGATATCGCGGGCTGTTCGGCCGGGGTCAGTCCTCGTCGGCGTTGGGCAGCCGCCGCTCGGCACCGTCGCCGTTGGGCGGCACCTCTTCGGCGCTGGCGTCGACGTCGTACGCGCGGCCGCTCGGTGGGGAGGTGCCGGCGCCGCCGAAGCCGCCGGGAACGCCGACGACAGTGAACCGGCCGACAGTGAACCGGCGCAGCACCCGCCGGGCAACCGCCCGGGTCGGCGGGATCAGCAGCAGCAGGCCGGCGATGTCGGTGATGAAGCCCGGGGTCAGCAGCAGGGTGCCGCCGATCACGATCAGGACGCCGTCGGCGACCTCCTGGCCGGGGAAGCGGCGCTCCGCGAGGGCGGCGTTGAAGCGCCGCCAGGCGCCGCGGCCCTGGTGGCGCAGGAGCAGAGAGCCGAGCAGCGCGTCGGCGAGCAGCAGCGCCAGCGTCGGCCAGACCCCGATCAACTGCCCGACCTGGATGATCACGAACAGCTCCGCGATCGGGACGACGATGAAGACGATGACGAGGAAGGCCATCAGGCCCTGGCGGCCGCCTCGGTGGCGGCTTGCTCCAGCTCGGCCAACGAGTCGTTGATGCCGTCGCCGATCTCTTCGATGTCCTCCATCGAGTCGTAGTCGGCGAGCAGGCCGAAGCCGACCTTGCCGTTGTAACTCATGATCGCCACCGCGAGGGCGTGGTTCTCAGGCAGGAAGGCGACCGGGAAGACCTCCTCCAGCTCCCGGCCGAGGACGTAGAGGGGGATCTGTGGGCCGGGGACGTTGGTGACGATCATGTTGAACAACCGGGTGGAGAAGTTGATCCGCGAGGCCTGGGCGAGCAGGGTGGGGGGCGCGAAGTCGTTGAACCGCGAGATCACTTCGGCGCCGAGCGCCTGTTTGGAGCGCTTCAGGTCGGCCATCGCGTCGCTGATCGTCCGCAGCCGCCGCACCGGGTCCTCGACGTAGACGGGCAGCGGCCCGCGCATCAGCGCGATCCGGTTGCCGAGGTCGCCGCGCTCGTCCTCGCTGCGGATCGAGACCGGGACCAGCGCCCGCAGCTCGAGGCCCTCGGTGCGAATCCCGCGCCGGTGCAGCCAGTTCCGCACCGAGCCGGTCACGACCGCCAGCACGACGTCGTTGACGGTTCCGCCGAGCGCGTCCTTGATCCGCTTGAAGGTCGCCAGCTCCGAGCGCGCCCAGACGTAGCGGCGGTGCGGTCCGATCGGGTGGTTGAGCGGCACGTCGGGCGCCGGGTCGGCGAAAGCGGTGACGATCTCGCTCAGCCCCTCCAGGGCCTCGACCGCTTTGCGCGCGGTCGTCTCCGGGTGGCGCACCGCCTCGACTGCTCGCTCGGCGAACTTGACCGGGGCGGCCGCCGCGTCGCTCACCCCACGCGCGACCAGTTGGGTGGTCCCGGGCTCGGGCTCCGGAACCCAGTCGTCGACGACCGCGGCGGGCTCAGGGATCGGCTCGAGGTCGAAGAGGACGGTCCCGATGTCCACCCCGGAGACGCCGTCGACCATCGCGTGGTGGGTCTTGGTCAGGATCGCGAAGCGGTCGCGCTCCAGGCCTTGGGCAAGCCACAGCTCCCAGAGCGGCTTGGAGCGGTCGAGCTGCTGGGAGAAGACGCGTCCCGCGAGCCGCTTCAGCTGCGCCTCGCCGCCCGGATCGGGCAGCGCGGTGTGGCGGATGTGGTAGGTGAGGTTGAAGTTGACGTCGTCGGCCCACAGCGGCCTGCCGGCCTCCAGCGGCGGCACCACGAGCCTCTGGCGGAAGCGGGGCACCTGCGACAGCCGCCCCCGCACGTGCTCGACCAGGTCGACGTAGCGGGGCGGTGGCCCCTCGAAGATCAGGATGGCGCCGACGTGCATGTGGCTGTTCGAGCTCTCGTTGGTGAGGAACGAGGCGTCGACGGCGGTCAGTCGGTCGAGGTGGCTTCCTGCAGTGGCCATGCCTGAAGGCTAGCCGCTCAGCTGCCGCTTACCGGCGTGTCTGAGGAACCGGGGTCTCTGGCACCCGTAACCTCAGACACCCCCGTCGGTACCCTGCGGACATGGCAGTCACCGCCACCTCTGCCCCCAAGCGCGTTCTGCTGGCCGCTCCGCGCGGCTACTGCGCCGGGGTCGACCGCGCCGTGCAGACGGTCGAGCGCGCGCTGGAGCTCCACGGGGCACCGGTCTACGTGCGCAAGGAGATCGTCCACAACAAGCACGTGGTCGAGGAACTGGCCAAGCGCGGCGCGATCTTCGTCGAAGAGGAGACCGAGGTGCCCGAGGGGGCGATGGTCGTCTTCTCCGCCCACGGCGTGGCCCCGGCGGTGCACGAGAACGCCGCCGCCCGCGGCCTGCGCACGATTGACGCCACCTGCCCGCTGGTGACCAAGGTCCACGTTGAGGCCCGTCGCTTCGCCGCCCAGGGCTACACAATCGTGATGATCGGCCACGAGGGCCACGAGGAGGTCGAGGGGACGACGGGTGAGGCGCCGGAGAGCATCGTCCTGGTGCAGACCGCTGAGGAGGTCGCCTCGCTCGAGGTCGACGATCCCGAGAAGATCGCCTTCATCACCCAGACCACGCTCTCGGTTGATGAGACGGCGGAGATCATCGGCGCTCTGCGCGCCAAGTTTCCCGCGATCGTCAGCTCCAAGTCCGACGACATCTGTTACGCGACGACCAACCGCCAGATCGCGGTCAAGCAGCTGGCCCGCGAGTGCGACCTGGTGCTGGTGATCGGCTCGACCAACTCCTCCAATTCCAACCGCCTGGTCGAGGTCGCCCGCGAGCACGGTGCCGCCTCCCACCTGATCGACAACCACGGCCAGGTCCAGGAGGAGTGGCTGGAGGGCGTCGAGACCGTCGGCATTACCTCAGGCGCGAGCGCCCCCGAGGAGCTGGTCGAGAGCCTGGTCGGCTTCTTCCGCGAGCGCGGCGCCGAGGACGTCTCGGAGCTGCGCACCGTCCACGAGGACGTCCGCTTCATGCTCCCCAAGGAGATCCGGGAAGAGCTCGCCGCGCGGGCCTGAGCGCCCGCCGCGCTCAGTCCTTGTAGGGCGCGTACCGGTTGTGCAGCATCAGGTCGTTGCCATCGGGATCGGTGAAGAAGGCCATGTGGCAGACGCCGGTGTCGAAGGTGTCGCCGGTGAACTCGATGCCCTTCCCTTCCAGCTCGGCGCGGGCGGCGGCGACGTCGTCGACGTGAAGCGCGATGTGACCGTTCTTCTGCGGCGCGAACTTGCCACCATTTTGTCCGGCTCCCAGATCCCGAAGCAGGTCTGGCCGACCCAGAACTCGAAGCGGCTGTGCTCATCAGGCCTCAGCCCGAGCGTCTCGATGTAGAAGCCGCGCGTCCGCTCGGCATCGGTTGACGGTACGGCGACGAAGTCGAGCTTGTCGGTCATCGATCTCTCCCGGTGTCGTTTTCTCGCGTCCGCCCACCTTAGTCACCCTCTGGTCCGACCGGGGAGAGTTCTTATCGCCCAGACCTTGTACCTGGGTGGGGAACAGGGAGAGCAGGTACAACGTGAAAATCGCTCCCGGGGTCTGGATTGGGGTCCGCTGGAGGTGGGACGACGACAAGGAAATGGACTGGGCAGCCGTCCTATTAGTCGCCCGTGGCGGTAAGGCACACCCGGTTTGTCTCTACGACAACGCCCACGGGCAGCCCGAGAAGCACAGATATCGAGATGGGACGAAGCTCGAGGCCGAACCGGTCTCGCAGCGTCGCTCGGCTCGACACGATTTGCCTGCAGCGATCGCCGAGATCAAGGCCAGATGGAGGAGTATGGTGGACCAATGGGAGCAGTAGACAACGGCAACACCCCGGCAACCGAAATCATTTTCGATCGGGTGTGCGCTCTGATCGAAGCGGACGAATTCGACTACCCAAACGACACGGTGTTCATCCCCGCCGATGCTCCCGGCTTCGGCGAGATGATGTTGGAAGCGCTCGGGGAAGAGGGACCGATTGTTGTGGTCTACCCCGACGGGCGGGAGCGCCTAATTCCCGCACCGTCTGAAGCTGTGGCTTCCTAGGGCACTCCCGCGGCGAAGCTGACCGACCAGATTCGGAGGCCGGGGGTGGGGTGGAGGACCAGCTCGTGGGACTCGTGGCTTGGGTGCTCGGCGAGGGTATGCAGGGCGGGCGCGTCGCAGGAGATCGTCGTCGCCGGACGACCGTCAAGCTCGACCGTGATCTCGCCCTCGCCCTCGACGGTGGCAAAGGCGCCGCCGGCCTCGTAGGGGATCGCCAGCTCCTCGCCGTCCTCGCCGGCGGTCCAGGGTCGCTCCCACGATCCACCCGGGAAGAGCTCCGGGGTGGGGGCCATCACACGGGCGCCGGGAGCGTCGGTGGGGCGGACTGGGGACATTGGCTCGGGCAGTTCGCGCAGGGCATCGACCTCGCGCAGCTCCTCCTGGATCGCTTCCTCGGTGGCCAGGTATTCGCCCTCGCCGAAGTGGGCCCAGGCGAGTGCGCCGCCGAGGCTCCAGAGGAAGAGGCTCGGCCAGCCCTCGCAGCCGTAGGCGCTCCATAGGTCCCGCTCGGCGTCGATCGCGACCGGGAACTCGACTCCGAGTGCCGCCAGGCCGGCAGCCACTGCGCCCGGATTGGCGCCGAACGGGAAGCGCGGCGCCTGCACGCCGATCACGCTGAGGCCGAACTCGCGGTACCGGCGCGCCCACTCGGCCAGGTAGGGCAGGGTGCGAACACTGTTCAGCTGGGCGAAGTCGAAGAAGTGGACGATCGCCGGCCCGGGGGCGGTCAGGGCCGGCATCGATGCCGGCTCCTCTCCGATCCAGGCGAGCCCGGCCGGGAAGTCGGGGGCGGCGATGTTCTCGCGTCCAGGGCGCATCGGCGCGGACGTTATCCTGGGCCGCCGTGACCCAGCTCGGCGCCTTCCTGCTCCCCGTGGTCCCGCTGCTCCTCCTGCTCGCGGCGCTGCTGTTCGGGCGGTATCCCGGCTGCGAGGCGATCGTGCGCCTGGCTGAGCGGATCGGCGCCCGCGCCCCGAGCAGGCCGACCGCTGCCGTGTCCCGGCCCCGGCCGCCGCGCTCCTTCGCGCCCGGCGGCGGCCTGCTGCTGGCGCTCGCGCTCTCGGGCCGCGCCCCGCCCGCCTGAGCGACCGATCCAACTCCTTCCGCGCTCCGTTCTGCCCGCCGGCGATGCCGGCGGCGCCTCGCGAGCGCGCCACCCGACCGAGAGGAACAAACCTGATGAGACACGCAAAGAAGCTGGTTCCGGCACTACTCGCGCTTATCGCAGCCGTCGCTCTGGCCGCCTGCGGGGGCAGCGACAGCAGCGCCGACAGCAACGAGAGCGAGGCGGTCAGCGGCTCGTTCGCGTTACTCGCCGGAGCGCCGTCCGGATACAAAGACCTATCCGGGAAGGCGACCCTGAAGCGCGCCGACGGCGGCACCACCGTCTCGCTGGACCTGAGCGGCCTGATGCCGAACACGGAGTACATCGCCCATCTCCACAGCGGCGGCTGCGACGAATCCGACCCGGGCGGGCCGCACTTCCAGTTCGAAGCCGGTGGCTCGGAAGAGCCCCCGAACGAGATCCACCTCGCGTTCGGGTCCGACAGCGCCGGAGACGGAGCGGCGAAAGCGTCGAGCAATCGCGAAGTCCCAGCGGGCGAAGCGGGCTCGGTGGTGCTCCACGCCGACGATCACGGAGGTGGCCAGCACAGCCACTCCGACAAGATCGCCTGCGCCGAACTAGAAGGCGGCTCGGCCTCGGCTCAGTCCGCCGAAGGCGACTCTGGCGCGGTTCCGACCATCGTGATTGAGGACGGCGCGCCGGTCGGCGGCGTCACCGAGCTCGAGTTCGACGCCGGTGACCAGATCCGGTTCCGGGTCGAATCCGACGTCGCCGACGAGGTCCACGTCCACGGCTACGACCTCTCGGAGCAGGTGACGGCCGGTGGCACTGCTTCCTTCGACTTCTCGGCCGAGATCGAAGGGATCTTCGAGGTCGAGCTGGAGGAACGGGTCGAGCCGATCGCGGAGCTGCGGGTAAACCCGTGAGCCTGCTGCCGTTCGCGCACGCGCTGGCCGCTCGGGACGACCTCCCGGTCCCGGCCTGGCTTTTCGCCTGGGGGGCTTCGGTCGTCCTGATCGTCTCCTTCTTCGCGCTCGCGGCCGGCTGGCGGCGACCCCGTTTCGAGCAGCTGCACTGGCGGCCGCTCGGAGCGGGGGCGTCCCGCGTCCTCCTTGGGCGGCCGGTGCAGGCCGCCTGCGGTCTCGTCGGCGTCTTCCTGCTCGGCGTCGCCGTGTACGCCGGGCTCCGCGGCACCGAAGCCCCGGACCGGAACTTCGCCCTCACCTTCCTCTTCGTCACCACCTGGCTCGGCTTCCCGGTCTTCTCGGCTGTGCTCGGGGACGTCTTCCGGCCGTTCAACCCCTGGCGCGCCGTCGGGCGCCTCGCCGGGGCCGGGTTCACGGCGATCGCCGGCCAGCGCCCAGCCCACCTCGCCTACCCGGAGGCGCTGGGTCGGTGGCCCGCGGCGATCGGTCTTCTCGCCGTCGTCTGGCTGGAGATCGTCTACGGCGCCAGCGGCGGCGTCGCCGTCGGCCTCGACCCCCATGCCGCTGGGGTAGCGGTGCTGATCTACAGCGCCTACACGCTGGCGATGATGGCCCTGTTCGGGGTCGAGAAGTGGTGCGAGCGCGGTGAGGTCTTCTCCGTCTACTTCGGCATGTTCGGCCGGCTCGGGTGCTTCGGCGTCGAGAACGGCCGCCTGGCGCGGCGCCGGCCACTATCGGCCGCGACCGGGTGGGCGAGCGTGCCGGGCTCGCTCGCGGTAGTGGTCGCCTCGATCTCCACGACCAGTTTCGATGGCGCCGCAGAGGGGCCGCTGAAGGGGCCGATCGAGAGCGTCTTCGATTGGTTCGCCGACGCCGGGCTGGGGCTGACCACCGCGCTGCGCCTCACCGACACGCTCTTCATGGCGCTCTGCTTCGTCGGGATCGCCCTCGTCTACCTGCTCGGGGTGCGGGGGATGAGGACTGTGCGCGGGGCGCCGTCGGCGGCGACGCTGCGGACCGGCTTCGCCCACACGCTGATCCCGATCGCCCTCGCCTACCTGGTCGCCCACTACTTCAGCCTCTTCGTCTTCCAGGAGCAGGCTCAGTTCACCTACCTGCTCTCCGACCCGCTCGGGACCGCCTCGACCGACCTCTTCGGCACCGCCTCCTCGGGGATCGACTTCACCATCCTCAGCGCCAACGCGATCTGGTACGTCCAGGTCGGCTCGCTCGTCGTCGGCCACGTCCTCGCGCTGACGCTCGCCCACGACCGCGCCCTGATCTACTGGCCCGACTACCGCGACGCGGTCCGCTCCCAGTACTGGATGCTGGCAGTGATGGTCGCCTTCACTTGCTTCGGTCTCTACCTGCTCTCGGTCGCCAACTCGTGACGCTCCCCCTCGCCCATCTCGGCCACTACCTCTGGGTCCTTTACCTGCTCCCGGTGCTCATCATCGTTGTGGGGATTCTCTGGTCAACCTTCTCGCGAAAGCGTCGAGAGCGAAACGCTCCTCCCGCGGGTGGCACGGGGAAGGAGGCCGAGCACGAAAACCTCGCGCGCAGGCCTCCCGCACCGTGACAGGACCCGCGGGCCGGAGCTCCTTCGTCCCTAGAGGATCTCGGCGAGACGCTTCTCGAGCGCCTCGGAGATGCTGTCCCGCACCGGGCCCTTGGCCAGTCGTTCGACCAGGGACTCGAGGAAGCCTTCGATGATCAGCGACTTTGCCGCCGCCTCGTCGAGCCCGCGGGAGGTCAGGTAGAAGAGCTGGTCGCGGTCGACCTGGGCGATCGCCGCGGCGTGGGTGCAACGAACGTCGTCGGCGAGGATCTCTAGGCCCGGGATCGCATCCGCGTGGGCCTCTGGGGAGAGCAGGAGGTTGCGGCACTCCTGGAAGGCGTCGGTCTGCTGGGCGCCGGGGTCGACCTTGATCATCCCGCGCCAGACCGCAGTCGCCCCGGCGGCGAGCACGCCGCGGAAGGCGAGGTCGGAGTCGGTGTTGGGAGCCGCGTGCTCCTGGGTGGTGTCGTAGTCGAGGTGCTGCCCCGGGCCGCCCGCGTAGCCGCCGGTAACGCGGGCCTCGGAGCCAGGGCCGGCCAGCTTGGTCTCCATCCGGACCTTGCCGCGGCCTGAGCCGAAGCCCAGCGCCGCCCAGTCGAGGCGGCCGTCGCGCTCCACCTGGGCGCGCTGGGTGGCGAAGATCCAAGACTTCTCGGAGATGTCCTGGGTATTTACGTAGCGCAGGGTCGCCGCCTGGCCGACGCTCAGCTCGACCACCGAGTTGAGGATCGCGTCGACGTCGTCAGAGGGCGAGGACCAGTGCTCCCAGACCTCGGCCTCGGCGCCCTCCTCGAGCACGATCAGGGTCCGCCAGCCGAGCGCGGCGGCGGTGTCGACCAGAACCTCGACCTGGATCGGCTCCTCCAGCTTCACCCCGGCCGGTACGTGAACCAGCACGCCGTCGCTCCAGCCCGCCTCGTTGCGGGCGACGAAGGGGTCCTCGACCGGCACGAGTGAACCCAGCTGCTCTTCGAGCAACTGGGGATGGGAGTTGAGGGCATCGCTCAGAGGGAGGACGGTTGCTCCATCCGCGCCCTCTATCCGAGCCTCGACGGCGGCGGGCTCATACGCATCGAGGTCGAGCTTCGAGAGGTCGGTGAATTCCCACCCCTTCGACTTCTGGTCGGGCAGCGGCAGGCTCTCCGCGAGAGAGGCGCCACGCTGGCGCCTCTCCGAAAGCCACGCTGGTTCGGTCGCGACCTCAGCCAATGCTTCCCTCCATCTGCAGCTCGATCAGGCGGTTGAGCTCGACCGCGTACTCCATCGGCAGCTCTTTGGTGACCGGCTCGATGAAGCCGTTGACGATCATCTTCGAGGCCTCCTCCTCGTCGAGCCCGCGGCTCTGCAGGTAGAAGAGCTGCTCGTCACCGATCTTCGAGACCGTCGCCTCGTGGCCGACGTCGGCGTCGTTCTCGTCGATCCGGATCGTCGGGTAGGTGTCAGAGCGCGAGTCTTCGTCCAGCAGCAGCGCGTCGCAGACGACCTTGGAGCGCGATTCGCTGGCCCCGTCGGCGACTTCGAGCAGGCCACGGTAGGTGGCGCGGCCGCCGTCCTTGGAGATCGACTTGGAGAAGATCGAGGAGGAGGTGCGCGGCGCGGCGTGGATGATCTTGCCGCCGGCATCCTGGTGCTGGCCGTCGCCGGCGAAGGCGATCGAGAGGATCTCCCCGTGGGCTTCGGGCCCAAGCAGGTAGATCGACGGGTACTTCATCGTCAGTTTCGAACCGAGGTTGCAGTCGACCCACTCCATCGTCGCCTTCTCGTGCGCGACGGCGCGCTTGGTGACCAGGTTGTAGACGTTCTGCGACCAGTTCTGGACGGTCGTGTAGCGGACCCGCGAGCTCGGCTTGGCGACGATCTCCACCACCGCCGAGTGCAGCGAGTCGCTGGAGTAGACCGGCGCCGTGCAGCCCTCGATGTAGTGGACGTCGGCGCCCTCCTCGGCGATGATCAGCGTCCGCTCGAACTGGCCCATGTTCTCGGTGTTGATCCGGAAGTAGGCCTGCAGCGGCATCTCGACCTTGACCCCGGCCGGCACGTAGACGAAGGAACCGCCCGACCAAACGGCGGAGTTGAGCGCCGCCAGCTTGTTGTCGTTGGGCGGGATGATCGTCGCCCAGTACTCGCGCAGCAGGTCCTCGTGCTCGCGCAGCGCCGTGTCCATGTCGGTGAAGATCACGCCCTGGGCCTCGAGCTTCTCGTTGACCTGGTGGTAGACGACCTCGGACTCGTACTGGGCGCCGACCCCGGAGAGGAATTTCCGCTCTGCCTCGGGGATGCCGAGGCGGTCGAAGGTGTTCTTGATGTCCTCCGGGACCTCGCTCCAGTCGCGGCTGTTCTTGTCGGAGGCGCGGACGAAGTAATGGATGTCGTCGAAGTCGATCTGGCCGAGGTTGCCGCCCCAGTTCGGGGTCGGGCGGTCTTCGAAGTGCTGCAGCGCCTTCAGCCGGAAGTCCCGCATCCACTGCGGCTCTTCCTTGTACTCGGAGATCGATTCGACCACCTCGCGCGAGAGGCCCTTCGGCGCCTTGTAGGCGTAGCCCGTCTCGGGGTCGTGGAAGCCGAACTTCTCCTTGTAGTCGGCGTTGATGCCGGCCAGCTCTCTCTTCTCTGCGACTGCCTCAGGCGTTGCCATGGCTATGCGACCTCCAGGGTGACGGTGTCGTCCTCGATGGCTATCGGGAACGTTTGCACCGGGGAGAAAGCTGGGAGCGTCTTCGGCCTGCCGGTGCTCAGGTCGAAGAGGGAGCCGTGCCGGGGACACTCTACGGTGCAGGTCGCCGGGTCGAACTCGCCCTCGGCGAGCGGGCCGTCGTCGTGGGAGCACCGATCCTCGATCGCGTACAGCGCGCCCTCGCAGTTGAAGACGCCGATCTTCTGTCCCTCGTGCTCGACCAGGCGCATCTCTCCGGGCGGCAGCTCGGCCACTGGGCACACGGCAATTTTCGTTCCTGCGGTGTCGGTCACGAGGTGGGTTGCTCCGGGTAGGACAGCTAGTGCGGGATGAGACTTAATCCTACTTATCCAGTCGGATTTTAGCGGCCGGCCCGGTCCGGCCCCTAGGCTGTCACACAGAACCTTCGAGGAGAGGAAAGAAAGATGAGCGAGAGGACCAGTTACGCACCCGGTATCCCGTGCTGGGTCGACCTCGGTACGCCCGACATCGACGCGTCCATCGCGTTCTATTCCGGCCTGTTGGGCTGGGAGGTGCCGGAGTCCGAAAACGTCGAGCAGACCGGTGGCTACCGCCGGGCCACCAAGGACGGTGTCGACGTCGCCGGGATGATGCCGCTGATGGAAGAGGGCCAGCCGCCCGCCTGGACGACCTACGTCTCGGTCGCCGACGCAGCCGCCACCGCGGCCGCCGTCAAAGACGCGGGAGGCAAAGTCCTGGCGGAGCCGATGGACGTGATGGGGCTAGGCACGATGGCGATCTTCACCGACCCGACCGGGGCGGTGTTCGGGATCTGGCAGCCGGGGACCTTCATCGGCGCCGGCCGCGTCAACGAGCCCGGCGCGCTTTCCTGGAACGAGCTCAACACCCGCGACCCCGATGCCTCCAAGGCCTTCTACACCGGCGTATTCGGTTGCGGCACCGAAGACCACGAGTTCCCGGAGGTCGGCAGCTACACGACCTGGAAGGTAGGCGAGGAATCGGTTGGCGGGATGCTCGACATGCGCGGCCGGATCCCCGACGAGGTGCCGCCCCACTGGCTCACCTACTTCGCGGTCGAGAACACCGACGCGTCGCTGGAGACGGTGAAATCCTCCGGTGGCGGCGTCGCCTTCGGCCCGGTCGACATCCCGGCCGGCCGGTTCGCCGTCGTCCATGATCCCCACGGCGCGATGTTCGCCGTGATCCAGATGCCTGAGGAGGCCGCCGCCTAGCGCGGCGAGCCTAGATCCGCGCCGCTTCCGCAGGGTCGCCGGCCTCGCCCTCGTCCTCCCATTCGGCGGACTGGCCGAGGCTGGCGCTCTTGACGACCTTGAGGCCGAGCATCGCGCACTTCATCCGGGTCGCGGAGATCTCGATCCCGAGCAGGTCGAGGACGAACTCCTTCGGCATCCGCAGCAGCTCCTCGCGTGATTTCCCGACCAGCTCGTCGGTTAGCAGCGAGGTCGCCGCGGTGGAGATCGCGCACCCTTTGCCCTCGAAGGCGATCTCGGCGACCTTGCCGTCCTCGCCGAGGCGAATCGTCACGTGCTGCTCGTCGCCGCAGAAGGGGTTGGTGTCCTCGTACTCGAGGTCGGGAGCGTCGAGCCGGCCGAAGTTGTGCGGCCGCTTGTAGTGCTCGAGGATCTGGTCGCGGTAGAGCTCGTCCATGGTTCGAGGCTAGCGGAGGCCGGGGGCGGGTCCCGAGATTCCGCTGGATTTCATCGGGAACTAGGCAAGAGAGCCAAACCACGATCTGAGGAGGAAAACATGGATTTGCCACCGGTCGTCGAGGAGGCGGAGTGGAGGCGCTCCCACGAGGCGCTGCTCACCAAAGAGAAGGAGGCGACCCGCGCCAGCGACGCGCTTGCCGCCGAGCGCCGCAGGGCGCCGATGATGGAGTTCCCAACCGAGTTTGCCTTCACCGGGCCCGAGGGAGAGGTGGGCTTCCTCGACCTCTTCGACGGTCGCACCCAACTGATCGTCTACCACTTCTGGTTCCCGCCAGGAGGCACTCCCTGTGGCGGCTGCTCGATGTTCACCGACCAGGTCTCAGAGCTCGCCCACCTCGCCGCCCGCGACACCTCCTTCGCCCTGGTCTCGCGAGCGTCCCAGGACGAGATCCAGGCATTAAAGGAGCGGATGGGCTGGTCGATCCCCTGGTACACCGACGGCGAGGACTTCCAGCGCGCCTGCGGCACCGAGGAGTACTTCGCCCTCGACGTCTTCCTCCGCGACGGCGACCGCGCCTTCCTCACCTATGAGACGCGAGGGCGCGGAGTGGAGGCATTGGGCAGCGTCTGGACCTTCCTCGACCTGACTCCGCTGGGCCGCCAGGAGGACTGGGAGGACACCCCCGGCGACCGCCCCCAGGGTCCGCGCTACAAGTGGTGGCGCCTGCACGACGAATACAGCTAGCCGGTGAGGCCGAACACCCGCCTTGCGTCTTCGAGGCCGTCGACCAGGCGGTCAATCTCCTGGGGCGTGGTGTAGACGCCGAAGCTGGCCCGCGCGGTGGCGGCGACGCCGAGGCGCTCCATCAGGATCTGGGCGCAGTGGTGCCCGGCACGGACGGCGACGCCGTGGCGGTCGAGGATCTCGGAGACGTCGTGGGCGTGGATGCCCTCGATCTCGAAGGAGACGGGACCGAGTCGCTCGGGGCCGGTAGGGGGGCCGAAGATCCGCAGCCCCGGGACCTCGCCCAGCCGGCCCAAGGCGTAGGCCGCGATCTCGCGCTCGTGCTCCCGCACGGCCTCCATCCCCAGTAGGTCCAGCCAGCGCAGCGCCGAGGCCATCCCGATCGCCTGCGTTATCGCCGGCGTGCCGGCCTCGAACCGGGCCGGCGGGTCGGCGTAAGTCGTGCCCTCGCGACCGACCTTGCGGATCATCGAGCCACCGCCGAGGAAGGGTGGCATCTCACGCAGCAGCTCGAGCCGCCCCCAGAGTGCCCCGATCCCGGTCGGCCCATAGAGCTTGTGCCCGGTCACCGCGTAGAAGTCGACGCCCAGCTCGGCCATCTCCAGCGGCAGCTTCGGCGCCGCCTGGGCGCCGTCGGCAAGCACCAGCGCCCCCGCGTCGTGGGCCATTCGCGAAATCTCGGCAAGCGGGTTCTCGGTCCCGAGCACGTTGGAGACGTGGGCGACGGCGACGAGCTTCGGGCCGCGCTCGACCAGCGCCGCGAAGGCGGCCATCTCGAGCGCCCCGTCCGCGTCGATCGGCGCCCAATCGATCTCCGCCCCGACCCGCTCGGCCAGCTGCTGCCAGGGGACGATGTTGGAGTGGTGCTCCATCTCGGTGAGCAGGATGCGGTCGCCGGCGCCGACGTTGGCCTCGCCCCAGGCCCGCGCGACCAGGTTGATCGCCTCGGTCGCGTTGCGGACGAAGAGCACCTCGCGCCGGTCGGCGGCGCCGATGTGGTCCGCCACGGTCGCCCGCGCTCCCTCGAAGGCTTCGGTCGCCTCAGCCGAGAGGGTGTGGGAGCCGCGGTGGACGTTGGAGTGGTGGCTCCGCTCGTAGCGGTCGACGGCCTGGATCGAGGCCAGCACCCGCTGGGAGCTGGCGCCGCTGTCGAGGTAGGCGACCGGCTTGCCGTGCACCTCCCGCTGCAGCGCCGGGAAGGCGGCGCGGACCTTCTCGATCGGGAACGCCGCGGCCGGGGCGGAGCTCTTCGCGGCTGCCGGCTCCATCGTCCCGAGGCTAGGCGGTGGCGCCCGCCTCGACCTCCTCGCGGATCCAGCCGTAGCCCCTCTCCTCCAGGAGGTTGACCAGCTCCGGCCCGCCTTCCTTGACGATCCGCCCCTCGAACATCACGTGGACGAAGTCCGGCTTGACCATGTGCAGGATGCGCTGGTAGTGGGTGATGATGAGGACGCCCATGTCGGGGCCGGCGAACTTGTTGACGCCCTCGGCGACTACCCGCAGGGCGTCGATGTCGAGGCCCGAGTCGGTCTCGTCGAGGACGGCGATCTCGGGACGCAGCAGCGCCAACTGCAGCAGCTCCATCCGCTTCTTCTCGCCGCCGGAGAAGCCGTCGTTGAGGTAGCGGCTGGAGAAGTCTTTGGGGATGTTTGCCAGCGCCATCGCCTCCTGGGCGACCTTGGCGAAGTCTTTGATCTTGATCTGGGCCTCACCGCGCGCCTCGCGCTGGGCGTTGATGATCATCCGCAGGTACTTGCTGACCGAGACGCCGGGGATCGCGACCGGGTACTGGAAGGCCATGAAGAGACCCGCCTGGGATCGCACGTCGGGATCGGCCTCGGTGATGTCCTCGCCCTTGAAGACGATCGAGCCCTCGGTCACCTCGAAGGCGGGGTGACCCATGATCGCGTTGGCGAGCGTCGACTTGCCGGACCCGTTGGGCCCCATCAGGGCGTGGACCTTGCCCTTCTCGACGTCGAGGTCGAGGCCCTTGAGGATCTCTTTGTCCTCGGCCTTGACGTGCAGGTTGCGTATCTCCAGCTCAGCCAATTTCACTCCGTTTCTGGGGGTTTCAGGTGGATCAGGCGGCGCTGCCGACCGCGGCCGGCTGGCGCTCGCTCGCCGCTGAGAACTCGACCAGCTCCGCCAACGTGGTGCCGGCGAGGGCCTTGGTGACGCCGCCCTGGACCCGGGTCCAGAGCAGCTTGGTCGAGCAGGCGCCGCCGCCGTCGATCTCGTGCGAGCAGAGCACTTTGCCCTCCGGCGCGTCGTGGAAGCACTCCATCGGGGCGATCTGCCCTTCGAGCGCCTCGACCACCGTGTCCATCGTGATCTCGGCGGCCGGTTTTGCCAGCCGGTAGCCGCCGTGGGCGCCACGGGTGGAGGTGACGAGGGCCGCCTTGCGCAGTTTCGCGACCAGGTGCTCGAGATAGGAGAGCGGCAGCCGCTCGGCCTCGGCGACCGTGTTCAACGAGATCGGCTCGGACCCGGGCTGGCGCCCCAGCTCGATCATCAGGCGAACTCCGTACTCAGCTTTGGTCGAGAACAGCATCTGAACTAAATCCTACCGAAGAGGTCGGTTATGCCACGCATTCGACTTTGACCCCTCTATAGGGGGTGAAGGTCGGCAGCGCGTTCAGGGCTCGATCAGCCCGCGGCGGATCGCGTACCGGACCAGCTCGACTCGGTCGCGCATACCGAGCTTGCGCATCGCGTTGGCGCGGTGGTTCTCGACCGTCTTCTCGGAGAGGTGGAGGACCTCGGCGATCTGCTTGGTCGTGTTCGCCTCGGCGACGAGCTTGACGATCTCCTCCTCGCGCGGCGTCAGCTCCTCCTCACCGCTGGAGCCGCGCTCGAGCACGTCCTTGATCAGCGTCCGCTGTGCCTCCGGGGTGAGGAACGGCTCGCCCCGCTCGACCGCGCGGATCGCCGCCAGCAGGTCGGTGTCCGCCTGCGCCTTCAGCACGTAGCCCGAGGCGCCCGCCTTCAGCGCCTCGAACAGGTAGCGCTCGTCGTCGTGCATCGAGAGGATCAGGACCGAGACCTCCGGCGCCTGCCGCTTGATCTCCCGGGTTGCCTGCAGCCCCGTCAGCTTCGGCATTTTCACGTCGAGGATCGCCAGCTCGGGCCGCTCGCGGACCGCCAGGTCGCGGGCCTCGGCGCCGTCGGCGGCCTCGGCGACGACCTCAATGTCGGGCTGGCGCTCGAGCAGCAGCCGGATCCCGGAGCGGACGATCCCATGGTCGTCGGCGATTAGGACTCTCATCGCCGCGATTCTCCCGGGACCGTGAGCCGCACCGTGGTTCCCCGGCCCGGGCGCGACTCGATCGTCAGCTCGCCGCCGACCAGCAGCGCCCGCTCGCGCATGCCGGCGATCCCGAGGCCGCCCTCGGACTCGTCGAAGGCGAAGCCGCGACCATCGTCGGTGACGTCGAGCGCCACGCCACCTTCGGCGGGCCGCCTCAGCCGCACCTCGATCCGACCGGCGCCGCTGTGGCGGGTGGCGTTGGAGAGCGCCTCTTGGGCGACCCGGTAGACGACCAGTTGGGCGTCGTCGTCGAGGTCGGAGAAGTCGCCCTCGGCGTCGAACTCCGCCTCGATCTCCCCCCGCGCCAGCTGCTCCACCTGGCCGGCGATCGCCGCTGCCAGGCCGAGGTCGTCGAGCGCGGTCGGGCGCAACTGGCGGGCGAGGGAGAGCAGCTCCCGCATCGCCTGGTTGGCAAGCGCCCTGGTCTCGGCCAGCTCGACCTCGAGATCTGGCGGCGCCTGCTCGCGGACCGCCTCCAGCCTCAACAGCAGCCCGGTCAGCGATTGGTTGACCTCGTCGTGGAGGTCGCGGGCGACTCGCGCCCGCTCCTGCTCCTGGGCCTGCAGGGCGGCCGACCCCGCCCGCCGCCGCTCGGCTTCGAGCCGGCGCATCATCCGCAGGAAGGCGAGCTCGATCCGCTCCACCTCCTCGGTCTCGCCGACCCCGTCGATCGAGGCGGGCAGCAGCGGCCCGGGCCGGCTCAGGTCGACCTTCTCCATCTCTTCGATCAGGTGCTCCAGCGGCGCGAACCGGCGCCGGTTGCGAACCAGGCTGAGGGCGAGTACCGCCACAGCGGTCGCGAGCACGGCTATCGCTGCCAGGGTCACCGCCCAAGCCTAGAAGGACCTAGGTGGTCGACCGGTGCCGAATGGGGGTTGGCCCCCATGGTGGAGAGCCGGCAGCAGGGTCATACTTTCGAGTGCAAATCGACTGAGGAGTAGCCACGCCATGAGCACCACCAAGCAATCGACCTTCGGCGCCACCCTGCGGACCACGATCCTGCTGGCATCCCTATCGGGGCTGCTGGTCTTGATCGGCGCCCTGATCGGTGGCCCCAGCACGGCCGCGATCTTCCTCGGGATCGCCCTCCTGATCAACCTCGGCTCCTACTTCTTCAGCGACAAGCTGGCGCTCAAAATGAGCCGCGCCAAGCCGATCGACGAGTCCGAAGCGCCGCGGCTCTACCAGATCGTGCGGGAACTGACGACGCGCGCCGGCCTGCCGATGCCGCGCCTCTACATGATTCCGCAGGATCAGCCCAACGCCTTCGCGACCGGCCGCAATCCAAAGCACTCCGCGGTCGCTGTCACCCAGGGCATCACCAAACTGCTTTCCGAGGACGAGCTCCGCGGCGTGCTCGCGCACGAGCTCGCGCACATCCAGCACCGCGACATCCTGATCCAGTCGGTCGCCTCGGCGATCGGTGCGGCGATCACCTACCTCGCCTACATGTTCATGTGGTTCGGCAGCGACGATGAGTCGCCGCTCAGCCTCGTCGCCTCGCTGGCGATGGTCCTGTTGGCGCCGATCGCGGCGAGCATCATCCAGCTCTCGATCTCGCGCCAGCGCGAGTACGCCGCCGATGCAGGCGGAGCGCAGATCTGCGGCAACCCGGAGTCGCTCGCCAGCGCCCTGCTGCGCTTGGAGGAGGGGGCCAAGGCGATCCCGATGCAGGTCAACCAGGCCGCCGAGCCGCTCTACATCGTCAAGCCCTTCTCCGGCAAGGGCATCGCCGGCCTCTTCTCGACCCACCCCCCGATCGAGGAGCGGGTCCGCCGCCTCCGCCAGATGCGCCCCAGCCTCGGCTAAACGCTTCGACCACGAAGAGCGACCTGCCGGTTCCGATCAGGGATCGGCAGGTCGCTATACTTTTTGAAGTAAAGCTGATCCGATTTCAGGGGATTTAGGGCGATGGCGACTGGCGCAGAGACCGAGCGAGCGGGGACGATCGAGGAGATCGAGCCCTTCGAGGCTGCCGCGGAGATCGAGGGCGGCGACGTCGTCTTGGTCGACACCCGTGAGCCGCACGAGTTCCAGGAGGCGCATCTGGAGAACGGCAAGCTGGTGCCGCCGGGTCTGCTCGGGGACGAGATCGCGGCCGCCGCGCCCGACCGCTCCGCCCGCACGATCCTCTACTGCCGCTCCGGCAACCGCTCCGCCCTCGCGGCGGCGCAGATGCAGGCGCTCGGCTACGACAACGTCGCCTCGATGGCGGGCGGCATCCTCGCCTGGCAGGAGCAGGGGCTGCCGGTCGTGGCGACCTCCGGGATGACCCCGGAGCAGCGGGACCGCTACTCCCGCCACACCCTGCTTCCCGAGGTCGGCGTCGACGGGCAGCTGAAGCTGCTGAACGCGAAGGTCCTGCTGCTCGGCGCCGGCGGGCTCGGCGCGCCCACCGCGCTGTACCTGGCCGCCGCCGGGATCGGCACGATCGGCCTGGTCGACGACGACGTCGTCGACGCCTCCAACCTGCAGCGCCAGGTGATCCACAACACCGAGCGGATCGGTGAGCCGAAGACGTCCTCGGCGCGCAAGACGATCGAGGCGCTCAACCCCGACGTCGAGGTGGTCGAGCACCGGATGCGCCTCGACGCCTCCAACATCCTCGACGTGATCCGCGACTACGACGTGATCGTCGACGGCGCCGACAACTTCCCCACCCGGTACCTGCTCAACGACGCCTCGGTGCGGCTGCGCAAGCCGGTCGTCTCGGCCTCGATCCTCAGCTTCGACGGGCAGATCTCGACCTTCGTCCCCTTCGAGGGGCCCTGCTACCGCTGTCTCTACCCGACGCCGCCGCCGGCTGAGCTGGCGCCGAGCTGCTCCGCCAACGGGGTGCTCGGGGTGATGGCCGGGACGATGGGCACGCTGCAGGCCAACGAGGTGATCAAGCTGGTCCTCCGAGTCGGCGACCCGCTGATCGGCCGGCTGCTCCTCTACGAGGCGCTCGGCACCCGCTTCACCGAGCTCAAGGTCCGCCGCGATCCGGAGTGCCCGATCTGCGGCGAGAACGCGCCCGAGGTCCCCGAGTCGGAGATGGGCCAGTTCCCCGACTACGAGCTCTTCTGCGCCGGATAGTCGATAGGTTTCCCGCCTGATGGCGACCGTGAGGATCCCACCCGTGCTGCGGGCGAAAACCGGCGGGCAGCCCGAGGTCGAGGCCTCCGGTGGCAACGTCGGCGAGGTCCTGCGGGCGCTGACCAGCGCTCACCCCGATACCGCCGCCCAGCTGTTCGGCGAGGGGGGAGAGCTGAACCGCTACGTCAACGTCTACCTCAACGACGAGGACGTGCGGGTGCTGGACGGCCTTGAGACCGCGGTTTCGGAGGGCGACACCGTGGTGATCCTGCCGGCCATGGCCGGCGGCAGCATCTAGCTCAGACCCGGGCTACCGCTCCAAGACGAGCCCGAGGAATTTCTTCGTCCGCTCCTCGCGCGGGTTGTCGAGCACGTCGGCGGGCTTGCCCTGCTCGACGATCACGCCGCCGTCCATGAAGACGACCCGGTCGCCGACCTCGCGGGCGAAGCCGATCTCGTGGGTGACGACGAACATCGTCATCCCTTCTTCGGCCAGCTCGCGCATCACGTCGAGGACCTCTTTGACCAGCTCGGGGTCCAGAGCGCTGGTGACCTCGTCGAAGAGCATCACGTGCGGGTCCATCGCCAGTGCCCGGGCGATCGCCACCCGCTGCTGCTGGCCGCCGGAGAGGCGGTCGGGATACTCGTCGAGCTTCTCGGCAAGGCCGACCCGCTTCAGCAGCGCCGCCCCTTTCTCCCGTGCCTCCGAGGAGGAGCGGCGGAGGACCTTTTCCGGCGCCATCGTCACGTTCTCCAGGGCGGTCTTGTGGGGGAAGAGGTTGAACTGTTGGAAGACGATCCCGACCCGCTGGCGGACGAAGTCGAGGTTCCAGCCCGCCTCGCCCTCCTTCGACCCGGGCCCCTTGCAGATGTCGGTGCCCTCGAGGAAGATCTCGCCCTTCTCGGGCGGCTCCAGCAGGTTGATGCAGCGCAGCAGCGTGCTCTTGCCCGAGCCGCTGGGGCCGAGGACGCAGACGACCTCGCCTTTCTTGATCTCGAGGTCGACGCCTTTCAGCACCTCGAGGTCGCCGAAGCGCTTGTGGATGCCCTCCAGCTTCACCATCGGCCCGCCGACGCTCACCATCGCCTCCATCAGAGCGCCTCCATTCTCGGTGCGCCGCGGGTGAAGCGGCCCTGCTCGCGTGAGATCAGCTTGTCCACAAGCCTCGCCAGGGGCAGCGTGACCGCGACGAACATCAGCGCGCCGAGGGTCAGCGCCGAGCTGTTGAAGGTCTCCGCGTAGATGTCGTTGCCGACGAGGACGACCTCGTTCAGCGCGATCACGCTGACCAACGTGGTGTCCTTCATCAGGGCGATGATGTCGTTGAGCAGCGGAGCGATCACTTTGCGCACCGCCTGCGGCACGATCACGCTGCCCATCGCCTGGCGGTGGCTCATCCCGAGCGAGCGCGCGGCCTCCATCTGGCCACGGGGGACCGCTTCGATCCCGGCCCGGTAGACCTCGGCCATGTAGGCGCCGTAGGTGATCGTCAGCGCCATCACCCCGTACCAGAAGGGGTCGGTCTTGCCGAACCACTGCGGAATCCGGAGGTCCTCAGGCAGGAATTCGAGAGCCGGGAGGCCGCCGGAGATCAGCAGGATGATCAGCAGCAGTGGGATGCCGCGGAAGACGTCGATGTAGCCGATGGTGAGGAATCGGACCGGCGCGAGGGCCCGTCCGGGCAGCTGCCGCAAGAGGGCGAGTACCAATCCCCAGGCGAGGCCCAGGACCCCACTGACGAGCGAGAGCTGAATCGTGATCCAGAACCCCTCCAGAACTTCCCCGAAGCGGTCCCCCATCAGGCTGATGTCGAAAAACTGGTTGAGCAGCTCTTGCATGGTTCTTCCGGCTAATTAAGGATCGTTGCAGGTTCCAAGCGGGACAAAAGGGGCGCCCTTGAGGCGCCCCTTTCCGTCACCTAGTACGAGCTTTCCCTACAGCAGGTTCAGCTGGGGGTGTGCGTCGCCGAGAAGATCTCTTTCGGCGGCTCGTGCTTGAACCATTTTTCGTAGATCTGCGCGTACGTACCGTCGTCCATGGCTTCCTTCAGCCCCTGGTTCAGTTCGTCGAGCAGCTCGGTCTCGCCCTGTTTGACGACGAAGCCATATTCTTCTTCGGTCGGGATCGCGGCGGAGATTTCGATGCCGGGTTCCGCTTCGACCGCGTTTTCGGCGACCGGGATGTCGATCACCACGGCGTCGACGGTTCCGGCTCGCAGCGGGGCGACCGCGTCGGGGCCCTGCGGGTAGGGGCGGACTTCTCCTGCTTCGGTCTGTTCCTCGCTGAATTCCTGCCCGGTCGTGCCCTGCTGGACGCCGACGGTGGCGCCTTTGAGGTCCTCGACGGAGTCGATCTGGCTGCCTTTTTTGACCAGGATCGCCTGTTCGGAGCGGTAATAGGGGTTGGTGAAGTCGACGGTTTTCTCGCGTTCGTCGGTGATCGTCGTCGCCGATGCGACCGAGTCGAACTTGCCCTGGGCGAGGTCGCGGAAAATCGTGTCGAAGGAGGTGTCCTCGAATTCGACTTCCCGGCCGATGTTCTCGCCGATCGCTTCCATCAGGGCGACGTCAAAGCCTTCGTAGTTGGGCGCTTTGCCCTGCTCGAAGGGCGGGTAGGGGATGTCGGACCCGACGGTCAGCGGCTCCTTGCTGGCGCCTTCGCTGCCGCCACCGCTGTCGTCGTCGCTTCCGCCGCAGCCCGCTGCCACCAGCACCAGCGCCAGTACGGCGAACGCGGCGAACAGCCGGGAGAAATGGGACCTACTCATCGAGAAATCCTCCGATTCATAATGATTGCAGGGTCGGCGAACCTACTCCGCCGGTGGGCACTGCGCAAGGGGCTCTAGACGGCTAGGCGGGTCGGGCTATACTTTCTGAAGTAACGGGGCGGCCAATGCTGCGCGACGAACTACTCAATAGACCTTGTGGTGGGCGTTTCGGCGACATCGTCGAGTCGATCGGCAATACCCCGCTGGTCGAGTTGCCCCGTCTCTCGCCCAAGCCAGGGGTGAGGATCTACGCCAAGCTCGAGGGCCACAACCCGACCGGCTCGGTCAAGGACCGCGTCGCCAAGTCGATGATCGAGGCGGCCGAGGCGGAGGGAGCGATCGAGCCCGGACAGACGATCCTCGAGCCGACCTCCGGCAACACCGGCATCTCGCTGGCGATGATCTGCCGGCGCAAGGGCTACCCGTTGAAGGTGGTGATGCCCGACAACGTCACCGAGGAGCGCAGCCAGCTGCTCAGCATGTACGGGGCGGAGATTGCCTACTCCGAGGGCGCCAAGGGCTCGAACGGGGCCGTCGAGGTCGCCCTCGAGATGGCCAAGGACCCGGGCTTCTACATGCCCTACCAGTACGGCAACGAGGCGAACCCGCTGGCCCACTACAACGGCACCGCGGTTGAGATCCTCGACGAGCTCGACGAGGTCGCCGCCTTCGTCGGCGGGCTCGGCACCGGCGGCACCCTGATGGGGAACGGCCGCCGCCTCAAGGAGGCGAACCCGGAGACCCTGATCGTCGCCGCCGAGCCGATGCAGGGCGAGCTGGTGCAGGGCCTTCGCTCGCTCGACGACGGCTTCATCCCGCCGATCATCGACCTCTCGATCCTCGACCGCAAGATCATGGTTTCCAACCGCGACGCGATCGTCTGGACCAAGCGGTTGCTCGACGAGGAGGGCGTTTTCGCCGGTGTCTCCTCCGGTGCGATCGCCGCGATCGCCGTTCGCATCGCCGGCGAGCTCGAGGGCGGCAACGTTGTCTTCCTGATCCCCGACGATGGCTGGAAGTACCTCTCCTCCGGCGTGTACACGAAGCCGATCGAGGAGATCGAGAACCTCGACTCCACCGTCTGGTGGTAGTCGCCAGCGCCCAGCCGATGCGGATCGCTCAGAGCCTGATCGACGAGATGGTCGCGCACGCGCGCGAGGACCTGCCGAACGAGTGCTGCGGGATGATCGGCGGGCGCGACGGCGAGGCGACTGAGGTGATCCGGGTCGTCAACTCAGCGGTCAGTCCGCTGCGCTACGAGATGGACCCCCAAGAGCAGTACAACGCGCTGAAATCGATCGAAGACGGCGGCGGGGAGCTGCTCGGGATCTACCACTCCCACACCAAGAGTGCCGCTTATCCCTCCCAGACCGATGTCAACCAGGCGGTTGCCTGGCCCGACCAGGTCTATGTGATCGTTTCGCTTGCCGATCCGGACGCGCCGGACGTGAAGGCCTACCTGCTCAAGGACCTGAGGATCGCGGATGTCGCGCTCGACCTCTCCTAGCCACAGTCGCGGTGCCCACAAGCGTGGCTCCCACGGCGGTGGGGGCGGCGGCTCGGACCAGGGCGGTGGCGGCGGCGGTGGTGGGGGCGGCAAGCTGATCAAGGTCGCCTTCGCCCGCACCCAGCCCGAAGCGGAAATGATGCAGGGGCTGCTGAGTGAGTCGGGGATCCCCAGCGTCCTCAAACGCAGTCGCGGCTTCGACAACCCCGATTTTTTCGCCGCCGGGCCGCACGACGTCTTCGTCAACTCCGAGATGGCGCAGAAAGCGCGCGGCGTGCTCGCGGACACGATGCTCGAGAGCGAGGCGGAGGAGCGGGCCGAAATCGAGGGCGGGATCCGTGGTGCGCGGGGAGGGGCCGAAGCGACCCCGCCGGCTCGCCTCGCCTTGTGGGTCGGTGCCGCCTTCCTCGGTGCAGTGATCCTGGTTTGGGTCCTCTACCAACTCAGCTGAGGCGCCGACGGTGTCAGGCAATGGTGAGGAGCTGGTCGAGGTCGCCCACGTCGGCGATCTGGCCCAAGCGGAGATGGTCCGGGGGCTGCTCGAGGCGAGCGGGATCGTCAGCATTCACGAGTCGGTCGGGGTGGACGGTCCGGCGCTCGGCATCGGCTGGCTGAACCCGGCCGGCGGATCGCGGCGCGTGATGGTCCGCGCCGAGCAGGCCGAAAAAGCCATGGCCCTATTGGCCGAAGCCTCGGTCGAGGGTGGGGAAGAGGAGTGGCCGGAGATCGCCAATGCCGAACACCTTGCCGACGCCGGCGGCAGGAAGCCGCGCAACTACGGGCTGGTCGGCGCGTACGCCCGGATCTGGCTCTGGTCGATCGGCGCCATGGCCCTCTTCTTCGGCGTCTTCATGCTCCAGCGCGCCGTCTGAACCGGGCTCAGCTGAGAACGGGCGGGCGGGCCATCGATCGGAGGTGGTCGCGCCAGGCGGACTCGATGTCGCGGAAGCGAGCGTCGAAGGCGTCTTCAATGGTCGGCACGGCGCCGCCGGGGAGGAGGCCGTCGACGAGCCGCTCGCAGGCCTCGGGGCCGCGCTCGTTCTCGAGCAGGTCGAAGATCGTGCCGCCGAGGATCACCGCATCGCGGCGGGAGGGCGGGAAGGAGGGGCGGCCGCTCTCGCGAAGGCGGCGGATCACCGCTGCGCGGTAGAGCCCGACCTGGCGGGCGAAGTACTGAGCGCTGCCTTCGACCAGCCAGGCCCAGCGCAGGTAGCGGCCGAAACGGCGCGGCGTCCAGGAAGGGGGGAGGGCGGGGTTGTTGGCGGCGACGACGAGCTGGGCGTAGAGCCGCTCGGCGGTCCCCCGCAGCGCCTCGAGCGAGTCGTCGCCTGCGGCGCGCCGCTCCATGTGGAGGTCGTTCAGCACGTGCAACTCGGTCGCCATCGGCCACCCGGCGAGATAGCGCCTGCCCGCCGGCGCCGCCGACCAACGGGCGGCGGGGAGGAAGGGGTGGGCCATCGTCAGCCAGGCGGGGCTGGTGTGGACGACGATCGTGACCTCGCCGGGGACCCGGTCGAAGCGGTCTTCCAGCCGCAGCCGCAGGCCCTCCAGCCGGTCCAGCGTCCGCTCGGCGAACGCGGAGTCCTCAGAGTCGTGACGTGCTGTGAAGCTCAGAGACTCGGTCTCGACCCAGGACATTTGTTCGAGGTTAGAGGTTGAACCGGCACGACGTATGAGGGTGACTGGCCAAGCAGATCAAGGACGCAGGGAGCGAAGCGTGCTCCGCACGCGAGCGACTGAGGACGCCGAGATGCGCGGGTCAGACGCCCTCAGACGAGTGCCGGCTCGGCGTCGCCGCAAACCGCGTGAATCTCCTGGCGGGCGCGGTCGAACTCTTCATCCGCCATCACCGGCGTGCCCTCGAAGGGAAGTTCCCGGTCGATCTCGACCCAGGAGCGGCAGCCGTGGTACTCGTCGCGGACCCGCACCGTCACCGGGCGGGGGATGCGGTGGACCCGCAGCAGCAGGATGTGGAGGGGGTGGCGACGCTTCCAGCTGAGCCGCTTCTCGGCGTAGTCCGGCGTCCAGATGTAATACGGCGAGAGGCTGTCGAGCGTGCGGCGGTCGTTGATCGTGACGTGGTCGGTTACCTCGGCCCAGGCACGCAGCCGCACCCGGTCGGGCTGGGGAATGCCGCCGTCCTGGAGCAGCGCCCGCGGGGGTGGCTCCTCGTCGGGCCAGACGCCCTCCTCGAGGGCGCGGCGAAGCTCGGGGTGATGCGATGCGCGCACCAGGTCGTTGCGCTGGTGGTCGAAGGTCGGGTAGAGGAAGAAGCGCTCGTGCTCAAGCTCGAAGTGCTTGTTCTCCTCGCGGATCCCGCCCTTGCGCAACGTGAGCAGCTGCTCACCCTCCGCGAGAGCGCGGACGGTCACAGCCCATTCCTTGAGAGCGATCGGCATTGAAGTAAGTACCTGCTAAAGCGAAGATTGTGTCGAGGTGGGACGGGCCTGTTGCTTCAGAACCGCCAAGGCCCATTCTGCCTGCCCGAGACAGAGCATTCTAGAGAAACGCTGGGAAATCTCAAATTAAAAGTCCATAAATTCCTGTAAAGAATCCACTAATTACGGCCTCCACCGCCCGGAGTCTCGATTCTGAGCCGGTTTCCGGGCTTCATCTCTCCTTCGCACTTGCTCGGCAGCGACCCCCCGTTTAGCTGGTTCAGGCCGGTCGCTCCGTCCTCACCGCCGCGGCCGCGAGGGGCGTGGCGGCGGCGCTCGGTGATCAGGCTGAACCGCATCGGCGCCAGCGATTCGATCTCCCGCACCAGTCCCTCGCCGCCCTGGTGCACACCCTCGCCGCCGCTGCCCTCGCGGATCGAGAGCTCGCGAACCCGCAGCGGGAATTCGGTCTCCAGCGCCTCGACCGGGGTGTTCAGCGTGTTCGACATGGCGACGTGGACGGCGCTCGGCCCGTCGGCGCTCGGGCAGGCGCCCTGGCCGCCGCCGAGGGTCTCGTAGTAGGTGAAGTCGGGGTTGGCCAGGGTTAGGTTGTTCATCGTGCCCTGGCCCTGCGCCGGCGCCGGCAGTGCGCCCGAGAGCGCCGCAATCACCAGGTCGGCGACCCGGCTGGAGGTCTCGACGTTGCCGGCGGCGACGGCGGCTGGATAGGCGGCGTTGAGCAGGCACCCCGGCGGTGCGATGACCTCGATCGGCCGGTGGGCGCCAGCTGAAGGGGGCGCGTCGGGGTCGGTGAGGACCCGGACCGCGAAGAAGGCTGCCGATTTCGTCACCGAGAGCGGGCAGTTGAGGTTGCCGGCGACCTGCGGGTCCGTGCCGGCGAAGTCGAGCCGCAGGCTCTCTCCGGAGATCGTCGCCTCGACCCGAAGGACGACGTCGGACTCGTTGCCGTCGGCGTCGTCCTCGAGCAGGTCCGCGGCCGAGTAGGAGCCGTCGGGAAGGTCCGCGAGTGCTGCCCTGGTGCGCCGCTCCGAGTAGGCGAGGATCTCCGCCATCCCGGCTCGCAGCCGTTGCGGCCCGAGCCGCTCGCCCAGCTCGCCTAGGCGCAGCTCGCCGAGTCGGTTGGCGGCCTGCTGGGCGCGGAGGTCGGCGAGCCGTTGCCGGGGCGAGCGCATGCGGCTGGCCAGCGCCTCCAGCGCGTCCCCCTCCACCCGGGTCGGGGGGATCACCACGCCCTCTTCGTCGAGGCTGGTCGAGTTGGCTGGCATCCCGGCCGGGGTGGCGCCGCCGACGTCGGCGTGGTGGGCGCGGCTGGCGGCGAAGCCGCGCAGCCCGGCGGCGTCGAACACGGGCGAGATCAGGGTGATGTCCGGCAGGTGAGTGCCGCCCCGGTAGGGGTCGTTGAGGATCCAAGCGACCCCGGGCCGCTGTTCCTGGTCGAGGACCGCTGCGACTGCGTCCGGCATCGAGCCGAGATGGACGGGGATGTGCTCGGCCTGCATCACCAGCTCCCCGCTGGCGTCAAAGAGCGCGGTCGAGCAGTCGTGGCGCTCCTTGATGTTGGCCGAGTAGGCGGAGCGAATTAGCGCAGCGCCCATCTCCTCGCAGGCGGCGCGCAGGCCGCCGATCAGCACCTGCAGGGCGATGGGGTCCAGGGTGCTCACCGTTGGGCCTCCGCTCGGATCGTGCCGGCCTCATCGACCTCCGCCAGCCACCCCGGCGGCAACACCAGGGTCGCCTCGGGAAGCTCGAAGACGACCGGTCCCTCCGCCCGGGTCCCCTCCGGCGGCTCACCGCGAAGCACCGGCGTCTCGACCCACTCGCCGTCGAAGTGAACTGGGCGCGAGTGGTGTTGCAGCCCACCCTCCGCCGCGACCGGGCGCAGCTCGGGGCCGGGGACGACCATCGCCAGGCGGATGTCGACGAGCGCCACCTCGCCGTCGGGGTCGCGGTGCCCGTAGCGCTCCTCGTGAGCCCGCTCGAAGCGCTCGATCAGGTCGGCGGGGTCGGGATCGCGCGGCCCGGAGACAGGCAGCTCGAAGGCCTGGCCGTCGTACCGCATCTCGTAGACCAGCTCAGGGGTTGCACCTTCAAGGCCGGCGCCGGTGGCGGCGATCAGTCCCTCGATCTCCTTGGCGAGGCGCTCGGCGCTCAGCTCGGACCCGCTCAGCATCACCGTGCGCACGGTGTCGCGCCGGCGCTCCGAGGCGCAGAGGCCGAGCGCCGAGAGGACGCCACCGGCCCGGGGGCAGAGGATCGTCCCGATCTCCAGCTCCGCGGCGATCGCGGCGGCGTGCATCGGCCCCGCCCCGCCGAACGGCAGCAGCGCGAACTCGCGCGGGTCGACGCCGCGCTCAACCGTGACCACACGAAGCGCCCGCACCATCTCCTGGTTGACGACGCGGAGGATCCCGGCGGCAGTCTGCAGCCGGTCGAGGCCGAGCTTCCCGCCGAGCTCGTCGACCGCCCGCCCGGCCGCATTAACGTCGAGCGCGACGTCCCCGGCCAGGCGCGAGTCGGCCGCCAGGTGGCCGAGCAGGAGGTTGGCGTCGGTGACGGTCGGCTCGGTGCCGCCGCGGCCGTAACAGGCGGGACCCGGCTCGGCCCCTGCCGACTGCGGCCCTACCCGCAGGGCTCCGCCCGGGTCGCGCCACCCGATCGAGCCGCCGCCGGCGCCGACGGTGTGGACGTCGACCATCGGCAGCTGGATCGGCCGCCCGCCGATGCGGCGGGAGTCGGTACGGCGGACCTCCCCGTCCTCGACCACGCAGACGTCGCAGGAGGTGCCGCCCATGTCGAACCCGAGGGCGTTGCCGTCGCCGCTGATCCGCGCCAGCAGGCCGGCGCCGACAGCGCCTCCCGCGGGGCCCGAGAGGACACTCCAGGCGCCGGCGCGGGCCGCCTCCTCGGCCGGGGCGACGCCGCCGGAGGAGCGCATCACCAGCGGCGAGGGAAGGCCCGCGTCGGTTGCGGCAGTTCGCAGTCGGTCGAGGTAGGCGCCGAGCAGGGGGCTCAGATAGGCGTCGATCGCCGTCGTCGAACAGCGCTCGTACTCGCGGAAGCGGGGCAGCACCTCGTGCGAAGCGGAGACGTGCAGGTCGGGGAGGCGCTCGCGGAGGTGGGCCGCTATCCGCTGCTCGTGGGAGGGGTCGAGATAGGAGAAGAGGAGGCAGATCGCGACCGACTCGGCGCCGGAGCGCTCGAGCAGCCCCGCCAGGCGCTCCGGCTCCTCGTCCGCGAGCGGCTCGATCACCCCCTGGGGACCGGTCCGCTCCTCAGCCTCGAAGCGCAGCCCCCGCTCGATCAGCGGTGCCGGCTTCGGCGCGCACAGCCGGTACAGGTCGGGCCGGTCCTGGCGGCCGATCTCGAGCAGGTCGGCGAAGCCGCGGGTAGCGACCAGCGCCGTCCGCGCGCCGCGTTCCTCGAGCAGGGCGTTGGTGCCGACGGTCATCCCATGGGCGAAGACCTCGACCTCGGCCGGCTCCGCCCCCGCTCGCGCCAGCACCTCGGCGACCGCCCGCATCACCCCGCTGGACTCCTCGCGCGGGGTGGTCGGGACCTTGGCGGTGTGAACGGTGCCCGCCTCGAGCAGGACCGCGTCGGTGAAGGTCCCGCCGACGTCGACCCCGAGCAGCATGGGGTGAAGTTAGCTCCACTCCTCGTGGCGGGCGGTTCCGTCGGCGCCGAGGACGACGTGGACGCTGTCAAGGCTCGGATCGGTGTCGGGACAGTCGGTGCGCAGGTGGCCGCCACGCGACTCCCGTCGGTCGAGGGCGGAGATCGCGGTCGCGTTCGCCAACGGGTAGGGATCGGAGACCAGGCGGGCGAGGTCATCGGGGTTGCGCAGCGGCCCGGCCCGGCGCCAGACCGCGTCGCGGGTCTCCTCGCTTGGCGGGCCGAAGCGCCATTCCGGGACCCCCGCGCGAGTGGGTGCTGGGGTCTCCTCCAGAGCCGCGGTCGCCGCCCGGGCGCCGAACACGAAGCACTCGCTGAGCGAATTGGAGGCGAGCCGGTTGGCGCCGTGCAGGCCCGTGCAGGAGCACTCGCCGACGGCGTAGAGCCCGGCGACGGAAGAGCGCCCGTCGAGGTCCACCACCACGCCGCCCATCGTGTAGTGGGACGCGGGGGCGACCGGGACGGGTTCCGCGCGGGGGTCGAGCCCTGCCTCGGCGAGTGAGGCGAAGACGTTGGGGAACCGGGCCGGGTCGATCCCGCGCAGGTCGAGCCTCACCGCTGCGGTTCCGTCGGCGCGCATCCGGTCGAGGATCGCCGCGGTGACGGTGTCGCGGGGAGCGAGCTCGTCGGTGAAGCGTTCACCCGCCGCGTCGAGCAGTCGCGCCCCCTCGCCGCGAACCGCCTCGGTGATCAGGACCCCGTCGAAGCGGCTGCCGGGGAGGGACAGCGCGGTGGGGTGGAACTGGCAGAACTCGAGGTCGGCGAGGTCGGCCCCGGCGGCGCTCGCCAGCACCGGGCCGGCGCCAATCGCGCCGCGCGGGTTGGTGGTGCGTCGCCACAGCGCCGCCGCCCCGCCGGTCGCCAGCACGGTGGCCGCGGCAGCGACTGGGCCGGAGTCCGCAATCACCCCGTGGCAGCGCTCGCCGTCGCTCCACAGCGCGCTCGCCGATGTCCTCTCCATCACTTCGATGCGGTCCTGGACCGCGACCATCGCCGCCAGCTTCGAGGTGATCTCGTGGCCGGTCTGGCTGCCTCCGGCGTGGACGATGCGGCGGCTCGCGTGGCCGCCCTCCAGACCCAGCGCCAGCCGCCCCTCGTGGTCGAGGTCGAAGACGACGCCCCGGGCCTGTAGGTCGCGGACCGCGCCGGGCGCCTCGTCGGCCAGCACCCGCACCGCGGAGGGCCGGCAGAGCCCGCGCCCCGCCGCGATCGTGTCCTCGGCGTGTCGGTCCGGGGAGTCGTCGGGTTCGAGGGCGGCCGCCAGACCCCCCTGCGCCCAGAAGCTGGCGCTCTCAGTCAGTGGCGTGCGGGAGATCAGGCAGACGCTGCCGCCCTGCTCCGCCGCCCTCAGCGCGGTCCAGAGCCCGGCGGCACCGCCCCCGACGACGGCGACGTCGAACTCCGCGCCCGCCGCTATCGGCCCTCAGCCTCCCGGCGGATCGCCTCGAGCTGCTCTCGCAGCCAGGCGGCGGCCGCCTCGCGGGCCCTCGCCCGCTCGTCGGCCACTTCGCTCTCGGCGGCGTCGGCACGCCGCTCGGCTGCCTCGACCCGTTTCTCGGCCGCGTCGGCCTGGGCCTCGATCTCCCCAAGCCGCTCCTCGGCGGCGGCAATCGCCTGCTCCCGCTCCCGGTCCTGGCGCTGCAACGCCTCCTCGTTGGCGAGCCGCAGCTCCTCGCGCACCCGGTCGGTCTCGGCCCGCTCTTTCTCCAGGTCGGCCTCGAGTGCCTTGATCTCGGCCTCGGCCTGCTGCTGGGCTTCATCGGCGCGTGCCGCGGCGGCCTGCAGCCGGCGCTCGGCCTCGGCCACCTGCGTCTTCATGCTCTCCCCCGCGGGGTCCGCGTCGGCGCCGCTCATGCACTCAATCTATTACCGCCTCGGGGGCGATGTCACGGTAGGCCTCGATCACGCGCTCGGCCATCCGCGAGGCAGAGAGCGCGGTCGCACGTTCGCCGCCCGCAACCCGGGGATCCGCCGAGCGCAGGTGTCGCTCGGCTGTCGCGGCCCAGGTCGCGGTCTCGAATGGGGCGCAGAGGCAGCCCTCGACACCGCCGAGGGCGAAGGGGGCGACGCCGACCGGGGTGGAGAGAACCGGCACCTCGCAGGCCAGCGACTCGACCGCCGCCATGCCGAACCCCTCGTAGTCGGAGGTGACGAGGACGGCGTTGGCGGCGTTCAGCCAGAGCGGCATCCGGTCGGGCTCGATCGAGCCGCCGGTGAGGAGCTCGGCCCCGCAGGCCGCGGCCAGCTCGGCGGCGCGGTCGTGGCGCTTCTCGGGCCGGGCCGGGTTGGCGGGGAAGAACAGGTAGCGGCCGGCGGGGTCGAGGCCGAGCTTGCGTCGCGCCTGCTCGCGCGGGATCGGGGCGAAGCGGGTGAGGTCCGGGCCGCAGGGGAGGACGGCGGAGCCAGGGACGGGGGGGAGGCCGGGCCGGCCGTCTTCGGGGCCGAAGAGCGCCTTGGACGCCGCGGCGACCAGGTCGATCCGCCAGGCGAGCCGGCGCGAAAGCGCCCCGACGACCGCGTGGCGCACGTCGGTGCCGTGGAAGGTGACGATCAGCGGCCGGGCCCCGGCCAGGCGCGCGCACCATCCCGGCAGCCCGTAGTGGGCGTGGACGAGGTCGAACCGCTCCCGTCGCAGCAGCGCCCGCAGCCGGCGGGTCGCCGGCAGGTACTCACCGCGACCGGGGGGGAAGGCGAAGACATCGACCTCGATGCCGCGCTTTCGCACCTCGTCGACCTGGTCTCGCACCCACTGGCCCCGCTGCGGCGCCGAGTCGTCGGGCACGAAGTTGGTGACGACCAGGACGCGCACCGGGGCAGCGTATCCGCGGTCGGCGGGCCTCGGCAAACTGTCCCGCCTGGGCCCTCGCGGCGGGGTTATGTGGTATCCCCACCCTGTGAGTCGCATATCCGACGATGAGCGCGCCACCCTCGGGGTCGGCGACTGGAAACGGGACTACGAAGCCGGCGCCGAGCGCGACGCCGAGTTCTCGACCCTCTCCGGCCACCCGATCGAGCCGCTCTACACCGAGGAGGACGGGGCTGCCGAGGGCGAGGACCGGGTCGGGTATCCCGGCAGCTATCCCTTCACTCGCGGCCCCTATCCCTCGATGTACCGGGGGCGGTTGTGGACGATGCGCCAGTTCGCCGGTTTCGGCACGGTCGAGGAGACCAACGAGCGCTTCCACTACTTGCTCAACCACGGCCAGACCGGCCTTTCGACCGCCTTCGACATGCCGACCCTGATGGGGTACGACTCCGACCACCCGCGCAGCCTCGGCGAGGTTGGCCGCGAGGGCGTCGCCGTCGACACCCTCGCCGACATGGAACAGCTCTTCGAGGGCATCCCGCTGGGCGGGGTGACGACCTCGATGACGATCAACGCCCCGGCGGCGATCCTGCTCGCCTACTACGTGCTGGTGGGGGAGAGCCAGGGGGTGCCGCCGGAGAAGCTCGGCGGCACGATCCAGACCGACATCCTCAAGGAGTACATCGCCCAGAAGGAGTGGTGCTTCCCGATCGAGCCGGCGATGCGGCTGGTCACCGACATGATCGAGTGGTGCACCGAGCACATGCCGCGCTGGCACCCGGTCTCGATCTCGGGCTACCACATCCGCGAGGCCGGATCGACTGCGCAGCAGGAGCTCGCCTTCACGCTGAAGGACGGCTTCACCTACGTCGAGCGCGCGATCGAGCGCGGCCTCGACGTCGACGACTTCGCCCCCCGCCTCTCCTTCTTCTTCAACGCCCACGTCGACTTCTTCGAGGAGATCGCCAAGTACCGGGCAGCGCGCCGGATCTGGGCGCGGGAGATGCGCGACACCTACGGCGCCAAGCGGGAGGAGTCGATGCGGCTGCGCTTCCACGCCCAGACCGCCGGCGTCTCGCTGACCGCGCAGCAGCCGCTCAACAACGTCGTCCGCACCTCGCTGGAGGCGCTGGCGGCGGTGCTCGGCGGCACCCAGTCCCTGCACACCAACTCCTACGACGAGGCGCTGGCGCTGCCGACCGAGGAGGCGGCGCGGCTGGCGCTGCGCACGCAGCAGATCATCGCCACCGAGTCCGGGGTGACCAACACCGCCGACCCGCTCGGCGGCTCCTGGTTCGTCGAGAAGCTGACCGACGAAATGGAGAGCGCCGCCTACTCCTACTTCGCCCGGATCGACGAGCTGGGGGGGATGGTCGAGGCGATTCGCCGCAACTTCCCCCAGCGCGAGATCGCCGAGGCCTCCTTCACCTACCAGCGGGAGCTGAACGAGCGCAAGCGGATCGTCGTCGGCGTCAATGACTTCACCCAGGACGGCGAACCGGAGCCGCCGATCCTGAAGATCGACCCAGCGCTGGAACGCAAGCAGACCGACCGGCTGGCGGCGACCCGGGCCTCCCGTGACGCGGCGGCCGTTGAGGCGGCCCTGGCCGAGCTGAAGCGGGCCGCGGCGGGGGAGGGCAACATGATGCCCCCGATCGTCGAGGCGGCGCGGGCGCGCGCCACCGAGGGCGAGATGATCGCCGCGATGCAAGAGGTCTTCGGCACCTACACCGAGTCGCCGGTGTTCTGAGGTGGCGCGATGACGGTGCAGGGGGCGGTCGCCGCCGACGGGGTCTACGCCGTCCCCCAAGAGCTGCTCGACTTCCGCGACACGATTCGCCAGATCGTCCGTGAGCGGGTCTGGCCCCGCGCTGCGGAGATCGACGAGGCGGACGAGTACCCGCGCGACATCCGCGAGCTGTTCGCCGAGCACGACATCCTCGCGCTGCCCTTCGCCGAGGAGTACGGCGGCACCGGGACCGGGACGCTGATGCAGCAGATGGCGGTCGAGGAGATCGCCAAGGCGAGTGCCTCCTGCGCACTGATCCTGATGATCCAGGAGCTGGGAACGCTGCCGATCCAGCTGTTCGGCTCCGAGGAGCTGAAACAGCGCTTCCTGCCGAGGTGCGCATCGGGCGAGTGGAGCCCGGCCTTCGCCCTGAGCGAGCCGGAGGCAGGCTCGGACCCGGCCTCGATGCGGACCCACGCCGTCCTCGACGGCGAGGAGTGGGTGATCGAGGGGGCGAAGAACTGGATCACCAACGCCGGCGTCGCCGACTTCTACGTCGTCTTCGCGGTGACCGACCGGGAGCAGCGCCGGATCACCGCCTTCGTGGTCGAGGCCGACCGTCCCGGTTTCTCGGTCGGCAAGCTCGAGCACAAGCTCGGGATCCACGGCTCGCCGACCGGGTCGCCGACCTTCGACGGTGTCCGGGTGCCACAGGAGAACGTGATCGGCGAGGTCGGCAGGGGGCTGGGTGTCGCCCTGGGGACGCTGGAGCGCACGCGCCTCGGCGCCGGCGCCCAGGCGGTCGGGATCGCCCAGGGGGCGATCGACTACGCGCGCGACTACGCCAAGGAGCGGATCGCCTTCGGCCAGCCGGTCTTCGACTTCCAAGCGACCCAGTTCAAGTTCGCCGACATGGAGACCGGGACCGCGGCCGCCCGCGAGCTCCTCTACAAGGCCTGCGCCCTGGCCGACCGCAACGACCCCGCGCTGGCCAAGTACTCCTCGATGGCGAAGCTGTTCGCCTCCGACAACGCGATGCAGGTGACTGTCGAGGCGGTCCAGATCCTCGGTGGCTACGGCTATGTCAAGGAGTACCCGCTGGAGCGGATGATGCGCGATGCCAAGATCACCCAGATCTACGAGGGCACCAACGAGATCCAGCGCGTCGTGATCGCCCGCTCGATGCGTTAGCAGTTGCGTCTCGCTTGGGGCTCGCGATCCGGGGTAGACAGCCGCTGTGTGGACTGTCTGGAAACGGGTTCCCTGGAAGATGGTGTGGACCGTCGTGCTCTGGCTCGGAGCAAAGGGGCGCGAGCGGGTCCAGCTCAACCTGACCCAAAAGGAGCAACACGAGTTCTGGCGCCTCCTTGGGAAATCGAAGGGGCGTCCGAGCAACCTCTCGCAACGGGACAAAACCCGGCTGAAGAGAATTGCCGGCAAGGCGATCCGCGGTTCTCGGTAGGTCGACCGCGGGCCGTGAAGGACACTCAGGGGATGGGCGGCGAGACAAAACGCATCTCTTTTTTGGCCCTCGTGGTCGCGATCGCGGCGGCTGCCCAGATCGGCGCGGGCTGTGGAGTCGCCGGGAAGGCAGAGCCGGGACAAGCTCCCTCGGTCGCCATCGAGGGTCTCTTTCCCATCTTCGATCCCGCCGAGACCCGCTACGTCTCGCGCTGTGGGCGGAACGCTGCGCCCATACGGGCTGAGGCCGGCGACGGCGCAACGGTCGCAGTTGGGCCTGGGCCCGCGCGGACCGGAACCATGCGGCTCGACCCTGGCGTGCGCCCCGGCGAGGATTTCCCGATCGCGGTGGTCGACGGTGGCGGGCGCGACACCTACCGGATCCGGTGTCTTCCCGCGGACTTCCCCAAGTGGCGATTCGAGTCGTTGCAGCCGATCGCGCCGGGCCTCTTCGTGGTCAGCTTCAAGGCCTCCCAAGATGAGCGGCCATGGGTAATTGTCTTCGACAGCGAAGGCGTTCCGCGCTGGTGGTACAGCCCGGAGACACGTGCCCTCTGGGGGCAGGTCCTGAGCGATGGAGCGATCTCCTGGGCGCGATCTTTCGGCGACGGGTACGGGATGGACCCCCGTATGGCATACGAGGTTCGCTCCCCCGCCGGCGAGCTGCTCCGGGTGGTCAAGACGAGGGATTCGATCATTGACGGGCATGAGTTCCGTGAGCTCGGCAACGGCGCCTTCCTGACCGACTCCTACGTTCCCGGGAAGGCCAACCTGCGGCGCTTCGGCGGGCCCGCCCGGGCGGCGGTGGTCTCCGCCGAGATCGAGGAAGTCGATCTCGATGGGCGGGTGCATTGGCATTGGAGCTCACGCGGGCACATCGGCTTGGGAGAGACCGGCCGCTGGTGGCGGAACGTGCTGAGCAACGCCAAGCGGGGCTTGCGGGCGCTTCCCACCTTCGATCCGGTCCACATCAACTCGATCGAGCCAAGGGGAGCGGACGAAGTGGTGATCTCGACCCGCCATACCGACGCGCTGTACGGGATCCAGCGATCGACCGGGGAGATTCTCTGGAAGTTGGGAGGAAGCAAGACCGCCGATTCGTTGCGGGTTGTCGGCGACCCGGCTCGCAAGCTGCTCGGCGGCCAGCACGACGCCCGGATCGCCGATGACGGCAGCCTCAGCGTCTATGACAACGGGAAGGATCGGCCGCGACGGCCACGGGTCGTCTTCTACCGCCTCGATCCCAAGCAAGGCAAAGCGACCTATCTCCGCCAGCTCAACGACCCCGCGGTGAAGACGAGCCACTGCTGCGGCTCGGCCAGGGAGCTGGAGGACGGCGGCTGGCTGGTCAGCTGGGGAGACAACCCGCTCGTTACCGCGTTCGACGACAAGGGACGGGTCGCGTTCCGGCTGAAGCTCGCTGCCTCCACGTTTCGCGCCGTGCCCGCTCCCGCTGGCGCCGTGACTCCGCTTGAGCTCGACCGGGGCCTCGAGAGAATGTCGGTTGAAGAGAAATAGAAAAGCGGCGTTTACGAATCCCCTCGAGGGGTATCCAGTGGCTCATGTCGCTATCCATACTTCTCATCATCATCGGAATCGTGCTCGCAATCCTCGTGCACTATGCGCTCGGGATCATCTGCATAGTGGTTGGCCTGGTGCTGCTGCTCCTGCCGCGGCTTCGGACCGGCACTTCGCGCGTTTAGTTCGCGCGGTCACGATGAATTGACACACGCGTAGGGGAGATGGCGCTTTCGCGTCTTGTTCCTTGTGTCCGCAACCTCCAGCATCGACCTCAATCGATGAAGGGAGGAAGGGATGGTCTACGCGTTGATGGGCTGGCTGCACGCCGCCGCCGAGCGACGGGTGATGGAGATCCGCGCGCTGGCGGGTGAGCGTGGGCAGGGGACGGTCGAGTACGTGGGATTGATCCTGCTCGTCTCGCTGCTGATGGTCGGGATGGTCGCGGCGATGAAAGGGTTCAACGGCAAACAGGGAATTGAGTTGGCCGACGTGATCGTGAACAAGATCAAGGAGGCCGTCGACAAGGTCGCGTTCAAATGAGAGGGCGGGGTGAGCGCTGCGCTGGCGCAGCGTTCGCCTTCGACGCCCTGGCGGGCGCCGGCTGCCGTTCCCATGACAAACTCGCGCGATGCCAGCTTCGCGAAGCTATGACCGGGCACCGGCCGACCTGCGGCCGGCGACGATCGATCCGGGGTTCGTCGGCAGCGCCGACGGCTCGGCGCTGATCTCGATCGGGAAAACCCGGGTGATCTGTACCGCCTCGGTGCAGGAGTCGGTGCCTCGCTGGATGCAGGGGCGCGGCAAAGGTTGGGTCACCGCCGAGTACGCAATGCTGCCGGCCTCGACCGGGGACCGCAAGCAGCGCGACATCTCAAAGGGCAAGCAGGACGGGCGCGGGGTGGAGATCCAGCGCCTGATCGGCCGCTCGCTTCGGGTCGTCGTCGATTTCCAGGCGATGGGCGAGCGCAGCGTCTACGTCGACTGCGACGTGCTCGAAGCCGACGGCGGCACCCGCTGTGCCGCGATCACCGGCGGCTACGTGGCACTCCGCCAGGCCTTCCAGCGATTGCTCGACCGCAAAGCGATCGAGACGATGCCGCTGACCGGCTCGGTGGCGGCGGTCAGTGTCGGGATGGTCGGCGGTCGCGCTCTCTGCGACCTCGATTACGGCGAGGACTCCAACGCCGAGGTCGACGCCAACGTGGTGATGACCGGCGACGGAGGGCTGGTCGAGGTGCAGGCGACGGCGGAGCGCACGCCCCTCTCCCGCGCCTCCTTGGATGAGCTGTTGGCCCTCGCCGAGGGCGGCATCGCCCGCCTGCGGGAGGTGCAGGAGCGGGCAGCTTGATCCTCTCGACCCGCAACCGGCACAAGCTGGCCGAGATGTCGGAACTGTTGCCCGGGGTCGAGCTGCGACCGCTGCCGCCCGAGGTCGAGCTGCCGCCGGAGAGCGGCGAGACCTTCGAGGCGAACGCCTTGATCAAGGCCCGGGCCGCGCACGCGGCGCTGCCCAATGAGGTGGTGATCGCCGACGACTCCGGGATCGAGGCCGCCGATCTCGGCGGGGCGCCGGGGATCTACTCGGCCCGCTATGCGGGGGTCGGGGCCAGCGATGAGGTCAACCTGGAGAAGCTGCTGCGCGAGGTCGATGCTGCCGGCGGGGAGCGTCGTGCCGCCTACGTCTGCGCGCTGGCGCTGATCGACGCCGACGGCGCTGAGCACGTCTTCGAAGCCCGTTGCGAGGGCCGGTTGTTGGACGAGCGACGGGGCAGCGGCGGGTTCGGCTACGACCCGGCCTTTGTCCCCGACGACACCGGCCCGGAGGACCGGCGGACGATGGCGGAGCTGAGCGCCGCCGAGAAGCACGAGATCAGCCACCGCGGCCGCGCGGTGAGGCTGCTGGCAGACCACCTCGGCCTCGCGGCCAGGGGGTCACCGTGATCCGGACCAAAAGCGGTGCGGCGGGACTCTCGATCGCCTCCAACGCGATCCTGATTGCGCTCAAGCTCGCCGCCGCCGCGGTCACCGGGTCGATCGCGATCCTCACCGAGGCGATCCACTCGCTGATCGACCTGGTCGCATCCGTGGTCGCCTTCGTCTCCGTCCGCAAAGCCGACGAGCCCGCCGACGCCGATCACCCCTACGGCCACGAGAAGGTCGAAAGCTTGGCGGCGACGATCGAGGGGATGCTGATCCTGGTCGGCGCGGCGATCATCGTCTACGAGGCGACCCACCGGCTGGTCGTCGGCTCCTCCGTGGAGACGCTCGGCGTTGGCATCGCGGTGATGGCGTTCTCGGTGGTCGCCAACCTCGGGGTTTCCAGTGTCCTCGCGCGCCAGGCCAAGACACACGAATCGCCGGCCCTGGAGGGAGATGCCTCCCACCTTCGCACCGACGCCCTCACCTCGGGCGGGGTGCTGGTCGGCCTGGCGCTGGTGGAGATCACCGGCGCGGCGGCCTTCGACTCGATCACCGCGCTGGTGGTCGCTGCGGCGATCGTCTGGGCCGGGATCAGGATCATCCGGCGCTCCTCCGGCGTCCTCGTCGATGAGGCGCTGCCGCCGGAGGAGATGGACCGGATCGAGCGGGCGATCGCGGCCGCGCGCACGCCGGAGGTCGCCGGGTACCACCGGCTTCGCGCCAGGCGAGCCGGCAAGCACCGCCATATCGACTTCCACGTCCAGTACCGCTCCGGCACCAGCCTCGAGCGCGCCCACGAGCTCGCCCATGTGATGCGAGCCGCGATCGAGGCCGAGATCACCTCCGCCGAGGTGCTGATCCACGTTGAGCCCGAGACCTCGCTGCGGCCACCGAGCGAGAGCCGCAGGGAGCCGTTTCGGGCGGGCTGAGGCCGCTAAGCGCGGGCTCCCAGGTTGGCTTAGGGACCCCGACGACCGGCCGAAAACCGCAACTGGCTAGGTGGGTTTTCGGCCGGTCGTCGGGGCGTGGGCAGTGAGGAGGCGCTCGATTCGGTTGATCACCTCGTCCGGTTCTCGCTCGAGGCGAGTGCCGGTGACGCGGGTCATCTCGATGCCCGCGAGCTTCAAGTCCTCATCACGGAGACGATCGCGCTCGAAGGCCTCCCGGGTGCCGTGGGTCTCAAAAGTGTCGAGTTCGACCGCGAAGCGGTGCTCGGGCCAGTAGACGTCGAGCTCGTAGCCGCAGAGGTTGAAGCCGGTAGCTGGGCGCGGCAGGCCGGCTTTCTCGATGAGTTCGAGAAACCGTCTCTCCACCCCAGAGCGGTTGAAGGGAGCGGGCTTGTAGAGAGCAAGGGCTCGACGCAGCGGCCCGAACCCGCGGTGGCCCGTGTTGCGCTCGAGCACCGATTCCACCGGTCCCAGGTTGAACAGCTTCAGCTCTTCGCTTCGCTCGAGCATGCGCTGCAGGCGCTTGGGGCGGGAGATCGCCGCGACGTCTAGGAAGGTGCGGGCGGCTGAGGTGACCGGGATGCCCTCGCGCATGGCGCGGTCCTCCGAGGCCAAGTTGCCGGCGTAGTGAAGCTGGATCGGTGGCCGTGTCTTGCGCCGGACCGCGGTCGTCACAGCGAACGGAACGGGCGATTTGGTCGAAATGCCCCAAAGCCAGGCCGCCGAGTCATGGCTGAGCAACGCTCCACGCCCACAGGCAAGGACCGCGGCAAGGCAGCGTCCCTGCTGGGTAAGGCGCGTGTGGCCTACGGCGTAGACCCCGCGGTAAAGCCGATGCAGGCGTCCCGCTAACTGCGCACGATCGATTGCGCTGTGCGAATAGCCCAGCGGCCCGGTCAGCTGACGGATCGAAACGACACCGTGCTGGCGCTTTGCCAGCTCTGCAAGCGCCTCATGCGAGCGCGTTCGTCCTTTTTCCCGCATACCGGGCATAAGGGCGAACGCGCCCCGTTTTCTCCCCCTGCAACCGCTCCATCCCGCCGACGGGGCGGAAACCTACCTGGCCATTGGAGGTTTTCGCCCCGTCGGCGGACGCTGCGCGTCGGTCAGGCAGGCGGCAGCAGGTTGACGGAGGCGGCGAGGCCGATCGCCACTAGGGTGATTGCGTAACCGGTGTAGCCGCTGAAGGCGAAGAGGACCGCGGCGATCGCGCAGACGGCGACCACGATGGTCCAGGAGGCTCGGGCCAGGGGCATGGTCGGTATTTTCACCCACATGCCCGACGCTGCCGCTACCGAGGCCCTCGCCGGCGACTCCGCGGAGGCGGCGCTTGCCTTCCTCGCCGAGATGTCGACCGACCTGCGGGGCGCCGCCATCCTCGATTCCGGCGGAGCCGTCCTTGCCGCCTCGGCCGAGCCCGAGCGGTGGCGCGAGGACGCCGCCAACCTCTTCGCGGTCGCCGACTCAGCTGGGGATGGGACGGTCGAGCAGGTCCACGTCGCCACCGAGCAGGGCGAGGTCTTCGCCCTGCGCCACGAGGGTCTTGCCGCGGTCGCGGTCACCGAGCGCTTCGCCCTCGCCTCGCTGATGTTCTTCGACATGCGCTCGACCCTGCGCTCCCTTGCCCGCGGGAAATCAGGGGAGGGCTGATGCCGCCGAAGCCGCACCGTGTCCTCCTCGACCGGGTCTCCGGCTACGCCGACGAGGCGGCCGCCTACATGCGCCGCCGCCGCGTCGCCCGCCTGCCCTTCGCCCGCCTGTATTACGCCAATGGGCGCAGCGCCGACCACGCCGGCGACACGACCAAAGGCGCCGAGCTGTTCGTCGCCGCCGGCCGCCTGATCGAGGTCGCCGGCAGGCGACCGAAGTCGTGACCGAGCTGATCGATCCCGGCGTCGCCGAGCGGGTGCTGGCGCGGGCGCTCGCCCATGGCGGCCGCTTCGCCGAGGTCTTCGCCGAACGCCGCCGCGGCCTCTCGATGTCGATCGACGAGTCGCGGATCGAGTCGGTCCAGTCCGGTGCTGAGGAGGGGGCGGGCGTCCGCGTGGTCCACGGCGGCACCACCTACTTCGCCCACGTCGACGGCCTCGACCCCGCCGACCTCGAGCGGGCCGCCGAGGAGGCCGCTTCGGCCGTGCGCGGCGACCGAACCGAGCCGCGGCCGCTGCGAGCCGAGGCGCCATCGCCGTTGCCGGTCGAGCGCCGCCCCGAGGACGTCGCGGCCGAGCGCAAGGCGGCGCTGCTGCGGGAGCTGGACGAGCGCGGCCGCGCCCAGGGCGATGAGATCGCCCAGTTCACCTCCTCCTACGGCGAGGGCCGGCGCCAGGTCGCGGTCGCCAACTCCGACGGCCTGCTCAGCGGCGACGACCGGACCCGGGTCCGGATCGGCTGCCAGGCAGTCGCCCGTCGCGGCTCCACGGTCGAGACCGGGGCGGAGACGCTGGGCGCCCACCGCGGCTTCGAGTTGCTCGAAGACGACCCGTTGCAGATCGCCGAGCAGGCGGCTCGCAAGGCCCTGACCCTGCTCGACGCCGGTCCCGCCCCCTCGGGGTCGATGCCGGTGGTCGTCGGCGGTGGCTTCGGCGGGGTCCTCTTCCACGAGATGACCGGTCACGGCCTCGAGGCCGACCACATCCACAAGGGCGCCAGCGTCTACGTGGGCAAGCTCGGGGAGCAGGTCGCCCAGCCGCTCCTCAACGCCTACGACGACGGTCGCCTGCCCGGGGAGTGGGGCAGCGACGCGGTCGACGATGAGGGGACGCCGACCCAGAAGACGCAGGTGATCGAGGACGGCCGCCTCACCGCCTACCTCTACGACCACCTCAGCGCCGAGCGCGACGGCGTCGCCTCGACCGGCAACGGGCGCCGGGAGAGCTTCCGCCACCTGCCGATTCCGCGCATGACCAACACCTACATCGCGCCAGGGGACCCGACCCCCGAGGAGATGATCGCGGAGGTCGAGCGCGGCTTCTACGCCGTCTCCTTCGCCGGCGGCCAGGTCGACCCGGCGACCGGCGACTTTGTCTTCGGGGTCTCCGAGGGCTACCTGATCGAGGCCGGCAAGGTGACCCGTCCCTGCCGCGGGGCGACCCTGATCGGCAACTGCCTGGAGGCACTCGAGGCGATCGACGCGGTCGGCGACGACTTCTTTATGAAGACCGGAATCTGCGGTAAGGGGGGCCAGAAAGTCCCAGTTGGCACCGGCCAGGGCCACGTCCGGGTGCGGGCGATGACGGTGGGAGGTACCGAGCGTTGAGCGAGCTGAGCGAGATCGCCAGGCGCGCTGTCGAGGCCGCCCTCGGAGCCGGCGCCGGTGAGGCCGAGGCGTACGCATCGCGCGAGAGCGGACGCGAGGTCAGGGTCCACGGCGGCGAGGTGGAGAGTCTCACCGCGGCGACCCAGAGCGGCATCGGCGTGCGTGCATGGATCGACGGGCGGGTCGGCTATGCCTACGGCACCGACCTCGGCTCCGACGGGGTGGCGGCGATCGCCGCGCGCGCGGCGGAGGCGGCCCGCACCGCCGATCCCGACGAGTTCGCTGCACCTCCCGCCCCAGCCGAGATCGAGGCGCTGGCGGGCCTCAGCGACGCCTCGGTTGCTGGCTGGGAGACCTCGCGCGTCGCCGACCTCGCTCTCGCGGTGGAGAGGGCCGCGCTCGCCACCGACCCGCGCGTCGCCGGGGTCGAGCAGGCGGTCTACGCCGACGCGGCTGAGCGGGTCTCGATCGCCTCCTCGACCGGGGTCGGCGGCGAGTATGAGTCCTCCAGCTGCTTCGCCTACCTGCAGGCCCTCGCCGAGGGCAACGGCGGCCGTGAGACCGGCCTCGGCTTCGGCCTCGCCCGCGGGCCGGCCGGCCTCGACCCGGACCAGATCGGGCGCGAAGGGGGAGAGCGGGCGGTCTCGATGATCGGCGCCTCCAAGCCCACCTCGCGTTCTTGCCCGGTGGTCCTCGACCCGACCGTCGCCGCCAGCTTCGCCGGTCTGATCGGCGGCGTGTTGGGGGCGGGCGCGGTCCAGCGCGGCCGCTCGCCCTTCGCCGGCCGGCTCGGCGAGGAGCTGGCGAGCGAGGCCTTCGTCCTCCACGACGATGGCCGCGACCCCGAGGGGCCGGCCTCGGCCCCGTTCGACGGCGAGGGGGTCCCGCGTCGCCGCACCGCGCTGATCGAGGGCGGCCGCCTGCACTCCTACCTCTACGACACCTACACCGGCAACCGTGAGGGGCGTGCCTCGACCGGCAACGCCTCGCGCAACGGCTACCGCTCACTGCCCTCGGTCTCGGTCTCCAACCTGCTGCTCGGCACCGGCGATCTCTCCGAACAGCAGCTGCTCGAGGAGGCCGCCGACGGGGTTCTCGTCACCGACGTCGCCGGCCTGCACTCGGGCGTCAACCCGGTCACCGGGGTCTTCTCCGTCGGCGCTTCAGGGCGGGCGATCCGCGGCGGGGAGCTGGCCGAGCCGGTCCGCGAGTTCACCATCGCCGGCGACCTCGTCGGCATGCTCGGCTCGGTTCGTGCGGCCGGGGCGGAGGCGCGCTGGGTCCCCTTCGGCGGCTCGGTCTGCGCTCCCCCGCTGCTGATCGGCGGGATGTCGATCAGCGGCTCATGACGGTCAGGCAGGTCCTTACGCCGTGCCCGCTGTTAGATTGCGCCGATCTCGAACCCCCTTTAGGAGGACTACGACGTGACCAAGGCTGAGTTTCTGGATCAACTGGCCGGCGACGACCGGCTCGGCAGCAAGAAGGCTGCCAGCGATGCGGTCGATGCTGTGCTTGACGCCATCACCGGCGCGCTGAGCTCCGGCGAGGATGTCAGCTTCACCGGGTTCGGCAAATTCCACGTCGCCGAGCGTGGTCCTCGCCAGGGAGTCAATCCCCGCACCGGCGAGCGGATCACCATCCCCGGCGGCAAAGTGCCCCGCTTCTCCGCCGGTTCGGCGCTGAAGACCAAGGTCAAGGGCGGCTGAGTTCCTGCTGCCTTTCGCCGATCGGCTCGCGGCGCTGGTAACTGAGCGCCGCAGCCAGATCTGCCTAGGCCTCGACCCCGACCCGGCCAACCTGGCTGGGGAGGGGGCCGTGGCGGGCGAGGGAGATGCCCCGCCCGCCGAGTTGGCGGCCGCCGCGGTGCTCTCGCACTGCCGCCGCCTGATCGACACCGCCGGCCCGGCCTGCGTGGCCGTGAAGCCGCAGCTCGCCTGCTTCGAGCGCCTCGGGGCGCCGGGATGGGCCGCCCTTGCCGGGGCCTGCGCCGCCGCCCGCGAGGCGGGCCTCCTGGTCCTCGCCGACGGCAAGCGCGGTGACGTCCCGGTCACCGCCGCCGCCTATGCCCAGGCGCTGGTCGGCGAGACCCCGACCCCGTGGGGTCCTGTCGCCGGCCTCGGTGCCGACGCCTTTACGACCAATCCGCTGCTTGGCCTCGACGCGCTGGAGCCGCTCGTCGCCGCCGCGGAGGAGGCGGGGGCCGGCGTTTTCGTCCTGGTCCGGACCAGCAACCCCGGCGCGGCCGACGTTCAGGATCTGCCCTCGCCCGAGGCACCGCTGCACGAGCGGCTGGCCGGGCTGGTCGACGGCCTTTCTGAGCGGCTGCTCGGCGAGTCCGGGCTGAGCGGGATGGGGGCGGTAGTCGGTGCCACCGAGCCCGAGCACATCGCCCGCATGCGGGAGCTGATGCCGCGCTCGATCTTCCTCATCCCCGGGGTGGGCGCCCAAGGTGGGCGGCCGGAGCTGCTCGGCGCGGCCTTCTCGCCCGGGCCCGCCGCCGCCCTGGTCGCGGCCTCTCGGGGGATCGCCGCGGACCCGGACCCCACCGCCGCGGCCGAGCGCCTACGCCAAGCGGTTTGGAATATCTCGACCGTTTGACGGGATCGCGGCCAAAGCAACCTCCACCGCGACTACGATCACCGGCGCCGACCCGAACCCCAGCCCAGTCAAATGGAACCACGAACCAACGCTTCGGCCAGGATCCTTGCCGCCCTCGCCCTGGTGGGGGCGGTCCTCGTCGTGGTGATCGTGATCGCTTCGGGCACGGGGGGCGACTCCTCTCCGGACCAGCGCGATACCACCCGGACGGCGAAGCAGCAGCGCGATCCGGACAAGCCTGCGCCCGCCACCTACGTGGTCGAGACCGGCGACACCCTGACCTCGATCGCCCGCGAAACCGGCGTCCCGGTGGCTGAAATCCTCGCCCTCAACCCCGAAGTCGACCCGCAGATCCTGATCGCCGGCCAGACGCTGAAACTGAGATGAGCCCGCGGCGCGCGGCCGTCGCCACGCTGGCGGCGCTGATCCTCGCCTTCTCTGGCGCGACCGCCGACGCGGCCCCCGAGCCGCCCCGGGTTGAGGCGCGGTCCTGGGCCTTGATCGACGCGCGCAGCGGCGAGGTCCTGGTCTCCCACGCCGGTGCCGAGCGGTTGCCGGTCGCCAGCACGACCAAGCTGATGACCGCCTGGGTGGCGATGCGCGAGATGCAGCTCGACGAGATTGTTCGCCCGGCCCCCTACGTTTCGACCTACGGCGAGTCGTTGCTGGAATTTCGCGCCGGCCAACGAATCAGCGTTCGCGACCTCCTTTACGGGTTGATCCTGCGCAGCGGCAACGATGCCGCCCAGGCACTCGCGGTCGCGGCCGCCGGCTCGGTGCCTCGGTTCGTCCGCCAGATGAACCGCAGCGCCGCTGCCCTCGGCCTCGCCGACACCCACTACGCCAACCCGATCGGCCTCGACCAGCCCGGCAACTACTCCAGCGCCCTCGATCTCGCCGCCCTGACCCGGCGCCTGCTGGGCATCCCGGCCTTCGCCAGGATCGCCGACGCGCGCACCGCTCTCCTGCGAAGCCTCCGCCCGCCCAGGCGGATCTCGACGATCAACGAACTGCTGCTGATGGCCCCGTGGGTGACCGGGGTGAAGACCGGGCACACCTTCGGCGCCCTCTACGTCCTGGTCGGATCGGGCCGGCGGAAGGGGGTGGATCTGATCTCGGCCGTGGTCGGTGCCCCCAGCGACGAAGGCCGCTACGCCGCCAACCTGGACCTGCTCGAGTACGGCTTCTCGCTCTACCGGAAACGGACTCCGGTCCGTGCCGGCGAGGGTCTCGCCGAACCCTCGATCCGGTATTCCGGCGGCACACTCCCGTTGCGCGCCGCCCGCACCGTCACCGTCGGGCTTCGCCGCGGGCAGCGACCGCGGCTGCGGGTCATGGCGCCGGCCGAGGTCGAGGGGCCGGTCCGCCGCGGCGCGGTCCTCGGCCGGGCGACGGTGTTCGTCGGCCGCAAACCCGCCGGCACCGTGGCCCTGCGGGCGGGGCGCGCGATCCCGGCGGCCAGCACCTTCGACCGCGTCCGGGACTTCGTCGACAACAATTTGGCGCCCCTCGCCCTTGCCATGTTCGTGATACTCATGGTCGGGGTATTGCTGTACCGCCGGCTGACCCGGGGAAACGAGCAAAGGGGCCGAAACGGGTGAACGCCCAGTGATCCTCACCGTGACGCTGAACGCAGCGATCGACCGAACCGTCGCGGTGCCGAACTTCCGACTCGCCCAGCGCCACCGCGCGGTCGAGAGCCGCACCGTGGCCGGTGGCAAGGGCATCAACGTGGCCCGCGCCCTCAACCTGCTCGGCCGGCCGGTGATCGCCACCGGCTTCATCGGCGGCCCGACCGGGACCAGGGTGATGGAACAGCTGCACGAGGAATCGGTGCTGACGGACTTCATCCGGATCGCCGCCGAGACGCGGATCAACCTCGCGGTAATCGACCCCACCTCCGGCGACCAGACCGAGATCAACGAGCGCGGCCCGGCGGTCAGCCCGGTCGAGGTGAAGGAGCTCTTCGACCGGATCGGGTACCTGGCGGGCGGAGTGAAGATCTGCGTCCTTGCCGGTTCGCTGCCGCCCGGTGCAGGGGACGACCTCTATGCCCGCCTGATCGCTGACCTCGGCCGCCGTGGCGTCCCTGTGGTCCTCGACGCCGAGGGCGAGGCGATGCTCTCCGGGATCCGCGCGGGGGCCTCGATGGTGACCCCAAACGAGCGCGAGGCCGAGGAGCTGGTCGGCCAGGAGTTCGCCGACGCCGGCGACCTCGCCCAGGGGCTGCACGAGCTGGTTCGCCTCGGCGCCACCGAGGCGGCGATCACCCGGCCCCAGGGCTGCGTCGCGGTGGTCGGCGAGAACTCCGACCGGCGCCTGCTCGAAGTCCACACCGAGCCGCTCGAGCCGGTCTCCACGGTCGGCTCCGGCGATGCCTTCCTCGCCGGCTACGTCGCCGCCCGCTACGAAGAGCGCCCAGCCGAGGAGTGCCTCGCCTACGGAGTCGCTTGCGGCGCCGAGTCGACCCAGCACTTCGGCGCCGGAACGGTCGACCGGAACCAGGTCGAGAGACTCCTCGGAGAGGTCGCCGTCCACGATCTGGAGGTCCCCGCGGAAGTGTAGGCTGGCTGTTCAACGCCAGCCTTGGAGGACTAACTTGGAAATCGAAATCGGTCGCGGCAAGAAGGGGCGGCGGGCGTACGGGTTCGACGACATCGCAATCGTCCCCTCACGTCGCACCCGCGATCCCGACGACATCGACATCAGCTGGACCCTCGGTCCATACCGCTTCGACCTGCCGCTGGTCGCTTCGGCGATGGATGGGGTTGTGAGCCCCGACACCGCGGTCCTCGTCAACGAGCTCGGCGGCCTCGGCGTGCTCAACCTGGAGGGAATCTGGGCGCGGTTCGAGAACGCCGAGGAACGCCTCGAGCAGATCGCTGCTGCCCCCAAACACGTGGCGACGCGGCTGATGCAAGAGATCTACGCCGAGCCGGTGAAGGCCGAGCTAATCGCGCGGCGGGTCGCCGAAATCAAGGAGCGCGGCGCTGTCGTCTGCGGCTCCCTGACCCCGCAGAAGGTGCGCGAGCACTACGAGGTGGCGGTCGAGGCGGGGCTGGACATCCTCGTCATCCAAGGCACCGTGATCTCCGCCGAACACGTCTCGACCACGGTCGAGCCGTTGAACCTGAAGGAGTTCATCACCGAGGTGCCGGTGCCGACCGTGGTCGGCGGCTGTGCCTCCTACTCGACCGGATTGCACCTGATGCGGACCGGCGCCGTCGGTGTCCTGGTCGGGGTCGGCCCGGGCGCCGCCTGCACGACCCGCGGGGTGCTCGGGATCGGCGTTCCACAGGCGACCGCGATCGCCGACGTAGCCGCGGCTCGCGCCCAGCACATGCTGGAGACCGGCGAGTACGTCAACGTGATCGCCGACGGCGGCATGCGGACCGGTGGCGACGTCTCCAAGGCGATCGCCTGCGGCGCCGACTCGGTGATGGTCGGTTCGCCCCTGGCGAGGGCCAAGGAGGCCCCCGGGCGCGGCTTCCACTGGGGGATGGCGACCTTCCATCCCTCGCTCCCGCGCGGGACCAGGGTCTCGACTAAGCAGGACGGGACGATGGAGGAGATCCTGCTCGGCCCGGCGCAGGAGAACGACGGCACCTTCAACCTGATGGGGGCGCTGAAAACCTCGATGGCCACCTGTGGCTACGAGGACATCCGCTCCTTCCAGCGGGCCGAGGTGATGGTCGCTCCGGCGCTGATGAGCGAGGGCAAGAAGCTCCAGAACGAGCAGTCGGTCGGGATGGGCTCCAATGGACGCGCGGCGGTGTCAGCTGGTGTTGCCGTCTCGGATGACTAGTGCTTCTGACGCGCTCCGACCGGCGGGTCCTGTCGCCGCAGGGGACCCCCCATCCCCTCCGGTAGCTAAAGCTTCCTCGGGGATGGTCCCCCCTACGGCGCCACCCGCCGGAGGAGCGTTGGAGGAGGTACTGGTCCTCGACTTCGGCGGCCAGTACTCCCAGCTCATCGCGAGGCGAATTCGCGAATGCGGAGTTTTCGCCGAGATGCTGCCGGCCGCAACCTCGTTGGAGAGAATTCGGGAGCGCGGGCCGAAGGGATTGGTGCTTTCAGGGGGGCCGGCTTCGGTGTACGACCCAGGGGCGCCGAAGTTCCCTACTGAGCTGCTGGATTTGGAGATTCCGATACTCGGCATCTGTTACGGGATGCAGGCGATGGTGCTGGCGCTGGGTGGCAGGGTCGAGTCGGCCGAGACGGGGGAGTTCGGACGCACCGAGTTGGTCCTGCGCGACGACGGCGGCCGCCTGCTCAGTGGGCTGCCCGAGGAGCAGAGCTGCTGGATGAGCCACCGCGACGCCGTCTTCGAGGCCCCTGAAGGGTTCACTGCCCTGGCCTCGAGCCCCAGCTCCCCGGTCGCGGCTTGCGAGCTGCCCGACCGCGGGCTCTACGGGATCCAGTTCCACCCCGAGGTTGTCCACACCCCCTACGGCACCGAGATCCTGACCCGGTTCCTGCGCGACATCGCGCGCTGCGAGCAGCAATGGAACCCGGAGTCGGTGATCGCCGAGCAGGTGGCGAAAGTGCAGGCGCAGGTTGGCGAGGGGCGGGTGATCTGCGGACTCTCCGGTGGGGTCGACTCCTCGGTGGCGGCGCTGTTGGTCCACAAGGCGGTGGGGGACAGGCTCACCTGCGTCTTCGTCGACCACGGTCTGATGAGGCTGAACGAGGCCGAGCAGGTCGTCGAGGCCTTCAGTCAGTTCGGCATTCCGCTGGTCCACGTCGACGCGGAAGAGCGCTTTCTCGCCAAGCTGGCCGGGGTCGAGGACCCCGAGCGCAAGCGCAAGATCATCGGCGAGGAGTTCATCCGGGTCTTCGAGGAGGAGGCCGAGAAGCTCGAGGACGTCGGCTACCTGGTCCAAGGGACGCTCTACTCCGACGTGATCGAGTCCGGCGGCTCCGACCACGCGGCGACGATCAAGTCCCACCACAACGTCGGCGGCCTGCCGGAGGAGTTCGATTTCGACCTGGTCGAGCCGCTGCGGATGCTGTTCAAGGACGAGGTCCGGGCGGTGGGGGCGGAGCTGGGTCTGCCAGAGCGGATGGTCTGGCGCCAGCCCTTCCCAGGCCCCGGCCTTGGGATCCGGATCGTCGGTGGCGAGGTCACCCGCGAGCGCCTCGACATCCTCCGCGCCGCCGACGCGATCCTCCAAGAGGAGATCCGCGCGGCGGAGCTCTACCGTCAGCTCTGGCAGTCCTTCTGCGTGCTCCCGGTTGTGCGTTCGGTGGGGGTGCAGGGTGATGGCCGGACCTACGCCTACCCGATCGTGATCCGGGCCGTCACCTCCGACGACGCGATGACCGCCGACTGGGCGCGACTTCCCTACGACCTACTCGAGCGCGTCTCCAACCGGATCATCAACGAGATCCGCGACGTCAACCGGGTCGCGCTCGACATCTCCTCGAAGCCACCGTCGACGATCGAGTGGGAGTAGGGCCCGCTCAGCTCTGCACCGACCCCGAGGTCTCGAAGGCGGCCATGCCTACGACGGTGGATACCGCGTCCTGCGGGCCGCCGCCGCGATCCTGACTGCGCCGCTGCGCCGCCAGGATCAGGTTGGTCGCCTCTTCCATCACCGCCACCACCTCTCCCCACCCGGTCTGGTCGAGGAACAGGGGCATCCACCGGAAGATCGTGTCGTCGCGCCCGTCGAGCGTGCCCGCTTCGAGCGCGTCGATCGCCTTGTCGACGAAGGTCTGCAGGGTGGCCCCGGAGACGCCGCCGAGCAGCGGCCGGGGGACCTTCCGCCAATTCCGGTTGCCGAGGAACGAGTCCGGGGTCGCCTTGTAGAAGTGCTCGGTGGCGCCGCGGCGTTGTGCCGTCTCGACCAGTTCCAAACAGCCGTAGCCGTCGAGCGCACGGGTGTGGTAGGCGACGTCGCTGAGCCCGGTTTCCAGGTCGATCGAGAGGCGGTGGGGACTCGCCACTCGGTCGGAGAGGATCTCGAGAATCTGGACGCGGAGTGGGTGGGCCAGCGCGCGGACGAGTCGCTGGTCGATCGCTTCCGGTTGGTTTTGCATCGGGGTGGCTCCTTTTGAGATGGGGATACCTCTAGTCTCCTTGCATACTCAAATACGTGCAAACCAATGGCGAGGATCAAATCCTCAGGGCGAAAACCCCAATTTCCGAATATCCCTCTCTACCACCTGGCCGATTGGTCGAGCCGTACCGGTGCGGATTGCAAGCGCAATCCCCGCCGCTAGCCCGACTTGACGATTGAGCTGGTCGGAATCACGCTCGGTTTCCGCTCGATCCTCATCAATCACCTCCCTCTGGGTCTCCCTTGCAACCCAGAGACTATTTCGATTGGTGAGGCTATTTCCACTACCTGCCTGTTAAGACAGTCTCAGCTGTAGCGATCCCATTTCTGGAGGTAGAGAAGCGGGTCGACCGGGCCGCCGCCTTCGTACCAGCCCGGTGCAGTCCACATCTCGAAGTGGAGGTGGCAGCCGGAGGCGGAGCCGGTTTCGCCGACCAGCCCGATCGGCTGTCCGGTGCGAACGATTTCGCCGGTTTGCAGCGGCGAGGGTTCGAGGAAGTGCGCGTACATGAAGTCGTACCCGGTGCCCTTGCCGTCGATAACGACGTAGTTGCCGGCGGCGGAGTGGTAGCCGGAGAACTGGACGCGGCCACCGCGGGCCGCCACCAGCGGGGTGCCGCAGGCTGCCATCACGTCCTGGCCCTGGTGGGTGTGCCCGGACCGACCGGCGCCGAAGACCCCGGCGTCGAGGCTGTATTCATGGCCACCGAGGATCGGGAAGGCGTAGGTGTAGAGCGCGAAGCTGAGGTTGAGCGTCGTCGTGGCGCGGGCCTTGCGGGCCACAGGGGCCGGCGTCTGGGGCCCGATCTGGAAGGTGTATTGGCCGTTGCGGGCGGGCCGGCCTTCGGCGGTGGTGCCGTCCCAACGGATGCTGTCGGGCACGTTCGGGGCGACGTCTTCGCGGTAGAAGCTTCTGACGACTTCACCGAGCGTGTTGACCACGTTGATCCGCAGGTCGTTCTGGGGCTGAGTGCTGCCGATCGTGTAGGTCAGGCGGGGGGTGCGGAAGCCGAAGTAGAAGGACTTTTTCGGCGAGGTGGTGGCCGAGACCAGGCTCAGCGTTCCGGTGCTGGGGGAGACCGAAGGAACGCCGGTCCCGGTGCCGGGGGGAGGCGGTGAGCTGCCGGGCAGCGCGGCCCCGCCGGTCGCCGCCGAGGCGCTCCCGGCCAGCCCGGCCAGTAGGACGAGCACCGCCAATATGAATATTCCGCCAGCCGCTCGCGGCTGGGCGAACCCGTTCCTGCGCACTAAAGCCCTCTCTTTCGATCGCCTGCGGAGTTAGCTGTCGGGCTCGCGCTGAAAGAGTCGCGCTACGGACGGTTTCGTCCGATTCGCCCCTGAGACCTGCAAGGCCTCTTCGGTTCCTCCGCTCCCGATTGGTGGTCCGCACGGGATTCGGCACTGCTGGCGCGGCAGTATAGACGCAGAGATGGCTATCATCCTCCGGCCGCGCAGGGTTCCCGCGCGGTTTTTGCGCGATGAAGACCTTTGTTGCCACTCCAGCCAACCGCCAGCGCGACTGGTACGTCGTCGATGCCGAGGGCAAGACCCTGGGCCGGCTGGCGACCCAGATCGCCAACACCCTGCGCGGCAAGCTCAAGCCGGAGTACACGCCGCACGTTGACACCGGCGACTTCGTCGTCGTCGTCAACGCCGAGAAGATCCGCGTCACCGGCGACAAGCTGGCGCAGAAGACCTACTGGCGCCACAGCGGCTACCCCGGTGGGATCAAGTCGCGGACCCTCGGCGAGATGCTCGAGCGGCGCCCCGAGGAAGTGATCCGCAAGGCGGTGAAGGGGATGCTGCCGCGGAACCGGCTGGCGAGGCAGCAGTTGACCAAGCTGAAGATTTACGCCGGGCCTGAGCATCCGCATCAGGCGCAGCAGCCCAAACCTATGGAGACGAATGGCTGACGACGAGAAAACTCCCGACGCGAACGACGAGACGGCCGAGGGACAGGACAGCCAGCCGGCGGGTCCTGTCGCCGATGAGGACTCTTCGTCCTCGCAAGCTGCGGGCGAAGAGTCCTCATCGACGCCACCCACCGCAGATGCCACCCCGTCAGACACCGACGCCTCTTCCGCGGGTGACTCCGTAGGGGGGCCCGCCCCCGAGGAAGCTTTAGCTACCGGAGGGGGTGGGGGGTCCCCTGCGGAGGCAGGACCCGCGGCCGAGGAGGCTGAGCCTGAGGCGGAGAAAGCTGAGGAGCCTGCGGCTGAGAAGTCCGAGGAGAAGAAGAAGGACGTTATCCCCGGTGCTGACCTGGAGCCGATTGCGGTGGAGTCGGAGGGTCGGGAGCTGAGTGCGGAGGAGAAGGCTCGGCTGGAAGCCGAGGAAGAGGAGAAAGCCAAGCGCGAGGCGGCGCTGACCGGTGGCGATGAGCCGGAGGACGAGGCCGCGAGCCGCGCCCCGGCGCAGATGGAGAGCGGCGCCCGGTACCTGGCGACCGGCAAGCGCAAGCGCTCGATCGCGCGGGTGACGCTGCTTCCCGGCGACGGCAAGTTCGAAGTCAACAAGCGCCCCCTTGAGGAGTTCTTCCCACGCCCCCTTCACCAGACGATGGCCAAGCAGCCTCTGTCTGTCTCCGGCTACGAGGGCAACGTCGACGTCCGCGTTCGCGTCCACGGCGGCGGCATCAGCGGCCAGGCCGGGGCGGTTCGCCACGGCATCGCCCGGGCGCTGACCGAGATCGACGCCGAGCTGCGCGGCGACCTCAAGCGGCGCGGGTTCCTGACCAGGGACGCCCGGGTCAAGGAGCGCCGCAAGGCCGGACTGAAGAAGGCGCGTAAGCGGCCCCAGTTCAGCAAGCGCTAAGTGGCCGAGGCGGCTTGACGACCGCTCGCAAGCTCTTCGGAACCGACGGGGTCCGGGGAGAGGCCGGGACGTTCCTCGACGCCGAGCTGGCGACCTCACTGGGGCGGGCGACCGTCGCCTCGCTGGAGGCCGAGCGGCCGCAGGTCCTGATCGTCCGCGACACCCGCGAGTCCGGGCCAATGCTGGAGGCGGCGCTGGCCGCCGGGATCGCCGCCGCGGGCGGCGATGCGCTGCTGGCGGGAGTCCTGCCGACCCCGGCCGCGGCGATCCTCGTCAAACGGCTCGGCCTCGACCTCGCCGCGGTTGTCTCCGCCTCCCACAACCCCTACCAAGACAACGGGATCAAGTTCTTCGACCACAAGGGAGTGAAGCTCGCCGATGAGGTGGAGGCCCGGATCGAGTCGCGGCTCGAGGAGCAGCTGAGCGGCGCGCACCCCGGCCATGTCCGCGAGCTGAACGGTGGCCTTGCCGACTACCTGCGCGAGTTGGAGGCCGCCTTCAGGCTCGATCTTTCCGGCCGCAAGGTCGTCCTCGACTGCGCCAACGGGGCCACCTACCGCGCGGCGCCGGCGATCTTCGAGCGGCTCGGGGCCGAGGTCGAGACCCTCGGCGACGAACCCGACGGGCGCAACATCAACGCCGGCTGCGGGTCCACCCACATCGAGGCTCTGGCCGAGCGGGTCGCCGCTTCCGATGCCGAGATCGGGTTCGCCTTCGACGGCGACGGCGACCGGGTGCTGGCCGTCGACGGCTCCGGCAGAGTCCACGATGGCGATGAGCTGATCGCTCTCGCCGCCCGCGGAATGGCCGCCCGCGGCGAGCTGGGCGGCGGCGTGGTCGTGACCGTGATGAGCAACTACGGCTTCCACCAGGCGATGGAAGAGGCCGGGATCGAGGTCGCCGTGACCCAGGTCGGCGACCGCTACGTGATCGACGAGATGCGCAGGCGTGAGTGGCTGCTCGGCGGCGAGCAGTCGGGTCACATCATCGCCTCGGACTTCGTCGCCACCGGCGACGGCATCGCCGCGGCGCTGACCACGATGCGGGAGCTGGGCGAGGCCAATCTCGCCGACGCTGTGCCGATGGAGAAACTGCCCCAAACGCTGGTCAACGTCGAGGTCGCTGATCGCGAAGCGATCGCCGGCGCCACCGCGGTTTGGGAGGTGGTGAAGCGGGAGGAAAAAGACCTCGAGGGTCGTGGCCGTGTCCTCCTGCGTCCCTCCGGCACCGAGCCGTTGGTGCGGGTGATGGCCGAGGCTCCCAGCCTGGAGGAGGCCGAGCAGGTCTGCGAGCGGCTGGTCGCGGTCGTTCGCCAAGAGCTGGCCTGAGGGCCCGAGGGCGACCGCCCTCTACCCTTACTCGCCTTCATGTGCGGAATAGTCGGATACGTCGGCGCTCGCCCTTGCGAGGAGCTGCTGCTCTGTGGGCTGGAAAAGCTCGAATACCGAGGCTATGACTCGGCGGGCATCTCCCTGCTCGAGGACACCGAGGTGGAGAGCGTGCACGCGGTTGGCAACCTCGCCAACCTGCGCGCCGCGGTCGAGGCCCGCGCCAACGGCGCCGGTGCCCTGCGGCCCGCCAACACCGGCATCGCCCACACCCGTTGGGCCACCCACGGGCGGGTCACCGAGGAGAACGCGCACCCCCACGACGACAGCTCCGGCCAGGTCCACATCGTCCTCAACGGGATCGTCGAGAACCACGCTGCCCTGCGCAAGCGCTTGCAGGCCGAAGGTGAGGAGTTCACCTCCGAGACCGACGCTGAGGTGGTCGCCCACCTGATCGCCAGCCACTACGACGGCGACCTAGCCGCCGCGGTCAGGGCCGCCTTCGCGGACCTGCGCGGCCACTACGCCTTCGTCGCCATGCACGCCGATGAGCCGCACCGACTGATCGGCGCCCGCAAGGAGTGCCCGCTGGTGGCCGGGGTGGGGGAGAGCGAGGCCTTCCTCGCCTCCGCGATCCCCGCCTTCCTCGCCGACACCCGCACCGCGGTGCCGATCGAGAACGGCGAGATCGTCGAAATCGAAGCCGGCGAGGTGCGGATTACCGACACCGAGGGCGCCCCGGTCGAGCGCGAGCCCGAAGAGGTCACCTGGGACGCCGACGCGGCCGAGAAAGGCGGCTATGAGACCTTCATGCTGAAGGAGATCCACGAACAGGCCGACGCGGTCGCCGACACGCTCGCCGGCCGCCTGCCCGGCGATGAGGGGGTCGACCTCTCCGAGGTCGCCCTCGAGGACTCCGAGCTGCGAGACCTGAAGCGGATCGTGATCGTCGCCTGTGGGACCTCCTACCACGCCGGCCTGGTCGGCCGTTACGCGATCGAGGAGTGGGCGCGGGTGCCGGTCGAGATGGACATCGCCTCCGAGTACCGCTACCGCAACCCGGTGGTCGGGCCGGGCGACCTGGTCGTCGGCATCACCCAGTCCGGCGAGACCGCCGACACGCTGGCGGCGATGCGGCTCGCCCGCGAGGCCGGGGCCAAGGTGCTGGCTGTCACCAACATCATGGGAAGCCAGGCGACCCGCGACTCCGACGCCGTCCTCTACACCCGCGCCGGCCTCGAGATCGGCGTCGCCGCGACCAAGACCTTCGTCGCCCAGGTGGCGACGATGTACTTGCTGGGGCTGCGGATCGCCGAGCTGCGCGGGACCCTGGAGCCGGCCCGCATCGCCGAGTTGGTCGCCGAGCTGAAGTCCCTTCCCTCGCGGATCGAGGAGACGCTGACCGCGGTCGAAGGGCCGGTGCGGGCGGTCTCGGCGGCCCACAGCGCGCAGGACTTCTTCCTCTATCTCGGCCGCCACATCGGGTTGCCGGTCTGCCTCGAGGGGGCGCTGAAGCTGAAGGAGATCTCCTACATCCCCACCGATGCCTACGCGGCGGGGGAGATGAAGCACGGCCCGATCGCGCTGCTCGACGAGTCGACCCCGGTCGTCTGCATCGCCACCGACAGCCCCGTGCTCGAGAAGGTGCTTTCCAACGTCGAGGAGGTTCGTGCCCGCGGCGCCCAGACGATCGCCGTGGCGACCGCCGGCGGCGAGCGCGCGGCGGAGGTCGCCGACGAGACGATCGAGGTCGCGGCAACGGACTGGATCCTGCAACCGATCGTCGCGATCCTGCCCCTGCAGTTGCTCGCCTACGACATCGCCCGCGCCCGCGGCCTCAACGTCGACCAACCGCGCAATCTGGCAAAGACCGTGACTGTCGAGTAATCGTCTCGGTACGATGCCGGACCGGATGAAGGTTCGCACCGCTCTATTCCTCACTCTTGCGGCGCTCGTCGCGGCGCTCGCGATCGCCGGCTGCGGCGGCGGTGACGGGGGTGGCAGCTCGGACTCCACCGACCCCGCGAGCCTGGCGCCACCGGACTCGTTGTTCTTCCTCGAAGTGACCCGGCCGAAGGGCAAAGCGGCCGCCGACGTCGAAGCGTTGGCGGAGAAGATCGCCGGCATCGACGACCTCGGCGAACTGATCGTCGACGAACTGGAAAGCTCAGCCCTCGAGGAGGGCAACGAACTCGACTACGCCAAAGAAATCGAGCCCTGGCTCGGCAATAGGGCTGCATTCTTCCCGCGCGAGTACGACGGTGACGATTTCTCAGAGGGTGGAGCCGCCCTGCAGACGACCGACGCCGGCGAAGCCGAAGAGTTCCTGCAGAAGCGGATCGATGCCGCCGAGGAACCGGTCCGCGAAGAGTCCCACGAGGGAGTCGACTACAGCGTCGACAGTGAGGACGGCAGCGCTATCGGAGTGATCGGCAATTTCATCGCCTACGCGGAGGACGAGGAAACCTTCCAGGCAATGGTGGACGCCTCCGACGGCGACTCGCTGGCCGATGAAACCTCCTACGTCAGCGCCATCACTTCGGCGCCGAAGGACGCCACCGCCACCGTCTGGGCCGACATCGGCAGCATCGTCGAGGAGGAAGGCGAGCGGATTGACGCTGAGACTCGGACCGGCCTGAAGTTGCTCGGCATCGAACCGAAGGGCGCGACCGCGGTGGCCAGCGCGATTCCCGGCTCCGACCAGATCGTGATCAACCTCAGCAGCGACATCACCACCGATCCGCCTCCGGCGGAAGACAATTCGTTTCTGCTCGGCTCGATGCCGGGGGACTCGGTGGTGGCGCTGGCGTCCTCCGGAGCGGGTGAATCCCTGGCGAACGCGTTCGATCGACTCGACCGCGAAGGAGTCCCGGACGAGGACATAAAGCCGGGTGAACTGAAGAGCGTCTTCAAGCAGGCCGGCATCGATCTCGACTCGATCGCCGCCTCGATTACCAACGTTGCCGCCTTCGCCGAAGGCGGCAACGAGTCCAGCCTCGGCGGCGCGGCCGTGTTCATCGCCAGCTCGGCGCAGGAAACCGTCGGCGACCTCGGCGCCTTCCTGCGCGACGCCGGGGTCGACGGCTTCACTCAGATCAAAGGCAAAGTCACCGGTTTCTCGATTCGCGATCCGGACCTGGGAAGCAAGCCGTTGGTGGTCCTCGCCGACGAAGGGATCCACCTCGTCGTCGCCTACGGCCTGCCTGCGGCGAGGAACTATTTCGAGTTCGACGAAGAACTTGGCGACAACCCGGTCTTCAAGGAAGCCACGGCTTCACTGGACGGCCTGCCGATCGCCGGCTTCGCCGACGGTCCCGCGGTGCTGCGCCTGGCCCTGAACCTGGTCACCGGAGAGGATCGGGAAGGCCTGCTCGAGGCCAGGCCCTACCTGAGCAAGATCGACTTCCTCGCCCTGGCCTCCGAAAGCACTGAAGACCTGGCGAAGGCGAAGCTGGTCGTCAGCATCGGCAAGTAGGCGCACATTGTCCGGCGTCGGCATCGACCTGCTCGAGATCGACCGCATGGAGCGGGCGCTGGAGCGCCATCCCCGGCTGGCCGACCGGGTCTTCACCGGCGCCGAGCGCGAGTACGCCGCCTCCAAGGCCCGGCCCGGCCGCCACCTCGCCGCCCGCTTCGCCGCCAAGGAGGCGGTTGTCAAGGCACTCGGCCTGAGCGGCGGCTTCGGCTTCCGCGAGATCGAGGTCCTCGCCGGCGAACCCCCGACCGTCCGCCTCTCCGGCCGCGCCGCCGAGGCTGCCGAGGGCCTGCGCGTGGACATCTCCCTGACCCACTCCCGCGACAACGCCGCCGCGGTGGCGGTCGTTCGCGGTGATATTTAGCAAATAGCAAAATATCATTATGCTGTTTTGCAGGGATTTTCCGAGCTGACGTAGCTAATTTTCCGAGTTAGCTGTGGATGCGTCTTAGGCTTGGGCCGATGGAGGCCTGGCTGAAGCCGCTGTACGACGCCGCGGGGATGCGGGCGGTCGACCGGTGGGCGATCGAGGAGCGGGGCGTTCCCTCGCTGGAGCTGATGGAGGCGGCGGGGCGCTCGCTGGCCGAGGCCGTGGCTGGGCTGGCGCCGGCGGGGCCGGTGCGGTTCGTGTGCGGCAAGGGGAACAACGGGGGCGACGGCTTCGTCGCGGCGCGGTTGCTGAAGGCGATGGGGTTTGAGGTCGAGGTGTTGCTGCTCTGGCCGTCCGGGGAGCTGCGCGGCGACGCCCGGGCGAACTTCAGCCGGGTCGAGGGCGAACTGGCCGAGGGTGAGCTGAGCGGGAGGTTGGCGGGATCGGGCGCGGTCGTCGACGCGATCTTCGGGACCGGCTTCGAGGGGGCTCCGCGGGAGCCGGCGGCCGCGGCGATCGAGGCGATCAATGGCTGTGGTGCGCCTGTGGTCGCCTGCGACATCGCCTCCGGCGTCGATGCCTCCACCGGCGAGGTCGAGGGCGTCGCGGTCGAAGCCGACCTCACCGTCAGCTTCCACGCCGCCAAGGTCGGCCACCGGGTGGCGCCCGGCAAGTGGCACACCGGTGAGCTGCGGGTCGCCCCGATCGGCATCCCCACCGGAGCGCCGGCGGCCCCTGCGGCAGGGGCCATCGACCCCTCGGTTCTCGAGCTTGCGCCGCGGCGAGGCGAGCGCTCGACCAAGTTCAGCTCCGGCCAGGTGGCGATCGCGGGTGGCTCGCGCGGTCTCACCGGCGCCGTGCGGATGTCCTCGCTGGCGGCGATCCGAGCCGGCGCCGGCTACGCGACTGTCGCTGTCCCGGCCGATCTCGAGCTCGTCTTCGAGCTGGCCCAGCCGGAGGTGATGTCGGTGGACTGCCCTGGTGGCGACGGCTGCCTGGCGCCGGCCTCGAGGAAGGCGGTGCTGAGAACCTTCGAGCGGGCGGCCGCCGGCGTCCTTGGGCCGGGGCTGGGTCGCGACCCCGGCGCGCTCGAGCTGGCCAGGGAAGTGGTCGGCGAAATCGAGGCCCCGCTGGTGATCGACGCCGATGGCCTCAACGCCTTCGCCGAGGGCCTCGAGCCGCTCGAGGCCCGGTCGGGGGCGACGATCCTCACCCCGCACGCGGGCGAGCTGGGCCGGCTGCTCGACCGTGACTCCGAGGAGATCGGCGCCCACCGGCTCGCCGCCGCCAGGGAGGCGGCCGATGCGGCTGGGGCTGTGGTCGTGCTCAAGGGCGACGACACGATCGTCACCGACGGCGAGCGGGTCGCGGTCAACGAAGTCTCCGCTCCTGGCCTCGCCACCGCCGGCACTGGTGACGTCCTCTCGGGGATGACCGCGGCGCTCCTCGCCCGCGGCCTGGAGCCGTTCGCCGCCGCTTGCGCCGCCGTCCTCGCCCACGCCCGCGCCGGCTGCGACGCGGCGATTCGGCTGGGAGCGGCGGAGTCGGTGATCGCCGGCGACGTGATCGACTCGATCCCCGCGGGGATGATGCGCGGCGGAGCCGTCGAATAGTCTCAGCACCCTTGTGAAGACCGCCGAGGACATCATGGCCTCCGACGTCCCGAGCGTCTCGCCGGACGACGACGCCCGCACCGCGATCGATCTGCTGGCGAAGACCGATCTCGGCGCGATCCCGGTCATCGACGAGGACCGCAAGGTGGTCGGCATCGTCAGCGAGTCGGACCTGATCCTCAGCAACGAGGAGTCCGACCTGCACTTGCCCCACTACCTCAACATCATGGGGGGGATCGTCTTCGTCGGTTCGATGAAGGGCTTCGAGGAGCGGCTCGACAAGGCCTTCGCCACCGAGGTCTCCGAGCTGATGACTTCCGAGCCCATCGTCGCCCACACCTACGAGGGGGTCGACCGGGTCGCCAAGAAAATCGCCGACAAGCACCACAACCACCTTCCTGTAGTGGACGCCGACGGGCGCCTGGCGGGCATGGTCACCCGGGCGGACGCGCTCGCCGCCCTCGTCGACTCCTAGTCATGGAGCGGGCCCTCGCCCGGGTCGACTTCGAGGCGATCCGCGCCAACTGCGCCCGGCTGAAGGCCGAGCTGGGCGAGCGCCCAGAGCTCTGCGCGGTGATCAAGGCCGACGGGTATGGCCACGGCGCCGATGGTTGCGCCGCGGCGGCGCTGGCGGGGGGAGCGAGCCGGCTGGCGGTGGCGACTGCGATCGAGGCCGAACAGGTGGGGCGTCGGTTCCCGCACATCCCACTGCTGACGATGGGGGCGCTGAGCGTCGAGGAGGTGGACATCGTGCTCGAGGCCGGCTCCGAGCTGGCGATCTGGCGCGAGGACTTCCGTCGCCTCCTCGCCGATCGCGCCCGCGCCCAGGGCCGCCCGGCCCGGGTGCACGTGAAGCACGACAGCGGCATGGGCCGCCTCGGCACCGCCGACCCGGCCGAGGTTGTGGCGCTGGCGCGTGTTTGCGACGAGGATCCGAGCCTCGAGCTCGCCGGCGTCTGGACCCACCTGGCGACCGCCGACGAACCGGACTCCGACTTCTTCAATGAGCAGCTCGACCGGTTCGAGCCGGTGGCGGCGGCGGTGAAGGCAGAGTTCCCCTCGGTTCTCGCCCACGCGGCGAACAGCGCCGCCGTCTTCCGCGACGCCCGTTCCCACCTCGACATGGCTCGGTGCGGGGTGGCGATCTACGGGCTCGATCCCTTCCAGGGAGACCCGGCCGAGCGCGGCCTGGTGCCAGCTCTTTCCCTGCGCTCCTACGTCGCCGACGTGAAGCACTTCGAGCCTGGCGCCAGCGCCGGCTACGGGCAGACCTGGGCCGCGGCGGCGCCGACTTCGGTCGGCGTGATCCCGCTCGGCTACGGCGACGGCGTCCGCCGCGGGCTGAGTAACAACGCCGAGGTCCTCGTCCGCGGTCGCCGCCACCCGGTGGTCGGGACGGTCTCGATGGACAACATCACGATCGACCTCGGCCCCGAGACCGAGGTCGAGCCGGGTGAGGAGGTCGTCCTGATCGGGTCCCAGGGAGACGAGGCGATCCGCGCCGAGGAGATCGCCGCTCGCCTCGACACGATCAACTACGAGGTCACCTGCGCGATCTCGGCGCGGGTGCCGCGCCGCCCCGCCTGAGATTGGCGCGTTTGTAGCCCTATGGGACACAAAGGCGCCAATCTCGAGGATCGGTTGCGTGCCGCCCCGCTGGTCGAAGCCGCGACGCGGGCGCTGGCCCCGGTCGGGGACGCCTGGGTCGTCGGCGGCGCCGTTCGCGACGCTGCCCTCGGGCGCGAGGTGACCGATCTCGACCTCGCGGTCGCCGCCGATCCCGGCACCGCGGCGCGTGCCCTCGCCGCCGAGCTGGGCGAGCCCGCCTTTGAGCTCTCGGCCGAGTTCGGGACCTGGCGGGTGGCGTCGCCGGACCGCTCCTGGCAGGTCGACCTGACCGCGCTGCGGGGCGGAGGGATCGACGCCGACCTCGCCGATCGTGACTTCACGATCGGCGCTGTCGCCGTGGCGCTTGGAGGCGGTGCCGCCCTTGATCCCTTCGGCGGGCTCGGAGACCTCGAGCGCCGCCAACTGCGCGCCGTCGGCGAGGGCAGCTTCGACGCCGATCCGCTGCGGCTGCTGCGGGCCGCTCGCTTGGCGGCGGAGCTGGAGCTCGAGATCGACCCCGGCACCGTCCGCCTGGCCCGCGCCGCCGCCGCCCGCGCCGCCGACCCGGCAGGGGAGCGCCAGCTGGGCGAGCTGCGGCAGCTGCTCGGCGGTCCCGACCCGTTGCGCGGCCTCCGCCTCCTCGACGAGCTCGAGCTGACCGCCGTCGTCCTGCCCGAGGTCGAGCGTCTGCGTGGGGTCGAGCAGGGCCCCAACCACCACCTCGACGTCCACGGCCACACCCTCGCCGTGCTCGAGCACACGCTGGAGGTCGAGGGCGACCTCGACCGTTTCGCGGGCGAGCGCTCCGCCGAGGTCGCCGCGCTGCTGGCCGAGCCGCTGGCCGACGAGATGAGCCGCGCCACCGCCCTGCGCTTCGGCGCCCTCTTCCACGACATCGGCAAGCCGGATACCCGGGCCGAGGTCGGCGGCTTCGTCGGCTTCCGCGGCCACGACCAGGTCGGCGCCGAGATCGTTGGCGGGATCTGCCGCCGCCTCCGCGCCAGTCGCCGCCTCACCCAGCACCTGCAGGGGCTGACCCTCCACCACCTGCGGCTCGGCTTTCTCATCCCCCAGGCGCCGTTGCCGCCACGGCTCCTGCACGAGTACCTGCGCGCGACCGAACCGGTGGCCGTCGACGTCACCCTGCTCACCGTCGCCGACCGGCTCTCCGCGCGCGGCGCCGGGCCGCTCGCCAGCCCGGAGATGGTCGAGGCGCACCTGGCGCTGGCCCGCGAGATGATCGCCGCAGCGCTCGACTGGCGCCGTGAGGGCCCACCGGTGCCATTGCTGCGCGGCGACGAACTGGCTTCAGAACTGGGAATCGAGGAGGGCCCGCGGCTGGGTGAGCTGATGCGGGAGCTGGAGGCGGCCCAGTATGCCGGCGAGGTGAGCGATCGCGCCGCCGTCCTCGAGCACGCCAGGAACTGGCTGGTTTGGTCCGCCGAGCAGTCCTGAACGGGTTCGCCGCGGCGTCTCAGGTACGCTCCGGCGCGCATGGCTGAGGAAAAGATCGAAATGGAGGGGGAGATCACCGAGGCTCTCCCCAACACCATGTTCCGGGTCAAACTCGATAACGGGCACGACGTGCTCGGCCACATCTCCGGCAAGATGCGCCGCCACTACATCCGCATCCTTCCCGGGGATCGGGTGAAGATCGAGCTTTCCCCTTACGACCTCGATCGCGGTCGCATCACCTACCGCTACAAATAGCCCAGGCCGCTGCAAACCGGCGCCTGGCGGCGTCCTCAGTCGGTCGACTGCGGGTCACGCACTGGAGTGCGCTCCCCTTGTCTCCCTCCCTGCGTCCTTGCCAGGCTTAGTTTTCACGGCCTGGGATCCGCAAGCTCCGCCACCAGGGCTGACCAGGCGAAGTCCTTGGCTCCTAGACCCTTGCCCGTGCGCGGGTCGTAGTACTCGCGCAGGCCTTCGCGGGCGACGGCGGCGATCACGCCGTCGGCCAACCTCGTCGCCTCCTGCTCGTAGCCGAGCCGGCACAGGCCGAGCCAGACCATCCAGGCCGAGTTGACCCAGGTCGGCCCGCGCCAGTAGCGGCGGATCGGGCCACGGCTACCGCCGGGCTCATAGCTCGGCTCACGCACCGCGACCGACGGTGGCGCCACCGGGGTCAGGAACTCGCGCTCGTCCAGCAGGTGCTCCTCGACCAGCCGGCGGCCGATCGCCTCCGGCAGGTCCGGCAGCGCCAGCGGGGCCAGGGCCGCCCAAGTGACCACCTCCGGCCGGATTCCTCCTGGCTGGGCCTCGTCGAGGAAGAGGCCGAGGCGCTCGTCCCAGAGCCGGTCGACCAGTGCCGGCGTAGCCGAGGGCCGCCCGATTGCCTGCAGCGAGAGCGACCACATCGTGTTGACCAGCACCTCGCAGAGGACGGGGCCGCCGCGTTCGCGGACCCGGCGGGCGTCGAACCCGAGCCGGCGGTTGCGTCGGACCAGCAATGGGAACCCGATCCGGCCGTTGGAGCGCCGTCCCCAGACCGGTTCGAACTTCGGCGAGGCGTCAAGGCCCGACTCGTCGGGCTGCAGGATCCAGAGCAGCCCGTCGCCCTCGAGGTCGCGGTTGGCGGCCAGCCAATCGAGGTGCGCCGCGATTCGCGGCTCCTCCCGCGGGTCGCCGACCGCGATCCGCCAGGCCCAGGCCATCAGCGGCGGCTGGATCGTCTCGGTCTGCAGGGCGCTGCGGGAAGCGACGTTGTAGAAGGCGAGGCGAGTCAGCGAGACTGGGTGGCGCCAGAAGATCGTGTGGCCGAGGAAGCCGTCGGGGCGCTGGACCGCAAGCAGGCTCTCCAGCTCCGCCCGCGCCTGGGCCGGGTCGAAGCGCCGCCACACGATCGCCGCGAAGCAGGAGTCCCAGTACCACTGCCACGGATACCGGCCGGGGCTGGGCTCGGTGTAGGAGTAAGCGAGGCTCTCGCGGGCTCCACGCTGCAAATTCTGGAGCAGGACGCGCTCGGCCTCGGCGACGACGACGTCGGCCGGGGCGCCCATCGGTTCAGAGCGCCGTGCGCCGCATCTCTCGCAGGGCGAGCCCACCGAGCACCACCAGCAGCCCGGCGAGCGCCAGCAGCCCGGGCCAGGTCCCGGCCCAGGTGACCGGGCCGACGAAGCCCTGCCTCGCCGCTTCCACCACCTCGTTCACGGGGTTAATCTGGGCAACCTCCTGGAGCCAGGGCTGCAGCAGTGCCAGCGGTGCGTAGGCGGTGGTGGTGAGGATCACCGCCATCATCCCGGCCTGCATCAGCGGGGCCGCCGCCTGGCTCTTGAAGTGGAGCGCGAGCATCGAGCTCCAGCAGGCGGCGACCGCGGCCATTGCCGTGACCATCGCGTAAGTGACGAGCAGACCGTCGATCCCGGGGAAGCCGGCGCCGAGCGGCAGCGCGATCGCCAGCACGAAGGTGGCCGGGATCAGCGCCCGGGTGCTGGCCGAGAGCACCGTCCCCCCCAGAAGCACCCAGCGCGGGGCGGGGGAGACGAGCAGCCGGTCGACCCACCCCTGCTCCATGTCGCGGGCCAGGTTGACTCCGGCGGCGGCACCGGTGAAGCCCGCCCCCTGCAGCATGCTGACCGGGACGATGAAGCTCTCATAGGCACCGGTTTCGAATCCCCGCAGCTGGGTGAGGGCGCCGAAGACCCCGTTCAGCCCGAGGAAAAAGATGGTCGGCGCCAGCACCCCGGGGATCGCCGCGCCGGGAACCCGCACCAGCTCGTTGCGGCTCCGTGCCATCAGGGCGCCGATCGTCGCCAGGTTGGCGCGCCAGGCCGGCAGGGTCACGGTCGCTTCCATCAGCCCACCCTCAGCCGGTGGCGCAGGGCGCGGGCGCTCAACACCAGCCCGAAGGCGGCGATGCCGAGGATCGCCGCCACGGCGGCCAGCGTGTCGGAGGCATCGATGCCGGAGACGATCGGCTCGCGCACCCCTTCGGCGACGAAGCTGAACGGGTTGTACTCGGCGATCGTCTTCGCCGGCTCGATCATCAGTTCCTGGGGGAAGAAGGCGGAGGAGAGGAAGAGGACGACGAGGACCAGCGGGAAGAGCCCCTGGACGACGCTTGAGCTGCCGGAGCGCAGGGCAATCGCGGCACCGACCCCGCCGACCGCGAGCGCGGCGAAGGAGATCAGGGCCACCGAGAGCAGCGCCCCGGCGATGCCACCCTCGATCGTCGCGCCGAAGATCAGCCCGATCGCCAGGAACCAAACCGCGGCGAAGAGACCCAGCGCCGCGGTTCCCGCCAGCCGCCCGAGGACGATCGCGAAGCGGGGTATCGGGGCGGAGAAGAGGCGGTCGGTGAAACCCCTCTCGATGTCGACGGCGAAGGCGATCCCGCCGCTGTTCCCGGCCAGCATCATCGACTGCATCATCGCCCCGGCGAGCATGAACTGGAGGAAGCTCTGCACCGGCGGGAAGCCCGGCAGGTTGATCGCTCCGCCGGCGCCGCCGGTCTGGATCGCCAGCAGCAGGGTCGGGAAGACGATGATCGGCGCCATCAGCTGGGGCCGGCGGAAGGTTTGGCGCACCGAGCGCATCCCCAGCGCCCGCACGACCCGCAGGTTGGCAAGCAGGCGGGAGCCCGCGCCAGGTGCGCTCACGCCTCCACCTCCCGCTCCTCGGTCTCCTCGCCCTCGGCTTCGAGGTGGTACCCGGTCTTGGCGACGAAGACGTCGTCGAGGGTCGGCCGCATCAGCTCCAGCGACTCGACCGCGATCCCGGCGTCGTCGAGCGCCCGCACAACCCTCGGGATGTCGGCCGCGCCGTTCTCGACTTCGACCAGCACCCGCTTGCCGTCCTTCGGCGGCAGCAGCTTGCCGATGCCGGCGCAGATCCGCTCGGCCTCTGCGACCGAGCCCTCCGCCAGCTGCAGCTCCACGTGCGGGTTGCCGATTTCCTCCTTCAACGACTCCGGCGTGCCTTCGGCGACCAGCTTGCCGCTGTCGATGATCCCGACGTTGTCGGCGAGCTGGTCGGCCTCCTCCAGGTACTGGGTGGTGAGGAAGACGGTGGTGCCGGCGTCGTTCAACGCCCGCACCTCCTCCCAGATCGTTTTGCGGCTGACCGGGTCGAGGCCGGTGGTCGGCTCGTCGAGGAAGAGGACGCGCGGTTTGTGGACGAGGGCGGCGGCGAGGTCGAGTCGCCTCTGCATCCCGCCCGAGTACCCGCCGACGCGGCGATCGGCGGCGCCGGCGAGGTCGACCCGGTCGAGCAGGTCGTCGGCGCGGCGGCGGCCCTCGGCGGGCGGCAGTCCCTGCAGCGTCGCCTGCAGCCGGATCAGCTCGCGGCCGGTCATCAAGGGGTCCAGGGCCGCTTCCTGGAGCGCGACCCCGATCGTGGCGCGGACCGCGCGCGCCTCGGCGATCACGTCGTGGCCGGCGACGGTGGCACGGCCGCCGGTGGGGAGCAACAGGGTGGTGAGCATCCGCACCGTGGTCGTCTTGCCGGCCCCGTTCGGACCGAGGAAGCCGTAGATTTCGCCCTCGGCGACCTCGAGATCGATCCCCTGTACGGCGAGCACGTCCCCGAAGGTGCGCTCGAGCCCTTCAACGACAATTGCTGCCCCGCCTGGAGTCTTCATCTCGGCGCCCGACCCTATCGAGCCGGAATGGCCGGGATCGTGCAAGGGTCACGCAGCCCTCGCATTCGGGGCCGTTCGGCGGCAGAATCGCGGGCGCAACTGGCGTAGCAGCGCCGTGTTGCCTGGTTTATGCCCGAGACGGACTACAAACGCCTGCCCGGCCGCACCTGGGCCTCGCTCGCCGCCGCGAGCTGCCTGCTCGCGACCCTGGTCGCGCTGGTCGCACCGGGGGCCGCCGACTCGGCGCCCCTGCGGGTTCTCGTGCTCGGCCAGACCGCGGAAACCCCCACCGCCTCCTGCCCCGGCAAAATCGTAAACAACGTCGAGATCACGCCTTGCCGGGTGGAGGGTCACGTGAGCGGCTTCCAGGCGGTCGCCGAAGGCATCCAGCGACCCTACGAAGCACCGTTCGAAGGCAAAATCGTCGCCTGGTCGATCACCCTCGCCAAGCCCTCGAGGGCCAAAACCGCGACCACGGTGGACGAGGTCGGCGTCTTCAACGAACTTCTCGGGGAACCGTCGCAGGCGAGGATCGGCGTTTTGCGCCCGGTCGACGAAGAAGCCAAACCGCCGCGCTACAAACTGGTCCGCCAGAGTCCGCTGGAGGTCCTTAACCCCTACTTCGGCACCACGCCGGTCTTCGCCCTGGAGCACCCCCTGACGATCCTCCCAGGCCAGATCGTCGCCCTCACCGTCCCCACCTGGGCACCGATGTTCGCCTTCAACGTTTCCGGCGAAAACACCTGGCGCGGCAGCCGCCTGCCCGAACACTGCTCTGCCAAGGAAGACATCCAGAACGGCAATCCCCAGCAGGGCGTCGGCAAAATCAAGACCTACGGCTGCTACTACTCCAACGCGCGGCTCTTGTACACCGCGACGCTGGTCAAAAAACCGTAAGCGCCGCCCGCCGGGCGCTCTGAGCTAGAGCGCTTCTTGGCGCAGATGGCAATACGGGCAATCGCTCACGTCCAACCCAATGAGCTGGTCGCAGCGGCGGCAGGCGCGGAGGTTCTCCGGCGAGCGGGGGAGGGAGGAGGCCGAGGGGGCGAGCGGTAGGACCATCGCCACCGGCTCCATCTCCTCGCCGGTCTCGCGATCGACGTAAACGGCACCGGGCTCGGCGTGGGCGAGCGCCTCGCGGCCGGAGGCCGGTGCGCGCATGCGGTAGAGCTGGCGGTCGTTCATCGCCGCCAAGACTATTAGGTTGCTCGGCACCGATGCGGGTGCTGATCTTCCACGGATACATGCTGCGCGGCACCGGCAGCAACATCTACAACGCCAACCTTGCCCGCGCCCTGGCCCGGCTCGGGCACGAGGTCCATCTGCTCTGCCAGGACCGCGAGGTGGAGATCGACGGGGTCGAGATCCACAACCCCGATATCGGCGGCCTGCTCCCGGTCTACGTCAAAGACCCGTATGAGGGCTTCGAGGTCAAGGCCTTCCCGGAGCTGACCGAGGCCGAGCTCGACCGCTACATCGAGGCCAACGTCGGTGCGGTCCGCGAGGTCGCAGCAGCGGCCGGCGGAATTGACCTCGGCCTCGCCAACCATCTGGTGATGGGCCCGGCGATCCTTGCCCGGGCCGACATTGGTCCCTTGGCGGCGAAGATCCACGGCTCGGCGCTCGAGTACACGGTCAAACCGCACCCCCGGTTTCTTCCCTATGCGTACGAGGGAATGGAAGCCGCCTCAGGCGTGCTCGTCGGATCGGCTCATACGGCCCACTCCCTCTGGGAGGCGCTACCCGACGTTCCGGGCCTCCAAGAGAAGACTCGGCTGGGTCCCCCTGGCGTTGACGTCGATGAGTTTCAGCCGCGGCTAGAAGCCGAGCGCGAACCGCTCATCGTCTTTGTGGGGAAGCTGATCGTTTCCAAGGGTGTCGACCTACTGCTGGCTGCGTGGCCGTTGGCGAAGGACGCATGCCCGGAGGCGAGGCTGCAGGTCGCCGGGTTTGGCGCGTACGAGGGCGGCCTTCGTCGCTTGCTTGCAGCGCTCGAGGCCGGGGACTTGGACGATGCCCGGGAGGTGGCCCGGCTTGGCTGGGGGCTGGAGGGTGGGGAGGAGCGCGAGCTACCGATCCTCTCGGCGTTCCTCGACGATCCGCCGGAGGGGTATCTCGAGGCCGCCAAGGGGATGGCCGGGTCGGTCGAGTTCGTCGGGCGACTCGAGCACGAGGAGGTGGCGGAGTTGCTGCCGCGGGCGGAGGCGATGGTGATGCCAAGCACCTTCCCGGAGGCGTTCGGGATGGTGGCGGTGGAGGCCGCGGCCTGCGGGGCGCTGCCAGTGTCGGCCGGGCATTCAGGGATGCTCGAGGTCTCGCGCCAGCTCAGCCCGGAGCTGCCGGCGGGCGTCGCCGAGCTGACCTCGTTCCCGGTCGAGCCGGGCGCCGTGGAGGCGATTGCCAGCCGCCTTCAGGCATGGCTGTCGCTGCCGGAGGCGGAGCGCGAGGCCTCCCGGGCGGCGCTCGTCGACACGGTCCGGCGGCTGTGGAGCTGGGAGGGCGTGGCGCGTGGCGTGCTCGCCGCCGCGGCCTCGGAGCTAGACGCTCTGCCGCGCGTCGATTAGCTAGTGCGAAGCGTCACCTGAGGCGGAAAACCTCCGGCCGTCGCTTCAATAGAATCCCCGCCGCCCGATGATCGGTCGCCTCCCGATAGCGAAGATGTTCGCCGCCACGCTTGTCTTGACCGTGGCTATCTCGGCGGTGATGGTCTCGATCAACTGGGATGGCCAGCAGGGCTCTACCGCGGCCCCGAAGATCGACGATCTCCTCAACGTGATGATCGTCCTCTCCGCCTTCGTTTTCTCGCTGGTGATGGTGATGCTCTTCTACGCGCTGTGGAAATTCAAAGCCAAGCCCGGCGACGAATCCGACGGCGAGCCGATCCACGGCCACACCCGGCTCGAGGTTGCCTGGACGCTGATCCCGACGATCATCGTTCTCTTCGGCGGCGGCTACAGCTGGGTGGTGCTGAACGAAATCGAAGAGAAGGCGGACGATGCGATGGTCGTCTCCGTGTTCTCCCAGCAGTTCGCCTGGAGCTTCGCCTACCCAGAAGCCGGCTACGTCTGGAACGAGGGCGAGCTGCATGTGCCGGTCAACCGCCAGATCCAGTTCAAACTGCATGCCCAGGACGTGATCCATTCCTTCTGGGTCCCCGAGTGGCGGATCAAGAAAGACAACGTCCCGGGGATCACCACGACGGCGATCGTCACCCCCGACAAGGTCGGGACCTACCAGCTGGTCTGTACCGAGCTCTGCGGGTTCGGGCACGCGACGATGCGGGCCAAAGTGGTCGTCGAGCCGCCTGGCAAATTCGAAAAATGGCTCGCCGGGCTGAAACAGCCGACCCCTGAGCCGTTGCTCGAATCGGTCCGGGAGGACACCGAGTCCGACCCGACGCCGGTAGGGGCGGGCGGGGCATAATGGAGGGGACCTGATGGTGGCAGCGATCAAGCAACCGGGGTGGATCCGCGGGGCCGTCGGGGCTCTCGCCGCGGCCGCGTTCGGCTTCGGCCTGGTGATCGCCCTGAGGGCAATCTCCGACCTGCCGCTCTACCAGACCGAGCAAACCGGGTACCCGCATGTCGTCGTGCCGCTGATCCTCGCCCCGCTCGGCTTCCTCGCTGGGTTCGGCTGCTTCGACTACTGGCTGCGCTGGGCGATCGGTGCGCCGACGATCCCCGACGACCACTCCCAGCACGGCGCCAAGAGCTGGAAGGACTACTTCCGCTTCAACACCGATCACAAGGTGATCGGCATCCAGTACATCGTCACCACCTTCTTCTTCTTCTTTGTGGGCGGCCTGATGGCGATGCTGATCCGGGCCGAGCTGGCGCAGCCGGGCACCCAGATCGTCGAAGCGGCGACCTACAACAGCCTCTTCTCGACCCACGCGGTGCTGATGATCTTCGTCTTCGTGATCCCGGTCTTCGCCGGGATCGCCAACTACGTCCTGCCGCTGATGATCGGCGCGCCGGACATGGCCTTCCCGCGCCTCAACGCGCTCAGCTTCTGGATGTTGCCGCTCGCCGGCATCCTCTTCATCGGCAGCTTCCTGGCCCCCGGCGGCGCCTTCGACGCCGGCTGGACCGGGTACGCGCCGCTTTCCACCGGGGCCCCGCTGGGGCAGTCGTTCTTCAACCTCGGCGTGCAGTTCGCCGGCGCCTCTTCGATCGCCACCGCGCTCAACTTCCTGGTCACGATCATCACCATGCGTGCGCCCGGGATGACCTTCTGGCGGATGCCGCTGCTGGTCTGGGCCAACCTCTCGACCTCGCTGCTGGTCGTCGCCGCGACCCCGTTCATCGCCGGCGCCCAGTTCATGGTCCTCTTCGACCGCATCCTCCACACCAACTTCTTCGAGTTCGCCGCCGGCGGCGACGTGGTCAGCTACCAGCACATCTTCTGGTTCTACTCGCACCCGGCCGTGTACATCATGATGTTGCCCGGGTTCGGGATCATCAGCGAGGTCATCTCAACCCATGCCCGAAAGCCAATCTTCGGCTACCGGTTGATGGCGCTGGCGCTGATCGGGATCGTCGTCCTCAGCTACTCGGTCTGGGCCCACCACATGTTCGTCGCCGGCATGTTCAGCTGGCTGCGGGTGCCGATGATGTTCACCACGCTGCTGATAGCGGTGCCGACCGGGATCAAGATCTTCTCCTGGTTAGGCACGCTCTATTTCGGCAAGATCCACACCTACTCGACCGCGATGCTGTTCGCGCTTGCCTTCATCGTCACCTTCACGATCGGCGGGATCAGTGGGGTGATGCTGGGGATGGTGCCGATCGACATCCACGTCTCCGACACCTACTTCATCGTCGCCCACATCCACTTCGTCCTCTTCGGCGGCTCGGTCTTCACCATCTTCGCCGGGATCTACCACTGGTTCCCGAAGATGACCGGGCGCATGTACGACGAGAAACTCGGCCGGGTCCACTTCTGGGGAACCCTGGTCGGCACCTGGGGAACCTTCATCCCGATGCACTGGGTCGGCATGGACGGGATGCCCCGCCGGGTCGCCGACTACGCCACCCAGTTCGGCGAGTGGAACCTCTTGATCACTTGCTTCGCCTTCATGCTTGGCGCCGCGCAGCTGGTCTTCCTCTACAACATGGTCGTCAGCTGGCGCTTCGGGCCCAGGGCCGAAGCCAACCCCTGGCGCGCCAACTCGATCGAGTGGCAGGTTTCTTCGCCGCCGCCGATCTTCAACTTCGACGAGATCCCGCGGGTGGTTGGCGGGCCGTATGAGTTCGGCGTTCCCGGCGCTCGCCACGCGATCATGGCCGGCGAGGGCGCCGAGGTCCCTGACGCTAAACCGAGCGTGGTGGGCTCCTCGTGAGTGGCGATGACGAGCGCCGCCCGCTGTTGGTCTTCCTCAACGAGGTTGCCGGGGGGCGGAAGCTCCTGCAGGCCGTCCGGGAGCGCGTGGACCAGGTCTCCGGGGTCGTAGTCGCGGCGCCGCAGAACCAGCCGTCGGTGGGCCAGCTGATCGACGCCGGCGAGCTGCGCGAGGCTGCCCGTGCCCGGGTCGAGGTGACGATGTCGGTGCTGCGGGAGTTCGGCATCGACTCGGTCGGCGAGGTGATGGACCCTGAGCCCTCGCTGGCGATCGACGACGCCGTCCGCGCCCACGAACCGGCCGAGGTCCTCCTCTCCTGCCTCTCCGACTCTCGCTTCGGGCTCACCCGTAAAGACCTGGTCGAGTGGGTGCGGGAGCGGATCGAACCGGAGACGAAGCTGACCCACATCCCGGTGCGGATCGAAGACGACGCGATCCGGTGGGACCTGATCCACACCCTGGTGGTTGCTACCCAGACTGTGGCAACGCCCGACCTGGTCGACCGGCTGAAGGAGCGCGCCGCGGCCAGCCCGCACCGCTACACGATCGTCTGCCCCCGCACCGAGGATGTCAGCGAGCCGGAAATCGTCCGCGACCTCGCCTCGACCCTCGCCGAGCTCTACCGGGCCGACATCGACGCGACCGGGCAGCCGATGAGCCCCGACCCCTTCCAGGCGGTCAAGAACGCAATCGAGCACTATCGGATCGACGAGGTCCTGATCTCCACCTTCGCCGGCGAGGGATCCCGGTGGCTGGAGGAGGACCTGATCGGCCGGGTCCGCGAGATCACCGACAAGCAGGTCGAGCACATCGAGGTCGGCCGCCCCGCCACGGCGGTCGCCGCCGCGGTGGCCGAGGGGGGAGAGGAGTCCTGATGGAGAGCGCGACCGCCACGCTCGACCACGGCCACGCCGAGCACCACGGCCCGCCCGAGGCCAACCAGAGCTCGCGGATCGACCGCCAGACCCTCGGGATCCTGCTCTTCATCGTCTCCGAGGTGATGCTGTTCGGCGCCTTTTTCGCCGCCTACTTCTTCCTCCGCGTCGTCGTCGGCCCCGAGACCTGGCCGCCCGAGCCCTTCGAGCTGCCGGTCGGCGTCGCCGGGATCAACACCGCGATCCTGGTCTCATCCAGCTTCACGATCCACTACGCCCTGGAGTCGATCCGCCGCGACGACCACAGGGGCCTGAAACTGGGTCTGGTCCTGACCTGGGCGCTCGGGGCGACCTTCCTCTTCATCCAGATCAACGAGTACGTGCACCTCGGGTTCAGCGACCGCGACCTCGCCTTCGGCTCGATCTTTTACAGCCTCACCGGTCTCCACGGCGCCCACGTCTTCGTCGGCCTCCTACTCCTCACCTTCGCCACGATCCGCGCCTTCCGCGGCCACTTCGGCCCGGCAGCCAAGGACCACCTCGGCGTCGAGGTGCCCGGCATCTACTGGCACTTCGTCGACGTGATGTGGATCATCGTCTACACGACGGTCTACATCCTCTAGATCTGGCTCTATCCCAGGACTCCCGCGCCTATCTGCCGATCTGTGGCTAGGTGCGCGATCGTCGCACCCCAGCGACCGATGTCTCGAACGCAGGCGCCATCCTTGAGACGAAAAAACTATTCCGTTTTATTTGGGTACAAATAGGTATTAGGGTAGGAAGGGAAACGGCTCTATAGGCGAACGAAAGGACTTCAGGGATGAGGAGACTTCTAACGGGAGGCTTGATGGGGGTGCTGGCGGTGCTGTTGCTCGCGCCCACGGCTTCTGCGTCATCGCACAATCCGACGGGCGAATTCGCAGATTTCGCCGAGTGCCCGCTCAGTATGGAAACGATCGAAAACTGCGCGTTTTCGGAAACCAGCGGAGGATCAGTCACGATTGGGGCCAAGACTGTTCCGCTCGAAAACCCGACGATCTTCCAGGGCGGATTTAACGGTGGCGGCGAAGAAGTTGACTTCTTCGGCGCCGAGAACGGCGACACGCTTTCGAAAACGCCGCAGTCAGTTCCAGGGGGCCTGGTCGGTATTACGGCGCCGAAATGGTGGCCGATATTCCTCCAGAATTGGTTCAACGGCCTGATCGAAGAAGGGTTCACCGGCGTGAACGCGATCGTCGAACTTGCCAAACCGGCGACGTCGATCGAACTGAGCACGCAGAACCTGGTGGAAGAAACCGGCACCGCACTGGGTCTTCCTGTCAAGGTCAAGCTCGAAAACCTGATCCTTGGGAACAACTGCTACATCGGCTCCAACTCAACCCCCATGGAACTCAAATTCACGACCGGCCCGAGCGGGGCTCTCGACGGGTTCCCTGGCGAACTCGAATTCAACGAAGCATTCACTCTTGCCACGTTCAGCGGTACGCAGCTCGTCGACGGCACCTTCGCAGCGCCGGCGGCACAAGGGTGCGGAGGCCTCTTCGCGCTCTTCGTCGATCCGCTGGTGAACACGATCCTCGGAACGCCGTCTGCATCTGGGAAAAACTCGGCGATTCTGGAAGGGGAGACGAAGGCCGCTGTTGCCTCAGCGGTTCGGGAAAGCGAATAGACGACGCACTAGAGATTCGGAAGATGCCCGCCGCGTAAGCGGCGGGCATCTCGCTCCTGGCGGTGGCGGCAGCCCGAGCAGGTGCTGGGCGATGAACTCTGAGCGGCGGTAAGTTGCCGCCTGAATGAATCTCTCAGAGGACGCGGTCTTCAGATGGGTTGTGATCGTCGGGATCGCGGCGGCTTCGGTGATCGCTCTCACCCTGCTCACGCGACCATTGGTCGGGGCGCTCTGGGGCCTGGTGCTGGTCTGTGCGGCCGCTTGGCATGGATATAGATGGCTCGCGCGCAAGAAAACCCAGAGCTGATACGAAGTCTTTAAGTTCCGCAGACAACACGACGCACTTTTCTCGGTAATCTGACAGGATGGCGGTCATGACCGAGAACTGGACTGACGGGCGGCTCGACGATCTGAGCAGGCGAATGGACCAGGGCTTCGCCCGGGTCGACCAGAGATTCGAACAGATCGACCAAAGCTTCGAACGGGTCGACAAGAAATTCGAGCGAGTCGACGAACGCTTTGAATCGCTGCAGAAGGAGATGCACCTGGGGTTTGTCGCCATGCAACGCTCGTTCATTTTCGCCTTCGTGGCCCTGGTCGGCACCTTTGTGGCCGCGCTGGTGATGCTGATGACCCAGCTCTGAGCCCTCGGGCCTCACCGAGCTCCAGTACGGCCAGGGTGAGGGCGATCGGGACGGTGGCGGGCAAGAGGTCAACGGCGAAGAAGAGCAGGTCGAAAGAGAGTCCGATTGCGGCGGCAAGGGCGGCGCCGGTGAGTTGGAGGCGCCTGTTGGAGGCCAGCAGCGCGCCCAGGGTGGCGGCGAGGAAGAGGTCGCCGAAGCCCATTCTTGCGGACCCGAAGGAGACGAACTGGAGGCTCGGTAGGCCGCCGGGGGAGGCCGCGTTGAGGATTGCGTTGGGCTCTTGGAGGAGGTTGGAGGCGACTAGCCAGGCGTCGATCGCCGCCATCGCGTAGATCCCCAACTTCAGCCACCGGCTGGGGACGACGCAGGCGAGGAGCCAGCCGAGGCTGATGCAGGCGAGGGCCGAGAGGGCCAGCGCGGCCGTCTCGCCGCCGAGGGCGTCGCGGGCGGCCCAGGCGAGGGCGAACAGCGGCACCACCAGGAGGGCGAGCGGAGGCCGGGCCCCGCGGGCCAGCCAGCCCAGCGCCGCGGCGGCAAGCGGTGGCACCGCGATCAGGGCGAGGTAGGTGAGGAAATCGGCCGCGGCCGACTCCAGCGCGATCGCCGCGACCACCAGCCCGATCGAGAGCGGCAGGACGAGTGCCCACCAGCGGCTGGCGAGGCGGCTCAGCAGGGGATTGACAGCCGGCTTGGGCGCCGCCACCAGGGCGGCCTGGACCAGACTGAGAAAGCCGATCGAGACGGCGAACGGGAGCAAGCTCAGAGAGCGCCGGCCGGCGCTCTCGCCGGACGTTCGCCGCTCCCACCGTCGGCGGGAGCGGGCTCCCCACGCGGCTCGAAGCGACCCGCGGCGGCGACCGTCCACAGCATCGCCAGCCAGTTCACGGTGGCAATTGCGATGTGAAGCCAGACGATCTCGGTCGGCAGCTCCAGTGCCCACTGGAGGCCGCCAACCAGGCCTTGGACCCCGAGCAGAACGATGACGACGGTTAGCGGCCGGAGCGCTCGCCGCTCGCCTCCAGGCCGGCGCAAGAGGAGCCAGACACCGATCGCGGCGAAGCCGTAGATGGCGGCGATCGTCGCGTGGCGCTGGACCACCCACTCCAGGGTTCCGCTTCCCTCGAAGGTGAAGCGCTTGACCAGCTCGTTCTCATGCGACCCGGCGTGCGGCCCGGAGGCGGTAGCGACGGTGCCGGCGAGGATCGTCAGCTGGCCCAGCGGGATCAGCCCCCGGACCGCCCAGACGCCGAGCCGGTCGCTGGACCGGCGCCGCTCCGTCGGCTCGTAGCGCGAGCACCAGGCGAGCGCGAAGGCAGCATCCAGCAGCAGCATCGAGAGGATGAAGTGCGACATCACCAGGCCGGGGGCGAGGTGGTACTTGACGACCAGGGCGCCGAGGATCGCTTGGCCGATCACACCGAGCGGCAACAGCGCGCCGAACAGCGCCAGGTGTCCACGGAACGGGTTGCGGAACCAAGCAAGGACGCTGGCGGCGATCACCGCGGCACCGACCAGGCCGGTCAGCAGACGGTTGCCGTACTCGATCACCGCGTGGGACTCGAGCGGCGGCACCGCCCCGCCGTGGCACCGCGGCCAGTCCGGGCAGCCCAGCCCGGACCCGGTCAGCCGTACGGCGGCGCCGGTGAGCACGATCAGGGCGAGCGCGGCGAGCGCGAGCGCGGTCACCTGCGCGTAGCGGTGGGGGGAGATCTCGAGGCGGTTCTGGAGGCGTGCCCGCATCGTCATGGAGATCATGCCAGCGGCCACCTGGCCGCTGGGCTCAGAGCCTCAGGCGCCTTTGGATTTCGAGCCGGATTTGCCTTTGCCGGCCGGCGAGTTTTCGCTCAGGAACTGGACCAGGTCTTCCAGTTCTTTTTTCGAGAGGGTCGAGCCGTAGTCCGGTGGCATCACGTTCGCCGAGAATCCCTGGACGATTTCGGCGTTCGGGTCGACGATCATTTTTTCGATCGCGGCGAGGGAGTCGCTGGAGGTCAGCGATTCGTCGAGGTTCGGCCCGACGACGCCACCCGAACTGGCTGCTTCGAAGGTGTGGCAGCCGCCGCAGCCGTTGTTGGCGAAGACCTGCGCACCAGGGCCTCCCGGGACTTGTGGCGGCGCGGCGCCCGGGACTCCGGCCCAGGTGCCGACGTAGGCGGCAACGTCCTCAAGATCCTGCCCGGTGACGATGTCGGCCGGCATCGAGACGGCTGGGTTGTCGGTGCTCGGCCGCGGGAACTCGACCTGTGCCTTGACGACCCCCTCGATCGTGCTGTCCGTCTCGCCAGCTTCCCGGGCGGAGGCGAAGGCGTCGTCGAGGTCCGGCCCGGCTTGGGCGGTGGTCCCGGCCTGAGCGAGGGTGTGGCAGGTGCCGCATTTCTGGACGAATAGCTCACGCCCCCGATCCTCGTCGGCCGTCGTCGTCCCGCAGCCGGACGCGACCGCGACGACGGCGCCTAGCGCGGCGAGTGCGAGCAGCGTGCGGATGGGTTTCGAGCGAGCGTCCATAGGGCGGGCGGCGGGCCGGAGTCTATATGCCGCGACCGCCGCCAAGCGTCCTGTCGCAGCCGTGGATTCGGGTAGTCTTGAGGCGATTCGCACTAACTTCGGAAGCCGACCTGAAAGGGGGAGGAGATGCAGGTGAGGGACGGCATGTCGGAGGTCTCGCTGACCGTGGGGCCCTCGCACACCCTGCGCCAGGCGGCCGCGATGATGGTGGAGAAGGGTACCGGTGCGGCGCTGGTCTCAGACGCCGAGGCACCGAGCCCCGGGATCGTCACCGAGCGTGATCTGCTGATCTCGGTGGGCGCCGGCGAGGACCCGGACGTCGAGCTGGTCGGTGACCACATGAGCGAGAGCGTGATCGCTGCCGCTCCGGACTGGAGCCTCGAGCGAGCCGCCGCGGAGATGTCGCGCCGGGGCGTCCGCCACCTGGTCGTCTTCGAGCGAGGTGATGCGGTCGGCGTCCTCTCGATGCGCGACATCGTCCGGGTCTGGACCTCGGACGGTGCGACCAGCGGGATGACCCCCGGTTGACCCGGGCCGACTAGTTGTAGATGCCAGCCACGTTGTTCCCGGTCAGCTCCCGCAGCCTCTGAATCGGCGGCCGGTGGCCGAGGGCGCCGTGTCGTCGTCTGAAGTTGTAGCGCTCCAGCCATCCCGAGAGGGCCGCGGCCCTCTCGGGAGATGAGCCGTAGACGGCTGCATAGGCCCACTCCCGCAACATCGTGCGGATGAAGCGCTCCGCCTTGCCGTTGGTCTGGGGCCGGTAGGGGCGGGTGCGCAGGTGTTTGATCCCCAGGGCCTTGCAGGCGAGGGCGTGGGCGACCGAGACGTAGGCGGAGCCGTTGTCGGTCATCAGCCGCTCGACCTCGACCCCGTGGGAGCGGTAGAAGGCGAGCGCCCGCCGCAGAAAGCCGATCGCAGTGGTCGCCTTCTCGTCGGGCAGGACCTCGACGTAGGCGAGGCGGGTGGCGTCATCGACGCAGACGTGGACCCGCTCCCACCCCGTGCGCAGGGCCCCGCCCTTGCGCCGCTTGATCTCCGTGTTGCGCTTGCCGGTAACGCGGTGCCCCGCGCCCTTGGCGCTGATCCGGCCGAGCTTCTTGACGTCGATGTGGATCAGCTCACCTGGCCGGGAGCGCTCATAGCGGCGGATCGGCTCCGTCGGCTCCAGGCGGGAGAGCTTGCCGAGGCCGATCCGCTTGAGCACGGCAGAGACGGTCGAGGTCGGCATCTCCAGGGTCTCGGCGATCTCCGGGCCGGTCAGCCGCACCCGCCGCAGAGCGGCAATCGCCTCGACCCGCTCGGGCTCGGTGGCGTTGTGGACGTGCTTCGGCGCAGAGCTGCGATCGAGCAGCCCGGCCTCGCCTTCGGCGCGGTAGCGGCGCACCCATTTGCCGGCGGTCCTCGCGCTCACTCCGGCGGCCTCGGCCGCCTCCGCGAGCGCGATCCCTTCCGCGAGCACCCTCTTGACCATGATCGCTCTCCCCTTCGGGCCGAGGGGCGCGTTAGCGTGGAGCTTCATCCGGTTCCTCCTTGTTGCTGGGGCTTCGACACCGCCAGCCTCCAAGGAGGTCCGGATGAACAACGTGCTTAGGAACTACAACTAGTCGTCGAGCGTGATCGTTTCGACTGGCAAAGCCGCGCCGCGAGCGCGTTGCCTGCGCGGGAGGCGGTAGTAGTCGCGGATCGCGCCGCGGACGATGCTGCGGAAGGCGGCGAGGACGAGGATCGCGCCGACGACCATGTAGACGAACGGCGGGAAGATGAACCCCGCCGCGAAGATCCCGCAGACCAGGCCGGTCGCGCCCATGGCGATGAAGATCGGCGCCCAGGAGGGCTTCGGCGCGAAGATCATCTCGCCGGGCTCGGGGATCTGGCGGTGCTCGGTCATTGGGCGATGTAGAGGAACGCCGCTACGAAACAGAGGGCGAAGACCGCGGCGGCGAAGCCGCCCGCGACCAGGCCCGCGGACATGTTCTTGCGAGCGGTCTCGCGATCCATGGCCGGATTTCTATCAGGGACGCCGGCCCTCCGCCGAGACCGCATTTAGCGTCGCTATGCGACGCCCGATGCGGTCTCGTGTTCTCAGAGCTGGGCGTCGACCGCCGCTGCGGCGAACAGCAGCGCCAGGTAGGCGAGCGAGAAGAGGTAGGTGCGGAGCGCCCAGCGCCGGTCGGCCTCGCGCAGCAGCTTCACGGCGAAGAAGATGAAGCCTGCGCCCAGCAGCATCGAGGGGACGAGGTAGGCGACACCTAGCCCCCCTGCGCAGAACGGCAGCTGCGTCACCGCGTACAGGAGGATCGTGTAAAGGAGGATCTGGCGCCGCGTCTCGGCCTCGCCGCGAACCACCGGCAGCATCGGGATGCCGGCCCGCGCGTAGTCGTCCTTCATCAGCAGCGAGAGCGCCCAGAAGTGGGGCGGGGTCCAGAAGAAGACGATCGCGAAGAGGTAGAAGGCCATGCCGCTGAGCTCGCCCGTAGTCGCCGCCCAGGCGACCAGCGGCGGCACCGCCCCGGCGGCCCCGCCGATGACGATGTTCTGCGGCGTCGCCCGCTTCAGCCAGAGGGTGTAGACGAAGACGTAGCCGACCAGGCCCGAGAGCGAGAGCGCCGCCGCTAGCGGATTGACGGCCAGCGCCAGGAGGACGAAGGACGCGGTCCCGAGCAGGGCGCCGAAGGCGATCGCGGCGGCGGGGGAGATGCGACCAGCTGCAACCGGCCGGGTGGCGGTGCGAGCCATCATCCGGTCGATGTCGCGGTCGACGGCATGGTTGATCGCGCCGGCGCCGCCGGCCGAGAGGGCGCCGCCGAGGCAGGTGAGGAAGACCAGGCCGAGCGAGGGATCCCCGGCCACGTACATCGTCGTCACCGTCGTGAACAGCAGAAGGGACTGGACCTTCGGCTTGGTCAGCGTCAGGTAGTCGCGGACGATCCCCGGGGTGGAGACGGCCGGGGTTGCCGTCGGGGTGGGCGCGGTCCGGGCGCCGGCGCCGGAGTCCATCGGTGGCACCCGCTCAGGCTACCGGCTGGGTCTCGCGCGGAGCCCGCTCGGCAGCGGCGGTGCGATGCGCGATCGCCTCGCGGATATCCCGCATTGGGCGGGGGCTGCGCACATCCGGCAGCACGTCGAAGTTATGCGGCTCCGGGGGCGAGAGCGCGAACCACTCCAGGGTGTCCCCGCCCCACGGGTCGTGGCCGGCCTCGGGGCCGTTCTCACGGCTGAGGATCGCGTTGACCAAGGTCATCACGATGCCGGCGGCGAGGACCACGGTGCCGATCGAGGCGATCAGGTTGTACGTGTTGACGCCGGTGCCGTCGAAGAACTTGTAGGCGTCGATCACCTGGCCCTGCTCGGCGCCGGCGAGAAACAGCGGTACGAAGGCGAGCAGCATCCCGAGCACCGTCGTCCAGAAGGAGATCCGGGCCAGGGTCTCGCCCATCGTCCGGCCGGTCATCTTCGGGAACCAGTAGTGGAGCGCCGCGAAGCCGCCGAAGACGGCGCCGCCGACCAGGGCGAAGTGGGTGGCGGCGGTAGCGTCGGTGGTGTTCTTCAGCTGCCAGGCCGCGCCCACCATCGAGTGCTCGATCTCGGCCCCGAGGCCGAGCGAGATCGAGGAGATCGCCCCGACCGCGAAGAGCAGTGGCGCGCGCATCTTCAGCGTCCCGCCGACCAGGGTGGCGATCAGGTTGAAGACGATCAGGCCGAAGGGCACGATCAGCGCCAGCGACACCAGCATCGCGAAGTACATCCACCCGATCCCGATCGGCGCCGTGTACATGTTCTGCATCCAGGCGAGCGTGCCGAGCACCGCGATCGCCGCCAGCGAGCCCATCACCGCGCCGCGGTTGAAGAGCGGCTTGCGGGAGAAGGCGGAGACGATTTCGGCGATCGCGCCGAGGGCGAAGATCAGGATCAGCATGTAGGCGCCGGAGTAGAAGATCCAGCTCAGGTGCTGCCAGAGCAGGGGCGCCCCGCCGGAGCCGTCGGCGAAGAAGATGCCGTCGTAGTTGCGGTCGATCAGGAGCATCGCCACCGCCGCCAGGAGGACGGGGCCGACGAACAACACCAGCCACGAGCCGACCGCGGCCGCCCAGGCAAAGATGGGGACTCGCCGCCAAGCCATCCCGGGCGCGCGCATGTTGCGCAGCGTGGTCGAGAGGTCGATCGCGATCAGGACGAAGCCGAGGGTGACCAGCCCGGTCGCCGCGGCCCAGGCGTCGACCCCGTTGTTGGAGAGGAAGGCGACCTCGCTAAGCGGTGCGAGCGGATTGACCCCTGCCTCCGACGGGGTGAAGAGAAGACCCGCGTAGAGGACCGTGGCGCCGGCAGCGTACATCGCCATCCCGGCCTGGCCCAGCCGCGGCAGCGCGGTGCCGCGGGCGCCCACCTGCAGCGGGGCGACGTAGTAGAAGAGCCCGAGTACCAGCGGCACCGCGAAGAGGAAAACCGCGGTGGCGCCGTACAGGGACAGCATCCGGTTGAAGGCGACCGGGGTGAGGAAGGTGTTCTCGGGGATCGCCAGCTGCAGCCGCATCAGCACCAGCTCGACCAGGGCGATGAAGAGGAACCCGAGCGAGCCAACGACGAGGATCCGGCCGATGTCCTTGTGGTCGGCGCTGGTCGCCAGCTCGATCCAGCGCGGGCGGCGCTGGGGGAAGCCGTCGACGACCAGCTCGGGGCGCCCTGCCTTGCTCATGGGACTTCCCCGTTTTCGATCAGCCCGGCGACTCGTTCCTGGGCTTCTTGGATCTGGGTCCCCTGGTTTTTGACGAAATCTTCGTAAGCCTTGGGTGAGACGACCTCGACCTCGGTCCGCATCGCCGCGTAGGACTGACCCGAGAGGGTGGCCGACTCGCCGCCGAAACTGCCTTCTTCGTCGGCCTTAAAGGCGACCTGGTGGACCTTGCCCGGGACCGCGTCGCGCTTGCCGGCGAGGTCGGGGACGTTCCAGGTGTGGACCACGTCGGTGGACTGCAGCTGCAGCTCGACCGCGGTGTCGACTGGGACCACAAGCTTGTAGTAGGAGAAGGCGCCGTTCGGGTAGTCGTAGCGCCACAGCCACTGCTGGCCGGTCGCTTCGATCCGCAGCGGCTGGGTCTCGGCCGCCGCCAGGCCATCGGTGCCGGTGGCCGGGGTCGTCTCGGCCTTGTCGGTGTAGACGATGCTGATCGCGAAGACCAGGGCGGCGAACCCGGTGAGGACGGCGCCGACGCGGAATTGCACCCGCCGGCCGCTGACGACCTGGCGTGGCTCGGCCCCCCGCTCGGCCCGGAAACGGCGGACCACATAGAGCAGGGCGACGTTGATCGCGACCACGACGATGGCCGCGGCAACGAAGCCGATCCAAACCAGGGTCTCGATCTGATCAGTGCCAGGGGAATTCGGCGACAAAGCGCGGCCATCCTATACTCGCCGCCCCTATGAGGAAGCGCTCGCGGCCATCCAGCGCGCTTCGGCTCGCGGTACGGGCGGGGGCCACCGCAGCGGTCGGCGCGGCGGTGGCGGTCCCGCTGCTCCGCAAGCGGCTGCGCATCCCAGCCCCAGTGACGGTCGCGGCGTGCGCCGGCGGGCCGCTCGCCCTGGCGGTTCTCTACCCGCGCTCCAAGAAGCGCGACGTCGCCCTCTACGCGCTGCAGATGTGGGGATTCACGATGGCCCACGAGATGCCCTACGACGACCCCGAGCGGCTCCGCGCCCGGCTCAAGACCCGCTACCCGATCGCCGTCGACCGCGCTCTCGGCGGTGGCCGGCTGCCGACCACCCGCCTGCAGGAGGCGCTGGCTCGGGTCCCTGGGGTAGGAGCGATCAACCGCGTCCTCACCTGGGCCCACTGGCTCTGGTTCATCGAGCCCTACCTGGCGCTGGCCCTGGTCCTGGTGCGCGACAACGACCGCTTCCCGCGGGCGGCTCGCCAGATGGCCGGGGTCTTCGACCTCGGCTGCGCCGTGTACTTCGCGGTGCCGACGGCGCCGCCCTGGTGGTCGGCGGAGAAAGGGATCGCCGGCGAAGAGGTGCGGCGGATCATGGTCGAGGTCGGCGAACCGACCTGGGGCAAAGCCTGGCAGAGGATGTACGACACGCTCGGCGGCAACCCTTGGGCGGCGATGCCCTCCCTGCACTTCGCGACCTCGGTCGCGGCCGCGCTGTCGCTTTCGGAAATCGGCCGCGCCGAGGGGGCGCTCGGCTGGGGCTACGCGACGACCCTTGGCTTCGCGCTCGTCTATCTCGGCGAGCACTACGTCACCGACCTCGCCGCCGGGGCGCTGCTGGTCACGGCCGTCAGGCGAGGGGAGCCGCTCGCCGAGCCATTGGTCAAGGGCATCAATAGCGGTCTTCAGCGCTTGGAGCGCCTCGCGAACGGGTAGCGTCCAAAGGGTGTCTCAAGGAGATTCGGCGAACGGCAATGCCGCCGAAATGCCGCTCTTCACGGTCCGGCGTCTCGTCCAGACGCTGCTTCTTGTGCTGGCGGTGCTCCTCGTCGTCTACTTCCTCGTCCCCAGGCTGGTCGGCCTCAGCGGTGCGCTGGGCAAGCTCGACGACGCCGACCCGGTCTGGATCGGGGTCGCGATCGGCTTCAACGTCCTCGCCTTCGCCACCTACATCGCCCTGTTCAAGGCGGTCGTCGGTGGCGAGTCGCTGCGCCTGCGCTGGCGGGAGACCTACGAGATCAACATGGCCGGGGTGGCGGCGACCCGGCTGTTCTCGGCCGGTGGCGCCGGCGGCATCGCGCTGACCTACTGGGCGCTGCGCAAGGCCGGGATGGCGCGTCGCGACGCCGCCCGCCGCATGGTCGCCTTCCTCGCCCTCCAGTACGCCTTCTATCCGCTGGCGCTGATCGTCTTCGGGGTCCTGCTGAGGACGGGGGTGGTGAACGGCAAGGACTCGATCGAGTTGACGATCATCCCGGCGGCGGTGGCGGGGGTGCTGCTTGTGGTGGGCATCCTGATCGCGCTGATCCCGACCGATGTCGAGCGCCGGCTGGGGCCGTTCGCCCACGGCGACCGGGCGAGGTCCTTTTTGCACACCGCGGCGAAAGTGCCGGAGACGCTGGGGGAAGGGTTCCGCTTCGCGGTCGGCCTCTTCGCCCATCCTTCACGCGGCGGCCTCGCGGTGCTTGGGGCGGCCGGCTTCTGGGCATCCAGCATCGGCGTTCTCTGGGCCTCCTTCCACGCCTTTGGGGTGCACGTGCCGCTCGCCGTCGTCATCCAGGGCTTCTTCCTCGGCATGGTCGCCAACCTCTTCCCCTTCGCGCCCGCAGGGGTCGGCGCGGTCGACGCCGGCATGATCGGCGCCTTCGTCCTTTTCGGCATCCCCGAGAACACCGTCTTCCCGGCGGTCCTGACCTTCCGCCTGATCGCCTTCTGGATCCCGATCCCGCCGGGTATCGTCGCGTTCTTCCAGCTCCGCCAGACGGTCCACCACTGGGAAGCGGAGGGCCTCCCGATCGAGCGTGGGGGCACAGCCGAAGCGGACCTCGAGGCGGAGATCGCGACGGTTGCGACCCGCCCGGTAGAGGGCTACTATAAAAAGTAAAGTATTAGACTCCAGGCGGCAGATATGGCTGATCAGAAGAAGATCGAGAACGTAATCATCATCGGCGGCGGGCCCGCCGGCTACACGGCGGCGCTCTACACCGCCCGTGCCAACCTCGAGCCGCTGGTCTTCGAGGGGTTCCAGTGGGGCGGGCAGCTGCAGAACACCACCGACGTCGAGAACTACCCGGGCTACCCCGAGGGGATCATGGGACCGGAGATGATGAGCCAGTTCCGCGCCCAGGCCGAGCGCTTCGGCAGTCGCTTCGTCACCGACGACGTCGACCGGGTCGAGCTCTCCGACGGCGGCGTGCAGAAAGTCTTCCTCGGCGACGAGGAGCACCGGGCGAAGACTGTGATCCTGGCGATGGGGGCGGAGCCGAAGCGGCTCGGCATCCCTGGCGAGATGGAGCTTGGCGGGCGCGGGGTCTCCACCTGCGGCGTCTGCGACGGCGCCTTCTTCAAAGGCGACAAGGTGATCGTGATCGGCGGCGGCGACTCGGCGATGGAGGACTCGATCTTCATCTCTAAGTACGCCAGCGACCTGACCGTGGTCAACCGCCGCGACGAGTTCCGCGCCTCCAAGATCATGTTCGATCGCACCCGCGAGCAGGACAACATCGACTTCAAGACGCCCTATGTGCCGGAGGAGTTCGTTGCCGGCGAGGACGGAAAACTGGAGAGCATCCGCCTGCGCCACGCCGAGACCGGCGAGGAGGAGCAGATCGAGGCGAGCGGCGCCTTCGTCGCTATCGGCCACATCCCCAAATCGGAGATCGTCACCGGCCAGGTAGACACCGACGAGGACGGCTACGTGGTCACCGAGCCGGGCTCGACCCGGACCAACCTCGCCGGCGTTCTTGCCGTCGGCGACCTCGTCGACCACACCTACCGGCAGGCGGTCACCGCGGCCGGCACCGGCTGCATGGGCGCCCTCGACGCCGAGCGCTACCTGCGCGACAGCCCGCCTCCCGTCGAGGCGCACTGGATGCCCGGCGGCGAGCCGATCGAGATCGCCGTTAAGTCCTCTTGAGGGTCCCGCCCGAGATTTCGACGCTGCCCGGCTGCGGTAGCTCCAACTCGAACATCATTCCTGCACGCCTCTCGACCACTGCAATCGATCCAGCGTGTTGTTGCATGAAGCGGTCGGCGAGCCACAGGCCGTAGCCCGTGCCGGTTTCCTTTGAGGAAACGCCCTTCTTGAAGACAAGGCGCTCCACCGGGATGTCATCGGCCTGATCGGCGCTCCCGGCGGTGTGGAGTAGGTGAGATTGTAGTCCTCCGGCGTTATCCCGATAGGTGAACTTGGTCGGCTGATTCTCGTGGTCTGGCTTGTCGATTCGCACGACGATTCTTCGCTGGTTCTTAGTTGAGGTCGAAGCGAACGCGTCGGCGCTGTTGAGAAACAGATTGATGAAAACCTGCCGGATTCGATCTGGATAGACAAGGACGGTTCGGTCGCTGCCGGAAATCTCGATATGAACTTTCGTCAATTTGCCAGCAGTCGCGCTCCTAGCCTCGCGCCACAGTGCCTTCAGCGAGACCTCTGTTAGTTCGGAGGCCTCGGGCGTCAGGGCCAGCTTGATCTTGTTTACGGCCTCGACGATTTCCTTAATATCTTGTTTCAAGCCGTCGAGCCGTTGGACAGCGACGCTCACCCTTTCCGCCTTAAGTGCCTTTTTGATCCCGGAAATGGCAGTTGCGGCGTTCCCGGCCTTCACGATGGCCTCGTGCCGCGAGGCCTGCGCAACCTCAACCGCGGTGAGAGCCGTCGAGATCTCGGTAAATTCCCTCACCTGGCTGGTCACTTCATGATTAGCCCGGTGGTATCGGATAGCCAGGCCGGCGGCGTTTGCCAGTCCTTCGAACGCGCTTCGCTCAAGCGTGTTGTAGGCGTACTCGCAGCTCGAAGCTACACTGAGCACGCCGAATATCTCGGTGCCGACGCGAATTGGCATCGCCACGAAACTTTTCACCTCACTTAACTCCTCTCGTTGCGACAACGGCTCGAACTCTGGTGTGTCCATAGAGGGAGCGATTACCGTTTCGCCATTGAGTGCTTTCGCGAAAGGCGGATACTCCGCTACTGGTATGAAGTCAAAGTCGCTGAGAACGTACTTGGAATCAAAGCCCCAGGTCTCGAGAGTCCGCAAGCCACCCACCTCTTCGTCATGTTCGCGCAGTGCAACAAACTCCATACGTGCGGACTCGGCAATCTGCAGGATCAGGGACTCAAAAAGTTCGCGTTCGCTTCCGTAGAACTCAACCAGGGTCTGGGATGCTTTGAGGTGGGTATAGGCAAACTCGCGTTGATAGATCTGGACGAGCAGCTGGGAGCACAGATCGAGTTCCACAATCTGCTCGGGGCTGAGATCACTTCCGACTCTGTCTGCAATCAGGAGGAATCCAATTGGCGTGTCTCCCCTATGGCCAATAACGAGCGTGCACGCCTGGAGCGGTGAGAGGTCTGGGTCAGTCAACGGCGCATCTTGCACTTGCTGCTGTCCCCGTGCGGTTGTGCTATATCGGGCCTCAAGCGCGGGCAGTGCTTCCACATCAATCGAATGACCGGTCCAACGATGATCCAGGCTCGCATGTGGGACGAACTTTGCCTCTCCCCGCTCAAGCAGCCACAGGGAAACGTCATTTGATCCAATCTCCCGGGCTACCTCCCGGACGATGCCCATCGCTGCGTCTGCGGGCTTGTCGGTTTGCGCGACCAGCCGCGCAAGAGCCACTAGGCGGGAGGAAAGCGGAGACTGGGTGCTCTGGTTGGTCAGGATTACTCTTTCAGGTGAATTGCAGACCTGCGATTACGAGCCCCCCGAAAGCACACAGGAGTGCTACGCCGGCAATCGTCGTCCGAGCAGCAACGATCGAGACATGGTCTTTGGTGACCGTTCGTCGCTCCAGCTCCTCGACCCATCGACAGAGCCGATCAATATCGGCGACCAAGGCCGTCATTGCAGCGTGGCTCCTAGCCAGTGCTAAGTAGGCATTTCCGTCTGGGGCAGCATCCCTCAACTCGACCTCATACGGGCGCTGGAGAACTCTTAGAAATCGCTCGAGGTCACCGTCTCCATATTTTGGCGGATCATTATCGAGCCATTTGAGGAGATTGCCTGGGGTGGCTGATCGGAGCAGTGTGATAACTAGCTCAGCGTTCGTTCTTACGTCTTCGTGAGAGACCGAACTACTATCTACCTTCGTCGATCCCCGCTTAGATCTAGCCCGCCGTGGCAATCCGTATGTGTATAGCGCGATCACGGAGATGAGGATTACGGCGGACAAGCCGAAAAGGGCGTACGCGATCAGATGATCTGGGCTGCCACCCGGGTCGCCACCAGGCGCAGACTTCGCTGCGGCCAACCCAGACCAGAGCCGGGCTATGCCAGCCGAAAGCTCCATCGGAACTTAGTCGCGCGACCGTATCTTCGAGGCCAGCTGATCCCAGCTATCACAGTGCTGGAGCATTAGCCAGGGGATGGATTCTGAGTCCGGCTTGGGCAGGTCGCCATCCGGAGCAATGACGTCAAGGCTAGCGTGGAGGTTAGTGCCCAGCCTGTCCAGGGCCTCATTCAGCGTACTGCCCACTGCGTGCACGTCTGGACGTTGGTATAGCTCGGCGGAGACCCGGTCTCCGTGTTCTAGAACCCAGATGGCGATAGGGCCGCGCAACTCGCCGTGCCTAACGTCAAGCAGGCGAAGCGTGTATCCAGATTCCTTTAGCACCTTGTCAGAGGACTTCTTAGGTGCTCGGCCGACAACGAACTCTCGCATCACCTTGATGCCGGTGGCACTGGTAGCGAGTTCGCCATCAGCAGTGGATGTGTAGCGACGATCACGGAAGCCCTTTGCGAGTTGCACGCACTCATCGAGGAGGTTTTCCTCATGCCAGAGCTCCCCCCCACGGGGCAGTACCACGTCGAATCGAGACCTTGCCGAATCACTGAGCATCTCATCGAGCTCCCCCTCGAGGAAAGTCGTCGAGTACACAGCGACAGGTAGCTCGGGACGAATGCTCTTTACGTAGTCACCAAGTCGCAAGCCCGAAGTGTCGTCGTCGTCAAGCTCGGGGCGCAACCTGACATCGGTAATCAGCAGGTCGATCCCGGGAGATGAGCGCATCTCCCAAACAGCCTCGTCGGGGTCCGCAACCGCGATCACCCGGCAGTCCTCGTCGATAAATGCTTCCTCGGCGAGTTCGCGCGATCGGTCGTCGTCCTCGACGACCAGTACCAGCGGTGGGGGGAGGTCGGCTTTGGGGATCGCGTGATACTAGTACTAGTAGAGATAAACACTTTAGTTTGCATGCTTGAGGCAGCCTGTGTTCCGATCGCCATAGTCATACTTGGCCTGACCAGCGTGAGTTGGAGGCCATGACGCGTGCCGTGTATCTTCGAGGGACGGCCGCTGAATGCACCCATCTCAGTTCCGTCCAGGTTCTCGCCCCGCCGGGTGAGGTCGTGGGATGCGAGGAGTGCTTGGCCGCCGGGATGAGCTGGGTCCACCTGCGGATGTGCCAAACCTGCGGTCACATCGGCTGCTGCGACAACTCGGTCGGCAAACACGCGACCGCGCATTTCCAGGTCACCGGCCACCCGATCATCCGCTCAGCCGAGCCGGGCGAGGACTGGAGCTGGTGCTACCCGGACGAGATGATGTTCCGGCTCAGCGCCGGCTGAGCTTCAAGACGATCCTCTTGGAGCGCTTGAGCGGCCTGCCGCCTTCGGGGCGGAAGCTGACGGTGACCTTGACGCGGGCCTGGCCGGTGGCCTCGAGGCGTTTCTTTGCCGGCCCGCTCGGGCGGATCCGCAAGCGCGCCTTGGCGCGCGCTTTCGCGGCCCGTTGCTTGATCCCGGCGCCGCTGAGCTTCAGCCGGCCGGTGCCGAACGCCGCCACGGTCAGCGTCGCGGTCCCGGCGGTGCGGTTGAGGCGGACCTTGCCGAGCTTGAGCGCGGCTTTGACGGCGAGCGGAGCGCTGGTCGAGCTCGTCGACCCGGCGGCGTTGGCGGCGGTCGACTGACAGACGTAGCCGCCGGCCTGCCGGGCGGTCACCGTCTGCCCGGTCGCGCCGGCGATCGGGCGCCCGTTCCGCAGCCACTGGTAGGCGACGGTCTGCGGCGCGCGGTAGAGAAAGGACTCGGCGAGGTCGGGGGCCCAGCTGCTCTCGCAGGAAAGCCGGCCTCCCGCGCGCTGCGGTCCTTTCACTTCCGGCGCTCGTGCGGCGACCGGGGATTTGAGCAGAACCGGGCTGATCGGGGTGATCGGGGTCACACCGGTGGTGTCGAGCTGTCCGCTGGCGCCTCCCCGCAGGCTGACGAACCCGATCGTGCCGTTGTCGGCGTTGGTCCAGTAGATCCGATCCGCTTCGGGGTCGATCGCCAGGCCGATGGGATCCACCCGCGCGGCGCCGGTGTCGAGCACCCCGCTTCCCCCGCCGTTGAGGCTGGCGAACTCGATCTCTTCGGCTATGTCGTCAAACCAGTAGATCCGGCCGGCAGATGCGTCGATGGCGAGCCCACGGATGAAGGGGCTGATCCGGGTGCCGATGTCGAGCGTGCCGGCGCCCCCGCCACTCAGGTTCGCGAAGGCGATCGTTTCTCCGTTCGCCCAGTAGATCTTTCCCGCAGCGGGGTGAACGGCAACCGGGCCAGCCGTCCGCAGCCTTACTCCGGTGGTGTCGAACGCGCCACCACCGCCACTGCGCAGGCTGGCGAACGAGAGCCTGCCGGTGTCGTCGTTGGTCCAGTACATCCGGCCACCAGCCGGGTCTACAGCGAACCAGTCCGGGTCCTCGAGCGGTGCTCCGGTGGTGTCGAGCGGCGCCCCACCGCTCCCGTCGAGGTTGGCAGACAGGATCGGGGCGGTGGCGCCGCCGAACGAGTACAGCTTGCCCGCTGCGGTGTCGAGCCCGAGCCCGAACAGGCTCGCGCCGAGCGGGGTGGGAACCTGGCCTCCACCTCCTCCAGCCAGGCTGGCGTGGCCGATCGAGAACGCAGGATTTTCCGGGTCGCCTTCATCCACCCAGTAGATCCTGTCGGCGGAGCGTGCCGCGGAAGCCGCCGTGAGGCAGAGGAGCGCGGCCACCCCCATCGCGGCGATGGTGCGGCGCATGAGCGTTTTCGACGTTTCCGGCACTGTTCCCACTCAGCCGCGGACCTTCAGGACGATTTTCTTCGAGCGCTTGAGCTGCTTGCCGCTGGCGGGGCGGAAGCTGACGACGGCTTTGACGCGAACCCGGCCGGTGGCCTCGAGGCGTTTCTTCGCCCGCCCGCTCGGGCGGATCCGCAGGCGCGCTTTGGCGCGGGCCGGGGCGGTCTGCGGCTTGATCCCGGCACCGCTGAGGCGGAGCTTGCCGCCGCCGAGCGCCGCCACGGTCAGCGTCGCGGTTCCGGTGGCGCGGTTGAGCCGGACCTTGCCGAGCCTGAGCGCGGCTTTGATGGAGACCGTCGCGCTGGTCAGGCTCGCGGAGCCGGCTGCGTTGGTGCCGGTCGCCTGGCAGGCGTAGCCGCCGGCCTGTCGGGCTTTCACGGTCTGCGCGGTCGCGCCGGCAATCGGGCGCCCGTTGCGCAGCCACTGGTAGGCGACGGTCTGCGGGGCCCGGTAGAGGAAGGACTCGGGGAGGTCGGCTGCCCAGCTGCTCTCACAGGATAGGGTTGCGCCGGCGCGGGATCTGCCTTTCACGAGCGGTGGGCTTGCTGGGGACGGCGTTTTCAGCAGGACCGGGCCGGTCGGATTGCTCGGGGTCGTGCCGGTGGTGTCGAGCTGCCCGCCGCCACCTCCGTTGAGGTTGGCGAACCCGATCGTGTCGTCGGGGGCGTTGGCCCAGTAGATCCGGCTGGCGCCGGGATCGATCGCCAGGCCCTGGGGGACGTTGATGGGAGCGGCGCCGGTATCCAGCTCGCTGATCATGCCGCCACCGAGGCTGGCGAACTCGATCGTTTCGGTGACTGGGTCGATCCAGAAGATCCTGTTGGAAGACCCGTCGATCGCGAGCCCTCCTACTGACTGGCTGGAAACGTTGACGAGGTCGAGAATGCCGCCTCCGCCGCCGTTCAGGCTCGCGAAGGCGATCGTCCCGCCGTTGCCCCAATAGATCCTTCCTGCGGCGGGATGGACAGCCACGGCCCCCACTTCGCGTACCGTTACACCCGTGGTATCGAGCGCGCCACCTCCACCGCCGCGCAGATTCGCGAAAAAGATCGCGTCGGTATCCACAGCGGTCCAGTAGACCTTTCCCCCGCCTGGATCGACGGCCATCCGATCGGGCTCCCCACCGGGCGGTACACCGGTCGTGTTGAGCGGGGCCACGCCGGTGCCGTCGAGGCTGGCGGACAGGATCGGGACGTTGGGCTCGTTGAGCGTGTAGAGCTTGCCTGCCGCGGCGTCGATCCCGAGGCCACGGATGCCGAACCCTGGGAGCGTGATCTTCCCTCCGCTACCTCCGGCAAGGTTGGCATGGCCGATCGTGTCTTCTCCCAGATCGTTCCCGTTCACCCAGTAGATCCTGTCGGCGGCCCGCGCGGTGCAGGCCATCGCCAGGCAGAGGGATATGGCTGCCGCGGCCGCAACAGCGGCCCAGCTCACCAGCGTGTTCGCGGTCCTCGGCACTTATCGGCTCTACGCAGCGCGGGCCGGAATCGTTCAGATCCGTGCCTGCGCGAGGAGCTTCGGTGCGCGGGAGTAGGCGGCACCCTTCTCGCTCTCCAGCCGTTCCAGCAGGGCCACCGCGCGGTCGGCGCCGATCAGCTCGGTGATCGCGAGCGGGCCTCGCGGCCAGTTGAGGCCGAGTTGGACCGCGGTCTCCATGTCCTCGGGCGAGGCGATCTCCTCTTCGCGGGCGAAGGCCGCCTCGTTGGCGATCTGGGCAAAGAGGCGGGGGAGGATCTGTGGGGCGGCGGGGTCGATCCGCCCCAGCTGCTCGGGATCGAGGGTCGGCGCCTCGATGCCGAGGTCGGGGTCCTCGGGCCGGTGCCGTCCCTCGCCGTACTCGTAGTAACCGTGGCCGCTCTTGCGGCCCAGCCGGCCTTCCTCGACCAGCCGTTCCTGGATCGGGCTGGGGCGCCAGCGCTCCGGCTCGCCGCCCTGGGCATAGAAGGAGCGGGCGATGGTCAGGTTGACGTCGAGTCCGACCAGGTCGATCAGCTCGAACGGGCCCATCTTGAAGCCGCCGCCGAGGCGGACCACGCGGTCGATGGTCGGCGCGTCGGCGACGCCGTCGCCGAGCATCCGCAGCGACTCCAGGGCGAAGGGGCGGGCGAGGCGGTTGGCGACGAAGCCGGGAGTGTCCTTGGCCCGGATCGGCGTCCGGCCCATCCGCTCGGCGACCTCGGTGGTTGCCGCCAGCGCCTCCTCGGAAGAGTCGGCGGCGGCCACCACCTCGACCAGTTTCATCAACACCGGCGGGTTGAAGAAGTGCATTCCGACCACCCGCTCGGGCTGAGGGACACCCGCGGCGATCTCCGAGACGCGCAGCGAGGAGGTATTGGTGGCAAGAACGGTCTCGGGCCCACAGGCCTCGGCGACCTTGGTGAACAGCTCCCGCTTCAGCTCGACCTCCTCGGGAGCCGCCTCGATCACTAGGTCGCACCCGGCAAGCTCACCCAGGTCGGTCACGGCCCCCACCCGGTGGCGCGCCGCCTCGGCCTCGTCCTCGCTCCAGCGCCCGCGAGAAGCCCCGCGGGTGAGGATCTCGCCGAGCCGGGCCACGCCCTTCTCCGCGGCACCCGGCAGCGCGTCGTAGACCCGCGTCGGGTAGCCGCCCAGCGCCGCGACCTGGGCGATCCCGGTTCCCATCGTGCCGGCGCCGAGGACGCCGATCTCCGAGACGCTCCTCACTTGCCCTTGAACTTGGGCTCGCGCTTCTCGAGGAAGGCGTTCATCCCCTCGACCCGGTCCTCGGTCGCCATCGCGATCTCGAACAAACGCCGCTCGTGGTCGAGCCCGGCAGAGAGCGCGGTCTCCTCGGCCGTCAGCACGGCCTGCTTGCCAAGCCGCCCGGCCAGCGGTGCCTGGGCGGCGACCCTGCGCGCCAGCTCGAGCGCCTCGTCAAGCCACCTGCCTTTGCCCACCACCAGGTTCACCAGGCCCCATTTCTCCGCGGTCGGCGCGTCGAAGAGCTTGCCGGTCAGCACCAGCTCCATCGCTCGCTGCTTGCCGATCGCCCGCGCCAGGCGCTGGGTGCCGCCGCCGCCGGGGATGATCCCCAGGGTGATCTCCGGTTGTCCGAAGCGGGCGGTGTCGGAGGCGACGATCATGTCGCAGGCGAGCGCCAGCTCGCAGCCGCCGCCGAGCGCAAAGCCGGACACGGCCGCCACCATCGGCGTCTTCACCGCCGCCAGCCGCTTCCAGAAGGCGGACGCGGGGTGGTAGAGGGCCTCCGGCAGGCTGCGCTCGGCCATCACGTTGATGTCGGCGCCGGCGGCGAAGACCTTCTCGGAGCCGGCGATGACCGCGCAGCGCACCTCCGGGTCGGGATCGAGTCGCTCCAGCTCGGCGGCAATCCGTTCCATCATCTCCGGGGAGAGCGCGTTGCGCGCCTCCGGCCGGTTGAGCTGAAGCAGGGCGACGCCCCACTCGTCGACGCTGGTCTCGACCAGCTCGGCCAAGGGGGCTCAGCTCTCCTCGAACGGCAGCATTGCGTTGATCCCGGTCGCGTTGCGGCCGATGATCAGCTTCTGGATCTGCGACGTGCCCTCGTAGAGCGTGGTCACGCGAGCGTCGCGCAGATAGCGCTCGACCGGGTAGTCGTCGACGTAGCCGGCGCCGCCGTGGACCTGGATCGCGAGGTTCGCGCATTCGACCGCCGACTCGGTCGCGTAGAGCTTCGCGATCGAGGTCTCGGTCGTGTTCGGCTTGCCTTCGTCCTTGAGCGCGCCGGCGCGGTAGACCAGCATCCGACTGGCGTCGCGCTTGAGGATCATGTCGGCGATCATCTCCTGGACCAGCTGGAAGCGGGCGAGGGGGACGCCGAACTGCTTGCGCTCCTTGGAGTAGGCGACCGAAGCTTCGACGCAGCCTTCGCAGATGCCGACGCAACCGGCGGCGACGCTGTAGCGGCCGTTGTCGAGCGCGCTCATCGCCACCTTGAAACCGTCGCCGATCTCGCCGAGCATCGCGTCATCGCCGACCTCGACCGAGTCGAGTGCGAGCTCAGCAGTGTCGGAGGAGCGCAGCCCGAGCTTGCCGTGGATCTCCTGGGTGGTGAAGCCCTCGCTCTCGGTGGGGACGAGGAAGCAGGCGAGGCCGCGGTGTTTCAGCGAGGGGTCGGTCTGGGCGAAGATCAGCGCCACCTCGGCGAAGTTGCCGAGCGAGATCCACATCTTCTGGCCGCTAATCGACCAGCCGGAGTCGGTCTTGGTGGCGCGGGTGCGCAGGTTGGCGGCGTCGGAGCCGGTGTCGGGCTCGGTCAGCCCGAAGCAGCCGAGCGCCTCCCCCGAGCAGAGCCGCGGCAACCAGCGCTGCTTCTGCTCCTCGGTTCCCCAGCGCTCGATCGAACCGGCGACCAGGGAGGTCTGGACGGAGACGACGGTGCGGGCGGAGGAGTCGGCGCGGCCGACCTGTTCGACGATCAAGCCGTAGCCGATGTAGTCGAGGCCGCGGCCGCCGTAGGCTTCGGCGACCGGGGCGCCGAGGTAGCCGACCTCGCCGAGCTTGCTGGCCAGCTCGCGGTCGAAGCGCGCGGCGCGGTCGTTGTCGCGGACCCGCGGCGCGATCTCCTTGTCGGCGAATTCGCGCGCCGTGTCGGAGATCAGCTTCTGCTCGTCGCTCAACTGGAAGTCCATCTAATTCCTGCCTCTCTCGTGTTTCTCAAAGTTCTCTCAGCTCGCGGCCGAGCGTCTGTGCGAAGGCCTCCTGGGCCTCGCGGGTGCGCGGGCCGGGGGCGGCGGGGAAGGCGTGGCCGTCGATCGCAGCGACGGCCTGGATCTCCCGCGTGGTCGAGGCCAGGAAGGCCTCGCTTGCGGCGCGCAGGTCGTCGATCTGCCAGCTGCCCTCCGCCACGTCCATGGCCTTGATCAGGCGGTCGCGGGTGATCGATTCCAGCACCCCGTCGTCGAGCGCCGGGGTGCGCAGCTCGCCGTCCGGGGAGACCCAGAAGACGGAGGAGGTCGGCGGCTCCAGCACGGTGCCGTCCGGGCGCACCAGCACCGCCTCATCGGAGCCCTGGGCTTTGGCGATCCGGGTCGCATGCATGTTGGCGGCGTAGGAGAGCGACTTGACCCCGTTGAGGATTACCGTCGGCGTGTAGGTGACGCTCGCCAGGGCCAGGGTCTCGCCGTGGGAGGGGATCGGCTCGGTGGCGGCGATCCGGCGGCCACCACGGGTGACGATCAGCCGCATCTGGCCGTCGACCGGCCCCGCCTGGGCGAGCAGGGCCTCGATCTCCGCCTCCAGCGCCGGGCGGTCAAAGGAGAGCTCGATCGCGGCGGAGGAGCGACCCAGCCGGTCGAGGTGGTCGCCGAGGGCGAACGGCTTGCCCTCGTAGAGGCGGATCACCTCGAAGGCCCCGTCGCCGCGGTAGACACCGTCGTCCTTGAGCGGAATCGTCGCCTCGCCGGTGGGCGCGATTGCGCCGTCGACGCTGGCCAGCTCCTCGAAATCCGAAGTCATGGGCCGAGGCTATCTCAGGGGACTTCGAAGACGGTCGCCAGCCCCTGGCCGACGCCGACGCAGAGGGTGGCGACTCCGTAGCGGCCGCCGCGGCGGCGCAGCTCGCGGACCAGGGTGCCGGAGAGGCGGGCGCCAGAGCAGCCGAGCGGGTGGCCGAGGGCGATCGCGCCGCCGTTGACGTTTAGGCGGCCCTCCTCGATGCCGAGGGCACGGGCACTGGCGAGCACCTGGGAGGCGAAAGCCTCGTTCAGCTCGACCAGGTCGATCTCGTCGATCGTCAGGCCCGCTGCGGCGAGGGCCCGGGGGACCGCCTCGGCCGGGCCGATGCCCATGTAGGCGGGGTCGACGCCGGCGACGCCAAAGGAAACGATTCGCGCCAGCGGCTCGGCATTGATTTCTTTCGCACCCTTCTCGGAGGCGATCAGCAGGCAGGCGGCGCCGTCGTTGAGGGTCGAGGCGTTGCCAGCGGTGACGGTGCCACCCTCGCGGAAGACCGGTCGCAGCTTCGCCAGCTTCTCGGCGGAGGCGTCGGGGCGGGGCCCCTCGTCGGCCTCGATGGTGACGGTCTCGCGTCCCTGTAGGGCCTCGATCGGGACGATCTCCTCGGCCAGTTTGCCCGCCTTGGCCGCGGCGACCGCGCGCTGGTGGCTGCGTAGGGCGAAGGCGTCCTGGTCCTCACGGCTTACCTCGTAGCGTTCGGCGACGTTCTCGCCGGTCTCGCCCATCGACTCGGTCGAGAGGCCCAGCTCGGCCATCCGCGGATTGATCATCCGCCAGCCGAGGGTGGTGTCGTGCATCGTCTGCGGGCCGCGCGGGAGGGCGCGCTCGGGCTTCTCGATTACCCACGGCGCCCGACTCATCGACTCGACCCCGCCGGCGAGGTAGAAGTCGCCCTCGCCGAGCTTGACCGCGCGGGCGGCCATGTTGACCGCCTCCAGGCCGGAGGCGCAGAGCCGGTTGACCGTGGCGCCGGGGACGCTGGTCGGCAGGCCGGCGAGCAGCGCCGCCATTCGGGCGACGTCGCGGTTGTCCTCGCCCGCCTGGTTGGCGGCGCCAAAGTAGACGTCGGTAATCCGTTCGGGGTCGACCCCGGTGCGTTCGACCACCGCGCCGATCGTGTGCGCGGCCATGTCGTCGGGCCGCACGCCGGAGAGGGCGCCGCGGTAGGAGCCGATCGGGGTGCGGATCGCGTCGAGAACGTAGGCGTCGCTCATCGGGGGGAACCGTATCCTTGTCGGGTGCTTTTCATCTTGGGCACGCTCGCGATCCTGGCCTTCATGGTCGGCGTGCTGCTGCTCGTCGGCCACTTCTACCCGGGGTCCTCGGCCAGCCTGGTGGACTGGAAACCCACCCGCTCGCCCGAAGTCGAAGCGATGAACGAGATCGATGACGTGCGCCAGATGATGGAGGCGCAGAACGAAATGCGCCGCCGCCGCGGGGTGCCCGAGATGACCGAGGCCGAGCTGCACGAAAAGGTCGCCGAAGACGAGCAGCTGCGCCTGCGCGGTCGCGGAGCTTGGCCCGAGTCCTGATCGTCGGCTGTGGCGGTCGTGGCCGGGCGCTCGGGGGGCGGCTGGCCGCCGATGGCTGGGCGGTGCGCGGGACCAGCCGCGCCGAGGCCGGGCTGGCGGCGATCGAGGCGGCGGGGATCGAGCCCGCGGCGGCTGACCCGGAGCGCCCGGGGACGATTCTCGACCTGGTCGGGGACGTGGCGGTCGTCGTTTTCCTGCTCGGTACGGCCAGCGGCTCCCCGGAGGCGGTCGAAGCGATTCATGGACCGCGGCTGGAACGGCTGCTGGAGAAGCTCGTCGACACCCCGGTGCGTGGGGTCGTCTATGAGGTGGCGGGAAGCGTCGAGGCGCCGCTCCTCGAGGCCGGGGCAGAGCTGGTCCGCCAGGCCGGCCGGACCTGGCGGATCCCGTTCGCGATCGTCGAGGCCGAGCCCAGCGACCGGGAGCGGTGGATGGGGGAGATGACCGGGGCGGTCCAGGCCGTGCTCTCCCCGGCAGGCGAGAAGGGCGCCTAGGAGAGGCGTTCGATGGCTTCGCCGAGGATTCGGGCCGTCGCTCCCCAGATCAGGTGGCCTTCGACCTCGTAGGTGGGGGTGTGGATGGGGACGCCGCGGCGGATCAGGCGGCGCATCTCGTAGTGGTCGCGGAGCAGATCGAGGGAGAAGGTGAGGACGGTCTCGACCTCGGCCGGGTTGGGCTCGAGCGAGAGCTCGGTGGGGTTGGCGACCCGGCCGACGAAGGGGTGGACCCGGTACCCGGTGACAAAGGTCGAGACCGGCGGCAGCGCCCCGCACAGCTCGACCGTGGCTGGGTCGAGGGCGATCTCCTCCTCGGCCTCGCGCAGCGCCGTCGCCGCCAGGTCTGCGTCCCCGTCGTCGCGGCGGCCGCCGGGGAAGGAGATCTCGCCCGCGTGGCGCCGCAGGTCCGCCCGGCGCTCGGTGAAGATCAGCCCTGGCTCCTCCGGCCACCCGTACAGCGCCAGCAGCACCGCCGCGTCGGTCCCGCCCCGGCTCGTCATCGAGGCCGCCTCCTCGGCGGTGAGGAGGCGTTCGCTCAGATCAGTGGCGCTTTTGTCACCCATACGGAAACAAATGCGCCACGCGCTCAGATGATGACCTGGACGGTGCCGCCGTCCACCGACCACGCGGCGCCGCTGACATAGGAGGCGCGCTCGGAGCAGAGGAAGACGATTGCGGAGGCGATCTCATCGGGGGTGGCGAGCCGGCCGATCGGGCGCTTGGAGCCTGCAGTTTCCAGCGCCTCCTCGCGGCTGGAGTCCCCGGACATCTCCTGGGACTGGTCGAGCAGCCCGCCCGTCTCCATCCACATCTCCGATTCGACCGGACCGGGGCAGACCGCGTTGATGAGGACGCCGCTCTTCGCGTAGCGGTCAGCGAAGAGGCGCGAGAGCGAGAGCTCGGCCGCCTTCGCCACCGAGTACTCGGGCATCGAGGCCGAGGGCCGCTTGGCGGCGGTCGAGCAGACGTTGACCACCCGTCCCCAGCCGCGCTCGGCCATCGGCGGGGCAGCGGCGCGCATCGCCCGCAGCGGCGCCATCACGCTGAGCTCGTACTGGGCCAGCCAGTCCTCGTCGGGGATGTCGTCGAGGTCGCGCCAGCTGGCGACGCCGGCGTTGTTGACGAGCACGTCGAGGGTGCCGAAGCTCTCGGTCGCGGCCGCCAGCATCCGCTTGCCGGCGTCGGGGTCGGTGACGTCGAGGCGCAGGGTCGCTGCTCGGCTGCCCAGCTCGGCGCCCGCCGCCGTGGCGGCCTCCGCCGCAGCTGCCAGGCGCTCTTCATCCCGTCCCACCAGGACCACGTTCGCCCCCTCCGCGCAAAGCTGCACCGCGGTCTCGCGGCCGATCCCGCTGCTGGCGCCGGTGACGAGGCAGGCGCGTCCCGCCAGGCCGAGGTCCATCAGGCCGGCTCGCCAGCGGGGTATGAGAAGTGCACCGTCAGCTCTTCCCCCGGCCCTCGAACAGGGCCGGGTCCTCGACGTCGGCGAAGCGGGCCATCGCGTAGACGAGGTCGGAGGTGCGGTTGAGCAGGTGGACGATCGTCTCGCCGATCAGCTCGTCCGCCTCGGCCAGGGCGGTCACGCGGCGCTCGGCGCGGCGGATCGTCGTCCGGGCGACGTCGAGCTGGGCAGAGAGCTTGTTGCCGCCCGGGATCACGAACTTCGGCGGCAGGTTGACCTCGGACATGTAGCGGTCGATCAGCCGCTCCTGCTCGGCGACCATCGCCTCGGTGGTGCGGCTGATCCCGTCTTCGAGGCGCTCGGATGCCTCCGGCGCGGTCGCCAGCTCGGCGCCGGCGATGAAGATGTCGTTCTGGAGCTGGAGGATGTCGGCGGCCAGCTCCGCCTTGCCGGGGCCGCAGAGGGCACGGGCGAGGCCCAGCTGCGCGTTGGCCTCGTCGAGAGCGCCGTAGGCCTCGGTGCGGCCGTGGTGCTTGGGGACCCGCCCCCCGTACCAGAGGGAGGTGCTGCCGTCGTCGCCCTTCTTGGTGTAGATCTTGACCACGCCGAGATCCTACGCGGGGGGCGATTTACTCGGCTATAGGGCGAGTAGATCGACCAGCCGTCAGCCGACCGGGTTGAAGACCATCCCCGTCATCACCTTGGGAAAGAAGTAGGTCGACTTTGGCGGCATATTGGCCTCGGTTTCGGCCACCGCCTTGACCTGGTCGACCGGGACGTGCCGCTGGATGAAGGCGACGTCGAAGGCGCCGCCGTCGACTTGGGCGAGCGCGTCGGGGACGCTCTTTGCGTACTCGAGCCCGTTTCTCGCGTCGATGTCGTGGTCGCTCATCCCCGCTAGGCCCTTGAGGACGAGCGTCTCGAGGATCGCCGAGTCGAGCCGGCGGTAGGCCTCGGGCTGGCCGTCGAGCAGGCGGTCGAGCTCGGTCGTGTCCTTGAGCCGCAGCCGGTAGGCCTGGCGGTGGGAGGAGTCGTAGAGGCCGAAGACGCCGACCCCCTCCTCGGCCGCCGGGTCGATCGTCTCGGTCGTCACCTCGGTCACCTCGAACAGCTCGCGCAGGCCGCTGCCCAGTCGTTTCTGGCGCTCGGTGTCGCCGGCGAACCCGGAGAGCAGCCGGTGGGTGGGGAAGACGGTGAGGCCGGGATCGTCGAGGCCGGTCAGCGCCATCAGCGTGTAGTTGTGCGGGCCCTCGCCGCCGATCTCGTCGCGGTAGGCGCGGGCGGTCTCGTAGCGGTGGTGGCCGTCGGCGATCAATAGTTCGGCCCCGGCCAGGCGCTCGGTCACGGCGGCCAGGACCTCCGGGTCGCCGACCCTCCAGACCCGGTTGACGGTGCCGTCCTCATCGGTCGCTTCGCCCCAGGGCTCGGCCGCAAGCGCCGGCTCTACCAGCGGCCAGGCGTCGGCGGTGCTGAGAGAGAAGATCGGCGAGAGGTTGAGCTTCGTCGCCCTGGTCAGTTCCAGCCGGTCCTCGAGCGGGCCGGGATGGGTGCGCTCGTGGGGGCGGACGATCCCGGTCTCGTAGTCCTCCACCCGGACCCGGGCGAGGATCCCGTGGCGACTGTGGGTCGAGCCGTCGGGCGCGGTGTAGTCCTGGGTCAGCGCCCAGAACGCTGGCTCGGCGTCGTCCACCAGAGCGCCTTCTGCACGCCAGGCGTCGATCGTCTTCGCCGCCTCCTGGTAGGGATCGCCGGTGGGGTTGCTTGCCGGGTCGGCCGGGTCGAAGGGTTTCGGCAGGTCGATCGCCACCGCGTTGTGGGGCGAGCGCTCCAGCAACCGGGCGCGTCCGGGGGCGTCGATGACGTCGTAGGGCGGGGCGAGGACGGCGTCGAGCGAGCCGACCTTGCCGAGGTCGTAGTGGAGCGCGTTGAGCGGGCGGACGTCGGCCATCGGGCGCGAAAGCTAGCGGCTGGACCCGATCTCGACCTCCCCGCCCTCCCGACCCGCTCTAGACTGGGCCGGTCGGGGCGTGGCGCAGCCTGGTAGCGCGCGGCCTTTGGGTGGCCGAGGTCCCCGGTTCGAATCCGGGCGCCCCGATATTTGATCGCGGGTCCGTCCTGCCCCGCACCACTCCGCACAGCCGCACCGCGGTTCAGCTCATGGGCAGCTGTGCGGGGGTGCAAGGTGATTCTTGTGGTGCTGCGCAGAGATTGGGCGTTATGTGGCCGGTCGCGTCGCCACTGAGACGGATTAGGATTGCACCCATAGATCGGAGGCAGTGCATGGGACAAGACCAGTCTGGGCGGCAGGGCTCGGTAGCTGCTGCTCTGGTTGTCACGCTGCTCTCTGTTGTGGTTTCGAGTTGCGGGGGCAAGGACGGCAGCCAAGGAGATGTGACGGAGAAGATCCTGCTTGCCGCCCATCACGGCAAGTCGAGACCTTCCTCGCCTGCCGTCCAAATCGTCAAGCTCCCGGCGTTCCGCGGTGAAGGGGCGGCGTGGTCACCCAATGGACGCTGGATCGCTATCCCAGCTCGGAGGGGAATCACGCTGCGGAACGTCAAGACCGGCGCTCGCAGGCATATTCGTGCACCGGCTCCGCGCAGCGAATTCAGCTCAGCCAGGCTGAGCTGGTCACCGGATGGCGGGATGTTGCGGTACTTGACTTGGAAGGGATCTGCACGCAACCAGGGCTACTGGCTCACGACGATCCGGAGCGACGGCTCCTCGCTTCGCCGAGTGCCGCTCGGGATTCGCGCGCCGGAAGTGACTTGGGCGCCGGACGGGTGGCCGCTTGTCTTCGTAGCCCGTCCCTACGCATACGAGATAGAAGAACCTGACGGGCCAGAACCGCCTCAGACTGTCCCCCTCGGGCCGGAACCGGCCCTCTGGACTTTGGCCGGCGTGGACGAGAGGCCGAAGTCGATTTACAACGTCGGGAGAGAAATCCGAGAACCCGCGTTTTCACCCGACGGCACCAGCATCCTCTTTATTGAGTCAAGCCAACGCGGCGAGTGGGTAATGACGGCGGGCGCTGACGGCTCCTCTCCCCAGCGGCTTGTCGGGAAGCTGGTTGCTGCGTTCGCTGCCTGGTCTCCGGGCGGCAAGAAGGTCGCGCTTGCTGCCACTACGTTGAAGGGAGACCGCAGACAGTACCTCTACACCGTGGCGGTGCGGGGCGGGAAACTCCACCGGCTCAGCGCCGCTGAGGTGCAGGGTGCGCCGGCCTGGTCACCCGATGGTCGCTGGATCGCCTACGCGAACTGGGACGACGAGATCAAGGTGATCCATCCAAACGGTCGCGGCGAGAAGCTCATCGCAAGGCTTCCCGGTGAAGAGATTGCTGCTCTTCAGTGGTCGCCCGACGGCCGCCACCTCGCGTTCATGGCTTGGCCGAGCCCACCGTCGGATTGATCGAAACCCGACCCCGTCCGCGCGAGATGGCGCTATGCGATCCCTTCCAATGTGGAGGCCGAAGAGCGGCTCATCGGGCTGACGTGTTGCGAGCCGTGTCCGAGCCCGATCACGTCACCGCCGATCCGGTCTCCCGGAGTCGATCGAGGCTAGCGCCGACGATCTCGACGATCTCGCCGCGGTCAAGTAGGCGGCTCCACGCGGGGTCGGAATCCGTGATGCGAGACCCCCTTCAACCCGCTTGTGAAGCGGACCTGATCCGATCGCCCCGACTTAGGTCGCGATCATGCTGGCTCCCTAATTCGCGCGAAGCAAATACTTCGCGAAGATCCCATCTTCGGAGTACTGGGCTTGGGCGATCTCGAAGCCGCTTCGTTCGATCATCAGCTCGAGGATCCAGGTGAACGTGGAGTGCTCGTCGCGGACGTGCTCCTCTAGCTCTGCCCGGCTCCACTCTGTCTCGACCGTGTCACCACCAGTCGCGCACCATGCCTCGATTCGATCCTCCGTTTCGGTGGGGGCGAAGTTGTAGACCACGTCCCATAGGCGGAGCATGCCACCGGCTCGGATCATCCGACGAAGGCGGCTGAGCGCCACCACCTTCCAGAAATCGGGCAGGTGGTGCAGTGCGTAGCGGGAGTAGATGAGGTCGGGTGGATCGCCAACGTGCTCATAGGTCAGGAAGCCGGCTTGAACGACCTCGATGTTGCTCAATCCGAGGTCCGCGACCTTGCTCTGAAGCTGGTCCAGCATGGGCTGGGAGACGTCCACTGCGATCACGCGGGCACACTCTCCCGCCACCGCGACGCTGAACTGGCCGGTCCCTGGCCCGAACTCCAAGACGAGGGACTCCCGAGTGAGGCCCATCTCTTTGAGAAGAGCGACCTCGCTGGCCGCGCCGGCATCCTCCTTGGCGTCGTAGCGGGCGACATGGCCCGCATCGAGGTTCTCCCTGCCGGCGTAGCTCAGCTCGTCGATGAACCAACCCGGCACGGCCCGGGTTACTCCCCGAACTCGAACATCTCGCTGAGGAAGGATTTGCGCTTGCGCTTGCGCGCGTCGCCATGGTCCTTCACGTCCGGCGCGTTCTTGAACTCCTGGTCTCCCTGAGCCCAGGGTGCGCTGCTGAGTCGCTCGACGATCTTGTCGAGCTCGCCCCGGTCGAGCCACACGCCGCGGCACTCCGGGCAGTAGTCGATCTCCACTCCCTGGCGATCGCCCATCTTCAACTCCGTCCCATCGACGGGACACTGCATCGCGTCACCTCCATCGAATCGACCTCGGTGGCGGCAGTATTGCAGCGAGCACTCGCCGTCCCACCAGCGTTCCGGACGGCTTCCCGCGCTACCAGACGACCAGGGATCGCGGGTGTTGGTTATCTCGGATCGCCCGGTCCTTGGTGACGAGTCCGAGGCCATGCTCGATTGCCGTCGCGAAGATCAAGCGGTCGGCGGGATCGCCAGGGAAAGAGGAGGGGAGGGCGACCGCGGTGTCCGCGATCGCGGGAGTGACGCCGATCGTGCGAACCTGCGCGGAGAGTCCTTGCAGCCAGGACCGGATCGGGACGTTGACCGCGATCCGCTCGTGACGCGCCAGCCAAGCCAGCTCGTACCAGGTGATCGCCGCCACGACCAGCTCGTCAGCCGCTTCGAGCGCTCCGCGTGCCCGGGCGCTGACCCGCTTCGGCTCGGCGGACCACCAGTGGACCACGTGGGTGTCGAGTAGAACCGCGCCCATGTCTAGGAGGCGTTCCAGGTCTCGCCGGTGGAGAACAGCTGCTCCTCCTCGCCGGCGGTCATCGCCATGCCCTCATAGGAACCCTTGAGGGAGCGAGCGCCGGATGGAGGCACGAGGCGCGCCACGGGCCGACCGTGTCGGGTGATCTCGATTTCCTCGCCAGCGGCCGCCTCGTCGAGCAGTCGCAGCATCTTCGCCTTGGCCACAGTTGCAGTCACTTGTTTAGCCACCTGGTCAGTATAATGGTTAGCACCACGGATTTCTCCTATCTCGGGCCGGGCTTCACCTCTCTAAGGATTTGGGCCACCGATTTCACCCCCTGTTGGATCGCGGGCTCCGGCAGGCCGCCGAAGCCGAGGACCAGGGTTGGGGGGCCGCCGGGATGAAAGCGGTGCTGGGAGAGGCCCTCGAGGCCGATGCCGCGCTCGGCAGCCGCAGCCAGCAGCGCCGGCTCGTCGGTGCCGGCGGGAAGCTCGACCAGCTCGTACAAGCCGGCGGCGGCGTCACCGACACGTGCCTCGGGGATCCACCGGCCGAGGGCCTCGATCAGGGCCTGGCGACGGCGCTGGTAGACGAGGCGCATGCGGCGAATGTGGCGGTCGAGCTCGCCACGGGCGATGAAGTCGTGCAGGGCGAGCTGGCCGACGACCTCCGAGCCGGCGTCCTCGACCGCCTTGGTCTGGATCAGCGACCAAGCCAGCCAGGAGGGCATCAGCATCCAGCCGAGGCGCATGCCGGGGGCGAGGCGCTTACTGGCCGAGCCGATATAGAGGACGCGCTCGGGGGCGAGGCCCTGCAGCGCACCTACGCCGGCGCGGTCGTAGCGGTACTCGGCGTCGTAGTCGTCCTCGACGATCAGCCGCTCGCCCTGCTCGGCCCACTCGATCAGCGCCGCGCGCCGCTCGCTGCCGAGGACGCACCCGGTCGGGAACTGGTGGGCGGGCGTGACGATCGCCGCCCCCGCGCCGCTCGCCGCCAGCGCATCGACGCGCAGCCCTTCGGAGTCGACCGGGACCGCGACGACCTCGAGCCCCGCCGACTCGACGACCAGGCGGTGGGTGTGCCAGCCGGGGTCCTCAAGCGCGACCCTCTCGACGCCCCGGCGCTGCAGCCAGCGGCAGGTCAGCGACAGCCCCTGGGCGAAGCCGGTGCAGATCAGCATCTGCTCGGGGTTGGCGGCCACGCCACGCACCCGGCCGAGGTAGCCGGCCAGCGCCTCGCGCAGGGACGGCTCGCCGCGGGGGTCGGGGTAGCCGACGGCATCGGTCGGCGCCTCGCGCCAGGCGGCCCGCAGGGACCGCATCCAGCGGTCACGCGGGAAGCCCGCCAGGTCGGGTAGGCCCGGGCGGAAGTCGTAGGCGAAGCGCGGCATCAGCGATTGCGCCGGCTGGTGCTCGCCGGTCCGCACGGTCCGCGCGATCCGCACCGGCGCGCCCTGCCGGAGCAACAGGTAGCCCTCGGCCGCGAGCTGTCCGTAGGCCTCGCTGACGACGCCGCGGGAGACGCCCAGCTCGCTCGCCAGTGCCCGCGTCGAGGGCAGCCTGGTGCCCGCGGTCAGGCGCCCGGAGCGGATGTCCTCGCGGATCGATCGCTCGATCTGCTCGTGCAGCGGCAGGTCGCTCTCACGGGCGATCGACAGGAGCAGCGCCGGTGCGCCAACTGGATCGCTTGACGAGGCCATTACTGGCACTGTATACCGAGCCAGTTTTCCCGTAACGTCGCTCGGGCAATCGGCTGAGGAGGTCAGCATGAGGCAGTCACCGGAGTGGTCACGATGAGCCGGATCACGATCGTCGGCGGCGGGATCGCCGGCCTGACGGCGGCGATTTCCTGTGCTGAGGACGGGGCCGACGTACGGCTGCTCGAGGCCCACGACCGCCTTGGCGGGCGCGCCCGCAGCGACGACGGCCCCTACAAGGCCAACCTCGGCCCCCACGTCATCTACAAGGACGGCCCGGTCTGGTCCTGGCTGAAGGAGCGGAGCATCCTGCCCCCGTACGCCGGTGTGCCGCTGGCGCCGATCCGGTTCCGGTGGCGCGGCCGCGTCCGCCGCACGCCGCCGCTGAACGCGGCGCTACCGGTGCTGCGCCTGCGCGGGCGCGAGGCCCCGGTGGACCGCGACTTCCGCGGCTGGGCCGCCGCCCACACCGACGAGGAGATCGCCGAGCTGCTCTCGGCGGCCGCCGGTGTCTACACCTTTCATCACGACCCGGGCGAGCTCTCGGCGGCGTTCGTCTGGCGGCACTCGGTCCGGGTCCTGCTCAGTCCGCCGCCAACCGCCCGCTACCTGATCGGCGGCTGGAGCTCCTTGATCGACTCGTTGGAGCACCATGCCCGCCGGCTCGGGGTCGAGATCGAGACCGGGCACCGTGTCGACACCCTGCCCGAGTCTCCCGTCATCTTCGCCACCGAGTTGGGCCAGGCGCGCGAACTGCTCGGGGACGACTCGCTCAACTGGCCCGGTGGCCGGACGCTCTGTCTCGACCTCGGCCTGCGGCACCGCCGCGGCGATCCGTTCATCGTCTCCGACCTCGACGAGGCGGGATGGGTCGAGCGCTTCAGCGCCGCCGATCCGTCGCTTGCCCCGAAGGGAGAGGAGCTGGCGCAGGGGCAGCTGCCGATCCGTCCCGGGGAGAGCGCCGAGCAGGCGTCCCTGCGGATGGAGAAGCTGCTCGACCTCTCCTTCTCAGGCTGGCGGGAGCGGGAGACCTGGCGCCGGCGCCAGGTCATGGACGGCCGCAGCGGCCCCCTCGATCACCCGGGGATGAGCTGGCGCGACAGGCCGGCAGTCGACCGGGGCGACGGCGTCTTTCTCGCCGGCGACATGGTCGCCGCCCCCGGCCTGCTCTCCGAGGTCTCCTGGGCCAGCGCGGTCGAGGCGAGCCGGCTGGCGCTGGACGCCGCCCGCGGCGACCGCCCGCAGCTGCGCCGCGTTGCTTGAACCCCGCCTGCAAAGGGTCTTTCCTTTTATAAGTTTCGAACATTCGTGCCGATACGAAGGGTGTGGCAGAAGAGCCGGACCACATCGAGTGGCGTACCGAGCGCGCCCTCTTCGAGACAGATCGGCAGTTGGTCATCGGCGACGTCACCCTGCCCCCGGCCGGCGACCAGAGCCGGTTCTCGGATTCGCTGAACCGTCCCGACCTCGAATTCGTCTCTTTGACCAACGTCGAGATCACCTCGCTGGTCGACGGCAAGGTGAGCGAGCGGCCCTTCATCGTCCTCGCCAAGAGCCACATCCGGTACGCGTATCCCGTCGCCTCGAAATAACCGGCGGACCCGGGCGGGTCAGTCGTTGGACCAGCGGGCCCGGTCGCGGCTCGCGTAGGAGCCGAGGTCGATCAGGAAGGCGAGGATGACGATGAACCACTCGAAGCCGACGACCCCGTCGGAGCTGCTCCACATCGCCGCGTAGGCGAGGGTGGTCCAAGGCAGGAGGAAGAAGCCGAGCATGGGGACGAACCAGCTCTCGAAGGCTCGGCTCAGGAGGTCGGAGAAAATCCACAGCCCGAACAGCGCCAGCCGCGGCGAGATGAACGCGAAGAGAACGATCAGGCAGCCGATGGGGGAGAAAGTATCCGTTCCGGGCCCTTAGATCAATCGCCTGATGATCACCTGGTTCATTCGTCCCCTGGCGGTCGATGCGCGCATTCTGGCCGAGCGCGACGGCCGCCCGCTGGAGCGTTACGCATTCATGCTGCAGATCAGGGTGGAGGGGCGCTGGCAGACCATTCGATTGCTCGACAATGCCCACGGAGTCCACGACATGCATAAGTACAATGGAACGGAGAAACAGCCCGCTGAGCGGTTCGTCGCGGATGGCTACGTCAAAGAAGTTTGCCCTCAGGCGATCCGCTACCTGACCTCCAACTGGGAAGCGATCGCGAGAGAATGGCAGAGCTAGAGCGCAGCCTCAGCAAGTTTTCGCCGGCGGGCGAGTTGGCCAACGAGCGTTTGATCGAGGCCGTGTTGACGCCCGGTCGATACCCCGAGGGGGCGTCCTTTGTTGGTGTCGACGAGGTGCACTTTGCCGCTGTGCTGGCCGAGGCGGTAGCCGAGCAGCAGCCGCTGGTGATCGTCTACCCAGACGGACGCGAGATCATCGGCGAGCCCCTCGACGGAACCCTTGCGTTCCGGGACGGCGCACCCACCCTGAGGGATTCTGGATGACCTCGCTAGGCAAGCTGATGACGATGCTCAATCCGGAGAAGACGCGGATACCCTCTCCCGAGGAGGCGCTGCCGGGACGGAGCGAGCCGGCCTTTGAAGTCCCCGACACGCACGCGGTTCTCGGTACCCCGATCAAGCCGCCGTTTCCGGACGGGATCGAGGTCGCCTACTTCGCGCTCGGTTGTTTCTGGGGGGCGGAGCGGTTGTTTTGGGGGTTGGACGGCGTCTACACGACCGCGGTCGGCTACATGAACGGGACCACGCCCAACCCCACCTACGAGGAGGTCTGCTCGGCGCAGACCGGCCATGCCGAGGCGGTGCTGGTCGCCTACGACCCCGCGCGGATCTCCTACGCCGACCTGCTCAAGGTCTTCTTCGAGGAGCACGACCCAACCCAGGGGATGCGTCAGGGCAACGACGTCGGCACCCAGTACCGGTCCGGCATCTACTTCGCCGATGACGCGCAGAAGGCGACTGCGGAGATGATGCGCGATTCCTACGACGCCTCGCTGCGGGCCGCCGGCCACGAGCCGATCACGACCGAGATTGAGCCCGCCGGGCCGTTCTACTACGCCGAGGACTACCACCAGCAGTACCTGCAAAAAGTCCCCGGCGGCTACTGCGGCTTGGCCGGGACGGGCGTCTCCTGCAGCATCCCCGCGGCCGCCTCCTGACCCCCCACCGGCGCGGCGAATAGCATCTCGCGCCGGTGACGCCCTCGTTCGGCTCTTACATCGGCGGCTGCCTGGCCGTGATCGGCATCGTCGCGGCCCTCGGCCTCGGCGGCTATTGGCTGCGCCGCTGGATCGTGCCCGAATTCACGGGGGCGTTGGCGCGCCTCGCCGACGCGGTCCTCGCCGTCGCCCTCCTGGTGCTCTCGCTGCAGCTGCTGGGGACGCTCAGCATCCTGCGCCTCGGCTGGATCGTCCTCGTCTGCATCGGTGTCGGCCTGCTGGCGGCTTGGCTCGGCTGGGCGAAAGCCCCCCGCGACGGCGGTCGGGTGACGCCGCCCAAAGTCCAGACCGCGGCGCTGCTGATCGCGCTCGGCGTCGCGTCCTTCACGGTCGCGGAGTGGACCTTCCCGTCCCAACTCAGCCTCGACCAGGGGATGTTCGGCGGCGACACCACCTGGTACCACATGCCGTTCGCGGCGCGGTTCGCCCAGGACGCCTCGATCGTCCACCTCCACTTCACCGACCCGCTCCGGCTCGCCGCTTGGTTCTACCCGCAGAGCTCGGAGCTGGTCAACGGCGCCGCGATCGTCCTCTTCAAGAGCGACTGGCTCTCGCCGCTGATCAACCTCATCTGGCTCTCGATTGCGCTGCTCGGCGCCTGGTGCGTCGGCCGTCCCTACAAGGTCGGGCCGGCGACGCTGGTCGCCGCCGCGATCATCCTCGACGCGGGGGTGATGATCGAGACCCAGCCCGGCGAGGGGCGCAACGACATCATGGGGCTGGCCTTTCTGGTCGCCTTTTTGGCCTTCCTGATCAACGGCCACCAGCGGCGTGCGCCCGCCGCCGGGGCGGTCGAGGACACGCCCGAGAAGGACGCGCCGCTGCTCGACAAGGGGCCGCTGGTGCTGGCTGGCGTCGCCGCCGGGCTCGCCGCCTCGGTCAAGCTCACCTTCCTGGTCCCGGTGGTGGCGATCACGATCGGGATGGTCGTCTTCAGCGGTCGCGGGCGCAAGCTGACGACCGCCTGGGTGATGGGCCTCTCGATGCTGATCGTGGGGGGTTACTGGTACGTGCGCGCGGCGATCAAGACCGGCGGCAACCCGGCTCCGCAGGTCGGGTTCGGTCCGCTGAACCTGCCGACCCCCGACCAGATGCCGCTCGACCCGCGGCCCCGCTTCTCGGTCTCCGACTACCTCACCGACCCGACCATCTACCGCGGCTGGTTCTTCCCCCAGCTCGAAAACGCCTTCGGCCCGCTCTGGCCGCTGATTCTGGTGATGGCCGTCTCCGCCGCGGTCTTCATCGCCTTCCGCTCCCGCAACATCATTCTCCGGGTGATCGCGGTCGGCGCCCTGGCGACCGCGATCGTCTACGTCTTCACCCCGTTGACCGCGGCCGGCCAAGAAGGCTCGCCGACCGGGTTCTTCACCAACACCCGGTACCTCGTCCCGGGGCTGCTGATGGCAATGGTGCTGTTACCGATCGCCAGGCCGCTGCGGGCGCCCGACCGGCGCGCCTGGCAGACGCTGCTCTTCCTCACCGGGATCTACGCGATCACGGTGCTGAGCACGCCGCGCTGGTACCCCGGTTTCATCGTCGGCACGATCTTCCTCACGCTCGCCCTCGTCTGGGCGCCGGGCGGGTTGGCGTGGCTGCGCTCTCACGGCCGGGCGAGCCGGGGAATGGTCGCCCTGGCGGGTGCCGGGGTGCTGCTCTTGGCCGTGGTGCTGGGACGGGCGCAGGAGGTCCAGTACGCCGAGAACCACTACACGCGCTCGACCCTGTTCCTGCAGGAAGGCGGGCCGCAGAAGGCGTATGACTTCGCCCGTCGCCAGCACGACAAACGGATCGGGATCGTCGGCTCCAGCGAGATCATCTTCGGCCAGTACGGCTTCTACGGCGCCGACCTCACCAACCGCGTCCAGTACATCGGCCAGCCCGGGCCCGATGGCACCTACCGGCTGCCGACCAGCTGTCCCCAGTTCCGCCGCCTGATCAATACCGGCGACTACGACTACCTGATCCTCTCCCAGTTCACCCAGGACTCCCGCGTCGCGCCCTTCTGGTACCCGATCTACGCCTGGGTGAAAGACGACCCGGCGCTGAAGCTGGTGATCGAAGAGCCAGACATCTTTCCCCAGCCCGACTACGTCTTCAAGGTGAACGGGAAGCTCGACCCGGCCGGGTGTGGCTGAGCCGCAGTCGCCCTGCGGAGCACCTACCCTCTAAGCACCCGCCCCCGTAGCTCAGTGGACAGAGCGGCTGCCTTCTAAGCAGCGGGTCGCTGGTTCGAATCCAGCCGGGGGTATCGAGGGCGGTTCCGTACCCGGTCGACCGGCTATGCGGAGAGCCGGACCGGCAGGGTCTTGAGCTGGTTGAGGAACGCCGACTCGACCCAGACCGGCTCGCCCGCCACGGCCATGTCGGGGTAGCGGGACAGAGACTCCTCGAGCAGGATCTTCAGCTCGAGACGGGCAAGCGCCGCGCCGAGGCAGAAGTGACGACCGCCGGCGCCGAAGGCCTGGTGCTCGGGATTGCGCAGGACGTCGAACCGATCGGGATCCTCGTAGCGCGTCTCGTCGCGGTTGGAGGACGGGTACCACATCACCACCTTCTCGCCCTTCTTGATCTCCTGGCCGTTCAGCACGGTGTCCTCGGTCGCCGTACGGCGGAAGTGGGCGAAGGCGGGGAACATCCGCAGCGCCTCCTCGACCACGCCCGGGATCAGGGACGGGTCGTCGAGCACGAGCTGGCGCTGAGCGGGATCTTCCATCAGGGCGCGCATGCTGCTGACGTAGGTCGACCGGGTGCTGTCGTTTCCGGCGGCGACGAGGAGGAAGAAGCCCATCACTATCTCGTGCTCCTCGAGCTTCTCGCCATCGACTTCGGCGTGGACCAGGACGCTGGTCAGGTCGTCGGTCGGGTTCTCCCGCCGTTCGGCGATCATCGTGTTGCAGCGAGTGAAGACTTCCTGGATCGCCTGGTTGATGACCTCTTCGATTCCGTCCACGCCGTCCGGGCTGTAGTCGGGATCGCTCGCCGCGAGCGCCGTGTTCATCAGCTCGGCCCAGGCGCGGTCGTCCTCCTCGGGGATGCCCATGAAGCTTCCGATCACCCGCGACACGGCCGGCTGCGCGACGTCGGTGACCAGGTCGCAGGTCTCGCGCCCCTCGAGGCGGTCGAGCACGCGGACGACGATCTCCCGGATCTCATCCTCGTGAGCGGCGATCCGCTTCGGCGTGAACCCGGCCTGGAAGAGCGACTTCAGCCGGTGGTGCTTTGGCGGGTCCATGCCGATGAACATCGCCCGGGCCAGCTCGATCGGGAAGACCTCGTTGATGGCGACGACGCCGCCCAGTTCGGAGGAGAAGGTCTCCCAGGCGCGGCTGACTGCGTAGACGTCGTCGGCCCTCGTCACCGACCAGAAGCCGGCGGCCGCGGGAAACTCGGTGACTTCGGAGGTCCAGTGAACCGGGCACTCGCCGCGCATCCGCTTGAACAACTCGTGGGGTGGCCCGTCGAGCCAGTGCTCGCGCTCGAGGACCAGCTCGTCCTCGATCTTGGCCTGGCGCTCCTGCGTCTCCGCTCGCTCGCTCACCTCATTCCTATGTTACTGGCTGACTGGCCAGTCGCTTGTTCTCAGTAACCGGGCGGGTGGCGGGCGACGAAGCCGTCGGTCGAGGGGGGGGCAAGGTGCCACCGGGGGCCGGTCCCGCGCTCGTGGCCGACCGTGTCGAAGCGCAGGCCGGCGATTTCGGCATAGGTGTGGCCCGCGTTGGCGTAAACCGTGATCCACTTGCCCGGGCCGGGGGCGCCCCAGCCCTCCAGCTCCCCGGAGGTGAGCGGCCGCGGGATCAAGCCGCCGCCGAAGAGGGCGAAGCTGACCGCGCCGGAGCAGTCGTAGCCATTGGAGTAGAAGGAGCCGTGGCCGCCGCCCCAGACGTAAGGCCTGCCGATAATCAGGTTGGCGGCGTTGATCACTTCCTGGACCTGGGGTGGGGCCTGAGGTGGCGCCAGGGCGACGCCGGTGAGCAGGATTGAGGTCGAGTCCGGGTCGCCGGAGGCGCGGCTGTGGGCGAAGATGCCGGCGCCGCGCAGCCCGGGCGCGGGCTCGACCACGGTGCCGTTGCTGCCGGCCGAGGCCGGGGGGAGGGTGGAGGGGTCGCCGTTGTAGTTGGCCAGAGGATCGGCCGGTGAGGGCTCGGCTTGCTCCTCGCGCATCTGCGCCTCGATCCGGAAGCGGGCGTCGAGCATCGCGATGCTGTCGGTGAGCGAGTCGAGCGCGGGGCCGGCGGGGCCGGTCGCGATCGCTGCCAGCACGGTGCGGCCGACGGCGTCGAGGGCGGGCTGTGCGGGCGCGCTGTCTCCGGCCCGCTCGGCGGCGCCCGCGGTAGACGGGTGGGCCGCGAGGAGGGGCAGCAGGGAGAGGAGAACGCCTGCCGCAAGCCAAGCCGGCCGCCGCACCCCGCCCCGCCACGAGCATGTGAGACTACGCGCCATCGTGAAAGTTTTGCTGGTTCCGCTGGAGATAGTCGCCTTCGTCATCTTCCTGCTCGTCCTCGGGGCGATCGGGTTCGGCGTGGCGTTCGCCATCCTCGCCGCCGCGGGGCGGTTCTGGCGTCTCATCAGCAGGGGTGGGCAGCCGCGGCGCTCTTGACCACCTCGAAGGCGCGGCCCGGGATCCGCTTCAACTGGTCGAGGTTCTCATCGTCCCAGCGCCTGTCGCTGCTGCCGGAGAAGTACCAGTTGGAGCCGTTGTCGGCGACGATCAGGCCGTAGCGCTTCATCGCCGTGGCGATCGTCTTCGCGGCGCCGGTGAAGCGGCCGAGCCCGTAGCCGGCCTTCAGGCGCAGCCGCAGGCCCATCGGCGGCGCGTTGCGGCTGGAGGTGTCGCCGGCGCAGTGAGAGGCGGGGTGGATCCAGGCGTCGCGGGTGCTCTCGACGGTGACCCGGATCGCGTGGTCGAGGCTGCCGGCGGCGACCTCGTCGTAGCGGACGAGGCCGGGGAAGATCGGCAGGCCGGCGGCGTCGGCGGAGGTCCATCCGTCTGGGCGCAGCCCGGCCGAGCTCAAGTCCCAGGCGACACCCGCGTCGGCGTTCCAGTGCGGTCGCGGTTTGGCGATGAAAAAGGCGCGATACAGCTCGTACAGCTTGCAGGCGCCGCTGTCGAGGACCAGCACGTGGCGGTCGCCGTCGCTGCCACGGCCGCCCTCGACCGGTGCCTTTCCGGGGACCGGGAACGGCCCGCGGTCGCTCTCGTCGCCGTAGGCCGTGTAGTTGACCGGCAGCTTGCGCTGCCCGGCACCGACGACGGTGTACGGGATGCCGTAGCCGCGGAACGAGCCGAAGTCCGGGTGCAGGAAGTCGTCGCCCTGGGAGGCGATGTAGGAGATGTAGGCGGCGGAGCGCGGGTCCCGCGGGGCTTTGGAGATGTCCTGATTCCAGGAGGCCTCGGTGTCGAGCGAAGGGGCGTTTGCGGGCAGCGAGGCCGGCGGGTCGGGAAAGACCTGGCAGGAGCCGATGGTGGGGGAGGCGCCGGCGTCCGAAGGCGGGCCAGCGCCGAGCACGGCAGCGCCCAACGCGACGGCCACGACAACCGCGAGGACTGCCCTCACTCGTTCCCTTTCGGAAGGCCCTCACGCACGGTCAACTTGCCGATCTCCAGCTCCTCGACCGAGAGCGTGCCGACGGAGAGCTTCCCGATCCTGGCTCGGCCAACCGCGAGCCGACCGATGACCAGGCGCCCGATCGCGAAGCCCCCAACCGCGGCAGCCCCAACCGCAAGCGCGCCGATGGCGACAGCGCCCCGCGCCTGCGCACCGGTCGCGCCAAGCGACCGGGCCCGAGGTCGAACCACATCGACTGCACGATTCTTGAACATCGCCAACAAGCTACCCGTCCAAACCGATCGCATCGCCAAAGCCCTCCAGCCCGCTAGATTTGAAGGCGACGCGGTGGGCGTAGCTCAGCTGGTAGAGCTCCTGGTTGTGATCCAGGCAGTCGCGGGTTCGAGTCCCGTCGTCCACCCCTCTAGAAGTTGCTGCAAATGGGCGGCTTGAGGTTGCCGTGGGCGTTAAACCAGGACCCAAATTCCGCTCCCGATCAGGCAGAAACTGCCTGATCATTGACGGATGCGAGGTGGACGGCGAGTGCCGAATCGAGCACTTCAAAGCGATGACGGTTTCTTAGACGTCGCTCGATTCGATCAGGTCGCGGCGCAATGTCTTGACGAAGCCAACTAGTTCCTCGACTGCCGACCCATTGATCAGCTTCCAGTAGATCCGCGGTCGGCCGCGACCTTGTCCTGGGACACGGTCGGATCGCACCAGTCCGCCCAGCTTCATTACCTCCAGGTGCTTGGCAACTATTCGCGGGTCGGTCTGGGTCGTTTCCGCGAGCTCCGTCGATGAGAGGGACTTTTTAGCCAGGGCGGCGCGGATCAGCATCGTTAGTTCGTCACTGACCAAGGCAAGAAAGGCTTGCGTCTGCTGGTCCATTTACAATTATCTGGAAGATATGCCAGTAAATCCAGATAATAGTTCTGCTCATCGACTTGTGTCGATTCGTCCAGCCTTTCGCTGTCGGCCCGACGGAAGTCAAATCTGGCGCTGCCTAGATCTCGGCGTCTCGGTTGCCGGCATGCTGAGACGGCGAGCAGTTGAAAGCGGGGTCACCGTCGATGCCTGGCTCAACGTGGCCCTTGCTTCTGGTTTCACCGGCGCGAAACTGGCTTTGGATTTGAAGGCCGGCTTGCTCCAGCTGCCGGTGCGGCGCTCGCATGATCGTCGGATTGATGCTTGGCAGCGCTACCTCGAAGAACAGGACGGGCCCGGACTCGATGATGAGCTCCCGGAAGTCGTTCTGAGCCAAGCGGCGCTTGAAATCGGTTCGAAAGACCGCATCGATATTCCACGATTGCTGGCACTGACTGACTCCGACTGGGAATTCGCCAGATATTGCGAGATCAGAGCCGCTGGCCTGGGTCTCAGCGGGCCGGCGTTGCTGGCATCACTTGACGCGCTGGCTACGGCTTAGGTTGAGCGCTGCAATTTGCCAATTGGCGCGAGCGCGCCATTGTCTCTCAAGGCGACAAGACTGCCGCGCAGGTTGCGAACGACACTGGCCGAGAAGCGCTGAGATTTCAGTGTGCGGCGAGCGTCTTTCAGATGTGCTTCGGCTTCGTCAAACCTTCCGATGAGGCGTTCGATCCTCTGATCGATGTCTAGGCCGGAGAGGGTGCTTCGCAGAGCGAGGAACATCGCCAGCGAGTGATCGCAGGCGGCGTCGGCGCGAGCAGAGAGACTCTTGGCTAGCTGGCAGGACGGGCAGTCGCACTGGGACTCAGGAAGCAAGCCGTGATCGAGCAGTTCCAGGGTCTCGCGATTAGGCATCGAGTCAAAGATTGAAGGGAACTCAAAGCGTGGGCTGGTGTCGGTTCGGATCGGGGCTCGGTTGCTCGTCCGAGCAACAGCTCCCTGCCGCCCAAGCTTGATCTCAACCCCGGCGATGCCAATGCTCCAGGCCAACTCGACCAGTGAGCCTGGCAAGGCAGCGATGACTGGGACGCCGCGCTCCTGCAGTAAGAGGAGGAAGTCGAACGCGGCGGAGATGACCTCCGGGCTGGCCATTGCCGATAGGCCATAGATCTCGACCCAGAAGCCGCTTGGGTGGCCGCGCGAATATCTGTTGGCAATTGCGATCCGGTTATCACGATGACCGAGGGCATCGATATCACAGCGGATCGAGGCGAACATCGGTCTGCTTGGGTCATAGGCGCGCCACGCTTGTAGCCCATCGCTCTGAAACCGGGCATTGCGCTTCAACCAGTTGTCTTCGGAATTCGAGAAGGCAAACCCGACGCTTCGATAAACGCTCCCGCCGTACTCGACCTGCGCCTTGAAGTCTCCTCGGGCAACCCGTTTGCAGGTCTCGGGGTCGCGAAAGTCTTTATCGGTGTAAGGGCCATGATCTTTGGTCGAGGCGTAATCGAGGGCCTTGATCGCCTTCGGCATGTTCAACGAGGTCGTGTCGTGGACGCGGGTGTCGACAACGACTCCGAGCTCGGGCAAAAACCCGCCGGCGCGAATCAGCTCGCCGAGCACGTCTGGCAGGGTTAGAGCGGCGATGGCGAAGTCCGGAATTGCCCCAGTCATCGCGGTATCGATGACGGCCCTGCTTGCCTGCGTCATCGTCGCTCGCACGGCCAGGAGCGGGGCCGAATTACGCTTGTAGGGAACCGGAGCCGGGTGAGGCTTTTGGGGCTGGCGCAGGCGGTCGGCGACCGCTTTGGCGTCGGAAGGGCGCTGAAGCGGCTCCTTAGCCATTAGTTTGAGAACGAGATCATCGAGTGATGGATCGAGGTCTGACTTGTAGGAGCTCGGCGGCTCAGGTTCTTCGACCTCGATCATCTTCATTAAGGCGATCTGATGACCAATGAATGGCGGTCGGCCAGTCAGGCAGTAGTAGATGGTTGCGCCAAGGGCGTAGATGTCGCTGCTCAGGTCAACAGCGCCACGAAGCTGCTCAGGAGCGAGGAAGGCCGGCGTCCCGACGGCGTGGCCCTCAAGAGTGATCGTCGCCTTGTCATGAAATCTGGCCAGGCCGAAGTCGAGGATCAGGGCGTGGCCGTCGTTGGTCAAGAAGATGTTCTTCGGGTTCAAATCCTGGTGGGTGATGTTGTGCTCGTGAATGAAGGCCAAGCCGTCGGCTACCTGAGCCGCAATGTGGCGGATCTCGGCAACGCCAAGAGGCGGGCCTTTGGAGCCTTCGATCGCTTCACGCAAGGTTCGGCCCGGTAAGAAGGGCATGACTATGTAGGCTCGTTCCAAGCTGCCGTACATCCCAATTCCGCTCTCGACGTAGCTGACCAGGTTCGGATGCTCGAGTTGCAACGCCTCTACCTCTCGTTCGAAGCGAACGGCATCGATGCCCATCGGCATCTCGACGAGCATCTTCAGCGCGAACTGCTGTCCGTCCTTTTCGGCCAGGTAGGTCTGGGCAAAGCTGCCGGCGCCGAGGATCTGGCGGAGTCGATAACCGGCGATTTCCCTGAACGGCTCAGTCGAAGAGGGTTGCGGGTCTGGGAGACCTGACACAAACAGAAGCTTGGCGATCGTGCCGGATGTCATTTTGCCGCCTCGATTGGCTAAACCGGCGCAGTTTGCGAGTCTGCTGACTAGGATCAGCGTCCGAGGCCGTTGTCAATTTCCGTCCATGAATCGGAGATGTCAAAAGCGAGGCCGGACCCGGGGCAGCGTTGTAGTTACAGGCCGGGGCTCAAACCTGGATTGCAACCTGCAGCCAACGGCAAAGAGTTCCGTTAGCCTGGTTTTGGCGATGGCGACCGAGCGAAAAGTCCGAGTGCTTCCCGGCGTCACGATCGTCGGTCATGGAACGCTTCAGGCTGATGAAGGCGGCCATCGGGCTGGAACCGATTTCGTCCTCATTCAGGCTGACTGCGTCGATGAGGCAAGGATGGCTTGCGAAGAGTTGGCGCCGATCGCTCGAATTCCCGAGAATGCCTGGCATGGCTCCTGGGCACCGAAGCGGGTTAACGGCCAGTACGTCCTCGAGCGGAAGATTTTTCCGACCCTCGAGCTGTTTTCGATCTAGGTTTCGCGCGCTTTTTCTTGCTGGCCGTTTTAGCCGCTCGTCTCGATGAGGCTTGCGTGTTGCCTTTGGCCTTCTTGAGCTCTGCCTCCTCGAGTACGGCAGCGATCTGGTTATCGAGGTTCGGCTCGCGCGGTTCGGTGCCGGTGCCCTCGGTCAAGTCGCTCTGTTTAGCTAGCGGCTCAAAGTTGCGCTGATCTGAGCCACGTAGATGCTCGGCGAGCAGCTCGTATTGCAGGCGCAGGCTTTCGGACTGCGTTGGAGTCCAAGGCCTCATAAAGACGACTCGTTTGACCCCAGCCTGGATCGCCTCCTTCAAGCACATGAAGCAGGGGGAGTGCGTCGCATAAAGCGTCGCCCCTTCGGTGCGGTTGCCGAACTTGGCGCCGCTTAGGATGGCGTTGGCCTCGGCATGAACACAAACACAGACATCAAGCTGTTTCGTCTTCCCTTCAGCCAGCTCACGATCGCTTGCCTCCTCGGCTCGGCCGATCTCGCCGAGATACCGATCGCGGCACCGAACGCAGCCGCCGTCTTCGCAGTTAGTGAAGCCGGCAGGAGTGCCGTTGAACCCGGTGCTGACGATTCGGTTGTTCAGAACGAGAACGGCGCCGACTTTGCTCCCGAAGCAATTAGCCCGCTTCCTGACCGTCTCAGCAACCTGCATGTAATAGTGATCCCATTGGATCTGCGAAACCCGCGGCAAGGTCTTTCCAGGGTCAGCCAGAGGTGGAATCTCGGGTCCCGCACTAGAGCTCATCGCTCAATGGTCGCCGATTTTCACTCGGTTTTGCCGAAACCGCCCCGTATTGCAAGGGGCAAGCCATAGGTGGGCGACGTTCCGCATTGGCCGTGCTCCTCATTCCGGCCAGATCCGCGAGCCGATCGACTTGAACTGGCCGATCGCTAGCAAACCTCGCTCGTTTCGCGCTTTCGAGCCGGGCTTAGTGAGCGCCGTCACAGCCCGACGATCGGCTTCGTAAATCTCGGTCGGTTCGTAACGCTCATTAAGGAGAACGAGAAGGACTACGTCCCATTCCTTCAAAGGGTCAATGCTCCCAAGGCGCTGGCTTGCCTTTGAGTTGGGGGTAAGCCGACGTCCCTTGATCTGGAGTCTTTCCTCCTTGCCACTTCTCTTGCGGATTGCGTCATAGCCTGACTGCCGCGCCGGTGAGAGTTTGACCTTCAAGATGCGAGCGGCCTCATACTCCGCGATCTCCCCGGTCACCCCAAGGGGCTTTCAGTCAGCTCGTAATACTCGCGTGCCAACAGCTTTACCTCTCGTAGCAGCTCAATGATTCGCTTAGATGAGGTCATAAGGGCGGATCATGCGTCTGGTTATGGCGGGCTGAAGGCGCTGTACTTCCGCGAAGTCCCCCACCTCATTGTTGCGGCAGCTCCTCGGCGCCATCAACCTGAAATCACCGAAGGGCCTGCTTACCTTTGTGCGGGTTCTCCGGGGCTTCGGAAAGCTCTCGCGGGAGCCGAAGGACGTCATCCCCAATACGCCCGCGGAGCAGAGGCGTCACTTGTAGATCGCGATTGGCAAGATCACCGCGCCGGGGGCGTGGAGTTCCGTCTGCTGCTTCAGTTTGGCGAGGAAGCAGGCGCGACCTCCGATTAGCTTCGAACGTGACGGGTGTTCTCTCTGTGCCCCGGCAGTGCTTCGGGTCTTGCAGTTGTGGCTGACGTGCTCGATGAGGAATTTGGAGGCCTGTTCGAGCGGGTTTCGCCAGATCTCCCGGGTGGCGAAGTCCGTGTACTCCGGGCAAGTCCTGTCCTTGTCACGGCACGGGATTTCGGTTTCGTGCCGGAAGACGCGGATCACCTTGCCGAACACCACCAGCCTGCCGCCGGTGTACTGGTCCCGGCCCTTCTCCAGCAGGCTTCGCTCCTCGGTGAGGTCGCTGTAGCGCATTGGCATCAGCACGTTCAGCGGATCACCTTCGTCCTCCGATCGCGGTTCCACGGCGAAGGTAATCCGCGGGTCGGGACCGACCTGGCGGGCAAACGATTCGGCCCTCTGACGCTGTTCTGCTGCCCGTTCGGCGCCGGCCTGATCGCCGGATGCCTGCGGGAACAGGGCCGCCAGCGTCGCCGACTGGCGAACGACGACATAGGGACGGATGTAGCCGGGGCTGAGCAGGTCGTGGGTCACGAACCGGACCAGCATTCCTTCCCTAACCTTCTTCAGGTTGCTCAGGTTCTTGGAGTCGGTCAGTTCGATCGAGTGGAAGTTGACGCCGTGCGCCTCGTTCTGCTTGAGCGCGTGGAGCAGCAGCCCCAGCAGGCTCGCCTCCGTCCGGGTGACGGTGCTGTCGGCCACCGATTCGCGCTGGGAGGAGGCCCCCACGGTGAAGCCGCCGCCCGACCCGCCGGCGTTCACCTCGGCGATTTCCTTCGAGATCCGGTGCACCGCGCCGACCCGGCCTCCTTCTAGCTCGGCGAGGAAGTCGAGTATGCGGGCGCCGTCGAGGTAGAGAAATTCAACCGGCGGCAGCGGCGCCTCGAACGACGCGGTCTCCGACGACTGGCTCCTGTCGTGAAGCAGGACCGCGACCACCGCGGTAAGACCGGCGATGATCACACAGGCACTCGCGAACACTTTCTTGAGAGTCGTGTCGAGCAATGTGTTTCGCCCAGAACCGGCGCTCCCGATCGAATCGACGCGCCAAGTCTCTCGGCAACGGCGACAAAGGTCAAGGATTCCTCACTTTGTTTATATGTTTCGCCCTATGGAGAAAACGGTGGCAGATGTGCTCAAGCGCCTGACGGCGATCGACGCGGCACTGCCGCCGACCGACGGTGTCAAGTGGTTCAACAGGCTCTACCTCGAAATGACGCAACAGGTGGAGACGGCGATGGCGGGAAGGCACTTCGATGCGCCGGGCTACCTCGAGGCGCTCGACGTGGTCTTTGCCCGCCGCTACTTCGCGGCGCTCGACGCCGCCGGCGCGGGAAAGTCATTGCCGTCCGACTACCCCTTCCACGCCTGGAAACCGTTGTTCGAATCCCGTTTCGAGACTGGTGTTGCCCCCGTCCAATTTGCCCTCGCCGGCATGAACGCCCACATCAACCACGACCTCGCGCTTGCCGTCTGCGATGCCTGCGCCGCACGTGAGACCGAGCCGAGCGACGACAGCCCAGAACACAGCGACTACGAGTCGATCAACGGGCTGATCGCAGAGGTTGAGAAGAAGATGAAGGTCTGGATGATGACTGGCCTGCTGAAGGAGCTCGACCGCGAGTTCGGTTCGCTCGACGACGTGGTCGCTGTCTGGAATGTGGAACGGGCCCGCGACGCTGCCTGGGTCGGCGCCGAAGTGATCTGGTCCCTGCGCTCGCTGCCGCCTTTACGCGAGAGCTACGAAGCCGTCAATGACCGGACGGTGGGATTCGCGGGGCGGGCGCTGCTGACGCCGGTCTAGGAGATTTCGTTTGGAAACGGAACGGCGCGGCGACTTCGTTGCGGCCGCGCGACATTGCGACCTTCGTCGTCAGCGGCGCCAGAACTTCCGGACCAGGCGACGACCTTCCACGGTCCAGACGACCTTGTGCCAGCCGACGAACGAACTCGCGATCCTGTTGGTGTAGATGACACCGGCTTCGGCTTCTTGGTTCAAGGCGCAGAGTCGTTTCCTAGTTGGGAACGTCACGCAGACGCTGTAGAAGACCGCCTGAGAGCTTTCGAAGAAGGCTCCGACTTTGCTGCGGTGCGCGCATTCATGTGCTGGTCGAGCGTTTCTACTCAAGCCGCACGCTACGTAAACGCGGAAGTAAGGCCAAGGTTCTTCGGGAGGTTCAGCCACGGGCGGAGGTGGTGGTACGCCGGTCGAGCACGGACATGGCAGGCTCTCGCAGGCCACACCATCGTTGTCGCCATCTAGGCGGTACGGATCGCCAGTTAAGAGGTAGTTCTGCGCTTCGGCCTGATTCGAAAAATCGGAACAGTCATAGTCGAGCGCCTTCGCGCTTGCCGTCGATGGGATGAAGGCGACTGCGGCGACGCCGATGCCAGCCAGTAAGCCAAGGCGTTTGATCGGCCAATCGTACTGTGAAATGCATCCTCTGATGAAGGTGTAGACCGAGTGTGGACTTACCTGGGCGATGCAGTGGGCTCGGCAGCCTGGCGGCCGCCGTCGTCGAGTTCCAGTTCCTTGAGGTACTGGTGGACGAAGGCGATGGCCATGCTGCCCTCGCCGACGGCGGCGGCGACGCGCTTGACGGGGCCGAAGCGGACGTCGCCGCAGGCGAAGATGCCGGGGACGCTGGTCTCCAGGAGGTAGGGGTCGCGGTCGAGGGTCCAGCGGTCGGCTGAGCGCATGTCGGGGCCGGTGAGGATGTAGCCGTGGTGGTCGAGGGCGATCTCGGGTGGGAGCCATGACGTCTCTGCGTCGGCGCCAATGAAGATGAAGAGGCCGCCCGACTCGATCTGGGACGTCTCTCCCGTGGTGGTGTTGCGGACGTCGATCGCCTCGAGGGAGTTGACACCGTGCACGGCCGCCACTTCGGCTCCGAACATCGGGCTGATGTTCGACCGGGTCGCGAGCTGGTCGATCAGGTAGCGCGACATGCTCTTCTCGAGCCTGTCCCCTCGGCAGAGGATCGTCACGCTCTTCGCGTGGGCGGAGAAGAACAGCGCCGCCTGCCCCGCCGAGTTGCCCGCGCCGATGATGTGGACGTCGAGGCCGTGGGTGTTTGGGGCCTCGCTGCGCGCCGCCCCGTAAGAGATGCCCTTGCCGGCGAGGCGATCGAAGCCCTCGATCGGCAGGTGCCGCCAAGTGACTCCGCAGGCGAGGATGATCGTTCGCGCACGGAGGACGTCACCGGCGTCGAGGTGCAGCTCTCGATTGGCGGCGTCGATCCGCGTGATCGACCGGGTGACGAGGATCTCGGCACCCAGCCTCCGCGCCTGCCGCAGCGCGCGGTTTGCCAGCTCGTCCCCCGAGACGCCCGAGGGGAAGCCGAGGTAGTTCTCGATCCGGGAGGAGGTGCCGGCCTGGCCGCCGGGCGCCTCTCGCTCGACCACGATCGTGCGCAAGCCCTCCGACGCTCCGTACACCGCGGCGGCCAGTCCAGCCGGGCCGGCGCCGACGACCACCGTGTCGTACTCGGCGGCACCCGGCTCGGTGGTGACCCCAAGCAGCTCGGCCACCCTGCGCAGGTGGGGCTTGATCGCGGTCTTGCCGTTGACGACCCGGATCGCCGGCCAGTCTTCCTCGGCCGGCAGGGCGCTGCCCCACTGGTCGGCGGCGTCGGGAGTCTCGGGCGTCAGCCACTCGAAGGTGATCTGGTTGCGGTCCAGAAAGCGACGTAGCTCGGCGCAGGACGCATCCCATCGGTGCCCGACCACGATCGCGCGGGGCGGCGGTGGGTCGGCCGCGATGGCCTCCAGACCCCCGGCGCCGCTGATCCTGTGGCCCGCGAGTCGGCCGATCTCCTTGCCCACGTCCGGCACCACAGCCGCGACGGCGTGGTAGTCGTGAGCCTCGATTCGCATCACCCGTGACTTCTCTGCCGCGCGAAATCCGACCGGGAACACCGTCCCGAGCACGATCGGCACCTCACCGAAGACGTCCCCCGGGAGACGCTCGCCGATCACGCGCTCGACACCGTCAACGGACTTGACCGCCTCGATCCGGCCCTCGAGCACGGCGAAGATCGCCCGTTCGTCGCCCTCGTCCGCCGCGTATTCGCCTGCCACCAGGCTCAGGTCCGCCGCCACGCGGGAAAGCCGCTCGCGCTCGGCGGTGGCGAGATTCGCGAAGACACCAACCTCACCGATTTCCTCAGCGCTCACCATATGGAGCCCAGCGTACCCGGCGATAATTCACCTCGATGTCGAAACCTTCGACTGGGCGGGCCGACTCCGACGCCACCGCGGTGCGCGCGGTCGTGCGCGGTGAGGTGCAGGCGGTGGGGTTTCGCGAGACGGCGGTACGGGAAGCACGACGGCTCGGTGCGATGGGTTGGGTGCGTAATGAGGAGGACGGGAGCGTGCTTGTCCATGCAGAGGGACCCGAGCCGGCGGTAGAGGGGTTGGTGACGTTCCTCCAAGACGGTCCGCCGGCCGCGCGGGTCGCCGAGGTGACGGTCGAACCCATCTCGGTCGAGGGTCACGAGCAGTTCGCGATCCGGGGTGTCAGCGCCGGTGTCTTCGTCGTCCAGGAGCACGCGGCCACCGCTCGTCACTTCGACCTGCGCTTGGAGGTCGACGGGGTAATGCGCTCCTGGGCGATTCCAAAGGGTCCTTCAATGGATCCCGCCGTCAAGCGCCTCGCCATTGAGGTGGAGGAGCACGAAATCGCCCACAACGACTTCGAGGGTGCGGCCGGAGACGGCGCGGTGATCGTCTGGGATCGCGGTCGCTACGAGCAGGGCGGCCGGGTGGCCTGGCCGGAGGCGCTCGACCGCGGCCACGCCGTCTTCGTCCTCCACGGGGAGAAGCTGCGTGGCGGCTTCGCCCTGCAGCGAACCCGCCCCGGCGGGAAGCCGCAGTGGCTGCTGATCAAGAGGCGTGATGAGCAAGCGCGCCCGGGCGCCGACGTGGTCGCCGAGTACCCAAAGTCGGTGGTCAGCGGCAGCACCCTCGACGAGCTGCTCGAGTGAGGGTGCCCTAGTTAGGTGGCGGGAGCATCCGCGGGCGACAGTCGCTCGTGGACGAAACGAACGATCGTTGCGCCCTCGCCAACAGCGGTCGCGCACCGCTTGATCGACCCGGCGCGGACGTCGCCGGCCGCGTAGACGCCCGCGACGCTGGTTTCGAGCAGCCCCTCCGCGCCTGCTTCCTGGCCGGTGAGGACAAACCCCTTGGGGTCTCGGGCAACCACATCGCCGAGCCAGTCGGTGCACGGTGAAGCACCGAGGAAGAGGAACAGGAAGGAGAGCGGCAGTCGCGTGCCGTCGGTGAGGGTGACGGCCTCGAGGTGTCCTTCCTCACCGTGCAGCTCGCCGACTTCGCTGCCGTCGCGGACCGCTACTCCATACCGCTCCAGCTCTTCGATCAGGTAGTGCGACATCGTCTCGGCGAGATCCGCGCGGCGGTGCAGGAGGCTGACGAGCGCCCCGCCGCGGGCAAGCCAGACGGCGGCCTGGGCCGCCGAGTTGCCGCCGCCGATCACCCCGACCCGCTGCCCGCCGCAGAGCTGGGCCTCGGGCGGTCCGGCGGCGTAGAAGACGCTGATCCCCTCGTACTGGTCGAGGTCCGCCACCGGCAGCCGCCGGTATTCGGCGCCGGTGGCGAGCAGGACCGCCCGCGCCGCGATCTCGTTGCCCTCGTCGAGTTCGACCAGATGGCGGTCAGCGCCAGGCTTGAGCGCGCGGGCGCTATAGGGCGTTGCCGCGCGGGCACCGAACTTGCGCGCTTGGGAGACCGCGCGGCTGGTCAGTTCGGTGCCGCTGATGCCTGCAGGGAAGCCGAGGTAGTTCTCGATCCGGCGTGACGCACCGGCCTGGCCACCGAGGACGGTTCTCTCGATTACCAACGTGTCCAGGCCCTCCGAGGCGCCGTAGACCGCGGCGCCGAGGCCGGCCGGTCCACCGCCGAGGACGACGAGGTCGACCTCCTCATGCTGGCCGAGCTCGAGGCCGATCCCCAGCGCTCGCGAGAGCTCGCCGTTGCTCGGCCGTCGCAGCTCCGCGCCGCCGGGAAGGCGCACCAGCGGGATCTCGGCCGGGTCGAGCGCCTCGACCACGGCCGCCACCTCCACGTTCTCCCCGGGGTCGAGCCAGGTGTGGGGAAGCCGCATGCTCCTGGCGAAATCGAGCAGGCGGCGCGTCTCACTCGAATCCCGCGGTCCGACGATCTCAATCCCGACCCCCTGGCGCTGCTGGAGCAGCTCGCGCCGCTGGACGAACGCGGGCAGGAGGAGGTCGGAGAGCGAACCGTCCTCGAAGAGCAACTGCCTAAGCACCTCGCGATCGACGGCGATGTAGCGCATCGGCTCGGTGACGACCGCGGTGAGGAAGACGGTCTGCCCGGAGAGCAGGTTCATCTCTCCGAGGAAGCCCAAGGCGCCGTGGCGGACCACCTCTTTGCCGGCGCCGTCGAGCACCGCGGCCTCCCCCTCGAGGATCGCGATGAACGGGTAGGTCTCGTCGCCGATCTCAAACAGCGTCTCGCCGAGGGCGGCGGTCCGCTCCTCACCGTGCTCGGCAAGCGTTTCGAGCTGCGAACCCGAAAGCACTCGACTCACCGGGCTGGCCACGCGATCAGCCCAAGGAGGAGGGTGGGGTGCGGGAAGCCATTGACCGCACAAAGCCTAGATGGGTCGACCGGCCTCCTCCGCAAGGGCCTCCGCCGCCGCATCGAGGCGCAAGCGCTCCACGGCCTGGCGCTGGGACTCCGCACGTTCGATCAGCGGGGCGAGGCCGAACCGTGCGAGCTTGGGTTCCTGCGTCTGCTGCAGTGCCTGCCACAGCTCGAGCTTCCCGGTGATCCCGATGTGGAGCATCTCCAGCTCGACCAGCCGGCTCAGCGGCGAGTAGCCCCTCAACCGGCCGTTCAGCTTGAGGCGGCCGAGCTTCTCGGCGGCCCAGGCCCCGGCGACCTTGGCGGTATTGCGCTTGACCCCGAGGTGCGCCATCACAGCTTCGAGCGTCTCGCGATCAGCTTCGATTTCGGCGCAGATCCTCTCCAGATCCTTCCCCCACCTGGTGCCGCGATTGCTCGACCGGGCTCTCCGCGCCAGCTCGACCCCACCCGTCGAACCTGCCAGGTGGTCGTTGAGGTAGATGGCCAGGAGTCTGCGCTCGATCACGGTCTTCTCCGGTCAGGTGGTCTTCTGTTCCTTGGGCTCACTGCGCGGCTCCAGCTGGATCTCCCGCTCCGCTCTCGGGCGGCCCTCTTCGATCTCGAGGCTGCGCTCGCGCTCGGCATTCAGCTGATGGCCGAACAGGATCGCCAGGTTGGTGATCCAAAACCAGACCAGCAGAGCTACGAGGCCACCGAGGGTGCCGTAGGTCTTGTCGTAGGAGCCGAAGTTGGCGACGTAGAAGGCGAAGGCGGCGGAGGCGACCGCCCAGACCACGATCGCCACCAGGCTTCCCGGCGTTACCCATTTGAAGCCGCGCAGCCTCACGTTCGGCGAGGCGTAGTAGAGGACCGCGATCATCAGCAGGAAGAGCGCCACCATTGCCGGCCACTTGGCGATGTTCCAGATGGTGACCGCCGTGTTGCCGAGCCCGATCGGGTCCGCCACCGCCTCGACCACCGGCCCGGTCAGGACCAGGGCCAGCGCCAGCACTGCCATCAGGACGATCATCGCCAGCGTCACCGCGAGCTGCAGCGGGCGCAGCTTCCAAAACGGCCGCCCCTCGGGCGTCTCGTAGATGACGTTCGAGGCACGCATGAAGGCGCCGACGTAACCCGAGGCCGACCACAGCGCCACCGCCAGCCCCACTACGAAGGCAAAGCCCGCCGTGCCCCGGTTGGAGGTGATCGATTCGATCGGGCCGGAGAAGGTTTCCGCCGCGGATTCCGGTCCGATCGAGGTGATGATCTCGGTCAGAGTGTCAGTCGTGCTTTTGGGATCACCGACCAGCCCGATCAGGGAGACCATCGCGATCAGAGCTGGGAAAAGGGCGAGCAGGCCGTAATAGGTGAGCGCGGCGGCCCAGTCGGTGAGGTTGTCCTCCATGAACTCGGTCGCGGTGCGCTTGAGGGTTGCGAAGGCGCCGGACTCGGTGCCGGCGCCCTTGGGCCTGTAATCGCGGCGCACAGAGATCCCTTTCTCCACCTTGACGAGATCGAAACCTTTAAGTCGCTTAATTTCGTTGGGTGCAGGCCACCCGGCCCCGCGTCGCGCTAGGAGGGCCTACCGCAGCCTGCTCCGCGGCAGATCCAGGAACTCGGTCGCGCTGGAGAAGTCAAAGCCCGGCGTCGGGCCACCCTCGAGCGCGTAGATCCGGCGGCCCATTGCGGCGCCGCCGAGGCCGTGGCGGGGGGTGCGCATCGAAGGAAGTGACTCCCAGCGGCGGCTCTCAGGGTCGAACAGCTCAACCGAGCCGATCGACGTCCCGCCCGGGGTCAGCTCCTCGCCGCCGAAGACGATGGGCTTGTCTTGTATGGCGACGGCGACGAAGCCGCTGCGCGGGGTGTGCAGGGATGGGAGGCGGAACCACCGGCCGCGGCGGGGGTCGAAGCGCTCGACCGTGTCCAGTTCGACGAGGCCGGAACGCCCGCCGAAGACATAGACGCCATCGCCGGTCGCGACCGCGGCGATGTGCTCACGCGGCACCGCCATCGGCGGCCCGGTGCGCCAGCGGCGGCGGGCGACGTCGTAGATCTCGAGCGTGCTCAGTGCCTGCCCGCCGACAACGCCGCCGACGGCGTAGAGGTCATCGCCGAACACGGCGAGCGCCGCTGCGGCCCGCGGCGTCGGCGAGGAAGGCAATAGCGCCCACCGACCGCTACGAGGATCGAAGCGCTGCAGCGCGGCGGTGACCGGTTTGAAGCTGGAGTCGGTGTAGCCGCCGTAGACGTAGAGGAAGCCGTTGTGGGAGGCGACCGCCGGGTGATTGACCGCGACCGGCATCGGTTTCACGCGCCGCCACCGATCACGCTTGATGTCGTAGCGCTCGACCGCGGCGGTGGTTTCAGAGGGTTCGACGAAACCGCCGACGACGTAGATCGAACCGCCGACTCGCGCCCCCCCCACCTCGGTTCGCTCGAGCTTGGCGTTACGCAGCTCTCGCCACGCTCCGGTCGCCGCATCGGCTCCCGACCCGCTGTCCAGCCAGATCCCCACCCCCAGCGCGAGCATCGCCAGGAGCAGCGCGGCCGCGGCGGGGAGACGGAGCGTCCTCTGTTCCTCGTCATCGGGCATTGGCCTCGCTGAATCCTCTCACTATCCGGTCTGTGGCTCCGCACTCAGGGCGGCCTGGATCGCCGACGGGTCCCAGCGCCCGATCGCCTCGATCACCCGCCCGTCGCGGAGCTTGAAGCGCCCGATGCCGTCCCAGGCGAGCCGCTCGCCGTTCACCGTCGCTTCCATCGCGTACTCGACGAAGACGACGTCTCCACGCGCCGCCCAGTTCCTCATCTCCAGTGAGATGTCGGGCATCAGGGCCTTGATCCCCCGCACGTAGTCGGGCTCCTCGTCGCCCCTGATCGGCTGCTCCATCCCGGAGTGGTCGATCGTCGCCTCGGGATGCACCATCTCGAACTTCTCCAGCCGGTCGGCGTCGAAGCTCGGCCAGATTTCCTCGTACACCTGCATGAATCGGTCGACCTCGGACATGGGTTCCTCTCAGGTTGGTCTGTGGTGGCCGGCGACGATAGGTCGGTAGGGACAGGTTGTCTGGCGGAATTCCGCCATCGTCCCCCCGCCGGACCAGCTGTCCGAAAACCGCTAGAAGCGGAATCGCAGCCGTGGCACGATGAGGCGGTGATTGCGGACTTCGAGACCTGTTACCGGTTCATGCGCAGCCGCGACCCCCGCTACGACGGCTACTTCTTCGTCGGCGTGCTCTCCACCGGCATCTACTGCCGCCCGAGCTGCCCGGCCCGGCTGCCGAAGCGACGCAACGTCCGTCTCTTCCAGAGCGCCGCGGCCGCGCAGGAGGCCGGCCTGAGGGCCTGCAAGCGTTGCGACCCCGACGCCGCGCCCGGTTCCCCGAGCTGGAACCGCCGGGCCGACGTGGCCGGGCGGGCGTTTCGCCTGATCGCCGACGGCACGGTCGACCGCGACGGTGTTCCGGGCCTGGCCAGACGGCTCGGGTACAGCGAGCGCCAGCTCCAGCGGATCCTCACGGACGAGGTCGGCGCCGGACCGGTCGCTCTGGCCAGGGCACAGCGCGCCCAGGCGGCCAGGCTGCTGATCGAGTCGACCGGGATCACCTTCGCCGAGGTTGCCCTCGCCGCCGGCTTCGGCAGCGTGCGGCAGTTCAACGAGACGATCCGGTTGGTGTACGGGCGCAGCCCGACGGAGCTGCGGCGGCGGGCGAAGGGACGAGTAGGAACGGCGGCCCCCGGGGTGATCGATCTGAAGCTTGCCTGCCGGCAGCCCTTCGACGGGGAGTCCTCTATCCGCTTCCTCGGCTTCAGAGCGGTGCCGGGTGTGGAGGCGATGGAGGGCCTCGCCTATAGCCGCTCCCTTTCGCTGCGGCACGGCGGGGCGGTGGTCGAGCTGTCGCCGGAGCGCGCGGGCGTGCGCTGCCGGCTGCGGCTCGACGACCTCCGCGACCTGACCACGGCGGTCGCCCGCTGCCGCCGTCTCCTCGACCTCGATGCAGATCCGCAGACGGTGTCCGCGCAGCTTGGGCAGGACCGCTGCCTCGGTGGGCTCGTCCGCGCCCGTCCCGGCCTCCGCGTTCCCGGCTGTGTCGACGGCTTCGAGCTTGCGGTGCGAGCCGTGATCGGCCAGCAGGTCTCTGTCGTGGCCGCGCGCACCGTTGCCGCCCGGCTGGTCGCGCGCTACGGCGAGCCACTCGACGAACCGCGCGGCACGATCACCCACCGGTTCCCGACCAGCTCCGCCCTGGCGGGGATCGACCCCCCGGAGCTGCCGATGCCGCGGAGCCGGGCGAAGGCATTGCGCGAGATGGCGAGGTTGGTCTCCCGAGGCGAGTTGAGCCTGGACCCGGGGGCCGAGCCCGGCAAGGCGCTCTCCGGCCTCCTCGAGGTGCCCGGAATCGGACCCTGGACGGCCTCCTACATCGCGATGCGGGCGCTCGGAGATCCGGACGCCTACCCGGCCGGTGACGCGGGGCTGCGACGCGCGCTGGAGCAAAGGGGCTATGCGGCGGATCGGGCGAGCGAGGAGCGGCTGGCCGACGCCTGGCGACCTTGGCGCTCCTACGCCGTCGTCCACCTCTGGCGGAGCCTCGACGGTGAACCTCTCGCCGGACAGGCGACTACGGTTCGCGCGTGGCTCCGACCATCGACGAGCTGACGGTCGCGGACGCGCCGGACGCTTGGTCGGCGGTCGGGTTCGAGGTCGACGGCGACACTTGTGTAGTCGGGGACGTGCGGATTCGGTTGGCCGGTTCGGACGCGGGCCGGGGGCTTGTCGGCTGGTCACTGCGGGACGTCGCGGACACGGAGCTGGACGGGCTGCGGACCGCGCGCTCGGAGCGCCCGCCGCCGGACGAGTCGCGGGCTCACCCCAACGGCATCACCGCGCTTGATCACGTGGTCGCGATCACGCCCGCGCTCGACCGGACGGTCGCGGTGCTGGAGGAAGCCGGGCTCGACCTGCGCCGGATCCGTGAGGAGCCGACGCCCGCCGGGGCGCCGCGGCAGGCATTCTTCCGTCTCGGCGCGACGATTCTCGAGGTCGTGCAGGAGCCTTCCGAGGCGATCGAGCGGGGAGGGGGAGAGGACCGACCCGCGTTCTTCTGGGGGCTCGCCTTCGTCGCCCCCGACCTGGACGCGACCGTCGCCGGTCTCGGTGATCGCGTCAGCGAGGCTCGCCCGGCGATCCAACCCGGTCGCCGCATCGCCACCCTGCGCCGCTCAGCGGGCCTGGCCCTGCCGGTCGCGCTGATCACGCCGCCGCCGGGCTCCGTCTCACGAATCTCGTCCCCCCAGCGTTCTTAGTACGACGCGATGAACTGGATGATCCACCAGAGCCCGCTGGGGCCACTGACGGTGGTCGCCGGGCCGAACGGGATCAGGAGCCTCCACTTCTCCGGCCGCTCGCCGCGGCTGGATGAGTCCCGGCGTCGGCCGGCGGGGGAGGTGGTCGACCAGCTCGAGGCCTACTTTGTCGGCGAGCGCCGGAACTTCGACCTGGATCTCGACCTCCATGGCGCCCCGCTGCAGAAGCTCGTCTGGGAGCAGCTGCTCGAGATCCCCTACGGGGCGACGACCACCTATGGCGAGCTGGCCGGCCGGGTCGACGACTCCTTTTATCCGGAGGGCCTCGAGCCCTACGAGCGCGTTCGGCTCGCCGCCGCGGCGATCGGCCAGAACCCGATCCCGATCCTGGTCCCATGCCACCGAGTCATCGGTGCCGACGGCTCACTGACCGGGTACCTCGGCGGCTTGCAGCGAAAGCAGGCGCTCCTCGACTTGGAGAGCGCCGGCGTGCAGCTGGGGATGCTGTAGCTGAACCTTGTCGCTGCGCCCCGATTGCGCTTCGCCTTATTGTGGGCGGGGTGATGACGCGGTTCCCGAAGGTGATCGCGCTCGCGCTCGGCGTCGCCATCCTTCTCGCCGGGTGCGGCGGCGGCTCGGATGAAGCATCCGAGGAACGCCCGGCGCCCGCGGCCTCCGAGTTCCCGGCCGCGAACGGCCGTAGCCTGGCGGAGATTGCCCAGCTCCCGGAAGCAAAGCTGATCGTCGCCCCGGCGGGCCAGGTGTTCGACGTCGGCCCAAACAGGTTCGCCTTCGGCGTCTTCACGCCGGGCGGCGAACTGGTCGACGACGCGGACATCGCCCTCTACTTCGCCTCCGGGCCGGACGCGCCGGCTCGCGGCCCGTTCCCCGCCCGGGTCGATTCGCTGCAGACGCCGCCGGCCTTTCGGGCGAAGACGACGGTGGACGATCCCAGCGCTGCGACCTCGGTCTACGTCGTGCCGCGGGCGGAGGTCGAAAGCCCGGGCGAGCTGCAGATGCTGGCTGTGGTCCGCAGGGGCGACAAGCTCGAGGCGACGCGCCTGCCGAGCGCCGTCGTCGGCCGCTTCGACTCGGTCCCGGACGTCGGTGATCCGGCCCCCCGCATCCACACCCCCACCACCGACGAGGTCGGCCAGCTCACCGAGATCGACACGCGGATCCCGCCCGACTCGATGCACGGGACCGACTTCGCCGACGTCGTCGGCAAGGAGCCGGTCGTGATCGTGTTCGCGACGCCGCAGTTCTGCCAGAGCCGGGTCTGCGGGCCGACCGTCGACATCGTCGAGGAGGTCAAGGCCAAGATCGGCGATCGCGCGACCTTCATCCACATGGAGGTTTTCAACGACAACGACCCCAGTAAGGGACTTCGTCCCCAGCTCAAAGCCTTCAACCTGCCGACCGAGCCGTGGGCGTTCGTGATCGACCGAGACGGCCGGATCGCCGCCCGCCTCGAGGGGGCGTTCGGCGCGGAGGAGCTAACCCAGGCGATCGAAAGGACGGTCGGCTAGGCCGCGATGGCAACGACCGCGCTCATCCTCTACGCGGTCTGCCTCGTCCTCGTGTTCGGCATCCGCATCCTGATTCAGGTCCGCCGCACCGGCTCGACCGGCTTCGTCGGCCTGCACGGGCGTCCCGGCTCGGTGGAGTGGATCGCCGGCGTCGGGTTCGCGGTGGCGGTGACGGTCGGGGCCGTCGCCCCGGTGCTCGCCCTGCTCGATCTGGTCGAGCCGATCGCCGCGCTCGACACCACTCCTGTGCACGTCGTCGGGCTGATCCTGTCCGTTGCCGGGATCGGCGCCATCTTCTACGCCCAGATGGCGATGGGCTCGAGCTGGCGGATCGGGGTCGACCCGGCGGAGCACACCCAGCTCGTCACCACCGGGCCTTTCGCGCTCGTCCGCAACCCGATCTACGCGGCTATGCTGCCGACCGCGCTCGGCTTCGCCTTGCTCGTTCCCAGCTGGGTCGCGCTCGTCGGTCTCGCCGGGTTGGCGGTCGGGCTGGAGCTGCAGGTGCGGGTGGTCGAGGAGCCCTACCTGCGGCAGGTGCACGGCGATGCCTTCGCCACCTACGCTGCTCGGGTCGGCCGCTTCGCTCCCGGCATTGGCCGGCTCAGCCGAGCAGGCTGATGCGCGAAGATATATAGAGAGACGACCAGCGACGATCACTGAAGGAGGCTCAGGATGCTGAAGCTCGGGGATGAAGCGCCGGACTTCGAGGCGGAGACGACGGAGGGGCCGATCAAGTTCCACGACTGGCTCGGCGATTCGTGGGGAGTGCTGTTCTCGCACCCGAAGGACTTCACGCCGGTGTGCACCACCGAGCTCGGCTACATGGCCAGCATCAAACCGGAGTTCGACCGCCGCAATGTGAAGATCGTCGGCCTCTCGGTTGACCCGGTCGACAAGCACTCCGGGTGGGCCGAGGACATCAAGGAGACGCAGGGCACCGCTCCCAACTACCCGCTGATCGGCGACCCCGACTACACGGTGTCGAAGCTCTACGGGATGCTGCCGGCGGACGTGTCCGGCGACCCCGGCGACCGTACCCCCGCCGACAACCAGACGGTCCGCAACGTCTTCGTCATCGGTCCCGACAAGAAAATCAAGCTGATCCTGGTCTACCCGATGACGACCGGTCGCAACTTCGACGAGGTCCTGCGCGTGATCGACTCGTTGCAGCTGACCGCGCAGCACAAAGTCGCGACCCCCGCCAACTGGCAGGAGGGCGAAGACGTGATCATCGCCGGCTCGGTCTCAGACGACGAAGCCAAAACGATCTATCCGGACGGGTGGCAGGCCCCGCGCCCCTACATCCGGATCGTGCCGCAGCCGCGCGACTGACCGGCAATTTTCGGTTCTACCCCTAAATCGGCGGCCGCGGCTGCCGATTAGGGGTGTATGGCTGAGGCCGACAGCAGGCTGCGAGAGATCATCCGGACGCAGACGGAGATCGCCGCGACGGACCTGGACCTCAACGCGACGATGGAACTGATCGCCGAGCGGGGCCAGGAGCTGACGCGCGCGAATGCCGGGGTGATCGAGCTGGCCGAGGGCGACGAGATGGTCTACATGGTCACCACCGGCGAGGCGACGCCGTACCTGGGGACGAGGCTGAGGATCGAGTCGAGCCTCTCTGGCCTCTGCCTGCGGGAAGGCCGGGTGCTGCGCAGCGACGACACCGGGGAGGACCCGCGTGTCGACGCGGAGGCCAGCCACCGGGTCAACGCCCGCTCGATGATCTGCGTCCCGCTTGTGCACCGGGAAGAACCGGTCGGCGTGCTCAAGGTCTACTCGCCCCGGGCGCACCACTTCGACGATGCCGACGTCGAAACGCTCGAGCTGCTGAGTGAGTTGATCGCCGCCCACATCTCCCACGCCAGCCTCTACGAAGTCGAGTCGCACGACAGCCGCCACGACACGCTTACCGGCCTGCCCAACCGCCGCGCCTTCGAGGAGCGATTGCCGATTGAGGTCGCCCGGGCCAGCCGGTACGAGCGCCCACTTTCGCTCTGCCTGCTCGACCTCGACGGCTTCAAGAGCGTCAACGATCGGCTCGGCCATCCCGCCGGGGATGAGGTCCTGCGCTCCGTCGCCAGGGTCCTCGACGAATCGCGCGTCGCCGACGATTGCTTCCGGATCGGCGGCGACGAGTTCGCGGTCGTGATGCCGGAAACCACGCCGGAAGAGGCGAGCGCCGCAGCAAAGCGGATCGCCGACGAGGTACGCCGGGCGCAGCTCGGCGGCGGCGCGATCGGCATCTCTTTTGGCATCGCCTGCACCACCGACCTCGACGCTGACAGCCTGGCCGCCGCCGCCGACTCGGAACTGGTGGCGGCGAAGAACCGGCTCTACCGCCGCACCGAGGAATAACCGTCCGGTCCGGTTCGCCGCCCTTGACCTTGCGCCGCGCCGTGGGACGATGCCGCCATGGCCAAGGTTCTCTGTGTTCTCTACGACGACCCCGTGGACGGTTACCCGCCGAGCTACGCGCGGGATCAGGTCCCGGCGATCGAGCGCTACCACGACGGCCAGAGCACGCCGACGCCCGAGGGACTCGGCTTCAAGCCCGGCGAGCTACTCGGCAGCGTCTCGGGGGAGTTGGGGCTGCGCGAGTTCCTCGAGCAGGGCGGCCACGAGCTGGTCGTCACCTCCGACAAGGACGGCCCGGACTCGGTCTTCGAGCGCGAGTTGCCGGACGCGGACGTGGTCATCTCCCAGCCTTTCTGGCCGGCCTACCTGACCGCCGAGCGGATCGCCAAGGCGCCGAACCTGAAACTCGCACTGACCGCCGGCATCGGCTCGGACCACGTCGACTTGCAGGCCGCGATCGAGCACGGCCTGACCGTCGCCGAGGTCACCTACTCCAACAGCATCAGCGTCGCCGAGCACGTGGTGATGATGATCCTCGCCCTGGTCCGCAACTACATTCCCTCCTACCAGGTGGTGGTGGAGGGCGGTTGGAATATCGCCGACTGCGCCTCGCGCTCTTACGACCTCGAGGGCATGCAGGTCGGCACCGTCGCGGCAGGGCGGATCGGCTCGGCGGTCCTGCGGCGGCTGAAGCCGTTCGAGGTCGGTCTGCATTACACCGACCGCCACCGCTTGCCGGAGGAGGTAGAGCGGGAGCTGGGCGTCACCTTCCATCCCGACGCGGAGTCGATGGTGGAGGTGTGTGACGTTGTCACCATCAACGCACCGCTGCACCCCGAGACCGAGAACATGTTCGACGCCGAGATGCTCGGCAAGATGAAACGCGGCTCCTACCTGATCAACACCGCGCGGGGGAAGATCTGCGACCGCGACGCTGTCGCGCGAGCGTGTGAGAGCGGCCAGCTGGCGGGCTACGCTGGCGACGTCTGGTTCCCCCAGCCGGCGCCCAAGGACCACCCCTGGCGCTCGATGTCCCACCACGGCATGACCCCGCACACCTCCGGCACCAGCCTCTCCGCCCAGGCCCGCTACGCGGCCGGGGCGCGCGAGATCCTCGAGTGTTGGTTGGACGGGCGCCCGATCCGCGAGGAATACCTGATCGTCGACGGCGGCACCCTCGCCGGCGCCGGAGCGCACTCCTACAGCGAGGGCGACGCAACCGGCGGGTCGGAGGAGGCAGCGCGCTTCAGTAGTAGCTGAGGCTGGACGCTACGGCTCGGCCGCGCGGACGCCGACCGCTACCTCTTGTTCTTGGCGGTCAAGGGCTAGGAGCGTCGCCAGGACGACGCCGGTGACGGCGACCGCCGTGAGGCCGAAGTTGTACGCGTTGCCGGGCTGGGCGGAGGGGTTCCAGCCAAGGGCGTTGAGGATGAGCTGCACGACGAGGCCGGTCGCGACTCCGGCGGCCAGGCCGATTGCTCCTCGCGATGGTCGCCAGATGCTGGCGAGCAGGGCTCCAATCAAGCCGCAGGAGATCGCTTGGCAGAGGATCTGGATCGTGTTGGCCTCGGACGAGGAGAAACCGAGGTCTTCTTCGGGGAGGAAGACGCGGGCCCCCCAGATCACTCCCGAGAGTGCTCCGGCGAGAGCGCCGACAATTAGCCCGATCCAGGTGAGACGACCGAGGTCGGTCCGCTTGATCCGCAACCCGAGCCAGACCGCCAGCGCTACGCCGACGAGCGCCCACGTCACTCCCCGCCTGAGCGCCGTCTCGACGATGTTGTAGACGGTTTCATCTTTGCTGATGAAGTCGCGGTTTCCCACCAGCAGGCGCGTGAGCACCGCGGCCGCGGCCGCCACCGCCATCCCTTCGAGGATCAGGCGCGAGGACTCACGGGCCGGCTCTCCGGTCACGGCCGGGGTTGGCGCGGGCGTAGGTGGAGATATCGGCATCGGCGTCGGATACGGATCCGCGCCGGTCTCGCGGGGCTCGGGGACCTCGTCCAGCAGCACGTCGAGGGTGGAGTTGAGCCGACCGACGTCGTAGGCCCACCGGGCATCGCTGAGGTCGAGCGCATTGCGGCGGGTCAGCGGCTGCAATGCCTCCGGCAACACCTCGCGCTTCGGCATCCTCGCCCCGGAGACGAGCACTGGGATCGGGGTCACGTCGGGCCGGCGGAGCGCGGTTTCGACCTCGAGCCGAACGAAGTCGTCGGGGTCGGCGATCCGCTGGTTGCCATCTTCGTCGGTGGTCGTCCCCCAGCGCGGTCCCATGACGACGATCAGGACCAGGCAGCGGGAGACAACCTGGGTGATCCGCTCGACGAAGTCGACGCCGGGGGCGATATCGACGTCCATGAAGACGTTGCTCTCTCCAAAGCGGGCGACCATCGCGTCGTAGAGGCGCCCGGCGTGGGCGGCGGTCTCCTCTCGTCGGTAACAGATGAAGACCTTCTGCGCGTCCGGTCCTTGCTGGGTCCCCGGCCCGGCGCTCATGCCTCGCCGCCCGTCTTCTTGCCGGCGTCCTGCTGCTGGGCGACCCAGGCCGCGTGCTCCTGGGAGACCAGGCTCTCGACCCGCTCGGCGAGCAGGGCGTCGGGGTCGGGCGCGTCTGCGTAGGGGCCGGCGTGCGCCATGAACAGGAACTGCTCGTGCTTGAGCTGCTCGCAGGTTGCCCGGTAGGTGGTCCAGTTCTGTTGGTACTGCTCGAGCTGCTGCAGCCCCTCGAGGACGACGATCAAGGCGCCGCCGGCGCCGATCAGCCAGACCGGGGCGGAGACCGCGGCGGCGACCGGGATCGCGGCGGCGGTGACAATCTGGCAGATCTTCAGCCGTTTGAACCAGTGCTGGTTGTGCTGGCTTTTGGTGTCGTACCAGGCGATCTGGTCCCGCACCCGTTCCTGGGCGGGGGAGCGGTCCGAGGCAGCGTCGCCCGATTGGCGACTGGTTATCTCAGTAATCGGGGCCTCCACACTGTTCCTCGCCCAGTGTGTATCCCACACTGGGCGCCCCTGGTCAAGCGTGGCGCCGGAGCCGCTCGCCGCCGAAGGTGTGCTCGGGTGAGTCCTAGGTCGGGTCCGCGACCGGTACGTCGGTCCCGGTGCTGGTGCTAGCGCCAGTGCCCGCGTCGGCCTCGGCCGTGATCAGGATCGCGCCCTCGCCCGTCGCGTAGGCCTCCTCGCCGTGCTGGGTGACGTCCATACCGAGTGCCTCCTGGTGTTCGGGCGCTCGAACAGGTGCTATCGCGATCATCAGCTTGAGCAGGACGAAGGTGGCGACGAAGGCGTAGACGGGAGCGGCGAGTGCGGCCAAGGCCTGGTCGCCCAGCTGGGCCGCGTTGCCGTAGAAGAGGCCGTCGGAGACGCCGTTCCAGGCCTCCTGCGCGAAGAAGCCGATGAAGAGGATCCCGAAGAAGCCCGCCGCGCCGTGCGCCGCGAGCACATCCAGGGTCTCATCCACCCGGGTCCGGGTACGCCAGACGATGATCGCGTAGCTGGGCAGCGCCGCCAGGGCCCCGAGCAGCATTGCCCAGCCGGGGCTGATGAAGCCACCGGCGGGGGTGATCGCCACGCAGCCGACGATGATCGCGGTGGCGGCGCCGATCGCGGTCACCTTCCTGCCGCGGATCAGGTCGAGGACGAACCAGACGATGAGCGTGCAGGCTGGGGTCAGCAGGGTGTTGACGAAGGCCAGCACGCCGGGGTCCCCGGTCGAGAAGCCACTGCCGCCGTTGAACCCGAACCAGCCGAACCACAGCAGCCCGGCGCCAAGCAGTACGTACACGGCGTTGTGGGGGAGGAGCGCCTGACGACCGTAGTCCTTGCGGGCGCCGACGACGAGGGCCGCGGCCAGGGCGGAGAAGCCCGAACCCATCTCGACCGGGACGCCGCCGGCGAAGTCAAGGGTGCCGCCCTCGATTAGCCAGCCGCCGCCGAAGGCCCAGTGGGCGAGAACCGCGTAGACCAGCACCGACCACAGCGCGGCGAAGACGAGGAACGCCCCGAACCGCATCCGCTCCACCACCGCGCCCGAGACCAGGGCGACGGTGATGATGCAGAAGGTGGCCTGGAAGGCCATGAAGAGGAGGTGCGGGATGGTGGTCCCTTCCCGCGGGACAAAGGTGACGTCGTTGAGGAATGCGTAGTTGAGGCCGCCGACCAGGTCACCAGTCCCATCGAAGGCAATCGAGTAGCCGACCGCCGCCCAGGTGACGGCGGCGACCGCGATCGCCCCGACGCACATCATGAAGGTGTTAAGGGTGTTCTTCGACCGCACCAGCCCGGCGTAGAAGAGCCCGAGGGCGGGGGTCATCATCAGGACCAGCGCGGTCGCCGCCAGCATCCATGCGGTATCGCCGGTGTCGACTTCCGCGACCGCCGCGATGATCGGCTCGACGCTCACTTGTCCACCGGGGTGACCGCTTCCATGTCGGTGTCGCCAGTCCTGATTCGGACCGCTCGCTCCAGTGGGACGACGAAGATCTTGCCGTCACCCACCTCGCCGGTCCGGGCGCCATCGCAGAGTGCGGTGATGGTCGGCTGGACGAACTCGTCGGAGACGGCGATCTCGAAGCGGACCTTCTCCGCGAGCCCCATCTTCACGGTGGTGCCACGGTAGGTCTCCACCCGGTCGAGCTCGCCGCCGTGACCCTGTACGCGGCTCATCGAAACCCCGCGCACGTCGGCGCGATAGAGGGCCTCCAGCACGTCGTTCGCCTTCTCCGGGCGCACGATGCCGATCACCAGTTTCACTGTCCTCCCCCCATCCGCGCGTGGGAGCCTAGCCGACCAAGGGTTGGTGTGGCTCTTCGACCTCGGTCCGCCCAGCGACGATTGGGGTACTTGCGGAAAGTTCAGCCCCGTACACCTGCGCCATACTTGGCGCATGCGGGCACACGGGAGCATCGATTCCCCCGGTGGGCTGGGACTCGATGGCCACGCATGCTGGTCTTTCGAAGGGGACGGGGCCTTCACCGACGCAGCGCTGGAGTTCCTCACCGACGGCCTGCGCGCGGGACAGCGCATCGCCTTCATCGGAAGCGAGCCCGTCGCCGACCAGCGGGAGCGCCTGGATGCGCTGGGCAACGTCGGTGGATTGATCGACGATGGTGCGCTCCAGCTCTTCACCTTGCCTGACCTCTACGCAATCGGCGAGCGGGTCGATCCCGATGCCCAGCTCGCGGTCTATGCGGCCGCGACCGACGCCGCTGTTGCGGACGGCTACACCGGTCTCCGGGTCGCCGCGCAGGTCACCGACCTTGTCGCCGACCCCGATCTCTGGGAGGCGCACGTCCGCTGGGAGAGCATCGCCGACACCTACATGGCCACCCGGCCGCTGTCCGCGCTCTGTGGCTACGACACCAAGGCGGTTCCCGACACGGTTCTCGACGACCTGGCGGCCGTACACCCCGCGGCCCACGGCGCCGCGGGCTTCGCACCCTTCCACCTGTTCTCGAACTCCGACGCACTGACTCTGGCGGGCGAGGTCGACGGCTTCTCGGCCGATGCCCTTGACCGGGTACTCGGGCTGGCCCTCCGTGACGACACCACCAGGCTCGATCTCGGCGAGCTGGAGTTCATCGACCACCATGGCCTGATCGCCCTGGCGGAGCACACGCAACGTCGGGCCGGCTGGGGCGATCTCTCGATCCAAGCTGTGCCCGAGTCGGTGAGGCGACTCTGCGACCTCCTCGGGGTGCGCCTGTGAGCCACCCGGCGAGCGATGGCGGCGGCTTCAGCCACGAAGCGCTCTTCTACGCAGACGCGAACGAGTTCCTCGCTGGCACCGTGCCCTTCGTCCAACAGGGCATTGAGGCGGGGGAGGCGGTGATGGTGGCGCTGCCAAAGCCGAGCCTCGAGCTCCTGCGGGGAAACCTCGACGGTGGGTCCGACCAGGTCCTGTTCGTCGAGATGGAGGAGCTCGGGCGAAACCCGGCGCGGTTGATGCCGGCCTGGTGGGATTTCCTTGCCGCCAATCTTCGCGATCGGCGTGGCGTACGTGGGCTCGGCGAACCGATCTGGGCGGGACGGTCGACGGCGGAGCTCGAGGAGTGTCAGCGCCACGAGTCGCTGCTAAACCTCGCCTTCGCCGACGCAGAGCTGTCGTTGCTGTGCTCCTATGACACGGTCAATCTCAGCGACGAGGTGTTGATCGGCGCGGAGCACAGCCATCCCGCCCTCCGCGGACGCGATGACCGATCGGCCGAGTTCGCCATTCCCGCCGAGGGTCGTGGCTTCTTCGCCGGCGAGCTTGAACGATCGGCCGGGCCGGTTGAGGAGCTGTCGTTTGGCGAGTCAGGCCCAGGCGACGTCCGGCGGTTTGTCGGCGAACGCGCCCGGCGGGCCGGCTTGGAGGGCCAGCGACTTGACGACCTCGTCCTTGCTGCGAACGAGGTCGTGACCAACAGCATCCGCCACGGGGGCGGCCATGGCACGGTGTCGTTCTGGAGCGACGACGACGTCCTGGTCTGCGACTTCCGCGACTCGGGTCGCTTCGACGAACCGCTAGCCGGCCGTCGCCGACCCAGCGGCTCCAAGACCGGCAGCCGGGGCCTCTGGATCGCCAACCAGCTTTGCGACCTGGTCCAGATCAGGTCGGACGAGGCCGGCAGCCTCATTCGCTTGCGGATGGCTGTCTAGCTCAGACGGAGAGCTCGGTCGAGGCGGAATCGGCCTCGCCGTCACGCGCGGTGCGCCTCGGCGATTTCGCCCGATAGCTGTCCGGTAACCGGAACGGTTTGAAGTACAGCGGCGTGGAGACTTGTTCCCGGACCTCGCAGCGCGGGCAGTTCTCGATCGTCGCTGCGTGCTTGGTGCTGTAGCGGCTTCCGCACCGCTCGCATCTGAACATCCCTCGCCTCCCTTAGACGGTTCGTATGACTGTCCCATACCCGAGGGGACGCAATGTCCAAACTGGACACCCGTTCGAGGGATGGCATCAAACTGGAAGCGAAGCGATGGCGGCGAAAGCGAGCAAGAAAAGCGGCGGCAAGCTCGGCGACTACGAGCGCAAGCGGGACTTCGGCACTACGTCGGAGCCGGCGCCGAGGAAACGCCGCGGCAAGAAGGGCGCGCTGCGCTTCGTCGTCCAGGAACACAGCGCCCGCCGCCTGCACTGGGACCTGCGACTCGAGCGCGAGGGCGCCGCGCCGTCGTGGGCGATCCCCAACGGCATCCCTGATGATCCCAGCGAAAACCGGATGGCGGTGCGGACCGAGGACCACCCGCTCGAGTACCTCGAGTTCGAGGGCGAGATCCCGGCCGGGGAGTACGGCGCTGGCACCGTGCGGATCTGGGACCGCGGCACCTACGAGGCCGACAAGTGGGAGCCGGGGAAAATCGTCTTTACCCTCGCTGGCGAGCGGCTGAGCGGGCGCTACGCCTTGTTCCGCGCCGGGTCGAGCGAGAAGGACTGGATGATCCACCGGATGGACCCGCCGGCGGAGGCGCGCGACCCCTTCCCCGAGAAAGTGGTGCCGATGCTGGCCAAGCTGGCGAAGCTGCCGGCGAAGGACGAGGGCTGGGCGGTCGAGGTGAAGTGGGACGGGGTACGGGCGATCGCTTACTGCCGGCCCGGCCGGCTGGAGCTGCAGACCCGCAATCTCCGCGTTGTCACCAGCCAGTACCCCGAGGTGCGGCGCCTCTCCCGTCAGATCGGCGCCCGCGACGTCATCCTCGACGGCGAGTTGGTCGCCTTCGACGAGGAGGGGCGGCCCAGCTTCGAGCGCCTCCAGCAGCGCATCCACCAGACCTCCGAGAGCGTCGTGCGGCGGCGGATGAAATCCCACCCCGTCACCTACGTGATCTTCGACCTGCTCTACCTGGACGGGCATGACCTGACCGCCGAGCCCTACACCAGGCGCCGTGAGCTGTTGGAGGGGCTGGAGCTGGACGGGCCGAGCTGGCAGACGCCGGGATACTCGGTCGGCCGGGCGAAGGAGCTGTTGGCCGCGAGCGCCGAACGGGGGCTGGAGGGGATCGTCCTCAAGCGCATCGACAGCCGCTACGCCCCTGGCAAGCGCAGCGGCAGCTGGCTGAAGGTGAAGAACCTCGGGCGCCAGGAGTTCGTGATCGGCGGCTGGCAGCCGGGGGAGGGTCGGCGCCGCAACCGGCTCGGCTCGCTCCTGCTCGGCTACCGCGACGAGGACGGCGAGCTTCGGTACGCCGGCAAAGTCGGGACCGGGTTCTCAGATCGCGACCTGGACGAGCTGATCGAGCGGCTGGCCCCGCTCGCTCGCAAGACAAACCCCTTCGCCAACCGCCGTGGGCCCCGCAACGCCAACTACGTCGAGCCGCGGCTGGTCGCCGAGATCGAGTTCCGCGAGCTGACCGCGGAGGGGATGGTCCGCCACGGGTCGTTCAAGGGCCTGCGCGAGGACAAGGCGCCGGAGGAAGTCGCCCTCGAGCGCCCCAGCGAGGACGTTTGACGGCTTCATGGAGCGGGGTAGTTGGCCTGAGAGCCACACAACCCCTAGAGGAGAGAGCAATGTCTACGTACCGTGAGAAGGGCTCCGGCGCCGGGATCTCGGTTGGCGGGATCATCGTCATCGTCGGCATCGTGCTGATGATCGTCTGGAGCTTCTGGATCGGTCTTATCGTCACCCTGATCGGCCTGATCGCGTTCGGCGGTTTCGCGCGCGGCAAGTGGTATTAGACGCTTAGCCAGCGAAGGAGGACCGCGGGCGGCCGGCGGGACCGCCCCTCCTGCCGCTTAGCAAGCACCTGATCTGCAAAGCTCCCGCCGGTGGCGGATGCAGACAAAGACATTCTCTATAAGGTCGCATACGAGGAGGCAGTGCGCGCCCTTTCCGAGCAGCAGGGAGCGATGACAGCTTCCGCACTCGCGTGGCCATGGCCGCTTTCGTAGGCGTCGCCGCGGTATCGCTGGGCATCCTCTGGCCTCGTCGCTGGGAGTTCACCGCCAATCCACGTGATGTGATTCAGACCTATATCGAGGCGAAAGAGCCAGCCCCAATCGAGGAACTGCACCGAGATCTCTCACTCCACATGCACAACAGCTACACCGACAACCGCGGAGGTCTCGAGCAGCTCGTCGTCTTTTTTCAGATCGCCAGCGGCCTGCTCACTGTCGAGGTAGTCCTCTGGATCATCGCGATCGCATCGGCCTCCTAGAATCTGCTTATGGTCCAGACCACGCCACCCACTCCGCCGCCAGAGCCGAAACGGCCCAGCCCGATGCAGGCCGAGACGCGTGGGCCAGCTGCGCACGACCGAGGCGCGGGCGCTGGCGTGGCCGGAGTCGACTCCCTCCCGGAAGGGAGAGTTGGCGCTCAGCGCCTGCAGTAAGGGAAGGTAGAGGCGAAAGGAGTTGGCGATCGCGACCGCGGTGTCGGGGTCGGGGATGCCGACGTGGACATGCAGCCCACAGGGCGGCGTCGAGAGGAGGTCGCCGAAATCTTCGCGGACCACCTCATACCGGGGCTTGTCGACCAGCGCCGCTTCGCCAGACGCCGCGGTCGGGTGCAGTCCCGAGCCGATCAGCTCGAAGCCGGCCTCGCGGAGAACTCGCCTCGTCTCCCGCAGCTCCCGCAGCACCTCCTCGACGTCGGAGCAGACGGCCGTCTTCAACTCGATCTGCTCGGCGAAGACCTCCGAGGAGACTCGCTCGGCCAACGGTGCCGGGAGGCTGTCGAGGACGGCCTGGCTCGCAGCGACCAGCTCGCCCTCGGCGTCGACCAGCAGCAGCTCCTCCTCGACCCCGAGCGAGAGGGGAGGGGACTCGCCGAAGCGGTGGTCGTGCAGGTCCGGCTTGCCGCGAGAGATGGCCATCGACGGCGTACCTCTACCCGGTGACACCCGATTTCGACCCAGGTCGCAGGTCGCAGCCGAGCTTCGGCTCGGCTAGGCGGGATCGGGCGAGATGAACTGAATCAGGTGAACCTTGGTCAGGATCGCGTCCACGTGTCCGGCGCTCAGCCGGTTCGTCGCCTCTTCTTGGATCGCGAGCATCCGGTCCAGGGTTTCGGCCAACAGCTCGACCAGCTCCTCATAGGACTCCATGTCGACGACCATCGGGGTGCGACTGATGTGGTTGTCGCCGTCGTTGATCGTGCCCCCCGTGATCGCCCTGGTGATGTCCTCGTTCATGTTGGCGAGGATCGCCGAGGTGACCCCGGGCTGGTCCTCGGCGTCGACCTGAGTCCAGGCTTCCCGGTCGAACCACGGCCGCTGCGTGGCTCGGTAGCGCTTGACCACCACGCCGCCCCCGTTTGCCTCCTCAGTGCTGACCAGCTCGACGCACCCGAGTTTCTCGAGTCTCTCGAGGTGGTAGGTGACGTGGCGCACGCTTCGATCCAGTTCCTTGGCGATTTCGCCGGGTGAAGCGGTGCGCTCGTTGAGCACGGTCAGTGCGTGCACCCGCGTCGGATGCGCCAGGGCAGAGATCAGTTGGGGGTTGGCGAGCGTGGGGGGCTTCTGAGTCACGGATGTCCCTTCCCGGATGGATTTGGGCTAAAGCTTTTTCAATTAAAACCGAAACAGTGAAGCGAAGGCTCGGTCGTTTCGGTTCATTCCCCTGAACTGGAAGAGAGGCTTTTAGCGATCCTTCGACCTGGGGTCGTGGAGATCCAGTCGCTGCCATGACCTTCGAGTGGCTCCCTGGTGCGGCTCAGGAGGAGGTGAAGCAAGGATGAAAATCAGCCAGTGCAACGGGGCGATGCCCTCTGCGGCTGCCATCCGTAAGGGCGCGTAGATAGCGGGCGGGCTCAGCCTGCGTCCCTCCTGGGCGGGCTGAGCCTGTTTCCCCTTCCGCGACTACCTATTGATCAAAAAGTCCTTATCGGTTGAGCGATTGTCCGGTCAAGACGCCTCAACTGCGCGATGATTTTCCCGGTAGGGGTCCGGAGAACCGATCGGAGGTGCAAATGACGAGTAAGACGGAGCGAGGCGACTCGAAGAACGCGACCAGGCTGGTCAAGGTGCTGGCACATGATCTGCGGCAGCAGATCATGCGGCTCTCGATCGACAGAACGAGCCCGGTCAGCCCTCGCGAAGCGTCAGAAGAACTGCCGGCGGTTCTCAGCAACGTCGCCTACCACTTCCGCGTCTTGGCGGAAGTCAACGCGCTGCAGCTCGACGAGACCCGGTCGGTGCGCGGGGTCACCCAGCACTTCTACTCGCCGAATCCGTCGGTGGTGGAGATGCCGATGGTGAAGGAAATTCTCACCGCCACCGCGACCTGAGGCTCTCGGGGTCGTGAGGAGGAGGCTCTCCAAGGAGAGCGCGCGAGCGCGGACGCCCGCGTAATCGACGGCGTATACCTCCTCCACCTTGACCCCTTCGCCGCGCGGCGCCGTCGGGACCACGTTGGCAGGCACGCCGGCGTTCGAGCTCTGGGCTCTCTTTTGAGAGTGCAATTGTCCACCAGCGCCTCACCTCGAATACTCGCCTACCCGGTTCGCCCGATTTCATTCCGGCGGTTAGCTCAGCGCCACCCCCGCGTCGTCGCCACCCCGCTGCCCGACAACGGCGTGCTGACCCGGTCGGTCGCGCCCTGCGCGGCCGGGGAAACGCTGATCGGCGGCGGCGTCAACACCCTGCCCTTCGGCAACGACATCATCATCCAGGGGAGCCGTCCGTCACTGCCCAACGCTGGGGAAATCGCCGACGGCGAAGGCTTCACCAACTGGCAGACCTCGGCGATCAACGAAGGGCCGGGCGGCACCGGGCCGGCGTCGATCAGGTCCTGGGCGGTCTGCCTGCGATAGCCGGAGGAGAACTGCGTGGTGCCCTCTCGTGGCGGGTTTCGCGAGAGGGCACCGACCGGCGCCTAGATCAGTTCCCGCCGATCCCGCCGTTTGCGTCCTTGTCTTCGGTGCCGAATATGCCACGCAGGCGGCGCTTGATTTTCACCACTTCGCCGGCCAGTGCTTCCTGTTCCTGGGCCAGCTTGCCGACGTTTTTCCGCAGCTTCGTGTGCTGACCTTCGGCTTTGGTCATCTCGCCTTCCAGCGAGGAGACCCTCTTGTTGAGCTTGTCGAGCCTCCGGTTGACGTCCGCCTGGGATTTCGCGACCGCCCGCCGGATACGGGCGCGATCGCGCGCGGCCTGTGTGTTCTGCTGCCTCTGGACTCGGTCGGCGAGCTTCAGGGCGCCGTTCAGGCCCTTCAGTTCTTGCTTGATCTGCGCGGTGGCGTCATTGACGACCTTCTTCTCGTCGACGCTGCTGTTCTTCGCCGAGATCGCCACGACCAGGCCCGCTACGGCGATCGCGAAGAGGATCAGGGAGAGGATCCAGAACCAGGGACGGGTATCCCGAATGTCGTCGTACACGCCGAGGAGAACCTAACGTTCCCATCGGCTACTAGCTAGGTGGAGGTCTGCGCGGTGAGGGTGACGTCGAACTCGCACCCGGCCGGGTGCGAGATGTCAATCCGCCAGCCGCTGTCCCATTCGGTCGATCTGCCCGGTTCCGGTGGCAGGTTGAACGAGCGCATGTCGACCAGGCTCACTTGCGCGGTCGGACCGGCGTCGATCCGCAGGTCGCCGGCGGTGATCTGGCCACCGCCCTGGTTGACCGGCTGCACCGGTACGTGCAGCTGGAACACCGCCCCGATGCCGGCCCCGACCTCACACCGGTCGTGGACGCGCAGCCGGTTGCCCTGGAATTCGAGGTCGCGGGTCCAGCCGCGCACCTCGTCGTCGTTGTTCGAGTACGCCCCGGCGAGGTCGGTGTGGACCTTGACCAGGTCGCCGGGCAGCGTTTCCGTGCTGACCGTGGCCTCGTCGGTGAAGTTCTGCCTGATCGTCTGCGGAGGCGCGCCGGCCTGGCCCGGACGGGTGAACCGGATCACGTTGTTGACCCCGGTGCCGAGGTCGGGAACGTGCCCGCCGCCACCGCCACCCTGCAGGCCGCTGCGCGACAGGATGTTAGAAGTGACCGTCATCCAGGTGCCGCGGTAGAGGGTGAACCCACCCTGGTCTTCGTGGGCGTGAGACTGGTCGTAGGGCCCGGCGGTCAGCTGTAGCCAGGTCGCGTCCTCGTTCCAGGAGCTGCGGGCGAAGAACTGGCCGACACCGGGGGCGCGGTAGGTGAGCGCGGTCGGCGCCTGCGCCGGGTCGGGCGGCGTAAGCAGGGCGCTGCGCAGGGTGAAGCCCTGGGTCAGCGTCTCCGGCACCGAGTTGTTGGCGATCCACCAGGCGGCGCGCCGGCCCTGCGGGGTGCCCGCGCCGGCCAGAGCCGCCTCGCGCATCAGGGTCTCGTGGTAGTCGAAGAGGCTCGGGTTCGAGTCCCTGGAGAGGTCGCCGATCGGCGCGTAGTGGTCGAGGGTCGGCACCGTGGCGTGGACCCAGTAGTCGACCGAGTCGCGCGCGTGGGTCCGGACCGCGGTCAGGTCCTCGCCGGTCGAGGCCCTCCACATCCGCGCGTTTTCCCAGAGCCGGCGCTGCGCGGTCCCGTAGCCGGTGCCCTCGCGGCTGCCGCCGCCGGGCAGCTCGGCGTGGTAGTCGACGATCAGCGGGAACTTGCGCTCCTGCAGGAACTCGATCCAGCGCTGGTCCTTGCTGGCGAGCGCCCACATCTGGGTCGCCTCGATGAAGCTGTAGTTGTAGTTGTTGCCCGGGTCGTTGACCGCCCAGGCGCTCCATGCGAACGAGCCGGCGGGGGCGTTGCCCCAGGTTGCCGTAAACGGGTTCCAGACGTTGGCGATCGCCTGGTTGGCGAACGCCTCCCAGCGGCTGTGCTGCTGCGGGCTCATCCGGTTGAAGCCGTAGTCGTAGGTGAGCGCGAGCGCTTCGATCTCGGCGCCGACGTCGAGGTAGGAGTCGGCGGCGATCGCCGGCCGCTGCGGGGGATCGGCGGCGATCGCCCCTTCGGCGGCCGCCACGTCGGCGTCGACCCTGCGAATCGCGTCGTCGATATAGGCGACGTTGCCGGTGCGGGCGAACATGATCACCGCGTCGGTCGAGGTATAGGCGAAGCCCGGTTGGTTTTGGAAGACCGCCCGGTCGACCCACCGCTTGAACGCCTGGAAGATCGCCCCGCCTTCCGGCGCCTGCAGGTAGTCGGCGACGGAGATGAAGGGACGCTGGGCGCGCAGGTTGAGCGGCGCCGGCACGTAGGAGCTGCTCCCCGGGTTCGCGTTGACGTCGCAGGGCGAGTCGGGGTCGGGCGGGCCGGCCGGCGCCGGCTCCTCGCCGCTCTCGATCGTGTCGGCGCAGGCGCCACCACCTCCGCCGCCCCCGCCTCCACCACCGCCACCACCGCGCGGGCCCTCACTTCCCCGCACCTGCTCGACCACGAGGTGGGCGTCGTCGAGGGTCGCCTCGATCGCGGTCCCGGCTGCTTCGAGCTGGAAGAAGACCCGCGCTAGGCGTTTGTCTTCGGTTTCCTTGACGAGATGGATGGGGAGCACGCCCCGCTCGGACGCGGTGACAGTGCGGCATCTGCTCTCCTGCTCCTGGGAGTCCTCGAGGTAGACGATCGCGCAGACTTTCAGTGGCGCGCTGCCGCTGGTGGGGGAGTCGATCCGGAGCTTCCCGTCGACCGTCACGGTTTTGCCGATTGGCCCCTCGTGGAAGCCGTAGTCGTGGATGCACCCGACCCTGCCGAAGGGCGAGACACTCGTTCTGAGGCTGTTTGCTCCGGCGATCGGCGCGGTGGTGTCACCGGCGACGTCGCCGTCGTTGTCGTTGAAGGGGTCGAAGCACCCGGTCGGCCGACCGACGTCCTCGAACCCGTTGTCGGAGATCAGGTCGACGGTCTCGTACTGGGTGCCCGGCTCCCCGCCGGGGAGTTCGGGGTCTTCGTAGTCCGGTTCGCCGCCGCCGGGGGCGGGGGAATAAGGGGCACCGGGGCCCGCGGGAGTCGGAGGCGGCGGTCCGGCTGGGACCCCCGGCTGCCTGTTCGCCGGACGGGTCGGCTTGCGCTTCTTGCAGACTCGCCGTTTCGTGCTCCGGCCCTTCAACCGGACCCAGCGGCAGCGCTTTTTCGCCCGCTTCGCCGAGCTATTCGCAATTGGTGCGGAGCGCTCGGAGGCGCCATCGGTGCCAGGCCCCGACGGGGAACCAAGGCTCGAGCCCGGAATCGCGAGGAGGCCCAAGGCGAGGACGAGGCAGAGGATGCGGATCGGGTTGCGGGACACGGGGCTCCTAGGGGCTGGGTGGGGTGGGCGGCGGCGTCCAGCCGGGCTGGGCGAAGCTGCCGAACCGGTCGAAGGGGTTGACGGTGCCGGCGCCGATCGCGCCGACGTCGTTGCCGGCGCCGCCGACGGGGTCGCCGGAGTCGATGTAGGCGCTGCCCTGGGTCGGCGTGTAACGGCCGCGGTAGGCGGCGAGGATCTCGCTGACCAGGAGGTCGCGCTTCCAGACGGCGACCTTGTCGCCTTCGAAGGTCTCGGTGGGGAGGGGCCCGGCGAATTTCGGGTTGGTCGAGGTGCCGCCGCCCAGGTCGTTGGCCGGGGCGAGGCCGCCGGTGTAGTTCGTCGGCTCCGGGTTGAAGAAGCCGTTGAAGCCCGCGTCGACCGTCCCGCCCTGCCTGTCGACCACCGCGGTCGCCCAGGTCGGAACGCCGACGAAGGCGTTCGACTTCAGCGTCGTCTGGCCCTGTTGCCAGTTGATCGCCGAGTGCACGAGGCCGCCGAGCAGGCCGTCGAAGGTGTTGTTCTCGATCCGGGCGGAGATGTTGTAGTAGCCGGTGATCCCGCCGACGTCGTTGTCGCCGCCGACGAAGATGTTGTGGTGGACGTTGGCGCCGGTGTCGGGAACCATCCACTGGTGCCCCGCTTCGACCACCAGGTTGTAGGCGAACTCGTCGCCGATCCCGCGTACCGGCCAGGAGCTGTCGACCAGCACGTTGTGCTTGACCGAGAGAGGCCTGGTGCCGTGCAGCTCGAGCAGCTGTCCCTGGCTCCAACCGCCGAAGTAGGTGTGGTTGAGGAAGTTGCCTTCGATGCTCACGTTCGAGGAGCCGAGGACTTCGAAGGACGCCCGAGGCCCGATCAGGACGTTGCTCTCGGCGTCGGTGTCGCCCCCGATCGTCCACCGGTTGACGCGGTCGAAGAGAACCGGCGCAGCGCCGACGTTGTTGCCGGAGAAGGTCTTGGGCACGGCCGAGGTCCCCGAGATCGAGACCACCGGGACCGTGGGTGAGGTGGCGTCGGACCCCGGCTGCTGCCCGATCGGCATCCGCATGTTCGAGCGGAACAGGTTGCCCGTCAGCGTCGCCGCAGAGGAGCCGTCGAACCGGAGCTCGACCGGGTTGCTGCCGTCGAAGATGGAGTTTTCAATCGCGACCGAGCCGGTGGTTCCGGTGGCGGTGACGTCGATCCCCGGTGCCGAGGCGTTCGCCGGGTTACCGAGGTTGTAGACGTCGACGTGCTTCAGCACCAGGTCGCCCGAGGTGCCGGTGGGGGAGACGATCCGGTGCCCGTTGCCGTTCAGCCTGATTCGGCCGCCCGGCGAGCCGGTCAGCTCGAAGGATTGGCTCCCCGAGAGGACCACGTCCTGGGTGAGGTTCACGGTCTGCGCGTAGACGGGCGGGTTCTCGACCGTGATCGTTACCGGGTCGCTTTCGAGTACCAGGGCGGGGTCGGCGTAAGTCGCCCGAGCGACCACCGTGTGCTGGCCGGGAGCGAGGTCGAGATCCGAGGCGAAGCCCTTGAAGACGTGGTACTCGGCCTCGGTCCCGTTCTGCTCGAGGACCTTGGCGCCGTCGAGGAGGAATTCGACCTTGGCCGCGTTGATGCCCCTGCCGGGGACCGGCTCGTTGGTGGGGATGTTGGGGTCGTGGCCGATGCCGACCAGGCGCAGGTCGAGCGGGCCGGTGAAGGTTTCGCCGTCGGTCGGGGAGACCATCGCGGCGAACCGGCCGACGTTCGAGCCACCGCCGCCTCCGCCTCCGCCACCACCACCGTCATCCTCGCCACCGCCGCCCGCGCTGCCCTTCAGCTGGTCGACGTAGAGATGGGCGTCGTCGAGGGTGGCGTCGACCCGGGTCGCACCGGCTTGCAGCTGGAAAAAGACCCGTTGCAGGCGTTTGCCTTCCGTGTCGAGACTCAGCAGCACGTCGCCGACGCCGTGGTCTGAGAGCGGCAGGGTCCGGCACTCCTCATCGGGCTGCGGGTCGTCGTCGAAGTAGACGATCGCGCAGACCTCGAGACCCTCGCCGTTGGTGGGGGAGTCGATGCGTACCTTGCTCTGGACCGTTACCGCCTCGCCGATCGGTCCGGCGCCGAAGGGGTAATCGTGGATGCACCCAACCCTGCCGAAGGGAGAGACGGTGACCACAAGGCTCTTGGCCCCCGCGAGCGGGTTCGTCGCGGTTGAGGCGACGGTGCCGTCGTTTCCGGAGAACGGCTCGAAGCACGCGGTCTGGTCCTCGGCTTCCTCGAAGCCGTTGTTGGAGATCAGGTCGACCCGCTCGAACTCGGAGGGCGGCTCGCCTGGGCCTCCGCCCGGTCCTTCAGGCGGTTTGTATTCCGGTTCACCGCCACCGGGGGTTCCAGGGGCGCCCGGTCCTGCCGGCGGCGGGGGACCAGCCGGGACGGGGGGCGGCGGCCCGGCGGGTCGGTGAGGCTTGCGCTTCTTGCAGGCGCGCCGCTTGGCGGCCTTGGCCTGCGGGCGTGCCTTCTTGCAGCGCTTCTTGGCTCGCTTGGCGGAGCTGCTTGCGGTTGGCGCGGAGCGCTCAGAGGCGCCGTCGGCGTCGATCTTCGGCGAGGCGCCGAGGCTCAAACCGGGAACGGCTACGAGTACCAGGGCGAGGCCGAGGGAGAGCAGGCCCAGGCGGAGGTTGAGCGATCGCATCCGTGCCTGGCAATTTGGCACGGGGAGGGGCGAATCTAGACGTTTGTTCTAGCGAACCTGACTGTTTTTAGCTGTCGAATCCAAGCCCGAGACGATCCAGCGTTCGCAGCCAGAAACCGCGGCGCCCGGCCTTGCGGTCGGCGGCGGCGAGCCTGTTGCGGGTCAGCTGGATCACCCCGCTACGCAGCGGCTCGGGCGGAAAGGGGACGGGCTTGGTGCGGGTGTAGCGCAGGCGGGTCGCCTCGGTCTCGCGGCCGTCAAGGAGATCGAGCGCGACCCTGGCGCCGAAGCGGGTGGCCGCGACCCCGAGCCCGGTGTAGCCGAGCGCGTAGGAGACTCGGCCGCGATGGGCGGTCCCGAAGAAGACCGAGAAGCGGCTGCAGGTGTCGATCGCGCCGCCCCACCGGTAGGCGAAGCGGAGGTCCCGAAGCTGGGGGAAGGTCGCGGCGAAGTGCTGCGAGAGCCTGGCGAAAGTCGGGTCGTGCCCGTCGAGTGCACGGTCGACCGGGCCGCCGTAGCGGTAAACCGCGTCGTAGCCGCCGAACAGGATTCGGTTATCGGCGGTCAGCCGGTAGTAGTGGAACTGGTTACCCATGTCACCGATGCCCTGGCGCCGACGCCACCCGACCGCTTCGCGCATCGCCTCGGTGAGCGGCTCGGTGACCAGCACGTAGTCGTAGATCGGCGCGATGTAGCGCCGGAGCCGCCGCACCAAGGGCGGGAAGGCGCTGGTCGCGAGGAGCACCCGGCGAGTGCGGACGGTGCCGTCGGCGCAGACCACCTCGACGCCACCCTCGCGGTCGCGCAGTGCGCGTGCCGGGGAGTGCTCGTGCACGCGCACCCCGGCCCTCAGCGCTGCTGCCAGCAGACCGTCCGCCAGCCTGGCCGGATCAACCAGAGCTTGGCCGGTGCGGTCCCAGAGCCCACCCAGGTAGGTGGGCGAGTCGACCTCGGCCCGCACCGCCGCGCCATCGAGCAGCTCGACGTCGTGGCCGAAGCGCCGCAACACCGGCACCGCTTCAGCGAGGGCCTCCAGCTCGTGCGGCTCGAGCGCAACGCCGATCCCGCCGCCCTCCTCCCAGGCGCACTCGATCCCGTGGCGCTCGATGTCGGCGCGCATCCCGGCAAAGTTCTCCTCGCCGAGGCGCTCAAGAGCCTCGATCTCATCGGCGAAGCGAGCGAGGCCGTTGTCGATGCCGTGCGTCAGCGAGGAGTCGACGAAGCCGCCGTTGCGCCCGCTCGCCTCCCCGCCGATCCTTCCGGCCTCAACCAGGAGGACCTCGCGGCCCGGGTCGTCGGCCTTGGCGTGCAGGGCCGCCCAGAGCCCGGTGAAGCCGCCGCCGACTATGCAGAGGTCGGTCTCCGCCGGCCCGGAGAGAGGTGGCGTGGGGTCGCGCCGCGGTGCGGTCCAGTAGGGGACCGGCTCGGCGTTGGCGTAGCGGGCGCGGTCCGCCGCGCCGGGCGGGCCGTCGGGCCACGGTCTCGGCATCGGGTCAGCCGAACAGCTGACCGGCGCGGATCTTGGCGGCCATGTCCTTGGACTCCTCGCGGTAGGCGCGGCCGTCCTCGAACTCGATCGTCGGGTATTTGTTCTGCCCCGAGATCCGCTTCAGATCCTCCCGCTTGCCGGGACGCAGCGGGCCCATGACGACCTCGTACTCGACCCCCTCCTCGTCAAGCGCCTTCTGCACTTTCCAGCAGGGATGAGCGTCGAGCTTGAACCAGCCAAGGCTGCACCGGTGGAGTTTCACCGCCATGGCCGCAACATAGCACCGGGCCGAGCCAATTGGCCCGGCCCGGTGCCTTCAGTCGCTTCGAGCTACGAACGACGAGCTACAACGCCAACAGAGCTATGTGGTTGTTGTAAGCGCGATCGGGTTGCCGCCACCGGACATGGTGACTGTGGTCGAGCTGGAGATTTCGGCTGGGTTACCAGCGAGTTTGAGGGTTTCTTTGGTCATCGCGTTGGTGAATACGTTTGTCGCACCGCTGAATTTTGCGGAGGGCGACCCGGTTCCTGTCCCGATCGCCGTACCGGTGGTTTTGTAGGTGCCTGCGATGAAGCAGCCTTCGAGCGTGAGTTCGGAGAAGGTTTCCCCTGCGGCCGGTTTGAATTCCTGGCCCATTGTGTTTTTTTCGGGCCCGAGTCCTTCGACGCCTTCGACTTTGGACGTGACGGAGATCGGTTCTTTGACTTTGCAGCCGATCGCCGGTTTGTTCACCGTGCAGGAAGTGAAGTTGGCCGTGACCGAACCCGTGAACTTGTGGACTTTGGCCGACGGTTCTTCGTTCGTGAGTTCTCCTTCTCCGGTCACGGTTTTACAGGTAATTTCGTTTTTGACTCCGAAAACCGTGCCTTTGAGAATCGTGGGAGCCGCGTCTTTTGTCGCGTTCGCGGTGCCCGCGTTGGTAATGCTGACGGTTGTTTTGGTATTGACCGCGATTTCTACGTGACCGAATTCGCCTTTGTTTTCGCCGACGAATTCATCGCAGTGGGCGTCTTTGAAATCTTTGGCGCCGCCCCCTTTGACGCATGTGACTGCTGTTGTGTTGACTGCTGCGGCTGCCGATGCGCTCTGCGCGACGAAGGCGCAGACGAGAAGCGCGGAAAGCAGCGCGAGGCCGAGAACGGCCTTACGTCCGATCATGGATTCCTCTCCTTGTTCCGTGTTTGCTGGTTGACGGGTGGCGAGGTGATGAAGGCCACCCGGCCGCCGACGCTTACACGGAACCGTGTAGCAGTCAAGAAATTTCACGCAATGTTTTCTATCTAAAGAGCCGGAGCTCGCCGCAACTTCGCCAGTTTGTTTATGTTTGCTCACGAAATAACTACATATGCCTAATCCCTGGCGGCGTGCCGCCAGGGAGCGGGGGAACCAAGTTTCCGGGGCGAGCCCACCGTTGAGGTGGGGGCGCAAGCTCCTTCAGCGCCAGCCCGTCAGCTAACCCCGCCGGCACCCGAAGGAGGGACGATGACGGCAGGACCTGGCGCGGCTAGACGCGCCCTTGTGACGGCGCTGGCTGCGCTGGCCCTGATCGCGACCGCTGGCCTGTTCGCCAGCAGCGCTCAGGGATCCCCTGGTGGGCTCACGGCTACTACGAGCCGGCAGATCGAACCGCCCTCGACGACCACGCCCCCGACGGCACCCCCGACCACGCCGCCGACGGCGACCGGCTCGCGGCTCTCCGCCCTGGTCAGTGGTCGTGCGATGGCGCCGCTCGGCGCCCCGCCGGTTGTCAAGCAGGTGATCGCCGCCGCCAACCGGATCCGCGACACGCCCTATATATGGGGCGGGGGCCACCGGGGCTGGACCTCACGCGGCTATGACTGCTCGGGCGCGGTCAGCTACGCCTTGCACGGCGGTGGCTTGCTCAACAGCCCACTGGTCTCCGGCTCGTTCATGGGATGGGGCGCTCCCGGGCCCGGGCGGTGGATCACGATCTACGCGAACGGGGGACACGTCTACGCGGTAATCGCCGGCCTTCGCTGGGACACCTCGGGCAACGCTCGCGGCACCGGTCCCCGCTGGCACCAGGCCCCGGCCTACCCGAAGGGGTTCGCGGTCAGGCACCCGGTCGGCTACTGAGATGCGACCTGCTGCGGCCGCGAAGGCACCTCGACCTGCTCGAGTTTCTCGAGCAGGTCGAGCATCAGCTGGTGGTAGCCGAGGCCGGCGAGCAGGACCCGCTCGGAGGGGTCCCAGCCCTCAGCCTCGCGGACCTCGTCGAGGTAGCCCTGCAGCTCGGCGAGCTTGCCCCGGTGCCACTCGGCCCGGGCCACCAGCAGCGTGCTCGGGTCGGCCCCGGCAAAGACTTTGACCAGGAATTCGTCGCGCAGCTGGGGAGGCCCGGCGCTTGGCTCGTCCGCCCAGGCTCGCAGTGCCTCCCGTCCCTCGTCGGTGAGCGTGTAGCTCTTACGCCGGCGCCCCCCGTCCTCCTGGGTGACCGTGAGGTAGCCGCCCTCGGCCAGCCGGGCCGGCTCCTCATAGGCGGTGGTGTGGGGTACGGGCCAGAAGTTCTCGATCGATTTCTCCAGCGCCTGCTTGATGTCGTAGGAGGTCGCCTCGCCGAGCTGGTCGAGTAGGGCGAGCAGGGCGTAAGAGGTCGTGGTGAGGCGGATTGGCTTGCGTTTCATGATTCGTGTCGTATAGTACGGGACGAACTGTCGGATGTCGAGCCGAACAGGAGGCCGAAGATGCCGGAGACCAGCCACAGCAAACAGGCCGAGTACGACGTTGTCGTGGTCGGCGCCAGCCTCGCCGGTTGCACGACGGCGATGTTCTTGGGGAGGCAGGGGGCGCGGGTCGCTTTAGTCGAGAAGCAGCCGAACCCGGACGCCTTCAAGCGAATGTGCTCGCACTTCATCCAGGCCTCGGGGGTGCCGACGCTCGAACGGCTCGACCTGCTCGAGCCAATCGTCGCCGCCGGCGGCGTTCGCTCCCGGGTTCGAGCCTGGACCCAGTGGGGAATCATCGAGGCTCCGCCCGAGCGGGCGTCCTACGCGGTCAACCTCCGCCGCGAAGTGCTCGACCCCCTGCTTCGCGATGCGGCGGCCGAGACGCCCGGCGTCGACCTGATGCTCGGCCGACCCGCCAAGAGCCTGCTGCGGGACGGGGAGTCCTTCGCCGGCGTCGTGGTCCGGGACCGCGAGGGCGAGGAAACCGAGCTGCACGCCGGGCTCGTCGTCGGCGCCGACGGCCGCGACTCCCAGGTCGCGAAGCTGAGCGAGATCGGCGAAAAGGTCCTTCCCCACGGCCGCTTCGCCTACGGCGGCTACTTCGAAGGCGAGATGCCCGAGAGCGCGCCCGACGGGACGATCTGGTTTGGCGACCCGCAGTTCGCCGCGGCGTTCCCGACCGATCAGAACCAGATCTTCTATGTGGCGATGCCGACCAAGGACCGCCTGCCGGAGTTCAAGCGCAACCCGGAGAAGGCGTTGGTCGAGTACGTGGCCGACTTCCCCGACGCTCCGCCGATCCGGTCGGCGCGGCTGGTCAGCGACGTGATCGGCAAGATCGAGATGCCGAACAGGGTCCGCGAGGTCACGGCGCCGGGCCTGGCGTTTGTCGGCGACGCGGCGCTCGCGACCGACCCGCTGTTCGGGATCGGCTGCGGGTGGGCGTTCCAGTCTGGCGAATGGTTGGCTGATGCAGTTGCCCCGGCGCTGGCCGGCAACGAGTCGTTGGACCGCGGCCTCAAGCATTACCGCCGCCGCCACGCCCGCCAGCTGAAGGGGCATGCCTTCCTGATCCACGACTACGCGACCGGCCGGCGTTTCAACCCGGTCGAGCGGCTGCTCTTCTCCACGGCGGCCCGCGATAAGAAGACGGCGATCATCGTCGACAAGTTCGCGACCCGTCAGATCGGGCCCATCCGGACCTTCGCGGGTGCCCTGCCGCGGGCGACGATGCTGAGCGTCCGGCGGGCCCTCAAGCGCTCCCCCGACAGGCAGGAGGCGCCAGGCGGGCGGGTCGAGACTTCGCCCGGATGAGCGCCACGGCCGAGCGCGGCCGGGTCAGCGTCACCGGCACCGAGATGAGGCTGGTGCAGGCGGGCCAGGCGGAGGCGAGCGAGGCGGTCGTCTTCCTGCACGGCAACCCGGGCTCCGCCGATGACTGGGCGCGGCTGGTCGGGGCGGTGGGGGAGACCGGGATGCGGGCGGTCGCCTTCGACTTGCCCGACTTCGGCGAGACCGTCGCCCCGGCAGGCTTCGAGTACACCAACTCCGGCTACTCGGCGTTCGTTGGCCAGGCACTGGCGGCGCTCGGGATCGAGCGGGTGCACCTCGTCCTCCACGACCTCGGTGGGCCGATCGGGATGGTCTGGGCGGCGACGAGCCCTGATGCCGTCGCCAGCGTCACCCTGATCGACACCGGGGTTTTGCCTGGCTACAAGTGGCACCGCCTGGCGCGGGTCTGGCGGACGCCGGTGGCCGGCGAGGTCTTCATGGCGACCGCGACCCGCGGCGCTTTCCGGTTCCTGCTCAATCGCAACGAGCCACGGGGGTTGCCGCGGGATTTCGTCGAAGGGATGTACGACCACTACGATCGCCGCACCCGGCGGGCGGTGCTGAAGGTCTATCGCGACACCGACGACCCTGGCTCCGCCGGGGTCGATTTCGCGGAGGAGATGGCGCCGCGTGACATCCCGGCGCTGGTGATCTGGGGGGAACACGACGCCTACCTTCCGGCCGAGTACGCAACCAAACAGCGGGACGCCTTCCCCTCCGCCGAAGTCCATGTGCTGCCGGCGAGTGGGCACTGGCCGTTCGCCGATGCGCCCGAGACGGTTGAGCGGCTGGTGCTCGAATTCCTCGCGCGTTGACGCTCGGTACACGCGGTTTGCTCGACTTATCGAGCACGTAGCATCAGCCTGACCAATGCCTGAACCGGTCAAGCGCAACCAGCGCTACATGCCTGGACTGGACGGCCTACGGGCGGTCGCCGTGCTCGCCGTCATCGCCTTCCACCTCGGTTTCGGCTGGGCGCCGGGCGGGCTGCTCGGGGTCGGCATCTTCTTCACCCTCAGCGGCTACCTGATCACCGACATCCTGTTGGCGCAGCTCTCGGCCCGCGGTCACATCAAGCTCGGCCGGTTCTGGCTGGCGCGGGCGCGGCGGCTGCTGCCGGCGCTGTTCCTGATGCTGCTGATCGTGGTCGCCTGGGTGACCGTGTTCGGGCCGGCCCAGCCGCAGCAGTTTCGCGACGCCGTCGTCGCCAACGCCGTCTATGTCGGCAACTGGCAGCTGATCTTCGGCGACGTTTCCTACTTCGCCCGGTTCGAGCCGCCCGGCCCGCTCAACCACCTCTGGTCGTTGGCGATCGAGGAGCAGTTCTACATCTTCTGGCCGTTCATCCTCTTGGTCGGGACCAAACTGGTCCGTGAGCGGCCACTGCCCTCCGGCGTCCGGCCCAAGCTAGCCGTGGCGACCCTGGCCCTCGCCTTCGTCTCGGCGGTCCTGATGGCGGTGCTCTACAAGCCGAGCCTTGATCCGTCGCGGGTGTACTACGGCACCGACACCCGCGCTTCGGAGCTGCTCTTCGGTGCTGCCCTGGCGATGGTCTGGCCCAGCCGGCGGCTGACCGGTCGGATCTCGGTCGGCGCCCGCAACACGCTCGACGGGCTCGGCGTCGTCGGCCTGGTGGCGATCGCGGTGATGATCTGGCAGACCAGCCAGTACTCCTCGTTCCTGTACCGCGGCGGTTTCGTACTGCTCTCGATCGCGACCGTTCTGGTCGTCGCCGCGGTCGCGCACCCGGCTACCCGGCTCGGCCCGATCCTCGGTTGGCGCCCGCTCCGCTGGATCGGGGTCCGGTCCTACGGCCTCTACCTCTGGCACTTCCCGATCATCGTCCTGACCACGCCGGGCGGAGTCGCCAACGGGCGCGAATACCTGCGCGCGGCGCTGCAGGTGGCGGCGATCATCGGGATCTCCGCGCTCTCCTGGAAATACGTCGAGGAGCCGATTCGCCACGGGGCTATCGGGCGGCTCTGGAAGCGGTGGCGCGAGGCGGGGTGGAGCTGGCGGACCCTGCCGCCGCCGGCGCGGGTGGCGGTCGCGGGGGCCGGTGTGGTCCTGGTCCTCGCCACCGCCGGCATGGCCGGGCTGAACTCGGCGCCCGCCGAAGGTTCGGCCGCGAGGGCCGCGGAAGCGAGGGCGGTGGGGGCGACGAAACCGCCGCCGTTGACCCCGGCGCAGGCCAGCTCCTCGACCAAGTCGTCCTGCAAAGCCGTCGTCCACATCGGCGACTCGACTTCGGAGGGCCTCGACTCGCCGGAATACCTGCCGATCCCGGGCCAGCGGATCGAAGCCCGCTACGCCGAAGTCGGCGCCATCGAACAGCACATCGAGATCTCCGGCGCACGCTCGATCGAAGAGACCTTCGAAGGCGAACCGAACGCCCAGGAAGTCGCCGAAGCCTGGCGGCTCGAAGGCTTCAAAGGGTGCTGGGTGCTGGCGATGGGGACCAACGACAGCGCCAACGTCGCAGTTGGCTCGGCCGTCGACGAGCGCGAACGGATCGACAAGATGATGGCGATCCTTGCTGGAGAGCCGGTGATGTGGGTGAACGTGCGCTCGATCGTCGAAAGCGGCGATCCCTACTCAACCGAGAACATGGAGAAGTGGGACAAGGAACTGGTGGCGGCTTGCGCCAGCTACCCGAACATGCGCGTCTACGACTGGGCCTCCGACGTCAAAGACGCCTGGTTCATCGAAGACGGCATCCACTTCACCTCACCCGGCTACGCCGCCCGCGCCCAACTGATCGCCCAGGCCCTCGCCCACGCCTTCCCTGCCAAAGGCGAAACCGAGGGCGGCTCGAAGAACTGCGTGGTCAGCTAGGGGCGGGGGAGCCCCTCGATCTCGACCGGCTCGAGGTCGCCTGCCGGCTCGAAGCCGAGGATGCGACCGTAGAAGTAGAGCTCGGCTTCGAGGCACCGGATCTCGGTCTCGGAGCGGCGGAAGCCATGCTGCTCGCCCTCGAAGGCGAGGTAGGCGTGGGGGATGCCGTTACGGCGCAGGGCCGCGACCATGATCTCGGCCTGGTTGGGCGGGACGATTTCGTCTTCGAGCCCTTGGAAGAGGATCACCGGGACCTGCAGGCGCTCGGCGAAGTTGATCGGCGAGCGTTCTCGGTAGAGGTCGGCGCGCTCGAGGTAGGGCCCGATCAGGTTGTCGAGGTACCGGGCCTCGAACTTGTGGGTGTCGCGGGCGAGCGCCTCGGCGTCGGCGACGCCGTAGTAGCTGGCCCCAGCGGCGAACTCGTCGTGAAAGACCAGCGCGCAGAGGGTCGCGTAACCGCCGGCCGAGCCGCCACGGATCGCCAGCCGCTCGCCGTCGGCCTCGCCCTGCTCGGCGAGGTACCGAGCGGCGGTGATGCAGTCCTCGGTGTCGACGACCCCCCACTCGCCGCGCAGTCGGTCGCGGTAGGCGCGGCCGTAGCCGCTGGAACCGCGGTAGTTGACGTCGACGACGCCGATCCCGCGGCTGGTCCAGTAGAGGAACTCGCGGTCCAGCGCAGGGGTCGCGTGAGAGGTCGGGCCACCGTGGCTCTGCACGATCAGCGGCGGCCGTTCGTCTTCGGGGCCCTTGAAGTCGGCGTTGGCGGGCGGGTAGTAGAAGCCGTGGGCGACCTCGCCGCCGCTGGTCGGGAACTCGATCGCTCGTGGGACCGAGATATAGGCGGGGTCGATCTCGGTCTCGCTCGCCACCCTGATGGTCTCGATCTCGCCGCCCGGGACGTCGAGCAGGGCCACGCTCGTCTCCCGCTCGGGGGTGGCTGCGGCGAAGGCCAGCATGGTGCCGCGCGCGGCCAGCGAGGGGAAGCCAAAGGCGGTGAAAGGGAGCCCGAGGTCGCGGAGTCGCTCGGCGCCGGGGTCGAGAACGAAGAGGCGTTCCTCGGCTCCGGCGCACCGGACGCAGGCGATCGAGCCGTCCTCGAGGAAGGCATAGGTGGCGCCGCCGAAGAGCCACTGCGGGTGGGCGAGGTCGGCCTGCTCGGCGGTCAGCTGGGCCGCTTGCTCGCCCTCGAGGCGGTAGAGGTTCCACCAGCCGTCGCGGTCGGAGACGAAGTGCAGCCGGCCCTCGGCGTCCCACTCCGGTTGGAAGATCGACTCGGCTGGCCCGCCGGCGACCCGACGGGCATCGGAGGGGTCGGCGAGCGGCGCCAGCCACAGCTCGGTCCCGTCCCAGGGCATGTTCGGGTGGTCCCAGCAGGTCCAGGCCAGCCACCGGCCGTCGGGGCTGGCCCGCGGGAACGAGTAGAAGACGCGGCCGGAGGCGAGCACCACCGGTTCGCCCGAGCCGTCGATCGCGAGGGAGACGACCTGGTTCTCCGGTTCGCCCTCGCCGTGGACCTCGCGGACGCAGACGACGGTGGCCCCGTCCGGGGTGATGCGGAGGTCGGCGTAACGCAGGCCCGCTGCGGTCTCGGGCTCCGGCGTGATTGCCACCGGGACCTCGCCGAGCTGCTGCCGGTAGAGCCGCTGGTCGGCGAAGTTGGTGAAGAGAACGAGGTCGGGGCCGGCCAGGCACCAGGCCCCGCCGCCGTACTCGTGGACGCGGGTCCTGACGTTGACGTTTTCGGGGGTCACCTCTTCGGGCTCGCGCCCCGGCCGGCGCCGCATCAGCACCACCCGGCCGCCCTCGGTGGGCCGGCCCTCGGCCCACCAGACCGCGCCGTCCTCGGCCAGCGCCGCCGCCCCCAGCCGCCGCCCCGCGCGAGCCACGGTCGCCGCGTCGATTGGCGAGGACCAGGTGCCGTATGGGGCGGTGGTGGGCACCGACCGCTAGCCCTCCTCGACCTCAATCTCGCGAAGGCGGTGCGTGGCAACGTCGTAGACGAAGCCGCGCACCGCATCGCCGTGGGGGAGGAACTCCGAGCGCCGCACCCGCAGAACCGACTGGCGCACGTCGGCGTCGACGTCGGTAAAGGACTCGATCGCAAAGGCGGGGGCGACGCCGGTGTCCTGCCGCAGCTCGGCCCGGAACTCGTCGTCGCTGAGCTTCTGCATCCCGCAGTCGGTGTGGTGGATCAACATCACCTCACGGGTCCCTAGGCGACGCTGGGAGACGGCCAGGGAACGGATCACGTCGTCGGTGACGACGCCGCCGGCGTTGCGCAGCACGTGGGCCTCGCCGTCCCCGAGGCCGAGCGCCGCGAAGACATCGAGGCGGGAGTCCATGCAGGTGACGATCGCCAGCCGGCGGCTCGGCTGGACGTCGAGGTGCCGCTCGGGCAACGACCCGGCGAACGCCCGGTTGTTGGCCAGAAGCTCCTCGATCGTCTCCATCTCGCGGCAGCCTATGTCCCCTGCAGGCGGGCCGGTTCCTCCCGCGCTGCTGCGGGTAGGAAGAGGAGAGGTACAAACTGCGACGAGGAGGACCGGGACATGGAGACGAGCAGCCCCAGCAAGGGAATCTTCAACGGCAGTAGCTCCGAGGCGCGCGAGGAGATCGTCGAGCTGTTGACCACGGCGTACTGGATGGAGATAGAGACGGTGATGAGCTACCTCGCCGCTTCCGTCAACCTCGACGGGGTCCGGGCGCAGGAGATCAAGGAGTCGCTCTCCGAGGACATCGAAGAGGAGCTGGGGCACGCGCGCCAGTTCGCCAGTCGGATCAAGGAGCTCTACGGCGTGGTGCCGGGATCGGAAGCGTTCGCCGCCGAACAGAGCTTTCTGCAGCCGCCCGAGGAGCAGACCGACACGGTCCACGTGATCCGCGGCGTAATCAAAGCCGAGACCGGTGCGATCGAGCACTACACCCGGATCGTCGAGGAGACCGAGGGGGTGGACCCGGTCACCCAGGACATGGTGATCGACATCCTCCGCGACGAGCAGGGCCACCGCCGCCTCTTCGAGGGCTTCCTGCGCGAGTACGAGCTCGAGGGGATCGCCTGAGCCGACCCGTCGCTTACGCTGCGGGCGATGACCACTCAGGTAGATGGACTGGCGATCCGGCCGGCGGCCGAGGCCGACGCCGAGCTGATCTTCGGCTTGATTCTCGAGCTGGCCGAGTACGAGAAACTCGCCCACAAGGTCGCGGGCGACGCCGAGACCTTGCGCCGCTCGTTGTTCGAGCAGGAGGCCGCCGAGGCACTGGTCCTCGAGCTGGACGATGTGCCGGTCGGGTACGCGATCTTCTTCACCACCTTCTCTACCTTCGAGTGCAGGTCGGGGATCTGGTTGGAGGATGTGTACATACGCCCCGAGCGGCGACGGGCGGGAATCGGCCGGGCGGTGATGGAGCACCTCGCCGGGCTGGCACTCAAACGGGGTCACATCCGGTTCGAATGGTGCGCGCTGGACTGGAACGAGCCGGCGCTCGAGTTCTACAAGGGCCTCGGCGCCACCCGCCTCGACGACTGGCGCATGCTCCGACTGGAGCAGGAGGGCATGCGGCGGCTCGCGGGGTTTACACCGGTACCGGAATAGCCCAGGGCCGTTGTGGCTACTCGTCGCGGGGGGTGATGCGGAAGAGCGAGACGACCTCGGCCTGGTGCGCCTCGGGGTGAACGACGTAGGCGCTGGGGCCGCCGCCGAACCAGCCGGCTGCTTCGTTGTCGCCGACGAACACTCCGGAATGGCGGTTGCCGTCGCCGTCCTGCACCCAGACCTTGTCGCCCTCCTTGAAGCCGTGCTCGATCGCGTCGCTCATCACTGCTCCGGCCGCGGCGGGATTTGTTGCACCGACCATCGGTTGCCGTCGGGGTCGGCGAAGAAGACGAAGGAGCCCCAGGGGAACTCCTGCACCTCGCCGACCTCGACACCGCGCTCGTGCAGGTGCTCGCGAGCGGCTTGGATGTCTGCGACGACCAGCTGCAACGCTTCCAGCGAACCCGGCTCCATCTCCCCGAACCCGGTGCCGATCGTGATCGAGGTTGGCGAGCCGGGCGGCGTCAGCTGCACGAAGCGCAGCTCGTCACTGACCTGGTGGTCGTGTTCGGCGACGAAGCCGACCCGCTCGTAGAACTCCTTCGCCCGGTCGACGTCGGAGACGGGTACCTGAACCAGTTCGAGGCGCCAGTCCATCGGCCGAGTGTATCCAGGTGCCAGCTAGAGTCGGCGCCGATGTCCGCCGAGCGCGCAGCGCGGTTCGCGATCACCGGTCAGGTCCCGGAGTCGGCGGTGGAGATGCTGGGCGACGCCGGCTCGGTCGAGATCGCGGATACCGAGGCCCGCCTGCCGAGAGCCGAACTGCTGGAGCTGGTCGCGGGTGCCGACGCGATCCTCACCCTCCTGCACGACAACGTTGACGGCGAGCTGCTCGACGCCGCCGGCCCGGACCTGCGCTGCGTCGCCAACGTCGCCGTCGGCTACGACAACGTCGACCTGAAGGCGGCTGCCAGCCGCGGCGTCGCGGTGACCAACACCCCGGGTGTCCTCGACGACGCCACCGCGGACCTGACGATCGGGCTGATCCTCTCGGCCTGCCGCCGCCTCGGCGAGGGAGAACGGCTGATCCGCTCCGGCACGCCCTGGGCCTGGTCGATGTCCTTCATGCTCGGCCACGACCTGCGTGGCAAGCTGCTGGGGATCGTCGGTCTCGGGTCGATCGGACGACGGGTCGCAGAGCGGGCTCGTGCCTTCGGCATGCGGGTCGCCTACTGCCAGCGCCACCCCGCCGACCCTGGCGTGGTCGCCGAGCTGGGGGCGGAGCGAGTGGGGCTTGAGGAGTTGCTGGGGACGGCGGACGTGGTCAGCCTGCACTGCCCCCTGACCGAGGAGACCCGCCACCTGCTCTCGGCCGAACGGCTGGCGCTGATCAAGCCGGGCGCGGTCCTGGTCAACGCCGCCCGCGGACCGATCGTTGACGAGGCGGCCCTGGTCGAGGCGCTTCGCGACGGCAGCCTCGGAGCGGCCGCCCTCGACGTCTACGAGAACGAGCCGCAGGTGCATCCCGGCCTGCTCGAGCTCGACAACGTCACCCTCGTGCCCCATCTCGGCTCGGCGACGGTGGAGACCCGCACTGCGATGGCTGAGCTGGCCGCCGCCAACGCGATCGCCGCGGTCCGCGGCGAGCCCTTGCTAACGCCGGTCCCGTTGCCGGGCTAACAGCGGCCCAGGTCCCGCAGCTTGGCGCGGTAGACCCGCATCGAGCTGTGTCGCCAGTCACCATGGGTCTGGTGCCGCAGGCTGGGGACCAGCTCGTGGTGGAAGGGCGAGCGGAGGCTCTCGCGGTGGCCGATCACGTTGCGCACCGGAATCCTGAAGTGGCAGCGCAGGTACCGCGTCAGGCGTAGGGAGGAGCGCAGCTGGCGGCGGTTGCCGAGCGCGTCGGAATCGGCAAAGCCGGTGTGCTCGATCCCGATCGCGGTCCAGTTGAGCCCGACGGTGTGGCGGCAGCGCGTGCGCAGGTTGACCAGCCGGTAGATCCTCCCGGCGGAGGAGATGACGAAATGCGTGCAGACGTTGGGCAGCTCGTGCAGCTCGACGTCGGGAACGTCGGGGACGAAGGCGTCGCGGACTGACGCGGCGCTCGACGCCTGCGCCATGTGCTCGACGATCACCCGCGGGCGCCGCAAGCGCCAGGCCCGGTGGCCGTAGTGGCGGGCGGAGTATTTGGCCATCTCGCGCTTACGTTTCGGGCCGAACGGGATCGGCCAGATAGTGATCGCCGGACGCGCCGCGCCGGCTCGGGCGGTCGGTGCCGCCGAGACCGGCGCGCCCGCGCGGGCCAGGACCACGCAGAGCGCGAGCGCCGCGCAGAAAACCACCGCGACGCGCAACGAGGACCGCATCAGGTTGGCGTCGCGACGTCCGGCTGTGCGCCCGCCGTCGCGCCCGCCTCGCGCTCTTCCAGACTGGGGCGGACCGCGAGGACGACCATGTCGTCTCGCAGTACGTCGCCGCTGCGGACGATCGCGTCCCCTCGTAGCCGCTCGGTCAGCTCCGTCGGCGATAGGTCGCGGAGTGCCTCGGTCATCTCGGCCAGCGCCTCGGGGCCGAGGTGCCCGGCCACCGGGCCGGCCTCGTGCCAGCCGTCGGTGCAGAGCACGAGCGTCTCGCCGGCCTCGAGCGTCGCCTCGTGGCGCTCCAGGGCAGGCTCTGGCAAGGCACCGAGCACGGTGCCGCCGCCGAGCTGGGATGACCCCGAGCCGGATACGTGCGCCGCCGGCGGGTGACCGGCGGAGGCAAGGGTGAACCGCCATCTCTCGCCCTCGCGGCGCATCCGGACCAGCACCGCGGTGGCGAAGTCATTGAGGGTGCTGCCGGCAAGGAGCAGCTCGTTGACCCGCGCCAAGACCTCGGCGGGGTCGGCGATCTCCCGGACCAGGCCGCGCACCGAGTGCCGCACCGCGACCGATACCCCTGCCGCCGCGCTGCCCTTGCCGGCGACGTCGCCGACCAGGATCCAGCAGCCGTCGTCGGTCGGGAGCACGTCGTAGAGGTCGCCGCCGATCTCGATCCCCTCACCGGCCGCCTCGAAGACGACCGAGATGTCCAGGCCCGCCACCTCGGCGGGTCGGGGCGGACGCAGGCCGCGTTGGAGGTTCTCCGCGACCAGGGCCCGCTCGCGGTAGAGGCGGGCATTGTCCAGGGCCATCGCAGCCCGGTCGCCCAGCTCGGCGAGGAACTGGAGGTCGTCGGGGTCATAACGCAAGTCGCCAAGCGCGTGCAGGAAGGAGAGGCAGCCGAGCGTCCGGCCGCGGGCGATCAGCGGCACCACCGCCGCGGAGTTGTAGCGGGCGTCGGCGATCAGCTGACGGTGGTCCTCGCTCTGGACGACCTGGTCGATCACGTCTGGCGCCTTCAGGTCCCGCCAGATCCTCGGTCGCCCCTCCCGCAGGACCTGGGCGACCGGGTGGTCTCCGGTCGGGTCGAGCGGAGCTTCGGCCCGGATCTGCTCCAACCTGGCCGCGCTGAACGGTTCTGCGCCGGCGACGACGCTGTCGCCGAGCCGCCCGTCCTTGCGGACGAAATCGATCAGGCAGAGCTCGGCCAGCTCGGGGACGGCGGTGGAGACGATCGTGCGCGCGGTCTGGGTCGGGTCGAGCGAGGCGTCGAGGAGGCGGCTGGCAGCGACGAGGAACTCCTGAGCGCGCCGCCGGCGGCGCTCGGCGGTGATGTCGCGGGCGACCACCGAGGCCCCGACCACTCCCCGTAGTGGACTGGTGATCTGGGAGACGGTGAGGGAAACGACGATCCGAGCGCCGTCGGCGCGGATTCGTTCGGTCTCGTAGGTTTCGAGCCGTTCCCCGCGGCGCACCCGGTCGAGGATCTGCATCTCCTCGTTTTTCCGGTCCGGCGGGACCAGGAAGGAGATGTGGCGGCCGATCGCCTCGGCGGCGGTGTAGCCGTAGAGCCGCTCGGCCGCCGGGTTCCAGGAGGTGATCACGCCTTCGAGGTCCTTGCTGATCACCGCGTCCCCGGTCCCCCTCACCACCTCCGCGAGGTGTTGTGCCGCCTGTTCCCCGGCGGCGATCTTCGTCTCCGCCCGGCGACGGGAGATGAAGGTCGCCATCTGGTCCGCGAAACCGGTCAGGAGGGCGATCAGCTCGGGGGACTGGGTGTTGAAAGAGCGGGTGTGGAACTCGGCTACCGCGAGCACCTCCTCGGGGGGACCGATCGGGACCGGCATCGCCAGCGCCGCACGCAGCCCCAACTCGGCCGCGATCGCGCGCCGGGGGTAGGTCGGGTTCTCGCTGAAGTCGGGCACCCAGGCGATCTCGCCGGTCTCCCAGGCCGTCCCCGGCAACCCGTTGCCGGGGAACAGCCGCAGGTCACGGCTTGCGTCCCAGAATGGCTTGGCGTCGAGGTCCGGGACGCTCCACCCGGAGACGAAGCGCAGCGTGGGTGCGGCCTCAGCCACCTCCCAGAGGGCGCCCGCCTCCCAGTCCAGGAGCTCCGCCACGGCGACCAGGAAGTCTGGCGCCACCCGGTCGAGTGACTCCCCCTCGATCAGGCGGGCGGCAAGGTCGCGCTGGCTTTGGAGGTAGCGCCAGAGCTCCAGTTCCCGGGGCTGCTCCATGGGGCAACGCTAGCGCGCTGCCCCGGGCCTGTCGCCCGCGCCGAGGAGCGGCTACTCGCCGGCGCGGGTGCGGCGGCCGGCCTCGAAGGCGGCGAGGCCGACGATGATCGGCATCCCCTCCTCGCCGGCGAGTCGCTCGGAGCTGCTTGAGTGGATAGCCATCAACCGCTCCTGGGCCTCGTCCATGACCTTCGCCACTTCCTCCCAGCCGGCGTCGTCAACTGTCATCGGCATCCAGCTCAGCTTGGTGTCGTCGCGGGAGTCGATCGTGCCTGCCTCGACTGCCGCTGACGCCTCGTCGATGAAGGTCTGGAACGCAGCGGAGGTGATCCCGCTCCGCAGTGAGAGGGGTGCCTGTCGCCAGTCCTGGTGGCCGATGAAGGAGCGCGGTGTGACGCTGAAGAAGTGCTCGAGGGCGCCGCGGCGGGGCTTTGTGTTGACCAGCTCCAGGCAGCCGCACTCGACCAGGGTGTTGGTGTGGTAGGAGATGACGCCGAGGCTCTCGTCCATTTCCTTGGAGAGTTCGCTCGGGCTCGCCACCCGCCCCTGAAGCGCTTCAAGGATGTTCACCCTGATTGGGTGCGAGAGCGCCCTGACCAGTTCGTGGTCGATGCGCGCAGCGTTCTTCTTCGACAAGCCGGACCCCTCCAATCGCTTGCGGCCGTTCCGTATGAGCTTGGGCAATCTCCCCGGCGAGGGGTGCAGGCGCCAACCCCAGTTTTCGCGCTATGCGGAAATACCGTTCAAGGCGATTCATTTGTTCCGCTCGGGTTAATGCCTGGGGCGGGACGCCAACTGTGTAGGCACCGGGCCGGCCGGGTACCTAAACCGCGATGCCCGGGATTGATACCCAGAGGCTGTTGGCGATCGTCACCGACCCGATCCAGAGCCCGGAGGCGATCGAGCAGATACGCGCCCGCGCCGGTGAAAGCGGTGCGGCTGTGCGGTTGGTCGCCCCGGCGGTCGAGCGGACGGTTTTCCGCCACACGCTCGGAGACGTCGACGGCGGTGCCCAGCGGGCCGAGCAGGTGGTCGAGTCTTCGCTGGCGGCGCTGCGGCGCTCTGGCGTCCAGGCGTCCGGTGCGGTCGGCGATCCCGACCCGGTGCTAGCCGCCGAAGACGCGCTGCGGGAGGGCCCAGCCGATGAGATCGTGATCTTCGAGCACGAGGCCGCGCAGGCACGCTGGTTCGAGGACGGCCTCTTCGAGCGGGCCCGGGAGCGCCTCGAGCCACCGCTTTCGCTGGTCCTTCTTCACGACGACCCGGACGGCGCCCACGTCGTCGGAGTCGAGCAGGCGGGCGCCGGCACCGCCGAGCCCCGGCGCAGGGAGGTGGAGATCTCCGAGAACCTGCCGCGCTTCTCGCTCGGAGACCTGGCCGGGATGGTGATCGGAGTAGTCGGGACGATCGTCGTCGCCGTCCTCGCAGCCGCGGCGGGGTCGGGCACGGGGCCGGAGGCAGGCTGGAAAGCGGTCGCGATCGGCGTCGCGATTGCCACCGCCCTGGTCAACATGGCCCACGTCGTCGGCCTGACCCTGTTCGAGAGCGTCCGCTACAGGGGCGGGTTCGAGCGCTTCTTCCGCACCCTGGCGCTGGTCGGCACCCCGTTGGCGATCCTCGTCAACACCCTGATCCTGCTCTTCGCTTGATCGTCAGGCGGTTCAGCCGGCGATCGAGGCCAGTGCCTCGTCGCGGGTCCGGTGCACCGGGATCGAGACATCGAGCCCGGTGATGTCGAGCACCCGCCGCACCTGGTCGTTGTAGCTGCAGACGACCAGGGTGCGCCCCCCGTCATCGCTTTCGAGCCGTTGTCGGGCCCGGACTATCAGCGCGATCCCGGTCGAGTCGATGAACTCGCACTCGGAGAGATCGACGAGGATCGGGCCATCGCCGCGCTCGAGCGCCTCCTCCAACGGGCGCTCCAGGTCCGGCGCCGTACTGAGGTCCAACTCGCCCCGGACCGCGATCGCCTGGATGCCGGCGTCAAGGTCGGTGACCGACACCTCAAATGGAACTGGATTCACGGGCCGATGCTACCGCAGCAAGTGCCACTGGCCGCCCCGAAAGCGTTGCCGCGTTTCACCGTCGTTTGCCGGGGGTAGCCAAGACCAATGGTGTCGGGGCAGACTATGCTCGCGCCGGAGCCAAGCAAGTCGGGTGTCTTGGAGGCTGCCGGAACGTGAAGACCATCACCAACGATAAGTCGGGACTGCAGATGTCCCTGCCCGCCCGGGCGGAGAACGTCGCGGTCGTCCGCCACGCCCTCGCCGGGTTGGCCGAGCGGGTGGGGATGGACGAGGTCTCGCTGGCGGACCTGAAGACCGTAGTGACCGAGGCCTGCATGAACGTCGTCGTGCACGCCTACCCCGACGGCGAGGACGGCCTGCTGGAGGTCGATGCGGTCACCGACCTCGGAGGGGTCACGGTCGTGGTCCGCGACCACGGGGCCGGGATCCGGCCGCGCCCCGACCTCGACCGGGCCAGCCTGCGGATCGGCCTGACCTTGATCGCAGCGCTGTCCAGCAGCTTCGAGATCTGTGGCGGTGTCGATCGCGGCACCGAAATCAGGATGCACCTACCGCTGCAGGCGCGCTCCGAAGACGCTGAGGAGACGGGGGCCGATCATCCTACCGCCGAGGCGACGAAGGTCCGCGTCGGGCCACCGGAGCTGGTTGGGCCGGTGCTGAGCAGGGTCGTAGGGGCGCTCGCCGCGCGGCAGCAGATCACGGTCGATCGCCTCTCTGACGCAATGCTGCTCAGCGACGCGATTTCTGCCCGCGCTCCCGAGGGCTTCACCGACGGCCACGTCTCGCTCAGCATCGCCGACCGGCCCGAGGGGGTCGAGCTGCGGGTCGGCCCGATGACGAGCGGCGGCGCCGAGCGTTTGCGTGAGAGCTTTGAGCTGCCCGAAGTGGGGTCGCTGGCGACCCTCGCCGACGTCCTGCGTGTCGAGGAGGGTGCCGAAGGCGAGTTCCTCGTCGTCGGGATCGCCTCGCTGGCCGACTAGCTGCCGTCGCCCTGTTCGGCGACCTCGGCGCGGATCCGCTCCAGGGTTCGGCGCAGGATGCGGGAGACGTGCATCTGGGAGTGGCCGATCCGCTCGGCGATCTGGGACTGGGTCATGTCCTCGGAGAAGCGTAGGCGCAGGACTAGGCGCTCGCGCTGATCGAGGTGTGGGAGGGCTCGCTCGAGCGCCAGCTTGTCCTCGACCAGCTCGTAGCCCTCGTCCTCGTCGCCAACCCACTCCGCCGCCGGGGACTCCTCCGATTCCTCGTTCCCCATTGGGCGGTCGAGCGAGAGCGGCCGCCGGTTGTGGTTCGCCTCCAGCACCTCAAGCACGTCGCTGGGATCGATCTCCAGCTTGGCCGCGATCTCACCCACCGCCGGCGAGCGCTGCAGCTCCACGGTCAGCTCGGAGATCGCTTTCTCGACTTCGGCCATTCGGTCATGTAGCCCGCGGGGCACTCGCACCGTCCAGACGCGGTCGCGGAAATGCCGTTTCAGCTCGCCGAGGATCGTCGGCGAGGCGAAGGCGGTGAACGGCGTGCCGCGCGAGGGGTCGAAGCGGTCGACTGCATTGACGAGCCCGAGGCTCGCAACCTGGAGCAGGTCGTCGAAGGACTCGCTCGCCCCGCGGTAGCGCAAGGCAAGGTTCTTGGCGAAGGGCATGTAGCGGCGAACGAGCTCCTCGCGGATCACCGGGTCGCGCTGCTCGGCGAAGCGCGCCCACAGCTCCCTCTCGTCAGCCAGCTCCTCGTTGGGACCCGGCAGTGGGTGTTCTTGGGTGTCCTCGGGCGCCGTCAAGAAACGATAACGCTACGCGGATCGATGCTCGGGCCCCTGGCAGGGCAACGGCGCCGCTCAGGATCGAGCGGCGCCGTTGTGACTACCTAGGACTTACTTGGTCGCTACGGGCTCGGCGGTAGCGACCGGCTCGGCGGAGCCGGTGGAATCGCTCTTCGCCTCGCCCTTCGGATCCGGGGACTTGAAGTGCAGCAGGACCACCTTGGAGAGCAGGCCGGTCTCGTCGCTGGCGGCGAGCCGCTCCGAGGCTTCGGCCTGGATCGCGAGCAGGCGGTCCAGGGTCTCGGCCAGGAGGCTGGACGCGTCGTTCCAGCCCTTCTTGTCGACGACCATCGGGGTCCGGCTCAGGTGGCGATCGTCGAGCTCATCGAAGGTGTTTCCGTTGATCGCCTCTTCGACGTCGTCGAAGGCGGCTTTGAGCATCGCTCCCGATAGGCCGGGGCGGAGGCTGTCGGGCATCCGCGACCACTCGCTGTCGGTGAGGAACTGGCGCCTGGTCGCACGGTAGAAATGCTCGGTGGCTCCCCGGCGCTGCTTGGTGTCCACCAGCTCGATGCAGTCGTATTTCTCCAGCACCCGCACGTGGTAGGCGACCAGGTTGAGGCTCTGCTCGAGCTCCTGGGCGAGCAGGTTCGGGCTCGCGACCCGCTCATTGAGAATGATCAGGATCTGTACCCGCAGCGGATGGGCAAATGCTTTGGCGACGATCTGTTCGACGCCGTCCTTCTTCTTCGTCTTAGGCAAGGGGCTTCCTTTTCGGTCGTGGGACAAGGGTGGCGGCCGATAACAACATTTTAGTGATTTGTGCTCAGGATTTCCATAACGCTTGTCGACTCTTCGTTTAGTAATACGGTTTTTGCTTGTCGGGGGTTGAATGATGAAGTGATCTAAAGTATTAATGCGGCCTTGAGGTGTCGTCACCAAACGGTCTGGGAACGGGAGGCGAGAGGAGGTGGGAGCGTGAAGATAGGAACCACGCAGGACCGGGTTGCTCCAGCAGCGATCAGCAAGGGTTCCTAGGGAAGAGAGGCGCGCCGGGATGGCGGTGTGCATGCCAGTCTTGCGGGGTGGCCCCGTGGAAGCTGCCCCTGGTCGTGGCTGCGATCGCCGTCCCGGTCATCGCCGCCTTCTACGCCGGCGGCCCGGGGTTCGGGCTGGCCGCCGGCGCTCTGGTGGCCGCCGCGATCGTCGTCGTGGCGGTCAGGCAGCGGCCCCGCGGACCGGTCGGTGAGCCGCCCTCGGAGGCAAACCGGCGGCGCCTTCTTGTCGTCCTCGCCTGTCCGGTCGAGGACACCGGCTCGATCGGGCGGATCGCCGAGGAGGCGCTCGGTACGGGCGCGCCCGAGGACCGTGCCGAGGTGCTGGTCCTGGCGCCGGCCCGGATCGGCTTCCTCGATCGCTGGGCCTCTGACGTCGAGGGCGCCCGCCGCGAGGCGCAGCGGAACTTAGTGCAGGCGCTGGCCGCTCTGACCAAGGCCGGGGTCGAGGCCGAGGCCCGGGTCGGCGACGAGGACGTCGTCCAGGCGGTCGAGGATCAACTCACCACCTTCCGGGCCACGGAGGTGGTCCTGGTCAGCTCTGCAGTAGAGGAGTCGGCTGCGGCCGCCGTCGCGGCCGAGCTGGAGTCGAGACTGCGCCCGCGCTTCCGCAGGCTGCGCGTCAGCGGTCCAGCAGCTCGGTGAGCCGGACCGCCGCGCGCGTCGGCCTCACAAACTCCTCGCCACGGTGCACGAGGCCGACTCCGGAGAGATCGCGAAGAGCTCTCTCGACCGCGTCGCGCTCGGCAAATTCCGGCGCCTCGCCGCACAGTTCGCGGACCAGCTCGGCCCTCGTCAACTGGGTCGGATGGAGATCGAGCAGGTGCTGGATCACCGCTGCCTCAGTGGCGATGTCCGCTGCTCTGTTGGTCCAGCTGTCGTCGCTCCCGGCCATGCTCCCCCTTGGACCGTCTAAGTCCCGACGCCGCCCGGACTCTCCCCTCGGCCGCCGTCCTCGTTATCGCCGAGGTCGAGGATTTGGCGCGCCCACGGTGCCTCAACCGCGGGCGCGTAGAAGTGCTCAGTCGACCCCCGCACGGGTTGTGTGTGGACCAGCACCACGGCAGCGCAGTCGGCCAACACCCGGACGTGGTAGGCGACGTTGCTCAGCGGCGCCCGCAGCGTGGCGGCAAGTTTGCTCGGGCTGAGCGCATCCTCGCCAGCCATCGCGCGCAGGATGCGGCGGCGCAGCGGGTGCCGCAGCGCCACCAGGAGGTCGTCGTCGTTCGAGCGGTTTGCCCTCGTCATTCCGGTCGGCAATATAGACACAAATGGAAATGTTTTGTCTGCAGACCCGAACCAGCGGGTCGCGGGCGCCCCTAAAAAGGGCGTATCGGGTGCCCTAGTCCACGAACAAGATCGACGTCACCTTGACCCGGAAGACCTTCTTCTTCACCCCGCTGTTGCCCGCCGGGTCGGTGGCCGTGACCGAGAGCCGGTAGACGCCTTGGCCGAGCTTGGCGGCGCGGGGGAGGCTGCGCCGGTTCGGCCCCGCGTTACCGGGCCCGGAGAAGGGTCGGCCGACCGCCCTGAACTTGCCCCGGGCGTTCTTCCTGGCGAGCTTGAGTTTCACCGTCGCCGCCTCGGAGAGCCTGTAGAAGATCTTGCCTTTGGCCACCCGCAGCTTGGCGATCGCCGGTTTGGTGAGGTCGCAGGCGTGCCGCGTGGTTTTCTGGCTCGGGCAGGCGTCCTGGGTCTCGTCGCCGTGGCCGTCGCCGTCGGCGTCGGGCTCGACCGTCGCCTGCACCAGCAGCTCGCCGAGGAATCCGTTCGAGAGCCGCTCGAGCGGCTCTCTTTCTCCGCCGACCAGCGGCGGCGTGTATTCGTAGCTGAGCTTGTCGCCGCTGCTGTCGTAGGTGACGAACACCCGGCCCGGAGCGTCGAGCCCGAGGTGCTGGCCTTTCTTGACCAGGACGCGGGCGGGGAACTCCTGCGGGGGGTCTTCGTCGGTGGCCGCGTTCAGGGTCACGAACGGACCGGGGAGGTCGGTGGTCGCGAGCGCCGAGTCCGGGTTCAAGCCCTGCGGGCGGATGTTGACGAGGCGAAGCGCCACGTTGACCGGCGTTTCGACTTTCGCCCTGATGCGGAACTTCGTGATCACGCCGTCGATCGGCGCGCCGGCGGTGGAGAGCTGCCCTTCGGCGGGGACTTCGACGAAGCCGGCGATCGTGCAGGGTCCGAGCGTCGCGCAGGCCGGCTGGGTCGGCTGGTGGCGCAGGTCGCTGCCGAACACCTGGGCGGCCTGGCCGGCGGCGGGAAGGAGCAGTAGGCCGGTGCACGCGACGAGCGCGGCGGTCGAGACGCGCCTCTTCAGGTTCGACATCCTTTGGTCCTTACGTTTGCCTGTGCGGACGGATGTCCGGCATACGGGGCGGGGCGGAGCCGGGTTCAACCCTCGCGAACGCCGCCCATCTCGGTGAAGACGGCGGTGACGCCACCGTCTTCACGCTGCTCGTCGGCGATCACGTGCGAGACGGCGTTGATCAAGGCTAGGTGGGTGAAGGCCTGGGGGAAGTTGCCGAGGTGACGGCCGGAATTGGCCTCCAACTCCTCGGCGAAGAGGTCGAGCCACCCGGCCGCCTCGAGCAGGCGCTCGCAGAGCTGGCGGGCGCGGGCCGGCTCACCGATCTCCGAGAGCGCCGAGACCATCCAGAAGGAGCAGATCAGGAAAGTCCCCTCCTCGCCGCGGAGGCCGTCATCGGTCTCCTCGACTTTGTAGCGGAGCACCAGCCCGTGCTCGGTCAGCTCATCGGAGATCGCGTTGACGGTCGCGACCACCCGCGGGTCGTCGGGCGGAAGGAAGCGCAGCAGTGGGATCAGCAGCAGCGAGGCGTCGAGCGCGTCGGTCTCGTAGTGCTGGCGGAAAACGCCGTCGCGGACGCCGCGCTCGAGGATCTCCGCCTTGATCTCGTCCGCCGTCGCCTGCCACTCCGTGGCGATGTCGTCAAAGCCGATCAGGCTGGCGAGGCGGACGCCGCGGTCGACCGCGACCCAGATCATCAGCTTCGAGGAGACGTAGTGCTGGGGCTCGCCGCGCGACTCCCATATCCCCTGGTCGGGTTCGGGCCAGGCGGCGATCGCCGCCTCCACCTGGTAGCGGATCAGCTCGCGATCGGCCTGGGTGCCGCGGCCTTTGAGCGCCTTCTGGTGCAGGTAAACGGAGTCCAGCAGCGCTCCCCAGACGTCGTTCTGGCGCTGGTCGAAGGCGCCGTTGCCGATCCGCACCGGCTTCGCCCCGCCGTAGCCGGTGAGGTGGTCGAGGGTCTGCTCCTGCAGTTGCTTCTCGCCGCCGATCCCGTACATGATCTGGAGGTCGGGGTGGTCCCTGCAGACCTGGACGATGAAGCGCATGAAGTCCTGCGCCTCCTGGTCGAAGCCGAGCGTGTGCAGCGCCCAGAGGGTGAAGGTCGAGTCGCGGATCCAGCTGTAGCGGTAGTCCCAGTTGCGTTCCCCGCCGGGGCTCTCCGGCAACGAGGTGGTGGGGGCAGCGACGATCGCGCCGGTAGGGGTGTAGGTGAGGCCCTTGAGGACGAGCGCCGAGCGCTGCAGGTGGATCCGCCAGGGGTGGTCGGGGAAGTTGCCGTCGCGTAGCCAGTCGCGCCAGAACTCTTCGGTCGAGTCGAGCCGCTCCAGCGCCTCGGGGGCGCTGCGGGGCCCGCCCAAGTCGGAGTCGCCCCAGGTGACCGCGCAGAAGCCGGTCTCGTTTTCGCGAAGTGCGATTCTGCCGCGGACGGTGTCGTCTTCGACCGTCAGCTCCATGTCGCTGGTCAGCCGCAGTGGGATGCCGTCGGCGTCATGCGCCACCGCCTCGCCCAGCTCGCCGCCGCTCCACTGAGCCGCCTCCCGCCCGTAGTCGAAGCCGGGCACGCACTCCATCTCCATCTCGACGTGGCCGTCGATGCAAGTCATCGTCCGCAGCAATGAGCGGTCGGACTCGTGGGCGGTATCGGGGCGGCTGCCGCGGCCGCCGGATCGCGCCCACTCGGCGATCGTCAGGGCGTCGTGGACGACGATCCAGCCGGTGTCGGTAACCCAGGTGGTCTCGATCACCAGCGTCCCCGGTTTGTAGCGACGGCTGATCGGCACCACCACCTCGTCCGGCCGCAGCTGCCAGTGGCCGGCGCCGCGATCGAGCAGGGCGCCGAAGGCGCTGGGGGAGTCGAAGCGGGGGAGGCAGAGCCACTCGATGGCGCCGGCGTAGGAGACCAGGGCGGCGGTGTGGCAGTCGGAGAGGAAGCCGTAGCTGCCGATCGTTGGGAAGCTTTCTTCGACGGAGCGCACGGCGCTGCCAAGCTAGCAGCGGCTGCGGGCGGCGGAGGGCCCAGGGCGCGTACGCTCAATTGACGATGACCACGCCGTTCGCGCACGTCGGCGCCGACTTCGCCGCGCTCGAGCTGCTGCCGATGCTCCTCGCCGCCGGCCTCTACGCAAAGCGCTCGGCCACCCTCGCCGCCAGGGGCAAGCCAGTGCCGCTGTGGCGCCAGCTCTGCTTTGCCTCTGGCCTGCTGGTGATGGTCGTCGCGCTGGCCTCTCCGGTCGCCCATATTGCCGAGGAGTTGGTGATCGCCCACATGGCCGAGCACCTGATGCTCGGCGACATCGCGACCCTGCTCCTGGTCCTCGGCCTGACCGGGCCGCTCCTGCAGCCGATCCTCCAGATCCGGGTTTTCGACCGCCTGCGGGTCCTCGCCCACCCCTTGGTCGCGTTTCCGTTGTGGGCGGCGAACCTCTTCTTCTGGCACGTCCCGGCGCTGTATGACGCGGCCTACGCGGGAGCGCCGGTGCACGCGCTCGAGCACACCTCCTTCATCTTCTTTGGCTGCTTGATGTGGATGCCGGTGTTCGGCCCGCTGCCGAAGCCGCAGTGGTTCACGGCCGGGTGGAAGGTCGGGTACGTGATCGCCGTCCGTTTCGCCGGCGCGATCCTCGGCAACGTCCTGATGTGGTCGGGGACGGTGCTCTACACCGAATACGCCGCCGGCGAGAGTTACTGGGGTATCTCTCCGCTCGCCGACCAGAGCACCGCCGGGGTAATCATGATGCTCGAGGGCACCTTCCTCGGCCTCGGCCTGCTCGCCTGGTTCTTCTTCGAAGCGGCGCAGCAGGGGATAGAGAAGCAGCGGCTGCTCGACCTGGCGCGGGACCGCGGCGTCGAGCTGGATGCCGAGCGGGCCCAGCGGGCGGTCGCGGCGGGGCAAGGGGACCGCTTGGAGGAGCAGATCCTGCGTGAGGAGCAGGGCGCCGCGCGGAAGGGCCCCAGTGTCCCCGCTCGATAGGGCCCGGGCGTGGCTGGTGACCGGGGCGGTGGGTCGCGGCCTCGCCTTCGCGATCGACTTCGGGGCCGCATTGCGGACGATGCTCCGCCGCCGAGAGCGATGATCTAGGGTCAGTCTCCGATGGAGGTCTCTGTCTCAGAGCTGCCCGACTCGCGCGTGCGGGTCGAGGTCGAGGTTCCCGCCAAGGACGTCGAGCGCGCTACCTCGCGCGCGGCACGAGCGATGGCCCGCGAGACGCGGATGCCCGGCTTCCGCGCCGGCAAGGCACCGCCCTCGCTGGTGATCCAGCGGCTCGGCTTCGAGCCGGTCCTGCAGGAGGCGATCCGCGAGGCGCTGCCCGAGTGGTACGAACGGGCGCTGCTCGATTCCGGGGTCAGCCCGATCGGCGACCCCAGCATCGAGATGGTCTCGACCCCCGAGGCCGAGGGGGAAACGCTGGAATTCAAGTTCGAGGTCGGCGTCCGCCCGGCGGCGAAGCTGGGCGAGTACAAGGGCCTCGAGGTGGGGCGGGCCGAGCAGGAGGTGCCGGATGAGATCGTCGACCGCGAGATCGAGCGGGTCCGCGAGGGCTTCGCCCGCCTGGAGCCGGTAGAGCGCGCCGCGGCCGAGGGCGACTCGGTGCTGATCGATTTCGAGGGGCTGATCGACGGCACCGCATTTGAGGGCGGCAAGGCCGACGACTACCTGCTGGAGCTGGGATCGAACCAGCTGATCGAGGGCTTCGAGGAGCAACTCGTCGGCGCCAAGGCCGGCGATGAGCACAGGGTCGAGGTCAGCTTCCCGGCCGAGTACCACGCCGAGCACCTGGCCGGCAAGGACGCCGTCTTCGAGGTCAAGGTGAAAGAGGTGCGGGAAAAGGTCCTGCCCGATCTCGACGACGAGTTCGCCTCCGACGCCTCTGAGTTCGACACGCTCGAGGAGCTGCGGGGGGACGTCCGCGAGAAAGTCGGTGCGGCGCTGGAGAGCCGCGGGGAGGAGGACTTCCGGGTCGCCGCCGTCGACGCCGCGGTTGACGCGGCCACCGTGGACGTTCCCGCCGACCTCGTCACCGCCCGCGCGACCGAACGATGGGAGCGGATGGAACGCCAGCTCGCCGGCCGCGGGATGGACCCGAACACCTTCCTGCAGATGCAGGGCAAAACCCGCGAGGAGCTGATCGAGGAATCCAAGCCCGACGCCGAGCGCGAGCTGAAGCGCGAGGCGGTGGTGACCGCGATCGCCGAGGCGGAGGAGATCGAGGTCTCCGAGGAGGAGCTGCTGGAGGCGCTCGAGCACAGCGCCGAACACGAACGGACGACCCCGGCGAAGCTGCTGGAGCGGTTGCGGGCCAACGGTCGCGACGCCATGGTCCGCGAGGACATCCGGGCCCGCAAGGCGATCGAGCTGGTGGCGGCGGAGGCGAAACCGATCCCGCTTGAGCAGGCCGAGGCGCGGGAGCAGATCTGGACCCCAGAGAAGGAGCGCGAGGCGGCCGGCAGCCTCTGGACTCCCGGCGACGACTGAGGCGATCCGGCGCCGATCGCTGCGCACGAGCACGCCTGGCGCCTTCTATAGAGTGGCGAGCATGAGTCCTCTGGTCCCGATGGTGGTCGAGCAGACCTCGCGCGGCGAGCGAGCTTTCGACATCTACTCGCGGCTGCTAGGCGAGCGGATCGTCTTCCTCGGCACGCCGGTCACCGACGACATCGCCAACCTGATCGTCGCCCAGCTGCTGCACCTGGAGTCGGAGGATCCGGACAAGGACGTCAGCCTTTACGTCAACTCGCCCGGCGGCTCGGTCTACGCGGGCCTGGCGATCTACGACACGATGCAGTTCATCAAACCCGACGTGCAGACGATCTGCGTCGGGGTCGCGATGAGCATGGGGGCGTTGCTGCTTTGTGGCGGGGCCCAGGGCAAGCGGATGGCGCTGCCCAACTCGAAGATCCTGATCCACCAGGTCTCCGCCGGTTTCCAGGGCCAGGCCACCGACATCGAGATCCACGCCAAAGAGATCATCGACGTCCGCCGCCGCCTCGACGAGATCATCGCCAAACACACCGGTCAGCCCTTCGACAAGGTGACCAAAGACACCGAGCGCGACTACTTCATGAGCGCGGAGGAGGCGAAGGAGTACAGCATCGTCGACCGCGTGATCGAGCATCACTGAGGTACGCCGATCCCGGTAGGGATTCCGCTTAACTTTTTCGTCAGGCGGTGGTGACCATCCGAGGTGGGAAGCGCCGAAAAAGTACAAGACGCTCCATCCCTACCGGGATCGGCGTATTTCTAGCCATGGTCGCTCTCGCGGCCCCCGCCTCCGCCCAGATCCTCGGTAAAGACGGGGGTGTTCCGTACTACGGGCACGTTTTCCCGGTCAACGGGGCGCATGGGATGCGGGGGGCGATTGGCGAGTTCGAGGCGCCGCGTTCCGGCGGCCGGGTGCACGAGGGCTTCGACGTCGTCGCCGCCTGCGGCACCGAGCTGGTCGCCGTCACCACCGGCAGGGTGAGCAAGGTCGGGTACGACCCGGTCCTGTACGGCAACCACCTGACCATTCACGGACAGGGCGAGGACCGCAGCTACTTCTACGCCCACCTGCCCGGGCCGCCCTCGGTGCGGCGGGGGGACCGGGTCTGGGAGGGCGAGAGGGTCGGCGTGGTAGGCCAGACCGGGAACGCGGTCAGCGTTGGCTGCCACCTGCATTTCGAGATCCACGCCGGCGGCGTCCCGATCGACCCAGCGCCAATGCTGCGCCGGTGGGACCGCTACAGCTGAGCGATTCAGGGATCAGGGACGTGACCGGACCGGCCGACGGACCGGCCGAAAACCGCAACTGGCTAGGTGGGTTTTCGGCCGGTCGTCGGGGCGCGGGCTGAGAGGAGGCGCTCGATTCGGTTGATGACCTCGGCGGGTTCTTGGACTAGGCGAGTGCCAGTGACGCGAATCAGCTCGATCCCCGCGAGCTTCAGCTCCTCGTCACGGAGACGGTCGCGCTCGAAGGCTGCGCGGGAGCCATGGGTCTCGTAGGTATCGAGTTCGACCGCGAAGCGGTGCTCGGGCCAGTAGACGTCGAGCTCGAAGCCTTGCTCGTTGAAGCCGGTGGATGGTCGCGGCAGGCCGGCTTCGTCGACAAGCTCGAGAAACCGTCGCTCGACTCCGGAGCGGTTGAAGGGAGCGGGCTTATAGAGAGCGAGGGCTCGACGCAGAGACCCGGCTCCATGGTGACCCTGGTTGAGCTCGAGCACCGATTCCACCGGTCCCAGGTTGAACAGCTTCAGCTCTTCGCTTCGCTCGAGCATCCGCTGCAGGCGCTTGGGACGTGAGGTCGCCGCGACGTCTAAGAAGGTGCGGGCGATCGAGGTCACCGGGATCCCCTCGCATAGCGCTCGATCCTCTGAGTCAAGGTTGCCGGCGTAGTGAAGAACGATGGGTGCCCGTGGCTTGCGTCGGACCGCAGTAGTGACCGCATAGGGAACCGGTGATTTGGTCGAGATCCCCCAGAGCCAGGCTGCGGAGTCATGGCTGAGCAACGCTCCACGCCCGCAGGCAAGAACCGCGGCGAGGCAGCGTCCCTGCTGAGTAAGGCGCGTGTGGCCGACGGCGTAGACCCCGCGGTAAAGCCGATGCAGGCGTCCCGCTAACTGCGCACGATCGATTGCGCTGTGCGAGTAACCCAGAAGCCCGGTCAGCTGACGAATCGAAACGACACCGTGCTGGCGCTTTGCCAGCTCTGCAAGAGCCTCATGCGGGCGCGTTCGTCCTTTTTCCCGCATACCGGGCATAAGGGCGAACGCGCCCTGGTTTCTCCCCTTCAACGCCCCATCCCGCCGACGGGGCGGAAACCTACCTAGCCACTTGGAGGCTTCCGCCCCGTCGGCGTACGCTGCGCATCGTCCCTCGCAGTCCCGCGACAGCCCTCAGCCTCCCGCGCCAGCCCCTCACCCCAACTGCCGTTCGAACCAAAGGTTCGCCTTCGCGTTGTCGTTGTAATCCGGTACCTCGCGGTAACCGGCGGCGCGGTAGAGGGCGATCGCCGGGGTCAGGTAGTCGGAGGTGTCGAGGCGAGTCCGCGTGCAGCCCTGTTCGGCGGCAATCTGCTCGACCTCCGCCAGCAGGGTCCTGCCGAGCCCGCGGCCGCGATGCTCGGGGACGACGTACATGCTCTTCACCTCGGCGACGTCGGTGTCGAGGTGGCGGACGCCGGCCAGCCCCACCGGCTCGCCGCCGACCCGGGCAAGCAGCAGCACGCCATTCGGCGGATCGAGGTCAGCCGGCGGCGGTTGCCCCGTCTCGGCGGAGCGCTGGAGCCCCAGCTCCCCGTCCGCCTCAGCGACGAAGTCCGCGTAGAGCGGCAGCACCTCGGGGTCGATCGTCGCCTTTTTCTCCAGCGTCAGGTCCATTTGACGAAGTTGACGCTAACGGGTTTCGAAATTGGCTCAATCGACGCGTATTTCGTGCGTCCGGACCTGCCAGAATGCTGCCATGGCCCGAGGCGATTTGTCTGAGCGGATGGAACGGCACCTGGACTCGAGCGAGACTACCCTCGTTCGCCAGGAAAAGGCCGTTGCAAGGCACGAGGGCATCCTTGGACGCCACGTGGAAGTGCTGAATCGCCAGGACGAGCAGGCCGACGATTTTCGCATGGAGCTGCGCGAACAGGGTCTGCGTCAGGAAAAGATCCTGCGGGAGATCTTCGATCAGGTCGGTGTGTTTATGGCGACCCAGACGAAGTTGACGGAACAACTCATCGCCGGGCTCGGGGAGGTACGGGACGAGGTGCGAGCTCAGCGGGAGGCGGTACTCACCCTCCTCGATCGCTTGCCGCCGGCCGACGCGACTTAGGGGTCCGAGGCCGGCTGGGCGAGGTCCAGCTCGTATTCGACCTCGTCGGAGCGTTTGGCGCCGGTGGTGTCGTAGAGGCGCTGGGCGGTGTGGTTGTCGGGGTCGGTCTGCCACTCGAGCAGGGCCGCACCGCGTTCGCGTGCCACCGCGGCGCTCGCCTCGATCAGGGCTCTGCCGACGCCCCCGCCGCGCTGGTCTTGCTCGACGTAGAGGTCGTTCATCAGCACCGACTCGGCGGCGCGCAGCGAGGAAAAGTGCCAGTAGAGGCAGGCGTAGCCGGCGAAGCGGCCGCCCTCGCGGGCGCCGAGCAGCATCCCGTCCTCGCTGGGGGCGAGGAAGCGGCGGAAGAAGGCGCGGTTGCGCTCCCCGTCGATGTCGTCGACTTCGTAGAAGTGCTGGTAGGCGGCGATCAGCGGCAGCAGCTCCTCGAACTGCGCCGCGGTGACCGGGGCGATCTCGACTTCCGCGGGCATGGGCCTCACCGTAGCGGGCGCGCAAGGCGGCGGTCACGAGCAGGGACAGGCACGGCCGCGCAGTAAAACGACCCCACGAACCGGTGATCGGCCCCGATTAAGCTGTTGGGGCCTGCCGGAGGTCAAGATCGTCCCGTTAGGAGGGGATTCCGCTGGCACGTCCCACCGATTCGAACGAGCAACTCCTCTGCAGCTTCTGCGGAAAGTCCCAGCGCCAGGTCAAAAAGCTGATCGCCGGGCCGGGCGTCTACATCTGCGACGAGTGCATCGACCTCTGCAACGAGATCATCGACGAGGAGCTGACGGCGCCGCCCGCCTTCGAGCTGGAGAACCTGCCGAAACCGCGGGAAATCCACTCCGTGCTGCAGGAGTACGTGGTCGGCCAAGAGGCCGCTAAGCGCGCCCTATCTGTCGCCGTCTACAACCACTACAAGCGGGTCCAGATCGCCCAGTCCGAAGAGACCGAGGTCGAGCTGCAGAAGTCGAACATCATGATGCTGGGCCCAACTGGGTGCGGCAAGACGCTGCTCGCCCAGACCCTGGCGCGGATCCTCAACGTCCCCTTCGCGATCGCCGACGCGACCGCGCTGACCGAGGCCGGGTACGTCGGCGAGGACGTCGAGAACATCCTTCTGAAGCTGATCCAGGCCGCCGACTACGACGTCAAAAAGGCGGAGACGGGGATCATCTACATCGACGAGATCGACAAGATCGCGCGCAAGGCCGACAACCCGTCGATCACCCGCGACGTCTCCGGCGAAGGCGTCCAGCAGGCGCTTCTGAAGATCCTCGAGGGGACTACCGCCTCGGTGCCGCCGCAGGGCGGGCGCAAGCACCCCCACCAGGAGTTCCTGACGATCGACACGACCAACATCCTCTTCATCTGCGGCGGCTCCTTCGCCGAGCTGGACAAGGTGATCGAGCGCCGGGTCGGGGACCGCGGTGTCGGTTTCGGGGCGGCGATCTCCTCGCGCGTCGAGAAGGACGCCGGCGAATGGTTCGAGCAGGTGCTGCCAGAGGACCTGATCGAGTACGGCCTGATCCCGGAGTTCATCGGCCGGCTGCCGGTGATCACCGCGATCCACCAGCTCAGCCGCGACGACCTGACCACGATCCTGACCGAGCCGCGCCACGCGCTCACCCGCCAGTTCCAGCGCTTCTTTGAGTTCGACGACATCGAGCTGGTCTTTGCCGAGGACAGTCTCGAGGCGATCGCCGACAAGGCGCTGGAGCGCGAGACCGGCGCCCGTGGCCTGCGCTCGATCCTCGAGGAGACGCTGCTCGACGTCCAGTTCGAGCTACCTTCGCGCCGCGACGTGACCAAGTGCGTGGTGACCAAGGAGACGATCGCCCAGGGCCGCCGCCCGACCCTGGTCACCGAGGCAGCGCACCAGGACATCGGCGCCGCCGAGGACGAGATCAGCGAGGAATCCGCCTAGACTCGCCGCGGTGAGCGCGGCGAACCGGAAAAAGCTCGAGGACACGACTCGCTACGACTCTTCAGAGGTCGAGGGGCGGATCTTTGGGGAATGGGTCGAGGGGGGGTATTTCCATCCGGCGGCGGAGGGGTCGGCGGAGGAGAACTTTTCGGTCGCGATCCCGCCGCCGAACGTGACCGGGGCCCTGCACATGGGCCACGCCTTGAACGGGTCGATGCAGGACGCGCTGGTGCGGATGAACCGGATGCGCGGCCGCAACACCCTCTGGATCCTCGGTACCGACCACGCTGGCATCGCCACCCAGGCGGTGGTCGAGAAAGAGCTGCGGGCGGAGGGGAAGACGCGGCAGGAACTCGGCCGCGAGGCCTTCGTCGAGCGGGTCTGGGCCTGGCGGGAGGAGTACGGCTCCCGGATCGTCGAGCAGTACAAGCGGCTCGGCGCCTCTTGCGATTACGAGCGCGAGCGCTTCACCCTCGACGAGGGCTACGTCAAGGCCGTCTACCGGGTCTTCAAGCAACTCTTCGACAAGGGCTACATCTACCGCGACAACTACATGGTCAACTGGGACCCCGGCTCGCACTCGGCGATCTCCGACCTCGAGGTCGAGAACCGCGAGGTCGAGGACACGCTGTACTCGATCGATTACCCGGTCGAGGACTCAAACCAGGTGCTGACCGTCGCCACGGTCCGGCCGGAGACGATGCTGGCCGACACCGCCGTCGCCGTCAATCCCGAGGATGAGCGCTACCGCGACCTGGTCGGCAAGCACTGCGTGTTGCCGCTGGTCGGCCGCCGCCTGCCGATCATCGCCGACGAGCACGTCGACCCCGAGTTCGGCACCGGGGCGCTGAAGATCACCCCCGGGCACGACCCCAACGACTTCGAGATTGGGCGCAAGCACGGGCTCGAGGAGATCGGCGTGATCGGGCCCGACGGCCGGATGACCGAGGAGGCGGGGCGCTTCGCCGGGATGACCGCGGCCGAGGCCCAGGAGGCCGTGGTCGCCGCCCTGCGCGAGGAGGGACGCCTGCGGGCGGAAGAGCCCTACGTCCACTCGGTTCCCTTCTCCCACCGTTCCGGGGAGCGGATCGAGCCGTTGATCTCGTTGCAGTGGTTCTGCCGCATGGACGAGCTGGCGAAGCCGGCGATCGAGGTGGTCGAGCGCGACGAGGTGCGGATCGTCCCGGCGCAGTGGAAGCGGGTTTACCTGGAATGGATGCGGGAGATCCGGCCCTGGTGCGTCTCCCGCCAGCTCTGGTGGGGACACCGTATCCCGGTCTGGTACTGCGACGCCTGCGAGGAGACCTATGTCGCCGAGGAGGCGCCAGAGCGCTGCGGCGGCTGCGGCGGCGAGCTGCGCCAAGAGGAGGACGTGCTCGACACCTGGTTCAGCTCGGCGATCTGGCCCTTCGCGACCCTCGGCTGGCCCGACGACACGCCGGAGCTGCGCGCCTTCTACCCGACCAGCTTCCTGACCACGGCGAGGGAGATCCTCTTCCTCTGGGTGGCGCGGATGATCATGACCGGGCTCGAGTTCCCCGGCGACGTCCCCTTCCGCGACGTCTACGTCCACTCGGTGATCCAGGCCCGAGACGGTCGGCGGATGTCGAAGAGCCTCGGGACCGGGATCGACCCGCTGGAGGAAATCGACGTGCATGGCGCCGATGCCCTGCGCTTCGGCCTGCTGGCGATGTCCTCGACCCAGGACGTTCGCTTCTCCGACGCCAAGGTCCAGCAGGGGTCGGACCTTGCCAACAAGCTCTGGAACGCGAGCCGGCTGATTCTGCTGAACACCGCCGAGGCCGAGGCGGGGCCGCGGCCGCTCCACGCCGAGGACCGGTGGATCCTCTCGCGGCTGGAGCGGACGGTCGCCTCGGTCACCGAGAAGCTCGAGACCTACGACTTCGCCCACGCGGTGCAGGAGGCCTACTCGTTCTTCTGGCGCGACCTCTGCGACTGGTACCTGGAGATCGTCAAGCCCCGCCTCTACGACGGAGAGCCGGAGGTCTCCTCGACCTTGTTGTGGGCGTTGGAGAGGGTGCTGGGGCTGCTGCACCCGACGATGCCCTTCGTCACCGAGGAGATTTGGAGCTTTCATCCATCCCGTCGTGGACACCTCGCCGTGCACCCGTTCCCGGTCGCCGATGAGTCCCTCTTCGACCAGGCGGCGGAAGCCGACGTCGAGGGCGGGATCGGGCTGACCCAACGGCTGCGTGCCTGGCGCGACCTGGTCGACGTCCCCGCCGCCAGCGTGCTGGAGGCTCGGGTGGAGGGGGTGGAGCCGCCGGAGTTCGTCGCCCGCCTGGCCCGGTTCGAGTTCTCGACCAACGGCAGCGACCCGGTCGCCTCGATCGGCCCGGTGCGGGTGCTCGCCTCCGAGCAGCTTGACGCCGGCGCCGTAGCCGAGCGCCTCGACGCGCGCCGGGAGGAGCTGCGCTCCGAGGTCGAGCGGGCCGAGCGCAAACTCGGCAACGAGGGCTTCGTCGCCAAGGCGCCGACCGAGGTGGTCGAGGAGGAGCGCGGAAAGCTCGAGCGCTACCGGGCCGAACTCGAGGAGCTCACGGAATAGACCCGGATGCCTACCTGGATTCGCTAGAGCCGGTCGGGTGGCGGCTCGGGCTGGAGCGGATGTGGAAGCTGACCACGGCGCTGGGCATGCCCCAGCACCGTTTCGCCTCGGTCCACGTGGTCGGGACTAACGGCAAGTCTTCGGTGACGCGGATGACGGCGGCACTGTTGGAGGCGCACGGGGTGAGCACCGGCGCCTGCCTGTCCCCCCATGCCGACCGATGGGCGGAACGGACGCTGGTGCGCGGCAAGGAGATCGGCGCGGCGGAGTGGGCGAGTGCCGTGGCGCGGGTTGAGAGGGCAGCGGAGGGCGTCGACCGGGTCCTTGAGGAGGGCGATGCGGTGACCCAGTTCGAGGCCGCGACCGCCGCGACCTTTGTCGCCCTGGCGAGCGCCCGGGTGCAGGCGGCAGTGGTCGAGGCCGGGCTAGGCGGCCGGCTCGACGCGACCAACACGATCCCCTCGAAGGTCACCGTGCTGACCTCGGTCGGCCTCGACCACACCGAGTGGCTGGGAGAGACCGAGGTCGAGATCGCCGCCGAGAAGCTGGCGGTGCTGCGGGACCAGACGACGCTGGTGCTGGGAGGGGTCCGGCCCGAGGTCGCGGCCCTGGCTGAGCGGACCGCGGCGGAGCGCGGTGCCCGCCTGGCCCAGGCGCCGGAGGACCCCGGGCCGGAGATCGAGCTGCTTGCCCGAGGCGGCTTCCAGCGCCGCAACTTCGCGATCGCCCGCACAGCGGCCGAGGCCTTCCTCGGCGAGCTCGACCGCTCGGTGGTGGCCGAGGTCGCGGCCACCCTGCCGATTCCCGGCCGCCTCGAGCGGATCGCCGAGCACCCGCCGACCTACGTCGACGCCGCCCACAACCCCGACGGCGCCGCCGCCCTGGCCGAGGCCCTGCCGGCCGTGGCCGGCGATGGTGGTGTCATCGGCTGCCTGGCGATCCTCGCCGACAAGGACGCCGGGGCGATGGTCGAGGCGCTGGCGCCGGCCCTGGAGCGGGCGGTGTGCACGGAGCTGCCGCGGCGGGCGCTCGACGCCCACGGCAGGCCGGGCGCTCACTCCCACCCGGCCGGGGATCTGCTCGCGGCCTGCGAACGCGCGGGTTTGGCGGCGGAGGCGGAGCCGGGTTTCGAGGCGGCGCTGCGCCGTGGTATTGAGCTCGCCGCGGCGACTCCGGAGGGCACCCTCCTGGTCGCCGGCTCCCACTACGGCATCGCCCCGGCCAGAGCGGTCCTATGCGACGATCCCTGAATGGATCGAAGCGCCGGCTCCGAACTACTCTCGATGATGGCCCTGGTCGCCGCCGTGGTGGCGATCGTGATCCTCTTCTTCTTTGGCGTCGGCTACCTGTTCGGAAGACTCTTCCTCTGAGCACGAGGATCCCTCGGTGCCGAACAGGGTTCGCGATTTGGGCGGCGAAGTAGACTGCCCGGTCCCTTTCTTGGCGGGCGCTCTCCCATGTCACTAGCGATCTTCGGCATCAGCAACGACGACCTCAATCTGGTCGCCACCCTCTTTTTCTTGATGCTGGTCGTGCTCTGGCTGGCGCTGATCGTCTACACCTACCTCGACGCCCGCCGCCGGATCTCCGATCCCTTCCTCGTCGCCTGCGCCACGGTGGCCTCGTTCTTCCCCTACATCGGCACCGCCGTCTACGCGATCGTGCGGCCGCCGGAGTTCCTCGAGGACGCCCACGAGCGGGAGCTGGAGATCAAAGCCGCGGAGCTGCGCGTGCGCCAGCTGCGGGAGCTGACCTGCCCGAACTGCGAGTACCCGGTCGAGAAGAACTTCCTCCGTTGCCCGAACTGCCAGCGCCGGCTCAAGGACCCGTGTCCGACCTGCAACAAGCCGGTCGACCCGCGCTGGGCGCTCTGCCCCTTCTGCGAGACCGCCCTCGGCGGCGGCGAACGCAAACGGCGGCCGGCGAAAAAACAGCCGCCGCGGCGCAAAAAAGCCCCGCCGGCCGGCCCCGAGAAACCTTCCCCGAGTGGGGCTCGCAAAAAAGAGCCTCCTCGACGCGCCCCCGATGAGGGGCGGACCAAGCCACCAGAACAAAGGAGCCCCAGCCGTGAGCCGGACCCTGATCCTCGTCAAGCCTGACGCGTTCGAACGCGCCCTGAGCGGCGAGGTGATCGCCCGGTTCGAGCGCAAGGGGCTGCGAATCGTCGCGATCAAGTCGATGGTGGCCGGCGAGGAGATCGCCAACAGCCACTACGCCGAGCACACCGAGAAGCCTTTCTTCGGCGAGCTGGTCTCCTTCATCACCGGCGGTCCCCTGGTCGCGATGGTCCTCGAGGGGACCGAAGCGGTGGCCGCCGCGCGCCAGCTGATCGGGGCGACCAACCCAGTCGAGGCAGCGCCCGGATCGATCCGCGGGGACTTCGCCCTCGAGGTGACCTTCAACATGGTCCACGGGTCGGACTCCGACGAGTCGGCGGAGCGCGAGATCGGGATCTGGTTCCCCGAGCTGAGCTAGCTCGCAGCGACCTATGAAGGTCGTTCTGGCATCCGGATCGCCGCAGAGGAAAGAGATCCTGGGCAAGCTGGGTGTCGAGTTCGAGGTGGTGGTTCCCAACGTGGAGGAGCTAAATGACGGCGACCCCGAGCGCTTGGTCGTCGAGAACGCGAGGCGGAAGGCGCACGCGATTACCAGCGCGGGTCCTGTCGCCGCAGGGGACCCCCCATCCCCTGCGGTAGCTAAAGCTTCCTCGGGGATGGGCCCCCCTACGGCGCCACCCACGCTGGTAATCGCGTGCGACACGGACGTCGTCCTCGACGGGGAGGTGCTCGGTAAGCCTGCCGATGAAGCCGAGGCTCGCGAGTACCTAGACCGCATGTCGGGACGCGCCCACGAAGTGCTCAGCGGGCTAGTGGTCCTCGACGCTGGGGAGGAGCGGAGCGGGTTGGAACGGACCTCGGTCGTCTTCAAGCAGCTGGACGAGGCGGAGAAGGAGCGTTACGTCGCCTTCGGGGAGTGGCGCGGGCGCTCGGGCGGGTACGCGATCCAGACGCTCGGCTCGACCCTGGTTGAGCGGGTCGAAGGAAGCGTTTCCAACGTGGTCGGGCTCCCGGTGGGGCTGCTCGCCGAGCTGGCGCCGCAACTACTGGCCCGCTAATTGCGCACTTTGCGAGGGCAAGGCCGCCGGTCTGGGATGATCTGCGCTCTGGAACCCCTGGAAATGGAGACATGGGCATCTTTAGCCGTCTGACCCGGCTTGGCGGCCGCGACATGGCCGTCGACCTCGGTACCGCAAACACCCTCGTCTACGTACGGGGACGGGGGATAGTTCTCTCGGAGCCGTCGGTGGTCGCGATCGACTCCCACAATGGCCAGGTCCACGCGGTCGGCGTCGAGGCGAAGCGGATGCTCGGGCGCACCCCGGGCACGATCACCGCGATCCGGCCGCTCAAGGACGGGGTGATCGCCGACTTCGACGTCACCGAGCAGATGCTCCGCCACTTCATCAAGCTGGTCCACTCCAACCGTTTCGCCCATCCCCGCGTGGTCGTCTGCGTTCCCTCCGGCGTAACCGGGGTCGAGAAGCGTGCGGTCGAGGAGGCCTGCCTCTCGGCCGGGGCCAGCAAGGCATACCTGATCGAGGAGCCGATGGCGGCGGCGATTGGGGCCGGCCTGCCGGTCGCCGAGCCGACCGGCTCGATGATCGTCGACGTCGGCGGCGGCACCACCGAGGTGGCGGTGATCTCGCTGGGCGGGATCGTCGTCTCGCAATCGATCCGGGTCGGCGGTGACGAGCTCGACGACGCGATCATCAGCCACTGCAAAAGCGTCTACAAGCTGGCGATCGGAGCCCAGACCGCCGAGGACGTCAAGCTCGAGGCCGGCTCCGCCTCGAAACTGCCGGAGGAGGTTCGGACCGAGATCCGCGGCCGCGACCTCGTTTCCGGCCTGCCCAAAACCATCACCCTCGGCTCCGAGGAGATCCGCGAAGCGCTCGAAGAACCGGTCGGGCACATCGTCGACGCGGTCAAGGAGACCCTCGACCGTACCCCGCCGGAGCTGGCGGGTGACATCATGGACAGGGGCATCACCCTCGCCGGCGGCGGCGCGCTCTTGCAAGGACTGGAGCAGCGCCTGCGCGACGAGTGCCAGATGCCCTGTCAACTGGCAGAGTCGCCGTTGACGTGCGTGGCGGTCGGTTCGGGCATCTCGCTCGAGGAGGTCGAGACGATGCACCGCGCCGGAAAGAACAACTCGGGAGTACGGCAGCGTGTTTAGTCACAGCCCGTGCTCATGTAATCCCCCAAACTTAGGTCTCGAACGTGTATCGAAAGCAAGTACGCCGCCGTAGGGCGGTGCTCGCCCTGTTGGTCGTCGGCTCCTTCGTGCTGCTGACGCTCACCTATGGGCGGGGGTCCGACGGGATGCAGCGCGGCGTCTCAGCGATCTTCAGCCCGGTCCAGTCGGTCGCCGACCGGGCGCTGAAGCCCGCCCGCGACCTCGTCAACTGGTTCGACTCCACCTTCGAAGCGCGCGGCCGCAACGACCAGCTGCACACCGAACTTGAGACGGCGCGCCGCGAAGCCGTCGGTGCCAGCGCGGCGCTCTCCGAAAACGAGCAGCTGCGGGAAATGCTGAAGCTCGACCGCAGCGGCGCGATCCCCTCCGGCTACACGCCGGTCACCGGCGAAGTGATCGCCCGCTCGCCCACTGTCTGGTACGCCGAGGTGACGATCGACGTCGGCAGCAGCGACGCGGTTGAGGTCGATGACCCGGTCGTCAATGGCGACGGCCTCGTCGGCAGCGTCTCCGCGGTGACCGGGGGGACGGCGAGGGTGACGCTGATCGCCGACCACTCCAGTGCCGTCTCGGCCAGGGTCGTCCCGATCGGGGTCGAGGGCGTGGTCAAGCCCGAAGTCGGCGATCCCGGCCACCTCGTGCTCGACTTCATCAACTCCAGCAAGCGCGCCGGCAAAGGACTGGCGGTGGTCACCTCCGGTTGGCGCGGGCAGGGGATCGACTCGCGCTTCCCGCCCAACATCCCGATCGGGGAAGTGACCCGCGCCTCGATCGTTGAGCAGGAGGCCCAGCAGCAGCTCCACCTGCGGCCCTACGCGGACCTCCGCAACCTCGACCTGCTGCAGGTGCTGACGGGGGGGTCGCGAGGGTGATCGTCACCCCGAAGATCCTCGCCCGCCTGGTCGCGATCATCCTCGCCGGCGTGCTGCTGCAGTTGTCGTTCTTCTCCCAAATGACGCTCTTCCACGTCAGCCCGGACCTCCTGCCGGCGCTGGTCGTCTCGCTGGGCCTGCTCGGTGGCACGATGGCCGGCGCGGTGAGCGGGTTCTCGGTGGGCTTCCTGCTCGCCTGCCTGCTGCTCCAGCCGCTGGGCGGCTACTCGTTGGTGCTGCTGACGACGGGCTATCTCGCCGGTATCGTGCGCGAGCGCTCCGACCTCCACGGCCCGCTGGTGCCGCCGCTGCTTTGCATGGGCCTTACGCTGTTTGCTGAGCTCGGCTTCGGAGCCGTAGAGCTGATGCTTGGCATCGACGCGACCGTGAGCGCTCAGATCATCCGCGACATCCTGCTCCAGAGCATCTTCGCCTTCTTCCTCGGTTGGCCGATCTACCTCGGCCTGCGCCGCGCCCTGCGCCCGGCCCTGGTCGAGGAAGCGACGGTGCGGCGTGGCAGCCGGCCGACGGTGCTGGGAGCCTAGGGACATGTACCTGCGCTCCGAGGACCAACCTCGACGCACCCGGCTGGCGCTGCGTACGGGAGTCGTGGGCGGAGTCGCTGTTGTCCTCTTCGCGATCCTCTTCTTCCGGCTCTGGAACCTGCAGGTGCTCTCCGGCGAGGAGTACCTGGCGGAGGCCAAGAACAACCGAACCCGAGAGTTCCGCGTGCTGGCGCCCCGCGGTTCCATCCTCGACCGCGACGGCGGCACCCTGGTCGACAACCGCACCAGCCTCGCCCTCCAGGTCAACACCGCGAAACTGCCGAGCGACCCGCGGGAGGAAGAGGCGGTGCTGACCCGGCTCGGCGAGCTGGTCGACATGTCCCTGGCCAAGGTCCGCAAAACGATCGCCAAAGAGGAAGCGGTCGCCGCAGGGGCGCCGGTGACGCTGCGTCGCGACGTCGGCAACGACCTCCTCTACTACCTCGAAGAGAACCAGGACCACTTTCCCGGCGTGCAGGTCCAGCAGGTGTTCGTCCGCCACTACCCGACCGGCTCGCGGGCGGCGCATGTGCTCGGCGGCGTCGGCGAGGTCTCCGAAGACCAGCTCAAAGAAGCCCGGTACGGGAGCCTCGAGCCGGGCGACGAGGTCGGCAAGAACGGGGCCGAGTACGCCTTCGACCGGTTCCTACGCGGCGACCCGGGCCTGACCCGGATCCAGGTCGACGCGCTCGGCCAGCCGACCCCGGGCGGCCAGCTCGTCTCCAAGCCGCCGGTGCCCGGCAGCAACATCAAGTTGACGATCGACCCCGAGGTCCAGGCGGCGGGAGAAAGCGCGATCGCCTCGATCGGGCTGCCGGGGGCGTTCGTGACGATGAACGTCAACAACGGCCAGCTGCTCGGCGTCGGCTCGTTCCCGACCTTCGAACCGGAGATCTTCACGCACCCGATGACGCAAAAGGAGGTCGACGCCCTCTACCGCGACGAAGAAACGGCGCCGCTGAACAACCGGGCGACCGAAGGCCTCTACCCAACCGGGTCGACCTTCAAGCTCATCACTGCACTGGCGGGCCTGGAAAGCGGCGTCATCACTCCGGAGACGACGATCTACGACGGCGGCTCGATCACGGTCGGCGGCCAGCGGTTCCAGAACGCCGGTGGCGCCTCCTTCGGCCCGGTCAGCCTGGTGCCCGCCCTGCAGGTCTCCTCCGACGTCTTCTTTTACGAACTGGGGCTCGACATGTGGGACACCGGCGAACTGCAGCGCTGGGCCGGCAAGCTCGGGATCGGCCGGCCGAGCGGGCTCGACATTCCCGCCGAACCCGAACCGCCGGGCCTGGTGCCAAGCAAAAAATGGCGCGACGATCTCTTCGCCGAAGGCGAAACCGAACGGCCCTGGTCCGCCGGCGACAACATCCAGCTGGCCACCGGGCAGGGGGACCTGCAGACCAACCCGTTGCAGATGGCGATCGCCTACGCGGCGCTCGGCAACGGCGGCCGCATCGTCACCCCGCACGTCGGCATGGAAGTCGAGGACGCGGCGGGGCGGGTGCTGCACGAATTCAAGCCACCTGCGCGCCGCAAGGTCGAGATCGACCCGACCTACCGGGCGGCGATCATGGAAGGGTTGCACGACGCCGCGCAGGCCCCCGGCGGCACCTCCTACGGGATCTTCGGCGGCTTCCCGGTCGAGGTGGCGGGGAAGACCGGAACGGCCCAGCGGCCGCCCAATCCCGACCAGTCCTGGTACATCGTGTTGGCGCCGTACCCGAATCCCCAGATCGTTACCGCGGTTACTATCGAGCAGGGCGGATTCGGAGCCGACACCGCCGCGCCCGCGGCCCTGCAGATCCTTGAAGCCTATTTCCATGCCCAAACCACTGGAACCAGCGGCCCCAATGGGGGCAGCCCCGGATGAGCTACGCGACCCGTACCCGGAACACCAGGCCCGAGCCCTTCGCGGTCCGGGTCAGCATCGCCGAGCGCCTTGGGCTCGCCCACATGGACGCCCCGCTTGCGTTCGGCGCGATCGCCCTGGTCGGGTTCAGCATCTTCACCCTCGGACAGGCCACCCTCAACGACATCCCCGGCAATCCCCACTACTACGTCAACCGGCAGGCGATCTACGGCGTGCTCGGCCTGATCGGGATGCTGGTCTTGAGCCGGATCGACTACTCGCGCTTCCGCGAGCTGCGGGTCGGGATCTACACCTTCCTCTGCGCCAGCGTCGCCCTCGTCTTCGTCTTCGGCTTCGCCGCCCGCGGCTCGCGGCGTGCCTTCGAACTTCCCTTCTTCAGTTTCCAGCCATCGGAGCTCGGCAAGCTCCTGCTTGTGCTCGCGCTTGCCGGGTTCGTCATCGATGGCGCCAGGCGGGGCTCGGAGAGGCAGCGCACGGTGCGCTACCTCTGCCTCGGCCTGGCACCGGCTGCTCTTGTCTTCCTGCAGCCAGACCTCGGCACCTCATTGGTGTTCGCGGTTGCCACCCTGGCCGTGATGTACTTCGGAGGCGTCCGCTGGACGCACTTCGCGGTCATCGGCTCGGCCCTCGTAGCGCTGATCGCAGTTGTCCTTGTGGTGGCCCCGGCATCCGGGGTCCCCTTGCTGAAGGAGTACCAGGAGCAGAGGCTCACCTCTTTCATGAGCCCCAGCGAGGACGCGCGCGACGCGGGCTATCAGCAGAACCAATCAGTGATCGCCACCGGCTCCGGTCAGGTGACCGGCCGCGGCGATCGTGCTTCTCAGACGCGGCTCGACTTTGTTCCCGAGCGGCACACCGACTTCATCTTTGCGGTGATCGGTGAGCGCTATGGGTTCATGGGCGCCGCGTTTGTCCTGTCCCTTTACGCCCTGCTTCTCTGGCGGGCGCTGCGGATAGTGACGCTCTCGAAGAACTCCTACGGGGTCCTGGTGGCGGGCGGCATCGCCGTTTCGCTGCTCTTCCAGGTCTTCGTCAACGTAGGAATGAACCTAGGAATCATGCCGATCACCGGCATCCCCTTACCGCTTATGAGCTACGGGGGGTCCTCCGTTCTCGCTACCTTCCTTGCGATCGGAGTTCTTCAGAGCATCAACATCCAGGCGCATCTCAGCCAGAGGGGAAGGTTCGCGTGGTGATGCCTCCAAGTTGAGGATCCGACGCTGCGTACCTAACCGAACTGAGCTGAATTCATGAAGAAAACGATTCTGGTGTCCGCCGAGCGAGGCGAGACCCGCGTTGCCGTCCTCGAGGCGAAATCGAAAGGCGGCAAAGCCAAGGTGGCCGAGCTCTACATAGAGCGCCGCGGCCGCCGCTCGATCGTCGGCAACATCTACAAGGGGAAGGTCGACAACGTCCTTCCCGGAATGGAGGCCGCCTTCGTCGACATCGGCCTCGAGCGCAACGGCTTCCTCCACGTCGACGAGATCCTGCTCCCCGGCGGGGAGCAGGCGCCGAAGCGCGGCCGCGGCAGCGGCCGGCGCATCAACGAGCTGATCAAGCCGGGCCAGGAGATCATCGTCCAGGTGGTCAAGGACCCGCTGAAGTCGAAGGGCGCACGGCTCTCGATGAACGTGTCGATCGCCGGGCGCTACCTGGTCTTCGCGCCGCAGGGAAGTGGCGTCGGGGTCAGCCGCCGGCTCTCGGACTCAGAGCGCGACCGGCTGCGCAAGATGGTCGACCGGACCTACAAAGGCCCGGGCGGGCTGATCGTCCGCACCGCCGCCCACGGGGCGAAGAAGTCGGACTTCGTGCGGGAGATCGGTTACCTGCAGCGCCTCAACGAGGTGCTCGAGCGGCGCGCCGATAAGAGCAAGGCGCCCTCTCTGGTCTTCCAGGAGGCGGACCTCTCGGTGCGGGTGCTCCGCGACGTCTTCCTCAGCGAGTTCGAAAAAGCGATCATCGACTCCGAGAAGCAGTTCGAGCGGGTCACCGGCTTCTTCCAGCGCACCGCGCCGGAGCTGGTCGAGGGAGTCGAGCTGTACAAGGATTCAAAGCCGCTGTTCGAGAAATGGAAGATCGACGAGGAGATCGAGTCGACGCTCAGCCGCCGGGTCGACCTGCCCTCCGGCGGCTACCTGGTGATCGACTACGCCGAGGCGCTGACCGTGATCGACGTCAACAGCGGCAGCTTCACCGGTCGCGGCAAAGGCGGCCTCGAGGAGACGATCACCAAAGTCAACACCGAGGCGGCCGACGAGGCGGTGCGGCAGCTGCGGCTGCGCGACATCGGCGGCATCATCGTCATCGACTTCATCGACATGGCGAGGGCCAGCAACCGCGACAAGGTGCTGAAGACGATGCGCAAAGCGCTCGACGCCGACAAGTCGAAGAGCTACGTGGTCGAGGTCTCGCCGCTCGGCCTGGTCGAGATGACCCGCCAGAACGTCACCGACGGGGTGCGGGAGATCCTCACCGCGCCCTGCCCGACCTGCGTCGGCGAGGGCGTTGTGCTCTCGGCTGAGACCGTGGCGCTCGACGGGTTGCGAAAAATGCGCGACCTGGCGGCCGAGAACGCCGATGCCGAAGCGTTCCTGGTCCGCGTCAACGCGAAGGTGGCGAGGCAGCTGAACGATCCCGACAGTGGTCTGGCGGAGATCGAGGAAGAGACCGGGAAGCGGTTCCACTTCGAGGGCGGCGATGCGCTGCCGATCGGCACCTTCGAGCTGGTCGAGTCCGGCGGGCGCGAGGAGATCGAGGAGCGGGCACTGCCGTTCAAGGTCGGCGAGGAGGTGCTGGTCAAGATCGACGAGCCGCACATGTACAACGCCGACGACGCGGTCGCCCGGATCGACTCCTACATCGTCAGCATCACCGGCGGCGGTCGGTACGTCGGCGAGCGCAAGCTGGTGCGGATCGAGGAGGTCGAGCGCTCCGCGGCGATCGCCTCGCTGCTGGGCAGCGATCCTCCCAAGGTCTCCGCAAACGGCGCCGAAAACGGCTCCGAGCTAGACTCCGGCGCTGCTCCGCGCAGGCGTAGTCGCGGTCGCAGGGGCGGTCGAGGGCGCTCGCGCGCCAAACAAGGTGGCAGCAAGGACGATTGAGCATGTACGCAGTTGTTGAAACCGGCGGTAAGCAGTACAAGGTCGAGCAGGGCACGTCCCTGCTTGTCGATCGCCTTGACGCCAAAGAGGGCGACAAGGTCGCCCTGCGCGCGGTGATGTTCCGCGACACCGAGGTGGTTGCCGCACCGAAGGAGCTGGAGAAGGTGAAGGTCGAGGCGACCGTCGGCGAGCACCTGCGCGGGCCCAAGATCAAAGTCTTCAAATACAAGGCGAAGAAGGGTTACCGCCGCCGTGCCGGGCACCGGTCCGAGCTGACCAGGCTCGAGGTGACTTCGCTGAAACTGCAGAAATCCGCGGCGACGAAAAAACCGGCCGAGAAAAAAGCGGCCAAAAAACCGGCCGCCAAAAAAGACGTGAAAGCGGAGAGTTCCGATGGCTCATAAGAAAGGCCTCGGCTCCAGCCGTAACGGGCGCGAATCGAACCCCAACATGCTTGGGGTCAAGGTCTTCGCTGGCCAAAAGGTCAGCGGGGGCGAGATCATCGTGCGCCAGCGCGGCACCCGGTTCTGGCCCGGCGACGGCACCGGGATCGGCCGCGACCACACGATCTTCGCGACGCGCGCGGGCAAGGTGGAATTCCGGCAGGCGCGCCGCGGTCGAACCATCAGCGTTCTCGCTGACGAGTAGGCGCGCCAAAAGGGGTAGGTGCCCCTCCCTCAGAGGCCGTCGCGCAGCTGAATCGACCGCTGGGGGTTCGCGTTGTTGGTCCGGGAGCCTCTGTGGGAGGGGCACCTACCCCTTCCGACGGGCCTCGTCCTAGTCTCTGAGCTTCTTATGTACGACAAGGCGAAGATTTGGGTTGAGGGCGGTGCGGGCGGCAATGGGTGCGTGAGCTTTCGGCGGGAGGCGCATGTGCCGCGGGGTGGGCCCAACGGTGGGGACGGCGGGCATGGCGGGGATGTGGTGCTCGTTTGTGATGCCTCTAGGCGAGACCTTGGGGCGTTGAAAGGGAGTCGGCACTTCCGGGCGCAGCGGGGTGGGCATGGCGAAGGGTCGAACAAGCACGGGCCGAGGGGAGAGGACCGGGAGATCCCGGTGCCGGCGGGAACGCAGGCGACGACCGTGGACGGGAGCGCTCTCGACCTCGTGGTGCCGGGCCAGCGGGCGGTGGTTGCCAATGGAGGGCGCGGCGGGCACGGGAACAAGCGCTTCGCGACCGCGACGCGGCAGGCGCCGCGGTTCGCCGAGAAAGGCACGACGGGAGAGGCCGACTGGATCGAGCTGCGGTTGAAATTGCTGGCCGACGTCGGCCTGGTGGGGCTCCCCAATGCCGGCAAGTCCTCGCTCCTGGGACGGCTCACCCGCGCGGCGCCGAAGGTGGCCGACTACCCGTTCACGACCCTCTCGCCAGTGCTCGGGACGATCGAAGGCGAGGACCGCCAGGCGGTGGTGGCCGACATTCCGGGGCTGATCGAGGGAGCGGCCGAGGGGGCGGGGCTGGGGCACGAGTTCCTCGCCCACGTCGAGCGCTGCTCGATGCTCGTCCACCTGGTCGACATGGCGCCAATGGACGGCGATCCCGTCGCCGACTACGAGACCGTGCGCACCGAGCTGGCCGCGCACGGGGCGGGGCTGGAGCAGTTGCCGGAGCTGCTGGTCCTGACCAAGCGCGACCTGCTCGAGGCCGACCGGGTCGAGGAGATGGTGGGCGAGTGGGCGGAGCGCCTGGGCGACCGGGTGCGCGGCGTGCTCGCGGTTTCCTCGGCGACCGGCGAGGGCCTGGACGAGTTGCGCAACCGGATCCTCGCCGAGCTGCCCGACACCCAGCCGGCGCTAACCCCCGGTGCTGCCGAGCCAGAGGCGGAGTTCGAAGCCGAGCATCGCGTCTACCGGCCGGTCGGCGAGGGTGGCTACTGGGTCGAGCGCGAGGAGGATGGCGCCTTCCGTGTTCTCGGCCGCGGGGTCGAGCTGCTGTTCGAGCGACACGACACCCGCAACGAGGAGGCGCTCGCCTACCTCGAGCAGCGGCTCGGCGAGATGGGCGTGATCGCGGCGCTCAGCCGCGCCGGCTTCGAGCCCGGCGACGACGTCCGGATCGGCGAGCACGAGTTCGAACTGCACGTCTGACATAAATATGTCTCTTTGATATGTTTTGACATATGAGGACTACGGTTCGGCTCGACGACGCGCTGGTGAGGCAGGCCAAGATCCGCGCGACGGAGCAGGGAATCACCTTCACGCAGCTGATCGACGAATCGCTCCGCGAGCGGCTCGCGACTCGTCCAGCCGAGACCGATGGCGAACCCGTGGAGTTGCCCGCTTTCGGATCGCGTGGGCTGCATCCCGGAGTCGATCTCTCGGACAATCGCGCGACCAGGGACCTGATGGACGACGAGCTGCCAGCCGTGGATGTCGGTGCAGGGCGGCGGGCGACGTGATCCTCGCCGACGTTAACGTCCTCGTCTACGCGCATCGCAAGGACCTTCCCGAGTACGAGCGTTTCTCTCCCTGGCTCAGGGAGGAGATCGAGTCGGGCCGAGGCTACGCGACCTGTGACGCCAGCCTGACGGGGTTCCTCCGGATCGTCACCAACGGCAGGGTCTTTGCGGATCCGACCCCACTGGAGGTCGCGTTGAGCTTCCTCCAAGCGCTTCGCCGGCACCCGGGCGCGATCCACCTGAACCCGGGCGCCCGGCACTGGATTCTCTTCACTGGCCTTTGCGCGGCGATCGGGGCCCGCGGAAACGACGTACCCGACGCCTACCTCGCAGCTCTCGCGATCGAGTCTGGGAGCGAGCTCGTCACCGCCGATCGCGGCTTCGGCCGCTTCCCCGGGCTGCGCTGGTCCTGTCCGGTATGACCCCTGGTTAAGAGAGACTCGACAGCCCGGCCGCTACGGCGAAGCCGAGGACGGTGACGAGGCCGGCGGCACGGCCGCCCTCGGTGCGCGCGTCGGGGATCATCGAGTCGATCAGCATCACCAGCAGGGCGCCCGCGGCGAAGCCGTCGATCCCGGCCCGGAGATCACCGCTGAAGGCGTCGGCGAGCCCGTAGCCGACCACCGTCGCCGCGGTGCAGATCGCCGCCACGGCGAGCCACAGCCGCAGGATCGTCTCCCGCGATCTCCCGGCCTCACGCATCTGATCCGCAGATCCCAGCGCCTCGGGCAGGTTGGAGACGAAGATCGCGAGCAGAAGGGCGACGCCGACCCCGCCCTCGGTCGCGAGCGCGATCCCGAGGACCGCTTGCTCGGGTATCCCGTCGAGGAAGGCGCCGAGCGCCAGGGCGGTACCGGTGTCCGATCCCTGTGGGCGTCCGCGACGGCCGCGGCCGGTGGAGCAGCGCCTGGCGATCACGCCGTCCAGGGCGTAGTAGGTCAGCGCGCCGACCCCGAGCCCGATGCCGGTCGCTCCCGCCCCGCCCACCGCCAGCCCCTCCTGGGCCAGCTCGAAGCTGACCGCGCTGATCAGCGCGCCGGCCCCGAAGGCGAGGACCAGGCCGATCTGGCGAGGCGGCCAGCGGCGCACGAAGCTGAGCAGCGCGCCGAGCACGAGCGAGCTCGCTGCAAGCGCACCCCAGCCGAGGGCAGCCATCACCCCTCTTAGACTGCCTCGCCATGACCCTGGTCGTCAAGCTTGGATCCTCGATCGTCGCCGCCGACGACGGCGAGCTGCGCGCCGATGTCCTCGACTCGGTCTGCGAGCAGGTGAGCGAGCTGGAGGGCGCGGGCGAGCGGGTGGTGATGGTCACCTCCGGCGCGATCGCGCGGGGCATGCGGCTGATGGAGCTGCCGGTGCGCCCGCGGGCCATGGACGAGCTGCAGGCCGCCTCGGCGGTCGGCCAGGGCGACCTCTTCCGCGCCTACGAGAGCCGCCTCGCGGCGCGCGGGACGAAGTCGGCCCAGGTGCTGCTGACCGCCGCCGACATCGCCGCCCGCGGCAACTACCTGAATGCGCGCCAGACCCTGAAGCGGTTGGTCGAGTGGGGGGTGGTGCCGGTGATCAACGAGAACGACACCACCGCCACCGACGAGATCAGCTTCGGCGACAACGACTTTCTCGCTGCCCAGGTGGCGCTGCTGCTCGATGCCCGCCTGCTGGTCCTGCTGACCAACGTCGAGGGCCTGTTCAGCGCCGACCCGGGGTCCGACCCGGGCGCCCGGCTGATCTCTGCGGTCGAGGACTTCGCCGAGCTGGAAGGGCTCGAGCTGGGCGACCGGACCTCCGCCTTCGGCTCCGGCGGGATGCGCAGCAAGGTCGCCGCGGCCGAGATGGCGAGCGAGGCCGGGACGCCGGCGGTGATCTGCGACGGCACCGAGCCGGCCACCCTCCGCGACGCGGCGGCCGGCGAGACCGTCGGCACCCGCTTCGCCCCCCGTCCCGGCAAGGCGTCCAGCTTCAAGCTCTGGCTCAAGTACGCCAAGCCGGCCCGGGGCGAGATCGTCGTCGACGACGGCGCCGCCCGGGTGCTGCGCGAGCACGGCTCCAGTCTGTTGCCGGTGGGAATCGCGGCCGTCCGCGGCTCCTTCGAGGTCGGCGACGCGGTCGAGGTCGTCACCGACGGCGCCACGATCGGCAAGGGCATCTCCGAGTACTCCTCCCGCGAGCTCACCCAGGTGATCGGGATGAAGACCGAGCAGGTGCGGGAGCTGATCCCCCACGCCGCCGACGAGGTCATCCACCGCGACAGGTTCGTGCTGTTCTGAGCGCCACTGGTCGCGAGGCGTTGAGCGGCCCCAGGTACCCTTTCCCGATGGCAGTCACCACCACGACCGTGGCCGAGACCTGTGCCGCCGCCAAGCGCGCGTCGCGGGTGCTCGGGCAGGCCTCCGCCGAGGCCAGGAACGCCGCCCTGGAGGCGACTGCGCGGCTGCTCGGGGAGCGAGTCGGGGAGATCCTCGAGGCCAACGCAGGCGACCTAGCGGACGAGCGTGCCGCCGGCCTCTCGCCGGCGCTGCGCGACCGGCTGACGCTGACCGAGGCTCGGGTCATGGCGATGGCCGACGGCGTGCGCGCCGTCGCCGCGCTGGATGACCCGGTCGGCGAGGAGCTCGAGCACCGGACTTTGGACAGCGGCCTCGACCTGCGCAAGGTGCGGGTGCCGCTCGGGGTCGTCGCCGTCGTCTACGAGGCGCGGCCCAACGTGACGGTCGATTGCGCGGCGCTGACGATCAAGAGCGGCAACGCGATCGTCCTGCGCGGCTCCAGCTACGCCGAGCGCTCAAACAGCGTCCTGGCGGCGATTGTCGGCGCGGCTTTGGCCGAGGCGGGGTTGCCGGAGGACGCCGCGCTGCTGCTGGCCGGGGACCGGGGAGAGCTGGCCGAGCTGGCGACCCAGGAGGACGTCGTCGACTTGCTGATCCCGCGCGGCGGCGAGGGCTTGAAGTCTGCGATCAAGGACGTCGCCACGGTGCCGGTGATGTATGCGGCCGCCGGCAACTGCCACGTCTACGTCCACGCCGAGGCCGACCCGGAGATGGCACGGAGGATTGCCGTCAACGCCAAGGTGCAGCGGCCGGGCGTCTGCAACTCGGCCGAGACCCTGCTGATCGACGCCGCGATCGCTGAGCGGTTCGCGCCGGCGGTCCTCGCCGACCTGACCGCCGCCGGGGTCGAGGTGGTCGGCGACGAGCGCCTGCGGACGGTCGCTGACGGTGTCGAGGTGGGCGAGGCGAGCGACGAGGACTGGGACACCGAGTATCTGGGGATGAAGATGGCCGTCGCCGTGGTCGACTCGGTCACCGACGCCGTCGAGCACGTCAACCGGCACGGGACCGGGCACTCCGAGGCGATTGTGACCACCTCCGAGCAGGCCGCCGAGGAGTTCGTCGCCAGCGTCGACGCCGCCGCGGTCTACGTCAACGCGTCCACCCGCTTCACCGACGGTTTCGAGTACGGGATGGGGGCGGAGATCGGCAACTCGACCCAGAAGCTGCACGCCCGCGGACCGATCGGGATGCGCGAGCTGACCACGTTCAAGTACGTCGCTCGCGGTAACGGCCAGGTGCGTGAGTAGCGCGACCGCGGGCATCGGCGTGTTGGGGTCGGCCTTCAATCCGCCGCACCTCGGACACCTGGCGCTCGCCCAGGAGGCTCTATGGCAGCTCGGGTTGGCTGAAGTGATCCTCGTTCCCACTGGCGAGGCGCCGCACAAGCGGATCGCCGAAGACCCGGGCAGGGAGCTGCGGATGACGATGACCCGGCTGGCCGCGGCCGACGACCAGCGCTTCTCGGTCTCCTCCCTGGAGGTCGACCGTGACGGGCCGTCCTACACGTATGAGACCTTGGAGTTGCTTGCGGCAGAGAAAGGCGAAACGGAGCTGGTGTTCGTGATGGGGGCGGACGCGGCGGTTGGCCTGGAGAGCTGGCGCGAGCCCGAACGGGTGGTCGAGCTGGCCCGCCTCGCGGTCGCACGCCGCTCGGGGATCTCCGACGCCGAGGTCGGCGCGGTCCTGCGCAGCCTCGGTGCCGGTGGCCGCGCGACGATGCTGGAGATGCCGCAGTTCGGCGTCTCCTCCTCGGCCGTGCGCGACCGCGCCCGCGAGGGCCGCCCGCTGCGCTACCTCGTCCCCGAGCCGGTCGCTCGGGTGATCGAGGAAAAGGGGATCTACTCGTGAAGCCCATCCCCTCGGAGCCGCTGGTGCGCCGCCTTGCCGCCTTCGCCGACTCGAAAAAGGCGGAGGAAATCGTCGTCATGGACATGCGCGGCCTGGTCGCCTACACCGACTTCCTGGCGATCTGCACGGCCCGAAACGAGCGTCAGGCGCGGGCGATCGTCGACGAGGTGAGGCTCCAGGTGAAGCACGAAACAGGCTTGCTGCCGGGCGGTGTCGACGGCACCGGGGAAGCCGGCTGGATCATTCTGGACTACCTCGACTGCGTGCTCCACGTCTTCACCCCGGAGGCGAGGGACCGCTACCAGCTCGAGGACCTCTGGCGCGAGGCGCCGCGCCTGGAGTTGGACCTCGGCGAGCCCGAAGAGCCAGAGGCCGCGAGCGCCTGAGGAATTGCCGTCCGAAGGCGGCCTTACGGTGCCGCGCATGGGTAGCTTCAAGCGGTCGCTGTTCGGCTATCGCCGTCCCGACGTGGAGGCTGCGATATCGACGCGGAATTCACGTATCCGGGACCTCGAGTCCGACCTCGGCGGCCGCCGGGAGGCCTTGGCGGCGCTCGAGGCGGAGATGTCGTCGCTCTCGGGCATGGTGATCGAGCGAGAGCGGGAGATCCGCACCCTGGCGGAGCGACTTCGCGATGCCAACGAGTGCCACGACCGCAGTATCGCCTCGCTCGACGCGGTCTCGGGGCGGCTCGAGGAGCTGGAGGCGCAGGCCCGCGGCCAGGCGACCCGGATCCGGATGAAAGCGCTGCGCGAGGCGGTCGAGGTCAGCAAGCGGGTGAAGGCGCTGACCGATGTTGAAGCCGAGGCTGCTCCGGCTGCCGCTGTCGAGGGGAACGGCCATGCCGGAAACGGCCATGCGGACCTCCACGAGGGCAGGGTCAAGCTCGAGATCGGCCCACTCGGAGACTTTTCCCAGCTGGTTGGTTTCGAGGACGCCGTCGGCCAGCTCGGCGCCTCCGAGGTCTCGGTCGAGCGCTTCTCCGAGGGCCGCGCGACCTTCTCGATGCGGCTCGACCACCCGGTCGACATCCTCCACGGGCTGGAAGAGCACTCGCTGCTCGACTTCAAGGTCCGACACACCGCTCCAGACAACCTGATCCTCGACCTCGAAGAGGACGAGGGCCCCGAGCAGCGCGCCGCGTAGCGCCAGCGCACGTCGCGGTAAACTCGTCGCAAATCCGGGGCTGTAGCTCAGCTGGAAGAGCGTCGCGCTGGCAGCGCGAAGGTCAGGGGTTCGAGCCCCCTCAGCTCCACTTTTCTGTCCTCCTTGCCGATGTTTGAGCGATGAGTGCAGCAAATCAGCACGTGCTCTCGCACGGGATGCGGGATACGCGAGAGACCCTGTGGTCCTGGAACGAGCGCCCTTGGATGGTCCTGCGAGGGTGGGTCGCGCTCAGCTTTGCGATCGCGCTGGCGCTGCTGGGGGCGGTTTGGGTTGTCGCCGGGCTGCTCACGCCGGACCTGACGCCGATCCACATGCCGGGGCTGACCGAGTCCACCGACCCGGGCGACCTGCTGCCGATCCTCTGGCGCAACTCGCTGGTCCTGGCGCTGCACGGCACCGCCTGTATCGCCGGTTTCATCGCCGGCGCCTCGATGCCGATCGCCGCGGCCCAACGCACCGGCCTTTCGCGCTGGATCCACGTCAAGGCTGGCGAGCTGGCGATCCTCTTTGTCTGCGCCGTCACCCTCTTCTCGCTGATGACCCAGGTGCTCTACCTCGGCTTCCAGGGGTCGACGATCGCCTTCCAGCTCGACATCTCTCACCTCGCCCTGATCCTCAGTGTCCTTCCACACGCGATCCCCGAGCTGACCGCGCTCTTCCTCCCGCTTGCCGCCTGGTTGATCGCCAGCCGCCGCGGCGAGTGGAACCAACTCCTCGCCGCCACCTTCATCACCGTGGCCCTCGCGATCCCCACGCTGCTCGTCGCGGCGACGATCGAGGTCTACGTCTGGCCTCACATCCTGGGAGCGATCTCCTCGGCGGTCTAGCGGTCCATAAGATCACCGCTCGATGGCTGGCTACGAGCCCAAAGCGATAGAGCGGAAGTGGCAACAGGTCTGGGCTGAGGAGAAGACCTGGGAGGTCGCCAACCCCGGGCAGCCCGGGTTCGACGATTCCAAGCCCAAGTCCTACGTCTTGGAGATGCTCCCTTACCCGTCGGGAGAGCCCCATGTGGGGCACCTCAAGTGCTACGCAGTCGGCGACGCGATCGCCCACTTCAGGCGCCGGCACGGGTTTGAGGTGATCCACCCGATGGGCTATGACGCGTTCGGCTTGCCGGCGGAGAACAACGCGATCAAAACCGGGGAGCCGCCGCGGGAGGCGACCGAGCGCTCGATCGCCTCGTTCCGCAAGCAGTTCCGCGAGTGGGGGATCTCGATCGACTGGTCGCGGGAGCTCGGCACCCACACCCCCGAGTACTACCGCTGGACCCAGTGGATCTTCCTGCGGCTGCTCGAGCACGGGCTCGCCTACCGCACCGAGGCGCCGGTCCAGTGGTGCCCCAAAGACGCGACCGTGCTGGCAAACGAGCAGGTGGTCGACGGCCGCTGCGAGCGCTGCGGCACCGAGGTCGTGCAGCGCAAACTCGAGCAGTGGTTCTTCCGCATCACCGAGTACGCCGACCGGCTGCTCGCCGACTTCGACCTGCTCGAGTCCTGGCCCGAGCACGTGATCACGATGCAGCGCAACTGGATCGGTCGCTCCGAGGGCGCCGAGGTGGTCTTCCGGTGCGAGGAACCTGCCCTCGACTTTCCTGTGTTCACCACCCGTCCCGACACCCTCTTCGGCGCCACCTTCTTCGTCCTCGCCCCCGAGCATCCCGACCTCGACCGGCTCGTCGCCGGTACCCCGGCGGAGGCCGAGGTCAGCGAGTACGTCAACCGGGTCGCCCGCGAGTCCGCCGAGGAGCGCGGCGCCGAGGACCGCGAGAAGACCGGCGTGGCGCTGGGGCGCAGCGTCGTCAACCCGGTCAACGGCGAGGAGATCCCGATGTTTGTCGCCGACTACGTGCTGATGGAGTACGGCACCGGGGCGATCATGGCGGTGCCTGGCCACGACTCCCGCGACTATGAGTTCGCCAAGGCCTTCGACTTGCCGGTGGTGCGGGTGATCGAGGGCGAGGATCCCGAGGAAGCCCACGACGAGGAAGGTCTCCCGTATGCCGGCGACGGGCCGATGGTCAACTCCGGGCGCTTCGACGGCAAGGACAACCGCGAGGCCTATGAGGAGATCGTCGCCTGGTTGGAGTCCGAGGGGCGCGGCAAGCCCTCGGTCAACTTCCGGCTGCGCGACTGGCTGGTCTCCCGCCAGCGCTACTGGGGCGCGCCGATCCCGGTCGTCTACTGCGAGCAGTGCGGCGCCGACGGCGCACCCGCGATCGTGCCCGTCCCCGCGGAGCAATTGCCGGTTGAGCTGCCGGAGGTCGAGGACTACGCACCGCAGGGCAAGAGCCCGTTGGCGGCCGCCGAGGATTGGGTCGCTACTGAGTGCCCGCGCTGCGGCGGTCCGGCTCGCCGCGAGACCGACACCATGGACACCTTCGTCGACTCCTCCTGGTACTTCATCCGGTACCTCGACTCGCGTAACGATGGGGCCGCCTGGGACCGCTCGGCGGCCGACCACTGGCTGCCGGTCGACCAGTACATCGGCGGGGTCGAGCACGCGATCCTGCACCTGATGTACGCGCGCTTTTTCACCAAGGCGCTCTCGGACCTCGGCGAGCTCGACGTGCAGGAGCCGTTCGCCAACCTCTTCGCCCAGGGGATGATCACCCGCGACGGGGCGAAGATGTCGAAGTCGAGGGGCAACACGGTCAGCCCCGGGGAGTACGTCGAGCGCTACGGCGCCGACACCACCCGCACCTACATCTGTTTCATGGGCCCGCCCGAGCGCGGCGGTGACTGGTCCGACGAGGGGGTCGAGGGGGTCAACCGGTTCCTCGCCCGCCTCTGGCGCCTCTGCGGCGAGGTCGCCGAGCAGACCGAGCCCGGCGAGTCCTCCTCGGAGGCGTCCGGTGAGGCGCGCGAGCTGCTCGCCAAGGCGCACTGGGCGATCGACAAGGTCACCCGAGACTTCCAGCGCGGCTTCCAGTTCAACACCGCGATCTCCGCGGTGATGGAGCTGGTCAACGAGGCCTACCGACTCAAGGACAGCCTCTACGGCGACCCCGAGGGAGCTGCCGCCGTGCGCTTCGCCACCGCCACCGCCGCCTCGCTGATCTTCCCCTTCGCCCCGCACCTCGGCACCGAGGTCTTCGAGCGGCTCGGCGGCGGCAGGGTCTGGGAGCGGCCCTGGCCCGAGGCCGACCCGGCCCTGCTGGTGAGTGACACGGTGACGCTCGTGGTCCAGGTGAACGGCAAGCTGCGCGACCGGATCGAGGCCGCCGCCGACGCCCCCGAGGAGGAGCTCCTGAGCCTCGCCCGTCGCAGCGAGAAGGTTTCCCGGCACCTCGACGGCAAGGAGGTCGTGAAGGAGATCGTCGTGCCGGGCAAGCTGGTCAACCTGGTGGTCAGGTAGGCGTGGTCTCCGCCGCCGCGACCCGGTTCTGGTAGAAAGCGCGCCGATGCTGGTCAGACGCTTTACGGAAGCACCGGTGGAGGAGTGGCACCGCCTCCGCACCCACGTCCTGATGGACGCGGGTGAACTCGGCGCCCGCAATCTCTCGGTCACTTGGCTGTCCGTGCCGGCCGGGGCGAGGCAGACGCTGCGCTCGCACGAGGAGTCCGAGCAGGCCTACGTGGTCGTCCGCGGCGGCGGCACGATGTCGGTCGCGGGCGATACCCAAGTGGTTGCCGAGGGCGACGTGATCATGGTGCCGCCGGCGACCGAGCACTCGGTCGGCAACGACGGCGAGGCCGAGCTGGCCCTCGTCTCGATCCAGTCGCCGCCCGTCGCCGCGGCCGAGCTCTACAGCGACCAGCTGGCAGAGGTCGCCGGTTACGACGACGACGACGATCTTTAGAGACTCGGCACAAAGCCTCTACTGAATCGTTTGTTTGTGCGCGCCACGCGCGCGGCGCGGTGCCCGAGCATTCGCCGCGTGCCCGAGCTGAGCAGAGCGCAACTTGTCGTCTACGGGGCGATCGCCGTCGCCCTCTTGTTCGTCGGGGCGAGGGCGATTCGGGCGGAGGGGACGACGGCCGCCTCCTTCGCCGCCTCGCCGGCGGGCGGGGGCGGGGAGGCCGGGTTCTCGGTCGGTGGCCAGAGCGGGGATGTGGTGGTCGATGTCACCGGCGCGGTCGGCCGGCCCGGCGTCTACCGGTTGCCGGCTGGGAGCCGGGTGATCGACGCGGTCGAACGGGCGGGCGGCGCTCGCCCCGGCGCCGAGCTGGAAACGCTGAACCGGGCGGCCCGGCTGGCCGACGGCCAGCAGGTGGTCGTCCCGAGGCACGTCCCCGGCGGCGTCGCGGCGGCGGCGACCGGGGCGGTGGAGGGGCCGATCAGCCTCGGGACCGCGACCGTCGAGCAGCTGGAAGAGATCGATGGCATCGGCCCGGTCACCGCCGGTGACATCGTCGCCTTCCGCGACGAGCACGGCGGGCTCGCTTCGGTCGACCAGCTCGACCAGGTCTCCGGCATCGGGCCGGCGACGATGGAATCCCTGCGCGACCGTCTGCAGCCATAGGGCTCCTCGTGCGCGCGTCGCGTCTGCCCCTGCCGGTCGTGTTCGGGATCGCGGCCGTGGTCGCCCTGGCCCTCCTGCACAGCGCCGAGATCCGCGAGCGCTCCGAGGCCGGGCTGGGGAAGGGGATGCCCCCGCGCGAGGCAGCCCTGGCGCGCGGGTTCGTGCTCGGCGAGGACGAGGGAATCGACGCGGCGACGGAGGAGGGTTTCCGCCGCTCGGGGCTGAGCCACCTGCTTGCCGTGTCGGGCCAGAACGTGACCCTCCTAGGGCTGCTGGCGATGCCACTGCTGGCGGCGCTCCGCGTGCCGCTGCGGGAGCGGCTGGTTTGGGTGCTGGGAGGGATCGCCGTCTACGTCTCCCTGACCGGCGCCGGGCCCTCGATCCAGCGGGCCGCGGTGATGGGCGCTGTCGGCCTATTGGCGACCCTGGGCGGCCGGCGCTCGTCCCGTTGGTACGCCCTGGCGCTCGCGGCCCTGGTCACCCTGGGCATCGACCCCGGCATCGCCACGGACGTCGGCTGGCAGCTCAGCTTCGCTGCGGTCGTTGGGATTCTTCTCCTTGCGGCACCCCTTCGGCGCGCGATCGCCGCCCGCATCGGCTCCAGCGGGTTGCGCGGTGCCCTCGCCGAGGGCATTGCAGTCACCGTCGCCGCAACCCTCGCGACGGCACCGCTTATCGCCTTCCATTTCGAAACGTTTTCGACCACCACGCTGGCCGCCAACGTTCTAGCGATGCCCGCGGTGGCGCCGGCGATGTGGCTGGGTATGGCGAGCGCAGCGGCGGCCCAAGTCCCCGGCCTGCCGGTCGAGCTGCTGAACGGCTTCAATACCTTGCTGCTCGCCTACATCGCCCAGGTGGCGGCCTGGTTCGGCGGTCCTGACTGGGCCGAGGCCGAGGTCCATCTCGGGCCGGTCGGCCTCGTTGCTTCCTATGTCGGACTCGGAGTTGGCGCCGTAGCGGTGGCTGCAATCGCACGGTGGCGACGGCTCGCAAGAGCGCGCGGTGCTCCAAAACCGTGGCGGCTGGCTGCTCTGGGCGCGCTGGCTGTCGCCGCGCTGGCGACGAGCCTGCCCCAGGGGACGACGTTGGTTCCCGGGGGTCCGCTTGGGCTGCGGGTCAGCGTGCTAGACGTCGGGCAGGGGGACGCCATCCTGCTGGAGCCGGCGGGGGCACCGGCTGTGCTCGTGGATAGTGGGCCGACTGGTGAGGACCTTGCTGGGAAGCTTGCGGCGAGCGGTGTCGAGAGCCTCGGGGCGGCAGTGATCACTCACGACCAGTCGGACCACGCCGGCGGGGTCGAAGAACTGCTCGGCCGGTTCCCGGTCGCCCGCCTGCTCTATGCGCGGCTCGGACGTGAGACCCTGGCCGAGGGCCGAGCAGCCGGCGCCACGGTGGTCCGGCTCGCCGCCGGCAGGGAGGTGAGGTCGGGCGAGCTGCGGCTGGAGGTGCTCTGGCCGCCGGCGGAGCTGCTCGGCGGGGCCTCGGCGGGCGCCGACCCCAACCAGCTGGCGCTGGTGATGCTGGCTCGCTGGCGCGGCTTCACCATGCTCCTGACCGGCGATGCCGAGGCGGAGGGGGTGCCGCTTGACCCCGGGCCGGTCGACGTACTCAAGGTCGCTCACCACGGCAGCGAGGACGCCGGCCTGGGAGCGTTGCTCGACCGCTCCCGGCCACGGCTGGCTGTGATCTCGGTCGGGAGCGAGAACTCCTATGGCCACCCGGCCGCCGTGACCCTGGCGACCCTCGCAGCGCACCGGACGCGGATCCTCAGGACCGACCTGGACGGGGACATCGTGATCGACGTGGACCAGCGTTCGTTCGCGGCCTCAGGCTGAGAACCACCAGTTTCTAAACGGATGTCCGAGTTGAAATTAGGGCAATTCGTACCTGTCCCTTCTCACGGCGGGGTCGCACGCCGATGGACAAACAGATGAGCTCCAGGGTCGGACAGTGGCTCTCACGACTGGCAAGGCGGCCCAGCCTGGCCGGCGACGGGCTGCCGGAAAGGATGCGGAGCACGACCTTCGCGCTGCTGGGCATCACTGCCGCCACCTGCCTGGGACTGGTCGCGGTCTTCTCCCAGCAGGAGTGGCCGCTGCTTTCGCCGGGCCCGTTGCCCGTGGCGCCGGCCGGTCCCGGTGCTGTCGGCGATGCGGCGATCGTCGCCGGTCCTTCCGTTGCCGAGCCCCCCAGCGCCCAGCGCCCACCCCAGCCCCGAGTCATCCCGGTCGCCACCGCACCGGTCGTCGTCCCGGCGCCGGGACAGGGTGGTGGCACCGTTGAGGTCACCGGCCAGCTTCCGGCGCCCCAGGCGTCGCCTCCGGGGCCGGACGGGTCCCAACCAGCTGAACCGCCCGAGCCACAGCCGACCTCACCCGCCGAGCCGCCCACCGTGGCTCCCGCGCCGACCCCAGAACAGGCACCGACCCCGGCGCCGATCACTCCTCCGGCACCCCCCGTTGTCGCCACGCCGGAACTACCGGAAGACTTCATCGACAAGCCCGGGAACGGGCAGGGACACGGCTACGGGCACTTCAAGTCCGATTGCCCCGGAGCAAATGACAACGACGAGGACAAGCAGTCGCCCAAGCTGTCCAACGAGGACCCGGAGATCTAGACTCGGCGCATGGCCGAGGAGATGCAACCGCTGTACCTGATCGCCGGCACCGACTCGGCCAAGATCGATGCCACCCGGTCCCGCCTCCGCGCCCGGGCCGAACGCGAGGGCGGTAGCGCCGCGCTCGAGGTGTTCGAGCCGGGGGAGGGGCGCGGGATGCCCGATCACGAGGCTCTGGTGGCGGCGATCCCGGCGATGTCCTTGATCGGCACCCGACGCTACCTGCTCGCCGACGGGGTCGAGCGCTGGCGCGACCGCCAGCTCGACGCGGTCGCCGACGCGCTGGCCGAGCTGCCGCCGGACCTCACCCTGGTCCTGATCGCCCGCGCCAAGGCGCCGGCGAAGCTGGCGCGCGCGGTCAAGGCCGCCGAGGGGGAGATCCACGAGTTCGAGGCGCCGAAGGCGAGGGACATGCCCCGCACCCTGGTCGAGGACGCTGGGCGGCTCGGCTTCCGGCTTGAGCCCGCTGCGGCCCGTGTCCTGGTCGAGCGGATGGGAGCCAACCCGGTTCGCCTTCACAACGAGCTCGAGCGGTTGGCGCTCTGGGCCGGGGAGGGCGGCACCGTGACCGCCGCCGACCTCGACGAGATGGTTGCCGACACTTCCGAGGCGGCCGTCTGGACGCTTTCCGACGCCCTTCTGGAACGCGACAGCGCCACCGCCCTGCGAATCGGCCAACGGCTGATCGACCAGGGCGAGAACGTCACCGGCTTGATCTACGGGATCGCCTCGAGGTTGCGCAGCGCCTGCGTCGCGGCGGCGCAGTTGGAGGACGGGGTGCCGCCGAAGCAGGTCGAGTCGTCGCTGAAGATGCACCCCTACGCGGCGAAGCAGTTGGTTGCCCGTGTCCGCGATGCTGACCTCGCCGCTCTGCGCAGGTCAACCGAGGCGCTGGCGGAGCTGGAGCTGTGGTGCCGCGGCGGCGCCGACTACGGCGACGACCTCGCCTTCACGCTGGCACTGCGCTCGATGGCCGACGCGGGCTGACTATTTCGCGGCGGCAGCGGCGATCCGGGCCGCTTTGGACTTCTTGCGAGCGCCCGTGTTCTTGTGCAGGGCGCCCTTCTGGACGGCCTTGTCGATCTTTGCAACGAGGTCGCGCTGCTCGTTCTCGATCGCGCCGGCATCGCCGGCCTCGGCCGCGCTTTCGAGGCGGCGGAAATGGGTCTTCACCGTGCTCGTGAGCAGGCGATTCTCCGTGCGCTCGCGCTCGCTGCGTAGGATCCGCTTCTTCTGTGAGGCTATGTTCGCCATGTCGAGAGCCCGGACGGGCGCCTTGCCGGCCCTGGGCGGCCGCCGACTATAGCGATTGAAACTGAGATAGCCGAGCTTGGAGACGCCCAAGGCACCTGACATTCCTGCCCCTGACCGCCAGCCGGGGCGGATCGCCCGCTCGACCGCGTTCTTCTCGATCGCCACTGCCGCCTCGCGGGTGGCCGGCCTCGGCCGTGAGGTTGTCGCCGCCGGTTACTACGGGATCAGCGGTCCGATGTCGGCCTTCACGATCGCCTTCCAGGTCCCCAACCTGGTCCGGGCGCTGTTCGCCGATGCCGCCCTGCAGCCGGCCTTCGTCCCGATCTTCACCGAACTGATCGGCAAGAAGCACTACCGGGAGGCCTTCCGTCTTGCCTCGACCCTGCTGCTGCTGGTGACGATGGTGCTGGGCGCGGTCACCGCCCTCTTCGTCCTCCTCGCGCCCGTCGTGATGCCGCTCTTCGCGCCCGGTTTCGAGGGCGAGATCCTCGACCTCACCATCACTCTCTCGCAGGTCCTCTTCCCGATCCTGATCATGCTCGGGGCCAGCGGCGTCGTCGTCGGCATCCTCAACAGCTATGACCGCTTCGGCGCCTTCGCGATCTCGCCGCTGTTCTGGAACCTGACGATCATCGCCGTCCTGGTGGTGATCGAGCCGCTGTTCGAAGGTCAGGACAGGATCTACGCCTACGCGATCGGAATCCTCGTCGGAACCCTGGTGCAGCTGGCGATCCCGACCTTCGACCTGCGCAACACGCCCTTCCGGTTCAGCTTCAGCCTTGACTGGCGCCACCCGGGGGTGCGCCGGGTGCTGCTGCTGATGCTGCCGGTGACGATCAGCCTTGGCCTGATCAACTTCAACCTGGTGATCAACAGCTTCTTCGGCAGCCTTGTCTCCGACCAGGCGCCGGCGGCGATCGACAAAGCGTTCCGGATCTACCAGCTGCCGCAGGGGATCTTCTCGGTCGCGATCGCCACGGTCCTCTTCCCGACCCTCGCCCGCTTCGCCAACAGTGGCGCGATCGACGACCTGCGGGCAACGATGGCCAACGGGATGCGCCAGATCCTCTTCGTCCTCGTCCCCGCGGCCGCCGCCATCCTCGTCCTCTCCGAGCCGATGGTCCGGCTCGTGTTCCAGCGCGGCGCCTTCGACGCGGCGGAAACGACCGTGGTCGCCACGGCGCTCTTCTGGTTTGCCTTCTCCCTGCCCACCAACGGGCTGTTCCTGCTGCTCACCCGCACCTTCTTCAGCCTCCAGCGCCCTTGGGTCCCGACCGGCATCGCCGCCGCGAACCTTGCCATCACCGCCCTCGCGGCGCTCGCCCTCTACCACCTCGGGGTGGGCGGCATCGTTGCCTCGACGGCGATCGCGACCGCCGCCAGTGTGGTGGCTCAGGGCGTGATCCTGCGGCGGCTCCTCGGTGGGCTCGAGCTGGGGCGGCTACTCGACGCCGGCGTTCGGATTACGGTCGCGGCCGCCGCTCTAGCCGGGGTCAGCTGGCTCGTCTGGGACGTCCTCGACTCCGCCCTCGGGCGCGGGCTCGGCGGCCAGATCGTCTCGCTCGGCGTCGGGCTGGCAGCGGGGGGACTCGTCTACCTCGGCGCCTCGAAGCTGCTCCGGATCGCCGAGCTGGAGCAGATGACCCGCCTGCTCCACCGCAGCTAGATGCTCGACCCCGGCCGCTACCTGTTGGGCGTCGCCGAGATCGGGATCCTCGTCGGCTTCGCCTGGCTAGGGGCGTCGCGGGTGCGCGCCAGGTTGGTGCCGCGGCTCGAGGGCGCTCCGGCCCACTTGGCGACCGCAGTTCTGGCCTTGGCGCTGTTGGTCTGGGTGGCGGAGCTGTTGGGGACGGTGGGGCTGTTCGAGCCGACCCCGTATTTGCTGGCGGTTGTGGCTGTGGGCCTGGCGCTGCGGGTCACGATCCAGGAGGCCCCAACAACACCCTCAGCAGGTGATGTTGTTGGGGCCTCCTGGATCGTGACTGCGGGCGCCTTGGTTGTTGCGGGGGTTGCCGTCGTTCACTTCGCCGGCGGGGTGGAGACGCGGCTTGGGACGGGGATGACCGGGTTCGACAGCACCTGGTACCACGGGCCCTTCGCTGCCGGGTTCTTCCAAACCGGCAACACGATGGACCTGCACTTCATCGCGCCGCAGTTCCTGGCGTGGTTCTACCCGGCGAACGGGGAAATTTTCCACGGGGTGGGGATGCTGGCGTTCGGTCGGGACATCCTCTCGCCGCTGCTGAACCTCGGCTGGTTTCTGGGGTGCTTGGTGGCGTGCTGGTGCATCGGGCGGCCGTACCGGGTCGCGCCGTGGTCGCTGGCGCTGGGTGCGATCGCGCTCAGCGTGCCGGCTTTTGCCGACCAGGCGGGGGAGGCGAGGAACGACATCGTCGGGGTCTTCTTCCTGCTTGCGGCGGTGGCGCTGGCGCTTAACTGCCGACTGGGTAGGGGGGATGAGGATCGGGGATTTTCGACTGGGGTGCTAGTCGTTGTCGGGCTCGCGGCGGGACTTGCTGCAGGGACGAAGCTGAACTTCCTGCTCCCGGCCGCGGTTCTGGTTCTGGGCCTGGCTCTGGTGTCGCCGCGCGGGCTGCGAGCGCGGGCGTTTGGCGTTTCCGCGCTGGCGGCATTGGCGGGCGGGGGCTACTGGTACCTGCGCAACCTCGTACACACCGGCAACCCGTTGCCCTGGGTCGACGACTTGGGCCCGATTACCTTGCCGGCTCCCGGCCAGGCCCTCGGCGGCCGCGAAGCGCACAGCGTCCTCAGCTACCTCACCGACGGTGCGGTCTGGTCGGACTGGTTCCTGCCGGGCCTCCACGACGGCCTCTGGATCCTCTGGCCGCTGCTTGGTGCCGCTGCGTTGGCTGGCCTGATCCTCGCCGCAGCGAGTCTCCGGCGCGGTAACGACCGCGATCCCGTCCTCGCCCTGGCCGGCCTCGTCGGCCTCGCCGCGGCCATCGCCTGGCTGGTCGCACCGACCTCCGCCTCCGGCCCAGAGGGGATGCCACGCGGATTCGAGTCCGGCCTCCGCTACCTCGCCCCGGCCCTCGTCCTCGGCCTCGCTCTGCTGCCCGCGACCCGGCCCTTGGGCATGCTTATTTCGCGCCTTACCAGAGCGCGGTCGTCCTTATGCCCGGATAGCGGGCATAAGGACGACCGCGCGGATCAAGCCAGGCGCGGATGGCCAGTCGGGGTGGGCCTCGGCCTGGTTCTGGTGGCGGTTGCGGTCGGTTATCCAGTCCAGCGCGACTACCTCGACCATCGCTACGAGAACCCCACCTTCACCGCCCCGGGCCTCAACGCCGCCTTCGCCTGGTCCCGCGACATCTCCGACGGCCGCATCGCCACCACCAGCACCCGCCAGTACCCCCTCTTCGGCACCGACCTCTCCAACCACGTCCAGTTCATCGGCGAAGAACGCCCCCACGGCGGCTTCGTTGCCCCAGCCACCTGCCCCCAATGGCGCCAACTCCTCAACGACGGTGACTACGACTACGTCATCACCACCCGCGACCGCCTAGAACCCAACAAGCCCCCCTTCCCGCCCCAAGCAAAATGGACGGCAGCCCCCGGAACCCAAGTCGTCCTGAAAAAGCCCCCCACGGTCGTCTTCAAGCTGATGAGGCCACTGGACCCTTCGTCCTGCGGAAGCTGAGCCCAGTCGGCGGCTGACCGGCGGGTGGTGGGGAGATGGGGTTTTCGCCCGCAGCTTGCGAGGACGAAGGCCCCATCTCCCCGACAGGACCCGCTGGCCTGCGCCGCTCGCGCCATGACAGGACCCGCTGGTCGGAGTGCATCGTCGGCCATACTCCGCCCGTCCATGGATCACATCCGAAACTTTTCGATCATCGCCCACATCGACCACGGCAAGTCGACGCTGGCCGACCGCATCCTCGAGGTCACCGGCGCCGTCGATCCGAAGAAAATGCGGGCGCAGCTACTCGACTCGATGGACCTCGAGCGCGAGCGGGGGATCACGATCAAGGCCCAGGCCGTCCGGGTCGAGTACGCGGCAGGCGACGGCCAGACATACCACCTGCACCTGATCGACACCCCCGGTCACGTCGACTTCTCCTACGAGGTTTCGCGCAGCCTCGCCGCCTGCGAGGGCGCCCTGCTCGTGGTCGACGCCGCCCAGGGGGTCGAGGCCCAGACCGTCGCCAACACCTACCTGGCGGTCGAGAACGGCCTCGAGCTGATCCCGGTCATCAACAAGGTGGACCTGCCAGGTGCCGAGCCCGATCGGGTGGCGCAGGAGATCGCCGACCTTCTCGGCGGCGATCCCGAGGAAGCGCTGCAGATCTCAGCGAAGACCGGCGAGGGGGTGGTCGAGGTCCTGGAGGCGATCGTCGCCCGGATCCCGGCGCCGAAGGGCGAGCCCAAGTCCCCCACCCGGGCCCTGATCTTCGACTCGGAGTTCGACCAGTACCGCGGCGTGATCGCCTACGTGCGGATGGTCGACGGCGCCTTCCGCAAGCACGAGCGGATCCTGGCGATGCAGAACGGCACCGAGGCCGACATCGACGACATCGGCTTCTTCCGGCCGGCGATGACCGCGGTGGAGGGAATGGACGCCGGCGACGTCGGCTACTTGATTACCGGCATCAAGGACGTCGCCAAGCTGCGGGTCGGCGACACCGTGACCTCTCTTGCCGACCCTGCCGCCGAGCCGTTGGAGGGCTACCGCGAGGTGCGGCCGATGGTCTTCTGCGGCCTCTTTCCGATCGACACCGACCGCTACGAAGACCTCCGCGATGCGCTCGAGAAGCTGGCCCTCAACGACGCCGCGCTCTCCTGGGAGCCGGAGACCTCCGAGGCGCTCGGGTTCGGTTTCCGGTGCGGCTTCCTCGGCCTCCTCCACATGGAGATCGTGCGCGAGCGCCTGGAGCGCGAGTACGACCTCGACCTGCTGGCGACGACCCCGAACGTGCGCTATGAGGTCAACATGGTCACCGGCACCGTCCAGGAGGTGCACAGCCCTACCGAGCTGCCCGACCCCGGTTCGATCGAGTCGATCGAAGAGCCCTACATCCGGGCCACGATCATCACCCCCTCCGACCAGGTCGGCGCGGTGATGGAGCTCTGCCAGTCGCGCCGCGGCACTCACGTCGACATGCACTACCTGAGCCCGCAGCGGGTGCAGATCCGGTACGACCTGCCGCTGGCCGAGATCGTGCTCGACTTCTTCGACCTGCTCAAGTCGTCCACCCGCGGGTACGCCTCGCTCGACTACGAGCCGATCGGCAACCGCATCTCCGACCTGGTCAAGGTCGACATTCTGCTCGCGGGCGAGCAGGTCGACGCGCTCTCGATCATCGTCCACCGCGACTTCGCCTACGAGCAGGGCAAGCGGCTGGTCGAGCGGCTGCGCAAGACGATCCCGCGCCAGCTCTTCGACGTCCCGGTCCAAGCTGCGGTGGGATCCCGGATCCTCGCCCGCGAGACGGTTAAGGCGCTGCGCAAGGACGTCACCGCGAAGCTCTATGGCGGTGACGTCACCCGCAAGCAGAAGCTGCTGAAGAAGCAGAAAGCGGGCAAGAAGCGAATGAAGCAGGTGGGCCGGGTGGAGGTCCCGCAGGAGGCGTTCCTCGCTGTCCTGGAGATAGATGAGTAATGCGTCAGGGATCGATGGCGATATAGGCTGGCGCGCATGCCGATAAAGACTGATGCGATAGGTAAGGAATGGCCCGGGACCACCTACCAGGTCGGCCGGGAGAAGATCAGGGAGTACGCGACCGCGCTGGGGATCGAGAACCCCGTGCACTTCGACGTCGAGGCGGCCAAGGCGGCCGGATTCCGCGACGTGGTGGCACCGCCGATGTTCGCCGTCGTCTACAGCGGCCCGGCGATGGGCCCGGTGATGTTCGACCCCGAGGTGGCGATGAACTTCGCCGCGATGGTCCACGGCGGTCAGGAGTTCGAGTGGGGTGAGCCCGCCTGTTCTGGCGATGAGATCATCACCACCCCGAAATGTCTTGAGATCTACGAGAAAGACGGCAAGGGCTTCTACGTCTTCGAGTCCGTGTCGGTGAACCAGAATGGCGACCAGGTCGTGCGCGCCGTCTGGACCAACATCGTCAGGGGGGTCTGAGATGGCTGACTTGAATGCCGGAGAACAGGTGCAGGAGCTGCGGGTGACGCCCGACAAGTTCCTGCCGCACCGCTACGCGGGCGCCTCGGGGGACTTCAACCCGATCCACATCGACGACGAGTTCGCGAAAGCGGTTGGCCTGCCGCGCAACATCCTTCACGGCCTCTACTCGATGGGCCTCGTCGCCCGCGCCAACACCGACCTCGCCGGTGGCGACCCGCGAGCGCTCAAGAAGCTCTCGGTCCAATTCCGGGGGATGGGGATGCCCGAGCAGGAGATCGTTGTCTCCGGCACCGTCAGGTCGGTCGAGGGGAGCCGCGTTGTGATCGACACGAAGGCCTCGCAGGGAGACACGGAGATCATCAAGAACGCCGAAGCTGAGATCGAGCTTTAGCGCGATGGGGAGAGGGGTCGGGCCCCCTCTACGGGCGGCGCTGAGCTGATTCCTAAGATGTGTAGATGCTGAGCGAGCGGCAAGAGCTGATTCTGCGTCTGGTCGTCGATGCTCATCTCGCGTCGGCGAAGCCTGTGCCGTCCAAGGACGTAGCCCAGCGGCCGGAGGTGGAGTGGGGGTCTTCGACGGTGCGGGCGGAGTTGGCCCTGCTGGAGGCCGAGGGGTACCTGACCCATCCGCATACCTCGGCGGGGCGGGTGCCGACCGACTCGGGGTACCGCCACTACGTCGATCTGCTGCTGGAGTCTGGGGCGGCGCCGGCCGAGGCCCGGGCGGACCTCGAGCTTTCGCGGCTGCGCCGCGAGGTCGACGAGGCGATGAGGGAGACCACCGCGGCGCTGGCCCAGGTGACCGACCTGGTGGCGATGGCGACGGCGCCGCCGCTGGCCACCGCGACCATCCACCGGGTCGAGGTGCTGCGCCTGCAGCCGAACAAGGTGGTGGTGATCGCGATCGCCTCCACCGGCGACGTCGCCAGGCGCGTCTTCGAGTTCGACCGACCGGTCGACCGCGGCCTGGTCGAGTCGGCCTCTTCCTACCTCAACGAGTCTCTCTCCGGCCTGGCGATCGGCTCGCGGATGACTGCAGCCCGGCTGGCCGACCCGAACCTCGACCCGGTTGAGGCGAAGTTCGTCGCCACACTCGGCTCGGCCTTCGCCGAGTTCGAGCGTGAGGAGGGCGTCGGCCTCTACATGGACGGCGCCTCGCGGCTGCTCTCCGAGGCACACCGCGCCGATCTTCCCCGCGCCGATGAGCTGATGACGGCGCTGGAGCGGCGCGCCGGGGTCCTGCAGATGCTGCGCTCCTCGCTGGACGAGCGCTCCGTCTTCCTCTGGATCGGCGGCGAGAACCCACAGCCGGAGCTGCGCTCGGCCAGCGTCGTCGGCGCCAACTACGGGCTCGGCCACCGCAACCTCGGCTCGGTCGGCGTGGTCGGACCGCTGCGGATGGACTACGCGACCGCGATCGCCTCGGTCCGCGGCGCCGCCCGCGAGCTCTCCCGCTACTTCGAGACCGTCTACGACGGCTGAGCTGGGATGCCGCGCGACTACTACGAAGTGCTCGGCGTCGGCCGGGATGCCGGTGAGGGCGAAGTCAAGAAGGCCTTCCGTACCCTCGCCCGCGAACTCCACCCCGACGTCAACGACCACGACCCGGAGGCCGAGGAGAAGTTCAAGGAGGCTGCGGAGGCCTACGAGGTCCTCTCCGACCCCGAGCGCCGCCGCACCTACGACGCCTACGGCCACGAGGGCCTGCGCTCCGGCGGCTTCGACCCGCGCAGCTCCTTCGGCTCGATCGACGAAATCTTCCAGGCCTTCTTCGGCGGCGGTGGCGACTTCGGCTTCAGCGGTGGCCGGGCGGTGGGCGCCGACGTCGGGATCGCGGTCGAGATCGATCTCGAGGAGGTGGCCAGCGGCACCCAGCGCGAGGTCGAGTTCGAAGCCGTCAGCCGGTGCGAGCACTGCCACGGCAACGGCGCCGAGCCCGGTACCCCGATCGCGACCTGCGAGAACTGCGGCGGCGCCGGCCAGCTCCGCCAGGCCACCCGGACGCCGTTCGGCCAGATGGTCCGCGCGGTCGCTTGCAACGCCTGCGGTGGTGCCGGCAAGGTTCCCGAGACGCCCTGCGGAGAGTGCGATGGCAGCGGTCGCACCGCCGGCACCAGGCGGACCGCGATCGAGGTCCCCGCTGGGATCGAGGACGGGCAACGGATGCGGGTCGCAGGCGCAGGACACGCCGGCGACGCGGGCGCGCCGCCCGGGGATCTCTACGTCGAGGTCTCGGTTGCTGCCGACGAGCGCTTTCGCCGCGACGGCACCGACCTCGTCAGCGTCGTCTCGGTCGCCGCCACCGAGGCGATGCTGGGCACCGTGGTGACCGTTCCGACCCTCGACGGCGAGCAGGAGATCGAGGTTCCCGTCGGGGCGCAGCCGGGGCATGAAGAGGTGCTGCGTGGGGCTGGCCTGCCCCGCCTGGGCGGGCGCCGCCGCGGCAACCACCGGGTGATTCTCAACGTCGTCGTCCCGACCAACCTCAGCGAGGAGCAGCGGGAGATGGCCGAGCGCCTCGACGAGTCGCTTGAGGCGGAGAACCTCGGGCCGAGCCAGGGAGAGGGCCTCTTCAGCCGCGTCCGCCGAGCCTTCGGTTGATCCGTCTCGCGGTCAGGTGCTCGCCCGATCAGGCGGAGCTCGTACTGGCCGAGCTGACGGTCCTCGCCCCCAACGGGGTCGAGGAGGAGACCGGCCCAGGCTACGTCGAGTACGCGATCTACGGCGGCGAGGGTGAGCTGCCCGAGTTGGGCGGGCTGGAGGCCTCGGTTGGGGGCGGCAGCGTCGAGGTCAGCGCCACAGAGGTCCCCGACGACTGGGCCGACCGCTGGCGCGACTTCCACAAACCGATCCTGGTCGGCGGGCGGCTCTGGTTGCGGCCGTCCTGGGAGCGGCCGCAACCGGACGCGATCGATCTTGTCGTCGACCCCGGCCGCGCCTTCGGCACCGGCGCCCACCCGACCACCCGCCTCTGCCTCGAGCTGTTGCTCGAGCTGGGGGCAGCCGGTGAGGCGCGTGGCCCCCTCACCGACCTAGGCACCGGCTCCGGCGTCCTAGCAATCGCCGCCGCCAAGCTCGGCTGGGATCCGGTCCATGGTTACGACCACGAGCCGGCCGCAATCGAAGCTGCGGCTGCTAATTCCGAGGCGAATGGCGTAAACCTCGAGCTCGAGCGAACCAACCTTCGCGAAGCGCTGCCCGATCTCGCCCCCACCGTGGTCGCCAACATGACCTCACCGATCCTCGCCGCTATTGCCTTACAGCTTGACGTCGGTGACGGGAGCCGTGGGAGGGGTCCCCGGAGCCTCCCCGCTGTTGCGACGGGGACCCCTCCCACGGCTCCTATGACCACCCTCGTCTGCTCCGGCATCCTCCCCGCGGAGCTCGATGACGTCGCCGCCGCGTTCGCGCGGAGTGGTCTGGAGGAGGCGGAGCGTCGCCGCGACGGCGACTGGGCAGCGTTGCTGCTCCGTCGGGAGTGAGGGATATGTTTCCGCCGATGCCCCTCGCGTCCATAGTCAGCGCCGACTACAAGATTGCGTCGTTCTTGCACATTCTTGCGGTGGTGCTCGCCTTCGGCCCGACCTTCGGCTACGCCTTCTTCTTCTCGGTCGCGCCGCAGCACCCGCGCGCCACGCCGGCGATCTTGGCGGGGGTTCAGAAGGTCGATCGGTATCTGGTCAACCCGGGGATGATCGTGCTGCTGCTCGCCGGCATCTACTTGCTCATCGCGAGCGATAGCGCCTGGGAGACGAGCGATGTCTTCATCAGCGTCGGCTTCCTCGCCATCATCGTCCTCTTCGGCCTGCAGCACGCGTTCTTTCAGCCCAATGTGCGCAAGGCCAAAGCGCTCGCCGAGCGGGACTTGAAAGCCGGCGACACGCTCAGCCCCGAGTTCGAAGCCCTCGGGCAGCGGCTCGGGCAGGTCGGGACGATCACGGGCTTGATTATCGTCGTAACGATCTTCTTCATGACGTACAAGCCCTTCCTATGACCCGGCGCCCCTGACGGGCCGGGCCGCTGTGTCCAAGCCCAACACGTCGCTGCCGGTTGCGATGTTCGACTCCGGGGTCGGCGGGCTGACGGTGCTGCACGAGTGCTTGGTCTCGTTGCCGCAGGAGGACTTCGTCTACCTGGGGGACACGGCGATGTTCCCCTACGGCTCCCGCGATCCCGACCGCTTGCGCGAACGGATCGCGAGGATCGCCGGGCTGCTGCTCGACCGCGGCGCCAAGCTGTTGGTGATCGCCTGCAACACCGCCACCTCGGTCGGCGAGGACGTGGCGCGGGAAGTGGCGGCCGAGCGTGGGGTGGAGGTCGTTCCGGTGGTCGAGCCGCAGGCGGAGATCGCCGCCGCGATCACCGCCAACGCCAAGGTCGGCGTGCTGGCGACGCCGAACACGGTCGAGAGTGCCGCTTACCGCCGTGCTCTCGAAGCCCAGGGCCGGGGTCTGGAGGTGACCGAAGTCGAGGCACCGGACCTCGCTCCGTTCATCCAAGAGGGATCCCTCTTCGACGAGGAGACGATGGCGATGGCGCGTTCCTACTGCGCGCCGTTGAAGCGGGCCGAGGTGGACACCTTGATCCTCGGTTGCACCCATTACCCGTTGGTGGCGCCGATGCTCCAGCGCATCCTCGGGCGCGACGTCCGCCTGGTCACCGGTGGCCACGCCGTCGCCGCTGCCGTCCAGCGCACGTTGGAGGGCGGGGGGATCGACCGTGAGCCGGGCGGCGAGGGCAGCTACGAGTTCCTCTGCACCGGTGACGCCGAGGCGTTCCGCGGAGTCGGCACCCGCTTCCTGCAGATGCCCCTCGGGGTGGTCGAGCGGGTCAAGATCGACGGCTCGTAGGCCTTCCGTCCGAGAGCTGGCACGAAGTTGGTGCTTTGTGCGCACCACACGTGCGTCTTGATGCCTCAGCATGCCGGCCATGCCAACTATCGCCGTCGGCAATACCGTATATACTCGCCCTGTGGCGAAGGTGATGATCTCAATCCCCGACCAGCTCCTGGAGCGGATCGACGCCTACGCGCGCTCGACTCGTGAGACCCGGAGCGGCTTCCTGCAGCGTGTCGCCGAGCGGGAGATCGACGCCGGGAGCACCCGCCGTCGCGAAGAGATCGAAGAGCTGCTCGACTCGCTGAACTTCGACCTTCCCGGTGGCGATGCGGCCAAGCTGATTCGCGAAGACCGGGAATCGCACTGAGTGCTCCTGCTCGACGCAAGTGTCTGGGTGGCAGCGGGTGCGCCGGTCGATCGGTACCACGCTGCGTCCGCTGCACTCGTTCGAGACACCGACTGCCCGGTGGGTGCGCTGGACCTGACGTTGTACGAGGTGGCGAACGCGATGGGGGTGAAGTACCGCCAGCCGGAGGAAGCCCGGAAGCTCCACCTGCTGATCCAGAGGAGCTGCGGGGATCGGTTGCTGAGGGTGGACGTCGACCTTCTGACTTCCGCGGTTCGGATCGCCGCCGAGCACGGGCTGACGGCCTATGACGCGGCCTACGTCGCGGCCGCCGAAGCCCATGGCTGGACGCTGGTCAGCACCGACCTTGCCGACCTCGTCTCCAGGGGCTTCGCGGTCACCCCCGACTCCGCCGACTACCCTTAGCGCATGAGCGTTCTTGAGCAGGTGCAGGGAGACGTGCGAACGGCGATGAAAGCCGGCGACCGCGAACGCGTGGGGGCGTTGCGCATGGTCGTCGATGCGCTGCAGCAGGACGCCAAGCTCGGCAAGGGCGACGAGGTCGCGGTGCTGCAGCGCGAGCACAAGAAGCGGATCGAGGCAGCCGAGGCCTACGAGGAGGCCGGGCGAGCCGAGCAGGCCGCGGCCGAGCGTTTCGAGTCGGAGCTGATCGAGGGATACCTGCCCGAGCAGCTCTCCGACGAGGAGCTGGCCGAGCTGGTCGACGCCGCGATCGGAGAGACCGGTGCCGACGGCATGAAGCAGATGGGCCAGGTGATGGGCGTCCTCAAGCAGAAGGTCGCCGGACGCGCGGACGGCAAGCGGGTCAGCACGGCGGTCCGGAAGAAGCTGGGTTCCTGACCTTGGCTCGTAGGCAGCTGACGCTTGACAACACCGTCGCCGCCGAGCTGGCCGGCTCCGAGGACACCGTCCTGCAGGCGCTGCGGGGCCGGCTCGAGTGCGATCTGCACCTGCGCGGCAACGTGCTCACCCTCGACGGCGAGTCCGACGACGTGCAGCAGGCGGCGACCGTGGTCGACGAGCTGGTCGAGCTGATCGAGCAGGGCCACGACGTCGCCCCGGGGACGATCGAAGCGGTGACCGGCGCCCTCGACGCCGACGAGAGCCCGGCCGAGATCCTAGAGGACGTCGTCTGGCGCCACCGAAACACGAAGGTGTCGCCGAAGACGTTGAACCAGAAGCGCTACGTCGACTCGATCCGGCGCCACACGATCACCTTCGGCATCGGCCCGGCCGGAACCGGCAAGACCTTCCTTGCGGTCGCGATGGCCGCCGCTGCGCTGACCGAGCGCAAGGTGCAGCGGATCATCCTCACCCGGCCGGCGGTCGAGGCGGGGGAGAGGCTCGGTTTCCTCCCGGGCGACATCCAGGCGAAGGTGGACCCCTACCTGCGGCCGCTCTTCGACGCCCTCTACGACATGATCGACCCCGACCGGGTCAACGGTTACTTCGAGCGCGACGTGATCGAGGTGGCACCGCTCGCCTTCATGCGCGGCCGCACCCTCAACGACTCCTTCGTCATCCTCGACGAGGCGCAGAACACCAGCCCCGAGCAGATGAAGATGTTCCTCACCAGGCTCGGCTTCAACTCGCGCATGGTCGTCACCGGCGACATCACCCAGATCGACCTGCCGACCGATCAGCGCTCCGGCCTGGTCGCCGTGCGCGACATCCTCAACGAGGTCCAGGACATCTCCTTCGTCCACTTCGGCGGCGAGGACGTCGTCCGCCACAAGCTCGTGCAGCGGATCGTCGCCGCCTACGACGCACACGGGACTCACGAGCGCGAGGCCCGGGCCGAACACGGGCCGACCCCGAGCCGTTGACGCTGGACCTCGCCGATGTCCCCCCCGAGCTGCGCCAGGCCGTCGAGGCCGCCCTCTTCGCCGGCGGCGTCGACGACGGCCACCTCGCAGTCGAGCTCGTCGACGAAGCCCGCATCCGCGACTTGAACCGCGAGCACCGCGGCAACGATGCCCCCACCGACGTCCTAGCCTTCCCGCTCGACGGCCCCGGCCCGGTCGCCGGCCCGCGCGAGCTTGGCGATGTCGCGATTTGCCCCGCCCACTGCTCCGACCTGACCGAAGCCGCCGTCCACGGCGTCCTCCATCTCTGTGGCCACGACCACGAGACCGACGAGGGCGAGATGCTCGCGCTGCAGGCGCGGGTCTTAGCCTCTCTGGGATGACGCGATCCGGATTCGTCGGCTTGGCGGGCCGTCCGAACGTCGGCAAGTCGACGCTGGTCAACGCTCTGGTCGGCTCCCACGTCGTGATCGTCTCGGTCCGTCCGCAGACGACCCGGCGGGCGATCCGCGGCGTTGTCACCGACACCGAGGCAGGCCGCCAGCTCATCCTCGTCGACCTGCCAGGGGTGCAGCGACCGCGCGATGCGCTGACCGAGCGGATGCAGCGCCGGGTCGAGCGGGAGCTGGCCGACTCCGACGTCGCCCTGCTCGTCGTCAACGGCGAGGAGGGGATTGGCCCCGGCGACCGGTTCATCGCTCGCGCTCTGCTCACCGCCGGGCCCGAGATCCCGATCATCTGTGCGGTCAACAAGGGCGACCGGATCGGGCCGGGGGCGACGGTTGAGGCGCTCTCGGCCGCCGCCGAGCTGGAGGGGGTCGCCGAGGTCTTCCCGATCAGCGCCCGCAGCGGCGAGGGGCTGGAACCGCTGCTGGAGCGGCTCGGCGAGCTGGTGCCCGAGGGCCCGTTCATGTACCCGGCCGAGGACTCGAGCGACCAGTCCAGCGAGCTGCTGCTCGCCGAGCTGATCCGCGAGCAGGTCCTCAACCGCACCCGGCAGGAGATCCCGCACTCGGTAGAGGTCTCGGTCACCGGGGTGGAGCCGCGCGAGGACGGGCTGGTCACTGTGACCGCCGAGATCTGGGCCGAGGCCGAGTCCCAGAAGCGGATCCTGGTCGGCAAGGGCGGCGCCAAGATCGGCGAGATCGGCACCGCGGCAAGGCGCTCGCTCGAGCGCGAGCTGGGTTCCCGGGTCCATCTCGACCTCACCGTCAGGGTCCGCAGGCACTGGCGCCGCGACGAGGACCTGCTCGACCGGCTCGGGATCGAGTGATCGCCCCACTACGATTGGCCGGGTGTTCGGAGAAATCGAATTCGACCAGCGAGGACTCGCGCCTTGCGTGGTCCAGGACTTCACCAGTGGCGAGGTGTTGATGCTGGCCTACGTCAGCGCGCAATCGCTGGAAATGACGCTGGAGACGGGGGACTTGCACTTCCACAGCCGCTCCCGTGGTGAACTCTGGAAAAAAGGGGGAACCTCCGGCCACGTGCTGAACCTGCGCCAGCTGCGCTACGACTGCGACGGCGACGCCCTGGTGGCGATGGTCGACGCGGCCGGCCCCGCCTGCCACACCGGACAGCGCAGCTGCTTCTACCGCGAGGTGCTGGGCTCGGCCTCGATCCGCAAGGACGCGCCGCCGGCTCCCGGCGAGCCGTTCCCGGTCACCTATGAAGCCCTGCCATCGCTGGAGCGGACCCTGCGCAGCCGCGCGGTCGAGCGGCCGGACGGCAGCTACACGGTGAAGCTCCTCGACGACCCGCCGACGATCCTGGCGAAGATCGAGGAGGAGTCCGAGGAGGTGGTCCGCGCCGGGCGCGAAGAGTCCGACACGCGGGTCGCCGAAGAGGCGGCCGACCTGCTGTACCACCTCAGCGTGCTGCTCGTCTCCCGTGACGTCCCCCACGCCGCGGTCATGGAAGTGCTGAATGCGCGTAGCAGCTGATTCCGAGCTGCAGCTCGTGCCCAGCCTCGAGCAGGCGCGCGAGCTCGCCAAGCAGGGCAACGTCGTGCCGGTGCGGGCGAGCGTCGTCGACGACACCGAGACGCCGGTCTCGGCCTTCCTCAAGCTGCGGGCCGGCGAGTCCGAGGGGGCGCCCTGCTTCCTACTGGAGTCCGCGGCGCAGGGCCAGGTCGGGCGCTACTCGTTCGTCGGCCTGCGTCCGCGCGCGATCCTGCGTTGGAGCGACGGCACGCTTTCCGAGTGGAACGGGGAGGAGGCGGCCAACGGTGCCGGGCCGAGCCGCAGCGTCGAGGCACCCGATCCCTACGCCGCCGTCGCCGAACGGCTCGCCGAGTTCCGCCCGGCCCCCGTCGAGGGCCTGCCGCCCTTCGCCGGGGGCGCGGTCGGGTTCTTCGGCTACGACCTGGTGCGAACCGTGGAGCCGCTCGGGGAGCCGAACCCCGATCCCCTCGGCCTGCCCGACATGGCGCTGATGGTGACCGACGCGATGCTCGCCTTCGACCACCTCAACCACGAGCTGACAATTCTTGCCTGCGCATTCGCCGAGCCGGACGGCAGCATCGACGCGGCCTACGAACGGGCCGCCGCGACGATCGCCGAGATGCGGGAGCGCCTGCGCGCCGCCGTTCCCGTGCCCGCCCACCCCTCGGTCACCGAACCGCCCCGCTTCACCTCCAACATGGAGCGCGAGGAGTTCGAATCCGCGGTCGAGAAAATCGTCTCCTACGTCCACGCCGGGGATGCCTTCCAGGTAGTCCCCTCGCAACGCTTCTCGGCGCCCGCTCCGGTCGAGGCATTCTCCGTCTACCGCGGCCTGCGGGCGGTCAACCCTTCCCCCTACATGTACTTCCTCGAGTTCGGCGATTTCCAGCTCGCGGGAGCATCGCCCGAGCCCCTGGTCACGGTCGTCGGCGACCGGGTGGAGACGCGGCCGATCGCCGGCACCTACGCCCGGGGTAGCAACGAGGAGGAGGACCGCCGCCTGGCCGAGCGCCTGGTCAACGACCCCAAGGAGCGGGCCGAGCACGTGATGCTGGTCGACCTCGGCCGCAACGACCTCGGCCGGGTCTGCCAGTACGGGAGCATCGAGATCGACGAGTTGATGGTGGTCGAGACCTACTCCCACGTCCTCCACATCGTCAGCCAGGTCTCCGGCAAGCTCCGCGACGGGGTGAGTGCGATGGACGTCCTCCGCGCCGCGCTGCCGGCGGGAACGCTGTCGGGGGCGCCGAAGGTGCGGGCGATGCAGATCATCGACGAGCTTGAGCCCGTCAAGCGTTGCTCCTACGGCGGCGCGATCGGCTACCTCTCCTGGAACGGCGACCTCGACACCGCGATCCACATCCGCACCGTCGTGATCAAAGACGGGCAGCTGCACGTGCAGGCCGGTGGCGGCACCGTCGCTGACGCCAAGCCGGCCTACGAGTACACCGAGTCGGTGAACAAGGCGAAGGCGGTGTTCCGGGCGGTCGAGCTGGCCTGCGAGCAGCCGGATTGGGACTGAGATGCGCGTCCTCGTGATCGACAACTACGACTCCTTCACCTACAACTTGGTCCAGTACCTGGGAGAGCTGGGCTCCGAGGTGGAGGTCGTCCGCAACGACCGCGCCGAGGTCGGCGAGCTGCTCGAGCGATCCCCCGACCGCCTGGTGGTCTCGCCCGGGCCCTGCACCCCGGCGGAGGCCGGGATCTCCACCGAGGCGATCCGTGTCTTTGCTGAGGCCGGGACGCCGGTACTCGGCGTCTGTCTGGGCCACCAGGCGATGGTCGAGGCCTTCGGCGGCCGCACCGTTCGCGGCGAGCCGATCCACGGCAAGGACGCCGAGGTCGACCACGACGGTAGGACGATCTACGCCGGCCTGCCGAGCCCGCTCCTCGCCGGCCGGTATCACTCGCTGATCGCCGATCCTGACCTTCCGGAGGAGCTCGAGCTGAGCGCCCGCCTCGGCGACATGGTGATGGGCGCCCGCCACCGTGAGCTGCCCGCGGAGGGGGTCCAGTTCCACCCCGAGTCGGTCCTCACCCCGCAGGGCAAACACCTGTTGGCGAACTTCCTCCGGGAGGGTTGAGCGGTGCCCAACGACATCGTCAGCCGGGCGATCGACGCGGTCTGCGCCGGCGACCACCTGACCGCCGACCACGCCGCCTCGGTGCTGGCGGAGATCATGGAGGGGCGCGCCGACCCGGTCCAAACCGGCGCCTTCCTGATCGCGCTGCGGGCCAAGGGCGAGACCGTCCCCGAGCTGGTCGGGCTGGCGCGGACGATGCGCTCCTTCGCTACTCCGGTCTCGACCAGCCGTCCCGACCTGGTCGACACCGCCGGCACCGGTGGTGGCCCATCGACCTTCAACGTCTCGACCACCGCTGCCCTGGTCGCGGCCGGCGCCGGCTGCGCGGTCGCCAAGCACGGCAACCGCTCTTACACCAGCAAGTGCGGCTCCGCCGAACTGCTCGAGGCGCTCGGGGTCGGGATCGAGCTGGAGCCGGAGCAGGTCGGCCGGTGCATCGAGCAGATCGGGTTCGGGTTCATGTTCGCGCCCCGCCACCACGCCGCGATGGCCCACGTCGTCCCCGCCCGCAAAGCGCTCGGCGTGCGCACGATCTTCAACTTCCTCGGGCCGCTGACCAATCCGGCCGGCGCCAACCGCCAGGTGATCGGGGTCGCCGACCGCCACTACCAGGAGACGATCGCCGAGTCGCTGGTCGGCCTCGGCGCCGAGCGCGCCCTGGTCGTCGCCGCTGAGGACGGCCTCGACGAGCTCTCGCTCTCCGCCAAGACCAGGGTGATCGAGGTCGCCGACGGGGGCACCGCCGAGTGGTTCGTCGAGCCCGGCCAGTTCGGCCTGGCGCCCGCCGAGCTGGAGGCGGTGGCGGGGGGGACCCCGGCCGAGAACGCCGCGGCGACCCGGTCGGTGCTCGCCGGCGAGACCGGGCCGAAGCGGGACATCGTGCTGCTCAACGCGGCCGCGGCGATCTACGTCGGGGGGCTTGCCGCGGATCTCACCGAGGGCGTGGCCAAGGCCGCCGAATCGATCGATTCCGGGGCGGCAGCCGGCGTGCTCGAGAGCCTGATCGCGGCAACGGTCTCCCGCGCCGACTAGGCTCTGGGAGTCAAGTGGGAATGATCGAGCAGCTGATCGCTGGAGCCAGGCAGGGCGTCGACGCACGTCGCCGCGACCTGCCGCAGGCCGACCTGGAGTCGCGGCTTTCGGCGCGCGGCGAGGACCGCCCCTTCAGCGAGGCCCTGGTCCGGCCCGGGCTTTCGCTGATCGCCGAGTTCAAGCGGCGCTCGCCCAGCGTCGGGCAGATCGCCCCGGAGACGGCCGATGTCGCCGAGCAGGTCCGCGCCTACGAGCGCGGTGGCGCGGCTGCGGCTTCGGTCCTCACCGACGAACCTCACTTCGGCGGCTCGCTTGAGGACCTGCGCGCGGCACGGGCCGCCTGCGGCATGCCAATCATCCGCAAGGACTTCATCGTCGACCCCTACCAGCTCTACGAGGCGGCGGTCAACGGCGCCGACGCGGTGCTGCTGATCGTTCGTGCCCTCGACGACCGCGACCTGAGCTCGTTGTATGAGGAGGCGCGCTCGATCGACCTCGACTGCCTGGTCGAGGTCCACGATGCGGCCGAGCTGGAGCGGGCGCTCGAGGCGGGCGCCGAGGTGATCGGGATCAACAACCGCGATCTCGACGAGGGGACCGTCGATGTCGCCACCACCTATGAGCTGATGCCCGACGTCCCCGCCGGGAAGACGGTTGTCGCCGAGAGCGGCATCTCGGCGCGGCCCGAGCTGGAGGAGCTGGAGCGGGTCGGCGTCGACGCGGTCCTGATCGGCGGCGCCCTGATGTCCGCCGAGGACCCCGAGGCGAAGACGCGCGAGCTGACCGGCGCCGACGAAGGTACCCGCGAGCACCTGCTCTAGCGGCTGCCCGGGGAATTTAGAAAAAATTTCAAGAGCATTTAGCGATGGATCAGTGCCATGCGCCATCCTGGTGTTATGCCCGCGTCCAAGAAGGTCTCTCGCAACTCGTTCCTCTCCGCCGTCTTGGGCGGGGCTGTCGTCGCCGTCTTCGGCTGGATCGCGATCGCGGCCGGTTGGATTCAGTCCGAGGGCGGCACGACGACTACCGTCTCCGCTCCGGCGACCGCGCCGATCGTCTCCCAATCCTCCGGCGACGGTGACGAAGGCACCACCGTCAACCAGATCTACAAGGCCGACGGGGATGGCGTCGCCTTCATCGAAGCGGAAATGGGCGGCGGCGAATCCTCCCCGGTCGGCCCGTTCGGCGAACCCGAAGCCGAAGGCGGTACCGCCACTGGCTCGGGCTTCGTGATCGATTCCAAGGGCCACCTCCTGACCAACAACCACGTGGTCGAAGGCGCCACGAAGATCTCGGTCAAACTCGGCGACTCCAACAACACCCATTCCGCGACCGTGGTCGGCGCCGACCCGGCGACCGACGTGGCGCTGCTCAAGGTCGACGCGCCTGACAGCGAGCTGCACCCGCTGGCTCTGGGGCGCTCTGCCGAGATGGAAGTCGGCGACCCGGTGGTCGCGATCGGCAACCCCTTCGGCCTCGACCGCACCGTCACCAGCGGCATCGTCTCGGCGCTGCAGCGCCAGATCCAGGCCCCCAACGGATTCTCGATCGACAAGGTGATCCAGACCGACGCGGCGATCAACCCCGGCAACTCCGGCGGCCCGTTGATCAACGCCGCGGGCGAGGTGATCGGCATCAACACGCAGATTCAGACCGGCGGCGGCAGCGGCAACGTCGGGATCGGGTTCGCGGTCCCGATCGACACGGTCAGCTCGGAGATCGACGAGCTCGAAACGACCGGCGAAGTCGCCCACGCCTACCTCGGCATCGAAGGCGGCCCAGTCACCCCGCAGCTGGCCCGCGCGGTCAACCTGCCGGTGAACGAAGGGGTGATCGTCCAGAGCGTCGTCCCGGACGGCCCCGCCGACGAGGCCGGGGTCAAGGGCGGCGACACCACGGCGACGATCGAAGGCGCCGAAGTCAGCCTCGGCGGCGACATCATCACCGAGGTCGACGGTAGGAAGATCACGGAAATGGAAGAGGTGATCGAAATCGTCAACTCGAAGAACCCGGGTGATGAAATCGAGCTGACCGTGGTCCGCGGCGACCAAACCAAGACGGCGACGGTCACGCTCGGCGAGCGGCCGAAGTCGGTCGAAGGAGCGGAATCCGAATAGGTCCTCTCCAGGCAGCGCGGCTCGCGTAGTCTGGGACCTATGAGGGTCAAGTTCTGCGGGATTACGAATTTGGACGACGCGGCTGAGGCCGTGCGCCTCGGCGCCTGGGCTGTCGGGTTGATCCATTTCGACGGCAGCCCGCGGTGCGTGGAGCCGGGGGTCGCGGCCGAGATCGGCGCCGCCTTCAGGCGCAAGTGCGAGGTCGTCGGGGTGTTCGTCAACCCCGAGCTGGAGGAGGTCGACAAGGCGGTCGAAAACGGCGGCCTGACCATGGTCCAGCTGAACGGCGAGGAGGGCACCTCCTTCTGCGCCGAGGTGGCTCGGCGGAGCGGCGTCCGGGTGATCAAGGCGATCCACGTCGCCAGTGCCGCCGACGTCCACGCGGCCGAGGTCTTCCGCACCGACTACCACCTCTTCGACCGCCGCGGCAAGGGTCTCTGGGGCGGGACCGGGGAAAGCTTCGACTGGGAGCTGCTGCGCGGGCACCGTTCGGATGTGCCGGCGATCCTCGCCGGCGGGCTTCGCCCCGACAACGTCGCCGCGGCGATCGCGGTGGCTCATCCCCACGCGGTCGACGTCGCCAGCGGCGTCGAGGCCGAGCCCGGCCGCAAGGACCACGCCGCGATGACCGCTTTCTTCGAGGCCGCTCAGCCGGCCGGCGCACCTGCCCAATGAGCGCGATCGAGGAGCGCTTTGGGCCATACGGGGGCCGGTACGTGCCGGAGACCCTGATCGGGGCGCTCGACGAGCTGACCGCCGCCTGGACCGAGGCTCACGAGGACGCGGCGTTCGTTGCTCGCCTCGACCATCTGCGGCGCGACTTCATTGGCCGCCCGACGCCGCTGTACCTGGCCGAGCGGCTCTCGGAGCGGGTCGGTTCGAAGGTCTACCTGAAGCGCGAGGACCTCGCCCACACCGGCGCCCACAAGATCAACAACGCGATCGGCCAGGCGCTGCTCGCTCAACGGATGGGGAAGCCGCGGGTGATCGCCGAGACGGGGGCGGGGCAGCACGGCGTCGCGACGGCGACCGCGTGCGCCCTGCTGGGGCAGGAGTGCGTCGTCTACATGGGGACCGAGGACATCCGCCGCCAGGCCCCGAACGTCGAGCGGATGCGCCTGCTGGGCGCGACGGTGGAGCCGGTCGAGGCCGGCGCACGGACCCTGAAGGAGGCGGTCAGCGCTGCGATTCGCGACTGGGTCGCCAACGTTGAGACCACCCACTACGTGATCGGCTCCGCGGTGGGCCCGGCGCCTTACCCGGCCCTGGTCCGGGACCTGCAACGGGTGATCGGCGATGAGGCTCGTGAGCAGGCGCTCGCCGCCGAGGGCGCGCTGCCCGCCCGGGTGATCGCCTGCGTCGGCGGCGGCTCCAACTCGATCGGGATCTTCACCCCGTTCATCGCCGACGATGGGGTGGCGCTGATCGGCGTCGAGGCGGCGGGGGAGGGGCTCGACACCGGCCGCCACGGAGCCTCGCTGGGGGCGGGTCGGACCGGCGTCCTGCACGGCTCGCTCTCGGCGGTGATCGCCGACGAGGAGGGGCAGATCCTCGAGGCCCACTCGATCTCGGCCGGGCTCGACTACCCGGGCGTGGGGCCGGAGCATGCGCATCTTCGCGACACGGGACGGGCGAGCTATGTGGGGATCGACGACAAGCAGGCGCTGGCGGCGTTCGGCGAGTTGTGCAAGCTGGAGGGGATCATTCCGGCGCTGGAGTCTTCACATGCGATCGCTTGGCTGCTGGAGAACCCGGGGGCTGACGGATTTGACGTGCTTTGTCTCTCTGGGCGTGGCGATAAGGACCTGGCTGAGGTCGTTGCCAATGCGAAGGGAGCCGGAGGGTGACTCCCCGTCACAACAGCGGGGAGGTTCCGGGGAGCCACCCTCCGGCTCCCGTCACGGTGGCGTCGAGTGGGGAGGAGCTGATCGAGCGGGCGTTTCAGAAGGCCCGTGAAGACGGCAGGGCGGCTTTGATGCCGTACATGATGGCTGGGTATCCAGACCGGGAGGCTTCGCTCGCGGTGGCTGAGGCGTACGTGGATTCCGGGGCGGATTTGATCGAGCTGGGGGTGCCGTTTTCCGATCCGTTGGCCGATGGGCCGACTATTCATGCGGCGGCTACTGCGGCATTGGAGGCGGGGGCGACGTTTGCCACTGCGTTGGAGGTTTGTCGGTCGGTGTCCGAGCGGGTGCCGGTGGTGCTGATGGTCTACTCGAACATGGTGTTGGCCAAGGGTGGGGCGGCGGAGTTTGCTGGGCTCGCTGCGGCTGCCGGTGCGGCGGGGGTGATCGTGCCGGATTTGCCGCTGGGCGAGGCGGAGGACGTTCGAGAGGCGTTTGCGGACGCCGGCCTGGCGATGGTGCCGTTGGTGGCGCCGACCACCTCGGCTGAGCGGCGGCGGGAGATCTGTGAGGTGGCCCGCGGCTTCGTCTACGTCGTCTCCACTGTCGGCACGACCGGTGAGCGCGACGAGGTCCCGGCGGCGCTCGCCGACCTGGTCGCGGCGACCAAGGCGGACGCGGACGTCCCGGTCGCGGTCGGGTTCGGCATTGGCACGCCCGCGCAGGCGGCCGAGGTGGGGAAGATCGCCGACGGCGTGATCGTCGGCAGCCGGCTCGTCCGCGCCGCCGGCGAGGCGGGCTCGGCGGAGGCGGCGGCCGACGCGGTCGCCGGCTTCCTCAGCGAAGCCCGCGTCGCCATGGCCGGATAGGATGCCGCCGCAATGGGAATGGTCGTAACCCTCTTCCTCGGGATCGCCGCGATGACGATCGGCTACGCCTGGCTCGGCCAGGGCGGACCGGTCGCCGGCATCGTGTTCTTCACGATCTTGCTGATCGGCGCGGTAATCCGCGTCCTGCAGCCGAAGTCCTGACGCCCTCGCGAGCGCCCGCCGAAGTCTCCTAACCCGCTCGGGTCGCCACGACCTGCAGGTACTCGGCTTCGAGCACCAGCGCCCGGTCGCCGGCCGTGTTGGCGGCTTCCAGGTGGTTGGTCAGATCCTCGATCAGGGCGCCTTCGCCCTCGCTGCCGACCCGCTCGAAGGCTCGCTTCATCGGCCCGAAGTAGGTGCGGAAGAAGTCGATGTAGTGGTCGGCTGAGCGGAACGGCTGGCGCGACATCCGCGGCTCGGCTCGCAGCTCGGAGACGCCGTCGCCGAACAGCTCGCGCAGGCGGTCCTCGGTTCCCCAGAGCAACGGCGGGTTGATCCCGGGAGGAGGCGGGGCGTGCTTGGCGATGGTTTTGAACATCCCGCCGACGGTGCCCCCGGGCGTCCAGTTCGCCATCCCGATCTTGCCGCCGGGACGGACCACGCGCAGTAGCTCCGCGGCGGTCTTCTCCTGGTCGGGGGCGAACATCGCGCCGTAGACCGAGACCACGACGTCGAAGCTCGCATCCTCGAAAGGCATGTCCTGGGCGTCGGCCTCGACGAACTCGACCTCGAGCCGCTCGGTCGCGGCGCGTTCGCGGCCGGTCGCCAGCAGCTCCGGCACGAAGTCGCACCCGACCGTGTTCCCCCAGGCGCGCCGGGCGGCCGCGAGGGCCGCGTTGCCGCTGCCGCAGGCGACGTCGAGGACGCGGTCGCCAGGGAAGATCTCGACCGCGTCGACCAGCTGTTCGGACGGTGGCATGACCAGTCCGGCCACCATCCCGAAGTCCCCCTCAGACCAGGTGTCACGTTGCATCTGGGTGACTGCTGCGAAATCCGGCGAGTCGTTCATCTTGGCCTCCGGGTCGGGGTTTCCGGGCGCAAGGCGTCTGAGCCGATGCACTCCGAACCTACCGCCAAGGCCTCCCACATACAACCCGCGACCGCACCAGGCCCCGGCGGCAACCGATAGGCCGCCGCCGGGGATGTGCACTAACCGGGCTCGACTACTAGAAGCAAGGCAGGAACGGGTCCTGTTCGCCGATCGCCACGTTCACTTGGGTGCCGGGGAGGACCCGGCTGTTGGCGAACGGTTCCTGCTGGGCGACCAGGCCGAAGAAGGCGCAGGTGTGGTCGACGACCGGGCCGAAGCCGACCGGTTTGAGCCGCGCCGCCTCGAGGACCGCCCTGGCGTGGTCGGCGCCGAGACCGCGGACCTCAGGGACCGTGACCCGCCGTGAGGAGATCCTCACAGTCGCCGCGAGCTGGGACCTGCTGGTGACGGTGATCTTCATCTCGCCCAGCGGATTTTCCCAAGTTTGGCCGGCGCGCATGCCCGGCTGCTCGAGCGGATCGAAGGGCGACGTCGGGGGGGTCATGTCGAGGATCTGGGATCGACCTTCGACCTCGCGGTGGATCAGCACGCCGTAGGTGAGCTCCTGCTGTCTCGGGATCCGTGGCGCGTCGCCGCCGGTCGGCTGGCGGTACTCGATCCAGAGCGTCGTCGGCCCGTCGACCAGGCGGATTGCACGCAGGCCCTGGCCGGGTTCGCTCATCGGCTTCAGGGTCCAGCTCTGGGTGAAATCGCCGGCGTTCACATGCGCCACTTCGCCGTTCATCCAGCCCAGCCTGTTCTGGTAGATCGCGTTGAAGACGCCGTTGTTGGTCGTTCCCATCGTGTCGAAGACGTCGCCGTACTCGATCGATTCGCATTTGTTGCTGAGGGTGACGAAATTGCCGCTCGCGTCTTTGCACCTGGCCCAGTTGGCATGGGGCAGCCCAAGGAGGTGACCCAGCTCGTGCTGCGCCGCGTCCGTCGTGGGCAGGGCGACGCGGCGGGTCACCGTGTCGGCGAAGCCTTCGAGTCCGAAGCAGACGTTGCGGCTCCAGACGTAGACGACCGTGTTGTAGGCGCTGAGGTCGAAGCCGTGCGCTCTCGCCGCCGCATCCCCCGCCGCGAGTAGGTCTTTCTTGAAGGACTCCAAATTGGGAGCCAGGTCGCAACCTCCGCTTTTGACCAGGGTCACGGGTGGGGTGATCGTGTATGAGCCGGCGGCCTCTATGGCCCAGGGCTTGAAGAGGGGCGAGACGGACTGGAACCAGGGGTTGACGACGTTGCGGAGGTGTTCGACGTGGTTGGTGAGAGTGCTGGTCGACAGAGGGGCCGAAGTCCGTTCTCTTTCGGTCTCCCAGCCGATGTTGACCACCAGCATGCGGGGCAACAGGGGCGGTTTGGGAAGCGTCGGGGCTTCCGGGTTTTCGTCGGGGGGCGGCAGGCATTCCGGACTGCATGGCTCCGCCGACGCCCCCTGCGGGACGGCTACGGCGCTGACCATGAGGAGCGCGGCGGCGAACGCCACCAGCAGCCACGACCTCAAACCTTTTCCTTCTACCATCGATTCCTTCGCTTTCTCTGCCCTGGTCCCGGGCCCAGTCTGAGGCTCGGCGCGGCTGCGGTGGCCAGGGCTAAACGAATTGCTTAGCGGCTCTAAGCTGAGGCCGATGCGGATCGGAGTGCTGACCGGCGGTGGCGACTGTCCCGGCTTGAACGCCGTGATCAGGGCGATCGTCCGCAAGGGAGTTGGCAACTACGGGCACGAGTTCGTCGGCTACCGCGACGGCTGGCACGGTCCGCTCGAGGACGACAGCCGGCCGCTCGGGGTGCCCGAGGTGCGCGGGATCCTGCCACGGGGAGGCACGATCCTCGGTTCCTCGCGGACCAATCCCTTCGCCAAGGAGGGCGGGCCGGCACGGATCGCTAAGAACCTTGCCGCGGCCGGGGTCGACGGGCTGATCGCGATCGGCGGCGAGGACACCCTCGGCGCCGCCGCCCGCCTGCACGAGGAGACCGAGATCAAGGTGATCGGCGTGCCGAAGACGATCGACAATGACCTCGGCGCCACCGACTACACCTTCGGCTTCGACACCGCGATCAACATCGCGATGGAGGCGATCGACCGCCTCCACACCACCGCCGACAGCCACCACCGCGTCCTGATCGTCGAGGTGATGGGCCGCCACGCCGGCTGGATCGCGTTCCACGCGGGGCTCGCCGGTGGCGCCAACATCATCCTGATCCCGGAGAAGCGGTTCGACGTCGAGCGGGTCTGCGAGCTGGTCGGGCGGCGCTTCGAGAGCCGGTTCGCGCCGATCATCGTCGTCGCCGAGGGCGCGCAGCCGCTCGAGGGGGACCCGGGCGCCGATGAGAGTCAGCAGGACGCCTTCGGCCACGTCCGGCTCGGCGGCATCGCCCACTGGCTCGAGGGGGAGATCGAGCGGCGCACCGGCAAGGAGGCCCGCGCCACCGTGCTCGGCCACGTGCAGCGGGGCGGCACCCCGACCGCTTTCGACCGCGTCCTCGCCACCCGCTTCGGCCTGCACGCGATCGACGCCGCCGACGCCGGCCGGTGGGGGACGATGACCGCACTGCGCGGCACCGAGATCCAGCTCGCCGAGTTGAGCGAGGCGACCGCCGAGCTGAAGACCGTCCCCGAGGAGCTCTACGCCGAGGCCGAGGTCTTCTTTGGCTAGGCGCCGCTGGTCGGCTGCGGCACTCGCCGCGGCCCTGGCCCTCTCGATCGCCGCCTGCGGAACGGAGACCGGCGTCTCCTCCGGCGCCACCGTCTCCGTCTACCTGAGCGCCCCGATGCGCGGCCCAGAAGCCGCTCGCGGACAGCAGCTCTGCTCGGAAGCCAAGCGCACCCTGGCCGGCGCCGGCGGCAAGGCCGGCGACCTCCGCGCCCGCATCACCTGCCTCGACACCAGCGGTCCCACCGGCGCCTGGACGCTGGCTAAGGTCGGCGCGAACGCCCGCCAGGCCGTCGAGGATTCCACGACGGTCGCCTACATCGCCGAGCCGGCCCGCGACGCCCGTCGCCAGTCCCGTCTCATCCTCGAAGAAGCCGGAATCGCCGTGATCACCCCGACCTCCGGAAGCTCTGCAATGAGCCAGGTCCTCCGCGCAATCGACGAAGCCGACTCTTCCTCGCTCCGCGAATCGGTCTCCGAGACTCTGTCTGGCGAATAGCAGGAGGCGGGGAGCCCCTACCCCGACGAGCAGCCCTGCGGGCTGCTCTGATTAGCAGTCGGCGTAGGGGCTCCCCGCCTCCTATCGATCGTCTGCCAGGGCACCGGGTCTACAGCAGGTCCCGCAGCGCCTCGCCCAGCTCGGGATGCCGGAACTCGTAGCCGAGGTCAAGGACTCGCCGCGGAATCACGCGCTGCCCGCCCCGCAGCACCCTCCCGAACTCCCCGCCGAATTTCAGGTCCAGCACGAGCCCCGGAACCGGAACCACCGCCGGCCGCCCAAGTGCTCGCCCGAGCGCCTTGGAGAAGTCGCGGTTCGTCGCCGGGTTCGGCGAGGTCGCGTTGACGACACCTGTGACGGTCTCGTTCTCCAGCGCCCAGAGCAGGATCCCCACCTCGTCGTCGACGTGGATCCAGGAGAGGTACTGGCGACCCCCGGCCAGCGGGCCGCCGAGGCCGAGCTTGAAGGGCAGCAGCAGCTCGCCGAGCATGCCGCCCCCGGCGTCGAGCACCTGGCCGGTGCGGACGATCACCAGTCGCACCCCGCTGCGCTCGATCTCCCGAGCGGCCTGCTCCCATTCCTGGACCACCACCGAGTCGAAGGCTTCACCGGGACCGCTCGACTCCTCGACGATCGCCTCGCCACGGTCGCCGTAGAACCCGACCGCCGACTGGCTGACGAGCACCGCCGGCCTGTGGTCGAGGCCCGCGATCGCCTGGACCAGGTTGCGGGTGCCCGCCCGCCGGGTCTCCATGATCCTGCGCTTGGCGTCGTCGGTCCAGCGCTGGTCGATCTTCTCGCCGACCAGGTTGACGACCCCGTCCACGCCCTCGAAGGCAGCTGCGGACGGCCGTTCCAGGGTCGGCTCCCAGGCGTGCCAGGTGACCTTCGGGTTGGAGTTGCGCGCCCGCTCCGGGTCCCGGGTCAGCCCTACGACGTCGTCCCCCCGAGTCAGCAGTTCGTCACAGAGCGCCGAGCCGATCAGCCCGCTCGCCCCGGTGACGAGGACCTTCACGGCCCTAGCCGGCCTCGACAGTTGCGAAGGTGCCGGTCTCCTCGTTCAGCCGTGCGATCCCCTCGCGCTTTGCCTCCTCGACCACCGCCGCCGCCACCTTGGGAGCGACGTCGCGGTTGAAGACGCTGGGGATGATGTAGTCCTCGGCCAGATCCTCCTCGGTGACCACCTCGGCGATGCCTTTCGCTGCGGCCAGCTTCATCTCCTCGGTGATGCTGGGGGCGCCGGCGTCGAGGGCGCCGCGGAAGATGCCCGGGAAGCAGAGCACGTTGTTGATCTGGTTGGGGTAGTCGGAGCGGCCGGTGGCCATGATCCGAACGTAGGGCGCGGCGTCCTCGGGCATCACCTCGGGGGTGGGGTTGGCCATCGCGAAGACGATCGCGTCGTCATTCATCTTGCCTAGCGCCTCGGCCTCGATGATCCCCGGGCCGGAGAGCCCGATGAAGATGTCCATCCCCTCGACCGCCTCGCCCGGCTGGCCGCTCACCTTGTCGGGGTTGGTGTTGTCGGCGTACCAGCGCTTGGCCTCGCTCATCTCGCCCGACTGGTAGTCGTCGCGCTCGGTCGACAGCGCCCCGTTGCGGTCGCAGCCGACGACGTGGGTGACACCGGAGGCGAGCATCATCTTGGTCACCGCTACCCCGGCGGCGCCGAGCCCAACCACCAGCACGCGCAGCTCCTCGATCGGCTTGCCGACGATCTTCAGCGCGTTGAACAGCGCCGCCATCGTCACCACCGCGGTGCCGTGCTGGTCGTCGTGGAAGACCGGGATGTCGAGGGACTCCTTGAGCCGGTCTTCGATCTCGAAGCAGCGCGGGGCGGAGATGTCCTCGAGGTTGATCCCGCCGAAGGTCGGCGCGATCAGCTCGACCGCGCGGACGATCTCATCGGCGTCCTGGGTGTCGAGGCAGATCGGGAAGGCATCGACGCCGGCGAACTCTTTGAACAGCATCGCCTTGCCCTCCATCACCGGCATCGCTGCCTCGGGGCCGATGTTGCCGAGCCCGAGCACGGCGCTGCCGTCGGAGACGACCGCGACCGTGTTCTTCTTGATCGTGTACTCGAAGGCCTTGGCGCGGTCAGCGTGGATGTCCATGCAGACCCTCGCGACGCCGGGCGTGTAGGCCATCGAGAGGTCGTCGCGCGTCTTCAGCGGGTACTTGTTGCGCACCGCGATCTTGCCGCCGCGGTGCATCTGCATCGTGCGGTCGACGTAGTCGAGCACCCGCGCGCCCCTGGTCGATCCGATCGCCCGCAGGATCTTCTCCCAGTGCGGCCGGTCCTGGGCGTCGATCGTGAACTCCCGCACCCGTTTGCCCTCTGGACCGGCCCCGGGGACGAGGTCGACGCCCTGCAACTGCCCACCCGCCTCCGCGATCGCAGCCGTCAACCGCCCAAGCGGCTCCTGCCGCGCATCGAGCTCGACCCGGATCGTGACGCTGTATTGAGCGCTGACAGCCATGGTCGGCTATCGAATCAGATTCGGAGGTGGCGAGCGTAGGGGAGAACTGGACGGCCGGGGCGCCTTTGTAGGGCTATGTGCAACAAATGCGCCCAGCCCGATGTTGAGATCGCTCGAGTCGCGGCCCGCCAGCACGGCGTGGTGTCGACGCGGCAGCTTGTCGAGGCCGGGTTACGCAGAGACGCCGTTTCCCGGCGGGCGAAGAAAGGACGACTCCACCGCGTGCATCACGGCGTCTACGCGGTCGGCCACGGCGGTCTCTCGCCTGAAGGCAGATGGATGGCGGCCGTGCTCGCCTGCGGCGACGGAGCGGTGCTTAGCCATCGGAATGCCGCCGCCCTGTGGGGGCTTCTGCGCCGATGGATGGCCCCATCGACGTCTCGGTTCCATCACACGGCGGCAGACGCAGGAGAGACGGAATCCGCCTGCACCGCTGCCCATCCCTCTCACGGACCAAGCCCATCCAGAACGCCTACCTGATCGATGGAGGCGTTCTGGATGGGCTCGTGACGATCCGCCACGGAATCCCGGTGACCACGCCCGCGCGGACCGTCGCCGACCTCCAGCGCTCCGTCCCACCTCGCCTCTACCGGCGCGCCGTCCGCCAGGCGGAGCTCGCCGGGTATGCGCTCGGCGCCGACGTCAAGACCGACGGCACCCGCAGCGACCTCGAGGGCGACTTCCTCGCCCTCTGTCGCCACACCGGCCTTCCGATCCCCGAAGTAAACGTCCGCATCGGCCGCTGGACCGTCGACTTCCTCTGGCCCGCCCACAAGCTCGCGGTCGAGACCGACAGCTACCTCTACCACCACGGCACCGTCGCCTTCGAGGACGACCGCGCCCGCGACCTCGACCTCCGCCGCCGCGGCTACCAGGTGTTCCGCTTCACGGAACGCCAGCTGGAAGAAGAGGCGTCCACGGTCATCGCCGTCCTGCGGGATGTCCTCCGTTGAAGGTGGTGAGGTGGGGCTCTCCGGAGCAACAGCCGGGGAGGCTCCGGAGAGCCCCACCTCACCACCTCCCAAGGCCGCGCGTCCTCATAGAGTGGGCGGCGATGACGCCCCCTGTGCCTGAGCTTTTTTTACTCGACGGCAACAGCCTTGCCTACCGAGCGTTTTTTGCTCTGCCGGAGTCGATCGGGACCAGCGACGGGCGGCCGACCAACGCGATCTACGGGCTCGCCTCGATGCTGGTGAAGATCATCGACGAGCACCACCCGGCCGGCGTGGTCGTCGCCTGGGACGCCGGCATGTCCGGACGCGAGGTCACCTACGACCTCTACAAGGCCCAGCGCAAACCGCGCCCCGACCTCCTGCGCGAGCAGTGGCCGAACCTGATGCCCCTGGTCGAGGCCTTCGGCTACACCAACGTCAAGGTCGAGGGCTACGAGGCCGACGACGTGATCGCATCACTGGTCCGTCAGGCGCGCGAGCAGGGGATCGAGGTGATGGTGGTGACCGGCGACCGCGACGCCTACCAGCTGGTCGCCGACGGGGTGCGGGTGATGAGCACCTCGCGCGGGATCACCGAGACCAAGATCTACGACCGCAAGGCGGTGGTCGAGCGCTACGGCGTGCCGCCTGAGCTGATCACCGACCTGATGGGCTTGCGCGGCGACACCTCCGACAACATCCCGGGCATCCCCGGGATCGGCGAGAAAACCGCCACCCAGCTGCTGCAGCAGTTCGGCACGCTCGAGGACGTGCTGGCGAGCGTCGACCAGATCTCCGGCGCCAAACGCAAACAGAACCTGGTCGAGCACGCCGACGACGCGCGGATGTCGAAGCAGCTGGCGACGCTCCAGTACGACATCGAGACCGGGGTGGACCTGACCGCGGCAATGTCGAGCGAGCCCGACCGCGGCGCGCTGCGGGACTTCATGCGCGAGTTCGAGCTGCGGGCGGTGATGGAGCGGCTCGAAGAAGCGCTGCCGGAGGGCGACGCGGTGCCTGGGCGCCGGGTCGAGACCGAGCTGGAGGTCGAGGTGGCCGAGGGATCGCCGGAAGACCTCGGCGATGGCCCCCTGGCGCTGGCAATTGCCGGCGACCGCTGGGCGGCAGCCGAGGCGGAGCGTGTCCTCTCCGGCTCCGCCTCGCTCGACGAGCTGGCGGTGGCGGTCGGCACCAAGCCGGTCGTCGCCCACGACGCGAAGTCGCTTGGCGGCGGCCGCCACGGCCTGCTTGCCGCCGCGGCCCGCGAGGGCGTCGAGCTGGCGCTCGATCACGACACGATGATCGCCGCCTACCTGCTGGAGCCGCAACGCCGCACCTACGACCTGGTCGAGCTGGCCGCCGACGCCGGCCTCGGCATCGCCGAAGGGGCGGGTCCCGCCGGGGCGGAGGACGACGCCCAGCTCTCGCTCGGCGAGGAGGTGGAGGCGGGCCTCGACCCCGCCGAGGAGGCGCGCCTGATCGCCGCCCTCGCCGAGGGCCAGCGTCCGCGGATCGAGGAGTGGGGGTTGGAGCCGCTGCTGCGCGAGGTCGAGCTGCCGCTGGTTCACGTACTCGCGGCGATGGAACGCGAGGGCCTCAAGCTCGACGCCGAGCGCTTGGCCGAGGTCGGCGCCGGCTTCGCTGAGCGGATCGACACGCTGGAAAAGGAGATCTACGAGTTGGCCGAGGAGGAGTTCACGATTGGCTCCCCGCAGCAGGTCGGCCGCGTCCTTTTCGAGAAGCTGCAGCTGACCCGCAAGCGCCGGGGCAAAACCGGTTTCTCGACCGACGCCCGGGTCCTCGCCCAGATCCGCGACGAGCACCCGATCGTCGAGAAGATCGAGTCCTGGCGCGAGCTGACCAAGCTGAAGAACACCTACCTGGACTCGCTGCCGGACCTGATCGACCCCAAGACCGGCCGCGTCCACACCACCTTCAACCAGGCCGCGACGACGACCGGGCGCCTCTCCAGCACCAACCCGAACCTGCAGAACATCCCGATCCGGACCGAGATCGGCCGCCCGGTACGCGCCTGCTTTGTCGCCGAGAAAGGCTCGCGCCTGCTCTCCGCCGACTACAGCCAGGTCGAGCTGCGGGTGCTCGCCCACGTTGCCGACGAGGAGGTGCTGAAGGAGATCTTCCACGCCGGCGAAGACGTCCACGCGGCGACCGCGGCGGAGGTCTTCGACATCTCCCGCGATGAGGTCGACGTCGGCCAGCGCTCGAAGGCGAAGATGGTCAACTTCGGGATCGTCTACGGCCTCACCGGGTTCGGGCTCGCCGACCGACTCAACATCCCCCGCAAGGAGGGCGAGGAGTTCGTCGCCCGTTACCTGGAGCGGTTCCCGGCGGTGCGTGCCTTCCGCGCGCAGATCGTCGAGCAGGCCCAGGAGCAGGGATACGTGATGACGCTGATGGGGCGGCGGCGCTCGATCCCAGAGCTGCGCTCCGGCAACCCCAACACCCGCCGCCTTGGCGAGCGCCTCGCCGTCAACACGGTGATCCAGGGCACCGCGGCGGACATCATCAAGGTGGCAATGGTGCGCTGCCAGGCGGCTCTTGGGGAGGCCGGGGGGAAGACCCGCCTGGTCCTGCAGATCCACGACGAGCTGCTGTTCGAGGGCCCGCCCGGGGAGATGAAGGGGGCCGCCGAGCTGGTCGAGCGCGAGATGTGCGCGGCCTACGAGCTCGACCCGGCGCTCGAGGTCGACATCGGCATCGGCGCCGACTGGCTCGACGCCAAGTAGTTAGTTGTCCAGCTCGCCTGACGAGTCGTCTCCGCCGCCGGAATCGTCGCTGGCTCCTTCGAATTTCTTGCGCAATCCGGTGCTGCTGATATGACAGCAAGCCGGGTATCTCGGCAGACGCTGATGCAACACCGAACGCAGCCAAAGATCACGCCACGCGGGCATCGACCCAATGGATAGGGGGGTCGCCGTCGTGGTGACGGCTGCGGCGGGCGGCCTGATCGCCGCGCAGGCGCCGATCAACGCCGAACTCGGCCGGACGACCGGCGGGCTTGCTGCCGCGCTCGTCTCCTTCGCGGTCGGGTCGCTCGCGCTCGCTGCGATCGTCGTGCTCAGTGGCAAGGCCGGTGGCCTCAGTTCGACCTTCGACGTCAGCTGGTACTACCTGATCGGCGGCCTGCTCGGCGCCGTTTACGTCACCACGGCGTTGCTGGCGGTCCCGGCGATCGGCGCGGGTGGGGTCGCCGCGGCGACGGTGACCGGGCAGCTGACCGCCTCGGTCGCGCTCGACCGGCTAGGCGCGTTCGGCCTCGACGAGGTCCCGCTCAGCCCCGAGCGGCTGCTCGGCGTCGGCCTGTTGCTGGCCGGGACCTTTCTGATCGTCCGCTGAGCCGGCGAAATCCGGCGGCGCGATCGCGAGGTAGTGCGCGAAGGACCAGTCGATGAAGCGCTTGGAGCCCATCAGCCGGATCAGCGGCCCGAGCAGGCGCGGCGGGACCCGCGGCACCAGCCGCTGCACCCGCAGCATCCAACGGAACTTCCACTCGTGGGAGTCGTGGAACTCGGCGTAGGCGGCGGCCGCGGCCTCGCGGCTTTGGCGGCCCTCGAGGACGCCGCGCAGCTCGCGGCCGAGCGCGATCCCGAAGTAGAGCGCGGTCCTGATCCCCTCGGCGCTGAGCGGCAGGCAGTGCCCGGCCGAATCGCCGGTGAAGAAGACGCCGCCCTCGGTCGCCCGGCGCAGCTTGTGGGGAATCCAGTTCCCCTGGTAGCGGACCTGGTCGCGGCCGAGGTCCTCGGCGAGCAGCTCGGTCGTCTCGCGGACGTGGAAGCGGGGGTCAAAGGAGCCGACGCCGACCCGGACCTCGTCGCGGGCGGGGAAGGACCAGCCGTAGCCGGCGGGGACGTAGCGGCGGTCGATCCAGACCTCGAGGTCCTCGGCGCTCCCACCGGGGTGCACCTCGAGGCCGCGTGAGAGCGGTGCGTCCGGCGGCTGGACGCCGTCGCCGTTGGCGAGGATCCGTCGCCAACCGAGCGCGTCGACGACCAGGGGTGCGGAGATCGTGCCGCGGTCGGTCTCGACCGCGATCGCCCCGTCGCCGTTGGCCGGGGCGCCGCGCCCGTTGACCTTGGCGGTCTCGAACTCGGCGTCGCACTGGGCCCAGAGCAGCTGGCACAGCTCCCGGTAGTCGAAGGTGGAGAAGGTCCAGGGGAGCCGGTAGCGGGCGTCGCCGTGGGGGGTGTGCATGACCAGGGTGTCGAAGCGCTGGCGCTCGCAGCCCATCAGGTCGAGGCGGCGCAGCCACTCGGTCGGGATGCCACAGGCGGAGGTCTGGCGCTCGCCGATCTCGTAGCGGTCGACGATAAGCACGTCGGCGCCGCTGCCGGCCAACTCGCGAGCCACCGCCAAGCCGGCGAAGCTGGCCCCACAGATCAGCACGTCGCACTTACTATTCAGCGGCGTTCGTTCATCGCCGCGTTTCGTCGCTCGGACCGGCATTGAACCCCAGCGTATCTGGCCGGCCTGTTTCTGCCATTATTGGCCGCTGTGTCCGCAACCGACTCTTTAACCGCTCCCGCGCCCACTGCGACGCCTGTAGACGGATCAAATGGCCTGCTGTTGCAGATCGAGGGGAAGATCGTCCCCAATTACGCGGCGACGATGGTCTCCTTCGACGAGGGCGACGTCGTCAACGGCAAGGTCGTGCGGATCGACAAAGACGAGGTGCTGGTCGACATCGGCTACAAGGCCGAGGGCGTCATCCCCTCCAACGAGCTCTCGATCCGCAAGTCGGTGGACCCGACTGAGGAGGTCTCGCTGGGTGAGGAGGTCGACGCCCTGGTCCTCACCAAGGAGGACGCCGAGGGACGCCTGATCCTCTCCAAGAAGCGCGCCCGCTTCGAGAAGGCGTGGCGCCGGATCGAGATCGCCGCCGACTCCGGCGAACCGGTCGAAGGTGGCGTGATCGAGGTCGTCAAGGGCGGCCTCATCCTCGATCTCGGGGTGCGCGGCTTCCTGCCCGCCTCGCTGGTCGACATCCGCCGCGTCCACAACCTCGACGAGTTCATGGGCCAGACGCTCGAATGCAAAGTGATCGAGCTGAACCGCAGCCGCAACAACGTCGTGCTTTCGCGCCGCGCGGTGCTCGAGGAGGAGCGCAAGGAGGTCCGCGAGCAGATCCTCGGCCGACTCGAGCCCGGCCAGGTGGTCGAAGGCAAGATCTCCAACATTGTCGACTTCGGCGCCTTCGTCGACCTCGACGGGATCGACGGCCTGATCCACATCTCAGAGCTTTCTTGGAGCCACGTCAACCATCCCTCCGAAGTGGTCGCGATCGGCGACACGGTGCGGATCAAAGTGCTCGACATCGACCGCGACCGCCAGCGCATCTCGCTCGGTCTCAAGCAGACCCAAGAGGACCCCTGGCAGCGGGTGATCAGCACCCACCGCTCCGGCGACGTGCTCGAGGGCTCGGTCACCAAGGTCGTCGCCTTCGGTGCCTTCGTCGAAATTCTTCCTGGGGTCGAGGGTCTGGTCCACATCTCCGAGCTCGCCGACCACCACGTCGAGAACCCCAGTGAAGTGGTCGAGCCGGGCGCGACGCTGAACGTGAAAATCCTCGAGATCGACGAAGAGCGGCGGCGGTTGTCGCTGAGCATTAAGCGGGTCGAGGGGCAGAACATGCCGATGGGGGATCTTGGCGAGCAGGTCAATGGGACTGAGGCCGAGGGTTCAGAGGTCGCAACCGCGGGTCCTGTCGCGGAAGAGGACTCTTCGTCCTCGCAAGCTGCGGGCGAAGAGCCCACCACCACGCCACCCGCGGATGAGACCGCTGAGGCTTCGGGATCGGCCGATGTGGCTGTCGACGAGGCCCCTGCAGCTGACGAGCCTGCAGCTGACGAGGCTCCGGCCGCCGAGGAGGCTCCCGCTGAGGAGTCCGAGACCGTGGCGGAGGAGCCTGCTGCCGAGGCACCCGCGGTTGAGGAGCCAGTAGCGGAAGAGCCGCCGCTCGCGGACGACGCGTCGGACGCAGAGGTTTCTGCCGCGGGTGACTCCGTAGGGGGGCCCACCCCCGAGGAAGCTTTAGCTACCGGAGGGGGTGGGGGGTCCCCTGCGGAGGCAGGACCCGCGGCCGAGGAGCCTCCGTCCGATGAGGAGGCCGAGGAGAAGGTCCAGATTTCTGAGGAGTTTGGCGTCGCGGAGGTACAGGTCGACGCGGAGGACACCGCGGGCGATGGGGAGCCGATGGCGGACTGGGAAATTGCCGCGGCGGCTGAAGAGGCCGAGGCTTCCGAGGACAAGCCCGCCGGCGACGACGGGCAGACGAGCGAGCCCAAACAGGACTGATCGGCGCCGTGGCGCCGCTGACGATCGGCCTCACCGGCGGCATCGCGGCCGGGAAGTCCGAGGCTCTCGCCGCCTTCAAGCGACTCGGAGCGGCGACGCTCTCCAGCGACGCGGTCGTCCACGAGCTGCTGGACTCCGAACCGCTGCGCGGCCGGCTGGTCGAGCGCTGGGGCGCTGAGATCGCGCCCGGCGAGGAAGTCGACCGGGCCCGCATCGGGGAGATCGTCTTCGCCGATCCCGAGCAGCTCTCCTGGCTCGAGGGCCAAATCCACCCCTTGGTGAGGGAACGGACCGCGGCCTGGTTGATGTCTCTGCCAGCCGAGACAGAGGTCGCTGTAGTCGAGGTTCCGCTGCTCTTCGAGGCCGGCAGCGACGGGGTCTTCGACACCACGGTCGCCGTCATCACCGCGGACGAGCTGCGGCGCCGGCGCGCCGAGGAGCGCGGGCACGCTCTGGTCGGCGAGCGCGAGGCCCGGCAGCTCTCCCAGGCGGAGAAGGCCGAGCGTGCCGAGCACGTGATCGAGAACGACGGCACGGTTGAGGACCTGGAGCGGGCGCTGTCCGCCCTGATCGCGAGGCTTCGTCGATGAAGAGGGGGACTCGGCGGCGGCTCGCGCTCGGCGCCGGCGCGGTCGCGGTGGGGGTCGTTGCCGGGACGGCGCTGGGCGTCTTCGGGACCGTCGACCACGCGATCCAGGAACTGACGCTGCCGCTCCGCCACGAGGACGTGATCCGCCAGCAGTCGGCCGAAAAGGAGGTCGACGCGGCCCTTATCGCCGCGGTGATCTACTCGGAGTCGAAGTTCGTCGACCAGACCTCCAGCGCCGGCGCCCGCGGGCTGATGCAGATCACGCCGGAAGCGGCAAAGGAAATCGAGCGGCTCAGCGGCGGCACCACCTTCGAGCTCGACGACCTCTCCGACCCGGAAATCAACATCCGTTACGGAACCTTCCTGCTGCGCGAACTGATGGCCCGCTTCGACGGCGACGAGGTCGCCGTCCTCTCCGCCTACAACGCCGGCCCCTCCCACGCAGAAGAGTGGGGCGGGAGCGACCTCGAGGTTGAGGAGATCCCGTTCCCGGAAACCCGGGCCTACGTGGAAGAGGTGCTCGACAAGCGCGGCGCCTACCGCGACGAGTACGGGCGGGAGCTGGGGTATTGAGCACCGTCCCGAAGCCGCGGGCGGGAGCGCTGGCCCTGGCGGTCGGCCTTGTCCTGGCCGACTCCTCGATTGTCGTGCTGGCGCTGCCGGAGATCTACCGGGAGCTCGACACCACCGTCGCCGGGGTCACCTGGGTGCTCGTCTCCTTCAACCTGGTGATGGCTCTGGCCGCGGTGCCGGCGGCGCTCGCCGCCCGCCGGATCGGACCCGGGCGCGCCGCCGCCTTCGGGCTGGCGATATTCGCCGGCGCCGGGCTCGCTTGCGGGATCTCGGACAACCTCATGACCCTGATCCTCGCCCGCTGCGTACAGGCGCTCGGCGGTGCCCTCGCCGTCACCGCCGCGCTTGAGCTGCTGCCGGCGACGGTCGGCTCGGAGGCGCGGGCGACCGTCGTCTGGGCCGGCGCCAGCGCTACCGGTGCCGCTCTCGGGCCGGCGGTGGGCGGCTTCCTCACCGAGCTGGTCTCCTGGCAGTCGGTCTTCCTGCTCCAGGTGCCGGTGGCGCTGGCGGCTGCGGTGCCGATCCTCGCCGTCGCCCGCCACGAGGCGGCGACCGGGATCATCGAGCCGGAGCTGCGCGAGACCGGCCGGCCACATCTCTGGGCGAACCTCGCCCTGGCGATGGTCTCGGCGGCGATCGCGGCCGCCCTCTTCCTGCTCGTGCTGTTGCTGATCGAGGGCTGGCGGCTGACCCCGATCGGCGCCGCGATCGTGGTCACCGTGATGCCGCTGGCGGCGATCCTCGGCAGCCGCCTCGCCGGCGCCGTCCCCGACGCTCGCGCCCGCGCCGCCGCCGGCGCGATCCTCGTCGGTGGTGGCCTGGCCGGGCTCGGCCTGCTGCCGAAGGCGGAGGTGGCCCTGACCGTGCCGCCACAGGTGCTGGTCGGGATCGGGCTCTCGCTAGTGCTTTCGGCGCTGACCGAGACGGCGCTTTCCGGTCGCGCCCCGCAAGCGATCCACGGCGGCTGGACGATCTCCGCCCGCCACGCCGGCGTCGTCGTCGGGCTGTTGGCGCTGACCCCGGTCTTCACCGCCGACATCGCCGAGCAGCGCAACGAGGCGATCGACGCCGGCACCGCGGTGATCCTCGACTCCCCGGTCGACCCGTTGCTGAAGATCGACCTCGCCCAGCGAATCTCCGACCGCCTCGAGGGCGAGACGGGGAGGGTGCCGACGATCGGCCCGGCCTTCGAGCCGCTGCCTTCCGACCCGGCCGACCGCGCCGAGGTGGAGCAGCTGCGCGGCGAACTCCAGGAGCAGCTCAACCGCGGCGCCACCCACGCCTTCAGCCCCTCCTTCCTGCTCGCGGCCCTGCTTGGGCTGCTGGCGCTGATCCCGATCGGCCTCTCTCGGCGGGTGGAGCTTTGAGCGGCGGGTCGAGAGGGCGTGCCCTGGTGATCGCCGCGATCGTCGCGGCGGTGGCGCTGCCGGCGATCTACCTCGCCGCGGGCGGCGCTTCCTACGCGCCCGAGAAGACCCGCGACCCCTGCCGGGACCGCCCCTGGACTAACCCACAGGGGCTGGCGGAGGTCGCCCAACAGATCTCGCTCTCGGCGCTCGACGGAGCGGCCTGTCGGCTCGGAGTCAGCCGCGAGGCGCTGGCCCAGGCGCTGGCGACCGAGGAGGGTCGCGAACGGTTCAGCCGCCGCTACGGGATCGACGACGAGAAGCTGACGCAGGTGATCCGTGCCGCCCTGCTGCGCGCGGTGGACGACGCCGAAGCTGCCGGTGCACTGAGCCCGTTGCTAGCCGCGCCGCTGCGCGGGACGCTCGAACGGATCCCGCTCGAACAGGCGATCGAACTGCTCCGCGACGCCCGCTCGGCCCTCTCCAGCCTGGAAACCTTCCTCGGACCGGCAGGCACCATCCTCGAAGAATTCCTGCCCTAGGCCGGGGACCCGGAGGAGTCGCCGGTCAGGGTTGCTTCGGGCGCTCGATCTTGAACCGACGTTTGCCGGTCTGCCACCGGATGCCGGCGCTGAGTTCTTCGGGGCTGACGTCGAGCGCCTCCGCCAGCTTCAGCAAAGTGCCCAGCCGGGGCTCGCGGCCGCCGCGCTCGAGCAGCGAGATCTCGGTCCGGTGCAGGTCGCAGCTGAACCCGAGCTCTTCCTGGGAGACACCCTTGGCTTGACGAGCGCGTTTCAGATTCACGGCAAATCGGTCACGTATTTCCATTGCGGTGAATCTTCTGTCGTAGATGACAGAAGCTCTACAGACAAAACGTGTAGAACGGTGGAGCTGGTTCCAGTGCCGTTCAGGCGCGGGTGGCGCGCCAGACCCAGAACATCGCCAGCGGTTGCAGCGGCAGCCGCGCCCACAGCGCCCACCGGGGCACCCGCCGCAGGTCCAGTCCCTCTACCTGCTCGGGATTGACCGCCATGTGGATGTTGGCCGGGAAGACCGCGACGAGCAGGGCGAGCAGCCACCACCGGCCGAGCCGGCGGGAGCCGGGGTGCAGCACGGCGGCGGCGCCGGCGATCTCGGCCAGTCCGCTGACGATCACCACCTCGCGCTCGTTGCCGACCGCGGGGGGCACAATCGCTTCGAAGAAGCGCGGGCGGACGAAGTGCATCGTCCCGGTGAAGGTGAAGAAGGCGGCCAGTGCGATCCTCGAGAGCTTCATCGCGGCGGAAGTCTTCCATCTTCGGGGTGTGAGTGACGCGCACGCTATGTTCGTGTTCGTGCCGGATTTCAAGCTGAACCCCGCCTACACCCCCACGGCCGATCAGCCGAAAGCGATCGCCGGGCTCGCCGAGGGGCTCGGCACAGGCGAGCGTTTCCAGACCCTGCTCGGCGCCACCGGCACCGGCAAGACCTTCACGATGGCGGCGACGATCGCCGAGGTCCAGCGGCCATCGCTGGTGATCGCCCACAACAAGACGCTCGCCGCGCAGCTCTGCAACGAGTTCCGCGAGTTCTTCCCCGACAACGCGGTCGAGTACTTCGTCTCCTACTACGACTACTACCAGCCCGAGGCCTACGTCCCCGCCCAGGACCTCTACATCGAGAAGGACTCCTCGATCAACGACGAGATCGACCGGTTGCGTCACGCCGCCACCGCCGCCCTGTTCGCCCGCCGCGACGTGATCATCGTCGCCTCGGTCTCCTGCATTTACGGGATCGGCTCGCCGCAGGTCTACAACGAAAAAATGCAGCTGTTCCAGGTCGGCAAGGAGGTCGACCGCGACGGGGTGCTGCGCAAGCTGGTGAAGATGCAGTACCAGCGCAACGACCAGGTGCTGGGGCGCGGCTCCTTCCGGGTCCGCGGCGAGGTGCTGGAGATCATGCCCTCCTACGCCGAGTCCGCCTACCGGATCTCCCTCTTCGGCGACGAGATCGAGGGGATCCAGCACTTCGACCCGTTGAGCGGCGAGGTCCTCGACACGATCGACCATGTCTCGGTCTGGCCGGCGTCGCACTACGTGACCAAAGACGAGACGGTCGAGCGCGCGGTCGAGGAGATCCGCACCGAACTCGAAACCCGTACCGGCGAACTGGAGGCGGAGGGCAAGCAGCTGGAGGCGCACCGGCTGCGCCAGCGCACCGCCTATGACCTCGAGATGATCAAGGAGCTCGGCTTCACCTCTGGGATCGAGAACTACTCGCGGATCCTCGACGGCCGGCCCGCCGGCAGCCCGCCGCACACGCTGATCGACTACTTCCCCGACGATTTCGTCGTCTTCGTCGACGAGTCCCACCAGACGGTGCCGCAGATCGGCGGCATGTACGAGGGCGACCGCTCGCGCAAGCAGACGCTGGTCGACTACGGGTTCCGGCTGCCCTCGGCGATCGACAACCGGCCGCTCAAGTTCGCCGAGTTCCTCGACCGGGTCAAGCAGCTGGTGATGGTCTCGGCGACGCCGGGGCCGTTCGAGCGGACCGAATCGACCCGGATCGTCGAGCAGATCGTCCGCCCGACCGGGATCGTCGACCCCGAGATCGAGGTACGGGAGACGAAGAACCAGATCGACGACCTGATGAACGAGGTTAAGGCCCGCGCCGAGGCGAAAGAGCGCACCCTGGTCACCACGCTGACCAAGAAGATGGCGGAGGACCTGACCGCCTACCTGCTCGAGTACGGGATCAAGGTCCGGTACCTGCACTCGGAGATCGACACCCTGGAACGGATCCAGATCGTCCGCGACCTGCGGCTCGGCGAGTACGACGTCCTGGTCGGGGTCAACCTCCTGCGCGAGGGCCTGGACCTGCCCGAGGTCTCCCTGGTGGCAATCCTCGACGCCGATAAGGAGGGCTTCCTGCGCGGCGAGACCAGCTTGGTGCAGACGATCGGGCGGGCGGCGCGCAACGTCAACGGGCGGGTGCTGATGTACGCCGACAAGGAGACCGACGCGATGCGGGCGTCGATGAGCGAGACCGACCGGCGGCGGGCGATCCAGCTCGCCTACAACGAGGAGCACGGGATCACCCCGGCGACGGTTCGCAAAGGGATCTCGGAGATGTCCCAGTTCCTGGCGATGGAGGACCGGGCGCCGCGCAGGCGGCGCCGCAAGCGCACCGAGGACTTCGCCGGCCCGGAGGAGCTGGAGCGCACGATCGTGGCGCTCGAGGAGGAGATGCTGGCCGCCGCCGACGACCTCCGGTTCGAGGAGGCGGGGCGGATCCGCGACGAGCTGCGCGAGTTGCGCCGCGACCTCGATGGGATCAGGACCGGGCAGGGCTAACCTCTTTTCGATGCGGGGGACGATTTGTGAGGAGGTCGCCGAGTGGGCGGTCGGATTGCGCTCCGACGACCTGCCCGAGCGCGTCTGCGAGCGGGCGGGGCTGCAGGCCGAATGCATCGCCGCCGCCCGTGCCGCCGGCGAGGCCGACGCCGCTCCCTTCATCGCGGTCGCGCCTGACGGGCCGGTGGGCGAGGTGTACCGCTCGGCGGCGGCTTCGATCGCCCACGACTGGGACGACTACCTGTTCATGGGACACACCGGCCACTCGGCGGTCCCGGCCGCCGCCGCTTTCGCCGCCGATCCCGAGCGCGAGCTGCTCGCCCGAGTCGCCGCCAACGAGGTCGCGGGCAGGCTCGGCGCCGCGCTTTTCCTCGGCCCCCACAACGGCCAGTTCTGGGCCTCGATCCACTGCGCCTCGGCCGCCGTCGCCGCCTCGGTCGGGATCGGGCTCGACGCGCCCCGCACCGCACACGCCCTAGCGATCGCGCTCTACCAGCCTCCCTACGGGATGTGGCCGGGCTTCATGGGTCCGCGGAGCAAGCTGTTGACCGCGGCGGAGCCCGCCGCCGTGGGAGCACGGGCAGCTCTGCTGGCCGCGGACGGCGTCACCGGGGCGCTGGACGTGGTCGAGCATCCTCGCGGGGTCCTCGCCAGCCTCTCCTTCGCGCCGCGGCCGGAGATGTTCGGCGCCCTCGGCCGTGTCTGGCTGACCGACACGCTCGCCTTCAAGCGCCTACCCGGTTGCGCCTACCTGCAGTCGGTCGCGGAGGCGGCGCTCGCCGCCGAGGTCGCGGCTGGAGAGATCGACTCGGTGCAGATCGAAGCCGGGTGGCTGACCTGTGAGATGGAGGAGCTGGGGCGCGGCCCCGACCTCTCCCCGATCCGGGTCAACTTCTCGGCGACCCTGACGACGGCGATCGCGCTGTTGGCGGGCCGACTGACCCCCGCCGAGCTGACGCCCGAGTGGCTCGGGGAGCACGAAACGAAGATCCGCGCCCTGGCGGCGAAAATCAGCCTCGACCACGACCCGGCCCTGACCGCGAAGACGCTGCTCGGCACGCTCGAGGCGGGCGCCTCCCCGGACCTCGGGCTGCGTGACCTGCTGCGCCTGCGCCGCCGACTCGGCGACGCCAACATGGACGAGGCCAATCCCGGACCGGCACTGGCCCGAGCGCTCGTCGCCGATCCCTCGCTGCGTCGTTTCCTCGGCCGCTCGGTGCGCGAGCGCTTCGGCGGCAACCGGGCCGGCGGGGGCGACGACGGCATCGACCGTCTCGATACCGAGGCGCTGCGGATGACCTTTCCCAGCCGCCTGCGCATCCGCCTCCGCGACGGATCGACCCGCGTGGTCGAGGGGACCGAGCCCGGCTCCTGCGCCCGTCCCCTCCCCGAGCAGCGTGCCGTGGTCGCCGAACGCCTCGAAATCGCCGGGGCTGTCGTCGGCTGACGCTAATCCAGCAGCTTCACCGCCTTGGCGCTGTCGGTGAAGAATTCGCCCCGCACGGCCTTCCCGTCCTCGTACTTGAGCAGGTGCACGAACGGCGCCTCGAAGCTGCCCTTGTCGTTGGCGGCGCGCTGAGTTCCGCGGACGACCACGTACTCGCCCGCGTCGATGAACTCCTCCGGTTCGACCCTGAACTCGGACCAGTAGTTGGGGATCTGGGCGAAGTTGCCGAGGATCTGGTCGCGACCCCGGGTTTCCCCTCCCAACGGCAACTCATCCGAGGTGACCCAAACCGCATCCTCCGCGAACGACTCACTGAGCGCGTTCAGGTCCCCACTGCCGAAGGCTTCGTAGGCGGACCGGGCGGTGTCGACGTTGGACATCTCTACCTCCTTGGTATGTCCCCGCCTCTCGACCCACCGTATCGCCGCCACCGTGGTGGCACAACCCACGGAGTGCGGTCGTCCTTTGTGGCGCTATGCGCGACAAAGGACGACCGCGCCCGCCTCGTCTCCCCGGGGAACATCTGTTCGCCTGCGTAGAATCGGTGCCCAGTGCCTGCCTCTGAGCGAATTGTCATCTCCGGTGCCCGCGAGCACAATCTCAAGGACATCGACGTCGAGCTGCCTCGCGACGCGCTGATCGTGATCACCGGGCTCTCGGGGTCCGGCAAGTCGAGCCTTGCCTTCGACACGATCTACGCCGAGGGCCAGCGCCGGTACGTCGAGTCGCTCTCGGCCTACGCGCGCCAGTTCCTCGGGCTGATGGAGAAGCCCGACGTCGACTCGATCGAGGGTCTCTCGCCGGCGATCTCGATCGACCAGAAGACGACCTCGCGCAACCCGCGCTCGACCGTCGGCACGGTGACCGAGATCTACGACTACCTGCGCCTGCTCTGGGCGCGGATCGGGGCCCCGCACTGCCCCGAGTGCGGCGAGCCGATCGCCGGCCAGTCCCAGGAGCAGATCGTCGACCGGCTGACGATGCTCGAGGAGGGGACCAAATTCATGGTGATGGCGCCGGTAGTGCGGGGGCGCAAAGGCGAGTACGGGAAATTGATGGAGCAGATGCGGCTCGAGGGCTACTCGCGGGCCAAGGTCAACGGCGAGCTGCGCCGGCTCGACGAGGAGATCGTCCTCGACAAGAAGTTCAAACACGACATCTCGGTCGTCGTCGACCGGCTGGTGATGAAACCCGACTTGCGCCGCCGCCTCTCCGAGTCGGTCGAGGCCGCCGCTGCGCTGGCCGGTGGCCTGATCGAAGTCGAGATCATCGAGGGAAAGGAGGCCGAGCCGCTGCTCTTCTCCGAGCAGTTCGCCTGCCTCAACTGCGGCACCTCGATCCCGGAGCTGGAGCCGCGGATCTTCTCCTTCAACTCGCCCCACGGCGCCTGCGACCGGTGCCACGGGCTCGGCTTCCAGCGGGTGATCGACCCCGAGCTGGTCGTCCCCGACCCGACCCTCTCGCTCGCGGAGGGCGCCTTGCAGCCCTGGAACCGCGGCATCACCGCGTACTGGAAGCGGCTGATTGCGGCCGTCGCCGAGGAGAACGGCGTCGACGCCGAGAAGCCCTGGTCGAAGCTGAAGAAATCCGAGAAGGAGATCTTCCTCTACGGCACCGGGGAGGAGCGCCACCTGGTCAGCTACACCAACCGTTTCGGTCGCCGCCGCTCCTACAAGGTCCGGTTCGAGGGAATCGTCAACAACCTCCAGCGCCGCTACGAAGAGACCGACTCGGAGACCAACCGCGAACGGATCGAGGGCTACATGGCCGAGCAGCCCTGCCCGGCGTGCGACGGCGCCCGGCTGCGGCCCGAGAGCTTGGCGGTGAAGGTCGGCGGCATCAGCATCGCCGAGTACAGCGCCCTCTCCGCGCAGGCCGCGGCGAAGTGGATCGCGGAGCTGGAGATGACCGAAACCGAGCGGGCGATCGCCCGGCTGATCGTGCGGGAGATCTCCGAACGCCTCGCCTTCCTCGAGAACGTCGGCATCGGCTACCTCTCGCTGTCGCGCTCGGCCCGCTCGCTCTCCGGCGGCGAGGCGCAGCGGATCCGCCTCGCGACCCAGATCGGGTCCAGCCTGGTCGGCGTGATGTACGTGCTCGACGAGCCCTCGATCGGCCTGCACCAGCGCGACAACGAGAAGTTGATCGGCACCCTGGACCGGCTCCGCGATCTCGGCAACACCGTGATCGTGGTCGAGCACGACGAGGGGACGATGCGCGCCGCCGACCACCTCCTCGACCTCGGCCCGGGGGCCGGCGAACACGGCGGTCACGTGATCGCCGCCGGCACGCCCGCGGAGGTCGCCAAGGACCCCGCCTCCCTGACCGGCCAGTACCTGGCGGGTAAGCGCGAAATCGAGGTCCCGGAGGAGCGTCGCGAGCCAAGCGGCGCGCTGCTCGTCCGCGGCGCCCGCGAACACAACTTGAAGGAGATCGACGTCACGGTCCCGCTCGGCGTCTTCTGCTGCGTCACCGGCGTCTCCGGATCGGGCAAGTCGACGCTGGTCAACGAGACTCTGCACCACGCCGTCGCCAACCGGCTGCACCAGGCGAAACTCCGGCCCGGCGCCCACGACGGGATCGACGGCCTCAGCCAGATCGACAAGATCATCAACATCGACCAGTCCCCGATCGGGCGCACGCCGCGGTCCAACCCGGCCACGTACACCGGCGTCTTCGACCACATCCGCCAGCTCTTCACCCAGACCCAGGAGGCGCGGGCGCGTGGCTACAAGCCCGGCCGGTTCAGCTTCAACGTCAAGGGCGGGCGGTGTGAGGTCTGCAAGGGCGACGGCCAGATCAAGATCGAGATGCACTTTCTGCCCGACGTCTACGTGCCCTGCGAGCAGTGCCACGGCAAGCGCTACAACCGCGAGACCCTGGAGGTGCGCTTCAAGGGCAAGAACATCTCCGACGTGCTCGAAATGTCGGTAGAGGACGCGGTCGAGTTCTTCGAGAACGTGCCGAAGATCGCTCGCCGGCTGCGTACCCTGCACGACGTCGGCCTCGACTACATCCGCCTCGGCCAGCCGGCGACGACGCTGTCCGGCGGCGAGGCGCAGCGGATCAAGCTCGCCACCGAGCTCTCCAAAGTTGCCACCGGCGACACCCTCTACATCCTCGACGAGCCGACCACCGGCCTTCACTTCGCCGACGTCCAGCGGCTGCTCGAGGTGCTGGGACGGCTGGTCGACTCCGGCAACACGGTGGTGGTGATCGAGCACAACCTCGACGTGATCAAGACCGCCGACTGGCTCGTCGACCTCGGTCCCGAGGGCGGCGAAGCCGGGGGAGAGGTGGTCGCCACCGGGACGCCGGAGCAGGTGGCGGCGGTCGAGGGCTCCTACACCGGGAGTTTCCTCGCCGACTTGGTGGTGCCCGCGAAACGCAGGCGCGCCGCCAAGCGCGAGGCCGTGGCCGCCTGAACGCCAGCCCCTAAAGGAATTAAAAGGGCCTCACCTGGGTAAGGGCAGGGTGCGAAACCCAAGGAGGAGGACCTCATGTCCCTACCAGCGTTGCGGAAACGTCTGGCCATCACGGTGGGTGCACTGTTGGTGGTCAGCCTCGCGGTCGTCGGGTGTGGCGGCGGAGACGACGGTGGTGGGGGCGCCAAGATCGCTTTTCTCCTGCCGGAGAACGAGACGCCGCGCTATGAAGCGCACGACCGTCCGGAATTCGAAGAAAAAGTCGAAGAGCTCTGTCCGGACTGCGAAATCCTCTACAGCAATGCCGCGCAGGATGCCTCAAAACAGCAGAGCCAGGCTGAAGCGGCGCTGACGCAGGGCGCCGAAGTGATGGTCCTCGATCCGGTCGACGCGGCCTCGGCGGCTGCAATCGTCGAAAAGTCGAAGGCGCAGAACGTCCCGGTCGTCTCTTACGACCGCCTGATCGAAAACGCCGAACCCGACTACTACGTCTCCTTCGACAACACCAAGGTCGGCGAACTGCAGGCCGAAGCGCTCTCGGAAAAGCTGAAAGAAGACGGCGCCGCGAGCGGACCGATCGTGATGATCAACGGCGACCCGGCCGACAGTAACGCGGCCCTGTTCAAGGAAGGCGCCCACAACGGGTTCGAAGCCGCCGGGGTGAAAATCGCGAAAGAGTACGACACGCCGGAATGGTCGGCGACCAACGCCCAGAACGAGATGCAGCAGGCGATCACGGCGCTCGGGAAAACCGGCTTCGAAGGTGTCTACGCCGCCAACGACGACACTGGCGGCGGCGCGATCGCGGCGATGAAATCGGCCGGGATCGACCCCGAAGAAAAGCCGACGACGGGCCAGGACGCGACCGTCACCGGGGTGCAGCGAATCATCGCCGGCCAGCAGTACATGACCGTCTACAAGGCGACCGACATCGAGACCAGCGTCACCGCGGAAATCGCGGTCGACCTCGCCGAAGGCAAAGAATTCCCGAAATCGAAAATCACCGACGAAGTCAACAACGGCAAAGTCAAAGTTCCCTCGGTCCTGCTCGAACCGGTCGCGGTGACCAAAGACAACGTCAAGAGCACGGTGGTCAAAGACGGGTTCATCACTGCCTCCGAACTCTGCACGAGCGCCTACAAATCGGCATGCGAATCCCTGGGGATCTCCGGTTGAGATGGCCCAAGACGGTGCTCCGCTCCTCGAGCTGGATGGAGTGAGCAAGCGATTCGGCCCGGTCCAGGCATTGGACCGGGTCGACTTCGCCGTCCGCGCGGGCGAGGTGGTCGGCCTGGTTGGCGACAACGGCGCCGGAAAGTCGACGCTGGTGAAGACGATCGCCGGCATCCACGGTGCCGACGACGGCAGGATCCGGTTCGCCGGCCAGGAGGTCTCGATCTCAAAGCCCCAGGACGCGGTGACGATGGGGATCGCGACCGTCTACCAGGACCTGGCCCTCTGCGACAACCTCGATGTCGTCGCCAACCTCTTCCTCGGCCGTGAGGAGCGCTCGCCGGGCGCCGGGGTCGTCTCCAGGCAGCTCGACGAGGCGCGGATGGAGCACACCACCGAGGAGCTGCTCTCAAACCTGGCGGTGACGATCCCGAGCCTGCGCAGCGAGGTCGGCACCCTCTCTGGCGGTCAGCGCCAGCAGGTGGCGGTGGCCCGCTCGTTGCTCGGCGAGCCGAAGGTGGTGCTGCTGGACGAGCCCACCGCGGCGCTCGGCGTCGCCCAGACGGCCCAGGTGCTGAGCCTGATCCGCCGGTTGCGCGAGCGCGACCTCGGCGTGGTCGTGATCAGCCACAACCTGGTCGACGTCTTCGAGGTGGCCGACAGGATCTTCGTCCTGCGCCTGGGCAAGGCGGCAGGTGAATTCGAAGCCGAAGCGACCACCGAGGAGCACGTCGTCGCCGCGATCACCGGTCTCGGCGAGAACCGCGAGGGGGACTCCGGCAAGGAGGAGAGCGCGTGAGAAACGCCGCGCGCCGTCTTCTCCAGGGCGACCTCGGCTCGTTGCGGGTGGTACTCGGCCTGGCGGTGATCTGGATCATCTTCCAGTCCCAGAACGACCGCTTCCTGACGGCGGAGAACCTGACCAACCTGATGCTGCAGATCACCGCGATCGGGCTGATCTCGGTTGGGGTCGTCTACGTGTTGCTGCTCGGCGAGATCGACCTCTCGGTTGGCGCCGTCAGCGGTCTCTGCGCGGCGATCATGGCCGTGCTCAACGTCCAGCACGGGTGGAGCCCCTACCTGGCGATCGCCGCCGCGGTGCTCGCCGGGTTGACGATCGGGCTGCTCCAGGGTGCTCTCTTCAGCCGTTTCGGGGTGCCGTCCTTCGTCGTCACCCTGGCGGGGTTACTGGCCTGGCAGGGAGCGCTGCTGCAGGTCCTCGGCTCTACCGGCTCGATCAACCTCAACGACCCCAAGATCACCGGGCTCGCCAACATCTTCTACTCCGACACCGTCGGCTGGATCTTCGCTGCGGTGGTGATCGGCACCTACGCCGCGGTGCTGTTCGTCGGCCACCGTCGCCGCCTTGCCTCCGGCCTGGAAGCGCAGAGCCAGGCGGTGCTGCTCCTCCGTCTCGTACTGGTCGCGACGATCGCGATCGTCGCCGTGGCGGTCCTCAACTCCGACCGCGGGGTGCCGCTCGCGGTCCTGATCCTGCTCGCCTTCGTCGTCGGCATGGAGTACGTCGCCAGGCGCACCTCCTTCGGGCGCCACGTCTACGCCGTCGGCGGCAACGCCGAGGCCGCCCGCCGCGCCGGCATCCCGGTTGACCGGGTCCGAGTAGCGGTCTTCGGCATCGCCGGGACGATGGCGGCGATCGGTGGGATCATGGCCGCCTCGCGCCTTCTCGCGGTCAACCAGAGCTCCGGCGGCAGCGAACTGCTGCTGCTCGCGATCGCCGGCCCGGTTATCGCCGGCACCAGCCTCTTCGGCGGCCGCGGCTCGGTCTGGACGGCGCTGCTCGGCGCCCTGGTGATCGGCTCGATCTCCAACGGGATGGACCTGCTGGCCTACTCCTCGGCGGTTAAGTTCATGGTCACCGGCGGTGTCCTACTCCTCGCGGTGATCGTCGACGCCCTCGCCCGCCAGCAGCGCCAGGCGTCCGGCCGGGTCTGAATCGACCAGAAGCTCTGAAACGTTGGTTAGCGGCTCAAGGGCCGGACACCCCTCTCCCTGAAGCCGTTGCGCAGCTGGTTTGGAGGCCAGGGTCCGAGTTGCTGGTCCTTGAGCTTCATTGAGAGGGGTGTCCGGCCCTTGGCTACCAGCCGACGCTCAGATTCCTGAAGCTTCCAGCGCAGGAGGTTGCGACGCTCGGCCGTTGAAGCTTGCGAGGGTCTCGCTGCCACGTGTCGATGGAGAAGCTGGGATGCCCTTTCAATGAAGCTCCAGGACGGACAAACCGAGCCTTTCTCCGGATCAGCTGCGCGACGGCTTCAGGGGAAGGGCATCTCAGCTTCTCCTCCGCCAACGTCGCTCAGCGTTGCGGCTCGCCGGGCGGTTGCAGTCCGTCTCGCCCGCCGCTCGGCGGTCCGCGCGGTGGAGATCACCTCGCAGTCGGCGAATGCTTCGGTGCCGGCGACGTGGTCGAGGTGCCAGTGGCTGAGGACGACGGTGATCTCGCTCACGCCCTCGGCCTCCAACGCCTCCCGGACCAGCCGACCGTGCTCGACCGAGACGTGGGTGTCGTAGACCACCGCCTCGTGCCCGTCGACAATGGCGTAGCTGGCGATACCCAGCGCGATCGCCCCCTCGTCGACCCAGTTGCGCTGCGGCGCGTGGCGGTACCCCGGGACGCGCCCGTCGTAGAAGGCGAGGATCCCTTCGGCGGGGCGGAGGACTCGGGTGTGAGTGGTCACGGGCCCGGCTAGGCGACAAGGAGCGAGGCGCCGATCGCGCCGCCGAGGTCGCCGAGGCTGACGACGCGGACCGCCGGCGGGCGTTCGTCGAGGAACAGGTGCTTGCCCATCTCCTTTGTCAGCGGCTCCATGTAGCGCTCGCCGAAGCGCACCCCGAGGCCGCCGCCGATGATCACCGCTTCGATGTCGAGCAGGTTGACCGCGGAGGCGATGCCGGTGCCGAGCGCCTCGACCGCCCGGTCGATCAGCTGGATGGCGAGATGGTCGCCGTGGTCAATCGCCCGCTCCCAGATGCCGCTGGTGAGGCGGTCTTTCTCGTGCTTTCGCATCAGCTTGAAGAGGTCGGTCTTAGCGCCCTCCTCGTGCTGGCGCCGCGCCTCGGCCTCCATCGCCGCGCGCCCGGCGTAGGCCTCCATGCAGCCGCGTCGGCCGCAGGGGCACTTGGCGCCGCCACGCTTGACGACCATGTGGCCGACCTCGCCGGCGGCGCCGCGGCCGAGCCAGGGCTTCCCATCAAGGACCAGTCCACCGCCTACTCCGGTTCCCCAGAAGACCCCGATCAGGCTCTTGAACTCGCGCCCGGCGCCGAGGTGAAACTCGGCTTCGGTCGCGACCTGGACGTCGTTGCCGACCCTGACCTCGGTCCCCAGCGCCTCCTTCAGCGTCGCGGCGAGCGGGAAGCTCCCCTCCCAACCGGGAAGGTTGCGGGCGCCGGAGACGATCCCGGTCTTCCCGTCGGCGTTGCCGGGGGAGCCGACCCCGACTCCCGTCAGGTTGGCGCTCTCCACGTCGGCTTCCAGGGCGGCCTCGCGCAGCGCCTCGGCCATCGCCTCGGCGACGTCCTCGGGCCCGCCGCTGGTCGGAGTCGGCCGGCGCGCCTGGCCATGCGCCTCGCCCGCGGCGTCGACGATCGCGGCCTGGATCTTAGTTCCGCCGAGGTCGATGCCGCCGCGCAGGCTGTCGTTCGCGGAGCTCACTCGGGTCACGACACTACTGCCGGGTCCTCTGGAAAGCTAGAAGCGTGCCTGTTGAGACGGGGTGGAGGTTGTGGTGGGCGAAGCGGCGCTGGTATGAGCGCAACCACCGCCGGCTGAGACGGTGGCGGATCGACCGCCACGCCGCCCGCGGCGGCTTCTACATCCGCCACCCGGTTGAGGGCGAGGTGTTGGAGGCGCTCGACGAGGGGCGGCTGCGGATCGGCCCAGGGACCCTGCTGGAGCCCGGCTGCTGGCTGACCCTGGCGCCGGAGGCCGAGATCGTGATCGGCGAGGGCTGCTTCCTCAACCGCAACACGATGATCGCCGCCTACCGGCGGGTCGAGGTCGGCGACCACACGATGCTCGCCAACGGGTGCTTCGTCGGCGATGCCGAGCACCGCTTCGACGATCCCGAGACCCCGATCACCTGGCAGGGGTTCACCACCAAAGGCCCGGTCGAGATCGGCTCCAACTGCTGGTTCGGCGTGAACTGCGTCGTCACCAGTGGGGTCAGCGTCGGCGAGCGCTGCGTAATCGGCGCCAACTCGGTGGTGACCAGGGACCTGCCCGAGGCGACGCTCGCCGCAGGTACTCCGGCGAAGGAGATCCGCAAGATCGAATTCAGCCGGGAGCAACCCGCCGACCCCCTATAATCCGCGAGCACGGCCGTGACCCGAAGGGCATGGACCTATGACCGCAGATCTCCTCACTGGCGATAACCGCTCCCCCCGGGCGGCTGCAGGCGTTCTCCGCGCCAAGGCCGAGCTTCGCTCTGCGCTGCAGGAGCCACGGCAGCAGGGGATGACGATCGGCCTCGTGCCGACGATGGGGTTCCTGCATGAGGGCCACCTCTCGTTGTTGCGTGCGGCCCGCGCCGAGTGCGACGTGGTGGTGATGAGCCTTTTCGTCAACCCGACCCAGTTCGGCCCCGGCGAGGACCTCGACCGCTACCCGCGTGACGAGGAGCGCGACCTGCGGCTGGCCGGTGAGGCGGGGGTCGACTTTGTCTACGCACCGGCCGCGGAGGAGGTCTACCCGAAGGGTTTCGCCACCACGGTGGAGGTCGGCGGCCCGCTGACCGAGGTCCTCGACGGCGACCCGGCGCGGCGCGGTTCCGAGCACTTCCGCGGGGTGACGACCGTCGTCGCCAAGCTCTTCAACCTGGTCGGCCCCGACGTCGCCTACTTCGGCCAGAAGGACGCCCAGCAGGCGGTGGTGATCCGCCGCATGGCGCGCGACCTCGACTTCGGTGTGCGAGTCGAGGTGCTGCCGACGGTGCGCGAGCCCGACGGCCTGGCGATGAGCTCGCGGAACGCCTACCTCAGTCCGACGGACCGCGACCGCGCTGCCGCGCTCTCCCGCGCCCTCGCCAGGGCCGAGCGCGAGGCGAAGGCCGGTTCGCTGGCCGCCGGCCTGGAGGCCGCCCGCGATGAGCTGCGCAGCGCCGGCATCGAGCCCGAGTACCTGGAGGCGCGCGACGCCGAGCGACTGGAGCCGGTGGCCGAGCTGAACGGCCGGGCCGTCCTTGTCGCCCTCGCCGCCCAGGTGGGCGGCGCGCGTCTGATCGACAACGTCTTGATCGAGCCTCGATGACTTGCCACTTGACCATCCACGAGCGGGAGGGAGCCCCGTGCAGAGACAGATGCTGAAGTCGAAGATCCACCGGGCGACGGTGACCGACTGCGATGTCGACTACATCGGCAGCATCACCGTCGACACCGAGCTGATGGCCGCCGCCGACCTGATCACCAACGAGCAGGTCCACGTCTGGGACATCGAGAACGGCGCCCGCTTCGTCACCTACGTGATCGACGGCGAACCGGGCTCGGGCACGATCCAGGTCAACGGCGCTGCCGCCCACCTGACCGCGCCGGGGCACAAGGTGATCGTCGCCTCCTTTGGCGCCTACGACGAGGCCGACCTGGAGCGCTACGCGCCGACCGTCGTCCACGTCGACGAGGACAACCGCGCCGTCGCAGTCGACGACCGCCCGGAGGTGCTGGTCTCATGAGCGCCGGTGGCCGCTCCCACACCGCGCCCCCCGCCGGCGATCGCACTCCGGTGAGCCTGCCCCGGCTGATGGAGATGAAGGCGGCCGGCGAGCCGATCGTGATGGTCACCGCTTACGACTACCCCTCGGCGACTGTGGCCGAGGCAGCCGGCGTCGACATCGTCCTGGTCGGCGACTCGGCGGCGATGGTCGTGCTCGGCTACCCGGGCACCGAGCCGGTCTCGATGGAGGAGATGGTCGTCCTCGGCAAGGCCGTCCGCCGCGGCCTGAAGACCCCGCTGATGATCGGCGACATGCCGATGGGGAGCTACGAGGCGAGCAACGAGCTCGCTGTCCAGAACGCCCAGCGCCTGGTCAAGGAGACCGGTTGCCAGGCGGTCAAGCTCGAGGCCGGGGGAGTTGTGGTCGAGCGGGCGCGGGCGATCGTCCGCTCCGGCATCCCTGTGATGGGCCACGTCGGGCTGACCCCGCAGACCGCTAACGCCCTCGGCGGCTACAAAGCGCAGGGCAAGACCGCGAAGAGCGCGATCCAGCTGCTCGAGGATGCACTGGCGCTGCAGTCGGTCGGCTGCTTCGCGATCGTCTTCGAGGCGGTGCCGGCAGCGATCACCGAAGCGATCGTCGCCAAGCTCGAGATACCGACGATCGGGATCGGCGCCGGACCGTCGACCTCGGGACAGGTGCTGGTCTTCCACGACCTGCTCGGCATCACCACCGGCCACATGGCGAAGTTCGTCAAGCGCTACGCCAACGTCCACGAGACGATGGTCGAGGCGGTCGAGCGCTACGGCACCGAGGTCCGCTCCCGCCACTTCCCCGAACCCGACCACGTCTACAGCGTCGAGCCGGCGGAGCTGGACGAGTTCCGCCGCTACCTGGAGCAGGAGAGCCTGGCCTCGGCCAAGGGCTGGGAGTGGGAGCCGCTTCCCTAGGGCCCCTATCCGCGGAGGCAGAGGGCCTTGGCGATCAAGGTCCTCGTCTGACCCGAGGCGTTGTGCCCGGCCGCGTCCCAGGCATCATTGGCGGTTGGTGCCGACCTGGTGATGAACTGGCCACCGCCCGTGAGTTCCCATTCCGCGCCGCCGCTGAGCAACCGGCTGTCATCTGGGCACGTTGCCGTCGCGCCCCCCGAGGTGCCGGTGTCCATCGTCTCGGCGTCCATGGTTACGAACACCCCGACCAGTTGGCCGCCGCCGACGCTGGGGATCCCGAGGTCGAGCTGAGAGACCGAGCGATCGGTGATGTCAGTCGAGGCGACCGATCCTTCGGCGATCTGCGCGTCGCGGACGGCTTCCGCCGCGATGTCCGCGGACTGAATCGTGCCGTTGAAGATGTCGGTGCCGAGGATCGCGTTGTTGACGATGTTCTCGGAGAAGACCGTGTCGGTGCGGAGTTCCGGCCCGGGGTATTCACCGACCAGGTCACCTCCGGCGGGCCCGCTGGGGGATCCGGTGAGGACTTCGGCCTGTCCCGGTCTCCCCGCTTCCAGCGCTAAGACTCGTTTGGCGAGCTGGACGGTCAGCTTCTTCAGTTCTTTGACCTGCTTGAGCACGCGCTTCGGCTGAGCTTTGCTCGTGGCGGCGCCGTTGCTCTCGGCGATCGCGACCGGAGTCACGATCAACGCCAGAACCGCCGCCGCAAGCAGCGGCTGCAGCCAACCCGCGCTGGGCCTATCCAACCTGGAGGCAGATCGCCTTGGCAAAGAGGTTCGCCGATCCCACTACGGTGTTATGTCCCACGACTTCCCAGCCTTGGGGCGGGAAGGTCGCCGGTTCCGGCAGCAGGGGCGCGGACTTGACCACGAACAGGCCCTCGCGTCCTCCACGGTCCCATTCAGCGCCTCCTCCGAGCAACTGCGATCCGCCAGGGCAGGTCACCTCGGCTCGGTCGCTCAAGCGTTCGCGGACAAGCGTGGGGGGGCTCCTCACCACGACCGTTTCGACCAGTGCAGCGGCGCCGACGCTGGCCGTCGGCAGGTGGCGCAGGAAAACCTGCGCGTCGATGACGTCGGCGCTGGTGACCGTCCCGTCGAGAATCGCTTCCCTATCGACCGATTCTTCGGCGAAATCGCCCACGCCGATCGCGCCGGGGGCGAAGTCTGCCGAGAGAATTGCGCCAGGGCCAAACTCGGGATTGGGATACTGACCGCTCAGGTCACCTCCGGCCGGGCCGCCGGCAACGCCCGGGCTACCGGGCACGCCAGGGGCACCGGGTACACCGGCGGGACCACGCACACCGGCGGGACCGGTCCCACCGCCGCGACCAGGCGCACCGGGGGCCTGTCCAGGCGGTGCCCGTTTCCCCTCCAGCGCGGTCGTTCTCGCCTCCATCGCGGTGAACCTTTTCCCGATCGCCGCCGCCTGCTTGAGCAGGGCGGCGATGGACTTGGCCGGTTTCTTCGCCGCCGAGGCGCTCGCGCCGGGGCCACTTGCGCCGGCGATCGCGGCCGGCGCCACGACCATCGCCAGGATGGCCGCGGCGAGCAGTGCTTGCAGTTTGCCGGCTCCGTTGGTCCGCGTCTTCCTGTTCATCTGCATTCCAATCAGCTCCCCGGGCCTATTCGCGCTTGAGGCAGATCGCCGTGGCGAAGACGCTCCGGGTGGCTCCGGAGTTGTTCTGTCCTCCCACTTCCCAGGTGTTGGGCGGGAGGAACGCGGGGTTGCGTATTTCGGGACCGGAAGTGATCACGAACTGGTTCCTGCCACCGCCGTTGTCCCAGGTGATGCCGCCGCCGATCAGCTGGGTGTTGGCGGGGCAGGTCGCCGACTGTCCGCCCGAGAAGCCCGGTTCGAGGACGTTGGGGGAGCTTTTCACCACTTCGGTTTCGACCAGCTCCGAGGCGCCGACGCTGCCCGGTGCCAGGTCGAAGATGCTGATCCCTTCGTTGGCGACGTCGGCGCCGGTGATCGTGTCATCCCGAATCGCCGCCGTGGAGACCGCCCCGTTGGCGATGTCGCTCAGCTCGACCGCGCCGGTGGCGATATCCCCGGAGAGGATCGAGCTGGCGGCAATCTGGGGGTTGGGATAAGTGCCGGTCAGGTCTCCTCCGGCAGCACCGCCGAGCAGTCCAGGCACTCCCTGTGGCCCAGGAGGGCCCTGCGCTCCAGGGGGGCCCTGGGGTCCAGGCACGCCCTGGGGTCCAGGAGAGCCGGCCCCCCCCGGTGAGCCGGGTCCCTGTCCAGAGCCCCCTTTCCCTTCTTGGGCGGCCAGCCTGGCTTCCAGCGAGGCGGCTCGTTTGGCGAGCTGCGCCATCTTTTTCTTCAAGGTTTTGACCTGCTTTGGGGTGATCTTCGCTGCGGCCCGACTCGCGCCGGCACCGTCCGCGCCGGCGATTGCGACCGGCGCCACGATCAATGCCAGGACCACCGCGGCGAGCAACGGTTGCAGCTTCCTTACCCGATTCGACCGCATGTGCGTCCTTTCAAGAAATGAAGGGCTCGAGCGTGCCCGCACCCATTGATGGTCATGTGTCGTACGACCTCCCCGGGCACGGGGTTCAACGCCCCATACGGATGTCCAGCAAATGACGAACGAACGTCAATGCCGATCTGCCGCCGGAGCTTTCGACGGGGCAGGGGTGCTGCTAGCCGTCGTCGTCGTTGAGGCAGAGCGCCTTGACGACGAGGAACTCGCCAGTGCCCGAGTTGTTCTGCCCGGTCACTTCCCAGGTGGTCGGCGAGAAAGCGAGCCGGGGCCCGTTCCCGATGATGAACAAGTTCCTGTTTCCGAGTTCCCAGTTGCCGCCTCCGCCGATCAGCTGCATGCCCGCCGGGCAGGTCGCAAGGCCCGTGCCGGTGCCACCGGCGGGGACGAACAACGCCAAAGGCACGACTCTGATTCCGAGCAGCTGGTCGGCGCCGACGCTGCCGATCGCGAGGTCGAACCGGGTGACTTCTTCGTTGCCGATGTCGATCGAGCGGACCGAGTTGTCGCGGATGTTTTCCCCGTCGACCGTGTTTTCTGCGATGTCGACGCCGAGGATCGTCCCGTTGGCGACGTCGGGGGAGAGGATCGCGTCGGCGCGGATCTCCGGGTTGGGGTAGGCACCGCTCAGATCACCACCGGCTGGGCCGTTTAGCGTGCCTGGCTCACCCGCCGGGCCAGGAGGGCCAATCGGGCCGGCTGGACCAATGGGACCAACTGGGCCGATTGGGCCGATTGGGCCAACTGGGCCGATCGGGCCCGCGGGACCCACAGGACCGGCTGGTCCCGGCGAGCCCTGCGGGCCGGCGGGGCCTTGCGCTCCTGGCGCACCGGAGTCGCCTTTCGTGCTCTGTCCCGTTACCTTGGCTTCCAGCGCGGCGATCTGCCCCGCCATAGCGGCGGTCTTCTTCTTCAAGGCCTTGATCTGCTTGAGAGTGGCTTTTGCCGAGAGGCGGCTAGTTCCAGCGCTACCCGCGTTCGCCGTAGCGATCGGGGCCATGGCCATCGCCAAGACCATCGCGACGAGCAACGGTTGCAGCTTCCTTACCCCAGTCGACCGCATGTGCGTCCTTCCAAGAAGTTGAGGGAATCGATCGCGCGTTCGCGCGTTATCGTCAGGAGGTACGACCTCGCTCGGCCCGGGGTTCAGTGGTCGCACCCATATGAATGTCCAGCAAAGGACGAACGAGAGCTGATGCCGATCTACGAGTTCGAGTGCGAGGAGTGCGGGGCTCGCTTCGAGGAGCTGGTCACGGCGGGCGCCCCCACGGCTCCGTGCGAGCGCTGCGGCTCGGCCCGCACTCGGCGGTTGATCTCGAACGTCTCGCCGCCCGGCCGCCAGCCGCGTGGCGCCGCGGTTCGCTCGGATGAATCGCGGCGGCGGGAGCGGGAAGCGGCGCGCACCGACCGCATCGCCGAGTCGCGCAAGGGGAGGAAATGACGCTCACCGCCGAGCAGCGCCGCGAGCGCCTCGTCGACCTCTACAAGGAGGTCTCGGACTGCACCCGGTGTCCCCTGCACGAGACCCGGACCAAAGCCGTCTTCGGGGCCGGCAACGCCGATGCCGACCTGATGTTCGTCGGCGAGGCGCCGGGAGCCGACGAGGATCGCCAGGGCCTGCCCTTCGTCGGCCGTGCCGGGCAGCTGCTCAATCAGATGCTGGAGGAGATCGGACTGGCGCGCGAGGACGTCTTCATCGCCAACGTGCTCAAGTCCCGGCCACCCGGCAACCGCGACCCGCAACCGGCGGAGATCGAGGCCTGCGAGCCCTACTTGTTCGAGCAGGTGCGCCTGATCGAGCCGAAGGTCGTCTGCACCCTTGGTAACTTCGCGACCAAGCTGCTGAGCGGCAACCCGACCGGCATCACCAAGGTCCGCGGCACCCCGCAGCTGCACGAGCTGGGGGGGAGGCAGGTCTTCCTGCTGCCGCTCTTCCACCCCGCAGCCGCGCTGCGGACGCCGTCGGTCAAGGAGATCCTGCGCGAGGACTTCGCCACCATCCCCGGCCTGCTCGCCGGCCCGGCGCCCGCGCCGCACCCCGGCGCCGACGACCTCGCCGAGCTCGAGGCCGAGGAGGCGCCACCGCAGCCACCTGCCGACCAGCTCGACTTCTTCGGCTGACGTGGAGAGCCTGGAGAGCCGCTCCGCGGCGGAGACCGAAGCGCTCGGGGCCCGCGTCGCCGAGCGCCTGCGCGCCGGCGACGTGGTGGTCGTCTCCGGCGAGGTGGGTGCCGGCAAGACGACCCTGATCCGCGGTGCCTGCCGGGCGCTCGGCATCGAGGGGCCGGTCACCTCGCCGACCTTCACGATCGGCCAGCGCTACACCGGCGGGCGGCTGCCGGTCTCCCACCTCGACCTCTACCGGCTGGAGAGCCTGGAGGGCGAGGACCCGGCCCTGCTCGACGACTACCTCGGGCCTGACGGCGTCGCCTTCGTCGAGTGGCCGGCGGCGGGAGCGGGACGGTTGGGACGGCCGGCGCTCGAGGTTCGGATCGCGCACGCCGGAGGCGAGCGTCGCACGGTGGAGATCGAGTGGGAACGAGCGGCGGGCTCGGAGCGCTCCATGTCGTAATCGTGTGTGTTGAGACAGGTGGTGCAGCTTGTAGCATCGACACGCAGAATTCGATCCTCGACGGGAAGGACTAAATGAAGGCGGCTAAGGGGCTTGGTGCGACTCTTCTGGTGACGGGACTTTTGGCGAGCGCGCTGCCCGCAACCGCCGGCGCGGCCGCCTACGAGCACTACGTCGGCTGCGGCATCTCCCGCAAGGCCGACCCCGCCGACGCGTGCCCGAAAAAAAGCAAAAAGGGCGCCTTCTTCAAAAGCCTCAACGGCGATGTCGTCTACAGCGTCTGTGTCACGTTCCCGAGTGGGAAAAATCTTTGTGCGAAAGCACAGGAGGCCGAAGAAGGGACGCTGTACGTGAACAAGATCACCTCGACGATCCCGGGCAAGCACCGCGTCACCTGGTACGTCAAAGGTAAAAAGGTCGGCGTCACCATCTTCAGGGTCAAGGCCTAGGGCGACTGCCCTGGTAGTCGTCGGCTTCGACACCGCGACCCTCGACACCGTCGCCTGCTCCTGGCGCGACGGCGAGGTCATCGAGGAATCCCAGCTGGGCCTTTCTGCTGAGGGGAGGCCGCGTCACGCGACCGGCTTGCTGGCGGAGGTCGAGCGCGTCGCCGATGCGGCCGGCGGCTGGGGCGGGGCCGACCTGCTCGCCGTCGGGCTCGGGCCGGGCTCCTTCACCGGGCTGCGGATCGGGATCGCCACCGGGCTCGGCCTCAGCGCTGGACTCGGGCTGCCGGCCACCGGCGTCTGCACCCTGGACGCACTCGGACGCGGGATCGGCGAGGCGGGGACCGAGGGCGAGCGGCTGGCGGTGCTCGACGGTTGGCGCGGGGAGGCCTTCGCGGCGCTGTACACCGATCGCGGCGAGCGAACCTGGGAGCCCGCCGTGTACGGCCCCGAGCAGCTCGCCGAGCGCGTTGCGGAGCTGGGGCAACCCCCCTCTGCCGCCGGCTCGGGGGCGGTACGATTCCGGCAAGAGCTGACCCGTGTAGGCGTCAAGGTCGCGGAGGACGCCGATCCCGTTCACCGGGTGGCCGCGCGGCACATCTGCGCCGTTGCGGCGAAGCGGTGGGACGGTAAGGCGGCAGCGCTCGAACCGATCTATCTGAGGCCTCCAGACGCGGAGCGGTGGCGTGAGCGAGATTCTTTCCAAAGAGCCGAGTGAGCTGACCCAGGAGGTGCGGGTCCGCAAGCTCGCCTACAGCGACTTGCCCGCCGTGATCGCGATCGAGCGCCGCTCCTTCCCGACCCCTTGGTCGCTGGCGATGTTCGTGCTCGAGCTCTCGAAGCCCTCCGGGGTCTGTCTCGCGGCCAGCTCCGGGGACGAGCTTCTGGGCTATGTGATCTGCTCCCGCTACGACCAGGTCTGGCACCTGATGAACATCGCCGTCGCCCCCGAGCACCGCGGCGGCGGCATCGCCGGGCGGCTGATCCGGAGGCTCTTCGAGGAGGCGCGGGGCGTACTGCCGTTCACGCTCGAGGTCCGCGTCTCCAACCGGCAGGCGATCGAGATGTACGAACGGTTCGGCTTCCGCTCGGCCGGCGTCCGACCCCGCTACTACCACGACAACGGCGAGGACGCGCTGATCATGTGGCTGGACTGATCCTCGCCATCGAGACCTCCTGCGACGACACCTGCGCGGCTGTGCTGGACGGCCCGCGCATCCTCAGCAACCTGATCTCCTCGCAGGCGGCCGCCCACGAGGGCTTCGGCGGCGTCGTGCCGGAGGTCGCCGCCCGCCACCACCTCGAGCTGACCGCGCCGGTGGTCGAGGCCGCCCTGGCCGAGGCGGGCGTGACTCTCGATGAGGTCGAGGCGATCGCGGCGACCGCGGGGCCGGGGCTGATCGGGGCACTGCTGGTCGGGATCAGCACTGCCAAGGCGATCGCAGCCTCGCGACGGCTGCCGCTGATCCCGGTCGATCACCTGCAGGGCCACGTTGCCGCCAACTTTCTCGAGCCCGAGCCACTCGAGCCACCGTTCCTCTGTCTGATCGCCAGCGGCGGGCACACGCTGCTCGCCGCCGTCCGCGACCACGAGCGCTACGAGATCCTCGGCCAGACTCTGGACGACGCCGCCGGCGAGGCCTTCGACAAGTCCGCCCGCCTGCTCGGCCTCGGCTACCCGGGCGGGCCGGCGCTTGAAAAGGAGGCGACCGGGGGGGACCCCGAGGCCTTTGAGATGCCGGTGGCGATGGCCCGCGACCCCGGCCTGGACTTCAGCTTCAGCGGCCTGAAGACGGCGCTCGTCTACCGCTGCCGCGAGCTCGGGCCCGAGGGGGTGGAGGAGCGGCGGGCCGATCTCGCCGCCTCCTTCCAGGCGGCCGTTGTCGGCCAGCTGATCGCGAAACTGAAGCGGGCCTTGAAGCGCGGCGAGTGGGACGCGGTCGCGCTCGGCGGCGGCGTCGCCGCCAACGGGCCCCTGCGCGAGGCGGTCGGCTGGCTCTGCGAGGAGCACCGCGTGCGGCTGAAGCTGGTGCCGATGATCCTCTGCACCGACAACGCCGCGATGATCGGCTCCGCTGCCCGCTTCGCCCCACGTCTCTCCTACCCGGACTACCTCGCCTACGACGCCTTCGCGACCGGTGAAGCCCCGGCGGTCGCCGCCCGCCACTGATGCCCGAAGTCGTCGTCTACGCACGGCCGGAATGCCACCTCTGCGAGGAGGCTATGGCGGCGATCGTCGCCCTCCACGAGGACGGATACCGCTTCGCCCTCAGAGAGGTCGACATCGAGAGCGACGAGGGGTTGCTCCGCTCTCACCTCGAGCGGATCCCGGTCGTCGAAGTCGACGGAGCCGTGGTCTCGGAGCTGGTCCTCGACCAGGCCGCCCTGCGCTCGAGGCTCGATACTGTGGGGGCATGGTCGAGGTGATCGAGGAGTTCGAGGCCCCGGGAGGCTTCCCGGTCGAAGGCGAGCGCCTCTCGCTCGGCGTCGCGGCGCGCCTCTCCCGCTACCTGCAGGTGTTGATCCAGGCGCGCAAGATGGGCCGCGAGACGATCTCCTCCCAGGAGCTCTCCGAGTACACCCACATCAACCCGACCCAGATCCGGCGCGACCTCTCCGGCTTCGGCAAGTTCGGCAAGCGCGGGGTCGGCTACAACGTCGAATCGCTGGTCTCGGAGATCCGCAAGATCCTCCGCACCTCCGGCCAGCACAACATTGCCCTCTTCGGGGCCGGCAACCTCGGCCAGGCGATCGCCAGCTCGGCGATCTTTGCCGACCATGGCTTCCAGGTAGTGGCCGTCTTCGACGTCGACCCGGGGGTGGTCGGCAAGGAGATCGGCGAGCTGCAGGTGCGCGCCCTCGACGAGCTCAAGTCGGTGGTCGCCGAAGAGGAGATAGTCGTCGGCGTCCTCGCTGTCCCCGCCGATGCCGCCCAGGAGGTCGCCGACCGGTTGGTCAAGGCCGGCGTCAAGATCATCTTCAACTACTCCGAGCAGCTGCTGCAGGTGCCGCCCGAGGTGACCGTCCACACCTCCAGCCCGGCGGTCGACCTGCTCTACGCGCTCTACTTCTACCTGGCCTGAGGCTTTGTCCCTAGATCTCGACCTCGTCCGCGAGAGATTCGAGTCCTCCACCGACTTCACCGTCGGCCTCGAGGAGGAGTTCGCGATCCTCGACCCGGCCACGCTGGAGCTGGAGCACCGCTTCGAGGACGTCCACGCGGCCTGTTTGCGCGACGACGTCCTGGCCGAGTCGGCGGCCGGCGAGCTGATCGCCTCGGAGGTCGAGATCCGGTCGGGTCGCGCCGAGAGCTTCGCCGAGGCGGTGGAGAAGCAGCGACAGCCGCGCACGCGGCTGTTCGACCTGGTTGGCGGCATGGGGCTGGCGCTGGGCGCGACCGGTACCCACCCCTGGGCCAACTACCTCGATCAGCGGATCATCGACACCCCCCACTACAACCGCCTGCGGGAGGAACTCGGCTGGGTCGCGCAGCGCAACAACACCTGGAGCGCGCACGTGCACATGGGCGTCCGCGGGGCCGACCGGGCGATCGCCGTCTGCGACTGGATGCGGGAGCTGCTGCCGCTGCTGCTGGCGGTCTCCGCCAACTCGCCCTTCCTCGACCGCCGCGACACCGGCCTGCACACGGTCCGCACCGAGATCTTCACCCGCACCTTCCCCCGCTGCGGCGTGCCGTCGCCGTTCCGCGACTGGGCCAGGTACGCGGAGTTCGTCGGGATGCTGGAGCGGACCGGGACGGTGGTCGAGTCGACCCAGCTTTGGTGGAGCGTCCGGCCCCACCACCGCTTCGGCACCGTCGAGGTGCGGATCTGCGACGCCCAGACCAGGGGCGATGAGTCCTTCGCCCTGGCCGGGCTGATCGCCGCCTGCATCGCCCAGACAGCGATCGACTACGACGAGCACGGCTACGCGGCGCACGGCGCGCCGCTGGAGGACCGGGAGATCGAGGAGAACCTGTGGCGGGCGATCCGGCACGGTGCCAGCGGGAGGATGATCGACTTCCGTCGCGGTATCGAGGTGGAGACCCGGCAGATGCTGGAGTCGATCCTCGAATGGACCGAGCCGGCGCGTTCCCAGCTCGGGATCGAGGTGGAGCTGCCGGACCGAAACGGGGCGGAGCGGGCGCGCGAGGCGCTCGCGGCGGGGGCCGCGATCGAGGACATCTACCGCGACGCGGTGGCGGAGACCCGGCGGACCTACGCCGGCGCCGAAAAGACGGCCGAGCGGGCCTAACCGCAGCCCGCCGGGCGATTCGCCGCCTCCACATATAGACTCCCGCGCCGCAAAAGCCACCGGAGGAACGAAACTTGACCAGCTTCTTGACCGATTACGGGGTAGTCGTCGCGCTTGTTTGCGCGGGCGCCGCCGTCGCATACGGACTTATCGTCACCCAACGCCTGCTCGCCAAGCCGGCGGGCAACGACCGCATGAGGGAAATCTCTGGAGCGGTGCAGGAAGGCGCACAGGCCTACCTGAACCGCCAGTACGCGATCATCGCCGCCGTCGCGGTGCCGCTGGCGATCGTGCTCTGGGTGCTCCAGGACTACAAGACCGCGATCGGGTTCGTGATCGGCGGCTTCCTCTCCGGCGCGACCGGGTTCATCGGGATGAACCTCTCGGTGCGGGCCAACTCCCGCGTCGCCGAGGCGGCTCGCGGCGGCGTTCCGCCGGCGCTCGACGTCGCCTTCAAGGGCGGCTCGGTTACCGGCCTCTTGGTCGTCGGCCTGGCGCTGCTCGGCGTCGCCGGCTACTACGGGATCCTGGTAATCACCGGCAGCACCGACAAGGAGGCCGTCGACGCGTTGATCGGCCTCGGCTTCGGCGGCTCGCTGATCTCCGTCTTCGCCCGGCTCGGCGGCGGCATCTTCACCAAGGCCGCCGACGTCGGCGCCGACCTGGTCGGCAAGGTCGAGGCGGGGATCCCCGAGGACGACCCCCGCAACCCGGCTGTGATCGCCGACAACGTGGGCGACAACGTCGGCGACTGCGCCGGCATGGCCGCCGACCTGTTCGAGACCTACGCGGTCACCTCGGTCGCCGTGATGCTCCTCGGCGTCCTCACCTTCACCTCCGATTACGCCCGTGAGGTGGCGATCTTCCCGCTGGTGATCGGCGGCGTCGCGATCATCGCCTCGATTATCGGGGCGCTCTCGGTGCGGACCAAAACCGACAAAGTCGAGGGCGCGTTGTACGTCGGGATGCTGGTCTCCGGGATCATCTCGATCGCCGCCTTCTACCCGATCACCGAGTGGTTGATGAGCGACCCGCTGCGGCTCGGCTTCGCCAGCACCGCGGCGGACGTCGTCAGCGTCACCGACCTCTGGCTCTGCGCGGTGATCGGCATCGCCGTGACCGGGCTGCTCTTCGTCATCACCGACTACTACACGTCGACCCGGTTCCGGCCGGTTAAGACGATCGCCCAGGCCTCAGAGACGGGCCACGCGACCAACATCATCCAGGGGCTCGCCCAGGGCTTCCAGTCGACCGCGGCTCCGGCCCTGGTGCTGGCGCTGGCGATCCTCGCCGCGAACGAGCTCGCCGGCATCTACGGCATCGGTATCGCCGTGATGGCCCAGCTCTCGCTCTGCGGTCTGATCGTCGCCCTCGACGCCTTCGGGCCGATCACCGACAACGCCGGCGGCATCGCCGAGATGGCGGACCTGCCCGAGGAGGTCCGCAACGTCACCGACCCGCTCGACGCGGTCGGCAACACGACCAAGGCGGTGACCAAGGGATACGCGATCGGCTCGGCCGCCCTTGCCGCGCTGGTCCTGTTCGCGGCGTTCAAGAGCGAGCTTGCCGAGGAGGCGCCCGCCGGGTTCGACCTCAACGGCCTCTTCAACCTGAGCAGCCCCGACGTGCTGATCGGGCTGATCATCGGCGGCATGATGGTCTACCTGTTCGCAGCCTTCGCGATCGAGGCCGTCGGCCGTGCCGGCGGTCAGGTGGTCGAGCAGGTGCGGAAACAGTTCCGCGAGCGCCCGGGGATCATGGAGGGCACCGAGAAACCCGATTACGCGGAGACGGTAAGCATCGTCACCCTGGCGGCGCAGAAGGAGATGATCCTGCCTTCGCTGATCCCAATCGTGGTGCCGGTGATTGTCGGCCTGCTCAGCGTCGACGCGCTCGGCGGCCTGCTGATCGGCGTCATCGTCGTCGGCCTCTTCGCGGCGATCTCGATGACCGCCGGCGGCGGTGCCTGGGACAACGCGAAGAAGCTGATCGAGGACGGCGCCCATGGCGGCAAGGGCTCCGAGGCCCACGCCGCCTCGGTGACCGGCGACACCGTCGGCGATCCCTACAAGGACACCGCGGGGCCGGCGATTAATCCGATGATCAAGGTGGCGAACATCGTCGCCATCCTGATCATCCCGATCGTTCACTTCTAAGGGCGGCAAAGGGAGGGGCGACCTGCCCCTCCCTCGGAGGCCGTCGCGCAGCTGAGTCGTTCGCAAGGGCGCGGGTTGCTGGTCCGGGAGCCTCCGCTGGAGGGGCAGGTCGCCCCTCGCAGTGGGCGCCGCAGGGGACGATCGGGATGAGCGGGTACCGCCGGTTCGCCTAGCGGGTGACGCGCTCGCGGACGGCGTAGAGGACTAGGCCGACTAGGGGGAAGACGATGTCGGCGTAGAGGATCGGGCCGGTGTTGTCGGGGTCATGGTTGTCGTTGACGATCTCCTGGTGGATGTGGCCGTAGGCGTCGCCCCAGAGCGAGATCGTGGCGACGATGAGGATCGCCAGCCAGTAGCGATCGCGGAAGCGGATGCAGAGCAGGGCGGCAAGGCCGAGGGCGAGGTCGCCGAAGCCGACCTCGGTCTGGAAGCCGCCGTCGCCGCGGGTGAAGCCGATTTCCCTGGCGATGCTGGGCCCGTCGAGGAGATGGAAGAGGCCACCGATGACCCCGCCGACCCCGATCGTGACGACGATCCACCAGAGCAGGACGACCTCCAGCGCCTGCGCGGCCTCGCGCTTCTCCGGATGGCGCCAGAGCTGGATTCCCGCGCCGGCGAGGGCAACTAGCGCATAGAAGACATAGATCACAGCGACCTCTTCGCGGGCGTGTCTGAGGAAACCTGCCATATGTGGCGGGAAAGCTCAGACACGCCCGACGCTCGCCTGCCGCAGGCGTGGGTTGTAGCGTTCCGGCGATGCGCTGGGTGCTTCATCCGTGGCGGCGGTGGCCGCGCCTTTCAAAGTTGGCGCTGAGGGCGGGTGGAACGCTGGTACTCGTGATCGGGCTCGCCAACGCCTACGTGTTTCTGCGCACGGATGCGGAGTCGACTGGCGAGGTGGCGGAGGTGCCGGCTGCGGAGGTGGCGATTGTGCCGGGGGCGCTGGTCAACCCGGACGGGACGATGAGCATGATGCTGGCCGACCGGGTCCGGCAGGCGGCGCGGCTTTGGCACGCGGGGAGGGTCGAGAAGGTGCTCGTCTCGGGGGACCACCACACCTGGGCCTACGACGAGCCGGACACGATGCGCAAGGCGCTGGTGCGGATGGGCGTCCGGCCTCGCGACGTCTTCGAGGACCACGCCGGCTTCGACACCTGGGCGACGATGGTCCGGGCCCGCTCGATCTTCGAGGTGCGCGACGCGGTCGTCATCACCCAGGGCTTCCACATGCCGCGCGCCCTCTTCCTCGCCGACGAGGCGGGTATCGAGGCAACCGGGCTGACCTCGGATCTGCATCCCTACGGCGTCCAGGGAGCAAAAAGCGGCGTTCGCGAGGTGCTCTCGCGGGTCAAGGCGCTCACCGACGTCACCCTCGACACGCCGGCGATGGCCGGGCCGCGGATCCCGATCGCGACCACTGACGGTCGCGAAAGCTGGGGACCGGTGCCTCCGCCTGGCACCCCGCCGGCTGGCTCGCCCTGAGGCTCAGCAGGCGTTTGCATAGAAGCGGAGGTACGCGCCCCAGTGGCGGTTCCAGTAGGAGTTGTCATGGCCGCCGCGCCAGGAGTGGGCGATGAGGTCGGTGCCGTTGGCGCGCAGCGCGTCGACGAAGCCTTCGTTGTAGACGCGGAAGGGGTCGGCGCTGCCGTAGTCGTTCCAGACCCGCATGCCGTCGAAGGCATCGAGATCGGTTTTTGCCATCTCGACCACGTCGTTGCGCTCGAAGTCCTCGGCGTCGTCGAAGGCTCCCGGAGCGGTTTCGCCTCCTTCGAACCAGAGTGCGGCGGAGTGGCCGCCCACAGCGCAGAAACGACCGGGGTGAAGGAGGGCTAGGTCGTAGGCGCCAAACCCGCCCATCGATATGCCGCCGATCGCGATCCGGCCCGGATCGACGCCGAACCGTCTGGTGACGGCCGGGATCACCTCCCGCATCACGTAGCGGCCCCACTTGCCTTGAGCGCGGTTGTGCCAGTAGCCGTGGTCGCCGCCGTCGGGGAAGACCACGATTGGCGCCTCGCGGCCGAGCTTCTCCAACCCGGCGTACACCGCCTCGTTCTCGACGAAGGTCCCGTCCGAGCCGCCACGCCCGTGCAGGAAGACGAGTAGGGCGCGCTCTCCGCGCGGCTCGGAGAGGCCGGCTGGCACCACGACGTTGACCCCGAGGTTCTCGCCGACGGCGGCGCTGTGGATCGTCAAGTGGGTGACATCGGCACCCTGGCGATCGGCGGGCGCGAGCACGGTCCCGGCCAGCAAGAGGTATGCGGAGGCGGCCGCAACCACGGCGAGGGCCAGCCCGGCAACCCGCCTGCGGCGCCTGATCTGGTGCCGGGAAGGGCGGCGCGAACGGTCCATGCGGCTTCAGGTTAGTGTCGGCGGCGATGACCGAGAGCTGGATCAACGTGGCTGACGCGGAGCGGGTGGCGAGGGAGAAGCTGGACGCTGGGGTGTTGGGGTACTTCGCCGGTGGGGCGGGGGACGAGGTGACGTTGCGGGACAACGTCGAGGCCTGGCGGCGCTGGCGATTGCGGCCGCGGGTGCTCACCGACGTGAGCGAGGTCAGCACCGCTACTGAGCTGCTCGGGAAGCCGGTCTCGATGCCGATCCTGGTCGCCCCGGTCGCCTACCAGCGCCTCGCCGACCCGGATGGCGAGGTGGCGATGGCTCGCGCCGCCGCTGCCGCGGAGACGGTGATGTGCCTCTCGACCCTGGCGACCACCCGGCCCAGCGAGCTGGCGGCGGCCGCGCCTCCGGGCAGGCGCTGGTTTCAGCTCTACTGCTTCAAGGACGAGGTCGTGACCCGGGCGCTCATCGACGAGGCGGTCGATTCGGGGTTCGAGGCGATCGTCGTCACCGTCGACGCGCCGCCCGGCGGCAACCGCGAGCGGGACCGTCGCACCGGGTTCGCGATCCCCGCCGATCTCGGCGTCCCCAGCGTCGCCGCCGCGATGGGCGTTGAGCGGACGGTGACGATCGAGGAGACCTTCGGACTGATGAGCCGCAGCCTCACTTGGACTGACCTCGAGGACCTCGCCTCCGAGTCGAGCCTGCCGGTGCTGGTCAAGGGCCTGCTCACCGCCGAGGACGCGACACTGGCGGTCGAGCACGGTGCCGCCGGCGTCGTCGTCTCCAACCACGGCGGGCGCCAGCTGGACCGCGCCCTCGCTACCGGGGACGCCCTCCCCGAGGTCGTCGAAGCGGTCGAAGGACGGGCCCCGGTGCTGGTCGACGGCGGCATCCGCCGCGGCGTCGATGTGGCGATCGCGCTGGCACTCGGCGCCGACGCGGTGCTGGTCGGGAGACCGGCCCTGTGGGGTCTGGCGGCGGCTGGTGAGAGGGGCGCGGCGAGGGTCCTGGAGCTGCTGCGGGACGAGCTGGAGCTGGCCCTCGCCCTCTGCGGCTGCAGGTCACCCGCGGAGCTCGACCGGGCGCACGTGCGGAAAGCACCGCCGACGTCCGTATATTCGGTCTGAGTGACCGGTTTCGGCGAGTTCTAGATGGCGCAGCGGATACCCAGAGACGAATCGCTGAGCCGTGTCCACGGCGTCGGGGCGCTGTTCTCGGCCGCCTATGGCAACGTCGGCTCCTCGATCTACTACGCGCTCGGTGTCACCGCCGCATTCGCCCTCGGCCTGACCCCGGTCGCCTTCGTGATCTCGGGCCTGATCTTCGCCGCCACCGCCGCCACCTACGCCGAGGCGACGGTGATGTTCCCGGAGGCCGGTGGCTCCTCGAGCTTCGCCCGTCACGCCTTCAACGAGCTGGTCAGCTTCGTCGCCGCCTGGGGTCAGATGCTCAACTACACGATCACGGTCGCGATCTCGGCCTTCTTCATCCCCCACTACCTCGCCGTCTTCTGGCCCTGGCTCGGGCACGGCCCCGGCGACGTGATCGGCGGCGCTGCGGTCGTCGTTGCGCTGGCCCTGATCAATATCCGCGGCACCGAAGAGTCGGCGAAACTCAACCTGGTCCTCGCCGTCGCCGACCTCGCCACCCAGGTCGTGCTGGTCCTAATCGGGCTTGTCGTCGTCTTCAACCCGGAGATCCTGGTCGACAATGTCCACCTCGGAGTGGCGCCGAGCTGGAGCGACTTCGCACTCGGGATCGCGGTAGGGATGATCGCCTACACCGGGATCGAGACGATCTCCAACATGGCCGAGGAGGCCAAGGAAGCGGCCAAAACGATCCCCAAAAGCGTCGGCCTCGTCGTCCTCGCCGTGCTCGGCCTCTACCTGCTGATCCCGATCGTCGCGCTCTCGGCGATGCCGGTCACCCAGGACGCCGCCGGCAACTACACGACCACGCTCGGCACGACCTTCGCCGGCGACCCGATCCTCGGCATCGTCGAGAACCTCGGGCTCTCTCACGGGCCGACCGAAATCCTCCGCTACTACGTCGGCGTGCTCGCCGCGGTGATCCTCCTGATCGCCACCAACGCGGGGCTGATCGGCGTCTCCCGGCTGACCTACTCGATGGGTCAGCACCGCCAGCTGCCGGAACGATTGCGCCAGGTACACCCCAAGTACCGCACCCCCTACATCGCGATCCTGATCTTCGCCGGGGTGGCGATTATCACCCTGCTGCCGGGCAAGACCGATTTCCTGGCGACGCTTTACTCGTTCGGGGCGATGCTCTCGTTCACGATCGCCCACATCGCCGTGATCCAGCTGCGGCGTGGCAAGGCCGACGTCGAGCGCCCGTGGAAGTCTCCACTCAACGTCCGTGCCTTTGGCTTCGACGTGCCGATGACCGCGGTGCTCGGCGGCCTCGGCACCTTCGCCGCCTGGATCGTGGTGATGGCGCTGAACCCGCGCACCCTCTTCGTCGGGATCGGCTGGATGGTGTTGGGGATTGCCATCTACGTCCTCTACCGCCGCAACCAGCGACTGCCGCTGACCGAAACGGTCAAGGTCGTGTTGCCGGAGCCGCTGGGCGTCGAGGAGGTCGAGTACCGAAGCGTCCTTGTCGGCTTCGAGGACGACGAAGAGTTCTCCCCGGAGATGGTCGCCACCGCGGTCAAGCTCGCCTCCAAGCGGCGACGCGGGATCCACGTCCACTCGATGCTGACCGTTCCCACCAATCTGCCGCTGAACGCCGAGATGGTTGAGCCCGAAGCGGAGGCACAGCGCAGGATCGAGGAGGCGAAGCTGATCGGCGGCCAGCGGGTCACCGGCCACATCGCCCGCGTCCGTCCTGGGCAGGCCGGCTACTCGATCGCCGACGAGGCGAAAATGATCGACGCGGCGGCGATCGTGATCGGGTTGCGTTCGCGCAACGGGGTGCCGCTCTATGACAAGACCCTGCAGACGGTGCTCGGCGAGCGCCCCTGCCGCGTGATCGTCGTCTCCGACCCGCCGGACAAGCCTCCGGTGGCCTCGCCGGGCCTGGCGGAGGTGTCGCAGTGAGCGGTGGCGAGCGGGCCTACCGCGCCGCCGTGCGTGGCTTCTCGGGGCTGTTCGTGCTGATCGGGGCGACGGTGCTGGTGGTGACGCTCGTGAACGGCGGCGGGCCGGCCTCGGTCGGGGTGCTGATCGGAGTCGCCTTTCTCGTCGTCGGCGCCGGCCGGCTCTGGGTCTCCTCGAAGGTGGGTCAGTGAGCGGGCCCGACGGGCCCTCGCCGCAGAGCGACGGCGAGGCGCGGCGGGGAGACCGGATCCAGCGGGGCCTCGGCGTCCCCTGGCTCTTCGCCGCCGCCTACTCGGCGGTCGGCTTCTCGATCTACTTCGCGCTCGGCGTCGTCGCCGACCGCGGCCTCGGCCTGACGCCGCTGATCTTCCTCGCCGCCGGCCTGCTCTTCGGCCTGACCACGCTCACCTATGTCGAGGGCGGGGCGATGTTCCGCGAGCGCGGCGGCTCCTCAACCTTCGCCCGGTACGCCTTCAACGAGCTGATCGCCTTCATCGCCGGCTGGGCGATCCTGATCGACTACCTGATCGTGATCGCCCTGGCGGCGATCTCGGTGCCGCACTACCTGACCCCGATCTCGGCCAGCTTCGGCGACCCGGGCTTGGAGATCGGCATCGCCGCGGCGGTGATCGTCGCCACCTGCGTGCTCAACATCCTCAACGTCAGCGGGCGGGGGAGGCAGCGCTCGCTCGCCGCCCTCGCCCTCGCCGACCTCGGCTTGCAGCTGGCGGTGATCGTCGTCGGCCTGCTCGTCGTCCTGCACCCGGACCGGCTCACTGCCGAGCTCGACCTCTTTGCGGATCCCAACTTCACCGACATCGTCTACGCCGCGGTGGTGGCGATGCTGGCTTACGCCGGGATCGAGGCCGCGTCGGACCTCGCCCCGGAGATCGAAGTCAGTCGTCGCGACCTCAGGCGCGTGGCCACGATCGGCGCCGTCGGGGTGCCGCTCGTCTACGCCGGGATGGCGGCGATCGCGCTGATGGCGGTCCCGGTCGTCGCCGGCCCCAACGGTCCCGAGACCGCCCTCGGCAACCAGTTCGTCGAGGACCCGGTGTTGGGGGTCGTCTCCGCCTTCGAACCCGGCTGGGTCGCCGACTCGATGCGCTGGATGGTCGCCCTGATCGCCGCCCCGGTGCTGGTCTGGGCGGCCAACACCTCGATGCTCGGGGTCTCCCGTCACATCTACACGCTGGCGATCAACCGGCAGATCCCGAGCTGGTTGGGGAAGCTCGAGAAGCGCGCCGCCACGCCGTACGTGGCGATCATCCTCAGCGGCGTCATCGCCCTCGGGCTGGTGATCCCGACCAACGTCAAGCTGCTCGCCGGCATCTACGCCTTCGGGGCGACGCTGGCGATCACGATCGCCCACCTCTCGATCATCCGCCTGCGGGTCCGCGACCCGGATCGCAACCGCCCGTTCCGGATCCCGCTCTCCGTCCCCTGGCGCGGCGCCGAACTGCCCCTGCCCGCGATCCTCGCCGCAGTCGTCAGCGGCCTGGCCTTCATCAGCGTCCTTCTCTACCACGACGTCGCCCGTTGGGTGGGCGGCGGCTGGATGGTGTTCGGCCTGCTCTTCTACGTCGTCTACCGCAAGGTCTTCGAGAGCACGACCCTGACCAAGCGGGTCTCGGTCCCCGAGCACGCCCTGACCAAGCAAGTGCCCCAGGTCGAATTCCGCAACATCCTGGTGCCGGTCTTCGGCACCAAGCTTGACGATGACATCGTCAGCACCGCCGGCCGCTTGGCGGCCGCGGAGCAGGAGGAGTCGGGCGGGGACGACTCCGAGTCCCGTCTCGACGTCGTCTACGTGATCGAAGTGCCGCTGACGTTGCCGCTCGACGCCCAACTGCCCCCCGAGCGCGAGGAGGAGGCCCAACGAGCGCTGGAGCGGGCGCGGGAGGTCGGCGAGGAGTACGAGGACGTCGACGTGAGGACCGAAGTGATCCGCGCCCGCAAGGTCGGGGCCGGGATACTCGAGGCGGCGCGGCGCAGCGGCGCCGAGGCGATCGTGATCGGCGGCGAGCCACCCAGCAAGATCCGCGGTGGGGCGACGATCGGGGGGATCGGCGCGGCGAAGCCGGCCGAGATCGGCGCCGCCACCGAGTACGTGCTGAAGAAGGCTCCCTGCCGCGTCCTCCTGACCGCGCCGCCGGAACTCGATTGAGGCTTCCCGTCAGGGCGCTGTCACTAGTATCAGGGCCATGTTCATCCTGATCGTCGGTTGCGGCCGGGTCGGTTCATCGGTTGCGCGGGGAATGCTCCGCGAGGGCCACGAGGTCTCCTGCCTCGACGAGGACCCGGAGTCGCACGCGCGTCTCGAGGTCGGGCTCGAGAAGGGCTGGGAGGACCTCGGCGGCAGCTTCACCGTCGGCGCCGGTCTGGAGACCGAGGCGCTGGTCGCCGCGGGGATTGAGAAAGCCGACGTCTTCATCGCCTCCACCGACGGCGACAACACCAACATCGTGATCGCCCAGATCGCCCAGCGGCGCTACGAGATCCCCACCGTGATAGCCCGCGTGCTCGACCCCCTGCGGGCCGAGTGGTACCAGCGCCAGGGCCTGCACACGGTCTGCCCGACCAGGGTCGCGATCGACATGCTCGAGAGCGCCGTCCGCGAGTCCAGTGGCCGCGGCGGGGCGCCGGGCGGCGCCGCCGAAGCCGCGTAGGAGAGAGGGCCGCAGCCATGTACATCATCGTCGTCGGAGCCGGCAAGGTCGGTTGGAACCTCGCCAGGGAGTTGCTCGAGAAGGACCACGAGGTGACCCTGATCGAGAGCGACCGGCGCCGCTACATGACCGTCGAGCAGGAGCTCGAGCACAACGTCTCCTACGGTGACGCTTCCGAGCTCTGGGTGTTGGAGCGGGCCGGGATCCAGCGGGCCGACATGGTGATCGCGGTGACCGGCGACGACGAGGACAACATGCTGATCTGCCAGGTCGCCCGCGAGAAGTACGAGGTCGGCCAGATCATCGCCCGCGTCAACAACCCGCGAAACCGCCTCCACTTCGACCTGCTCGGCGTCAAGCCGTCGGTCTCGGCGACGGACCTGATTCTGCGGCTGCTCGAGCACGAGGTGCCCGAGTACGGCCTGGTTCACCTGCTCGACCTGCAGGAGGAGCAGTTGGAGATCATCGAGATGCTGCTCGGCAAGGACTCGGCGGTCACCGGCCGCCGCGTGGGCGACCTGCGCATGCCCGAGGGCAGCCTGCTGATCTCGGTGCTGCGCTCCGGCAAGGGCTTCGTTCCGACCGCCGACACCGTGCTCGAGGAAGGGGACGAGGTCCTCGCGGTCCTCGACCCCGGCAAGGAGGAGGAACTCAAGGTCCTCTTCGGTCCGGAAGGCAACGGCGCCAGCGCCGGCGATGGCGGTGGCTGACCGCCAGGTCGATTTTCTGCTCATCGGGGGCGGTATGGCATCTGCCCATTGCGCGGCGGAGCTGCGCAGGCGCGGGGCGGACGGCTCGGTGTTGCTGGTCGGGCGCGAGCCGGAGCCGCCCTACGAAAGGCCGCCGATCTCCAAGGAGTACATGCGGGGAGAGGCCGAGCGCGCCGAGGCCTACGTCAACCCGCCCTCCTGGTATGAGGAGAACGAGGTCGAGCTGTTGAGCAGTACCAACGTGATGTCGCTCGACCCCGAGGCGCGGACGGCAAAGCTCCAGGGCGGGGAGGAGGTCGCCTTCGGCAAGGCTCTGGTCGCCACCGGGGCGCTCGTCAACATCCTCCGCGTCGAGGGTGCTGAGAACGAGGGGATCCACTACCTGCGCGCCTTCGGCAACGCCGACGCGATCCGCGCTGACGCGGAGGCCGCCGAGCACGTCGTCCTGATCGGCGGTAGCTACATCGGCACCGAGGTCGCCGCCTCGTTGACCGCGAAGGGGACCCGGTGCACGATCGTGGCGATGGAGGACGTCGTCCTCTCGCGGACCTTCGGCGAGGACGCCGGGCGGTGGTTCCAAGAGCGGCTCGAATCCAACGGCGTCACCTTCCACGGCGGCGAGGAGCTGGAGGCCTTCGAGGGCGACGGCCGGGTCAAGGCGGTCCTGACCAAGAGCGGCCTCAGCATCGATTGCGACGCGGTCGTGGTCGGAGCCGGGGTCAAGGCGGACGCGATGCTGGCGCAGCGGGCCGGCCTCGAGGTCGAGGATGGAGTGGTCTGCGACTCAAAGCTCCAAACCTCGGTCGAGGGCATCTACGCCGCCGGCGACTGCTGCTCCTACGACAGCGTCGTCCACGGGCGGCGGCTGCGGGTCGAGCACTGGGACGTGGCGATGCAGCAGGGCCTGCACGCGGCCGGCAACATGCTCGGCGAGGATCGCGACTACGACGTCGTCCCCTACTTCTTCAGCGACCTCGCCGACTGGGCCAGCCTCGAGTACGTCGGGCCGGCACAGGATTGGGACGATGAGGTCTGGCGCGGCAACCGCGATGAGGGCGAGTTCTCGGTCTGGTACCTCAAGGAAGGCCGCGTCGCCGGCGCCCTCAGCGTCGAGCGCTCCGAAGACTTGGCCGAAGCGAGACGGATGCTCGCCGACGGCGTCGACGTCTCCGCCGCCCGCGAGACGATCGCCGACGCCTCGAGCGACCTTTCAAAGATCGTCTAGCGTCTTTGGCCTCTCCCTCCCGACCCATCGATATCCTGGGGACCGTCGCCTTGCGGCCTGGTGTAATGGCAGCACGCCTCGCTCTGGACGAGGTAGTCGGGGTTCGAGTCCCTGGGCCGCAGTCCTAAGTCCCTGCAAGGACGTCGAATCGCTTTGGTAGCGTCGCCCGGATGAGCAGCCTTCGCCTCACCACTCTCGCCCTCGTTCTGACCGCCCTCGCCCTCGCAGGCTGCGGCGGCGGAGACGACGAGGAAACGACCGCCTCGACGCCGACGACGACCGAGGCGCCCCCGACTCTGTCCAAGGAGGAGCTGATCTCCCAAGGGGACGCGATCTGCGCCGAGGTCAACGCGGCCGTCGGCTCGGTTGGCAGCACGGGATCCGGGGTCCAAGACGAAACGATCCAGGTGGCGACGCTCTACACCGGGATGGTTGAACGGCTGAACGATCTGGGAGAACCCGAAGACCCCGCCGGCTTCCTCGAATTCATCGCCGCCGCAGAAGAGCTGGCCCAGGTCGAGGGCGAAGTCAAGCTCTCCGCCGAACAGGCCGACACGGCCGCCCTCGGCGAAGCCGCGACCCGGGCGACGCCCGCCCTCGAAGAGTTCCAGAGCGCCGCCGGCGAATATGGCTTCGAAAGCTGCAGCGAAGGCCCGACCGCCCCAGCGGTGACCGGCACTGAAGGCGGTGTCCCGAGCGGCGAAGAAGAAGTCGCCCCGGAAGCGACCGAAGAACCCGAAGTCGAACCGGAAGCCGAAATCTCGCCTGGAACCGGCGAAGAAGAAGTGGCGCCCGAAGGCGGCGGCACCGGCCCCGGTGCGGGTGGCGGCGGTACCGAAGACGGCGGCAGCTCCGGCGGCATCGGCGCCGAATAGCCGCCTGGCGTAGGGGATCCGGTCACCCCTCGGGGGAATTGAGTCGCGCGCGCTTCGCGCGCAGCTCCGGATGTTCGTGCGCGCCTATGGCGCGCAGATAACAGATTGCATATCGCCGCTTCGCGACATTCCCCCAAGCGGCGACCGGATCCCTTCAACAGATGTTCCCTCGCAAGCTTCCGGAGCCAGAGAGCTCGCCGATAGCCAGTGGAACCGATACCCCTCCCCGGGAATGTCGCGAAGCGTGCGATATGCAATCTCAAGACTGCGCGGCGTCAGCCGCGCTCAAACATCGGCGCTAAGCCCGCAGGGCGTGCGCCCTCAATTCACGGGGAGGGGTATCGGTTCCACTGGCTCGTGAACGAGTTCTACGCAGCCGAGGACTCGGCCCAGGAGCCGTAGAGGCGGGCATACGGGCCCCCGGCGGCGATCAGGTCGTCGTGGGTGCCCTGCTCGGCGATTTTGCCTCCCTCGAGGACGACGATCTTGCCGGCGCGGCGGATCGTCGAGAGGCGGTGGGCGATGACGATCGCGGTGCGACCGTGGAGCAGGCGCTCTAGGCCGGTCTCGATCGTCTTCTCGGTGCGGACGTCGACGTTCGAGGTCGCCTCGTCGAGGATCAGGATCCGCGGCTCCGCCAGCAGTGCGCGGGCGAAGGCGACGAGCTGGCGCTGGCCGGCCGAGAGCTGGATCCCGCGCTCCCCAACCTCGGTCTCGATCCCGTCGGGAAGCGCCGCGACGAACTCGGTCGCTCCGACCGTCGCCACAGCGGCTTCGATCTCCTCCAGGCTCGCCGCCGGCCGCCCGAAGGCGATGTTTTCGCGGACGCTGCCGGAGAAGAGGAAGCCCTCCTGGGGGACGATGCCGAGCTGGCGCCGCAGCGCCCGCTGCTGGACGCCGCGCAGGTCGTGGCCGTCGACCAACACCCGCCCCTTCTGCGGGTCGTAGAAGCGGGCGACCAGCTTGGCGAAGGTCGACTTGCCGGCGCCGGTCGCCCCGACCAGGGCGAGGGTCTGTCCCGGCGGCACATGGAGGTCGACGTCCTCAAGCGCCCAACCGCCGGCCCCGGGGTCCGCTTCCTCGCTATAGGAGAACCAGACGCCGTCTAGTTCGATCTCTCCCCGCAGCTCGCCGGGGTCGATCGCGCCCGGGGCATCGACCATGTCGGGCTCGGTATCGAGCAGGTCGAAGATCTTGTCCAGCGCCGCCATCCCCTGCTGGTAGGTCGTGTAGAGCTGGGAGAGCTGCTGGATCGGTTCGAAGAAGGTGGTCAGGTAGCCGACGAAGGCGACCAGGACGCCGATCTGGATCGCCCCGTCGATCGCCTGGCTGCCGCCGTAGAGCAGGATCACCGCGGTGCCCGCCGCGGCCAGCAGTTCGACCGCGGGGAAGTAGGAGGCGTTGAGGTAGACCGTCTTCATGTTGGCCTCGCGGTTTGCCTCGTTGAGCGCGGTCATCTCCTCGACGTGGCGCGGCTCCTGGCCGAAGCTGCGGACGACGCGGACGCCGCTGAGGGTCTCCTGCAGGTACGCGGTGACCGCCGCGATCCGCTCGCGGGTAGCGCGGTAGGCGCCGGCCGAGACGATCCGGAAGACGATGCTCGCGATCGCCAGCAGGGGGAAGGTGAGGAAGACGATCAGGGCGAGCTGGACGTCGAGCACGAGCAGGATCACAACCACGCCGACCAGCGTCAGCGTGCTCGAGAACATCGTCACCACGCCGCTCGTCACCAGCTGGTTGAGCGCCTCGACGTCGTTGGTCATCCGCGAGATCAGGACCCCGGGGCTGCGCCGGGTGAAGAACCCGATCGACATCGACTGGATGTGGGAGAAGAGCCGCTCGCGCAGGTCCTGCAGGGCCCGGGTGCCGACCCACCCGACCAGGTAGGTCTCGGCGTAGGTACCGGCGGCGTAGAGCAGGGCGACGCCGACGAACGCGGCCACGATCAGGTCGAGCGCGCCGACGTCGCCGGTGACGATGCCGGCGTCGATCGCCTGCCCGGCGAGGTATGGGGGCGCCAAGGCGGCCGCGGTCTCGATCAGCAGGGCGACCAGCATCAGCACCATCCGGCCCCGGTAGGGACGCAGCAGCCCGATCATCCAGCGCACCTTGCGGCCGCGCTGGTCCTCACCGCGGACCAACCGCCACAGCGCTGCGAACAGGTACGCGATGTTGCGGAACGGGTTCTCCGACCGGCGCTCGTTCACAGTCTTGCCATCTCCTCGCGCTCTTCCAGGTCCCGCTGCAGGAAGACGGTGTCGGCGAGGCCGTGGTCGGCGATCTCGCGGTAGAACCCGCAGCCCTCCATCAGCTCCTCGTGGGTGCCCCGGTCGACGATCGTCCCGCCGTCGAGGACGACAATCTCGTCGGCCAGGGAGAGGGTCGAGAGGCGGTGGGCGATGATGAAGGTGGTGCGGCCGGCCATCGCCTCGCGCAGGCCGGACTTGATCGCCGCCTCAGTGGTCGCGTCGACCGAGGAGGTGGCATCGTCGAGGATCAGCACCCGCGGGTCGGCCAGCAGCGCGCGGGCAATCGCCACCCGCTGGCGCTGGCCGCCGGATAGGGTCAGCCCGCGCTCGCCGACCCTGGTCTCGTAGCCGTCGGGCAGCGCGCGGATGAAGGCGTCGGCTTGGGCCCGGCGTGCGGCCTCTTCGATCTCCTCCCTGGTCGCGTCGGCACGGGCGTAGGCGATGTTCTCGGCGACGCTGGCGGTGAACAGGAAGCTGTCGTCGGAGACAAAGGCGATCTCGGAGCGCAGCGAGCCGATCTCGACCGAGCGGACGTCGGCGCCGTCGACAGACACCGTCCCCTCGCTCGGGTCATAAAGGCGGGCGATCAGCGCCACCAGGCTGGTCTTGCCCGATCCCGACGGCCCGACCAGGGCGACCGTGCGGCCGGCGGGGACGCTGAGGTCCACTCCGGTCAGGGCCGGCATCGAGCCGTCGTAGCGCAGCGTCACCCCGCTCAGCTCGATCTCGCCTCCGCCCGCCGGCAGCGGCGGCGCCCCGGGCGGGCCCTGGATCGCCGGCTCGCGGTCGAGGACTTCGAACAGCCGGTTGCCAGAGGCGATCGCCCGCTGCGCCATCCCCATCGCCACGCCGAGCGTTCGCATCGGCCCGACCAGCATCCCTAGGTACAGGTAGAAGGCGCTGAAGCTGCCGAGGCTGAGCGAGCCGTTGATCACCTGCCGGCCGCCGATCAGGAGCACCAGCGCGATCCCGATCTGCGGCAGGAAGCCGATCAGCGGCGTGAAGAACGCCTGCAGACGGGTCGAGTAGATGCTCTGGTCAAAGACGCGGGAGACGGCGCGCTGGAAGCGGTGCAGCTGGTGTTCCTCGCGGGCGAAGGCCTTGACGATGCGGATCCCGGAGACGTTCTCCTCGGCCTCCGCGGTCAGTTCGGCGATCCGCTGCTGGACCTCCTGCACGGCGGGCCGCGAGGCGCGGTTGTAGCGGGAGGCGGTGTAGACGACGAAGGGGGCCGGGACCAGGGCGATCAGCGCCAAACCGGGGTTGATCACGAACATCACCGCTCCGGCGAGCACCAGCGTCAGCAGGCTCTGGGTGATGAAGACGAGCCCGTAGCCGAGGAAGAACCGGATCGCCTGCAGGTCGACGGTCGCCCGCGACATCAGCTGGCCGGTCTGCTGGGAATCGAAGAAGCCGAGGTCGAGCCGCTGCAGGTGCGCGTACATGCTCTGGCGCAGGTCGAACTCGATCGCCAGCGAGACCTTGCCGGCGACGAGGCGCCGCACGATCGTCAGCCCGAGCCGCAAGATGCCAGCACCAACGACCGCCAGCGCGAGCGGCAGGAGGTCGGCCTCGTTGCCGTCCTGGATCGCGTTGACGGCCTCCCCGACCAGCCAGGGGATCAGCACCGAGAACCCGATCGCCGCCCAGGCAAACACCATCGAACCCCACAGCTGTGGACGGTAGGGACGCAGGTAACCCGTTAGTCGACGGTAAGTCCGCATTCACCCGACTATACAAAGTGAAGTATTGGATCCACCGCACCCGGTGGCGGGATTGCGCCTGCTTCTAGCCGAGTCTGGCGGCGGCTTTGGCGCTGGGAACTTTGTTCCCGCGGCACGGATGCGGCCCGTGGCCGGGGCTGGGGAGGACCTGGAAGTTGGTGACGGCGTGGAAGGGGGTCGTCGCGCCGCTGTTCTCGGCCAGGTTGACGATCAGCCGGTAGAAGCCGGGCTTGAGGTCGCGGTAGTAGATCTCCGGCCTGGTGCCTGGGGAGTAGCTGCCGGCGGTGCCGACCTGCTCCGCAAGCTGCCCGTTGGGGCCCGAGTACTCGGAGTAGTCGAAGGAGGCGCCGACGAGGCGTCCGTTGCCCAGCGGGCTGTCGATCGCGCGCTGCAGTTTGACCGGGTCGACACAGTCGGGGACCCGGTTGAGGCTGAACCGGATGTGGCCCTGGCCGAGCTGTGGTTCGCCGCCAAAGTGCTCGGGGGCGAGCTGGAAGTTGTCGATCTGGACCTTGACCACGACAGCGTGACTCGCCTGGCGGGCACCGTTGCGGGGCGAGACGATCGTGACCGTCGGCTGGCCGGGCACCTCGCTGAGGGATGCCGGTGACGGTTTGGAGTCCGAGGAGCCCCCGAAGAGAAGGGCCAGTGCGACCGCGACGGCAGCGATCGCCACCGCGGCCAGGGTTGCAGTCCGTCCGCGCATCGGAGCGGGAAGACTACGCGCAACAGCCGCGGACCTCGTTAACCTGCCGCCGGTGAGCTCGACCTCTGAGCTGGCTTACAGGATTGGCGCCGCCGCCCGCCAGCCCGCGAACTGGGTGCAGCTGCTCAAGTTCGGGTTGGTCGGCGGCTCCGGCTACCTGATCAACCTCGGCGTTTTCGCCGTCCTGGCCGGCAACCTCGGTATTTACCACGCGCTTGCGGCGGTCGGTGCCTTCTGCGTCGCCGTAACCAACAACTTCCTCTGGAACCGCCACTGGACCTTCGGTCCCGGCGATGGGTCGGCGAGCTTTCAGGCGGCCCGCTTCTTCGCCGTCAGCCTCGCGGCGCTAGGACTCAACCTCGTCGTGCTCGAGGCGCTCGTCGCCAACGGCGCGGTTGGCACCCTGGCCGCGCAGGCGATCGCCGTCGCCGTCGCGATGCCGTTCAACTTCTTGGGCAACAAGCTCTGGACCTTCGCCTAGTCCGGGCCCTCTAGATCCTCTCAGTAGCCTTTCGGGCATGAGTCAGGGGAAGCCCAGCTACGACCCTGCAGCGATTGAGGCCGCCAGGCAGGCGGTTTGGGCGGAGCGTGGGGATTTCGAGGCGCCAAAGCCCGCCGAGGGCCAGGCGCGGGTCTACGTCAAGCCCTCTAGCCCCTTCACCTCGGGCAACCTGCACATGGGCCACGTCCGCGACTACTCCCTTGGCGACGCCTACGCCCGGTTCCGCCGCGCCCGCGGCGACGCCGTGCTCTTCGGCTTCGGCTTCGACGCCTTCGGCCTGCCGGCCGAGCTGGCGGCGATCGAGCGCCAGGAGCCGCCCGCCGAGTGGGTGGCCGAGTGCGGCGAGCGGATGCTTGGCCAGATGAAGCGGCTCGGCTTCTCCTTCGACTACGACCGCGTCTTCTACAGCTCCGACGAGGGCCAGTACCGGTGGTCGCAGTGGCTCTTCCTCGCCCTGCTCGACGCCGACATGATCTACCGCGAGGACGCCACCGTCGACTGGTGCGACACCTGCAACACCACCCTTGCCTCGATCCAGGTCGAGGACGGGCGCTGCTGGCGCTGCCACAACGAGGTCCGCCTGATCCGGCGCCCGACCTGGTTCCTGCGCATCACCCCCTACCTGGAGGAGAACGACCGCAACACCGAGCAGCTCGAGAGCTGGGACGACCTCTCGCTCGCCACCCAGCGCTACATCCTCGGCCGCAGCGATGGGGTCGAGGCCGACCTGGAGGGATCGGCCGGCTCGTTGACCGTCTTTACGCCGCACCGCCAGGCGGCCTCGCTGGCCAGTTTCGTCCTGCTCTCGCCGCGCCATCCCGAGGTCGACGCCTGGGTACCCGAGGCGGAGGCGCGGGAGGAGCTGGAGCGGATGCGCTCCGGGGGCTGGGAGCGCAGCGCCCGCGACGCCCGCTCGGTCCCGATCGTCGATGCCGGCACTTCGATCTCCGCGCCCGATGGGCGCGAGCTGCCGGTCTTCGTCTCGCCGATCGTCGACGCCCGCTTCGGCCCAACCGCGGCCCTCGGCATCCCCGCGGTCGACGAGGCCGACCGTGAGCTTGCTCGGCGCATGGAGCGGGCGCCGGATGAGGAGGAGGGGGAGGAGGCCGCTGAGGACGCGCCGCCGCTGGCGGGTGCCCGTGAGGCGAAGCGCTACCGCGCCAACGACTTCTCGATCTCTCGCCAACGCTCCTGGGGCACCCCGATCCCGGTCGTCCATTGCGACGCCTGCGGGGTCGTGCCGGTGCCAGAGGAGGACCTGCCGGTGCGCCTGCCGCGCGACATCGCCCCGACCGGCGAGGGAAACCCGCTCGCAGAGCGCTCCGACTTCGTCGACGTCGCCTGCCCCAAGTGCGACGCCCCCGCCAAGCGGGAGACCGACACCCTCGACTGCCATTTCGACGCGCTCTGGCTATGGGTCCCGGCGGCGGTCCCACCAGAGGCTCGGGAGACGCAGATGTTCGACCACCCCGACCTGAAGGAGTGGCTGCCGGCCGAGCGCCTGGTTGCCGGCAACGATAGCGGCGGCTTCGTCTTCGACCAGAGGATCGTCACCAAGGCGCTGCGCGACCGCGGCCCGTTCGCTTTCATCGAGGACGGCGAGCCGTTTGCCGGCTGCCTCTTCCACGAGATGGTGATCGCCGACGGCCGCAAGATGAGCAAGCACCTCGGCAACGTCGTCAACCCCGACGAGCTGGTCGAGCAGCACGGCGCCGACACCGTCCGCCTCGCCATCCTCTACGCCGCCGGGCCGGCGAAGACGCTGAACTGGAGCGACGGCGCGCTGCGCTTCGCCAGCCGCTTCCTGCGCAACCTCTGGACCTACTCGCACGACCGCTTCGCGGCACTGGAGGGAACCCGCCACGACCCCGAGGCCGCGGCCGACACCGTGCACATGCGGGAGCGGCTGGGCAAATGGTGCGACAACGGCCTGGAGCGGATCACCGCCGACGTCGAGGGGCTGCAGATGCACAAGGCGGTCCGCAACATCACCCGCCTCTTCGAGCGTATCCAGGACTTCGAGAAGCGCGTGGTCAAGCGCCGTGGCCAGCTCGACCGTGCCGACGCGGAGGCCCAGGTGGCGGCGCTGGTGCTGCTTGTCCGGACCCTTGCGCCGTTCGCTCCGCACGTCGCCGAGGAGCTGCTGGAGGCATCCGGCGCGGGCGAGGGCGGCGACCTTCCGGGCCCCTGGCCGGACTCCGCGGCGATCGTCGTCGAGACGGAGAGCCCGGCACCTACCTCCTGACCCGTTCCACGGTTCGTAGAACCGATTCGATTGGAGCAAGGGGGCTTGATTGTTACACGATCGTATGTTATGAATGGACCTGCCGGGCGATCAACACCGGTGAAGTGGGCGGGGCTCTCTGACTAGGGAAACCGCCTTGGGGTGGCAAAGGAGGACCAGTCACGAGCCAGGACCTCAACCGTCATTGAAGAGTCCTGGAAACGCCGGCAAGGCCGACGTCGCCCCGCCCCACTTCATCGTTTAGGTCAAGCGCCGCGAAGCGGCGCTTCGACCTTGAAGCGATGGGCTTTCGGCAGCCACGCGGCGCCGTCGCAAAGCGCGTCCGGAGTTGTTCCCAGCGCGCCGGCGAGCTTCACGATCGTCCCCAGGCGCGGTTCGCGCCCGGCCCGCTCGAGCAGCGAGATCTCGGTCCGGTGCAGATTGCAGCGAGAGGCCAGCTCTTCCTGAGAGATGGCGAGCTCGGTGCGGGCTCGGCGGAGATTGGCGGCGAAGCGCTCCTGGGGGGTCACGTCACAACGGTTCCTCGAAACTGAAGACAAAGACTTTACAGACAACGGGTTTCCTGGATCACCCGATGCCGCCAACTTCCGCTACCTTGCCAAACTGAGATCTCGAATCGGTAACCAGATTTTTACGCAGAAAGCATTGAGCGTTGGCGAGCCATGTGTTATACCCGTGCGAACCAAAAAGGACGAGTGCCGAGGCGGGCGGACGGATACCCCCGTCGCGGCGGCAAAAGGAGGAGTCATGAGTGACGCGGAGCATCCGCATCTCACCGAGCCGAACGGGCACCGGACCACCTCTTGCGCCACCGAACTTGTCTGCCGCGACTGCGGGTACGAGACGACCCTGGCCGACAGGTCCTTCAGGTGTCCCGCCTGCGGCAACGGCCTCGACATCGAGTACGACTACGAGCGTGCCCGTTCCCTGATCGAGGAGCGGCCGCTTGCCGAGCGCCCCTGGAACATCTGGCGCTTCGAGGAGCTGTTGCCGATCGTCACCCGCCGCGCCCAGCAGGCGGTTGGCCAGTTCTCCGGCAAAACGCCGCTGATCCGCGCCGAGCGCCTCGGTGCCGAGCTGGGTCTGCGCAACCTCTACCTGAAGGACGACTCGACCAACCGGCCGACCCTCTCCTACAAGGACCGGGTCGTAGGCATGGCGATCGCCCGCCTGCTCGAGCTGAGCAAGTACGAGGTCGGCTGCGTCTCGACCGGCAACGTCGGCACCGCGGTCGCCGCGCTCGCCGCCAAGGCCGGCGCGACGCCGTACATCTTCTACCCGGGCAACATGGAGAAGGGCAAGGCGAAGGCGTGTCGCGCCCTCGGCGCCCAGGTCTGTCAGCTCGACGGCAACTACGACCAGGCCAACCGGGCCTGCCGCGAGTTGGCGATCACCACTGGAATGGAGTTCGCCAACATCACCCTGCGGCCGTTCTACGCCGAGGGGGCGAAGACGATGGCCTTCGAGGTGGTCGAGGAGCTCGGTTGGACGGCCCCCGACCATTTCGTCATCCCGGCGGCGGGCGGCACGCTCTCCTCGCGCGTCCACAAGGGCCTGCAGGAGCTGGAGACCGTCGGACTGGCGGAGACTGGTGCGACCAAGATCAATATCGCTCAGGCCAGGGGCTGCGCCCCGATCGCAACCGCGATCAGCGGCGGCGGCGAGATCGTCACCGAGACCCCGGACACGGCGGCCCACTCGTTGGCGATCGGCGCTCCCGGCGACGGTGGCCTGGTGGTCGACGCGGTGCGCTCGCGCGGCGGCGCCGCAGCGACCGCGACCGACGAGGAGATCTTCTCCGCGATCGACCTGCTCGGGGTTACCGAGGGCATCCTCACCGAGCCGGCCGGCGGGACGACGATCGCCTCGACCGCGAGGCTGGCCTCGGAAGGGAAGATCGGGGCGGATGACACCGTCGTCGCCGTGATCAGCGGCAACGGCCTCAAGACTTTGCAGGAGCATCCCGACAAGGCGTGGCCGGAAATGGTCGCGTGCGAGGTCGGGGCGATGGAGGAGATGCTCACGGACTTCCGCCAGGCGGCTGCGGCCGCGCTGCACTGAGCGGGAGATAGGGGGCGGGTGACCGGCGCGGTCCCGGCGCGCGGCCGGTCCCGCGCCCGCGGTTCGTGCCGAGCCTCTAGCCTGTCGGCGTGACCGAGCCGCCCAACGTGGAGGGAGTCAGCCACCGCCAGGTCAGGGCGCGCGGGATCGACTTCCACGTCGCCGAAGCCGGCTCGGGCGACGACGTGGTCCTCTGCCTGCACGGGTGGCCGCAGCACTGGTACGAGTGGCGCAACCTGATGCCGGCGCTCGCCGACCGCCACCGAGTGCTGGCGCTCGACCTGCGCGGTTTCGGCTGGTCCGACGCGCCGCGGGACGGCTACGAGAAGGAAAACATGGCGACCGACGTGCTCGCTGTGCTGGACGAGCTCGGCCTCGATCGGGTGAAGCTGGTCGGCCACGACTGGGGCGGCTGGATCGGCTTCCTACTCTGCCTGCGCTCGCCGCAGCGGTTCGAGAAGTTCCTCGCGCTGAACATCGTCCCGCCCTGGATCAGCTTGCGGAACACGATCGGCCACGCCTGGCGCTTCTGGTACCAGTTCGCGATCCTCACCCCGGGGCTGGGCTACGCGATGCACCGCCGCGGCGACTTCGTCGCCAAAGTGCTGGTGGGGGGCTCGTCGAGGAAGGAGGCCTGGGGCCCGGAGGAGGTTCGGGCCTTCGCCGACAACCTGGCGGAGCCGGCGCGAGCGCGGGCCGGGGTGCAGCTGTACAGGGTCTTCAACCTGCGCGAGGCTCCGGCGGTGGCCCGTGGCCGCTACGCCGAGGCGATGCTGACGGTGCCGACGCGGCTGGTCTTCGGCGAAGACGACTTCGCCTTGCGCCCCTCGATGCTGGGCGGATACCAGCGCCACGCCGAGGACATGCAGGTGGAGCTGGTCCCCGGTTGCGGGCACTTCATCGCCGACGAGCGCCCGGACCTGGTCGCGGCGCGGGCGCGCGAGTTCTTCGCAGCTTAGCCGGGGCGCCTTTGTAACCCGTGGGGTGACAAAAGCGCCCCGCTAGGTCCGGATCCGCGCCTCCTCGAGGTCGAGATCGCGCTCGATCTGGCGGGCGGTGGCGTGGCGCAGACGTTCGCTTCCCTGCAGCTCGAGCAGCGTCTCCCGCTCGATCCCGATCAGCTCCTGGCGCAGCTGCCCGTAGTCGGCGATCCGCTGCTCACGAGCCGCGCTCTCGGGGTCCTCGCCCCCGAGCACCGCGGCGCACCTGCGGAAGCGGGCGCGGTAGAGGTCGCGCAGCCGGTTCAGCTGGTGCTCGTCGGCGCGTTCCTCCTCCTCGATCTCTTCGAGGCGGTCGAGGGCTGCCTGTGCCGCCTCCATCCGCGCCACCGCCTCTTCGTTGCTCCAGCGGCGCGGCCCCTCTAGTCGCAGCTTGTGGATCACGAAGGCCAGCGAGAGACCCTGGCCGACCAGGGTGAGCAGGATCACGCCGAAGGTGATGAAGATGATCTGGGGACGGCCGGCGATGCTGAGCGGCACCGCGAGGGCGGCGGCGAGGGAGATCGCGCCGCGCATCCCGCTCCAGCCGACCGCGAAGCGCTCGCCGAGGTTCTCGCCGGCGTCGGTGCGCAGGGCGAAGACGAAGGCAAGCCGGGTGAGGATCGAAGCGGCGGCGATCGCCAGGATCGGCCCGACCAGGTCGCCGACACCGGAGGAGCTCGCCTCCAACGAGTCGACGATCTCCGGCAGCTGCACGCCGAGCAGGACGAACAGGGTGGTCTCGAGGGCGAAGACGAAGACCCCCCAGAAGGCGACCCCGGAGAGGCGGGTATCGGCGTCGAGGGCGTGGGAGGACTGGTAGCCGCCGTAGAGCCCGGCGACGACCGCGGCGAGGATGCCCGAGACACCGACCTCCTCGGCGCCGATATAGGCGGCGTAGGCGGTGAGCACGGTGAGGACGACGACCAGGCCGGTGTCGGTCTGGCGCCGGATGACCAGGATCGAGAGGGCGCCGACGACGAGGCCGACCCCGATCCCACCTGCGGACACGGCGATGAACTCGAGAGCCGCGTCGCCAAGGCTGAAGGCGCCACCCGCGGCCACGCCGACCGCGATCCGGTAGATCACCAGCGCGGTGCCGTCGTTGATCATCGACTCCCCTTCGACCAGCAGCCGCACCCGCTCGGGACCGCCGATGCGGCGGAAGATCGCGATCGCGGCGACGGCGTCGGTGGGCGCGAGGACGGCGCCGAGCACCGCTGCTTCGGCCCAGCCGAGGCCGGGAACCAACGCGTGGGCGACGAGGGCGACGACCGCCGCGGTGAGGAAGACGAGGATCACTGAGAGCATCGCCAGCGGCCGGATCACAGCGCGCAGCTCGCGCGGTGAGGCGCGCCACCCGGCCGCGTAGACGAGCGGCGGCAGGAAGACAAGGAAGATCACGTCGGGATCAAGCTCGACCGTCGGCAGTCCCGGCACGAAAGCGATCGCGAGGCCGCCGAGGACGAGGACGACCGGCGGGGGCACGTTCCCGTACTCCGCCAGGCGGACCAGCAGTACCGCGGCCAGCATCAGGATCAGGACCGACTCGACGGTGTCCACGACCACATAACATCGGGTTCCGTGGACGTACGTCTTTCACCCCCTCTCGAGGACGTGGATCACGTTCATGGCGAGCCCGAGGCGCCGTTGGAGTTGGTGATGTTCGGCGACTTCCAGTGCCCGTTCTGTCTCGGTGCGCAGTCGGTCCTGCGCCGGGTCCGGGCGCGGCTTGGCGACCGCCTCGTCTTCGCTTTCCGACACCTGCCGATTCCCGAGCGCCACCCGCTTGCGCCGCTGGCGGCGGAAGCCAGCGAGGCGGCGGCGGCGCAGGGCCGCTTCTGGGAGTACCACGACTCCCTCTTCGAGGCTCAGCCGAAACTCTCCCGCGAGACGATGCTGGCTGTGGGCGCCGACCTCGGGCTCGACGCCGACCGGATGGCCGCCGAGGTCGACTCCGGCACCCACGGTGCTCGCGTCCAACGGGACCTCGACTCGGCCGCGGCGAGCGGCGCCACTGGGACGCCGGCGTTCTTCACCAACGGTGTCCTCCTCTACGGCGCCTACGACGCCTCCTCGCTAGTCGAGGCCCTCGAGGGCGGCTCCGCAGACGCGTGAAGGCGCTGGTCCAGCGGGTCAGCCAGGCCGCGGTCGACGTAGAGGGCGAGCGCGTCGCCCAGATCGGGCCGGGGATGCTGGTCCTGCTCGGTGTCGGGATCGGGGACGGTGAAGAGCAGGCGGACCGCCTCGCCGAAAAGCTGCGGGCGCTGCGGATCTTCGACGACGCAGAGGGCAGGATGAACGAGCCGCTGGGGGATCGTGAGGTGCTCTGCGTCAGTCAGTTCACCCTCTACGGTGACACTCGCAAGGGCAACCGGCCGAGTTACGTCGGCGCCGCCCGGCCCGAGCTCGCCGAGCCCCTTTACGACCGCGTCTGCGAGCGGCTCGGAGCCGCGAAGGGGATCTTTGGTGCCTGTATGGGTGTGGCCCTGGTCAACGACGGGCCGGTCACGGTGATGGTGGAAGTCCCGGTACCGAAAATCTGAAAGATCCGAGGCGACCGGGGCGGTTTGGGAAACCTGTGCAGAACCTTGTGTCATGGTTTCCGGCTTGGCGGTGCTCACTTCCACTGCGTCGAAGCCAAGGATCGCCCTCGTTCAGCAGAGCGACCCGACCCACGCGGGGTCATGGTCGGGGGTTCCCGCCGGCCTCACCTCTGGGTTCACCGCCGCGGGTTGCGAGATCGTTCCGGTCGGCGCTGAGTTCCGCGGGGCGGGCCGGCTCGCCCGCTACCTCGGCATGTCGTGGGCGGACCAAGCCACCAGCCGTGCCTTCGCCGCTGCGTTCACCGCCACCGCCAACCGCCGCCTGCGCGTCGCCGGGCAGCTCGACGGCGTGGTGATGATCGGGACCAGCTACACGCTCTCCACCGATGCGCCCGTCGTCACCTTCGAGGACATGACCGTGGCACAGGCGCTGCGTCAGCCCGACTCCGTTTACAGCACGCTCAGCAGCGCGGCGGCGGCCCGGTGGAAGGCCCGTCAGCGGCGTGTCTACGAGCGCAGCCGCGGCTGCTGTGTCGCCAGCCGGTGGGTAGCCACGTCGTTGCGCGAGGACTACGGGGTCCCGGACTCGAAGGTCCACGTGGTCGGTCTGGGCAGGAACCTCGATGTCGAGCCGTCCGACAAGGACTGGCACACCCCTAGGTTCCTCTTCGTCGGCGCCGACTGGAAGCGCAAGCGCGGCGATGCGGTCCTCGACGGATTCGCTGCGGTCCGCGAGCGCTACCCGGAGGCGACGCTGGACCTGGTCGGTGGCCATCCCCCGGTCGATGCGGCGGGGGTGACTGGACATGGGTCGTTGCCGCTCGGCTCCGAGGAAGGGCGCCGCCGGTACGCCGAGCTGTTGGCCCGCTCCACCTGCCTGCTCATGCCCTCGACCTTCGAGCCGTATGGGATCGCCTATCTCGACGCCGCCGCGGCCGGCGTCGGCAGTATCGGCACCACGGTCGGCGGAGCGGAGGACGCAGTGGGCGAGTGCGGCAGGGTGGTCGACCCGGACGACCCGGAGGCACTGACGCCGGCGATGCTCGAAATGGCCGACCCCGAGACCGCCCGCGACTGCGGCGAACGGGCGCTGGCGCGCTCGGGGGAACTCACTTGGCAGGCGGTCTCCGAACGGGTCCTGATCGCACTCGGCGAGCCGACGGCGGTGGCGAGCTGATGCGCCGATGGCACCTGATCCCGCTGGCGATCGTGCTCCTCGTTGTGATCGGGCTGCCTGTCGCGGCCTTCACTGACACCGGCTTCGAGCGCGACATCAGGGAAGAACTCGGCCTCGAAACCGGCGAATGCGTACCGATGACCAACCTCAGTTCGCCTTGGACGGAGGTCGACGGGCTCCCGTACCCGCTCGACGAGCCCCGGGGGACGGCGATCGACGGCCAGATCTACTTGGCCGGTGGCATCACCGACATCGAGGTGCTGGAGAACGACCAGCTCCTGCTGAACTCGAGCGACCAGCTGACTCGATTCGACCCGAAAAACGGGACCTTCACGGAGCTGGCTCCACTGCCGGAAAAACTGAACCACATAGGTGTCGTTGCCTACGACCACGATCTCTACGTCCTCGGTGGCTACGGGGGGACCCGGGACGGCAACACCAAGGCGGGCTTCTACCGCTACGACCCCGACACTGACCGGTGGTCGCAGATGCCGGAGATGCCGGAGCCGCGCGCGGCGATGGCGGCCGGTGTCGTCGGCGACCAGCTGATCGTCGCCGGCGGGGCGCTCAACACCAAGCCAATGTCCGAGGCGTTCGCGTTTGACTTCAAAACCCGGCGGTGGACGCGTCTGCCGGACATGCCGAGCCGGCGAGAGCACGTCGGCGCCGCGGTCGCCGGCGACAAGCTCTACGTGCTCGGCGGCCGGGCGCCCGGCTCGCTTGCGGTCGACACGGCCGAAAGTTACGACGTCTCCGAGCGCCGCTGGACCCGCCTGCCGCCAATGCCGACCGGCAGCGGCGGGCTCGGCGTCGTCGCCATCGGCGACCAGGTGATCGCCGTCGGTGGCGGCAACGATGGCGCCGGCACGGTCACGGGGGCCGTCCAGGAGTGGGACCCGCAAACCGAACGGTGGGCATCCCTCCCCGCCATGCGCACCCCCCGCCACGGCCACGCCACCACCGCCATCGGCGACCGGATCTGGGTCTTCGGCGGCTCCCCCTGCGCCTACTTCAACGCCACCGACTCAGTCGAGGTCCTCGACTTGGAAGACACCGGGTCGGCGTCGACGACGGGCTGAGCAAGTAAGCCGCCGACGAAGCTTATTGTCTGCTTTTTGCGTAGGATCGCAGGACTGTGGTCGATTCTGTCCTTGGCGGCATCCTCACCGACGCGCTCTCCGGCGCGATTGCGCTTCTCATCGGCTCCACTGCCCTTCTCGGTGGCGCTGCCCGCTACGCGGCTGTCCTTGCGCAGCGGACCGAGCGCGAGGTCGAGCAGGCGACCGCCTTTGGTTTCTTCTTCGGCATCGGCCTCGGCGTCTTTGCTCTGGCGATGGATTCCTTGGCGTGATCTACACTCGAGGCATGGCCATTCGTGTTGCGTTATTCGTCGTTCCCACCGTCGCGGTCGCCGGGCTGGTGTTTTTGCTCAACGGACTCGATGCCGGAGCTGGCGTTGCCGTTGCCACCCTCGGCTTGGTCGCCACGCTGAGCGGCGCCGCCCTGGGCTACTTCGCGGATCGACTGCCTGAGCTTCCTCGGGCTCGCCGGTCGCATCGCCATGCCGGCATCCATCACAGCGACTGAGGAGCTCGATCTGAGCCGGTGAGGGCGGCATCGATCGATGATGGTCGAGTCGCGGTACAAGGCGTGGACGACTGTCTCGGGTCTGAAAACACACTGTAGGGCCGGCGTGGCGGGTACCGTGCCCTATGCGGGTGGGGCTCCTCACTGTAATCGTGGCGGTGTTGCTGGCCGGGTGCTTCGATGGCACCGTTCGCGATCCGCCGGAACCCGGCGGGAGTCAGTCCCAGATTGTGGGTGGGAATTCCAACAGTCGACAGGGCGGCCCTTGGGAGGTGAAGAAGGTCGTCAGGATCGCCGCTGTCGGGGACCTCGCGATGGGGATCACGCCGACGCTGCCCCCCGACCCGGCGACCTACTTCGACCCGGTCAAGGGTGCGCTCAAGGGCGACGTCGTCTTCGCCAACCTCGAGGGGACGCTGACCGACGTGTCCGAATCTCCCAAGTGCGGCTCGGGCTCAAGCGAATGCTTCGCCTTCCGGGCGCCGCCGGAGTACGCGAGGCACCTCAGGGCTGCCGGGTTCACCCTGATGTCCAATGCCAACAACCACTCTTTCGACTTTGGCCAGGCGGGGCAGGAAGAGACGATCGAGGCGCTCCAGCGCGCCGGCATCAAGCAGACCGGTCTACCCGAGCAGGTCACCGTCCTGAAGGCCGGCGGTCTCAAGGTCGCCTTTCTCGGCTTCGCGCCCTACGCGAACATGCCGTCTTTCATTGACCTCCCAGCCGCCCGGGCGCTGATCGGGGAGGCGCGCAACAGGGCGGACATCATTGTCGTCGCCTTCCATGCCGGGGCCGAGGGCACCGATGCCCAACACGTGACCGGAGAAGGGGAGACCTACTGGGCGAGGACCGCGGCAACCCACGCGAGTTCGCCCGGATGTCGATCCGGGCCGGAGCGGACCTGATCCTCGGTTCTGGCCCACACGTGCTGCGCGGTATCGAGATCTACCGCGCCCGCCTGATCGCATACAGCCTCGGCAACTTCTCCGGCTACCACAACTTCACCCTCGAAGGCGCTCTCAGCCAAACGGCGGTGCTGCACGTCACGTTGGCCAAAGACGGCTCCTTCCGCGCCGGACGGGTGGCCTCCGTCGAGTTGATCGAAGAGGGCCAGCCCGTTCCCGATCCCACTAATGCCGCAGCCACCCAGATCGCGACCCTCTCCAGGGAAGACTTCGGCTCTCACGCCATCAACGTCAGCCCGACCGGCACGCTCACTGCCCCGGGCGAAGGTTGACGGCCGGCAACGCCGGAGGAGGGTCCGCCTAGCGGTCGACCTGACGACAATATGCTTCTCGGAAACACACACACGCGCTGGTATCAGCCCCGACGTGCACCCATTTGGACAACGTTTGGCTGATTGCGCTGCATCCGGGCGAGGCTGTAGTACTGTGCGCCAATCGGTATGGGTGGTGGTAAGGCGAAGAAGATCTTCATCTCGCACGGGGTGAGCGCAATGCAGTGGGCAGAGGAGCTCGCGGCTGCGCTGCAAGCCGCCGATCCCGATTTCGTTGCCACGAGGGCACTCGATATTCCCCCGGGCAGTGACAGCGCCAAGTGGCTACGCCAAGCTGTTCAAGACTCCGATGTGATCGTCCTGCTCGTTGTCGCCGATTCGGGTGGAGATGACCGGTATCAGTGGACCGAGGTGTTGCAGGAGCACTGGCGGGATCAGGCGAAGCCCCTCGTTCCAGTCCTGCTCGATGGCGCCTCCCCACCACCTTTTCTCAAGGGCATGTCCTTTCTGGATGCGGAGCTGGACCAGCCACCGGGCGGGGTCGCTGACTGGATCTTGGCGCGAATGGAAGAGTCGTCGCCTGCGTCCCGGGTGGAGCATGAGATCGATACACGCACGCAGCTCCTGAAGCGGCTCGACGCGAGCATCGCGGCGCTTTCGGCGGAGCAGCCGGACGAAGAGGAGCTGCGCGAGCACCGCGAAGCACTGGAGCGATCCTGCGGCGAAGAGCTGGGAGTCAAGGAGCTAGCCCTCGCCCACCTCAACATCGGCCTGATCGACCTCGAGCTCCGCGACCACCCTGAAGCCTTGAAGCACCTACACGAGGCTCTCGAGATCTGCGAGGCCGCGGCAATCGAGGGCTATCCGAATCGGGTGTCGATTTTGATTCCACTCTCGGACACGCTGGCCGAGATGGAAGAGTTCAACGATGCGTTGAAGAGGTTGCGAGAGGCGGCTGCGATCCGCGCCGAGGAGGACGGTGGTGAGTCACCCGGGGTGATTGCGATCAAGCAGGAACTCGGTGCCCTTCTGGTTCGAGCCCGAAGCTACAGCGAGGCGGTCGAGGTTCTCTCCCACACGCTCGAGGTAAACCAGCGCGAGCTAGGTCCGACCCATCCGCGGGTGGAAGCGAACAAGCTTTGGTTGTCGCTCGCCCAGGAACATCTCGACAGCGGCGAGTCGTCGGCTGGGGCCGAGTTCTTGGGGGTGGAGCCGGTGACCAGGGTGACCAGTCTCGTCGGCCTCGGCTACCTGATGATCCAGTCCGACGACCTCTGCGGCGCGCAAGCCGCCCTTGGGCGGGCGGTTCAGCTCGCCGACGGCGATCCACAAATCCCCGCCCCGATCCAGGCAAGCTGCTGGTTCTACAACGGCGTCGCTCTCTGTAGAACCCGGCAATGGAAGGAGGCAGTGGAGGAACTCCGGAAGGCGGCTGAGGCCAACAAAGAGCTGCACATCGATGAGGGGTGGGCCAAATCCATGTTCCACCTCGGAACAGCGCTGCGCTCCCGTGGCGAAACCGACGAAGCTGTGCGTGTGCTGTCGGAGGTGCTGTCCGCCGCTGGCGACATCTATGGAGGCCGCTCCTCGGAGGTTGCCGACGGCCTATACAACCTCGGTCTGGCCCTGCGCGACAAGGGCGAATATGAGGGCGCCCGAGCTAAAATCGAAGAAGCCGCGAGCATGATTTCCGCCCTCGCTGGGAGCTATGACCCTCGTGTAATCAAGTACCGGCGCATACTTTCGCGACTCGACCAAGTCGCCGCGTAGGCGCGCCCATAGCTAATGGAGTCATCCGCTACCAGCGAGCCTCGTCCGCCTTCGCCCAATGAGCCGTATGTCTTCCTGAACTGTCCGTTCGACGACGAATACGAACCGCTGCTCAACGCGATGATGCTGGCCGTCCTGAGCTGTGGATTCGTTCCACGCGTCGCCAACGAAAGCGTGTTGGGGTCGCTGCCCCGAATAGACCGCATCTGCCAGGCGCTGCACGGCAGCCGCTTCTCGATACACGACCTGAGCCGCTGCCGTGGCGAGGGAGACGAAAACCTCGCACGCTTCAACATGCCGCTCGAGCTGGGCATCGCGATGGGGAGACAGTACGCCGCTCTGAGCAGTCCCGAACACGCCCACGACTGGTTCGTCCTCGTTCCGGACGGGCATACCCACCTGAAGTTCGTCTCCGACCTGGCCGGCTTCGATCCCGGAACCCACGACGAGACACCGCGGGCGATCGTGCCGGTGATCATGAAGTGGCTGCTCACTATCCAGGGCTCGGCAGGGTTCAACTCCGGCATCCTCCCGACACATGTAATCGAGGCCATACCCAGGCTGGAAGCAGTCATGGAGCGACTCAACGTTGGCTGGGACGGCACCCGGCCGCCGTGGATCCACCGCGTACAGGCGGTCCGCTCGATCATCCCGACCCTGAGCCCTCCCGACGAGAAAGACTGACTCAGTCACGCGAGCTCTACGCTGGGATGCCGGAGGAGGGACTCGAACCCCCGACACGCGGATTATGATTGGCGCCAGAAGAGGGCACCCCGCATTCCTGAGCGGTTGCTCGTTCCGCCAGGTGTGCTCAGTTCTGCCGGAAGTCCTAAGTTCGGTCCACCGCCGGGTCCACCGCGCCGGAAGCGGAAGGCCCGGAGAGATCGATGAGATCGCCCTTGACGTCTAGATAGGCCAGCCGCCCCAAAGCTGGCGTAAGCTAGAGAGGAGCGGTTATGGCAGATGCACAAGAAATCGAGCTGGTCTTCGAGCCCCAAGACGAGGGCGGCTACCACGTCTACGCGCCGGACCTTCCCGGTCTCCACACCCAGGGCGACGACGTTGACGACGCGATGGCGAACGCCAGCGAGGCGGTCGCCCTCTACGTCGAGGGCCTGCGCGAAGACGGCGAACCGCTCGACAGCGGCGTGATCCGCCGCTCGATTCCCCTGCCGGCGTGAGCCCGCGCCAGCCGGTCGTCTCCGGCGAGCGCCTGATCAAGGCGCTTCGCAAGGAGGGCTGGGAAGTCGTCCGTCAACGCGGCAGCCACGTCCGCTTGAAGAAGCCGGGGCGCAGGCACGCACTCGTCGTCCCGCTGCACCGGGAACTACGTCGCGGCACCCTCGCCGGCATCCTTCGCGATGCCGACCTCGGCGCCGACGACCTGCGGCGCCTGCTCGACTAGCCGCCGCCCTACCGTTACCAGAATGACCTCCTATTACGAGCGCGACAACGTGGCCGAGCGACGTGGTCGCAGGCTGATCGCCCTTGTCAATCCCCACCTACCAGTGGAGGTGGGACCGGTCGGCCCTGCCGATGCCTGGCAGCTCGTAGGTCCCTCCCTCATCTCGCGACAGGTGGGCAGCCTGACCGCGCTTCTAGCCCTACGTTCTCTCGGCGGAGAAGCTGACCCCCTGGTGCTTCTGCGAACCCTCTATGAGCACGCTGTGACCTTTGCTTGGCTCGGCGCGGACCCTGGAGCGGATCGCCACCGTCGATTCCTGAAATCCGACGCGGTCTCGCGGCTAGCGATGGACGACGATGCCCGCAAGGTTGACGTCAAGCTCCTCGATGTGAGCCAGAGAGCCGAGTTCGAACGTCAGGCAGCCGAGCTACCGAAGGAGATGCCAGACCTCCTGCAAAGAGCCGAGGCCGCCGACCGGCACTGGGTCGGCCGCATTCCGGCCCTTGAGGACTCTTCCAGCACGGACTCCTATCGTGGCCTTTACGCCATCGCCTACCGGCGGCACAGTGCGATCGCTCACCCGAGCCTGATGGGCCTCAACACGGTCACGGTTGACCTGGCCGACGGTCGCCGACGGGTTCAGCTTGAACGGCGAGATCCCGAAATGCATGGACCCTTCGGCCTCGGCTCGATTCTGCTCGGTTTCAGCCTCTTCATCTCTGGGTGCGCGCTGGGGTGGCCGGATCAGCTCGCTGTGGAAGCTGCCTTCGAGTAGGACCTTGGAGGTCAGCCGCAGACCGACTCGGTTTCGAGCTCCCCTTTGGCGCTGGGTCAAGCCCTCTTCGCAAGAGTCAGGAAGCGGGTTTCTTTGCCCAAACAGCCTTGGCCCGGATCGCCCCGGTGAGAACCGCAGATGCCACCACGACTACGATCGTCCCGGCCCAGACGGGAACGCCGAGGTCGTCGAAGGTGCCTAGGGGAACGGTGGTCGTCCAGGCAACGAAGGCAAGGGTGCCGACGCTTAGCTCGAACCACGGAAGGCTGGTACGTCCACCCTTTTTCTCCCAGTAGCTCACAGCAACCCAAGCAGGAACGAGCACGAGAACCACTGCAAAAATCAGCCAACGTACCCACTCGTCTGCTTCCGCGGCGGCACCGATCGCCGCCACATACAGACCAACGGCCTCGGCGGGTATGAGAGTGATCAGCTGGTCTAGAAGCCTCTTCTGCTCTCCCTCCGGCGGACGCTCCTCGTCACTCGCCCGCATGACTGCCATGGACCGAAGGCTCATCCGATTTCCTCCATCTGTACTGGTTAGTTGACTCTTGTGGGATCTTCTTCTACTACTAAAAGGATTGTCTTGCAACGCGAGCGATCACGCCAAATGCTTGAGATCGCGAAGGCGAATGGGATAACTAAGAGAATCGGCCTCGAGAAAGTCAGCGACAGTGGTGCGATTGGGGTGGTGAGATGACGGATTTTCGGCTTGACCTGGAGCGGGAGTCATGGGGAGTGATCCCATTGCAGTATGAGGTGATTTCGCGGATCTCGGTAGAGGTGCCGGGGGTGACGCTGCACAGCGCCTGGCGGGCCGAGAGCGGTCACGAGTCGCTCTTCGTGAGCGCGCCGGCCGAGGTTGACGTGAGCGAGATAGTGGGCCGCTATGGCTTGGGGATCGACGCGGTCGCGGTCGTCACGGACACGCCGCTCGATGCCGAGCTGCCGGCGCTCTTTCCCAAGCCGGAGGTTTACTGCGAGCGCCATCGGGGCTACCACCCGAAGCCTGCTTGCGCGTGAGCGGCGGCGCGCTGATCACCCGGTACCCCGGTCCGCACGGATACGCGACCGCGATCGAGGGACTGGGAACGACGGCGGCTCCGCTGCTGGCCGGGTTCGCCTTCGCGCTGGTCGGCCTGACGCTGGACAGGGAAAGCGTCCTTTGGTGCGCCGACCTGTCACTGCTGTTGCTCGCCGCCGCCGGGCTCGTGCTGGTCCTGACGGTCACCATGACCTACAACGCTCGCCGCAACTACGTCTCGCCGGGTGAGTACATGGCGGCGCGGGAGATGGCGAAACTCGACGAGCACAGCGAGGACGAGCTGCAGGGGTGGCAGGAAGATTGGATCGAGAGGTACAAGCGCTGGCTGGACTGGATAGTGCCGGCCTTCAACTTGGGCACCGTCCTCTTCCTGTTCGGGATCGCGTCCCTCCTCATCCCCGTCGATGGACCCTGGGACATGTCCGGCCTGCGCGCCGCCGCCGTTATCCTTGTCTTCGTCGTGATCCTGGCTGAGCTCTTTCTCCCCTGGATCGTCGAACGTGGGAAGGGTGGGGAGAGCACTCCGACGGTGCCGCCGGAGACGAGCGAGCAACGCTGAGTCGGCCAGGCCAGCACGGCAGCTTCTGCTCGGCGTCAGTAGCAAGCCCCATGAGTGGAGCGATTTCGAGCGTTGGTCCCTCCTTCGGTTCTAGCCCTTTGAGCGTTTTGGGTCGCGACTGCGGGGATAGGTGTTACGCGAGGAGATCTTGTTGCGTTCCTTTTTGTGGACGAGATGCTCAGAGCCCCGCTCGATCGCCATCTCGCGCCCTTTCGCCTGAACTTCTTCTTTGCGGGAACCGGAGTTCGAGGCGCGCTGATTGCCCTCGACCTTGTTGACCCACTTCTCTCCATCCCACCTCGTGTGGACATCACCTTTTGCCATCGGCGCCTCCTTCGTTGATGAACGAGGTGATTGTGATCAGGTACGTCTATGAGATCAAGGTCGGGTCACGGCGGCTGTGGTTCCGCCAATTCGCTTGCCAGGCGGATCGTTGCCTGCTCTATTGGTCCTCGATCGGCTCCAGCCGCAGATCGCGAGGCGAGGTGCCGGCGTTGTGGAGTAGGAAGACGACATGGGGGCCAATTGGGAAGTCATCGTCCGGCAGCACGGCCTCGTGGTGACGCTCCTCATCTACGTCTGATCTGAATGGCCGTCGATCCAACAGAGCCAGAAGAGTTGGAAGTCGTCGGCAATGAACTCGACGAACTCCATGAGTCGATCTTCGGTCCTTCCGATCTCGGCCCCGGCAAGCGATACGAGCGTTTGGTTGCGCTGATCTTCGCCACCCTCGGTGAGAAAGTCGTTCGCCACGATGTCAGGGTCGCCGGACCTGGGAAGCGGACGAACCATCAGATCGACGTATGGATTGAGCGCAACGGCAGGGAGCAGCTCGTGATCGTCGAGTGCAAACACTGGGCGGAGGAGATCGGCAAGGAAGCGCTCGACAAGCTTGTCGGCATCCGTGCCCAGCTTGAGGCAGCTGGCGCCCTCATCGTCACCACGATCGGCTTCACGAAGGGAGCCCGCGACGTTGCATTCGACGAGGGGATCGGCCTGATCCGCGTGACGCGGTTCCGCGATCCCGAGGACTGGAAAGGGATGGTCAAAGAACTCCGCGGCCGCGGCGCCATCCGCTACTCCGAATTCGACAACATCACGGTTCGAGCCGCGGACCCCGACGAGCTGGAGGAGCTCGAGGAGGAGGATCGGCAGTTTGGCCCGTTCCTCGGCGAAGAACGCTTTCTTGATGCTGAGGGAGCCGCGAAAGAGAGCATCGGCGAGCTCATCGACTCGATCCCCGAGGCAACGGAAATCGGTCGGCATCCCCGGTCATTGCAGCTTGAGCCCGACCGCTTCTTTGAGCTTCCGAGTGGCCGCCGACTCCGGGTGCGGGCCCTTGAGTGGGATGAGGTCGTCGGTCAGTTCCACACGGAGCACCGCGTCGGACCACATAGTCCGGCGCAGGTCTTGGTGCGCGAGATAGATTCCCGGACCGGAGAGACGACCAGCAAGCGGGCTGTCTTCGACCACCAGCTTCGTCGTCTGCAGATTGACGACGACGGCCACGTCCGGCGCATTTGAGCGGCTGTCTCAGAGTGGCCTGGCGGGTACTAAGTGGGTACTAAGTTGAGCGAAACTAGGTCCAACTCGGACCAACTCAGACCGCTTGAACAAGCCAAAAGCCAGCCTGGTCAACCAGCTCCAGAGAACTCATAACCCGAAGGTCGCAGGTTCGAATCCTGCCCCCGCTATAGAAAAAAGCCCCGGAAACGGGGCTTTTTTCGTTCGGCGTCGTTGGCTCAGAGATTTGGGCGGGTACCATTTCGGGACTTTTCGCGCCTATTGATGCCCTTGGCCCTCAGTCGGTTTTCGCGGTCCCAGGCACGAATTTCCCTCCGAAACGCCATTTTGAGCCCGCTTTTGCGAGCAACCTTCGGGTTCTTTTTTGAAAGGTCAGAGGGCGTGATCCGACGTATCTCCTCCGGCGAGAAGCCCATCGAGAGGAGGACGCGGTAGAACGAGACAACTCCCAGGTTGAGGGTGTCGGCCGAAGCCCCAGCATCCACTTATCTGGCAAGGAACCCTCAGTCCTCCTCTGCGGCCTCGACCTCCTCGGCAACCATCCGCCACTTGCCCTTTCGCGCCGGCACGCGCCTGCTGGTGATGAAGTAGTCGGCGCCGCCCTCGGGCTCCTTGGCATCCTCCGGTAGCGACTCGGCCTCGGCTATTCGCCGTTTGACTTCCTCGAGCTTCGCCTGCTCCGAGCCCTCGTCCCGCGGCTTGCCGAGCTCGGCTTCTCGCTCTCTCGCCACCTCGCGCCAATCTCGACGCATGTGCTCATCCCAGAGTCGGGTCACGACGTTCTCGATCTCCGGTGGGGGATAGGAGGCAAAGGCCAGCACCCCGAGATCCTTAACCTCGTCGGGAAGCGCGTCGAAGTGAGCGTCCAGCTCCCGCAGCGCCGGCTTCAGCTCATCGGCCGGCAGATAGCTCTGGCCCTCACCGAGGAAGAGGGGCACCGTTCGGCGGTGGAGTTTGTCGTTCGACGTGAATACAGCGGCGAACGGTAGGTAGTAGAGGTAGGCCATATCGGCCTTGTTGCTGGCGCGCTCGCCGGAGATCAGGCTGCGCTCGATGCCCAGGTAGTAGATGAGGTCGACCTTGAAGACGTGACAGGTGTATGGGAAAAAGCGATCGAAGCTCGGCGAGCTGGCCTGCTCCCAACGCTGGTGGCCGAGCCCGCGATGGTGCTCGTCGACTCCGAGCATCTCCAGCGCCAGCGCGAGCACCTGTGGATCCTCCCTCGCGCAGAACTCATCGACGAATGCCTTCAGTTGGGCGAGATCGGAAATCCCAGAGTCGGCCGGCAGCACATTCCTGACGATCTCGGTTAAGCGCTCGGGGTCGTGTGAAGCGAGGTCGGCTCGCCACTCCCGGGCCAGGTCTCGCTCCACCGCGCCGAAGTCGTGCTCCTGCCAACGCAGCAGGGCCGCCTGCTCGGGGAACTCCTCGATGTGGACGCCGACGCTGCCGTCAGCGTTCCGTTTCAGCTCGCCGGCTGAGACCACCGGCCTGCCGTCCATCGCGATCTCATGGCCGGCAAGCTCCGCTGCAACCAGGGTGCCGTGATGGACGTTCGGATAGGCATTCGAAGGGGTCTTTTCCGCCAACATCCCGACCAGATCCTCGGCACTCCTTCCCTCGGCCACGTCCTTCTCGAGATCGGCGAGCGTCTCGATATAGAACACGGGGACTACGTTGACGCCAAAGAAGGCGTCGAACCAGACCGCCTCATCCATGCCGAGCGCCTGTAGCGCCGACTTGTCGAAGATAGTCATTGGGCCCATCGGCGAATCCTGCCATGCCATCAGATGGCAAACCGAGCACCAAGTCGAGCGTTCTAACCCGGTGCGGCCACTACCTCCGCGATCTGTGAGGCGATTTCCTCGGTCGTGGCCTCCGAGGACTTCAGTGCCAGCTTGTCGGCCAGGGAAGGGCTGTAGCTGACCACTTCATCGCGGGACACGTTGTGCCAGATCGGCAGGATGATCTGCTCGGTGCCGGTCATCTCCCTGGTGACCATTCCGTCGAGCTCGTATTGGGGCCAGTTCTTGGCAAAGAAGTTGGGCGAGAGCACCACCACACCGAACCGTGAGGTGGAGAGCCCGGCGTCGATCTTCCGGTGCAGGCTGTCGCCGACCCGGAGCGCGAACTCGTCGTACCAGACCTCAAGACCCCGGCGTTGCAGCGCATTGGCGAGATCACGCACGAACTCGTCCTTGTCATCGGAGGCATGAGAGATGAAGACGTCATAGCTCTTGCGCTCGGGAGGCGCGATCGCATCGACATTCTCGACGATCCGCCCGAGCGGGCTCTCGCTCCGAGGCGAGGGGCGGATCGGCGGCAGCGGGCCGGGTTCGGGGGGCTCGACCGAGACACTTGAGCGGACGCTGCCGGCGAGGCCCTGCATGTCGACGACGAGATGCCAGCGGCCGCCGGAGGGAACCGCGAGGCGAACCTGGGACTTGTTGGCAAGGCCTCCGAGGTAGCGGTGCTGGCCACCACGGCGAAAGCTCGCCAAGTTCGAGCTGTCAAGGAGCCGCACGTTTGCGGCGTTGCCCGAGAGGGTGACGACGACGACGCTGCCCCTCTGCAGCTGCCCCAAGTCGTAGTGGGTGAAATCCGGGCTCACCGAGGAAAGACTATGGCGTCGCCTTGATGCGGCGGGCGGCTGAAGTAGAACTGCTGGCGTTGCGGTGGCGAGCTCGCACGATCAGTCGATGTAGCCGATTGCGCGGCCGTAGTTCCGCAGCTTGCCGAGAACGTAATTGGCGATCTCCGCGCGGCTTGTCCTGTTTCGCCACATGATCTCGAGCCGGATCGGCTCGCGGACTCGGTCGAGCAGCAGGTCGCTCGCAAAGGTGAGCTCGGTACCGAGATCGACCTCGGCACCGAAGTCGTCGATTAGGCCGGAGTGCCTAAGGCCCTCGCCGATCGCGCGGTTGATCGCGCCATCGTCCTTGCTCGCGATCAGCGCGAGGGATCCGAAGGCGTCTTTGGTGCTACCTCCCGGCCGTTTGCCGCGCCTGCGGGGCCCGAGCGAGTCGGCGGCGAGGAGGAGACCGAGCTCGCTCGCTTTCAGCCTCGAAGCAGCCGAAACCTGACCCGAGCTGGTGGTCACCATCTTCCTCGCGCGCATTTGCTCGTGCAGGGACTCGCCTCCGAACTCTCTGGCGATCGCCAGAGCGGTGACCATGTCCATGTGGAGGATGCGGGCGTCGAGGTTGGTGGCCAGCAGGCCGGCCTTCTCCGGGGAGGCCTTCAGTTCCTTGACGACGTTCGCTTTGGTCGCCGACAGCAGGCGGTCGATGTCCGCGTAGCCGTGACTGCCGCGGGTGAGCGCCGCAACATCGTTTTCGGGTTCGTTGCCGGCGACCACGAGCGTCCAGAGCCGGTAGCGCTCGACCCGCAAGAGGCCCCTGACCATGCCTTCGTTGGCGAGAAGGGCCTGCCTCACCAGCCCCAGGAAGCCGCCGATCGTGCTCGCCTCCGCCGCCATCTGGGCGGCCTGGTCAGCGGAGACGCCCAAGGCCGCCAGCGAGGCCCCGCTGTTGAGCGTCTGAACCGTCCGTTCGGCGATCTCGGCGAACGCCTCCTCGGGCGGGCCCTCGAAACGCTCGACCGGGTCGCCGACGCCGAACAGGGCCTCTGCCCCGATCTTGCCGCCGAGCTCGGCCAGTAGCGCGGTGAGGTCGTCGGTGTTGGTCGGCCAGACGACGAGGGTCTCGGCTCCTGCGGGGGAGCGCAGGAACTCGTTGACGACATGCAGGGCGGCCTCGATGTCGACGGCGGACTCGCCGCCGAGCGCCTCGCGACCCTCGAGAACGACGATCCTCGGCCCATCGGCGGCGCCCAGCGCCTCCAGCATCGTTGGCACCTCGGCATTCCTCGGCACCCGCTCAGTGACGACGCCCTCCCAGAAGAACCCGGCGGTGTCGAGGAAGGTCGACTTGCCCGCCCCGCTATTGCCACGCAGGATCATCAGTGCGCCGCGCCGGGCCGCACGCATCTCCGAGAAGCGCCGGTCGAGGGCCTGCAGGGAGTCGGTTACCGGGTGGACGATCGCGCGCAGGTCCTCGCCGCTGGCACCGCGAAGGGCCTCGTATCGGTCTGGAAGATTGAGATCCTCTCGATCCAGAGCCGCCGCCAGGTTCGGCCCTTCCTGCCCTTGCGCCTCCACATCCTGAGTGTATGCAGCAATCGCCTCCGTATTGGCAAGAATGGCGCTTATGTTTTCCGAGGTCTCCGCGCCTGACTATCTGCCTGAGCAGGCGGTCGCCTGGGCGAAAGACAACCAGGGTCTCCTCGGGTTCCTGGTCGACGAGCTGCTCGCGACCGGCTCGTGGCCGGCGCTAAAAGCGACGACCCGCAAGCTCGCCCGCGAAGGGAAGCCAATCCCGCTCGAGAGGGTCCTGAACGACATGCCCCGTCCGCTGGGCTTTTTGGATACGGGCCCTGATCGCCGCATTGTCTTGTTGCTCCACGGCCTGCGAATGACCCACACGGGCCACAAGCTGCTTGCTGGTTTCACCGGAGCTCTGCTTGTCGCCAAGGAGCGCTACGCCGCTGAGAGCGATGACGACCCTTTCATCGGTCGTACCGACATTTCTCAGGCAAAGGAGAAGGACGACCCCTACGTCAACGCCCTCGGAGAGATCCTTCTTCGCGAGGCTCCCTTCTTGGGCGGAGGCTCCGGCCTGGCTCATGAGGAATGGACCAGGGAGGTAACGGCGAACATAGTTCCCTACTGGGATGCTGCCGATGCTGATGCCTATCTACGCATACGCGCCGCAGAGCTGAGCCCCCACCCACAATTCGGTTGGGGGTCGCCTGGGCTCGACACTCATCCCGGTGCTGGGGGAATCATCTCTGGGCAGTCCGTGGCTCACTCTGAGATCGAGGTAATTCCGGCTGCCGAGGACTATGCGCACGACGTCTTCATTTCGCACGCAAGCGAGGACAAGGATGCCGTCGCGCGCCCTCTCGTCGACGCATTGACGGACCGCGGTTGGTCCGCGTGGCTTGACGAGTTGGAGATCACCGTCGGCGACAGCCTCACCAGAAGAATTGATCAGGCGCTCGTCAGCAGTCGCTTCGGAGTGGTCATTCTCAGTCCCTCCTTCTTCGCAAAGGAGTGGCCCCAGCGCGAGCTCGCAGGCTTGGCAGCCCGCGAGATCGCCATGGGCTCCAAGGTGATCCTGCCGGTCTGGCACGAGGTGAACCACAAATACATCGCTCAACACTCACCCCTGCTCGCCGACCGTTTCGGAGCTCTTACCAGTACCGGGATAGACAACGTCGTCGAGGAGATCGCCTGGGCGCTGGAGGCTTCGGGAATGCACCCTGGACAGAGGCCGGCTATGAACCCTGTCGTGCGCGCTGTCGATTCCGACGAGGACTCAGCAGAGCCCTCGCTCTTCAGGATTCCAACGACCGCCGCCGAACAAGAGCAGCTCCTCGCCGACCAGCCTGAGTGGTGGGAGTTCAGGCTCTACGCGGGCGTCCTCATGGAGGGCCGAATAGACCTCGAAGATAAGTGGCGCGACCACGAGCTTCGCCTGCCCAACGGCAGTCGCCGGGAACCCGACCCGGCCTCGATAACCGGGTTCCTCAGCAGCGAGATTGGCTGGCTGACTCGACAAGTTGAGGCGCTAGATCGCCTCTTCGCACCCAGTGTCATGGACGAGGCATTCGGCAAGCCCGGAGAGCCTGGAAATCAAGAGCGAATCATCCACACGGCACAGCGTGTCATTCAGGCATACGAGGCGATGATGGATTGGGCCGCGGGCCTGCGTAACACCCTCGTGCCCTCCGAATATGTGAATTTGCTCGAGCTGAATGCCCGCATGGCAGAGGGACCGATCCGGCAGATCCGCGACTTTGTTCAGACCGTGTCAGACCAGATTGCCCGGATTCCGGCGCTCACAAAACTGGCAGCTGAACAAGGCGCTAGCAAGCAGGATCCAATGATTGTGGAGCTGACTCTCCATCTCTCCCTCGATAAAGCGAACCAGGAAGAGCTCTTCGCCGAGATCGAGAGACTGCGGTAGTCGTCGGTTCTTCGAATCCTGCCCCCGCTATAGAGAATCGAGTCGATCGATGGTCATGCTGTCGACTGGGTCCTGCGGGGACTGCATTAGCGAAGTGGGCGAGGTACTGCGGCAGCCGCGAAGTTCCTAGGCAGCTAACGGGGCGCTGTTCGCTGCTTGGGCCAGTGACGATGAAGCTCTACCAGTCTTGTGACGCGATCCGCTCATGACGAGTCCAAGAGCGGCGATCTTCGGTGCGCACAGCCTTGACATTGGCGGTCAGCTTGTACGGCTTGCAGAGAAGGCAGCCGCTGCGGCGGTGCTTGGGTCGCTTGCGCTTGTGGTGCGCCATGCTTCCAGGCTAGCGCGATCCCACTTCGTGTACGCCATGTGCCCTTGCGTGTACCCTACGGCTATGGCTGAGCGGAACCGGCGAGTCAACGTCACTCTCGAGCCGGACTATGCGAGGAAGCTGACGAGCCTGGCGGAGCGCACGCATGTTCAGGAGGGCACCCTGGCACGCTCGCTTCTCTCCAGCGCTCTCGACGAAGCCGATCCGGACGCCTCCCGGATCACTGAGATCCTCGACGGTATCCCGGGGGCTTGGGAGCGGGCGCAGGAGTCGATCGAGCAGGCGCGCCGCGGCGAGACCGTGCCGCTGTCCGAGCTCTAATCAATGCCGGCTATCGAGGTCACGCGCCAGGCGCGTGATGAGCTTCGCAGCCTGATCGAAACGCGCCAGCTTCCAGCCGATACGCGGGAACGTTTGTCGCGTTCGCTGCTCATACTGGAGGAGTTCCCACGAGCCGGGAAGCAGCTCGCTGGTGTTTGGCGAGATTGCCGAGCCCTGATCGGTCCATGGGGCTGGCTGATCGTCCTCTATATCTACATCGAGTCCGAAGATCGAGTTGTCGTCATCGCTTTCCACGACGCTCGGACATCTGATGCCGCGATCGCCCGCTCTTGAAGGCCGCTTAGGCCTTCTCGGCGGGTACCAATTTGAGCGAAACTAAGTCCAACTCGGACCAAGTCAAACCGCTTGAACAAGCCAAAAACCAGCCAGTCAACCAGCACGGGCGATCTCATAACCCGAAGGTCGCGGTTCCACCTGTTCCGGGGTCGATCAGGATGGCTGGAGCGCTTACGGTCCCGAGCACAGTCAGCAGCGCCCGTGGGGCTCTGGTCGACTCCGGTGACCTGACGCGCCGCTGTCCAGAGGCAACAAGGACCAAACTCGGTCCACCGTCGGTCCACCGCGAGCCAGACGCAAGGAAGATACCTCCAAGAATTCGGCCCTGGAATGGGAAATCCCGTCCGCTGGGAGAGGGCTAGAGTTTGCAACACGCGGATTTTTGTAGTCACCCTCGAGGTAGATGGAGGACCGCAAAAAATTGGCTCTAGAAAGGGGAATCTGAATGCCGGAGGAGGGACTCGAACCCCCGACACGCGGATTATGATTCGCGCGATGTGAGCAGCGGTGCCGTTTCCCCGGCGTGACGTTCTCTCGGATGCTCTCCGTTCTGCCGGAACTTCGCAGTTCGGTCCACCGCCCGGTCCACAGTCGCCACCTCGTCGGAAGCGTAAGCAGCTCAGAAAGCGACCGTGACCGCGGAACCGGCACGGAGGCACACAGGGCTGCGATTGCAGCGTCCGAAGCCGCTTCGCTTCCCTGGGCCAAATGAGCGCGGGGAGGCCCAGGGAAGCGAGGCGGCTTCGGGGTTTGCGAGGGACCGAATGTCTTTCTACCTTTAGGTCACAGCATGGGACCAACAGCGCGAGGAGAACTTCCCCCACCGGAGGAACCTCGTTTGGCTTGATAGATGAATAAGAAGGCTGTTAGGCAGATTCGGGGAATCTGCCTAAAGTGGCCTATTACGGCTCTGCGTTGCTGATTGGGATCGGGTCAAAAAATTGCCGGAAGGACGAAGGGACTTCGGCGCACTTGTAGGAAGGGCCAGGCCCACCCGGAGGCGCGGCCGGTCGTGGCCGTTCGCTTCCGCGGTCAGCATCCTGGTGTTGCTCTGCTTGCGCCTTGTTCGGCGGCGGCGGCGATGACCGTCAACACGACCGGCGAGAACGCGAGCGCCCGGCAACGGGGTCTGCTCGCTGCGCGAGGCGAATCGCGGCGGCGAGCGCTTGCTGCCGTAGACCTGCAGTGGGACGCGCTACGAGAGAAGCGCAGAGCACGACCGCACTACATGCTCCGGTACCGCATCGAACTCGCGCGGGTTTAGCTGCATTACGTACTCGTTCTCGATGTGGTACGACTCGTTGACGAACTTCTTGAAGGCGGCATCACCCGCAGTGGCATCACCGTCAAGAGTTAAGGCGATGCGGAAGATTTGGACCTTCTCGTAGCCAACGTGGGTGTCTTCGAACTTCGACTTCAGGATCTCACGGTCCTTTAGTTGCGCGAGAAACCCGTCGTAATCGAAATCGGGGATGACCTTCTGGATCTCGGCAATCGCCTGCTCGCGCTCCGCCTCGCCAAGAGGGATGAGCGCCCCTTTCTCGCCCTTCGCACTGGGCACGTCTCGAAGATGGAGAAGGCTTGAGAGCACGTCGTACTCCGTCCCGAGATCCCCGTGGACCTCGTAGCGGCGGCGGAGGTAGATGCACTTGATCACGGGGTCGGCAGATGAGCCGATGTTCTCATCGCAAACCTGGGAGAACGTCATGATGTCCGCGGGCTTGATCGGCTTCTCCTCCACCTGACCCTCCCGACTCTGAAGGAAGTGGACAGCGGGAGCAGCTGCCTGAAACTGCCCCGACGTCGCCGTTCGGACGATGTCGATGGCAGGCTCGATGTCATGGGTCAAGAGCAGCGTGGTGAATCCCCGGAGGCTCTGCTTGCCGTGGAAGAGCTTGTGGAGGATGGCGAACTTCTTCGTCTTGTCGAAGCTAGACACGGGATCATCGAGGACGACGAGGTCGGGCGCGTCGCGGCGGACCTGATGCATGAACAGAACGAGCGCGAAGGCATTGCGCTCGCCAAAGCTCAGATGACTGGCGGCAGCTTCCAAGTGGCCCGGAGCATCTTGATGTTCGAGGATCATTCGGTAGGCGTCGCCGCTCGACTCGATCCGGACTGCGTACTTGTAGCCAGCAGACCGGAGGTACTCGTTGATCTCATCCTGGTTCCACTCGATCGACTTGGCAACTTGCGCCTTCTGGATCCCCACGCGCTTCTTGATCTCGTTGATCTGTTCGGCGACTTGATCTAGCTGTGCGTTCACATCTTTCACGACACCCTGGGTGTCCTCCGAGTTGAGCGCGTCGAGGAGATCCAAGTTGATCTTTAGATCCCGAAGCGCTTTGTCGACGTCGGGCTCGTCGCGGAGGGAGACGAACGAGAGTTTTTTGAGCGCCGTGAACTTGTCTAGAAGCGTTTCGATCTGACCTCGCAAGCCAGCCAGAAACTGGCCTTGCTCCGGGGACAGCTCTTCCAGGCTCGTCGTGATCTTCCGCAGTTGCTCAAGACGCTCGGGTATGAAGAATCGTTCGAGCTTGTCGATCACCAGACGCAGTGCGCTCATGTTCTTTACCGCCGCGGACTCGTACTCCTCGGAGACGTGGACCGCAGTCTTCTTGTCCACGTTGGGAGCCGAGCAGAAGGGGCAGTTGTCGGATAGATCGAGGTAGCTCTTGCCCTTCGACTGCCATGACAGCCACCCCCCTGGGTCGTCGCCCTGGAGGAACTTCTCATAGCCTAGGAGAGGCTTCGGAATGGTCGTCAGCTTGCCGCCCATGTTCAGCGCCTTGAACCCCTTGCTGGTCTTCGCAATCCCGCCGGATTTGGTGATCGTGAAGGCGTTGCGCAGCTCTGTAAAGCTGGCGATCACCTCATCGAGCGCCTCGTTCTCCGAGAAGAGTTTTTTCAGGCTCTCAAAGATGTCCTCGAGTTCCTTGATCCCTGCTTGGTATTCAGGGGTCTCGATGAAGATCTCGAAACTGTTCTTGACCACCTCGTCGGGTTGGAAGACAAACTGGTCCACATAGCCCTCATCGAAGACAAGAACGTTCTTGATTTGGTCGGCACCCACGACCGCCGGAGCCTTGCCACTGTGGTCCTGGCGGTACTTGAAGGGAAGTAGGTCTTGGAGGGCATCGTCGCCCTCTGCGTTGAGCACTATCGCGCGCGCGATAGTGCTCTTCCCGATGCCGTTGGGTCCGTACTTGATGTTGAGCGCCTCGCGCCGGAGGGTGATCTGCGCTTCGGTGATGCTGTTGCAGTTCGTGATCGTTACGGCGTAATCGCTGGGCTGCTCTGGCTGCTGCGGCGAAGTGATGGCGGCCTTAGATGCCATGTGGTACGGCAACTATCTCACAGCCCATGCCTGCAGCAGGGAGTTGACGACCCTTCCTCCGCTTGGCGCCCACAGTACCTCCGCGTTTCCGGTCCTATGCGGGGGTTGAGGTTTCACCCCTTTGCGGGCTGGGGCCCCCTTCCTCGCATCGCGGTGTGATCTCCGCACCCAGGGCTGCTTTCGCTTTCACGCGAGAGCGACACTCTGGGACCAGCCGGAAAGGACCGAAAGAAAAGTGGCGGAAGAAGGAAGGCTAGTGATGCCGACGTTAGGAGTTTCTCGTGGCCGATGACCTCAAGAAAGGCTACTACCTGCTGTTCATCGACGGAGGAAAGAGAGCCAACGAACAAGGTCAGGCGGAGGGCGCCATCGGGGTCATTCTCCAGGAACCCGACTGTGGTGCGGTGTTGGCCAGGGTGGCCGAGAAAGTGGGGCCTGTCGGCAGTCCACACGAGGCCGAGTACCTCGCTCTGATTCGCGGTCTCAAGCTCGCCGCCGAGAAGCGACTCCTCTATGTCGCCGCGTTCAGCGACTCCGCGAACGTCGTCAACCAGATAACGGGTGGATGGAACAAGAATGAGCGAGCTACCGAGCTCTACGAAGAAGTCCAGGAAGCCCTCAAGCCCTTCAAGGCATGGCGACTTTCCTGGGTTCCCCGCGAGATGAACGGAGACGCTGACAAGCTTGTCGATCAAGCCTTCAAAGGCGAGCCCGTAACCCACGCCGCCGACTAATGGAACGTCGAGCATCGACGAGCCCGCTCCTGGTTCGCGCGAGAAGCGGGAGCTACGAGCAGCTTATTTTGGCTCTGGTCGCTGATCGGGATGGGCCAAACAATGGCGACGTCAGCGGGCTGGCCTGCACATTGACCACCCCCCCTTTACGCCTGGTGTCAACCCCCCTAGACTTGGGATATGGCAACGGCGGTCAAGAAGCTTGATCTACATGTGGGTGAGCTGGTCGAAATTGAGGGTCGGCGCTACGAGGTGGTGCCGGACAAGACCGGCGGATTGATGATTGAGCCGCCGATCACCCCTCGGGCAGAGCTTCATGCGAAACGGGGCAGCCGCCCCGCCACCCGCGAGGAGTTTGAGCAGTTCGCCGCCGATCTTCCTCACGACGACGAGGGGTAGCCGAGCAGGCGAGATTCGTCCGCCGGGGACAAAACTCCGTTCGTGGCCGAACAGGCCCGGACGACTCGCAGAAGGCTTGCGGGATCAAATCCCGCCGCCACATATCCTGCGGGCGTGACTCCGGCCAAGGGAGATTTGCCAGCAATAGCGATCACCTTCGGCACCGAAGAGTGGCGACAAGAGGTTGAGCGCTATGAAACCAACTCGCCTGCTCGCATCAAAGCCGAAGGCGCCCGGAGGGAAATAGAAAGCGGGCGAGTCAAACGCGGCTGGATGAAATGCCGATCAGAGGGATCGGCGGACGGAACCAGCCTCCCCAGCTGCGTCAAGATTTACGTCCCCCTGGGCAAAGACGGCGCATCAGAAGCGCCCTACGGCTTCGTCTTCGAGCTTGAAATGAGATCTGACGGGGCGCTGGGGCTGGACTTCCTTGCCTTTGGTGAGCGCCACCCTCGCAATGAGCGGTCCAGAAGCGTCTACGACCGCGCGCACCGGCGTCTGCACGGCCGCTATCCCGACTGACTTGCGGCTGTTTGCCGCTAGAAGGTTGCCACTTTGATTGCCACCCCCCTGCCAAATCGAGCTCTCTGGAACCTGGGAAGCGGCGTATTCCGCTTGCTGCTGCGATGCCGGAGGAGGGACTCGAACCCCCGACACGCGGATTATGATTCGCACCAGGCGAGGGGCGATGCGGCTTCTCCGCTGCCCGACGTTCTGCCCGATGCTCTCCGTTCTGCCGGAACTCGGCAGGTCGGTCCACAGCCCGGTCCACCGTCGCCACCTCGTCGGAAGCGCAAGCAACGCAGGAAGCGATCGTGATCTAGGACGAAAATGGCGGTCTCCGGTGCCCCAGATCGCAAGGCGGCCGCTGTCCTGCGGGGGCCATCTAGACGGACTTTGCGCCTTCGCCGATCGAGCTCGGTCCGCTGTCAGACTGAATTTGCCTAGAGCCGAGTTGGGCGGAGAGCACGGCTTCGAACCGCTGACCCCTTGGGTGCGATCCAGGGTGGTAGCCAAAACTTGAGACGCAGAAAGAAGCTGATTTCCAGCGCTTTGCAGACTGTAAGCTCAAGGCCCTGCTGACTCGAGATATGCGGGGATATGCAGCGATATGTGGGGAGTCAGGCACTTCCGGCGAAAAGTGCCTGAAATCAAACAGCGTGGTTCGAGCGCTTGCTTTGTAAGGGGTAGACCTGTTGATCTACGGTATCTACTCGGTGCTTTGCCGGGCCGTGGGGCTGCGTTCATCTGCCATTACCCGCTGCAATGCCGACATCCAGGTCAGGATCCGTAAGCGCGCATCGGGGGCGAGATCCTGCACCCGAAAGACTCGCAGCGCGTAGAGCCAGCAGGTCGCTGCATGCTCGGCCCGGGTCAGGTCGGGAAGGCGGCTCGAGGCGAGCGCCATCAGATGGGCTGCCGCGGCGAGCCAGTAGGGAGCAGGTTCAGGTGCCTGCGGCGGCCACCAGTCCTCTTCCGATGACCAGTCGTGCTGCCAAAGGCGATACTCCTCGGTCTCGTCACGGGCGACCCGCTCCAACGGCCGCTCCTGGGCCGGTCGACTGAGTCTGATGCTGGCATGCATGGAGGCATAGTCGAGTGCTCGCGGCCCGCGGGCGGTGTGCCTGTAGTCGATCAGGATGCTGCGTTCGTCATCGCCGATAATGATGTTGCTTGCATTCAGGTCGCCGTGAACGACAGTCGAGTCGTAGTCCATGTGGAGGAGCCCGGCCCCGATCGTGCTATCCGTCGGCAGCACGAGTTTCCCTCCCTCAACGCTCAATTGGTTGCGTCTGCGGTTCCAACCGTGGGCTTCCGCTTGGTCGTCGGCGAAGTCATCGATGCGACCCCTGATATCGCGCGGTTTCAACCCATAGGCTTTATGGAAGAACTCACCGAGATCTTGGCCCCGTCCTTCGCTGCCATCTGCTGACGAGGTCTCGGGCAGAACTTCGTCGAAGTGGGCGAACGCTCGGGTGTCGCCCTTGTCCAGCAGGGTCTGCAGGTCCCCGACGTCGGTCGGATCTTCGCCGGCGAAGGAATAGGCGATCGCCCCAAGGGTGTCCCCGAGCACTGAGCCCAGTAGCTCGACCCGCTGGCGCAATGACAGTCGAAAGCGCACGTATTGTTCGTAGCGCCGCAACTCGGCTTCAGCCTCTTGCCTCGGGCCGATCTTCACCACGCAGAGCAGACCCTCTTCGCCGAGCCTGTTCACCGGTCGCCCGTGCAGCACGATCGAGCGGCTCTTGCCGCCGCTGAACGGCGCCAGCGAGATCTTCTCGATGTCGTCGGTGTCTGGATCGTCGTCCTCGATTTTCCGGTAGCGCTGCCCAAACAGCGACGCCAGTACGTACTGAAGCTCGTTGCGGGTGACCCTCACCGGAAACTTGTCGAGCAGCATCGGGCTACGCAGCTTCTTGGCCTCAAGTAGCGAGTGCACCTCGTCGAGGTTGGAGATCTTGACGGGAGCGCGGTGCCATGCCTCCGCCAACGACATAACGAACTGGCGGAAGTAGGTGCCAAGGTCCTCCTTGTCGATCGCGCCATGGATGATCGGACCGTCGGGACGGAGCATCTCGAACACGTTGGCGGGGTACTTGGTGGCGTACTTGGTCAGCAGTAGCCGGCGGCATGAGGGTCGCGAATTCTTCAAGCTTCGGAGGATCGTCCGCCCCTCGCCCAGCGCTCGCGGGCTGTCGCTCAGCTCCATGTCGACGACCGCGACGTTGAAGAAGTTCTCGGCAATGATTGTGGCGGCTTCCTGTTCGCCCTCTGCCGTTATGACCTCGATGCCGTTCCCGGGATCAGTGGCTTTCTCTCCAATCTCCCGAACCCACTCGTCATTGTCGACGACAAGCGCGCGAAACATTGACATTTACTGACTCCCTTGCTGTTGATGTTCGCCGACGCAGAGATCGACCGGGAGATCAATCCCGACGATGAAGTAGGGGCGCTTGCTGTACTCGACGAAGACATCGCCCCCGAGAGACCGGATCAGCGCGCCTGCGGTGAACGCGCCCAATTTCACCCGTGAGCTGTGCTGCCTGCGCAGCGGCCGGCGGAAGAGGTCCCGCAGGTCACCTGGATCGAGGTCTACGCCGATCCGGTTGGCGATGAGAAGGGTTCCGTACTCCTTCCCGCCGATCGCGCTGGTCCGCCAGGCGATCCCGCATCCGGGATCGTCGTCACTCTTGCGATTGGCGTTGTCGATGAGCGCAATTAGGGCGCCGCGCACCGTCTGCGCGTCAGCGCCCGTGTAGACCATCGACTGCGGCGGCTCCTGGTAGATCTCGAAGACCGAGGTCAACCGCAGCTCCTCAAGCACTTTATGGACGAGATCGCGGAGGCTGACCGGCGGCAGGTCCGGAAGGTCGGCTCCGCTCCGGGAGAAGTGGAGGATCCCCTCGGCGATCTCCTTGAGATCCTCCGCAAGGACCCCCTCTTGCTCGGAGGCGGTGTCGTGCAGGCTGTCGGACAGCTTTGCCAGCTCGTGCACGTTGGCGGTAGTCGCCGTGCTCATCGACAGCACGACCTGCTCGTGGAACCTGCGCGCGTGCTGGATCGCGAGCCCCACCTGCTCCGCGACCGCGCCGGCGATCCCGACGCTGTCGGCGTAGGCGTGGCGGAAGCGGCTCTCCAGGTTCATGACCCCGACCACTCGGCCGCCGACGATGATCGGAACGCACAGCTCCGAGGCGGTGCGGCGGCCAACATCGAGCCATTTCTGCAGGTCGGGATAGCGTCGAAATTCACGACGGTCGCGGACGTTCTTGAGGTCGCATATCGCGCCTTCCCGCGCCACCCAGGCAGTGACGCTCTCGCGGTCTTCGACGTTGATCTCCTGTGGTGCGTCGTTCATGCGCTCGAGCGGGAAGGCGGCGAAGCGGACCAGGCAGCGCCGGTCGGGGCTGAGCAGGCGGACGCTCGCCGAGTAGGACTGGGTGAGGTGGTGGACCCCGCCGAGCGCTTCGACGACAATGTCTTTGGCCGCGATCGCGTCGGCTGGGATCTGCGGATCCACTTCCTCGCAGGCCTCTTCACGCCACTCCGCCGCGCTGGTGCTCCGTTTCATCAGGCCGGCCAGGGTCACGGAGGCCTGGTCTACCAGCGAGGAGGCGCGCTTCATGGCAATTCGCTGGGCAACCGAGCGGAGCACGGTGACGTCGCGGTAGCTGTAGACCTCGCTCTGACGCCCCTCTTCCTCCTTGAACTTCTCCACGTTAATGACGCCGATCACCCGGTCATGGCCCTCGGTGGAGAAGTGCTGGACGATCGGCACCGCCAGCTCTCGCTGAGGAGTGCCGAGGTCACCTGCGACGTCGATGAAGCCCTCTGGCCGATCGCGCAGGAAGTCGGGGATGTTGTTGATGACCATCGGCCGGTTGCGTCGAAAGACCCAACTGACGACACTTTTCTTGTCCTCGATGGCGATCTGCCAACGGGGCTCAGCGTTGCGTTCGTAGGCGATTAGTTTCAGGTGGGCGCCGTCCCTGTCGGCTAGATAGACATTTCCCAGGCGGCTGCCGGTCAGGTCGATCGTCTTCTCCAGCAGGGACGAGGCGAACTGAATGAGCTCGCCGGTGTCGATTGAATGACTCGGCCCGCTGTCGTCGACGGCAAGCGGGCTGTCGTTGCGCCCCAGCGCTCGATCGACGATCTCCTCCGCTTTTAGGTTGCCGTGGACCACTGCGGCTGCGCTGCCGTTCACCATCACGTGCAACTCGTCGAGAGCCCACTCGAGCTTGCGCTCGGGCGGCTCGCACTTCGGCTCGACCAGCACTAGGTGGATCGATGCTGGTAGCGGGGCGGCTGCGGAAGCCCCCGAATGGGGGCGTGAGCGGTGGAGAATCTTCATCTCCCCTTGAAGGACCTCGGCGATCTGCTCGAAGGGCGGATGCTCCTTGAGACTATTTAAAAGCTCTCGATGTCCACCTCCCTCCAGCGCCAAGTCGCTCAGGGGAATGCTCTCTGGCTGTCGCCAGCGGTCGCCGGAGAGGAGTTTCGCTTGGTAGTCGTGACCACGCTGCTCGTCCTCGTCCGCGATCAACAACAGGGTGTGGAAGAGAGTGGTATCACGGTAGGCCACCAAGAGCGCCACCCGTGAGTCGGTAGCAATGCGGAGTCGAGAGACGGCTCTCGCGATGACTTCACGCTCGCAGTAACGGCCATCGAGGAGAAAGTCCGCAGCCGTCCAGTGCGTCTCATCGCGCGCCACCTGCTCCTTTGACCCCCCCATATACGCGACAATATCTAACCAAGTTCCAATGATTATCTCCTCAGAAATTTCCTCTGTTGACCAGGTTGGCCCTTGTTGCGGGTGAGCTATTCCGAGCTGTGGAGCGAGATCACGTCCGCGCTGCGAGTGGCTTTCGCGGAGCTGACGCCTCTGCGCGGAAAGGGGGCAGTTCGGAAGAGGGATGGATCGCCGCTGTCGGCGGTTGACCTAGTGCTCCAGCGTCTACTCGTCGAAATCATCGAAGAAGTTGAAGAAGAGAAGCCGTGTGTGGTCGCAGAGGAGCACCTCAATACCGTCCTCGGCCGAGAACGCCGCTGTCGCAGGGTCTGGGTGATCGATCCTCTGGACGGAACCTCGCAGTTCCTCGATCGCGGCTCGATCGAGTACTGCACGACGGTCACTGTGCTTCACGGGAGGGATCCAGTTGCCTGCTTGATCTACTGCCCTGAGCTCGGACGAGGCAAATCTGAGGTGGTCATATCCGTCGCCGGTCCCGGCTCTCCGGTGTTGGTTAACGGATTGCCGGCTCGGCTGGCATCTAGGGGATCCTCTACACGAGGCGCCTTCTCCGCGACTCGGAGCAAGCAGGAGTCTTCGCGTCCGTTCGAGGCGCGCCTGGGTGATGAAGTGAAGTTACGGGCGACTTCGCTCACCATCGATATGGCGCGCTCTGCCCTAGATCTTTCTGATGTGAGCGCCTTGGGCCCCTTCAAAGGGTTCTATCGGGCGAACGAGCGAGCGTGGGATGCGTTGGCTGGGATCGTGGTCGCTTGCGCATCTGGTCTGGCTGCGGTTGATCTGTGCGGAAGCCCACTCACTCCGCTCGCGGATGGCTTTCTGGAAGCAGCCGAACCGACGTTTCCGAACGTCGTTCTCGCCGACAAGGACGACGTCAGGGACCTTCTTGCACTGCTAGGCGAGAATGGACCTGAGTAGCCAGCGCTCTACATAACGGCTCTTATCGCGCGCTGTTTGCCACGGCTACTTCCGAAGCAACCGCAGAATTGAAAATCGGGCCCTCTGGGCCAGGCGAAAGCGGCACCGCGGGGTCGCTTGGCTGTCATCCGCCGGCGCCGCCCGCATGGGCCCCTGATTGGAAACCAGACACATGCGGGTGATGCCTAGCCCAAGCGGGCAACCTTCTTCCGGCTCATCCGAAAGCCCTTGCCACTGGCGATGGTGCATTGCACGGCGTTGGGCAGTACGAAGCAGGTGAATCTTCCGAAGACGACTTGTTCGCCCGGTGCAATTCTCACCAAGTCCTCGGTGCAGCCGCAGGAGAAACTCCCGCAGCTTGCCGCGCCGTACTTCTTACAGATCCTCACCTGGCCGCTGGGTTTGAGTTCGGCCCTCACCTTGTACTGACGTCCCCGTTTGAGTTTGTTCGTTTCACAGGATGCGCCGGGCTTAGGCTCCGGCACGTCCCCGATGCTGCAGACCAGAGAGGCCCGGGAGCCGAATTCCACAACGAATGCAGGACGAGTGCCAAGGGGATGGACGGACCACGGTCCTGCTTCGAACGTTTGGCCGTTCCAGTGCCAGATGCGGGTTTTGGTGGCCGCCTCCCCAGTACAACGGGCACTGTTCCGGCCGAGAATCCGGTTGGTTTCTTCGAGATCGTTGCCAACGGCAACGAGGTCCGTCTGACCGTTCTTGTACCTCCATATGAGCTGCCATGAACCGTCCGCTTCGCGGCGGAAGACTGCCCACCCGGCGTAGCCACCACAAGTCGCCGGTACTGCCCGAGCTACCATCGCTTCGATTCCAGGTCCCAGAAATTCACCGCACAGGGGGGACATTGCGGTAGTAACGGGAGCGAATGGATTCAGATCGTGTTCTTTTCCAAGGAGGGTCGCCGTTTCTGCGTTGCAGGCGCCTCGGTTGGCGGCCGATGCTCCCCCGGTCGGCAGAATCGTCAAGGCCAGGCCGAGGAGCAACCCCGCCAGCAGTCCCGACTTCAAAATACGTCTCATGAGAAGTCTCGCCCGCCGCCACATAGCCAGAAGTTCCTTTCGGCCTTGACAGGCGAAAGGGCCATCAGCTGAACGCCTGTGGCGCCTTTTGTCGGGCTGCTTGGACGATCTCGGGTGGTGCCTCACCGGCGATAGCCTCAGCCCTAGCGGAAGCCTTTTGAGCGTCCACGCGGAAGAAATAAGCGGGAATGGCGCCAGTGACCACGCCGACAACGGTGCCAACTCCTGCCCAAATCGTCGCGAAGTCGTTGTCGACTGCCTTCCAAAACATAAGACCTACAAGTGCGATGAGTGCGACTGCTACAACTGCCGAGGGCCAGGCTGGTTTCATGCGAGCTCCTCCGTCGATACAAGGGCAATTGTGTGTGAACGGACTAAGTCTTATCTACAATGCATCGGCGGTCAAGGCTGACGACACTCCTTACACGACGTTATTTATCGAGGCTTTTTTGAAGACTGAGATGCTGACCGCGAGATAAGGAGGACACCCGGATGAATAACGTCATGAGGACTTGTCGTAGCGTACGGTCTGGTTGAAGTTGCTCGCACTTCTCCACTTCTAGCATTTGCCAGCAGTCATTTTGAGGACGTAGCGTGCACCTCGACGACCGCCTGCGTTGCGGCTGGGAGCTTCGGTCCACGTACCGGCAGCCTCAGGGCAGGATGGGATGGCACGGACTGGATGCTTCACAACGCACCCAGCCCTGGAGCCAGCGGAAACGTCCTTGCGAGTGTCGCATGTCCGGCGGTGGCGACCCTGCCGAGCAGCGGGCTCCGAAACTGGGGGAGGCGCGCCTACAATCTCGTGGAGACTTATCCGTAAGTCCTTCGCGAGCGGGTATCTCGCGACCGATGAAGCGCCGTGATCGGCGATGATGACCGCGGAGGCGCGGGAGCAGCCCGCGCAGAAGGGGAAGTCGGACGGGAGGGGATGAGGAGGATCGACGAGATCGAGGATCTGATCGTCGGCTCGCGCGAGCTGGACAAACGGGCGGCGGCAGTGCAGGGAGAACGCGAACTCTTGGCCGACGTCGACATAAGAGGTGGTTATCGGGCGTTCAGCGGTCTCGTTCGCAGAGATGGGGCAGCTCACGGCTGAAACTCGCGAGGTTTTGCCTTTAGTTCTCGTTCTGATTTTCCTCGTGAAAATCCCGCGCTTGGCCTTTGCCAGGTTGCGCTAGGACGAGTTCGGTCCACGGACGGGCCATTGAGATCCCATCAGAAGGACAACCCGGGCAAGCTTGGCTCTGCGGTGCGAAAGGCCGCAGCCCCAGCAGAGAATCGAACCCCGACACGCGGATTTTCTGTATTGCTCCGGGAGCGAGCGGATGATGCCGAGAATTTGGCTCTAGAAAAGGGAATTCAATGCCGGAGGAGGGACTCGAACCCCCGACACGCGGATTATGATTCCGCTGCTCTAACCAGCTGAGCTACTCCGGCGGGGAGAGGATCGTAGCGACGGGTCGGGGTCTGGGCACATTTGCTCCAGATCGCGGTAGTTCGTCGCCGGTACGGCGGGGGCCGGAAGGTTGGTGATTGCTGGGGGGAATTCCAGCATTTCAACCGGCGCGACCGACCTTTGCAGGGGAATTCCCGTGCAATCAGGTCCCTTGGGCCGCTAGGGTGCACGCGTGAGCACGGAGTTGGACAGAGCGGTGAGGACGGTGGTCAGGCAGTGCATGGGCGTCTCGCCGGGCGAGGACGTGCTGGTCGTCTGCAACCCGGTCACCGAAGAGATCGGTGCGCTGATGCGGATTGAGGCGCAGGGGGACGGTGCCGACGCGACGCTGGCGGTGATGTCGGAGCGCGACACGCACGCCGCCGAGCCGCCCCTCGCCCTGGCGGCGGCGATGTCCGCGGCCGATGTGGTGCTGGCGCCGACGATCCAGTCGCTTTCCCACACCGCCGCCCGCAAGGCCGCCAGCGAAGCGGGCGTGCGGATCGGGACGCTGCCGGGCGTCACCGAAGAGATGCTGACGAGGTTGATGGGCGCCGATCTCGAGGAGATCCGGCGGCGCGGCTGGGCGATCGTCTCCGCTCTCAACGCCGGCTCGGAGGTGCGGATCACCTGCCGCCACGGCACCGACTTTCGCCTCGGTATCGAGGGCCGGCTGGGGATTGTCGACGCCGGCGAACTGAGCAACCGCGGCGCCTTCGGCAATCTGCCCTGCGGCGAGGGCTTCATCGCCCCGCTCGAGGGGACTGCCGAGGGCACGTTGGTCGTCGACGGCTCGATCGCCGGCGTCGGCCTGCTCGACACGCCGGTCTCGCTGACCGTTCGCGGCGGCCACCTGACCGACGCCACCGGCTCCGATGGCGTCGCGCTGATGGAACTGCTGACCGTCCACGGCGAGGACGGGACCAACGTTGCGGAGCTCGGCATTGGTACCAACGAGGAGGCAGTGTTGACCGGCAACATCCTCGAGGACGAGAAGATCCTCGGTTCCGCCCACGTCGCCTTCGGCGCCTCGGCGGCGATCGGCGGCACCGTCCAGGTTCCGGTGCACCTCGACTGTGTACTGCTGGAGCCGACGGTCGAAATCGATGGCGAGGCGATTGTTGGCGGTGGGGAGTTACTGGTCTGAGGGCCAGCTAGCCTGCGTGGATGGCATCTCTGCTCGCGGTTCCGAACGTCTCGGAGGGCACCGACACGGAGCGTCTGAAGCTTCTAGAGACCGCCTTTGGCCGTGGCGTCACCTTGCTGGATCGCCACGCCGACCCTGACCACGAGCGGGCGGTCTTCACCCTTGCCGGTCCCGGCGGGAAGGTTGCCGATGCGCTCGTCCGTGGGGCCGCGGAGGCGGTGGAGACGGTCGACATGTCCGGCTATGAAGGTGCCCACCCGGCGATCGGGGCGCTCGACGTCTGCCCGGTGGTTTGGACCGACGGTGGCGACCGCGATGCGGCCCGAGCCGCGGCGATCTCCGTCGCCGACCGGATCGGCGCCCTCGGCGTGCCGGTCTTCCTTTATGGCGAACTGGCGAGCGAGCCGGAGCGTGCCGAGCGCGCCTACTTTCGTAACGGCGGCCTGGCGGAGCTGTGGCTGCGGATGGAGGCAGGGGAGCTGCGGCCGGACTACGGCCCGGCACTTCCGCACCGGCGTGCCGGTGCAACGCTCGTCACCGCGCGCCCGCCGCTTGCCGCCTTCAACGTCGAGCTCGACAGCGGCGACCTGGAGGTCGCGCGGGCGGTAGCGGCGGCGCTGCGCGAGTCCGGCGGCGGCCTGCCCGGCGTCCGCGCGATCGGCCTGGTCCTCTCAAGCGGCCGCGGCCAGGTCTCCACCAACGTCAACGACCCGCTCTCGGTCCCGTTGGGGCAGGTGGTCGAGCGGGTGCGGGAGCTGGCGGCGCCACTCGGCGCCCGCCCTGTGGAGGCCGAGTTGGTCGGTCTCGTCCCCGTCGCTGCTCTGGAGGGCTACCCGGCGGACGTGCCGGTGCGGGGCTTCGACCCCGAACAGCACCTGATCGAGCGACGGTTGGCTATCGCGACCGATTAGATTCACGTCATGGCTCAAACCAGGAAAAAGCGCCGCCGCAAGCGCAAGGGCACTCAGGGCGGCAGCATTGACACCCGCCGCCGCGCCGCGCGCCCGCGCAGTCGCGAGGAGGCGAAAGCGCGAGCGCGGTCGAAAAACAAAGCGGCTCCCCGCCAAGACCTGCCGCCGACCTGGCGCAGCTCGGCGATCCGGGGGATCTTCGCCGCGGTGATCTTTACGGTGCTGCTGATCCTGCTGTTCAGCCGCCCGATCGGTGTCGCGCTCGCCCTCGGCGCCTTCATGCTCGTCTTCTACATCCCCACCGGTTACTTCATCGATATGACCCTGTGGCGCCGGCGTGAGCGGGCGCGAATGCGCTCGCGAGGCGAGTAGTGGCCCTCGATGTGCAGATGCTCACCGTCGGCTCGCTAGCCGAGAATTGCTTCCTGCTGCGGCGCCAGGGCTCCGACCGGGCCCTGGTCGTGGACCCCGGCGAGGAGCCGGACCGGATCCTCGCCACCGTCTCCGAGTGGGGGGCGGAGGTCGAGGCGATCCTGCTGACCCACTGCCACTTCGACCACATCGGCGCGGTGGCGCCAGTCGCCGCCGCCAGCGGCGCGCCGGTCTACTGCCCCGAGATCGAGGTGCCGGTGCTCGCCGACATCATGTCCTTCGTCCCGTGGGAGGGCTTCGGTCCCTATGAGAGCTACCAGGCCGACGAGACCGTGCGCGGCGGCGAGACACTCGAGCTGGCGGGGCTGGAGCTGGACGTGATCTTCACCCCCGGCCACAGTCCCGGTCACGTCACCTACTCGGTCCGCGGCGAGCAGGCGATCTTCTCCGGCGACGTGCTGTTCCAGGGCTCGGTCGGCCGCGTCGACCTGCCTGGCGGAGACGGGCCGACCCTGATGGCCTCGATCGCAGCGCTGCTCGAGTCCCACTCCGATGAGACCGCCGTGCACCCCGGGCACATGGGGATGACGACGCTCGGGGCCGAGCGGGCGACCAACCCGTTCCTGGGCTCGCTGGCGCGGTAGGCGAGCGGCCGAGCGACGATGGCAAGCAGCTACCAGGCGCCCCGCGGGACCTTCGACGTGCTGCCCGAGCAGGCGCGCTCGCGGGCACGGTTGGAGGCCGCCGCCGCGGCGATCTTCGCCCGCGCCGGGTACGAGCCGATCGCGACCCCGGCCTTCGAGGACACCGAGCTGTTCGAGCGCGGCGTGGGCCGCTCGACCGACATCGTCCGCAAGGAGATGTTCACCTTCGAGGACAAGGGCGGGCGCAGCCTCACCCTGCGGCCGGAGGGGACGGCGCCGATCTGCCGCGCCTACCTCGAGCACGGCATGCACAAGCTTGCGCAGCCGGTGAAGCTCTCCTACCTGGGGCCGTTTTTCCGCCACGAGCGCCCACAGGCGGGCCGCTACCGCCAGTTCCACCAGCTCGGGGCCGAGGCGATCGGGACCGACTCGCCGCTCGCCGACGCCGAGGTGATCATGTTGCTAGCCGACCTGCTCGCCGAGCTGGGCGTCCCCGGCGTCGAGCTGCGGCTCGGCAGCCTCGGCTCGCTGGGGTCGCGCCAGGCCTACCTCGAGGAGCTGAAAGCCCACCTGCGCGCGCACGAGGGGGAGTTGTCCGAGGACGTGCGCGAGCGCATCGACCTCAACCCGCTGCGCGCCTTCGACTCCGACCACGAGGGCACGCGAGGGGTGATGGCGAACGCGCCGACCATCGTCGCCAGCCTCGATGGGGAGGACGCCGAGCACTTCGCCGAGGTCCGGGCGCTGCTCGACGCAGCCGGGGTGGCTTACGAGATCGACCCGACCCTGGTCCGCGGTCTCGACTACTACACGCGGACGATCTTCTCCTTCGTGTGCGATGCCCTCGGGGCGCAGTCGGAGGTCGGCGGCGGCGGTCGCTACGACGGCCTGGTCGAGCAGCTCGGCGGGCCGCCGACGCCGGCTGTGGGATGGGCCGCCGGAATCGAGCGGATCCTCCTCGCGCTCGATGAAGAAGAGCCGGCCGCCGGCCGCGACGCCTTCGTCGCCGTCGCTGACGACGCTCAGCGGCAGCGGGCAGCGGTCCTGGTCACTGAGCTGCGACACGCCGGCCTCTCGGCCGAGACCGACCTGGCCGAGCGCAGCCTCAAGGGGCAGCTCAAGCACGCCGACCGGATTGGCGCCCGGCGCGTCCTCATCCTCGAGGCCGACGGCTCCGCTCATCTGCGCGACATGGCCTTCGGAGAGCAGCGTCCCGCCGATATAGCCAAGCTGGTCGACGAGATGACCGGAAGAGGATCGTGATCGAGTCGACCCGGGAGGCCGCCGCGGCCGTCCCGGCCCTGCGCGCGAACAGCTACCGCGATACCTGGTGCGGCCAGGTCCTGCCGGATCGGGTCGAGGGAGAGCTACGGGTCGCCGGCTGGGTCAACCGCCGGCGCGACCACGGCGGCCTGATCTTTATCGACCTCCGCGACCGCACCGGCATCGTCCAGCTGGTCTTCCATCCCGACAGCTCGGGCGAGGCGTTCGAGCTGGCGCACAAGCTGCGCCCGGAGGACGTGCTGACCGCGGCCGGGACCGTGGTCCGCCGCACCGAGGACACGGTCAACCCGGAGCTGCCGACCGGGGAGGTCGAGCTGAAAGTGACCGACGCGGCGCTGCTGGCGGACTCCGAGACGCCGCCGTTCCAGGTCGAGGGCTACGCCGGAGAGGTCGGCGAGGACACTCGCCTGCGTCACCGCTACATCGACCTGCGCCGGGAGCAGATGCGTGAGGCGCTGATGCTGCGCCACCGGGTGGTCGCGGCGATGCGGGAGTTCCTCGACGCCGAGGGCTTCGTCGACATCGAGACGCCGATGCTGACCCGCTCGACGCCCGAGGGCGCGCGGGACTTCCTCGTCCCCAGTAGTCAGCAAGCCGGCTCCTTCTACGCGCTGCCGCAGTCCCCGCAGCTGTTCAAGCAGCTGTTGATGGTCTCTGGGTTCGAGCGCTACTACCAGGTCGCCCGCTGCTTCCGCGACGAGGCGACGCGGGCAGACCGCCAGGCCGAGTTCACCCAGCTCGACATTGAGATGTCCTTCGTCGACGGCGAGGACGTGATCGACCTCAACGAGCGTCTCTTCTCCCACGTCTTCGAGCGGGTCGGTGGCCCCCAACTCGAGCTGCCGATTCCGCGCATGTGTTACGACGAGGCGATGGGTCGGTTCGGCACTGACCGGCCCGACCTGCGCTTCGGCCTCGAGCTGGTCGACCTGGGAGACGCGCTGCGCGAGACCGAGTTCAAGGTCTTCCGCTCGGTGTTGGATGGTGGGGGCTCGATCCGCGGCATTAACGCCGGTCGCCGGGAGATGCCACGCTCGGAGCTGGACGGACTGATCGCTCGCGCCCAGGAGCTGGGGGCGAAGGGGCTGGTCTGGGCCTTCCGCGAGGGGGACGGCTGGCGCTCGCCGACCGCGAAGTTCCTCAGTGTGGGCGAGCTAACCGACCTCAACGAGCGGCTCGCAGCCGATGAGGGCGACCTGCTGCTGCTGGTCGCCGACGAGCGAGCCGTCACCGACGCGGTCCTCGGCCAGATGCGGCTCGACCTTGCCGAGCGCTTCGACCTGATCGACGAGAACGAGAACCGGCTGCTCTGGATCGTCGATTGGCCGCTGATGGAGTGGAACGCCGGCGAGCGCCGATGGGACTCCCTGCACCACCCGTTCACTGCGCCGAAGGGCGAGTTCCACCTCGACGATCCCGGGTCGGCGCGGGCGCAGGCCTACGACCTGGTCTGGAACGGGCAGGAGCTCGGCGGCGGCTCGATCCGGATCAGCGACGCCGAGGTCCAGCGGGCGGTTTTCACCGCGCTCGGCTTCGAGCCCGAGGAGGCGGAGGCCCGCTTCGGCTTCCTGCTGGAGGCGCTGCGCTTCGGCGCGCCGCCGCACGGCGGCGTCGCCTACGGCGTCGACCGCATCGTCCAGCGCCTCAGCGGCGCCGAGACGATCCGCGATGTGATCGCCTTCCCGAAGACGGCGTCCGGCTTCGACCCCCTCACCGGGGCGCCGGCGCCAGTCGACGCGGCACAGCTGCGCGAGCTCGGCGTCTCGATCCACCAGAAGAAGCTCGCGGGGCACTGAGATGGCGCTCCGGGACTGGCTTCCACGCTCGTGGCGCTCGGGACCCGGACCTGGGCAGACCCCCGTCCACGTCGACGACCCGACATTCGACCACTGGGAGGTCGTGCGTGACTTCGGCGAGCTGAGGACTGCGCGAGCCTGGCACCAGGCTCTTGTCGAGGCCGGGATCGAGGCGGCGCTGACGGCGGACTGGCCGCTCGACCGCTTCGGCCGCGGCGATATCGCGCTGAGGGTCCCGGGCGACCGTTGGAGTGAAGCCGAGCTGCACCTCTCGAACCTCGACGCGGACGAGTACTAGGCGCGTCCAGGCGAGGCCAGCGTCACCGGGGCGGCGGGCCAACGGCGCCTGGGCGGCCGATCGAAACGGGCTCCAGCCCGCCGTTGCCGCCTCTGGCTTTGATCCCTTCAAGTGAAGGTGGGTGCCTGCTCCTGACCCCAAGGGGCCTGGAGACTTCAGCTCCCGTGCCGTTTGTGTTGGGTCAAACGGTGAGACGGCTCTCGTACGGGCTCGAGCCTTGGGCCAAAGGTACCACTGGGCGCCGGCGTTGATGTTCCTTGACAGCCGCGGCACAGAGTTGGCACGTCTTGCGCACCACGCGTGCGCTCTTGCCGGGGACGATTGTCTCGTGCCCGACGAGGACTGCATTTCCATTCATATGGAAGGAAAATGCAGTCCTCGTCGGGCTGTAGGCGCGGATCAGGGGATCGCTGACCTTGCAGGTCGCCAGCACGGTCTCGTCAGCCGTCGTCAATTGCTCACCCTTGGCCTGGGCCCTGGCGCCGTCGAGGGTCGATTGCGTCGCGGCGCGCTGCACCACGTCCACCAGGGTGTCTACGCGGTTGGTCACTCCGCTCTCACGACCGAGAGACGGTGGATGGCTGCCGTGCTTGCCTGCGGGCCAGGGGCCGTGCTCAGCCACCGGACCGCCGGGCAGCTCTGGGGGCTGGTGCCCCGGAGTTCGATCTGGCCGGAAGTGACGAGGCCGGGGAAATTCCGCCCTCGGCCGGGAATCGTCTGCCACCGCACGGTGCTCCCACTGGACGAGCGCGACGTGGTGGAGGGGTTGCCGGTGACCTCGGTCCACCGAACGATCTTCGACCTCGCCTCGGTGTTGGGACGAAGGCGGCAGCTTGAGCGGGCGATGAACGAGGCGGAGGTCCGCGGGCTCACCGATCGCTTGTCGATCCCGGACCTGCTGGAGCGACATCCGCGCGCCCGCGGAGCGGGGACGTTGCGGGGGCTTCTAGCGGAGAAGGTGCCTGGTGGGATCACGGTTAACGACTTCGAGGAGGACTTCGTCGCGTTCCTCGACGCTCACTCGCTTCCGTGGCCCGCGCTGAACGCGCCGCTCGCGGCGCGTGGCCGCTTCTTCAAAATCGACTGCCTCTGGCGGGACCACGGCCTTGCGATTGAGCTGGATGGGCGGGCGGCGCACGGGACTGCGGCAGCGTTCGAGGCCGACCGGGAGCGCGACCGCATTCTCCAGGCCGAGGGGTGGCGCACCGCGCGGCTCACCTGGCGCCAACTGCGGGACGATCCCGAGGCCGTTGCGGCGGACCTGCGGAGATTGCTCGCGGTCTCCTCCTGACTGCTTCCTGCCTCGACCGCGGATTGCGCCGTTACGGCCTACCCTTGACCTATGCAGAGGGAGCTTTTTGAGCATTACCTTGGCGATGAGAGCCGGCGTGGGCCGGTGCCCGAGGGCGCCTTCACCGGAGCGGCTGGGGGAGCGGCGTGCGGGGACCTCTCGCGGATCTCGGTGACGATCGAGGACGAGCGGGTCGCCTCGGTCAGCTTCGACGCCGAGGGGTGTGGGGCGACCCGTGCCGCGACCGCGGCGGTCGCCGAGACCGTCGACGGAGCGCCGGTCCTGGAGGCGGCGGGGCTCGGAATCGACGAAGTCGACGAGGCGATTGGTGGTCTCACCCCGGCCAAGCGCCACGCCGCCCAGCTCGCCACCGACGCCCTGCACCGGGCACTCGCCTCGGCCGCCGCATCCGAACTCAGCCTTGCGGTGCCGCCGGTCGGGGGCGCGACCTCATCCAGGACCAACGGAGACGCCGGCGCCGAGCGCGTCGCTGTCGCCATGTCCGGGGGCGTCGACAGCGCCGTCGCGGCGCTGCTGGCGCGCGAGCGCGGCGCCGAGGTGGTCGGGGTCACGGTCAAGCTCTGGGCCGACCCGGAGACCGACGGGGCCAAGGCCTGCTGCTCGCCGGAGGCCGTGCTCGGCGCTCGCGGGCTCGCCCACTCGCTCGGTATCCCGCACTTCACGCTCGACCTCGAGGAGGAATTCCGCCGCCGTGTCGTCGGCCGGTTCGTCTCCGGTTACGCCGCCGGCCGCACCCCCAACCCCTGCGTGCTCTGCAACGGCGAGGTCAGGATCGCGGCGATGGTCGACCTCGCCGAACGGCTTGGCGCCTCGCGCCTGCTGACCGGCCACTATGCGCGGATTGTCGAGGACCCCGACGGCCCGTTGCTCGCTGCCGCCGCCGACGGCGCCAAGGACCAGAGCTACATGCTGGCGGCGCTGCCGCCTGAGCTACTGGGGCGGCTTGGCTTCCCACTCACCGAGCTGACCAAGCCCGAGGTGAGGGAGATCGCCGCCCGCCATGGGTTGGCGGTCGCGCGCAAGCCCGAGAGCCAGGACCTTTGCTTCCTCTCCGGTCAGGGCAAGCGCCGGTTCCTGCGCCGTCACGGCGGTCTCCGCGACACCACCGGCTCCGTCCTCGACAGCTCCGGGCGCGCGGTCGGGCGGCACCGGGGCCACCACAACTTCACCGTCGGCCAGCGCCGTGGCATCGGCGTCTCCGCGCCCGAGCCGCTCTACGTGCTCGCCACCGACGCCGCCGCCAACACCGTCACCGTCGGCACCCGGGAGGAGCTGGAGACGCGCAGCGTGCGGATCCGCGACGCCGTACTTCACCGCGATGGGACCCGCGTCGATTCGGTCCGGCTCCGCTACCACTCGCGCGCCCTGCCGGCCAGCGTCGGCGAGGCCGGCCGCGGCCGCCATGAGGCGCTCGAGGTCGCGCTCGGCGAGGAGTTCGCCGGCGTTTCTCCCGGGCAGACCGCCGTGCTGATGGAAGGCGAGACGATCGTCGGCCACGGCACGATCGCCGCTCCGGCCTGATCCCGGCGCTCCCCTCGGGCAGCCGGGATAGAAAACTTTACAAGAAAAAACTTGATCAATAGCCCTGGCTCTGCGAGGGTGGCCCGCATGGGTTTCCGCAAGAAGTTCGCCGCAGCGATGATCGTCCTGGCCGTCGCCGCACTCTCGTGGGCCTCGGCCGCCCCCGCCTCCTCGCACAACCCGACAGGCGAATTCGCACCGTTCGGCGAGTGCCCGCTGAGCAACCCAGAAATCGACCACTGCGTCTTCGGGGTGACCGAAGGCGGCTCCCTCGACCTCGGGTCAAAGACGATCCCCCTGGTCAACCCGATCACCTTCCAGGGCGGGTATGTGGAAACACCCGAAATCGATTTCCACGGCGCTGAGAACGGCGACACGCTCTCGAAAACTCCTCAGCCCGTTCCGGGTGGGCTGCTCGGCATCATCGCACCGACCTCCTGGCCGCAGTTCGTCCAGAACTGGTGGAACAACGGGATCAACGAAGGGTTCACCGGCGTCAACGCGACGATCGAACTGGCCGCATCTGCCACAGCGATCACGCTGAGTTTTGAAAACTGGATCAACGAAGAAGGTACGGCGCTTGGGCTGCCGGTGAAGGTCAAGCTCGACAACGCGCTGCTCGGGAGCAATTGCTACATCGGCTCGAACGTCAGCCCAATCCAGGCCAACCTCACGACGGGCACCAGCGGGGCGCTTGCGGGCGCCGCGGGCTCAATCTCGTTTAACTCGGGATTCACCCTGATCACCCTGACCGGCTTCGAGCTCGTCAACGGCACGTTCGCCGCGCCGGGTGCGAGCGGGTGCGGGGGCATATTCAGCTTCTACGTCGACCCGCTGATCAACTCGATCTTTGGCCTTCCAGCGGCATCCGGAAACAACTCGCTCACGCTGGAAGGCGTGCTCGAAGTCGCCAGCGACGCGCCGGTGCGAGCGCCGTAGCGATGGCTTGGACGATGAGATCAGTGAGGAAGATCGCGGCGGCGGGCATCGTCGCGGCGCTCGCCGCCGTGAGCTTCGCACCGGCCGCCACCGCGGCGCCGCCACCCGAATTCGAAGATTTCCTCCCGTGCCCGTGGGAAAACGTGGAAATCACCGACTGCGTGCATTGGGTGTTCAACGACGGCTCCTACACGATCGGGTCAAAGACTGTGCCGGTGGTGAACACGATCACACTGCATGGTGGATACACAGGGGAAGCCCTCGAAGACCAGTTTCATGCCCCCCAGAACGGCGACACGCTCTCGAAAACTCCGCAGCCGGTTCCGGGCGGGCTGCTCGGTGTCACCGCGCCGACCGCCTGGCCGATGTTCCTCCAGGAATGGTGGAACGAGATGATCGGAACAGGGTTCACCGGAGTCAACGCGACGATCGAACTGGCCGAACCCGCCACAGCGATCGAGCTGAGCTACGAAAACCTCCTGGAAGAAGAAGGGAACACGCTCGGCCTGCCGGTAAAGATCAAGCTCGACAACGCGATTCTCGGGGCCAACTGTTACATCGGCTCCAACGAAGAACCGGTCGAGCTTGCGCTGAGCACTGGGAAAAGCGGCTCGCTCACCGGTACCCCTGGCACGCTCTCGTTCAACCCGAAATTCACCATTTTCACCTTCACCGGGATCGAAGTCGTCGATGGCACCTACGCGCTGCCGGGCGCGGATGGGTGCGGCGGGATCTTCTCCGAATTCGTCGATCCGCTGGTCGACTCGATCTTCGGCCTACCTTCCGCGTCCGAAGAAAACGCGGCGACCTTCGAAGGCGTGCTCCGGGACGCCAGCGCTACAGCGATGCGGGACTAGTAGTAATGGGTTTTCGCAAAAGGCTCGCGGCGGTCATCCTCGGTACGGCGGTGGCGGTTCTCGGGTTCGCGTCAGCCGCAGCCGCGTCCTCGCACAACCCGACAGGCGAATTCGAAGAGTTCGGCGAGTGCCCGCTGAGCAACGTGGAAATCGAATACTGCGTCTACAGCGAACTCACCGGCTCTCTGGACGTCGGCACGAGGACCATCCCGCTGGGCAACCCGACCATCTTCCAGGGCGGATACTTGAGCGAAGGGGCCGAAACCCAGTTCCACGGCGCCGAGAACACCGAAACGCTCTCGTCCGGTGCGCGGTCCGTACCGGGCGGGTTGGTCGGGGTCGTCGCACCCGGCTCGTGGCCGCAGCCCCTTCAGGACGGGTGGAACGAAACAATCGAAGAAGGGTTCACCGCGGTCACAGCGACGGTCGAACTGGCCGGTTCGGCCACAGAAATCGAGCTTCGCACGGACAATCTGCTCAACGAGGAAGGCACGGCGCTCGGCCTGCCGGTGAAGATCAAGCTCGACAACCCGATCCTTGGGAGCAACTGCTACATCGGCTCGGATACCGAACCGATCCAGCTCAACCTCACCACCGGCACCAGCAACGGGTTGATCGGCGGAGCCGGCTCGATCTCCTTCAACGGGGCGTTCACGCTGGTCAAATTCACCGGCGTTGAACTGGTCGACGGGCTGTTCGCGGCGCCCGAAGCGGATGGCTGCGGTGGCATCGCACAGGCATACGTCGATCCCTTGGTCAACTCGCTCTTCGGCCTCCCCGCGGGCAGCGGGAACAACTCCGCCACCCTGGAAGGCGTGCTTAAGGTCGCCGAAGACGACGAGGTGAGAGCTCCGTAGGGGCGGAGCTGGACACCGACCACCCGTAGTACGCACCGCCTCGATTCCCGCGGATATTTAGGCTTCCTCACATGAGGGCCCAGGAGATCCGCGACACCTACCTCTCGTTCTTCGAGGAGCGCGGGCACCGGATCGTCCCCTCGGCCTCGCTCGTTCCCTCGGTCCACGACCCCTCGGTTCTGCTGACCACGGCCGGCATGCAGCCGTTCAAGCCCTACTTCCTGGGCCGCGAAACCCCGCCGGCGCCGCGCCTCGCCGACGTGCAGAAGTGCTTCCGCACGACCGATATCGAGGAGGTCGGCAACACGGCCCGCCACCTCACCTTCTTCGAGATGCTCGGCAACTGGAGCTTCGGCGACTACTTCAAGGCCGAGTCGATCCCGTGGGGCTGGGAGCTGTCGACCGAGGGCTTCGGGATGGACCCGGAGCGGATCTGGGTGACCGTCTTCGGCGGCGACGAGGAGCTGGGGCTGGGGCCCGACGAAGAGGCGATCGCACTCTGGCGCGCCACCGGCGTCCCGGACGAGCGCATCGTCCGGCTCGGGCGCGAGGACAACTTCTGGCAGGCGGGGCCGACCGGGCCTTGCGGCCCCTGCTCGGAGCTCTACCTCGACCGCGGCGAGGCCTTCGGTGGCCCCGACGAGCGCCCCGGCGACGACACCGACCGCTTCCTCGAGTTCTGGAACCACGTCTTCATGAGCTACGACCTGGCCGAGGACGGCACGCTGACCGAGCTGCCGAGCCGCAACATCGACACCGGCATGGGCCTCGACCGGATGGCGGCAATCCTCCAGGACGTGCCCTCGGTCTTCGAGACCGACCACGTCCGGCCGCTGATCGGCCTGGCCGAGGAGATGTCGGGACGCTCCTACTCCGAGGGCGGTGCGGTGACGCGGGCGATGCGGATCGTCGCCGACCACTCGCGCGGCGCCGCCTTCCTGATCGCCGACGGGGTCGTCCCCTCCAACGAGGACCGCGGCTACATCCTGCGCCGGATCATGCGGCGGGCGATCCAGCAGGGCCGCTCGCTCGGCCTCGAATCCCCCTGGCTCGGCCGGTTCGCCGAGCTGACGATCGAGCTGATGGGGGACGCCTACCCTGAGCTGGTGGCCGAGCGGGACCAGATCGGCCGCTGGGTCGGCGACGAGGAGGCGGGCTTCGGCCGCACCCTGGAGCGCGGCACCGAGCTGCTCGAGCGGCTGATCGCCGAGGCGAAGGAGGCCGGCACCTCCTGGATCGACGCCGCCGACGCCTTCAAGCTGCACGACACCTACGGCTTCCCCTACGACCTGACCAAGGAGCTGCTGGCCGAGCAAGGGCTCTCGGTCGACGATTCCGGCTTCGAGGAGCTGATGGAGGAGCAGCGCCAGCGCGCCCGCGTCGGCGCTGCCACCGCGCATGGCTCAGAGAACAGCCACGAGCGGGTGGCCGCCTTCGCCGCGGCCGCCGCGCCGACCCGGTTCGTCGGCTACGAGACGCTGCGGGTCTCGACTGGGATCGCCGCGGTTGAGCCGATCGACGGCTCGTTTCTCGCCAAGCTCGACGAGAGCCCGTTCTACGCCGAGGGCGGTGGACAGGTCGCCGACTCGGGTGTGCTGCGAGTCGACGGCGACGAGGTCGCGGTGAAGGACGTCTACCGGCTCGGTGAAGACCAGGCGCTGCTGCTCGCCGCCGAGCCACCGGCCGAGGGCGAAGTCGAGGCGGTCGTCGACCGTGAGACCCGCCACGCGACGATGCGCAACCACACCGCGACCCACCTGCTGCACGCGGCCCTCCGCGAGCGGCTCGGCACCCACGTGCGCCAGGCTGGCTCCTCGGTCCGCCCCGACAAGCTTCGCTTCGACTTCACCCACGGACAGGCGCTCGGCCCTGAGGACCTGGCCGCGGTCGAGGACCGGGTCAACGAGTGGATCAAGGCAAGCCGCCCGGTGCGCTGGCTGAACATGGAGCGCGCCGAGGCGGAGGCGCTGGGCGCGATGGCGCTGTTCGGCGAGAAATACGGAGACTGGGTCCGGGTCGTCGAGGTCGAGGAGGTCTCACGGGAGCTGTGCGGCGGGACCCACGTCGCCAACACGGCCGAGGTCGGCATCTTCAAGGTCACCTCCGAGGGTTCCAGTGCCGCCAACGTGCGCCGGATCGAGGCGCTCACCGGACCCGCCGCGATCGATTGGTTCCGCGAGCGCGAGGCCCAGCTGCGCGAGACCGGCACCCTGCTCGGCAGTCCCCAGGACCCGGTCGGGGCTGCCCGCCGGGCGGCGGAGCGGTTGCGCGAGGCCGGCGCCGGCGAGGAGCGGGCGCAGGCGGAGGCGATCGGTGAGGAAGCCGACCGGTTGGCCGGGGCGGGGGTGGACCTCGGGGCCGGCTCCAACGGCGGCATCACCCTGGTCGGGGCCAAGGCCCGGCCGGCCGACCCGAAGGTGCTGCTCGACCTGGCGAACCGCGTGCAGTCGAAGCTCGGCGGCGCCTCGGCGGTGGTGCTGGGCGGCGCCGACGGGGAGAAGGTCGGCCTCGTCGCACTCTTCTCCAAGGACGCGGTGGCGCAGGGCCTCTCCGCCGCCGAGACGATCCGCGAGGCCGCTGCCGTGGTCGGCGGCGGCGGCGGCGGCCGCGACGACATGGCCCAGGCCGGCGGTCGTGATCCCTCGAAGCTCGACGAGGCGCTGGCCACGGCTCGCGCCGCGATCGAGCGGGAGCTCGGCTAGGGAGTGCGGGTGCTAGCCCTTGACCACGGCACGGTGCGGATCGGATGCGCGATCTCGGACCCGAGCGGCACCCTGGCGACGCCGCTGCCGACGATCGAGCCGCCGGAGGCCCGGGCGGTCGCCGAGCTGGTGGCCGAGCACGGCGTCGAGCGGGTCGTGGTCGGCCTGCCGGTCCACCTCAGCGGCGAGGAGGGTAGCCAGGCCGCCCTTGCCCGCACCTTCTGCGGCGAACTCGAAGCGATCCTGCCGGTCCCGGTCGTCACCTACGACGAGCGCTTGACCAGCCGCATGGCCGACGCCAGCCGCCGCGCCGGGGCGACCGCCGCCCGCGACTCGATTGCCGCGGCGCACCTGTTGAAGGACTACCTGGCGGTCATCGCCGCCGAGGAGGAGGAGGAGTCGTGAGCGAGGACTGGACCGGCGACCCCTTCGCGGATCCCGACGATCCCGCTGCCCGCGAGCGCGAGCAGCGCCGCCAGGAACGCGAAGAGCGGCGCCAAAAGCGCGAGGCGAAGAAGGCGGAGGAGAAGCCGAAGGCCGAGCCGGTGCCGCCGCCGCCTCCGCCCGAGCCCCCGCAACCGCCGCGTACCCCTGAGCAGGAGTTCTGGGACGAGGAGGATCCGGAGCCAGAGCAGAGCGCTCCGGTGGCCGGCCGGTGGAGCCGCAACGGAAGCGACGGCGGCTCGGGACGAGGCGGGGTACTCGGAGCGCTGCGCCGGCACCCGTTCCGGATCTTTGCCGGGATCGCCGTGCTCTTCGTCGCCTGGTTCCTGGTCATGCTCTTCCAGCCGTTCCACGGGGACGGCAGCGGCAAAGTCGCAGTGACGGTCCCGAAGGGCTCCAGCATCAGCGAAGTCGGCGACCTGCTCAGCGAGAGGGGAGTGATCGACGACTCGACCCTGTTCCAAATCCGTGTCACGCTCGCGGGCAAGCGCTCCGAAATCTATTCCGGGCGTTTCACCCTCGCCGAGGGGATGAGCTACGGCGCCGCGATCGAGGCGCTCTCTAAGCCGCCGGTCAAGAGCACCGTCACGGTCACCATCCCGGAGGGGTACAGCCGTGCCCAGACCGCCCAACTGGTCGAGGAAGCCGGCGTCCCCGGCGCCTACACCAAGGCGACGATCCGTTCCAAATACCTGAACCCGGCGAAATACGGCGGCAAGGGGGCCAAGGACCTCGAGGGGTTCCTCTTCCCCAACACCTTTGAACTGAAGCCGGACGCGCCGGTTGCCGACCTGGTCCAGCTGCAGCTGCAGGACTTCAAGCGCCAGATCAAGAGCGTCGACATGCGCTACGCCCGCTCGAAAAATCTGACCGTGTACGACGTCCTCACGATCGCCTCGATGGTCGAGGACGAGGCGGGCGTCCCCAGCCAGCGCAAGCTCGTCGCCTCGGTGATCTACAACCGCCTCAGCGAAGGGATGCCGCTGGGCATCGACGCGACGATCCGGTTCGCGGTCGGCAACTACACCCAGCCGCTGACCGAATCCGAGCTGGCGACCGACTCGCCTTACAACACGCGGACCAACGCCGGCCTGCCGCCGGGGCCGATCAACAGCCCGGGCCTGGCGGCGATCGAGGCGGCGGCGCACCCGGCCAAGACCGACTTCGTCTTCTACGTCAACGATCCGAACGGGTGCAACGAGCTCGCCTTCTCGGAGACCGAAGCGGAATTCGAACGCGACGTCCAGAGCTACGAAGACGCCCGCGAGGCGGCCGGCGGCAACCAGCCGAGTACCTGCGGGGAATAGGGACGTGCCCCGGCTGGCGGTGATCGGCTTCCCGGTCTCCCACTCGCGGTCCCCGGTGATGCAGACGGCGGCGCTGGCGGAGCTGGGGCTGGGAGGGGAGTGGTCCTACGAGGCGATCGAGGCCGCGCCGGAGCGATTCGAGGCAAAGGTGCGAGAGATGGCGACCGGCGACTTCGCCGGCGCCAACGTCACCGTCCCCCACAAGGAGGCGGCGCTGGCGCTCGCCGACACCCCCAGCGGCGCGGCGCGGGAGATCGGGGCGGCCAACACGCTCATCTTCCACGGCGGCCGGGTCGAGGCCCGCAACACCGACGCGGGCGGGTTGCTGGCGGCGCTACCGGGCTCGCCGCGAGGGCAACGGGCGCTGGTGCTTGGCGCCGGGGGCGCGGCGCGAGCCGCGGTCTGGGCGCTGGTCGGGGAGGGCGCGACGGTCGAGGTCTGGAACCGGACGGCCTCCCGGGCCGAGGGGATCTGCGCCGAGCTGGGGGGGACGCCAGTCGCCGATCCCGACCAGACCGCCTACGAGCTGATCGTCAACACCAGCGCCGCCGGGCTCGGCGGCGAGGACCCCTTCGAGCACCTGCCATTGCGCGCCGATCGGTTCGCCGCCGGCCAGACGGTCCTCGACATGGTCTACGGGGATGCGCCGAGCGCGCTCCTGGGTGCCGCCGCGTCGGCCGGCGCGACCGTCGTCGACGGCCTCGAGATCCTGGTCCAGCAGGGCGCCCTCTCGCTCAAGATCTGGACCGGACGCGAGCCGCCGATCGAGACGATGCGCGCCGCTGCCCGGGGGGCGACCAACAATTGACGTTTTCACCACCCCATAGGGTGGTCAACCCGTCAGTTGTTCCGCCTATAGCCTTGGCGCGATGACGGCGTTCCGCTTCACCACCGCGGGGGAGTCGCATGGGCCGGGGCTCGTGGCGATCGTCGAGGGCATGCCGGCGGGCCTGCAGCTCGACCGCGAGGCGCTCGATCGCGACATGGCGCGGCGCCAGCTCGGCCACGGCCGCGGCGGCCGGATGAAGATCGAGACCGACACCGTCGAGATCCGCTCCGGCGTGCGGCACGGCCGCACCCTCGGCAGCCCGATCGCGGTCCTGGTCGCCAACCGCGACTACGCCAACTGGGAGGAGCGGATGAACCCCTGGCCGGTCGAGGGGTTCGAGCCCGACGAGGTGCACCTGCCGCGGCCCGGGCACGCCGACCTGGTCGGCGCCCAGAAATACGGCCACTCCGACATCCGCAACGTGCTCGAGCGCGCCAGCGCCCGCGAGACCGCGGCGCGCGTCGCCGCCGGGACGATCGCCCGCGGCTTCCTCGCCGCCCTCGGTGTCGAGGTCCACAGCCACGTGCTCCAGATCGCCTCAGTGCGGGCGCCCGAGCGCGACGATCCCGCCCCGGCCGACTTCGCCGCCGTCGACGAGGACCCGGTTCGTTGCCTCGACCCCGAGGCGAGCAAGGCGATGGTCGAGGAGATCAACCGACTGCGCAAGGCCAACGAGAGCCTCGGCGGCAGCTTCGAGGTCCTCGCCTTCGGCCTCGTCCCCGGGCTCGGCTCCCACATCTCCTGGGAAGACCGGCTCGACGGCCGCCTCGCCGGCGCCGTCGCCTCGATCCAGTCGGTCAAGGGCGTGGCGATCGGGGAAGCGTGGGACGTCGCCGGCCGGCCCGGCTCGGAGGCACACGACGAGATCTTCTGGTCGGCCGAGCGCGGCTACTACCGCGAGAGCAACCACGCCGGCGGTCTCGAGGGTGGGATGACCAACGGGCTGCCGCTCTCGGTGCGGGCCGCGATCAAGCCGATCTCGACCCTGACCAAGCCGCTGCGCTCGGTTGATACCGAGACCAAGGAGCCGGCCCAGGCGCTGCGCGAGCGCACCGACTCCACCGTGGTCCCGGCCGCCGCCGTCGTCGCCGAGGCGATGGTCTGCCTGACCCTGGCCCGGTGCTACCGGGAGAAGTTCGGCGGCGACCACATCGACGACGTGCACGCCGCCGTCGACGCCTACAAGAAGCGCATCGACCTCCGGGGTTGACCCGGTGAGCCGCCCGGCGATCGTCTTCATCGGCTTCATGGGCGCCGGCAAGAGCACGGCGCTCGGCGCGGCGCGCGCCGCCGGCCTGGAGACGACCGAGATCGACGAGCTGATGGAAGCGGAGCTGGGCAAGCCGATCTCCGAGGCCTTTGAGCAGGACGGCGAGGAGGCCTTCCGGGCGCGCGAGGCCGAGGTGGTGGGGGAGCTGTTGGAGCGAGCCGACGGTGGCGCGATCGCCCTCGGCGGCGGCAGCATCCTCTCCGAGCGGGTCCGCGCGGCACTCGACCGCCACATCGTCGTCCGGCTCCAGGTCAGCGTCGAGCAGGCCTGGCGCCGGATCGCCAACACCAACCGGCCGCTGGCGACCAGCGCCGAGGACGTCGAGCGGTTGATGGCCGAGCGCCTGCCGCTCTACGAGCAGCTCGCCGACGCGGTCGTGATGCCGGGCGACCGCGACGTCGTCTCGCGGGCGCTGCCGGCGATCCAGGCGCTCGCCGGTCTCTCCGCCGGCACCAAGCTGCTGTGGGCGACCAGCGCTTCCGGCGAGTACCCCGTCTTCGCCGGTGAGGGGCTGCTGGGCGCACTGGCGGAGAGCGAGTGGTGGCCGGCGCCGGGGCGTCGCTTCTGCGTCGCGGACTCAAATACCTCGAAGCTCTTCGCGAGCCGGTTGGAACCGCTCGTGGAGTGCGTGGAAAGGGAGCCCGGCGAGCAGGCCAAGACGATGGCGGAAGCCGACGCGATCCTGCGGCTGCTTGCCGATGGGGAAATGACCCGCCAGGACCACCTTGTCGCGCTCGGCGGTGGGGTAATCGGCGACCTGGCCGGCTTTTGCGCCCACGTCTACCAGCGCGGCGTTCCCGTGGTCCAAGTGCCGACGACCCTGGTCGCTCAGGTCGACTCCGCCTACGGCGGCAAGACCGGCGTCGATCTCCCCGAGGGCAAGAATTACGTCGGCGCCTACCACCTGCCGGCGGCTGTGCTCGCCGACACCGAGGCGCTCGCCAGCTTGCCCGCGGAGGAGCTGGCGGCCGGTTTCGTCGAGGCGCTGAAGACGGGTCTCCTCGCGGGCGGTCCACTTTGGGAGCGGGTGCGGGCGATCGAGGCGCTCGACCCCCAGGACCTGGGCGATGTCGTCTTCGCCTGCGCCCGCTACAAGTGCGAGGTGGTGGCGGCGGACGAGCGCGACGCCGGCCTGCGCCAGGCGCTGAACCTTGGCCACACCGTCGGCCACGCGATCGAGGCGGCGAGCAGCTACTCCCGCTACCGCCACGGCGAGGCGGTCGGGCTCGGCCTACTGGCGGCGCTGCGCCTCTCCGAGGCGCCGGAGCTGCGCGAGGAGTGCGAGGCGATTCTGCGCCGGCACGGTCTGCCGGCCCAGCTCGACCCCGCGATCGACCTCGACGCGACCCTCGTCGCGCTGCAGCGCGACAAGAAGCGCACCGCAGCCGGCGTCGGGTTCGTCCTGCTGTCCGAGCCCGGAGAGCCCCGTACGGGGGAGCTGGTCGACCCCGCTAGGGTGCGAGCGGCCGTGGAGGAGCTGGTCGAATGAGCATCACCCGCAACCGCGTCGCCGTCCTGCACGGGGTCAACTTCGACATCCTCGAGCGTCGCGACGCCGGCGTCTACGGCGGTTTCTCGCTGGCCGAGCTGGAGCGGCAGATCGCCGAGTGGGCGCGGGAGCTGGGGCTGGAACCGATCTTCTTCCAGACCAACCACGAGGGTGAGTTCGTCGAGTACCTACACCGGCTGCCGGACCTGGCCGACTCGGCGATCCTCAACGCCGGCGCCTGGACCCACTACAGCCGCGCGATCGCCGATGCCCTCGACGTCGCCGGCCTGCCGGCGGTCGAGGTGCACATCTCCGACGTCGAGTCGCGCGACGACTGGCGCAAGCTCTCCGTCTTCGACGGCCTGGTTTTGGCGAAGGTCTCGGGCAAGGGCGCGGACGGCTATCGCGACGCGCTCGAGGCGCTGGCGCGAGAGCTCGGCGCGAGCGGCTGATGCGCGGTCGCGGGGACCGGCTGGAGGCGCTGCTCGGCGAGCGCGAGCTCGACCAGGTACTGATCACCGACCTGGTCAACGTCCGGTACCTGACCGGGTTCACCGGCACCAACGGGGCCTGCCTCTGCGGCCCTGGTACCCGCCTCTTCTTCACCGACTTCCGCTACACCGAGCGCGCTGCCGCCGAGGTCGATGGCTGGGAGACGGTCACCGTCGAGAGCGACTGGCTGGCCGGTATCGCAGAGCGAATCGAGGGCAGGTTCGGCTTCGAGGACGAACACATGCCGGTCCGCATGCTGGAGAAACTGAAGGCGAAACTGGCGGACGGCTCCGAGCCGGTGGCGGCCGGCGGGCTGCTCGAACGCCTGCGCCGAGTCAAGGACGAGGGCGAGCTGGAGGCGATCGGGGAGGCCGCGAAGCTGGCTGACCAGGTTTGGCTTTGGAGCCTGGAGCGCGGCCTGGCTGGGCGCACCGAGCGCGATGTGGCCCGCGCCGCCGAAGCGCGGATCCGCGAGCTCGGCGGCGACCCCTCCTTCCCGGCGATCGTTGGCGCTGGCCCCACCGGCGCCCTGCCGCACGGCGAGCCGGGGGAGCGGGAGATCGGCAAGGGCGAGCTGGTCGTCTTCGACATGGGGGCGCAGCTCGACGGCTACTGCTCCGACGGCACCCGGACCTTCGCCACCGGCGAGCCGGGCGAGGCGGCGCGGGGGGTCTACGAGGTGGTGCGCGAAGCGCAGCTGGCGGCGCTCGGGGCGATCGAGGTGGGCGCCAAGGGCGAAGCCGTGGACGCGGTCGCCCGCAAGGCGATCGACGCGGCCGGCTACGGCAAGCGCTTCGGCCACGGCCTCGGCCACGGTGTCGGCCTCGAGGTCCACGAGGCACCGCGGCTCTCGGTGCGCTCTGACGATGTCCTCGCCGTCGGAGAAGTGGTGACGGTGGAGCCGGGGATCTACCTGCCGGGGGAGTTCGGGGTGAGGATCGAGGACCTGGTCGTGGTCACCGAGGACGGCCACCGCAACCTCAGCTCGCTGCCCAAGGAGCTGCAGCTGGTCGAGTAGCTCAGGCGTGCCTGGGCACCCGGCCGCTCGGGTGCAGATTCAAGCCAAGCCGGCGGTGGGCCGATGGCCAATCGTGAGCTCGATCACCGAAACGCTCAAGCACCCGGTCCGCCGCCCCGCGGTCGCGGCCGACGGTGCCGACACGCTCGTCTCGATCCACGAGGAGGCGCGCCGCGAGCGGCTGCTCGACATGGAGCAGCGGGTGCGGCCCTACCGTGCCGTCTGCTTCGCGATCCTCGCTCTGGCGCTTGCCCTCGGCGGCACCTCGGGAGAGTGGCTGTGGGCGATCCCGCTCGCGGCCGGCCTCGCCGGGTTCACGATCGCCGACCGCTTCATGCAGTCCAGCGCGCACCCGGCAATTTGGATCGCCGGTGCCTGGGCGGCGATGCCGATCCTGCTCGCCTCGGCCGTGCTCCTCACCGGTAAGTCGACCAGCCCAGTCCTGGTCTGGTTCGCGCTCCCCGCAGTGACTCTGGGCTTCCGCTTCGAGCCGCGTGGGATGGTCTATGGGACCGCCTTCATCCTGGTGATGCTCGTCGCCAGCGCGGTGCTGCCCGACCCCGCCGCTGCGCTCGATCATCGCCAGACCTTGATCGCCGCCGTGGCCCTGATCGCCAGCACCGTGATCCTCTCCGGTGCCCTGGTCGAGTCCGACCGCGCCCACCGCCGCCGCTCCACCCTCGACCCCCTGACCGGTCTCTACAACCGCAACGCCCTCGAGCAGCGCCTGGCCGAGCTGGAGGGCCAGCCCAGCCAGCCGGCGGAGGGCCTCTCGCACGCCTTCCTACTTTGCGACCTCGACCACTTCAAGCGGGTCAACGACCGGCTCGGCCACGCCGCCGGCGACGCCGTGCTGCAGGACGTCGCCTACACGATGCGCGCCGTCCTGCGCGCCGGCGACTCGATCTACCGGGTTGGTGGCGAGGAGATCCTGGTGATCCTGCCGGGGGCCGGCCGCGAGGCCGCGATCGAAATCTCCGAGCGACTGTGCCACGAGGTGCCCAGGGCGCGGCCGGTCGGCGTCGAAGTCACGGTCAGCATCGGTGTCGCCGTCTCCGAACCCGGAGAGATCGACACCGACGACCTTCTCGCCCGAGCCGACGCCGCCCTCTACGCGGCCAAGGCTGGCGGCCGCAACCGCGTCTTCATCGACTGACGGCCCCAGGCGCCGCCATACGGCGTCCTCGGTCGCCTGAATAGCGCTGCTATTTCAGGCTCCCTGCGTCCTTGTCTGGCGGCGCCTGGACCTCGTCAGCGGCTGAGATCAATGTCGGCCGTGAGCCGCGCGGCGAAGGCCGCAAGCAGTTCGACCGTGGCCTCGACGTCACGCAGGTCGACCATCTCGACCGGCGAGTGCATGTAGCGGAGCGGGATCGAGATCAGGCCAGTGGGGATCCCCGAGCGGGAGATCTGCAGGACGTCGGCGTCGGTGCTGGTGCCGCGGCCGCTGGCGCTGATCGAGTACTCGATCCCCTCTGCCTCGGCGGTCTCGACCAGCAGCTCGAAGACCTTGGGGGAGAGGGTGGAGCCGCGGCCGATCGCCGGGCCGGAGCCGAGCGGGTGGGTGCCGATCTCCTTCTCCTCGACCCCCGGCGCGTCGGTCGCGTGGGTGACGTCGACGGCGATCGCGAGGTCGGGACGGACCTCGAAGGCGGCGGTGCGAGCGCCGAACAGGCCGATCTCCTCCTGCACGGCGGCGACGGCGGCGAAGGACCCGGTGATCTCGCCGCCCTCGTGCGCGCGGCGCAGGCTCTCCAGCGCCACGTAGGCGCCGAGGCGGTTGTCCATCGCCCGGGAGACGAGGCGCTCGCCGGCGAGCGCGGCCGGCTCGGCCGCGATCACCGCCGGGTCGCCGACTCGGATCAGCTCGGCGGCCTCGTCGCGGTCGGCGGCACCGATGTCGATGTGCATGCCCTTCAGCTCGACCACCTTCTTGCGCTGGTCGGCTTCGAGCAGGTGGATCGGCTTGCGGCCGACGACGCCGGGCACGAGCCCGTCCTTGCCCCGCACCTCGACCCGTTGCCCGACCAGGATCTGGGGGTCCCAACCGCCGACCGGGGCGAACCAGAGGAAGCCCTTCTCGTCGATGTGGGTGACGACCAGCCCGATCTCGTCGATGTGGCCGACGACGGCGAGCAGCGGCGCAGCGTCGCCGACTCGGGCGATCGAGGAACCGAGCCCGTCGGCGCTCAGCTCGGCGAAGGACGCCGCCTCGCGCCAGACCTCGGTGGCCGGACCCTCATAGCCGGATGGAGCCCCGGCGCGCAGAAGTTTGTCGAGTAATGAAGGAGATGCGGACAAGGGGCTGCGCAGTATGCCGAAATTTCGGTCGCGTTTCCGCCCGGCTTTACTCAGTAGAAACCAGGTGCCCAGCGGCGGCTTCCCGGCGCAGTTGTCCACGGCCCTCGCCGTACCCGCGGTGCTCGTAGGCGATCATCGCCCAGATCAGTACGTCGGCGATCGCGATCACGGCGAGCGCCGAGATCTCCGACGCAACCGGCACCAGGATCAGCAGCACGATCGCCAGCCCGAGGCGCCGGCGGTTGATCGTGTGTACCTGGCGGTAGCGGAAGCCGACCAGGCCGAGCAGGTAGATCGCGACGCCGCCGAGCAGTGCGAAGGCGATCACGCCGTCGAGGTGTTCGCCGGAGTGGCCGATCGCCTTCTTCATCCCGAGTGCGACGAGGACGATCCCGGCGACCAGCGCCAGGTGGATGTAGGAGTAGGAGTCGCGGGCCAGCTCGTTCTGCACGCGGCCGACCTCGGCTGCCGCCAGCCGCCGGGCCGAGACCAGGGCGACGACGTCGAAGTAGATCCACCACATCGCTGCGGCCAGTCCGACCCCGAGCACCGCGACCGCGCCGATGCCGAAATCGAGGGCGCCGGCGGCGCCGATTCCGATCGCGACGATCGACTCGCCGAGGGCGATGATCACGATCAGGCCGTGGCGCTCGGCGAAGTGCGCCGGGACCAGTTTCCAGCCTTTGGCGCCGAAGAAATAGGGGCCCGCCATGTCGAGGAATAGGGCGAGGCCCCAGAGCGCGCCCTGGGCGATGCCGTCGAGAAGCGAGGCCGCGACCAGCAGCCCGACCGCGACGGCGGTGCTGACGGCGAGGCCGAGGACGGAGCGCCGGAACTCCGCGTCGTCCTCGGTGGCGAGCATGAAGAGAGCGATGTGGGCGACCCGGAAAGCCCCGTAGGCGAGGGCGAAGGTCAGCGCCAGGTCCTCGAACGCTTCGGGGACGCAGAGCGAGACGATCAGCATCGCCGCCATCGCGCCGAAAATCACCAGCCGCACCGCTCCCTCCTCGGGGTCGATCACGCTGGTCAGCCAGGCGTAGCCGACCCACGCCCACCACAGTACGCCGAGGACGAGCAGGCCCTGGACCAGGCCCGACCAGCTCGGGTGGTGGCTCATCAGCGCCGTGCACTGGGTGATCGCGAGGACGAAGACGAGGTCGAAGAAGAGCTCCAGCGGCGTCACCCGCTCGCCCTCACGCCGAGTCGCGGACAGTCGCGGGTGGCGAGGTTCGGATCCGTCCGGCATCGGCCAATCCTTGCAACTCGCCGAGGGGTGTCTGAGCTAACGGGGTATATAGACCCCCTTAGCTCAGACACGTCTGGTCTGGGACGGGGGGCGGTCGAATACTGTTGCCGCCGTGAGAGTTGCTCTCGTCACCGGAGCCTCGAGCGGGATCGGTGCGGCGACCGCCGCGCGGCTGGCGCGCGAGCCCGACGCCGAGCTGGTCCTGGTCGCCCGGCGCGAGGAGCTCCTGCGCGAGCTGGCCGACTCTCTCCCCTGCAAAGCCTCCTACCTCGCCGTCGATCTCACCGACGCCGATGCTCCTGAGTGCGTCCGCGCCCACGTCGAGGCGAGCCACGACCGCCTCGACCTGCTCATCAACAACGCTGGCGCCTCCTGGCGCGGAGCCTTCGCCGAGGCCGGCTACGCCAACGTTCACCGCCACATGCAGCTCAACTTCGACGCCGTCGTCCGCCTCACCGAGGTGCTGCTGCCGTTGCTGCGCGCATCCGCCCCCAGCGCGATCGTCAACGTCGCCAGCACCGCCGGGCGCGTGGCCCGTGCCCGCACCGGCGCCTACTCGGCCAGCAAGTTCGCCCTGATCGGGTGGACCGAGGCCCTCTACGCGGAGGAGAAGCCCCACGGCGTCCACGTCGGCATGGTCCTGCCGGGCTACATCGCCACCGAGGGTTTCCCGGCCGCCGAGTTGCGCGAGAAAGCGGTCACCCGGTGGATCGTCTCCAAGCCCGAGAAGGTCGCCGAGGCGATCTACGAGGCCGGCCCCGGCGGCAAGGCCGAGCGCTACGTCCCGCGGCCCTACGCCCTCGCCGGGATCGCCCGCATCCTCGCTCCCGGTCTCGTCCGCCGCGTCCTCACCGGTGGCGCGGCCGCGAACCTGACCACCAGCACCGCGGGCGACAAGGACCCTGGCTCCCCGGCTTCCTAAACGCGTCCCCACCTGGGCGCTCGGGGCGCTCGTCGCCCTCCTCGGTTGGAAGGTGACGATGAACCCGCCCTCGGTCGGGCTGGACGTGAGCTGGAACGGCGGTCTGGCGATGGCGATCCACGACCAGCTGCAGTGGGGCAGCGAGATCGTCTTCACCTACGGCCCGCTGGGGTTCCTGACCGGGCCGACCATCTGGTACCAGGGGTCGGGACTGCTCAACTTCGCCTACCACGCCGCCCTCTTCGTCGGCCTGTGTATGACGCTGGTCTGGGCGCTGCGGCGCCTGGTCGGCCCGCTGCCGGCATTTGCGATCGCCTTCCTCATCGTCACCGTGCTGCCGGTGGTCGAGCAGTCGCTCGTGGTTGCGGCGCTGCTCTGCATGCGGGCGCTGGAAGGGGAGCGCTCCGAACGCGTACTGGCCGGGCTGGTGGTCGGAGGGGCGACGTTCGCGGCGATCGAGGTGCTGATCAAACTCTCCGCCGGCCCGGTGATCGCGGCCTTCTTCCTGATCGCGCTGATCGGGCTGCGGGCCCGGTGGTGGCAGGTCGCCGCCTACCTGGCGCTCCTTGCCGCCGAGATGCTGGTGCTCTGGCTCCTCACCGGGCAGAGCGTGGGGGAGATACCGGACTTCCTCCGCAACACCTCCGAGATCGTCTCCGGATTCAGCGAGGCGATGATCGCCTCACCCGACGTTGCCGGGTGGAAGGTGACCGTGGCGACGGCGATCGCGGTGCTGGTCTCGATCGCGCTGGTGGTGGCGAGCGCGCGCGGCAACTACCGCGACGAGCGAGCTCGGTGGTGGGGAGTCGGCCTCACCGCGCTCGCCGCCTTCACCGTGTTCAAGGAGGGTGTGGTGAGGACCGACGCCGCCCACCTCAGCCTCTTCTTCTCGACTGCCTGCATCCTCTGGATCGGGCTGCCGTGGGCAAAGCAGCGCTGGCAATGGATGCTGGCCGGGGTCGCGGTGATCGTCGCGATCGGGTGGCCGGTCCGTCCCGAGGGCCAGGTCAACTACCTCGACCCGGTCGCCAACGTCAAGCAGGCCTTCGAACAGGCCCGCAACGTCCTCAGCCCCTCCCGGCAGCGCGACCTGCTGGCGAGCGGTCGCTCGACGATGACCTCGATATACCGGCTCGAGCCGCGCACGCTCGCCGCCCTGCGCGGACACACGGTGGCGATCGAACCGTGGGAGATCGGGGTCGCCTGGGCCTACGACCTCGAGTGGCAACCGTTGCCGGTCTTCCAGAACTACTCCGCCTACACCTCCCGTCTGGACCGGCTCAACTCGGAAGCGCTCGAGAGCCCCGAGGGACCGGAACGGCTGCTGCGGGAGAACGTCGGCCTCGTCTATCCCGAGTTCCCCACTCGCGGTATCGACAACCGCTTCGCCGGCTGGGACCCACCCGAACAGGCGCGGGCGGCGCTCTGCAACTTCGCGATTGAGCACGAAACCGAACGCTGGCAGGTGCTGGCCCGGACGCCCGACCGGTGCGGGCCCTCGCGACCGCTCGGCTCGGCCGAGGCGAGCCCCGGTGAGGCGGTCGAGGTGCCGGCCCCCGGCCCGGGCGATGTCGTCTGGGCGCGGGTCGAGGGGGTCGAGGTGGGGGGGGTGGAGCGCCTGTTGTCCTTCCTTGGCCACGCCCGCAGCCGCCACGCGATCGTCAACGGCGAGACCAGCTACCGCCTCGTCCCCGGGACCGCCGCCGACGGCCTGATGCTGCGGGCGGCTGACGAGATCGACGGCGAGGGGGCCTTCGCCCAGGTCCCCCAGGCGAGGACGATCGCCGTGACCGGGACCGGGGGGGACGTCAGCTTCAGCTTCTTCGCGATGCCGGTGCGTCCGCCAGCAGGTGACGGCTGAGGAACTCGAGCTGGTCGGCGACCACCGCCTCGTGGACCGGGCCGTCGTAGACGTCGAAGTGATCGACCCCGGGGTAGGTGCGCAGCTCGGCGAGCGGGGCGCGGCGGGCGGCGGCGATCGCCGGGCCGGGCTTGGCGACCCTGTCGGCCTCGCCGACGCAAAGGAGCCAGGGACAGTGCAGGCGGCGTGCCTGGCGAGCCGGGCGGAAGGGCCGTCCGAGCAGCCACCGCGCCGAGGCGCGGTCCCGCCACCTGGAGTCCTCGCCCATCGCGACCACCCGGCGCCAGCCCGCCTCCGCGCCCGGGGCGTTGATGAAAGCCGCCTCGTCCGGTCCGCCGACCACCGGCATCCGGCGGCCGAGGGCGGCACCGGCCAGCATCCGCGCGCTGACCCGGGGGGAGGAGCGGTGTGCCTGTCGGACGATGTCGAGGAACGGAACCTGGCTGACCACCGCGGCCACCCGCGGGTCCGCCGCCGCGGCGGCGAGGGCGTTGCCGCCCCCCATCGAGGACCCGAAGGTGGCGACCCGGTCGGGATCGATGCCGGGGAGCGAGCGGGCGCAGGAGAGCGCCGCCCGCCAGTCCTCCAGCTGTCGTCGCGGCTGAAACAGGTCGGGCTCGCCGCCGCTGTCGCCGAAGCCTCGGTGGTCGAAGACGAGCGCTGCGAACCCCGCCGCCGCGAAGCGCTCCGCGAACGGCCCGAGCCGATCCCGCCGAGTCCCCGACAGCCCGTGCGCCATCACCACAACCGGCGCCGCCGGCGCTCCGCCCGCCGCCGGGTACAGCCATGCCGCGCAGGCGTCCCCGCCCGATCTGAACTCGAGTTCTTCCCTGTCCACACCCAAATTTTCCCTGTCCACACCCCAAACAACGACGGCCACCACCGAAACGTGAGGTGGCGGGCCGCCCGCCGCTAGGATTCGCCGCCGTGATCTCCACTGCGCAGTTCAAGAACGGCTCTCACATCGAGGTCGACGGGACGATCTTCAAGATCGTCGAGTTCCAGCACGTCAAGCCCGGCAAGGGCGGGGCGTTCGTGCGGACGAAACTGCGCCGGATCGAGGACGGCTCGGTGCTCGACAAGACGTTCCGGGCGGGGGAGAAGTTCCGACCGGTCCACACCGAGTCGCGCAAGATGCAGTACCTCTACGACTCCGGCGACGCGGCGGTCTTCATGGACAGCCGCGACTACGAGCAGATCGAGATCCCCAGCGAGTCGCTGGGCGACTCGATGCAGTGGGTCCTGCCCAACGCCGAGGTCGACGTGCTCTTCGTCGACGAGCGGCCCAGCGACGTCGCCGTCCCCAGCGCGATCGACATGAAAGTCACCCAGACCGACCCGGGCCTCAAAGGCGACACCGCCTCGGGCGGCGGCAACAAGCCGGCCACCCTCGAGTCCGGGGTCATCGTCCAGGTGCCGCTCTTCATCGAGGAGGGCGAGGTCATCCGGGTCGATACTCGCAGCGGCGAGTACGTCTCCCGCGCCTGAGCGGCCGGCCCAGCCGGTCGAAGCGCGAGAATGTAGGGATGCGCAGGTCAGACCAACGCCGTGCCGCCGTCTTCGCCAACTACCAGCGAGACGTCACCGGCCGCCCGCTCGAGGAGCTGATCGCCGACGCGCGGCCGCTTACCCGCGAGCTGGCCGAGGGCGTGGACGAGCACCGCGAAGAGCTGGACGAGGTGATCGCCGCCCACGCCAAGGGCTGGACGGTTGACCGGATCGCGCCGCTGGACATCAACGTGATGCGGGTGGCGCTGTATGAGATCGAGTTCCGCGACGTCCCGGTCGAGGTTGCGATCGACGAGGCGATCGAGATCGCCAAGGAGTACTGCGGCGCCGACGCGCCCAAATTCGTCAACGGGATCCTCGGCGCGGTCGCTCGCGAGCGCGAGGTCGCCAAGTGACCCGCCTGCGCGAGATCGCCGAGCGGCTGCGCCAGATCGCCACCGAGCTGGAGGGGGACGGGGCGGGCGAGGAGCGCGCCGCCGAGCTGGCAGCCGAGGCCGCCGATCTCTCGGCCGAGGCGGTCGAGGAGGCCAACCGGGAGGCCCGACAGGCGAGCGCGGCGGACGGCGCGGATGGGTAGCGCAGCGCGCTGATGTACCCGGAGGACCTGCGCTCCCTGGTCGAGGGAGCCCTGGAGCGACTCAGCTTCTCCGCCAGCCGGCCCACCGCCGGGCTCGAGGAGGCGATGCGCTACTCCCTGCTCGCCGGCGGCAAGCGGGTTCGGCCCGTGCTCGCCCTCGCCACCGCCCGCGCGCTCGGCGCCGACCCCGAGCGCTTCCTCCCGGTCGCCAGCGCGATCGAGCTGATCCATACCTACTCGTTGATCCACGACGACCTGCCGGCGATGGACGACGATGACCTGCGCCGCGGCCAGCCGACCTCGCACGTGAAGTACGGCGAGGACATCGCGATCCTCGCCGGCGACGGCCTCTTCGCCGAGGCGGTGCGGCTGTTCTGCGAGCAGCCCGGGGAGCCGGCCAGAGTGCTCGCCGGGCTTGGTGAGCTGGCCGCCGCGACCGGCGTCGAGGGGATGGTCGGTGGCCAGTACGTCGACGTCACCGGGGAGGTCGACGACTCGGAGGGACTGCGGTCCCTGCACACGTTGAAGACCGGCCGGCTGATCTCCTCCAGCGTCACAGTCGTACTGACCCTTGAGGGACTCGGCGAACCTGAGACAATGCCCTATCGCCGGTTCGCCGACGAGCTGGGCATCCTGTTCCAGATCGTCGACGACATCCTCGACGTGACCGAGAGTGACGCGCAGCTCGGAAAGCCACATGGAAGCGACGAGAGACATGGCAAACTCACCTACGTCAGCCTCTACGGGCTCGATCGGGCCCGTCAGCTTGCCGCCGAGGCGCACGGCGAGGCGACCGCGGCCCTGGCCGGGGCGGCGGGGGAGACGGAGGACCTGAGACGCGTGGCCGACTACATCTTCACGAGGAACGAATGAGCGAGAAGCCCCCCACCCAGGGCGCCGAGGAGAGAGATCGGGAGCCGCTGCTTCCCGGGATCGCGGGGCCCGCGGACCTGCACGGCCTTGACGACGAGCAGCTGCAGCAGGTCGCGCAGGAGATGCGCACATACATCATCGACACGATCGGTGAGATCGGCGGCCACTTCGGCGCCAACCTCGGCACCTGCGAGCTGGCCGTCGCCCTGCACAGCCTGCTCGACTCCCCGCGCGACAAGGTCCTCTGGGACGTCGGCCACCAGTCCTACCCGCACAAGGTCCTCACCGGCCGCCGCGAGGAGCTGCCGACGATCCGCCAGTACGAGGGCCTGGCCCCGTTCTGCTCGATCGCCGAGTCCGAGCACGACATCATGGGCGCCGGCCACGCCTCGACCTCGATCGGGTACGCGGTCGGGCTGAAGGAGGCGATGCGCAAGGGGATCGGCGAGGACGGCAAAGTCGCCGCGGTGATCGGCGACGGCGCCCTCACCGGCGGCGTCGCCTACGAGGCCCTGCACGCCGCCGGCGGCCTGCAGACGCCGATCGTGATCGTGCTCAACGACAACGGGATGTCGATCTCCCCCAACGTCGGTGCCCTCTCCCGCTACTTCAACCGGATCCGCCTCAACCCGCGCCTCTACCACGCCCGCGAGGGGGTCGAGGACCGGCTGACCAAACTGCCGCTCGGGCTCGGCCGCCGGATCGAGCGGCTCGGTCCGGAGATCAAGTCGGCGATCAAGGCCTACTGGGCCCCCGGCCTTTTCTTCGAGGAGCTCGACCTCGCCTACATGGGGGTGATCGACGGCCACGACGTCCACGCGCTGCGCGAGGCGCTGCGCGAGGCCTTCGAGGCCGACCGTCCCGTCGTCGTCCACATTCACACGGTCAAGGGCAAGGGATTCGCGCCGGCCGAGGAGGGTGGCCTGCAGACGATGGAGGAGTGGCACGCGGCGAAGCCCAACTCGATCGTCAACGGCAAGCCCGCCGCGAAGAAGCCGGCGCAGAAGCCGGTGGCGGTCACCGAAACGGACTCACCGGATGCGATCGCGCCCGAGCGCCTGGAGAAGCCGCCGGCCGCCGGCTCACCGCCCCAATACACCCAGGTCTTCGCCGATGCGATCGTGGCCGAGGCTAAGCGCGACCCCCGGGTGGTCGCGATTACCGCGGCGATGGCGGGGGGGACCGGGCTGCAGAAGCTCGCCGACACCGCCCCGGACCAGTACTACGACGTCGGGATCGCCGAGCAGAACGCCGTCCTGCTCGCCTCCGGGCTCGCACTGCAGGGCGGGAAGCCGGTCTGCGCGATCTACTCGACCTTCCTCCAGCGCGCCTACGACCAGATCATCCACGACGTCTGCCTGCAGGAGCTCGACGTCACCTTCGCGATGGACCGGGCCGGCCTGGTCGGCGACGACGGCCCGACCCACCACGGCGCCTTCGACGTCTCCTACTTCCGCCCGATCCCCAACGTCGTGGTGATGGCCCCCCGCGACGAGGCGATGCTGGTGCACATGCTGCACACGGCGATCGCCCACGACGGGCCGGCTGCGCTGCGTTACCCGCGGGGAGCGGCGGAGGGAGCGACGCTGCCATTGGCGCCCGAGACGATCCCGATCGGCACCGGCGAGGTGCTCGCCGACGGCGAGCGGGTCGCGCTCCTGGGCTACGGCTACGGCGTCACCGTCGCCCGCGAGGCGGCTGCGATCCTCGCCGACCACGGGCTCTCCGTCACCGTCGCCGACGGCCGCTTCGCCAAGCCGCTCGACGCCGAGCTGGCGACCCGGCTCGGCCGCGAGCACGAGCTGCTGGTCACGATCGAGGAGAACGTCCTGCCCGGCGGCTTCGGCTCGGCGGTGCTGGAGCACCTAGAGGACGCCTTCTCGGAGGGTCCTGGGGAACGCGCACGCGTTCTCCGGATCGGCCTTCCGGACCGCTACGTGACCCACGGCAAGCCGGCGCTGCTGCGGGCCGAGGCGGGCCTCACCGGGGACTCGGTCGCCGAGCGGGTCCTCGCCGCGCTTCCAGCCGGCCAGCCGGTTCTCGGTTAGCCGGAAATTGGGGTTGAATCAATTCGCTCAATCGATTAGCCTGCGGCGATCTCTCCAGCGAGGTGGAGAGGCGATTGACCGGCAAGGTCGCGCTTCTGGGGAACACCACGGCAAGGGAGATGCGTATCTCTATATGTGTGGATGGTCCGTCAGGGGAACGGATCTCTCGCGACCACGACAGCGTCGGGGTCGCGAGACGCGCGTCGGACTTGCGCCCCGGGTTTTCCCCTCCGCCCGCGCCGGGTAGGTTGTGGGCATGAGGTTCCTCTTCGCACCGATCGGGATCGGCGCCGGCCTCATTGCCGGCTTCGCGGCCCAGAAGGCCTTCGAGCGTCTCTGGGCAGTGATCGACGACGAGGAGCCTCCCGAGCCCGATACCCGTCAGGTCTCGATCCCGAAGATGGTCGGCGCCCTCGCCCTCGAGGGAGCGATCTTCCGGCTCGCCAAAGGCTTCGCCGACCACGGCGCCCGTGCCGGCTTCGCCGCCTTTACCGGCCGCTGGCCGGGCGAGGAACGGCCCGAAGACGCATGACGAGGCCCGCAACGAGGTAGGCGATCGCGGCCGCGAGCAGGATGAACTTGCAGCTCGCGAATACCGTGGCAAGGAGCGGGAAGGCCGAGCCGGCGCCGTCGATCGTCAGCAGCAGGCAGATGTTCTCGAGCGCGTCGAAGCCGGCGCCGAGGGCGCCGAAGTAGACGACGACGCCCCCGAGCGCGACGAGCCGTCGCCAGCCTCTATCCCTGGCCAGGTCGCGCGTCGCCGCCAGGGCGAGAGTGAGGAAGGCACCGTAGGCGAGTAGGAAGCCGAAGTCGATCCAGAGTGACTCGCGGGCGGCGTCCTGGCCCTCGTCTCCCCATTCGACGAGGATCTCGTCGGCCCGGTCGCTGCCACCGGTGACCTCGAACGTGATGATGCCCGGGCCGCCGGTGTCCTGCATGCGGTTGTCCGACGGCGCCATCGCCGCCAGCAAGATCAATGCGGCCACCCCCGTCGCGATCAGCCCCCGCTTGCGCGTCATCGGGGCATTATCGTGGACGGATGGACGAGAGGCAGAGTGAGAAGGGCGCCCGCTTCCGGGCGCTGCATGAAGGCGAGCCGTTCCTGATCCCCAACCCGTGGGACGCCGGCTCGGCCAGAGTGCTGGAGGGCCTGGGCTTCGAGGCGCTGGCGACGAGCAGCAGTGCTTTCGCCTTCACCCTCGGCCGGCTCGACGGCGAGGCGACGCTGGACGAGGTGGTCGCCCATGTGCGCGTCGTCGACCAGGCCAGTGGGCTCCCGGTCTCCGTCGACCTCGAGAACGGCTACGGCCCCGACCCCGAGGACGCGGCCAGGGCGATTGAGCTGGTGGCCGCTGCCGGCGCGGTCGGCGGCTCGATCGAGGACTTCGATCCCGGTGGGCGGATCTACGAGATCGGCGAGGCAACCGACCGGGTCACCGCTGCGGTCGAGGCGGCGCGCCGGCTCGACGTTCCGTTCACCTTCACCGCCCGGGCCGAGAACCACATCCGCGGCAACCCCGATCTCGACGACACGATCGCCCGTCTGCAGGCCTACGAGGCGGCCGGCGCCGATGTCCTCTACGCGCCGGGATTGCGCAACGGCGAGGAGATTCGCGCCATCTGCGAAGCGATCAACCGTCCCGTCAACGTGCTCGCCCACCCGGGTCTGACGATGGCGGAGGCGGTGGAGGCCGGGGCACAGCGGGTCAGCGTCGGTGGCAGCCTCGCCTGGGTGGCGGCGGAGGCGATGGCCGTGAGCGCCGAGACGATGCGCGACCAGGGCGATTTCTCGTCCCTGACCGGCTCGGCCCGGATCGGGGAATGGCTCAGGGGCGGAGCGTCCTAGACGGTCGCCGGAGTTCTCGCGACCTGAGGCTGAGCCTTCTTCGGAGCCCGTCGCCCGCCGCGACGGCGCTCGCGCTTCAGCCGCCGCCGGTAGTCGAACTCGTCGATCTGCAGGACGTGGCGCTCGGAGGCGGTATAGCGCTTCTCGCGTCGGCGGTGCGCGCGCTGGGCCTCCTCCCACATCACGCTGGGCTCGGGCAGCACGTAGGCGCCCTCGATCCAGTCGGCGAGGATCCGCGCTTGCGACTCGAAGATCGGGAAGAAGGCGCCGAGCGGCTGCACCAGACCGACGTGCGCGAGCCCGTTGAACCGCGGGTCCCAGATCTGTTCGAAGAGCAGGTAACCCCCTTCGGAGGCGCCGAGGCCACGACGCTCGAGGAACGCTGCCGAGGGCGCATACCCGGTGCAGTAGATGATCGTCTGGACGTGGTCGGTTTGCCCGTCGGCGAAGGTGACGCTCGCGCCGAGCAGTTTCTTCACCGCCGGTCGCGGCTCCACGTCTCCGTGCCCGATCCGGGTCAGCAGGTCGGAGGAGATCGTCACCGCGGCACTGCCGAAGCGGTGGTCGGGGGCCGGCAGCCCGTAGCGCTTGAGCGGGCCGACGGTGAGCCGTGTCGCCAGCGCGTACCAGCCCCAGCGCAGGGCTCGCGGCCACAGTGGCGCCGGCAGCTCGTCGAACGGCCGGCCGAACAGGTACTTGGGAACGACGTGGGCGCCCCGGCGCGTGGACAGGAATGTCCGCACCGCCGTGTTGCTGACCAGGCAGGCGACGTCGACGGCGCTGTTGCCGAAACCGACGACCAGCACACGCCGCCCCTCGAACGCAGCGGCATCACGCACGTCGTGAGAGTGCAGTACCTGGCCGGCGAAGCCGCGACCGGCGTCGTCGGGTAGCTCGGGCGTGGAGTGGTGGCCGGTGGCCAGGAGCACGACGTCGTAGGTCCGCGGCTCCTCGTCATCGACCCGCACCGCCCAGCGACCGTCAGTGGTTTGCACGATGTCGGTGATCTCGCGGTTCAGCTCGACGTGATCATCGATGCCGAAGTGGCGGGCGTAGGCCCCGAGATAGGAGGCGACCTGCGCGCGCGAGGGGAAGTCGGGATAGGAGTCCGGGAAGGGGTAGTCGCGGAACTCCATCTGGTGCTTGGAGCTGTTGAGGTGCAGCGACCGGTAGCTGACCGCGTAGTCGCTCCTTCCCTCTGCCCAGAGGCCACCCAGCTGGGATGCACGCTCGAAGCAGTCGAACTCGATCCCGCGTTCGAGCAGCGTCTTCGCCATCGTGATGCCGGCGGCGCCGGCGCCGACGATGCACACCCGCGGTTCCCGGCCGATCACCACGGTGTCGGGTAGCCCTCTGGCGGTGGCAGGAACTCGATGCCGTACTCGGCGCGGAGGATCCGCTCGCCCTCCTCCCGCGAGATCGCGGGAGCGGCGGGCGGGCCGGCATCCACCGGCTGACCGTACTCGTGGAAGAACCGCTCGAAGCCGGCGGGCGCGGTCAGGATCAGCATCCGCGCCGGGCCGTCCTCGCGCACCACGTAGCCGTGCGGGATCGCCCGCGGCATGAAGAACCAGGCCCCGGGGCGCCCCTCGTGCACGTCGTCGCCGAGGTGCAGATCGATCGTCCCGTCGAGGACGTAGATCGCCTCGTCGTCGTCGTGGTGGACGTGGAACGGAGAGGCATAGCCGGCGTCGACTGTCGCCTCGGTGAGGGAGAAGCGACCGGCGGTCTGCTCGCCGGTGGCGAGCTCGCGGCGAAGAAGCTCGCGGCTCCAGTAGAGCGCCGGGGCTTCTCCGGGCTTATGCGCGACGGGCCTCAGGTCGGGTTCCGTCATACCGGCTATGTTTAATCCAGATTGAGCCGGTTCCTTCCCGGTCTCGGCGTATGTACGAACCCGAACATCGGCGTACGCACGCTCAGAACGCCAGGTTCAGCCTCCGGCTGCGGACGCTTGTCCTAGCTCCTGAAAGCGCCCCGCCTTTGCGGACATATTGGGAGAGTGGCGAAGGCAGGAAGAACTCGGCGGGGTGGCAGCGCGGCGGCTCGATTCGAGGCGATATTCAGCACGACCTACCCGCGGGTGGTCGCCTATGTCTTGCGCCGCGCCGAGAATCGAGAGGCAGCGGAAGACGCGGTTTCAGAGACCTTCCTGGTCGCTTGGCGAAGGATCGATGACGTGCCGGAGGAGCCCTTACCGTGGTTGCTCGGCACGGCGAGGAAGGTCCTGGCGAACCAGAGGCGCTCCGCGAGGCGGCGCGTGCCGGACGGGCCACGCTCCGATCCGGGCACCGTCGAAGCTCCCGACCGGGGCACGCCGGTGGCCGACCGAGTCGCCGACCGGGACGCGTTTGCTGCCGCGTTCGCGAGGCTCGGCCCGGTTGATCGCGAAACGTTGACCCTGATCGCGTGGGATGGGCTGGAGCCGCGGGAAGCCGCGGAGGTGGTGGGGTGCACGGCGGCCGCGTTCTCGGTCCGGGTGCACCGGGCTCGCCGCTGCCTGTTGAAAGAGCTGGCGGCGACCGGACACTCCCTAGGTGATGGAAGCACTGGACCCCTGTATCCACCGCGGCCGGATGCCGCGGAGGCGCGATGAAACGCGGCGATGAGATGCTGATCGAGCGGCTGCGCGCACTCGATCCAGTGAACGCGGAGGAGGCCGATCGGGCCCTCGATGCGCCGGCGGCGAGTGCGCTCCTCCACTCGATCCTCGCCTCGGAGCAGTCCGCAAGCCACCGCCGCCGCCACATGGGCGGTCGCCAGTCTTGGCTCGGCCGCACCGCGGGGACGCTGGCGCGGAGGCGGGTGCTGGTGCCGGTCGCCGCCGCGACGGCGATTGCGCTCGCGGTCCTCGTCAACCTCCCTGGCGGGGTGGATGGCGATCACAGGGCCGTGGCGGCCCTCGACCGCGTCGCCGACACCGCCGCATCGAGACCCCGGCCCGCCCTCGACCGCCCCTACCTCTACATGAAGACCCGTTCCACCTCCCTCGAGACGGCGAAGGCACGCGGCAGCTCCTGGCGGGTCTACCGGTCGGAGGTACGCGGAGAGTGGGTGGGGGGGCGGACCTCCGGCAAGGTGCGTGTCGTCGAGCTCCCGCCGAGGTTCACCGCCCCCGTGGACCGGGCTGCATGGAGGGCGGCGGGAGGTCCACAGTTTCAGGCTTGGACGTACTACTCCCCGAGCATCTTCAACGGTGCCCACCGCCCGGTGGTCCACCCGATTCCTCCCGGCACCTCCGAAGACGGCCTCCCCAACAAGGCGGTTCTCGCGCTCCCGACCGAACCGGCTGCGCTGCTCCGCCGGCTTCTCCCTTTCGCGCGGGCGCTCCCGAAGCGCGCTCCGATCGCGGCGCGGATGCTGGAGGCGATCGGCAGCGTTCTCCGTAACCCGGCCGCCACGCCCGAGCTGCGCGCGGCTCTCTATGAGGCGGTCAAGCGAATCCCCGGGATCGAATACCTGGAGCAGGCGACCGATGAGATCGGGCGCCGAGGAGTCGCTGTCGGACTGACCTCGAGCGACTCGGGGAGCCGGGTCCGCTACTCGCTGATCTTCAACCCCAGGACCTCAGAGGTCCTGGCCACCGAGCACACGGCCCTCGACTCCTCGAGCAGGACGGATGCCGAGCCCCCCGTCCTCACCTACACCACCGTCTACGTCAGCTCCGGGACCACCAGCTCCCTCTTGGACACCCCCTGAATCCTTCCCAAGCAACCGACACGAAAGAAGAATGACCTATGCGAATCCTGAAGCTGTCCCTTCTCGCCACCTGCGCCGGTATCGCCGTCTTCGCGAGCGTCGCCCTGGCGCAGAACGACTCTCCCGCCGTCGCTCCAGACGTCGTCAACAGCTCTGCTTCCTCACAGGCCCTCGGGGAATACGTTGGGGAATCTCCCGACTCGGAGTCTGAGAAGGCCGGTGGCTGGACCGAGTGCTCGGATCAGCCGGTATGCATCTATGTGGCGACCCAGCATGGGTGGCGAGCACAAGCTGAGCTGCCTGGGACGGACCAGCCGTAGCTGGTCCGTCCCAAACCCTCAGCCGTTAAGGGCGGTTATCTCTCCGGCGAAGAGGCAGACGTTGCCGTTGCCGTAGACGCCGTTGCCACTGGCCAGGGTGCCGTTCTTGACCCCGACCTGGACGTCTCCCCGGACGGCCGTGCCGCCGGGCGCCATCGCGGTGAACTCGGGCGAGTGGACGCCGAAGTAACTGGCAGCGTTGGTGCCTGCGGATTCAGCCACCACTTCGCGGTCTCCCTCCGGGGTATTCGTGTTGAGGAAGTTGGGATTGCCTTGAAGCTCTCTCCCGTCGCTGTTGAAGATCGATCCGTTTTCGGAGGTCCGGATGAAGGTTGCGGCGTTGACCACCCCTCCGGATTCGAAGCACTTCCCATAGACGCTGAACGCGCCGACCGAGACGAGCGGCACCTCGGGGGAGGCTGCTCGAGAGGTTGCGAAGTCGGGTCCGGCTGGACTGGCGGCGACACGCACGATTCCCCTGCGGTTGTAGCTGCTGAAGTTGGCGCTTGGCGCGGTCCCCAGCGTCCCGCTCTGGAGCTTCGCGGCGGTTATCGCGCCATCCTTGATCTTGGCCGTGGTGATCGCACCGTTCTTCACCTTTTTCTCGGTTACCGCGTTTTTCTTCAGCTTCGCGGCGGTCACCGAGTTCGCCTTCAGCTGCTTGGTGCCGACGGTGTTCTTCCCGAGCTTGGACGCCGCAACTGCGGTCGCGCCGCCCAGTACGAGAAAGACGGCGATGGTCGACATTACGTTGGCGTAGGTGAGTCGGTTGCGAAGCCCCTGCATGTTTCCTCCTGAATCGTTGCTGTCCCGGGAATACGCGGGAGGGAGCGGGCAGGTTCACCGGCGTTATCGGCTTCAAACAGCCATATACTGGCCTCGCGATGGGGGAGCCAGACCCGCGGGACACCGCTGAGGCCGAGCAGCTGAACCAGGCAGGATTCGCCGAGTTCTCCGCGCGGGCGGAGGAGGGTCCGGTGACGATGCTCAACCTCCTCGCCTTCAAGCCCGACGGCGGCGCCGAGCGCTACGCCGAATACGGCGCCGCGGCAACTCCTCTGGTCGAACGGGTCGGTGGCCGCATTGTCTTCGCCGGCGCGCCCGCCGCGGTCCTGATCGGGGAGGTGGGGTGGGATCTGGTCGCGCTGGTCGAGTACCCGAGCCGCCAGGCCTTCCTCGAGATGATCGGCTCACCGGAGTACCTGGAGGTCGCCCACCTGCGCACCGATGCGCTGCTGCGGAGTGAGCTCCACCCGATCGACCCCGCCAAGCAGCTGTAACCGGCTAGGCGAGAAGCGCGATCGCGGCGCAACCGATCGCGGCGGCGCCGAGTAGGGCGGCGACGCGGCGGCTGGTCCGGACCGGTTTGAGGCTGAGCTTCTCTACCGCGACGATCCCGGTGAGTCCGGCCATCCAGACCAACCGGCCGGAGCCCACGGCCGCCATCGTCAGCATCAGCGCCCAGCAGGAGGCGAGGCAGGCGGCGCCGTTGCGCAGGCCGAACCGGGCGACCCCGGCGGTGGCGCGCCAGCCGCGCGGCGGTAGCGCCTGGCTGCGATGGCAGGCGCGCAGGGCGCGCCGCTTCAGCGGCGTCAGCTGCCACGCCGTCGCCAGCGCCAGGGCGGCAGCGAGGGCAAGCGTCGAGGTGGTCGAGAGCATGGAGGCCAGCGGCCCGAGCACGAGCGCGCCGAACAGGGCCCAGATCGCGAGGAAGACAGCGGCGAACTCGAGCGCGGCGCGGCGGCGGCGCCAGTAGAGGCTGTTGACCTCGACGTGGCGCAGTGCCGGCAGCGCGGTTGGCAGCATCATCGCGGCCGCCATCAGGCCCCACATCGGCAGCCCGGCGGCGAGCGACGCCGATCCGATTCTCTCCGCGGCGGAGGCGGCGGTCCCTCCGCCCGGTCCCATGCCGGTCATGCCCGGCGTGCAGATCCAGAGCAGCGGCCGGCCCACGGACCCGGCTTTGGCCGGGACCCCGGTCATCGCCAGGGTCAAGAGCAGCCACGCCACCGCGACCGCCGCTCCCACGGCCGCGGTGGAGGGACGGGCAAAGGCGCGGAGCACCGTCCACGACCGCCGGCGGCACCGGCCGAGGTCTGCCGCCAGGGACCCGGCGACGCAAGCGGTCACTGCACCGCGATGCTGATCCGGCCGACGTGGACCGGGGGGTCTTCGCCGCTCGACTCCATCTCCCTCGCGACCTCCTCCGGAGCGCCCTCCGGTGGCAGGAGGCCGATCGGACGGAGGGTGACGTCGACCTTCTCGCCGTTCCACCCGCCCTCGCTCAACGAGTCGAGCAGGCCGCCAACCTCGACGCTCATGCGCAGGTTGTGCGGGTGTTCGTCGCCGCGCGGATCGCGAGTTCGCTCGATGCCGAAGAAGGAGAGGTTGCCGGCGTGGTGCCGCTCCAGGTCATCTGGGTTCGGATCCTCGGGCAGGTTTACGTAGATGCCGTAGGTACTGCCGGGGTTGCGCTCGGCCTCGATGTCCTCGAGGTTGAGGTAGACGTGCCGCGGATCGGTCCGGCGCGACGCCTGGGCGGCCTCCTCGTTCGAGCGCTGGTCGATCTCCACCGGCACCCGGGACTGCTCGCCGACCAACGTCACCGTTTCCTCGGTGGCGCCGACGAACTTTGGGTCTGGAGGCGTCTTGTCCGGCATCGGAGCGCTCGGTTTCCTCGCTTCGGCGCCCCCTCCGGGCGCCGGGTCATAGGTGTAGCCGAAGTCAGCGACGGTGTCCACCGCTTTCGCGCAGATCCTCGACACCTTGCCCCCGTTGGGGTCGAAGAATTCGTACTCCTGTTCGGTCCACGCACTCTCGGTGGGGTCGTCGTGCCCGTCCACTGCCTGCCACTCAGCCCATACCCGGTCGATATTCGCATGGTGGAGCCAGAAGATCGGGTCGAGCGCCGCTTGGTCGGGGTCGGCCATCCAGCCTTCTTCGCCACCGAGAACGTTGTGGATGGCGTTGTGGGGGGTCATCTCGAGCGTTCCCGCCTGCCCCCAGAACTGTTCGTGCGGTGGTGCTTCCCCGCCCCCAAATTCGGCCGTCCCGATGTAGGCCGGGCGCGCCAGCGCTTCGGCTGCTGAGGCCAGCTGCGGCGGGATCATCCCGCCCTGGTTGACGCCCGGCCGGCGCTGGGAGACGAAGAGGAAGTTGGTGCTGCGGTCCTCGTTCTCGGGATCGCGGAACGCTTTCGGCAAGGCCGCCTTTTCACCACCCAGTTCGTAGTTCCAGTAAGGCAGGGCCCAGTCATCTGGGCCACCGGTCTCGATCACCGCTGCCCTGACGATCTCTTCGAAGTGGTGCAGGTACATCCGGTGCCAGACGACGAAAAACCAGCTCTGGTGTTCGCACTGGTTCCACAGGGACCCCGGCGGAATGGTCGGGCTCCCGTGCATTTTCGCCTGGTAGGCCCAGCTGGTGGGATCGTCGTCGTCCCGTTCTTTCATCACCCCGACTGCGGCGCCGTATGCCGCCAGCGTCGGATCGTTTTCGGACAGGTCCCAGGCGTTTCGGCGAACGAAGACTCCGGCCACGGTGCACCTCCCGGTTAGATCTCCGCATCAGAGATCAATTAATCAGAGAGCCTCTATCGTTGGTGAAGCTAACACAGAAATCCTCTTTAGGAAAGAACACTGAAGTACTAAATGAACTGTACGGTTGGAGAGTGCAAGCGGCGGGAACGTAACCACAGAGGGAGAGGCTGATGCGGGAGGAGCGAGCGATAGCGATCGACCTGGCGGCGGTGATGACCCGCGAGGAGGACGGGGAGCTCTTGAGGGTGTTGGCCTGGGGCGACCCTGTCACGGTCGTCGAGGAGGATGAGGACCGGCTGAAGGTCGAGTTCCAGCGTTTCGTCACCGAGGACGACGGCAGCATCGTGCCGAAATCGGAGTTCGGCTTCCTCAAGCGGCGGGTCAGCAAATCGGCCAGTTCGAAAGAGGTGACCGCGCCCGCGGACGAGGTAAAGGTGTTGAAGCTCGACTTCGTCGACGTGCAGCAGGGCGACGGGGCGGTGCTGGAAACCCCGGCTGGCAAGGTGATGACGTTGGACGGCGGAGAGAACCAGCTCTTTGCCCGTTACCTCGCGGCGCGCTATTCCGGCACCGAGGCGTCGAAGCGCAAGCAGTTCGACGCGATGTTGATCACCCACGGCGATGCCGACCACTTCGCCGGCCTGACCAAGATCCACGAGTCGGAGACCAATGACAATCCGGAAAAGCGGCTCTTCGCACATCCCGAGCGCGTTCTCCACAACGGGTTGGTCAAGCGGCCGGGCAAGGTGAATGGTGTGAAGGTGAAAGACAAGGACGCACTCGGCCCCACCGCGACGGTAGACGGCAAGACGATCCTCACCGATCTCGTCGACGACCTCACCGCGGTCCCCGATGCCGACATGAACGAACCCTTCCTCGCCTGGAAGCGGGCGCTCGAAGAGTGGAAGAAAGACGGCCCGATCAAGTTTCGTCACCTGCTCAAAGGGGACAACGACGCCTTCGACTTCCTCGCCGACGAGGACATCGAGGTGGAGGTCCTCGCCCCGGTGCCGGTCAAAGACGGCAAAGTCATCGGTCTTCCCTTCATTGGCGAGGACTCCGGGCACACGATCAACGGCAACTCGATCGTCCTGCGGCTCGGCTTCAAAAACTGGCGCATGATCTTCGCCGGCGATCTCAACACCGACGCCGAGGATGCGCTGGTCGCCGACCATGCCGACAAAGGAAATTCCCTCAACCTGCGTGGCGAGGTTTTCAAGGTCCCCCACCACGGCTCGCACGAGTACTCGGAGGCCTTCCTGGCCGCGGTCGACCCGTTGATCTCGGTCGTCTCCTCAGGCGACGAGGCGGGGAAGGAGTACATACACCCCCGCGCCACTCTGGTCAGCGCGCTCGGGCACCACAGCCGCGACGACGTCCCCTCCGTCGTCTTCATCACCGAGCTGGTCGCCTTCTTCTCCGCGATCGGCTGGGTCCAACCTGACGCCACCCACGGCGTCGACGGCAAAGCGCCCGGTCCCCGCGAGAAGGACTTCTTCGCCTTCCGGCGCGAGGCCTACGGCATCGTCCGCATCCGCACCGACGGCGAACGCCTTCTCGTCTTCACCAACTCCGGCCAGGCCCGACTGAAGGAGGCCTACGCCTTCACTGCCGATGCGCCCGGCGAGGTCAAGTCGGCCAAGGTCGTCAAGGTTTAGGTTTGGTTTGCGGCCCGCAGGATCTGTAGAGCGCTGAGCGGTTCGACGAGCCCATCCAGTGCCATCTGCGCTGCCTCATCGAGGTCGAACCATTGGCTGAGGGCATGCACGTCGATCGTCTCGGGGTCTGGATCGAACCTTACGCTGCGTGCCTGAAAGTGATGGACGGGATAGCGAATCATCTCCGACCCGGGCGTCGTGCCGGACCAAAACCACCTTGCCGCTCGAAGCCCGGTCTCCGCGTGCAGGCCGAAGATCGCCGCTTCGTGTGCGGTCTCGCCGTCTTCGACCCAGGCACCGGGAAGGCGCCAAGTCTCGAACGGATCGCTTTCCAGGTACCGATTCACGAGCATTACGGCCCCGTCGTCCCTGCAGGCGATGACCCTCACCCGATCGGCTCGGGGTACCCATTCCGCGACTAGTTTCCTGCGCCTCGGCTTGCTGGTCGAGGCTTGGTCGATGCTGAGTCCCTGGTTAGTCAGTGCGACGTTCACGATCACCTCGTTTCCCTTGGCGATAAACGCCGTGTTTGCGTGTTTCGGAGAATCTTGGAACGTTGCTTTTGCCCTGTCCAATTGCGGTCTAGCTCCGACAATTTGTGACCCCGATGGCTCGAAGCTGTCCCACATCTGGGTCAGCTGTCGAGCACGGCGCACGCCCGGTCTGAGTGGGATACCTCGGTACTGGTCAGCAACTGAGGGGCAGCACCAGTCAGGAGGTGTCAAATGTAGGTAGTGACTGCTACCGTCTTGCAATGGCCAATCCACCACGACTTTCCGAGACGCCGACGCGCGAGGAAATCAAAAAAGGCCTCGGCCGTCTCTGCACCAACTCACTAAGGACCTACTGGATCCTTGAGAAAGAGGGTCGGGTCTTGCTGGGCTTGGATTGCGTCCGCGCTTATCTCGACGGCAAGCCGTCAGAGGAAAGGGATTATGCGGTGGCGCTCCGCGCGTACTTGGAGGGCGCGGTTAAGAGAGTCGAATCACCCCAACACCGAATCATCCTCGAAATCGTCCTTGGTGTCGGAGACACTCAGTGGCGAGCCAAGAAATGGCGGCACAAAAAAGCGAACGAGCGCCGCGAGGAAGCCGGGCGTCGATTTCGACCCGAAGATGGTGCCGTTACGCCCGGCACTATTCGCCAGCATCACGAGCCCCGTGCGGTCGGCGAACTCGCTGAAATCGTCTGGACCGATGAGTGCGAAGCTCGCAACGAGCCGCTCGCTGAGGATCTGGGCGGCTAGCGAAGACCTCGCTGTTTCCCCTCCGCCCGAGCGGGCATACTGGGCCTATGTGTGACCCCGACGGGGCAAATCAACTGCAGGGGGAGAGCCTGCGACGCCTCGTACGGGAGGTGCGGCGCGAGTTCTTCACCAGGGGCGCAGAGGAGATCGGCGACGGATACCGGCAGGTAAATTCGGCTCGCGTCGTCACCATCGAAGTCTACGATCGCCTCTCGATTGACGCTCAGATTGCCATCGCGGCCGATCTGATGCGAGCCAACGAAGAGGTCGTCCTTCGCAGGGATGCAGAGGAGGTCTTTACCCGATCGGATACTGCTCGGGCGTGCATCGCAGACTTGATTTGCGAGGTGGTCTATCAGGAGTTGATGGACGATCCGCTCGTAATGATGGAGAACGAGAATCGAGAGGCCCTGTCCGAATAGGGCCTCTCGATGAGGATCGCGGCCTCGCTGTTGAGGGTCGCTTCGACTGCCGGTCTGCGGTCCTGGCTAGCGAGCCTGCCCAGAGCGCCCATAGCAATCCTGCAAGCGCACGACATCATCGAGGTGCGGGGTCGAGACCTCCAGCACTACAGAGTCCTCGATCGCCTCAATCGAGTGCACCGTTCCGGGCTCAACACGCCAGGCGTGCCCTGGGCCGACCTCTTCCTCCCTCAGGTCGTCGGCCGTCGGTCCCCAGGTGAGCCGCAGCCGACCTGAGAGGAGATAGGACGACTCGTCCTTCTCGCGGTGGAGTTGTAGCGAGAGCCGGTGACCGGCCGTGACGTGGAGCAGTTTGCCGGCGTAGTCGTCAGTTCGCGCCCACCAGACCTCGTAGCCCCAAGGCTTCTCGACCCGGTGCGGCTCCCGATCCGACACAGCCGGATCCTATGTGCCCGAAGCTACGGTCCGAATGCCTCGGGGACGGAGTTGACCACTCTCGATTCGAGGTAGGCATTGGATCCGATTTCGGTCCCGAGCGGAACGTCGAGGCTTCTCGCTGCACGCGGGTCGACCACGGTTCGACGTTCGCCCAATAGCGCAGAGGTGTTCGGGTTGAAGATCAGCTCGCTCCTGGTTTCTGCTTGCGCCCCGTCGTAGGCAATCCCGATGCCCAGGCGGCCTGCAGGGTCTTCGACTTCACCGAGGAGTTCGACTCCGGGGAGTTCGGCAGTCACTTCGTAAAGGGCCGCGCGGAAGGCGGACGGAAGGTAGGTCTCGCGCAGAAGGTCGCCGATCAGGACAAAGGTCTCCGCTTCCCCTGGCGGGTGGTTAACGAATGGAGGCTTGCGGGCTTCGATCGACTCCCTCAACGCCTTTGGTTCGGTTGGAAGGTTCGAGGTGTCAAGGAATTCGTTGCCGCCCTTCACCCGGTTATCTGAAACATGTCCTGACTCCAGCCGCGGTGATCCCGCCGCCACCCAGGCAGCCCGCTGATCCTCGGAGACGAATTTGGGTTTCTTGGAAATCACACGGAATCGGATCGTGCCGTTGGGGGCGGTCCAGGACTTTCGTTCTTTGGCGTAGAGAGCGCTCCACTGCCTGTTGACCCCAAAGGTGGTCGCCACGCTGGCTTCCTTCGATCGGGTGAAGAAGTACTCCCCTGGCCCAGGGGGGGCTTCGGCTTCCTGGACCGCCGCGACGGCTGCAGCTTGGCGAAGGACCGCGGCGGCGGCCGGCTGTGCCTCGCCGCCGCCCAGCAAGAAGACCGGCACGGCGGTGAGAAGTGCTGCGGCGCCCGCGGCGGCGGCAGCGACTCTCGGTCCGCGGCTCCCCCAGAGCGCCTTGCGGTGTCGAGCCGGCCGCTTTGAAGTTCCATCGCGATGTTCCAAGCGCTGGGTCACCTTCATCGCGAGCGGCGGCGTCGGCGGATAGTCGACTTCACGGGCTAGCCGCTGTAGATCCTGATCGAGTTCAGTCATGAGACTTCTCCATTTCTGCCCTCAGCCGACCGAGGGCTCGGCTGAGGCGCGACTTGACGGTCCCCTGGCGGCAGCCGAGGGCCGCCGCTGTTTCTGCCTCCGAGAACTCGAGGAGGTACCTGTACGCGATGACAAGACGGTCCCGCTCGGTGAGTTGCCACAAAGCCACGATCAACGCCTGCCGCCGGTCGGAGTCCAGGATTGTTGTCTCGGGTGAGACGGCTATTCGATCGCGGTCTTCCTCGCCGATTCGCCGAAGGAGTCGCTCCCGACGCGAGTTTGCGACGCGGCGGTTGCGCGCCTCGTTCGCGGTGATGCGAAGAAGCCAGGGACGAAAAGGCGCGCCGTCCCGAAATCTCCCCAGAGCGCGATAGGCCTTGAGAAAGGCGTCTTGTGCCGCCTCCTCCGCGTCTGCCGCCGAGCCGGTGATCAGCCAGGCGACCCTGAACGCGATGTCCTGGTGCAGCGCGACGACTTCTTCATAGGCCCGCAGCTCGCCGCGTTTAGCGCGGACAATGAGGCTCGCTTCGTCGAGGGTTGCGGTTTTCACTGCCCCTTCTACTGCTTCAAACCGCAGATGGTTCCCTTTGACCCTCCGGTGCATCGGCTCCCGCCGGGTCCGGTGAGCAGCTGGCCAGTCAGACTCGAAGTCTCTTGGGTCTCAAAGTGGATACCGGAACCCACGGAACAGCAGGTCGCTCTGTTTGCTGTCGCAGTTGGAGAATTTTTCGTTGCGGCGCGGTCCATGGCAGAAAATCGCCGTGAATTCGGGGCCGGTGAGTGGAATGACCCCGCCGCCGGGCAGGCGCACGCTGAGGTCGCCGGTCCAACTCGGGGGCGATCCCGGGTTCTCGACGTAGCTGCCGGTCCCTTCCAGCGGCGCCGGCAGGGTGATCGTGGCGGTGATCGGCTCGACTCCTAGCGGGCTCGCCTCAACCGGGTCCACTTCGGTGACGAAATCCGCCGCGCGGCCGATTGTGATCCGGCCGCGGTGTTCGGTCATGGCCGCTTCGCCGAGCGTGAACCCGTCCGGGGTTGGGTCGTCCGACAAGGAGGTGTTGACGGTTTGCAGGAAGACCGAGTGGTCGTGGTCCGCGACGGCGGCGACAAAGTCCTTGTAGATGAAGGAGACGCGCTTCTCCTTGGACGATTGCCTGGCCGTCGGCGGCCGTGGGGTCTCGGCGCAGATGAGCTTGTATTTGCTCACGACAGTGCCCTTCGCCGAGGTCGTGGCAACCGAGCTGAAGTCTTCCTCGCCGTCGAACCGGATCGTCCCCACGAAGCGCCCGGCTTGGATGGTCGTCGGCTTGCCCTTGCAGTGCTTGCGGATTCGACCCCGTTCAGGTTTCTGGGAGGACGGCTGGAAGCGGACCGAGATCTTGCCGAGCTTGCCGAAATTGCCCTCGATGCGATCCCCGGTGGCTCTGCCGTGCACCGAGTAGATCGCCCGGGCATCTCCTTTCTGCGCGGTCAGGATGACTCGCCTCTTGGCACCCTCGTTGGTGACCGAGATCCGGTAGCCGTGGCTTCCCTGCACCGACAGACGCACGACCTTCCCCGCCGTTTGTGCCAAGAAGGTGTCCTCGGCCGCGGCCGCCGCGGGCAGCGCCAGCAGCAGGACTGCGGCGAGGGCACCGACAAGCGCCCGGGTCCTTGGAAGCAAGTGCACGCTGACTTCTACGACCGAGGGAGTCGCCGAGTTCAAATTCCTAACGAGAGCGAGTCATCAGGAGCGGTGCCGTCAGTGCGGCTCTCCCGTAGAGCTTCACCACGATCCACCCGTCCTCGTCCACCGCGTCCTCGAATGAGGCCTTGGCATCGACGAAACAGAAGTCCGGGTTTCGGATAGGGAAGCTCACGCGCCGGTTGATCGGGGCGCGACGAGGCAGCTTGAACTGCTTGCGGCGGTGCGCGACACCCCGGTAGCAGTCAAGCCCGAAGGTCACAGTGAGCGCTCGGCCCAGACTGGCGTTCACGACGAGCCGCAGTGGCGTCGCGGGGCCGAGCACTGAGGCGTGAAGGGCCGGCCCCGGTGACTCGCCTCTAGCTTCGGAGTCCGCCAGCAGGGCGCCGTGCGCCGCAGCTGGAAACAGCACGAGCAGCAGCATCCCCAGCAGAAGCGCCCGTTTCATGGCGCGCAGCATAGTCGTGGACCCATCTCCCTCTTGAGGCCGCACCAAAGGGTCCTGGGAGAAGCGCACCCGGCGCTACTGTTGGCCGGTGCTACGGCTTCCGGGGACCCTCGTGAGCATCGTCGTCGCCGGGCTGCTGCTACTCGGGCCGACCATGGCCTCGGCAGAACGCTTCCATGGCGGCGTCTCGCCGATCAAGCCGCAGCTGCGGCAGCGGATGACCGGCGTCTCCTGGCACCGCGGCTGCCCGGTCGGTTTCGACCACCTGCGGCTCTTGCGGGTGGGCCATTGGGGCTTCGACGGCCGCGTCCACCATGGCCGCCTCGTCGTCAACCGCGACTCGGCCCGGCCGATCCTCGGGGTGATGCGCACCCTCTTCCGGCTCCGCTTCCCGATCCGACGGGTGCGCCTGGTCGACGCCTACGGCGCCGACGACCATCGCAGCATGGACGCCGACAACACCTCGGCCTTCAACTGCCGCGTCGTTGCCGGTACCGACCGCTGGTCCGAACACGCCTACGGGCACGCGATCGACCTCAACCCGCGCGAGAACCCCTACGTCACCGCTTCCGGCTACGTCTCGCCCGCCGCCGGCAAGCCGTATGCGGACCGTTCCCGGCGGGTACCGGGCCTGATCCACCGCCGCGGCCCGGTGGTGGCTGCCTTCGCCGCCGCCGGCTGGGAGTGGGGCGGCAACTGGAGCTGGCCGAAGGACTACCAGCACTTCTCCGCCCACGGCAATTGATTAGGCGATCCAGCAAGTCTTGGGCCACTTGATGTTTTCGGCCGGCGGGCTGAGATAGAAAACATCGCGGCGAATTTGTTGACCACCAGGGGGACTCGCTGGACCCTGTCGGCGCTGAGGGCATCCCGCCCTCAGCACGACCTAAGGAGGTCACCGAGATGAACGGACGCAGAATCGCCGTCGGTTTCTCGCTGCTCTGCGCGCTCTCCCTCTGCGCGTTCGCGGCGCCAGGCGCAATGGCGGCAAAAGGATCGACAGTCTTCACATGCGTGGAAAAAGGAGGACAGCAGGAGTTCGCCGATGCCGACTGCTCCAACCAGGTGGAAGGGAAAGGGAAATACGGACACGTCGAAATCAAAGCCGGAGCCCAAACAGCAGCCGAATTCACCAATGAAGAAGGCGCCGGCCTGCCGAAGTTCGAAGGGGAAATCGCAGGGGTAAAAGCGGAAATCCTCTGCGGGGCGGCGAAAGGGACTGAGAACATCGAAAACGTGAACGCTGCGCCGATGAGTGTCAGCGGCACCTCGGTGATTATTGACTTCACCGAATGCGTCCCGGTGGGAGCGCTGGCGACCGACGGCTGCTCGGTGCAGGCTGCCGAAATAACGATCGAAAACACCTCCAACAAAACCGTGCAGGACACGATGGAAGTCGAATTCACCACGGTGCTCGGGAACTTCGGTCTGGTCCGACTCAAAGGCTGCAAAACCCCAGCACTGAACGGCGCCTTCTCGCTGAAAGGCACGATGAGGGCGATCGCCTCGGGCGCGTTGCTCACCTTTACCCAAGAAAGCACCAAAGGACTGGAACTCGCTGGCTCGCCGGCCTCGCTGACCGCCACGCTCACACTGAAAATGACGGGAGGCAACGCGATCTCCTACACAACAACCAACTGAGGCTCCAAGCGCCTCTCGCGGTTCGCGTCCGGTGCCCTCGCGGCGCCGGACGCGACGGCCTCAGGCGCGGGCTTAGCAGGCGAGTTGGGGTTCTCCTTGGCCCAGCACGGGATCGCGCCGGCCATGGCTTGGGACTCGACATCGACGAACAGCCGCACGCACTATCACTGCCTCAGTGCCCTGTCGAAGCGAACCAAGGGAACCGGGCTTGTTCGGCGAATTCGGTACGCATGCTTCCCTTAGTCCTGGCGTTCCGGGGGCTGGCGCGTGCGGCCGGCGCGGTGCTGCGCGACCCCGAGACCAAGGCTTTGCCGTTCGTCGCCGCCGCCCTGGTCCTGACGGGGACGATCGTCTACTGCCGCTTTGAGGACTGGACCGTGATCGAGGCGCTCTACTTCTGCGTGGTCACCCTGACTACCGTCGGCTACGGAGATCTCGCCCCGACCTCCGCCGGAACCCAGATCTTCACGATCTTCTACATCGTCACCGGCATTGGCGTTTTCGTCGCCTTGCTCGCCTCCATCGCCGAGAAGTACATCGAGCAGAAGAGCGAACGCAGCTCCGCGAGAGCGCCCCTCAGCGCTCGCCGCCATCGCGGCAGCAACTGACGCAAACGGCCCAGATTGGCTCCACAACAGAAAACGCCCCTCCGGGGAGGAGGGGCGCTTCTGGGGTTACTACAGGGAGGAGAGAACCGCGACCGGCCGCATGGCAAAGCGGAAAGCAGTTTGCAGCGCCGAACGCGATCCGGCTGAGTCCGGTTGAACCCGGATGAATCCGTGCCTGACTGTGGCACGACTGCGGCACCGCGTTTGGGTTACAGAAAGGCTGCTCCAGCGCTTCGACCGCGCTTTATCTCGCCGACGAGGGCAAGCAGAGCGGCTTGCTCCTCAACTTCCAGAGTCGTAGTGCTGCGCCACAGTGGTGGCGTCGAGTACTTCGTCGTAGATCGCGATGTCATCGAGCACGCCATCGAAGTACGTTGAGGAGAAGTCGTTGAACCCGAAGTAGAGGCTGTTCGAGTCGTGCGTCATCGCGCCGCTCTGTGCCCGGGAGGCGATTTGGACCCCGTTGACGTACGAGCGCATCGTCGCCCCGTCGTAGGTGCCGACAACGTGCTGCGCTTCCCCCGTGACCACTTTGCTGGCGCTGGAGGTGAGCGATTGAACGTTGCCGGAAATCCATACCCTGAACAGGACGCTGCCGTCGCTGTTAGCGCGCAGCTCATAGGAATTGTTGCGCCTGACGATCGATCCTTGGAGGGCATCCGGTTTGATCCACGCCTCCAGGGTCACACCTCCGGTCATGTTGAGCGCCGATATCGGCGTGACGCTGACGTGATCGTTCGTTCCGTCGAACGATGCGGCCGGGTCGTTGTCGCTGGTCTGCAGCCCCGTCACGTTGAGCGTCGGGCCGTTGACGTAGGTGCCGTCGGCCAGGTCGCTTGCGTCGTTGGCGGTCGTCCCGCTCGTCTCATTGAGACGCCAGAAGCTGACGAGGCCTGGCGTGGTGGCCGTAAGCGGGCCACGCTCGCTCGTATGGACCGAGGCACGGTCTATGTACGCGGTCAGATCGCCCGAGCCGCTGCTTCCGGCGGACACGAAGCCGTACCGGAAGCGATTGAAGTCGTCGCGGCCAGAGAAGATGTTCGCTTTGGTCGACGATCCCTGCGACACGCCGTCGACCTTCAACTCGGTATAGGCGGTCCCACTCGAAGTGCTGAGATCGGCATGAATCTCGATCCAGCTCCATTGCCCCTCAGGAAGGATGCTCGGTGAAAGGGGGCCGACCAGGGTGTTGGTACTTCCACCCGGCGCCTCTGCCTGTACGTATAGATCGTCGTTGCTGAAGCTCGCGAAGTTAATGCTCTGACGCTCGCTTTCGGGATTCGACGTCCCGTTGTCCTCGACGTAGGAGTCGACGCGCAGCAAGTCGGTGTAGTTCGTGTGGGCGCTGTAAAAGCCGGCGGGCAGGTAGATGGCCCCGCCGAACCAGAAGTCATCGCCGCTCACGACGTGGTTCGGCGAGTTGCTATTGAAGATCCCGCGCGCATAAGGCGAGCAGCTGGTGGTATCGATCTCGACCCGCAGCGATGCGCTGCCAGCATAGGCTCGGGCCGTATCCCTCGCCGCGACGCTGCCGGAGCAATTGGTGCCGACCTGATCGAAGTCAAACGGCGACGAAGTCGGCGTCTCGATGCCTGCCAAGCGTGAGACGACGGAGGCGCTTGCGCTGGAGACCCCTACCAGGAGGAAGAGGCAAACTGCCAGGAGGTAAGTCCAGAGCCGAACCATCCCCGCCAGCTTATCCAAATTGATCAGCCAACTTGAAGTAATAGGCCAATACTGATTCGGAGGCTGCGGCCTGAGGCGAGGTGCGGGGGAGCGCATGGACGCCCATCTCCGGCGAAAGGGTGAGCCGTCGTCTACATGACTGCTGTCCGACTGTGGCACGGCGGCTTGCGGGCCGACCTGAGAGCGACTTCTCCCGCCGGGTCGATGCCTCAATTCCGCTTGCCAAAGCCCTGCACAACAGAAAGCGCCCCTCCGGGGAGGAGGGGCGCTTCTGGGGTTACTACAGGGAGGAGAGATATGTATCTCTATATATGTGGATCGGTGGGAGGTAGGTGAGCCCAGTTTGTGCCGTGGGCGCCCTCGTGGGAAGCGAGGGGGCCATAAGTACGGCGCGGGACTCAACCAAGAAGTCTTTGTGGTGCCTCCTGCATCGGTTTCTCCTTCCGAATCCTTGAACAGCGTACGAACATACGTGCGATTTGTGTGTGAGAGCGATCACAGAACCCCCTGCATAGAGGGTATGGGCCTGGTTTGGGGCGGTCAGGCCGGGTTTGCAGCAGATCACGCCTGAGACCGGATCTGGTCAACAAGTTGTTACATCCCGACCTGAAGGGCCGATGAATGGGTCAAGCGGGGGGCGCCGCTGTAGCGTTTCGGCGATGAAGAAGACCCGGATCGATGCGGTCCTCGCCGATCGTGGCCTGTTTCCGTCCCGCTCGGCGGCGGCCGGCGCGGTGCGGGCGGGCGAGGTGAGGCTCGGCAAAGACGGCCCGGTTGCCCTGCGCCCGAGCCAGCTGGTCGAGCCGGAAGCCGCCCTCGTCGTCGACCCGGGGCCGCGCTACGTCTCGCGCGGCGGTGCCAAGCTGCAGAACGCGCTCGAGGCGCTCGGCATCGACGTCTCGGGGCTCGATTGCCTGGACGTCGGTGCCTCCACCGGCGGGTTCACCGACTGCCTGTTGCAAAAGGGGGCTTCGCGGGTGGCGGCGGCCGACGTCGCCTACGGGCAGCTCGCCCTGCAGCTGCGCAAGGACCCGCGCGTGACCGTGATCGAGAGGCTGAACGCGCGCGCGATGGAGCCCGCCGACCTGCCGTTCGCACCAGCTCTCGCCACGGTCGACGTCTCCTTCATCTCGCTGCGGAAGGTGTTGCCCGCGGTGGCGCAGTGCATGGCCCCGGGCGGTGAGGTGTTGGCGATGGTGAAGCCGCAATTCGAGCTGGGCCGGGAGCGGGTCGGGCGCGGTGTTGTCCACGATCCTGGCGATCGGCGCGAGGCGGTCCTCGGCATCGCTCGGGCGGCCTCCGACCTCGGCCTGGCGGTGCGCGGGTTCGCATCTTCCGGCCTGCCGGGGCCAAAGGGCAACCGCGAGACCTTTGTTTGGTGCGGGGGCGAGGGAGCGGCCGTGGATGACTTCCCCGCCGCGATCGAGGAGGTCGAGGGCAGGTGAAGACGGTGGCGCTGATAACCCACTCGCACCCGCCGGCGGCGACCGAGGCGGTACCGACGCTGGTCGCAGTCGCCCGCCAGCTGGACTGGCGGGTGGTCGCGACAGGGGACGAGCTGGCAAAGCACGGGCCGGCCGCGGAGGGAATCGAGATCGCCGGCGAGGATGGGGCTGACCCCGACCTCTGTCTGGTCCTCGGTGGCGACGGCTCGATCCTGCACGCCCTGCGCCACTTTTCCCACACCAAGGTGCCGGTCTTCGGAGTGAACTTCGGCACCGTCGGCTTCCTCGCCGCGGTCGAGCGCGACACGGCTGAGGAAGGGATCCGGCGGGCGCTCTCCGGCGAAATCGAGACCGTCGAGCTACCTGGGGTGGAGGTCAGCGTCGACGGCACCGTTGCGGTGGGGCTGAACGATGTCACCCTCGCCCGCCGCCCGCACGATCGGGTGGCGGAGCTGAGCTACCGGATCGCCGGTGAGGAGGTCGGGCACGTGCGCTGCGATGGCCTCGTCGCCGCCACCCCCGCGGGCTCGACTGGGTACAACCTCGCCAACCAGGGCCCGATCCTCGCCTGGGGCGTAAAGGGATACGTGGTCAGCTACATCTCCCCGCACTCGCTCACCGCGCGCGCCCTGGTGGTCGCCCCGGGCGACGTGCTGCACGTCGGCAACGCCCCCGACCGCGAGCCGGTCGACGTTGCGGTCGACGGCGTGCACGTCGCCGACCTCGCCGCCGGCGCGGCGCTGGAGGTCCGGTTCGTCGACGGCGTCGGCCTCCTCGCCCAGCTACCCGGCACCAGCTTCTACCAGCGGATCCGCGAGAAGTTCGGCCACCTTGCTGTCTAGGTTGCGCACCGTCGCGATCGGGTTGTTGGCGTCGTGCTGCCTTCTCCTCGGCGCGGCGCCCGCCGCGGCGCAGCTGGTCTTCAAGCGGCCGAACGGGAAGGTGATTCCGTTCTCCGGCACACCGCAGGTGTGGTGCGGGCCCTGGGACTCTGAGGATGCCCGCACTGCGATCCATGTCGAACTGACGGAGCTGCGCGACGATCGCCTCGTTAGGCGGTGGGAGTTCAGCGCGTCGCAGGCCGAGGTCAGGGCCGTAACTCGGGTCAAGCTTCCAAACGAATTCGCCTCGAGGCGGCCGCTTAGGGCCTTCATGTTCGTCGCGGTCCCCTCCTCTCGCCCCACTGCTGTGATCGAAGCCTCGACGAACGAGGAGGAGGCTTCGGGCTTCATCGCTTTCTCCCAGGTCAACTGCGAGCTCGGCGGCGTAGTGGAATTCAGGGTCCACGCCCTGCTCGGCAGCGAGTACTTCCAGGGGACCCATGCGCGCGTAAACGGGACTTTCCGCGGCGTGGTCGGCGAAGCCCCGCCGCTTCCGATTTCCGCACGTAGCGCGCAATAGCCCGCGGTCGGTCCGCGCCCATTGCTACACAGACCGCATGCTGCGCGAGCTGCGGATCGAGAACCTGCTGTTGATTGAGAAGGCCGAATTGCGACTCGGCGAGGGGCTCAACGCGATCACCGGGGAGACTGGGGCGGGGAAGACGGTGCTGGCCCACTCGCTCGACCTGTTGATGGGCGGCAAGGCGAAAGCGCAGATCGTCCGGCCGGGCGCCGAGGAGGCCTGGGTCGAGGGGGTGTTCGACCTGCCGGCAGGGATGCTCGAGGGGCCCGAGTTCGCGGAGCTGGCCGAGCGACTGCCAGAGGGCGCCGAGGAGATCGTGCTGGGCCGTCGCGTTTCGGCGGGCGGACGGACCAGCGCCTTCGTCGCCGGCCGCGCCGCCACCGCGGCTGACCTGAAGCTGCTCGGATCCCGCCTGCTCGCCTTCTTCGGCCAGCACGAGCACCGCCGGCTGACCATCTCCTCAGCCCAGCTCGACGTCCTCGACGGGTTCGCCGGGGAAGAGCAGCTGGAGCTGCGGCGCTCCTACCAGGAGGCCCACCGCGAGTGCGGCCGGCTCGCCGCCGAGCTGGCCGAGCTGCGCGAGCGGGAGGGGTCGCGGGAGCGCGACCTCGACCTCTACCGCTACGAGCTGTCGGAGATCGAGGAGGTGGCGCCGGTTCCAGAGGAGCGCGACCAGATCGCGACCGAGCGCGAGCGCCTGCGCCACGCCGAGGGGTTGCGAGAGGCGGCGAGCGGCGCCCACGCGGGGCTCGCCGGGGCCGAGGAGGACGGCGGCGGCGCGGCCGCCGCCCTGGCCGGAGCTGAATCCCTGCTGCAAGGCACCGCCGGCCTCGATCCCCAGCTCGACGCGATCACCGAGCGGGTAGCGGCCCTTGGGGTCGAGCTGACCGAGCTGGGCTCTGAGCTGCGCGACTACGCCGAGGGGATCGAGGCGGATCCCGGCGCCCTGACGACGATCGAAGAGCGCCTCGAAGCGATCGACCGGTTGGAGCGCAAGCACGGCGGTAGCGTCGAATCGGTCCTTGCGCATGCGGAGCGTTGCCGGGCCGAGATCGCGAGGCTGGAGGGGGCCGAGGAGCGCGGCGCCGAGGCCGCGGCAACCCTGGCCGAGGTCGAGCACCGGCGGGCCGAGCTGGGCGAGCGGTTGAGCGCCGGGCGCGCCGGCGCCGCTGAGCCGCTGCAGGAGCGGGTCGCCGCCGAGCTGGAGAAGCTCTCGATGGCGGGCGCGACGCTGGAGGTGGTGCTGGAGCCGCATCCCGACGGCCACGGGCCCTCGGGGTGCGAGACGGTCGAGCTGCGGGTCGCGCCGAATCCTGGGATCGAGCCGGCGCCGCTGCGCGACGCGGCCTCCGGCGGCGAGCTGTCGCGGGTGATGCTGGCGCTGAGCGGCCTCGGCCGCGCCGCCAGCACTGGCACGGTCGTCTTCGACGAGATCGACGCCGGGATCGGCGGCAACACCGCCCGCGCGGTCGGCGAGCGGCTGCGCGCCCTGGGCGCCGACCGCCAGGTGATCTGCATCACCCACCTGCCGCAGGTCGCCTCGCTCGCCGACGTCCACTTCCGCCTCGAGAAGGAGGTCGCCGGCGAGCGGGCGGTCGCCACGGTCGAGCGCCTTGACGGCGAGGGCGTGGTCGAGGAGATCCGGCGGATGCTCGGAGGCGGTGCCGGCTCCGAGGAGGCGGCAGATCGGCATGCGCGCGAGCTGCTCGCCGCCGCCTGAGTTCGCCGATCCCCTTGTCGCTCCACCGGCCAGTCACCTAACCTGAACCCGTGGCAACCGCCAGTCGCCGCCGGCTTCCAGCCCTGCTCGGGCGTCGCAACGGCGCCCGACCCGAGGCACCGATCGAAGGCACGGCGCGGCTGGGGGAGCGGACCAAGCACCTGGTCAAGCGCCTGCGCCCGGGTGACGTCGCCGTCATCGACCACGTCAACATCGACCGGATTGCCGCTGAGGAGCTGATCGAAGCGGGAGCGGTGGCCGTGCTGAACGCGTCCAACTCCTCCAACGGGCGCTACCCGAACGCCGGGCCGTTGATGCTGGCGCGGGCCGGGATCCGGCTGATCGACGCCCCGGACGCCGACCTGTTCGAGCGACTCCACGACGGCGACCGGGTGCGGATCGACGGCGGTGCGGTGACGGTCGGCGAGAGCGAGGTCCTGCGCGGCCGGGTCCTTGAGGTCGCGGAGCTGGAGCGCCAGCTGCAGGAACACCGCGACCGGATCGATGTGGCACTCGCCGAGTTCGCCGAGAACACCGTCGCCCATGTCCGCCAGGAGACCGATCTGCTCACCGGCAGCGTCGACTTCCCCCACACCGCGGCTTCCTTCCGCGACCGCCACGTCCTCATCGTCGTCCGCGGCGAGCGTCACCGCCGCGACCTGAAAGCGCTGCGCGCCTACATCCGCGACATGCGGCCGTTGATCGTCGCCGTCGACGGCGGCGCCGACGGGCTGCTGGAGGCCGGGCTGAAGCCCGATCTGATCTTCGGCGACATGGACTCCGCCAGTGACGAGGCGCTGCGCTGCGGCGCCGAGCTGATCGTCCACGCCTATCCCGACGGCCGCGCCCCCGGCCGCGAGCGGCTCGAGGCTGCCGGACTGCGCCACACGACCGTCCCGGCGGCCGGCACCAGCGAGGACGTGGCGATGCTGATGGCGCACGAGAAGGGGGCGGCGCTGATCGTCAGCGTCGGTGCCCACTTCAACCTGATCGAGTTCCTCGACCGCAAGCGCGGCGGGATGTCATCCACCTTCCTCACCCGGCTGCGGATCGGCGACAAGCTGGTCGACGCGAAGGGGGTGAGCCGGCTCTACAACCCCAGCTCGACCCTCGCCCCGGTCGCCCTCTTCGGGGTCGCCTTCGCGGTCCTGCTGACGATCCTGGTGATTACCTCGCCGGCGCTTAACGACGTCTTCGAACTGTTCTGGCTGAAGGTGAGGATCTGGCTCGGTATATAGAGGCGTCTCAGTGACCGGGCGGGTGATCTAGCCTTCGGGCGCCGATGGGCTACAGCGCGCGATACCACGCCACCTCACTGATCGCGGTCTTCCTCGCGCTCGCGATCGGGATTCTGGTCGGGGCCGAGTTCGGCGGCGACGCCCTCACCAATACCCGCCGCGACCTCGAGCGCAGCCTGGTCGGGAACCTCCAGGACGCCCGCTCCAACGCCGACGAGCTGAGCGGGGAGCTCGGCCGCTCCAACGAATTCGCCGATCGCGTTTACCCGGTGCTGACCCGCGACCGGTTGGAGGGGAAACGGATCGCGATCGTCGCCCTCGGCGGGCTGCCCGGCGAGGTCACCGGCGCGGTCGAGGACGCCCTCGAGCCGACCGGGGCGAGGCTGGTCGGGGTCGGCGTTGTCCGCGAGCCGGTCGACATCGCCGGTCTGGCCGGCGACCTGGCGAAGACGCGGTTCGCTGACCTGCGCCGCAATCCCGACGCGCTGACCGAACTCGGCACCGGCCTGGGGCGCCAGATCGTGATCGGCGGGACCCTGCCCGAACTCCTGCGCGGCCAGCTGTTCTCGCGCGCCAGCGGCAGCTTCGGTGCCCTCGACGGGGTGATCGTGGTCCGCGAAGAGCCACAGGACATGGGGCCGGTCCAGCGGGCCAAAGCCAACCAGCTCGAGTCCGCGCTGCTGGGTGGAATAACTGCGACCCGGACCCCAGCGGTCGGGGTCGAGACCTCCGAGGTGGAAGTCTCCTCGATCTCCTTCTTCCAGGCCAACGACCTCTCCAGCGTCGACGACATCGACCTCCGGGCGGGCCAGCTGGCGCTGGTCTTCGGGATGCTCGGGGCGAAAGGCAGCTTCGGGTTCAAGGGCAGCGCCGATCGCCTGCTGCCGGACCTGCTGACGCCGGGGGGCTGAGCCGTCTGGGTCGGGCTGCCGCTGGCGTTGGCGATCTCGCTCTGGCTGGTCCCGGCGGGGGCGCGCGGCCTGCGCGACGCCGGCCTGGTCCGCGAGAACTACCGCGGCGCCCAGCTCGCCTTCCCGCTCGGGGCGGTGCTCGCCACGGCAGCGCTGGTGGCCCTGGCACCGCTCGCATTCCTCGATGACCGCGCCGACCTCGACCTGCTCGATCCCGAGCTGCGCCGCTGGCTTCCCTACCTGCTCGGGATCGCATTCCTGGGCTTCCTCGACGATGCCCTCGGTCAGGGCACCGAGGGGCGCGTGCCGCGCGGCTGGCGCGGCCACGGCAGGGCGCTGCGCGAGGGCTCGCTCTCGACCGGGGCGATCAAGGCGGTTGGGGCGCTGGCGCTCGCCGCCTACGTCGTCTCCGGGCAGGGACTGGAATCCTGGCGCTATATCGCCGACGTGGCGCTCTTGATCCTCGCTACCAACCTCTTCAACCTGCTCGACCTGCGGCCGGGCCGGGCCGAGAAGGGCCTGTTGCTCCTCGGCGCCGGGCTCTGCCTTGGCGCCTGGACCTTCGCCCCGCTGGAGCTGCTGGGGATCTTCATCGGCCCGGTGCTGGTCGGCGCCCGCCTCACCCTCGGTGAGCGGGCGATGCTGGGGGACACCGGCTCCAACCTGATCGGGGCGATCGCCGGCGTCTGGTTGCTGACCGTGCTCGGCGGCGACGGCCGCTTGATCGCGCTCGGGGTCATTGCGGCGCTCACCGTTTACGGCGAGTTGCGGTCTCTTTCGGCGACCATCGACTCGGTTCCGCCACTGCGCTGGCTAGACTCGCTCGGCAGAGCATGAGTCCGGCTAACAAAGGCGACACGAGGTTCATCTTCGTCACTGGCGGAGTGGTCTCGGCCCTCGGAAAGGGCATCGCCGCCGCCTCGATCGGCCGCCTCCTCGTCTCCCGCGGGTTCCGGGTCCAGCTGCAGAAGTTCGACCCCTACATCAACGTCGACCCCGGGACGATGAGCCCGTTCCAGCACGGCGAGGTGTTTGTCACCGAGGACGGCGCCGAGACCGATCTGGACCTCGGCCACTACGAGCGCTTCACCGACGAGAACACCTCGCGGGCCTCCAACGTCACCGCCGGCGCGGTCTACAACTCGGTGATCCGGCGCGAGCGCCGCGGCGACTATCTCGGCGCGACCGTGCAGGTGATCCCGCACATCACCAACGAGATAAAGCAGCGGATCCTGATCGTCGCCGAGTCGCAGTCGGTCGACTTCGTGATCACCGAGATCGGCGGCACCGTCGGCGACATCGAGTCGCTGCCGTTCCTCGAGTCGATCCGCCAGCTGTACACGGACCTGGGGGCGAAACGCAGCATGTTCGTCCACCTCACCCTGGTCCCCTACGTCGGCCACGCCGGCGAGCTGAAGACGAAGCCGACCCAGCACTCGATTAATGAGCTGCGCCGGATCGGGATCCAGCCGCACGCTCTGGTCTGTCGCTCCGAGGCGATGTTGGACCGCGAGATCCGCAGCAAGATCGCCCTGTTCGCCAGCCTCCCGGTCGACGGCGTGATCTCTGCCCACGACGTCGACAACATCTACAAGGTGCCACTGGTCTTCCGGGCCGAGGGAGTCGACGACCTCGTGCTCGACCACTTCGGGATGGATGCCCCCTCGCCGGACCTGACCGAGTGGGAGGCGATGGTGCGCCGCGCCGACTCCGCTTCCGGCCAGGTGCGGATCGCCGTCGTCGGCAAGTACGTGCAGCTCGCCGACGCCTACAAGTCGGTGATCGAGGCGATCGAGCACGGCGGCTTCCACCACGGCGTCAACGTCGAGGTGGAGCTGGTCGACTCCGAGGACCTTGACCCCGAGAAGCTCGAGGGCTGCGACGGGATCCTGATCCCCGGCGGCTTCGGCGAGCGCGGGATCGAGGGCAAGGTCCAGGCGGCGCGGATCGCCCGCGAACGCTCGATTCCCTACCTCGGAATCTGCCTCGGGATGCAGATCGCCGTAGTCGAGTTCGCCCGCACCGTGGCCGGCCTCGACGGCGCCAACTCGGCCGAGTTCGATCCCGAGACGCCCTTCCCGGTGGTCGACCTGCTGCCGGAGCAGAAGGAGGTCTCCGACATGGGCGGGACGATGAGGCTCGGCGCCGACCCGGTCAAACTCCACGAGGGCACCCGGGCGCGTGAGATCTTCGGCGAGGCGGTCATCTACAAGCGCCACCGCCACCGTTACGAGGTCAACAACCAGCTGCGCCGCCGGCTCGAAGACGAGGGGCTGGTCTGCGGCGGCACTTCGCCGGACGAGCGCCTGGTCGAGATGGTCGAGCTGCCCGACCACCCGTTCTACGTCGCTTCCCAGTTCCACCCCGAGTTCAACTCCAGGCCCAACCGTCCCGAGCCGCTTTTCCGCGAGTTCGTCGGCGCCGCCGCCCACCACGCCGGCACACGCCCGGCTGACGGCGGGGAGCTGGAGCCGGTGGAGGAGACCGAGACCCGCGACGCTGGGGTTCGGCGCCCGGGCTGAGCAGCACATAGCCTTCGAGCTGTGAGTTCGTCTTTACGGGAGAGGTTCGTCAGGCTCTGCGAGATCCGCAGCCCGACCGGCGAGGAGCGCGAGGTGGTCGACACGATCGCCTCTGAGCTGCGGGCCATGGGGCTCGAGGTCTCCGAGGACGACGCCGCCGGCCCGGCGGAAGCCGGGGCGGGAAACCTTTTGGCCCGGCTTCCCGGGCGTTCCGACCGGTGGCTGATGTTCTGCGCCCACGTCGACACCGTTCCGCACCGGGGCCGGGTCGAGGTGGTCGAAGACGAAGGGGTCCTCCGCAGCCGCGGCGAGACCATCCTCGGCGCCGACAACAAGGCGGCGGTCGCCGTCTTCATGGAGCTGGCCGCCCGCTTCTCCGCCGAACAGCCTCCGGTCGGGATCGAGCTGGTGCTGACGGTCGCCGAGGAGCAGGGGCTGCGCGGCGCCAAGGCCTTCGACATCTCGGCGCTGCGCTCGGAGTCCGGCTTCGTCCTCGACCACGCCGGCCCGGTCGGCGAGGTGGTCGTCGCGACCCCGACCCAGCACCGGATCCTCGCCGACTTCGCCGGGGTCGAGGCCCACGCGGGGGTGCAGCCGGAGGCCGGCAGCAGCGCGATCGCGGCTGCGGCCGCGGCGATCGCGCGGATGGAGCTGGGGCGGCTCGATGAGGGGACGACCGCCAACGTCGGCCTGATCTCCGGCGGCACCGCCGGCAACGTCGTCCCCGGGCATTGTGGGATCCACGCTGAGGCGCGCAGCCTTGACACCGACCGGGCGGCGGAGGTGGCGGGGAAGATCGCCGACGCTTGCGCCTGGGGCGCGAGCGAGCACGGCTGCGACGCTGACGTCCGGATCGAAGAGCTCTTCCGCGGCTACAAGCTGCCGCCCTCCTCTCCCGCTCTAGCCCTGGCCGAGACCGGGCTGCGAGCCGCCGGCCTGGAGCCGGAGCGGGTGGCGATCGGCGGCGGCAGCGACGCCAACGCGCTGCGCCTCGCCGGCTTCGACTGCGTGCTGCTCGCCAACGGCACCGACAACGTCCACACCGCGGATGAGATGGTCCCCGCCCACAGCCTCGACAAGATGCTCGAGGTCTGCGAGGGGATCGTCGCGGCCGCCGCCGGCGAGTGAGCGGCCGACTCGACCTGCGGCGCGGGACTGTCGTCTCCGAGCAACCGCTCGTGGTCGACGTCGCCGGGGAGCACCGGCCGGCCTGGGCCGACCGGGGACTGGTGGGGGAGATGCGCGTCGGCGACGAGGTCGTGGTCAACGTCGCCGCGCTCGACCTCGGGCTCGGCTCGGGGGGGTTCGACGTCGTCCACGTCAACCTCAGCCGCGGCCTAGAGGGCGGCGACTCGGGCGACGGGGCGCACGTGATGAAGCTCAACTACAGCTCGCTCCAGCACCCGGTCGAGCCGGTCGAGCGTGGGGTGGGGGAAAGGGGGGAGGACGCCGAGGCCGCGCGGCGGGCGGTGCCCGTCTTGGTCTTGCCGCTGCACGGCCACCTCGCGCCGGCCGCTTGGGCCGCGGGGCAAGCCTCGCCAGAGCTCGCGGTCGGCTACGTACAGACTGGCGGCGGCGCGTTGCCGGGATCGCTATCGCGGGACATCGCTCAGCTTCGCGAGCGCGGCCTGCTCCGTGGCCACGTCACCGCCGCCCCGACCTACGGTGGCGAGAATGAGGCGCTCAGCACCGTCGGCGCGCTTGACGCCGCCGCGACGGTGCTCGGTTGGGACGCGGTCCTGGTCGGTCCCGGCCCCGGAATGATCGGTTCCGAGACCGAGCTCGGCCACGGCGGCATGGTCGCTCTCGACAGCGCCCACGCCGCCCTCTCCCTCGGCATGCCCACCCTGATCTCCCCCCGCCTCTCCAGCTCCGACCCCCGCAACCGCCACCGCGGCCTCAGCCACCACACCCACACCGTCCTATCCCTCCTCCTCGCCCCCGTCACCATCGCCGTCCCCGAGGGAAATCGGGAGATCGCCCAGGCCCTGGCCGACGCCGGCAGTGCCCGCCACAACCTCCTCGAAGCCCCCGCCGACCTGGCCGCCTACACAGCTTCGGGTCTGCCGACCGAGACCATGGGGCGGACCCTCGACGAAGACCGGTTGTTCTTCGCTGCCCCGCTCTCGGCCGGCCGCCTCCTGGCCGAATCTCGGCCGCTCGACTGATCCGCTCCTCCCACGGGTGGCACGGGGAGGGAGGCCGAGCACGTAAACCTCGCGCGCAGGTCTCCCGCACCGTGCCAGGACCCGTGGGCCGGAGCGCACAGTCCCTTGCGTCCCAAGGGTTGTGAAGACATGAGCAGAACCTGCGCTCATGGCTGTTGCGATCAAACCCCCGGCATCCTCCGCGCCCGCGATCTCGGCAGCCGACGCCCGCTTCTCCAGCCTCGTCCTCGACTTCCTCTCTTACCTTGAGCTAGAGCGCGGCCTCTCCCGCAACACCCTCAACGCCTACCGCACCGACCTGCTCCAGTACGGCGAGTACCTCTCGGTCCACGACCGCGACGCGCTGCACGCCCGCCCGGCCGATGTTGCCGACTTCCTCGCCGAGTTGGCCACCGGCGAGGGCCGCCCGGCTTGTTCGGCGTCGACGATCCACCGTAAGGCCGCCTGCCTCCGCTCCTTCTACAAGCACCTGCGGCGCGATGAGCTGATCGGCGACGACCCGACCGCGGCGTTGAGCGCGCCGCGGCGCTCGAAGAAGCTGCCCAAGGTCCTCAACTACGCCGAGGTCCAGAAGCTTCTGGCAGCGCCGCGGGGGAGCGAGCCGACCATCCTGCGCGACCGGGCGCTGCTGGAGGTGATGTACGCGTGCGGGCTGCGGGCCTCGGAGACGATCGGCCTCGAGTTGGCCGACATCGACACCACCGAGGGCTTCCTGCGCGCTCGCGGCAAGGGCTCAAAGGAACGCTTGGTCCCGCTCGGCCGCCAGGCGATCGCCGCGATCGCCGCCTACCTGCGCGGAGGCCGGCCGAAGCTGGTCGGCGAACGCCACGAGGCGAAGCTGTTCGTCAACTTCCGCGGCGGCCCACTGACCCGCCAGGGTCTCTACAAGATCGTCCAGCGCCACGCTCGCGATGCCGGCCTCTCGGGGAAGATGAGCCCGCACACGCTGCGCCACAGCTTCGCAACCCACTTGCTCGCCGGCGGTTGCGACCTGCGCGCCGTCCAGGAGATGCTCGGCCACGCCGACATCTCCACTACCCAGATGTACACGCACCTCTCGGGCGACCGCCTCAAGGAGGTCTACTTCCAGGCGCACCCGCGGGCCAGCGAAGACTGATCGAGTAGAACTCGGGCATGCCCGAGTTGCCCGAGGTGGAGACCGTCGCCCGCCAGTTGGAGCCGGAGCTGGAAGGGCGGCGAATCGAGTCGTTGGAGGTTCTCGACGCGCGCTGGTCGCGCCCGGTGCCACCCGAGACCTTGGGCGAGCAGGTGAGCGGCGCCACGATCGCGGGGCTGGGACGGCGGGGCAAGTATCTGCTCCTCGCGCTCGACGGCGAACGCACCCTGGTCATGCACCTGCGGATGACCGGCAACCTGATCCTGGTTGAGGGCGAGGAGATGCTCGACCCCTCCGAGGGTCGGCGGCTCTATGAGGGCGAGCGCTCGACCTCCGCCCGCCACCTGCGCGCCCGCTTCCTCCTCGACGACGGCCGCGAGGTCTGGTTCACCGACCCGCGCCGCTTCGGCGAGGCCTTCCTGATCGCCAACGCTGACCTCGAGCAGCGCTTCGAGCGGCTCGGCGTCGAGCCGCTTTCGCCGGAGTTCACCCCGGAGGCCCTGGGGGGGATGGCTGCGGGACGGGTGGCGCCGCTGAAGTCGTTCCTGCTCGACCAGTCCGGCGTCGCCGGCGTCGGCAACATCTACGCCGACGAGGCCCTCTACCGGGCACGGTTGCACCCGCTCTCCCCGGCCGGCTCGATGAAGCCCGAGCATCTCATCGCCTTGCGCGACGGCGTTGTCGCGGCGCTGGAAGCGGGAATCGATGGCGGTGGCGCCTCGATCGACGACTACCGCGACGGCCGCGGCGAGAAGGGGACGATGCAGGACGAGTTTCTCGTTCACACCCGCGAGGGCCAGCCCTGTCCCTCCTGTGGGGGCGAGATCGCCCGCATCGTCGTCAGCGGCCGCTCCACCTACTTCTGCCCGGTTTGCCAGGTCAAGCTGCGCCGCCGTCCGCGCCGGCGAGCGGCCGCCGCCAGGCGCTCCCGGCCGAAGTAGAGCCGTCCGATTCGTCGGTCACCTTTGGTTTCGTGCCGGGAACCACCGTCAAGACCGAGGCGATCGTCCTGCGCAGCATCCGCTACGGCGAGGCCGACCGCATCCTCCACCTCTACTCGAAGAGCCGTGGCCGCCTCGGCGCGATCGCGAAGGGGGTGCGCAAACCCAAGTCGCGCTTCGGCGGGCGCCTGGAGCCGTTTTTCCGCCTCGACCTCCTCCTCCACGAAGGGCGGAGTGACCTGTTGACGGTGACCGGTGTCGCCACCGTCGACGGCTACCCGCGGCTGCGCTCCTCCGGCCCGGCGCTCACCGCCGGCGCCCGCGCCTGCGACTCGGTGCTGCGGCTGCTCGACGCCGCCGAGCCCAACCCGCCCGCCTACAACCTGCTCTGCCGCTACCTCTCGCTGCTCGACGACCCCTCCAATCCGGGGGCCGCGGAGCTGGAAACGGCACTTTCGTTCCGACTCAAGCTGGCGCTGGTCGCGGGCTTCGCACCGGAGCTCGCTTCCTGCGCCCGGTGCGGGGAGGCCGAGCACCTGACCGGGTTCTCCGGCGCCGCCGGCGGGGTCGTCTGCGCCGGTTGCGAAGCCGGGTCGTTCGAGCTCTCCGAGGCCGCCCACCGGTTCATGGTCGAGGCGCTGGCGAAGCCGTTGGACGAGGCGCCGGTCGCCGAGCAGCGGGCGCTGCGCCAGGTCGAGCGCGCAGTGGGGGAGACGCTCGAGCACCACGCGCATGTGCAGTTACGCGCAGCGGCTTAAGATCGGACGGTGCCCGCCACCGCGACCTTCGAAGACCGGATCCAGGCCTGGGAGGGAGAGTTCCTCTCCGAGCGCGGCACCCGGTCCTATCCGGCGCGGCGGCAGGTCGATGAGCCCGACAGCCCGCTGCGAACGCCGTTCCAGCGCGATCGCGACCGGATCGTCCACTCCAAGTCGTTCCGCCGGCTCAAGCACAAGACTCAGGTCTTCGTCGCTCCCGAAGGCGACCACTACCGCACCCGGCTCACCCACACCCTGGAGGCTTGCGGGATCGCCCGCACGGTGGCCCGGGCGCTCGGCCTCAACGAGGACCTGACCGAGGCGATCGGGCTCGGCCACGACCTCGGCCACCCGCCCTTCGGCCACGCCGGCGAGGAGGCCCTCGACGCCGCCCTGCGCGAGGCCGGTGGAGCCGGCTTCCGGCACAACGAGCACTCGCTGCGGGTGGTCGACGTGCTCGAGCGCGACGGGCGCGGCCTCAACCTGACCGAGCAGGTGCGCGACGGCATCCTCAACCACACCGGGGGCAACCGGCCGGCGACCCTGGAGGGGCAGATCGTCAAGCTGGTCGACCGCGTCGCCTACATCAACCACGACATCGACGATGCCCTGCGGGCCGGGATCCTGCAGCCCGGCGACCTGCCGGCGGAGGAGATCGAGCTGCTCGGCCCGACCGGCTCGCAACGGATTGACACTTTGGTCCGCGACATCGTCGAGACCTCCGGGGACGGTGAGGAGATCGCCCAGAGCCCGGAGGTCGGTAAGGCGATGCTGCGACTGCGCAAGTTCATGTTCGACCGCGTCTACCTGGGGCCGGAGGCGCGTCGGGAGCACGACCGGGTCGAGTACACGATGCGGGGCCTCTTCCGCCACTACCTCGAGCAACCCGACGAGCTGCCGGGGTGGGACCCCGAGGCGGGAGAGCGCCAGCGGGTCGTCGACTACATCGCCGGCATGACCGATCGCTTCTGCATTGCCAAGTTCACCGAGCTGACGATCCCCGAAGAGGCGCGTTTCTGATGGCGCTGATCTCCCCCGAGAGCCTGGAACGGGTCAAGCAGACCGCCGACATCGTCGAGGTGGTCTCCGCCCACACCGACCTGCGCCGGCAGGGCGCCCGCTGGGTCGGCCTCTGCCCGTTCCACGAGGAGCGCACGCCGTCGTTCTCGGTCGAGCCGCAGGAGAAGCTCTACCACTGCTTCGGCTGCGGGGTCGGCGGCGACGTGATCAAGTTCGTCGAGGAGAAGGAGGGGCTCGGCTTCGCCGAGGCGGTGGAGCTTCTGGCCGACCGCTACGGAGTCGAGCTGGAGCGCGAGCAGGAGGACCCGCGAGCGGAGGCGAAACGCCAGCGCCGCCGTCGTCTCGAGGAGCTCCTGGAACGCACCGCCGCCTTCTACGCCAGCTACCTCTGGGACTCAAAAGAGGCCGCCAAAGCGCGCGAGTACCTCGCCGAGCGGGGCCTCGGCGAGGAGGTATTGCGGGCATTCGGCGTCGGCTACGCGCCGAGCGCCTGGGACAAAATCCTGCTCAGTGGCCAGCGAGCCGGGTTCGGCGTGGACGAGCTGCGCGGCGTCGGCCTGGTCCAGCGCGGTCGCGGCGGCGGCGAGTACGACCGTTTCCGCTCGCGGATCATGTTCCCGATCCGGGACCGCCGTGGGCGCGTCCTCGGCTTCGGCGGCCGGGCGATGCGCTCCGACCAAGGGGCGAAGTACGTGAACACCGCCGAGACCGACTTCTTCCACAAGAGCCAGATGCTCTACGGCGTCGACCAGGCCAAGGCGGCGATCGCAAAAGCCGGCCGGGCCGTGGTCGTCGAGGGATACACCGACGTGCTGGCGCTCCACCAGGCGGGGGTCGAGGAGGCGGTCGGGGTGATGGGGACCGCGATCACCGGCGAGCAGGTCGCGACCCTCTCGGGGATGGTCGAGGAGGTCGCGCTCGCGCTCGACGCAGACTCCGCGGGGCAGGAGGCGATGCTGCGGGCGCAGCGTGTGGCCGCTGGGCGAAAAATGCGGCTGCGGGTGGCGGCGATGCCGGCGGGCGAGGACCCGGCCGAGATGATGGCCGAGACCGGTGGTGCCGAGCGGTTCCGCGAGCTGCTCGAGGAGGCGGTCGAGCTGAGCGCCTTCCAGGTCGGGTTGGTGCTCGACGACACCGACGTCGGCTCGCCGGCCGAGCGCGATCGGGCGCTGAACGAGGTAGCCCCGATCCTGGCCGGGATGGGGGAGACGGCAAGCCGCGACGACCTCATCCGACGGGTCGCCGACCGGCTCGACCTGGAGCCGGCGATGGTGATGGGACGAGTGACGGCGGCGCGGCCGGCGAGCGGCGGGCCGGAGAGCGCGACGACCGCGCCGAGCGGCCGCGAAGGATCCGCGCCCGGGCCGGCGCCCCGCAATGCCGCCGAGCTGACCTCGCGCGAGCGGCGCGAGCGGGCGCTGCTGGCGATGTGCATCGCGCAACCGGCCGAGGGCCGCGAGTTCCTGTCCCGGCTCACCGACGCTCACCTTTCGCCAACCGGCCTGCGCGCCGCCACCTGGCTGCGCGAGCACCCCGACGACCCGGCCTCCGACCTGCCGCGCGACGATGCCGCCCTGGGGGCCTTGATCACCGAACTGGTGATGCTCTCCCGCGAGGAGCCCGCCTCCGAGGAGGCGATGGAGCTCAACTTCCTACTGCTGGAGCGGCGCCGCCTCGAGGATGAGATCGCCGCCGCCGGCGAGCGCGACGACTACGAGCGCCGCGCCGCCCTCAGTCGCGAACGCGCCCTGCTGGTCGAGCGGATCGCCCACGCCACGCGCCCCGCCGCCAGTCCGTAGAGACGCTAAATTCCCCTGGGCCGATCCGGGAAGGGCATCCGGGGCGGCGCGGTCCGGGGTAGCTCAATCGGCAGAGCATTCGACTGTTAATCGAAGGGTTGTGGGTTCGAGTCCCACCCCCGGAGTTAGGGCGCCAGGCACAATCCTGGCAGAGATAGAAAACATCGGTCACATTAATTTGACCGTCTCTCCTCGAGTGTCGACCATCGCTAGTGGCTGGAAAAGCCAGCCATAGCGACAACGACTACCTAAGGAGATAGACATGAAGCACTACAAGCTCAGCGGGGCTTGCGCCATTGTGGCTCTGATCGCGCTGGCACTTGCAGGATCCGCTCAAGCCAGCGCCCAGTCGTCCGCTGCGCCAACGGCGCCGATGATCGTTGCGCCGCCGTCCCTCGATCCACTCACCAACGCCGAGGTCGCGGCGACGGTGCGTATGGGAATTCCCCTCCCGCGGGCTCGGGAAGCCGTCGAAGTACAGAGCGCGGTGGAGCGGAACAACCTCATCAACAAGTTGAAAGCTGCCTTGGGCGATGCCTACGGCGGAGTGTGGTACGTGCCGGCAGCGGCGCAGCTGGACGTCGGGGTCACCTCCGTGGCGGCGGCTCGGATCGCCGAGGCTGTTGCGGTGCGGGCGGGTCTCGGGCTGTATGTGACCGAGATCCCGGTGGACTCGAGCAACGCGGAAATCGCCGAGACCCAGAAACGATTGAATCGCCGCCTCGCCGATCTCTTCGCGCGCAACGAAGTGACAACGTGGGGGTCCGTGGAAGACAACTCGGTCCACGTCGAACTCGGTTCAGAGGTACCGGCCGACGAACGAGCGTCGCTCGAAGCCGAGGCATCTAAAAGCGCGGTCGAGGTCGTCGTGACCCACGCACCACGTCCGAAGCTAAGGGTGGTTCTGGAGGCGCGGTGCCGGGAATTCGAAAAAAACAAAGCCAACTGCGACCCAACGATCGTTGCCGGCACGAGGCTCGAGGACAGTGGAAAAGTCCCGTGCACGACCGGACCGGCGGTCGCTCAGCCGAAAGGATCAACAGAAATTTACGTCCTGACGGCCGGTCACTGCGTCAAAAAAGTGGGCGACAGCTTTTTCGCCACTAACAAAGCAGGAACCAAAACCGTAGAAGTCGGGAAAGCGGTCGCCTTCCTCAGTCCAGAAGCAAAAAACAACGCCGACGTCGCAGCAATCAAAGTCGAAAATGCCTTCTGGAAGCAGGCCGGGGTGATCCCGGTGATTCCAGCCATCGCGGAATGGAAAGCAAAAATGGAAACGGAACCTTTCAAAGTGAAAGGTCAAACGCCACCGGCCCTGAAAGCCAAAACCTGCATCTCCGGACAGTCGACGGGCTTTAGTTGCGGCACGATCCTAAAAAAGGAATTGACGTCTGAAGCAGGCATTGAAGAACTCGTCGAAGTGGGAACGGCCAAATCCGAAGGAGGCGACAGCGGGGGCCCGTGGTTCTCCGAAGCCGGAGAAAAAAAAGTCGAAGGCATCCACCACGGGCGAAACGAAGCAAACAACAACCCCCTCTTCGAGCCGCTGGAATTCGTGCTCCAACGGCTGAAAGAAGTCTCGAAACTGGAACTCGAGCTACTGACTGAAGCCAACGAAACCCGGATGTGACGAGGCTGTCCGGGTCTACCGTGCGGCTGAAATGAGTCGCATCTAAACCGCCGAGGCCGGGCCTTTGGCTCGGCCTCGGCCGTCATCCTTCGTACGCGCTAGGCGCTCGACCAAGCCCGCGCCGCGCTCGGCGCCGTCGTTCTCCCGTCCCCAGGCCGCGATCTCACTTGCCTTGGCGGCAAAGGCCGGGTCGCCGAGCAGGCGCCGCGTCGCCCAGCGCAGCGGGCCGGGCCGGCAGAGGCGCCAGGGCACCGAGAGTCCGGCGCCAGCCCAGGCAACGCGCATTGCGGTCTCGCTCATATCGCCGGTGATCGGGCTGATCAAGACCGGGGTGCCCGCGCCGAGGGCGCGGGAGACGGTCCCGTGGCCGCCGTGAGAGATCACCAGGGAGGCGGCCGGCATCAGCTGGGAATAGCTGAGCCAGTCGACGAGGACGGCGTTCGGAGGGACAGCGATCGGCTGCTGGGGGACGACTCGGTTGGTCGTCGCGACCACCCGCACGGGCTCGTCGGCCAGGGCCTCCAGGGCGGCGCGAACTAGGTGGTTGCCCGAATCGTGCGCCGTACTCGGGGCGACGAGCACGAGCGGCTCGTCCCCCGGCGGCACCTCAATCTCGGGATGCGGCTGCTCGAAGGTCATCGGGCCGGTGATCTCGACCCCCGCCGGCCACCGCCTCGGGTACTCGAGCTGGGGGTAGGTGGCAACAAGCGCGAGGTCTGGGCTAATGCCGCCGTGGAAGCGGTCGATCGGCGGCAGGCCGAGGCGCTCGCGCTGCAAGTTGAGGTCGCGGCGGCCGTGCTCCAGGCCGATCCGGAGCGCCCGCTGCCCTGCCCGCCATCCCGCTCGCCCGACCGGAGTACGGGGAGCCTTGAGCCCGATCGCGAAGAACGGCAGGCCGGGCTCGACGACGGGGTAGATGTGGGGGATCAAAGTCGCCAGCGGGATGCCAGCGAGCTCGGCCGCCAGGGTCGGCGCGAGGGTGAGGATGTCGCTGACCACCACATTTGGGCGCATCTCCTCCAGCAACGGCAGTAGCGCCCGCGCCGCCTCGGCGGCGTGCCGGCCGTCGTCTGAGTCGGGGTCCGGCGGCGGGAACATCCGGTATTCCTCCGCGCCGGCGAAGCCGAGCCCGGCTCCTTCGACCGCCTCCCGCCGCTCCTCCCAGCTCTCGACCACGACCTCGTGCCCCCGCGCCGCCAATGCCCGTCCCAGGGCAATTGCGGGAAAGGCGTGACCGGCGTCGCCAAACGCGGCGACCAGAACTCGGAGCGGTGGGGGAGCCCCCGTCAGGGAGTGTCGACTCCCTCGCCGGGTCGGGTGAAGACGATCTCTGGGACATGGCAGTTGGGGGAGGTGCGGAGCAGGAAGCGCACCGCCTCGCCGAGGTCGGACGGCTGGATCATCGACTCGGCCGCGACCTGCCCCTTGACGAACTCGGTCATCGGCGTGTCGACGAAGCCGGGGGCGAGCGCCGTGCACTGGATTCCGTCGCCGCCCGCCTCGCGGTGGGTCGACTGGGTGAAGTTGATCACCGCGGCCTTGGTCGCTGCGTAGATCGAGAGCCAGGCCTGCCCTCCCTTGCCGGCGATCGATGCCGTGTTGACGATCAGCGCCTTGCCGTGCTCGGCGCCGGCTTGGCGCAGCAACGGCAGGCCCTCGCGGGTGCCGAGGATCAGGGCGCGCAGGTTGACCGCCAGCTGCATGTCGAGGTGCTTGGTCTGGATCTCCGCCATCGGGGCGCCGATCCCGACTCCGGCGTTGTTGACCAGCGTGTCGAGCCGCCCGTAAGCGTCACGATGGGCGGTGAAGACCGCGACCACGTCGTCCTCCTCGGTCATGTTCGCGGCGACCGAGGTGACCTCGAAGCCGTCGGCGCGGAGTCCCTCCGTGGCTTCCTCGAGCTTCTCCGGACGGCGGGCCGAGACCGTCAGCGCGTGGCCCTCTTCGCCCAGGGTCCGGGCGATTGCGAGGCCGATCCCGCTAGACGCCCCAGTCACCAACGCAGCACGTTCCGCCATCTCCATCTCCTCCGTTCTCGACGACGAACGGCACCCTATATGGCGCTTCGCCGCCGCGCCTCGGCACGGCTGTGCCAGGCGGACTCTGAATAACATGGCGCCGATGCGCGCCCCCCGCCTCGCCCTCGCTTTCGGCTGCCTTGTCGCCGTCGCCGCGGGGGTAGCGGCGTGCGGGGGGGACTCGGGGTCCGACGATTCCGCGACCGCGCCCGCCGAGGACGTTGAGAGCCGCCCGGCGCCGCCGAAAAGCGAGTTTCCGGCCCCGCGGGGAAGGAGCCTGGCCGCTTTGCTCGAACTTGCCGACGCACCCACCGAACTGAGGGTCGCGCCGGCCGCGATGGTCTTCTACAGAGGAAATAACCGCTACCCCTTCGGCATCTTCGAACGGGACGGCATGCAGATAGACGACGCCGAAGCGGCGCTCTACCTCGCCAAGGTGCCGCGTCCCGCCAAAGGGGCGAAGTCAAAGCCGGGAAGCAAAGGCGCGGTGGCCACCGCGCAGATAGAAGCGCTGGAAGCCCCCGCCGTCGGTCCGTTCCCCGCCTCGATCGAAGCGCTCACGCCCGGGCGCGCATTTCAGACCACCACGCCGGAAGGGCCGAACGCCGCCACGGTCGTCTACTCGACCCGGCTCGACTTCCCGAGCGATGGCGAGTGGCGGATCGCGGCCCTGGTCAAGGAGGGCGACGAACTCACCGCGACGCTGCTGCCGAGCGCGGTCGTTGGCGAATTCCAGCGGGTGCCGCGCCCCGGCCAGCCGGCACCGAGCATCCATACGCCGGTCCCCGCGGACGTCGATGGAGACGTCTCGCAGATCACCACCCGGGTCCCGCCGGACACCCAGAACAAGGTGGATTACGCGGACGTGCTCGGAAAAAGACCGATCGTCCTCTTGTTTGCGACCCCCAAGTTCTGCCAGAGTCGTGTTTGCGGGCCCGTAGTGGACGTGGCCGAGCAGGCCAAGCGCAAATACGGAGACGAGGCGGCGTTCATCCACATGGAGATCTACAACGACAACAACCCCGGCAGGGGGGTGCGCCCTCAGGTGCGGGCATTCCACTTGCCGAGCGAGCCGTGGCTGTTCACCATTGACCGAGAGGGCCGTGTCGGCTCGGCGATCGAGGGAGCCTTTGGCCCCGAATTGCTGACCGAGGCCGTTGAGAGGGTAGTGGCCGAATGAGCGAAAAAACCGCCCCCGATGCAGAGCTTCTGGAGTCGTTCGCAGAAGAGGCCCGCCGCCGCTGCGATGTAATCTCAGCCGGCCTCGCCACCGAGACGACCGACTTCGAGACGATGCGGGCCGAAGCCCACGCCCTCCGCGGCACCGCCGGCGTCATCGGCCTGCGCCGCCTCGCCGAGCTGGCCGGGTTGATGGAGTCCGACCTTGCCGAAGCAAAGAAGACCGGCGTCATCCGCGGCGGCCGCGACCACCAGATCGCCGACGCCGCCAAGGCCCTCGCCGAGGGCGCCGCCGCCGCGGCCAAGGGCGAGGAAGAGCCCCCCGACGTCGGCCGCTCCCTCGCCCAACTCTTCAGCGCCTGACCCTCCAACCCGCGCTACCCTCGCCCCTCCGGGGGCGGTAGCTCAGTTGGTTAGAGCAGCGGACTCATAATCCGTCGGTCGAAGGTTCGAGTCCTTCCCGCCCCATCGCTCTATAAAGCCAAAGGCGCCGCCCTCAGGGGCGGCGTTGCTGTTTCGGGTCAAGGGCCGGGTCAAGGGGTTGCAGGCGTGATGCGGACTCCGGTCCGGTTGCTCTTCGGTTTACGTTGCGGCATGACCGGCCCATTTGTGGCCATGAATGTTTCGGTTTTGCGGCGCAAATCCCTTACGGATAGCGCCCGTGCAGTCGCTTGTGGGCGCGCTCATAGACCGTGCGCGTCGAGGGGTTGTCCGGGTGGCGCTCGCCGAACGCGAGGAAGTTCCAGACAAGAGTGCCGTCAGGGTCTTGCGCCAACTGAAACACGAAGCCGAACGGCGCTTCAGATGCCCCTTGCTGCCCGAGGGGCACGTATAGCTTCATGCAACCGAGGAGCTTCGTCCCATCATTCCCGTCGGCTTCACACTTCAGAAGATCTAGAGCCCCCTTCTTGCCCTCGATTTCACGGCGAGCGCGCTCGGCTTGAACACGTGCCGTCGAGCGCTCGTCTAAGCGCTCAACCTCGTCGTGCCACTCATCGCGGTCGAAGCGGATTGGGATCGAGCGCGCGTTGTGCCCTGGCGAAGCCACAGACGCACAATAGGCAGACCCCGAGAGTGAAACCGCCCAATGGGTGCTGTCGGGGTGAGGCTAGCCCTCGCCGTCAGTTGGCAGGTCGCCAGCGACTCGCTCGAAATCCTCCGGCGAGGCGGGCTTCATGCCGCGCTTCTCGTATAGCTCCGAGATCGGAGTTATCGGCGGCTCAATCGTCAGTCCGCCGGTCTTATCCGGCACTACCTCATAGCGCCGCCCGTCGATTTCGACCAGCTCGCCAACATGAAGATCGAGCTTCTTTACGGCGGTTGCCATGCATCAAGTCTAACCTGGGGTTAGGCATCCGCTCGAATTAGCTCCCCTTCCCACCTTCGCTTTCCTCGATCTCCCGCTTCGCCGCCTTTCGTTCTCGGTCAATAGCTGCTTCGAGCGTGCGCAGTCGTGGCCATCGGAGCAACTTCCAGGCAGCCCAGGCCAGAGTGGCGGTTACGAAGGCCATCAGAAGGCCCGCGATGAGGCGACAGGTGCCGGTTTCGCTCTGAACCCCTGCGATATCAAGGCAGTAGCCGACAGCCTGGAGAAGGAAGCCCACGACCAGGTAGCTCATGCCGAACTCGCCCGCTACGCGGTTCTCGCAGCGGTCGCGATGTTGCCCGTAGCCAACGCCCCAGTTGGTATTGAGCTTCGAGAGCAGGCGAGGGGAGAGCAAAAGGCCCTTCGCAAGCAATACGGCTCCGCAAATATCAAAAGCCAGTCCGACAAGGAAAAGATCGGTCAGGGACAAGTAGTCCGTCATGGGCTTCACATTGTCATCAGCGGCTTGACCGAAGCCAATTTCGTTATGGGTTACAGCCGCGCGGTGAGGTTCGCTGGTCGATCAGCGCTGCGGTCAGTCGCACCGCTGCTTCGATCCGGTCGCGTTCCTATCGTGGTCGGCATGGGACACGCTGACTGGGACGAAACTGGGGTTGTCGATTTCTACCTAGAGAACTATCGAGAGTTCGAGGGGCAGGCGCAGTATGACGCGTGGATAAGCGGCATCGGCGCACCCTTCGACTTCACCGGCGAGTCTTACCTTGAGGAATACACCCGCCCGCTTCGAGAGAGAACGACGCTGATGGAGCACTTTGCTGAGCGCATTGAGGAGGCTTGGAAATCGATCACGTGGGGATGGTGCGAGTGGCCGACCTTGACCCAGGCAGACCTTGAATTCATGACCGAAATCGACCAATGTATCTTCGAGGATGGCGACTACTTTCTAAGGCACGATCCAACCTTCTTTGACGACTCTCACAAGCTCAAGGTCCTCGCGATGGGTCGCGAGTTGGCCACCCTCAGCAGAGATTTTTGGGAGCGCCTGCGCGAGCTAGGTGCAATCCCGAAAATGGTGCGGGAGGCAAATCATCTATTTCTCCTCCGAGAGTGCGGGGAAGAGTTTCACGAAGAATCGTCTATCTACCGCGACGAACTAGCGGAGGCGATCCTGGACTACATGCCTCACATGGAAGAGGCAAGAGCCAAGGGGCTGGAGTTCTGGGATGTCGTGAAGGCAGACATCGCCGCCCCCATTCGAGAGTCCACGGGCACCTTTTTGATTTGGCACTCACTCACGGAAAGGTCCATCAAGGATTTGAAAGAGTGCCTCGCCGGGTTAGTCCATAGGGAGGAGGCACGGGCTCGTGCCATTTTTGATGCCATCGCTTCAGAACAGGCTGCCGAGTCTCGCAAGCGCGGTTGGTCGTTTTACAGCGCGCATCAGATTGACCGGGAGGCTGAACAGGTACCCAGGCCAGGGTCGTCTGTCGACGCGAGCTTTTTGGCAGTGCATTCGGTTGAGCGGTGCATATCCGCTTACTCACCCCCTCGTATTCGTGCGTTATCGGTAGTCGTCAACCGTCGCACGGGCGCTCGGTGTCGAGAATCGCATGGAGCGCCAACGCGCACCCGAGGTTCTAGACGTAGCGCTTCGAGGTCTTCACCTGACGACCCTGATGAATCAGAGCCGGCGTTAGGCCGGCTCTCCCTTGGGTCTCTTCTCGAGTCCTTTTGCATTCTCGGCGCGGTCGCCGCCGCAGCCTTTGCGTTGGCTCGGGTTGAGACTTGGGGCACAGATGCTTGGGAGATTCTGATTCCTATAGCGAGGGTCCTCTGGAGTTTTGTCGGTATTGCCTCTCAAATCGGTGGAGCACTCGCGTTGGTGCTGGCGGTTCGGAAGTGCATTCTCCAGCGCCGCCGAGCGACACCTGGCTAGGCTGCGCCGATGCCCGACTACGCGAAGCGGCAGGCCAGCGCGGACGCCAAACGCGCTCAGAAGCGCTACGAGCAGGCCAAGGCCAACATTGACCAAGCGGCCGAGGAGCGGCGCAAGAGCTTTGAGCGCGCCAGGGAGGCGGGTTTCTCGCTTGCCGAAATCGGCAAAGCGGTCGGTCTGCATCGCTCCCGCGTGGATCAGATTCTGCGCCGAAAATGAGCTTTTGCCTGTCTAGACCCCTAGACAGTTGTGCTACTTTCTCGGCGCAGACATAAAGCGGCCCCCGGCCGGTGCGAGGATCTAGTTGAAGGCGCAGGGCCGCCCGCGTCGGCACCACCAACAAGTGATCAATGAGCTGCGTGTGCGGGCTCTCGGATCGTCCGGCGGTCAATGCGTGCTCCCGACGCCGGCTCGAAGCGGCCGTAGAGCACCTCTGGATCAAGGTCTACTTCCCCCGGCCACTCGACCGTGTGGGTCTCTTGGTTGACGTGAACTTGATTGAAGACCTCGCGATGATCACGAATCGGAGCAAAGGCGCTCCCATTTGCGACCAGCTCGCTTAGGTCAATCTCCTTGACGGCCCCGTCCGAGAAGCTCGCTCGGATCCAGAACCCGTCGAGGGGCTCGACGTCGGTGATGCTGATGATCTCGTTCATTTCAATGGCTCGATGGGCTCTGGTTTGTCGTTATGGACGGCTCGCTCCCAATTGGCCTCAAGCTCGCCACGATGCTGCTCAACCCATTCTCGCACGAGACGAAGCGCGCGATTGGAGAGAGAGCCCGCAAGCAGGGCTCCGGTCGCTATCTCGATCTTGGCCGATTCGCCGCTGTAGCGAGCATGGAAATGCGGCGGCGGATGATCGCCAAAGTACATCTCGATCACGATTCCGAAGAAGCTGCTGATGCGGGGCACCGCGCGAGTCTCGCAGGGCCCCAGGACGATAAAGCAGACAATTCACTCCGCCGGTGGCCGCCGAAACTTGGTCCCGAAATTGGTCCCCGACTCCACCGAACTCAGCCGAACTCCCTGGACGTAATCCGCTCTATCAGGTCAGATTCGGCTCCATAGACGGGTTCTGGCGCGACTCATAATCCGTCGGTCGAAGGTTGGAGTCCTTCGCGCCCCACTTATGCCGAGAACAGTCCCTCTACGGCTTTGCGGAACGAGACTGGATCGATTGCGGGGAAGCGATAAAGCTCGGGCTCGAGCGCTTTGAATTGAATGAGAGCCTCTGCTGGGTTCACTAGGCCTGTGGCGACCATCTCTCGGACGTCGCGTATGTCCTGCTCATGTCCCCGCTCCACCTTTGATAGTGCCTGGGCTACAGGGTCGAAATGATGGAAGGAGAGCTTGCCCTCTCTACGGATCAGCGGGCTTCGATCCTCCCAACCCGCCGGTAGAGGGATGAAGTCTGATGGCGATGCCAGCTCGACGTTGAGGTTCAACGCCTCCTTGAGCCGCGGGATCTCTCGCAGGATCTCATCGCGGTCGGGAATGAGCTTGATGTCAACGTCGATGGTCGTGTCCCGCCAACCGTAGAGAACGGCGGTCGCGCCACCAGTGAGATAGACGCGACCGTCGACGCTGACGGCTTGCCCCAGCTCGCGCATGAACTGCTCGATGCGCGTGGAGTCGGCTAACTCGCGCATGCAGCCGCCCGCTCGAAGCTGACGAGCCGGCGGATCAGGGCGTTATAGGCGGAATGAGCGGCATCGCCCTTTTCCTGCGCAAGGAGTAGATAGAGCTTGTGCTCGGGGGAGGGGATCGGCGAAGACAGTGCAATGCCGATCGACCGCAGTCGGGGCGCGCCAATCGATACGAGCAGCGCCTCGGCCGATTCATGCCCGCCATCCAAGTCTTCAGCGCCTCGCTTAATGAGGTCGGCCCCGGGAAGAGTTTCCAGGTCGAAGCTGGTCATTCCGTTGAGAGTAGACCCTTGGGTTGCTCGCATGAGCGCAGGAGCCAGGTCCGCACGGTAGGGGCGAATCCTGTCGGCCGCCACGAATTCACAGACTATGAGGTCGATGAGATCCGCGGCGCCCTACTCTTGCGTCACTTCACGTACCTCGCTGGGTAGGTCAGCGACGAAGGGGCTCGAGCCACTCCTGCGGGACGAAGCCGGCCGGAATTCCCGTCGGATAGTCGGGCATCATCTCGGTTGCGAAGCGCGTCGCCTTGCGGCCCTCCATCGCCGGCGCCAAGTCCGCGAACGTCATCAGCAGCCGGACCGATGTCCCAATCTGGAAGTCGGCTGCATTGCGCTGCTCGCCGCCGATCGTCCCCTCGTCGAGCAAGTCGTCGACGTGGTCGAGCAGGGGAGGCAACATCTCGACCGTCTTCCTCACGTGCTCGGTGTCGTTGGCCCCGACCTTGCGCGCGTTGTGCCAAGTCACCGGCCAGCTGGCCAGGCCGAGCAGGCGCGGCGCCGGCAGGCCGGCCTCACGGGCCAGGCGAGTGCGCATCTCGGGCCGGTTCGCAAACACCCAGCCGCCGATTCGCCGCGGAACCGGCTGCAGGATGTCGTCGCCCCAGAGCTCCGCCTGCTCGACCCGTATCCGCTCCTGTGGGTCGGCGGGGAACAGCGGCGGCTCCGGCTGCGCTTCATCGAGCGCGCGAGAGATCGCGCGCGTGCCCTGAATGCGGCGCCCGTGAAGCCTTAGGGCGGGCACCGTGCCACCGTGGAAGCCACGGGCCCGGACCGCTGCTGCGTGAGTTCCGGGCACCAGATCGACCACCTCGTGCTCGATCCCCTTGTACTCGAGCATCAAGCGTGCGGCATGTGCCGGATGCGAGGTATACACCGTGTAGAGCATCGCCGACACGCGAGACAACTTAACTACGCATGAACGAGCACGTCATCGATCCCGCGCCCATAATGTCTGCTTCGCGTGAAAGCTAGCTTGGGAATTACCTGTTATTTGCCTTCCAAGACTTGGTCCTGAATTGGTCCCGACTCCACCGCCGTCGGTCGAAGGTTCGAGTCCTTCCCGCCCCATTCAAAGGAATGCTCCGCCCCTCGACATTCATGGCTGGTCAACGTCTGTTGGGCTCGATTGGTCGATGGACTAGGGTCGCCGAGCGCAGTTTTCGCTGCGCCCCAACAATTGAGAGGCGGTCCCTTGGATCCTGTCGGATATGAGCTGTGTACTCCCGAAGGCGGCAAGGGCGGTGGCGTTCGCGCGACTCGTCGCTTCCAGGTCGGCGAAACGGTGATGGTCGGAGTGCTCGAGGGCGAGGTCGCCTGCAACGACTCGCACGCAACTCAGGTGAGTCGCACCAAGTGGGCCCGGCATGGCGGCCTCAGTCCCCTAGTCAACCACTCGTGCAGTCCAAACTGCGGTGTTCAGCTGAACGACACCGGCGCCTGCGACTTTGTGGCCCGGAGGTCGATCTCCAACCATGAGGAGATCACTTTCGACTATGCGATGCGCAACTATTCGATCGAGCACTTTCCGGGTGGCTGTCTCTGCGGAGCGGATATTTGCCGCGGTTCGGTGACCGGTTGGAAGGATCTCCCTGTCGAGCGCAAGGTCGCCTACGAGGGCCTGGTTGCGCCCTACCTGCTCGAGATTGATCGCGAGTTGGCCGGCTCAGTCACTATCGGCGGCTGAGACTAGAGAGGGCGATGACTGCACTGCCCACCATCAGGGCGATTCCGACCAACATCAGCGCTCCCGAGACGTCGCACGAGGTCCAGTCGGCATAACCCTCAATACAGCCATTACAGACATAGACCGCGCAGCTATAAGCGAGCAGGCCGAGGCCCAGCCAGGCGATGCCGAGGAGTCGCCGCGTCCGGGTGGGTCGTCCGGCAAAAAGCGGTACCAGCACCGCGAGTAGCCACACTGACCAGAGCGGCCACCAAGGGGTTGCGTAATCGCTCGGCGTCGTTGCAGAAAGCAGGTCCATCATCGGCGCCCCCTCAGCGCAAGCAGACCAACCGCACCCAGGGCGAGAGCGGCCAACGCGAGGGCACCCGTGACCAGTCCCGGATTGCGCGCCGTGAACGAGCGCCTGTCTGGGGGTGGCACGAAGGCTGGTTCTCCGCGCTCGGATCCCAACCGACCGTGCACAGCACGCTCGACCCCGACGGCACCCGTCGGAAGGCGAGCGAAGTCATAGTCGGGAGCGTTCGCGCGCGGGCTTCCGTAGTAGACGGTGTAGGGGGGTGGATGCCCACCCTCGAGCAGGAGGGCGCGTGAGCGGCTCCACGCCGAGACTTCGATTCCGCGCAGCGGAGCGTCGTCGCCGTTGTCGACTTCGACCCGGATGTACCGGTAATGCGCTCCGACTGGAATCGGGGCTGAACCGGAGCCGGGGAAACGGAAGATCCTGGCTGCCGTCAACGGCACGAACGTCTGCCGGACGTTCGAACCCGAGATCGTCACCGGGCGCTCGTAGCGCGCGGTCGCGGCGGCGATTCGAAGCTCGTCGACCGGGACGCTGCGGAACCCGAGGTCGAGGGTGACGATCGTGTGCTTCCCGTCCTGGCGCAGCGATACCGACTTGGCCGTGCGTCGCAAGAGTCGCGGCCGCTCGCGAGCCCCGGACACGCTTGCACCGATGATGCGGTTGACGCCGGTGGCCCTGACGAGCAAGTAGCGGAAGTCGCTCGGCGGGAAAACGGCGACCGTGCTGCGTGCCCGCTGCGCCCCACGAGCATCGTAGATCCCGGTCGCCGAGAGATGCGTGAACGGACCCTGCCGATCGTCAGCTCCAAAGACCACTGCACGGCCGACGAAGCCTCGGCCGGGAACCTCGAGAACCACGCGGTCCCGGACCGTCCGCTGCGTCCCCAGGTCCAGGAGGGCGACGGCGAAGCGTCCCTGGCGGCCGCTGTTCAGAACCGGCACGACTTCGGGCCCGGCGACTCGTCCAAAGCGGGCGCGCCGCCATGGCACCTGGCGCCCGCCGGCGTCGGCGATCCGCAGGTCGGCAAAGCCCGCCAGCGAGTGTTCGAAAAGAGGCCCGTCGGGCTCGATGAGAACGGGCTCGTCCCCAGGGTCGGCTACCAGCGGGCGCTGGTAGCGGAAGTCGGCGCGGTCGATTCCCGCCGCCACGGCCGGCTGGACGCCGGCCGCGAGCGACACAAGGAGGGCAGGGAGAACGAGGAGGCGCCTCATAGGGCCGCCTCCTCCATCTTCTCCTCGGCTTCGCCGCCCGCTCCGATCCGAACCCGCTGATAGGCGAAGGCGCCCACCAGCAGAAACAGCCCGAGCGCGATAAACGAGAGCACACGCGGAAGCTGTTCGAGAGCCGCCAGGTCGTAGGTGTAGACCTTGGTGATCGCGAGGGCGAGTAGCGCCAGCCCGCCGAGGCGGAAGCGCTGGACGTCGCGTAGCAGCCCATAGAGAACCGCACCGAGGCCGGTAACGGTCCAGAAGGCCGAGAGCAGGGCCTGTCCTATCTGCCGCGTGTCGCCCGAGTCGGTAACGCCTACCGTGTCGACGATCGTCACCGACCCGAGGTAGAGGAGTGCGACGGCAGCGACGGCCTCACATACGTGACCGAGGCGAGGGTCGATCTCGCGCAGGGCGAACCGGCCGTAGAGCGCCGCAGCGGCGCAGGCGCCAAGACCAATGAGCGCTTCGCTGAGATCTTCCACCCCGTTGGCGAGCGCGTCGGGCGGGGCCTCGAAGAGCAGCACGTGTCCAAGGGCTAGGCCGAGGGACGCGCCCGCGGCGGCCAGGAGGCGCTGGGTGCTCGAGCCGAGCAGCCCCGGCTCCTTGCTCGCCCGCGTTGCCATGTAGGCGAGGACGGCTGCCTGCATCGCCCAGCCGACCGCGAGGACGGGTCCGTCGAGGGCGTCCGCGAAGCCCAGCGCCGACAGGCCCATGCCAACAGCGATGAGTAGTGAGCCGATCTCGGGGTTGAGCGGCTGGCGGAGCCCAACGGCCCCGAGCAGGATGTGGCCGGCGGCCATTCCTAGGAGCCACGCGGCCGCGGCATTCGGGTGGCCGGTCTGTTCGAGTGCGAAGTAACCGGCAGCCGCGATCAGGACGACGTCGGCGAGCAACACGAAGAGGGACGGAATCGGGAGCCGATCCGGGGTTCGGGTACGCAGCTCGTAGCCGATCGCAGCGACGAGGTAAAGCAGCCAGAAACCGACCAGAACACCCAACGCGGCCGGCAGCTGCTCGTCTTGGTTTGCGCCGACCCACTCCAAAAGCTGCGGCGCTGAGACCAGGAAGGCCCCAAGCGAAAGCCAGTTCCACCGCTGCCAAAGTAGGACCCCGACGGCGGTCGTCAGTGCGATCGCCATGAAAAGCGAGGGAAAGGCCGGAGGTTCCGGTGCCGACCAGGGCCGGCGCCGAAAGTCCGCCGAGGATGCCGATCGCGGCGACAATCGCCGATTCCCAACGAACCGCGATCACGACGCCGACGACCCCGACCAGGGCGGCGCAGGCAAGACCGAGGTAGGGAGGGATCAGGTCATACACCTGCGTCCCGACCAGAAGCGTCGCGAAGAGTCCGGCGAGGCCGCTTCCCATGGCCGCCAGGGCCGCCTCGGTTTGCCCCTTGCGTTCGTGGAGCCAGAATCCGGCAAGCAGGAGCGACGTGGAGCTGAGAAAGCCGAAGACGATTCGCATCGGCTCGTCGATCCAGCCGCGCTCGAGCGCGATTCCAGCAAGGAAGACGATCCCAAGCAGGGTCGCGAGGCCGCCGACCCAGGCAAGCACACGCCCGCCGAAAAGCTCCTCGAATCGTTTCAGTTCGTCCAGCCGCCGTTCCTCTAGCTGGTCCTTGACTCCTTCTTCAGTCATTTCTGCCTCCTCTTTCCTGTTGTTTGCTGACCGGCGGTCAACAAAGTAACAGGCTTGTCAACCGCCGGTCAATAAGCAGCTATAATCCAGCGCAATGACTGACCCCGCCTATCGCCGGCTTCAGGCCGAGGACCGGCGCCGCCAACTGCTCGAACGCGGCGCCGAGTTGTTCGCCGGCCACTCCTACGACGAGCTTTCAATGAGGCAGATCGCCCGCGAGGTGGGGATCTCCAAGCCGCTGCTCTACCACTACTTCCCGAGCAAGCGCGCGTTCTTCGAAGCGACGCTGGCCCAGGCGGCCGCGGAGCTGCGAGCGCGGACGGAACCCGACCCGAATCTGCCCCCGCTCGATCAGCTGCGAGGAAGCCTCGAGGCCTTCCTCGAGTTGATCGACGACAACGCGCTTGCCTACCGCAAGCTGATGCAGAGTCTCGGCAGTGTTTCCGAGGTGCGGGAGCTTGTCGAAGAGGTCCGAACGAAAACGGCCGCCCGGATCCTCGAGGGCCTCTACCCGGATGGCGCTCCGCCCAAGGCGCGTGCCGCCGTACACGGCTGGCTCTGGTTCATGGACGGAGCCTGCCTCAACTGGATTGAGCACCACGACCTTTCACGCGACGAGCTGCGCGATCTTCTGCTTGGAACGCTGCTCGGCGCCCTCATCGCCGCGGACGCCGTACCGCTCGATGTAGTTGGTTGAGGTGTACGTACCCAGGACCGGTTTCAAGCCCTGGTGGTTCGGCAGTGCAGCCAACGGAACTTATGGAACACTCGATGTCCGCGACGACGAGAGGACGGACGGGATGCCGGTCGAGAACTATGGTGTGTTCACTGGTACGGTCACGAAGGCCCAGCGCGAGATCGGAACCGGGAGAGTCCACTTCCAGTTCAAGATGGTGGCAGGGGACGACGTCATCCGCGTGCCGGTCAACGTCCTGTCGTCCTCCCAAGGCGCGCTGGAGTCACGGCTGCTCAAGTACATGATCATCAACGACTTTCGCCACCCGGTCACCGAGGCGGTCGGGGCACTGGGCGACGGCTGGCACCCGCTCGAGCATCAACCTGGCGGTGCGGCGCTCGACTACCGGCGTGGCAACCTCTTCAAAGAGGTTGACATGCGGATCCTGCCACCCGACGTCGCGGGGCCCGACAACGACCTACAGGATCTCATCCAACACTACGTCGAGCGCGCGCTCAACGACCCCAAAGTCACGGTCTCGGCGATCGGCGGGCGCTGGCACGACAGCAAAGCTGACCACATCTTTCAGGAGATCTCGCCCAGCACCGGCGTGCACGAGATCCATATGAACCAGGGCAACGCGGCCGGCCACACGGATGAAGACGGCGTCTGGAACGACGGCGGCCTGCTCATCCACCTACCCGAGCCCGACGACCGCTGGGTCGCGTTCTTCTTCGCCTTCCAGAACCAGACGTTCAACACCGACGACGTCCACGGCCACGCCCTGATCGACCAGCCGCTGCCGGAGACGGCGTCCGTGCGCATCATCGCGGCGCTGGTCAACCCGGCCGGCCCCGGCGACGAGGGTGAAAGCGTCCTCTTGCTGAACGCGTCGCCCGACCCGGTTGACCTGACGGGCTGGCAGATCGCCGACAAGGCCAAGGAGAAGTGCGCCGTCCCCGCCGGGCCGCTCGCTGGGGGGAAGACGCTGGAGGTGCCGGTCGTCAAACCCTGCGCGTTGAGCAACCAGGGCGGGATCATCACGCTCCTGGACGCGACCGGCACGAAGGTCTCGGGCGTCGCCTACACCAAGGAGCAGGCCCAGGATCAGGGCTGGACGATTACGTTCTAAGCGAATCTGCGACCGGGTCTGCTGCGTCGGATTTCCCTGGTTTAGATAAATATCCCTGATTACCAATAAGAAACTGCGGGTATTCCTCGGAGGCATCTCAACCACCAACACGGGAGGTAGTGATGAAGAAGAGGAAGAACGTCCTGCTCATCGCGGGGATCGCGCTTGCCGCGATGGTGTTGCCGGCGTCGGCGTCCGCCGCGGTTTGGCAGCACGAAGGCAAAGAACTGAAATCGAAAGTCGATTTCTCCCTGACGGGAGGGGAATTCATCGAAGTCAGCGGTGCGGTGATGCTCTGCGAAAGCACCGCGACGATGACGACCGAAGGCGGCAGCACGGCTCAGATCACCGCCTACGACGTCAAAGAGGCCACCTGCATAGGCCTGGCCGGCAAACTCGAAGGCTGTGAAGTGACGGCGGCGACGCCGAAAGGTCTGTCGTGGGGCGTCTCCGTCAACACGAGCGACCTGACCGCCAAAGAAGTCGCGATCTCCTACACGTTCAACGGAGCATGCGAAATCGACAAAATCGAAACGAGCTTTCCCAGCTTGACGCTGACCCCCGAAGAACCGAAAGCGATCCGGCTCTTCCACTTCAACCAGGAAGGGAAAGCCAAAGTCGACGGCAAAGAAACCGCGCTCGTCTACTCCGGCTCGCTCAGCCTGCCTGAAAAAGATTTCGACACATACGGGATCGGCTGATCTGAAACCTGCGCGGGCCCGTGCTGTGGCACGGGCCCGCGTCGGGCCCGCTTGAAGCGGAAGCCAACATCTGTCCAAAGAGCACCCGGGCGGTCACAAAATTCATGCGCTTGAAGTTTGCAGCGACATGAACCGATTTCTCCAGAGCTGCGCCGACGTGGATCTGCTGGCGCGCACCGAGGAGGAGCCCGAGGCGTTCGCAGTCTTCTACCGGAGGCACGAGATTCTCGTGCTTCGCTTTCTGCTCAAGCGCTGTGGCGATCCTGAGCTGGCAGCGGATCTGACGGCTGAGATCTTCGCAACGGTGCTCGAAACCGCAGGGGCCTTCGATTCCGAGCAGTCCGACGGGGCGAGCGCGGTGCCCTGGCTTCTCACGATTGCTTTGAACACCCTCCGGACCAGCATCCGGAGAGGGGTCGTGGCCGAGGATGCCCGCCGTCGCCTGGGGTATGAGCCTGTGGTCCTCGAGGACGCCGAACTGGCTCGTGTGGAGGAAATCGCGAGGCTCGATTCGAGCCTCGAGGAGCTTCTGAGCACCTTGCCGCCGGACATGCGCGAGGCGATCGTCGCCCGTGTGCTGGACGAACGCGACTACGAGGAGATAGCCGGTGAGCTCGGCTCCTCACAGATGGTCATTCGCAAGCGGGTCAGCCGTGGCCTGTCGCGGCTACGAGACGCGTGGACGCCCGAGCCGAGAAGAAAGGAACTGCCGTGAGGAGCAGGGCGGTACTACCCAACGTGGAGCGCAGGCTGACCTCGCTTGCAAGGAAGCGGGCCGCGGAGGCCAAGCGACGGCGACGCCGCGGTCCGGGTTTCGCGATCATCGCTTTTGCCGGGTTGGCTCTCGGAGGCAGCGCTTTGGCGGCCACTGGGGTCTGGAATCCCCTCGGTGGCGATGGCGACCGAGCCGCGGCACCATCCGGCGGTGTCGCGAAGGTGGGAACCGGGTTCGCCCGCGGTGTCCCGATCCTCCCCCGCGACGCCAACGGCGGGCGCCAACGGCCGAATCCGGACGGAGGCGGTCCGCAGGCGGCGGCCCCTGCATTCCAGGACGTGGAGCCCGTTGCCGGCCCAGGCGGCGAAGCGGATACCGGTCAAGGGACAGCGCCGAAGGGCGAGGGAGACAACGGCCAATTCGGCATCGACGGCTCCAAGCCCGAGCATCCTGGAAACCCGGATGACGGAAACGGACCAGGGAAGGATCCGCCCAGCCAGCAGGGCGACGAGCAAGAGAAACCACCGGTCGAGAACCCGCCTACCGAGACCCCACGGGTTCCAAGCTCCACCCGCATCTCGGTCTTCTGCGGCTTAGAAGGTGAAGGGGAGATTGGGTGTATCGCGACGGTCTCTGGCGAGGCGGGTGCCCCGACCGGTCAGATCGACTTCGAGGACTCCCGCTCCGGCCAGTCGGCCAACTGCGCCCTGAGTGACGACGGCAACGGGATCTCTTCCTCCTGCGCGGTCGACTTCCCCGTCGGCGGCCCCCTTCGCGAAGTGGTGGCCCGCTACGGCGGCGACGCCGCCAACGCGTCCAGCTCAACCACCTTTCTCGTCTGAGCTTCCTGTGTGTGTTGAAGACCCAAAGTGCATCGAGAGGAGACAAATGAGACACGTGAGGAAATTTCCATCGAGAGTCCTGCCCGCGGGAACTAGCAGGGTTCGGGGCCGCCGCTGGTGGTCCGGGGCCGCCGTCGTTGCCTTCGGGAGCCTTTGGCTGGCGAGTGCGGCTGGTGCGTTCCCCCCGGAAGAACCCGGAGAATCCCTGCAGGTGCCGTCGAGCGCCAGCTTGGTATGTGAATCCCAGGTGAAACCCGGACAGACCTCCACTTGCACCGCTACCGTTGTCGGGGGCGGAGGGGCATCCTTTCCGCGGGGTGTGGTCAGCTTCGGAGGCAACGGGCTGGGTTCCTTCGGCAATGGAGGTACTTGCACTCTCTCTCGCGTGACCGGCGATATATCCAGATGCCGGATCACCTACACGCCGATTGGCTTCGGCTCGCACAGCATCAAAGCGTTTTACGCGGGCCAAATCGGCACGGCTTCCACGCCAGGCCTGGAACCCAGCGAAGCCTCCACGACGATCCAGGTTCGTGCCCCGACTCACACCTCGGTCGAGTGTGGGCCTATTGGGCTTCCGGTGGAATCGATCGCCTGCACTGCCAGGGCTGTAGACCTCAGCGCCGACGTCAGCACCCCGAGCGGCAGCGTCCGGTTCGGGAACGGCTCCGTCGACCTCGGTGGCTGTGCACTGAAAACGGAGAGTCCCAAAACGGCGACCTGTGTCGTCAACCTCGTGCGGGCCGGCCTTGGCTCGTTCCAGGTAATCGCCGTCTACAGCGGCGATGGCGGCCACGACCCGAGCACTGGCACGACCGCACTCCAAGTGAGTGATGGCGCAACCAGGCCCACCGTGGCTGGGGGCGCGTCTCAGCAAAGCTCGAGCCTTCTCGCGAGCCCGCGACGCACGATGCCGAAGGCGAAGCGACACAAGAAGCCGAAGGCCAGGTACAGGGCCAGCCGCTCGCGTTGACGTTGAGATGGTGGCGCCGCCCGTGAGCGGCGCCACCTTTAAACAAAGCCTCTTTACCTAAAAATGTAGTATATCTGTCCGCATTTCGGGTATCGACTAAAGACGATGCGCAAGCTGGAGCCAACGCAGAAGATCCTGGGGAGGGCAATTTCACTCGCCGGGCTCCTCTTGATCGCGTTGCTCGTGGGCGCCTCCTCCGCCTCCGCCTCGATCGGCCTGGTGCGGGAAACGGTAACGACCGTGACCTCCTCACTTCCGGATTCTGTCGGCTCGGTGGATGCGCCGAAACCGGCTCCGCCTCCATCCGCACCGCCGGTTCGGATTGAGCTTCCGCCGACGCCCGAAGTAAACCTGCCACTGCCAAAAGTCTCAGCCGACCCGCCCGCGGTGACGCCGTCGCCAACCTCCTCCGGGCCGGGGAGCGAGGTGGCGAACGATGCGGCAGCGGAGTTGGCCGACACGGTCACGAGGAGCGTGCCGGCAGACCTAACCAGGGGGGCGGGCGCAGTCACGCGCCAGGCCGGCACCAGGGCTCCGGATAGCTCCGCCGTAGCGAGTCCCGGCGGCAGCGTGCGCTCGGTCGAGCCACACAGGCCGGCCCCTCTTCGAGGTTGGCGCACCCACGTCTGGCCGGCGATCGCCCTCGGACCGTTCGGAGGGCTGTTGACCGATCTGCCGGCGGGACCCGAAGGCGCGACTTTGGCGGTGCTGTCCGGCAGCGAGGTTTCTCGCTTGCTGTTGGGGCTGACGGCGAGCACGACCACTGGCGAGAGCAGCACGGGGACTGGGTCCGGGCTCTCCAGTGCCTCACCCGCGGATACCGGAGGTATTCCCCTCCCTGGCGGCGGTGAGATCCCTTTCTTCGTCGTGATCGCTTTCGCTGCCGTCGTGATGGCCCTGCTTATGGGAGCGGTGAGGCGGGAACTGGGTGCCCTCTACCGCTGGTGGCCCCACTGACTTAGCGACGGCAGGCCGACTTGGACCGGTCGACGCCCAGGGCGCCGACCGGTTTGTGCCAGCACTGCTCTATTCGCTAGGACCGTCCCTGGGCGGTGCCGACGGCGACGCTCTCGACGTCGAGGCTGGGAAGGCGCCGCTCCAGCCAGTTCGGGATCCACCAGTTGCGGCTGCCGAGCAGCTGCATGACGGCGGGCACCAGGACCATTCGCACCACGGTGGCGTCGAGGAAGACCGCCGAGGCGAGACCGATCCCGAACAGCTTCAGGAAGACTTCCGGCGAGGTCACGAAGGCGAGGAAGACGACGACCATGATCGCCGCCGCTGCGGTGATCACCCGCGCCGTCTTTGCCAGGCCGTCGGCAACCGCCCGGCTGGTGTCCCCGTCCTTCAGGTACTCCTCGCGGATCCGCGAGATCAGGAAGACCTCGTAGTCCATCGATAACCCGAAGAGGATCGCGAACATCATCACCGGCATGAACGGCGCTATCGGCACCTCGTGGTCGATCCCGATCAGTTCGCCTACCGCTCCGCCCTGCGCGACCAGGGTCATCACGCCGTAGGCGGCGCAGACCGAGAGCAGGTTCATGATCCCCGCCTTGAGCGAGATCAGCGGGGAGTGGAAGGCGATCAGCAGGAGCAGGAAGGAGAGGCCGACGACGCCGCCGATGAAGATCGGCATGCGGTCGACCATGTAGGTGCTCTGGTCCTCGAGCGCCGCGTTCAAGCCGCCGACCTCGGCGGTGATACCGGTTCCCGCCAGCGACTCGGGCACGATGGTGTTGCGCACCCGCTTGACCAGGTCCTGCGTCGCCTCGGCCTGGGGCGAGGTGGTCGGGATCGCCGTGATCAGCGCCGCGTCGCCGTCTTGGTGATCACCGGCGGCGGGACGAACTGGACCCCCGGATCGGCTCGCAGGGCCTGCACCAGTTTGTCGACGTCGCCCTGGGCGGCGGGGTCTGGCAGTTCGGCCGCGATCACGATCGGGCCGTTGGAGCCCGGCCCGAACCCCTCGGAGATCAGGTCGTAGGACTGGCGGGTCATCGTGTCCGGCGCGTCGTTCCCGGCGTCGGGAAAACCAAGGCGCATGCCGAGGGCCGGCGCGGCGAGGGCGAGCAGCACCGCGGTGCCGACGATCGCCGCCGTCCATGGGCGCCGCTGCACGGCGTGGCTCCAGCGCGCGGCCGGCGATTCGCCGTCCCCTTCGGCCTTGCTCAGGCCGCGGCCGAGGAGCGGGATCCGCAGGCGGTCGACCCGCGGGCCGAGGTAGGAGAGGAGCGCCGGGAGCAGCGTCACCGCCGCAAGCATCACCACCAGCACCGCCAGCGAGGCCGAGATCGCCACCCCGTACATGTAGGGAAGCCCGGTCAGGAACAGCCCGAGCACGGCGATCACGACGGTGCTGCCGGCGATGATCACGCTGCGTCCGGCGGTGGTGACGGCCTCGACCACCGCGTCATGTCGGTCCTTGCCGTCTTTGAGCGCAGAACGGAACCGGGTCAGCACCAGCAGCGAGTAGTCGATCCCGACGCCGATCCCGATCAGGCCCGCGACCGCGAGGGTCCAGTCCGGCACGTCGATGAAGTTCGCGAGCAGCACGATCAGCCCGCCGCCCGAGATGCCGAGGCCGACGATCGCGATTACCAGCGGCAGGCCGGCCGCGACCACCGAACCGAAGGCGATCAAGAGCACGATCGCGGCGCCGAGCAAGCCGATCCCCTCGGGGCTGGCCCCTTCCTGCGTCCGGTAGATCGGATCCCCGCCGAGCTTGATCTCGAGCCCGCCGCCGCTGTTGTCCTCGGCTGCGGCAACCAGCGTTTCGCCGTCCTCCTTAGGGACCTCCCAGCCGGGGACGGTCAGGGGCAGCGTCGTAGTGGCGATCGACCCGTCGTCGGAGACCCGGATCGGCGTCGCCGGCTCGATGTTGTCGATCTGTTCCGCCTCGGCGAGGAACGCGTCAACTTGCTGTTTGGCGGCCGGGCTGTTGGCGCCCTGGGGGTCCTCCCAGACGACGAACACTTCCTGTCCGGAGTAGCCGCCGAACTCCCTTTCGGTCAGCTCGCTGGCGCGCTTGGACTCCGAGCCGGGGGTGTTGTAGTCGGCTTCGTACTCACCGGCCATCGAGGATCCAAGTCCGATGATCACGACCGCGGCGATGATCCAGGCGAGGACCATGCGGCCACGGCGGCGGTAGGAGATGTCGGCGAGGCGGGCGAGATGACGGGTCATCCAGAGGGCTCCTTTCTCGAGGGCTGGGAAGGAACTGGGGGAACTTCCGCAGAGCATAAGGATCCGCTCGGCTCGGCCCTCGCTGCGACATCTGTCCGCGAAAGTTGCGTCCTCGTGGAAGCGGCCTAGGCTGCACTCCTTCTCATGCGTGTGTGCAGCGATTTTTCATCCACGAAAGGACCCGGAATGACCTCGACCGATACCCAAAGGCCGCACCGCTGGCGAGGGAGGTTCCCGATCGCGATGCTGACAGCGGCGGCTCTGTGCGTCGGTGGCGCCCAGGCCGTGGCTCCCGCTTCCGCCAGCGCGCAGGCGGCGGATGGGGATGGCGTGGCGTTCTGCCCGGACTGGATCGACGTCTTCGACGTCTGCGAGGAAGCGGGGGAGGAGGACGGTTCTGGCGGCGACGGGTCCGGTGACGGTTCTGGTGGAGACGAGGGAAGCCAAGACAGCCCGGGCCAAAGCCCGTCTCCCGATGATGACTGGGGTGGTTCCGACGACGACGACTCTGACGGCGGCGGGGGCTTTGGTGGCTATGACCCGAACAGCCCCTTCCTCCCGGAGCCGGAGATCCCCTGGGGAGGCCCTGGCCACGGGGATGAGGATGACGACGACGAGGTCACGATTGAGGACGAGACGCCGCAAGAGATGTGGGAGCGGGAGCAAGAGGAACTGCGCAGGCAATATGAGCGGGACCTGGCCGAGGCGGAGCAGAGGTGGCGCGATGAGGAGGTGGCCGAGAAACTCAGGCAGACCGAGCGGGAGGAGAACGACCGACGAATACTCGAGCTCATCGATCGAATTGAGAGAACGCGGAATCGGAACCAAGCGGACGCCGACTCGCATCGGCCCAAGCCGAAGAAGGGGCGGAAGGGCGGAAGGGCGAAGGCGCGACGCTGAGGGGCTAACTTGGAGCGATGAGGACGTTCGGCCGCCCGCGCATCGCCTTTCTGGCGCTGGTCGCGGCCGGGCTCCTCGTTCCCGCGGCGCCGGCCATGGCCGAGGTGGACCGCGCCGTCGCCCGGACCCAGCTCCGGGCCTGCGACTTGGGCCCGCCGCGACCCTTCCAGTGCGGGCACATCATGGTCCCGGTGCGGCGCGCCGACCCGTTGCTGGGCGCGACCAAGGTCGCCTTCGCGGTACGGACGCGCGCTGACCGCAAGCGGCCTTCGCTGGGCACGATCGTTGCCATGGATGGCGGGCCCGGCTTCGCCTCGACCGGCCCGCCGTTCGCCCGCTCGGTAGTCGCCGCTTTGGCGCCGCTGTTGCGCCGCCGCGACCTCGTCCTTTTCGACGCCCGCGGCACCGGGCGCTCGAACGTGCTCAACTGCCCGGGGCTGCAACGGGGACTGATCCAGGAACCGATCGCGGTCGGCGAATGCGCGAACCAGCTCGGCCCCGCCTTCGCCGGTTACACGACGGGGGAAACCGCGCACGACCTCGACACCGTCCGCCAGGCGCTAGGACTCGGCAAGGTCTTCCTCTACGGCGACTCCTACGGGACCCTGTTCGGGCAGGCCTACGCGGTCCGGTACCCGGGCTCGCTGCGCGGCCTCATCCTCGATTCCGCCTACCCCGCTGATGATCCCTACTACCGCACGCTCCTGCCGGCCGGCCTGCGCAGCCTGCGGATCGCCTGTCGCATCTCGTCGCGGTGCTCGGGCGACCCGGTCGCCCGCTACTCCCGGGTGGTGCGGCGCTTCCACGCCCAGCACCGCTCGACCGAGGGCTTGCTCAGCTTCCTGCTCCAGGCGGGCACCCTGGCGCCGCGCTCCTACCTCAGCCTCGACGACGGCGCCCGCCGTTTCCTCGCCGGTGACCCGAGGCGCCTCAACCGGCTGATCGCCCCCGGCCCGGCCGGCGCCGGGCCGCTGAGCGAATTCTCATACGGCCTCGAGATCACGGTGGAGTGCAACGACTACCCACTGCTCTGGGACCCGACGGCCGGGATCGACGAGCGGATCCGCCAGCTGTCCGCCGCGGTGACGCGCTTGCCGCGCGATTACTTCGCGCCCTTCGGCCGCCGCGAGTACCTGCTCTCGGAGGCGGCGCACCTGACCAACTGCCTGACCTGGCCGGCGCCACCGGCGGGAGGCCTCGAGCCTCCCGTGCCGGCGGGCTGGCGCGCCCCGGCGACCTTCCCGACCCTGGTCCTCGCCGGGCAGCTTGACGACATCACCTCAGTAGCCGAGGCGCGCCAGGTGCAGCGCCGGTTCCCGCGCTCGCGCCTCTACGTGGTGCCGAACCGGGGCCACGCCTCGGCCCTGTATTTTCCCTTCCGCTCGCCGGCGGTAGGGGTGATCAGGCGCTTTATCGCCGCCAACTGAGATTCCCGGGAGCGCCGGGACGCCGGCTCAGGGCAGGTACTTTTCGATCTGTTCTTCGGCTTCTTCGACGCCCTTCTTGGCCTGGGCCTTGCCTTCTTTGAGTCCCTTTTCGGCCTTTTCGAGACCCTCTTCGAGCCCCTTCGAGGCGCTGCCCTTTCCTTCTTCGAGCTGCTTCTTGGCTTCTTCGAGACCCTTCTTCGCCCTTTCGGAGCCTTCGTCGAGGGCTTCTTCGGCCGTGCTGGCCCCTTGTTCGACTTCCTGCTTGGCCTTGTTGGTGCTGTCGGTGGCGTCGTCGCTTCCGCACCCGGACCAGACCACGCCGGCAGCGGCAATCGCTGCGATGGCGAGGGCGGCGAAGGGGCGAAGCTTCGTACGGGCCGGTTGACCGTCTTTCATCTATCCACTCCCCGATGGTTGCTGGGTACCTTTGACACAGTGAACCAGGATCAGCCGGACGACTTCGAATCGTTGGTGGCAGACGCGATCGACGCCCTGCCGGAGGAATTCCAGCGCGTGCTGGTGAGCCTGCCGGTGATCGTCTCCGACCTCGGCACCGAGACGCGGGCCTACGGCGAGTACTTCGGCGACGGCGTCGGCCGCGACCACTTCGAAGACCGGATCGTGATCTACCGCGACACGCTGGAGCGTGATTTCGGCCACGACCGCAAGTTGCTCGCCAACCAGGTTGAGCGGACCCTCCGCCACGAGCTTGCTCACCACCTGGGGTGGGACGAGCGGGGCGTCGGCGACCTCGGTCTCTGAGCGAGGGGCTGGTCGGCTACCGGACGCGGCAGTTGCGGGTGAGGGTGGTGACCACCTTCATTCCCTGGGCAAAGTGGAAGGTGCCGCGGGCAAAAGGAAAGATCGCGCCGGGGAAACCGGCCGGCGCCGCGCAACTGGCGCTGATGAAGCTGCGGGGGGTGCCGCGGTCGTTGTACTGGCGGCCGATGGTCAGCTTGACGTCGGTTATCGAGCCCAGCCCACCGGCCAGCTTGGGGATCTTGGTCGAGAGCACCGTGCCGAAGTCCCCCTGGCGGCGATGGTCGATGGCCAGGGGCAGGACCAAGGTCGCCCGCACCGGGACGGTCGCGTAGAAATGGAGCAGTAGCGCCGGCTTGCCTCCCCGCCGGCCGTTGAAGGCAAGGGCCCGTCCGTGGGCTGGCAGTGACCCTGGGGTGAGGTCGAGGTCGGCGGCGAACCGTCCGCGGCCGACGAGCGCCGGCGCGCAGAGGGCCAGGGCCGCCTCGGTCGAGGTGGACTGGAGCAGTCCGCTGCTGCAGGTCGGCAGGCCTTTGGTCGAGAGCCTGCCCTGGCGGTTGAGGGCGACTTCGAGACGGTTCAGGACAGGGGGGTGGGTGTCGTCAGTGGTTTTGATCCCGCCTTCGATCGTGACCCGGATTGGCGCCGGCCGGTCGCGCGGCAGGGAGTGGGGGGTGAAGCTTCCGCGGAAGGAGATCCGCAGGTTTTTAACCTGAACCAGCTCTCCGTAGGTCGCGCTCGCGGCCGCGAGCGAGGCGATCGCGATCAGCGCGGTGGCGGCTATACGGCGTCGCATCGGCTTCCAGTCTAGGTGCGGGGCTAGGGTTCGCGCATGGCTGACGGGCACAGCTGGGCCGACCTCGCCGAGGGGGACGGCTTCGCCGGGTACCGGATCGAGCGCCGGCTCGGCCGCGGCGGGATGGGCATCCTCTACCTGGCGATCGAGCCTGGCCTCGACCGGCGGGTGGCGTTGAAGCTGATCGCTCCGGAGGCCGCCTCCGACGATGTCTTCGCCCGGCGGTTCGCCGAGGAGTCGCGGATCGCCGCGGCGATCGAGCATCCCAACGTGGTGCCGATCTACGCGGCGGGAGAGGAGGAGGGCGTTCCCTTCATCGCGATGCGCTTCGTCTCCGGGTCGGACCTCGGTCGGCGGATCGCCCGTGAGGGCCGCCTCGAGCCAGAGCCGGCGGTTGCCCTGATCGCCCAGATCGGCAACGGGCTCGACGCGATCCACGCCGCCGGCCTGGTGCACCGCGACGTCAAGCCGGCGAACGTCCTGCTGAGCGGGGAGGAGGGGGCCGAGCACGCCTACATCACCGACTTCGGCGTCGCCCGCAACGTCGCCACCCAGTCCGGCCTGACCCAAACCGGGCGCTTCGTCGGCACCCTCGACTACGTCGCGCCCGAGCAGATCTCCGGCGGTGAGGTCGACGCCCGTGCCGACGTCTACGCGCTCGGCTGCCTGCTGTTCAAGCTGCTCACCGGCGAGGTGCCCTTCCCGCGCGACGGCGAGGCCGCCCGCCTCTATGCCCACCTCAACGACCCGCCCCCGGCTCCGTCGCTGTACGCGCAGGAGGTGCCGATGGCGCTTGACGACGTGGTGGTCCGGGCGATGTCGAAGGAGCCGGGGGATCGGTATCCCTCGGCCGGAGACCTCGGCCGCGCGGCGCAGGCAGCGCTGAGCGGCACCGCGGTCACGGTCCCCGAGCGGACGGTGGCGACGGGCGACGCGGCCACCCGCGAACCGGAGACCGTGCCGCCAACCGTTGAGCCGGACGCGCCGACTCGTCGGGTCGGCGGCGGGCGCCGCCGCATGGTCCTCACCGCCGGCCTTTTCAGTGCCGCCGCGGTCGTCGCCGCGGCGGTTGCGCTGGCGTCCGGCGGTGGTGGAGACCCGAGCGGCGATCCGGCCCAGACCACCCAGGCAAAACAGTCGAGCGGGGCAAAAAAGGAAGTGACGGAGAAGACCCCACCCAAGCCGGAGACCTTGAGCCGGGCTCAGCTGATTGCGCAGGGCGACGCGATCTGCACCGAGAGCCAGGACACCTACCGGACCTATCTAGATCGCTTCCCCAGCGGAGAGGGCGAACCTGATGTCATCTACTCGCGGCTGCTGGTGGGAATCTCCTCGAAGGCGATCAACCGGTTCAACGCCCTTCGGCCGCCCCCGTCCCTGGAGAAACCTTTTGATGAGTACGTCAAAGCCCAGGAGCAGGTGGGGCGATGGGATCGCGATGCCTTGCACGCCGCCGAAGCCGAAGACACGGCCGCCTACCTGGCGGCGCGCGAAGATCGCGACAGCACCGCCGAAGAACGACGTCAGCTCGCCGAAGACGTGGGATTTCGAGAGTGCAGCGGCAGCGAACTCTGAAAGGAGCCTGAGATGAAATCGGCCACCAATTACCTCACCTTCAACACCGCGCAACGGCGCGAACTGATCCGGATCACCGAGGAGGTCCAGGCCACGGTGGAGGAGGCCGGGATCGCCGAGGGGATGGTGCTCGCCTCGGCGATGCACATCACCGCTGGCATCTGGGTCAACGACGACGAGCCGGGACTGCACGAGGACGTACTCGAGTGGTTGGACAAGGTGGCGCCGCCGAGCTGGTCGCCGCCGGCCAACGACGTCGCCCGCGAGCTGTTGCCGGACGGCGGCGACTACCGCCACCACCGCGGCGGCGAGGACAACGGCGACGCCCACCTGAAGAACCTGCTGGTCCACCACCAGGCGATCGTCCCGGTCACCGACGGCCGCCTCGACCTCGGCCCCTGGCAGCAGGTCTTCTACTGCGAGTTCGACGGCGGTCGGCCGAAGCGGGTGGTGATAAAGGCGATGGGGGAGTGAAGGAGCCTCTGGCGACAAGACTGGAGGGCGAGTTGGTCGTCCTCGAGCCGCTCGAGCCGGGCCACGCCGATGGCCTCTGGCGGGCGGCCCAGGTGCCGGAGATCTGGCGCTGGCTGGCCCATATCGGCGATAGCCGCGAGTACTTCGACGAGTGGATGCGGCTGTCCCTGGAGGCGAGTGCCGCTGGGCGGGAGGGCGTCTTCGCGACCCGCGACCGCCGCCGGGACACGCTGGTCGGCAGCACCCGGTACCTCAATGTCCGTCCCGCCGACCGCGTGGTCGAGATCGGGTGGACCTGGCTCAACCCGGACGCCTGGAGAACCGGGATCAACGTCGAGGCGAAGCTGCTGATGTTCCGCTACGCCTTCGAGACCCTCGAGTGCGTTCGGGTCGAGCTGAAGACCGACGCCCGCAACGAGCGCTCGCGGGCTGCGATGGCGGCGCTGCCCGCTCAGTTCGAGGGAATTCTGCGAAAGCACATGATGGTCCCCGACGTCGGTGTCCGCGACTCTGCCTTCTTCAGCGTCATCGACGACGAGTGGCCCGAGGTGCGCGCCAACCTCGAACGGCGGCTCGGCCGAGTGTGAGCTTTCGCACTCGAGCCTGAGTAGGCGGTCTCATACGATCGGGGGCCCGTCCCCGAGTTACGGAAGGAACCGATGGAGCGCTGGACCCGCGCGGTCATCGCCAACCGGAAGAAGGTCATCGCCGCCTGGCTCGTCCTCTTCGTTCTCGGCGGGTACGCGGCGTCCGGTCTCGGCGACCTGCTGAGCAACCGCTTCGGCGTGCCCGGCTCCGACGCCGAGCGCGGGCTCGACATCGCCAAGGAGAGGTTCAACGAGCGCGGCGACGGTGCCTTCACGCTGGTCTTCGAGACCGCGCGGCCGGTGGCCGGCACGCCGGCATTCCGCCGCCAAGCCGAAGCCGCCGGCGCCAAGGCCGCGACCGGTATCGAGGGCGCCAAGCCCGGCCCGGTGTTGCCGGCCTCGCCGCGGATCGCCTACATACAGATCCACACCCCGCTCGAAAACGAGGACGCCTCAAAGGAGACGCCCGAGGTCCGCGCCGCGATTCCCGAACTGCCGGGGACGACGACTTACCTCTCGGGGTCCCCGGCGATCGGCCACGACACCCAGGAAATCTACGACGAAGACCTGGTCAGGGGGGAGATGATCGCGATCCCGATCGCGCTGCTGGTGATGGCCTTCATGTTCGGGACCCTCGGGGGGATCGCCGTCCCCTTCGCCTTCGCCGCGGTGACGATCCCCTCGACCCTGGGTGGAATCTGGATTGCTGCCCACTTCATGGACATGGCGGTCTACGTCACCAACATCGTCACCTTGATCGGGCTGGCGATCGCGATCGACTACTCGATGCTGGTCGTCTTCAGATACCGGGAAGAGCTGGAGAAAACGGACGACCCGCGCGAGGCGCTGATGACGACGATGGCGACCGCCGGCCGCGCGACCCTCTTCTCCGGCGCGGTGGTCGCCCTCGGCCTCGCCACGCTGGTCTTCATGCCGCTGCCGTTCATGCGCTCGATGGGGGTCGGCGGCCTGTTGGTGCCGTTGTTCTCGATCGCCGCCTCGGCGACGTTCCTGCCGGCGCTGCTGGCGGTAATGGGGACCAAAGTCAACAGCCTGCGGGTGATCCCGAAGAGCATCCTCAAACACCGGGCCGAGGGCCAGGCCGGAGCCTGGCACCGGTTGGCACGCTCGATTATGCGCCGGCCGGTTCTCTACCTCGTCGTCGCCGGCAGCTTGATGATCGGGCTGGCGCTGCCGGCGCTCGGCCTGAAGCTGTCAGTCGGGGACAACCGCGGAGTGCCGCTGACCCGCGAGTCGACCCAGGGCTACGCGTTGTTGCGGGACACGCTCGGTCCTGGGGCGCTCTTCCCGAACCAGTTCATGATCGTCACCGACCGGCCGAACGGCGCCTTCGCACCCTCCGTCGTCGCCGCCGAGAACCGGCTGATCGCCGAGCTGCGTCGCGACCCCGAGGTCGAGCCGGCGACGATCGTCTCGCCCTCGCAACTCCCTCCTGGCCCACGTGGCCGGCTGGCCGCCAAGCGCGAAAGCTTGGTCGACGCGAGCGGTGAAGTCGCCCAGATCCGCGTCGCCGGGCGTGAGGACTACGGCACCCAGGCAGCGCAGGACCTGGTCCACCGGATCCGTGACACCTACATTCCTGCCGCCCGCTTCGGCGAGGCCGAAGTGGTCCTTACCGGCGCTCCCGCGTTCGGTGTCGATTTCGTCGACACCGCCTACGCCGCCTTTCCCTGGCTCGTCGTCGCGGTCCTGATCCTCTCCTACCTGCTGCTGTTACGCGCCTTCCGCTCGCTCCTGCTGCCGCTGAAGGCGGTGCTGATGAACGTGCTCTCGGTCAGTGCCACCTACGGCGTCCTGGTGCTGGTCTTCCAGGAGGAGCTGCACTCCACCTTCGGGCTCCAGGGCACGCCACAGATCGAAGGCTGGATCCCGATCTTCCTCTTCGCGATGCTGTTCGGCCTCTCGATGGACTACGAGGTCTTCCTGCTCTCGCGGATCCGCGAGGAGTGGGACAAGCGCCACGACAACGAGGCGGCGGTCGCCTACGGGCTCGAGCACACCGGACGCATCATCACCGCCGCCGCGCTGATCATGATCGCCGCCTTCTCGGGCTTCACCTTCGGCTCTTTCGTCGGTCTGCAGGAGTTCGGCGTCGGTCTCTCGGCGGCGATCCTGCTCGACGCGACGATCGTCCGAGCGATCCTCGTGCCGGCGCTGATGAAGCTGATGGGCGAGTGGAACTGGTACCTGCCCAAGCGCGTGGAGCGGGTACTGGAGCGAACCCGCCGCCACAGCCCGGTCGAGGCCGAGGGTTAGTCAGTCCTCGTCGGCGCTGCGGTCGCCGACGTGGGCGACGCGTTCGGCGCGGTGGCGGACTTCCGCCGTCGCCTCGCGGGTCGCCGCGACGGCCTCATCGCGGGCGGCGGCGATCCCCTCGCTCGGCTTGCCGCCGACGATGTCACGGAAGGCGTTCTTGAACCGCTCGGTCCGGCGGTCGGGCGGGAACCGGGCTTCGGCCCTTGCCTGCTTCTCAGGCTTGCGCTCGCCGTAGCGCCGCCGCGCCCAGGCCGAGCCGGGCTTGCCGAGCCGGCAGGCGCCGTAGAGCGCGATCGGGAAGACGAAGAAGCCGACGGTGCCGTGCATTACCCGCTGCTTGGCAAAGCAGAGCGCGACCAGGCCGAAGAGGAAGAGGGCGCCGAGGATGCTGATTGCGACTGCCTCGAAGGAGCCGGTTTCGAAGCTGAACGGGCTGAACCCGAGCAGGACGAGGAACATGCCGGCGGCGGCGATCACCGTCGCGTCGATCGAGCTGCGCCCCTCCTCGGCCCAGTAGACGTCGTCGAGGTAGACCCAGAGGGCGAACTCGTCGATCGTCAGGCCGGCGCCGACGCCGAAGCCGAAGGCGCAGATCTCGGTGTATGGGCTCTCGCCGAGCGCCGCGAAGCCGAGCGCTCCGAAGATCATCATCGTCACGATCCCGAACACCAGGTGGTGCAGGTGGACGCCTGAGTCGGAGACCACGCTGCCGGGCCACCAAGGAACCTTGGGGCTGCGCATCAGCCGGGTGCTCATCCGGATGAAGGCGAAGGAGAGGATGAACCCGGCGAAGACCAGGAACAGACCCTGCGAGTCGTTCTCGACAAGCCGATTCCAGAAGTCGGAGAAGATCGAGGCCGTGATCATGAGGGAGCCGGGGCCGAGTTTAGCCGCGGCCCGGCTCCATCCTTCTCCCTGATCAGCTCCAGGGTGAGCAGCACAGCGGCGACCGCGAAGACCGGCGCGAAGGCGATGTTGGACAGCGACTCAGCCAGCCAGGTGGCGAGCAGCGAGTCGCCGAGGGCGCCGTGGATGAGCTCACCGATCCCTTCGCCGACCGCGTCGCCGACGATCTCGACCGGGGCGAGGATGAAGAAGACGAGCCAGAAGTTGCCGCGGACGAGGTGCCAGCTGCGGGCCAGGGCGCCGCGAACGGAGCGGTCCTCGATCTCGACGATCGGCCCGGCGAGTCCGAGCCAGACGAAGGCGAGGACGCCCGGCACGAACAGCAGCAGAAGGCCGACGGCGACGATCAGGACGTAGACCAGGTCGACCGCGATCAGCCGCCCGTACTTGAGCCGCCTGGCGATCTCGCGGACCGACGGCGGACGGTCGCCCTCGGCGTGGGTGAGGGAGACCGCGACGGCGCCGCTGTAGAAGACCTCACCGAGCAGGCTGGTCGCCGTCAACGCCCCGACCGCGACGACCAGGGCGGCGATTTTGATCCCGCTGGTCAGGTCCAGGGAGTCGACGTCGACGGTGATCGCGAGGGCGTCGAGCAGGCCGAGCGGGATGAACACGATCGCTCCCAGTAGAAGCAGGGACGGTGCCCAGGACCAGTAGGTGCGCCCGATCCGCGCGTAGAGCGAGGCCAGCTTGCGGGCGAGGCTCACGCTATCTGACAGGTTTCCGCCGCCCGGGCTTGGCGCGCCCTCGCGCTTCCAGCCTCGGCTGGCTCGATTCGGAGGCCGGAACCCGCCGCAGACCCCGGAGTTCGGGGATCAGCAGCTCTTCGGCGCAGCGCCGGTGCCAGTGGTGGTGGTCTGTGCCTCCCACCCGGCGCACGAACTGGACCACCGTGTGCTCCTCGCCGACCGGAATGTCGCCGTGGCAGCCGGGGCAGTGGTAGAGCTTGCGCGCGATCCCCCGGATCAACCAGGCCTCATCGCCCTCGTCGGTCAGGCCGCGCAGACTCCAGCGAATGCTGGGCTGGCCGTCGAACTCGGCCATGTCAACGCCTTGCCATCCAGGCAAAGCCCGCCGCCATCGCCAGGTTCGCGACGCCGGCCAGCTGGAGGCCGAGCTTGGCGCCGGGGCGGCTGACCGCCGGCGAGTTCGACCAGAGCGCATCGGTGGCGATCTCGGTTCCCCGCAACCAGGCGAGTGCCTGCCAGTCGCCCGGGTTGCCGCGACGATCGGCGACCGCGTGCGCGGCGGCGAAGGTCAGCCAGATCGGGCCGCAGCGGCGGAAGAGGTGGGTGGCGTCCGGCGATGGCTCCTCGTGTCCCAGCACTCTGAGGGTCGCCGCGGGTGCCGCGATCGCCGCGGTGCCGAGCACCAGATCGAAGGCGATCATGTTGCGGTTGGTCAGGCGCAGGGCCTCTTCGAGCGTCATCGCACGGACAATCCAACCAGATCGGCCGGGTGGTGACGGCGCCGATCCGAACTCGCGCAGAAGGGAAAGGGTGAGCTTCGGCGAAATGGACCGCCGTGACCAAGACCGCGACGAAGTCCCCCCAACTCAAAAGCCTTTCCGACTACATCCAGGAGCGCTTCGAGGAATTTTCGCGCTCCCAGAAAGACGTCGCCCGCTACATCGTCGATCACCTCGACGAGGCTGCCTTCCTCACCGCCGAGGAGCTGGCCAGGAGAGCGAGCACCTCCTCATCGACGGTGGTGCGCTTCTCCCAGGCCCTCGGCTTCGAGGGTTACCCGGAGCTCCAGCAGGCTGCGATCGAGGAGTACCGCAACACGATCGCCGCCAGTGCCACCGCCACCGGTGGCGCGCTTTTCTCCTTCGACCACTCCGAGCTGGAGGGGTCGCTGACCGCCGACTGGGCGAATCTCGAGGAAACCGCGCGCAAACTGACTCCCGAGCAGGTCGACGCGTCGGTTTCGGCGCTGGCGACCGCGCAGAGGATCGTCATCGTCGGCGTCGACCAGATGGCCTTCTTCGCCAGCTACCTCCGCCACACCCTGAGCCTGCTCGACATCCGCTCCGAGATCGTCGCCTCGACCGGCGGCGAGTCGCTGCAGCGACTCGGCCGGATCGACGAGGAGACGCTGGTGATCACCCTTTCGGCCGGGCGCGCCCACCCGTTGCTGCTGCGGGCGATGAAGCTGGCGGTGCACCGCGGCGCCCGCACGCTGGCGATCTCCGACGCGACTATGTCGGAGGTAGGCGAGCACGCCGAGCTGACCCTCTACTTCTCCTCCAACAGCCCCTCCTTCACCCGCTCCAACACCGCGCTGATGGCGCTGGTCCAGGCGCTCGCACACGGGCTCTACGCTCGCGACGAAGCCGCGCACAAAGACCGCATCCGCGCTTACAAACTGAAGTAGCGCGAGGAGCGCAGGCCGGCGGGTCCTGTCCCGGGCAGGCAGGCCTGCGCGCGAGGTTTACGTGCTCGGCCTGCCTGCCCGGGCCACCCGCCGGTCAGCCGCCCCGTCCACGTAAGATGGGTCTGATGACTGAGCGAGCAACTTTCAGGCTGAAGACCGGCCTTGCCGAGATGCTGAAGGGCGGGGTGATCATGGACGTGGTCACGCCCGAGGAGGCGAAGATTGCCGAGGACGCCGGGGCGTGCGCGGTCATGGCCTTGGAGCGCGTGCCGGCCGACATCCGCCGGGATGGCGGGGTCGCCCGGATGTCGGACCCGGCGATGATCAAGGGGATCCAGGAGGCGGTCAGCATCCCGGTGATGGCGAAGGCGCGGATCGGCCACTTCGCCGAGGCTCAGGTGCTGCAGGCGCTCGAGGTCGACTACATCGACGAGTCTGAGGTCCTGACTCCGGCCGATGAGGCCAACCACATCGACAAGCTTGCTTTCGAGGTGCCGTTCGTCTGCGGTGCGACCAACCTTGGCGAGGCGCTGCGGCGGCTCGGCGAGGGGGCGGCAATGATCCGCTCCAAGGGCGAGGCGGGAACCGGCAACGTGGTCGAGGCGGTCCGGCACATGCGCGAGATCACTTCCGGGATCAAGCGGCTTGCGCAGCTGCGCCCCGAGGAGCTGGCCGGTGCCGCGAAACAGCACCAGGCGCCGCTCGAAGTCGTCCAGGAGGTCGCCGCGGCCGGGCGCCTGCCGGTGCCGCTCTTCTGCGCCGGTGGCATCGCCACTCCGGCCGACGCCGCGCTGATGATGCAGCTCGGTGCCGAGGGCAACTTCGTCGGCTCGGGGATCTTCAAGAGCGCTGACCCCGAACGCCGCGCCCGGGCGATCGTCGAGGCGACCACCCACTTCAACGACCCCGAGCGGGTCGCGGCCGCCTCGATCGGTCTCGGCGAGGCAATGCCGGGGCTGGAGATCGCCGATTTGGCGGCCGAGGACGCGCTCCTCCAGAACCGCGGAGCCTGACGCTGCGCGTCGGCGTCCTAGCCGTTCAGGGCGACTTTGAGGCCCACGCCCGGGCACTCAGGCAGCTCGGCGCGACGAATGTGACCGAGGTCCGTACTCCTGAGGACCTCACCGACCTCGATGGCCTGGTGATCCCAGGCGGCGAGAGCACGACGATCGCCAAGGGAATCGAGTCGGCCGGGCTTGAGCCGGCCCTGAGAGCTCACTACGAAGCGGGGCGGCCGATCCTCGGCACCTGCGCCGGGCTGATCCTCTGCGATGCCGAGCACCTCGGCTTCCTCGACGCTACCGCTAAGAGGAACGCCTTCGGCCGCCAGCTGCAGAGTTTCGAGGCCGACCTCGAGATGGAGGGGATAGGCGATGAGCCGTTGCGCGCGGTCTTCATCCGCGCCCCCTGGGTCGAGCGCCACGGGGCCGGGGTGGAGGTGCTCGCCTCCTACGAGGGGCACCCGGTGGCGATCCGCGAGGACAACGTGCTCGCCTCGGCGTTCCACCCGGAGCTGACCGACGACTCCCGCTTCCAGGCGATCTTCATGGCGATGATCGCGAGCGCGCAGGAGCGAGAGGGGGCGAGCCGGTGAGTGGAGACCCCCGGATCCGCGGCCTGGCGAAGATCCTGGTCGGCTACTCGACCGAGGTCAAGGAGGGCGACGTCGTCTCGATCGACGGTGAGAGCGCCGCTGCGCCGCTGCTTCTGGCGGTCTACGAGGAGGTGCTGAAGGCCGGCGCCAACCCGATTCTGAACGTCGCCCTCGAGGGCCAGATCGCCTCCTACTTCAAATACGCCACTGACTCCCAGCTGGAATGGATATCGCCGTTTGCGGAGTGGATGGTCGACAACGCCGACGTGCGGATCGCGGTCGGGGCGAGCACCAACACCCGCGAGCTCTCCGGCGTCCCCCCGGACCGCCAAACCCTGCGGCAATCGGTCACCGGCGACCTGATGGCGCGGGCGATGAAGCGCAGCGCCGAGGGCGATTTCCGCTGGTGCTACACGCTGTACCCGACCAGTGCCTACGCCTCGGAGGCGGAGATGAGCCTGGCCGACTACGAACACTTCTACTACGCCGCTTGCCTGGCAGACGACCCCGACCCGCTCGGTGCCTGGCGCCGCGCCTCGAAGGAGACCGAACGGCTGGCCGAGTGGATCGAGGGCCACGAGGAGGTCCGGGTCACCGCGCCGGGGACCGACATCACCCTCGGCATCGCCGGCCGCAAGTTCATCCCCTGCGACGGTCGCAACAACATGCCCGACGGGGAGTTCTTCACCGGGCCAGTGGAGGACTCGGTCGAGGGCGAAGTGAGCTTCCACCTGCCGGCGGTGATTGGCGGTCGCGAGGTCTCCGGGGTGCGGCTCCGGTTCGAGGCCGGCCGAGTGGTCGATGCCAGCGCCGACCGCGGCGAGGAGTACCTGCTGAAACTGCTCGACACCGACGAGGGCGCGCGCCGCCTCGGCGAGCTCGGGATCGGCACCAACTACGGGATCGACCGCGGCACCCGCGAGGTCCTGCTCGACGAGAAGATCGGCGGCACCGTCCACATGGCGGTCGGGACCAGCTACCCGGAGTCCGGCGGTGAGAACGAGTCGGCCGTCCACACCGACCTCGTCTGCGATCTACGCCTCGGCGGCAAGCTCGAAGTCGATGGCGTCGTCATGCAAGAAGACGGCCGTTTCCTGGTCTGACCGACGACCTGCGCTGGTCCAGCGACGTCAGGCCGAAAGCAGGACGGTGGTGATCGTCCCGGCGAAGCCGACCATCATCGTTGCCATCATCTGCATCGTCGCGCGGTGCATGGCGGCCATCTCCGAACGCACCGCGGCGAATTCCTCTCGCATCTCGAACCGCACCGCGCGGAATTCCTCCCGCATTTCCCTGAAGCCCTCATCCACCCGGTGGTTCAGGTCGTCCAGCCGCTCGTCGGTCCACGCTTCTCTCACAGCCGCCATTCTGGCACCTTAACCGGCACCACGTAACGTGTTGTGCGCACAGCGTAAAAGTTTCGTGCCAGCTTTGTGCCGGAAGCGCTACTGATTCGGAATCGGCGAGCCGGCGAGGAGGAAGAACCAGAGGGTCAGAGCCAGCGCGGCCAGCATCACTGAGCCCATCAAGACCGCCTCGACCACCGTCACCGAGTTCTGCACCGGGGCGGCGTCGCGCATGCTGCGCAGCCAGGTCGGGCGGATCGGCTCCAGCCGGTTGGTCCCGGTGATGCGGACATAGAGGCTGTTGAGCCGGCCGATCAACCAGGCAACGACGACGATCGAGGCGAGGATCCCGATGGCGACGACCGCGTAGGGGCCGCTGCTCGGGAACTGGGTGTCGGAAACCTTGGAGCCGATGTAGACCCAGCACAGCGGGATTGCGGTCCACAGCGCAAAGGCGGCCAGCAGCATCGCCAGGAAGACGAGGCTGGCCGCCAGGGCCCGCGCCGGATTATGAGTGTGCGCCTTCGAAGCCATCTCCCTACTTCATAGAATGTCACGGACATGTCCGGTCATTCAAAGTGGTCTTCTATTAAGCACAAGAAGGGCGCCGCCGATGCGAAACGCGGCAAGCTCTTCAGCAAGCTGGCGCGGGCGATCACGGTCGCTGCCCGTGACGGGGGTGGCGACACCGACGGCAACCCGGCTTTGGCGACCGCGGTGCAAAAGGCCCGCGAAGCGTCGATGCCGAAAGACAAAATCCAGAAGGCGATCGACACTGGCACCGGTGCCGGCTCCGACGGCGCCGCGATCGAACGGGTCCTCTACGAGGGCTACGGGCCGGGCGGCGCCGCGGTCCTGGTCGAGGCGCTGACCGACAACCGCAACCGCGCCAGCGCCGAGATCCGGTTCGCCTTCTCCAAGCACGGAGGCAGCCTCGGCGAGCCGGGCTCGGTGGCTTGGATCTTCGAGAAAAAGGGCGCGGTGGTGGTCGACGGCGATCGCTACGGCGAGGACGATCTGATCGCGGCGATCGACGCGGGCGCCGAGGACGTGCGCGAGGACGGCGAGGAGTTGCGGGTGATCTGCGATCCCGGCGACCTCAGCGCGGTCCGCGACGCCCTCGGCGAGGCCGGGGTGGAGATCAAGTCGGCGACGATTGCGACGGAGCCGAAAAGCACCGTCGTGGTGAATGGCAACGAGGCCGAGCGACTGCTGAAGCTGCTCGACGCTCTCGACGAGCAGGACGACGTTGACGAAGTCTTTGCGAACTTTGACATTCCTGAGGACGTGCTCGAAAAGCTAGCTGCCTGAGCCGCTTTCGGAGGCCGGGCGGAAGGCATCCGAGCCTGCTCCCAGAATCACTAGGCATGCAGGTAGTGATGGGGATCGACCCCGGCGCAGCCAACCTCGGCTTCGGCATCGTTCGCGTAGAGGGCAACCACATGGTCGCCCTCGACGGCGGCGTGGTCGAGACCAGCTCCGAGATGGCGATGGAGCGCCGCCTCGAACGGATCCATCGCGCTCTCTCCGAGCTGATCGCCTGGCACGAGCCGAAGGCGATGGCGATCGAGGAGGTCTATTTCGGCAAGAACGTCCGCTCCGCGATGGCCGTCGGCCAGGCGAGCGGGGTGGCGATGCTGGCCGCCGCCCAGCGCGGCGTCAACTGCTTCGCGTACACGCCGCAGGCGATCAAGATGGCGGTCTGCGGCTCCGGCGCGGCGGGTAAGCGCCAGGTCCAGAAAATGGTCGGGACGCTGCTTGGCCTTCCGGAGCCCCCAACCCCCGACCACGCGGCGGACGCGCTGGCGGTGGCGATCTGCCACGGTGGCGGCACCGGACACCGGCAGGCCGTGGTGGCCGCCAGCACCGCGGCGGAGCAGCTGGCGGGATGATCGCCGCGGTCCGGGGCGAGGTGATGGTGCGGCGTGCCGACCACGTCGTGGTCGACGCCGCCGGCGTCGGCTACCGGCTCGCCGTCTCCTCGGAGACGCTGAAGGCGGTGCCGGCGACCGGGCGCGACGTCTTCCTGCACGCCGAGCTGATCTCCCGCGACGACTCGCTCTCGCTCTACGGCTTCTCCTCGGAGGAGGAGCGCGACCTCTTCCGCCTCCTGGTCACGGTCTCAGGCGTCGGCCCGAAAGTCGCGCTCGCGACCCTCTCCGGGGGTTCTGCGCGCGACTTGCTCCGAGCGATCGCCGCCGGCGACGCCAAACGCTTCCAGGCGGTGCCGGGGATCGGCAAGCGGACCTCGGAGCGGATCATCGTTGAGCTCCGCGAGAAGGTCGCCGGAGCGCTAGAGGAGGAGGTCGCAATCGCCGCGGCGGAGGGCGGCGATGCCCGTAGCCTCGCCCGCGACGGCCTGGTCAACCTCGGCTACGCGCCGCTGGAGGCCGAGCAGTTGCTGGCCGGCTTGGAGGGCGAGGATCCCCAGGAGCTCGTCTCCGGCGCCCTGCGCAAGGCGGCCGCCGGCAGGAGCGCGGCATGAGCGAGCCGCCGGAGATCGGCGGCAACCGGATCCGGACGCCAGGGATCGGCGAGGAGCCGGTGCCAATCGACGCTGAGGTGCGGGTCCACGATGCCCGCGCGGAGGCGCCCGACGAGGACCTCGACCGCTCGCTGCGTCCGCCGACCCTCTCGGACTTCGTCAACCAAGAGCAGGTCACCGAGCAGCTGGCGATCTTCATCGAGGCCGCCAGCCGCCGCGGCGAGCCGCTCGACCACGTTCTTCTCGCCGGCCCGCCCGGGCTCGGCAAGACCTCGCTCGCCCACATCGTCGCCGCCGAGCTCGGCGTGCCGATGGTCCAGACCGCCGGTCCGGCGCTCGAGCGCAAGGCCGACGTCGCTTCCTTCCTCACCTCGTTGGAGCCCGGCAGCGTCTTCTTCATCGACGAGATCCACCGGCTCGGCCGGGCGGTCGAGGAGACGCTCTACCCGGCGATGGAGGATGGCGAGCTGCCGGTGGTGCTCGGACAGGGAGCCGGGGCGAGGACCGTGACCCTGCCGCTGCCGCCGTTCACGCTGGTCGGAGCGACCACCCGTGCCGGGTTGCTGACGACGCCGTTGCGGGACCGGTTCGGCGTCTCACACCGTCTCGAGCATTACGGGGCCGAGCACCTCGCCCAGATCGTCAGGCGCTCCGCAAAGATCCTCGAAGTCAAGATCGACGCTGAGGGCGCGCACACGATCGCATCGCGCTCGCGCGGCACCCCTCGCGTCGCAAACCGGCTGCTGAAGCGGGTTCGGGACTTCGCCCAGGTAAAGGGAAGCGGCGAGATCGGGGCTGAGATCGCCGCCGGTGCACTGGAGATGCTCGAGGTCGACTCGGCGGGCCTGGACCGCAGCGACCGCGCCCTGCTGGACACCGTCGCGACCAAGTTCGGCGGTGGACCGGTTGGCCTCTCGACCCTGGCGATCGCGATCGGCGAGGAGCAGGACACGATCGAGGACGTGTTCGAGCCCTATCTGCTTCAGCAGGGACTGCTGAAGCGGACCCCTCGCGGCCGGGTCCTGACCCAGCGGGCCTACGACCACCTCGGGATGCCGGCGCCGGAGGGCGCGGCGAGCCTTTTCTAGCGCGGCAAGGTACGCCCCGGGTCTCATCCGAATTTAAAGTCGATCATCTAGCCTGTCGAACATGCCGTTCTTCATCTGCCCGAATTGCGGGAACCGCGAGGTGAGCGGAGAGCGCACCGCGGGCTTCAGTCCGCGCCCGAAGGGCTGCTCGAAGTGCGGTTTCGGCTTTGTATTCGAATTACTCGACGATTATTATCCGGCTCCCAATGCTGCCTTTTTCGTATGCGACAAGCAGGAACGCGTGATCGACGCCGGTAAAGGCAGCTTCGAGCTCACCGGGTTGACCGATGAGGACGTGATCGGGCGCCCGGTTCGCGAGGTTCTCGGCCTCGACTGGATCGATGGCGGCGACGGCGGCGAGACCGCCGACACCAACGGCGACGGCAACACCGATCCGATCGAGACCTCGCTGGAGTGGGGAGTCCGCTCGCTCGGCAAGCGCGTCGCGGTGAACGCCGAGGGAGACCTGCCGGCCCGCGCCGTGGCGGACGTGTTCCCCGCCTACGACGACGACGGCGGGCTGTTGCTCGTCCTCACCCCGGAGGGCTAGGGATGAGTTCGAAACGGCGCAACCTGCTGATCCTGGGCTTCGTCTTCGGGCTAATCGCGGTTTCGGCAGTGGTCATCCTCAACCAGCCGACCAAGCTGGGGTTGGACCTCAAGGGCGGCGTCGAGCTGGTCTACGAGGGCACGCCCACCGGCCAGGTCAAAGAGGTCACCGGCGAGGACATCGAACGCTCGATCAACATCATCCGCGAGCGGATCGACAGGCTCGGGGTCGCCGAGCCGGAGGTCTCCCGCCTCGGCAACACCCAGATCACGGTCAGCCTCCCGGACGTCACCAACGCCCAGCGGGCGATCGACCAGGTCGGGACGACGGCCCAGCTCTATTTCTACGAGTGGGAGTCCAACCTGATCGGCCCCGAGGCAGTAATAGGCGGGCGCCCGGGTCAGGCGCCCCCGCGGCCGGTGCTGAAAGCCTCCGAAAAACGCTGGGAAGACGCAAAGCGCGATCCGAAAAAGCCCCAGAACGCCCAGCTGATCGCCGCCGGGGCCTACCCGACGGCCTATAGGGCAGCGCTGCTTGGCTCCGAACAGGAACCGGTCAAAGACTGCGAGAACTGCTCGGTCGCGAAGCCGCGCTTCTACCTCTTCGAGAGGAAAGAGCCGCACGATCTGATCGCCGGGCCGGAGCTGAGCCGGGAAGACCTCTTCATCAGCCCGACCGGCGAAAAACGGCCGAAGAACGGGCTCGTCGTCGAAGTGCCCACCGGCACCATCCTGATCTCGGAATACCCGCTCGATCCCGCATCGGGCGAGCAGGACCGAAACACCAAGCCGGGCTGGTTCGTGATCAAAGACGACCCGGCGCTTTCGGGCACCGACATCACCAACCCGGAACAACGGCAGGGGGAATTCGGCGAACCGAACGTCACCTTCGAATTCACCGACAACGGCCGTGAGGCGTTCCACGACGTCACCCGGCGGATCGCCCGCCGCGGCGAAGCGTCGTCGATCGGTCTGCTGGGCGGGGAAAACGCGGAAGAACGCTCGGGCAGCTTCGCGGTCGTCCTCGACAACGAAGTTAAGACCCGGCCAATCGTCAACTACCAACAAAACCCGGACGGGATCGACGGCCGCACCGGGGCGGAAATCTCCGGCGGCTTCGCGAACATCACCGAGGCGCAGGATCTGGCGACGACCCTGCAGATCGGCGCCCTGCCGATCAACCTGAAGCTGATCAGCCAGACCCAGGTCTCGGCGACGCTCGGTTCCCAGGCGCTCGACGACGGCATCAAAGCTGCGGTCATCGGCCTGATTCTCGCGATCCTCTTCCTGCTCCTCTACTACCGCTTCCTCGGCCTGATCGCCTCGATCGCGCTCGGCGCTTACGGGGTGATCTTCTTCGCACTGATCAAGCTGATCCCGATCACCCTGACCCTGCCGGGCATTGCCGGCCTGGTGCTGACGATCGGGGTGGCGGCGGACTCGAACATCGTCATCTTCGAGCGAATAAAGGAGGAGGTGCGCGCCGGGCGGACGATGTCGAGCGCGATCGCCGCCGGCTACAAACGCGGGATAGCGACGATCATCGACGCGAACGTCGTCACCCTGCTCACCGCCTTCATCCTCTTCGTGTTGGCGACCGCGGGGGTCAAGGGCTTCGCCTTCACCCTCGGCGTCGGCACGATCGTCTCGCTGCTCACCGCCGTCGTCTTCACCCAGGCGCTGCTCGGCAGCATGAACCGCACCCGAATGCTGCGCTCGCCGGCGATGCTCGGCGCCTCCGGCCAGGGAAGACAGTGGCACTTCGACTTCATGGGCGCCAGCCGGTGGTTCTTCTCGATCTCGGGCGTGATTCTGTTGGTCGGCGGCCTGGCACTCGCCACCAAGCAGCTCAATTTCGGGATCGACTTCGAGTCGGGCACCCGGGTAAAGGTCGCGCTGGTCGAGCCGACCGACGAGGAAGGGGTGCGTGACTCCCTCGACTCGGTCGGGGTCAACGGCGAGGAGATCCAGCAGGTCACCGACCCGGTCCTCGGCGACAACGTCTTCCAGGTCCAGACCAGTGAGCTCGGGCCGGGGCAGGTCAAACAGGTCCAGACCGTGCTCGAAGACGATTTCGGTGTCGCCGAAAACGGCTTCGACAGCACCAGCGTCGGTCCGACCTTCGGGCAGCAGGTGGCCGACAGCGCGCTGAAAGCGCTGATCTTCTCTCTACTGGTGATCTGCGGCTATGTGGCGCTGCGGTTCGACCCGAAGTTCGCGGTGCCGGTCCTGATCGCGATCTTCCACGACATCCTGATCACCGCCGGGATCTACTCGTTGACGGGGAAAGAGGTGAGCAGCGGCACCGTCGCCGCCTTCCTCACCATTCTCGGGTACTCGCTGTACGACACGATCATCGTGTTCGACCGAATACGCGAGAACATGCCGCGGATGCCGCGGGCGGCGTTCTCCCAGATCGTCAACCGCTCGATGAGCGAGGTCATGACCAGGTCCCTGGCGACCAGCTTCACCACCCTGCTCGGGGTCTTCTCGCTGCTGATCTTCGGCGGCGTGGTCCTGCAGGACTTCGCCTTCGCGATGCTGGTCGGAATCGCCTCCGGTACCTACTCTTCGATCTTCATCGCCTCGCCGGTGTTGACCGCCTGGAAGGAACGCGAACCCGGCTTCGCACGGCGTCGCACCCGGATCGCCGGAGTCGACGGAGCCGTCCCCGCCTTCGCCGACGACGTCGATATCGCCAAGCTGGCCGACGACGAGGAGAGCGAAGCGGAGGCCGCCGTCGAGGCGGAGGAGCCCGAGCCCGAGCCCAAGGCCGGTGCCGTCGCCACGGTCGAGCGGACCGGTGGCAACGGCGGCGACCCGGTCGACGGCGCCGACTCGGCCTCGGCCGAGCGCCGCCAGCGCAATGCCGAGCGGCGAGCACGGCGCCAGCAGCGTCGCAAGCACGGGAGGCACAAGTGAGGGAGGGGGTCGACTGATGGCGCTTCTGGTCTGGTTCACGATGGGCATCGCCCTCTGGCACTTCACCGTTTTCCTGCCGGATCGCTTCTGGCAGGGGATCGTCGGCGCCTTCATCGGCGCGGTGATCGGGTCCGTGCTGTTCGGAGTTATCGTGCAGTCGATCTCCGGGGGCAGCCTCAGCGACACCAATTTGGGAACTGCCCTGATAGCGATCCCCGGGACGGCGCTCGGGCTCGCGGTCGTTTACTGGCTGGGCGTGCGGGCCGAGCAGCAGCCGAGCTAGTTTCCCCCGCATCCTCCGGATGGCATGGTGGCTGATTCCGGCCGGGACGCTTCCTAGCCTGGCGGTGTGCCGGAATCTCTCAACGCCTACGCCGCCGAGCCGTATTCCTACGCGGACGTTCGCGCGGTCGCCGAGGACCTCGAGCTCTCCGAGCCGGTCGCGGTGACGCTGGTCCGGCGCGGCTACCGGACCCCCGAGCTGGCGCGGGCGTTCCTCGCCGCCGACGAGTCGCACCCGCCGTCTGCCTTCTCATCGATGCCCGAGATCGTGGAGAGGATCTCCGCCGCGATCGAGGGGTCGCGGCGGATCACTGTCCACGGCGACTTCGACGTCGACGGCGTCTGTGCGACGGCGATCATGGTCTCGACCCTGCGCCGGCTGGGCGCCGATTGCGATTGGCTGATCCCGGACCGGATCGAGGACGGGTACGGCCTCAGCTCGGGCAATATCGAGCGGTTGGCGGCGCGCGGGACCTCTTTGCTGGTGACCGTGGACTGCGGTATCACTGCGGTCGAGGAGGTCGAGCTGGCAAAGAGCCTCGGGATGGAGGTCATCGTTACCGACCACCACCAGGCTGGCGACGAGCTGCCGGACTGTCCCATCCTGCATCCGGAAATCAGCGACTACCCGTTTGCCTCGCTCTGCGGGACGGCAGTGGCGTGGAAGCTGGCTTGTGCGTTGAGGGAGGCGCCGGGGGAGGGGTCTCCGGAGCAACAGCGGGGAGGCTCCGGAGACCCCTCCCCCGGCGCCTTTCACGACGCCGACCTCGAGCTGGTGGCGCTGGCTACGGTCGCCGATGTGGTGCCGCTGGTTGGGGAGAACCGGGCGTTGGTCAAGCAAGGACTGGCCGGGATGCGGCGGACTCCTAGAGCGGGGCTAAGAGCATTGATGGCATCGGCCAAATGCGAGCCCAGTCAGCTCGACGAGGGTGATTTGGCCTTCCGACTGGCGCCGCGGATCAATGCGGCAGGTCGTCTCTACCGGGCCGACGCCGGCGTTGAGCTGCTGTTGACCGAGGACGAGGCAAGGGCCGAGGGGATTGCCGAGGAGCTTGGGCGGGCGAACTCGGAGCGGCGGGCGACGGAGCGCGAGGTGGACACCGCGGCGGAGGCGGCTCGGCGGGAGTTGCCCGACCAGTTGCGCGAGGCGTCTGGCCTGGTTCTAGCCGGTGAGGACTGGCATCCGGGAGTGGTTGGGATCGTTGCTTCGCGGCTGGTCGAGCGCCACCACCGGCCCGTCGTCGTTGTCTCGCTCGACGGAGAGGGGGGAGGGCGGGGGTCCGGCCGTAGCATTCCTGGGTTCGACCTGCTGGCGGCACTCGAGGCCTGCTCCGAGCACCTAGAGAGCTTTGGGGGCCATCGCGCTGCCGCCGGGCTCTCACTCCGCGCCGAGAACCTTGACCCGTTCCGGGAGGCCTTCGCGGCCCACGCGACCGCGTTGCTGCGGCCGGAGGACCTACACCGCACCGAGCGGATCGACGCGATGGTCGGTGGGGCGGGCCTCGGCCTCGACCTGGCCGAGGAGCTGGGCCGGCTGGGCCCGTTTGGGATGGGGAACCCGGGGGTGCGGTTGATGGTGCCCTCGGCGCGGGTCAGCGACGTGCGGACGATGGGGGAAGGCAAGCACGCCCGCTTCAGCCTCCACAGCGACGCTCACCGAGCGCTGGGGGTTGCCTTTGGCCGCTCCTCGCTCGGGGTCGGCGAGGAGGACCCGGTCGACGCCGCGGTGAGGCTCGAGGTCAACCAGTGGAACGGCGCCGTGGAGCCTCGGGTGGTGCTAAGGGAGCTCTATCCGGTGGAGTCGGCTGAGGAGGACTCGGAGATTTCGCTGCACGCTTGTCGGTGCGAGGACGCAGAGTGGTGGGCGCGGTTCGAGGCCGAGCTCGGGCGCGAACTCGGCCTCGAGGCGAGTTACTCGGCTATAGGCCGAGAAAGTCGCCTAGCGGAGAGCCGCCGGCTGGTCCGCGGCGGCCGCTCTGCGACGGCGGCGATCGCCGAGTTGGTCTCCAGCGGTGCCGGGGTGCTCGCGGTTTGCGCCGATGCCTCGCGTCGGGCGGCGCTGGCGGGTGGGGCGAGCGGCTTGGCTCGCTTCAACGGCGGCGCGGCGCGGATCGCCTGCCACCGGTGCGGCCGCGACAGCGTCGCGGCCCTGGCTGAGCGTGCCGAGGGTGGCCTCGCCCTGGTCGATTTCGGCGCCTTGGAGCTGGAGCCGGAGCTGGCCGAGCGATTCGAGCACGTCGTCCTTGTCGACCCGCCCTCCGGGTCGGCCGATGAGGTGCGGGTCGGTAGGCCTCGGTTGGCCGGGGCCCCGTCGTTCCTGCATGAGCTCTGGACCGAGTCCGAGCGGCGCTTCGCCCTCACCAGCGCCGAATCGCAGGCGCCCTCCCGAGAGACGGTCGCCACCGTCTTCAAAGCCCTGCGGGAGGCGGGCGAGTGTGGAGGCAGCAGGTTGCGCGAAGCGCTGGCCGTGGGCGGCGCCTACCCGCTCGGCCCGGTCGCTGCGGCCCGGTGTTTCAGGGTTCTGGCCGAGCTTGACCTGGTCCACGGCGAGCCAGACGCGGGCGACGGGACTGTCGGGGTCGTATCCTCAGGGGGTACAAAGCTGGAGCGCTCGACCGCGTTCCGCTCCTATAGCGAAGAATTCCTGGAGGCACGGCTATACCTCGAAAGACGCAAACTGTCGTAGCTTGGAAAGAACTCCTCGCCGATCTGTTCGCGGTGATCGAGGAGTTCGATTCCTCACCGAGCGAGAACGGTGCCGGCTCGGGTGGCACCGCGGTCGCGGTCGCGACGATCGATCGCGCCGCGGTCGAGCGCGCCTTCGACTTCGCCTGCGAGCGCCACGCCGACCAGGTGCGCCACTCGGGCGATGAGTTCATCACCCACCCGGTCGGGGTGGCCCAGATCTGCGCCGGGATGCGGCTCGACACCGAGACCCTCTGCGCGGCCCTGCTCCACGACACGGTCGAGGACACGACCGCCAGCCTCGACCAGATCCAGGCCGAGTTCGGCGAGGAGATCGCGCAACTAGTCGACGGCGTCACCAAGTTGACCGGGATGACCTTCGAGAGTCGCGACGAGCGCCAGGCAGAGAACTACCGAAAGATGATGGTGGCGATGGCCACCGACGTCAGGGTGATCCTGATCAAGCTGGCCGACCGCCTCCACAACATGCGCACGCTCGGCGCCCTGCCGAAGCAGAAGCAGCAGCAGAAGTCCCACGAGACGCTGGAGATATACGCGCCGCTGGCTCACCGCCTCGGGATCCACGCGATCAAGTGGGAGTTGGAGGACCTCGCCTTCGCGACCCTGCACCCCCGCAAGTACGCGGAAATCAAGCAACTGGTCGCGCAGCAGCGCGACGAGCGCGAGTCATACGTCTCCGACGCCGGCGTCTTCCTCGCCGAGGAGCTGGAGCAGGTCGGGATCGAGGCCGAGATCTCCGGCCGGGCCAAGCACTTCTACTCGATCTACACGAAGATGGCGAAGAAGGGTCGCGAGTTCAACGAGATCTTCGACCTCACCGCGATGCGGGTGATCGTTGGCTCGGTCAAGGACTGCTACGGCGCGATCGGCGTCATCCACTCGCTCTGGAAGCCGCTGCCCGGGCGGTTCAAGGACTTCGTCGCGATGCCCAAGGCGAACATGTACCAGGCGCTGCACACGACGGTGATCGGGCCTGAGGGCAAGCCCTTGGAGATCCAGATTCGGACTGAGGAGATGCACAAGCTCGCCGAGTACGGGATCGCCGCCCACGTCGCCTACAAAGAGGGTGGTGGGGGCGACCCGAAGCGAGAGAAGATGACCTGGCTGCGCCAGCTGGTCGAGGCCGAGGGCGAACAGGACCCGGCCGAGTTCCTCGAGTCGCTGCGGGTGGACCTATTCGAGGACGAGGTCTTCGTCTTCACCCCGAAGGGCGAGGTGAAGAACCTCTCAGCCGGCTCGACGCCGCTCGACTTCGCCTACGCGGTCCACACCGACGTCGGCCACAGCTGCGTCGGCGCCAAGGTCAACGGCACGATCGTGCCGTTGCACTACCAGCTGCGCTCGGGCGACATCGTCGAGGTGCTGACCGCGAAACAAAAGCGCGCTCCCTCACTCGACTGGCTGAAGATGGTCCGCACCAGCCGTGCCCGCAACAAGATCCGTGCCTGGTTCAAAGAGGAGCGGCGCGAGGACGCCGAGCGCGACGGCCGTGAGGGCCTCGACGACGCCCTGCGCAAGCGCGGCCTGCCGATCCAGAAGCTCGCAGGCTCTCCGCTGCTGGCGGACGTGATCCGCGAGATGGGCTTCCGAAAAGGCACCGACTTCTACATCGCCCTCGGCCAGGGCAAGGTCTCCACCAAGACGGTCGCCAACAAGCTGATGCAGAGGCTGAAGGCCGGCGACGCGGTCGAGGACGACCAGAGTGCCCCGGGTGTCGGCGAGCGCGACGACCGCGCTCGGCGGACCAAGGACGCGTCGAACTACGGGATCGTCGTCAAGGGTGTCGACGACGTTGCCGTGCGGTTGGCCAAGTGCTGCCGCCCGGTCCCAGGCGATGAAATCGCCGGCTACGTCTCCCTCGGCCGTGGGATCACGATCCACCGCGAGGACTGCAAGAACGTCAAGGCCCTGAAGCGCTCGCCCCAGCGGTTCGTCGAGGTCCACTGGGAAGGGGAAAACGAGGCGTCTTACCGGGTCGAGATCCAGATCGACGCCTACGATCGCACTCGTCTTCTCGAGGACCTCTCGCGGACGTTCTCGGAGGCGGGCATCAACATCATCGGCGCCTCTTGCACGACCAACCACCCGATGGTGAAAAACCGGTTCGTCGTCGAGGTCGGAGACACCGAGCACCTGAAGCAGTGCATCGGCCGTCTGCGCAACGTTGAGTCGGTCTTCGACGCGTACCGGATAACTCCGGCCGCCTGAGGATCGATGTCATTGCGGTCGCGAAGCCGGTGACTAAGAGGCTTGAGCGCGTCGCTCTAAGCCGCTCGGCGGTCGAGACGCTGGGCGGCGACGAGGGCGCGGTGGCACGCGCCGGATCGAGACTGGAGGGGGCGGTCCGGCTCTACCTGCGCGACAAGGGTGCCGATCGGCCGGCATGGATGTATCCCGGCTTCCTGCGGGGCGCCGAGCCCGCCGCCGAGGTCGAGGTCGAGTTCAGTGTCGATCCGGCGCTCTGGCGCTCGTTCGAGGCCGAGGCCCGCGAGCAGGATGTCTCGGTCGAACAATTAGCCGAGCACGTCGCCTTCTACTTTGCCGCCGAACTGGACGCCGGGCGGATGACCCAACGCATCCTCGACGATCTCGGCCCCGACGCCTGACCGTCGTTCAGGCCGCCGGTGGGCTGGCGACGACCGGGGCGGCCCCACGCTCGCTGAGGCCCACCCGCAGGGAGCGGCGGCCGCGGTGGTGGAGGCCGTGGATCGAACTCTCGGTCTTGTCCAGCGTGCCGGCGATCTCGACCGGCGAGAGGCCGACGATGTGGCGCAGGACAAGCACCTCGCGCTGGTCCTCGGGCAGCGCTTCGAGCGCTTCGCGAAGGGCGCGGCCACGGTCGATCCCAGTCTGGACGCTGCCGGTGTCGGTTAGCCGCACCTCCTCGGTCGGGACCGCTCGCCTCGCCCGCAACTGGTCGAGCGCCGCGTTGCGCGCGACTCGCAGGATCCAGGCATCGAATGGGACCTCGCGCTGCTCATAGCGCTTGATCGCGGACATCAGCTTTGCGAAAACATTCTGGGTGACGTCCTCGGCCTCGTGGTGGTCGCGGATGAAGCTGTTCACGTAGCGAAGCACGTCGTCGGCGTAGCGGACATATAGATAGTGCAGGCCCTCGGGGTCACCGGCCTTGGCTCGTGCTACAGCCTGTTGGGTAAGTCGAGTTGCCTCTTGCGTTTGTGCTCCGTTACTAGGGGTACCGGTCACTGGAGCTCTCCTGCATGCTCACCGCATGCAATACCACTGGATTTTGCAGGTCTGAATTTCGTCTTTCATCACTGCTGGAATCTGCTGGAATGCAACCGGCGAACCGCATCAAAGGATTCGAAAAAAATTCTCCCCCAATTTGGACCGAAGCCGGGTGAACGGGTGGCTCTGGGTGGAACGAAGTATGAGGATTATGGACTAACGTAGGAAAAGTCAAATCCAATATCTGTCCAAATTTCGTCATCTCGCTTAACTTCAGGTGCTAACGCACGCGATTAGAGAAAATTTGCACAGGTAATGGGGGCGGATCCGTACGTGTTTTTGTGGATGGTTCAAAGGTGTGAAGTAAGGAGGATTTGGCCGGTCCGGTGAAAATCCTGGCCGGCCGTGGGGTTCATAGGTTGCGCACGATGAAAATCGCACTGGGTAAATTCGCTTCGTCCGGCATCGAAACTCACCTTGGCCCGGACATTCCCGCCGCCGTCCGCACGGCGACGTTCCACTACGTTGCGCAACTTCGCTCCGGCCGCGCCCCGAGAGCCTTCCCGGGCTTCCTCCCGAGCCTCCGGCCCAGCGAGCCCGGGATCGAGATCGAGATGACCGTCGACGCCGAGACCGAGGCGCTGCTAGATCGCGAGGCCCTGCGCCAGCGCACCACTGCGAGCGAGCTGGTCGCCCACGCCGTGCTGGCCTACCTGGCCGAGCTCGAGTTCCTCGGCGCGCCGCCACGCCGCGGCAGCAGTTCCCGGATCTGAGTGGTCCTAGGCGGCGCCGTTGCGGCTGGCCGCGAGCGGCCGCCGTGCGGCTGCCAGCACCGCGTCGACCGGGCGCACCGCGACCGGTTCTCCACGGGTCTGCAGCGACTGCTCAAGCGCCTCTAGGCCCAGCACGATCTCCAGTCCGAGGCGGGCGTTGGAGACCGGCGTGGTGCCCTCATGGATTGCCGTGGAGAAGTCCTTGAGCTCCTGGCCAAGCGGCTCCAGCGCTTCGATCCGCGGTGCCACCATGTCGCCGGTGCGGTAGGTGAGGCGGTACTCGCCGAAGTTGGCGGGTGGCTCGGAGAAGTCAAGGCCGCGATCGTAGATCCTCACCGAGTCGTCGGCTGCGGTGTCTTCGTAGTGGATCATCCGACGGCTGCCGACGACCACCATCTGGCGCAGCTTGCGCGGGGCCAGCCAGGAGAGCTGGACGTTGGCCTGCGCACCCCCCTCGAAGCGAAGGGTGAGAAAGGCGGTCTCGTGGACCCCCTCCTGGTAGACGCTACGCCCGGTCGCGGAAACCTCGACCAGCGGCTTGCCCAGCCAGTGCAGGAAGATCGAGAGGTCATGCGGGGCGAGGTCGAGGACGACCCCGTCCTGCTGGTAGAGGCCGAGGTTCATCCGCGAGGAGGTGGCGAAGTAGATCTCGCCCAGCTCGTCAGCCCGGATCAGGTCGCGGACCGCGTTGACCGAGGGGCTGTAGAGGAAGGTGTGGCCGGGCATCAGCACCCGGTCGACCTGCTCGGCGAGGACGATCAGCTCGGCTGCCTCGGCGGCGCTGCGGGCCAGCGGCTTCTCGACCAGTACGTGCTTGCCGGCTCTCAGGGCGCGGCTGACCAGGTCGAAGTGAGTGTGGGGCGGGGTGGCGATCGCCACCGCTTCGATCCGCGGATCGGCGAGCGCCGCGTCGAGGTCGGACTCAACCCAGACACCGGGGTGGCGACGGCGGAAGTCTTCGGCCCGCCCTTGGTCCATCTCGCAGAGCCCCATCAGCCGGAACTCCGGCCGCTCGACCACGTTGCGGACGATGTTCGGGCCCCAGTAGCCATACCCGACCACCATCGCCCCTATCGTTCCGGCTGGGTTCATGCTGCTCCCTTCCTGCCCAGGACGACCCAGGGCGTCTTGACAAGAATCGTGAGGTCGAGGCCCGGAGAGCGGCGCTCCGTGTACTCGATGTCGAGCCGGACCATTTCCTCGTAGGTCCGCTCGCTACGGCCGCTGACCTGCCAGAGGCCGGTGAGGCCAGGCTTGACCGAGAAGCGTTGCCGGTACCAGCTCGGGTACTCGGCGACCTCGTAGGGGATCGCCGGGCGTGGCCCGACCATGGTCATCTCGCCGCGGAAGACGTTGAAGAGCTGTGGCAGCTCGTCGACGCTCCAACGCCGGATCCAGTGGCCGACTGAGGTGATCCGGTTGTCGACGGCGAGCTTGTAGAGGTTCTCGCGGCCGCCGTTGCGGGCCTCGCCCTCGCCCTTGATCAGTGCCGTCACGTATTCGCGGTGGCCGCGCGGATCGGCGTCGAGCCGCATGCTGCGGAACTTGAAGACGGTGAACTCGCGTTCGCGGTAGCCGATCCGCCGTTGCCGGAACAGGGCCGGACCGCGGCTGTCGAGCCGGACCGCGATCGCCACGCCGATCAGCAGCGGCGAGAGCAGCAGGATCAGCAGGCCGGAGATGAGAAGGTCGGCGAGGCGGCGCGTCGCGCTCAGCCAGCGCGGCTCGCTCCTCGCCAGGCCGAGTGATTGCTTACGAGTGAGTCCGTGGGCCTCCATGTCTTCCCCCAGACAACGCCGGCACGGCGGGGACACTTGCGGCGGGGCCGTCGGCGGAGGCTGAAAAAAGTCGGAACCGGGGCGGTGGCGCGAAACTTTGTGGTCGGCGCGAAAAGAGATGGCCGCCCGGTGCGTTGCTTACCCGTGGCAACCCGGATCGTCTCAATCATCGGTTCGCGGCCCGAGATCGTGCAGGCCGCGCCGCTCTCGCTGGCACTCTCCAGCCGCCTCGAGGAGATCCTCGTCCATACCGGGCAGCACTACGACCCGGGGATGTCGGACCTGCAGATCGCCGATCTGCGCCTGCCGCTGCCCGAGTACAACCTCGGGGTCGGCTCGCTGCCACAGGCCCAGGGGGTCGAGGTCGCCCAGGAGCGGATTGCCCGGGTGATCGAGAGCGAGCGGCCCGACGCGGTGCTGGTCCGCGGCGACACCAACGCGACGATCGCCGGCGCCCGCGCCGCGGTGGCCGCCGGGGTGCCGCTGCTGCACGTCGAGGCCGGCCTGCGCAGCTACCGCCAGGACATGCCGGAGGAGCACAACCGGATCGAGACCGACCGGCTCTCCGACCTACTCTTCGCGCCCTGCGAGCACGCCCGCGACGTTCTCATCGAAGAGGGCGTAGCGGGGGCCGTCCACGTCACTGGCGACGTCCTCGCCGACGTCCTGCTGGCGACCCGGAGCCGGCTACCCGAGACCGGGGAGGAGGGCGATTACCTGCTCGCCACCGCCCACCGCAACTACAACACCGACTCGCCCGAGCGGCTGGCCGCGGTGCTGCAGTGCTTGGGCGCCGCCGAACGCCGGGTGATCTTCCCGCTGCACCCGCGGACCCGCAAGAGCATCGAAACCTGGGAGCTCACCTTGCCGGCCAACGTCGAGGTGCGCGACCCGTTGACTTACACCGAGATGCTGGTCCTGGAGCGCGGCGCAGCGGCTATCGCCACCGACTCCGGCGGAGTCCAGCGAGAGGCTTATCTGTGGGGGGTGCCGTGCATCACGATGCGCGAGGAGACGGAGTGGATAGAGACCGTCTCGACCGGCTGGAACACCCTGGTCGGCGTCGACGCAGGGAAGTTCCGCGACGCCCTCGCGAAGCCGCTGCCGGCGGCGCGCCCACCGATCTTCGGTGACGGCAACGCCGCCGAACGGATCGCCGAGCTGACCGTTGCCCATCTCGACCGTGCCCTGGAGCGCTCCGTTGCCTGAACAACTTCGAATCGGGGTTGTCGGCTGCGGGCGAATGGGCGCCTTCCACGTCCGCAACTACGGCCAGATCGAGTGCGCCCACCTGGCTGCAATCGCCGAGCCCGACGCGTCTGCGCGCCGCCGCGCGATCGGCGACGCCCGGATCGCCGAGTACGCGAGCTGGCGCGAGATGATCGAGTTCGGCGCCGACGACCTTGATGCGGTCTCGATCGCTTGTCCCTCCGAGTTCCATGCCGAAGTGGCGCTGGAGGCTCTTGCCGCCGGCCTCCACGTCCTGGTCGAGAAGCCGATTGCCACCACCCTGCCGGACGCGCTGCGGATGCGTGGCGCCGCCTTCGAGGCCAACCGCAAGCTGATGGTCGGTCACGTCGAGCGGTTCAACCCTGCGGTGGCGAAACTGCGCGAGCTGGTCGCCGACGGCCGGCTCGGCACCGTCTACCGGGCCCACGCCACCCGAGTCGGTCCGCTGCCGACCCGGATCCAAGACACCGGTGTGGCGATCGACCTCGCAACCCACGACCTCGACGTGATGCAGCACGTTCTCGACCTCTCGATCGGCGAGGTCTATGCCGACGGCGGCCGCTTCCTGCACAGCTCGCAGGAGGACCTGCTGACCTGCCTGGTCCGCTTCAAGGCCGAGCAGGGCGAGACGCTGGGCCTGCTCGACGTCAACTGGCTGACTCCGGAGAAGACGCGCGAGATCGTCCTGATCGGCGAGAACGGCCTGCTGCGGGCGAGCTACATCACCCAGGACGTCTGGTTCGTCGAGTCGCCCAGCGCGCCGCTGCACTGGGATGGGCTCTCGATGCTGCGCGGCGACGGCGAGGGGGCGGCGGTGCGATTCTCGTTGGCCAAGGCCGAGCCGCTGCAGGCCGAGCTGGAAGCCTTCTGCCGCTGCGTGCTCGACGACACGCCGGAGCCCGTCAGCGCCCACGACGGCGTCAAGGCGCTGGCCGCGGCGCTGGCGATGCGCGAGTCGGCGGCGGTGCGCCGCCCGGTCGAGCTGCTGGACATCCCCGCCCCGCGTCCCCTGGAGGTCTTCGCGTGATCCGCTTCGTGATCCCGGCCTACAACGAGGCCGAAAACGTCCCCCGCCTGCTTGCCAATCTCGCCCCGGTCGCCCGTCGGCTCGGCGCCCGGGTGATCGTCGTCGACGACGGCTCGACCGATGGCACCGCCGAGGTGATCCGCGAACACGCGCAGGACATGCACTTGGCAGTGGTCACCCACCGGGTCAACCTCGGCCTCGGCACGGCGATCAACACCGGCGTCAGGGCGGCGCTCGGCGAGTCCTCCGACGACGACGCGATCGTCACCCTCGAGGCCGACACGACCTCCGACCTCACCGACCTACCGCGGATGCTGGAGCTGTTCGAGGGCGGCGCCGACGTCGTCCTCGCCTCGGTCTACGCGCCCGGCGGCAAGATCATCGGGGTGGCGCCGTGGCGAATCGCGGCGAGCAAATCGGTCTCCAACACTTTCCGCGTGCTGGGTGGGCTGCGCGAGATGCACACGCTCTCTTCACTGTACCGGGTCTACCGGGCGGGGACGCTGCGCCGGGCTGCCGACACCTACGGCTACCTGCTGGTCCGCGAGCCCGGCTTCGCCGCCAACGTCGAGTTGCTGCTGAAGCTCTACAACGCCGGCGCCACGGTCGCCGAGGTGCCGACCGTGAACGATTGGACGACTCGCAAGGGCCAATCGAAGATGCAGCTGAAACCGACCGTGCTGGCCTACTTCCGGGTGATGGCGGCCCACCTGGTCGGCCGCATCCAGCCGCCGCCGGTCTCGCCGCTGGCCGAGGCGGTGGCGCCGCAGTCGCTGCCAACCCCCGCCGGCGCGCAGGCGCCCGCTGCGGCGCCCGAGCCCGAGCCCGCCGCACAGCCGGGATGAGCGGCTCGCCGCCCCGCGTCGGCATTGTCGGCGGCGGGGTGCTCGGCACGACGCTCGCCCTGCGCCTGGCCGAAGCCGGCGCCCAGGTGACCGTGCTCGAGCGCGGCCCCAGCCTCGGTGGGCTGGCCGGGACGATGGATTTCGGCGGCCACCAAGTCGACCGCTTCTACCACGTAATCACTCCCGCGGACCAGCGGATGATCGCGATGGCCGAGGAGCTCGGACTGGGTGAGGAGCTGCGCTTCAAACCGGTGGCGGCCGGTTTTTTCGCGGACGGAGAGATGCACGACTTCAACGGCGTCGCCGACCTGCTGCGCTTCGCGCCGCTCAGCCCGGTGGCGCGGCTGCGGCTTGGCTGGTTCGTCGCCCAGTGCCAGCTGCGCAGTTCCTACCAGGCACTCGACCGGATCCCACTGGAGGCGTGGCTGCGACGCCATTGCGGCAGTGAGGTGGTCGAGCGGATCTGGAAGCCGCTGCTCGCCTCGCGCTTCGATGGTGATCCCTCGGGGCTGCCCGCGACCTACCTCTGGGCCCGCACGCGACGGATGTCGGGAGCCCGCGAGAAGGGCAGCGGCGGCGAGCAGATGGGCCACATCATCGGCGGCCACCAGCGGTTGATCGACGCGATGGCTGCTCGGGCCCGGGAGCTGGGGGTCGAGACGCGGACCGAAGCCCCGGTCAGCGGCTTGACCGTCGACGACGAGGGCACCGTAACCGGGGTCGAGCTTGGCGAAGAGAACCTCGAGTTCGACCTGACGATCCCCACCCTGCAGCCGCCGGCGCTGCGCTTCCTGTTGCCGGAGCGCCACCAGGGGCTCTTGGCGCCCTATCCGCAGCGCTGGCTTGGCGTCGTCTGCCTGATCCTCAAGGTGCCGCGCTCGCTGCTGCCCTACTACGCGGTCAACATCACCGAGCCGACCCCGGTGACCAGCGCGGTCGAGACGACCCAGGTGCTCGGAACCGACCACACCGACGGCCACCACCTCGTCTACATGCCGAAGTACTGCGCCCCTGACGCGCCCGAGCAGAGCGAGGATGACGCGTCGGTCTACCGCCGTTTCACCGACTACCTGGCGCGGCTCTCGCCCGGCTTCCGGCGCGAGGAGGTCGTCGACTGGACCGTGCAGCGGGCGAAGCTGGTCGAGCCGGTCCACCGGCTCGGTGAGGGGCACGGGATCGCCCCGGTCTGGCCCGGAGTCGACGGCCTGGCACTCGCTTCCAACGCCCAGATCTACCCCTACCTGCTGAACGGCGACTCGGTGATCGGGTTCGGCGAAACGGTCGCCGCCGAGGTCGCCGAGCGGCTGCAGCTGGATGGGGAGCCGGCCGGCAAAAGTGCGAGAAAAGGACTAGCTGGCGCGTTGTCTCACTGAGGACGCAAGCCGGGTTCGGCCTGGCCTGCGCTTTCGGTGAAGCATGTACCAGGTAGAAGCCTCAAAAGCACTGCTGAAGCCGCGCCTGTGGGCGCGCCATTCCTCGCGCCTGCAAGTCCCGCGCAACGTCGTGATGCTTGGCATGGTCAGCCTGCTTACCGACGTCTCCGCGGAGATGGTGGCGACGGTGCTGCCGCTGTATCTGGTCTTCACGCTCGGCGCCAGCCCGCTGGTCTTCGGCGCGATCGACGGCACCTACCGCGGCGCCGCGGCGCTGGTCCAGGTCCTCAGCGGCTTCAGCTCGGATCGGTGGCGTCGCCACAAGGAGGTCGCGGGGCTCGGGTACGGGCTCTCGGCGCTCGGCAAGGTGGCGCTGGTCGCTGCCGGCACCACGATCGGCGGAGTCGGCGCGATCGTCGCCGTCGACCGGGTTGGCAAGGGGATCCGGACGGCACCCCGCGACGCCCTGATCTCGCTTTCCAGCGCCAAGGAGAGCCTCGCCACCTCGTTCGGCGTGCACCGGGCCATGGACAGCGTCGGGGCGATGCTGGGTCCGTTGATCGCCTTCGGCATTCTTCTCCTTGCCCCGGCCCGGTTCGACGCCGTCTTCGTGGTCAGCACCTTGTTCGCGCTGCTCGGGCTGGCGGTCCTGATCTTCACCGTGCAGGGGAAGCCGCGCCGGGCGCCACGCGAGGGCGAGCCGCCCTCACCACGGGCGGCGGCCGGCCTGCTGCGTGATCCGCGCTTCGCGCCGTTGCTCCTCGCCGCCGGCGGGCTCTCGATCGCCAGCATCTCCGACGCGATGATCTACGTCGGACTGCAGCGGACGATCGATTTCGAGCCGGCGGTCTTCCCGCTGCTGTTCGTGGTTACCGCGGTTGTCTTCATGGGCCTTGCGATCCCCTTCGGCCAGCTCGCCGACCGGGTCGGCAAGGTGCCCGTACTGCTGGCCGGACACGCCCTGCTCTTCGTCGCCTACGGCGTGCTGTTGATGACCTCGGTCGGTTACGGGATGCTGACCCTCTGCCTCGTTGCGCTGGGCGGGTATTTCGCTGCGACCGAAGGGGTGATGACGGCGCTCGCCGGAGCGGTTCTGCCGGAGGATCTGCAGGCGAGCGGGATCGGGATGCTGATCACCGTGGTCAGCCTTGGCCGTCTCGTCTCCTCGCTGGCCTTCGGCGCCCTCTGGCTGGCGCTCGGCCTGCAGGATGCGGTTCTCGTCTTCGCCGTCGGGCTACTCGGCGCTATCGCCGTGGCGGCGCCGCTGCTCTTTCGCGCACAGCGAGCCCGGGCGCATGCGTAGTCGCAACGGCAAGTTGCTCGCCGCTTGCGTGGTCCTCTGCCTGGTGGCCGGTGGTGGCTATGTCGCCTTCGCCGCGCTGGGTTCCGACACGACGACGACCGACGCCCGACCACTGGCCAGCGAGGCGCTCGACCGAACCGACCTGATGGTGCGCGCCGTCGATCCCGCCAATCCACGCCTCAACGGCCGCGTCTACACGATCCATGGCGGTCGGATCGAGCGGCGCGGCGAGCTCGCTTGCGAGCGGGTCTATTTTGCCGGCGGCCGCGGTCTCTGCCTGGCGCTCGCCCCCTCGGGAGTCGAGTACGACGCGACCGTGTTCGACTCGCGACTGCGACCACTGCACGAGATCCCGCTGACCGGGCTGCCCTCGCGAGCGCGGGTTTCCGACGACGGCCGCTACGGCGCGATGACCGTCTTCGTCACCGGCGATTCCTACCTCGGATCGCCGACTGCATTCTCGACCCGGACGACGATCGTCGAGATGGCAAGCGGCCGGCAACTCGGTCAGCTCGAGCAGTTCGAGGTAAACAAGGACGGTGAGCCCTTCGACGCGGTTGACTTCAATTTCTGGGGCGTCACCTTCGCCAAGGACCCGAACCGCTTCTACGCGAACCTGGGCACCGGAGGGGAGCACTACCTGGTCGAAGGCGACGTCCGGGCGCGCACGATGCGGGTGCTGCGCAGCGGGGTCGAGTGCCCCTCGCTCTCGCCCGACAACCGCCGGATCGCCTACAAGAGCCGGATCGGCGACGAGGACCGGTGGCGGCTACGGGTACTCGACGTCGACACCCTCGCCGACCACGCGGTTGCCGAGCCGCGCTCGATCGACGACCAGGTCGAGTGGCTGGACAATGACACGCTCGCCTACTCAGATGGCACCGACGTCTACACCGTCCCGGCCGACGGCAGTGGCGAGGCAAAGCTGCTGGTCAGGAACGCGACCTCGCCGGCACGGCTCGACGCGCCGCTATCAGCGGCGGCGGGATAGCAACGGCGCCAGCCGGTCGCGGCTCTCGCTGAGGGCGCGGCGGGGCAGGGCCAGGGGCCGCTGCCGGGGGCGGGGGACAGCGCTGGCCTCGACTGCGTCAGGGGCTCGCAGTTCGACCGCGACCGCGGTCCCCGGGGCAACCTGGACCGGCTCGCCAAGCGCCTGCCGCCGTCCGGCGACGAAGAGCCGCTCGCCGCGCTGGTCCAGCTCGGCCGGCGCCACAACCGAGATCTCCTCGGCGTCGGCCGGGACCTCGACCCGGGCGGCCCGGGTCAGCAGCCGCACCGCCAGCCGGGTGCCCTCCCGCCGGGTCTCGAAGCTGGCTCGGGAGATCGCCGCCAGCGAGCCCCAGCGGGCACCGCCGAGCCGGCTGATCTCGGCGGCGGCGGCGCCGAGCGCGCCCAGCCCGTAACGCAGGTCGTTTTGGTGGCCGTAGAGGATCAGCGGCTGGCCGAGAAAGGCGCGCAGGGCCAGCTCGGCCCGTGAGCGCCCAGCCACCGGGTGGCGGAGCAGGACCGGCATTCCCGCCGCGAGGTCGGCCGGCCGCCACCCGACCAGCGGCCCACTGGCGGCGGGTGCGGTGAGCCAGGAGCGGGGCGGTTCGGCTTCCCAAGGAAAAGGCCGCGTCATCGTGATCGCCTCGAAGCGGCATCGCCGCAGTCCCTCGACCGTGGCCTCGGAGCAGCGCTCGTGCGGCGGCACCATGACCCGGTCGACGCCGAGCCCGGTGCGGCGGGCAAAGCGATCCAGCCGGCGCAGCGCCTGGGCGGCCAGGGCGACCGCCGCGGCCTCGGTCCCGACCCGGCCGAGCTCGGCGCCGTCGTGATTGTTGCCGTGGACGGCGAGCGAGAGCGCCCCGCTGCTTTCGGCCAGCGCCCGTACGGCGCCCGGGTGGGCGAACCAGGTGTCAAGCGGGATCGTTGCCAGGGACGCGTGGTAGCCGTGCTCGGCTGCGTGAGCGGCCAGTACCCCAAGCTCGATGAATCCGTAGGAGTGCCAGTGCAGGTTGGGGTCATCGAAGAGGAAGCAGGCTCGGAGCGGCGGCGGCTGCCAGGCGAGGTCGAGGGTGAGCTCGCGGAGGAAGAGGACGAGCGGCAGCAGGGCGGCGCTGCGGCCGTCGCGCAGGCGTTCGCGCAGCGCTTCGCCGGGCTCGAGCTCGTTAGGCGCGAGCAACGCGGTGCGCAGGGCGCCCGCCCGGATCCAGGTTGGCCGGCCACGGTGGCTGGCGAGGACCGCGGCGCCGTCCTGACCCTGGAGGCCGGCGCCGGCTTCCAGCGCCTCGCCGACTCGGGAGTCGGGAAGGGTCGTGCCGCGCAGGCGGCGGTCGAGCGAGGGGTCGGCGGAGAGGTCTTGGGCGACCGGGGTGCGGTCGCGTCGAGGCTCGCGGCCGAGCAGCGCCAGCGCCGGCAGGCCGGCCTTTGCGGCGGCCCGGGCGGCGGCGCCGTCCCCGAGGTCGAGGAGGCCACCAAGCCCCCGCAGCTCCCCTTGCGCCCGCGCCTCGAAGCGGACCGGGAAGGCGGCTTCGAGCGCGGCCAGTAGGCGGCGCCTGGCGTGCAGCTGGGCGGCGCCGCAGACGCCTACCGGCAGCGTCGGCGAGGCGCCGGTGGCCGCCGCGCCGCTCGCGGCGCGGTGTTCAAGGTCCGACCCGGTAGACGTCATAGGCGGTCCCAGGGTTGGTTCCGGCGGCGCGTCGACCGTCGCCGAAGGTCGCCACCGGCGGACCCTCGCGCTCGATCCAGGCAGCCAACCGGCGGTTGTATTCCTCGCCGAAGTGTTCGTAGCCGTAGTTGACGAAGGTGCGCCGGTCGACCACCGCGTAGCGGACTCCCTCGGCTTCGAGCCGGGCGATCGCGGCGAGTTCGTCGGCAGGCGAGTCGAGCAGGCCGGGCAGGAACATCGGGTCGTACAAGGCCGGTGGCCGGCCGGTCATGAAGTTGAAGCCGGCCTCGGCGGGAACCGCGAGGACCGGTTCTCCGGGGGCGGTGCGGGCGTCGATGAACTCGATCGTCGGTTGCAAGGCCGCGGCGCCGCCCGGAGTGGTGACGAAGGTGCCGCGCGGGGTGCGGACGATGGAGCTGTCATCGGGGTTGAGGGCGACCGCGGTATAGGTGGCGACACCGAGGCCGACCGCGGCGAGGGCCGCGAGCAGGGCGCCGCGCGCCTGCGGCCAGCGCCGGCTGAGGCGGTCGTGGAGGACGGCCAGCAGGAGGACCAGCGGGGGCGCGTAGTAGGGGGCATAGGAGGCCTCGGCAGTAAAGGCGTCGTAGGCGCGGGCGCCGAGTGCCGCGGCGACGGCGACCAGCGCTAGGTCGAATCCCCAGGAGCCGGAGATCGGCGCCGTGCCGCCGCGCAGGAAACGGACGGTGATCGCAGCTGCGGCGGCGAAGCCGAGCGCCGGCAGCCAGCTCATCCCGATCAGCAGGTGGGTGCTCTCGTGCTGGACCGCGGCCTGGGCGGGAGCGAAGACACCGAGCGCCCGCCAGGCGAGATCGAGCAGCCCGAGGGTCAGGAGCGCCGCCGGGATCGGCCAGAGGGCACGCAACCGCTCGCCGTTGCGGCTGGCTCGCGAGACGCCGAGCGCCGCGGCGACGGCGGCGGCAAGCAACGTGCAGTAGATGGTGGCCCGGGCGAGGGTGGCGGCGAGGCTTTCAAGGTCCAGCGGCGCCCAGGCTTCTTGCGAAGCGAAGCCGGCGATGCGGAGGAAATCGACCGGCCAGAGGTTCTCGGTGAAGAGCCGCGCCGCGCCGACTTCGGCGGCGAGCAGGCCGAGCACCACTGCGGGCACGGCGAGAGCGGGCACGGCGAGGCGGGGGAGGGCGGTGAGCGCCGCGCGGCCGCCCCGTTGGCGGGCGGTGCCGATTAGGTAGACGGCGAGCAGGAGGACGCCGACCGCGGCCATCTCGGGCCGGCTGAGGCCGACGACACCGGCCGCCAGGCCGGCGAGGACGAGCCGCTCGCGGGACAGGGCGAGCAGGGTGAGGAGCAGGAAGAGGAGGCCGAAGGTGGCCGAGTTGGTGTGGGGCAGGACGAAGTTGAAGGGAGTGCCGGAGAACCCGATGGCGGCGACGACGAGGGTCGCGATCAGGGCCGGGACGACGGCGAGCAACTGGCGGGAGAGGGCGTAGAAGGCGACGATGATCGCCGCCGCCTGGAGCAGCCCGAAGGCGAAGGCGGTGGTGAAGCCGGTGCCGAAGACGGCGAAGGCGGCGGCTAGCAGGTAGACGCCCGCCGGCCCGTAGAAGTAGCGGATGTCGCCGAAGGGTTGGGCGCCTTCGGCGATCGCCCCGGCCACGGTCAGCTCGTGTCCGGCGTCGACCGAGGGCACACCCCAGGCTCGCCAGCTGAGCGCCGCCAGCAGGGCAAAGGCGAGGAAGATCAGGCCGAGCGCCCGGGCGTCGGCGTTGGCGGTGAGACGCCGCAGCGCGCCGCGCGTCCCCCAGGCAGCGCGCTCGCGTGCGGTGCGGACCGCGACGTTCATGCCGAGGCCGGCTTCACCGCGCCGACCAGCAGTCGCACCTGGCGTGAGGCGAGGCGCGAGGTCAGCAGCGCGTAGAGCAGCGAGCCGGCGGTGACCGTAACCAGTGGCGCGATGACGCCGCTCAGCTCAGCCCCGATCGCTGCTCCGGCTCCGTAGCTGAGCGCCGCGAGCAGGCTGAAGCGGAGGAAGTCGCGGGCCAGCTCGCGAGCGATCGTGCCGCTCTCGCGGCCCGCCCCCGCGATCAGCAGGAAGGCGGCGAAGCCGAGCGGCACGACGCAGAAGACGCCGACGACGCCGTTGGCACCCCAGAGGACGCCGCCGAGCGCGGTGACACCGATGTGAAGGAAGAGGATCAACGGCGCCAGGACGTTGACCAACTTGGCGCGGCCAAGCGCGAACAGGGCCGGCAGCAGCAAGTTGACCAGCAGCGCTCCGAGCGTCCAGGCGCAGAGCAGGGCGCTGAAAACCTTCAGCTGCTCGACCTGGGCGGCGTCGAAGCTGGCCGGCAGCACCTGCCCAATCAGGTCGGCGCCGCCGGAGATCAGCGCCGCCAGGGCGGGCGCGACCAGCAGCATCGCGTAGCGGAAGCCGGCCGGGACGGTGTCGGCGATCACCTCGCGCCAGTCGGCGAGGGCGCCGCGCCGCATGTCGGCGATTCGCGACATCCCGAGCGCGAACCCGGTGGCGGCCACCAGGTAGCTGGCGAACAGGTAGGCGTAGGAGAGGACGGTCGCGTCGCCAGGGTTGTAAGTACTGGCGAAGGCGAGGGTGACGACGTAGAGCCCGTTGAAGGCGAGATAGATCGCGGTGCTGCCGAGGATCAGGCCGACGCCGCGGGCGAGCCGGCGCAGGGGCCGGTGGGCTGCCGGCGTTGCGGCGGGGCCGCGACTAGTCCGGACGCCGTCGAGCATCGCCACGCAGGTGACGACGGCCATCGCCAACATCGACCAGCCGAGCGAGAGCTCGCCGGCCGCGCCGGAGACCCCGAGGTAGACAAGGAGGCCGGCGCCGGCGCCGGCGATGTAGGCGAAGGCGACGCGGTCGAAGCGGTCGCGGACGGCGAGCAGGGTTGCTCCCCCGGCGGCCCAGAGCTGCAGGACCATGGCGCCGCCGAGGATCGGCAGGGCCGACTCGGTGACCTGCTGGCCGGCAGGGCCCAGGCCGGGGGCGAGCAGCTCGGCCACCGGCCCGGCCAGCGGGATCGTCAGGATCGCCACCGGAACCGAGATCGCGATCAGGGCGGCGCCGAACTCGGCCGGGGAGAGGCGGGGGCGCTCGCCGACCAGGAGCGGCGCCGAAGTGACCCGGATGCTCTGGCTGAAGACACCGAAGCTCGAGTAGAGGGCAAAGGCGACGAAGAAGCCGTCGGTGCGGCCACCAATCCCGAACGAGCTCAGGTAGAGCAGCGCCTGGATCCCGGAAGCCGTGGCCATTGCCAGCGTCGCGATCGCCATCGCCACGCCGGCGTGGGCGTGCTTGTCGCGCAGTCCGTCGCGGTGGTTGCCCGACTGGGGAGAAGCGGAGACCGGCTCGACGGTCGCACTTACGCTCATACGGGATCAACGCCTCAGGGCGTGAATTCTTGCTCAGGGGCCGAAGCGCCCTGGGCGCGGTACCCAGTCGACGCCGCGCCCGTCGCGCAGCCGGTAATCGTCGTGGCTGGGGTCGCGGAAGCCCGGGTGGCAGCTGTGCTTCGCACTGGCAGAGAGCGGCGGCAGGCCTTCCCACTGGCAGACCGTGTCCTCGCGCTCGGAGTAGTCGGGGAAGCCGCCGGTCCAGTCGCTCCAGCCGCGGTAGATGACGTTGCCGGAGAAGCTGACCCGGCCAAAGGGCCCTTCGCGGAGAGCGAGCGGCGAGTCGTTCTCGGGGGTCCAGATCGTGTTGCCGGTGACCGCGATGCCGCGGGTCGGGCCGAAGACCTGGACGATCAGGGGCGGCCCGCAGCCGGAGTCGGGCGGGTCGCAGGGGGCGGCGTTGCGCAGCATCAGGTTGTCGGCGATGACGACGTTGGCGACCGGTTCGGGCTGGTCATTGATGAAAAAGCCCTGGCAGCGATTGTCGTGCAGGTAGTTGCGGCGGAAGTAGAGGCCGTCGCCGCCCCAGACCGATTGCAGGCAGTCGGAGTGGTTGCCGTTCTCGCGCACGTTGGTGATCTCGTTGCCTTCGATCAGGACCCCGTAGGGGTCGGGGTCGCCGCTGTCGTGGTAGCGGTTGAGCCGGATCGCGTCCTCGCCAAAGGGGCCGACGAAGCGGTTGCCGCGAATCGTCGTGTCGGCGATCGAGGTGCTGGTCGTGGGTCCGGCTTCGACCCCGAAGTAACCGCCGGAGATCCGGTTGTGGAGGATCGAGATCTTCCGCGACCCGGGCTCGACCGTGATCTCGTCGCGCACGTCGAAGCGAGCGATGGCGAGGTTGGCACCGCGCAGGTCGGCGCCCGCGAGCCGCGCCTGGCCCGGGTGCACGGCGCGCAGCGTCACTCCCGGCGATGGCTTCTCGGCGTCGAGCTCAAGCTCGCCGTAGGTACCGTCGCGCAGGCAGACGGTCGCCCCCGGCGGCGCGCTGTCGACCGCGGAGGCAGCCGCCTCGAGGCTGGCGACGGTCAGTGAGCAGGCGCGATCGTCCTTGGCGAGCGGTTTGGGGTCGCCGGAGGAGCCAAGCGCCAGCGCCAGGCCGCCCCCGGCCAGGACCAAGGCGGCGATCAGCAGCATGGCTATGCGGAAGGTGCGGGCACGGTCCATCCCCCTAACAACGCGCCCGGCGGCCCGTTTCTCGCCGCCGAATGCACTTGGTCAGGGAAAGCCTCAGAAACCGTAGTGTTGATCGCCCGGCGCCCAGTCGACACCGCGGTCGCCGCTCAGCCGGTAGTCGTCGACGGCAGGGTTGGCGAAGCCGAGCGTGCAGGCGGTGCTCTCACCCGGACGCGAGGCCGGCCAGGAGCCGCCGGAGCCGGTTTCCACTTTGCAGACCGTGTTGTTGGTCATGCTCGCGGCGCTCATGTTGGTGTCGGTCCAGAAGCGGTAGATCACATTGTTGGCGATCGCGGTGTCTGAACCGGTGCCCTCACGGAAGGTGGCGATCGAGTCTCCGCCATCGCCCCAGATCGTGTTGCGGGTCATCCGGAAGCCGGTATAGGGGCCGAAGACCTGGAAGTACATCGGCTGCCCGCAACTGGTCAGCGGCGCCCCGCACGGTTCCTTGTTGCGGAGGAAGAGGTTGTTTTCCACGTTGATCCCGTTGATTGGGCCGGAGACGCCGCCGAGGCTCGCCTGGTCCTTGACGAAGAAACCCTGGCAGCGGTTGTCGTGCAGGTAGTTGTTCCTGAACACGATGTGGTCGCCGACCCAGACCGTCTGCAGGCAGTCGGAGTGGTTGCCGTTCTCGCGCACGTTGGTGATCTCGTTGCCTTCGATCAGGACCCCGATCCCGTCACCGTCGGAGTCGTGGTAGCGGTTGAGGTGAATCGCGTCCTCACCGAAAGGCCCGATCAGCTGGTTGCCGATGATCCTGGTGTCGTTGACCGTCGTGGTTGAGGTCGGGCCGGCGTCGATCCCCTGGCCGCCGCCGGTGATCCGGTTGTGTTCGATCGTCATCCCGGTGGCGCCGGGCTGGACTGAGATGCCGGAGGTCGAGTCGAAGCGGGCGAGGGTGAGGTTCGAACCACTGAGGCTGGCGCCGGCGATCGTCGCGCCGCCCGGGCTCGCGGCCCGCACGGTGACCCCGGGAGCAGCCATGGTGGCGCTGAGGCTGAGTTTGCCGTAGTCGCCGTTGGCGAGGCAGAGGACCGCGCCGGGGGCCGCGCTGGCAAGACCTGACTGGATCGCCGCGATGCTGGAGACCGTGGTCGTGCATCCGGTTGGGGGCGGTGGCGGTGGAGGAGGTGGAGGAGGTGGAGGAGGCGGCGGTGGAGGTGGTGGTGGGGGAGGAGGAGGCGGAGGAGGCGGAGACGCTTCGACCGTCCAGGTGAAGCTGGCCGGCGAGGCGTCCGTGTTGTTGGAGCCATCGGTCGCGCGCACCGAGAACTGGTGGGAGCCGACTCCGAGCCCCGAGTAGAGCTTCGGCGAGCTGCAACCGGCCCAACTGCCGCTGTCGAGCTTGCACGCAAAGCTGGAGCCTGCCTCGCTTGAAGTGAACGAGAAGCTCGCCGCGGTCACGGTGGTGGCGCTCGCCGGGCTGGCGGTGATCGAAGTGTCGGGCGCGGTGGCGTCGGGTGGTGGTGGTGCAGGCGGCACCGGGGCCGGTTGTTCCAGCGTCGGCTTCGGCTTCACCGAGCGGCGCTTCTGGAGTCGGTATGGCGAGACCCGAACGGCAGTCGATAGCGCCCCCTGGCGGGCCCGGGTTTGGGTGCCCTTGCTCTTGCCGAGGGATAGGTATGGCAATCCGTCGGCCACGGCAAAGCTGACCGTTACTCCAGTGAGGACTATTACAAGGACGGCGACGATCCCGGCATGTGCGTGCTTCGACAGCTGGGGCCCCCTTGCCGGCATGCCCTTCTGTCGACACCTGGCGCGCTCTTCGGATCAAAGTCCCTGTGCGGCCAACGGATGTACTAAAACGCCGCCTGAGCGCGTCAGGCGGGGATGGTTTGCTCAGAAACCGTAGTGTTGATCGCCCGGCGCCCAGTCGACACCGCGGTCGCCGCTCAGCCGGTAGTCGTCGACGGCAGGGTTGGCGAAGCCGAGCGTGCAGGCGGTGCTCTCACCCGGACGCGAGGCCGGCCAGGAGCCGCCGGAGCCGGTTTCCACTTTGCAGACCGTGTTGTTGGTCATGCTCGCGGCGCTCATGTTGGTGTCGGTCCAGAAGCGGTAGATCACATTGTTGGCGATCGCGGTGTCTGAACCGGTGCCCTCACGGAAGGTGGCGATCGAGTCTCCGCCATCGCCCCAGATCGTGTTGCGGGTCATCCGGAAGCCGGTATAGGGGCCGAAGACCTGGAAGTACATCGGCTGCCCGCAACTGGTCAGCGGCGCCCCGCACGGTTCCTTGTTGCGGAGGAAGAGGTTGTTTTCCACGTTGATCCCGTTGATTGGGCCGGAGACGCCGCCGAGGCTCGCCTGGTCCTTGACGAAGAAACCCTGGCAGCGGTTGTCGTGCAGGTAGTTGTTCCTGAACACGATGTGGTCGCCGACCCAGACCGTCTGCAGGCAGTCGGAGTGGTTGCCGTTCTCGCGCACGTTGGTGATCTCGTTGCCTTCGATCAGGACCCCGATCCCGTCACCGTCGGAGTCGTGGTAGCGGTTGAGGTGAATCGCGTCCTCACCGAAAGGCCCGATCAGCTGGTTGCCGATGATCCTGGTGTCGTTGACCGTCGTGGTTGAGGTCGGGCCGGCGTCGATCCCCTGGCCGCCGCCGGTGATCCGGTTGTGTTCGATCGTCATCCCGGTGGCGCCGGGCTGGACTGAGATGCCGGAGGTCGAGTCGAAGCGGGCGAGGGTGAGGTTCGAACCACTGAGGCTGGCGCCGGCGATCGTCGCGCCGCCCGGGCTCGCGGCCCGCACGGTGACCCCGGGAGCAGCCATGGTGGCGCTGAGGCTGAGTTTGCCGTAGTCGCCGTTGGCGAGGCAGAGGACCGCGCCGGGGGCCGCGCTGGCAAGACCTGACTGGATCGCCGCGATGCTGGAGACCGTGGTCGTGCATCCGGTTGGGGGCGGTGGCGGTGGAGGAGGTGGAGGAGGTGGAGGAGGCGGCGGTGGAGGTGGTGGTGGGGGAGGAGGAGGCGGAGGAGGCGGAGACGCTTCGACCGTCCAGGTGAAGCCGGCCGGCGAGGCGTCCGTGTTGTTGGAGCCATCGGTCGCGCGCACCGAGAACTGGTGGGAGCCGACCCCGAGCCCCGAGTAGAGCTTCGGCGAGCTGCAACCGGCCCAACTGCCGCTGTCGAGCTTGCACGCAAAGCTGGAGCCTGCCTCGCTTGAAGTGAACGAGAAGCTCGCCGCGGTCACGGTGGTGGCGCTCGCCGGGCTGGCGGTGATCGAAGTGTCGGGCGCGGTGGCGTCGGGTGGTGGTGGGGGCGGGTTCTCTGGGCTCGACGGCGGGGACTGCGATTTCACGGTCCAGGTGAAGCTGGCCGGCGAGGCGTCCGTGTTGTTGGAGCCATCGGTCGCGCGCACCGAGAACTGGTGGGAGCCGACTCCGAGCCCCGAGTAGAGCTTCGGCGAGCTGCAACCGGCCCAACTGCCGCTGTCGAGCTTGCAGGCAAAGCTGGAGCCTGCCTCGCTTGACTGGAAGCTGAATTTGGCCGTGGTAGCGGTCGTCTCGAGCGATGGTTTGCCGGTGATCGAGGTCTGCGGCGGAGTCGTGTCGGTGGCTGGGGGCGCGACCGGTTCCCCCGGCGCCGGCGTGCCCGGTTCAGTTGGTGCCGGTCCTCCCGGCCGGGCCGGGGGAGGGGAGGGGGTTACGTGGTGGCGGCGATGAGGTCGGCGCGTCTTAACCCGCCGCGCCGATTCGATCGCAACCGGGAGCCGCTGGCGCGCGGCGGCGATCGCGTCGACGCTAAAGGAGGTGTCGTCGCCGCGGAAGGCCGCGGTGATGCCGATCGTGCCGCCGCTCGCGACGTCGGCGCCGGTGATGAGCATTAGGGCGGCGAGCAGGCTGATCGCCGCCGTCTGTACGGACCTGAACCTGCCCCTTTGCTCGTTGCCCCTTGCCATCCCAGATGTTCGCTACCCGGTGGTGCGGTATCGAACCAAATTGTTATGTAACCCTATGCCACCTTGCGGCACGAAGCCGTCAAGGAGGGGTTAAAACCCGGATCAGCCAGCCGAGAAGTGCTGGGAGATCTGAGCGGCGCTCAGCACCTGGTTGTAGATCGCCAGCTCGTCAAGGGTGCCTTGGCCGAACAGCGAGCTGCCGCCGCGCGACATGAAGTACAGGGTCGAGTTGGCGAAGTTGCCCGCGCCGAGGCCGATCGCGCCCTTGGTTAGGGAGACCGATTTGCCGTCGACGTAGACGATGATCTGGTTGAGGATGCCGGCACCGCTGTCGAGCACGATCGCGTAGTGGTGCCAGTTGTTCTGCGAGGGCCGGGTGAAGTACGCGTTGTTGCGTGAGAGGCCGCGGCCAATCGCGACTTCGAAGCGGCCGCTGGAGCTGCTCGAGTTTGGGTTGATCAGGAAGCCGCCGTTGTTGTTGTCGACGTTCGGGGTGAACTCGAGCGCGATGTCGTTGTTGTTGGAGTTGTTGTTCCAGCGCAGCCAGAACTCGATCGTCAGTTTCGCGGTCCCGGAGAGGTTCAGCGGCACCGAGGCGTAGTCATTGCTGCCGTCGAAGCCGGCGGCCGAGTTGCCGTCGTTGGAGAGGGTGTCGGAGGCTCCCAGAGTGACCCCGTTAAAGGCGGTGGCGGTGGCGGTGCCGACCGAGTTGGCCAGGGCGGTGCCGGAGGTCTCGCCGAGACGCCAGTAGTTGGTCAAGCCGACGGTCCCGAGTACGGCCGCGTTGTAGGGGCCGCGGACGACGATCGTCTGGACAACCGTCGTGGTGGCGCCTTTGTTGTCGGTGACGCGCAGGCTGACTTTCGGTTCGCTGGCGTTGGAGTAGGAGCGGCTGGCTTTGTTGTTGGTGTTCGAGCTGGTCTCGAAGCTGCCGTTGCCGTCAAGGTCCCACTCGTATTTGGCGATCGTGCCGTCGGGGTCGGTAGCGGTGGCGGTGTAGTTGACCGTGGTGCCGGCGGTGACCGGGTTCGGGATCGCGGTGAACGATGCGACCGGTGGCCGGTTCTGGACGTTGACGGTCACCGTCGTCGTCGCCGTGGCGTTGCTGTTGTCGGTGATCCGCAGCCCGACTTTCACTTCACCCGAGGTGGTGTAGGTACGGCTGGTCGTCGCGGTGGTGCCGGTGTTGGTCTCGAAGCTGCCGTTACCGTCAAGGTCCCACTCGTATTTGGCGATCGTGCCGTCGGGGTCGTTCGAGGCGGCGGCGCTGAAGTTGACCGCGGTTCCGGTTGGGACCGGGTTCGGCGTCGCCGTGAAGGACGCGGTCGGGGCGCGGTTTTGGATCGTCACCGTCTGCGTCGCCGCAGTGGTGGCGCCGCCGCTGTTGTCGGTGACCCGCAGGCCGACCGTGCGGGCGCCCGGGGTCGCGTAGGCGGTCGCGGCGCTCGCCGTCGTCCCGGTATCGGTCTCGAAGCTGCCGTTGCCGTCCAGGTCCCACTCGTATTTGGCGACCGTCCCGTCGGGGTCGGTGGCAGTGGCGGTGTAGTTGACCGTGTTGCCGCTCAACGTCGGGTTGGGCGCGGCCGTGAACGACGCGGTCGGCAGTCGGTTCTGGACCGTGAGGGTTTTGGTCGTGGTCGCCGTGGCGCCGTTGCTGTCGGTGACCCGCAGCCCGATCGTCCGGTCGCCCGGGGTCGGGTAGGTGCGCGTCGTCGTCGCCGTGGCGCCGGTGCTGGTCTCGAAGGACCCATTGCCGTCGAGGTCCCATTCATATTTGGTCACGGTGCCATCGGGGTCGACCGAGGCAGAGGCGTTGAAGGCGACGGCCTGGCCGGAGACGACCGGGTTCGGGGTCGCGGTGAAGGAGGCGACGGGCGGCCGGTTCTGGACGGTCACGGTGCGCGTCGTCGTCGCCGTGGCGCCGGTGTCGTCGGTGACTCGGAGCCCGAGCGCCCGACTGCCCTGGGTGGCGAAGGACGCAGTCGCGGTCGGCGTCGTGCCGGTGCTGGTCTCGAAGGAGCCGTTGCCGTCAAGGTCCCACTCGTATTTGGCGATCGGTCCCTCGGGGTCGGTCGAGGCGGTCGCGTCGAGCGCGATGCTGGATCCGGTCGGGACCGGGTTCGGGGTCGCCGTGAAAGAGGCGGACGGAGCCCGGTTCTGGATCGTCAGCACGAAGCTTGCGGTGGCGGTACCGCCGCGGTCATCGGTGATCCGCAGCCCGACCGTCTGTTCGCCGCCGGCTTCGTAGCTGCGGCTGGTGCTCGAGGTGGTCCCGGTATCGGTCTCATAACTGCCGTTGCCGTCGAGGTCCCACTCGTATTTGGCGATCGTGCCGTCGGTGTCTTTCGAGGCGGCACCATTGAAGGTCACCGTGGTGCCGGTCAGGGCCGGATTGGGGGAGACGTTGAGCGAGGCCACCGGCAGGTGGTTGGGCGCGCCTGCCGAGTAGTGGGCGGAGATCGTCGCGGCGCCGAGCGGGGTGCCGTAGACCGAGACGTCGTCGAGGTCACCGGCGCCGAACAGGGCCGTGCCGGCGCGCGACATCCAGTACAGCGAGGAGTCGGCGAAGTTGCCGGCGCCGCTGCCGTTCTCGGCCTTGGTGAAGGCAGCAACTTTGCCGTCCACGTAGGGGATGACCTGGTCAGCCGGCGCCGCTGCGGTGTCGAGCACGAAGGCGTAGTGGTGCCAGGCGCCGGCCGAGGGCCGGCCGAAGAGGGCGACGTTGCGCGAGGCGCCCTGGCCGATCCCGACCGCAAAGCTGCCGTAGCTGCTGTTCGGGTCGATCAAGAACCCGCCGGCCGCGTCGTTGAAGTTCGGCGTGAACTCCATCGCCAGCCGGTCGTCGTTGCCCCAGGCGTTCCACTTCATCCAGAACTCGACGGTCAGCGAGCTGCGTCCGCCGAGTTCGAGCGCGACGCTGGCGGCGTCGTCGACGCCGTCGAAGCTGGCCGCCTTGTCCGGATCCCCTACCAGCGCGCCGGCGACGCCGAGCGTCGGTTCGCCCAGGGCGCTGGCGGGGCTGGCGCCTTTGCCGTCGGCGAAGACCGAGCCGGAGCTCTCGCCGAGTCGCCAGTAGTGCAGCAGTTCAGGGGTGGCGAGGACAGCATCGCGGTAATTGGTGTTGGACCCTTCTTCGCCGCCGCCTTCTTCACCACCGCCGCCTTCGCCCGGCTGGACGGCGATGGTATGGGTGGCCACGGCGCTGGCGCCGACGTCATCGGTGACCCGCAGCTTGACGGCGACTTCGCCGGCGCTGGCGTAGACGCGGGTCGCGGTCGGCGTAGTCCCGGTGCTGGTCTCATAACTGCCGTTGCCGTCGAGATCCCATTCGTAGCGGCTGATCGTGCCTTCGGGGTCGCTCGAGCCGGAGCCGTCGAACTGGGCCTGCTGACCCGCTTTGACGCTCGCCGGTCCCTGCAGCGAGGCGGTCGGGTGGAGGTTGGTGACGACGCCCTGGTAGTGCTCGGCGATCGTCGCCGCGCTGAGCGGCCGGCCGTAGACAGAGACGTCGTCGAGGTCACCGGCACCGAACAGAGCCGTGCCGGCGCGCGACATCAAGTACAGCGAGGAGTCGGCGAAGTTGCCGGCGCCGCTGCCGCTGCCGCCCACCGGCTTGGTGAAGGCAATGGCTTTGCCGTCCACGTAGGGGACGACCTGGTCGGCCGGCGGCGCGGTGATGTCGAGGACAAAGGCGTAGTGGTGCCAGGCTCCGGCCGAGGGCCGGGCGAAGAGAGAGATGTTGCGCGAAGCGTCCTGGCCGATCCCGACCGCGAAGCTGCCGTAGCTGCTGTTCGGGTCGACCAGGAAGCCGCCAGGCGCTTCGTTGAAGTTCGGCGTGTACTCCATCGCCAGCCTGTCGTCGTTGGCCCAGGCGTTCCACTTCATCCAGAACTCGACGGTCAGCGAGCTACGTCCGCCGAGTTCGAGCGCGGCGCTGGCGGCGTCGTCGACGCCGTCGAAGCTGGCGGCGGTGTCGGTGTCGCTGGGGACGCCGCCGGGCACGCCGAGGGTCGGTCCGCCGGTGGCGCTGGCCGAGTTGGAGCCGGCACTGTCGGCAAAGACCGAGCCGGAGCTCTCGCCGAGCCGCCAGAAGTTGAGCAGGCCGGGCGTGCCGAGCACAGCCTCTTTGTGGTTGGGGCCGGAACCACCGCCCGCGGCCTCAATCGTCACCGTGTGGGCGGCGGAGGCGGTGTTGCCGGCATCGTCGGTTACCCGCAGCCCGACCGTGACCGGGCCCAGGGTCGAGTAGGAGCGGCTCGCGGTCGGCGTCGTGCCGGTGTCGGTCTCGTAGCTGCCGTTGCCGTCGAGGTCCCACTCGTATTTGGCGATCGTGCCGTCGGTGTCTTTCGAGGCCGAGGCGTCGAAGCTGACCGTTTCGCCCGTTTTCGCCGTCGCCGGCGCCTGGAAGGAGGCGGTCGGGCGGCCGCTGGCGCCGTTGCTGGCGAAGTGGGAGGAGATCGTCGCTGCGCTCAGCGGCTGCTCGTAGAGCGCCACGTCCTGGAGGTTGCCGCCGCCGAACAGGGCCGCGCCGGCGCGCGACATGAAGTAGAGCGAGGAGTCGGCGAAGGCGCCGGCGCCGCTGCCGTTTTCGGCCTTGCTGTAGTTGACCGGGAGACCGTCGACGTAGGGGACGATCTGTTGCGAGGCGGGGGCAGTGGTGTCGAGCACGAAGGCGTAGTGGTGCCAGGCACCGGCCGAGGGCCGGGCGAAGAGGGCGACGTTGCGCGAGGAGCCTTTCCCGAGCGAGACGGCGAAGCTGCCGTAGCTGCTGTTCGGGTCGATCAGGAAGCCGCCGGGGACGCTGTTGAAGTCGGGCGTGAACTCCATCGCCAGCCGGTCGTCGTTGCCCCAGGCGTTCCACTTCATCCAGAACTCGACGGTCAGCGCCGTCTTGCCGGAGAGGTTGAGCGGGGTGCTGGCGGCGTCGTTGACGCCGTCGAATTTGATCGAGCTGCCGGTCTCCCCGGGGACGCCCCCGGCCGCGCCGAAGGTCGGGCCGCCGCTCGCGGTTGCCGGATTGAAGCCGGCGCTGTCGGCGATCGTCGGGCCGATCGGCTCGCCCATCGTCCAGTAGTTGAGCAGGCCGCCGGTGGCGAGCACCGCGTCGGAGTAACCGATCCCGGTGCCCCCAGGAGGCGGGCCTTCTTCTTCGCCACCGCCGCCTTCTTCTTCGCCACCACCACCGCCTTCGCCGCTGCCGACCGAGCCTTCCTCTCCTTCGACGACGATGCCTTTGAAGTGCTTGTCGATCGTCGGTGCGGCGAGGGCGCGGTTGTAGATCGCAACCTCGTCGAGGTCGCCTTCGCCAAACAGGCCGTTGCCGGCGCGCGACATCATGTACAGCGTCGAGTTGGCGAAGTTGCCGGAGCCGATTCCACTGTCGAGCTTGGTGTAGGCGACCGCTTTGCCATCGACGTAGGGGACGATCTGCTGGGCCGCCGGTGCCGCCGTGTTGAAGACAAAGGCGTAGTGGTGCCAGACCCCGGCCGAGGGCCGCTCGAAGAAGACGTTGTTGCGGGCCAGGCCGGTGCCGATGCCGACCCCGAAGGTGCCACCCAGCTGCGGCGCGTTGGGGTCGATCAGGAAGCCGCCAGCGACGTCGTTGAAGTTGGAGGTGAGCTCCATCGCCAGCCGGTCGTCGTTGGAGTAGTTGCTCCAGTTGAGCCAGAACTCGACCGTCGCGGTGTTGCTGCCGGCGAGGTTGACGGCGGCGCTAGCGGAGTCGTTGACGCCGTCGAACTCGGCGGCGCGGTCAGGGTCTTCGGGGACACCGCCGGGCACGCCGAAGGTCGGTTCACCGGCTGCGGTCGCCGGGCTGGAGCCTTTGCTGTCGGCGAAGCTCGGGCCGGCGGTCTCGCCCATCCGCCAGTAGTGCCTGAGGCCAGGAGTGGCGAGCACCGAGTCGGTGTATTTGCTGATTTCGCCGCTGTTGATGCTGATTGGCCGGGTCGTGGTCGCGGTCTTGCCGCCGTTGTCGGTGACCCGCAGCCCGACCGTGTAGCTGCCGGGGGTCGTGAAGGTGTGGTTGATCGTCGAGCCGGCGCCGCCGTTGGTCTCGTAGGAGCCGTTGCCGTCGAAGTCCCATTCGTATTTTGCGATCGTCCCGTCGGGGTCGGTGGAGCCGGCGCCGTTGAAGGCGATCGGTTCGTTTTTGATGCTGACGTTGGGAGTCGCGGTGAAGCTCGCGGTCGGCGGCTGGTTGTCGATGATCGTCAGCGTCTGCGCGGCGAGGTCGGTGGCGCCGCCGTTGTCGGTGACCCGCAGTCGCACGTTGTAGGTGCCCTCGGCCGCGTAGCTGTGGGTGACGATCGGGTTGGTGCCGCCGTTGGTCTCGAAGTCGCCATCGCCATCGAGGTCCCACTCGTATTTGGCGATCGCCCCGTCGGGGTCGTTGGAGGCGGAGGCGTTGAAGGCGATCGGGGTCGCCGTTTTCGAGGGGTTGGGGGAGATCGTGAAGCCGCCGTTGGGCGCTTTGTTGGAGCCGCCGGGGTCGAGCGTCACGCCGCTCGGCGTGTTCGGCTGGATCCCCATGTCGGAGAAGACGTTGTAGGTCGCCTGCTCGATCCGTTCATCACTTTCGTTCATCAGCCCGCGCGACCACTGCATCGTGCCGCTGGCGAAGACCTGGGCGCCGCTCGGCGCGGTGTAGCGGACGGCGCCGACCGTGCCCGGCTGGCCGGGCGGCGGCGAGGTGTTGCGCAGCCGGCCCTCGTCCTGGAGCCAGGAGTTGTCGGGGGCGGTCTGGACGTTGGTCGCGTACAGCCGCTTGACGCCGCTCGGCTGGCGCGAGAGGTACTGGGCCTGGGCCGGGATCGCGTCCCACTCCCAGTTGACCAGCAGCGTGCCGATGTTGGTGGTGCTGTTTTCGGAGATCCCGGTGTTGCGCCAGACGCGGTCGGCGGCGAATTCCTGATTGGCATTGCCAGGCGGGATCGTCACCGGGAAGCCGCGGGCATCGTTGTCGCCGACGTACATGATTCCGAACAGCTGGTTCTCCGGCATGTCCGGACCGACCCGGCCGCCGGCTGGGGCGGAGGGGTCACCGGGGGGCGCCCCGTTGTCGCGGAAGGTGGTGGTCGAGTTCTGCGGATTGTCGTCGGCGGTGCCGGCGGTCCCGTCGAGGCCGAGCGCGTCGTCGGCGGTGCCTTTGACCCCGTCCGGACCCCAGTCGTTCTGGCTGACCGAGCCGCTGCCGGCCGAGCCGCTGCCCTCGACGGTCTTGTAGCAGACAAGGGTGCGGCCTCCGTCCTCGTAGCGGACCTGCCAGTAGGCGGTGTTGGCGCTGAAGGAGGCGATGTTGACGCCGGCGTCGCGAGCCGCTTTGACGCCGTTGAACTGCTGCCGCGTCCAGTACTCCGAGTGGCCGGAGATCACCAGCCCGTCGTGCTGGAGCAGCTGCGACGGTTCCTGGCTGACCTGGACGTCGTCGGTGTAGGAGACGTCGTAGCCCTGGCTCTCGATCCAGGACAGCAGGTTGTAGTCGGGCCCGAAGAGCCAGTCGTGTTCGCCCCCGGCCCGGTTGAAGGGCCGGTTGAAGGAGACCTTGACCGCGCGGCTGGTGCCGGAGACCGTGTTGCCGCCCTCGGTGCCGAAGTACAGCGACTTGCCGCCGAAGGTGTTGTAGGCCTGGTAGCTGGTGATCGGGAGGACGAAGAGCAGCTTCGACTGCGGGTTGCGTTTGTCGTCGCGGACGGTGAAGACGGCCTGGGTTTCGTCACCGGTGGAGGCAGTCAGCTTGACCAGGTAGACGCCCGAGGCCGGCAGGCTTGAGCCGGGGATCGTGTAAGTCGTTGCCCAGTTGCCACAGTCCACCAGCCCGGTGGTTTCGTCCATCGGTTTACAGGTGAAGTCGTTGTTGATCGGGACGTTGTTGGCGCTGTTGACGAGCCGGCCACCGTCGCCGTTGTAGTAGCCCATCCGGTAGACGGCGATGTTCACCGTTTTGGTCGGGCTGACCGGGCCGTCCCGGCCGACCTTGAGCACGACGCTTTCGCCGAGGTCGACGCTGGTCTTCGTCGTGTAGCCGCCGAGGTCGGGGCTGGCGCTGTTGTTGAGTTCCCAAGACGAGGTCCCGGTTTTGCACTGGTTCTCGTTGACGACCGGGATCGGGTTGGGGCAGGTGACCGCGGCGCTCGCCTGCCCCGGAAGGACAGCGAGCGCAAGCAGGCAGACGCCGGCGGCAATCGCGAGCAGCATCTCCCGGGTCCCGAAAAGGCCACGGCGGGTCCTGTTGTTGCGGTGATCACGCACGGACCCATTGTGCTTGCGGAAAGCACGCTGGAAGAACGAAAAACAGCCATTTCGGGGCGTCTCAGGCATTACTCTAAGTCTCCAGTTGAGGTTGAGGGTTGGCCTTCGGGGCGAGCGCAAGGTCGAGTAGCCGCTCGAACCGGCTGCTCCAGGAGTTGGCGGCGATGAACTCGAGGCGCGTCGACTCCTCCCAGCGGCCGAGTGCCAGGGCCGCCTCGGCGGCGGCGGCGAACTCGTTGCCACCGGCGGCGAGCGCGACCCGGTCGGGGCAGACCCCGGCGGTGCCCGGCAGCTCGGTGGCGGCGACCGGGAGCCCGGCCGCCAGGTACTCGTAGAGCTTCAGCGGGCTCATCGCCTCGGTCTGCTCGGTGCGGACGTGAGGGATCAAGCCGAGGTCGGCGGCGCCAACCAGCCGGGTCAGCTCGCCGCGGTCAAGTGGTCCGTGGACGTGGACGTTGGTCAGTGAGGCGAGCCCGGCGACGGGACCGCTCTCGCCGCCCGGGCCGGCCAGGACGATCGAGGCGTCGGGCCGGGCGGTGGCGAGTGCGCGCAGCGCGTCGGCGTCAATCCGCTCGTCCAAGGTGCCGACGTAGACCAACCGTGGGCCGGGCAGGTCGAGGAACCATTGCGGCGCTGGGCGAAGCTGGACCCACTCATCGGGGGCGAGCCCACAGGGCACGACCGCGGCGGGACCGGTCGGGTCGACGCTGGCCAGCGACTTCGGGGTCAGCGCGACGGCGCGACGGCCGGCGGCGCGGAAGCGGGCGAAGGAGCGCTCGAAGGCGGGCCACCAGGGGCGCAGCGGCGGGAAGGCGGTGAGGTCGTCATTGGCGTAGTAGGTGACCGGCCCGGCCCACTCGAAGCTGCCGAAGCCGGCAAGCAGCGGGTGGGTCACGATCACCGCCGGCCGCTCCAGGCCGAGCCTGGCGGCGGTGCGGCGGACACTTCGCTCATAGCGGGCGCAGTCGCGTTCGATTGCGGCGGTGGTGGTCGGGTCGGCGCGGCGCAGCCGCAACGGCTCGTGCAGGTGGCGGTGAGCGGAGGCCGGGAAGGGCTCGTGGTCGGCCCCGGTGAGGCCGCGCAATGCCTTCGCCGGCACCGAGCGGAAGGGGTTGCAGACGAGCAGCTCGGGAACCCGTGGCGAGCGGATCAGCTCCAAGGTGAGGCGGTCCTCCGCGTGGACGCGGCCACGCCCGGCGGCGCCCGACCAGGAGGTGTAGCCGAGGATCATCAGAACGTCCCCCGAGGCGCGGGGGCCGGCCAGGGGACGGCTTGCGGTGAGCGTGGCCATCACCAGATCAACGCGGCCGCGGGGCGCGGCCTTGCGCGCCGCAAGTCCCCCGGCGGCGGCGCGTTGATTCCCCATATATGGACTCGGAGCCCAGTTACGAGCAGTTGCGCGACGCAGCGGTGTCCGGGGTGCGGTGGATCGCGATCGCCCGGGTCTGCGGCGAAAGCGCCCAGCTGGTCGCCGCCGTCGCGCTCGCCCGACTCATCGTCCCGGCCGAATTCGGCCGTGCGGCGATCGCCCTGATCCTGGTGCCGCTGGCGGCGATCCTCACCTTCGAGGGGTTCGGCAGTGCTCTGGTCCAGCGCAAGGAGGTCGAGCGCCGCCACATGGAGACGGCGACGCTGGCCAGCATTGCCGCCGGTTTGGTGCTCTCAGCCGTGACCTGGTTCGCGGCGCCGCTGCTGGCGGCGCCGCTGTTCGGCGAGCGAACCGGCGAGCTGGTCCAACTGGCGGCGCCGCTGTTCGCGATCGCCGCGGTCAGCGCCGTCTCGCGTTCGGTGCTCTGGCGGGCGCTCGACTTCCGCGCGATCAGCCTGATCGAAACCGGGGCGCTGGCGCTCGGCTCGGCCGTTGCAGTCGCCCTCGCCCTGACCGGGATGGAAGGCGAGGCGATCGTGCTCGGGGCGATCGCCGGCGCGGTCGCGGCCAGCGCGATGTTCCTGGTCGCCGTGCGGCCGGCGCGGCCGCGCTGGCACGGCGAGCACCTGCGCCAGATCGTCGGCTTCGGCGGGCCGGCCTCCGGGGCCGGCCTGCTGCACGTGGCGATCACCAACGTCGACTACACGATCCTCGCTGCCCGGCTCAGCTCCGCCCAGGTCGGGTTCTACTGGCGCGCCTTCCAGCTCGGCGTCGTCTACCAGGACAAGATCAGCGGGGTGATGATGCGGCTCGCCTTCCCGGTCTACTCGCGGACCCGCGACCTCGCCGAGCTGGCCCGGCTGCACGAGCGGGCGACCCGGGTCCACGCCGCCGTGGTGGTGCCTCTGCTGGCCATCCTGATCGTCACCGCGCCGGTTCTCATCCCCTGGGTCTTCGGACCCGAGTGGGGCCCTTCGGTGCTGCCTGCCCAGATTCTCGCCGTGGCCGGGATGATCGCTGCGATCCTCACCGGGTTCGCCCAGGTCTTGCTCGCCGCCGGCCGGCCGCGTGCGCTGCTCTGGTTCAACGTCGTCCTGCTCGCCGTCTACGCCGGCGCCGTATTCGCCACGGTCGGGCAAGGGATCGTCGCGGTCGCGATCGCGGTCGTCGCCGTCTACCTGGCCCAACTCGTCGCCGTCTACACGGTTCTCTTCCGCAAGGTGGTGGGGATCCCGGTCAGCCGCATGGTCAGCGACCTCGCCCCGGCGGTGGTCGGCGGCCTGGCGCTGCTCGCGGTCGGCTTCCCACTGGCCCGGGTGATGCGCGAGGCGTCGTTGCCACCGGCCTTGATCGTTATGACGGTGGGGGCGGCTGGGCTGCTGGTCCACGCCACCGTTCTGCGCAGTTTCTTCCCCACGGTTTGGGGCGACCTGACCGCGCTCGCCCGCCGCGTCCTGCCGGCCCGGCTTCTGCCCGGCGGCCGTCCGGCCCCAAGCGGCACCGAGGCACTCAGCGCACAGCCGTGAGGTGCAGGCAGTCGCCCTCGGCGACGCGGTCGACCAGCAGCAGTAATGGTGCCAGCGCCCAGGCGAGTAGGCGGAAGCCGCGACCCTCGTAGCGAAGGTTCCCGAACGCCGCGTACTGGAGGCTGCCGAGCGGGCTGGGCCGCATCGTCGCGGTGCCGAGCGCGACCGGGCGCAGCCCGGCCTGGCTGACCAGGGCGGTGAGCGAGGCGCGGTCGAAGTGCTGCAGGTGGCGGGGCAGGTCGAGCTGGAACCAGGCGGAGCCGAAGAAGCGGCGCTGCCAGCTGCCGAAGTTCGGTACGGCGATCGCCAGTAGGCCGCCGTGTTTCAGCAGCCGCGCCGCCGCGGCGATCGCGGCGGCCGGGTCGTCGACGTGCTCGAGCGAGTGGTTGAAGAGGATCGCGTCGAAATGCCCGTCCGGCCAGGGGGCATCGTCGAGCATGCCGGCGACCGCGTCGACACCGGCGGCGCGGGCATGTTCGACCGCCTGGGCGGAGGGGTCGATCCCGTGCGCCTCCCAGCTGTGGCGGCCGAAAGCGGCGGCGAGGTCGCCGACCCCGCAGCCGACGTCGAGCAACCGCCCCGGCGGCCGCTTCCAGACCTCGCGGTAGGGGCCGAACCGGATGATCGCCTCTCGCTGCAGGGCGCCGACTCGTTCGCCCACCGAAGGCCGCGCCGCGGAGGCGTTGGGCTCATAAGCGCTGTAGGTGTCCGGGTAGTAAGTCTCGAAGTCCTCCGGCCCCAGCCGCGGCTCGGTGAAGGCCAGCCCGCAGGCGGGGCAGCCGAGCACGGCGAACTCGCCGCTTGCACCGGTCAGCCGGTCGCGGCCGCGCAGCAGCACCGCCGGGTCGGGCTCGAGGCGACCGCAGCCCGGGCACCGGCTTGCGGTCGGGTCGGCCGCGGCAAGGGTGCTCACCGAGCCTCCTCCGGGGCGCGGCCGAGCACGTAGGCGATCGCCGCGATGAAGCAGAGCAGGTAGGGAAGCTGCGGGAAGGCGAGGAAGTCGAGCAGCGCGTTGGAGACGAGGGCGACGACGATCGCCGCGGCGGCGCCGAGCGCTGGCGGCGCTCGGCTGGGGTCGCGGGAGCGGATTGCCCGGTGGGCGCTGCGGGAGGAGGTGGCAAAGATCGCCAGGTAGGCGAGCATGCCGAGCAGCCCAACCCCGATCGCCAGGCCGAGGTACTGGTTGTCGAGGATGCGGTGGAGCTTCTGGTCGTAGCTGCCGTAGCCGCGGCCGATCAACGGGTGGGCGACCAGATCGGGCTTGATCGCCTCGTAGTCGTTGATCCGGTCCTGGGTGCTGTTCACCTTGGTCACCGAGCTCGGCGAAAGCTGGTCGACCACGGCGCCGAGCGCGCCGGGGGCGACCAGGTGTACGGCGACCATCGCCACGACCGCCAGCGGCGCCAGTCGCAGCATTGCCCGCGGCCGGTAGGCGAAGAGGACGGCGACACAGATCATTGGCCCGATCAGGCTGGTTTTCTTCTGGGTCGCGACGGCGCCTCCCAGCAGCAGCAAGACGATGGCGGCGTAGATCAGTTTCTCGCGCCGGTCTCGCGCTTTCAGCAGCCAGGCGAGAGCGAACGGCAGTGCCATCGAGAGCATCACCGCGACGGCCAGCGGCTGCGCAGTCGGTCCGTACATCAGGCGGCGGCCGATCGCGTCGGCGCCGCCGAGGTCGGACGGCCGCACGTAACCGGGGAAGAGCGGTCCGATCAGGTCATGGAAGACATTGGCGCCGAGCCGGTACTCGACGATCACGGCAAGCGCGGTGAAGCAGGCAAAGCCGAGCATCGCGGTGACCATCCGCGGGATCTCGGTTGGCCGCAGGGTCGCCGCGGCGAGAGCGAAGAAGACGCCGTAGGAGGCGAGCAGGGCGAGCTGCTTGATCGCCAGGTCGAGCTCGCCAACTCGGACCAGCGGCTCAGCGTGGGCGAGCACGCTGAAGATCGCGATCACGATGAAAATCGCGAAGGCCCAGTGGACCGGGCTGTCGCGCACCCGGCGGCGGAGTCCGCCGGTATCGGTCGCGAACAGCCAGGCGCCCCCGAGCAGAACGAGAAGCGGCCGATCGAGCGTCGCGTCGACCGGGCCGCCGAAGGGAAGCTTGATGCTGTCGAACGGGACCACCCAGAGCATCCCCAGGAACCCGAACAGGACCCAGGGCAGCAACCTCGTGGTGTCTGGCCAGTCGGCGGCGCGGCTGGCGGCGCGCGCAGCGTAGCCCGGCGCCGGCTGCGTCGCGGCGGGCTGCCCGCGGAAGGGGCCGACCCGGGCGCTCGCCTCCATCAGCGCGACGGGGCCGCGCGCCGTGCGATCGAGTCCCGCGGCTCGCCGGTGAGGCGGGCCGGGTCGTCATAGCCGTGTCCGGGGGGGCGCTCGAGGTGCGTTTTGGGGACCGCGCCACCGGTGTGCGGCTTGTCGAGGTCGAAGGATCCCCGTTGCGGTGGGTAGGAATGGTCGCTGTCATCGAGCGCCCGCCAGCGCTGCGCGAAGGTCGGGATCAGGAGGATCGCCGCGCAGCCGAGGCCGAAGACGACGAGGAAGGCAAGTGCCATCATGATCAGGTTGTTGGAGCCGCCGAGGGTGCCGCCCTCCGGGGTGCCAAGCTCGCGCACGGTGACCCCGTGGCGGACCGGTTGGCCATCGGCCTGGAGGCTGTCGACGTAGTCGACGAGCGTCTCGAAGGAGGCTGCGGCGAGGGCGATTGCGGTGTCCGAGTCAGCCGCCTGGGATTCGACCGTGAGGATCGGCACGCCTTCCTGGGCGATGAAGACGAGGCGGTTGTCCGCGCCTTCTGAGAGCAGCTCCCCGGAGCGTTCCTCCGATGATTGTGAGGAGTAGGTGTTCTGGCCGGTGGCGGCGCTGAACGGACCGCTGGTCGAGATCGATCGGGGCGGCACCCCAGCCCGGTCGGCGATTTGCTGCCGGGCGGTGGGGCTGGCCAGGTACTGGCCGTAGATCTTCGCCCGGGTGGCGAGGGCGTCGAAGGTGCCGAGGTCGGCGCCGGCGACCAGGGTCGACTGCGGCGAGTCGACGAGGATCTGGCTGGAAGCGGCGGCGACCGAGAGCGCCCGCTTCTTTAGTCCGGGGGGGTTGAGGCTGACCTGGTAGGCGGAAAGGATCGCGGCGCCGATTGACAGAACCAGGACGAGAGCGACGAGCAGCTTGCGCTGCCACAGCTGGCGGATGGTTTCGACGAGCGCCACGGACTAAGAACGCATGAAAAACGTAGGAACTTTCGCCACCTCGGCGCGAGTCGGGATGCCGGCGTTGGCGTCGCTCCCGGGGCGGGTCCGTCCACGCAGCTCGCGGGCGACGAAGCGACGGAACTCCTCGTCCTCGACGCGGTCATCGTGGCGTGCCGCCGAGCGGGCGTAGCCGTAGAGAAAAGCGGCGCCGGTAAGTCCGAAGGGGCGCGAGCAGGCGACCTTGAAGGAACGCAGGGTCACCCACCATGGCGCGTAGCGGAGGACGTAGGCGCACTGGCCGTGGCGGGCGCGGCCGCGCAGGGCGCCGCCACGGGTGGCGACCGGCCGGTGGTGGCGGGCGGTCAGATCGGGCAGCGAGCGGGTCGAGTAGCCGCGCATCCGGGCGTAGGTCTCGTCGATCGTGTCCCAGCCGAGTCGCTCTTCGATCCCGCCGATCGCCTCGAAGCACTCGCGGCTGTAGAGCTTCAGAGCCCCGCGCACGTGGTGGGCCGGGACTTTGGTCTGCCGCCACTCGCCGCCGCCGTTGCGCTCCAGCAGGGTGCCGCCGGCGATCCCCAGCCCGGGCTCTGCGGCGAAGCGGGCGAGCATCCGCTCGAGATAATCGGGAGGCAGCTCGACGTCGGCGTCCAGCTTGCCGATGTGGGTGAGGCCGGTCATCGCCACCGCCGCCAGGCCGGCGTTGAAGGCGCGCGCCTCGGCGGCGACCGTGAGCCGGTCGCGGTCCGCCTCGAGCTCAGCGGTGGGGCCCCGAATCACCCGCATGAAGGGCAGCTCGGCAGCGTGACGGGCGAGAATCTCGGGAGTCTCGTCGGTGGAGCCGTCATCGACGATCAGCCAAAGGTCGGGGGGCCGGGTCTGGGCGGCGACGGCGCGGATCGTCGCGGTCAAGAACTCGGCCTCATCTCGGGCTGGGGTGATCAGCAGGACACGCGACATCTCAACGCCGCCTCGCCCGTTCGACCAGGCCGTCGACCAGCTCCAGGTAGCCCTGCCGCTGCCGCCGCCACTCGATCTCCGCCAGTTTTCGCGAGGCTCGCTCGGCCCGTTCCCGGGCCAGCGTCGGATCGGCCCGGATCCCTTCGATCGCGGCAGCGATCGAGCCGGGGTCGCCGGGTTCTGCGAGCAGCACGTCGTCGCCGAAGTAGCGCTCGATTACCGGCAGTCGCGAGGCGACGACCGGCAAGCCCATGTGGACGTACTCGAGCAGCTTGACCGGTAGCAGCAGCTCGGTGAAGTGGTCGCGTCGGGTCGGTACTACGCCAAGGTGTGCCTCTTGAAGCCGGGCGGGGATCTGCTCGACCGGGGTTGGCTGGGGGGCGATCCGGACTCCGGCCGGAGCCAGCTCGGCAGCCCGCGCGGCGAGCGTCCGGGCAGCCTCGGCATCAGAGCCGTAGACGTCGAGCTCGACCTCGGCGTCGCGTTCGCGCAGCATCGCCACGGCACGGACTAGGGTCTCGACCCCGAAACGCGCGGCCAAACCGCCGTGGTAGACGACCCGGAGTGGCCCCTCGCGGGGCAGCGCCAGCGGCTCGCGGCGCTCGCCGAAGACGCGCTCGTCGGGGGTGTTCATGACGATCTGGGTGCGCTCGGCGGTGACCCCGCGGGCGGCCAGCAGGTCGCGGGCCTCGGCGGTAACAAAGACGTGGCCGTCGGCGACGGCGGCGCTGAGTCGCTCCTCGGCTCGCACCAGGCGGACCAGCGGGTCGCGCGACGAGCGGCCGAACAAGGTCGCGAACAGCTCCGGGAAGGTGTCGTGGAAGTTGAGGATCAGCGGCGTGCCGCGCAGCTTCGGACCCAGCGCGGTGAAGACCAGTGCGTCGGGCATGTTGTGGATCTCGATCAGGTCGAAGCGGTTGTGGCGGTCGAGCGCCGCGACTTTGCGCGCCGCGCCGGCCAGGAAGCGGGCGTTGCCTTCGAGGTAGGCGCGCTTGCCGCCTCGCGGCTTGCCGGCGGCGGCGCGGTGCAGGGCGATCCGGCCGGGGCCGACCGCGAACTCGGTGTCGTCATTGATGCAGACGCAGTCGACCCGGTCGCCGCGTTCGGCCAGGGCGCGGGCCTGACGCTGGATCCGCGAGTCGACCGTGAAGTCCGAGTAATGGACCATGCAGACCCGCAGGCCGCCGCCACCTCGGTCGGCGCCGTCGCGGCTCCGCTCAGCCAGTCGTGGCTGCTTCAAAGCCATTGACGGCCGCCACGATTGCGGCGATCTGGCCCTCCTCGATCGCCGGGAAGATCGGTAGGGAGCAGTTTTCGGTGGCCAGCCGCTCGGCCACGGGCAGGTCGCCGTGTCCTGGCCCCAGCTCAGCGTAGGCAGGCTGCAGGTGGATCGGCGTCGGGTAATGGACGGCGCTCGCGATCCCCTCGGCGTCGAGGTGGTCGCGCAGCGCGTCGCGCCGGGCACTGCGGACGACGAAGAGGTGGTAGACGTGATCTTCGCCCGGCCCGACCGGGGCGGGCGGGGCTACCTCGGTGCCGGCGAGCCCGGCCCGCAGCGTCGCGGCAGCCTCGCGGCGGCGCTGGTTCCAGGCGGCGAGGTGACCCAGCTTGACCTCGAGGATCGCCGCCTGCAGCGAGTCGAGCCGGTGCGTGCCGGTGGCCAGCTCGTGGCGGTGCCGGACCGCCTCGCCGTGTGAGCGCAGCAGGCGCACCCGGGCGTCGAGCTCGGCGTTCTCGGTGACCAGGGCGCCGCCGTCGCCCCAGCCGCCGAGGTTCTTGGTCGGATAGAAGCTGAAGCAGCCGGCGTCGCCCAGCGAGCCGACCCGGCGGCCCTTGTACTCGGCGCCGTGGGCCTGACAGGCATCCTCGACGACGGCGATCCCGCGCTGCCGGCAGAGCTCGAGCAGCGGGTCCATGTCGACCGGGCGGCCGAACAGGTGGACCGGGATGACGCACCGAGTGCGGGGGCTGAGCGCCGCCTCGACGAGCTCGGCGGTGATCAGCGCGGTCTCCTCCTCGACGTCAACGATCACCGGCGTCGCGCCGACCGTCGAGACCGCCTCGGCGGTGGCGATGAAGCTGTAAGTGGGGACGATCACCTCGTCCCCGGGACCGATCCCAAGCGCCCTCAGGGCGATCTCCAGGGCCGCGGTACCGGAGCCGACGCCGGCGGCGTGGGCGGTGCCGCAGAAGGAGGCGAAGGCCGCCTCGAAGCTCTCCAGGGTCTCGCCGAGCGTGAAGGCGCCGTCGCGGGCGGTCCGCTCGACCACCTCGAGCAACTCGGCGAAAAGCTCCGGGTAGGCGCTATCGAGCCGGATGAACGGCACCCGGGTGCCCTCGGTCGCGGCCAGCGGCAGGGCGGTGGCGGTTGGGGCGTTCATACCGCCACCCGGGTGCTCTTTTCCAGCTCCAGGAAGAGCGCCGCCGCCTCGCGCCGGGAGCGCACGCCGAACTTGGCGAAGGCGGAGGAGAGGTGGCTCTTGATCGTGCTTTCGGAGAGGTAAAGCCGCTCGGCGATCTGGGCGTTGGTGAGACCCTCGGAGACGAAAGTGAGGACCTGCCGCTCGCGGTGGGAGAAGGCCGGCCGCTCGACGCTGGCCCGCATCTTGCGAGGCACTACCGACTGGCCCGAGCCGACCGCGGTGACGGCTACGGCGAGCGTTTGTTCCAGTTCGTGCTCGAAGACGATCGCGTCGGCACCGGCGTCGAGGGCGCGGCGCACCCCGGTCGCGGTCACGGTCGGCAAGACGGCGACGACCGCCGGCTCGCGAACCTCGCGGCGCAGGCTGCGCAGGGCAGCCATCTCACTCGGGCTGTCGACGTTGCAGGCGAAGATCACGATGGTGCTGGCGTCGAGCTCGAGCGCGGCGAGCATCTCAACCGTCTCGACCTCGCGCAGCTGTCCGCCGCGGCGTTCGACCGCGAGGATCGCGGCGATTTCGCGGCTTATCTCGCCGGCCCCGACCACGACGCACGGCGGCGCGGAAATCGCGCTGGTGTCGTCGATCGGCTCACTGAGCACCGCCATGGCCCACCAACGGCGGGGCGTCGCGAAAGCTTGCGCGTGCCGCGCGGCGGAATTCGGCTGCGCCTCCGGTGCAAGTCGGTACTGGGCGGGGCGTTGTTAGGGAGATGAGCCGCGGCCCGACCGCTCCCGTCAACGACGCTCCCTACCGGTTGCTCGACCAGGTCGAGCTCGGCGCCGGCGTCGTGGTTCATTCCTTCACCAACCTTTACGGGTGCCGGGTCGGCGCCGGGACGCGGATCGGGACCTTTGTCGAGGTGCAGCGCGGTGCCGAGATTGGCGCCGCCTGCAAGATTCAGAGCCATACCTTCGTCTGCGACGGGGTGCGGATTGAGGACGAAGTCTTCATCGGCCATGGCGTCACCTTCGTCAACGACAAACGGCCGCGGGCGACCGACGGCTCGGGCTCGCTTCAGACCGAGGCCGACTGGGAGCTGCTCGCCACCGTGGTCGAGCGCGGCGCCTCGATCGGCTCCGGCGCGACGATCCTCGGCGGGGTGCGGATCGGGACTGGCGCCGTAGTCGGGGCCGGGGCGGTGGTCAGCCGCGACGTGGCGGCGGGGGAGACGGTCGCCGGCAACCCGGCACGGCCGCTGCGCAGCCGGGCCAGCTCAGCGCCAGCGCTCCAGTAGGTCGGCGTCGGGGATCTCGCGCACCTGCTTCGCCGGCACGCCCATCACTACGGCGCGCGGCGCGACGTCGGCGGTGACCACGGCGCCGGCGGCGACGAAGGCCTCCTCGCCGATCTCGATCCCGGGGCAGATCACTGCACCGCCGCCGATCCGGCAGGCGCGGCGTAGGAGCGGCCCCGCGAGCGCCCTCTCTGGTGGGTGGCGGTCCATCGTGTTGTCGTTGGTCAGGGTGACGCCGGGGCCGAGGAAGACGTCGTCCTCGATCACCGTTCCGCCGGTCACGTAACAACGGGTCTGAACGCTGACCCGGTCACCGATCTCGACCCCCGGGTCGACCGAGCTGAAGCTGCCGATCGTCGTGCCGGCGCCGATCGTGGCTCCGTCGCGAAGTTGGGCGTGGTCGCCTATCCGGGCTCCGGCACCGATCCGGACGCCGGCGTGGATCACCGCCTGGCCGCCGATCAGGACGCCCTCGCCGATCTCAACCCCGGCGCCGAGCAGCAGGCCGGGGGCCAGATCGGACGGTTTAAGAACAGCCCCGGTCATCTGGCGCGGCATGGTAGCGGCGGGCCGCGGCGGTGCGGCGGACGGAAGCGCGCCCCGCCCCCGCTCGTTAACTGGGTGCCGTGCACGACGTCTGCGCGATCATCGTTTCCCACAACAGCAGGGCCTGGCTTGAGCCGGCGCTCTCGAGCCTCTACGCGCGAGCTGGCGACATCGACCTCGATGTTGTCGTCGTCGACAACGGCGACGACGGCGCCGCCGCCTATGTCGAGCGGCGCTTCCCGGCAGCGCGGACGATCACCTGCCCCAACCGGGGTTTTGCTCACGCCAACAACTGCGCCCTGCAGACGGCTGACGCCCGCTACGTCCTCTTTCTCAACCCCGACACCGAATTTCTTGCCGGCAGCCTGGCTGAGCTGGTCGCGGCGCTCGAGCGCCGGCCTGAGGTCGGTCTGGCCGGAGTGCGCCAGGTGGGGAGCGACGGTGCCCTGGCGCCGAGCATGCGGCGCTTCCCGTCGACCGCAAACATGCTTGCCGAAGCGTTCGGGGTCGAGCGCCTGCCGGGCCTGCGTCGGGTACTGGGGGAGCGCCAGCTCGACCCGCGCCTCTACGCCCGCGAGACCCCCTGCGACTGGACCTCGGGCTCGTTCATGTTGGCCCGGCGCGAGGCACTGGCCTACAGCGACGGGTTCGATGAGCGCTTCTTCCTCTTCTCCGAGGAGACCGACCTCTGCTGGCGGCTGAAGCACGGTGGCTGGGAGGTGATCCACCTGCCCTGCGTGACGATCCGCCACCACGAGCACGGCGCCGGTGCCCGGCTTGAGGCCCAGGTCGTCTACGCGCGACTGCAGTACGCCCGCAAGCACATGCGGTGGGTCACCCCCTACCGGGCGGCGCTGGGCCTGCGCTACGCGCTGCGAGCGGTCGGGCGGCGCCGCGAGGCGGCCCGGGCGGCGCTCGGCACGGTGCGGAGCGAGCGAGGGCCGTTCGCCGCGACTTAGGCGACGATCGTCAACGCGCCCGGCTCGGCCTGCAGCTCGATCCGTGTTCGCTCGCCGATGTAGTCCCCGTCGACCTCGAGGGGAAATGGCTTCGGGGAGCCATCCTTCTCCTTCGAGATCGAGGTCACGGTGGCCGAGCCGACGTCGTCGAAGTGGGCGACCTGGCGGTGGCGCGCGGCCGGGCGATTCTCGCTGAAGAGGCGGGAGATCAAGGTCGGCATGTCGCGCTGCGCCGCTCGCTTGAGCACGCCGAGCGAGAGCGTCCCATCGTCGATCGAGATGCCCTCGCAGACCCGGATCGGGCGGCTGGCGAAGTAGGTGAAGGGGGCCGAGTTCTGGATGATCGCGGTGACGCCCTCCGCCGGCTCAGCGCCGTCGACCTCGGCCCGGACCCGGACCGGGTTGACGAGGAAGTTGCGGTAGAAGCTGGAGAGCGCCGCCCAGCTGTAGTAGTAGGGGCCGGTCCGCGACTTCAGCTTCGGGTGGGCGTCGACGCGCCGGACCACGGTGGCGTCGATTCCGACGCCGCAGGCGAAGACGAAGTGGCGGTCGTCGACCCGGCCAAGGTCGATTTTGCGCGGCGACCAGTCGTCGGCAAGTGCCAGCAGGTGCTCGGTTGCGTCGACGACGTCATTGGGGATCCCCAGGGTGCGACAGACGACGTTGGTCGAGCCGCCGGGGAGCATCGAGACGGGGATGTCGGTGCCGGCGAGCCCGTTGGCGACCTCGTTCAGCGTGCCGTCGCCGCCAAAGGCAACGACGACGTCGTAGCCGTGGTCCCGGACCTCGCGCCCGATCTCGGTCGCGTGGTTCTGGGCCTCGGTCGAGACCGCCTCGACCTCATAGCGTCCCTGCAGCGCGTAGACGACCAGGTTTCGCAGGCGGTCCGAGACCGTCGTCGCGTAGGGATTGACGATGATCAGCATCCGCTTCTTGGCGGGCCTCTTTGGCTTTCTAGAGCGGATTCTGCTGGCCATTCGCGGGGACATCCAGCAGCCTATTGCGATTCGTCCTCCGGGGTCGCCTGGCGGGCAGGAGGCCTCTCAGGGCGCACCTTGACTATGGACAAGATCGCTATATCATTCAGCGCCTTACATGTATTCAGGGTTGCGACAGTCAAATTATCTGCCCCATGCGGGGCTGAGCGGCGAGGGTCCTGTGGGCCCGAACCGGCCGCGACCCAACACCTGCGCCCGTAGTTCAATTGGTAAGAGATCGACTCAAGGCAACGACCTCTGTGAACACCGTTGTCTCGTTACCAGATGCGGCCCTAATCGTGGTCAAAATCGGTGTCGTCAAGACGGTAGCCAGGCATTACCCGTGTGCATTGTGGCAATACCCACACTATGTGTGGCGTCACTCTCGCACCGGGCCGGTAGGGAGCATGTCCGAGCCCACCTTGGTCTTAAGAGCAGCGGCCTTTTAAGCCGCCGATGCGGGTTCGAGTCCCGTCGGGCGCGCTCCAAAAATTGAGAATCCATACACATTCAAATGGACAACCTCGACCTCCGACAAGAATGTGAAGCAATTCTCACCGAACACGAGGCCCTGGATCGGTGCGTTGTAGTCGAGGCGAGACGAAGCGAAGACATACTTGCGGACATACGGCTGGTTTTCGGCGATCGGAAGTGGTTGCAGTCTGAGGCCGGCCACAAGCTCGCCGACGCACTGCGCGACCACCCGATGACCGCGAAGGCGTTGCGGAGAAAATCCGCTATCCACCTTCGCTTCCACGACGAGGTGCTGGGCGATCTCGAGCGGGAGCTGGCGACCGGGAGCCCGATCGGCATGACCGCGACGGATATAGCGGACGGTCAAAGGGTGACGGTCAGCTACGTCGGTCCCAACACCAACAAGGCGCTGCACGTCGGTCACCTGAGGAATGCATTCCTCGGCGAGGCGCTCGCCTCCGCGCTGAGCGCGGGCGGTGCCGAGGTCCGGCGGTTCAACGTCGTCGGCGACATCGGGCGCCGGGTTTGCGAGGCGATGGCCGGCTACATGATGAGCCACGAAGGAGAGGCCCCCGGCGAAGCCGGTGTTCCGGGAGACCGGTTCGTCGAGTTGTGCTGCCGGGACTTCGCCGCCAGCAGGAACGGGAACGGGGCGCAGGTGGATGACGACCCGATCGCCGAGGAGCGAGCTTCGCAGGGAGACATGGCCGACGTCCTGCTGGAGAAGTGGATGGCGGGATCGCCGGCCGAGATGGACCTCTGGCAACGGATGCGGGAGTGGGTCCTGGAGGGCCACGAGGAAACGCTGGGACGCTTGGGGATGAGGTTCGACGACGCGAGCTTCGAGTCCGATGCGATCCCGCGGGCGATGGAGCTGCTGACGGAGGGCGTCGAGAAAGGCGTGGTGGAGGACGAGGAGTCCGGGGGAGTCGTCTACCGCACCGGCCAGGAGGAGTACCCGACCATGGTCCTGTTGCGTGACGACCGGTTCCCCACCGAGCACGCCCGCCTACTCGGCCTGTACGACCACCTGCTGGAACACCTGCGAGACGGCGAAGTGTACGTCGAGCTCGCCGGCAGCGAGTGGAAACCGTCGATCACGGTGCTCGGCGAAGTGCTCGAAAAGTTACGCCCAGGTCCACGCAACGAAGCTGACATTCGAGTGTTCCACGGGTCGGTCACCGACATCGGTGGTGACAAGATCGGGTCGAGCACCGGCGATGTGGTGTGGGTCGACGACTTCTATGACCAGATCAAGGACGGTCCGGCGGCTACAGCGTTGGAGAAACTGGGCGGCGGCAGTGTAAGTCGCGAGGAGATCGCCGATCTCCTCATCCGTGGGACCTTCCTGTGCGCGCCACTGACCAAGAACCTCTCGTTCGCACCTGAGGCTTTGATGGACGGTTGGCCCGGCCCAGGGTGGACGATCGCGGAGGCCTGGTGCAGATCCCAACTCTTCCGGGATGCGGAGGCGGAGAGTGGGCCGCTGGCGCGAACCGTGGTGATGCAATCGCAGCAGTACCGTCTCTCGCTACGCCGGACCGTGGAAAGGCACGACCCAACGAGCTTGGCGCGCTACCTGCTTGGCCTCTCAGAGGTGTGTGTGGCATCGCCGACGCCGGGGCCCGCCGCGGCGCCGATGCTGGAGCGGGTACTTTCGGGCCTCGGCTTCCTCGCCGGCAGGCCAGTGGCCTCCCAGGTGGCGTAGCCGCACCAGGCAACTAACCGGCAGTTGCCAGCGAGCGCTCCCACGCTTCCTGGTAGTGCGGTTCCTTCACGTCGATGACCGGAAGGCCGTGCGGAACAACGTCAGCGATTGTGGTCCGTAGGCTTGTTGAGTCGAAGCTGTGAGAGAGCGGAGCCTGCGGGTTCACCGTAAGGGCACTCAGCTCGACCTGATCCAGTACTTCGAGGTGAACGCCGCGCTGGCGGTACCACTCAGGCGAGTGCACATGAATGAAGACGTTGGTCGGGCTGGGCGCGACGACCCTGAGCTGGTTCTGCCTACGCCCGGGAAGGAGCGCTTCCAGAAGATGCTCGGGTAGGACCCCGCTGACCACGAGGGTCTGCTCGCGACCGTCGCTCGGGCGCAGCCCCTCCGGTAGCTGGCCGGCCTGGGCGGTGAGGGCGAAGTGGGAGGGAAGGCGGCGAACTGACTCCCCCTCGGCGACGACCGACTCCCCTGTCGCGCCTTCGGCTAGATCGCGCAGCCGCTCGTCGGTGACCTCTGGGAGGCTGATCATTTCCACGGCACGACCGGTGTGGCTGACGACACCCTCGATGTCCTCGGCGAGCACGGCGCCGGTGGCCATGATCACCGCGTCGGCGACGCCGGGCGCCGCTGCGGCGCGCCGGTCGATCGAGCCGTCGATGATCGCTTGGTCGGCCCCGAGGGCGAGCATCTCCTCGACCACGGCGGTGATCTGCTCGGAGGAGCTGGGCCCCGCCACCTCGACCTTCGCCGACTGTTCGAGCCTGGCGATCTGGACCTCGCCCAGCGGCGTCCGCACGCCGGTCCGCGCCAGCACCGCGTGCTTGGCGCCCGAGCGACGCAGCAGGGGGGCGGCGGTGGCGACCAGGGTCCCCGCTGGGCACCGGATCGGCGGCTTGGTTATACGGGGCTGGATCGCGTCGAATTCCTCGCCGTCCCTGCCGATCGAGGTGATCGCCAGCTCCCGTCCCTGTGAGGACAGCTCCCGGATCAGAGCCACCATCGCCTCGGTCTTGCCGGTGTTCTTGGCAAGGCCGACGAACGCCACACGGCGGGCGCTTCCGACCAGGCTTCCAAGCGTCGCCGCTATTGGTGATCGCCCTCGGGGACGGGCGCCTCGGCGATCGCCTTGACCAGGAACGTCGCCAGGTGGTTCGGCAGAGCGCCTTTGGAGAAGCCGGCGTCGTAGCCCAGCTCCTTTGCCAGCTCATCGGAGATCCGTGGACCTCCGCAGACGAGAGTGGTCCGCGAGCGCAGGCCCTCGGCTTCGACCATCTCGACCAGCTCGGTGAGGTTGTGGATGTGGAGGTTCTGCTGGGTCACGGTCTGGGAGACGACGATCGCGTCGGCTTCGACCTCCATCGCGTGCGCCAGGAGGGTGGCGTTCGGGACCTGGCTGCCGAGGTTGTGGGTGGCGAAGGACTCGTAGGCCTCGAGGCCGTGGTGCCCGTCGTAGCCCTTCAGGTTCAACATCGCGTCAATGCCGACGCTGTGCGTGTCCGAGCCGGTGCTGGCGCCGACGACCACGATCGGCCGCCCGACATTCTCCGCGGCGAAGGTCTCGACCTCGTCATGGTCCATGTACTCCATGTCGAATCCTTCGCCGCGGAGTGCCTCGTGGTCGATCCGACTCTCGAAGCTTCCGTACAGCACCAGATAGGTGTAGCCGTCCGTGACCGGTTGGTAGTGGACGACCTCAGCGCGGGAGAGGCCCATCCGGCCGGCGATCTCCAGCGCCGCGATCCGCGCCGAGCGCGAGTAGCTCAGCGGCAGCGTGAAGCTGACCTGGACGATCCCGTCGTCGCGGTGGTCCGCGTAGGGACGGATGCCCTTACCGTTGCCGTTCTCACTAGGAGTGGACGACCCTGGCATCCGCCATTACCTCCACCAGCGGGTTGAGATAGCCCTCCTCGGTGACGACGATCCCCTCGGCGCCCCGACCCTCGTCGCGACTGCGGCTGACGTCGCCAAAGCGCGCGTCGCCGATCGCGGCGAAGAGGCCGGTCTCAGCGACTTCCTCGAGCATCGTCCGCGCTTCGTCAAGGACTTCCTGGGCACGCCCCTGGACGATCCCGCCCGGCTTGAACTGGATCTCCTCCGCCAGATCCCGCCCCGCGGTCGTCATGTAGCCGACGTTCTCCAGCGCCAGCACGCGGTCGTGGATATGGGGGGTGAACACACCCTCGGTCGGGACGCCGATCGTTTGCATGCCCTGCCCGGTGGCGACGGTGACGAAGTTGAACAGGGTGTCGCAGGCGTGGGTCCGCAACGGGTTCCCGTTCATGTGCCTGGTCGGCGGCATGTACTTGACCGGCGAGCCCGGGAACAGCTCCCGCGTCAACTGCGCCTGGGCCAGCTCGTAGAGCAGGCTGTTGGGAACGTCGGGATGGATCTCGAAGGCGTTGCCGATCGCGATGTGCTCCTCCCGCACCCCGGAGTCGCGCGCCAGCTGGAAGTTGATGAACTGCGACGCGACCACCGAGGGCGCCGCTTCAAGCGCGTCGGCGGTCCTCAGGTAGTTGTCCTCGCCGGTGTTGATGGTGACGTGGAAGTACCCGTTGATCATTCGCGAGAGGCGCTGGTCCATCTGCGTGCGGACCATGTTGATGTCGCGGTAGAGGATCCCGTAGAGGGCGTCGTTGACCATGTTGTCGAACCCCTCGAGGGCTCCCATCGCGGCGATCTCGGGCATGCAGAGGCCGGAGCAGAAGCTGGAGAGTCGGATGTAGCGGCCGTTCGCCTCCGACCACTCGTCCATCGCTTCCCGCATGATCCGGAAGTTCGCCTGGGTGGCGAAGGTGCCGCCGTAGCCCTCGGTGGTGGGGCCGTCGGGCACGTAGTCGAGCAGGCTCTGCGCGGTCGAGCGGATCACGGCGACGATGTCGCCGCCGTGGTCGGCCACGGCGCGAGCGTGGGTCACGTCCTCATACACGTTCCCGGTCGCGGTCAGCACGTAGACCTGGGGCGGCGGCGTCTCGCCGAGTTCCTCCCGCCAGTCCCGGCGCTCCTCCATCGAGGCCGAGATCCGCTCGATCCGTTCCTCGCAGATGCCGACGACGTGACGGTGGATCGTCTCTTCGTCAGCAAGGGGGAGAGCACACAGGTCCAGCTCTCCCGCCACCGTCGCGTTGGCGATCTGCTCGAGGCTCAGCTCGGTCTGGAGCAGGGCGTTGCCGATCCAGTACCCGATCCCGTGCCCGAGCTCGTCCTGGGAAAGGACATGGTCGACGACGCCGTTGGCGAGAGGTATCTCCGAATCGTCAGCGCCGTCGAGGCCGAGCAACCGCAGAATGGTCCGCTCGACCGAGACCGTGGTTTTGCCGCTGATTTCGTCCGTGACCCCAGCGGCGATCTCGGTCGCGGCCTCCCGACAGGCGGTAATGACGCCGGAGTCGAGCCCCAACTTCGAATCGCTGTCTCGATTGCCGTTGAGCGAGAAGTTTGGGGCTTCCATTTCGCCAACAATAGAGCATTTGAATTTTCCTGTCTATTCGTCGGAATCGCCCAGATTCCGGCTAGGGAACGACGGTTTCATACCGGCTCACGGTGCCGTCGTCGACCTCCCGAACCCGCCCCTCATTGACCAAAAGATCGGTGTGGCCGACCACCTCAGAGAGGGTGAGGAATGCCTGGGTGACGGCGACGTTGCCCCAGATCGCCTGCGCCAGCTCGTATCCGGTGCGCGGACGTTCCCCGATCAGCCTGAAAATCTTCTCCTTGCGTCGCTCGTGCGCCTCGAGGCGGCTGTCGATCAGCTCGGCGTGGTCGACAATCGGCTCGCCGTGGCCGGAGAGGACGAACTCGACCGGCATCTCGCGGGTCTTGCGCAGTGACTCGAGGTAGTTGACCAGTGCCTGCGGGCGCTTGCTTGAGCCGTCCAGCGGCCGGGTGATCAGCGGGTTGGAGGAGATGTGGGCGATCAGGTGGTCGCCGCCGATCAGGATTCGGCGCTCGGCGTCCCAGAAAATGGTGTCCGAGGGGCTGTGCCCGGGGCGGTGGAGGACTTCGAGGCGACGGTCTTTAAGTGAAACCACCTCGCCGTCGCCCAGCGGCCGGGTTACCTCGACCTGCGAGCCCCAGCCGCGGAAGCTGCGGGAGACGCTGCGCAGGGCGACGGTGACGTCCTCGGGGATCCCGTTGCGGAGCATCACCTCGACCGCGAACTCGTCCTCGCGCTCTGCGTCCTCCTCGAAGGCGGCGAGGCGGTCGGCGGCGGCGCCGAGCGCCGCGACCTCGGCACCCGAGTGCTCGACCAGGATCTCGACCAGACCGAGGTGGTCGATGTGCTGGTGGGTGAGCACGATCAGGCCGAGGTCGTCGATCGAGTGCCCGCGCTCGCCGAGCCGGGCGGTCAGCTCGTCCAGTGATTTGCCGGAGTTGGGGCCGGTGTCGACCAGGGTCAGCGGGTCGTCCTCGATCAGGTAGCAGTTGACCCTGCCAACGGCAAACGGAGTGGGGATCGGGAGGCAGTGGATCCCCGCGAGCGCCGCTTGCTCGAGGGCCTCCTCGGGGGTCGTCACCGTCTGATCAGCTCCAGAACCTCGTCCCGCTTCGCTTCCATCTGCTCCCGTGAGGCCACCGACTCGAGGTTGAGCCTCAGCAACGGCTCGGTGTTGGAGGGCCTGACGTTGAAGTGCCACTCGGGGTAGTCGACCGAGATCCCGTCGAGCCGGGTGATCTGGCCGTCAGCGTAGCGCTCGGCGATCTCCTCCATCTTCGCCGCCTGGTCGGCGACCTCGGAGTTGATCTCCCCGGAGATGAAGTAGCGGGAGCGGAACTCGTCGATCAGCTCGCCGATCCCGCGGCCCTCGGCCGAGAGCAGCTCCAGCATCAGCAGCGCCGGGATCGTTCCCGAGTCGGCGTTCCAGAAATCGCGGAAGTAGTAGTGGCCGGACACCTCACCACCGAAGGCGGCGTTCTCTTCCCGCATCCGCGCCTTGAAGAAGGCGTGGCCGACTCGGGAAAGGTCCGCACGCCCACCCTCGGCGGCGACCACGTCGGGCACTGCCCGGCTGGAACGGGGGTCGTAGAGGATCGTCGCACCGGGGTTCTTCCGTAGCACCGAGCGGGCGAGCAGGGCGCAGATGAAGTCGCCGTCGCAGAACACGCCCTCGGCGTCGATGAAGAAGCAGCGGTCGGCGTCGCCGTCCCAGGCGATCCCCAGGTCGGCGCCGGAGGCCCGCACCCGGTCCATGATCATCCGCCGGTTCTCCTCCAGCAGCGGGTTGGGCTCGTGGTCGGGGAACTCGCCGTTGGGTTCGAAGTACATCTCCTCCAGGTCGAGGCCGAGCCGCTCGAGGATCGGCCCGACCATCGGGCCGGCCATCCCGTTGCCGCCGTCGACAACCACCTTCATCGGCTTGATGCCAGCCGGGTCGATGAATGAGAGCGCGTGCGCCCGGTACTCGTCCCAGATGTCGACCTCCTCGAGTGAGCCGCCGCCGGGCGCGTGCCCGAGCCCGCCTCCGATCTCGGCACGGACTTCGCCGATCCCGGCGTCGCCGGAGAGCGGCAGCGCACCCTCGCGGACCAGCTTCACCCCGGTGTAAGCCTTGGGGTTGTGTGAGGCGGTCACCATCGCGCCGCCGTCCAGCTCGCGCGAGCCAACCAGGTGGTAGAGCATCTCGGTCGCCACCATGCCGGCATCAAGGACGGTCGCACCCTCGAAGATCAGGCCGTCGCGCAGCTCCGCCGCCATCGCCGGCGCGGTCAGCCGCATGTCGCGGCCTAGGCCGATCCTCAGCTCGCTGGGGTCCTTGCCCCGAAGCCGGCCGAGCACGCGGGCGAAGGCGCGGCCGATCGCGTGCGCCGTGCCCTCGTCCATCTCGGTGCCGTAAAGGCCGCGGATGTCATAGGCCTTGAAGATGCCGGGAGGGGCGAGTGGGGTCTGCTCGCTCAAAACGCGTCCTTCAGCGCCTCGTAGCTCTGCTCCAGAGTTTGCGGCATCACTTTGGTGTCGGCGATCACCGGCATGAAGTTGTTGTCGCCAGCCCACCGAGGCACCACGTGGAGGTGGATGTGGTGCTCGACGCCGGCCCCGGCGACCCGGCCCTGGTTGAAGCCGACGTTGTAGCCGTGAGGCTCATAGGCGCTCTCCAGACGGTCCATCGCCCGTTGCGCCAGGTCCATCATCTCCGTCACGGTGGCGCCCGGCAGCTCCTGTAAGCGGCCGACGTGGTCGTAAGGGGCGACCATCAGGTGGCCGTTGGTGTACGGGTAGAGGTTGAGGATCACGAAGCAGTTCTCGCCGCGGTGGACGATCAGGTTCGCCTCGTCATCTCCAGCCGCCGGCTTGGCGCAGAAGATGCACTCCTCCTCGTTGTCCTTGGCCGCATCGGTCACGTAGGCGAGGCGCCAGGGCGCCCAGATCCGAAAGTTCGCCACGGGCGTTCAGGCTATAGCCAACCGCGTCGCCGGAAGTAGACGACCATGCTGATCAGCAGCGCCGCCATCACCCCGAGGACGACGAAGAAGCCGGTGACCTCGTGTTCGGAGGGCACCCAGGAGTTCATCCCCATGATGCTGGCGATCAAGGTCAGCGGCAGGATCACCACGCTGATCGAGGTCAGCACCCGGAGGATGTCGTTGAGACGGTGGGAGATCACCGCCTCGTTGGTCTCCTCGAGCGCCTCGGCGACCTCCTTGTAGTTCTCGAGCATGTCCCAGATCCGCTCGTGCGCATCGACGATGTCGTCGAAGTAGATCTCGAGGTCGAGGTCGGTCGCCAGGTAGCGCAGCTTCACCTTCTCGAGGTCGCGCAGGACCGGCCGCTGCGGGCGGATCACCTTGCGGAAGTTGATGATCTCCTGCTTGACGTTGGAGATGTCGCGGACGACTTCTTCGGAGCGGCCGTCGAAGATGTCGTCCTCGAGCGCGTCGAGCTTGTTGCCGATCTTGCGCAGCATCGGGAAGCAGTAGTCGAAGCTGTCGTCGACCAGGCGGTAGAGCAGGTACCCCGAGCCGCGCGAGAAGAGCTGCTCGCGCAGCTCCTCCTTGCTGCGGCAGCGCTCGAACAGGTACTCGACCGGCTGCAGCGGTTGGTTGGGGATCGTGACCATGTAGTCGGGGCCGACGAAGATGTCGACCTCGGCGGCGCCGAGCCGCCCGGCGGCCCGATCGAAGACCGGCAGGTTCAGGACGATGAAGAGGTAGTCGTCGTAGACGTCGATCTTCGGCCGCTGGTTGCGCGAGAGCACGTCCTCGAGGTCGAGGGCGTGGAAGTCGAAGTGCTCCTCTATCCAGGCACGCTCGAGAGCGCCCGGGCGCTCGATGTTGACCCAGCGCAGCCCGGCCGAGTCGATCTGCTCGACGTTCGGCGTCTGCGGCTCAGCGGCGGCCGGCTCGGCGACGAGGTCGACCCGCCGACCGGGCCGTCGCAGCCTCGGTTTCGGAAGGTTCGGCATCGCTTTGACCCATCGTCTCGTCGCTCAGAGTGGTCATGGTGGGGTTTAGGTTAAAGGCCCAGCCGGTCTGGGAGAGATCGCGGTACGCCTGGTAATCTTCTCCCAACATAAGCGCCACATCTAGAGGGGTGGAGGGACTGGCCCAGTGAAGCCCCGGCAACCACCTCGGATTTCGATCCGAGGGGAGGTGCCAAGTCCAGCAGGTCGCGATATCGCACCTGGAAGATGTGGGGGACGTCCGATCGGACCTCTGCCCCACAGTAAGGCGGAGGTTTTTTTGATGGGAAAGAGGATCGGATGCCAGCCAAGAACCTGAGTTGCAAGGAGTGCAGTACCGCGTATGAGCTGGACGCCAGCTACGTGTGCGAAAACTGTTTCGGCCCGCTCGAGGTCACCTACGACTTCTCCGGGCTCGACGCGGTCTCGGCCAAGCGGCGGATCCAGGCGGGATCGAGGGGGATCTGGCGCTACGGCGACTTCCTCCCCTTCGAGGGCAGCCCCGGGGACCCGCTCGAGCCAGGCCTGACGCCGCTGGTGAAAGCCGACCGCCTGGCCGAGCGGCTCGAGCTCGACGCCGAGCTGTGGATCAAGAACGACGCCGCCAACCCGACCCACTCGTTCAAGGACCGGGTCGTCGCGGTCGCCGTGGCCAAGGCGCGGGAGCTCGGGTTCGACACGGTCGCCTGCGCCTCGACCGGCAACCTCGCCAACGCGGTTGCCGCTCACGCCGCCGCCGCGGGCCTTGAGTCCTACGTCTTCGTCCCCGCCAACCTCGAGGAGCAGAAGCTGTTGGCCACCGGCATCTACGGCACCAACCTGGTCGGCATCCGCGGCAACTACGACGACGTCAACCGCCTCTGCACCCAGCTGGCCGAGACCCGGCCGTGGGCCTTCGTCAACGTCAACCTGCGTCCCTACTACGCGGAGGGCTCGAAGACGATCGCGTACGAGACCGTGGAGCAGCTTGGCTGGGAGCTGCCCGACCGGGTCGTCTGCCCGATCGCCTCGGGGTCGCTCTTCACCAAGGTCGGCCGCGGCTTCCAGGAGTGGCTCGACCTCGGCCTGGTCTCCGGGAAGCAGCCCGCTTTCAACGGGGCCCAGCCGGAGGGCTGCAGCCCGGTGGCGACCGCCTTCGCCGAGGGCTGGGACGTCTGCAAGCCACAGCGGCCGGACACGATCGCGAAGAGCCTGGCGATCGGCGACCCCGCCGACGGCCCCTACGCGATCGAGCAGGCCAGGCGCACTGGCGGCGCGATCGACTCGGTCACCGACGCCGAGATCCGGGCCGGGATCCGCCTCCTCGCCGAGACCACCGGGATCTTCACCGAGACCGCCGGTGGGGTGACGATCGGCGTCCTGCAGAAGCTCGCCGAGCGGGGCGAGATCGGTGCCGGCGAGCGGGTCGTCGCCTACATCACCGGTGAGGGGCTGAAGACGCTCGACGCCGTCCGCGATACGTTCCAGATGCACGAGATCGACCCCGACCTCGAGAGCTTCGAGGCCGAGTTCCGCCAGGAGGTAACCGTCTAGATGCCAATCACGGTGAAGATCCCGACCCAGCTGCGCGCCGCCACCGGCGGCGAGGCCGAGGTGCAGGTGGACGGCGCCACCGTCGGTGAGGCGCTCGATGCCGTTTTCGATGCCCACGGGGACCTGCGCGAGCGGATCACCCAGGACGGCGACCTGCGCCGCTTCGTCAACGTCTACGTCTCCGGCGAGGACATCCGCTTCCAGCAGGGCCTCGAGACCTCGATCAACGACGGCGACGAGGTCACGATCCTCCCCGCCGTCGCCGGCGGTTGCTGAAACCACCGGTAGTCATCCTCTGCGGTGGCCGCGGGACGCGGCTGCGGGAGCGGACCGAGTCGGTGCCGAAGGCGCTGGTCGAGATCGGCGGCCGGCCGATCCTCTGGCACGTGATCCAGATCTACGCCGCCCAGGGCTTCGACCGCTTCCTGCTCGCCACCGGTTACCTGGGCGAGGCGGTGGAGGAGTTCACTGCGGCCGAGCGCTGGCCCGAGGGCGTCGCAGTCGAGTGCGTCGAGACCGGTCTCGACACGCCGACGGGTGGGCGGATCGCACTGCTCGCCGACCGGCTCGACGGCGCTCCCTTCTGCGCCACCTACGCCGACGGCGTCGCCGACGTCGACCTCGACGCCCTGCTCGCCTTCCACCGCGACCGGGGAGGGTTGGCGACGATGACGGTGGTCCGTCCGGACCTGCAGTGGGGCGTCGCCGAGCTGGACGGTGACCGTGTCGCCGGCTTCGTCGAGAAGCCGCGCAGTGAGCGCTGGATCAACGGTGGTTTCTTCTGCTTCGAGCCGGGCGCGCTCGGCTATCTCGACGCCGGCAGCGTGCTCGAGCGCGAGCCGCTGCGGCGCTTGGCCGACGACGGCGAGCTACGGGCCTTTCGCCACGAGGGATTCTGGGACTGCATGGACACCTACAAGGACGCGGTCGTGCTCAACGACCTCTGGGCGGCGGGCGAGGCGCCCTGGCGGGTCTGGGAGCCGGCGCGCGAGTTTTCGGATAGCCACCAGTGAAGCGGGCCCTGGTCACCGGCGGCCACGGGTTCGCCGCCTCCCATCTCGCGCGGGCGCTGCTGGAACGTGGCGACGCGGTCACCGTGCTCGACCTTGGCTCGCCGCGGATCTCGGGGCTGGTGCTGCAGGGGATCGCCGAGCAGGTGGAGCTGGTCGAGGCCGATCTCCGCGACGAGCGCCGGGTCGGCGCGACGGTCGAGGCGGGCGAGTTCGACGTCATTTTCCACCTCGCCGCGCAGACCCTGGTCGGCCCCGCCACGGCCGACCCGACCGCGACCTTCGAGACCAACGTCCGCGGCACCTGGACGCTGCTCGAGGCCTGCCGGCGCGCCGACGTCCCGGCAGTGGTGGTCGCCTCCTCCGACAAGGCCTACGGTCCCAGTGAGGAGCTGCCCTACCGCGAGGAGATGGCGCTGCGCCCTGCTTCTCCATATGAGGCGAGTAAGGCGGCGGCGGACGCGATCGCGCTCAGCTACTGGCCCGCCTACGGCCTGCCGGTCGCGGTCAGCCGGTTCGCCAACATCTTCGGCGGCGGCGACCTCAACTTCTCCCGGCTCGTCCCCGAAACGATCGCGGCGGTGCTCGAAGGCCGCCGTCCCGAAATCCGCTCCGACGGCAGCCCCGAACGCGACCTGCTCTACGTCGACGACGCGGTCGCCGCCTACCTGGCGATCGAGCACGCGGTCGGCGCCGGCGGGCCGGCGGCGGGGGAGGCTTTCAACGCCGGCGGCGAGCGCCCCTACTCGGTGGCCGAGATTCTCGAGACGATCGCCAAGGTGTCGGGCTCCGGACTCGAACCCGAGTACCAGGGGACCGGCAACCCGGCCGGCGAGATTGACCGCCAGTACGTCGACTCGGTGAAGCTGCGCGAGCTGACCGGGTGGCGGCCGGAGGTGGAGCTGCGGGATGGATTGGGGCGGACGCTGGAGTGGTACCGCGCGCACCCGGAGGCGCGGCCGCAGGGTTACTCAGAGTAAGACAGGTGCTACTCTTACCGAGTGAAGATCACCAGCAAAGGACAGGTGACGATTCCAAAGGAGCTCCGCGACCGACTAGGTTTTTTGCCGGGCACCGAGGTCGAATTCGTCGAAGAGTATGGAGAGGCCAAGGTTCGCAAGGTGGAGGGTGCCCGACGACGTGGTGAGGATGTCGTCAAGCATCTTCGCGAGGCGGGCAAGCACTACACGATGACCACTGAGGAAATCATGCGGCTTACCCGGGGAGAGGATTGGGGCACCGGATCCTTAGAAGAGGATGACGGCGACGCTAATTGATGCCAACGTCCTGATCGACATTCTCGCTGGTGACTCCGACTGGACCGCCTGGTCGGACGAGGCCCTGATCAATGCGCTCGAGGATGGGGCGGCTTTCGTCAACCAAGTGGTTTACGCAGAGGTCTCCGTGGGCTTTTCGACGATCGAGGAGTGCGAGTACGCGTTGGAGGTCCAGGGCATCGAGCGGGTCCCAATTCCGTGGCCCGCGTCCTTTCTGGCTGGCCGGGCTTTTGTCGAGTACCGGCGCCGTGGAGGAGCGAGGCGATCTCCGCTCCCCGACTTCTTCATCGGCGCTCATGCCGCCGTTTCCAATCTATCCCTCCTGACCCGCGACCCCAAGCGCTACCGCACCTACTTCCCGTCGGTCGAGCTGATCGCTCCCAACGGATAGCCCACCTTGGACCCGACGCACGGCTTCTCTACGCTGAAGCCCATGTGCGGACGCTTCACCGTCACCACCAAGGACACGAAGAAGATCGCCGACCGCTTCCAGGTCGAGCTGGAGAAGGCGCTGGAGCGGGGAGGGGGCGGCGAGGCGCCGCCCCCGAGCAAGGAGCGGGCGAAGAAAGCCGAGAAAGCGATGGGGCGGTTCAACGTCGCGCCGACCCAGGAGATCTTCACGGTCCGCTCCTCGCCCGACCCCGAGGAGGCGGCAGAGGGCGAGCGCGAGGCGCGGCTGATGCGGTGGGGCCTGGTCCCGCGCTGGGCCAAGGACCTCAAGGTCGGCTACCGGATGATCAACGCCAAAGCCGAGAACCTGACTTCGAGCCGTGCCTACGGGCCGCTGGTCGGCAAGTTCCGCCACCGCTGCCTGATCGTCGCCGACGGCTTCTACGAGTGGATGAAGGCGGAGGACCCCAAGCAGCCGCGCCAGCCCTGGCGGTTCACCGTCGACGGCGGCGAGCCGTTCTCCCTCGCCGGCATCTGCACCCGCAAGGAGTGGGAGGACGAAGGGGACCGCGGCTTCGACGACGGCTGGCTCTATAGCTGCACGATCGTCACCACGACGCCGAACGAGGTCGTCTCCCCGGTCCACGACCGGATGCCGACGATCCTGCCCAGCGCCGAGGCCGAGGCGGCCTGGCTGCGGCCGGACCTCAGCGTCGAGGACGCGGTTGCGATGTGCGTTCCGCTCGACCCAAGCCGGATGGAGGGTGCGCCGGCGAACCCGAAGCTGAACAAAGTCGGCAAAGGGATCGAGGGCCCGGAGCTTCTGGTCGCGCCGTAGCTATTCGGCTATCGGCGGAGAAAGCTTGGTCAGCTCGCCCTGGGTGTTGACCGTCGCCGTCCCGGCGCTGGTGGTGAGAGTGCAGGAGACCTTGGTGCTGGGAAGCGCCGTCGTCCTCCAGTAGGAGGCGAACGGGAGCCGCAACTCCACGGAGGGTGGACCGGGGGGGAGGAACCACTCCCAGCGCTCGACCCCGATCTTGTAGGGCGGCCATTCGAGTTTGATCCCCGGTTCGGTGGAGAACTTCTCGCCGATCGCGTCACCGAGTTCGACCAGCGCCGAGTAGGTGCCGTGCGAGCTGAACTCGACCACGACGTTTTCGGGCACTTCCTGCGAGATCAGTTTTTCGCTGGAGCGCGGATAGGAGGCTCGCGAGCCGGAGGTCTGCGCGACTTCGGTCTTCGCCGCTGCCTTCGTCTCGCAGAGGATGCGAGCGCCGCCGACGGGCGAGCCGGCGTCGATCTTGAGCACCGCCGCGACGCGGTAGAGGGTGTAGCCGCTGACGTTGGTCCCGGTCGCCCGGATCCCGCCTTCGGCCAGCCGCATCTCCCCGGCCCCACCCGGCACGGCGACCGCATCGGAGTCCGGCAGCGGCTCGTGCTGCACCCATTCGAGCTGGGCCGCGGCGCCGCTCGTCTTGTCGGTCGCGAGCACGGCCGCGACCAGGCATAGAAAAAGGCCGACGGCGACGATGATCACCGGCCCGCGCGGCAGCTCGAGGTTGTCCCACGCTTCCTTCATCTGCGCCCGCGACAGTATTGGAATCGGTCGCTCGTCCGCGATCATGACCGGGCGCCGACCGGCCGGGTACCTTCATCGCGTGACCGCGAAGGTGACGCCCTTGAGCCCAGGCGCCGTTAGGCGGGAGACCGCGATGGTCCACGGCCGCGCCGTGAGCTACCTCGAGGCCGGTTCCGGGCCGGTCCTTCTGCTTGTCCACGGCATGGCCGGGTGCGCCGAGAACTGGCGGGCGGTGATCGAGCCGCTGGCACGCCGCCACACCGTCATCGTCCCGGACCTGCCGGGCCACGGCGAGTCCGAGCCGGGCGGCGGCGACTACTCGCTCGGGGCGCTGGCCTCCGGCCTGCGCGACCAGCTGATCGGCCTGGGACACGAACGGGCGACGCTGGTCGGTCACTCGCTCGGAGGCGGCATCGCGATGCAATTCACCTACCAGTTTCCGGAGATGGCCGAGCGGCTGGTGCTCGTCTCCAGCGGCGGCCTCGGGCCGGAGGTGAGCGCGATCCTGCGGGCGGCGGCACTTCCCGGCGCTGACCTCTTCATCTCCGCGACGGCGGGCGTCGGCCAGAAGGTCGGGTCCGCGGTGGGTCGAGGCCTGGGAGCGGTCGGGTTGAGGCCCAGCGCCGACGTGGCGGAGGTCGCCCGCGGCTACGCCTCGCTTGCTGACCCCGGCCGCCGCAAGGCTTTCCTCGCGACCCTGCGCTCGGTGGTCGGGACCGGCGGGCAGCGCGTCGCCGCCGGCGACCGTCTCTACCTCGCCGAGGCGCTCCCGATCCTGATCGTCTGGGGCTCCCGCGACCCGATCATTCCGGTCGGCCACGCCGAAGCTGCCCACGAAAGCCTGCCCGGCAGCCACCTGGAGATATTCGACGGCGCCGGCCACCTTCCCCAGGTCGAGGAGCCCGGCCGCTTCGCCGCCGCGATCGACCGCTTCCTCGCCGACACCCAGCCGGCCGAGTTCGACCGCGACGAGTGGCGAGCCCGCTTCAAGACGGCCTAACCAAGGCTCCCATCACGACTACGCGCCCGGCAGGATTCGAACCTGCGGCTTCCACCTCCGGAGGGTGGCGCTCTATCCAGCTGAGCTACGGGCGCTCGAGGGCAGCTTAGCCCCTCTCCCCGCTTGACGAGCAGGGCGAACATACGTTCCATCCGAACGCAGACATAAGGTTGCACCATGGGTACTGCAGCGAGGGGAAACGCGGCCGAGGCAGTGGTGCTGTCGGCGCTTGTTCAACGCGACTTCGAGGTTCTGGTTCCGTTTGGAGATGGTCACCCTTATGACTTGGCGGTCGATCTGGGGTCCTCGTTCTTGCGAGTCCAGTGCAAGAGGGCATGGCTCTATCGGGGTTGTCTGGTCTTCAACTCTCGCAGCACCGACCACGGCAGGGGTCCGCAGTCGTATAGAGGTTTGGCTGACATCTTCGGCGTCTACTTTCCGCCGACTGAATCGGTTTACCTGGTTCCAATTGATGCCGTCGCCGAGTTCGCAGGAAGGTTGAGGCTCGAACCCACCCGGAACAACCAGACGAAGCGCATACGTCTGGCTGCCGGCTACGCGATAGATCGGTGGACGCCAAACGCCCTTCGAGAAGTCGTGGCAAACGGGCGGCTCGCACCAGGTCTTGAATTGAGCATCGCCTAAGCTCGCACGCCGATGGATCTATCGGTGACGTTTCTCGGCACCGGGGGCTCGGTGCCCTCGGCGAGGCGCTCGACGGCGAGCGTGCTGGTGGCCCGTGGGGGCGAGCGGCTGCTGTTCGATTGCGGGGAAGGGACGCAGCGGCAGATGCAGCGCTCGCTGGGGCTGGTCCAGGCCGACGAGATCTACTTGACGCACTTTCATGCCGACCACGTGCTCGGGTTGCCGGGACTGCTGAAGACCTACGATCTGACCGATCGGCAGGTGCCGCTAGTGGTGTACGGACCCCCTGGCCTGAAGGAGCTGTTCGTCGTGCTGAAGCCGCTGATCGGGCGGCTCGGGTTCGACCTCGACCTGGTCGAACTGGCGCCCGGGGAGGCGGTCGAGCACGACGACTATGAGGTGCGCCCGTTCGAAGCGGCCCACGGCGTACGTGCCAACGGCTATGCGGTCGTCGAGGAGGAGCGCCCGGGCCGGTTCGACCCTGAGGCGGCGATCGCCGCCGGAGTCCCCGAAGGCCCCGCCTTCGCCGCTTTGCAGCGCGGCGAGGAGGTGCAGGGCGGGAACGGCACGGTCGCTCCCGACGACGTGATGGGACCTAGCAGGGCCGGGCGGACCGTGGTCCTCACCGGCGATACCGCGCCCAGCCCGGCGACGGTGATGGCCGCCGCCGACGCCGAGCTCTTGGTCCACGACGCCAGCTTCGCTGAGGAGGAGGTTCAGCGCGCCGCCGAGACCGGCCACTCGACCGTCGGCCAAGCCGCCGCCGTCGCGGCCGAGGCGCACGTGAAATTGCTGGCCCTAGTCCACATCTCCTCCCGCTACCACGTCGGCAAAGTGCTCGAAGAGGCACGCGAGGCTTTCGAGCCAACCGTCGCCCCGCGCGACTTCGACACCATCGAGATCCCCTTCCCCGAGCGAGGCAAGCCCAACCTCGTCCCAAACGGAGCCACGGAGCCCAACGGGACGGGATAGGGCCTCAACCGAGCCTCCACATCTTTTGCGAGGGCGAGGCCCTATCCCGTCCCGCCGTGCTCACTGATACCGTGAGGCCGTCCTTTAACCCGGTCCCGCGAGGCCAGGAAGGAAGCAAAGAGTGCCTGAGAACATCGTGCTGGAGCACGACGATTTGCGGCGGACCCTGCGTCGGGTAGCGCATGAGATCGTCGAGAAGAACCCCGACTCGGAGGGGCTCGCGGTCGTCGGGATCCACACCAGAGGCGCGGTGCTGGCGCGTCGCCTCCACGTCTTCCTCGGCGAGCTGACCGGTGCTGAGCTGCCGATCGGCGACCTCGACATCTCCTTCTACCGCGACGACGTCGGCGCCAAGTCGCCCGCGGAGCAGCCGGTCGTCCACGCCTCCCACATCGACTTCGACCTCTCCGACCGCACCATCGTCCTCGTCGACGACGTGCTCTACACCGGGCGCACGGTGCGGGCCGCGATCGAGGCGCTCTTCGACTACGGCCGGCCGCGACGGGTCCAGCTCGCGGTCCTCTGCGACCGCGGCCACCGCGAGCTTCCGATCCGCCCCGACTACGTCGGCAAGAACCTGCCGACCGCGCGCGAGGAGCGGGTCAACGTCAGCCTCGAGGAGTCCGACGGGGTCGACCGGGTGACGATCACCGACACGCAATCCGCGGAGGTGGCGATATGAAGCACCTGCTGGCGATGGAGCAGCTCTCCCGCGAGGAGATCGAGGCGATCCTCGACCGGGCCGACAGCTTCGCCGAGGTCGGCCGGCGCGACATCAAGAAGGTCCCAACCCTGCGCGGCCGCACCGTGGTCACACTTTTCTACGAGTCGAGCACCCGCACCAACAGCTCCTTCGAGCTGGCGGCGAAGCGACTCTCCGCCGACCTCGTCGCGGTCAAGGCAGCCGGTTCCTCGGTCGAGAAGGGGGAGTCGCTGAAGGACACGGTGACGACGCTCTCCGCCTACGACCCGGCGGCGATCATCATCCGCCACCCCTACGCCGGCGCCGCCCAGATGGTCGCCGGCTGGACCACCGCCTCGGTCGTCAACGCAGGCGATGGCAAGCACGAGCACCCGAGCCAGGCGCTGCTCGACATCTACACCCTGCGCCGCCGCCTCGGCTCGCTCGACGGCAAGCGGATCTGGATCGTCGGCGATGTCCTCCACAGCCGCGTCGCCCGCTCCAACCTGATCGCCTTCCAGCGAATGGGGGCGGAGGTGACGGTTTGCGGCCCGCCGACCCTGATCCCCCGCGGGATCGAGGAGATGGGCTGCCAGGTCACCCACTCCCTGGACCGGCTCGAAGAGGCCGAAGTGGTCTACGCGCTGCGGATGCAGCAGGAGCGGATGAGCGAGAGCTTCGTCCCCTCGCTGCGCGAGTACGCAGCCACCTTCCAGATCGGTAGCCGCCGGCTCCACCCGCGCCAGCTGCTGATGCACCCCGGCCCGGTCAACCGCGGCGTCGAGCTGTCCGGAGAGGTGATCGACTCGCCCCAGTCGCTGATCGCCGAGCAGGTGGCCTCGGGCTTGGTAGTGCGAATGGCGATCATCTACGAGCTGCTGGCGGGGGGAGAGGCGCCGATACCGGTGAGCGAGGGCGAGGGCACCGCTCCAACCCCGATCGGGCAGCCGGCGTGAGCCTCTCCGACTCTCTCGACGCGCGCCCCGGAGAGGACGCGCACCTCGTCCTGCGCAAGGCGACGGTGCTCGACCCGGTCGCCGGAATCGACGCCGTCCACGACGTCGTCATCCGCGACGGCCGGATCGCCGAGTTGGCCGCGCCCGGCGAGGCGAACGCCGAGGGGGCGGAAGTCGTCGAGGCGGAGGGCCTGCACGCCTTCCCGGCCTTCTTCGACCCGCACGTCCACCTCCGCACCCCCGGCCACGAGCACAAAGAGGACGTCGAGACCGGCACCCGGGCGGCGGCCGCCGGCGGCTATTGCGGCATCCTCGCGATGGCCAACACCGAACCCCCCGTTTCCACCGCGGCCGACGTCGCGGCGCTGCGCGAGCTGGCCCGCGCCGGGGCGTCGGTCCCGGTCGGCTTCCTGGCCACGGTCACCCGCGGGATGAAGGGCGAGGAGCTGACCGAGATGGTCGAACTGCGCGGGGCCGGTGCGTTCGGATTCTCCGACGACGGCCTGCCGATCTCGAGCTCCCGGGTGATGCGGCGCGCGCTCCAGTACCAGCGACTCTGCGGAGGCACGATCGCCCTGCACGAGGAGGACCCCGACCTCTCTGCCGACGGCGTCATGCACGAGGGCCCGGTCGCCGCCGCCGTCGGCCTCAGCGGCATCCCCTCGGTCTCGGAGTCGACGATGATCGCCCGCGACGCCGCCCTCGCCGCCTACGAGGACGCCCGGATCCACGTCCAGCACCTCTCCGCGGCGGAGTCGGTGGAGATCGTCCGCGTCGCCAAGGCCGCCGGGGTGAAGATCAGCGCTGAGGCCAGCCCGCACCACCTCTGCCTTACCGACGAAGAGGTCCGCAGCCTCGACCCGCTCCGGTTCAAGATGAACCCGCCGTTGCGGGCGGAGTCCGATCGGCAGGCCCTGATCGAGGGCCTGCGCGACGGCACGATCGAGTGCGTCGCCACCGACCACGCACCCCACCAGCCCGAGGAAAAGGAAGTCCCCTTCGAGCAGGCGGCGATGGGTGTGACCGGCCTGGAGACCGCCTTCGCCGCCCTCCACACCGAGCTGGTGATGCCCGGCACGATCGATCTCGCGCTACTGGTCGAGCGGATGGCCGGTGGCGCCGAGCCCTTCGACATCAAACGCCCGACGCTGACTCCCGGCTCGGAGGCGAACGTCGCCCTCTGCGACCTCGCCGCCGAGTGGACAGTGGGGGAGGACGGCTACGAGAGCCGCTCGCAGAACTCCTGGTGCGCGGGGCGGACCCTTACTGGCCGTGTCCTTGTCACCGTCGCCGCCGGCCAAGTCGCCTTCCGACTCCGCAGCTTCTCCCTGGGAGTTGCGGCTTGAGCGGCGCCTACCTGTTGCTCGAGGACGGCACCCGCCTCGACGGAGAGATCTGCGGCCACGGCGAGAGCGTCACCGGCGAGGTCGTCTTCAACACCGCGATGACCGGCTACCAGGAGGCCGTCACCGACCCCTCCTACGCCGGCCAGATCATCGTCTTCACCTACCCGTTGATCGGCAACTACGGGGTCAGCGCCGAAGCGATGGAGTCCGATCGGGTTCACGCTCGCGGAGTGGTGATGCGGGACGCGAAGAACAGCCAGGACGTCGCCAGCTCCGAGGGGGGCTGGCTCGACTGGCTCGGCGACTGCGGCATTCCCGGGATCACCGGCGTCGACACCCGTGCTCTGGTCCGCCACATCCGCGACCGCGGCGCGATGCGCGGCGGCATCTTCGGAGCCGAGGTTCCCGAGGACGAGGCGCGGCAGTCCGTCGCCGCCGAGCCCTCGATGGAGGGGGCCGATTTCGCCCGTACCGTGACCCCGCCGGAGCCGGTCCGCCTCGACGGCGACGGGCCGCGCGTCGTCGGCATCGACACCGGGGTCAAGCTCAGCATCGTCCGCCAGCTGCGCGAGCACGGCTGCGCGGTGACCCTGCTGCCCTGTACGAGCAGCGCCGAGGAAGTGCTCGCCGAGGACCCAGACGTCGTCTTCCTCGCCAACGGACCGGGCGACCCCGCCGCGCTCGGCTACGTGGTCGACACCGTCCGGGAGCTGGTCGGGAAGCGACCGGTCTTCGGCATCTGCCTCGGCCACCAGCTTCTCTGCCGCGCGATCGGCCTCGACACCTACAAGCTGCCGTTCGGCCACCGCGGCGCCAACCACCCAGTCAAGGATCTGGAGACCGGCCGGATCGACATCACCTCCCAGAACCACGGCTTCGCGGTTGTGGGGCCGGGAGGCGAGCCGCGGATCGAGGGTGACGATCCGGTTCGGTGGGAGACCGACTTCGGCGTCGCAGAGCTGTCGCAGCTGAACCTCTACGACCGCACCGTCGAGGGCCTTGTCCTGCGCGACGTCGCCGGCGCCACCGTTCAGTACCACCCCGAGGCCGGCCCCGGCCCCCACGACGCCCACCACCTGTTCGAGAGGTTCCTGGCGCTCGCCGCCTGACCGAATGCCACGCCGCGACGACATCCACAAGATCCTCCTGATCGGCTCCGGCCCGATTGTGATCGGCCAGGCGGCCGAGTTCGACTACTCCGGCGTGCAGGCCTGCAAGGTGCTGCTCGAGGAGGGATACGAGGTCGTCCTGGTCAATTCCAACCCGGCGACGATCATGACCGACCCCGAGTTCGCCACCGCGACCTACATCGAGCCCCTGATGCCGGGCCCGGTGACCAAGATCATCGAGAAGGAGCGCCCCGACGCGCTGCTGCCAACGCTCGGCGGCCAGACCGCGCTGAACCTGGCGATGACCCTGTTCGAGGACGGCACGCTGGAGCGGTTCGGGGTCGAGCTGATCGGCGCCGACGCCGCCGCGATCCGCCGCGCCGAGGATCGCGAGGAGTTCCGCAAGACGATGGGCGAGGCGGGCCTGCGCATCCCCTGGTCGATCACCGTCGAGACCCTCGGTGAGGTCGAGGAGGCGCTCTCCAAAGGCAGCATCGCCCTGCCGGCGATTGTCCGACCGGCCTTCACCATGGGGGGACAGGGCGGCGGCGTCGGCAATACCGAGACCGAGCTGCGCCAGGTCGTCTCCGAGGGCTTGGCGGCGAGCCCGATCAACCAGGTCCTGGTCGAGGAGTCGGTGATCGGGTGGGGCGAGTTCGAGCTCGAGGTGATGCGCGACCGCAACGACAACGTGGTGATCGTCTGCTCGATCGAGAACGTCGACCCGATGGGCGTCCACACCGGCGACTCGGTGACGGTTGCGCCGGCACAGACCCTGCCCGACCCGCTCTACCAGGAGCTGCGCGACCAGGCGATCGCGGTGATCCGGGCGATCGGCGTCGAGACCGGCGGCTCCAACGTCCAGTTCGCGGTCAACCCCGAGAGTGGCGAGATCGTCGTGATCGAGATGAACCCCAGGGTCTCCCGCTCCTCCGCCCTCGCCTCCAAGGCGACCGGGTTCCCGATCGCGAAGATGGCGGCGAAGCTGGCGGTCGGCTACGCGCTGGAGGAGATCCCCAACGACATCACCAGGGCGACGCCGGCCTCCTTTGAGCCGACGATCGACTACGTGGTGACCAAGGTGCCGCGCTTCGCCTTCGAGAAGTTCCCCGGCTCCGACGGCCGGCTCTCGACCTACATGCAGAGCGTCGGCGAGGCGATGGCGATCGGCCGGACCTTCCGTGAGTCCTTCGCCAAGGCGATGCGCTCGCGCGAGCTCGACTCTCCGGCCGAGGCGCCGGAGTCCGACGAGGAGCTGCTGGAGGCGCTGGAGCGGCCCTGCGCGGAGCGCTTCGACCTGGTCCTGGAGGCGTTCCGCCGTGGGCTCGGGGTCGAGGCGGTGCACGAGCGCTCCCTGGTCGACCGCTGGTTCCTGCGCGAGCTCGAGGCGCTCGCCCGCGAAGGCGACGGCACCGAGGATCTCGTTCGCACCTACAAGGCGGTCGACACCTGCGCCGCCGAGTTCGAGGCGGCGACCCCCTACTACTACTCCGGCCATGAGCGTCCGGGCCCCGGCGGTGTTCCGCCGGCTTCGGAGGTGCGTCGCGGCGATCGCGACTCGGTGGTGATCCTCGGCGCCGGGCCGAACCGGATCGGCCAGGGCATCGAGTTCGATTACTGCTGCGTGCACGCGGCGATGACCGCCCGTGAGCTGGGGCGCGACGCGGTGATGGTCAACTGCAACCCGGAGACCGTCTCCACCGATTACGACACCTCCGACCGCCTCTACTTCGAGCCGCTGACCGCCGAGGACGTGCTTGCCGTCTGCGAGCAGGAGCGCCCCGAGGGCGTGATCGTCCAGTTCGGCGGCCAGACGCCGTTGAAGCTCGCCCGCACGCTCGAAGAGGCCGGGGTGCCGCTGCTGGGGACGCCGGTCGACGCGATCGACCTGGCCGAGGACCGCGGCCGGTTCGGCGCCCTGCTACGCCGACTCGGCGTCAAACACCCGCCCTACGGGACCGCGCTCTCGGCCGAAGAGGCCGAGGTGATCGCCGCCGAGGTCGGGTTCCCGCTGCTGGTCCGGCCCTCCTACGTACTCGGCGGCAGGGCGATGGAGATCTGTTACTCGACCGAGGACCTGGCGGCCTACCTGAAGGCACACGTGAAGGCCGACCAGGAGCACCCGCTGTTGCTCGACCGCTTCCTCGAGAGCGCGATCGAGGTCGACGTCGACGCGCTCGGCGACGGTGAGGACGTCTGGGTCGCCGGGATCATGCAGCACGTCGAGGAGGCCGGGGTGCACTCCGGCGACTCCGCCTGTGTGCTCCCCCCGCTCAGCCTCGGCGAGGAGATGCTCGACCAGATCCGTGCCACCACCAAGCGGATCGCGCTGGAGCTGGGCGTGGTCGGCTTGATCAACATCCAGTACGGCGTCGCCGGCGGCGAGCTGTACGTAATCGAGGCCAACCCGCGCGCGTCACGTACCGTCCCCTTCGTCTCCAAGGCGATCGGGATGCCGCTGGCGAAGCTCGCCTGCCGGCTGATGCTGGGGGAGCGCCTCGCCGACCAGGATCTCCCCGAGGGGCCGATCGAGCACGTCAGCGTCAAGGAGGCGGTGCTGCCGTTCGCCCGTTTCGCCGGCGCCGACTCGATCCTCGGCCCGGAGATGAAGAGCACCGGCGAGGTGATGGGCATCGCCGCCGACTTCCCAACCGCCTTCGGCAAGGCGCAGGCGGCTGCGGGGGTGAAGCTGCCCAGCGAGGGCTCGGTCTTCATCACCGTTACCGACACCGACAAGCCCGCCGCGACCCAGCTCGCCGCCCGCTTCCACGACCTCGGTTTCGAGGTGATCGCGACCGGCGGCACCGCCCAGGCGATCGAGCAGATGGGCGTGCCGGTGACGCGGATCAACAAGCTGGGGGAGGGGTCCCCACACGTCCTCGACCTGATCCGCAAGCGCAGCTGCGACCTCGTGATCAACACCCCGACCGGCTCCGGCGCTCGCGCCGACGGGTACGAGATCCGCACCGCGGCAGTCCGCGAGGGCATCCCCTGCGTGACGACGATGACCGGCGCCACCGCGGCAGCCCGTGCGATCGCCGCCGGCAGGCTGGTGGACGCCGACGTGAGGTCTCTGCAGGAGATCCACGGCGTGGTCAGGGACGCCCAGCCGCGATGACCGCCCCGTTCGGGCGGCGCCTGTGCTCGGTCACGGAGAACAGGGCCTCGGGCGGGTACCAAGTCTTCTCACTGCTCGACCGTGAGGGACCGGAGCCCGAGCCGGGCCAGTTCTACATGCTCGCCGCCGAGCGGTCCTGGCCGGGGCCGACCCAGCGACCGTACCTGCCGCGAGCACTCTCGGTTGCCGAAACCGGCCCGACGGCGGAAGGAGCACGCCTCGACTTCCTAGTCGAGGGGATCGGCTCCGGCACCGACCGCCTCTGTGCCCTCGAGGTGGGCGAGCAGGTCTGGGTCACCGGTCCGCTCGGTAACGGCTTCAGCGAGCCAAGAGACCTCCGTCCCGGCGCCGCGGGCGCAATCCTCGTCGGCGGGGGTATCGGGGTTGCTCCGTTGGCCCTGCTGCGCCGTCGCTTCGCGGAGCGCAATGTTCCCGCCCGCGTCCTGCTCGGTTTCCGCGACCAAGAGCATTCCGGTGGCCTGGACGATCTTTTCTCGTGCTGCGAGGTCCGCCTCGCCAGCGAGGACGGCCACTCCGGCCACCGGGGCTACGTCACCGACTTGCTCTCCGCCATGCTGGTGGGCGACGACGCTGCCTCCGCGGTCGTCTACTCATGCGGCCCCCCGGCGATGCTGGAGTCCGTACGCCTGCTCTGTGAGTCTCACGGCGTCCCCTACCAGCTCGCCGAGGAGTCCCCAATGGCCTGCGGCTACGGCGCCTGTTTCGGCTGTGCGGTCCCGAAGCCGGGCGGCGGCTACATGCGCCTCTGTGTCGACGGCCCCGTTACATCCGCGGGTGGCGCCGTAGGGGGGCCCGCCCCCGAGGAAGCTTTAGCTACCGGAGGGGGTGGGGGGTCCCCTGCGGCGACAGGACCCGCGGTTGCAACGGCCGGTCCCGTCGACTTCTGCGGTATCGAGCTGGAGCACCCGGTGATCAACGCATCGGGGACCTTCGACGCGGTCGCCGCTCGGCGGGTCTTTGGCGACGACTTGCTGGAGGACTTCCCGTTCTCGGCGTTCGTCTCGAAGACGATTACGCCGGAGCCCCGGGTCGGAAACGCCCCGCAGCGGATCTGGGAGACCCCCGCCGGGATGCTCAACTCGATCGGCCTGCCGAACAAGGGCCTGGAGGGATTCCTGGCCGAGGACCTGCCGCAGCTGGCCGAGCTGCCGGTGCCGCTGATCGTCTCGGTGATGGGAACGAGCCGTGAGGAGTTCGAGCGGTTGGTCCAGGGCGTAGCGGAGCGAGATGAGGTGGCAGCAATTGAGTTGAACGTCTCCTGTCCCAACGTCCACTCGGGTCTGATCGTCGGCGAGCAGCCCTCCGAGACCGAGGCATTGCTGGAGACCCTGCGACCGCTGACCGCCAAGCCGTTGATCGTCAAGCTGACGCCTAACGTGACCGACCCCGCGCCGATCGCGGTCGCCGCCGAGGCGGGTGGCGCCAACGCGATCTCGTTGATCAACACGCTGAAGGGCAGTGCTATCGATCCCGCCACGGGGGAGCCCGCGCTGGCTGCCGGCCACGGCGGCCTATCCGGCCCAGCGGTGCGGCCGATCGCCCTCCAGCACCTGCGCGCCGTGACCGCCGTCACCGCGCTGCCGGCGATCGGGATGGGCGGGGTCGGCAACGGCGCCGACGCGCGCGAATTCCTCGTCGCAGGCGCCACCCTGGTAGCGATAGGCACGGAGAATTTCCGCGACCCGAGGGCAGGCTCGCGAATCCGCGAGGAGCTCGGCTTTCACCTCCTGGCGGATGCCGGGCATTAACGCGTACTAGACCTCAAGTTGAGGTACAGGTGAATTTGTGGGGAATTGGCCTTCTCCGACTTGCACGCTCCCTGGCCGCGGCTATACTCGCCGCCCACATGCCTGCCCCTCCAGTCAAGTCCTCGCTCGCGGCCCCGGAAAGGTCTCTCGACCAGAGGATGGAGGCGCTGAAACGGGCAAACGACATCCGCACCGCCCGGGCGAAGCTGAAGAAGGACCTGAAAGCGAGCCGGGCGAATATCCACACGATCCTCCTGGACCCGCCGGAGTACGTACTGACCGCCAAGGTTTTCGACATGCTCCTGGCGGTACCCAAGTACGGTCGGGTGAAGACCAACCGGATACTCAACCAGTGCCGGATCTCCCCGTCGAAGACGATCGGCGGGCTCTCCGAGCGCCAGCGCACCGAGCTGGTCTCCCAGCTGCGTCGGTAGCCGACCGCTCGCCCGGTCAATATCTCGGGCCGCATGGCCAAGGTATTTGTAATCACGGGGCCGTCCGGGGTCGGCAAGGGGACGCTGATCGGCGAGCTGCTGCGCCGGGTCCCCGACCTGGAGCTGTCGATCTCGGCGACCACCCGTGAGCCGCGCGAGGGGGAGATCGACGGGCGCGATTACCACTTCCTCTCCGCCGAGGAGTTCGACCGCCGGATCGAGGCCGAAGACTTCCTCGAGTTCGCCACCTACAGCGGCAACCTCTACGGGACCCTGAGGACGGAGGTGGAGCGGCGGCTCGCCGCCGGGCGCTCGGTTGTGCTCGAGATCGAGGTCCAAGGAGCCCGCCAGGTGCGGGCGGCGATGCGGGAGTCCGTTCAAGTCTTCATTGCCCCGCCGGACCCGGCGGTTCTGCGGGAGCGCCTCAACACGCGTGGCACCGACTCCGCCGAGGCGATCGACGCCAGGCTCGAGGTGGCGGAGCAGGAGATGGCGGCTCGGGATGAGTTCGCGCACCAGGTAGTCAACGACGATCTCAGCCGCGCTGCAGGCGAGCTGGAGGGAATCGTGCGCGCCGAGCTCGGGTTACCACTAGACTCCCCAGCCGAATGATCAAACCACGCGTAGACAAGCTGCTCGAAAATGCCGACTCCCACTACGCCGCCGTCGTCGTCTCGGCGAAGCGGGCCCGGCAGATCAACAGCTACTTCCACAATCTTGGAGAGGGCGGTTTCGGGGAGTACCCACCGCCGATGGTCGAGACCAACGCTGAGAGGAACTACCTCTCGATGGCGCTCGAAGAGCTTGCCGAGGGCAAGCTCAAATACGAGTACCGCACCTAGCGCCCCCGCCCGGGCGCGAACCCGAGGAGCCGACCGATGGCCCGACTTCTGCTTGGCGTCAGCGGCGGGATCGCCGCCTACAAGTCGCTTGAGTTGGCGCGCCTGGCGACGCTCGCCGGGCACGGCGTGCGGGTGCTGATGACCGAGGCCGCGACCCGTTTCGTCGGGCCGGCCTCCTTCGAAGGCATTGTCGGCGCGCCGGTGCTGGTCTCCGAGTTCGAGCGCGACCCGATGCGCGGGGCCTTCCCCGGCGAGGGCGCACCCGCGCACGACCCGATCGGCCACCTCGAGCTGGCCGCCAACTGCGACGCGTACCTGGTTGCCCCCGCCTCCGCCAACACGGTCGCCAAGCTGGCGGCAGGCGCTGCCGACTCGATGCTGACCACCTCCTTCCTTGCCTGCGCGGCGCCGCGCCTGGTGGCGCCGGCGATGAACGACCGCATGTACGCGGACGCCGCGACCCAGGCCAACCTGGCGGTTCTGCGCGAGCGTGGGGTGGAGGTGATCGAGCCCGAGGAGGGCCGACTCGCCTCCCGGGGCGAGTTCGGACGCGGCAGGCTGCCCGACCCCGACCGTCTGCTGGCCCGGGTCGAGGCGGCGATGCCGGCCGGCGACCGGCCCTGGGACGGGTTGCGCGTGCTCGTGACCGCTGGCGGCACCCGTGAGCCGATCGACCCGGTTCGGTTCCTCGGCAACCGCTCCAGCGGCCGGATGGGGATCGCCCTCGCCGCCGCCGCGGTCCGCCGCGGCGCCTCCGTCACCCTGATCGCCGCGAACGTCGCCCTGCCCGAGCCGGCGGGGGTGCGGCGAATCGACGTCGAGACCGCCGCCCAGCTCGCCGCGGGCGCGGAGGAGGAGTTCGCCTCGGCCCACGTCCTGTTGATGGCTGCCGCGCCGGCCGACTTCCGAGCGGCCGAGATCGCGGCCGGCAAGCTCAGCCGCGAGGGCGCCCTCGATCTTCACCTCGAGCCGACCGAGGACATCCTCGCCTCGCTGGCGGCGGCGAAGGGCGACTCCCAGACCGTCGTCGGCTTCGCTGCCGAGCACGGAGGTGAGGCGAGCGCCCGGGCGAGGGAGAAGCTGGTCCGCAAGAACGCCGACCTGATCGTTCTCAACGATGTCTCCGACCCGGAGATCGGGTTTGAGAGCGAAGACAACGCCGTCACCCTGGTCGAGCCAGAGGCCGAGACCGAGGTCCCGATCGACTCCAAGGACGCGATCGCCGAGACGATCCTCGACAAGGTCGGGGAACTGCGGCTTGAGGCGGGCTATACTGCTTAGGAGCTTTTCGTCCCTATCGGTGTGAGTGTGGAGAAGTGGGCCTGGCCCACTTTTTTTGCGCCTGAGGCGTGTATGACCGACCTTCAAGAGAACATTCAAGAGCAGCTGTCCGAACTGGATTCGGAGCTTGACCTCGTCGCCGTCGAGCGGCCGGGGTCTGAGTCGCTGCGCATCTTCATCGATCACCCCGGGGGCGTCGATCTGTCGCTCTGCGAACGCGTGACCAAGCACCTGGGCCACCTGCTGGTCGACTACTCGCTCGAGGTTTCCTCGCCCGGCCCCAAGTACCGTCGCTCGCCAAGTACCGCATCCGAGACCAAGGAGTCGCTCAAGTGACCAAGGAGATCGTCGACGCAGTCAGAGCGCTCGAGCAGGAGAAGGGCATCTCCGCCGACACGTTGATGGACGCCCTCGAGGACGCTCTGCTCTCCGCCTACAAGAAGACTCCCGATGCCGCCAAATACGCGCGGGTCGACCTCGACCACGAAACCGGCGATTTCCGTGTCTTCGAGCTGATCCTGCCTCCCGAGCTGGAGGAGAAGCTGCTGGCTGAGGCGGCGGAGCTGCAGGAGGAGCCCGAGATCGACCCCGAGACCGGGGAGATGCGGGAGCCCGAGGAGCCCGAACTGGATCCGGAGATGATCGCCCCGTATGAGTCCCAGATCACTACGCGGGACGTCACCCCCGACGACTTCGGCCGGATTGCCGCCCAGACCGCCAAGCAGGTGATCCTGCAGCGGATCCGCGAGGCCGAGCGGAAAATGATGTACGACGAGTACCAGGACCGGGTCGGCGAGCTGATCACCGGGATCATCCAGCAGTCGGACAAGCGCTACACGCTGGTCCAGCTGCGCGAGCGGGTCGAGGCGCTGCTGCCGAAGTCCGAGCAGGTTTACAACGAGCGCTACGACCACGGGATGCGGGTCAAGGCCGTGATCACCGACGTCTCCGACTCGACCAAAGGGCCGGCGATCGTCGTCTCCCGCCGCAGCCCGGAGCTGATCAAAAGCCTGTTCGAGCTCGAGGTGCCCGAGATCGCCGACAAGCTGGTCGAGATCGTTGGCGTCGCTCGTGAGCCCGGCTACCGCTCGAAGATCGCCGTCATCTCCCACGCCGACGGCGTCGACCCTGTTGGCGCCTGCGTCGGCCCCCGTGGCTCGCGGGTGCGCATGGTCGTTTCCGAGCTACGCGGCGAGAAGATCGACATCATTCCCCACAACGACGAGCCCGCCCGGTTCGTCGCCAAAGCGCTCTCGCCCGCCCGCGTGCGCGAGGTGATCGTCGACGACGAGGAGCGCCAGGCGACGGTGATCGTTCCCGACGACCAGCTCTCGCTGGCGATCGGGCGCGACGGCCAGAACGCCAGGCTGGCGGCGCGCTTGACCGGCTGGCGGGTCGACATCAAGTCCGAGACCGAGTTCGCCTCCGATGAAACCGAGATCGAGTTCGAGGGCGAGGAGCAGTCCGACGGCCGCTGCATGGCGGTGCTCTCGAACGGACGCCGGTGCCCGAACGCGGCGGTCCCGGGCTCGACTTACTGCGGGCTGCCGGCGCACCAGGCGCTCACCCGCTTCGAGACCAGCCAGGTGGCCGTGCTGACTGATGTCTCTGAGGCCGAGGTGGAGATCTTGGCTGATCCAGAGGGGGATCAGGGGCAGGTCGACGAGATCGTCGGGCGGGCGTCGGCGAACTTTGTCGAGCAGGAGCCTGAGGAGGCTGACGAAGACGCTGCAGCAGCGGGTCCTGTCCCGGAGGACGACTCTTCGTCCTCGCAAGCTGCGGGCGAAGAGCCATCCTCCGCGCCACCCGCTGATGGAGCGGCTGCGCCAGACGACGAGGGTCCGGCCGTTGAGGTTGCCGACGAGGCCGTCGAAGCAGATGAGGGTCCGGCCGAGGAAGAGGTTGATGGGCAGGCTGCGGAAGAAAAGCTTGTCGAGGAGGCACCAGCCGAGCCGGTTGAAGATGGAGAGGTTGCGGACGCAGAGGTTGCTGAGGAGGCTCCGGAGGGGGAAGCTGTACCTGAGGAGGCGGAGCAGGCTTAGTGGCTAAGAAGCGGGTTCATGAGATCGCGAAAGCGCAAGGGGTCAGCAGTAAAGAGCTGCTGGCGGCGCTGAAGGCGGCTGGGGTCGAGGCGAAAGCGGCGGCCTCCAGCGTCGAGGAAGCAGATGCTTTGAAGGCGATCTCGGCGGCGAAGGGGAACGGCGGCGCTGAGGCGTCGGCGAAGAAGAAAGCAGCGCCGAAAAAAGAGGCCCCGGCCAAACCCAAGGCGGCCGCAGCGCCGGCCGCGAAAGATGCTCCGGCTGCGAAGAGCACCCCACCCGCCCCCACTGCCGCCCCGACTAAACCCGCGCCCGCTGCCCCGGCCGCGAAAAAAGCCCCGACCTCGACCAAACCGGTCCGCGCCGCCGCGTCCCAGCAGAGCGGTGGCGGCGGTGGGGGGGCTTCCTCGACGAAAAAACGGCGCGTGGTGATCGACTCCCAGGCTGCCCGGCGCGACCAGATGGGCGGGCCGCCGCCCCAGCGCCCGCCGCGCCGCCGTGGCGGCAGGCGCCGCCGGCCGCTGCTGGAGGAGCCGCCCGCTCAGCCGGAGACGCCGGCAGAGCCCGAGGCGACCAAGGTCAATTCCGGCGCGACCGTGCGCGAGGTGGCCGAGAGCCTAGGCCTGGCCCCGGCTGAGGTGATCAAAAAGCTGATGACGATGGGGGAGATGGCGACCCTCACCCAGACCCTCACCGACGAGTCGATCCGGGCGATCGCCGACGAGTACGACCGCAAGCTGGAGATCGTCACCGCCGCCGAGGAGGAGCCCCAGGAGCCGCAGTTCTCCGACTCCGAGGAGGACCTCGCCGAGCGCCCACCGGTGGTCACGATCATGGGTCACGTCGATCACGGCAAGACCTCGCTGCTGGATGCGATCCGCGAGACCGAGGTCGCCGCGGGCGAGGCCGGTGGGATCACCCAGCACATCGGCGCCTACCAGGTCCACCACGACAAGAAGACCATCACCTTCCTCGACACCCCCGGCCACGCCGCGTTCACCGCGATGCGCGCCCGCGGCGCCAAGGTCACCGACGTGGCGGTCGTCGTTGTTGCCGCCGATGACGGCGTGATGCCGCAGACCAAGGAGGCGATCGACCACGCCCGCGCCGCCGACGTGCCGATGTTGATCGCGATCAACAAGATCGACAAAGAGGGTGCCAACCCCGAACGGGTCCGCACCGAGCTCTCCGCCGAGGGGATCGCGCCGGAGGAGTGGGGCGGGGATACGGTCTTCTGCGAGGTCTCGGCGAAGACCCACGACGGCCTCGACAACCTGCTCGACATGATCCTCCTGGTGACCGAGCTCGAGGAGCTCGGCGCCAACCCCGACGCCCCCGCCTCGGGGACGGTGATCGAGTCCCAGCTCGATCCCGGCCGCGGCCCGGTCGTCACCGTTTTGGTCCAGCGCGGCACGCTCAAGGTCGGCGACTCGCTGGTCGCCGGGCCGCAGTGGGGCCGGGTCCGGGCGATGCACGACTTCACCGGCGAGCGGGTCGAGGCAGCGAAGCCGGGGATGCCGGTCGAGGTGCTCGGGTTCGACGGCGTCTCCGATGCCGGCGAGTTCGCACAGGTCGTGGAGAACGACCGCCGCGCCCGCCAGCTCGCCCAGGAGCGCGCCAACCGGCTGAAGACCGAGGCGCTGGCCCGGCGCCAAGCGCGCAAGGTCAGCCTCGACGAGGTCTTCGCCCGGGTCCAGGAGGGCGACATCAAGGAGCTCGACATCGTCCTCAAGGCCGACGTCGCCGGCTCCCTGGAGGCGCTCCAGGACGAGATCGCCAAGGTCCCTCAGGAGCAGGTCGCGATCAACATCATTCACTCCCAGACCGGTGGCATCAACGAGTCCGACGTGATGCTGGCCTCGGCCTCCGACGCGATCATTATCGGCTTCAACGTGCGGCCGCTTGCCGACGCTCGCCGCGCCGCCGAGCGTGAGGGCGTCGACGTCCGCACCTACTCGGTCATCTACAAAATCACCGAGGACCTGCGCAATGCGATGGAGGGCCTGCTCGAGGCGGTCGAGGTCGAAGAGGCCGTCGGCGAGGCCGAAATCAAACAGACCTTCAAGGCCTCCAAGGTCGGCCGCATCGCCGGCTGCATCGTCACCGAGGGCAAGGCGACCCGCACCGCCAGCGTCCGCCTGGTCCGCGAGGGGACCGTCGTCTGGACCGGCAAAGTCGGCTCCCTGCGCCGCTTCAAAGACAACGTCCAGGAGGTCGAGGAAGGCCAGGAGTGCGGCATCGTTCTCGACGGCTACGCGGACGTCAAGGATGAAGACGTGCTCGAGTTCTTCCAGACCAAGCAGGTCGAGCAGACCCTGGAGTAGCGAGTGGCCGGCGCTCGCATGCGGCGCATCAACGAGGTTCTTCGCGAAGTGGTCGGTGCGGCCATTTCCGGCGAACTGCGAGATCCCCGGATTGGCTTCGTGACCGTGACCTCCGTCGAAACCAGCCCCGACCTGCGCACCGCCAAGGTGTACGTCAGCGTTCTTGGGGACGAGGCTGAGCGCGAGGCGACGCTGGGCGCTCTACGCTCCTCGCATGGGGTGATCCAATCCAGGATCGCGGCAGAGACGCGGATGAAGAGGACGCCGACGCTGACCTTTCACTACGACGACACGATCGAGCAGGGCGCGCGAATCTCCAGGTTGTTGGAGGAGGAGCCCCCCGACGCCTCGAAGGAGGCCGAATGAGCGCCGAGGTAGCTGGAGTCGCCTCCGATTTGGAGCGTGTTGCCGCCGAGCTCAAGTCCCGGGACCGGTTCCTGGTCACCGCGCACGAGGGTCCCGACGGGGACGCGCTCGGTTCGTTGCTGGGCATGCATAAGCTGCTCACCCAGCTGGGCAAGGACTCGGTGATGTTCCTCGCCTCGAAGGAGTTCCCGCTGCCGGTTGAGTACCGCTTCCTGCCGCTCGAGGAGGTCTTCCACGAGGCGCCCGCCGACATGGCCGACCGCACCGTCGTCTTCCTCGACTGCGGCAACATCGACCGGATGCCGGTCTCCTTTCTCACCGATGGCGGCAACGACGTGATCAACATCGATCACCACCACGACAACACCCGCTTCGGCGACCTCAACCTGGTCGATGTCGAAGCCTCCTGCACGGCGGAGATCATCTACGACCTGGCGCTGCTGCTCGACGCCAAGATCACCCCGGAGATCGCCTCGGCGCTATACGTCGGCTTGATCACCGACACCGGCAAATTCATGTACGAGAACACCAACGCGCACACGCACCGGGTGGCGGCGGCGCTGATCGACGCCGGGGTCAACGTCGACGACACCTACCGCCGCCTCTACGAGAACGTGCCGTTGGAGAAGCTGCGGCTCGTCGCCAGGGCCCTGGAGGGGATCCAGCTCCACTGCGAAGACCGGCTCGCGATCGGCAACATCACCGCTGCCGACTACGAGGCGACCGGCGCCGGGGAGGAGATGACCGAGGGGGTGATCGACCACCTGCGCTCGATCCACGGGATCAAGGTCGCCGCCGTGGTCCGCGACCTCGGCAGCCGTGGCCGCGCCGCTCGCAAGGTCAGCCTGCGCTCCAGCGAGGGAGACGTCGACGTCTCTGCGATCGCCCGCAAGAATGGCGGCGGCGGGCACAAACGGGCCGCCGGCTTCTCCACCGATCTCGAGCTGGAGGAGCTGGTGAAGTTCCTCTGCGACGAGGTCGTTTCCCAGCTTGGTTCTTGAGCATGGCGCCGGGCGAGGCCTCCGAGGCAGCCGTGCTTCTCTACGACAAGCCAGCCGGGGTCACCTCGCACGACGTGGTCGCGAAGGTACGCCGCGAGCAGGGCTGTAAAACGGGCCACGCCGGCACCCTCGACCCCTTCGCGACCGGCCTGCTCCTACTTCTGCTCGGCCGAGCGACGAGGCTGCAGCGGTTCCTCGTCGGCCTGCCGAAGACCTACCTGGCCACGGCCCGGCTGGGCTGGCGCTCCAGCACCGGCGACCCCGACGGCGAGCTGGTCGAGACCGGTGAGGTGCCCGGGTCCCTGGAGCTGCCGACCGGAACGGTGCGCCAGCGGGTGCCGATGACCTCGGCGGTGCGGGTGGGTGGCGAGCGCCTCTACCGCAAGGCCCACCGGGGGGAAGTGGTCGAGACCCCCGAGCGCGACGTCGAGGTGCACCGTGCCGAGCTGCTCTGGAGCGAGGGCGACCGCGCCCAGTACGAGATCGAGTGCTCGGCCGGAACCTACGTCCGCACTCTGGTCGAGACCCTTGGTGACGCCTACTGCGCGGAGCTGCGGCGGACCGCCGTCGGCCCCTTCCGCGTGGAGGAGGCGGGGAGGCGGTTCGAGCTTCAACAGGTCGCTGAACTGGTGCCGGCGACCGCTGAGGCGCTGCGGTGAAGGTGACATCGCTGCCAGACGCCGAGGCGAGGCCGAGGCACGTCGCGATCGGGACCTTCGACGGCGTCCACCTTGGTCACCAGGCGGTGATCGATGCCGCCGACACGGTGCTCACCTTCGACCCCCATCCGCTGGAGATCCTCCACCCGGCGGCGCTGCCGAAGCTGATCACGCCCTTCAAGGTCAAGCGCGACCTGATCGGCGGGCTCGGCGTCGAGGAGCTGGTCGTGATCCCCTTCGACCGCGAGTTCACGAAAGTCTCGGCTGAGGCGTTCATCGGGGATGTGCTGGTCGGTCGCCTCGGCGCCAAGCGGGTCTCGGTCGGTGAGAACTTCCGCTTCGGGGCGAAAGCAAAAGGGGATCCGGTGCTGCTCGGAGGCCACCCCGAGTTCGAGACCAAGGTCGTGCCGCTGGTCGAGATCGACGGGGAGACGGTCTCCTCGACCAGGATCCGAGCCGAAATCGCCGCCGGCGACGTCGAGGGCGCTCGCCACTGCCTCGGCGCTCCTTTCATGGTCGAGGGGACGGTGGTGAAAGGGGACCAGCGAGGGCGCGAGCTCGGCTTCCCGACCGCCAACCTCGTCCCCGACGACCGCCTTGCGATCCCTGGTCACGGCGTCTACGCTGCCTTCGCCAACGGCGTGCCCGCGGCGGTCAACGTCGGCGTCCGGCCGACCTTCGAGAGCGGCCGCGGGGTGCTGATCGAGACCTACCTGATCGACCGCGACGAGGATCTCTACGGCCAGAACCTGCGGGTCGCCTTCGTCGAGCGGTTGCGGGGGGAGAAGCGCTTCCCCAGCGCCGAGGAGCTGATCGTCCAGATGCGCCGCGACGTCGAGGACGCGAAGCGTGTCTGTGCTAGCTTCCAGCGGCCGTGAGCCGAGGGGCCGCGGTACTTTTTTGAGACGAATCGCATGGGTCTGACCAAAGAAAAAAAGAGCGAGCTGATCGGCAAGTACTCCCGCGCCGATGGCGACACCGGGTCCGCTGAGGTCCAGGTCGCCCTGCTCACCGCGCGGATCAACGAGCTCACCGGCCACCTGCGCGAGCACAGCAAAGACCATCACTCGCGCCGAGGCCTGTTGATGCTGGTCGGCAAACGCCGCCGCATGCTGCGTTACCTCGAGCGCAAGGACCTGGAGCGCTACCGCGCTCTAGTCGCCGATCTCGGCCTGCGCCGATGATCGCGGTCGGCGACACCGCGCCGGACTTCACGCTCCGCGACCAGGACGGCGAAGAGGTCTCGCTGGCCGGCTTCCGCGGCAGCAAGGTCCTCCTCGTCTTCTACCCGATGGACTTCAGCCCGGTCTGCTCGGACCAACTCTCTATCTACCAAGAGGTCAAGCCGGAGCTGGCCGAGAAGGGCCTGGAGCTGGTCGGGATCAGCGTCGACCACTCCTACGCCCACAAGGCCTTCCAGGAGAAGCTGGGAATCGACACCACCCTGCTCGCTGACTTTGAGCCCAAGGGTGAGGTTGCCCGGGCCTATGGCTCCTATCTCGACCTCGGCTTCGCCAACCGCACTCTCGTCCTCGTCGACGAGGACGGCAAGGTCGCCTGGACCTACGAATCGCCCAACCCAGGCGAGTTCCCCGGCGCCAACGTCATCTTCGACGCGCTCGCGGCAACACCGGCCTAGCGCCCTGGCGCATGACCGACCTGGGCAGCGCCCCGATCCCGCCGGTCGGGCTGGACGATCGTGTGCGCGGCGAGGGTGACGGCGTCATCGTCTACGCCGACCTCGGTTGCCCGCACTGCGCTGCCGCCTGGGAAGAGCTCGCCGCTCGTCCCGGACTGCTCGCGTTCCGCCACTTCCCGGTGGCGAGCAAGCACCCGCGCTCGCCGGCTCTGCACGCCGCCGCCGAGGCTGCCGGGCTACAGGGGGGCTTCTTCGAGATGGTCGACGCGATCTACGCCGACCGCGGCCACCTCGACGATCCGCACCTCTGGGAGCGAGCCCGCCGGCTGGGGCTGGACCTCGACCGTTTCGAGCGGGATCGTCGCTCCGATGCGGTGGGGAAGCGGGTACGGCGGGACTTCGAGTCGGGGATACGCGGTGGGGTCGCCAATACCCCGACGGTTTTCGATGCATGTACTCTCCTCTCTGAAAGAGAACGAGAGTTCTGAAAGCAAATGGCCGCCAACCGGGCGGCCGGAGGTAGGACAACTAAATGAGCATGTTTGACGTAAGCCGGGTCTCGGTGGATGTCGGGGATGACCAGATCTCCTTCGAGACGGGCAAACTCGCGAAGCAGGCGGGCGGCGCGGTCGTGGTTCAGCAGGGCGACACGATGGTGCTCTGCACCGCAACCGTCGGCAACCTTCGCGACGTGGACTTTCTTCCCCTTACCGTTGACGTCGAGGAGCGGATGTACGCCGCGGGCAAGATCCCGGGCTCGTTCTTCCGTCGCGAGGGTCGCTCGGGCGAGAAGGCGACGCTGACCGCGCGCATGATCGACCGGCCGATCCGGCCGCTCTTCCCGAAGGGCTGGCACTACGAGACTCAGCTGGTCGCGATCCCGATGTCGGTGGACCAGGTCCACCCCTACGACATCCTCGCGATGAACGGCGCCTCCGCGGCGCTGGCGATCTCCCCGGTCCCGGTCGCCGCCCACGTCGGCGCGGTGCGGATCGGCAAACTCGAGGGTGACTTTGTGATCAACCCGCCCGAGGACCGGCACGAGGAGCTGGAGCTGGACCTGATCGTCGCCGGTACCGACGAGGCGATCCTGATGGTCGAGGCTGGCGCCGAGGGCGTCACCGAGGCCGAGATCCTCGACGCGCTCGATATCGCCCACGGCGAGATCAAGAAGCTCTGCGCGGCGATGGAGGAACTGCAGCAGAAGGCCGGCAAGGACAAGATCGAGGTCGAGGCGCCAAAGATCGACGAGAGTCTGATCAGCGACATCCGCTCCTCTCACGGTCAGGCGCTAGTCGACGCGATCGCCACCGAGGGCAAGCTCGAGCGCTACGAGGCGATCGACAAGGTCAAGGACGAGGTGGTCGGCAAGTACGCGGTTTCGGACGACGAGGAAGAGGTCGATGAGGAGCGGGTGGCCGAGGTCAAGGCCGCTTTCGGCTCGATCGAGAAGGACACGATCCGCAAGGCGATCGCGGTCGACAAGAAGCGCCCCGATGGCCGCGCCTCCGACGAGATCCGCCCGATTGAGTGCGAGGTCGACATCTCCCCGCGCGTGCACGGCTCAGCGCTGTTCACCCGCGGCGAGACCCAGATCCTCTCCAACGTGGCCCTCGGCACGACCCGCATGGATATGCGGATCGACACGCTCGGGCTGCAGACGACCAAGCGCTTCTGGCACCACTACAACTTCCCGCCCTTCTCGGTCGGGGAGGCGGGCTTCATGCGTGGCCCGAAGCGCCGCGACATCGGCCACGGCGCGCTCGCCGAGCGTGCCCTGGCGGCGACGATCCCCGACGAAGAGGCGTTCCCCTACGTGATCCGGGCGGTCTCCGAGACGCTCGAGTCCAACGGTTCCTCCTCGATGGGTTCGGTGTGTGCCTCCTCGATGGCCCTGCAGGCCGCGGGTGTTCCGGTCTCCGCACCGGTCGCCGGCGTTGCGATGGGTCTGATCAAGGAGGGCGACGACTACATCGTCCTCACCGACATCGCCGGCGTCGAGGACCACCTCGGCGACATGGACTTCAAGGTCGCCGGAACTGCGGACGGGATCACCGCCCTGCAGATGGACATCAAGATCACCGGCGTCACCTTCGAGATCCTCACCGACGCGCTGGATCAGGCCCACAAAGGCCGCCAGTTCATCCTCGGCAAGATGGCCGAGGCGATCGACGGCCCGCGGGAGAAGCTCTCCCAGCACGCGCCGGCGATCGAGTCGATCAAGATCGACCCGGAGAAGATCGGTGCTGTGATCGGCAAAGGCGGCGAAACGATCCGCGCCCTGTGCGAGGAGTTCGAAGCCGAGATCGACGTTGAGGACGACGGCACGGTGCGGATCTACGCGCCGACCGGCGAACTGGTCGAGGCCTGCGTGGCCCGGATCAACTCGATGACCAAGGAGGCCGAGATCGGCGATCGGTACAACTCCGCCAAGGTCGTGAAGACGACGACCTTCGGCGCTTTCGTCGAGCTGGTCAAGGGAACCGACGGTCTGCTTCACATCAGCAACGTGAAGCCGGGCGAGCGGGTCGACTCGGTCGACGACGTGCTGACGGCCGGCGAGGAGATCGACGTCACCGTGGTCGAGGTCGACAAGGAGCGCGGCCGGATCGGCCTGCGCCTCTCCAGCGACCCCTCGGTCGAGGGCAAGTCCCCGGAGGAGCTGGCCTCGGTTGGCTCCGGCGACGGCGGCCGTCGCAACGGCGGAGACCGTGGCGGCCGTGGCGGCCGCGAGGGCGGACGGCGTCGCGAGCGCGAGCGTCGCGGTTAAGCATTGAGCGCACCCCAAGTCACCGAGCTGGGCTCGGGCGTCCGGGTCGTGACCGAGGAGGTTCCCTCGGTCCGGTCCGTGGCGCTCGGGCTCTGGGTGCGCACCGGGTCCCGCAACGAGACCCCGGCCCAGGCGGGGGTCTCTCATTTCCTCGAGCACCTGTTGTTCAAGGGCACGGCGCGCTTCTCGGCGATCGAGATCTCCGAGCGCTTCGACGGGCTCGGCGCCGTGGTCAACGCGGCCACCGGCAAGGAGACCACCCACCTGCACGCGCGTTTCCTCGACGAGCACACCGAGGCGGTTTTCGACCTGCTGGCGGAGATGCTGCTGGCACCGACCTACCCGGACATCGACTCCGAGCGCCAAGTGGTGCTGGAGGAGATCGCGATGTACGAGGACGAGCCTCAGGATCGGGTCCACGACGTCCTCGCCGAGGCCGTCTTCGGGTCCCACCCGCTTGGGCGTCGCGTCCTCGGCGAGGCGGAGGTGATCGCCTCGATTCCGATCCCGGACATCGAGTCCTACCACCACGCCCGATATGCCGGCTCGGAGATAGTCGTCGGCGCTGCCGGCCATCTCGAGCACGGCCGCATCGTCGAGCTGGCCGAACGCCTGGTCACCCCTCCCGCCGACGGCGGCGGGGTGGCGCCGGAGACCGGGCTCGACGGTTCGGCCCGGCTCTGTTTCCACGCTAAGGAGACCGAGCAGTACCACATCTGCTTCGGCGCGCCGGGGCTTCGGCGCGACGACGAGCGGCGCTACCCGCTCGCTGTCCTCGACTCGATCTTCGGCGGCTCCACCTCCTCGCGGTTGTTCCGCGAGGTGCGGGAGAAGCGCGGGCTCGCCTACGCGGTCGGCTCCTACAACGAGCAGTTCACCGACCAGGGCCTGGTCGCCACCTACGTTGGCACCCGCGAGGAGAACGTCGAGGAGGCCTGCGCGATCATCGGCGCCGAGCTGACCCGGCTGCGCTCGGAGCCGGTTTCCGGCGAGGAGCTGGCGCGGGCGAAGGAGAGCGTCAAGGGGCGTCTGGTCCTCTCGTCCGAGTCGACCGCGGCGCGGATGACCCGGATCTCCCGCTCGACCCTGTTCGGCCTGCCGATCGAAAGCCTCGACGAGATGCTGGCCAAGGTCGACGCGGTCGAGGTCGAGCACCTGACCGAGCTGGCCGCCGAGCTGTACGGCGCTGAGCGGCTTTCCGCCGCCTGCGTCGGCGCCAAGGAGATCCGCTTTCGCGACGCATTGGCCCCGGTCTCAGAGACCCTGGTGGCGGCGTGATCCGGGTCGCGGTCGCCGGCGCCGCCGGTCGGATGGGTCAAGCGGTCTGCGAGGCGGTCGCCGACGCCGAGGACACGGTCCTCGCTGGCCGCGCCGACCCGGCGCTCGGGACCGAGCTGGCCGAGGTGCTCGGCGAGGCCGACGTCGTCGTTGACTTCACGGTTCCGGACACGGCGCTGGAAAACGTCCGCGCCTGTCTCGACGCCGGCGTCCACGCCGTCGTCGGCACTACCGGGTTCGACCTTGATGCCGCCCGCGAGGCCGCCGCCTCGGCGAGCGCCAACTGCTTCGTCGCGCCTAACTTCGCAATCGGCGCGGTGCTGCTGATGGAGGTCTCCCAGACGATTGCCCGTCACATGCCCGAGTGCGAGATCGTCGAGCTCCACCACGACCGCAAGCTTGACGCCCCGTCGGGAACGGCAAAGCGAACCCAGGAGCTGATCGACGCGGCCGGCGGCAACGTCCACCAGCCGATCCACTCCGTGCGGCTGCCGGGGTTGGTGGCCCACCAAGAGGTGATCTTCGGCGGTGAGGGCCAGACGCTCTCAGTCCGCCACGACTCGATCGACCGTCGCTCGTTCATGCCGGGGGTACTGCTCGCGGTCCGCCGGGTCGGCGAGCTTCCGGACCGCTTCACGGTCGGGCTCGAGAAGCTCCTTTAGTGATCTAGTCCGGACAGACTGAGTACCCTGACACCGATGAGAGCAATCGAAGGTGTGATCACCGCGATGGCCACGCCCTTCGAAGAGGGGGGAGCCGTCGATCTCGACGCCGGTCGGCGCCTGGCCGCGCACCTTTGCGAGCACGGCTCCCACGGGCTGGTGGTCGGCGGTACCACGGGCGAGTGCCCGACGATGACCGATGAGGAGGAGATCGCACTGTTACGCGCCGTCCGCGAGGAGCTCGGCGACGACGTTCTCTTGATCTGTGGGACCGGCACCAACGACACTCGGCACTCGGGCGAGCTGACCAAGATGGCAGCCGAGGCGGGGGCGGACGCGGCATTGGTTGTCGCGCCCTACTACAACAAGCCGAACCGGCCCGGCCTGCGCGCCCACTTCGAAACAGTTGCCGCCGCCGTCCCTGAGCTGCCGATGGTGATGTACAACATCCCCTCCAGGGTGATCATCAACATGGAGCCGGAACTGCTCGCCGAGCTGGCGCAGGTCGACAACATCGTCGCGGTCAAGCAGGCAAACGACGCCGAGCTCGGCCCGATCGAGGGCCTCTCGATCCTGGCCGGCAACGACAACACCTTCCTTCGCGTGCTCGAGTTCGACGGCGCCGGCGGCATCCTCGTCGCCTCCCACGTGGTCGGCGACCGGATGCGTGAGATGTGGGACGCCGCTAAGGGCGGCGACCTCGAGCGGGCGCGGGAGATCGACACCGAGCTGACCCCTGTCTACGAGGCCCTTTCTGTTACCACCAACCCGATCCCGGTGAAGGCGGCGCTGTCAATGCTTGGCCTGGTCGAGGATCGCCTGCGGCTGCCGCTGGTCTCCGCGGACGCCGAGCAGCGTGCCGCCGTACGGGCAGGGCTCGACGCCGCCGGCGTCCCGGTAGCGGGCTAGTAAGAAACACAACCTTTAGAGAGAGAGCGAGCAACTAGTGGCAAGTGGAAAGCTGCGCGTGCTGCCCCTTGGCGGCCTGGGCGAGATTGGCAAGAACATGACCCTGATCGAGTACGGCGGCAAGATCGTCGTCGTCGACACCGGGCTGATGTTCCCGACCGCGGAGATGCACGGGATCGACCTGGTCCTGCCCGACTTCTCCTACCTGCGGGACCGGACCGAGGACATCGAGGCGATCGTGCTCACCCATGGGCACGAGGACCATGTCGGCGCGCTGCCCTACGTGCTGCGGGAGATCGGCTCGCCTCCGGTCATCTACGGCGGCCTGCTGACGATCGCGATGGTGCGCTCCAAGCTCGACGAGCACAAGCTCGGCGAGTCGGCGCCGCTGCAGGAGCTGGAGGCGGGGGAGAAGGTGCAGCGCGGGCCCTTCGGGATCGAGCTGATCCACCTCGCCCACTCGATCCCCGACATGCGCGGCGTCCTGCTCACAACCGAGCTGGGCTCGGTCCTGATGACCGGCGACTACAAGTTCGACCAGACCCCGGTCGATGGCCGCCCGGCCGACATCTCGCGGCTGGCCGAGCTGGGCAAAGAAGGCCTGCTGCTGCTCTGCGGGGACTCGACCAACGCCGACCGGCCGGGTGTGGCGCCGTCGGAGTCGAGCGTCGGCCCGGCGCTGCTGCAGCAGTTCTCGCACTGCAAGGGCCGGATCATCGTCACCTCGTTCGCCTCCAACATCCACCGGGTCCAGCAGGTGATAGACGCCGCGGCCCAGCTCGACCGCAAAGTCGCGCTGGTCGGCCGTTCGATGCGTAAGAACTTCAACATCGCTTCCAACCTCGGCGTGGCAAATGCACCCGACGGCATGTTCATCCAGCCGCGGGAGATCGAGGACTTTCCCGACGAGAAGGTGGTCGTGATCTCGACCGGCAGCCAGGGGGAGCCGCTCTCGGCGCTGCGGCGGATGGCCAACAACGACCACCGCGACGTCCAGCTGCACTCCGGTGACACCGTGGTCTTCTCGGCGACGCCGGTGCCCGGCAACGAGCGGGCGGTGAACGAGACGATCGACCGGATCTATGAGATCGGAGCGACCGTGATCACCGCCAAAGACGCGCCGATCCACGCCTCAGGACACGGCTGGCAGGAGGAGTTGAAGTTGATGCTCAACCTGACCAAACCGCGCTACGTCCTGCCTGTTCACGGTGACCACAAGCGACTGCGGCTGCACGCCGAGCTGGCGGAAGCGGTCGGGGTCGACTCCAACCGCATCTTCCGCGGCCGCAACGGCCTGCCGCTGGAGATCGATGGCGACGGCGCTCGCTTCGGCGAGGACACCCACGCCGGGACGATGTACGTCGACGGCGTCGACATCGGCGATCCTGACGACGCTGCCCTACGCGACCGGCGGACGATCTCCGCCGACGGGATCTTCATCGTCGTCGCCACGATCTCCGCCGACGACGGCAGCATCGTCGCCGACCCCGAGGTGATCTTCCGCGGCGTCCCCTTCCTCGAGGAAGCCGGTGCCCTGGTCGAGGAGCTGAGAGACCTGGTCGAAGACGCCCTCGACGAGGCGGCCGGCGCCGGCACCCGCGAGGTGACCCTGATCCAGGAGGACCTCCACGAGGCAATCGGCAAGTTCGTCTTCCAGCGCCTCCGCCGCCGCCCGATGATCCTGCCGGTCGTGGTCGAGGCGTAGCGGCTCTGGGACGAGCTGGTGAAGGAGGGCCGGGTACCCCTTCCTCAGAGGCCGTTGCGCAGCTGATCCGGGCAGCGCTTCGGATCGTCTGTCCGGGAGCCTCTGCTGAAGGGGTACCCGGCCCTCCCGCAATCGCTGGCCCCGGGACCGCTTAGCAGCGAACCTCCAGCAACCCCAACGGCCCGAGGTGCAGGACTTTCGCTCCCGGGCTTCTTCCCCTTGCGCGTCGGCCGGGGTTCGCTTCCCCGGCACCAGCCCCGTCCCTCACCCAAAGAAAATGCCCGCCGGGGCAGTGTCTGGGGAGATCCCCGGCGGGCGGTTGTGTCTCGTCCAATTGAGAATTTAGGCCCGCTCCCTAAAGCGCCACTAAGAAGTCGGCGTGACCGACTTTGACCCCCCTATGAGGGGGTCAAACTCCGACGCGTTGGTCGGCTTCCGCGAGCGGGATGCGGACGCGGAAGAGGGCGCCGCCGTGGGGCGAGGCGGCAACTTCGACGCTGCCGCCGTGGGACTCGGCGACGGCGCGGACGATGGCCAGGCCGAGACCGGTGCCGGGGCTGCCGGCGCTATCGGATGGGCCCTCGCCACGGACGAAGCGGTCGAAGATGTGGGCTCTCATCGAGGCAGGGATGCCGGGGCCGTCGTCGGCGACGTCGACCACCGCCTCACCGGCTTCTTCGCGCAGGCTGAGCTCGATCAGGGCACGGGCGGGGGTGTGTCTGGCGGCGTTGTCGAGCAGGTTGAGCACCATCCGGTGCAGCTCGTCGGTGCTGCCCTGCACGCGCAGCGGCCGCTCGTTGTCGATCCGCATCTCCCGCTCGCCCATCAGGGGCGCCGCCTCGGCGGCGGCATCGCCGGCGATTTCGGCGAGGTCGCAACGGCGGTGCGCGTCGAGGCGTCCGGCATCGGCGCGGGCGAGCAGCAACAGGTCGCCGACCAAACGGCCCATCCGGCGGGAGGAGCGCAGGGCGGAGTCGACGACCTCCCGGTCCTCCTCCTGGTCAACGCTCCCCATCGAGGCCTGGAGCAGCTCGAGGTTGGCGAGGACGCTGGTCAGCGGCGTGCGCAGCTCGTGCGAGGCGTCGGCGACGAACTCGCGCTGCCTCTGCATCGCCTCCTCGCGCTCCCCCCTGGCGGCGTCGAGCGAGCGCAACATCTCCTCCAGGGTGAGGGCCAGCTCGCCGACCTCGTCGTCGGCGGGCGGCGCGGGCATCTTGCGGGAGGGATCCTGCGTCGCGGCGATTTCGCGCGCGGTCGCCGTCAAGGAGGCGATCGGCCGCATCGCCCTCCCGGCGATCGCCACCCCGGCCAGGCTCGCGAGAAGCGTGCCGCCGAGGATTCCCGCCGCGATCAACAGCCAGACTCGGCCAGTGGTGGCGTCGAGGTGGCTGAGGTCACGGCCGTACTGGACGTAGCCGGTGACTCCCCCACTTTCGGAGTTGACGGCCGCGGTCGCGACCCGCATGTCTCCATGATTGGAGAGGCCGGGCTGCAGCGGCCCGAGAGAGGCGGACCCGGTGCTTTGTTTGAGCAGGTTTCCGTTGAAGTCGAGGACCCGGGCAGAGGCGCCGTCGGGGAGGACGAAGGCGTCGAGCTGGAGGCCTCGGCGAGCTTCCGGTTCGCCGACCAACGGGTAGACGATGCGGAATTCGCTGGCGAGGATCTGCACCGCGCTACGCACCTCTCCGTCGAAGTCGTCGCGGATTCGCGAGGTCGCCATCTGGCCGATCGCGGCCCCGAAGATCATCAGGATCGCGAGCGTCAGCCCGGAGGAGACCGCCGCCAGCCGCCAGCGCACCGGCCAGGAGCGGGGATGGAGGAGGCGGCGCGCAAACCAACCGGCTCGCTGGCGAGCGGCGGCCACGCCTACTCCTTCAGCACGTAGCCGGCGCCCCGTTTGGTGTGCAGCAGGCGCGCCTCTCCGCCTTCCTCCAGCTTGCGCCGGAGGTTGGAGATGAAGACGTCGATCGTGTTCGTCGCCGCCATCGGGTCATATCCCCAGACCTCGTCGAGCAGGCGCTCGCGGGAGACGACGAGCCGTTCATTGCGCATCAGGAACTCCAGCAGCTCGAACTCGCGGTTGGTCAGCTCAATCTCGCGCTCGCCACGGCGCACCTCGCGGGTGTCGGGGTTGAGGGCCAGGTCGGCGACCTCCAGTGAGGCCGCGCCGCGGGGAGGCCGGCGGCGCAGCAGCGCCCGGATCCTGGCGAGCAGCTCCTGGCGCTCGAACGGCTTGACCAGGTAGTCGTCGGCGCCACTGTCGAGGCCGGTCACCCGGTCCTCGGTCTCCGCCCGCGCGGTCAGCATCAGGATCGGCACGTCGCCGTCGGTCCGGAGCCGGCGGCAGACCTCGATCCCGTCGAGACCGGGGAGGCCGAGGTCGAGGACGACGAGGTCGGGAACGAACCCGGTGGCGAGGTCGAGTGCCTCGGCCCCGTCCGCGGACGTCCGCACTTCATAGCCCTCGTTGCGCAGGGAGCGGCGCAGGACGTCGGCGATGTCGGCATCGTCCTCGACGACCAGGACGCGGCCGCCCACTGGGTCGGTCTCGCTGAGCACGCTTCGATGTTAGCCCGGGTTTGCGCCGCTCTGTCCGGGTTTTAGGGCGAATTTATCCGCAGGGGTGGGGGCGCCCACGTCGAACCGGAACATCATGTTCGTGCGTAAAAAGCGCGCCGCGCCCGCGCGCCGCGCCAAAGCTGGCTCGAAACGGAAGCCGAAACCAAAGCTGGGCGTGCACCTGCCGGCCGCGCTGGAGCAGCGACACCTTGACCTGATCGGACTGTTCCTGGTCGCCGCCGGGGTCTATCTGGTCTTCGTCCTATTCCTCGGCTGGGAGGGCGGCAAGGTCGGCTACGGGCTCGAAACCGGGCTTACTTATCTCTTTGGTGAGGTCGGCGCGCGGATCTTTACCGTGCTGATCCTCGTCGCCGGCGGGATGCTCCTGACCGGCACTTCGGTCTCGTCACTGGCACGGGGGATCGGCCGTGGCATCCGCGCCGTCTCCCGCGGGGTCTTCGTTGGCGGCGGCGACGCCGCGCGCACCGTCGCCAGGACCCACGCCGACTGGCGCGAGCAGCGCCAGGACCGGGCGGCCGAGCCCGAGACCGAGGCGGCCGCGACCGACGTGATGAGCTCCTATCCGGACACCGATGAGTTCGAACCGACCGTGCAGCTGGCCGACGACTCCTTCGACACGGAGGTCTTCGAGGCCGAGACCGAGGTCGAGACCGCCGCCGAGGAGCCGGAGGAGCTGCCGCTTCCGGTGGAGGAGCCCGAGGGCGCACCCGCCCTGACTCCGATGGGCAACACCCGGGGCGTCACCACCTCCGACGAGATCGCCTACAAGCCGCCGGCCGCGAAGGTGCTGGAGCGGGGCAAAGGAGACAAGGGCCCCGATCCGCGCGACCACGAGATCGTCGGCGGCAAGCTGGTCGAGACTCTCGGCCACTTCGGGGTCGAGGCGAAGATCGTCGGCGTCGTCAGCGGTCCCCATGTCTCCCGCTACGAACTGCGCCTTGCGCCCGGGATCAAGGTGAAGAAAGTCACCGAGCTGGCCAACGACCTCGCCTACGCACTGGCCTCGACCGACATTCGCATTCTGGCGCCGATTCCCGGCAAACAGGCGGTCGGGGTCGAGGTCCCGAACAGCCGCCGTCGCATGGTCCGCCTTGGCGACATCTACGCCGGCCGGCCGGAGAAGACCTCACCGCTGGTCGCCTGGCTCGGCAAGGGCATCGACGGCAACGCCGTCTGGACTGACCTGGCGAAGATGCCGCACGTGCTGGTCGCCGGCACCACCGGGTCGGGCAAGTCCGGCTGTGTCAACGCGATCCTCTCTTCGATCCTGATGCAGGCCTCGCCCAACGAGGTTCGCCTGGTCCTCGTCGACCCCAAGCAGGTGGAGCTCAACCACTACGAGAATGTGCCCCACCTACTGACCCCGGTGGTCACCTCACCGCGGCTCGCCGCCAATGTTCTCTCCAACCTGATCGGCGAGATGGAGAGCCGTTACGGGATCATGAGCACGGCCCGGTGCCGCAACCTCGGCGAGCTCAACCGGGCCCGGGCCAAGGCCGGCGAGGCGCCGTTGCCGCACATCCTCTGCGTGATCGACGAGCTCGCGGACCTAATGATGGTCGCCCCGGCCGAAGTCGAGGACTCGATCATCCGCCTGGCCCAGAAGTCGCGGGCAACCGGGATCCACCTGGTGCTTGCGACCCAGCGTCCCTCGACCGACATCATCACCGGCACGATCAAGGTCAACATCCCCGCCAGGATCGCCTTCGCGGTCTCCTCGCAGACCGATTCCCGGGTGATCCTCGACCAGGGTGGGGCGGAGACCCTGCTCGGCCAGGGGGACATGCTCTTCCGTGGCGCCGGCACCTCGAAGCTGCAGCGGGTCCAGGGCGCCTTCATCACCGAGGAGGAGACCGCAAGGATCACCGAGCACTGGGCCAAGCAGGGCGAACCGGAATTCGAGGCCGAGCTGTTGGAGAGTCCCGAGGAGGTCGCCGAGGAGGGTCACGAGGGTGACTTCGACCCCGACTCAGACGATCTTCTCGACGAGGCGATCCGGCTGGTCGTGCAGACCGAGACCGCGTCGGTCTCGATGATCCAGCGCCGCCTCCGGGTCGGGTACACCCGGGCCGGGCGCTTGATCGACATGCTCGAGCGGCGCGGCGTGATCTCCGGTTACGAGGGCTCCAAACCGCGCCAGGTGCTGATCACCCAGGCCGATCTCGCTCGCGTTCTCGCACCGCAGGGAGCCGAGCCCGAGGCTCCGGCTCCCGTGGCGATCGAGCCCGACCCGGACGTATAGTCAAAAAATTGCCGGCCGAGTGGCCTTTAGGGCCACAATAGGTACATGGACGAGGGTGTCGGCCGAACCCTGAGAGAGACGAGGACCCGGCGGAAGATCGATCTCGCTGACGTTGAGGCGGCGACCAAGATCCGTGGCCGCTATTTGCGGGCGATCGAGAACGAGGAATGGGACCAGCTCCCGGGCGAGACCTACGCTCGCGCCTTCATCCGGGCCTACGCCAGTCATCTAGGTCTCGACGGGGAGCGCCTGGCCGAGGAGCAGCGCCGTGGGCGCGGTGTGACACGGCCGAGCGAACGGCTGCCCAAGGTCGAGCCGGTGAAGCCGCGACGTTCGCGGCACGGGCAGCGGCAGCTGCCCACCGTCCCGCCACGGGTGCTGGCCGTCGTCGTCTCGGCGGCGCTGATCGCCGTCGTGCTCGTGGTCGGCCTCTCGAGCGGCGGCGAGGGCCCGTCCGGCCCGGCGAACACGCAACGGCAGCCCGCCGGCCAGACGAACCCGGGGGAGTCGACGGTCCGCGCGGAGGCGCCACCGGCCGAGCGCAGTGGGCACGTCGTCACCCTCACCGCCAACGCCGAAGTGTGGGTCTGCCTGCTCGATGCCAACGACGAACCCCTGATCGACGGCCAGATCCTCTCCGCCGGTGCCTCCGAGGGTCCGTACCGGTCCGGTAGCTTCACGGTCTCATTTGGAAACGGTGAGGTGACGATGATGGTGGACGGACAGCAGGCGAGCATCCCTGAAACCTCCAGCCCGGTCGGGTACTCGATCGACGCTGGGACTCCTCGTCAGCTCTCCGAAGGCGAACGGCCGACCTGCACGTGATCCGCGCCGGCATCGTCGTTACCGGGACGGAGGTCCTCACCGGTCGGATTGCCGACAGCAATGGGCCCTGGATTTCCGAGCAGCTTGCCGAGCACGGCGTCGAGGTCGCCCACATCCTCGTCGTCGGTGACCGTCCGGACGACCTGGAGGCGGCGCTTGGGTTCATGGCGGCGGAGGGGATGGACCTGATCGTCACCAGCGGCGGCCTCGGCCCGACCGCTGACGACCTGACGGCGGAGATCGTCGGTCGCTTTGCCGGCCGCGAGCTGGTCCTCGACGAGGAGATGGAGGCGAAGATCGCCGAGGTGATCCGGGGCTTCGCTCGTCGTCTGCGCCTCGACGAGGCGGCGGTTATCGAGGCCAACCGCAAGCAGGCAATGGTCCCCGAGGGGGCGACTCCGCTCGACCCGGTCGGGACCGCGCCGGGCTTGGTCGTGCCGGCCGGCGAGCGGGTGGTGATCGTCCTGCCCGGCCCCCCGCGCGAGCTGCAGCCGATGTGGCCGGTCGCGCTGGAGACCGAGGAGGTGCGCGGGGTGCTCTCCCGGGCGACGCCCCTGCTGGGCTACACGATGCGGATGTTCGGGGTGCCCGAGTCCGAAATCGCCAAGAGCCTTCGCGAGATCGAGGCCGAGGGCACCGATCTCGGAGCGGTTGAGGTCACCACCTGCCTGCGCCGTGGCGAGATCGAGATCGACGTCCGCTACCGCGACGGCTCGGCGGCGGTGGCCGAGGCGGTGCGGGAGGGCCTGGCGGAGCGTCATCGCGACCAGACCTTCAGCCTCGACGGCGAGACCGTAGACGCCCAGGTGGCGAAGCTGCTGCGCGGCCGCACTCTGGGGTTGGCGGAGTCCTGCAGCGGCGGTCTCCTGGCGGCCCGGATCACCACCCTTCCCGGCGCTTCGCAGTACACCGCCGGCAGCGTCGTTGCCTACTCCAACCAGGCCAAGGCGGGGTTGCTGGGCGTCGAGGAGGCGCTGATCGAGGAGCATGGCGCGGTTTCGCCGGAGGTGGCCGAGGCGATGGCGATCGGGGCGCTGGAGCGGTTCGACGCCGACGTCGCCGTCTCGATCACCGGGATCGCCGGCCCCGATGGAGGCAGCGCCGAGAAGCCGGTCGGCTACGTCTGTTTCAACGCCCGCCTCGCCGACGGGACCGTGATCGCGCGCGACCCGACCATCCCCGGCAACCGCGCCGACATCCGCGAACGCTCGGCCCTGGTCGGGATGCACCTGCTGAGGATGCTGCTGGGGGGAGAGAAACCGTCGCTCTAGGGCTTGGAGGGGTATGGCCAAGGAGCGACTGAAAAGCCCACGGGCGCGCCTGTTCGTGGCCTTGGACCTGCCGGAGGCGGTGCGGTCGGGAATCGATGCCTGGGCGGGGAGCGCGCTCACCGACCCGGCATTGCGGCGGGTGGAGCCGGAGTCGTTGCACATCACCCTCGCCTTCCTCGGCCACCGGCCGGAGAAGGAGATCGAGGCGATCGCGGCGGTGGTGGAGGAGAGCGCTGGGCCGGCGCCGTTGGTTGAGCTGCTCGACCCGGTGCAGCGCCCGCCGCGGGGGAGGGCGCGGGTGTTCGCCTTGCCGGCGCTCTCTCCCGGCGCTGAGGCCTTGCAGGCCGGGCTACAGGAAAACCTGGTCTCGGCTCGGCTCTACGAGCCCGAGAAGCGGCCCTTCTGGCCCCACATCACCCTTGCCAGGGTGCGGCCGGAGGGACGCGGGTCGCGCCGGCCACGGGTGGTCGAGAAGGCCCCCACGAGCTTGCCGGCGGGGCTGTCGGAGCCGTTCCTTGGCGTCCGGATGACGCTCTACCGTTCTGTACTCCAGCCACAGGGTGCGCGGTATACGCCCTTGGCCCAAGTCGAGCTGCCCGGTGCGGGGCGGCAGTGAGGTGATCGAGATGGCTGACAAGAAAGTGAACTTGAAGGACGCTTCGGCCAAGGAGGCCAAGGCGAAGGACGCGGCCCTTGAGGCCGCCGTTAACCAGATCGAGCGCGACTTCGGCCAGGGCTCCCTGATGCGGCTTGGCGACAAAGGCACGGTCAAGGTCGACGCGATTCCCACCGGTGCGCTGGCGCTCGACTTGGCGCTCGGGATAGGCGGCGTGCCACGCGGCCGGATCGTCGAGATCTTTGGTCCGGAGTCCTCGGGGAAGACGACGCTGGTCAACCACATCATCGCTCAGGCTCAGGCCCTTGGGGGAGTGTGCGCCTTCATCGACACCGAGCACGCGATCGACCCGGTCTACGCGAAGGCGATCGGGGTCGATACCGACGAGTTGCTGATCTCCCAGCCCGACTTCGGCGAGCAGGCGCTGCAGATCGCCGACCGCCTGATCGACTCTGGTGCGGTCGACGTGGTCGCGATCGACTCGGTTGCGGCTCTGACCCCGAAAGCCGAGTTGGACGGCCAGATCGGCGACCACACGGTGGGCCTGCAGGCGCGCCTGATGTCGCAGGCCCTGCGCAAGCTCGCCGGCAGCCTCAACCGGACTAACACCGTCTGTATCTTCACCAACCAGATCCGGGAAAAGATCGGGGTCCAGTTCGGCTCTCCGGAGACCCAGCCGGGTGGCCGGGCGCTGAAGTTCTATTCCTCACAGCGGCTTGACATCCGCCGCATCGAGACGCTGAAAGAAGGGACCGAGGCAGTCGGCAACCGGGTTCGGGTCAAGGTCGTCAAGAACAAGGTCGCGGCCCCGTTCCGTCAGGCCGAATTCGACATCGAGTACGGGGTCGGCATCTCCCGCGAGGGCGGCTTGCTCGACTTCGGAATGGAGCAGGACCTGGTGCAGAAGTCAGGCTCCTTCTTCTCCTACGGAGAGACGCGGCTCGGCCAAGGGCGTAACAACGCCAAGCAGTTCCTGGTCGACAACCCCGAGCTGGCCCTGGAGATCGAAACCAAGGTGCGCACGGCGCTGGGAATCGACGGCGAGGCACCGGCCGAGCCGGTGGCGGCCGAGCCCGAAGCCGATGCTCCCGCCTCGGTCGCAGAGGCCAAAGCCGCGTAGCGGCTAGAGCCGATCCCGGCAGGGGTTCCGCTTAACGGCAGCGCCTGCTGAGGGCAGCAAGCGCGGCCGTCTTTTCAGTCGCTATCCGACGGAAAGGACAATCGCGTAGAACGGGGCCGCTCCGTGGGCTTGCCCTCCTGAGTTCCGTCGGTCAACCGGATAGGATTCGCCGCCGCATGAGCGACGAGACCCTCTTCTACATCATCGGAAGCGTGCTGGCCGTCTCGGCCGTCGTGGTCAGTTTTATCGGCCTGCGGTTCAAGACCTTTCCAGGGCGCGCCTTCCCGATCGTGATCCTGTTCTTTGTGATCCTGATCGGTGGCGCGACCACCTACGCGGTCCTTGGCGCCAAGGAAGAGGAGAGGCACCGGGCGCACGAGCTCGCCGCGGCGAACGAAGAGGCCGAACACGAGGCCGAGGAAGTGCCCGGGGCGGAGGAAGGTGGCAAAGAGGGGGGAGAGCCCGAAGGTGCGCCGGAGGGCGGCGCAGAACCGGAAGGGGGCGCGAAAGGGCAGGGTGAGACGCTGCAGCTCGCTGCGTCGCCGACCGCGATCGCCTACGACACGACCAGTCTCGCCAGCAAGCCGGGTGAGGTCACGATCGACTTCGAAAACCCGTCGGCGATCCCGCACGATGTCGTGATCAAAGAAGGCGAAAAAGAACTCGCCGCCACCGAACAGATCTCCGAATCCGAGGCGTCGGTCAGTGCCGACCTCGCCCCGGGCGCCTACACCTTCTTCTGCAGCGTCCCGGGACATGCCGCCGCAGGCATGGAAGGCACGCTCACCGTCAAGTAGGGCTGGAGCGCTAACCTCGCTCGGCATGGGGCCGGGCAAGAGCTTCCACGTCACCACCTTCGGGTGTCAGATGAACGTTCATGACTCCGAGCGGATGCGGGGGATGCTCGCTTCGCTCGGGTACGAGGAGGCGGAGAGTCGCGAAGCGGCTGACGTGATCCTGTTCAACACCTGCTCGATCCGGGAGTCGGCGGACAGCCGCTTCGTTGCCCACCTGGGCGAGGCGAAGCGGCTTAAGTCCGAAGACCCCGAGCGAATCGTCGGGGTCGGCGGCTGCTGGGCACAGTCGGTCAAGGAGGAGGTTTTCCAGCGGTTCCCCTTCGTCGACGTCGCCTTTGGTCCGGGCCAGATCCACAAGCTGGCCGAGTTTCTCAACTCCGACTCGTTGAGCGCTCAGGGCTACTTCGAGTTCGAGGACTTTTCCGGCCACCTGCCGACCCGCCGCGAGCGCGAGTTCCAGGGCTGGCTGCAGATCTCGCAGGGGTGCAACTGCGCCTGCTCCTACTGCATCGTCCCCTCGACCCGAGGCCGCGAGGTCAGCCGCGACCCGGGCGAGCTGATCGTCGAGGCCGAGGCGCTGGCGGTCGACGGGGTCCGCGAGGTGACCCTGCTGGGCCAGAACGTGAACAGCTACGGGCGCGACCTGCCGCGGGAGTCGCGGATCGGGTTCGCCGAGCTGCTTGCCAGGGTCGACGCGGTCGAAGGCATCGACCGCATCCGGTACACCAGCCCACACCCGAAGGACATGAAGGAGGACGTGATCCGCGCCCACGCGGAGCTGCCCTCGCTCTGCGACCATATCCACCTGCCGCTTCAGTCGGGTTCCAGCGCGGTGCTGAAAAGAATGCGCCGAACTTACGATCGCCAGCGCTACATGGACCGGGTCGCGCTGATCCGCGAGCACGTCCCCGACTGCGCGATCACCACCGACATCATCGTCGGCTTCCCGGGTGAGACCGAGGCCGACTTCGCCGAGACCCTCGAGGTGGTCGAGGAGGTCGGCTACGACGGCGCCTTCACCTTCGTCTTCTCGCCACGAAGGGAAACCGAGGCGGCGACGATGGCGGAGCAGCTGCCGCACCCGGTCAAGGTGGAGAGGATGGAACGGCTGGTCGAGGCAGTGCAGCGGCGGGCGGCGGAGCGGGCCCAGCGGTTCATCGGGCGGACCATGGAGGTGCTGGTCGAAGGGACCAGCCGCACCGACGAGACCAGGCTGCGGGGCCGGACGAGGCACAACAAGGCGGTCAACTTCGATGGGGTCGCTGACCCCGGTGAGCTCGTGGACGTCGAGATTGACGCCGCAACTTCGCAGTCACTGAGTGGGGTGTCGGTGAAGCCCCTTTCCCGCCTTCTTTGACCGTTCTCGCGATCTTCGGGCCGACTGGCGTCGGGAAGACCGGGGTGGCGATCGCCCTCGCCGAGATGCTTCGTAAGGCCGGCGAGGATCCGGTGGCGATTTCTTGCGACGCGTTGCAGGTGTACGAGGGGCTTGAGGTTCTCACCGGGGCGGCTACCGCCGAGGAGCAGGAGAAGCTGGAGCACCGGTTGATCGGGTTCGTGCCGCTGACCCAGCCGTTCTCGGTCGGCGACTACATGCGGTTGGCCCACGCGGAGGTCGATATGGCGCTGGAGGCGGGGCGAAGGCCGATCGTGGTGGGGGGGACCGGGCTCTACCTACGGGCAGCGATGGCGGAGCTGTCGCTGGTCAAGGCGCCGGCGGAATCGGAGGATTCGGAGCTGTGGTCGCCGCAGACGCGGCACCCGACGGCGATCTTCGGGCTCGACATGGACCGGGAGCTTCTCTACGAGCGAATCGACGCTCGGGTCGACGCGATCATCGCTGCCGGCGCCGAGGAAGAGGCTCGACGAGCAGACGCGCTTGGGCCGTCGCGCACCGCGCGCAAGGCGCTCGGGTTCGACGAGCTGCTCGGCGGCGACGTCGAGACGATGAAGAAGCGGTCCCGCAACTACGCCCGCCGCCAGCTCACCTGGATGCGCAAGATCCCAAACCTCCATGCGATCGACCGGACCGGCAGGGACGACGCCTCGGTCGCCACCGAGATCGTCGCCGTCCTCGCCGAATAGGCTGCCTTCGTGAAATTCGAGAAGTGGCAAGCGCTGGGGAACGATTACTTGATCCTCGAGGCGAAGCGGCTCCCCTGGGAGCTGAACCCGGGCCGGATCGAGTGGTTGTGCGACCCCCACTTCGGCGTCGGGGCCGACGGCATCCTGCTGCTCGCCCCCACCGACGACCCCGAGTTCGTCGCCGAGCTGCGGATTTTCAACCCGGACGGCTCCGAGGCAGAGCTGTCGGGCAACGGGGCGCGGGAGGCGATCCTCTATCTGCGGCGCCACGGCTGGACCGAGGAGGACACCTTCGCGATCCGCACCGCGGCGGGGCCGATCGTGCCGACGATCACCGGTGAGCTGACCTGCACGGTCGAGATGGGCCGCGCTTCGACCACCTCGAAGGACTTCCCCTCGGGCCCGGAGGACGGCAAGGGAACGCTCGAGGCCGGTGGCCGCGAGTGGAGCTTCCAGCACGTCTCGATCGGCAACCCCCAGTGCGCGATCGTCGTCGGCGAGGAGCTGGAGGACCTCGACCTGGGGGAGATCGGGCCCGGGATCGAAGCGCACGACCTGTTCCCCAACCGCACCAACGTTTCGTTCCTCTCGATCGACGGCAGCCGGGTGCGGGCGCGGATCTTCGAGCGCGGCGTGGGGGAGACCCTCTCCTCGGGTACCGGCGCCAGCGGCGCCGCGGTCACCGCCTTCCTGCTCGGTGCCGCCAGCCCGATCGTGGTCGAGCTCGACGGTGGCGAGCTCGAGGTGGAGGTCGGCGACGACCTCGCCGTGCGGCTGACTGGGTGGGCCGAGCCGGTCTACACGGGTGAGCTCTCGCCCGAGCTGGTCACTGCGCTCGAAGAGCTGGGCGACTAGAGAAATTCGATCCGGCTAGATTCCCCGCCCATGGGGATCGCCGATCCGTCAAGACGCCTGGAGGCGATGCCTCCGTACATGTTCCAGGAACTGGAGCGGCGGATCGCCGACAAGCGCGCCGCCGGCATCGATGTGATCAGCCTCGGTATCGGCGATCCCGACGAACCCACCTATCCCTACATCGTCGAGGCGATGCAGGCGGCGGTCGCCGACCCCGCCACCCACCAGTACCCGAGCAACCGCGGCCGGGTCGAGTTCCGCGAGGCCTTCGCCGAGTTCTACCGGGACCGCTTCGGGGTCGAGATCGACCCCGAGAACGAGGTGATCCCGGCGATCGGCGCCAAGGAGTGCATTTACAACCTCTGCTTCGCCTTCCTCGACCCCGGCGGCGTCGCCCTCGCCTCCGATCCCGGCTACCCGGTGTACACCGGCGGCCCGATCCTCGCCGGCGCCACGCCGGAGCTGCTGCCGCTGGTCCCGGAGCTCGGCTTCGTACCGGACCTCGGCGCGGTCCCAGCCGAGGTTGCCGCCAGCGCCCGACTGATGTTCCTTAACTACCCGAACAACCCGACCGGGGCCGTGGTCCCCGACGGTTTCTTCGAGATGGTCGTCTCCTTCGCCCGCGAGCACGAGATCCTCGTCGTCCACGACAACGCCTACTCGGAGACGACCTACGACGGCTACGTGGCGCCGAGCTTTCTGGCGACGCCCGGCGCGAAAGAGGTCGGGGTGGAGGTCTTCTCCCTCTCCAAGGGCTACAACATGACCGGGTGGCGGTGCGCCGCGATCCTCGGTAACGCCGAGGCCATACAGACCTACTGGCGGCTGAAGACCAACGTCGACTCCGGCCTCTTCGAGGCGGTGCAGATGGCAGGCGTGGCGGCGCTCGGCGGACCGAGCGGGCCGCTGGAACGGATGAACGAGACCTACACCCGCCGCCGCGACCTCGTCGTCGATGCGCTGCGAGAGATCGGCGTCGAGGTGAGGGCGCCAAAGGGGACGATCTACATCTGGGCGCCGGTGCCCGACGGCCACACCTCGACCTCGTTCTGCGAGCTGGTTCTGGAAGAGGCGGCCGTGGTCGTCTCGCCGGGCTCGATGTACGGGCCGAGTGGCGAGGGCTTCTTCCGAATCGCCCTGACCACGCCGGACGAGCGCATCGAAGAGGCCGTCGAGCGGATGCGCGAGCACCTCAGCTGACATAGGCTGGGTAAACATGAGGGTTTCCATTCGCCTCGCGCCGGCCCTGCTGGCTGTACTCCTGATCTGCGCCGCCGCGGCCGCGGCGAAGATCGCTCACCCGCCCGCCTCCGGGCCCGATCCGGCGACGAAGGCCTGGCCTGAGTGGCCACACCAGGTGGCCTGCGAAGAGGGCCGCCCGTTCGATCCGGTTGCGGCCTTCTCGTCACCGACCGGGGTCGAGAGTGGCGGGCTTCCGTCCGAGCGGGCACTGCGACGGGTTCTGGCAAGCGGGGAACTTCCCCTGGTGCGCCAACACGGCTGGAGACACCTGTCCGAAACCCCGCGGATCGCTGAGTTCGCGGCCGGGCGTCTGTTCACCAAGCCCGGGCAGACGCACATCTCCGCCCTCGAATGGATCCAGCTGGGAAAGGTCGGCGGCAGCTGGCGGCTCGTGTCCTTCCGGGATTTCTGCATGCCGCGGTCGATTCGGGGTGGCACCCGAGCAACGCCGTGGGGGCTTGACGAAGAACAGGACCTGAACCCGAACACGCGGCGGATTCGCGTCAACCTCGAACCCCAGGTGTGCAACCAGGTTCGGCGCTTCCCGCTCCAGGAGCCGGAGTTCCGTGAACAGAACGGGTACCTGCTGATGACCCTGTGGCGGCGACCCGGGCATCGGCGAGCTTCGATCGCACGCCGGCGGTCATGTCCGCCGCAGAGCAAGAAGGTCACGGTCGAGTTGCCAGAGAAGCTCGGCCACCGCCGGCTCCTGGACGGTGCCACCTATCCGCCGCTGCCGGTCTCGATCGTGGTCGCCCGGCGCTGACCTAGGTGTAGTTACTCACAACGTTGTTCATCCGGGCCTCCTTGAAGGCTGGGGGTGCGAGCCACCCAGATCAAGGAGGACACCGGATGAAGATCCACGCTAACGCCCGCACCTGCCCGAACAGCCGCAAGCTGCTCGTCCAACGCATCGAAGAGGAGAACTGGTCGCTGATGGTGGCGGCCGAGGCCGCCGGCATCAGCGAGCGCTCGGCCCGCAAGTGGCTGGGTCGCTGGCGAGCCGAAGGAGAGGCAGGCCTGCTCGATCGCAGCTCCGCCCCCAAGCGGGTGCCATCGCGGCTGCCGGCCGACCGCCTGGAGGCGATCGAGGCCTTACGGCGACTACGGATGACAGCGGCGGAGATCGCCGAGGCGCTGAGCCTGGCGCTCTCGACCGTCTCCAGGTGGCTGGCGCGGATCGGGTTGGGCAAGCGCAGTCGGTTGGAGCCGCCAGAGCCGGCCAACCGCTATGAGCGAAAGCGCCCTGGGGAGCTGATCCACGTCGACGTCAAGAAGCTGGGGCGGATCCAGGGTGGCGCCGGAAAACGGGTTCGAGGCGGAGTCCGCAGCCCTTACAACCGCCAGGCGAGAGATCGCGCCGGCGTCCGTCGCAACACCGTCGGCTGGGAGTTCGTCCACGTCTGCGTCGATGACGCCACCCGCCTCGCCTACGTGGAGGTCCTGTCTGACGAGAAGGGCGCCACCGCGGCGGGGTTCCTGCGGCGCGCTGTCGGCTGGTTCAAGGGGATGGGGATCCAGGTGGAGCGGGTGCTCTCAGACAACGGCTCTTGCTACCGCTCCGCCGTCCACGCGCAGGCCTGCGCGGAGCTTGGCATGCGTCACATCTTCACCCGGCCCTACCGGCCTCGCACCAACGGCAAGGCCGAGCGCTTCATCCAGACGCTGATCAACCGCTGGGCCTATGGGGCCATCTACGGCTCCTCGATCGAGCGCACCGCGGCGCTGCCCGGATGGCTCGATCACTACAACTTCAAGAGACGACACGGCTCCCTTGGTCATAAGGCGCCCGCAGCTCGGCTTGCCGAGTTGGAACAACGTGCTGAGTAACTACACCTAGGCGCCGCTAGGCCGCTTCGCGCTCGGCCTTCTTGCGCCAGTAGCGATCGAGCCCGCGCCACTGGTACTGGGGCGGCACGCACTGGATCATCTCGGCGGCGTTCTCCGGACCCATCGCCGCTTCGACCCGCTCGACGTGGCGGCGCTCGTACTCGTGCTCCGACAGGTCACGCGCCAGCTGGGCCTCCTCGCACAGGCACTCGCGGACCGCCGCCAGATGCTCGGCCGGGTTCTCGATCGCGCCGAAGTGGGTGATCGCGAGGCGCTCGGGCTCCCAGCCTTCGACGATTCCGATCGAGTCCTCCCAGACCTCAATGTCGATGTCCGGCGGCGGGGTGGGGGGGACGATCAGGTTCGAGGGCGGGATCCGGACCGCGGCGACGTCGCCGACAAAGGCGGTGCCGGTGTCCTCGTGCAGGTAGCAGACGTGGTGGGAGGCGTGGCCGGGGGTGTAGGCGACGCGCATGCCGAGGACGGTCTCGCCACCGGCCAGCGGCCTCACGTTCTCCTCCGGCACCGGCACGATCTCTCCCCAGAGGCGATCCATATGGTCGCCGTAGAGGCGCTCGGCGCTGGCCAGCAGCTTCGAGGGGTCGACCAGGTGCGGGGCGCCGCGCTCGTGCACGTAGACCTCGAGGTCCGGCCAGTCGCGGACCAGGGCACCGGTGGCGGCGGCGTGGTCGAGGTGGATGTGGGTCAGCAGTACGGCCCGTGGTCGCTCATCGCCAAGCCCCGCCAGCAGGGTCGGCAGCGAGGACTCCGGGCCGGGGTCGACCAGGGCGTCGCCGACCTTCCAACACCCGATCACGTGCGGACGGCCGAGGTGCTCGACGTCGATGACGCGCATGCAGCAGGAGGTTAAGCGGCCGCCGCGGCCGGCAGCCGGCCTTCGGCCTCGAGCAGCTCGCGCAGTCCCTGCTCGAGCCCCCGCGGTTCGTAGCCCAGCTCGCGCTTCGCCTTCTCGTAGCTGGCCCAGAAGGTGACCCCGTCGGCCGAGGAGATCAGCTCGCGCAGGTTCGGCGGCTGTCCCATCATTTTCCCGACCAGCGGTCCGATCGGGATCATCGCCTTCATCAGTGGGGTCGGCAGGGCCCGCTTGGGCGCCTTGCGCCCGCTCAACTCGGCGACGATGCCGATCGCCTCACGGATCGTCGTCGCCGGTCCGCTGATCACGTAGGCCTCGCCGGGCTTGCCCTTATCGAGCGCGAGGATGATCCCGCCAGCGATGTCTTCCACATGCGCCAGGCAGATGCCGAGCTCCGGAAAGGGCAGCAGCGGCATTTTTCCGGAGAGGAACTGGTCGAGCAGATCAGCGACCTGGGAGGTGTCGCCTGGCCCGTAGACGCCGCCCGGTTGGACAATCGTGCAGGGCAGGCCCTCGGCGATCATCCGCTCCGCCACCTGCTGGGCCTCCCACTTGGTTTCCTCGTAGCAGGAGGTGAACTCCTTGCCCGGGTGAACGTAGGTCTCGTCGACGACTTTGCCGTTGGTGTTGCCGAAGGTGCCGACGGTGGAGACGTAGACGATCCGTGGGATCCCCGCCTCCTTAGCGGCGCCGAGGACCTTTTCGGTCCCGCCGACGTTGGCCTCGCGCATCGCTGGGCGCTCGGAGGCCGGGATCCCGACCTCATACATTGCGGCCACGTGGATCACCGCGTCGCAGCCCTCCATGCCGGCGCGGATCGCGGCGGTGTCGGAAAGGTCACCGGAGATGAGCTCGCAGCCCAGCTCGGCGACCTTCTTGCCCTTCTCAGGATTGCGCACCAGGCAGGCCACCTCGTCGCCGCGCTGGCGCAGCTGGCGCACCACCTCGCCGCCGATGAATCCCGTACCTCCCGTCACGAAGATCTTCACGGCGAGTAAGCCTATAGGGCCGGGGGCAACCCCTACAATCGTCTTGAGTGCAACGTTCCAGAAACGGCCGGGTGACGCAGACGCGCTACAGCGCCGAGCACGGCAACGGCGCCGGCGTCACCAATCCGCGTGCCCGGCAGCGCGCCCTGGCGATCGGGATCGTCGACGGGCGCGAGGAGGGCGACCCGCTGGCAGAGCTGAAGGAGTTGCTCCGCACCGCCGGGGTGGCGACGGCGGGGGAGGCGACGCAACAGCGACCCCAACCCGACCCCGACCGCTACTTCGGCCGCGGTCGCCTGACCGAGCTGAAGCAGGAGATCGCCGCCTGCGACGCCAACCTCGTCGCCTGTGACGACGAGCTGGCGCCGCGCCAGGAGCGGAACCTCGAGGCGGCGCTGGGGGTGCCGGTGATCGACCGGACCGCGGTGATCCTCGACATCTTCGCCGACCACGCCCACTCCGCCGAGGGAAAGCTCCAGGTCGAGCTGGCCCAGCTCGAATACAACATGGCGCGCATGCGTGGGCTATGGACCCATCTCGAGCGCCTCGGCGCCGGCAGGATGGACGGCGGGATCGGCACCAGGGGCCCGGGCGAGACCCAGATCGAGACCGACCGGCGCCTCGCCCGCGACCGGATCGCGGCGCTGCGCCGCCGGCTCGCGCGCCTGGAGCGCAACCGCGGTGTGATGCGGGCTCGCCGGGAGCGCTCCTCGCTGCCCCGGATCGCCCTCGCCGGCTACACCAACGCCGGCAAGTCCACCTTGCTGAACGCGCTCACCGGGTCGGCGGTCGGGGTGGGGGACAGGCTCTTCCACACTCTCGACCCGACCACCCGCAGCCTCGAGCTGTCCGGGCGCGACTACCTGCTGACCGACACCGTCGGGTTCATCGAGAAGCTGCCCCACCAACTGGTCGAGGCGTTCAAGGCAACTCTGGAGGAGTCGGTGCTCGCAGACCTGCTCCTGCACGTCGTCGACGCCTCGGCGCCGGAGACGCGCCGGCTGCAGGACATGCACGCGGTCGACGAGGTCCTCGAGGAGATCGGGGCGGGGGAGAAGCCGCGACTGCTGGTGCTGAACAAGGCCGACCTGCTCGACGACGACCAGCGCCACGAGGTCGCGCTCAGCCACCGCGACGCCGTGCTCGTCTCGGCGATCGACGGTGAGGGTCTCGATGACCTTCGAGCGCGGATCGAGGCGGCCTTCGCCGAGACGCTGACAGAGGTCGACCTGTTGATCCCCTATACCGAGGGCGGCCGGCTGCACGAGCTGCACGAGGTGGCCGGGGACCTGGAGCGCACTGACCGCGAGGACGGCGTCCTCGTTCACGCGCGTGTTCCGGCGGCCGAGATGCACCGGTTCGACGATCTCGCCGTCGCCTGACTAGGCTGCCGCCCGTGGAGTTGGCGGTTGCAAAGCTGAAAGAGGAGGCGGTCCTACCGTCGCGCGCCCACGAGGGCGACGCCGGCCTCGACCTCTACGCCTGCGAGGCCGCCCACATCGGCCCCGGCGAGCGTTGGAGCGTCGGCACCGGGATCGCGCTTGAGATCCCCGCCGGGCACGCCGGCCTGGTGCTGCCACGCTCGGGGATCGCCCGCGAGCACGGCATTTCGTTGGTCAACAGCCCGGGGCTGATCGACTCCGGCTACCGCGGCGAAGTCCGGGTCCTGCTGCTGAACAACGACCCGGCGGAAATCTTCAGAGTCGTCGCCGGCGACCGCATCGCCCAGCTCCTGATCACGCCGATCGCTCTGCTCGAGCCGGTCGAGGCGACCGCTCTCACCGAGTCCACCCGCGGCGAGGGCGGCTTCGGCTCCAGCGGGCGCTGAGAAAAGGCCGGGCTAGTAGCCCGCAGCTTCTACGTGCTCTTCGATCTCTGCTTCGCTCAACGCACGGTCGTACACGGCTGCGTCATCGATGATGCCGGACCATGAGCCGGCGAAGTCCGAGCGGGCGCCGACAGTGAAGCTCGACGGTGCCGTTATTGACCCTTTCGAGCTAGTCGAGGCCACCGAGGTGCCGTTCACGTACAGCTTCAAGGTCGTGCCGTCATAGGTTGCGGCGACGTGCTTGGCCACCCCGGACGCCGCCGCGCTCGTCGTAGCGCAGTCATAGCTGCCGCTTGGGATGCGGCACACCTGGAGTTTGTTGACGTTGCCGTTGTTCCAGAGGCCGTAGCCGTTGACGACACTTCCCCCCGAGAGCATCTCGGAGGAGAAGATGCGCCGGCTGGTCGAATCGACCGTGTTCGGCTTGATCGCCGCCTCGATCGTGAATGCACTGGTCCCGGCAAAGCCGTAGCTGCTGGTCGACGCCAACATGCGGTTGCTGCTTCCGCTGAAGGAAACCGCTGGATCGGAGCTGCCGACCAGGCCCGCTGCGCCCAGGGTTGCAGAGCTGTAGGTGCCCGAGACCGCTTCCATGTCGTCGGCGGCCGTCGTCCCGCTCGCCTCTCCCAGGCGCCAGTAGCTCTGCAGGTCCGGCGTGGATTTCACCGTCGCGTAGTAGCCGTTTGGCGATTCGGCAAAGAGCGGGTGAGGGGAGACGAATAGCTCGGCGCGGTCGTAGCCGTTTCCGGCGGTGGAGTACGGCTTGCTGGCACCGACCAGGCCGAGCTGTTGGAGGAAAAGGTCCCCCTCCGCCTTTGCGACCCGCCGTTCCGCACCCGCGTCCACGTTGCTGATCGTGAAGGTCTCGCCGGGGGCGATCTGGACGGGGCCCCCCAGCGCCCCGCGCTGCAGGCCGCTGCCCAGTACCGCCGTTTTCGCGCTGCCGGCTTTCGCGGTTACCGTGACCGCGCCGACGGTGAACCCTTCGGGCGCGTAGCCACCCGCTTCGGTAACGGTCGCCGCGCGTGGCCCGTTGACCACGCTGAGCGTGTACTCGCCGGCTTCGGAGTAGGCGTAGTACGGCTGGTTCGATTCCAGGGGTGCGATCGAGCTCGGCTGCCACCCGTACCACGGCAGCTTCACGTCCGAATCGCCGGAGCCGGTGTAGTCGCCGAAGAGCGGGCCGCCGCCGACTTCGTGTCCCCAGCCCCACGACGTTCCCCCGTTCAATGACCAGGCGACAGCCTCGCGGGGGTCAAGGCCAGCGATCGCCCCGGTCGCGTCCGGGTCAAGGGTGTTGACCCCATTGGGCCCGGCCACGCTGGCGTTCGTAACCGGGGAGTTAAAGCTGACGTAGTTGAATTCCGGTTTGGCCGCGTTGTTGGTGTAGACGACGAAGTACGGAGTGTCGGCTTCGAGCGATGCGCCGCCGAAGTTGACGTAGAGCATCCCCGACTTACCGGTGAGTTCGTAGGCCGACTTGGTTTCGTTATAACGACTGACCGGGTTGAATTCCTCTTCTGCGATCACGCTTGAGAGGTCAGGGGTACCGTTTTCTTTCATCCCAACCAGACGGGCCAGAACCGTGCCGCCGTCTCCGTGCGCATAACCGACCTTTGCTTCGCCGGTCGTCCACCCTTTAGGGAGGGATTCAGGTGGAGCCTGGTAGGAGGCTTTCGCTTCCGCGCATGGGGCTGCTCGCTTGTCCAGGCATTTCGTCCGGATCTCGGCCGGAGCGGCGGCTCCACTGCCATCGGTGTACACACCATCGAGTTTGAAGCCGGAGAAGAATCGGTAGATCGTCGTCGGTTTGTCGAGGACGAAGCGGATCGCGTAAAAGCGGTTGTTAGCCAGCGCGTCGTGGCCCTGGGCATCGTTGACGTTGTAGATCCCGATCGGGATTTCACGCGCAGCCAGCGCGCTGCTAGTCAGCAGCGCCGTGACTGCGACGACCACCGCGAACAAACTTACCCAAGCGCGACTATTTGCTGACATCTGAGCGCTCAGTCTACGTCGATTAACGCAAGTAACACAACCCTTATGCGCCTGCGGCGGCGAGGGCGCTGGCGTGGGCAGCGTCCTCGAGGCTGTCGTCGAGCGGTTCTAGGGTCGGCCGCTCCCCATAGCGGCGCTCCAGCGCTAACGCGATCAGGTGGTCGGCGAGCCAGGCGTTCTTCGGCAGCAGCGGGCCGTGCATATAGGTACCGATCATGTTGCCCTGACGCACACCCTCGGTGCCGTCGCGGCCGTTGTTGCCGTTGCCCTTGATGACCCGGCCCAGTGGCTTGGCCTCGGCGCCGAGGTAGGTGCGGCCGCCGTGGTTCTCGAACCCGGCGAGGATCTGCGGTCCGGTGCCGAGATCGGTCTCGATCGCGAAGTTGCCGATCAGGCGTGGGCCAGGCTCGCGCACCGTCTCCAGCCCGGCGAGACCGAGGCCGGGCAGGACCTCTTCATCGAGGCGGTAACTGTGGCCGAGCAGCTGGTAGCCGCCACAGACGGCGAGCAGCGCCGCGCCGTCGTCGACCGCTGCCCGCAGCGCCTCGCCCTTACTGGCGACCATATCGGTGGCGACCATCCGCTGGTCGCGGTCCTGACCGCCGCCGACGTAGAAGAGGTCGTGGGAGAAGGGGTCCACCGCCTCACCGGGCCCGGCACCGGCATGGGAGAACTCGATCCCGCGCCACTCGCAGCGCCGCTGCAGGAAGAGGATGTTGCCGCGGTCGGCGTAGATGTTCATCTGCTCGGGGTAGAGGCTGAGGACGCGCAGCTCCATCTCAGCCCGCCTTGGTGAGAACGACGATGGTGGAGCCGACGTGGAGGTCGGTCGGTGGGATCCGGAGGCGCTCGTGCGGTGCCAGGCCAACCTCTCCGGCCTCGGCCTCGAGGCGCTCGGCGGAGAGTGCGTGGATCCGGATCTCGTTCGGTTCCTCCTCCAGGTTCCCGGCCGGTGAGACCGTCTGGCGCAGGCGGCGGACGACGATGTCGCCGCCGTCCACGGCCGCGTCCACCGGCAGGCTGGAGTAGACCCAGCCGTCGACGTCGTGCACGTCAGGTATCGGAGCGGCGCCGTCGCCTTGCCCGGGCAACCCTTCGACGATCGCCGCGGCGAACTGGGCGCCGGGGGGGAGGGCCCCGGCAATGGCAGCGAGACACTGAGCGCGGTCCGCGGCGCTCTCCAGCAGCTGCAGGACCTGCATCGGGGCGATCGCCAGGGCGACCTCCCGGTCCAGTTCGGGACGACGGACGTCGCCGAGTACCGCCTCGACCGGCAGGCCGCGAGCCCGCTCGCGCAGCGAGTCGACCAGCTCCGCCTCGCGGTCGAGACCGACCACGGTGTGGCCGCGGCGGGCCAGGTGCAGGGTGACCCTGCCGGTCCCGCAGCCGAGCTCGAGGACCGACCCCGCGGCCTCACTGGCCAACCGCTCCCAGATCGGCAGGTCAGCGTGATAGCCGCCGCACTCGACGTCGTGCCAGACCACGGCGCTACCGTTCATCGCCAGAACTCCGGCGCCAGGCCGCGGTCGGACAGCAGTTTGCGCAGCTCGATCAGGGCGGTGTAGGTGGGTAGGGCGAAAAGGCGCCCGGAGGACCCGGCCACCGCGGCGTCGAGCGAGTCCTCGATCCCGGGTACGACCTCGATCGCTTCCTCGGGCCAACCGGCGTACTTGAGCCGCAGCGCCAGCTCCGGGGCGCGGGTGCCGGCGCACACCACTCGCCTCACTGCGCCGTTCAGGAGCTCGAAGTCGGCGTCCCAGATCCAGGAGACATCGTTGCCGTCGGCAGTCCGGTCGTTGAGTGCCAGCCAGAGGTCGATCTGGTCCTCCTCGGCCTCCAGGCGCAGGGTGCGGAGCACCTCGTTGGTCCCGGTCGGGTTCTTGACCAGCAGGATCGAGACCGGCGTCCCGTCCACCTCGATCGTCTCCACCCGCCCGAAGGCGGCGCGCATGCCGGCGAGGGCACTCACGGCGCGCTCGGGCGGAACGCCGAGCTTGAGGCAGGCGGAGATCGCCGCAAGCGCGTTGTAGACGTTGTAGAGGCCGGGGAGCGGCAGCTCCAGCGTCACTTCGCCGTCGGGCGTCCGGATCGTGGAGCGCGATCCGTCCATGCCGCGCAGCTCGATCTCGGTCGCCGCCACCTCGGGTCGCGGCCGCTCGGCGCCACAGTTGGGGCACGAGTAGTGGCCGAGGTGACCGACGAAGGCCCGCTCGTAGGCGTAGGGGTGGCCGCACCGACGGCAGTGCTTGGCGTCGAAGGCGTGCTGCAGCTCTGGCAGCGCCTGGGCCGGGTCTTCGACCCCGTAATAGAGGACCTGGTCGCGCCGCCGGCCCTCGGGGTCGCGGCCGAAGTCGGCGATCAGCGGGTCGTCGGCGTTGAGGACGAAGCCGGCGAGGCCGTTGTGCGCGGCGACCGTCTGCGCCCAATCGTCCGCCAGGGCCTCGATCTCGCCGTAGCGGTCTAGCTGGTCGCGAAAAAGGTTCCCAAGCACGATCAAGGAGGGGTCGAGCTGGGCGGCGACCTTCGGCAGCCAGGCCTCGTCGACCTCGAACAACCCTTCGTGGCCACGCTGCTCCAGCAACGCCGTCGCCACTCCCCAGGTCATGTTCGACCCGGCCCGGTTGTGGACCGGGTTGCGCCCCTCGGCGGAGAGTACCGTGGCGATCATCGCGGCCGTGGTCGTCTTACCGTTGGTCGCGCTGACGATCGTGCTGCCGCGGTCTAGGCCGGTCCCCAGCCTGGCGATCGCCTCGGGCTCCAGGCGCAGCAGCACCCGCCCGGGCAAGGTGGTGCCACCGCCGCGACCGGTCGCCCGGCTGGCGCTGCCGATTGCACGGGAGAGAGCGATCTTGGCGCCGAACAGCGGCCCGCCGCTCTTGCGCTCGGCGGTCGGGGCAGAGCTCAAGCGGGGCCCTGAGAGGGCACCAGCACGCTCAGGGCCCGTGGCAGCACCCGCAGTGAGGCGGGCAGGTCGGTGAGGTGCTCGCCGTCGGCGTAGACGGGGAACGGACGGCTGGCGCTCAGCTCAAGACGGCGGGCCCGGAAAACCCTCACCTCGTCCTCGTCGACGTGAGTCCCTTTGAACACCTTTGGCAGGTTACCCAGGAAGCGCAGCTTGCCGACCGCGCCGACCGCGATCACGTCGAACTCGCCGTCGTCGAGCTCGGCGTCGGGAGCGATGTACATACCGCCGCCAAAGGCCCTGCTGTTGGCGACCGAGACCGAGTAGCCGCTGAGCCGGGTCCGTTGCTCGCCGATCTGGAGCGTGAACCGGGCCGGCTTCCAGCCGATCAGAGTGCGCAGCCCGGCGTAGACGTAGACCAGGTTTCCGCGCAGGAAGCTGGTTTCGTTGGCGAGCCGGTTGGCTTCGGAGTCGAAGCCGACGCTGACGATGCCGAGGAAGCGTTTGCCGTTGGCTTCGCCGACGTCGATCCGTCGGCTGTGGCCGCCGAGGAGGATCTCGACGGCGCCCTCCGGATCGTCGGGGATGCCGAGCACCCGGGCGAGGTCGTTGCCGCGGCCGCCGGGGACGATTCCGAGCGGTGTGTCGGACCCCGCCATCGCTCCGCCGATTGCGCCGAGCAGCCCGTCGCCGCTCATCACCACGGGCACCTCGCCGGCCTCGACCGCGCGCAGCGCTTGTTCGACCCCGTGCTCGAGGCCCTTGGTGCGCTGCACCCGGAAGACGACCCTGGCGGCGTCCAGCGCTGCCTCGACGCGTGGCAGCAGCTTTAGGGCCTTGCCGCCGGCGGAGTGGGGGTTGACCAGCAGCGCCAGGGGTAGGCCGGCGATATCCATGGAATGCAGCCTATTCGTGGCGAGCACAGAGGGAGACGGATGAGGGGGTCGGCGGAGCAACAGCGGGGAGGCTCCGGCGACCCCCTCATCCGTCTCCTTCCAAGCGTGCGACCAGGAAGCTGCCGTCGCCGGATCGCTGGAGCTGGATCAGCTTGAAGCTGTGGCGGGTGAGGTTCCAGCGAAGGAGGCGGCTGGCGGGGGAGGAGGCGTGTGAACTGGCGAGGATTAGGTGGGCGGAGGGGCGGAGTATGCGGGCGGTCTCGGCGGGGGAGGGCCGGGCGTCGAGGATGGTGACGAGGTCGAAGTGGTCGTCGGGGAAGGGGAGCGAGCGGGTTCGGCCGACCTTGAAAGCGACACGTCCCTCCGGGTCCAGCCCAATCCGGGCGCTGGCCTGTCGGATTGCCTCCTGGGAGGGGTCGACGCCGCGCACCCGGGCGCGGGGGAACTCGCGGGCGAGGAACAGAACACCCTCGCCGTCCCCACACTGGAGCTGGAGGATCCGCTCCGGTTCGCCGACGTGCAGCGCGGCGGCGGCAAGGGGAGTGAGAGGGGGAACCGGCATCGGTTGAAATCAATCATCTAGGCTTCCGCGCCGATGGAGGAGAAACGCGACCCGCGCCTGATCATCCTTGCCGTCTTTGCGCTGATCACCGTCGGCGTGGTCGCCGCGATCCTGATTTCTCGCGGCGGTGGCGACGATGGCGACAGCGGCGCCACGGCGAGTGCCGCGGCCGACAACGCCAGTGGCTGCGAAGAAGTGGAAGCTCCGCCGCCGAAGCGGGTCAAGCTGGACGCGCCGGAGCAGACTCTGGAGGAGGGGGAAGAGGTGACCGCGGTCGTCGACACCAGCTGCGGAACCTTTGAGATCGCCCTCGACACCACGCAGGCGCCGAAGACCGCGAACTCCTTCGCCTACCTGGCCGAAGAAGGCTTCTACGACGACCTCACCTTCCACCGTGTCGCCCCGGGCTTTGTGATCCAGGGCGGCGACCCGCTCGGGACCGGCACCGGCGGGCCCGGCTACAGCGTCGATGAGAAACCGCCCTCGAACCTCTCCTACACCAAAGGCACGGTGGCAATGGCGAAGAGCTCCGCCGAGCCGCCCGGCCGCTCGGGCAGCCAGTTCTACGTCGTCACCGCGCCCGCCGACGCCGGTCTGCCGCCCGAATACGCACTGGTCGGCAAGGTCACCGAGGGTTACCCCGTCGTCGCCCGGATCGACAAGCTGGGGGACGAATCCGAACAGCCGAAACAGACGGTCCTGATCGAAGCGATCACGATCGAAAAAGGCTGATCGGGGCTAAGCTCACACCGTGGCGAAGCTCGACGTAGGCGACAAGGCCCCGGAATTCGAGCTGCCGGGGACCGGCGGCAAGACCTACCGGCTCGCTGATTACCGCGGCCGCAAGGTGATCCTCGCCTTCTACCCGGGGGACTTCACCGCCGTCTGCACCAAACAGTTCTGCTCCTACCGCGATCAGGGCGATCGGCTCGACACGCTCGGCGCCGACGTGCTGGGGATCTCCCCGCAGTCGGTTGAGTCGCACGAGCGGTTCACCGAGGAGAAGCGCCTCAATGTGCCGCTGCTGGCCGATGAGGACAAGGCCGTCGCCCGTGCCTACGGCGTCGTCGCCGGGCCAATGGTTCGGCGGGCGATCTTCGTGATCGACGAGGAGGGCATCGTCCGCCACCGCAAGGTGACGCTGGCCGGCCTCACCTACGAGTCGGTCGACGATCTCGAGAGCGCGCTCGCCTCTCTAGCTTGATGGAGGCCGCGGCAGCGGCTCCATTCACGGTCGGCCCGACGCCGTCGCTGCATGGCGAAACCGAGGGGGAGGGACTGCCGATTGTTCTCTGCCACGGGATCACCGCGACGCGGCGCTATGTCCTCCACGGTTCCCGTGCCCTGGAACGGGCCGGCCGCACCGTCGTCACCTACGACGCCCGCGGCCACGGGGAGTCCGACCCGGCGCCGCCCGGGGAGGATTATGGATACCCGAGCCTGGTCGGCGACCTGGAGCGGGTCGTGGCGGCCCGGGTGGGCGAGGGCCGGTTTGTGCTCGGGGGCCACTCGATGGGCGCCCACACCGTGGTCGCCTACGCGCTCCGGCACCCCGACCGGATTGCCGGGCTGGTAGTCATCGGCCCGGTCTACACGGGGCAGATCACGACCTCCTCACTGCGTTACTGGGAAGGCCTCGCCGACGCGCTCGAAGTGGGCGGGATTGACGGCTTCGTCGCCTACATAGGGCGTGAGCAGCGGATCGAGGAGGGCTGGCGGGAGACCGTCTTGCGCTTCACCCGCGAACGCATGGAGCTTCACCGCGACCTCGGCGCAATCGTCGCTGCGCTTCGCGAGGTTCCGTCCTCACGGCCGTTCGAGTCCCTGGAGGAGCTGCGCGAGCTCGAGGTCCCGGCGCTGGTCGTCGCCAGCCGCGACGAAGCCGACTCGGGACACCCCTACGAGGCCGCCGCGGCCTATGCTCGGGCGCTGCCCCGGGCGCGGCTGATCTCCGAGGGGGAGGGAGAGTCACCCTTGGCTTGGCAGGGCGGGCGACTCTCCCGGGAGATCGCGACGTTCTGCGCCGAGGCGGCCGTGGCGAGCCGGTTCGATCATTAGGCACCGCTAAGGCGAAGCCTTTATCTTCATCGGTATGAAGTTCCCGACCGAAGGCACCCTGCGGCGGCTGATCGCATTCTTCGCCGTGATCGGCGTCGGCGTCGCGACCTACATCACGATCGTCGAGTCCGGTGGTGGGGCACCGGCCTGCTTCGCCGGTGGCGGCGGCTGCGAGACGGTCGCCGAAAGCTCCTACTCGCACGTCGCCGGGATCAACATCGCGATCTTCGGGATCATCGGCTACGTCTCGATCCTGGCGACCGCCTTCTTCGCCAACGACCTGGCGCGGTTCGCCGGCTTCGCGATGACCCTCGGCGGCTTCGGCTACAGCGTCTACCTGACTTACCTGGAGCTGTTCACGATCGAAGCGATCTGCCAGTGGTGCGTGGCCAGCGCGGTGCTGATGACGATCCTCTTCCTGCTCAATGCGACCCGGCTGATCGGCTACGCGGGGACCGACAGCGCCGTGCTCCCACGCGGGCCCGACGCAGCCGAAGCCGACGCCGCATAGAGTTTCGCCACGCAGGTCGGGAAGCAGGCGCAGAACTCAGAACACGATGGAGGAGAGATGAGCAACAAGCGGGAGAGGGAGAAGCGCCGGGAAGAGCGGCTGCAGGAAGAAACCAAGGTCGACGACACGGACCGCCGCCAGCGGCTGCTCCAGTTCGGCGCCGGTGCCGTCTTCCTCGTCGTTGTCGCGGTCGTCGTCCTGATCGTCGTCAACTCCTCCAGCAGCGACAGCGGTGGCGACACCCAGCTTGAGGGGATCGCCGCCACCGACAGCCTCCTTGAAGGCCTTCCCCAAGAACGCCTGGTCGTCGGCGACCCGAAAGCCCCGGTCAACCTGATCGAGTTCGGGGACCTGCAGTGCCCGGTCTGCAAGACCTACTCGGAGGAAATCCTGCCGCCGATCATCAACGGCGCGGTGCAAAAAGGCGACGCCAAGATCACCTTCCGCAACTTCACGATCATCGGGCCGGAATCGGTGCCCGCCGGCACCGCGGCGATTGCGGCCGGCGCCCAGGGGCGCGGCTGGAACTTCCTCGAGCTCTTCTACCACAACCAGGGCAAAGAGAACGGCGGTTACGTCACCGACGAGTTCCTCACCTCGATCGCCAAAGCCGCCGGTGTCAAAGACATCGCCAAGTGGGAACAGGAACGCAACAGCAAAAAACTGATCGAAGAAGTCTCCGAAACCACCGAACAGGCTCAGACCTTCGGCTTCAACGGCACGCCGTCCTTCGCGATCGAAGGCCCCAACACCAACGGCGTCGAACTGCTCGGCTCACCGGGGGACACCGGCACGATCGAAGAAGAGATCGTCAAGGCCGGCTAGGCCAGGTTCACATAACCACCATTATCGTGCGTTGAGTGGGAGATCGACGGCCGGGAAGCACATCTGGGCGCCTCGGCCCCAGCAGCTTTGGATTGGCCTGGCGCAGGCGCTTGCGGCGATCGCCGCCCTGACGGCGGCTTTCGCCTTTATTTCGCGGGGACTCGGCTACCCCTCAGCCGAAACGCTGCGCTCGATAGCCGGAATCGGAGTTGCCTTCGTACTCGGCTACGTCTTGGAGGCTGTTTGGCTGGTGAATCGCGCTGAATACAGGGAGCGGCACGAAGAGTGGCTGGGGTTCGTCTGCGGGGTCGGAGTCGCTGGCCTCCTGGGCATTGTCGCCGCGTTGGCTGCGGCCGCGCACCTCGAAGCGGGTCACCGAAACCTGCTCGACGACCTCGGGCTCTGGTGGGCTGTCTCCTCATTGGGCATGCTGGGGCTTCTAGTCGCCCTGCAACCCTTTCTGACCGATAGGGAGAACAGAAAGGATCTGGAAGCCCGCCCGCGCAGCGACGCGAACGGGCTCGATCAGATCCCCTAGCGGACTCAGGAAATTCCCGCCAGCAGCTCGTCCAGCCGCGCGTAGCTCTCGCTGAGGCCTTTCTCCATCCCGGAATCGAGCATTCCGTCGCGTTCCTCCTGGGTGTAGAAGATCGTCGTCGAGACGATTCTGGTGCGCTCGCCGAGGTCCTCGAAGGTGGCGGTGTCGACCGAGACGTATCCCGGCATGCCGTCCCATTCGAAGGTCATCGCGATCCGCTCCGGCTCGACCAGCTCCCGGAATAAGCCTTGGAACTCGGTCTCGGTGCCGTCGGAGTCGACGACCTTGAACCGCCAGCGGCCGCCCTGCCGTGCATCCAGCTCCTCGACAGTGGTGGTCGTCTCGAAGGGGCCCCACCACTGGGAGATCAGCTCCGGGTCGGTGTAGGCGGCGAAGACTCGCTCGCGGGGAGCGTCGAAGACCCTCTCGACGTGAATCTCCCGCTCGGAGGGCTTGGTCACGGTTGCCTTGTTTGCGGTGTCTGGGCTCATCGTGCTTCTCCTTTCGTTCGCTCGAGCAGCTGCTCGAGTCGATCGAACCTCTCCTCAACCATCGAGCGGTAGGAGTCCATCCAGGCTTGGACGTCCTCCAGCCGGCTCGGGCCAAGGCTGCACCGGCGCGTCCGCCCCACCTTCTCGGTGGTGACGAGACCTGCCTCCTCCAGTACCCGCAGATGCTTCTTCATACCGGTCAGTGACATGCCGGTCGGCGCGGTTAGCTCGGTGACGGTGGCGTCTCCACGCCGGCTGAGGGTTTCGAGGACGCTGCGTCGGGTCGGATCGGCGATCGCGGCGAGGGTTCGATCGATAGTTTGATACTGAACCATTAGGTTCAGTATAGCACCGCTTTGCCGACGACCAGGGGCTTCACGATCGGAGGTGCCTTGGGCAGCTCGCTCCGCTCGACGGCGCCCAACTCGAACGGCGAGGCGGCAATCGTCGCCACCGTGTCGCGATTGCAGTGGCAACCGTCGCCGAAGAAGCGCCAGGGCTTCTCCAGCCGGTCTTGCCAGCGGGCGAGGCTCGGGTCCTCCGAGCGGACGTGCTCGAGGAAGAGCAGCCGTCCGCCAGGCTTCAGCACCCTCGCCGCCTCGGCCAGCGCCGCGTCGGGATCGGGGATCGTGCAGAAGACCAAGGTCGCGACCGCGGTGTCGAAACTGTCGTCCGGGAAAGGCAGCCGCTCGGCACCTGCTTCGGCGATGCTCGCGGTGCGAGCAGAACCCTCCACCCGCTTGCGAAGCTGCTTGACCATGTGCGGATCGGGCTCGACCAGGGTCAGGTCGGTGACCGCGTCGGGATAGAGCTCGAGGTTCAGTCCGGTCCCCGCTCCCACCTCGACCGTCTTCCCCGATGCCTCGGCCAGGAGGTCACGGCGCATCTCCCGCATCCCCGCCTCCTCGGTCCCCTTCATGCAGCTGTCGTACATCGCCGAGAAGGCCCGGCCCCAGGTTGCGTCGTAGATCCGCCCCATCCGGGGTCCCTCCTTACGCGGCGTCGCGCTGGGCGGGCTCCGGCGCGGCGTCACCCTCCTCGGCGCTAGCCGTACTGGTGGCCGCGCGCTCCTCGTAGGCGCGGCGGGCGCCGTGGTCGACCTCGAACATCAGCTTGTCGATCTTCATCAGCCGGCCCAGTGCCTCGCGAGCGCCGCGCGGCATCAGCGTCAGCACCCTGTAGAGGATGCCGTTGGCGCGCGGCACGAAGACGTCGAAGCGCGGCACTTCCATCGCGTCGACGATCTCGTTGGCGACGTCGGCGGCCTCGACCGGTTTCACCCAGCGCTGCCCGACGCCGCTGGTCAACTCCGTGTTGACGACGGTTGGCATCACGCAGAGGATCTCGACTCCGGAACCGCGCAGCTCCGTCTTCACCGCCTCTGAGAGCCCGACGACGGCGTGCTTGGTCGCCGAGTAGGTGGCGATCCCGGGGATCCCAGCCTTGCCGGCCTGGGAGGCGATGTTGACGATGTAGCCGCTGCCGCGGGGCTGGAGGCGCTCGATCGCCAGTTGGGTGCCGGTGATGACGCCGTGGAGGTTGATGTCGACCTGGCGGTGCACCGAGGCCTCGCTCTCCTCGACGAACGGGGTCACGGGCATGATCCCGGCGTTGTTGATCACCGCGTCGAGGGGCCCGAGTTGGCGCTCGGTCTCGGCCAGGAAGCTCTCGAAGGAGGCGCGATCGGTGACGTCGAGCGGCAGCGCCACGGTGCCACCGCCGAGCCCGGTCGCGGTCTGCTCGGCCAGCTCCAGGTCGAGGTCGCCGATCGCGACGCGGCAGCCCTTGCGGACCAGCGCGGTCGCGGTCGCCTTGCCGATGCCGCGAGCGCCGCCGGTGATCGCCACGACCTTGCCGCTAAGTGAACGCCGCTGCTTCGCCATCGTGCTCCTCCTTTTCGGTCGGTCTCAGCCGGCCGGCTTGTAGACGGTGACCACGGCCGCTCCGCCGAGGCCGATGTTGTGCTGCAGCGCGACCTTGGCGCCATCGACCTGGCGCTTATCCGCTTGACCCCGCAGCTGCCAGGTCAGTTCCGAGCACTGCGCCAGCCCGGTCGCACCGAGCGGGTGTCCCTTGGAGATCAGCCCGCCGGAGGGGTTGACGACGACCTTGCCGCCGTAGGTCGTGTCTTCGGCATCGACCAGCTTGTGCGCCTCGCCCTCGGCCGCGAAGCCGAGCGCTTCGTAGGTGATCAGCTCGTTGGCGCTGAAGCAGTCGTGCAGCTCGCAGACATCGATTTCCTCGGCGCTCACCTGGGCCTCCTCGTAGGCGTTGCTGGCCGCCAGCTTCGACATCTCCGAGCCGACGATCGTCATGCAGTCAGCTGCCTCGTCGAAGGTCGAGGTGAGGTCGGTGACCATCGACTGGCCGACGATCTCGACCGCCTGGTCCCAGAGGTCGTGCTCGTCCACGTAGCGCTCGGAGGCGACGATCGCGCAGGCCGAGCCGTCGGAGGTCGGCGAGCACTGGAGCTTGGTCAGCGGGTCGTGGATCATCTTCGCCGCCTTGATGTCCTCCAGCGAGTACTCGTCCTGGAACTGGGCGTAGGGGTTGTTGACCGAGTGCTTGTGGTTCTTCCACCCGATCCAGGCGTAGTGGTCGGGGGTTGAGCCGTACTTGGCCATGTGGTCGCGGCCGGCGTTGCCGAACATCTGCGGGGCCGGCGGCGAGGCCTCGGGGTCGCGGATCTCGAACATGCGGGTGGCGTGCTTGTCGAGCGCGTTGGTGCGGTCGGTGTACTTGACGCCGAGGCTGCCTGGCTCCATCTTCTCGAAGCCGAGCGCGAGGGCGCAGTCGACCAAGCCTCCCTTGACCGCTTGCCGGGCCAGGAAGAGCGCGGAGGATCCGGTCGAGCAGTTGTTGTTGACGTTGACCACCGGGATCCCGGTGAGGCCGAGCTGGTAGAGCGCGCGCTGCCCGTAGGTGGAGTCGCCATAGCAGTAGCCCGCGTAGGCCTGCTCGACGTCCTCGTAAGGGATACCGGCGTCGGCGAGCGCCTTCTCCCCCGCCTCTTTGGCCCAATCCGGGTAGTCGCCCTCCTTGGTGCCGGGCTTCTCGAACTTGGTCATTCCGACCCCGATCACGAACGTCCGCTGGCTCAAAGCTCGCTCCCTTGCTCTACCGCGTGCGCGCGGTTTGTTTGGCTGCCTAGCCAGGAATTTACCGGGCCGGGGCCTCCGGTGGGCTTCCGCCCGCCTTTTGTGCCTCCGGCCTGAGCCCTCTCCCCTCCCCCGGGCTCGGCCAGATGACGAAGGCAGTGAAGGCGATCGCGATCCCCAGCGCGGTGCCGCTGGCGCGCTGACCGGCGGCCTGCAGGGCCGGCTCGCCGAGCGTGTCGGTGAGCAGGACGACGTAGGTCGTGATCGCCGCGGTGAAGAGTGCGTACTGGACGGTCAACAGGCCGAAGGAGAACGCCGCCGCCGCGGTCAGCACGACCCAGACGACCAGGTCGGAGCCGCCGAGCGTCTCGGCGACCGCGGTGGCGAAGATCAGGCCGAGCACGGTGCCGACCGCCCGCAGGATCAGCCGCTTGTCGGTCTCGTCGCGTTCGGGCCTCATCACGAAGAGGATCGTCAGTGGGATCCAGAAGCCGTGGTCGTCCATCCCGAGCAGGCGGTAGGCGGCGACCCCGGTGGCGAGGGCGACCCCGAACCGGATCGCGTGGCGGGCGCTCGGCGAAGCCAGGGTGAGGTTCGAGCGCAGGGCCTGCGCCGTCTCGCGCGCGTTCCAGCCGCTCTCCTCGCGGGCGGCCCGGTCGACCACGACCCAGACGATCACCGACCAGGCAACCTGCAGGCAGGCGCCGGCGGTGGCGTAGAGCAGCGCCGGCGCGGCGTCCGCGGTCGGCAGGAAGAGGCCCTGGGCGATCAGCAGCGCCAGCACCACCGAGAGCCCGACGATCGCCAGCCGCAGGGAGACCGAGAAGCAGTAGCCGGCGATGGCGCCGAGCAGGCCCATCGTCAGCACGGCGGGAACCGTCGCCTGGCTACTGAGAATGCCGAGCGCCGCGGCGAGGCCGATCAGCGGCGCCGCGGCGCCCTGCCAGGCGGCTCGCGGTCCGGCTGGCGCGTCGAGACCGGGGAAGCCGGCCAGCAGGGCGCCGGTGGCAAGCGCCCCCTTGGTCGGCATGTCGAAGCCGAGCTCTACCGCGAGCGAGAGCCCAATTGGGACGGCGACCAGGAAGCCACGGCGCACCGCCGGCCCCGGCTCGCTCGGGCCAATCGCGAAGATTGGCGAGGCGCGCAGCCGCCGCGCGGCCCCACCGGCGTTGAACAGGCCCCCTCGGGTTCGACCGGACGACACCTGGCTGAGGGTAACCTGAGGTCCCGTGGTCAATGCAGTTCTCAGCTCCGATCCCGCTGCCGGAGTGGGCATCTTCGCCGCCCTTGCGGCGGGCGTCGTCTCGTTCCTTTCCCCCTGCGTGCTGCCGCTCGTCCCGGGCTACCTCTCGGCCGTCACCGGCGTCTCGGCGGCCGACCTGGATGAAGCCGGCTGGCGCCGGGTCCTCGGCCCGAGCCTGGTGTTCGTCGCCAGCTTCTCAGCGATCTTCATCCTGCTCGGACTTAGCGCCACCGGTCTCGGCTCCTTCCTCGACGAAAACAAGTCGCTTCTGACCACGATCTCGGGCGTCCTCATCATCGCCATGGGCGTGCTCTTCGTCGCCTCACTCTTCGTCACCCGGTTGAACCGCGAGTGGCATGTGGATGCCCTGCTCGACCGCGCCGGCAAGGGCGGGCCGGTAGTCGCCGGTGCTGCCTTCGCGATCGCCTGGACGCCCTGTATTGGTCCCACCCTCGGCGCCATCCTCTCCGCCGCCGCCCTAACCGAGTCGGCCGGCCGCGGCGCCTTCCTCCTCGCCGTCTACTCGGCCGGCCTGGCGATCCCGTTCCTGCTCACCGCCCTCGCCTTCTCCCGCATGACCACCGCCTTCGCCGTGGTCAAGCGCCACTACCAAGCGATCGTCGCCTTCGGCGGCGCGATCCTGATCGCGATGGGCATCCTGATCCTCAACGGCGACTTCACCCAGCTCAATATTGAAGCCGAACGGTGGCTCTCCAACCTCGGCTTGGACTTCTGGAACTCGGTCTAAAGCGCCGAAACCGCATTGAGCGTCGCTATGCGACGCCTATCGCGGTCTCGCGCTCAGTTGTTGACCGGCGCGACGGTCTCGAGCTCTTTGCCGACCGCCTCGACCTCCTCAAGGCCTTCGCCGTCGAGGTCGCGAGAGCAGACGATGCGGAAGCGACCGGTGCCGATATCTCCATCCGGGACGACCGGCAGGCCGCGAATGTGCTCCCACCCCAGCCGCTCGACCTCGAACGGGTTCATCCGCACCTCGGCCGCCGGGAACGGGCAGTTGGCGTTGTGCTGGTCGATCGCCTTGGAGATCGCCTCCAGGTTCTTCGCCTCCGGGGAAGCCATCGGCCGAAGTCTAGGCGCCGCGTGCGAGCCGGGGCCGGTCCCGTCCTCCGCTAGACCGCGGTTGTAGATCCTTTTCTGGGCGCTGACGTCACGGGTAAACCGACTCGGGTGGATCCCAGCCCCTTCGGGCGGCAGGCAGAGAATCTTCGACCACTCGAGCATCTAGCCTGCGAGCCATGACTGAGCCTGTCCTCTGGCCCTTGGACGACCATACGCGTGCTAAGCATCGCGTTCTCAGCGCATATCTGGCTGCGTGGCTTCCGGTGATGGGCCAACAGGCGTCGAAATTTGCACGCCGCGATGACCCGCCCCGATTGCTGGTGGTTGACGGATTCGCAGGTCCGGGCAGATACGAGACCGGTGAGGACGGCTCCCCGCTGATCATGTTGAAAACGCTGCTCGACCACGATGCTTTCGAGCGCATGAACGATGTCGAATTCCTCTACCTGTTCATTGAGCACGATGAGCGGCGCGTCAAGCATCTGGAAGGTGAGCTAGACGCTCTGGCGCTGCCCGGGAACGTCAAGGTCATGCTCGAGCACGGGGAGTTCGAGACGAGGTTCGGCGAGATCATTGAGGACATCCACGGACAGGAGGGGAAAACGCTTGTCCCCACCTTCGCCTTCATTGACCCGTTCGGATACTCAGCCACCTCGATGTCGCTGGCCGGCAAATTCCTGGCGTTCGAGCGCTGCGAGGCCTTGATCTTCCTACCCCTCAACTACCTGGTTCGCTTCGCTGGCCGAACGGGTCAGGAGAACGCGCTGAATTCCCTGTTTGGCAGTGATCGCTGGCGGGAGGCGATCCAGATGGAGGGGAGTGAGCGCGGAGCTTTCCTCCTTGGCTTGTTCGAGGAGCAGCTCGGCAGCCAAGGAAAGGTCGAGCATGTGCGCTCATTTGCGCTCCGCACCGCTGATGGAAACGACTACCGGTTGGTCTTCGCCTCCCAACACGACAAGGGACTCGAACTCATCAAGGATGCGATGTGGTCTGTCGATCCCGCTGAGGGGACCCGCTACATCGCGACGCGGACGAACGATGGCCAGGAGGTTCTGTTCACACCTGACACCGATGCCCTGGACACCTCCCCCCTTCTTTCGCATCTGCGGGACAAATTCGGCACCGAGTGGTTCACGATCGAGCAAGCGCAGCGAGCAACTTTGCTTGAGACTCCGTTTCGAGTTTCCAGTCACTTGAAAGGCAAGACGCTGGCGCCAGCCGAGAAGGCCGGAAAGATTGAGGTGGATCGAAGCGGGGGCCAAAAGCGCTTGGCTCCAGGTGTGCGAATTCGCTTCTGCGATTAGGCCGGAACCAACTCCCGAGAGCTTGGCATTTCGTCGTACTGGACGCCGTCGAGGAGCCTCCCCCCTGCCTTCGGCGTTCGTCCTCCCCACTGCTTGAAGAAGAAGGCGACACCCTCACCCCGGCAACGATCGCGAAGTTCTCGAACCCACTCTGGCTTAGCCGGCCGGGCTCTATGTCCAGACTCGCCGCCAGCGATTAGCCAGTCAATCTCAGCAAGATCAAGCCCTTCCAACGGGCCGAGCAGCGGCTCGGCCGAGATGAATCGAACTGCGGCAGGGACTTCGCGCAGAAGATCGGCGCGATCGACAAAGCGCCGGTTCTCGATGCTGACCCCCATCCAAACGTTCGAGGGCCACGGCAAGGCGTTGGCAAGCTCGATTAAACGGTCTGGTCGCTTGGTCAGAATTTGGAAGGTATGCCAATCCGCTTCCTCCATCGACGCAAAGACTTCGCGGATGAACGCATCGGGAATCCGCTCGTGAAACAGGTCGCTCATGGAGTTCACGAAGATCATTCGGGGCCGCTTCCATTTCTGCGGCTGATCAAGCCTCTTGGGCCAGATGCGGAGATCGAATCCTTGCTCGTAGGGATGGCCGGGAATGCCTCGCCATCGCTCTGCAAACGCCTCCGCGTAGCAGTGTGCGCAGCCGGGGGAAACCTTGTCGCAGCCGGTGACGGGGTTCCAGGTCGCCTCCGTCCACTCGATGCTCGATTTATCTGCCATGCCCTCAGCTACCCTATGGCCTCATATTCATACGAACGTATGTTCCCTGTGACATCAGATGACATTTCGACCATGAGCGTTCTTCGCCATCGACGCTCTCCCGCCTGCGCCAGCGACGTCTGGGAAGGTAGTGATGAGCGAAATTAAGGGCTCGCCCCGCGTGATCGCTCATCTCGACATGGACGCCTTTTACGCGTCGGTGGAGCTGCGGCGGCGGCCGGAGTTGAAGGGGAAGCCGGTGGTCGTTTGTGGGTCGGGGCCGCGGGCGGTGGTGACGACGGCGAGTTATGAGGCGCGGAAGCTGGCTGGGATCCACTCGGCGATGCCGGCGGCGGTGGCGCGGCGGCGGTTGCCGGACGCTGTGTACCTGACTCCGGACTTCCCGGCGTACCGAGAGGCGTCGGGGCAGGTGATGGAGGTGCTGCGGCGCAACGTCGAGATGGTGGAGGTGGTCGGACTCGACGAGGCCTACCTGGACCTGACCGGACTCTTCTCGCCGAAGGCGACGATGCGGCGGATCGCGGTGGAGATCCGCGAGGAGACCGGGCTGACCTGCTCGGTTGGCATCTCCGAGAGCCGGATGCTGGCGAAGATCACCAGCGAGCTGGGCAAGCCCGCCGGTCTGGTCGTCCTCTCGCGCGAACAGGCGCTGGCCCGCTTCGCCGGCGAGTCTCCGGGTCTGATCCCCGGGGTCGGCCCAAAGACCGTCGCCCGCTTGGAGAGCATGGGCATCCACACCCTGGCCGAGCTGCGCACTCGCGAGCGGCCCGAGCTGGAAGCCAGCTTCGGGCGGCGCTCGGGCGCCTGGCTGCACGCCAGAGGACAGCTTCGGGATGAGACCCCGGTCGTCGCCGTCCACGAGACCAAGTCGCAGTCGACGGAGATCACCTTCGACGTCGACATCGGCGACAGCGCCGAGCTCGAGTCCCATCTCTCCGAGCTCTCCGCCGAGCTCTGCCGCCGGCTACGCAAGCGCGAGCTGGAAGGACGGACGATCGGGATCAAGGTCCGCCTCGACGACTGGACCAACGTCACCCGCTCCCACACCCTGGAGCAGCCGACCAACGACCCGGCCGTCGTCGGCCCAGTCGCGCTCGACCTGCTGCGGGCCTACGCCCCGCCGCGACCGGTGCGACTGCTCGGCGTCCGCATGGCTTCTTTTGAGCACGAGGAGGCGGAGGACGAGGAGGAGCCGGCGGAGGACGAGGCCCAGATGCAGTTGACACTTCCCCGCTAACTCCGGCCTCTGCGAAGATGCCGTATGGCATCAGACAGGCTGAGCGGTCTCGACACCTCGTTCCTCCACATGGAGCGCGCGGGGGCCCACATGCACGTCGCCTCGACGATCATCTTCGAGGGTTCGGCGCCCACGCACGAGGAGTTCCGCGACCACATCGCCTCTCGGTTGCACCTGGTCCCGCGCTTCCGCCAGAAGCTCCGCTTCGTCCCCTTTGACCAGGGCCGGCCGGTCTGGGTCGACGATCCGCACCTCAACCTCGATTACCACGTGCGCCAGACCGCGCTGCCGGCGCCGGGGTCCGACGAGCAGCTGCGCAACCTGGCGGCGCGGATTTTCTCCCAGCAGCTGGACCGCAGCAAGCCGCTCTGGGAGCTGTGGCTGGTCGAGGGTCTTAAGGACGACCGCTTCGCCGTCGTCGGCAAGAGCCACCACGCGCTCGTCGACGGCGTCTCCGGTGTCGACATCACCACCGTTCTCTTCGACCTCGACGCCGAACCGCAGGGGCCACCCACCACCTCCCGGCCCTGGCTTGCCCGGCCCGAACCGACCGACGCCAAGCTGCTCGGCGACGCGCTGCGGGAGCGGCTGACCAGCCCGAAGGAGATCGTCCGCGGCTTCCGCGCCGTCCTCCGCGGCCCACGACAAGTACTGCGCGGCATCGGCGCCACCTCGAAGATGATCGGCGCCGGGATGTCCGCCCCGAGCACCGTCTTTAACGTCGAGATCGGCCCCCACCGGCGGTTCGCGATGACCCAGACCGACCTCGCCGATCTGAAGCGGGTCAAGGACGCCTACGGCGGCACCGTCAACGACGTGATCCTCTCGATCGTCGCCGGCGGGATCGGCAACTACCTGCGGGCACGCGGCCACGACACCAAGGACCTCGAGCTGCGGGCGATGGTTCCGGTCAGCGTCCGCGCGGCCGAGGAGCACGGTGCGCTCGGCAACCGGATCTCGGCGATGATGGCGCCGCTGCCGGTCTGGTGCGAGGACCCGGTCGAGCGGCTCCACATAGTCACCGACCAGATGGGCGACCTGAAGTCCTCCGGCCAGGCGGTCGGGGCCGAGATCATCACCAAGATCACCGACTTCGCGCCGACCACGATCGCCTCCCAGGCCGCCCGCCTGCAACCGGCGCAACGGTTCTTCAACCTCGTCGTCACCAACGTCCCGGGGCCACAGTTCCCGCTCTACGTGCTCGGGCGAAAGATGGAGTCGATCTTCCCGATGGTGCCGCTGGCCCGCCGCCAGGCACTCTGCGTCGGGATCATGTCCTACAACGGGCAGGTCAACTTTGGTCTGGTCGGCGACTACGACGCGATGGCCGACCTTGAGAGTTTCGCCCTCGACCTCGAAGCGGCGACGCGCGAGGCGATCGACGCGGCTCCCGCTCAGCCGGCGAGCGACGCGCGGATCACGAACGGCATGCCGTCGGTTAGGTAGCGCCAGTCGAGCCGCCGGGCGCTGAACCCGTTCGCCCTTGCGTCGGCATTGATCACCACCGCGGTCACGCGCTCGAAGCGACCTGGATCGCCGAGGCGGACGGTCAGGTTGCCGCCGTTGCGCTTGTAGCGCAGGCGCTCGACCGAGTGCCCACCGCGCTCGCTGCCGACCCTCCCCACAAGCGCCACCCCCGCCGCCGTCCCAGTCGGGGCGGTAATGCGGACGACGACGGCGCGGCGGCCGCGGGCGGGGACCCTGAGCATCTGGAAGGTGGTGTGGTTGAGCAGTCGCGTCTGCGTCGGGCCACTGAGCGCCAGGTGGCCCTGCCGTGACATGTTCGGGAAGGTCTCGCTCTCGCGGAAGCCCTCGCCGGTGCGCCACTCGGCAACATCGGTGGCGAAGCGGGCGAAGTCGTGGCTGAATTCGGAGCCACCCGCGGCGCGGATCGCCGAACCGTAGGCGCTGACCGAGAAGCCGCCGGGCCGAGTATGGATCGCCCGCCCCCATGCTCTGCGTACGACCGGGATCCCGTAACGGCGGGCCAGCCACTGGTTCCAGACGGCCGAGCCGTACTCCTTGATCGAGCTCGTCGTCAGCGGCGTCGAGTAGCGGTGGACCCAGCGGCGTACGTAGCGCAGGTAGTCGTCGATCCCGTCGTAGACCTGGTCCTCCATCCAGGTCGCGCTCGACTCGGCGAACCAGAGGTCCTGGTAGGCGTCGTAGCCGAACTGGAGGATGTGGCTGTACTCGTGGGCAAGCGTCACCCGGAGATCGTCGGTCGGGGTCGTCCCCGGGAACTCGAACGGGCTGTAGTCGTTGTCCAGGACGAGGTAGCCGTGGAGCTGGCGAGGCAGCGGGTGACTCTTCGTCTCCTGGTCGGGATCCGGGGACGCGTACCCGAACAGCTCACCGCCGATCTGGGAGAGGTAGATGTCCGTCTTGCCCCTGCTGCCGCCGATCCGGCCGTCGCTCTTCGGCTCGCGCCAGCCGAGCTTCCCGTTCTCGATCTCGTGCACGTGCTCGGCGGTCCGCACGACCTTCTGGACAAAGTCCGGGACGCCGTTGCCGTTGGAGTCGGCGAGGTCAGGCGCGTCGAGGCCCTCGGCGACCCAGTGGACGCAGAAGTTGGCCGAGCAGGCGGGTGATTTGGGCGCCTCGGGCACCGTGTAGGCGTTGCGGTTGGGGTCCGCATCGTCGGTCGGCCGTCCCCGGACCTGCGTCGGGCGCGGCTTCGGCGCGATGAACGGCTTCTGCGAGGGCGATGCGAGGCTCGGGACGGCTTCTGCGAGCCCTGCCGAAGACGCTGAGGCGGCGGCCGGCAGCGAGGCTGACAGCACCAGGGCAGCCACTGCGAGACCGACGAGGTGGCGGCGACGGTCGCGCATCGGCGCCACCTTAGCGTCGGCCGCGGTCCATTCGGCCTGCCGCGACGGCGATACTTCGCGGATGACCCCAGGCGGAGCGCCTTGCGCGTAGCCCTCGCCCAGATCGACCCCACCGTTGGAGACATCGACGGCAACGCGGCGATGATCGCCGAGTGGATCGGCCGCGCCGGCGAGGCCGGTGCCGAGCTGGCGATCTTCCCCGAGCTCTGCCTGCCCGGCTACCCGGCCGAGGACCTCTACTTGAAGCGCCACTTCCTCGCCGCCAACCAGCGTGCGGTCGAGGAGCTGGCGAAGGGCGTCCACGGCCTCACCGTCCTCGTTGGCTTCGCCGAGCCGGTTCCCGGCGGAGGCGATTTCCGCCGCGCCCACAACTCGGTGGCCGTCCTCGCCGGCGGCGCCGTGCAGGGGGTCTACCGCAAGAACCTCCTCCCCAACTACTCGGTCTTCGACGAGCAGCGCTACTTCGTCCCCGGGACCGAGCCGATGACCGTCGACGTCGCCGACACCCGGGTCGGGCTGACGATCTGTGAGGACTGCTGGGTGACCGGGCCGCCGGCCTCGGTGGAGGCCGAGCAGGGAGCGCAACTGATTGCCAACCCCTCGGGCTCCCCCTACCACCGCGGCAAGGGGCGCGAGCGGGAGGCGATGTTCGCTGAACGCGCGCGCGCCTACGGCACCTATTTTGCCTTCTGCAACCTGGTCGGGGGCCAGGACGAGCTGGTCTTCGACGGCCAGAGCCTGGTGGTCGGCCCCGACGGCGAGCTGCTCGCCCGCGCCGCCCAGTTCGAGCCGGAGCTGCTCGTCTGCGATATCCCTGCACAGGAGCCGGCGCTCCTCGCCGAGCCGCTCTCGGACCTCGACGAGGTCTACGCCGCTCTGGTCCTCGGCCTGCGCGACTACGTCGCCAAGAACGGCTTCGGCCACGTCGGGATCGCCCTCTCTGGCGGGATCGACTCCGCCCTGGTGGCGATGCTCGCGGTCGATGCCGTCGGCCCTGAGCGGGTGAGCTGCGTGGTGATGCCCTCGCCTCATTCCAGCTCTGGAACCCAGGAGGACGCCAGAACTATCGCCGCCAACCTCGGCTGCGAGCTGATCGAGATCCCGATCGAGTCGATGATGGATGGATATGAGCGAGCGCTCCCAGGGCCTTCCCAGTCTGACCTGGCAACCGAGAACATCCAGGCCCGGATCCGCGGCAACCTACTGATGGCGCTCTCCAACCGGCATGGGTGGCTGGTGCTGACGACTGGCAACAAGAGTGAGATGTCGGTTGGGTACGCGACCCTCTACGGCGACATGGCGGGCGGCTTCGCGGTGATTAAGGACGTGCCGAAGACCTTGGTCTACGAGCTGGTGAGTCGCCGCAACGAGCGCGCCGGCACCGAGTTGGTGCCGGCCAGCGTGATCGACCGCGCCCCATCGGCTGAGTTGCGGCCCGACCAGCGCGACAGCGACTCCCTCCCCCCCTACGACCTGCTCGACCGCGTCCTCGAGGCCTACGTCGAGCGCGACGAGGGGCGGGAGGAGATGATCGCGGCGGGGATGCCTGCGGACGTGGTCGACGAAGTAGTGCGGCTGGTCGACCGCTCCGAGTACAAGCGCCGCCAGGCGGCGCCGGGGATCCGGATCACTCCCCGTGCCTTTGGCAAGGATCGCCGCCTCCCAATAACGAACCGCTTCGGCGGCTAGTTTTTCGGAAACGGCCTGACGGCGATGGTCATCTGGGCGAGGGCGCAGAGCTTGCCCTCGTCGTTGAGGACCTCGGCGTCCCAGACCCAGGTGGTGCGGCCGCGGTGACGGGCCGTGGCCTTGACTTCGGCGGCTCCCTCGGTGATCGGGCGGATGAAGTTGACGCTGATCGATTGGCCCATCGCCACCATGCCCTGGTCGAGGACGGTCAGCGCGGTCGCCCGCGAGCAGACGCTCTCGACCAGCGTGGAGAGGACGCCGCCGTGGAGCAGGCCGACCGGCTGGCGCAGCTCGTCCCGGATCGGCAGACGCACGCGGGCGTGGCCGGGGTCGTCGTCGATCCATTCGGTGCCGATCAACTGGTCGAAGGGCGAGGGGCGCTTAACCAGATCCACGATCGGCTCACCCTATTCGACGGATAGGCTTTTGCCGGTGGGGCTGAGCGAGGACCAGAAAGCGATGCTGCGGCTGCTGGCGCAGCGCGAGCAGGGGTACGACGATATTGCGGCGTTGATGGGGATCAGCGTTGAGCAGGTTCGCGAGCGGGTCAAGGGTGCGTTGGATCAGCTCGAGGCCGAAGGAGAGGTTCCACCAGAGGAGCTCCGGGCGGCGGGTCCTGTCGCCGCAGGGGACCCCCCACCCCCTCCGGTAGCTAAAGCTTCCTCGGGGGTGGGCCCCCCTACGGCGCCACCCGCCGCAGAGGAGCCTCCCGCCGAGTCGCCTTCACCCGCAGCCGAGCCGGCGAAGCCTGTACCCGTTGCGAGAGCGCAAAAGCCTCAGGGTTCGGGCCTGCCGAAGCTCTCATTGCCAGATAGTCAGGGAGCACGGGCCGCTATAGCTTCCGGAGTGGCTGCGCTGGTTGTTTTGGTCGTGGTGCTGATCGTTGGGGGTGGCGGTGGGGATAGCTCTGACACCACCGTTTCGGGGTCGCCGCCTACCGGGGCAAATGGGGAACCGACTTCGACTTCGGGGGGCGGGAAAGAACTGACGAAAGCGGTGCTGGGGCCGGTCGGGGGATCGGAGGCCACCGGGGTCGCGATCTTCGGGCGGGTGAAAAACTCGTTGGCCTTGCAGGTTGAAGCCGAAGGGCTGGAGCCGACCGGCAAAGGGCGCTCCTACGCGATCTGGCTCTCCCAGTCGCCGCAGAAAATGCTGCCACTCGCATCAACCGCGGTCGGGCAGGACGGCAGGATCGCGACCCAGTTCGCAGTACCGGTCGAAGTGGTGTCCTATCTGGCCAACGAAACCTTCAAACAGATCGCGATCACCGAAACCGAGGACTCGACCCTGAAAGCCTCGCTGGACAAAGCGACCAGCGAAAAAACGGCGCCCTCCTACACCGGCACCGAGGTCTTGCGCGGCACCATCACCGGCCCCGTCATCGGCGCCGCCAAACGAGGCGAATAGCTCAGCCGAGGAGCTTGCCGGGATTCATGATCCCCGCGGGATCCAGCTGCCCCTTGACCGCGCGCAGGACCTCGAGGCCGGTCTCCCCCACCTCGGCCTTCATGTAGGGGGCGTGGTCGCGGCCGACGGCGTGGTGGTGGGTGATCGTGCCGCCGTGGGCGACGATCGCCTCGCAGGCCGCCCGCTTCACCTCCGCCCACTGCTCCACCTCGGCGCCACGCCGGCTGCGGGCGATGAAGGTGAAGTAGAGCGAGGCGCCGTCCGCGTAGGCGTGAGAGAGGTGGCAGAAGACCAGCCCCGGCGTGCCCTGGCCGGCGAGTGAGTCCCGGATCGCCCCGCCGACCGCCTCGTGCAGCTCGCCGAGACGGCTCCAGGTGTGGGAGGTCTCGAGCGTCTCGACCATCGCTCCCATCCCCATCAGCGTGTCGCGCAGGTAGGGGCCCTGGTAACGGCCGTGCTCCCAAGAGCGGCCCGCCGACTGCCCGAGGTAGACAGCGCCACCGGCGCGCAGCGCCCGCACGGTCAGCGCCCGGCGCCGCGCCACCGACTCCTCCTCCCCCTCGAGGCCGACGATGACCAGGGCGCCGCCACGGCGCCGGCGCAGGCCGAGGTAACCGTCGAAAAGCGTCCCGGCCGCGCCGCGCGGGCCCGAGAGCGCCAAGGTCCCCTCCGTCTCCTCCTCGTCGGAGATGCGGACGATCTCCGGCAGCCCCGACCCCTGGGCGAGGGCGCGAACGATCTCCGTCCCGGCCTCGAAACTCTCCGCGATCCAGGCCTCGTAGCGCCGCACCTTCGGCTCCGGGTGCACTCGGACGGTGACGTCAGGAATAACGCCGAGCGCTCCCTCCGAGCCGATTACGAGCTCGCGCAGGGCGGGACCGGCGGCGGTGTGCGGCGTCTCCAGAGTGGCAAGGTCGCCCGCCGGCGCGAGCAGGCGAACCGAGCTGACCAGGGCGTCGAACCGCCCGTAGCCCGAGGAAGCCTGGCCGGCGGAGCGGGTGGCGGCGAAGCCGCCGATCGTGGCGTACTCGAACGATTGCGGGAAGTGGCCGAGGGTGAACCCCTCGCGCCCCAGCGCCGTCTCCGCCTCGGGCCCCCGCAGGCCGGCGCCAAGCCGGGCGGTCATCGAGCGGGCATCGACGTCGACGTCGCGCAGCGCTCCAAGGTCGAGGCTGATCAGCCGGGAATGCTCGCCGCGCAGCGGCTCGACGCCGCCGACCACGCTGGTGCCGCCGCCGAAGGGCACCACCGCCACCCCCTCGGCGGCGCAGATGTCGAGGACGCGCCGCAGCGTTTCGGCGTCGGGGGGCATGACCACCGCGTCGGGAGCCGCCTCCAGGGCGCCGTCACGAAGCCTGGCGAGATCGGCGTACCCGCACCCGGTGGAGTGCCGCAGGCGGTCCTCGTTCGAGGTGAAGACTGAGTCTGCCCCCACCACCTCGGTCAGCGCCGCCGGCAATGGCTGCGGTGCCGGCAGCCCGAACTCCTCGGCGCTCGCCGCCACCGGCCACGGCTCCAGCTCCCCGATCCGCTCATTCAGGACGCTGAGCGCCTCGCCATCCAGCTCGGGCGTCACTGACGGATCGCCCCACCCCCACCACTTTGAGTCGCGGCGGGGGGTCATGGCGCTTTTGTTGCCCATAGGTGTACAAAAGCGCCAATCACGTCAGCGCCCTCTCGATCCCGTCCAAGGCCTCGTCGAGGATCGCCCTCTGGCCGCGTCGCATCATCGGCGAGCCCAGGCGCGACAGCCCGCGCATCGTCTGGACCGAGCTCAGCGTCACCTCGGTCCCCTCGCCGGCGTCGCGCAGTCCGATCTCCACCCGCGAGGCCCGCAGGTGTTTCGCGAACGGCGTCTCCTCCAGCTCTTGCTCCCAGACGTAGCGCTCGCCCTCGGCAGCGCTGAGGCACCGGTAGTCGGCCCGCACGCCCCTCCCCTCGGAGGTCTCGAGAACCTTGGTCCACCGGCTGCGCCGGCCGCTGCCGCGCTGCTCGACGTTCTCCACCCGCGCGGTGCGCGGCCACCACCGGGGGAGGTTGTAGGGATCGGAGACGAGACCCCAGACGTCGCCCGGCGGTGCGCCGACGGTGCGCCGGCGGGACACTCGCGGCATCGCGGCGGGGCCCCGCCGCTATTCGCCGGTGAGCCGGCGAAGGTCTCGCACCAGCAGCAGGTGCTTGAGGTGGCTGACGGTTGCGGCCAGGCTTTCGAGGCTTTGCAGGGCCTCCTTGCGGCGCTCGGGGTTGCGCGAGCGCAGCGCCGGGCCGAGCAGCGCTTCCAGCAGGTTCGCCTCGCGGTCCGCCGAGGAGCGGAACACGCGCAGGTTGCGGGCGGCGACGCCGAACCGGGACAGTTCGTTGGCGGCGCGGACGATCTCCCGGTCGGTCTCGTCGTAGACGGTCTTCCCTTCACGGCGCTCGGGCTGGACGATGCCGAAGTTCTCCAGCTCCCCGATCAGCTCCTCGCGGGCGCCCGTCTCCTCGACCACCTCCTCGAGGGTGAGGTAGGCGCGCGAGGTGTCGACGAGGATCGCCCGCCGCACCGCGCCGCTGCCGTGCGGCTTGCGGTCGGAGTCGCTGAGCACCAGGTCACCGCCGGAGGCGAGCTCCTGGCGGATCACCCGCAGCGGCAGGAACTCGTCGCGCTGCAGGCGCAGGATCGTCCGCAGCCGTTCGACGTCGGACTGGCTGTAGAGGCGGTAACCGCCCGAGGTGCGGCGCGGGCTCAGGAGCTTCTGGTCCTCGAGGTACCGGATCTTGGAGATCGAGACGTCGTCGAACTCGCTCTGCAGGATCTTGCAGACGGCGCCGATCGTCAGCGCCTTGCGGGGGCGGCTGGGCGAGTCCGGGGAACGGGCGGGCTGCTCTGAGACGGCCATCGAGGGTCTCCTAGCGCTCCAGGTAGCTGAGCTTGTACTTGCCGACCTGGATCTCGTCGCCATCGGCCAACCGGTGGGACTCGATCCGGCGCCGGTTCACGTAGGTGCCGTTGAGCGAGCCGAGGTCATCGATGTAGAGGCCGTCGCGGCGGCGGACCAGTAGCGCGTGGTTGCGGGAGACGGTGACGTCGTCGAGGAAGACGCCGGCGTCGGGGCTGCGGCCGATGCTGACCCGCTCCTCGGCGATGCTGAAGCTCTCCCCCGCGCGGCCGCCGCCGGCGCGGATGACCAGCGCCGAGCCGGCCTCCTCGACCACCTCCTCGATGTCGACCGGCAGCATCTCGCCGGTCTCATCGACGCGGTAGGTCATCGTCGTCGGGTCGTCTCCGCCCTCGCCGGAGCCGCCCAGGTAGGCGCCGCACTTCTGGCAGTAGTTCGCGCCCTCGGGGTTCGCAAACCCGCACTCGGGACAGTGCACAGCCATGCCGGAGAGCCCGCGCTCAGGCGGCGGGCTCGTCCTCCGAAGGGGGCTGGGAGCCCTTGCCGGCCAGGATCTCGGTCAGCTGCGCGACGTCGTCTCCGGAGATCAGCGTGTCGCCCTGCTCCCTCTTGTGCCGCAGCCGGTTGACTAGCTCCGCTCGGAGGATGTCGATCTTGCCGTGCAGGACGCGCCGCTTGTAGGAGATCTCGTTCTCTTCTGCCGTCAGGCTGTCGATCAGTTCTTTCAGCTCGATGTCGCTGAGCGATCCCAGATCGGGAAAGGTGTCCTCCATCGGTGGCTCCTAACTCTGGGAAGCAGTTGCGCCTCCATTTGCGCGAGCGACGATTATAGGTCGAGAAGCCTCCAAGGTTCAACTGCAGGTTGAAGGTTAGGTGGGTTTGGCTCTCAGCTTGCAGACGCGGCGCGGGCAGCCCGCATCCCGGCCCGGGCGTAGAGCACGGTGGCGAGGATCGCCAGCGCCAGACCGACCAGCAGCAGCGCGGTCGGCACCCAGCCGTCAAGCAGGAGGGCGAAGAAGATCCCCCCCATGATCGGGAAGACCGAGATCCGGCCCGGCCAGTTGACTTCGATGTCGACCCCGTGGCGGAGGCCGTGCTGGGCCAACGCGAGCATGATCAGCTCGCGCAGGGCGAGCAGCGCCAGGGCCCAGCGCGGCAGCAGCTCAAAGCTCCAGCAGACGACCGCGCCGGCGAGGGTCGTCAGCCGGTCGACTAACGGGTCCAGCAGCGCCCCCATGCGGCTGTACTGGCCGGTCACCCTGGCGAGGAAGCCGTCCAGGTAGTCGCTGGCGGCGATCAGCCAGAAGACCGCGGCGGCGGCAACCGAGCGACCATCGTCGGAGCTGTAGGCGAGGACGAGGAAGAGCGGGATTGCGGCAAGCCGTATGTAGCCGACCAGGTTGGGGATCGTCCACGGATGCAGCGGCTCGCCGCGACGCGTCTGGCGTGGTTTCGGGCCGCTGCGGTCGAGTCCGAAGAGTCGACGGATACGGCCCCTTCCAAAGGGGGCAGCGTCGGACATGCCCCTACCCCCGCCGCCCGTGCTCCCACATGACCCGCTCGGGCAGGCGACCCATCGCCGGCTCGGCAGAGGGGTGCGCTTGGAGGTCGAGATAGCCGCTGAGCGTCCGCTCCAACCCTCGCCGCCGCGCGATCGCCGCCAGGGGCGGGAACATCAGCCTCTGGACCGCGCCCGGAGGCTGGCGGTACCGAAGCTCGGCGCGGTAGTGGCTGGCCATCAGCGCGCCGAACAACGGCGAGGGGCGGCCCTCGGCGTTCGTGTGCCCGTCGGCGCAGAGCCCCCAGGCCATCGCGATCGCCTCCTGGAAGCGCATTGCCGGTTCGATCCGGACGCGGGTCCGGACCTCCTCCTTGCCCGGGTTCCACCACCGGTGCCAAGTGCCCGGCGCGACGGTGGCCTCGTCCCCAGCGGCCAGCTTGCGTTCCTCCCCGTCGAGGAGGAAGGTGATCGACCCTTCCTGGACCTCGAAGTGCTCGGTGCAGTGGTCGTGGACGTGCTCTCCGCCTGGCACGAAGCCACCGGCCTCGACCACAAAGTCGACGAGGATCCGGCTGCCGTCGCTCTCCTCGGCGGACTCGACGAGCAGGGCCTTCTCGCCTGACAGCGGGTTCCAGATGACATCGCCCGAGCGCACCCCGCAAGCCTAGCCCGGTGGCGGCACCAGGCGGGCGCGCTAGGCCCTGGTGAAACGCCTTCCTGCGGTCGGCGAGGCCTCCTCGTCGAGCAGGACGCGGTCGGACTCGCCACGCTGGGCTGCTTCGTGCTCCATCTGGGCGATCTTCTCGGGGGTGAGGTCGCCGGCGTTCTCCTCCTCGATCTTCGCCAGCCAGGCGCCGCCCTCTGCCGACTTCGCCTCGTCGACCTCGACCCCGCCGCGGTCCAGGGACTTGTCGATCTCCTCAAAGAGGGCGTCGACCAGGGTCGCCTGCGGGACCTTCCGCAGTGGCTTGCCGTGGGCGAAGATCAGGCCCTCGTCCTTGGCCCCGGTGATGCCGAAGTCGGCGTGGCTGGCCTCGCCGATGCCGTTGACCGCGCAGCCGAGCACCGCGACCTCGATTGGCTCCTCATAGCTCTCCAGCCGCTGCTCGATCTCGGCGACGACCGAGTCCATGTCGAACTGCAGCCGGCCGCAGGTCGGGCAGGCGATCAGCACCGGGCCGCGCTCGCGTAGCTGCAGCGCCTTGAGGATCTCCCAGGCGACCTTGACCTCCTCCTCGGCGTGGAAGGTCGAGAGGCTGATCCGGATCGTGTCGCCGACCCCGTCGGCGAGCAGGGTGCCGAGCCCGACCGCCGATTTCAGCGATCCCGACCATTTCGTCCCCGCCTCGGTGATGCCGAGGTGCAGCGGGTAGGGCACCTTCTCGGCCAGCAGCCGGTTGGCGGCGATCGTGTTGGGAACGTTGGTCGACTTGATCGAGATCTTGAAGTCCTCGAAGTCGAGGCCCTCCATCAGCTCGACGAACTCGATTGCCGCGGCGACCAGCGCCTCGACCGGCGCTTCGCGCTCGAGCGCGTGCAGGTGTTTGGGCAGGGAGCCGGAGTTGACCCCGATCCGCATCGGCACCCCCGCCGCGGTCGCCTTCTCCGCCACCTCGGCGACTTTCTCGCGGCCACCGATGTTGCCCGGGTTGAGGCGGATGCAGTGGGCGCCGGCGTCGATCGCCTTCAGCGCCAGGGTGTGGTTGAAGTGGATGTCGGCGATCACCGGGATCGGCGATTCGGCGACGATCGTCTTCAGCGCCTCGGCGTCCTTCTCGCGCGGGACGGCGCAACGGACCAGGTCGGCGCCGGCATCGGCGACTTTGCGGATCTGCTCCATCGTCGCCGGCAGATTGGCGGTCTCGGTCTTGGTCATCGTCTGCACCGCGACCGGCGCGCCACCGCCGATCGGCACACCGCCGACGAATATCTGCCGTTTCGAGGCCATGGCCGAAGCGTACCGGGAGGGGGCTCGGGGGCAGTGAACCCAGATGGTGCGAGAGCCGTATGCCGCGATATGAACCCACGCAGACTCCTTGCAACCGCCGCCGTCCTTGCAACCGCCGCGCTGGCCACCGCCGGCACCGCCCAGGCAGCCTTCCACCTGATGCAGATTCGCGAGGTTTTCCCAGGAACCGCCGCCAATCCCAATGCGGAGTACGTCGAGCTACAGATGTGGTCCTCCGGGCAAAACTTCGTCTCCGGGCACACCTTCCATATCTTCAACTCCACCGGCATGGAAGTGGGCGGCGGCAGGTTCGGCGGCAACGTGCCGAACGGCGCCGATCAGAGCACCATCCTGCTGGCGACGCCGCAGGCCGTTGCCCAGTTCGGCGTCGCCGCCGACGCTGAACTGCCCCCCGGCGGGACGCTCGACCCGGTTGGAGGCAAGTTCTGCTTCGACAACATCGACTGCGTCTCCTGGGGCAACTTCAGCGGCAGCGCTACCCAGCCGAGCCCCTCGGGGACGCCGGCGCTGCCGGCTGGCGTTCCGGACGGCTCCGCCCTGCGGCGGTCGATCGCTCCCGGCTGCGCCACTCTGCTCGAGTCGGTCGACGACACCAACAACAGCGTTGTCGACTTCGCCGTCGCTCCCCCGGCCCCGCGCAACAACGCCACGCCCCCACCGAGGTGGAGTGCACCTTGATCGAAATCAACGACCCGCCAAGCACGGCCCTTCGGAAGAAGCCGCCCAAGCGGACCCGGGATCGCACCCCCACCTTCCGCTTCGTTGCGAGCCCCGCGCGGGCGACCTTCGAGTGCAAGGTCGACCGCAGCCGCTTCCGGCCCTGTCGCTCCCCCTACACGACCAAGCCCCTGCGGCCCGGCAAACACGTCTTCAGGGTCCGCGCACGGAACGCCTTGGGCTTCTCGGGGGGGCCGATCGCCTACTCGTTCACGGTCCTCGGCAAGCGCTGAAGGTCTGCGCCGGGCGAGCCCCGGGGCCCCTACCGAACGTCGAAGCCGTCGCCGGAGAGGCGGCCGATGTCGTTGGAGAGGCCGATGAACATCAGCACCGCCACCAACACGAAGCCGACCACCGCCGCGCGCTCCATCACCTGCAGCGAGACCGGCTTGCCGCCGCGCAGTTTCTCCACCACCGCCCAGAAGATGTGGCCGCCGTCGAGCGGCAGGATCGGCACCAGGTTGATCAGCCCGAGCGAGAGGCTGACCAGGGCAAGCAGCAGCAGCGAGCGTTCGAGGTCCTGCTCGATCGTCTGGTGGGCGACGTCGCTGATCCCGACGATGCCCGAGATTTCCTTGCGCTGCTCGGATTCGAAGATCCGCGAGAAGATCGTCGCGGTTTTGCTGGTGACCAGCCAGATCGAGTCCCAGGCTCCGCTGGCGGCAGCGCCGGCGCTGATGTCAGCCGGCACGCTGGCGTAGGAGAACCCGACCAGGGTGCGTTTGTAGGCCCCTTTGTATTCGGGGCGGACCGAAATAGCCTGCACCTCTCCGCCGCGGCGAACGGTCAGCTCCACCGGCGTCGCCGCCAGGCACCCGTCCACCGGCTTGCCGGCGCATTTGTGGGTGCCGATCTGCTCGACGAAGCGCTCCATCCGCGCTTCCTGCTCAAGGCTCGGGTAGGAGCGGCCGTCCACAGCGAGGATCCGGTCCCCTGGGCGCAGGGCCTCCGCCGCCGGCGTCTTCGGCGCGATTTCGCCGATCGTCTGGGTTGGTTGCTGAGCGTTGAGGAGGTAGACGAAGAAGAGGATCAGGAAGGCGAAGACGATGTTCACCGCCGGGCCGGCGCCGATCGCCACAATCCGCCGCCAGACCGGCTGACGGTAGTAGGCGTGGGGCTCGACCTCCGGAGGCAGCTCCTCCTCCGGGTTCAAGCCGGCGATCTTGACGAAGCCGCCGAGCGGGATCGCCTTGATCCCGTACTCGGTCCCGCCGCGCTTGACCGACCAGATCGTCGGGCCGAAGAAGAGGAAGGCGCGCTCGACTTTCATTCCGGTCGCCTTGGCGGCGAAGAAGTGCCCCGCCTCGTGGAGGACGATCAGCAGCGAGAAGCCGAAGAAGACCAGGAGCCAGCTCATGCTGGAGTCAACCCGCGGACGTGGTCTTCGGTGCGTCGGCGAGCCTCGGCGTCGGCGGCGAAGAGATCGTCGAAGTGGGTGACCGGGTGCGGTGGCATCTCCGCCATGATTGCCTCGATCGCGGCGGCGATGCCGCTGAACGGGATCCGGCCGTCGAGGAAGGCGGCGACGGCGACCTCATCGGCGGCGTTGAGCACGCAGGGCGCGGTGCCGCCGCTCTCCCCCGCTTCGCGGGCCAGCCGCAGGCAGGGGAACGTGTCGGTGTCGGGTGCCTCGAAGGTCAGCTCGCCGGCGGTGGCGAGGTCGAGCTGCGGGACGTCGACGTCGGCACGCTCGGGAAAGTGCAGCGCGTAGGAGATTGGCACCCGCATGTCGGGATGCCCGAGGTGGGCCAGCGAGGAGCCGTCGTTGAGCTGGACCAGCGAGTGGACCAGCGACTGGGGATGGACGACGACGTCGATGCGCTCGTAGGGGACGCCGAACAGGTGGTGCGCCTCGATCGCCTCAAAGCCCTTGTTCATCAGCGTCGCCGAGTCGATCGTGATCCTCCCTCCCATCCTCCAGGTCGGGTGCGCGAGGGCGTCCTCGACGCTGACGCCGTCGAGGTCGGTGCGCCCGCGGAAGGGGCCGCCGGAGGCGGTGAGGACGAGCTTCTCGATCGTTCCCGGGCCCTCGGCGCCGATCAGCTGGTGCAGGGCGGAGTGCTCGGAGTCGACCGGCAGCAGGCGGGCGCCGGTCGCCTCGGCCAGCGCCATCACCAGCTCGCCGCCGACCACCAGGCTCTCCTTGTTGGCGAGGGCGACGTCGATGCCCTCGGTCAGGGCGACCACGGTCGAGGCCAATCCGGCGGCGCCGACGATCCCGTTCAGGACCAGGTCCGGCTCGGCGACCGCAATCAGCTCGCGAACGCCCTCCTCTCCGGCCAAGACCCGTCCGCTCCAAGCGCTTTGCGCCCGCTCGGCGGCGTCCTCGTCGGCGAGGGCGATCGTCGGCACGCCGTGCTCGCGCGCCTGCTCGACCGCCTGCTCCCAGCCGCTCCCGGCCGCAAGCCCCGTGACCTGCAGTTCGTCGCTCCGCCCGATCACCTCCAACGCCTGCGTCCCGATCGAGCCGGTCGAGCCGAGTATCAGCACTTTTTTCATCGGCTCAGAGGATACGGAGAGGGTCTTACGGGTCAGTAAACGAGGGCGATCGAGAGGTAATACCCGACCACAATCGTGAACAGGACCGCGTCGAGGCGGTCGAGGATCCCGCCGTGGGGGCCGAAGATGGTGCCGGTGTCCTTGGTCCCGAGGTCGCGCTTCAACATTGACTCGAAGAGGTCGCCGACCGGGGCGATCGCGGCGACGGCGGCGCCGATCAGGAGGGCGTCGGTCCCCGAGAGCCAGTCCTGGTAAAGGCCGGCGAACCAGAACCCCATCGTGCCGATCACGAAGCCGCCGATCAGCCCCTCGATCGTCTTGTTCGGGGAGATGTTCGGAGCAATTTTGTGACTGCCGAACATCCGCCCGGTCGCGTAGGCGGCGGTGTCAGCGACGAAGGTTCCGACCAGGACATCGACTAGCAGCGCCGCCCCGTGGTTCGGCAGATCGCGGAGCAGGACCGCGTGGGCCAGCGGTATCCCGATCCAGAGGATCCCCAGCAGGGTGACCGAGATCGAGATGGTGGCGCCGTCGCGGTGGCGGGCATCGGTGGCAAAGACGAAGAGGACGGGGAACGAGGCGGCGAGCACCATCAGCACGTTGAAGGCGGTACCGAAATGGGCGGCGACGATCAGCGCCGCCATCGCCAGGTAGGCGGGAATCGCCAGCGGTCGCTCGGCGGCGGTGATGGTGACGAACTCGCGCAGGCAGAGCACGCCGATCGCGATCATCGCCGCGGCGAAGACGACACCGCCGGCGACCGTGATCGCGATCGCGAAGACGATCCAGGGCAGCACCACCAGGACCCGTTTCGCGGTCTCCCCGCTGAGGCGGCGACGGCGGCGGGGCTGGCGCGGGGGTTTCGGCTCCGGCGACGGCTCGTCCTCGAACATCTCGTCGTCGAACAGTTCGACGGTCATGCGCGGGCTCCGAAGCGTCGTTGCCGGGTCTCGTACTCGCGCAGACATCCCTCCAGCGCCCCGCGGTCGAAGTCGGGCCAGAGCTCGTCGCGGAAGACCAGCTCCGAGTAGGCGCACTGCCAGAGCAGGTAGTTGGAGACCCGCTGCTCGCCGCTGGTTCGTATCAGGAGGTCGGGATCGTGCATTTCGGGCGCGTAAAGCTGATCGCGGAACTCCTCCTCGGAGCTCCCCTGGAAGTTTCGCGCCGCGTCCACGATCTCCGCTCTGCCGCCGTAGTTGAAGGCGACGAAAAAGGTGATCCGGTCGTTGCCGGCGGTCTCCTCTTCGGCCCACTGCATCCGCTCGACCAGCCCGGGCTCGATCCCCTCGCGGCGGCCGATGAAGCGCATCCGCACGCCTTCGGACTTCAGCTCGGGGGTTTCGGAGGCGATCCGCTCGCCGAACATCGACATCAGCCCGCTCACCTCCTCCTCCGAGCGGCTCCAGTTCTCGGTCGAGAAGGAGAAAACCGTCAGCTCCTCGATGCCCAGCTCGGCGGCGTCGCGCAGCCGCGCCTTGACCACGTCAGCCCCGGCTCGGTGGCCCTCGAGCACCGGCAGCCCGCGCTCCTGCGCCCAACGGCCGTTGCCGTCGGTGATGATCGCAACGTATCTGGGGGCGGTCATAGGTGGGTTCCCGGCCGAGATGCGCCGGTTTGCAGCCGCCTCACACCTCGAGAATTTCCTCTTCCTTGCCCTTGAGCGACTCGTCAATCTCCCCGATCGCCTCGTCGGTCTGCTTCTGCAGCGCTGCCTCGGCACGACGCTCGTCGTCCTCGCCGGCTTCGCCGTCCTTTTTCAGCTCGCGCAGGTCGTGCATGACGTCGCGCCGCACGTTGCGGATCGCGACCCGGCCCTCCTCGGCCACTCCGTGCACGACCTTGACCATCTCCCGGCGGCGCTCCTCGGTCAGCTCCGGGATCTGCAGCCGGATCACGTTGCCGTCGTTGCTCGGCGTTAGCCCGACGTCGGACTCCTGGATCGCTTTCTCGATCCCGCCCAGAGAGCCCTTGTCAAACGGGGTAACGGTCAGCAGCCGGGCATCGGTGGTGGCGACGTTTGCCAGCTGCTTCAGCGGCGTCGGGTTGCCGTAGTACTCGACCACGATCCGGTCGAGCAAGTGCGGGGAGGCGCGTCCGGTGCGCACGGTCGCCAGCTCGTTGCGACTCGATTCCACGGACTTCGTCATCCGCCCCTTCGCGTCTTCGAGCAGTTCGTCGATCAGCTCCACCGGTTCCCGTCCTCCCTATGCGGCGGGCTCGTTGGAGACCAGCGTTCCCACCTTCTCGCCGGAGACGATCCTATCTATGTTCGCCTCGTCCCCCATGTTGAAGACGTAGATCGGCAGCTCGTTGTCCATGCAGAGCGAAAGAGCGGTCGAGTCCATCACCTTGAGGCCCCGCTCGATCGCCTCCTTGTGGGAGATCGCGGGGATGAACTGGGCGTTGGGGTTTGTCGCAGGGTCGGCGTCGAAGACGCCCTCCACCCCGTTCTTGGCCATCAGGATCGCCTCGGCGTGAATCTCCAAGGCCCGCAGCGCCGCGGCGGTGTCGGTGGTGAAGAACGGGTTGCCGGTGCCGGCAGCAAAGATCACCACCCGGTCCTTCTCCAGGTGGCGCATCGCGCGGCGGCGGATGTAGGGCTCGGCGACCTCCTTGACGTCGATCGCCGACATCACCCGGGTGTGCTGCCCGAGCCGCTCCAGCGCGTCCTGGAGGGTGAGCGCGTTGAGGACCGTGGCCAGCATCCCCATGTAGTCGCCGGTGGCGCGATCCATCCCGCTGGCCGCCCCGTCGAGGCCGCGGTAGATGTTGCCGGCGCCGACCACGATCGCGACCTCGACACCGCGATCGCGGACCGCCGAGACCTGTTTGGCGATCCGGTCGACCTCGGCACCGTCGGTGCCGAACTCAAGGGCCCCCATCAGGGCCTCGCCGGAAAGCTTCAGGAGAATTCGCCCGAATCGTGGCTCGGGAGTGGCAGTCACGTACGAGTGGACCTTATTCCTCTCCGACGCGGAAGTAGGAGAAGCGGGCGATGCGGACGTTCTCGCCGGTCTTCGCCGCCAGCTCCTGGCGCAGCTCCTCGATCGATTTCGAGTCGTGCTTCTCGGCGTTGACGTGCTGCTGGTCGAGCAGCGCCACCTCGCTCGCCCACTTCGACAGCTGCCCCTCGACGATCTTCTCGACCACGTTGTCGGGCTTGCCTTCCTCGCGGGCCTTCTCTTCGAAGACCCGCTTCTCAGCCTCGCGCTCGGACTCTGGGATCTCCTCGGCGGAGACGTAGCGCGGCGCAGTCGCCGCGACGTGCAGGGCAACCTGGTAGGCGAACACCTTGAAGTCCTCGTTGCGAGCGACGAAGTCGGTCTCGCACTGGACCTCGACCATCGCCCCGACCTTGTCGTTGGCGTGGATGTAGGAGGAGACAACCCCCTCGTTCGTCCCCCGCCCTTCCCGCTTCGCGGCGGACGCCTGCCCCTTCACCCGCAGCAGCTCGATAGCACGCTCCGTATCGCCATCGGCCTCAGCCAGCGCAGCCTTACAGTCCATCATCGCCGCCCCAGTCCGATCCCGCAGCGCCTTCACATCCGCCGCACTAACGCTCACTTCTCCTCCTTCTCGCCAGTCGAAGGCTTCTCGGCCGCGGGTCCTGCCTCCGAACTCTCAGCCGGCTGGGCTTGCGTTGCCTCGGCGGCTGGGGGGTTCGCCGGCTCGGCCGGCGCTGCCGGAGCTTTAGCCTCAGGAGCTCCTGCCGCGGGTGACTCCGTAGGGGGTACCGCCCCCGAGGAAGCTTTAGCTACCGGAGGGGGCGGTGGGTCCCCTGCGGAGGCAGGCCCCGCGGCCTGGGGCGCCTGACCCTGAGCCGCTTGTGGTGGTTGCGCCGGCGTTTTCGCCGCCGCCTGCTCCGCCTTCGCTTTTGCCGCAGCCTCTTCCTCGGCCTTCTTGGCTTCCTCAGCTTCGACCCTTGCCTTCTCTTCTTCCTCCCGCTTCCTGCGCTCTTCCTCCTCCTTTTTCCGCCGCTCCATCTCTTCGGCGATCCGCTTCTCCTCCTGGACCCGCCACGAGGACGATCCCTCCTCGACCGCGCCGCCGATCGTGCCGATCACCAGCTGGCAGGACCGGATCGCGTCGTCGTTGCCGGGGATCACGAAGTCGACCGGCGTCGGGTCGCAGTTGGTGTCGACCAGGCCGATGATCGGGATCCGCAAGCGAGCCGCCTCGTGGACGGCGATCTCCTCCGTTTTGAGGTCGGTGACGAAGACCGCGTCGGGGAGGCGGTCCATGTCGCGGACGCCGCCGAGGTTGAACTCGAGCTTCGCGAGTTCGGCCTCCATCCCCATCCGCTCCTTGGTCGGCAGGAGGTCGAGCTTGCCCTCCTCCTTCCAGTTGGTGAGCTCGTGGAGGCGGGCGATCCGGCCCGACATCGTGTTGAAGTTGGTCAGCAGCCCGCCCAGCCAGCGTTTGTTGACGTAGGGCATCTTGCAGCGTTCGGCCCATTCCCTGACCGTGTCGCGGGCCTGCTTCTTGGTGCCGACGAAAAGCACCGTGCCGCCGCCGCTGGCGAGCTCGCCAGCGAAGCGTCGGGCGTTCTCCAGCAGCGCCTCGGTTTGCAGGAGGTCGATGATGTGGATCCCGTCGAGCTCGCCGAAGATGAAACGGCGCATGTTCGGGTTCCAGCGGCGCGTCTGGTGGCCGAAGTGGACTCCGGCCTCGAGCAGCTCTTTTAGGCCAGTCTCTGGCATTTGCGGTTCTCCTTGGTTGGGTGAAGCTCCCGCTCCGCTGACCGGGACCGGGCGATCACACCTGGCAGGATCCGGCTCGCTGGCGAACGAGGTTGATTTCGGACGACGATTGTAGAGGGGTGCGCTCAGGGAGCGTGGGCCGCCTCCAGAGCCGCTGCCAGGTCTCCCGGCAGCTCCGACTGAAAGCTCATGCGCGCGCCGCTGGCTGGATGCTCGAAGGCGAGCCGGTGGGCGTGGAGGAACTGGCGCCCGAGGCCGTACCGCTCGGCGCCGCCGTAGGTCGGGTCCCCGGTCAGGGGATGCCCGATCGCGGCGAAGTGGGCGCGGATCTGGTGCGTGCGCCCGGTCTCCAGGCGGGCCTCGAGGTAGGTCTCCCGCGGCAGCAGCTCCCGCACGGTGAAATGGGTCCGGGCCTGCCGCGAGGCGGCTCCGGAGACCGCCATCCGGTGCCGTTGGCGGGCGGCGCGGCCGATCGGCGCGTCGATCGTCCCGGTGCGAGAACCGAGCCGCCCCCCCGCCAGCGCCAGGTAGACCCGCTCGACCTCGCGCTCTCGGACCTGTTCCTGCAGGGCGGCGTGGGCCTCATCGTCGCGGGCGACCACGAGCAGGCCACTGGTCCCCTTGTCGAGCCGGTGGACGATGCCCGGGCGCTCGGGGTCGGCGCCGCCCCCGAGGATCTCTTCCAGCTCCCCGACCAGGGTCGGGCCCGTGTGCGATGGCGCTGGGTGGACGACCAACCCGGCCGGCTTGTCGACGACCGCGAGGGCGTCGTCGAGATGCACGACGCGCAACGCCGGCTCAGCCACTGTCGGGCTCCGGTTTGGGCTCGCGCAGGAGCGTGAGGACCAGCAGGACGACGCCGAGGGTGATCGCCACGTCGGCGAGGTTGAACGGCGGCCAGGGCGATATCGAGATGTAGTCGGTCACCTCGTCGGCCCGGATCCGGTCGGCCAGGTTGCCGAGCGCTCCGCCCGCCAGCAGGCCCGCAGCGACCCACGCCCCGGGTCGAGCCGGATCACGAGCGAACAGGTACCCGACCACGCCCAGAGCCGCCAGCGTTACCAGCACCAGGACGATGCCACCGCCGGCGGCGAGCCCGAAGGCGACGCCGCGGTTGTGGGCCAGGGTCAGCTTCAGCGGACCGAGCACCTCGATCTTCTCGCCGATCGTGATGTGAGCCTCGACCGCGGCCTTCGCCGCCTGGTCGGCGATCACCACGATCCCGCAGAGGGCGCCCGCCAGGCACCATGCGCGGGAGACGGGGCCAGTCACCCTGCGATCAGGCCGGTGACGATCCCCCGGGCGATGAAGAGCACGATCAGGGCGATCATCGGACTGAGATCGAGTGCGAAGCCGCCGCCCCCGATCGGCGGCAGGATGCGCCGGAAGATGTTGAGGAACGGGTTGGTCGTCTCCGTGATGAAGTCGAGGACGGAGCGCAGCGCCGGGTGGTAGGGCATCCGCGGGATCCAGGAGATCAGGATGTTGAGCAGGATCAGGATGATGTAGACGAGGAACAGGGCGCCGACGTAGTCAGCGACGTCCCCGCGGGTCAGCGCCATCGGGATCATCCGCGCATCCTCTCCAATGAGGCCTCAACCGCGGCCTCGAACGCGCGGCGCACGCCCTCGCGCTCGAGTGCCTCCAGGCCCGCTTCGGTGCTGCCTCCGGGCGAGGCGACGGCTTTGCGGAGGCTGGCCGGGGGGCGGTTGCGCAGCAGCTCCGCGGTGCCGGCGTTGGTCTCGACGACCAGATCCAAGGCGAGTTTGGGGTCGAGCCCGGCCGCCGTGCCCGCGTCAGCCAGGGCCTCTACAGCCAGGGCCAGGTAGGCGGGCGCGCAGCCCATGATCGCGGTCGCCTGGTCGAACTCGGAGTCGGGCAGCTCGACGACCTTCCCAAGCAGCTCAAGTTTCGCCCGCGTTTCCGCCGACGCCTCGCCGGCGATGCAGAGCACACCCCTGCGCATCTGGACCCCGACGTTCGGCATCACCCGCAGCACTTCCGCCTGGGGGAACGCCGCCTCCACCCGCGCCAGCGGCGTAGCCCCGAGGACCGAGACGAGCGCGCGCGCCTCCGTCAGTTCCGGCGCGACCGCCTCCAGAGCGGCCGGCTTGACCGCGAGCACGACCAGGTCTGCCTGCGCGGCAATCTCCGCATTCGAAGCGGTGGTTCCGTCCAGCTGTGCGGCCAGCTCCTTCGCCCGCCCCGAACCGGAGTCGGAGAACAGCATCCCCCCGAGCTCACCCATCCAGCCGCGTGCCATCGCGGCGGCCATGCTGCCGGAACCGACAAAGCCAACGATCATGCAGCGGAGCTTATTCGGGCGGCGCCGCTAGGACTGGTTGAAGAAGCCCTTGTCGATCAGCCTCGCCTTTTCCTCGGCGGAGACGTCGACGTTGCGCGGCGTCAGCAGGAACATCTTCTCGGCGATCCGTTGCATACCGCCGTCCAGCGCGTAGGTGAGCCCGGAGCAGAAGTCGATCATCCGCTTTGAGAGCTCGTGGTCGGCAGTCTGCAGGTTGAGGATCACCGGCACCGACCGTTTGAACTGGTCGGCGACCTGCTGGGCATCGTTGAAGTTGCGGGGAATCACCAGGTGGACCTGGATGTCGTTGCCGTTCTCGACCGGGCGCAGCGTGCGAGTGCGGCTGGCGGCGATCGGCTCGTCGTCGGCGAAGATGTCGTCGATCTCGTCGCGACGGGCACGCCGGGAGGTCGGCAGACGCCGGACCGAGCCCTGGTCGCGCTCGCGGCGCGCCTCGAAGACTTCCTCCGAGCCGGTCTCGGGTTCGAACTCGTCGTCGTATTCGGGGCCGTAGTCGTGATCCTCGGCCAAACCGAAATACACCAGCGCTCTATGCCAAGTGTCTCTTAGGGCCATATGTCAAGCCTGATTCGGCCTCCGGTGGCCGACTCCTCTAGACGATTCTGCCCAGATTAGCGCCGATTCACACGAATAGAGCGGTGCCGAGCCGGATGATCGTCGCGCCCTCCTCGACAGCGACCCGCCAGTCCTGTGAGGTGCCCATCGAGAGCCGCCCAAGGCCGTTGGCGGCAGCGAGCTCGGCGAGGCGGGCAAAGTACGGCCGAGAGGCCTCGGGATCCTCGCTGAAGGGGGGCATCGTCATCAGTCCCCCGACCCGGACCGGGCACCGCTCGAGGAACGCCGGCAGGTCCTCCGGGTCGACGCCGCCCTTCCCCTCCTCGGCGGCGATGTTGACCTCGACCAGTACTTCGGTCTCGGCGTCCCCGTGACGACCGAGTTGGGCAAGTGCGGAGTCGGTGGCGACCGAGTGGATCAACCGGCAGAGCGGCAACACCTGCTTGACCTTGCGGCTCTGCAGGTTGCCAATAAAGTCCCATTCGAAGGCGTCCCCCCAGCGCTCGTGCTTGGCGGCGAGGTCTTGCTGGCGGTTCTCGCCGACCAGGAGCACCCCCGCTTCGGCCAGCACTCCCATCTCCTCGATCGGGACGTACTTGCAGGCGACGAGGATCTCGACCCCGTCGCCGACCTCGGTCCGCACCTGCTCGAGGTTGGCGGCGACCTTGGCCGGGTCGATCCCGTGGATCAGACCGGGCATTCAGCTCTCCTCGGTCAGCCAGACGAGGCCGGCCTGGCGACCGGTGACGCCGCGGTCGCGGCGGTGGGAGAAAAACAGCTCCGCCTCGCAGGAGGTACAGAGCCCCGCCGACTCGACCCGGTCGACCCCAGCCTGGCGCAGCTTTCGCCGCGCGACCTCGGGCAAGTCGAGCATCCGGTCCTCGGCGACCCCCTCCCCCAGATCCGCGAAAGCCTCGAGCACCTCCTCACCCACCTCGTAGCAACAGGGTGCGATGCCGGGCCCGATTGCTGCATCCGTCGCCCCCACCGCCTCGGCGCCCGCGGCAACGATGCCGCCGGCCAGGCCGCGCCACCCGCAGTGCAGCATCGCCACGCCGCCCGGCCCCGATAGCGCCACCGGCAGGCAGTCGGCGACGAAGACCAGCGGTGCCAGGCCTGGCGTGGCGACGACGTGGCCGTCGACCGAGGGAAGGTCGGTGCCCGGCCGCGCGAACGGGCTGGGGTCCTGAGGGCCCGAGTGCGATGCCAGCTCCGCCCCGTGGACCTGGAGGCCGATCGGGATTCGAGCGGGTTCGAGCGCAAGCGCACCGGCCAGGCGCTGCCGGTTCTCGATCACGGTTTCCGTCGCGTCGTCGGTCAGTACACCGAGGTTGAGGCTGTCGAAAGGCGCGGCGCTGACCCCGCCGAGCCGAGTCGAGAAGGCCGCACGGGCGTTGCCGAGGTCGGCTTCGAGCCACCGCACGCCGTCACTTTCGCGCCACTCCATCCCCGTAACAAAGCAGATGGGAGCGCCGGGTTCAGCGCTCGGCGGCCGCAGCCAGCGCCGCAGCGAGCTCCTCCTCGCGACCGCTGATCTCGCCGTCGAGCTTACGACGCAGCGTCGCCTCCAAGCCACGGCCGAGGGCGGGGCCCTCGGCGACGCCAGCGGCGAGAAGGTCGGACCCGTCGATCTCCAGCGCGACCGAACGCCACTCTTCGATGTAGCGGTCGAGCCACTCGGCGCCGAGAGCGCGGGCCAGGACCATCTCGACCGGGGTCCGCGCTCCTGCCAACTCGACCGCCTCGGAGGGTCGCGCGGGCTCCGCTGCGGCCAGAGGCGCCTCTCCCCCGCGCGGGCCGAGTGCAGCGGTGAGTACTGCCGGGGCGCGCTCGGCTTCGCCGCTCCATGGCTTTGAGGCAAGCAGGGTCGCGACGCTCCTCGCCAGATCAAGCCCGCCCTCGCGAAGGTCCAGTAGTCCCCACTCCGCCAGCAGTTCCAGGCCCTCGGGTCCGTTCGGTTCGGACGCCAGGCGCATCAGCTCCGCTTGGCGCCGGTCCTCGGAGACTGCGCCGAGGTCCGTTTTACGCAGCAGTGCCTCGGTCTCGGGCTCGAGGGCGAAGCCGAGGCGCGACGCGTAGCGCGCGGCGCGGATCGCCCGCGTCGGGTCGTCGACGAAGGACCCGGGGTGCAGAACGCGCAGCAGGCCCTCGTCGAGATCGTGCCGGCCTCCGTGCGGGTCGATCAGCTCGGCCTCACCGCCGAGCCTCACCGCCAGCGCATTGATCGTGAAGTCCCGACGGGCGAGGTCGGGCTCGATGTCCGTCACCGGCTCGACCACCGGCAGCGCACCGGGGTGCGGGTAGGTCTCGGTTCGTGCCGTCGCTATGTCCACCACGTGGCCGTCGAGCTCCACCTTCGCGGTACCGAAGCGCTCTTCCTCGGCGACAACCGTGCTGCCGAGCCGCTCCGCCAGCGCGACGGGGTCTCCGACGACGACCAAGTCGACATCGGCTCGGCCGCGGCCGAGCAAGAGGTCGCGAATCCCGCCGCCGACGAGGTAGACCGGCTCCTCTGCGGCCTTGCGAACCGCGTCCAGCTCCGGGTGGGCAGCGCGCAGTTCCTCGGCGAGGTTCTCGGCGGGCATCTCAGAGTCGGACCGGGATCCCGTCGGCAGCGAGCCGATCCTTTGCCTCTCGCACCCGGTGGTGGCCGTAGTGGAAGAGCGTGGCGACCAAGACCGCGTCGGCGCCGCCCTCGACGATCGCCTCGGTGAGATGACCGAGCTCGCCGGCGCCGCCGGAGGCGATGACCGGCACCGGCACCGCGTCGGCAACTGCGCGGGTCAGCTCCAGCTCATAGCCATCGCTGGTCCCGTCGCGGTCCATGCTGGTCAGCAGCACCTCCCCCGCTCCCCGCTCGACTGCCTCTGCGGCCCAGGCGACGGCCTCGCGTCCCTCGACCTTCTTGCGGCCGCCGTTGACGTACACACCCCACCCGTCGTCCTCGCGCTTGGCATCAATTGCGATGACGACGCACTGTGCCCCGAACTGCGCCGCCAACTCGCTAAGGAGCTCCGGCCGCGCCAGCGCCGAGGAGTTGACCGAGACCTTGTCCGCGCCGGCGTCGAGAACCGCCTGAGCGTCCTCCACGGAACGGATCCCCCCTCCGATCGTGAACGGGATGAAGACGTTGTCTGCGGTACGGCGAGCCAACTCCACGATCGTGTCCCGCTTCTCGTGCGACGCAGTGATGTCGAGGAACACCAACTCGTCAGCTCCCTCAGCGTCATAGCGTTCCGCGAGCTCCACGGGATCGCCCGCGTCGCGCAGCCCGACGAAGTTCGTCCCCTTGACGACTCGCCCCGCATCGACGTCGAGGCATGGGATGACGCGTTTCAGAACCATGGACGAAGCCTAGTGGCGCATTTGTTGCCCTATGAGCAACAAATGCGCCCCTCACTTACCCGCAAGGGCTGCGGTGGCCTCAGGGACGGTGAAGCGTTGCTCGTACAGCGCCCGGCCGACGATTGCGCCCTCAAGGTTCGGGGCGTTGAGCTGGGCGAGGGCTCCGAGGTGAGCGAGGTTGCCGACGCCGCCGGAGGCGATGACCTGGGAGGTGGTTGCGGCCGCGATGCGGCTCAGCTCGTCGAGGGCGGGGCCCTCCATCGTCCCGTCTACCTCGATTGCGGTGCACAAGAACCTCGACACGCCGCGAGAGCTCAGCTCTGCCACGGCCTCGACCACCGTCTCCTCACCTGCTTCAGTCCATCCCTGAAGAGCGACTCGTCCCTCCTTCGCATCCACGGAAACCACGACGCGCTCTCCGTGCTGCTCTAGCGCCTCCGCAAGGAACTCCGGGTCCCGCAGCGCCGCCGTCCCGATCACCACACGCTCCGCACCCGCATCGAGCACCGCCTCAACCGCCGCCGCGTCGCGCAGCCCACCCCCGACCTGTATCGGGCACTCCACGGCCGCGGCGATGCGCCGTACGGCCTCCAAGTTCCGCGGCTCCCCTGCCTTCGCACCGTCCAGATCGACGACGTGGAGGAACTCCGCTCCTTCGTCGGCCCACCGCCGCGCCGCGTCGACAGGGTCGGCGTCGTACACAGTCTCGCGCTCGTAGTCGCCCTGCAGCAGCCGCACGGCGTGGCCGTCGCGGATGTCGATGGCCGGGTAGAGGATCACGCCGCCGGAAGCGTCACGCCGGGACCGACGCGCAGACTCCGGCGAAGTTGGAGAGCAGCCGCAGCCCGGCGGCGCTGGACTTCTCGGGGTGGAACTGGACGCCGAAGACGTTGTCGCGCTCCGCCGCGCAGGCAAAGCGGGCGCCGTAGGCAGCGCTGCCGAGCAGCTCGCCCGACTCGGGCGTCGGCGCGAAGGTGTGGACGAAGTAGAACGGCGTCTCGGACTCGATCCCGTCGGTGAGCCGGGAGTCCCGCTCCCACCGGACCGGCGACCAGCCGATGTGCGGAACCTTCAGCCCGTCGGCCTCGAGCTCGGCAACCGGGCCGTCGAGCAGCCCCAGGCCCCGGGCGCCGCCCAGCTCGGTGGTCGAGTCGAAAAGCAGCTGCAGGCCGAGGCAGATGCCGAGGATCGGCACGCCCGCGTCGCGGCGCTCGGCGATCAGCTCGTCGATGCCGCGCTCCCCGATCCGCTCCATCGCCCGCGGGAACGCGCCCACGCCGGGTAGGACCAGACCGTCGGCGGCGCGGACCTCGCCCGGGTCGTAGGTGATCATCGCGACGGCGCCGACGTGCTCCAGCGCCTTCTCGACCGAGCGCAGGTTGCCCATCCCGTAATCGAGGATCGCGATCCGGGCGCTCATTCGCTCAACGTCCCCTTGGTGGATGGCACGCCGGACTCCTCCGGGTCGATCGAGACGGCGACGCGGAGCGCCCGCGCGAAGGCCTTGAAACAGGCCTCGATCATGTGGTGGGCGTTGCTGCCGTAGCGGACGTTGACGTGCAGGGTCAGCTTGGCGCCGTTGGCGACGGCGCGGAAGAACTCCTCCGCCAGCTCGGTGTCGAAGCCGGCGATTGAGGTCGCCGGCAGCTCTGCGTCGAACACGCACAGCGGCCTGCCGGAGATGTCGATTGCGCACTCGGCCAACGACTCGTCCATCGGCACCACGGCAGAGCCGTAGCGCCGGATCCCAGCCCGGTCTCCAAGCGCCTCGTCGAGAGCCTGACCGAGCACGATGCCGACGTCCTCGACCGTGTGGTGGGCGCCGGTCTCCAGATCGCCGTTGGCGTTCACCTTCAGGCCAAGACGGCCGTGGCGCGCCAGCAGGTCGAGCATGTGGTCGAGGAAACCGACCCCGGTTTCGGCGCTGGCCTCGCCACCGTCGAGGTCGAGCGAGAGCTCGATCTGGGTCTCGGCGGTCTGCCGCTGCTTGTTCGCGGTCCTGCTCATCGCCTAATCATCGCCGACTCGGCGTGGACGGGGAAGCCCTCGGCGCGAGCGAGGGTGTCGACGTGCGGGGCCAGGGTGGCTGCTGCCTCGGCTCCGACCTCGACCGTGGCGATGCGACGGCGGAAGGCCCCGGGCCCGAGCGGGCCCGAGAAGCGGCCGGCGCCGCCAGTCGGCAGGACGTGGTTGGAGCCGGCGACGTAGTCGCCGAAGGCGGTGGCGCCGTGGCGGCCGGCGAAGACACAACCGGCGGTGGTGACCCGGTCGGCGAGCAGCGCCCCGTCCTCCTCCAGCAGCTCCAGGTGCTCGGGGGCGTAGGCGTTGGCGAGGTCGATCGCGGCCTCGATGTCGGGGACGTGGAGCAGCGCCAGGGGCGCCTCGGCGACGTTTGGCCGCTCCGCTGCCGCTTTCTCGGTGGCGGTGGCGATCGCTTCGAGGACGTGCTCCTCAACCGCGGCGATCACCAACGGGCTGTCGTCACCATGCTCGGCCTGCGCGCAGAGGTCGAGGGCCGCCCACTCGGGGTCGGTGTCATGCCCGGCGACCACCATCAGCTCCGAGGGCCCGGCCAGCGAGTCGATCCCGACCTGGCCGTAGACAGCACGCTTGGCCTCTCGCACCCAGGCGTTGCCGGGGCCGGCGATTACGTCAACCGGCGCGATCGTCTCCGTCCCGTAGGCAAGCGCGAAGACCGCCTGGGCACCGCCCATCGCGTAGATCTCGTCGACCTCGCAGAGCGCCGCGGCGGCGAGCACGAGCGGGTGCAGACGACCGTCCGGCCCGGGTGGCGAAGCGAGGGCGATCCGCTCGACCCCGGCGACGCGCGCCGGTATTGCGCACATCAACACGCTGGAGGGATACGCAGCGCGGCCACCGGGTGCGTAGATGCCGGCCGCGGACACCGGCACCTCCCGGACCTTGACCGAGTGGCCCTCCGGGAGCTCGACCCGAACATCGGTCCCCAATTGGGCGTCGGCGACGAGGCGGATGTTGGCGGCGGCGGCGTCGAGCGCCTGGCGCAGTGGCAAGGCGAGATCGTCGAGCGCGGCAGCGGCCACCCCCGGCTCGACCCGCAGCGCCGCGGGCGGCGTCTCGGTGGCGTCGAAGCGGGCGGTCAAGCGCAGGACCGCCTCGTCGCCGCCCTCCCGGACCTCCCGCTCGATCGGGCCGACATCGACGTCGGCCGCCGACTCCGCGCTCCAGGCGCGGATCGCAGACGCAGTTGATTCCGGTCCCTCCCACTCGAACCGGCGTGCCCTCATTTCGCCACCGCCTCTCGCAGCTTCGCGGTCAGCTCGTCGACCTCGGCGCCGCGCAGCTTGTGGGCGACCCGGTTGGCGACGAAGCGAGCGGTGCAGTCGAGGATCTCCTCGCGGACCTCGAGGTCGTTCTCTTCCAGCGTTCGACCGGTGGCGACCAGGTCGACGATGCCGTCGCCGAGGCCGATCAGCGGCGCCAGCTCAACCGAGCCCTTGACCTCGATCACCTCGACCTGGCGGCCGGTCGACTCAAAGTGGCGCTCGGCGATCCGCGGGTACTTGGTCGCGATCCGCATCATCCCGAGACGGCGCTGCGCTTCTCCTAGCCGAGCATCGCCCTTGCGCCCGGCGAGCACCATCCTGCACCGTCCGAAGCCGAGGTCGAGCAGCTCGTAGACGACCCGGTCGGCCTGCTCCAGCAGCACGTCCTTGCCGGTGATGCCGACGTCGGCGGCGCCGGCCTCGACGTAGGTGGGGACGTCAGAGGGACGCATCGTCACCAAGGTCAGCCCGTCGGTCTCGAAGATCAGCGCGCGGGAGTCGCCGCGCAGCTCGGCGGTGTCGACGCCGGCGGCGTCGAGGATGTCGAGGGTCTCAGTGAAGAGGGCGCCGCGGGGCACCGCGAGCTTCAACGGCCCGTCGGTCTTGGCGCGGCTGCCGGCGACCTCGAAGGTCATGCCTCCTCCCTCCCGCGCCGCGATTCCTCCTCCATCTGGGCGACGTGGACGCGCTCCAGGTAGAGGGCGAATCCTGCTGCCGGCAGGTCGAGCCCGAACCGCTTCATCAAGCCGTCGTAACGGCCGCCGCCGCCGAGGATGTGGCCGAGTGCCGGGTCGTAGACCTCGAGGATGGCGCCGCTGTAGTAGCCGAGGTCGCGCAGCAGCCCGAGGTCGATCTGGACCCGGTCCGCGGCCCCGCGCTCACGCAGCCCCTCGAGCGTCTCACCGAGACGTGCGGTGGCACGCTCAACCGCGACGCCGCCGAGGCTGCGCGCCTGCTCGAGCACCTCGCTGCCGCCGCGCAACTGGGAGAGGGCGACGCAGGTTGCGACCTGCTCATCGCCGATCCCCTCGACTTCGGAGAGCTCCGCCTCGAGGCCGACCAGGTCGTGTGCGGCGAGGCGGCCGAGGACCGAGTCGCGGGCCTCGCCTTCGATCCCGAACTCGGTAAGCAGCTGGCGGTAGAGGTCGGCGTCGCCGAGGCCGATCACCGCTCGGTCAAGGCCAACGGCGTCCAGGGCAGCCTCGAGGACCTCGATGACCTCGACGGTGCCCTGCGGCGCAGGAGCGCCGATCAGCTCGACGCCGGCCTGGACGAATTCGCGCATCTGGCCGCGCTGCGGGCGCACCGCCCGGTAGGCGCTTGCCAGGTAGCAGAGGCGGACGGGCGTCTCCGCGCCGGCGAACCGGCTGGAAACCAGGCGCGCGATCGGCACGGTCATGTCGGAGCGCAGGGCCAAAAGGTCGCCGCTCTCGCCGAAGAACCGATAGGCGCTTTCGGCCGCGCGGCCGTCGCCGACCCCGAGTACGTCGTCGTACTCGATCGCCGGGGTCGAGACCTCGCCGTACCCGCGTTCCTCAAAGACCCCGATCAGGGCAAGGTGGAGGTTGCGCAGCTCCCGCATCTCGTCGGGAAGCACGTCGCGCGTGCCTGGGGGAATCGGGTGGATCATCCGCCGGACCTTACGAGAGATCGGCGGCGGGACCGGTTACGCGGGGGTCTCGGCAGAGACCCGTTCAATCTGGGCGCCGAGGCCGCGCAGTCGCTCGTCGATCTGCTCGTAGCCACGGTCGATCTGGCGGATGTTGCCGATCTCCGAGGTTCCCTCGGCCGCCAGGGCGGCGATGAGCATCGCCATCCCGGCGCGGATGTCGGGGCTCTCGACCCGCTCGCCGTGAAGCCGGCTCGGACCGCTGACGATCGCCCGGTGGGGATCGCAAAGCGTGATCCGAGCGCCCATCGCGACCAGCTTGTCGACGAAGAAGAGGCGGTTCTCGAACATCTTCTCGAAGATCAGGATCTCGCCGTGCGCCTGGGTGGCGAGCGCCAGCGCGATCGAGGTGAGGTCGGCGGGGAACGCCGGCCAGGGCCCGTCCTCGACCTTGGAGATCGCGTCGCCGATGTCCGATTCGATCTCGAGCCGCTGCTCGGGCGGAACGATCACGTCGGTCCCCTCGATCTCCGAGCGCAGCCCGAGGCGGCGGAACTGGCGCCGGACCATCACCAGGTCCGCCGGTTCTACATCGCGGATACGGAGTTCGCCGCCGGTCGCCGCGGCGAGCGCCATAAAGCTGCCAACCTCGATGTGGTCGGGGGAGATCGTGTGCTCGGCTCCGCTGAGCCGGTCGCGCCCGTTGACCGTCATCACGTTGGAGCCGATGCCGTCCACCGTGGCTCCCATCCGCGTCAGCAGCCGGGCGAGGTCCTGTACGTGGGGCTCGCAGGCGGCGTTGGAGATCTTCGTCGCGCCAGGGGTGAGCGCGGCGGCCATCAGAGCGTTCTCGGTGCCCATCACCGAGGGCTCGTCCATGAAGATCTCGCAGGCGCAAAGGCCGGTGGGCGCGGTCAGCTCGATCCACCGCCGACCGTCCACCCGGGCGCCGAGGTCCCGGAAGGCGTCGAGGTGGGCGTCGAGGCGGCGCCGGCCGATGAAATCGCCGCCAGGCGGGGGCATCCGGGCCTCGCCGAAGCGGGCGAGTAGCGGGCCGGCGAGCAGGAACGAGGCGCGGATCTGCCGCGAGAGGTCCTCGTCGACGACAGCCTCCGATACACCCCGGGCGCAGAGGCGGACGCTGTTGTCGGCGACCCACTCGGCCTCGACCCCGAGCTGCTCGAGCAGCGCGATCTGCGCCTCGGTGTCGCGGATCCGCGGCACCCGGTGCAGCAGCAGCTCCTCCTCGGTGAGCAGGCAGGCGGCGAGGATCGGCAGGGCCGCGTTCTTGTTGCCGGCCACAGTCAGCTCGCCGGAGAGCGGCGCGCCGCCCTGGATTACGAATTTCTCCATGAGGGCGGCTAGGGTAACGACCAGGATGGGCAGAAGCTGGAAGATCGGGATCGGGATCGTGGCCACCCTGGCGGTGGTGCTGGGCGTCAACGCCGTGATCACGGATGGCAAGACCAAGGCGGCAGAGGTGAGCTTCCCCGGCGGGCGCCTGCTCGACCTGCCGGGAGGCGAGGTTCAGGTCGTCGAAGGCGGACCGAGAAACGGGTCGCCAATCGTGCTAATCCACTGCTTCAGCTGCGCGATCGATTGGTGGGATGGGATGCGGCCGGCATTGGAACGGCGCCACCGGGTCATCGCCGTCGACCTGCTCGGACACGGCGGCTCAGAAAAGCCCGAGTCGGGCTACGCCCCGCCCGACCAGGCAGCGGTGGTCGCGCAGGCGCTGCGGCGGCTCGGGGTTCGGAAGGCAGAGGTAGTCGGCCACTCCCTCGGCGGCGCCGTCTCGGTTGCCCTGGCCGAGGCCGCGCCGGAGCTGGTCGACCGCGTGGTGATCATCGATACCGCGCCCGACCACTCGCGCTCGAGCCTCGGGTTCGTCGCCGGGCTCGCCTTCTCCCCGGTGATCGGCGAGGCGCTCTGGAACATCAAGCCTGATTTCGCGGTCCGAAACGGACTCGGTGTCGCCTTCGCCCCCGGGTTCGACGTCCCTGACGCCTTCGTCGAGGACGTGAAGAGGATGACCTTCACTTCATACGACGACTCGCCGACCGAATCCGAGGACTTCGTCAACGAGAAGCCGCTCGACGAGCGCATGCGGCGGACCGGGCTTCCCCTGATGGTGCTGATGGGCGCCGAGGAGCAGATCATCGACGGCCCGGCCGGCGCCCTGGCCGAATACGCCAAGACCGTGCCCGGGGTCAAGACCCGCCTGATCACCGGCTCAGGCCACTCCCCGAACGTCGAGAAGCCCGCTCTGACCGCCAAACTCGTCCTCGGCTTCGCCGCCCCGTTGCAAGCCCCGTTGCAGAATCGCAATGCCGTCCGAGGCCCCTCCTAACTTACGAACCCATGTTCGATTCAACGAAATCCATCGCCGGCCGCCTGGCCGACACCTTCGACCTCTTGATCGACTTCGCCACCCTCGGGGAGTACGGGCTGGAGCCCGTTGGGAGAACTCCCCGAGCGTGCGAAGCCGACGGCAAGCGGCATCGCCAGAAGAGCGTTAGCGGTCCGCGACCCATTCCGTCGCGGACCGCATAAAAGAAGAACCGGCGGCGACCTACTCTCCCAGGAGGTTGCCCTCCAAGTACCATCGGCGCTGAGGGGCTTAACTGCTCTGTTCGGAATGGGAAGAGGTGTCTCCCCCTCGCTATGCGCCACCGGAATTTTGCGAGACAACGCCCCGGTGGAGCTTGAAAACTGCACAAGTGCCTCATAGGTAAGAAATAAATATCCGTCAAGCCCTCGACCCATTAGTACCGGTCGGCTGAGCACATCACTGCGCTTACACCGCCGGCCTATCAACCTGGTGGTCTACCAGGGGTCTTACTCCCTCAAGGGGATGGGAGAGTTCATCTCGAGGACGGCTTCCCGCTTAGATGCTTTCAGCGGTTATCCGTTCCGTGCGTAGCTAACCTGCGATGCCCTTGGCAGGACAACAGATACACCAGCGGCACGTTCATCCCGGTCCTCTCGTACTAGGGATGACTCCTCTCAACTCTCCAACGCCCACAGAAGATAGGGACCGAACTGTCTCACGACGTTCTGAACCCAGCTCGCGTACCGCTTTAATGGGCGAACAGCCCAACCCTTGGGACCTACTCCAGCCCCAGGATGCGACGAGCCGACATCGAGGTGCCAAACCGGTTCGTCGATGTGGACTCTTGGAACCGATAAGCCTGTTATCCCCGGAGTACCTTTTATCCGTTGAGCGACGGCGCTTCCACTTGCAACCGCCGGATCACTAAGCCCAACTTTCGTTCCTGCTCGACCCGTCGGTCTCGCAGTCAAGCTCCCTTGTTGCCTTTACACTCTACGCACGATTTCCAACCGTGCTGAGGGAACCTTTGGGCGCCTCCGTTACTCTTTAGGAGGCGACCGCCCCAGTCAAACTGCCCACCTGACACTGTTCACCACCCGGATTACGGCGCGGTGTTAGAAGCCCAGACTACCAAGGGTGGTATCTCAAGGGTGACTCCCCAGCAGCCAAAGCCGCTGGTTCACAGTCTCCCACCTATCCTGAGCGAGATACCCCAGACTCCAATATCAAGTTGCAGTAAAGGTTCACGGGGTCTTTCCGTCTTTCTGCGGGTACTCGGCATCTTCACCGAGACTTTAATTTCACCGAGCCTCTCGTTGAGACAGCGTCCAACTCGTTACGCCATTCGTGCAGGTCGGAACTTACCCGACAAGGAATTTCGCTACCTTAGGACCGTTATAGTTACGGCCGCCGTTTACCGGGGCTTAGCTTCATTGCTTCGCGCCGAAGCGCTAACAAGTCCGCGTAACCTTCCGGCACCGGGCAGGCGTCAGCCCCTATACGTCGTCTTGCGACTTAGCAGAGGCCTGTGTTTTTGGTAAACAGTCGGTTGGACCAATTCACTGCGGCCCCCTCGGGCTCCCTCCGTACGGAGTTCACCCTACCGGGGCGTCCCTTCTCCCGAAGTTACGGGACGATTTTGCCGAGTTCCTTAACGAGAGTTAGCTCGCTCACCTCAGTATGTTCTACTTGTCCACCTGTGTCGGTTATCGGTACGGGCACGCGAATCCTGCCTAGAGGCTTTTCTCGGAGGCATGGGATTGGGGACTTGCCGGCGGTCAAGCCAGCTGGCATCGCACCTCGCGTCAAAACGCCGCTGCGGATTTCCCTACAGCGACTGGCTACGTGCTTGCCCCAGGACAACCATCGCCTGGGTTCCCTTACCCTTCCCCGTCCCCCCATCGGTCATAACGGAAACGACGTGGTACAGGAATATCAACCTGTTGGCCATCGGCTACGCCTTTCGGCCTCGCCTTAGGTCCCGACTAACCCTGAGCAGACGAACTTTACTCAGGAAACCTTGGACAATCGGTGGAGGGGAGTCTCACCCCTCTATCGTTACTCATGCCGGCATTCTCACTTCCAGCCGCTCCACGAAGGCTTACGCATCCGCTTCACGCAGCTGGAACGCTCTCCTACCGCGTACAGAGCCCGCAGGCCTGCACACCCATAGCTTCGGAGGCTAGCTTGAGCCCCGTTGAATTATCCGCGCCCGAACACTTGACCAGTGAGCTGTTACGCACTCTTTCAAGGGTGGCTGCTTCTAAGCCAACCTCTTGGTTGTCTCTGCATTCGGACATCGTTTGCCACTTAGCTAGCACTTAGGGTCCTTAGCTGATGGTCTGGGTTGTTTCCCTCTCGCGTACGAAGTTTATCCCCCGCACACTGACTCCCGAGTTAACCGTAACGGTCTTCGGAGTTTGCCTGAAGTCGGTAACCTGGTAGGGCCCCTAATCCAAACAGTGCTCTACGGCCGCAACGCAAATACTCGAGGCTATACCTAAATATATTTCGGAGAGAACCAGATATCTCTGAGCTTGATTAGCCTTTCACTCCGATCCACAGGTCATCCGCCCAGTTTTCAACCTAGGTCGGTTCGGCCCTCCACGAGGTCTTACCCCCGCTTCAGCCTGCCCATGGATAGCTCGCTCAGTTTCGGGTCTACCGCCAGTGACTGTGTCGCCCTATTCAGACTCGCTTTCGCTGCGGCTCCGCTCATCGCTTAACCTTGCCACTGACGAGTAACTCGCCGGCTCGTTATGCAAAAAGCACGCCGTCACACCCGAAGGTGCTCCGACCACTTGTAAGTCTACGGTTTCAGGTACTATTTCACTCCCCTTCAGGGGTGCTTTTCACCTTTCCCTCACGGTACTAGTTCACTATCGGTCACCAGGTAGTACTTAGCCTTGGAGGGTGGTCCCCCCAGGTTCAGACCGCGTTTCACGGGTGCGGTCCTACTCAGGAACATCAATCGACAGATCAGTGCGTTTTCGCCTACGGGACGATTGCCCTCTGTGGTGCGAGGTTCCACTCGCTTCGGCTAACACCTGATTTTGTAACTGTCGCCGAGCCAGGCACGGCTCGGGCATGACGTCCTACAACCCCCGACAGGCAACGCGTGCCCGCTTACACTTGTCAGGTTTGGGCTGATCCCCTTTCGCTCGCCACTACTAAGGGAGTCTCGGTTGATTTCTATTCCTCGGGCTACTTAGATGTTTCAGTTCGCCCGGTTCACCCCCGGCGGCTATGAATTCACCACCGGATGACGCCGCATTACCGGCGCCGGGTTTTCCCATTCGGAGATCCGCGGGTCAAAGGCTGTTCAGCGCCTAACCGCGGCTTATCGCAGCCGTCCACGTCCTTCATCGACTCCTGGTGCCAAGGCATCCACCGTAAACTCTTACTATCTTGACGGTGAGCGACCCGTACACCGAAGTGTCCGGGTCGTTAATTAAATTACCCAAATATTGGCACTTGTGCAGTTTTCAAGGTCCACCGAGGCGCACCCACGGGGTTCTCCCATGGGTGGTCTCTCAAAACTGAGCAGCGTCCTCACCAATCCGAAGATCGGTGAGCTGAACCCGGTCGACGTTCTAGAGAAATCTCCCTAGAAAGGAGGTGATCCAGCCGCAGCTTCCGCTACGGCTACCTTGTTACGACTTCACCCCAATCACGGGCCCCACCTTCGACGGCTCCCTCCTTGCGGTTAGGCCACCGGCTTCGGGTGTTGCTCGCTTTCGTGGTGTGACGGGCGGTGTGTACAAGGCCCGGGAACGTATTCACCGCGGCATTGCTGATCCGCGATTACTAGCAACTCCACCTTCATGGAGGCGAGTTTCAGCCTCCAATCCGAACCGAGGCGCACTTTATGGGATTTGCTCCACCTCGCGGTATTGCTGCCCTTTGTATGCGCCAATGTAGCACGTGTGTAGCCCTGGACATAAGGGGCATGATGACTTGACGTCATCCCCACCTTCCTCCGGTTTGTCACCGGCAGTCTCCCATGAGTCCCCAACTAAATGCTGGCAACATGGAACGGGGGTTGCGCTCGTTGCGGGACTTAACCCAACATCTCACGACACGAGCTGACGACAGCCATGCACCACCTGTGAAGGTGTCCCGAAGGAAAGCCATGTCTCCATGGCGGTCACCTACATGTCAAGCCCAGGTAAGGTTCTTCGCGTTGCGTCGAATTAAACCACATGCTCCGCTGCTTGTGCGGGCCCCCGTCAATTCCTTTGAGTTTTAGCCTTGCGGCCGTACTCCCCAGGCGGGGCACTTAGTGCGTTAGCGACGGCACGGGAGGAGTCGACACCTCCCACACCTAGTGCCCATCGTTTACGGCGTGGACTACCAGGGTATCTAATCCTGTTCGCTCCCCACGCTTTCGCGCCTCAGTGTCAGTACCGTCCCAGCGAGCTGCCTTCGCTATTGGTGTTCCTCCTGATATCTGCGCATTCCACCGCTACACCAGGAATTCCACTCGCCTCTTCCGGACTCTAGCTCCACAGTATCCACCGGCTTTCAAAGGTTGAGCCTTTGACTTTCACAGCGGACTTATGGAGCCACCTACGCGCGCTTTACGCCCAATGATTCCGGACAACGCTTGCTCCCTACGTATTACCGCGGCTGCTGGCACGTAGTTAGCCGGAGCTTCTTGTGGAGGTACCGTCAATCCACACGGCTATTCACCGGTGAACCTTCGTCCCTCCTGAAAGGGGTTTACAACCCGAAGGCCGTCTTCCCCCACGCGGCGTTGCTGCGTCACGCTTTCGCGCATTGCGCAAGATTCCCCACTGCTGCCTCCCGTAGGAGTCTGGGCCGTGTCTCAGTCCCAGTGTGGCTGATCGTCCTCTCAGACCAGCTACCCATCGTCGCCTTGGTAGGCCTTGACCCCACCAACAAGCTAATGGGCCGCGGGCTCCTCCCAATGCGGAGGCCGAAGCTTCCTTTAGTACACAAGCTTATGCCTGTGCACCACATCCGGTATTAGCCCGAGTTTCCTCGGGTTGTCCCGGTCATCGGGGCAGATTACCCACGTGTTACTCACCCGTTCGCGGCTTTGCCCCAGGGCAAGCCCTGGTTCGTCGCACCACTTGCATGTGTTAAGCACGCCGCCAGCGTTCGTCCTGAGCCAGGATCAAACTCTCCGTGAAAGTTACTTCTTCAGAGAGTTGCCATGCCTGGCTGGCCACCGGGTACACAAACTCGGTGACCGGCATGACGGGTAAATCAGACCACTCGGTAACGCTGACGCAACCGAGTGGATCGGGCTCAAACAACCCGCAGACCGTTTAACGGGTCCACGGGGTGCACGCTGCTCAGTTTTCAAAGACCGTTGCGCCTCTGCGACGGGACTCGTCGCTCTTCACGCATGGGGAGGCACGGGGCATCCCCAGAAGGACGGGGGAGTATAGCGCTGCGGCGGCGCTTTGCCTAGAGGCCGCCGCGCAGCCTGCAGAAGCGCCGCTTGCCGACCTGGAGCACGCGCCCGTCGAGGGCGCCGGCGGCGATGTCCAGCTGGTCCGGCGGAACCGGCTCCCCGTCGAGCTTGACCCCTCCCTGCTGGATCAGGCGACGGCCCTCGCTGGTCGAGATCTCGAAGGCGCCGCCGATCAACCGCGGCAGGTGGACGAGACCGTCGCCGTCCTGGAGGTAATCGCCGAGCGCCACGTCCGGCATCTCCTCCGGCGCGCCGCGGTCGACGAAGAGGCGGTTGAAGTGCTCCTCGGCCGCGGCGGCCGCGTCCTCGTCGTGGAACCGGGCGACGAGCCGCCGCGCTAGCTCCCGCTTCGCCTCGTTCGGCGCCCCCCCGGGGCGCTCGGCGCCAAGCAGCAGCCGGTAGTACTCGGCCATCGCTTCGTCGGGGATGCTCATCAGCCGCCCGAACATCTCCTCCGGCGCATCGGTAACGCCAACGTAGTTGCCGAGCGACTTGCTCATCTTCTGGACGCCGTCGGTGCCGACCAGGATCGGCATCGTCATGATCGATTGCGGCTTCTGGCCGTAGGCCGTCTGGATATCGCGGCCGAAGAGCAGGTTGAACTTCTGGTCGGTCCCCCCCAGCTCCAGGTCGGCCTTGACCGCCACCGAGTCGTATCCCTGCAGCAGCGGGTAGAGCAGCTCCAGCGCCGCGATCGGCGTCCCGGCCCCGAGCCGTTTCTGGAAGTCGTCGCGCTCGAGCAGCCGCGCCACGGTCGTCTGGGCGAGCAGGCCGAGCAGGGCCTCGGGCTCCATCCTCAGCCACTCGCTGTTGCGCCGCACCTCGGTGCGCTCGCGGTCGAGGACCTTGAACGCCTGCTCCTGGTAGGTGGCGGCGTTGCTGTCGATCTCCTCCGCCGAGGGAAGCGGCCGGGCAGTGGAGCGGCCGCTCGGATCGCCGACCCGGGCGGTGAAGTCGCCGATGATGAGGACAACCTGATGGCCCTCGCGTTGGAACTCGGCGAGCTTCTCGAGGACCACGGTGTGGCCCAGGTGGATGTCGGCCGTGGTCGGGTCGATCCCGAGCTTCACCCGCAGCGGCGAGCCGCCGCGGAGCTGCTCCGCGAGCCTGCCCTCAGGCAGCACCTCGACCGCGTTGCGCGTCAGATCCGGCACGCGGGCAATGCTAGACTGCCGCCTTCGCGCAGGGGTGCCTTCGGGGGTCCCGGCGCTTTATCTCCTCGATGGCCGTCCTAGCTTTCAAGCGCCGGCAACGTGGCGGCGGCGATGGCCCGCCGGCACCCCCGGCCCCTCCGCCCAAGCGCGTCAAACCGCGGCTGAAGAAGCTCCGGGTCCTCTTCGTCCTGCTTGGTCTCGGCATCCTCGGCCTGGTCTCGACCGTCTTCGGGATGATGGCCGCCGTCTCCCAGGACCTGCCCGAAATTTACAATTTCGCCCAGTACAAGGCCTCGAAAAACAGCGAGGTCTTCGACGCCGCCGGAGAACCGCTGGGGACCCTGACCAGCGACCAGAACAAAATCCTGCTCAGCTCCGGGCAGATCTCGCCGAACGTCAAGAACGCGGTGGTCGCGATCGAGGACCTGCGCTACTTCGAGCACTCAGGCGTTGACTTCCAGGGAATCGCCCGCGCCCTGGTCAAAGACGTGCTCAGCCAGAGCGCCGCCCAGGGCGCCTCGACGATCACCGAGCAGTTCGTCAAGAACGCGCTCGAAGCGCAGGGACAGCGCACCGTCTTCGTCAAGTTCCGCGAGGCGGCGCTCGCTTACAAACTGGAGCGCTACTGGAGCAAGGACAAGATCCTCACCGAGTACCTCAACACGATCTACTTCGGTGAGGGGGCCTACGGCATCGAGGCGGCCGCCCGCACCTACTTCGGCGCCGCCCACCCCGGCTGCGGGACGCCGGAAGAGCCCTGCGCGACGGTGCTGGAGCCCTGGGAGGCGGCCACGTTGGCGGCGCTGATCGCCTCCCCCTCGGCCTACAGCCCGAAGGCGTTCCCGGAAAACTCGCTCGAACGGCGCAACCTGGTCCTGGAAAGGATGCTCGAGCAGGAATTCATCTCCCAGCAGCAGTTCAACGAAGGGGTCAAGCAGGCGCTCCCCTCACCCGACTCGATCGCGCCCCCGACGCTGGATTCCAGGGCCCCCTACTTCACCGCCTACCTGCGCCAGCAGCTGCTCGAACGCTACGGCCCCTCGAAGGCCTTCTTCGGAGGCCTCGAGGTCAAGGCGACGCTCGACCTGCAGCTCCAGGAAGCCGCTGAAGAAGCGGTCAACTCCTACCTTGGATACCTGCCGGCGACTGCCTCGGTGGTCGTGATCGACAATCGCACCGCGGGCATCAAGGCGATGGTCGGCGGGCCGAACTTCGAAACCGCGCCCTTCAACCTCGCCACCCAGGGCCACCGCCAGCCCGGCTCCTCGATCAAGCCGTTCACCCTGCTCACCGCCCTGGAAGAGGGGATCTCGCCGGAAACCGTCTACGAATCAGCGGCCCAGACCTTCGAGTTCGGCAAACGCGGCCGCGAAGTCTTTGAGGTCACCAACGACGAGGACGCCTACCTCGGCTCCTGCTCGATCAGCTGCGCGACGACCTACTCGGACAACTCGATCTACGCTCAACTGGCGCTGGAAGGCCTCGACGGCGCGACGGTCCAGGACCGGACCCGGTCGATCGCCGGGACGATCCACCGGGCCGGCTACAACGACCCGATCTCGACCAACCCGGCGATGGTTCTGGGCGGCCTCGAGGAAGGGGTCACCCCGCTCGGTTGGACTTACGCCTACACGACGATCGGCAACGACGGTGACCGGGTCAGCGGCACGCTCGCGCCGCGGCCCGGCAACAGCCCTGTCGCCTTCACCCAGGTGACCGACAAAGACGGGAACACGATCAAGGGCGGCGACAACGACTCGACCCACGAACAGGTCTTCGACGAGGGGACGGTCGAAGAAGCCAAGGGGATCATGGAAACGGTCGTCTCCGGCGGCACCGGGACCAACGCCCAGATCGGCGCCGAAGGGCAGTGGGGCAAGACTGGGACGACCGAGAACAACGGTGACGCCTGGTTCTGCGGCGGGGTCTCCGACGAAGTCACCGCCTGCGTCTGGGTCGGGTACCCGGACTCGACCACCCCGATGACCACGCTCTACAACGGCGGCCCGGTGCAGGGCGGGACCTTCCCGGCGCTGATCTGGGCCAGCGTGATCTCCGCCTGGGAGGAGATCAAGGACGCCCGGGCGGCGGAAAACGCGACCGGTGAGGAGGGGGACAAGGAATCCGGCGGCACCGAATTCGCGCCGGTGGAACCGTCGACCGAAGCGCTGCCGGAAGTCGAAGCCGAACCGTCTGGCACCGAAGCTGCGCCCGAAGAAGAAGCTGCGCCCGAAGAAACCCCGGAAGCCCCGGCCGAAACGCCGGAACCGAGCGGCGGGGGCGCCGCTGGCGGTGTCACCGCCGGCTGACGTGCGGGTTGCCGGCGGCGCAGAAGCGCCACGGCCGGTCCACGGCTTTAGTGATCCCGATCCTCGGGCCGGCGACGACCTCCGGGCGCTCGCCCGCCGGCGGCGCCAGCAGGAACGGGTCCTGGCAGAGGTCGGCGTCGTTTACCGCCAGCCCGATCCCGAGCGCCTCGGTCAGCTTGCCCGGGCCGGAGCAGAGGTCGGTGTCCGGGCGGGTTCCGCGGCGGGCGCGCATCTGCTCCAGGCCGTCGGTCGGCTCCAGCGCCCGGATCAGCACCGCGGCAGCTTCGCCCTCTGGTTCGGCGACCGCGTTGAGCAGGCTGTGGATGCCGTAGGAGAGGTAGACGTAGGCGCGGCCGGGCGGTCCGAACAGAACCCTGGTCCGCTCAGTCAGGCCGACGTAGGCGTGGCAGGCGGGGTCGTCACGCTCGTAGCTCTCGGTCTCGACGATGGTGCCGCCGCAGCCTTCGAATAGAAGCCGGCACCCGACCAGGTCGCGGGCGACCTGGTGGACCGAGCGGTCGAAGAAGCTCCGCTCGAGCCTCACCGTCGCTCTTCGACCACCCTCGCCTTGACCGCGGCAAGTGCCTCGGCGGCCGCGTCGATCTGCGCCGCCACCGAGGCCGAAGAGGTGCCGCCGGCGATCCGCTTGGACTCCAGCCAGCTGGCCCGCTGCAGGACCTCGTAGTAGGACTCGTCGAGGTGCTCGGAGTGTCCGCGCAACTCCTCCTGGGTCAGGTCGGAAAGCGCCTTGCCGTTCTCGACCGCGTCGCGGACGAGGCCACCGACGATGCCGTGCGCCTCGCGGAAGGGGACGCCGCGTCGGACCAGCAGGTCGGCGACCTCGGTCGCGGCGAGCATCTCGTCGCCGGAGGCCACTTCCAGCCGCTCGCGGTCGAACTGGATGCCGGCGAGCATCCCCTCGGTCGCGTCGAGGCAGAGCTCGATCGTGTCGATTGCGTCGAAGAGCGGCTCCTTGTCCTCCTGCATGTCCTTGCCGTAGGTAAGCGGCAGGGCGTGCATCACGCCGAGGACGGTCGCGTAGCTGCCGGCGACCCGCGGGCTCTTCGCCCGCAGCAGCTCGGCCGAGTCGGGGTTCTTCTTTTGCGGCATGATCGAGGAGCCCGAGGAGAAGGTCTCGTCGAGCTCGCAGAAGCCGAACTCGGTGCTCGACCAGATCACGATTTCCGAGCCCAGCCGGGAGAGGTGCATCGCGCAGGCCGAGGCGGCGGCGAGGTAATCGAGGACGAAGTCGCGGTTGGAGGCGCCGTCGATCGAGTTGTGGGTGGTGTGCTCGAAGCCGAGGTCGGCGGCAACCGCCTCGCGGTCGATCTCCCAGTTGACCCCGGCCAGGGCGCCGGAGCCGAGCGGCATCACGCTGGCGCTGTCGAGGGCGAACTGGAACCGCAGCACGTCGCGCGCCAGCATCCAGAAGTAGGCGAGCAGGTGGTGCCCGAGGAAGACCGGCTGGGCGCGCTGGAGGTGGGTGTAGCCGGGCATCGGCCAGTCGCGGTGGGCCTCGGCAAGCGCCAGGAGGCGCTCCATCGCGGCCCCACAGAGCTCAATCCCCCGCAGCGAGTGCGCCTGGACGACCATCGCCACGTCGGTCGCGACCTGGTCGTTGCGCGAGCGGCCGGTGTGCAGCTTGCCCGCCAGCGGCCCGATCTCCTCACCGAGCAGCCGCTCAATCGCCATGTGGATGTCCTCGTCGGCGTCCTCGAACCGGAAGCCGTGCTCTGCCATCCGCTCGCGGACGCGCTCCAGGCCTGCGTCGATCCGCCCCAGCTCGTCCGCGTCGAGGACGCCGATCTCACAGAGGCCCCGAGCGTGGGCCTGGGACTGGTCGATGTCGTAGGGCGCCAGCCTCCAGTCGAACTCGAGCGAGCGGTTGAGTGCCCAGAACCTCGGGTCGGGATCCTTGCGAAACCTCGACATTGGGCGCGATTATCCCGTCCCGATCGGCTGCCCCAGTGCCGCGCCCAGCTCCTGGCAGACGCGGTCGACCTGGTCCTCGGTCATCGCGGGGAAGAACGGTAGCGCCAGGGAACGGGCCGAGGCGGCTTCGGCGACCGGGAACTGGCCCTCGCGGTAACCCAGCTCGCGCAGGTGCGGGAAGAGGTGGATGCAGGGAAGGTATGCCTTGGAAGCGATGCTCCGGTCGGCAAGGCGGGCGATCGTCGCGTCGCGGTTGGCGCCCTCGGGCAGGCCGACCGTGTACACGAACCAGCTGCGGCGCTCCTCGCCCCGGCCGGCGGTGGGGACTCGCAGGCCCTCGATCCCCGACAACCGCTCCTCGTAGAGAGCCGCGACCGCCGCTCGCCGCTCCAACAACGAGTCGAGCCGCTCGACCTGGGCCACGCCGAGCGCGGCGGCGAGGTCGGAGAGCCGGTAGTTGAAGCCGAGACCGCCGTGGTCGAGCCAGCCCATGTCCGCGTCGCGGCCCTGGTTGCGCTCGCTGCGCAGCCGGGCGGCAACCTCGGGGCCGGTGGGGACGATCATTCCCCCCTCCCCCGTGGTCATCTGCTTGTTGGCGTAGAAGGCGAAGGTGGCGAGGTTGCCACGGGCGCCGACCTTGCGGCCCTCGGAGTCGACCGCGCCGAGTGCCTCGCAGGCGTCCTCGAGGATCCCGAGATCGTGCTTGGAAGCGAGCGTCTCGAGCGCCGGCATTGCCGCTGGGTAGCCGAAGATGTGAACCGGGAGAATCCCGGCGGTGCGCTCGCCGAGTGCCGCCTCGGCCGCGGCGGGGTCGATGTTCAGGGTCTCCCGGTCGACATCGCAGAAGACCGGCCGGGCGTCCTCGTAGAGAAGGCAGTTGGCAGAGGCGACGAAGCTGAACGGGCTGGTCAGGACCTCGTCCCCGGCGCCCCATCCCAACGCCCGGACCCCGAGGTGCAGCGCGGTGGTGCCGCTGGAGACGGCGACCGCGTCATCCACCCCCAGCCACTCGGCGAGCGCCCGCTCGAACCGCTCCCCCATCGGCCCCAGCGAGAGCCGGCCCGAGCGCAGCACCTCCAGCGCCAGCTCCTCCTCGCGCGGGCCGATCTCCGGCCGCGCCAGCGGGATCCCGGCGTCCTCGGGGCTCATTGGAACGCGTACTCCAGCGAGTCGACCAGGGCCTCCCAGGAAGCCTCGATGATGTTCTCCGAGACCCCGATCGTCCCCCACTCGCGACCTTCCTCGGCGGAGTCGAGCAGGACTCGAGTGACCGCGCCGGTGCCGTGGGCTTCGTCGAGGATCCTCACCTTGTAATTGGTCAGCTCGATCTCGGCGAGGTGCGGGTAACGATCGGTGATCGCGCCGCGCAAGGCGCGGTCGAGGGCGTTTACCGGGCCGTTGCCCTCCGCCACCCGCAGGTAGCGCTCACCGTCGACCTCGACCTTGATCGTCGCCTCGGTTTCAATCTCGCCGTCGGCCCGTTTCTCGGTGACCACGCGGAAGCTCTCAAGCTTGAACAGGGGCTTGTAGGTGCCGGCCTCGCGGCGTAGCAGCAGCTCAAAGGAGGCCGGTGCGGCCTCGTAGTGGTAACCCTCGTGCTCCCGCTGCTTCAGCCGCTCGACCGCGCGCGCCGCTGCATCGTCGTCCAGCTCCAGCCCCGCCTGCTCTGCCTGGCTGCGGATCGTCGCCTTGCCCGAGAGCTCGGAGGGCAGGACGTTTCGCTGGTTACCGATCGCGGCCGGGTCGAGGTGCTCGAAGGTGCGCGCGTCGGCCTCGATCCCCGCCACGTGCATCCCGCCCTTGTGGGCGAAAGCGTTGCGGCCGACGTAAGGGGCGTCGGGGTTCGGCGTCAGGTTGCAGAGCTCGTCGATGAAGTGGACCGTCTCGGCCAGCGAGGCGAGCTGCTCGGCACTCACCACCTCGAACCCCATCTTCAGCTGCAGGGCAGGAAGGATCGAGGTCAGGTTGGCGTTGCCGCAGCGCTCGCCGTACCCGTTGACCGTCCCCTGGACCATGCGGGCGCCCTCGCGGACGGCGGCGAGCGAGTTGGCGACGCCGCAGCCGGCGTCGTCGTGGACGTGAATCCCGACCTCGACCCGGCTCCCCAGGCGGGCGACGACGTCGGCGGTCGCGGCGCCGACCTGGTCGGGGAGGCTGGAGCCGTTGGTGTCGCAGAGGGTGACGTTCTCGGCGCCGGCGTCGATCGCCGCCTCGAGGCAGGCGAGGGCGTAGCCGGCGTCGTCGCGATAGCCGTCAAAGAAATGCTCGGCGTCGTAGACCACCCGCTTGTCCTGGCCGCGGCAGAAGGCGACCGAGTCGGCGATCATCTCCAGGTTCTCCTCGCGGCTGACCTTGGTCACCTTCTCCAGGTGCAGGCCCCAAGTCTTGCCGACCAGGGTGACGACTGGAGCGAAGGAACCGACCAGGGTCGCCAGCGCTGCGTCCTCCTCGGCCGCGACGCCACGCCGCCGGGTCATCCCGAAGGCGCAGATCGTCGCCTGCTCGAGGTCGAGCTCGGCGAGCCGTTCGAACAGCTCGACTTCCTTCGGGTTGGAGCTGGGGAAGCCGGCCTCGATCATCTGCACGCCGAGCGAGTCCAGCGTCTGGACGACCCTCAACTTCTCCGATGCCGAGAGCGACATCCCCTCACCCTGCATGCCGTCGCGCAAGGTCGTGTCGTAGAGCTTCACGTGTTCCATCTGGTGCCTTTCGAGTTCTGAAGATCGGGGGAGGCCACGGGGGCCCGCGTGCGCGGCACGGCCGCGCCAGCCGCTAGGCGGCTGCGGTAATTCGCCCGATTTGCTCGAAAGAGCGGTACATCAGGAGCTGACCTTACTCGGCTCGTCAACTTCGGCCGGAGCTGCGACGAAGTCGAGCCACTCGAGGTACTCCTCGGCGCGCCCGTACAGCGCGTCCTGGAACTTTGCCTGCACGTGGCGGGTTATCTCGCCCGGCTCGCCGATCGGGTGGTCGTCGATCTCGCGCACCGGAACCAGCTCGGCGGCGGTGCCGGTGAGGAAGACCTCCTCCGCCAGGTACAGCTCGGCGCGGGCGATGTCGCGCTCGACCACTGTGTAGCCGAGGTCGCGGGCGATCTGCATCAACGATTTGCGGTTGATGCCGTCGAGGATCGAGGCGACGTGCGGCGGGGTCGCGATCTCGCCGTCGCGGACCACGAAGATGTTCTCGCCCGAGCCCTCGCAGACGAAGCCGCGCTCGTCGAGCAGGATCGCCTCTTCGTAGCCGGCCTTCTGGGACTCGGTCTTGGCCAGGATCGAGTTGAGGTACTGGCCCGACGCCTTGGCGTGCGGGACCAAACCGCCGGGGCCGATCCGGCGCCAGCTCGAGACCTTGGCGCGGATGCCGTGTTCGGCACCGTCCTCGCCGAGGTAGACGCCCCACGGCCAGGCGGCGACGACGACGTCGACCGGGGCGGCGGTGGCGTAGAGGCCCATCTCGCCGTAGCCGCGGAAGGCGATCGGCCGGATGTAGGCGCTGTTGAGGCCGTTGCGGCGCAGCAGCTCGTGGGTGCCCTGGCGGATTTCCTCCGCCGAGAACGGCAGCTCCAGGTAATAGAGCTCGGCCGACTTCTCCAGCCGGGCGAGGTGGTCGGCGTGGCGAAAGATCGCCGGCCCGCGCTCGGTCTCATAGCACCGGATGCCCTCGAACACGCCGGTCCCGTAGTGCAAGCCATGGGTCAGCACGTGCACCTGGGCGTCCTCCCAGCGCACCAATTCGCCGTTCTTCCAAATCAACTCCTGCTGATCCATGTTGGGGAAGTATGCCCGATCAAAGGAGGGTCTTCACCTCGCGGGCGAGAAAGACACGGAAACCCCAGATGAAGGAGCGCCAACGATGATTTCGAGACTTCGCCCGAAGCTCACCTACGGCAACGCGATCGCGACGATCGCCCTTTTCGTCGCCCTCGGCGGCGTTGCGGTGGCGGCCGGCCTGCCGAAAAACAGCGTCGGCAAGAGGCAGCTGAAGCGCGGCGCGGTGACCACCGCGAAGCTGGCGCCGAAGGCGGTGAAGGTCGGCAAGCTCGGCCCCAGCGCGGTGCTGCCCGGGAACATCGTCGACGGCGGCATCACCACGTCGAAGATCGGGACCAATGCCGTGATAGCCCGCTCGATCAAAAACGGCGTGATCACGACCAACAAGCTGAACAACGAAGCGGTGACCACGGCCAAGCTCGGCAAAGGGTCGGTCACCCTGGCCAAGCTCGGTGACGAAGTGGCTCCGCTGCTGGGGACGCTGAAAACCGGACAGACGCTGCGCGGGGTGTTCGACCTCGGTGGCAAAACGGAATTCGACCGCTCCGGCGTCAGCTTTCAGTTCCCGCTGGTCAACCCGCCCGCGGCTCCGGAAGCGAACATCCTCCCCTCCGCTGGCACCTCGCCCGCCTGCCCGGGCCTCAAAGGCGGCGGCGGGCAGACGCCGGAAGCAGCCGCCGGGCAGCTCTGCGTCTACATCCGAGCCAGCGACGGAGACACTCCCAAACTCGCCTTCGACGCGGGGACGGTCAGCCGACTGGGCTTTGGCCTGACCGCGGAATTCGGCGCTGCGGAAACGAAAAACGTGATCCAGGGCTTTTGGGCAGTGACGGCGCCCTAGGCGCCTAGCTCCTTCAGGACCGCCTCGGTCATCTCGGCGGTCCCGACCTCGACCTCGCGGGGCACCTCCGGCAACGGCGCGGCGGCAACAGTGCCGCCCGCCAGGTCGGGGGTGCGCAACCCGCCCTCGAGGACCGCATCGACGGCAGTCTCGATCCGCTCCGCGTCGTCGGGCCGGTCGAGGCCGTGGCGGAGCATCATCGCTACCGAGAGAAAGGTCGCCAGCGGGTTGGCGGTGCCGTTGCCGGCGATGTCGGGGGCCGAGCCATGTACCGGCTCGAACAGGCCGGGGTCTCCGTCGGCGCCGAGGCTGGCGGAGGGCAGCATCCCCAGAGAGCCGGTCAGCATCGCCGCCTCGTCGCTGAGGATGTCCCCGAAGAGGTTCTCGGTCACGATCACGTCGAACTCGGCAGGCCGGGAGACCAGCTGCATCGCCGCGTTGTCGACCAGCAGGTGGTCGAGGGCGACGTCGTCGTACTCGGTGGCGACCCGCCCGACCACCTCGCGCCAGAGCCGCGAGGTCTCCAGCACGTTCGCCTTGTCGACCGAGGTGACCCGTGGTTCGCGCCCCGAACTTGCGGCGCGGCGGCGTGCGGCCTCGAACCCGGTCCGGGCGATCCGTTCGATCTCCTCGGCCGAGTACTCGCAGGTGTCGTGGGCGACGTCGCCATGGCGGCCGCTGTCGCCGAAGTAGATGCCGCCGGTCAGCTCGCGGACGACGAGCAGGTCGGTGCCGGTGATCCGCTCCTCGCGTAGCGGGCTGGACGAGACCAGCGCCGGGCTGGGGCGCACCGGGCGCAGGTTGGCGTAAAGCCCCATCCCCTTGCGTAGGCCGAGCAAGCCCTGCTCGGGGCGGGGCGCGTCGGGGTCGGTGGTGTCCCATTTGGGGCCACCGACTGCGCCGAGGAGGACAGCGTCGGCGGCGCGGCAGGCCTCCAGCACCTCGTCGGTGAGGGCGATGCCGTGGGCGTCGATCGAGCAGCCGCCCATCAGCCTCTCGTCGAACTCGAACTCGGCCAGAGCGTCCAGCACGCGGCGTGCCGCAGCGACGATCTCGGGGCCGATTCCGTCGCCGGGAAGGACGACTATGCGCGGGGTGGTGCTCACGCGGCGGGACTCTACGGGTTAGGCGACCGTGGCCTCGATGTTGAGCCGGATGTAGTTCAACACCAACGGCTTCTCGGACTGCTCGAGGACCGCTTCCGCGAACGGGCGGCGGAGGTCTTCGGGCAGCTGTGCGAGCAACGGGCCCAGAGTCACCGTGGTGATGAACTCGAGCGGACGCTCGGGCTGCACCGGCCAGGGCTGCAACCAACAGCGGGCCTCGGCGAACCCGGCCCGGTGCAGCCGCTCCTCGGTCACGTCCGGCGGGGCGAAGTTCCAGAGACCGCTCGCCCGCTCGAGGTGGGAGGCGAACTCCGGGCGCGCAGCAACCTTGGCGATCACGGCGGCGTGCTCGGCGACATTGCCCTCTCCCCCGCACTGCGCGACCAGCCGGCCCCCTGGCCGCAGCGCCGCGTGCAGGCGCGAGAAGAGCCGGTCGTGGTCGGCGATCCAGTGGAAGGTCGCGGTCGAGAAGACCAGGTCGACGGGCTCGGCGACCTCCAGCTCAGAGAGGTCGGTGACGAGGTAGGTCGCGTTCTCGCCCAGCCGCTGCCGCGCTTTGGCGATCATCGCCTCGGAGCCGTCGACCGCGATCAGGCGGCCGCGCGGCAGTCGCTTCGCCAGCTCGGCGGTGACCCGGCCCGAGCCGCAGCCGGCATCGAGCGCGACCTCGTCCCCGCGCAGCTCGAGCCGCCCGAGGACGTCCATCCCCCACTCGAACTGCGGATCGGAGACGGCGTCGTAGGTATCCGCGTCCCACTCGCGGGCGCTGCTGTTCATCGCCCGCTCGGAGCCTTCGGTCAAAGCGCGGTCGTCACCGGCCCGGCCGTGGCTGCACCGGACCCCTCGAAGGCGTCAATCGCCGCCGAATTTTCGAGCGTGATCCCGATGTCGTCGAGCCCGTTCAGCAGGCGGTGCTTGACGTCGTGCTCAACCTCGAACTCGAAAACGCCGGCGGCGCAGGTGATCGTCTCGTCGTCGACGTCGATCCGCGCCTCACCGGCCTCGGCGACCGCCCGGCAGTGGGCCTCGTCGAGGATCGCCGGCAACAGGCCGATCTTGGTGCAGTTGGAATAGAAGATGTCGGCGAAGGAGGGCGCGACGATCGCCTGGAAGCCGAAGTCCTCCAGCGCCCAGGGGGCGTGCTCACGGGAGGAGCCGCAGCCGAAGTTGCCTCCGGTGACGAGGATCGGGTTCGGCTCCAGCTCGATCTCGCCATCGCGGATCCAGTCGTAGAAGAGGAACTCACCGAAGCCAGTCCGCTCGACCCGCTTGAGGAACTGCTTGGGGATGATCTGGTCGGTGTCGACGTCGGCGCGGTCCAGCACCGACACTTTGCCCTCGATCACGTCGATCGGCCTCATGCGTGTCAGCTCCAGTCTCGGATGTCGACGAAGTGTCCCTCGATCGCCGCCGCCGCGGCCATCCTCGGGCTGACCAGGTGGGTACGCCCACCCTTGCCCTGGCGTCCCTCGAAGTTGCGGTTGGAGGTCGAGGCGCACCGCTCTCCTTCGGAGAGGGTGTCCGGGTTCATCCCCAGGCACATCGAGCAACCCGCCTCGCGCCATTCGAAGCCGGCGCTGCGGAAGACCTCGTGCAGGCCCTCCGCTTCGGCGGCCGCCTTCACCTGCTGGGACCCGGGGACGACCATCGCCCGGATTGAGCTGGCGACCTTGCGGCCGTCGACCATCGCCGCTGCCTCGCGCAGGTCCTCGATCCGCGAGTTGGTGCAGGAGCCGATGAAGACGCGTTCGGGAGCGACCTCGGTCATCGGCGTGCCGGGCTCCAGGCCCATGTAGGCGAGCGCCCGCTCAGCGGCTTCGCGGTCGGCGGGCGAGTCCATCGCCACCGGGTCGGGGACGCGGTCGGTGACCTCGACGACCATCCCGGGGTTGGTCCCCCAGGTGACCATCGGCGAGATCGCGCCGGCGTCGACCTCGACCTCGTTTTCGAAGGTCGCATCGGCGTCGGTGGGTAGGTCGCGCCAGCGAGCGATCGCCGCTTCGATGTCCTCGGGGGCGCCGGGGCGGCCGCGGACCCACTCGAAGGTGGTCTCATCGGGGGCGATCATCCCGGCGCGGCCGCCGGCCTCGATCGTCATGTTGCATATCGTCATCCGTCCTGGCATCGAGAGCGCCTCGATCGCCGGGCCGGCGTACTCGACCGCGTGCCCGGTCATCCCGCCGGTGCCGAGGCGACCGATCGTCGCCAGGATCAGGTCCTTGGGAGTGACGCCGGCGGAGAGCTCGCCCGAGTAGGTGATCCGCATCGTCTTCGGTCGCTTCTGGACCAGGCACTGGGTCGCCAGCACGTGCTCGACCTCGGAGGTGCCGATGCCGAAGGCCAGCGCCCCGAAGGCGCCGTGGGTGGAGGTGTGGCTGTCACCGCAGACGATCGTCATCCCCGGCTGGGTGACGCCGAGCTCGGGGCCGATCACGTGGACGATCCCCTGGCGGTCGGAGCCCAGCGAGTAGAGCGGGATGCCGAACTCCTCGCAGTTGCGCTCCAGCGTTTCCACCTGCACGCGGGAGAGCTCGTCGGCGATCAACCGCGCCGCCATCGTCCCGTCGGTGGGCGTGTTGTGGTCGGCGGTCGCGAGAGTCTTGTCGGTGCGGCGCACGGGCCGGTCGGCGAGCCGCAGCCCGTCGAAGGCCTGCGGCGAGGTGACCTCGTGGACCAGGTGGAGGTCGATGTAGATCAGGCCCGGGGAGACCTCGTGGGCCTCCCAGATCTTGTCGAACATCGTGCGTGGCATCTGCACCTCCTCCTAGCCGCGCCTGAGGCCGGCGGCGATCACGGCGATGAACCGGGTCGGCTCCTCGCCATCGTTCTCGAAATGATGAGGCAAGTCGGCGTCGAAGGTGACGCTGTCGCCCTCCTGCAGCTCGTGGCGGCTGCCGTCGACGACCAGGGCCAGCGTCCCGGAGAGGACGACGGCGGTCTCGCGGCTGCCGGGCTCATGCATTGGCGGATCCTCGCGACCGCCGGTGGCGGCGCCGGGTTCCAGGGTGTGCAGAGAGACATCGGCGCGCTGCCCCGGCAGCGGCGGGGTCAGCTCCTCGAAGCGGTGCTTGCCGTGCTGGTAGCGGCGCCGGTCGGCGGCGCGGCTGACGGCGACGTGCTGGCCCTCGTCGAGCCGCAGCAGCTGGGAAAGCGTCAACTCCAGGCCGGCAGCAATCTTGGCTGCGACCGCCAAGGTCGGGCTGGTCTCCCCGCGCTCGACCTGGGACAGCATCGGTGCGCTGACGCCCGAGCGCTCGCCGAGGTCACGTAGGGAGAGGCCCATAGCGTCGCGGAGGGCACGGATGCGAGGGCCGACGGCGGTGGAGGGGCTGGGCGCCGGGACGTCTAGGGACGGGCTGGGTAGGGAAGCGGTGTTCATGGTGTGTACGTTATCACGGACGCTTGTATAGCGGATATCCGGGGCCTGGTCCCATCTCCTCCCCCTCCCGGGCGGAGCCTCGAGAGCCGTCTTTCTTCAAGGAACCAAACCGAGCAGAGCTCGAAGGTCTGCTGCAAGAGCGGTGGGTTCGTCGTCGAGTTGAGCCCAGGCAATCCGCGTTACTCCGTATCCGGCTACACGGAGGAGTCGATCGCGGGCGCGGTCTTCCCGGAACGCGGTTCGCGTGCCATGGGCCTGATAACCGTCGAGCTCAACGATCTGTTTCGCCTCGTCCCAGAGGCAATCGACCTGGAATGAGCGCTGGCCGGCCTGGACCCAAGCGTTGAGCTGTGGAATCGGCAGTTGGTGGTGACGGAGGAAGGGCAAGAAGCGTTCCTCGAGCCGGCTCCGGATCCGGCCGGGCGATTCGGCGCGGCGTGCGAGGCAGGTGCGAACGGTTCGAGACCCGCGGCGGCCGGGGTAGCGATCGAGCAAGTCGGGAAGCGAGAGACGGTCGTGGAGCTGGAGGTATTCGGACTCTCGGAGGGCGCCCTCGACCGTGGTGGCAGAGGAGACAGCGGCCAGATCGAACACGGTTCGGGGGACAGTGGTCACCGGGATCCCGTCCACGGTCGTCACCTCGTCTGCAGGTAGAGAGGCCGAATGCCTGCGGATGCTCCCTCGCGAATCGCTCTTGGTCGACACCGTGACTTCAATCGGCCCCGACGTGGGCGGTCGGATCCGCCAGAGCGCCGCCGCGGAGCGGTGACTCAGGACGGCACCAGGCCCACACGCAAGCACCGCCGCCATGAATCGCCCCTCCCTCGAGACGACCGGATGCCCAACCGCGTAGACGCCGAACTGCAGTGGATGAAGTCGTCCCGACCGAACTCGTCTGTCGATCGCGCTGCGTCCCATCCCCCACTCGACGAGCTGCCGGCGCGCCACGCACCCATGCTGACGCTTCGCTGCCCACGCGCACACCGCATCTCCTCCGCGAGACCGCATTAGACGTCGCATATCGACGTCAAATCCGGTTTCGCGGGACATGCCGCTGAGGTTGCATGGCGCGGACGCACCTATGGCGCGCACTTCGCGCCAGCTGTGTCACGAAAGGCGCCTAACTTCGGGACCTATTCCGATTCGGGGTTCTACCTGACCCTGGAGAGCCCCTAATCGGAATAGGTCCCTACCGCGGACCTACGGCCCTGGAGTCCGCTCCACCGCGGCCTCGGCAGTCGCCGCCTCGGCCTCGCGCGTCGCGGCCCCTTCAAGTGCGTTCGACAGCGCCCGCACATACGCCCGCGCCGACGCCTCGAGGATGTCGGTGGCGACGCCTTGGCCGGTCGCCAGGCGGCTGGCGGCGCGGAGCATCACCGTCACCTCGCCGAGGGCATCCTCCCCCCCGGTCACCGCCTCGACCGTGTACTGGCGCAGCTCGCAATCGGTCTCGGTCGCCTGCTGAATCGCGTGGAAGATCGCGTCGATCGGGCCGTCGCCGCCGGACTCGCCGACCGACTCCTCTCCGGAGGGCAGCTTCACCGCGACCTTCGCCACCGGGTCGCGGCGCGAGCCGGCCTCGACCTCGAACCAGGCCAGCTCGTGGGTGTCGGCGCGCTCCCTCATCTCGTCGGAGACGATCGCCTCCAGGTCCAGCGCGGTGACCTGCTTCTTGCGGTCGGCCACCTCCTTGAAGGCCTTGAAGGCGGAGTTGAGCGCGTTCCCCTCGACCTTGAAGCCCAGCTGTTCCAGCGCGTCGCGCAGGGCGTGGCGGCCGGAGTGCTTGCCGAGCACGATCGAGTTCGACTCCAGGCCGACTTCGGTCGCGTCCATGATCTCGTAGGTGCTGCGCTCCTTCAGCACACCGTCCTGGTGGATTCCGGACTCGTGGGCGAAGGCATTGCGCCCGACGATCGCCTTGTTCGGCTGGATCGCGTACCCGGTCAGCCGGGAGACCATCCGGCTGGTGCGGGCGATCTCGGTACTGTTGATCCCGGTGCTCAGCCCGTGGACGTCCTCGCGGGTGCAGATCAGCATCGCGATCTCCTCCAGCGAGCAGTTGCCGGCGCGCTCGCCGATCCCGTTGACAGCGCACTCCACCTGGCGCGCCCCGGCCAGTACCCCGGCGTAGGAGTTGGCGACCGCCAGCCCCAGGTCATCGTGACAGTGGACCGACATCTCCACCTCGCGCAGCGCCGGCACCAGCTCGTACAGGCGGCGGAAGTAGTCCGCGTACTCCTCCGGCGTGGTGTAGCCGACGGTGTCCGGGATATTGATGACGTTGGCTCCCTCCTCGACCGCAATCGCACACACTTCGGCGGTGAACTCCAGGTCGGCGCGGGTGGCATCCATCGGCGAGAACTCGACGTCCTCGCAGTAGGAGCGGGCCAGCGCCACAGCGGCGCGAGCCTGGCCCTTGACGTCCTCGCGGTCGGTCTGCAGCTGGTGCTCGATGTGGATGTCGGAGGTCGAGATGAAGGTGTGGATGCGCGGCCGCTGGGCGTCGGAGATCGCCCCCCAGGCGGCGTCGATGTCGGCCTTGTGGGTGCGGGCGAGGCCGCAGATCACCGGGCCCTCGACCTTGCGGGATATCTCCTGCACGGCCTCGAAGTCGCCGGGCGAGGTGATCGGGAAGCCGGCCTCGATCACGTCGACGCCGAGGCGGGCCAGCTGGTGGGCGATCTCCACCTTCTCGGCGGTGTTGAGCGAGATCCCCGGCGACTGCTCGCCGTCCCTCAGCGTGGTGTCAAAGATGTGGACGCGGTTTACCTCAGATGCGGGTCCCATTGGACCTCTCCTTCTCTCTCTGTTTCGAATGGCCTTTTGATCTCGCGGCTATCGCGCCGCCCAGCGCTATTCCCCCCGAGGGGGGAGGAGAAGGAGAAGCGCGAGGCTGTCGAAGCAACGGCTCATTCGGCTCCGGAGCTTACCGTAGGCTCCCCCGATCGCAAAGTCGCAACGGACTAGCGGGCTGGCGCTTTTCGCGATGGGGGTCGCGGTGGTGGTGATCGCCAACGACTTCTCCGCGATCAACGTCGCTCTCCCGACGATGGAGAGCGACTTCGACACGAACGTCAACAGCATCCAGTGGGTGGTCAATGCCTATGCGCTGACCTTCGGGGTGATGATCGTCACCGGGGGTCGGCTCGCCGACATGTTCGGCCGGCGCAACGCGTTCTTCCTCGGCACCGCGATCTTCGCCTCGATGTCGGCGCTCGGTGGCGCCGCGCAGAGCGAGACCTGGCTGATCGCCACCCGCACCCTGATGGGGATCGGCGGGGCGTTGATGTGGCCGGCAATCCTCGGCATGACCTACGCGCTGCTGCCGGAAGAGAAAGCGGGCCTGGCGGGCGGGATCATCATCGGCGCCGCCGGGCTCGGCAACGCGATCGGCCCGCTGATCGGCGGCGTCCTCACCGACGCCCTCAGCTGGCGCTGGATCTTCTTCCTCAACGTCCCGATCTCGATCTTCGCCGTCCTCGTCACCTACTTCCTCGTCCGCGTCGAGGAGCCCGAACCGGAGGAGCACAAGATCGACTACGGCGGGGTCGCGGCGCTCTCAGTCGGCCTCGTCTCCCTGCTAGTTGCCCTCGACCAGGTCGACGACTGGGGATGGGGCGACGCGCGGATCCTCGGCCTGGTGGCGCTAGCGGCGACGCTGCTGATCGCCTTTATCCCGATCGAGCGGCGGGCGGGCAAACACGCGCTGGTGCCACGCGAGGTGATGCGCAACGAGAGCTTCACCGCCTCCTGCCTGGCGATCCTCTTCATGTCGGCGACCTTCTTCGCGGCGCTGCTGTACCTGCCGCAGTTCATGGAGAAGCAGCTCGGCTACTCGCCGCTGGAGGCCGGGGTAGGGATGCTGCCCTTCCTCGCCACCTTCGCCCTCGTCTCCTTCATCGCCGGCCCCCTCTATAACCGGCTCGGGGCGAAGACGCTGGCGATCGTCGGCGCCGCCTGCATCACCGCGGCGCCGTTCCTCTTCTCGATGGTCGACGGCAACTCGGGCTACGACTCGCTGATCGTCGGGATGGTCGTACTGGGGATCGGGATCGGCAGCTTCTACCCCACTGCCACCACGGCCGGGGTTACCTCGGTGGACAAATCCCAGACCAGCCTCGCCGGCGGCATCGTCTACATGTTCCAGATCGCCGGCGGCTCGATCGGGCTGGGGCTGACGACGACGGTCTTCTCGTCGCAGATTCCGCCCTTCGTCGACGGCATCCAGGCCGGCTTCCGGCTCGACGCCGCGCTCTCGCTCGTGGGTCTGCTGATCGCGATCTTCTTCGTTGGCGGCAGGCTGTTCTCGCGGCGGGCCGTAGCCACCGAGCAGGCCTGAGCCGCGCTCTACTTGACTAGACCACCGGGAATAGCGACGTCCCGGCCCAGCCCACTGAAGATGCGGTCGCCCAGTGCCCCGAGGTACCGGTCGTCCCCAGCGCCACCGGTGAGCGCGTCGCGGCCCTCACCTCCGCTCAGTCGGTCGTTGCCGAGGCCGCCGTACAGAAAGTCATGCCTGAATCCCCCCAACAGAAAGTCGTCCCCGACACTGCCGATGACGGAGTCCTGACCTCCTTCGCCCGAGAGAGTGTCGCTCCCCGCATCTCCGTCGAGGATGTCGGAGCCGGCGCCGCCGGAGATCGAGTCGCCGCCGCCCCCTCCGTGCAGCCGGTCGAAGCCGTCTCCTCCCAACACCTTGTCCGCACCGAGACCGGCGAGCACCCTGTCATCGCCCGCGCCACCCGAGATCGTCATCGGCACAAAGACCCCGGCGCCGACTTCCACCGCGTCGTCGCCTCCCTCGGCGTTGACTTCGAACCCGGCAATCATCGGCGCGTCGCAGAGCAGCTTGAGGTCGTCTCCTCCCGGGTGCCAACAGACGGTGCCGCCGACTTCGAGAGGAGCTATGGAGTCGATCTCATAGGTCCGTCCGTCCGGGCTCAGCTCGACGCCGAAAGAATCATTTTCCGCGCCGCCGACCAGAAGGATGGTCCACGACGGTTCCGCGGCGTGGGCATGCGCGGCGACCGCCACCTGGGCGCACAACACCGTCACCGCTATCAGGATCGCCCTCTTCATCGCTCGCATTGTTCGCCTCGGGCCCTCTCCGCCCTCTTCTATGGCAACAACACGACCTTGCCTACGTTGCGGCGCTGGGCAATGAACTCGTGTGCCTCGCCGGCGCGCTCAAAGGGGAATGCCTCGGCGACAACCGGCTCCAACCGGCCCGCTTTGAGGTCATCCATCAACGGCTCGGTGACGCGGTCGAGCTGACCCTCGCGTTCCCACCAGTGGAGCATGTTGAGGCCCGCGACGCTTTTGTTCTCGTTCATCATCGCCAGGCTCTTCCACCAGGGCATCGTCGCCAGCGGCATGCGGATCAAGCTCTTCAGTGCCGCGCGCACACTGCGGGTCGTCCCCGTAGAGGCCTCGGAAAGGCCGAACATGACCAGGCGGCCGCCGGCGCGCAGGAGCCGGTAGTCCTTGCGGAAGGAGGCCGGGCCCTGGGCGTCGATGATGACGTCGACCCCCTCGCTGCCGGTCAGCGACATCACCTCGGCCTCGAAGTCCTTGCTGCGGTAGTCGATCGGGTGGTTCACCCCCTGGGCGCGGATCGCGTCGTGCTTGGAAGCCGAGGCGGTGCCGAAGATCTCGGCGCCGATGTTGCGAGCCACCTGGGTGGCGGCGATGCCGACGCCCCCGGCGGCTGCGTGGATCAGGATCCTGTCCCCCTGGCGCAGGCCGCCCATCAGGACCGCGGCGGCATAGGCGGTGCCGTAGTTGACCGGGAAGGCGGCACCCTGAGCGAAGTCGAGGCTGTCGGGAAGTGGCAGTGCCTGGTCGGCGGGGACGGTTACCAGCTCCGCCTGGCCGCCGAACTTGGTCCCCGCCATCACCCGTTGACCGGGCGCGAGGTCGGTGACCCCCTCCCCTACGGACTCGACCTCGCCGGCGACCTCGTAGCCGAGAACGCAGGGCGGCTTCGGCGCGTCCGGGTAGAGGCCGACCCTGGCCATCGTGTCGGCGAAGTTGATGCCGGCCGCACGGACCGAGATCCGCACCTCACCGGGGCCGACTGGAGGATCGGGGCGCTCCTGTACCTCGAGCACCTCGGGACCCCCGACGCCTTTGAGCACCACCGCCCGCACCGGCGCAAGGTTAGATGGAAACGCCTAACTAAAGGTCGACCGAGCGCCCGAGGGCGAATCCATCCAGCCCGAGGATCTTCTCGATCGTCTCGTCCCGCACCGGCGCGTCCGTGGTCAACGCCATCACCGCCTTCTCGCCTCCGGGCTCAGCGCCAACGGCGGCGGAGACGATGTTGACGCCCTCCTCGCCGAACAGGGTCCCGACCCGGCCGATCATCCCCGGCTGGTCGGCGTAGCGGAAGACCGAGATGTGGTCGGCGAACGGTAGGTAGAAGCCCTCGCCCCAAGCGGAGACGAGGTAGGGCTCGTTGCGCGGCCCGACGCTGGTCCCGGCGACCTCGACGTCGCCGTCGCCCGAGTGGACCGTGACCCTGACCAGCTCGGTGAAGTCCTCCGCGCTTGAGTCCTTGGTCTCGACCAGCTCGATGCCGCGCTCGTCGGCCATCTGGGGTGCGTTGACGAGGTTGACCGGCTCCTCGGTATGCCCGGAGAGGATCCCGACCAGGACCGCGATCCCCAGCAACCGCGTGTCGTGGGAGGCGATGCGGCCGCGGAATTCGGCCGAGACGCGGTCAACCGAGGCGTCGCCAAGGCCCTGGGCGAGGCGGCCGAGCTTTTCGCAGAGCGGTACGAACGGGGCCAGCGCCTCCATGGCCTCGGGCCGGACGGCGGCGATGTTGACCGCGTTGGTGACGACGCCGCCGGTCAGCGCCGCGGTCACCTGCTCGGCGGTGACAACGCCCGCGCGGTCCTGCGCCTCCGCCGTGGAGGCGCCTAGGTGCGGGGTGACGACGACGTCGGGGCGGGCGAAGATCGGGTGCTCGGTGAACGGCTCGGAGGGAAAGACGTCGAGCGCGGCGCCGGCCAGCTTGCCGGACTCAAGCCCGGCCAGCAGGTCATCGAGCACGACCAGCTCGCCGCGGGCGCAGTTGACGAGGCGGGCTCCGTCCTTCATCGCCGCTACCGCATCTGCGTCGATCAGGCCGACGGTCTCGGGCGTCTTCGGCACGTGCAGGGTGACCAGGTCGGCTTTGCCTAGCACCTCCTCGACGCTCTCGGCGCCCTCGACCCCGAGCTCGCGGAAGCGCTCGGCCGAGACGAACTTGTCGAAAGCGACGACCTCCATCTCGAAGCTCTGGGCGCGCTTCGCTACGAGCTGGCCGATCCGGCCGAACCCGATTACCCCCAGCGTCTTGCCGTACAGCTCGGCGCCCTTGAACTTGGAGCGGTCCCAGCGCTCGGCGACCAGCGAGCCGTGCGCCTGGGGGACGTTGCGGAAGAGGGCGAGGGAAAGCGCCAAGGTGTGCTCGGCGGCGGCGACCGAGTTCGACTCGGGCGCGTTGGCGACGATGATTCCGCGGCGGGTGGCGGTCGGGATGTCGACGTTGTCGACGCCGGTGCCGGCGCGGCCGATCACCTTCAGGTTGTCGGCCCGCTCGATCAGGTCCGGAGTCAGCTTGGTCGCCGAGCGGATCAGGATCGCGTCGTAGGCACCGATCTTCTCGGCGAGCTCCTCGTCTGACATATCCAGGCCGAGATCGACCTCGAAGTTGGCGCGCAGCAGCTCGACGCCCGAGTCGGCGATCTTCTCCTTGACCAGGACCTTCACGCGGACACCACGCCCTCGGCGTTGGCGAGGACCCAATCGATGCAGGCGGTCAGCGCCTCGACGTCGTCCGGCTCGACCGCGGGGAACATCCCGATCCGCAACTGGTTGCGGCCGAGCTTGCGGTACGGCTCGACGTCGACGATGCCGTTGGCGCGCAGCGTCGCGGCTAACGCTGCCGCGTCGACCGAGTCGACGAAGTCGATCGTGCCGACGACGAGCGAGCGCTTCGTCGGGTCGGTAACGAAAGGGGTGGCGAGCTCACTGCGCTCGGCCCAGCCGTAGAGCCGGCCGGAGCTGTCGGAGGTCCTGCCCACACACCACTCGAGGCCGCCGCGCTCGAGCATCCACTCGACCTGGTCGGCCAGCAACAACAGCGTCGCCAGCGCCGGCGTGTTGTAGGTCTGCTCCTTGCGCGAGTTCTCCAGTGCCGTCTGCAGGGAGAGGAAGGCGGGCTGCCAGCGGTCGGCGGAGCCGTCCAGCTCCTCGATCCGCGCGATCGCGGCGGGGCTGAGCAGCGCAAGCCAGAGGCCGCCGTCGCCGCCAAGGCCCTTCTGCGGCGCGAAGTAGTAGGCGTCGGCCTGCGATACGTCGACCGGCAGGCCGGCAGCGCCCGAGGTGGCGTCGATCAGCACCAGCGAGTCCCCGGCGCCCTCCGGGCGGTTCACCCCGACCATGACGCCGGTCGAGGTCTCATTGTGCGCCCAGGCGAGAACGTCGGCAGCCGGGTCCGCGACCGGGTCGGGCGCGTCGCCGGGATCGGCCTCGACCAGGATCGGATCGTCGAGGAACGGCGCGGCAGCGGTTGCCTTGGCGAACTTCTGCGAGAACTCGCCGTAAGTGAGGTGAAGGGCGCGCTCCCGAACCAGCCAGGCGGTCGCGGCCTCCCAGAAGGCAGTCGTGCCGCCGTTGCCGAGGATCACCTCGTACCCGTCGGGAAGCGAGAAGAGATCGGCGAGGCCGGAGCGGACTCGTCGGACCACGTCGCGGACCGGCGCCTGACGGTGCGAGGTGCCCATCAGATCCGCCTGCCCAGCGAGCGCCGCCAGGGCCTCGGGGCGGACCTTCGAAGGGCCGCACCCGAAGCGACCGTCGGCCGGCTTCAGCTCGGTGGGGATCTGTGCGGTGGTCTGGGTGCTCATCGGGTCGACAGGTTATTGACAGCCGCGGGTGGACCGGCGCACGTGGTGGACGCCCGCCGAGGCCAGGGATAGGCTGGACGCCGCCACTTCCGGCCCAGTCCCACGAACAAGGGGAAGAGCGATGTACCCGATCAGCTACGAAGTAGATTTCAACCCGACGCCGAACCGCTGGACGACCTTCTTCCGCCTGATCCTCGCGATCCCATGGCTGATCGTCGCCTTGTTCTGGTGGATCCTGTTCCTTTTCACCCACCTCTTCGCCTGGGTCGCTGTGGTGATCCTCGGCCGCTACCCGCAGTGGCTGTACAACTTCAACTCGGGCGTCGTGCGGTTCAGCATCCGCGTCTCCGCCTGGCTCTACCTACAGACGGATGTTTGGCCTCCGTTCGGCCTGGCCGATGACCCGAACTACCCGGTCCGGGTCAACATTGCTCCGGCCGCGAGTCGTCAGAGCCGACTGAAGGCCTTCTTCCGCCTGATCTTGGCGCTGCCGCTCGTGCTCGTCTACTCCTACGGCACCAGCTACATCGTGCTCAGCGCCGCCTTCGTCGCCTGGCTGACGATCGTCTTCCGCGGCTACATCCCGGAGGGGATCAACAGCATGCTGACCTTCTGCAACGCCTTCCACGCCCGCGTCTTCGGCTACATCGCCCTGCTCACCGACGACTACCCGCCGGTCGGCCTGGAGCGCTCGAACGCCGCCGCGGCGACCTCTCCGCCCCCACCGCCGGCTCCGGCCGCCTGAGGCAGCGATGTCCGAGGTCGAGAACACCAACGTGTCCACGGGCGACGGCTATGCCGTCGCCCACCTCGGGGATCTCGGCGAGGGCCCGGGGTTCCGCAAGGTCCGCAAGGCGCTTGGGGTAACGGCATTCGGGGTGAACGCGATCGTGCTGCCTCCCTCCTACTCCACCGGCAGCCACTACCACGACGAGCAGGAGGAGCTCTACTTCGTCCACGCCGGCCGGGTCGAGTTCGAGTTCGGCGACGGCTCGACCCAGGAGCTGGGCCCGGGCGGCCTAGCCTGGGTCGACGCCCCAACCCACCGCAAGATCCGCAACCTCAGTGACTCCGAGGACGCGGTCTATCTGGTCGTGGGTGGCAAGGATGGGTACGTCGGCCGCGACGGCAAACTCTCCCCCGGCGAGACCAGTCGGTAGCTCCAGCTCTCTGAGCGGTGCGCTTGGGGGACGGGTGCCCCTCTCGATGAAGCTCATGGACGAGCAATCCGAGCCGTGCGGCGGATCAGCTGCGCAACGGCTTCAGCGGGAGGGGCACCCGTCCCCCACCCCACCAACCCTCAGAACTTCTGGTCGATCCAGGGCATCATGTCGCGAAGATCTTTGCCGACCTCCTCGACTTCGTGCCCTGCAGCCTCTTTGCGCATCCGGTCGAAGCTCTCGCCGCCGGCGCGGTTCTCGCCGATCCACTCGCGGGCGAACTCGCCCGACTGGATCTCGGAGAGGATCTGCTTCATCGCCGCGCGGGACTCCTCGCCGATCACTCGGCTGCCGCGGGTCATGTCGCCGTACTCGGCGGTGTTGGAGATCGAGTAGCGCATTCCCTGGATCCCCTTCTCGTACATCAGGTCGGCGATCAGCTTCAGCTCGTGCAGGCACTCGAAGTAGGCGAGGCGCGGGTCATAGCCGGCCTCGACCAGGGTCTCGTAGCCAGCGCGGACCAACTCCGAGGCGCCGCCGCAGAGGACGGCCTGCTCGCCGAAGAGGTCGGTCTCGCACTCGTCCTTGAAGGTCGTCTCGATCACCGCGGCGCGGCCGCCGCCGATCCCGGAGGCGTAGGCGAGGACGAGATCGTGGGCGTCGCCGCTGGCGTCCTGGTGCACAGCCATCAGGCAGGGGACGCCGTTGCCTTCCTCGTACTGGCGGCGGACCAGGTGGCCCGGGCCCTTCGGGGCGACCATGCCGATGTCGACGCCGGGCGGGGGCTCCACCTCTCCGAAGTGGATCGCGAAACCGTGGGCGAAGAGCAGCAGGTTGCCGGGGGCGATTCCGTCGGCGATCTCCTCGCGCCAGAGCTCACCTTGTTTCTCGTCCGGGAGCAGCACCATGACCAGATCGCCGCGGCTGGCCGCTTCGGCGATGTCGAGGACCTCGAGGCCCTCCGCTTCGGCCTTGGCCCGGCTGGAGGAGTCGGGGCGCAGACCGACGACCACGTCGACCCCGGAGTCCTTCAGGTTGAGGGCGTGGGCGTGGCCCTGGGAGCCGTAGCCGAGGATCGCGACGGTCTTGCCCTCGAGCTTGCCGAGGTCGGCGTCCTTGTCGTAGAAGATGTCGTCGGTACGCATGGCCGGGCAGGCTATCGGAGCGCGCCCCGCATCAGCTTGCCCGACGGGGTGCGCGGCAGGGCGGCTGCCAGCTCCACCCGCTTGGGCACTTTGAAGCCGGCGAGCGCGTCGGCGCAGTGGCGGCGCAGGTCGTCCGGGGTCACCTCGGACCCGTTCTCGAGCACGACGACGGCGGTCACCGCCTGCTGCCACTCGGGGTCCTCGCGGCCGACCACGGCGGCGTCGGCGACCTCGGGGTGGCGGAGGAGCACCTCCTCGACCTCGGCCGGAACGATGTTCTCGCCGCCCGAGACGATCAGGTCGTCGATCCGGTCGCTGACGTAGAGGAAGCCTTCCTCGTCGATGTGGCCGAGGTCGCCGGTGTGAAGCCAGCCGTCGGCGTCGGCGCTGCCGGGGGCGACGGTCGGCCCCTGCACGAGGATCTCGCCTTCCTGGATCCGCAGGTGGGTGGTGAGGAGCGGCCGGCCGGCGGAGCCGACCTTGCGGCCGGCGTCGGCAGGCGCCAGGGTGGTGACCTGGGAGCAGGTCTCGGTCATGCCGTAGGTCTGGACCACGGTGGCGCCCTTGGCGAGCGCCTCTTTCAGGGGCTCCTCCGGCACCGGCCCACCACCGACCAGGATCGCCCGCGGGCCGGAGAGGTCGGCGCCGGCCTCGAGCAGCCGGGTCAGCATCGTCGCCACCACCGAGACCACGCTGATGCCGTCGGATTCCAGCGCCGCGCCGACCCGGTCGGCGTCGAAGCCGTCGTGGATGACGGCGGTGGTGCCGTAGATCACCGAGCGCATCACGATTCCCAGCCCGGCGATGTGACTGAGCGGCACGCAGCAGAGCCACCGGTCCTCGGGTTCGACCCCGATGTTGAAGCCCGACCCGACCGCGTTCCAGAGGAAATTGCCGTAGCTGATCGAGATCGGGCGCGGGGCGCCGGTGCTGCCGCTGGTCAGGACCCGGCAACAGATGTCATCCATGTCGTGCTCGCCCAACAGCGGCATGTCGGCCTCGGTCTGGGTCAGCTCGCCGGCGTCGTCGAGGTCGACGATCGGCTCCTCGGCGGTGACGATCGCCTCCCGCTCCTCGGCGGTCAGCCGGGGGCCCAGGGGCAACAGCCTGCCCCCGACCTTCATCAGCGCGTGCAGGAGCACGACCTGCTCGCGGCGCGGGTGCATGGTCAGAGCGGCAGTCGAGCCCCGGCGCACGCCGTGGGCGGCGAGCCGGCGGGCGACCCAGGTCGCCTCCGCCTCCAGCTCCGCATAGGTCATCTCAGCGCCGTCGGCGACCAAGGCGGTGCGGTCGGGGCAGCTCTGCGATCGCTGAGCGAGCCAGTTGTCAAGCTTCATGGGCACCTGGGCATCGTCATTCCGGGGGCAACGTTACGAGTTATCGTTGCCAGCCGCGCCAACCCTCGGACCCGGAGGAACTCGTGCCGCAACGACACAAGGCCGCCCCGCCTGAAGAGGGCCTGTACGCGCCGATCGAGTGGCGCGCCGCAGCCGAGTACGGCGACATCCGCTACGAGGTGGCGGACGGGATCGCCAAGATCACGATCGACCGACTGGAGGTGCGAAACGCCTTCCGCCCGCAGACCCTGGCGGAGCTGCGCGACGCCTTCGGGCGCGCCCGCGACGACCTCGAGGTCGGCGCGATCATCTTCACCGGCGCCGGCACCGAGGCGTTCTGCTCGGGCGGGGACCAGCGAATCCGCGGCGATGACGGCTACATCGGCGACGACGAGGTCGCCGAGCAGGGCGTCGGTCGGCTCGACGTCGGCGACCTGCACGTGCAGATTCGCCGGCTGCCGAAGCCCGTCGTGGCGATGGTCGCCGGGTACGCGGTCGGCGGCGGCCACATCCTCCACCTCGTCTGCGACATGACGATCGCCGCCGACAATGCCCGCTTCGGGCAGACCGGGCCACGGGTCGGCTCCTTCGACGGCGGCTTCGGCGCCAGCCTGCTGGCCCGCAACATCGGGGTCAAGAAGGCGAAGGAGTTCTGGTTCCTCTGCCGGCTCTACGACGCCGGCGAGGCGCTGGAGATGGGCCTCGTCAACGCGGTCGTCCCGGTCGCCGAGCTGGAGCGCGAGACGGTCGCCTGGTGTCGCGAGATGCTGCACCTCTCCCCCCTCTCGCTGCGCCTGCTGAAGTCGAGCTTCAACGCCGAAGAGGACGGAATCACCGGGCTTCAGCAGCTCTCCCACGACGCGACGCTGCTCTTCTACATGTCCGAGGAGGGACAGGAGGGACGGAACGCGTACCAGGAGGACAGGGAGCCCGACTTCTCCAAGTACCCGAAAAGACCGTGACGCTCCGATGAGGATCTGGGTGATGGCGGCGCGGCCGCGGACGCTGCCGGCCGCGATAGCGCCGGTGCTGATCGGGACCGCGGCGGCGGTTCACTGGGTCGGGGACCTGCCTCGGTGGGGGGCCTTCGTCGCGGCGCTGGTCGGCTCGATCTTCATCCAGATCGGGACCAACCTGGCCAACGACTACTCCGACGCCAAGCGCGGCGCCGACATGGCCGACCGGCTGGGACCGGTGCGGGTGACCTCGGCCGGACTGGTGACGCCGCAGCGGGTGCTGTGGGCGACCTGGATCGCCTTCGCCGTGGCCGTCGCCTGCGGGATCTACCTGGCGACCGTTGCCGGGATCGCGATCCTGGCGATCGGAGCCGTCTCGATCGCCGCCGGGGTCCTCTACACGGGAGGCCCGAAGCCCTACGGGTACGCCGGCCTCGGAGAGGTCTTCGTCTTCCTCTTCTTCGGCCTGGTCGCGGTCAACGGTTCCTACTACGTGCAGGTCGAGCAGCTCGATGCGCTGCCGCTCGGCCTCTCGATCTCGGTCGGCTTCCTCGCCACCGCGATCCTCGTCGTCAACAACGTCCGCGACCTCGAGACCGATCGCCGCGCCGGCAAGATGACCCTGGCAGTGCGGATGGGTCGCGCCAACGCAGTCAACCTCTACCGGTTGTTGGTGATCGGGGCGTTCGCGACCCTGCCGATCTCGCTGCTCGCCGGCGAAGCGAGCGCGCTGCCGCTGATCGGCCTGCTGGCGGCGCCGCTGGCGATCCGGCCCACCCAGACCCTGGCCACCCACACCGACGGGCCCGCCCTCAACGGAGTCCTGGCGGCGACCGGTGTCGTCCTCGCGGCCTACACCCTGCTCGTCTCGGCGGGTCTGCTGATCTCCGCCTGATGCGACTCGCCTCGATCGAGGTCGTCCCCTACGCGCTGCCGTTCCGCGAGCCCTACGTGACCGCGAGCGGGCGGCTCGAGCAGCGGGAGATGGTGCTGCTGCGGGTGCGCGACGAGGAGGGCCGAACGGGACTGGGCGAAGCCGTGCCGCTCTCGCTGCGGGGCGACGCGGCGTTGGCGCAGGTCGTGCGGGAGCTCGAGGAGTTCGCCGAGGTGTCGCATTTCCTCCCGCTATCCGGAGGGAAGTACGACATCAACGTGGGCGTGCCGCGCTCGGCGCCCGCTCGGTGCGCCATCTCGACCGCGCTGTTCGACCTGCAGGGCGGCGCCAAGGGGGATGACCCACCGGCCATCCCCTGCAACGCGACGCTGGTCGCGGGCGAGCCCGCCGCGGTCGCGGAGGACGCGCTGCGCTGGGCGGCGGAGGGGTACGCCACGTTCAAGCTCAAGCTGGGCGCCGGCGACGACGTCGCCCAGGTAACCGCGGTCCGCGAGGCGCTCGGCCCGGAGGCTCAGATCCGCGCCGACGCGAACGCGGCTTGGGATCTGGAGACCGCGAAGCGGGTGCTCGGCGAGCTCGAGCCGCTCGAAGTGCAGATGGTCGAGCAGCCGGTGTCGACGATCGAGGAGGCGGCTGAGCTATCCCGTGCCACCTCGATCCCGCTCTCGGGGGACGAGAGCATCGAGACCGCCGAAGACGCAGCCGCAGCCGCCGCTGCAAACGCCTTCAGCCTCACCGGAGTCAAGCTCTCGAAGGTCGGCGGCCTCTCCCCCGCAATGGAGGTCACGAAGAAGCTGCCCGCCTATGCCTCGAGCGCCCTTGACGGGCCGGTCGGGATCGCGATGGGAGCCAGGTTCGCGGCGGCGATTCAGGACATGCCCTGGCCCGCCAGTGGCGAACGTGCCCACGGGCTCGCGACCCAGCGGCTCTTTGCCTCGACGATCGCCTCGGTCGAATGCGAGCTGAAGGGCGGCATGTTGCGGCAGCCGCCAGGTCCCGGGCTCGGGGTCGAGATCGACGAGGATGCGTTGACCGCACACCGGCTCTAGGTTCCATCCATGGACCCGACCAACGCCAACACCGCGCTCGCCTCGGCCTTCGTCGAGGAGCTTGCCCGCGGCGGCGTACGGCACGCGGTTATCTCGCCGGGCTCGCGCTCGACGCCGCTGGCACTGGCCCTCTGGCGGCGGGCGGAGATCGAGGTGACGGTGATCGTCGACGAGCGCTCCGCCGGCTTCTTCGCTCTCGGGGCCGCGCAGGCGAGCGGCGACCCGGTGGCGCTGCTGTGCACCTCGGGCACCGCGGCGGCCAATTACCACCCGGCGGTCTGCGAGGCGGACGAGTCGGGGCTGCCGCTGGTCGTGCTCACCGCCGACCGGCCTCCCGAGCTGCGCGGGATCGGGGCCGGGCAAACGGTCGACCAGATCAAGCTCTTCGGCTCCTCGGTGCGATGGTTCTGCGAAGTCGGCATCCACGCGGCCGACGACGACGGGCTGCTGCACTACCGCTCGGTCGCCTGCCGGGCGCTGGCATCGGCGCGAGGCGAGACCCGGCCGGGCCCGGTCCACCTCAACCTCCCCTGGCGCGAGCCGCTGGCGCCAGTCGCGGTCGAGGGTGCCGTGACCGCAACCGATCCGCTGGCGCTGGAAGGCCGCGGCGGACGGCCGCTGACCGCGGTGACCCGGATCGATCTCGAGCCCTCAGTCTTCCTCCTCGACGAGGTGGCGGGACACATCGCCGAGGCGATCTCCGGCGTCATCGTCGCCGGCCGCCAGCTCGACCCCGAGCTGCGCGAGCCGCTCGCCCACCTCGCCCGTGCCTCCGGGTTCCCAATCCTCGCCGAGCCGACCTCGCAGCTGCGTTGCGGCCCGCACGACCGCTCTCACCTCATCTCCACCTACGACCTGCTGCTGCGCGACGAGCACTTCGCCCGCTCCGTCGTCCCCGACCTGGTGCTGCGCTTCGGCGAGATGCCGACCAGCAAGCCGTTGCGCGCCTGGCTCGCCGGCAGCGGCGCCGACCAGATCGTCGTCGATCCCTACGGCGGTTGGAACGAGCCGAGCCGCCGGGCCGCAGCGCGGCTGAGAGCCGACCCGACCGAGCTCGCCTCGGGCTGGGCGACCCGGCTGGAGAAAGAAGAGCGGGGTGCGCCGGAGAAGTGGATCGAGGCGGAGGCCGCGGCCCGCGATGCCCTCGAGGGCGCGCTTGATGCCAAGGGACCAATCTCCGAGCCGGCGCTCCACTTGGCGCTGGGTCGCGCTCACCGAGACGGCGACCTCGTCTACACCGCCTCCAGCATGCCGATTCGCGACCAGGAGGCGTTCCTGCCCCTTCGGGAGGCCGACGTGCTCTTCCTCTGCAACCGCGGTGCCAACGGAATTGACGGCCTGATCTCCTCCGGGATCGGCGCCGCCCACGCCAGCGGCCGCCCGACCACGATCGTCACCGGCGAGCTCGGGCTGCTCCACGACCTCGGCGGGCTGGTGGCGTTGCGCGAGATCGAGACCCCGGTCCGGATCGTCGTCATCGACAACGGCGGCGGCGGCATCTTCCACTTCCTGCCCCAGGAGAGCGCGATGAGCGACGAGGAGTTCGAGGCCCTGCTCGGCACCTCCCGCCCGCTCGACGTCGCCAAGGCCGCCGCCCTGTTCGGCCTCCCCCATTACCGCCTCGACAACCTCGACGATCTCCCCGGCGCACTCGCCACCGGCACCGGCCTGATCGAGGTCAAGACCGACCGGCGAACCAACGTCGAGGCCCACCGGGAGCTGGCCTCGCGCGTCAGCGAGGCGCTCAGCTAAACAAGCAGCGGCAGCAGAGCCTCGAGCTTGACCTCGGTCTCGGCAAGCTCGTCGGCGGGGTTTGAGCCGGCGACGACGCCGACTCCGGCGAAGAGGTGGGCATCGCGGTCGCGCAGCACGCCGCTGCGCAGGGCGACGCAGAATTCGCCGTCCTCGGTCGCGTCCATCCAGCCGACCGGTGCGGCGTACCAGCCGCGGTCCATCCGCTCCAGCTCGGCGATCGTCGCGAGGGCGGTCGACCGTGGCTCGCCGCCGACCGCCGGGGTCGGGTGCAGCATCCCCGCCAGCTCGATCGCCGAGTGAGGATCGGAGAGCTGGGCGATCACCGGGGTCGCCAGATGCTGGATGTTCGCCACCTTGACGATCTCCGGTTCGGGGGCCGCCTCGACCCAGACGGCGTGCGGGCGCAGCGAGCGGATGATCCGGTCGGTGACGATCCGCTGCTCACGGCGCTCCTTGTCGCTGCGCAGCAGCTGCTCGGCGAGGTGGTCGTCGACGGCGGGGTCGGAGCTGCGGCGAGTCGAGCCGGCGAGGGCGACGGTGGAGACGCTCGCCCCCGAGCGTCGCAGCAGCAGCTCCGGGCTGGCGCCGATGAAGGCCGCCTCGGGGGTGCCGCAGCAGAAGCAGAAGCAGGACGGGAACTGCTCGCGCATCCCTCCGAACAGGGCCACCGGATCGTGGGCGGCGGCGGCGCTGACGACCACCTCGCGGGCGAGCACCACCTTGCTCATCTCCCCCTCCCCGATCCGGGCTGTCGCCGCCGAGACCGCCGCTTCGAACTCGGCGGGTGGTAGCGCACTGCGGATCTCCGGCTGGGCGGACGGGTGGGGATCGACCATCGGCAGCGGTACATCCCGCAGGCCGGCAAGCCTCGCCTCGAGCTCCACCGCTCGGTCCTCGACCTCCTCTCCGGGGCTGACCAGGGCGTTGAGCGTAAGGAAGGACTCCCCGCCGCTGCGGCAGATCGAGATCTCCGGCAGCACGAGCGAGCCGGGCGGCAGTGAGGACCAGGTTGAGGAGGCGCCGCCCTCGGGGTCGAAGGCGAAGCCGCCGAGCCAGGCCGGCCCGGCGCCCGCGGGCAGTCCCGGCGGTTGATCGACGACCGCGTCCCGCCCGGTTCTTAGCGCCTCGGTGGCGATATCCCGGAACCGCGCCTCTCCCCGCGAGGCAGCCTCGTGCGCAACCCCGAGGCCGGCCAGCGCGAACCCCCGATCGGGCTGCTCCCAACAGAACCACCGGTCGCTCGCCAGCCGAGAGGCGAACACCGCCGCGCAGGGATCGCCGATCTCACTCTCGACCGTGACGCTGACGAGCGTCCGTCGCCCCCGCTCGGCGCCCTTCCGCAGGGCGCTCAGCAGAGTCTCAGTCGCTACCACGCGCTATGGCTATCTCGCCGGTGCGCACCATTTCGACGAGCCCGTGGGGACGGATCATCCGCTCGAAGGCCTCGATCTTGTCGGCCGAGCCGGTCACCTCGATCGTCATCGTGCGCCTGGCGACGTCGACGATCTTGGCGCGGAAGATCTCGGCGAACTGGATGATCTCGGCGCGGTTCTCTACCGCCGAGGAAACCTTGAACAGGGCCATCTCCCGCGCCACCGTCTCTTCCGGTTCCATGTCGCGGATCTTCAGCACGTTGACCAGCTTGTGCAGCTGCTTAGTCACCTGGTCGATCGGGTGGACGGCGCCGTCGAGGGTGAGGGTGATCCGGGAGATCGTCGGGTCGTCGGTCGGGCCGACGGCAAGGGTGTCGATGTTGAAACCGCGGCGGGAGAAGAGGCCGGCGACGCGCGCCAGCACGCCCGGTTTGTTCTCGACCAGGATCGAGAGGATGTGTTTGCGCCCGCTCAGCTGGCCCGGGAGGCGCAGGTCCTCGAGTTTGACCAGGTCTGGAGTCCCAGCCTCCATCAGCTCACCGTCCTCGGCGCCTCGACCATGTCGCGGGCGGCTTCGCCCGGCGGGATCATCGGGTAGCAGTTCTCCTCCTGGGCGACCCGCACGTCGAGCAGGACCGGACCGTCGGTCTCCAGCGCCTTGACCATCGTCTCCTCGAGGTCGTCGGCGGTCTCGCAGCGCATCCCGGTCGCACCGAAGGCCTCCGCCAGCTTCACCCAGTCCGGGCTGGCGCCCATCTCGACGGCGCTGTAGCGGTTGTTCCAGAACAGCTCCTGCCACTGGCGGACCATGCCCATGTAGCCGTTGTTCATCAGGAAGACCTTGACCGGGATCTCCTCGGTCACGCAGGTGGCCAGCTCCTGCACGTTCATGATCAGGCTGCCATCGCCGGCCAGGCAGACGACCGCCTCGTGGGGGCAGGCGACCTTGGCGCCGACCGCCGCCGGCAGGCCGAACCCCATCGTCCCGAGCCCGCCGGAGTTGATCCACCGGCGCGGCTTGTCGAAGCCGTAGTACTGGGCGGCCCACATCTGGTGCTGGCCGACATCAGACGTGACGATCGCTTCCCCCCCGGTCGCCCTGTGCATCGCCTCGACCATGAACTGGGGTTTGATCTCGCCATCCTTGCCGGGCTCGTAGTAGAGGGGGTGCTCCTCCTGCCAGCTCCTCAGCTGCTGCCACCAGGCGTCGAGCCGGGAGCTGTCGGTCTGCAGGGCGCGGTACTCGCGGGTCAGCTTCGGCAGCACCTGCTTGACGTCGCCGACGATCGGGATGTGGGCGCCGACGTTCTTGGAGATCTCCGCCGGGTCGATGTCGATGTGGATCACCTTCGCGTGGGGTGCGAACTCGGCCAGCTTGCCGGTGATCCGGTCGTCGAAGCGGGCGCCGATCGCGACGATCAGGTCGGCCTTGTCCATCGCCGTGTTGGCGGTGTAGGTGCCGTGCATCCCCAGCATCCCGAGCCAGTTCTCGCCGGAAGCGGGGTAGCCGCCGAGGCCCATCAAGGTCGAGGTGACCGGGAAGCGGTCCGAGCCGGCCAGCTCGCGCAGCTCCTCGGAGGCATTGCCGTTGATCACGCCGCCGCCGGTGTAGAAGATCGGGCGGCGGGCGTTGGCCAGCGCTTTGGCGGCAATCCGGATCTGTTTGATGTTGCCGTCGGTCGAGGGCTTGTAACCGGGCAGCTCAACCGGCTCGGTGCGAGGCAGGTAATCGATGTCGGCCCGCGAGAGGTCCTGCGGGATGTCGAGCAGGACCGGCCCTGGCCGCCCGGTCGAAGCGATGTGGAAGGCCTCGTGCACGTACTCGGGGATCTGGCGGGCGTCGGTGACCTGGAAGGAGTGCTTGACGAAAGGCAGCGTCGCGCCGAGGATGTCGGCCTCCTGGAAGCCGTCGGTACCGATCAGCTCGGTGCGGACCTGGCCGGTGATGAAGACCGTCGCGGAGGAATCCAGCATCGCGTCGGCGATCGCGGTGACCAGGTTGGTGGCGCCGGGGCCGGAGGTAGCAAAGGCGACCCCGACCCGGCCGGAGGACATCGCGTAGCCCTTGGCCGCGTGGCCGCCGCCCTGCTCGTGGCGGACCTGGACGTGGCGGAAGTCGGCGTCGACGAGCGCATCGTAGGTCGGCAGGTTGGCTCCGCCGGGGATCCCGAAGACGTCTTTTACGCCCTCGGCCTTGAGCGATTCCATCAGGGTGTCGGCGGCTCTCATGAGACTGGCGATGGTACCAGCGGGACCGTGCCCGCCAAGGCGTCTGGACGCACGGCAGGCGGGGTGTCGGACTAGGTGCGGCCGGTCGGCGACTTGGCCGGGTTCCAGCGGGTGCGCGGGTCGATCGCCGACTCGATCACCCGCGACTTGTGGCGCTCGATCGTGTGGATCATCGAGGCGACCAGCTCCTCGCCCAGCAGGGTCGGCTCGAGGCCGAGGTCGAGCAGCTTGGTGTGGACCGCGTTGTAGTAGTGCTCTTCCTTCTCCACCCGGGGGTTGTCGAGGTGGGCGATCTCGACCTCGTACCCAAGGTGCTCGGCCGACGCCTTGACCAGTTCGGCCAGCTCCAGCACCGAGAACTGCTCGGTGAACTGGTTGAAGACACGGAACTCGCCGCCGTCGGCGGGGTTCTCGACCGCCAGTTCGACGCAGGCGAGGGTGTCGCGGATATTGAGGAAGCCGCGGGTCTGGTGGCCGGAGCCGTAGACGGTCAGTGGGTGGCCGATCACCGCCTGCAGGCAGAACCTGTTGAGCACGGTGCCGAAGATCTCGTCGTAGTCGAACCGGTTGATCAGGCGCTCGTCGCCGGCCGACTCCTCGGTCTCGATCCCGTAGACGACGCCCTGGTTGAGGTCGGTCGCCCGCAGGCCCCAGGTGCGGCAGGCGAAGTGGATGTTGGTCGAGTCGTGGACCTTGGCGCAGTGGTAGAGCGAGGCGGGCAGCTTCGGATAGGGCAGAACGTCGGACCGGCCCTTGTGGGCGATCTCGATGTAGCCCTCCTCGATGTCGATGTTGGGCTGGCCGTACTCGCCCATCGTCCCGAGCTTGACCAGGTGGCACTCGGGCACGTGGTCGCGGATCGCGAAGAGCAGGTTGAGGTTGCCGATCACGTTGGCGTGCTGGGTCTCGACCGCGGTCTGGCGCGAGGCCATCGAGTAGGGGGCCGAGGCCTGCTGGCCGTAGTGGACGACCGCTTCGGGAGCGGTCTCGGCGACCACCTCTTCGAGCAGGTCGCCGTCCTCGACCGCGCCGACGTAAGCCGCGATCTCCTTACCCGATAGCTCTCGCCAGGCGGCGATCCGGTCGGGCAGCTCGACGATCGGGGTCAACGAGTCGGTGCCCGCTTCGCGGTGCCAGCGACGGCGGGAGTAGTTGTCGAGGACCGAGACCTCGTGACCGCGGGCTGAGAACCGCATGGCGGTCGGCCAACCCAGGTAGCCGTCACCACCGAGGATGAGGATTCGCATAGGCGGGGCAGGCTACCGGACCGCTCGCCCCGTAAGGGCGGCTGGGGGCGCACCTACAATCCCGCCGTGAGGGAACGCGCCGAGAGAGCCTGCGGCGGTCGCGGGCGGGCCGTCGTCCTGATCGCGATCTTCCTCCTTGGCCTGGGTCTGCGGCTGGACTACGCGATCCGCGCCCCACACGACCCGGTCGACGACGCCCGCGCCTACGCCCGCATCTCCCGCGCCCTGTCCGAGGGCGAGGGGTACACGCAGGGGCGCGACTTCGAATACCTGCAGTCGGCCTCCAACTACCAGCCGGGCCTGCCGCTCTTCATCACCGGGATCTACGAGGTGCGCGGTGGCGTCGACGAGGAGATGGCGCGGATCGTGCTGGCGCTGCTCAGCTCGGCGGCAATTATCTTCGCCTTCATGATCGGCCGCCGGCTCGCCGGGCCGAACGCCGGCCTGATCGCCGCGGCGGCGACGGCGGCCTACCCGGCGTTGCTCGAGTACACCGGGATGCTGATGACGGAGCCAGTCGGGACCGCGCTGCTCTCCGGGATGTTGCTGCTTTACCTGCGAGCGCGTGAAGGAACGCGGGTATGGCCGTGGGCGGCGACAGGAGTGGCGATCGGGGCGCTGGCGATGCTGCGGCCCGAGTACCTGCTGTTCGTCGGTGTCCTGCCGGTGCTGGCGCTGCTGCCGTGGCGCGGCGATCCTGGCAGCCAGCGGCGTTTGGGGTTGGCGGCGCTGATGGCCGGCTGCGCCCTCCTCGTAGTCCTGCCGTGGACGGTCCGCAACTACGTCGCCTTCGACCGAGTGGTGCCGATCTCGACCGGAGGCGGCCAGGTCCTCTACGAGGGGAGCTACCTGCGCGCCGGGCCGGATCCCGAAGAGATCACCGCCGACCTGCTCGCCCAGTACCCATGGATCCGCCGCCAGCTCGGGCCGCTGCCGGGGCCGATCTACCGTGGCCAGGCGGTCGCCGCGCTCGCCCACCGCCTTCACCCGGGCAAGAACACCGACGCGGCGCTGACCGGGATGGCGATCGACGCCTACGCCGATGCCGCCACGCAGGAACCGCTGGAGCTGGTCGGCTTCGTCGCAGGGAAGGTCTGGCTCGCCTGGACCGACCCGGCCCGCGGAGTGATGCGCTTCCCCCTCTGGCGGGCGCTCCAGATCGCCTTGCTCATCGCGGCCGCGGCCGGCCTCGTGATCGGGTTGGCGCGGCGTCGGTTCGACGTCGCCGCGATCGCCGTGATCCTCCTGGTCGTGACGCTGGTGCAGGCGGCCTTCATCGCCTCGCCGCGGCGCACCCTCGCCCTGCTGCCGTTGATCGCCGCCCTTGGCGGCGCCGGCGTGGTCTGGGTGGCGGAGTGGGCGCGCGAACGGCGCCAAGGTCTGGGCCTGGATCGGGCGTCTGCCCCGGATAGCCTGAGCCGGCCTTGACCGCCATCGCTGACTGGTTCCGCGCGCTGCCCTCTCTGTACGGGCGCCGGACGTTGCTCGCGTTGGCGGCGATAGTCATCCTCGGCTTGGGGCTACGGGCCTACGCGGTCGCCGAGCCGGCCACCGACCCTGCCGACGACTCGCGCGCCTACTACGCGCTCTCCAAGGCGCTCTATGACGAAGGGAGCTACGGCGGCCCAGAATTCGAGGACTCCAGCGACTGGTCGCCGGGTGCACCGCTCCTCTATGCCGCCGGCTTCTACGCGACCGGAGGGGCGCGGGAAGGAACTGCGCGGATAATCGAGGCGCTGCTCGGCGTCGCCGCGATCCTCGTCGTCTTTCTCCTCGGCTGGCGGCTCGGCGGCCGCACGGTGGGGTTGCTGGCCGCGTTCGGGATGGCGGTCTACCCGCCGTTCATCCACTCCACTGCCGAGCTGACCAGCGAGGCGCCGGCGCTCCTCACCTTCCCTGCCGCTGTGCTCGCCTTTCTCTGGGCAAGCGAGCAGGAGCGCTTGCGCGCCTGGCTCGTGCCCGGGCTGTTCTTCGGCCTGACGGCGATGCTCCGCCCCGAGTACCTGGTGGTGGGAGCAGCGTTTGTCGCGCTCGCCGCGATCCGGGTGGGCGTGCCGCGCGGATGGCGGCTCGGCCTGGCCGGGGCGGCGTTCGCGCTCTTCGCCCTAATGGTCCCGATCGTCCCCTGGATGGTCCGCAACGCGGTCGTCCTCGACCGCGTGGTGCCGATCTCGACCGGTGGCGGCAAGGCCCTCTACGTCGGCACCTTCCTCCCCGCCGACGGCGAATACCAACGAGTGAAGGCGCTGCTGGTCGCCCGCTATGACGGCCGGCGGCTCGACCCAAACTCTGAGGCGCTCGACGAGATCGACCCGACGCCGCTCTTCGACCGGGTCGCCGACCGATATCCCGACCTTCCCCGTGATTCGGCGCTGGGCAAGATCGGCAAGGAGAACTTCTCCGATTTCATCGGTGAGGACCCGGGCGGCTACCTGGCGATGACCGCCCGCAAGGTGGGACGAATGTGGAGCAGCGGCATCGGCGCGGCGATGAGCAGCAGCGTCGGCAGGGCGGTCCAGATCCTCCTGGTCGCCCTCGGGCTGGCGGGCGTGGTGCTGCTCGGAGTGCGACGGCGGTGGTGGGAGCTGGTCACGCTGGCGACCCCGATCGCGCTGGTCACCGCCGTGGGCGCGATCTCCCTGGCCGCGCCGCGACGCAACGAGGTGCTGATGACGCTTGTCTTTCCGCTCGCCGCGCTGGCACTGTCATCTTGCCTCGCGGCCATATCCTCTGGCCCCAAATGGTCCCAGGTGCAGGCATCTTCCCCCCCGAACTGACCGCGCTGCGAAGCGCCGGCCTGGCGATCGCCGCCGCGCTCGTCCTCTACGCGATCTTGCGCCGCCGCTCGCTGCGAAATGTCGACGTGCTGATCCTGTTGGCCACTGGCTTCGGGCTGGCGATCGTCTCCGGCACCGAAATCACCGACGCGCTGCTCTCCACCTTCTCATTCGAGAAAGGCAACGGTGGCCGGATCCTCGGCCTCGCTGTGTTCGCGATCTTCATCCTCTTCGCGCTGACCCTGCGGGCGCTCTCGCAGGCGGCGCGAAACTCGCGTCAGCTAGCGGCTGCACTCGAGGGCCTCGCCTGGGAGGAGTTCCGCCAGGCCGGGCTGCCAGAGCGCTTCCGCGGCAAGATCGCGATCCTCGTCCCCGCCTACAACGAGGCCGAGAACATCGGCTACGTACTGGCGCAGATGCCCTCTCAGGTCTGCGGAATGGCGACCGAGATTCTGGTCGTCGACGACGGCTCACGCGATGGCACCGGCGACGTCGCCGCCGAGCACGGCGCGGCCGTCGCCCGCCACGTCGCCAACCGCGGCGGCGGCGCGGCGCTGCGGACCGGGTACCGGCTGATGGTCGAATCCGGCGCCGAGATCGTCGTCACCCTCGATGCCGACGGCCAGCACCTTCCGTCCGAGATGGAGCGTCTGGTCAAACCGGTGCTCGACGGCGAAGTCGACGTCGCCCACGGCTCCCGCGTCCTCGGCCACGCCGATCGCAACCACTTCGCCCGCGAGCTCGGCATCGTCTTCTTTAACCGCCTCGTCTCCCTGATCACCCGCACCCACGTCACCGACTGCTCCAACGGCTACCGCGCCGTCCGCACCACCGTCCTGCCGCAACTGGTCCTGCGCCAAGAGCAGTTCCACACCTCCGAGTTCATGATCGAGGCGATCAAGCGCGGCATCCCCGCCAGGGAGATCCCGGTCACGGTCGAGGCGCGACTGCACGGCCACTCCAAGAAGCCCGCCGTCGTCCGCTACGGCCTCGGCTTCGCCAACGCAATCGTCCGCACCTGGCTGCGCTGACCCTGCTCTCGGGGGCGAATACGGCGGCGTTTCCGCCTTGAGACGACGTGGAGACCATTGACGCGGTGGTTCTCCTGGCCTACGCGGGTGTGATTCGAGCGCTGATCGCGCTCGCTTCGAAGCTCGCGGACCGCTAGGGACGCGCCGCAATAAAAACGGCCCCGGGTGATTGAGACCCGGGGCCGTCTGTGGAGCCCATAGAGCGAAACTTTAGCGCTACATTCGGCGAGAGGCGTTCACCTCACGCCGGGGTGGCGGACCGCCGCCGGATCGGGCAGGTAGAGGTCGGTGCCGCAGCCCGGGCAGACCTGGACGTAGAGCTTCACCGCCTTGTGGCAGTTGGGGCACTGGCGTTCGGGTTCTTGCTTGTCGGAGCGGTAGAGGATCACCGCGATCAGGCCCAGCGGCGGGATCACCAAGCCGACCAGGAACCAGATCCAGAAGGAGCTGCCCTTGCCCTTGCCGATGATGCCGGTGGCGAGGCCGAAAAAGAAGGCGATGGCTATGTACTCGAAGCCCACGTTCTAATTCTGGCGCTTCAGTGGGCCGCCGGCTATGCGAGCGGCTTCGGGTGGCCGATCGAGCCAACCTCGGAGATATCGCGGCGGAAGGGCAGGCTGGCGGTCCAGTCGAGCACCGCGCGGGCCTTGCGGGCGGTGCCCGGGATCTGGCTCATGTGGTAGCTCCGGGCGAGCCACCAGGCCGGGAAGCCGCGGAAAGTCCGGTCGCCGATCCGGCCGACCGCCTTGTAGCGGCCGAGGTTGACGAAGGACGCTTCGCCGTGGTACTCGAAGGGGCGCGGCGACCCGATCCCCAGCTCGGCGGCGATGTTGCGGGCCGCGACCGGGCCCTGGCGGACGGCGTGCTGGGCGGTCGGCGGGGCGAGGCCGCCGCGCGGGTCGGGGGCGGCAGCGCAGTCGCCGATCGCCCAAACCGAGTCCATACCCTCGACCCGGAGGTACCGGTCGACCGGGACCCGACCGCGCTCGTCGAGCGGAACGCTGAGATCCCTGAGGATTGGCTGCGGGGCGACACCGGCGGTCCAGACCACGGTTCGGGTCGGCAGCGTCTCGCCGCTGGAGAGCCGGGCGGTCTCGGGACCGACCTCGTTCAGCGTGGTCTCAAGGCGGATATCGATGCCGCGGCCGCGCAGCTCGCGAAGGGCGTACTCGGCCAGCTCCGCGTCGATCTCCGGCAGCACCCGGTCGGCCGCCTCGACCAGCACCCATCGCATCCCGTGCAAACGGGCGCGAGGGTAGTTCTCGATCGCGTCGGCGGCGAAGTCCTGAAGCTCGGCCAGCGCCTCCAGGCCGGCGTAGCCGCCGCCGACGAAGACGTAGGTCAGCAACTGGTCGCGGCGCGCCGGGTCCTCGGTCGCGTTGGCGTCCTCGAGCGTCTCGACCACGTGGTTGCGCAGGTAAATCGCGTCCGCGAGGTCCTTGAAGCCGACCGCGTGCTCGGCCAGGCCCGGAACCGGCAGCACCCGCGAGACCGAGCCCAGCGCGAGCAGCAGTTGGTCGTAGGGAATCGTCTCGACTTCGCCGTACTTGGCCCGCAGCTCGACCGTCTTCGCCTCGGGGTCGTGGCCGACGATCGAGCCAAGCCGCAGGTAGGTCCGCTTGAGGATTTCCCGCAGCGGAGTCACCACGTGCCGCGGCTCCAAGGTCCCGGCAGCCGCCTCCGGCAGGAACGGCGTGTACAACGCGAAGTTCGTCTCGTTGACGAGCATCATCCGCGCCGACTGCCGCGGCATCACTTTCTCCAGCTCCCGAGCAGCCGCAGCTCCTCCAAAGCCACCGCCAGCGATCACCACGTTCCAGGCCATGACCCCAACGTAGCACTTTGTAACAACGTGTTACAAAGTGCTGGAACGCACTTTCGCTTTAGCGCCTACTACTCTCAAAGTAAGCCGAAACCGCCCGCATAAACTCCCATGCAGGAGCATCGGGCTCCTCGTACCTGCGACCCTGGAGCACGGCGCCCACCCATCGTGGCCCATGTTCTGAAATATCAGGTACCCACCGCTCCAACTCACCGACCGGGACCACGAAGATCCCCAGCGCAGCAAGGGTGTCAAGCAGCCGCTGACCGGCCTCGGATACAGACCCCTGTGGCAAGAGTCCAAGCCCACTTCTCTTTGCGAGTCGCCAGCTGTCGCTCAACTGCACGGCATCCCGTACCTTCGAAGCAGTCGCCCGATCGAGTTTTGGATTTGATGCGCCTTGGAAGACGTCGTCGATCGTTCTCTTGACGTCAGTCATCACCGGCGCGGAGCCGAGTTGCTCAATCGCCTGATAAACGGCCCTCCAATCCTGCGCAAGATCGGACCAGTTTCCACCCTGAAGATCGGTGAGCCGTCGTAGCAGCGCCTCATCCCTCAGCCCATCAAAATCGACAACGACCGCCGCTGGCACAGAAAGGCTCGTCAAGGCTTCGAGAATCGTCGGCAACCTCTCCTTGCCACCGGATTGAGTGAAAAGAAGATCATGCGGCGGAGCGCCCTTCGCGTCCCGAATAGCGTCTAGGACGGCGGAATAAAACCTCGAATCAGCATCCCCCTCACTGATAACAACACCCTTGTGAAATAGACCCTCTAAGACGTTTGAGTATCGAAGTAGCGGATCCGACCAGATTTCTCGTAGTCGCTCTGGCGATAACACCGCAGTAGTGTTTACATCACCGTTTCGAACAACTCGGATCACTTGAACATTGGCATCGGTCGCGTCCAGCGCGCCCCTCAATACGTCACTATTGTGAGTGGCAATGAATGCCTGCGTGTCTCCGCCCTCGATCGACACTAACTTCCTCCCAAGCAATCTGGCTTGAGGTGGATGTAGAAATGCCTCTGGCTCGTCGACCATCACCACGGGATACCCAGCTGCTCTTAAGGCAAGAATGAGACCAAGGAAGCTTCTAATTCCGTCGCCTTGCTCAGATGCGAGCGGGAGCTGCTCGATCGCGTCAATGTACGCTCGCGATGGTGGCGTAGCGGGCTCGATCTCCAACGACCCCATATGCAGACGAAGAGGGGCACCCCATATACGTGCTAGGACGACACCCACATCGAACGCCTCCTGGGAATCCTCACTTAACTCAGCCTCTAGCTCGGGGCGAGCGAAAAGCACCTGAAGCGGATCTCCGGGACCATCGGTCAGTGGGTTATAGACAGCAGACTCACCCAACAGGCCCAAACGCTGTTCTGCTGCAGCATGGAAGATCACAAACGGTGCCAAGCCCGGCAGGCGGATTCGATCGCCTGAGTCAGAATTGGCAACACTCATAGCGTCTTCCCACTCTTGCTTCAGCACTGACCATGGGGTGTTCGCTCCAGGACGTTGGAAATGAAGTAATTCCCTCTGCACCCGGAATGCATGCGCATCAAGCCAGTCCCGTAGATCTGTCGCGGTTCCCGAAAGTTCAATCTCTATATCCAGAACAACTTTCATTGGCACACCGACCAAGTGCGGTGGCTGCAAGTGGGCCACGATCTCCCGCAAGGCGAGACTCTTACCCGCGTTGTTTGGACCCACGATCAGTACGGCACTGTCGGGAGTCAGCTCTATTTTGTTCCCATCGCTGAAGGTGAGACTCTTGAATCTGAAACCCCAACCTTGTTTATCAGCGGCTTTCATAGCGAAATCATCCCTTACTAGCTACTCGTAGTACTAGATGCGTTCGCGGATCAGGCGGTGGACCTCGCCGCCATCGGCGCGGCCCTTGGTGTCGCGCATGACGGCGCCGACGATTGCGCCGATCGCCTTCTCGTTGCCGGAGCGGATCTGCTCGACGGCATCAGGGTTAGCCTCCACAGCGGCGGCGACGATCGACTCCAGCTCGCCGTCGTCGGCAGCCATCTGAGCGAGGCCCTCGCGCTCGACGATCGCGGCCGGGTCGCCGCCCTCGGCGACCAACGCCGCCAGCACCGTCTTGCCACTGCCGTGGGAGATCTTCTTCTCCCCCACCATCCCGACCAATGAAGCAAGTGCTTCTGGGGTGACCTTCGACTCACTGGCACCCCCCTCGGCATCGGTTTGGCGCAGCGCCGCGGCCAGCTCACCGGTGACCCAGTTGGCGAGGACCTTCGGCTCCGTCCCTCCCGCGGCCTTCGCCGTGCGCTCGAAGTAGGCGGCGGTCTCGGGGTCGGCGGCTAGCGTCGCGGCAACGTCGCTCGCCAGCCCCAACTCCGCTTCGTAACGCGCGATTCTGGCGGCGGGCAGCTCGGGCAGCGACTCGCGCGCCTCGCGCAGCATCTCCTCGGTCGGCGCCAGCGGCACCAGGTCGGGCTCGGGGAAGTAGCGGTAGTCATGCGCCTCCTCCTTGGAGCGAAGCGGGGTCAGGGTGCCGCTCCCCGGGTCGAAGTGGAGCGTCTCCTGCACCACCGTCCCCCCCGCCCCGACCAGCTCGCGCTGGCGCTCCAGCTCAGCTTCGATCCCGCGTTGCAGGAAGCGGAAGCTGTTCATGTTCTTCAGCTCGGTCTTCGTCCCCAGCTCCTCGGTCCCGGCGGGCCGCACCGAGACGTTGGCGTCGACCCGGAGGCTTCCCTCCTCCATGTTCACGTCGGAGACGCCGAGCTGGCGCACCGTCTCCCGCAGCAAGCGCGCCCACTCCGCCGCTTCGGCGGCGCCGCGCAGGTCCGGCTCGGTGACGATCTCGACCAGCGGCGTGCCGCCGCGGTTGAAGTCGACCAGCGAGGCGCCGGAGCCGTGGATCCGGCCCGACTCCCCGACGTGGATCATCTTCGCCGCGTCCTCCTCGAGGTGGGCGCGGTGAATGCGAATCTCGCCGAGCCGCCCGCTGCTGGCCAGCGGAATGTCGTACTGACTGATCTGGTAGGCCTTCGGGTTGTCGGGATAGAAGTAGTTCTTGCGGTGGAAGATCGAGCGCGGCGCCACCTCGCACTCCAGCGCCGCGGCGATCTGCAAGGCGTACCGGATCGCTTGCTCATTGGGCACCGGCAGCACGCCGGGATGGGAGAGGCAGACCGGGCAGGTGTGGACGTTCGGCTCGTCGCCGAAGGACAGCTCGCAGCCGCAGAACATCTTCGTCTTGGTGGCGAGCTGGACGTGGATCTCCAGCCCGATCACCGCCTCCAGCTCAGCCATTTCCGCCTCCCGGCCGGTGGTCGAACCCGATCGCCTGCTCAAGGGCGTGGGCGGCGTCCAGAAGGCCCTGCTCGCCGAAAGCCGGTGCGGCGATCTGGAACCCGACCGGCAACTTCGGCCCGCCGCCCGCCGGCTCGGCGAGGCCAGCCGGGATCGAGATCGCGGTGTTGCCGGCGAGGCTCACCGGCACGGTGAAGAAGTCGTTGAGGTACATCGAGAGCGGGTCGTCGGTCTTCTCCCCCAGCCCAAAGGCGACCGACGGGGAGGTCGGGGTGACGACGAAGTCGACGGCGGCGAAGGCGGTGTCGAAGTCTTCCGCGATCCTGGTCCGCACTTTCTGGGCCTGGCCGTAGTAGGCGTCGTAGTAGCCGGAGGAGAGCGCGTAGGTGCCGAGCATGATCCGTCGCTTGACCTCGGCCCCGAACCCCTCCGCCCGGGTCGTCTCGTACATCTCGATCAGGTCGCCGTCGCCGCCGGCGCGCATCCCGTAGCGGACGCCGTCGTAGCGGGCCAGGTTCGAGGAGGCCTCCGCCGGGGCGATCACGTAGTAGGCGGAGATCCCGTGCTCGGCGTTCGGCAGGGCCACCTCGGCGATCTCGCCGCCAAGCTCCTCGATCCGGGCCAGCGTCGCCTCAAAGACCTCACGTACGCCGGTCTCGAGGTCGTCGCGGCCGAGCTCCACGGGCACGCCGAAGCGCAGCCCCTCCAGGGTCTCGAGGTCGGGGACCCTGATGCCGCCCTCGATCCCGACCGAGGTCGAGTCGCAGGCGTCGCGCCCCTGCAGAATCCCCAGCAGCAGCGCCGCGTCGCGGACGTCGCGGGTGAGCGGGCCACACTGGTCGAGCGAGGAGGCGAAGGCGATCATCCCGTAGCGGGAGATCGCGCCGTAGGTCGGTTTCAGCCCGACGATGCCGCACAGTGAGGCGGGCTGGCGGATCGAGCCGCCGGTGTCGGTGCCGATCGCCCACGGCGCCAGGCCGCCGGCGACGGCGGCGGCCGAGCCGCCGGAGGAGCCGCCGGGGACGCGGCCCTGGTCCCAAGGGTTGAGCACCGGCCCGTAGGCGGAGTTCTCGTTCGAGGAGCCCATCGCGAACTCGTCCATGTTGGTCTTGCCGAGGATCGGCGCGCCCGCCTCCAGCAGCCGCCTCACCGCCGTCGAGGTGTACGGCGGCCGGTAGCCCTCGAGGATGCGGGAGCCAGCCGTGGTCGGGACTCCCTCGGCGCAGAAGATGTCCTTGACCGCGATCGGCGCCAGGCCGGGATCCTCAGGCGCGAGCGGGACCTCGCCATCGGGGAGCCAGAGGTAGGCGTTGAGCTCGTCCCCGGCCGCCGCGGCCGCCCAGGCCTCGTCGTACTCGGACGCCGAGAGGTCGCCGGCGGCCATCGCGTCCCGGGCCTCGAGGGCCGTCAGCTCAAGCATTTCCCCCATCAGATGGAATCAACCATCTAGGCCTCGGCCTGCGGCGAGGGGACGCGGAAAGCGCCGTCGAGTGGGTCCGGGGCGGGCTCCAACACCTTCTCGCGCGGCCAGCTCGGCCGTGGCTGATCAGCCCGCAGCACGTTCTCCAGGTCGACCACGTGGGAGGTCGGCTCCACCCCGTCGAGGTCGAGCTTCCCGATCCGGTCGACGTGCTCGAGGATCCCCGACAACTCCCCCGCCATCCGCTCGACCTCCTCGTCGGTGAGCTTCAGCCTGGAGAGCTTCGCCACGTGCAGCACTTGATCCCGGTCGATCATCCGGCCGCATTCTAGGCTCGCCACCAATTTGGCTGCCCAGCCAGATATTGTCTTCCCCATGCAGGGGCCAACCGCGGAGAGATTCGTCGTCATGAACCTCCGGCTACTCGCCGCCAGCTTCGCGGTGGTCGGAATCCTCTTCATCGCCGTGCCCAGCGGGGTGCTCGACGTGATCTCCGACTTCGGCGAATGGTTCGGCAACGACACCCGGGCGCCGCACACGCAGGAGTACCTGTGGCTGGCGCTCTCCTTCGCCTACATGGTCGTGATCACGGCGATTTGCGTCCTTGCCCAGACCGACGTCGTCCGCTACCGGCCACTGCTGATCGTCCTCGCGATCGGCAAGACCGCCTCCTCGCTTGCCGCGCTGGCCTTCTTCTTCATCCAGGACCCGGTCTTCATCTACCTGTTGAACTTCATCGTCGACGGCTTCCTGGCGCTGTCCGCGCTCTGGCTCTGGTCGTTAATCGGCAAAATCGGACGGCCGCTCGACCCCGGTTGACAGCGCTCGCCAGGGCTTTCGGCCGCTGAGCAGCGCACCCTGAGCGCAATCTGCGCGGCGATGTCCCCGGGGATCGACGGGCTGCCCGCGGCGGAGCGGGACGTCGACGCATCCGGGCCCGTCGCTGAGTTCCTCAGCTCGGTCTCGCCGCGGACCCTGTCCCGGATCAAGCTGGGACTGCGGGTGTTCGAGTGGCTGCCCTTCCCCTGGCGCTTCAGCCGGCTGGACCAGGAGGCGGCGGAGGACTTCCTGCGGCGGATGGAGCGCTCCCGCCTCTCCCTCTACCACGACCTGCTGCTGATGGCGAAGGTGTTCGCGACCCTCGGCTACGCGGTGACGCCGGAGGTCGAGAAGCGGATCGGGTTCGAGATCGCCTGTGGCCTCGCCGACGGCTCGGAGCCGGAGCCGGCCGGCTCGGTAGGCGACACCACCCCGGTGGGCGAGGGCGAGGAATGCGACGTCGTCATCGTCGGCTCTGGTGCCGGCGGGGCGGCTGCGGCCGCGACCCTCGCCGAGGCCGGCGTCGACGTAATCGTGCTCGAGGCGGGCCCGCACTACAACCGCGACAGCTATCCCGCGGACCACCTCGACGCGATCGCCGGCATCTACCGCGACGCCGGCCTGACGATCGCCGAGGGCAAGCCGCCGATCCCGGTGCCGGTGGCAAAGGTCGTCGGCGGCACCACGGTGATCAACTCAGGGACCTGCTTCCGGACGCCGGACTCGGTCCTAGAGAACTGGCGGCAGCGTTACGGGATCGGGTGGGCCGGGGACCTCGGCGAGGATTTCGCCGAGGCGGAGGACTTCCTCCGGGTCACCCAGCTGGACCCCGAGCGGATGGGCCGTAACGGCCAGCTGGCGATGGAAGGAGCGGCCGCGATCGGCGCCAGCGGCGCGCCGATCTCGCGCAACGCCGGCAGCTGCGTCCAGTGCAGCTCCTGTCCCTTTGGCTGCCGGATCGACGCCAAGCGGGCGATGCACGTCAGCTACCTCCCTCGCGCCGTCGCCGCCGGAGCGCGGCTTCGTGCCGGGGTCGAAGCCGACCGGGTCCTGACCGAGGATGGCCGCGCCGTCGGCGTCGCCTGCACGACCGCCGCCAACGGGCGTCCGTCCCGCCCCTACACGGTGCGGGCGAGGAGCGCGGTGATCGTCGCCGGCGGTGCCCTGGGGACGCCGGAGCTGCTGCTCCGCTCCGGGCTTGGCGGCGACCAGGTCGGCCACAACTTCCACATGCACCCTGCCTGCTGGATCGGCGCCCACTACGAGGAGGAAGTGCGGGGCTGGGACGGGGTGATGCAGAGCTTCTACATCGATCAGTGGGAGGAGCAGGCGCGGATCCTGCTCGAGGCGACCTTCACGCCGCTGGCCTTCGGCGGCGGCTGGTTGCTGGGGGCGGGCCGCGACCACCAGCGGGCGATGCTCGACTTCGGCCACATCGGCTCGATCGGCGTCCACCTCTCCGACCAATCGAGCGGGCGGGTCGGCCTGGCCGGCGACGGGTCGCTGCGCGCCACCTACAAGCTGACCCGGGAAGACGCGGGGCGCCTCGCCTTTGGGATCGCCCGCGCCGCCGAAGTCCACTTCGCCGCAGGTGCAACCGAGGTCTACCCGAACATCCCCCGGGTCGGCGTGCTGAAGCCCTCCCAGCTGGCCGAGTTCGAAGCGACGACCTTTAAGCCCTCGGACCTGCGGCTGGAGGCCTTCCACCCGATGGGGACCGCCAGGATCGCCGCCGATCCCCGCGAGGGCGTCTGCGGCACCGACGGCGCGGTCAACGGCACCGCCGGGCTCTACGTCGCCGACGCCTCGCTGTTCCCGACCTCTACCGGCGTCAACCCGATGATGACCATCATCGCCTTCGCCAAGCAGGTGGCGCGCGAAGTGGCCGAGGAGGCTAGCCGCCCGGTGGCGGTGGTGAGCTAGGCGGTGGAGGTGGAGGCGGGGGCGGGTTTCCACCGCCAGGGCCGCCGGACCCACCCGAGAGGCGGTCAGCAGCGTCGCCGAAGGAGGCGCCTTCTTCCTGCATCGCCCGGTAGCCGCCGTAGGCGATCCCGGCCGCCGCGATTAAGCCGAAGAAGATGCCCAACGTCGGGCTGACGTCGACCGAGAGGCCGGGCACCTCGCCTCCTCCTGGTGGGTCGATGATCCGGTAGAGGACCAGTAGCGTCGAGATCCCGCCCAGGACCGCGACCACCGCACCCAAAGGAACGGCGGGCTCGAAGGGCGAGTCGGTCAGTCGGAGACCCACCACAACCAGGGTGAAGACGATCACGATCAGCAGGAAGACCGGGATGTTGTCGAGCGCATCCCAAGCGTTGACCGAGCCGCTGGCGCCCTCGATCAAGCCGCCGCCCTCGATGCTGAACCAGCTGAAGAGCATGAAGAAGAAGAGCAACACAGCCGACGCGCCAGCGATCTTCTCACCCGTACTGAGCCTGTCCATCGGAGCCTCCCTCGGTCGGGGTCGTTCCGACCCTACACCCGCGCCAGGCGGCTGCGCGCCGCCTGCAGGGTGTTGACGAGCAGCATCGCAACCGTCATTGGGCCAACCCCCCCGGGGACCGGCGTGATCGCCGCTGCCACCTCCGCCGCCGCCTCGTAGTCGACGTCTCCACAGACGCCGTCCTCGAGCCGGTTCATGCCGACGTCGATGACCACCGCACCGGGCTTGATCGCCGCCGCACCGAGCAGTCTCGGAACGCCGACCGCGGCGACGAGCACATCCGCCCGCCGACAGGTCGCCTCAAGGTCGCGAGTCCGCGAGTGGCAGACGGTCACGGTCGCGTTCGCCGCCAGGAGCAACCGCCCGACTGGCACCCCGACCAGCTTCGAGCGGCCGACCACAACCGCCTCGGCGCCCTCCAGCTCAACCCCCTCCTGGCGCAGCAGCTCGATCACCCCGGCGGGGGTGCAGGGAACCAACCCGGGCGTACCGTGCGCCAGCAGGCCGGCGTTCAACGGGGTCAGCCCGTCGACGTCCTTACCCGGGTCGAGCGCGCCGACGACCGCGTCGGGGTCGATCTGGTCGGGGACAGGGAGTTGGACGAGGATGCCGTCGACCTCAGGGTCTTCGCCGAGCCGCCGAACCAGGTCGAGCAGCTCGTCCTCACTCGTCGTCCCGTCGAGGCCGTGGTGGACGGAGCGCATCCCGGCCTCCTCGCAAGCGCGGTGCTTGTTGCGGACGTAGATCTCAGAGGCAGGATCCTCACCGACGATCACCGTCGCGAGCGTCGGCACCCGGCCCGCCTCGGCCACGTAGGCAGCGACGTCGGTACGTACCCGCTCGCGCACCGCAGCAGCGACGGCCTTGCCATCGATCACCCGTGCGGCCACCGCTACCGCCTCCTGATCGGGGCGTAGTCGGCCATCAGCTTGCGCTCGGATCCGTCGCCGGAGAAGCGGACCACAACGACACCCCCTGGCTCGACCCCGGTGACGATACCGTCGCCGAAGCTGGCGTGGACGACATCGTCGCCGGTCTGCAGTTCCAGCGTGGGTCCAGCGTCGACCGGCTGCGCCGCCGCTTGTCCGGTCGTCCCGCTATCCCAGGTCATGCCCCCGGCAGGAGTGCCGCCGTGGCGCTCGGTCAGCTCGGCAGGAAGCTCGTCGATAAAGCGCGAGGGAAGGTTGCGCTCGGCGCGGCCGAACAGCCGCCGTTCCCGGGTCCAGGTCATGTAGAGGCGGCGGCGGGCGCGGGTGATGCCGACGTAACAAAGGCGCCGCTCCTCCTCTTCCCCACCTTCCTCAAGCGCCCGCATATGTGGAAAGGCGCCGTCCTCGCAGCCGACGATGAAGACCGTGTCGTACTCGAGCCCCTTGGCGTTGTGCAGGGTCATCAGGGTCACCAGCGACTCCTCGCGCTGCAGCGAGTCCTGATCGGTGTAGAGGGAGATCTGCTGGAGAAACTCCTCCAGCGGCGGCGTCTCACTCTCCCCCTCCTGCTCGCGGTTGATGTCGAACTCGGCCGCGACCCCGACCAGCTCCTCGAGGTTCTCGGCCCGGCCCTCGGCCTCCACGGTCCGCTCGACCGCGAGCGCTTCCAGGTAGCCGGACTCGTTCAGAGTCGCCTCCAGGATGCCCGCGACCGGGGATTCCTCGACGCGTTCACGCAGCCCCTCCATCGTCTCGTGGAACCGGCCGACCGCCTTGATCGCGGCCCCGCTCAGCCCCGGCACCTCCTCGGCCCGTTCGAACACCTCCCAGATCGGCAGCCCGGTCGTGTTCGCGTGGGAGAGCAGCCGCCCTTGGCTGGTGTTGCCGATGCCGCGCCGGGGCGAGTTGACGACCCGCGAAAAGGAGACCTGGTCGGCCGGGTTGACCAGCAGGCTGAGGTAGGCGATCGCGTCCTTGATCTCGGCCCGGTCATAGAACTTGGTGCCGCCAATCACCTGGTAGGGCACCTCGAAGCGGACCAGCGTGTCCTCCAGTACTCGGCTCATCGCGTTGGTCCGGTAGAAGACCGCGACCTCCTGCCGGGCGACGCCGTGCTCCTCGCCGAGCCGCTCGATTTCGCCGGCGACCCAACGCGCCTCCTCGTGCTCGTCACCGAGCTCGGAGAGCTGGATCGGGTCGCCGCCCTCGATTTCCGTCCAAAGCTCCTTGGGGCGTCGTTCCCGGTTGCGCTCTATCACCGCGTTCGACGCGGAGAGAATCGTCTGGGTCGAGCGGTAGTTCTGCTCCAGCTTCACCACCGCCGCCTCCGGGAAGTCCTCCTCGAAGTCGAGGATGTTGCGGATGTCGGCGTGGCGGAACCCGTAGATCGACTGCGACTCGTCGCCGACCACCATTAGGTTCCCGTGCTCTGAGGCGAGCAGTTGGAGTAGCCGGTACTGGGCGTGGTTGGTGTCCTGATACTCGTCGACGAGGACGTGGCGGAAGGTGCGGCGCCATCGCTCGCGGACCTCCTCAAACAGCTCCAGGGCGTTGACCGTGCGGACCAAGAGGTCGTCGAAGTCCATCGCGTTGGCTTCGAGCATCCGTTTCTCGTAGAGCGGGAAGGCCTCGGCGACGACTTCCTCGAAGAGGCTGGCCTGGGAGTCGGCGTAGGCGGCCGCGTCGGTCAGCTGGTTCTTGGCGCCGGAGATCTTCGACCGGATCGCTCGCGGCGGGTAGCGTTTGGGGTCGACCCCGAGCTCGGCGAGGCAGCGTTTGAGCATCCGCAACGAGTCCGACTCGTCGTAGATCGTGAAACCCCTCGAGTAGCCGAGCCGCTCGGCGTCTGCACGCAGCATCCGCGCGCAGGCCGAGTGGAAGGTCGTCACCCACATCGCCCGCACCGAACGGCCGACCAGCTGGCCGACCCGGTCGCGCATCTCCGAGGCGGCTTTGTTGGTGAAGGTGATCGCCAAGATCTCGCCCGGCCGCGTCGCGCCCGTCGCCAGCAAGTAGGCGATCCGGTGGGTCAGGACCCGGGTCTTCCCCGAGCCGGCGCCGGCCAGGACCAGCAACGGACCCTCCCCATGTTCAACCGCCTCGCGCTGCGGAGGATTGAGCCCCGCCAGTAGCCGCTCGACCCGGTCGGCACCGGGCTCCGTCGGCGCCCCGGCGGGTGCCTCGAAGTCCTCTGGAGGGGTCTCAGGCTCGCTCTGCAGCGTCACCTGTCGAGCATAGCCAGGGGCGCGGCGGGCGCCGGCAGCTTCTCAGCCGCCGGCCGACGAGCGGCCGGTGCGGGCCTCGATGCCCGCCGACTCGCCGTCGGGGCCATCGCCGCCATCCAGGGCCGCGAGTCGCTGCTCCAGGTCGGCGATCCGCTCGGAGAGATTCTTGATTGCCTCGGCGATCGGGTCCGGGAGGTGGATCCAGTCGGCGTCGGGCCCTTCGACCTTGCGGCCTTCGACTCGGACCGGGTGGCCGGGGTTGCCGACTACGGTCGCGCCGGGTGGCACGTCCTCGACGACCACGGTGTTGGCGCCGATCTTGGCGTTGTCGCCGACCGCGATCGGCCCCAGCAGCTTGGCGCCGGAGCCGACGGTGACGTTGTCGCCAAGGGTCGGGTGGCGCTTGCCGCGCTGAAACCCGGTGCCACCCAACGTCACCCCCTGGTAGAGCGTCACCCGGTCGCCGACGGTCGCGGTCTCGCCGATCACCACGCCGGAACCGTGGTCAATGAAGAACTCTTTCCCGATCTGCGCCGCCGGGTGGATCTCCACCCCGGTCATAGACCGGGTCGCGTAGGCGATCATCCGCGGCAGCAACGGCACCCCGGCTTCGAGCAGCGCGTGGGCGGCGCGGTGGGCGAGCAGTGCCTGCACGCCGGCCCAGCTGGTGAGGATCTCGAAGGTGGAGACGCCCTGGGCGGCGGGGTCACGGTCGCGCGCCGCAGCGACGTCCGAGCGCACCTCGGAGACGACTCTCTTCCACCTGCTCATGGTGAGAAGAAGGGTAGGGACATGTAGCGCTCGCCCGAGTCGCAGACGATCGTCACCACCCGCTTGCCCGCCATCTGCGGTCGGTGGGCGACCTCGAGCGCCGCCCAGATGTTCGCCCCAGACGAGATTCCCGCCAGGATTCCCTCCTCGCGCGCGACCCGACGGGCGGTCTCCAGCGCGTCCTCATCGCTCACCGCCAGGATCTCGTCGATCACCTCGCGGTCGAGGACCTCGGGGACGAAGCCTGCGCCGATCCCCTGGATCTTGTGTGGCCCGGGGGGACCGCCGGAGAGGACCCGGGAGCTGGCCGGCTCGACAGCCACGATCAGAGCGTCCGGGGCCCGTTCCCGCAGCATCCGCCCCACGCCGGTGATCGTGCCGCCGGTCCCGACCCCGGCGACGAAGGCGCCGACCTGACCGTCGGCGTCACTCCAGATCTCCTCCGCGGTCGTCCGCCGGTGGACCTCGGCATTGGCCGGGTTGGAGAATTGCATCGGCATGAAGGCCCGACGCTGCTCGCGGATCTCCTCGGCCAACGCGACCGCCTCGTTCATCCCTCCCAGCGAGGGCGTCTCGCGCACTTCGGCGCCGTAGGCCCGCAGCAGCTTGGCCCGCTCGCGGCTCATTCCCTCGGGCAAGGTGAGGATCAGCTCGTAGCCGCGCGCGGCGCAAACCATTGCCAGCGCGATTCCGGTGTTGCCGCTGGTCGGCTCGACCACGACTGAGCGTCCTGGCTTGACCAGCCCCTCCTCTTCGGCGGCGTCGATCATCGCCACCCCGATTCGGTCCTTGACCGAGCCGCCGGGGTTGAAGTACTCGAGCTTCACGCAGACCTGCCCTGCGGCTCCCTCGGCCATCCGGTCCAGGTGCACCATCGGCGTCCCACCGACGACGGCCGAAGCCTCCGCCCCGATCCGCATCAGATCGCCCTGTCGAAGTCCGCTGGCACCAGTGGCGGACTCTAAGGACTTTCCTCACCGAAACCGCATCTGTGTCCGATATGCGGACACCGATGCGGTTTCGCCGCGTGGTCAGACGGCGCGCAATCCCTCCACCGGATCGCCATCCTCGGCGGGCTTCGGCGTCGCCTGGGGCTCGGTCCCCTGTGGGGCCGCGCTCGAGGTGCGGGCCTTCGCGTCGCGCTCGACCCCGTCGACAGTCTCTTCCAGACCCCGAGCCAGGGCGCGGACCTGAGTTCCGACCTGGTCGCGCTTGAGGGCGAGGTCGCGGATCACCGTCTCGATGTCCTCGCGGCGGCGAGTCGCCTCGGCGACGAGCTGTTCAGCTCGCTGCTCGGCGGTACGCACCGCCTTCTTGGCTTCGTGAGCGGCCTTCTCCAGCAGCTCGTCGCTCTCCTGCTTGGCCTCGAACCGGGTCTGCTCGGCGTAGTCGTCGGCGCCGGCACGGGTCTCCGACGCGTACTGGTTCGCCGCCTCGCGAGAGGAGGTCGCCTCGGCGCGAGCGTCGCGCAGCTGTTCGCGGGCCTCGGTTTCGGCGCTGTTGCGGGCGGAGTCGGCCTCGGCCTTGGTGGCGTCGAGCAACGCTCGGGCCTCCTGCTCAGCTTCGCGGCGCAGCCCCTCAGCGCCGTCCTCGGCATCGGCGAGCATCTGCGCGGATTTGTGCGCGATGCGCTCGAGCCGGCGCCTGACCACATCACCGCCGCCACCGTCGATCCAGTCGGCCACCTCGCCGAGGAACTCGCGGACCTCACCCTTGTCGAAACCTTTCCGCTCCTCGGAAAAGGCGATGCTCCGCAGTTGAGTCTGCATCTCGTCGTCCATGAGCCTCCCTGGTTACCCGGATCTTGGTGCCGGTGTGGGACAGCCGCCAAAAAGCGCCTGCTAACAACCGTAAGCAGGGCAAGATAGCCCCGCCGACCAGGTCCAAGGGCGATCTCCTCCCCCCGGCGGACAGATGGATGAGCTGGATGCAGTAAGGCGGTCGAGACGTCTAAGCGGCCGTTAATGGCCGATCGGTCAGCGTTGCCGTCGCGACATGAAAGCGGACCGCTCTGCTCGCCCCCCTCGGCCAAGTAGAGCGCGACTCCCTCTTTCAGCGATTCGAACAACTCGTCCAAGTTGTTGCCGGAGGCGAAACAGCCGGGCAACTCCGGAACGTCGGCCCAGTAGCTTCCGTCGGTCGTCGCCAGTGGCGCCTTGGTCCTCGCAAACCGCCTCTGGGGTTCGCCGAACAAGCTGCCCCTTTTCTCGGCTTACCTCCCTCGTATAAGGTCCGGTTCGTAAGAATCTCCAACTAATCAGTAATGGAGGAGCCATATGTTCTCGACCCACTTCAAACGGCCCCGCAGGCGCCGCTTGGCGTTGGCCTCGATTCTCGGAATCCTGGCGCTCGCCCTGGTGCTGCCCGGGACGGTGCTGGCGAGCTTCGGCGTCAAGGAACCGAAGGTGATGACCCGCAACCTCTACCTCGGCGCCGACCTGACGCCGGCGATCGCCGCTCCCTCGCTGGAAGCGCTGACCGCCGCGAACGGGCAGATCCTGCGCGAAGTCACCGCCAATGACTTCCCGACGCGGGCGAAAGGCCTGGCGGCGGAGATCCGCCAGCAGCGCCCTGACCTGATCGGTCTGCAGGAGGTGGCGCTTTGGCGTACCGCGCCGCCCAGCATTGTGCCCTTGCTGACCGGTCCGAGCGCGACCACGGTCCGCTACGACTTCCTCGACGAACTGCTCGACGAGATCAACGGCCACCTTTTCGGCCCTAAGTACGAAATCGTCGTGGTCCAGGAGGAGTTCGACCTCGAGGCGCCGGCCGACGAGAACGGCAAACCGGGGGATGGCGTCCCGGCCCAGGGGATCCCCAACGCGGAGATCAACGGGCGGCTGACGATGCGCGACGTGATCCTCGCCAAGCAAGGGCCCTTCGTCCACACTTGGGACGCGGAATCGGGCAACTTCAACACGCTGCTCGAAGTGCCGATCCTCGGCCAGCCGCTGCCGATCGCCCGCGGCTGGACCGCGACCGAAGCGTGGGTGCGCGGCGCCGGGCCGTTCCGCTTCGTCAACACCCACCTGGAGGCGTTCCACCCGCTGATCCGCCAGGCGCAGGCGGCCGAGCTGGTGGCCCCCGGCGGGCCGGCGACGAGCGAAAACCCGGTGGTCCTCCTCGGCGACCTCAACTCCGACGACGACACCGTCGAAGGGGCTGACCGGCTCGCCTACGAAACCATCATCGCGGCGGGCTTCGTCTCGCGCAGCACCGACGAACCGCTGAGCTGTTGCCTTAACTCGAGCCTGTTGGGCGAAGGTGAAGGAGGCAACGTGGCGGACTTCGACCACCAGGTCGATCACATCCTCACCGACGATCCCGAAAACGTGACGCTGGAGGACTCGGTGGTCACCGGCCTGTTCCCGGTCAACGGGTTCTGGAATTCCGACCACGCTGGGATCACCAGCACGTTGGAGTTCGACTAGGGCTTCGTCTCGGCCAGAGAGGAAGCAACCGGGGGGGCGCGATCGCGCCCCCCCCGGTCTTTTCCGTTCTTGTGGTCGAACTCGGATTTGAGACCGGTGCGCAGGTCGTAGGAGGTGCTGATGCAGCAGCTGTTCGGTTTGCTGGCGGCCCGCTCGCGGAAGCTGATGCGGCCCGATCTAAATGAAGTACATGCCGGTGCCGGCCTCTTCGGCCTCGCGGCGGGCGACTTCGGCGATCGTGGTCTGGCCGAAGACCTTGCGCAGGGCGGTCACGCCCTCCGCCCAGATTCCCCCCGCCTCATCGGCCTCTTGGCCGATCTTGCCGTCGAGGGTCTGCACGACTTCGAGGACGGTGATCTCTTCGGCCGGCCGCGAGAGCGTGTAACCGCCCCGCATGCCGCGGTGGCTGGTCAGCAGTCCCCCTCTCCGCAGGGTGGAGAAAAGCTGCTCGAGGAACTGCTCGGGGATGTCGCGGCGCTCCGCCAGCTCTTTGATCGGGACCGGTCCCTCGCTGGCCCGGGCAAGCTCGGCCAAGGCAACGACCGCGTAGCGCGACTTCGAGGTGATCGAGATCACAACGCCTTTCTACCGCACCCTCGCGGGCTGGGCTAGGATCGAAGACACCGGGGCACAGGGATGCGACCTGTGCCGGAACCCCCCAAAGCGAGTGATCGGGAGCAGTGCCGAGCGAACTCCCCAACTGCCTTGTGATCGATGATCACCCGCTGGTCCGCCTTGGGGTCCGCCGGATCCTCGAAGACGGCTTCGAGGTGCACGAGTCACGCAGTCGCGAGGAAGCGCTGGAGCTGGTCAGGGACGTCGGCGACTTCGATGTCGCGGTCCTCGATATGCGCCGCCGCCAACTCAACGGCAGCGAGCCCTCGATCAGTGGACCGGAGGCGATTCGCACCCTCCACCGCTCTCTCCCCGCCCTCGGCGTCGTCGCCTATGGCGACCGGGCCGAGCGCCACAACGCCAACGTCGCCCTGCAGGCAGGCGCCTGTGCCTACGTCGCCCGCACCGCAGGGGCCGAGGCACTGCGGCGGGCGGTCGAGGCGGCCGCCGCCCAGGAGACCTTCGTCGACCCCGACGTGCCACCGAAAGGCAGCCGCGGCAAGCTGACTCGCCGACAGCGCCAGATCCTGCAGCTGCTGGCCGACGGCGAGTCGACCACGGTCGCGGCCCGCGAACTGGACCTCAGCGAGGAGACGGTGAAGACCCACATGAAGAACGCGCTCGCCCGCCTAGGTGCCCGCAACAGGACCCACGCGGTGGCGATAGCGCTCCGCGAGAGCCTCGTCGACTAGCGCGGGCGCTAGAACGGTTCTTAGATCCAGCCGCGGTCGCGGGCGGTGAGAACGGCCTGGGCCCGATCGACAGCGCCGATCTTGCCGTAGACGTTGTGCAGATGGGTGCGGATGGTCGAGACCGAGAGGCTCATTTCGCCGGCGATCTGCTTGTAGACCATGCCCTCGGAGAGGTGGCGGAGGACGTCCAGCTCGCGCCCGGAGAGCGGGCACGGCTCGCTGATCCGGGTGAAGTCCTGGCGCGGCAGCGGCAGCTCGTAGAGCAGCTCGCGCAGGGCGTCGGCGCCGAGGCCGCAGCGCTCGGCACTGGCCCGCAGCCGCTCCGGTGAGACTGCCTCCCCTTGGGTGTAATGGGCGACCATGTCGGCGGTGGCGACCATCGCCGCCAGGCCCTCGGCGTCGTCGGCGTGGTGGCGCTCGACCGCGACCGCGATCGGCTGCGGCAGGTTCCAGCGCCGGGCGAGGACGCCGCCGACCAGAGCGTGGTCGATACCGAGCTGCTCGCGTTCGTCGCGAAGCCGCTGCTCCGGGGTGCGGGTAGCGGCATCGAAGTAGACCTTGTAGCCCGGGTGCAGGCGAGAGATCACCAGGCGGCCGATGTCGTGGAGGAGCGAGGCGACCGCCAGCTCGTCGCGTTCTACCCAACCGACCGTACGACCGATCTGGTCAGCGGCGCGCTGCGTAGCGAGGGCGTGGACGCGGAAGCGCTCGGGCTTCAGCTCCCAGCCGCCGTTGGACTCGAAGAAGTCGAAGCAGGGAGCGGTGCCGGCGATCGCCAGCACGCCGGAGGGCTTCAGCACTTCGACCGCCTCGGGGATCCCGCCGACGGCGTTGCCGGCGACCCCGCCGCGGTTGGCGAAACGCAGGACGGAGATTGAGAGGGCGACGTCGGACTCGACCGCTTCCACCAGCTCGCCGACCCGGGTGTTCTCAGCGGTGGCGGCGGCGATAACCCGCTCGCGGGACTCGATCAGGACCGGGAAGCGCTCGACCGCCTCGAAGGCTTCGGCGAGGCGGCTTCCAGGCGCGGCCGCGGGACGTCCACCGCTGCCCTTCGCGGCAGGCTCCTCCACGGCGACCTTGGCATTAGCCCGGTTTCCACTCATTCGTCTGACGTCATCGGCAAAACCCGACGTTTGGTTTAGCCGAATGTACTTCTGGAGGGGAAAACCTCAGTTATCTGTCCAGAGGGCTACCGGGGTTTCGCTCTATAGCACGAGAAATGCGATCCAAAGAGCGCTCACGGCCGAGGACGGCCAGGGACTCAAAGATGCCCGGCGAGACCGAGGTCCCGGTTATCGCCACCCTTATCGGCTGGTAGAGCCTGCCCGGCTTAACCTTGAAACGATCGAGCAGCGGCGCCAGCGCGGCCTCGATCGAGGGAGGGTCGAAGGGCTCGACGTCAGCAAGCGCCTCTGCCGCCGCCTCGAGCAACGCCCGGGAGCCCTCCTTCATCACCTTCTTCCAAGCCTTGGGGTCATCGACCGGCGGCTCGAAGAGGAACCGGATCAAGGGCCAGACCTCGTCAAGGGTCTGGGCTTTCTCCTGGGCGATCTCGCAGGCCGCCCGCAGCTCGGGGTCGGGCTCACGGCCGAGGCGCCGGGCGACCGCTTCGGTGTAGGAGTCCAGGGGCATCTCGCGCATGAAGCGGCCGTTCAGCCAGCGCAGCTTCTTCTCATCGAAGATCGCCGCCGCTTTGCCGACATCGGCAACCCGGAAGCGCTTGACGAGCTCCTCGGTGGACATCAGCGTGGTGTCGTCGTCGGTCCCCCAGCCCAGCAGCGCCAGGTAGTTGCGCACTGCCGCCGGCAGGTAGCCGGCCTCGCGCAGCTCCTGCACCGAGGCGGCGCCGTGGCGCTTGGAGAGCTTCTTGCCGTCGGGGCCGTGCAGCAGCGGCAGGTGGGCGTAGCGGGGCGCTTGCTCGCCCAGCGCCGCCAGGACCAACAGCTGCTTGGGGGTGTTGGAGAGATGGTCGTCACCGCGGACCACCTCGGTCACCCCCATCTCGGCGTCGTCGACGGCTACCGCGAAGTTGTAGAGGACCGAGCTGTCCGCACGGGCGATGACGAAGTCGTCGTAGCTGGCGTTGGGGAAGGCGACCGGGCCGTGGATCAGGTCCTCGACCACCGTCTCGCCCTCGTCGGGGACCCGCAGCCGGATCGCCGCGCCGGGCTCATCGCTGGGGGTACCGCGGTAACCACGCCCGGCGCCGAGCTCGGCCTTCCACGCCTCGACGTCTTTGCCCGTAGCCGGATCGCGGTAGGCCGCACCGGACGCCAACAGCTTCTCCAGCGCCAGGCGGTGGCTCTCGGAACGACCGGCTTGGGAGATTGGGCCCTCGTCCCACTCGAGCTCCAGCCAGCGCAGGGCGTCGAGGATCTGCTCGACGTTCTCCTCGGTCGAGCGCTCGCGGTCGGTGTCCTCGATCCGCAGCACCAGCTCGCCGCCGTCGTGACGGGCCGCAAGCCAGTTGTAGAGTGCCGTCCTCGCCCCGCCGATGTGCAGCGCACCGGTCGGCGAGGGGGCAAATCGGAGACGGAGGGTTTCAGTCATGTTGATCGGGGCGCATGTGTCGACGGCCGGCGGGCTCGACAAAGCGATCGAGCGCGGCGAGGAACTGGGTTGCGAATCTATCCAGATCTTCAACCAGAGCCCTCGCATGTGGCGGCCCACCGCCCACGGCGAGGAGGACTTCGCCAGGTTCAGGGAGGCGATGGCGGCGTCCCCGGTAGAAGCGGTGGTGATTCATGCCGTCTACCTGATCAACTGCGCCAGCAAAGATCGGGAGCTGCGCAAGAAGTCGCTGACGTCGCTTACCCACGCGCTGCGGATCGGCGACGCGATCGGCGCCGCCGGCGTCGTCCTGCACCCCGGGGCGCAGAAAGGCGAGCCGCTGGGGCCGTCGATGAAACGGGCGGCGAAGACGATCGCGGCGGCGCTGAAGGACAGCGAGCGCTGCCCTCTGCTGCTCGAGCAGACCGCCGGGCACAAAGGCTTGCTCGGCCGGGACTTCGACCAGACCGCCGAGCTGATCGAGGGGGCCGGCGGCGGCAAACGGCTCGGCCTCTGCCTTGACTCCTGCCACCTCTTCGTCCAGGGCTACGACATCACCGATGAGACCCACCTCGGCGCCGTCCTCGATGAAGCCGACGAGAAGGTCGGTCTGGAGCGGCTCCAGTGCCTCCACGTCAACGACGCCGCCGCCCCGCTCGGTTCCTGCCGCGACCGCCACGCCAATATCGGCAAAGGCGAGATGGGCCGTCGCGGCCTCTCCGCCTTCCTCTCCGAGCCCCGCTTCGAGGGTTTGCCGGCGACGCTGGAGACGCCGGGGCCGAAGAAGAAAGGCTCCAGCCGCGCCGAAGTGACGGCGGCCAAGCGGTTGCGCCGCGAAGGCCTCGAGCGCCGCGAGCGGTAGAGGAGCGCTACCGGCGAAGGATCGTGAACGGGAGAGCGATCGGCTTGGTGGCGTTGCCGGCGGCGTCGCGGGCGCTGAGGGTGAGTCGGTAGCGCCCGGAGCGCAGCGCTTTCTTGCCGATGCGGCCGCTGAAGAGGATCTTGCCGGGGCCGGCCGCGATCGATCGGGTCAGGGTCGCAATCGGCTTGGGCGCCTTCACCTTGGCGATGGCGACCGAGAGCTTGCCCGCCTCGCTGCTGGAGAAGCGCAACACGGTTCCGCGGGGCGCTTTCGCCGCCGCGGTGAGAGCGGTACGGGCCTTGCCGACCTTGAACCGCTTGCGCGAGAGCGAGACGCCGGTCAACACCGGCGCGACCGCGTCGGCGGGCGCCACGGCAACGAGGTCGCTGGGAGCGCTGAGGGCGGTGCCGGAGCCGAAGTCGTTGTTGGCGGTGATCTTGACGACTGCGCGCTGGCCGAGATCCTGGGCGACTGGGACATACCGGGAATCGTCGGCGCCGGCGATCGGGGTGCAGCCGGCTTCCTCTCCGGCAGTCACGATTGCCGGACAGCGCAGCCATTGGTAGGCGTAGCTCGTGGGTACGCCTTCCCATCTACCGAGCGTGGCGGCGAGCGCCGCTCCCGGACTTGCCCGACCACTCAGCAACGGACGCTCAACGATAGTGGGAGCGTTGCGGACGTCGATCGGGATGGGCGCGCTTTCGCCGGTCTGGCCGCTGGCATCGGTGACCACCACCCTGACCTCGTGGGCTCCCTCTCTGAACTCGGTCGTGCGCAGAGGGATGGAGGCGCGCAGGTCGAGCTTGCACGGCACGAGGAAACGGAACGGGGCCACGCACCTGCCACCGTTCGAATCGGGAACGAAGGAACGGAGGTCACCGTCCACCCGCAGCTGCACGCCGGCGACCCCGGAACCCTCGTCGTGAGCGACGAATGGGATCTCAACCGTCCCACGCACCGTCCCCATGGTTGGCGGCAAGGGATCGATGCCGACCGTGGGCGCGAGGCCATCCTCGAGCGTCGCGACCAGGTTCGAGAGGCGGATTTTCATGTCGAACGACCGACCAAGCGGGGGCTCGCACGGGCGCCTCGCACACTGCAGTCCCGCGAAGACTAGATCCGAGTCGACGGCATAGTTCACCGGACCTGCCGGAACCGTGGCCGAAATACGTTCCAGCCGGCCCACATCGTCGCTCCTGACTTCCCAGACGATGTCCGTGTTTTCCCACACGGTCTGTTCCCGGAAGCCGGTCAGCGACCGGATGATCGTTCCGGCCGGTGCACGCAGCGCCCAGCGGGAAGCCCCGGTGGGGGGAGCGGCCCCAGTCACCGTCTGCTCGATTGCCGCGAAGCCGGTTCCACAGGACTGCTGGACACCGAATCCGGCGGTTCCGGGGTCCAGCATCAGCTCCACCCCGTCCCCTGCTCCGCCAGCTGCTCCGGCGGTGCAGACGTTGACGACATAGGGGGCGGCGGTAGCGTTTGGCGAGGCCAGCGCGGTAAACGAGCCGAAGACCGCCAGCGCGGCGAGGAACCGGACTGCGAGAGGCCAGGCGCAGCCGGTCCCACGGATCTTTGCGCGCACCCCCATCGAAAGGAAATACGGCGCGACGGGCAGGCCGTTCAGGAACTAGCCATCTGTCCGACACCGTATGAAGGACTCGGCGAGTCAGAGCAGGCGACAAGGGCCGCGCACCCCTGCGCCGGCCCTTGCTCTCCCGCCGTAAACTTTTACTTGACGTGAACTCCGGAGATGGCGCGGGAGATCACCAGACGCTGGATCTCCGAGGTGCCCTCAAAGATCGTGTAGATCTTCGAGTCGCGGTGCATCCGCTCGACCGGGAACTCACGGGTGTAGCCGTTGCCGCCAAGGATCTGGATCGCCCGCTCGGTACTCCAAACGGCGACCTCGCCAGCCTTCAGCTTCGACATCGAACCCTCGGCGTTCTCGAAGGTGTGGCCGTTGCGCCCCATCCAGGCAGCGCGCCAGACCAGTAGCCGGGCGGCGTCGATCTCCATCTTCATGTCGGCCAGCGCGAAGGCGATCGACTGGTTCTCGACGATCGCGCGGCCGAACTGGTGCCGCTCTTTGGCGTACTCGAGCGCGTACTCGTAGGCCGCCCGGGCGATGCCGAGCGCCTGCGCGCCGACGGTCGGCCGGCTCGCCTCGAAGGTCTGCATCGCCGCCTGCGACTTCGAGCGCTTGCCCTCGCGCACGCGCGCCAGGCGCTCGTCGAGCTTCTCTTTGCCGCCCAGCAGGCAGGCGCCCGGCACCCGACAGTCGTCGAGGTGGACGTCAGCGGTGTGGGAGGCGCGCAGGCCGTGCTTCTTAACCTTGGCGCCCTGCTCGCAGCCCTTGGTCCCGGGCGGGACGACGAAGGCGGCGTGGCCACGCGAGCCCAGCTCGCGGTCGACCGTGGCAATGACGACGTGGATATTGGCGATGCCGCCGTTGGTCGCCCAGGCCTTCTGGCCGTTCAGCACCCACTCGTCCTTGGCCTCGTCGTACTTGGCCGAGGTGCGGATCGCCGAGACGTCGGAACCGGCGTCAGGCTCCGAGGCGCAGAAGGCGCCGAGCTTGACGTCGTCGGCGGTGCCGAAGCACTGGGGGATCCACTCCCCCATCTGCTCCGGGGTTCCCTGCCCGAAGATCGCGGCCACCGCCAGCGAGGTACCCATGATCGCCATGCCGATACCGGCATCGCCCCAGAACAGCTCCTCGTTGGCGATCGGCAACGTCAAGCCGGTTTCATCAGCCCAGAACTGGCCGAGCGCTTCGAAACTGTAGAGGCCGATCTTGGCGGCCTCTTCGATCACCGGCCAGGGCGTCTCCTCGCGCTCGTCCCACTCCGCCGCCGCCGGGCGAACCACGCCCTCGGCGAAGCCGTGGACCCAGTCGCGGATGTCCTTCTGGTCCTGGTTCAGCTCAAGCGTGAACGCGGGGCCCTGCTCGCTCGGCGCGGCATCGTCGCCACCGAGAAGGGCCAAATCGGATTCCGCTTCAGCTACCGCTGCCGTATCGGCCATCGGGGAAGACTACATGAAACGGTGTCGCTTTCAGACGTCTCGGAGATCGAACGCCCGGAGGCCCTCGGTGCCCTCGTCGGTGCAGTCAAAGAAGCGACGGTTGACGCAGTCATAGCTGTCGCCGAACCCCTCGTAGGCGCGCTCGATCGAGAACTGGCAGTGCGGAAGCGGCTCCCCGGTCATCTTGACCCCGCCGAAGCCGCCGGGCGCGAGCACCGCCGATAGCTCTATCTCAGCCCCAAAGACCCCGCGCATGCAACCGACGTACTGCTCGCCGTCGAGCCGGTCGACGTAGCTGTAGAGGAACTGGCACCCGAGCTCGACGCACCCACGCGGCTCCACCATCTTGTCGCAGAAGGATCGGCACTGGCGGCACTCGCCAACCTGGGTGCGCGTAACGGTCATGGGAAAAAGTCTAGGCGGCCAGAGCGTCGCTGCCCAGTACATGGCCGATCTCGGCTCGCAGGCCGCTCGAGGGGCGCACCCGGTACTCGCTGCCGAGCCGAACCACCTTGCGGGCGCCGGAGCCGGTCTCCATCACCAAGTGGACGTCGGCCTCGCCTTTGTGGTGCTCGAACACCGCCTTCAGCTCGTCGAAGAGGCCGGGGACGCCCAGCTTGGCCGGGTCGATCGTCAGTTCCAACGGCCCCGAGGGCACCGGCGTCAGCTTGCCGGCCTTAGCGATCTCCTCGCTGTCGGGCTCGAAACGCTGCGCCTCCTGCACGACCAGCTTGGTCTCGCCGCGGTCCTTGTGGTCGAGCCTGCCGCGGACGAGGACGATCGCATCGGGGGCGATCACCGCCGCGCTCTCTGCCTCGTCGGCCTTGAAGACGAGCATCTCGACCTGACCCTCGACATCGTCGAGGGTGGCGAACATCATCTGGCTGCCGCTCTTCGTGCGGATCTTCTTGCACTCGACGACGATGCCGCCGACGGTCACCCAGGCCCCGTCAGGCTTGCCGCCCAACTCCGCCAGGCTGCAATCGACCCTGGCCCGTAGGGCTGGGCCGACTTCGGCGAGCGGGTGCGAGGAGAGGTAGGTCCCGAGCGTCTCCTTCTCCAGTGCCAACAGCTCGGCACGGTCGAACTCGGCGGCCGGGATCGGCGGCCGGTGGTGGGACTGGGCGGAGGCTGCCTCTCCCCCGCCCCCTTCTTCGCCAAAGTCGAAGATCGACCCTTGGCCCATTTGCGCGTCCTCTTGAGCCTTTTGCCCAGCCGATTGGGCCGCCGGCAGCGTCTCCAGCATCCCCTTGCGGGTGGCGCCGGTCGAGTCGAGGGCGCCGCACTTGATCAAGCATTCGATCGCGCGTTTGTTGACGGCGCGGGAGTCAACCCGCTCGCAGAAGTCCCAGATCGAGGCGATCGGCGTCTCCTCGCGGGCACGCAGGATCGCCTCGACCGCCGAGTGGCCGACGTTCTTGACCGCGTCGAGGCCGAACCTGATCGCCTTCTCGGAGACGACGAAGCTGTGGTCTGAGGAGTTGACGTCGGGGGGCAGCACGTCGATCCCCATCTCGGCGCACCGGTTGACGAAGAACGGGACCTTGTCCTTCGTGTTCATCACCGAGGAGATCACCGCGGCCATGTACTCGGCCGGGTAGTTCGCCTTCAGGTAGGCGGTGCGGTAGGCGATCAGCGCGTAGCAGGCGGCGTGGGACTTGTTGAAGGAGTAATCGGCGGCAGCCTCCATTAGCGACCACATGTCGGCGGCGACCTTGCCGGCCGTCCCCGAGGTCTTCATCCCCTCCATGAATTTCGCCTTCATCGTCGCCATCAGGTCGCGCTTCTTCTTGCCGATCGCCTTGCGCAGATCGTCGGCCTCGGCCGGGCTGAAGCCGGCCATCTGCTTGGCGATCTCCATCAACTGCTCCTGGTAGAGGACGCAGCCGTAGGTCGGCTCAGTGATCGGCCGCAGCCGGTCGTCTGGGTAGGTGACCGAGGCAGGGTCGCGCTTGCCTTTGGCGTAGGCGGGGATGTAGCTCATCGCGCCGGGCCGGTAAAGGGAGACGAGGGCGACGATGTCGTCGAACTCGGTTGGCCGCACCTTCTTCATCGCCTCCCGCATGCCCTCCGACTCGAGCTGGAAGACGCCGGTCGAGTCGCCCTTGGCGAGCATCTCGAAGGTGGCGGCGTCGTCCATCGGGATCGCCGCCATGTCGAGGCGGACCCCGCGGGAGCGCTCGACGATCTCGATCGAGTCCTCGATCACGTCGAGGTTGCGGAGCCCGAGAAAGTCCATCTTCAGCAGGCCGATCTCCTCGATCGGGCCCATCGAGTACTGGGTCACGATCTTGTACTGGCGCTCGACCTTGCCGGACCCGTTGCCGTTGGCCGCGGCCGGGGCGCTGCGGTCCTCAGCCAGCTGCAACGGCACGATCTCCTGCAGCGGCCGGTCAGCGATCACCACCGCGGCGGCGTGGATCGAGTTGTTGCGGATGATCCCCTCGAGGCCCTGGGCGACGTCGAGGATCCGTTTCGCGTCGGCGTCGGAGTCGTAAGTCCGTTTCAGCTCCTGCCCGGCCCTGAGGCATTCCTCGAAGGAGGGGTTGCGGCCGAGGATCGGCTCCGGGATCTGCTTGGCGAGCCGGTCACCGGTGGCGTAGTCGAAGCCGAGCACGCGGGCGGCGTCGCGGGTCGCCGCCCGCGGCGCCATCTTGCCGAAGGTGATGATCTGGGCGACCGATTCGCGGCCGTACTTCTCCCCGACGTACCGGATCATCCGCTCGCGCCCGCGGACCGAGAAGTCGATGTCGATGTCCGGCATCGATTTGCGGCCGGGGTTGAGGAAGCGCTCGAAGAGGAGGTCGTTGGCGAGCGGGTCGAGGTCGGTGATGTTGAGGCTGTAGGAGACGATCGAGCCGGCGGCCGAGCCGCGGCCCGGGCCCACCGCCACCCCGTTCTCCTTGGCGTAGCGGACGAAGTCCCAGACGATCAGGAAGTAGGAAGAGAAGCCCATGTCCTCGATCACACCGAGCTCGAACTCGAGGCGCTCGATCGCCTCGGCCGACGGCGGGTCGCCATAGCGGGCCCGCAAGCCCTCGCCGGCTATGCGCCGCAGCATCGCCTCGGGCGCCTCTCCGTCAGCGGTCGGGTACTGCGGCAGCAGCAGGTTGCCCAGCTCGATCTCGAGCTGGCAGCGCTCGGCGATCTCCAGCGTGCTCGGCACTGCCTCCGGCCACTCGGCGAAGGACTCGGCCATTTCCTCAGAGCTCTTGATGTAGAACTCGTTGGTGTCGAAGCTGAGCTTCGGCGCCTCCAGAGTCGACTTCGTCTGCACGCAGAGCAGCGCCGCGTGGTTGTCGAAATCCTCGCGCCGCAGGTAGTGAATGTCGGCAGTCCCGACCAAGGGACGCCCTACCTCGCGGGCGAAACGGACGATCCCCTCGTTGGCCTTGTCCTGCTCGGCGATCCCGTTCTTCTGCACCTCGAAGTAGACCTGCTCGGGACCGAACGCCTGAATCAGGTCGTCGAGGTGGGCGCGGGCGTCGTCGGCCCGCTCTTCGACCAAGCGGCGGCAAAGCCGCGACTGCAGGCACCCGGTGAGGACGATCACGCCCTCGGCGTGCGCCGCGAGCAGCTCCATGTCGACGTTCGCCTTGCCCCGCGAGAAGCCCTCGAGGAAGCCGGCCGAGGTGAGCTTGACCAGGTTGGCGAAACCGCGGTCGCTCTCGGCCAGGAGGGTGAGGTGATTGCGCTCGTACCGAGTCTGCTCCTTGATCGCGCGGCGGTCATCGACGAGGTAGGCCTCGAGCCCGACGATCGGTTTGATCCCGTGCTTGTTACAGGCCTTGTAGAGGTCGACGGCGCCGTTCATCACGCCGTGATCGGTGAGCCCCAGAGCTGGCTGCCCGAGTTCCGCCGCCCGCGCCGCCATCGCCTCGATCTTGCATGCGCCATCGAGCAGCGAGTACTCGCTGTGGGCATGGAGATGGACGGCGGAAGCGGTGCTCACGAGGTGGCAGCGATCATGCCAAGCGAGGCAGATGCCACCGCCCGCCTTCTCGAGCCTTTTGCGCTAACTCCGGGCGTATCTCAGAGCTGAGTGGCGATCAAGCTGGCAACGGCGAGGACAATCGACGCCATCGTCGTCAGCATCGCCCGCTGGAGCGTGTCGAAGCGGGCATCTACCGCGTTAAACCGCGTGTTCATTTCAGAGCGCAGACCGCGGATTTCGGTTTCGACCCGGTCGAAGCGCTGGTCGACCTGTTCAAACCGCTGGTCGACCTGTTCGAAGCGCCTGTCGATTTGGTCGAAGCGCCCGTCGACCTGTTCGAAGCCGGTGTCAACACGACGGTTCAAATCGTCGAGGCGTTCGTCGGTCCAGGCTTCTCTCACAGCTGACATGTTAGGGACCCTACGAAAGGTTTTGTCACGTGTGGTGCGCACAAAGCAACAAGAACGTGTCCCAACTGCAAATTCTTAAGCGCAGACCCAGGCTCCGCCGCCGGAGTCGGCCCAGATTTCGGCGGCGATCCGGTCTTGTTCCTCCTTCGAGGCTTCGTGAGGAGCGCCCTGGCCGCCGTAGAGTTCCCAGGTCGAAGGCAGGATCTGGTAGGCGCCGCCGGCCCCGCTGGAGGGGTTGAGGGCGCTGTAGTTGCCGCCGGACTCGCACATCACGATGTAGGTGGGGATCGAGTAAGGGCCGCCGAGCCAGCGGCCGACTTCTTCTTCGGCTTCGGCCAGGGTGGCGGCCCGCGCTTCGGCGGCGCGCGCCGCCTGGACCTCGGCCACCCACCGGGAGATGTCCGACTTGAGTGAGTCGAGCAAAGCCTGGCGCGAAGCGGCGATCCCCGCCAGGTGCGATGCCGATGCCTCGGCGGCTTCCCTGGCGGAAGCGATTTCGGAGTGGGCAACCGCGAGACGTTCCTCGTATTCGACCGCCCGGGAGCGCAATCCGGCAACCGCGTCGACCTCGCGATCGACCGCCTTGCGGACCTGCTCGACCCGGTCGGCCAGGGCGCTGTCGGCTTCTGAGATCGCACGCAGGTAGTCGGACCGGGTGACGAACTCCTGATAGTCGCCGGCGCCGAGGACGAAGGAGGCAGTGTCGGTCGCGCCGCTTTCATAGATCGCCACCAGGCGCTCGGCCAGGGCCGCGCGCGAGCGCCGCAGCCGGGCCTTCTCAACCGCGAGCCGGTGACGGGTCCGCCGTAGCTCCCCGGTTAGCTCGGCCGTCCGTTCTTCTCCTTCAGCGAGCAGCCCGGACAGCCGTTCCTCGCGAGCCTGCGCTGCCGCCGCTTCCGCTTCCGCCACTGCCAGCTGTTCGGTGCTCGCCTGAAGCGAGGCCGAGACCGAGCTCGCCTGTTCCCGCGCGGCGGCGAGCTTTCCTTCCAGCGAGCCGGCGTCAGCGGCGCCCGCGCCGGGCACGATCGCAAGCACGACGACCAGGCCGCACAGGAGCGCGGCCGTGCAGAGTCCAGCTAACTGCTTTCTGGCCGAAACCGCGCCCACGAGGAGCTGAGGCTAGCGGACTTTGTTAGCGCTTCCTCACAAGTTGTCGCTAAGGCGCAAGGAATGTTGCGGCAGGGTCGCCGCGGCGTTCAGCCCTCGCGGACGTTCCGCGAGGCCAGGGCGACCCCGACCCCGATGACCACCGCGGCAAGGCCGACGCCGATCCGGATCTCGCGCCGGTAACGCCGACGCAGGTACTTGATCCCGATCCGCACCGCGGCCTTTCCAACCGAGTCGTTCATCCCTCTCCCTCTCCATCGCGGGTTCGAATCCGGTACGCCATCCGCGACTGCAGCGACCACAGGTCGATGAATCCCGGCGAGGCCTTCTGGTCGAATAGCCCGCCGGACTCGGCGAAGGTGGCGAGCTGGGCGTCGTAGACGGCGTTGGGCGAAGACCGGGTGACGACGCGGACCGCACCTTTGTATAGGCGCAGGCCGATCTCGCCGGTGACCTGCGCGTTGACGGCCTCCATGTAGGCGTCGAGATCGGTGCGCAGCGGCTCCCACCAGAGGCCGGCGTAGACCAGGTAGCCCCACTTGCGGTCGAGCTCGGGCTTGAACTGGTTCTGGTGGATCGTGCCGACCAGCCGCTCCAACTCCTCGTGGGCAGTAAGGACGATCGCCGCGGCCGGGACCTCGTAGATGTCGCGCACCTTCAGCCCGACGATGCGGTCCTCGATGTGGTCGACGATCCCGACCCCGTGGCAGCAGCCGACCTCGGCCACCCGTTCGAGTAACGCGACCAGCGGCAGACGCTCACCGTCGAGAGAGACCGGCAGGCCGGCCTCGAAGCCGAGGGCGATGGTTTGCGCCTCGTCGGGCGCCCGCTCGGGCGGGGTAACGAGCTGGAAGACGTCGTCCTCGGGGGCGTGGCCGAGGTCCTCGATCCAGCGGCCCTCCGAGGAGCGGCCCCAGAGGTTGTCGTCGATCGAGTAGGGGGCGACCTCGGTGCCTCCCTTGACCGGGATGCCGTTCTCGCGCGCGTAGGCGATCTCCTCCTCGCGGCCCATCTGCCACGAGCGGACCGGGGCGATCGTCCGCAGCTCCGGCGCCAGGGTGGCGACGGTGGCCTCGATCCGGACCTGGTCGTTGCCCTTGCCGGTGCAGCCGTGGGCGATCGTGTCGCAGCCCTCGCGGCGGGCGTACTCGACCGCCAGCTGGGCGATCAGCGGCCGGCCGAGCGCGGTGAACAGCGGGTAGCCGTTGCCGTAAACCGCGTTGGCCTTGATCGCCGGCGCGACGAACTCCTCGGCGAAGCGCTCACGGGCGTCGACGACGTGGCACTCCAGCGCGCCCAGCTGGCGCGCCTTGTCCTCGATCACCTCGTAGTCCTCGCCGGGCTGACCGAGGTTGACGGTGAGGCAGACCACCTCGGCCTCGTAGGCGTCCTGGATCCACTTCAGCATCACACTCGTGTCGAGGCCGCCCGAGTAGAGCAGCAGGACCCGATCCACCGAGGCGGGATCGGCCTCGTAGCTCGCGGTTGGCTGGAAGTGAGGGGGTTGCGCACTCACGAGAGGCGCAAGTCTCGCATGACGAGGCGCCCGGGGCGCCGGTTAGGGCGCTTCGATGCCGCCGCTGCCGCCTTCTTCGGGTGAAGTGGTGGTCGGTTCGGTTGGCGTCGTCGTGGTCGTGGTTTCTTCGGTCGTCGTCGGAGCCGTCGTCGTCGGCTCGGTGGTCGTGGTCTCGTCCGTCGTCGTCGGTTCGGTGGTTTCCGTCGTCGGGATCGATTCCGAGCTCGACGCGGTCGTGTCGCTACCGCCGTCGTCGCTGGCGATCACGACCACCGCCACCACGAGCCCAACGATCACCGCGATCAGGCAGGCGACCAGGAGGCGCATGTTGCCGTGGGGATGGCCTCCGCCCCCGCCGTCGCCTTCCGGTCCCATCAAACGGGTCGGGTCCTCATGCATATCTACCTACTCACTCCTCCGGTCCGAGAATCGCGTCAAGGATCGCCGTCGTGTCGGCGATCTCGAACCCGTTTCGGAGCCGCAGCTCGATTTCCTCTCTGCTGTTGCCCGACACCGCCATCTGGGTGGCCAGAAGGCGGGCGCCGGCGGGGCTCCCCTGGCCCTGCTCCGGCTGCGGGTCTTCCGGCTGCCGGTCCTCCGGCTCGGCGACAGCAGTCAGGTGCGACGTCCTCTCGCGGGGCGGGTCCTCAAGCGCCTGAAGCTTGCCGGCATCGGCGCCGATCTCGGTCTTCACCTGCTCGATCGTCGCCAGGAGACCCTCGGCCTGCCGGCCAATTGCCTCTGCCTGCGAGAGCAGGGTGTCGGTCAGCTCCGTGAGCGAGGCAAGACGCTCCGAGGCGACCCGATCAGCCTCGGCCTGGGCGCCGGACAGGTAGGCCTTCGCCCGTTTTTCGGCATCGTCGATCACCGTCTCGGCCGCGCGCTCGGCGGCCTCGACTACACGCTCAATGCGCTCGGCTGCCTCCCGCGCGGGCGTCCGTGACTGCCGGAAGCGATCCTTGCGGCTCACGAAGCAGAGACTAGAACCGATTCACCGATCAGTGCAACGGCACGGTCGATTTGGTCCGAATTCACTACCAGCGGCGGCAGCAGGCGCAGCGTGCCTGGGGCGGGCACGTTGACAACCAGGCCGCGCCCGAGCAGGTCCGCACCGACGGCCTGCGCGTCGATGCCTTCCGCGAGGCCGACACCGACCATCAGGCCGCGGCCGCGGGTCTCCCGGACACCCTCAAGCTGCTCCAACCCCGCGCGCAGCCGCTCGCCAAGTTCCCGCACCCGACGCAGCAGGTCCGGGTCGTCGACCAGGTCGAGAACCGCAAGGGCCGCGGCCGTCGCCACCGGGCCGCCGGCGAAGGTGGAGCCGTGGTCACCAGGCTCAAGCACGTCGGCCGCGACGGGGGCGGTGATGCAGGCGCCGATCGGGACGCCGCCGCCGAGCGCCTTGGCGGTGACGATCACGTCGGGACGGACCGGGGTCTGCTGGTAGGCCCAGAGCGAGCCCGTCCTCCCCATCCCCGCCTGGACCTCGTCGAGGATCAAGAGGGCGCCGGTCTCCTCGCAGGCTTGGCGAGCCGTCGCCAGGACCTCGTCGGTGGTCGGGTGCACCCCCGCCTCGCCCTGGATCGGCTCGATCAGGACCGCGGCGGTGCGCTCGCCGACCGCCTCACGGAGCGCGGCGGCGTCGTTGTGGGGCACCGAGCGGAACCCGGGGAGCATCGGCCCCAGCGCTTCGTTACGGGCCATCCCGGGGGTCGCCGCGAGGGCGCCATAGGTGCGGCCGTGAAAGTCGCCCTCGAAGCTGACGATCTCCGGTTCCGCGATCCCCCGCCCATGGGCGTGCTTGCGGGCGACCTTGATCGCGCACTCGACCGCCTCGGTGCCGGAGTTGGAGAAGAAGACGCGGCCGCCGAGACTGGACTCCGAGAGCCGCTCGGCGAGCCGTGCCATCGGCTCGGTGTAGAAGAGGTTGGAGACGTGCATCAGCTGCCCCGCCTGGTCCCGGATCGCCTCGACCACGGCCGGGTGGCAGTGGCCGACCGAGCAGACCGAGATCCCGGTGAGGAAGTCGAGGTACTCCTTGCCGTCGGCGTCCCAGAGCAGGGCACCCTCGCCGCGGACGAAGTCGACCGGCGCCCGTTTGTAGGTGCGCATCAGGTAGCGCTCCTCGAGTGCCTGGGCCTCGGCCAGGCTCATGGCGTGACCATGGTGCCGACGCCGGCGTCGGTGAACAGCTCGAGCAGGAGGCTGTGCGGGACGCGGCCATCGATGATGTGGGCCGACTGGGCGCCGCCGCTGATTGCCTCGACGCAGGCCTGCAGCTTCGGGCGCATCCCTCCCGTAACACCCTCCAGCTGGGCCTTCACCTCGCCCACCGAGGCGCGGCTGATCAACGAGTCGCCGTCCTCGGGATCGGCCATCCACCCGGCGACATCGGTGAGGAAGATCGCCTTGTGGGCGCCGAGCGCGGCGGCGACCTTGCCGGCAGCCTCGTCGGCGTTGACGTTGTAGGGCTGGCCATCGCGGTCGGATGCCGAGGAGGCGAGCACCGGGATGTAGTCGGCGGCGATGTGGTTGAGGACGTCGACGTCGACCCGCTCGATCGCGCCGACGAAGCCGACCCGGTCGGCGTTGGCGACAGGCGCGACCTCAAACAGGGTGCCGTCCTCCCCCGCCAGGCCGACAGCCGGCTGGCCGTGGCGGTTGAGCCGCTGGACGATCTCGGAGTTGAGTTTGCCGACCAGGACCATCTTCGCCACCTCGACGGTCTCCGCGTCGGAGACCCGGAGACCATCGTGGAACTTCACCTCGAGCCCGAGCCGTTCCATGTACCGGGTGATCTCGGGACCGCCGCCGTGGACGATCACCGGGTTGAGCCCGACGTACTTGAGCAGCACGACGTCGGTGGCGAAGCCCTCGCGCAGGTCCTCGTCGAGCATCGCCGCGCCGCCGTACTTGATCACCACCGTGCGCCCGTGGAACTCACGGATGTAGGGCAGGGCCTCGAGCAGGACCTCGACGTTTGAGCCCTCCGGCGCGCCGCTCACGTCGTGTACTCCGCGTTGATCCGGACGTACTCGTAGCCAAGGTCCGAGAACCAGACGTGGGCGCGGTGCTCGCCGCGGCCGAGCCGCAGTCCGATCTCGGCCTCCCTGACCTCGGCACCCAGCTCCGCCGCGTCGATCGAGTCGGCGCCGATCTCCTCCAGGTCCTCGCCGGCCAGCGCCGCGCCGGCGGCCTGGGCGATCCGGCCCCAGTTGGGATCCCGCCCGAACAGCGCCGTCTTCACCAGCGGGGAGTTGGCGACGGCGCGGGCGACCCGCTCGGCCTCCCCGGCCGAGGCCGCCTCGGTCACCTCGACCCGGGCGACCCGGGCGGCACCCTCGCCGTCGCGGACGACCTCGATCGCCAGCTGGGTGAGGACTGCCTCCAACAGGCCGTCGGGCAGCGACTCGCCGGAGCCGCCCGTCGCCTGCAGCAGGACGGTGTCGTTGGTGCTCATCTGGCCGTCGACGGTGATCCGGTGGAAGGACGCATCGACGGCGGCACGCAGAGCCGCATCGGGATCGCCGACCACCGCGTCGGTCTGAACGAAACAGAGCATCGTTGCCATATCGGGCTCGATCATCCCGGCGCCCTTCGCCTGAGCGGAGATCGTCACCCCGCCGGTACGGAGCGTGCACCGCTTCGGCCAGCGGTCGGTGGTGAGGATCGCGTCGGAGAAGGACACGCCGCCGTTCGGGTCAAGAGCGGCCGCGGCCGCGCCGATTCCCTCGACCACGGCGTCGACCGGGAGCGGCACCCCGATCGTCCCGGTCTCGGCGACCGCCACTGACTCCGGCGCGATCCCGAGCGCACTTGCGGCCGCCTCGCACATCGCCAGCGCATCCGCGTATCCCTTCTCTCCGGTCTCGGCGTTGGCGTTGCCGGAATTGACCACCGCGGCACGCACCCGGCCGCGGTCGCAGCGGTCGCGGCAGACCCGGATCGGCGCCGCCGCCGAGGCGTTGCGGGTCAACACCAGGGACGAGGCGACGCTCTCGGCATCGCAGACGAGCAGGCCGACGTCGGTCTTTCCTCCGCCCTTGAGACCACAGTGGGCACCGCCAGCCCGGAACCCCGGCGCCAGCGTCGCCGGATCAAGCTCCTCGACCCCGGCCGGAGCCTCCACCCAGCGCGAGCTGAAGAAAGGCCCGCTCACCGCAGGCCCTCGGCCTCGTCCAGCCCGAGCATCAGGTTGAGGTTCTGCACCCCCTGCCCCGACGCCCCCTTCCAGATGTTGTCGATCGCCGAGAACGCGGTCACCCGTCCGTGCTCCTCGACCGTGACGTAGAGGTGGCACTCGTTGGTGTCGCGGACCGAGCGCAGGTCCGGCGGGCCGTCGAGGACGCGGACGAAGGGCTCGCCTTCGTACCGGTCGCGGTAGAGCGCCTGCACAGCGTCCCCGGAGACCGGCTCGGTCGTCTGCGCGAAGCAGGTCGCCAGCTCGCCCTGGTCGAGCGGCACCAGGTGCGGTACGAAGGCAACCGGCACCGGGCTGCCAAGCGCCGCCAGCTCCTGTTCCATCTCCGGCCGGTGACGGTGTCCCTCGGTCTTGTAGGGGAAGGCGTTCTCGGTCATCGAGGTGAAGTGGACGGTGTCGTCGCTGCTGCGTCCGTAGCCCGAGGTCCCCTGCATCGCGGAGACAGCGACGTCGGCGAGCAGGCCCTTCTCGGCGAGCGGCGCGAGCGCGAGGACGGCGGCGGTCGGGTAGCAGCCGGGCGTCGCCACCAGTTTGGCCTCGCGCAGCTGCTCGCGGTAGAGCTCGGTCAGCCCGTAGACGCCTTCGCCGAAGCGCTTCGGCGCGCCGTGCTCGCCGTACCACTGCCGGTAGGTGTCCATGTCGCGCAGCCGGAAGTCGGCGGAGAGGTCGACGACGAGGACGTCGCGCTCGCGCAGCGCCGCCACCGTCGGCGCGGCGGCCCCGTGCGGGTAGGCAACGATCGCGGCGTCGGTCCCGTCAAGCCGGTCGAGGTCGAGCTCGGTCAACTCGATCGGCACCCGGTAGCGCGGGTAAAGAGTGTCCAGCCGCTTGCCGGCCTCCCCGCGCGAAGTCGCGGCGACGAGCTGCAGGTGCGGATGACGCCAGACGATCTGCGCCGCCAGGGCGCCGGTGAAGCCGGACGCGCCGGCGACCAGGACCCTCGCGGCGGGACCCCCGTTTAACGGCTGGGCATTGGACTCACCCACGGAGCGCACCCCCGATCTCGCCGAGCTTCGCGACGATCGCGTCCCGGGCCGCCTCGACCTCCTCGTCGGTGAGGGTGCGGTCGCCGGCGCGGAACTCGAGGTTGAGGGCAAGGCTCTTCCGCCCCTCCCCCAACTGCTCGCCCTCGTAGAGGTCGAAGACCTCGGCCGAGCGCAGCAGCTCGCCGCCGCCGCTGAGGACTGCCTCGCGGACCTCTTCGGCGGCGAGGTCCGCCGGAACGACGACGGCCAGGTCGCGGTAGGCGGCGGGGAAGGTGGTCACGTCCTCGTAGGTCTCCTGACCCGCGGTGGCGGCGGCGAGCAGCGGCGCAGCGTCGAGTTCGAAGCCGACCGCGGCCTCGAGGTCCCAGGCCCGGCATACGAGGGGATGAACCTCGCCCAGCCAGCCGACGGGCGCGCCGCCGACCGAGACCGCGGCGGAGCGGCCGGGATGTAGGAACGGCTCGGCAGCCGGAGCGAACTCCAGGCTCGTGCCAAGCTGACGGGCCAGCGCTTCGACAACGCCCTTCAGCGCGAAGAAGTCGGCGGGATCGCCGCCTCCTCGCCAGGAACGGAGCGAGAGCGACCCGACCGCGAGGCAGGCGAACCGGTGCGGCTCGGTGACCGGGGCCTGCTGCCGTCCCGGGAACGCACCCGCCAGCACTCCGTCGCCGGGAGGCGTGCCGCGCAGGTATGCACTGCCGGCCTCGAAGAGCGCGACGTGGTCGGTGCCGCGGGCGACGTTGCGGGAGGCGACGTCGAGCAGGGAGCCGAGCAGCATCGTCCGCATCGCCGACTGGTCCTCGGAGAGCGGGTTGGCGAGCATCACGGTGTCGTGGCGCGGGTCATCCGCGGGGAGCCGCAGCCGGCCTACCTCGCCGGGGTCGGTGAAGCTCCACCCAACCGCCTGGTCGAAGCCGAGGTCCCGCAACACGTCCTCGGCGTGGCGGCGCAGGCGCTGCTCGCGGCTCAGCCCGCCCCCCCGGGCGGCGACGGCGGGCAGCGTCGTCGGCAGGTGCTCGTCGATCCCGTGGACCCGAGCCACCTCCTCGATCAGGTCCACCTCGCGGGTAATGTCGCTGTGGCGGTCGGGCGGCACCTCGACCATGAGGTCCTCACCGTCGGCCGCGACCCCGAACCCGAGCCGCTCCAAGTAGGCGGTCTGGTCGATCTGGGAGATCGGCATGCCGAGCAGACCCACGACCCGGGCCGAGCGCAGATGGATCCGGTGTGGCTCCGGAACCTCGGCGGCGACGTCGATCGTCCCCGCCACCAGTTTTGCCCCACACAGCTCGACCAGCAACCGCGAGGCGATTTGTTGCGCCCGCATGCAGAGCACCGGGTGCAGCTGCTTCTCGAAGCGCGAAGAGGCCTCCGAGCGGAGGCCGAGCAAACGCGAGGTGCGGAGAATGTTGGTGCCGTTCCAGTTGGCGACCTCGAGCAGGACCTTGGTGGTCTCATCGGAGACCTCTGAGACTGCCCCTCCCATGATCCCGGCGATCCCCGACGGCCCCTTGGTGTCGCAAACGAGCACGGTCTCGGCGTCGAGGGTCCGCTCGACCCCGTCAAGAGTCGTCATCTTCTCGCCCTCGGCGGCTGCGCGAACGGTGAGGGCCCCGCCCGGCACTTTGTCGAGGTCGAAGGCGTGCAACGGCTGCGCGGTCAGCAGCATCACGTAGTTGGTGATGTCGACGACGTTGTTGATCGGGCGCTGCCCGGCCGCCGCCAGACGCGCCTGCAGCCAGATCGGCGACGGGCCAACCTTGACGTCGGTGAAGGCACGCGCCGTGAACCGCGGGCAGAGATCGGGGACCTCGACGGTTACCGAAGCGAGGTCGGACACCTCGCCGTCGCCCGTCGCCGTCGCGTCCTCGGCCCATGGCGCCTCGGCGAGCTCCGCCGCGGTGATTGCGTGGACCTCGCGGGCGACCCCGTAGATGCCGAAGCAGTCGACCCGGTTCGGGGTCACCTCGATCTCCAGCACCTGCTCGGCCAAGGGCAGGGCCTCTGACAGCGGCGCGCCGGCGGCGAGGCCCTCCTCGAGCACCATGATCCCGTCGTGGTCCTCGCCCAGCTCGAGCTCGGAGGCGGAGAGGATCATCCCTTCGGAGGCGACCCCGCGCAGCTTCGCCTTGCGCAGCTTCTCGCCGCCGGGCATCCGCGCCCCCGGCAGCGCCACGGCGACGGTCTGGCCGGCGGCGACGTTGGGGGCACCGCAGACGATCGTCCGCTCGCCCTCGCCGACCTCGACCGAGCAGACCCGCAGCCGGTCGGCGTCGGGATGCTGCTCGGCGCTCAGCACCTTGCCGATGACGAAGCCATCGGGCTGTGGCGGCCCGACCGTCGTCACCCGCTCGACCTCGGTCCCGGTCATCACCAGGCGCTCGGCCAGCTCCTCGGGCGAGAGGCCCGGGTCGCAGTACTCGCGCAGCCATGAGTACGGAACCCTCACGAGAACTGCTCCAGCATCCGCACCTCGTTGTCGAAGAAGCGCCGCAGGTCGGGGACCCCGTGGCGGAGCATCGCCACCCGCTCGACCCCGATGCCGAAGGCGAAGCCCTGCACCCGCTCGGAGTCGTAGCCGTTGTCGGCGACGAATCCGAGCACGTTGGGATCCACCATGCCGGCGCCGAGGATCTCGATCCAACCCTGGCCCTTGCAGAGCCCGCAACGCTCGCCGCCGGCCAGCGCCCCGGTGCCACCGCACTGGAAGCAGGAGACGTCGACCTCGACGCTCGGCTCGGTGAAGGGGAAGAAGTGGGGACGGAGCCGGACCTCGCGCTCGTCGCCGAAGATCGCCCGCACCATCGCCAGCAGCGTCCCTTGCAGGTCGGCGAGGGTGATCCCCTCGGCGATCGCCAGCCCCTCGACCTGGTGGAACATAGGGCTGTGGGTGGCGTCGGAGTCGCGGCGGTAGACCTTGCCGGGGACGATCACGAAGATCGGCGGCTCCTGGGTCTCCATCGCCCGCACTTGCATCGGCGAGGTGTGAGTCCGCAGCAGGACGTCGGGGTGCGACTGCACGTAGAAGGTGTCCTGGAGCATCCGCGCCGGGTGGCCGGGCGGGTGGTTCAGCGCGGTGAAATTGTAGTAGTCGTGCTCGATCTCCGGCCCCTCGGCGACCTGGTAGCCGAGCCCGACCATGGTGTCCTCGATCAGCCTCGTGGTGCGGGCGATCAGGTGCGCGTGCCCGACCGGGCGCGGTGGCGCCCCGGGCAGGGTGACGTCGACCCGGTCCTCGGCCAGCCTGGTCTCCAGCTCGCTCGCGTCGAGGCGGTCGGCGCTCGCCTCCAGCAAGCCCTCTAGCTCCTTGCGGGCCTTGTTCGCGGCGCCGCCAACCGCGCCGCGTTCGGCCTCCGGCAGCTCGGAGATGCCGCGCAGGATCGTCGTCAGCTCGGCTTTGCGGCCGAGGTAGCGGACCCGCAGCTCCTCGAGCTCAGCACTCGAGGATGCGGCCGCGATCGCCGCCGCGGCCTCGCCCCTGATCTCCTCGATCCGCTCAAGCATCGGGTTGGGGCTCCTGCATCGCGGCCGACGATATCCACTGGGCGCCTATCGCCGCCGCGGCGGCAACGTTGAGCGACTCTGCTCCACCGTGTCTAAGCGGGATCGTCACCCGCATCGCGCACGCGGAGACCACCGCCTCGGGCAAGCCCTCGCGCTCGGCGCCGAGGCAGAGGGTCGCGGCACCGGCAAGGGCGTCGAGCCCCTCCCCGCCGTGGGCGAGGAGTGCGGCCCGCGGTGCGGGCGTCTCATCGACCCCGCCCCGCACCGGTGGTTGGGCGAAGATCGAACCCATACTCGCCCGCGTCGCTTTCGGCGAGAAGGGGTCGGCGCACTCGGGCCCGAGCACGACCGGGGCGCCGAGCAGCGCATCGGCGGTGCGGACGATCGCGCCGACATTGCCGGGGTCGGCGACTCCGTGCAGATAGAGGCAGTGGGCGCTCGGCACCTGCCCCCAGCGCAGTGACCAGACGGCGATCGCCCGCGTCCCGGAACCGAGCGTGGAGGTGGCGGCGAGCAGCTCCGGCTCGACCTCCTCGCCACCAAGCCCGCTGCCGGCGGCGCTCAGCACAAGGTGCGGCTCGACACCGGCCGCGATGCCGGCCCCGAGCAGGTCCTCGCCCTCGGTCGCGAACAGGCCCTCGCGCTCGCGGTGCTTGCGCTCGCGCAGCTTCCGAACCAGCTTCAGCTTCTCGTTGTGGGGACTGGCGATCATCGTGTTCCTCGGGTCTGCCTCTTCTCTTCTCTCGTTTCTTCTCCTGGAACGAAAAAGCGGGCCGTTCTCACGGCCCGCCCGGGAAAGTGGAGTGTCGGTGAGCCGCTAGGCGGCCGCACCCTCCCGGGCTAGCTCGACAAATCGGCGAAAGGCGTCGCGGTCGGAGACCGCGATCTCAGCGAGCATCTTGCGGTTGACCTCGACCTCGGCCTTGTTGAGGCCGTGCATCAGTTCGGAGTAGCTCATGCCCTCCTGGCGAGCGGCGGCATTGATCCTGGTGATCCAGAGCCGCCGGAAGGTGCGCTTCTTGTTGCGCCGGTCGCGGTAGGCGTACATCCCCGACCGCTGCACCTGCTCTTTGGCGAAACGGTAAGAGGAGTGCTTGCGGCCGAAGTAGCCCTTCGCTTCCTTCAGCACCTTGCGCCGCTTCTTGCGGGCGTTGACCGAGCGCTTGACGCGGCTCACTTTCCACCCCCGAGCAGGCGACGGACGTTCGGGGCGTCGTTCGGCGAGATCTCCACCGGGCGGGCCATCTTCCGCTTCCGCTTCGGCGACTTTTTCTCCAGGATGTGGCTGGAGTAGGCGCGGCGGCCGCGCAGCTTGCCGCCAGCGGTCTTGCGAAAGCGCTTCTTGGCGCCGGAATGGGTTTTCATCTTCGGCATCGGGCTCGCTATTGAAGCAGACAGTCGGGCCTGAGCGGAGTCGCGGCCTGCGGCGCGGGTACGCTGGCGCCGCATGCGGATCCTCTACGTGGTCGGGACGCGGCCGAACTTCGTCAAGACGGCGCCGGTGATCGGGGCGATGCGAGAGCGCCACCCCGAGGGCCGCCACGCGATCGTCCACACCGGCCAGCACTACGACCGGCTGATGTCGGAGGTCTTCCTCGAGGAGCTGGGCGTGCCCGCCCCCGACCACATGCTCGAGGTCGGCTCCGGCACCCACGCGACCCAGACCGCCCGCACGATGGAGCGACTGGAGCCGGTGCTGATGGAGGAGCAGCCCGACCTGGTGGTCGTCCCCGGCGACGTCAACTCGACCCTGGCGGCGGCCCTGACCGCGGTAAAGATGGGGATCCCGATCGCCCACATCGAGTCCGGCCTGCGCAGCTTCGACATGACGATGCCCGAGGAGGTCAACCGGATGGTCACCGACCGCTTCGCCCGCCACCTCTTCCTCCACAGCGACGAGGCGACCGAGAATCTGCGCGCCGAGGGAATCCCGGACGAGCGCATGCACATGGTCGGCAACACGATGATCGACACGCTGGTAGCGCTCGAAGGCCGGTTCCGCGCGGCCGGCGCCGCCGCCAAGCTCGGGGTCGAGCCAGGCTCCTACGCACTGGTCACCCTGCACCGTCCGGCCCTGGTCGACGGCGAGCTGCTGGCCGAGACGGTCGAGCAGCTGGCGTCCCTGGCTCGCGAGATGCCGGTCGTCTTCCCGGTCCATCCACGCACCCGGAAGATGATGGAGGGCATCCGCGCCGACCACCCCGGCCTGCTGCTGAGCGAGCCGCTCGGTTACCTCGACTTCCTCTCCCTGCTCGCCGACGCGGGCGCGGTCCTCACCGATTCCGGCGGCATCCAGGAGGAGACGACCTACCTCGGCATCCCCTGCTTCACCCTGCGCGCAAACACCGAGCGGCCGGTGACGATCCGCGCCGGCACCAACACCCTGCTCGGGCTCGACCCGGCAGCGATCTCCGGCATCCCGGCGGCGCTCGCCGCGCGCGGCGACGGTCCTCCCCAGCCCCCGCCCCTCTGGGACGGGAAGGCCTCGGAGCGAGTCGCGGACGTCCTGCTCGGCGCCTAACCGGCGTCGGCGGTGGGCTCGTCGGCCGCCGGCTCGGCAGGTGCCGGCGTGTCAGTGGCAGGCTCGGCGGCCGGAGACTCGGGTGCATCGGGAGTGGCATCGGGGGCGGCGCCCTCCTCGGGCTTTTCGGCCTCTTTGCTCGGCGCCAGCAGCATGCTCATGTTGCGGCCTTCCTGCAGCGGCTCGGACTCGATCGTGGCGAGCCCGTCAAGGTCCTCGTAGAGCTTCTGCAGCAGTGCCCGACCGCGCTCGGGGTGGGCCTGCTCGCGGCCGCGGAACATGATCGTGATCTTGACCTTGTCCTGGTGGCGGAGGAAACGCTCGACGTGGCCCTTCTTCGTCTCGTAGTCGTGCGTGGCGATCTTCGGCCGCAGCTTGATTTCGCGGATGTTGACCTGCTGCTGGTGCTTGCGCGCGGCCTTCTGCTTCTGCTCCTGCTCGTACTTGTACTTCGAGTAGTCGAGCAGGCGGGTGACTGGCGGCTTGGAGTTGGGGGCGACCTCGACCAGGTCGAGGTCAGCGTCCTGGGCTCGCTTCAGTGCCTCGGGGGTATCGACGATCCCAAGCTGCTCGCCGTCGGCCCCGATCAGGCGCACCTGTGGAACACGGATGCGCTCGTTGATCCGCGTCGTGTCGCGCTCTGGTGGGCGCCGATCGAACCTGCGAGGGACCGGCACTATCGAGAGGAGCGGTGGTGCTTCAAGAGGACGAGCGGTCGGGAGGCGGGCACGGGGCGCTCAGCGGCGGCGACTGGGAGTTTGCGTGCCTGCAGTCAAGTTCACGCGCAGTATAGAGGCAGATCGCCCTTCGTAACCGTCCGAGCGGTCACGCCTCGCCGGTCTCCGACTTGATCCGGTCGGCGAACTGGGCCAGCGACATCTCCCCCAGCTCGCCGTCCTCGTGGGACCGTACGGCGACCGCGCCGGTCTCCTCCTCGCGATCCCCGACCACAAGCATGTACGGGTACCGGCCCAGGGCGGCGTCGCGGACCTTCTTCCCGACCGACTCCGAGCGGTCGTCGACGGCGACCCGGACGCCGGCTTCGCGCAGCGCCTCCATCGCCTTGTGGCCGTAAGGGTTGTGGCGGTCGGAGATCGGCAGCACGATCGCCTGCACCGGGGCCAGCCAGACCGGGAATCGACCGGCGTAGTGCTCGATCAGGATCCCCGCGAAACGCTCCATCGAGCCGAGCAGCGCCCGGTGGATCATCACCGGCCGGTGGGCGGCGTCGTCGGTGCCGGTGTAGTACAGCTCGAAGCGCTCCGGCATCTGGAAGTCGAGCTGGCAGGTGCCGCACTGCCAGGAGCGGCCGAGGGCATCGGTGATGTGGAAGTCGATCTTTGGCCCGTAGAAGGCGCCATCGCCGGGATTCAGCTCGTACTCGCGGCCCTGGCTCTCCAGCGCCTCGGCGAGCGCGGCCTCGGCCTTCGCCCACTGCTCCTCGGTCCCCATCGAGTTCTCCGGCCGGGTCGAGAGCTCCACGTGCACGTCCTCGAAGCCGAAGCGGGCGTAGAGCTCGTCAATCGCCTCGCAGATGCTGGCGACCTCGTCGGCGATCTGGTCCTCGGTGCAGTAGACGTGGGCGTCGTCCTGGGTGAAAGCGCGGACCCGCAGCAGCCCGTGCAGGACACCCTCGCGCTCGTTGCGGGAGACGCGGCCGAACTCGGCCAGCCGCAGCGGCAGCTCGCGGTAGGAGTGACGATCGGCGGCGTAGACGAGGCAGGCGCCCGGGCAGTTCATCGGCCGCAGCGCGAAGCGGCGCTCGTCGTCGTCCATGAAGTACATCTCGTCGCGGTAGTTGTCCCAGTGCCCGGAGCGGTGCCAGAGCTGCTCGTCGAGCACCTGCGGCGTGGCGATCTCCTGGTAGCCGCGCTTGCGCAGCTGCTCCTGGACCTCGTGTTCGATCAGCCGCAGCAGGGTGGTTCCGTTGGGGAGCCAGAAGGGCATCCCCGGCGCCTCGTCGCGCAGCATGAAGAGACCGAGCTGGGGCCCGAGACGGCGATGGTCGCGGGCCTTCGCCTCCTCGATCAGCTCGAGGTGCTTGTCGAGGTCCTTCTTCGAGAAGAAGGCGGTGCCGTAGATCCGGGTGAGGCGCTCGCGATTCTCGTCGCCGCGCCAGTAGGCCCCAGCGACCGAGTTCAGCTTGACCGCCTTTATGTGCCCGGTCGAGGGGCCGTGCGGGCCGCGGCAGAGGTCCTCGAAGGGGCCGTTGCGGTAGAGGGAGACGGTCTCGACCCCTTCGTCGCGGACCAGGTCCTCGATCAGCTCGACCTTGAAGTCCTGGCCTTGGGAGCGGAAGAGCTCAAGCGCCTCGGCGACCGGCACGTCGCGACGACCGAACTCCTCGTCGGCGGTGATGTGCTCGCGCATCGCGGCCTCGATCTTCTCCAGGTCCTCCTCGGTGATCTTTGTATCGGCGGGGAACTCGAAGTCGTAGTAGAAGCCGGACTCGATCGGCGGCCCGATCGTCACCTTCGTCCCGGGGTAGAGATCCAGCACCGCCTCGGCCATCACGTGGGCGGCGTCGTGGCGGATCAGCTCAAGCGCCTCGGGATCGCGGTCGGTGAGGATCGCAATCTCGCCGCCGCCCTCTGGGAGGGGCGCCGAGAGGTCGCGCAACGCCCCGTCGACCTTGATTGCGAGCGCTGCCTTGGCGAGACCAGGGCCGATCGCCGCCGCGGCGTCGGCACCGGTGGCGCCGTTCGGCAGCTCCAGCGGTTTCCCATCGGGCAGGGTTACGACGATCTTGTCGGTCGCGGCCTCCATCGCGGCCATGCTACGCAAGAGGCGTCGGGCAGACGGATCAGCGGGCGGGGCCCTGGCGGGCCTGGCGGACGGCGATCAGCGGGCAGGGGCTCTGGGGGGCGACAGTCCCAGTCGCTTCCCAGAGGACGTACGGCGGAGAGACGCGGCGGACGCGGAGGCGCGGGTACGGCGGTTGGGAGCGCTCGCCCTCGGTGACGATGAACCGGACGCCAGGTGGCGGCGCGCTCCCGGCTTCGGACTCGGCCTTGATGCAGACCCGGCCGCCTCGCAGCTCCCAGGTGACGTAGGGGGTGCCGTGTTCGTCGGCGAGCAGGTGGTCGGGAGCGAGGACGAGGGTCGAGTCGGCAGCGATCAGTGGGCGCATCTCGGTGAGCGATGGCGAGTAGGACGTTGGGCCGACGGGCGCGTTGGCGAGCGCGAGCAGCGAGCAGATGCCGGCGGCGAGGACGAAGGCTCCGGCGACGAGGGAAAGGGCAGGCCGAGTGAGCAGCGGCACGAGGATCGTCAATGCTGCCAGCGGCGCAGCAACCTCGATTGCCTTAGCGGCGGTGTAAGGCGTACCACCGGTGCGCGCGGCGACGTAAACGACGGCCGCGGCCCCGAGGCCGGCGAGAATCGCCGTCTCGCGCTCCCGCCAGCAGCGGACGATCCCGTAGAGCAACAGCACCAGCGCGAAGGCAATGCCGAGGTAGTAGCCGACGGCCGGGACCGCGCCGTCCCCTGGGGAGAGGCGGAAGTCTCCGGAGGGCCAGATGCCAAGCACCTCGAAGGGCGAGACCTGGCCGAAGAGGTTGCCCAGGCCGGGGCCACTGGGGTCGAAGGTCTCGAAACGTTGGAAGTCGATCATCCGGCCGATCTCCGGGGCGACTAACGCCGCGAAGACGAGAACAGCCAGCAGGACCGGGCGAAGCGACAACCGGCGGCCGCCCCGTACAAGCTCCGCTGCGGCCCAGAGAACCGCGGTGCCGACCAGCCAGATGAGGCCAGCAAAGCTGTAGACGTAGACGGACCCCACGGCGATCAGCGCCGCGGGCAGGAAGCGGAGCGGGAGATCCGCCCAGGATCGGCCGGCCTCCCGGAGGCCGAGGGCAAAGGCTAGGACAAAGAGGGCTTGCATGGTCTCCTTGAAGGCGCCCTGAGCGAAGTAGGAGGCGACCAGGTAGGCGAAGCCGACGAGGAGTGCACCGACCGTCCTGGGAGCCGGGCGAAGGGTCGAGAACGCGGCCAGGGCGGTGAGGGAGGCGAGGATTGCGACCGCGACGGTCAACCCGCCGAAGCCCTGGACCAGCCCAATACCGAGACCTTTGTTCAGCGCCACGACGACCGCGTGCGGGCCGAGGGGGTAGCCCTGCTCGAGCAGCTGCGAGCCCTGATCACCGGCCAGCCGGTCGGTAGCCAGCAGGTGCTGGGACATGTCCGGGTTGAAGCCGGTGCCAAGGATCCCGAAATGGCCTTCGACGAGGAACGGGAGCGATGCTGCCACCAAGGCCGCCAACGCCACCGGCAATCCGGTGCGGAGCGCCTCCTCCCCGCCCTCGACGCGTCCCCACAGATAAACGACGGATGCGATCACGAGGCAGAGGACGACGATCGCCGAGGTCATGCCGCCTCCCGGCAGCCGCACCGTCCCCCAACAGACGGCGCAGACCAGCGCCAGCCCGACTGCCGGCGCAAGCCACGACCAGCGCCGCGCGCCGCAGAGCCCAATCGCCGCCTGCCCGATCGCCAGTGACGCAACGGACACCGCCAGCACAGCTGCATAGGTCCCGATCACAAGGCCGCGAGCCTAGAGCAGGGCACGGCCGTGCCAGCGGGAGGCGAGTCGCCTCAAACAGCGCAGTTTGCAGACATTTCTAGATTAGGCGCGTCGCTGCCCTGTTCCAGACCTGAGGAGAGCGGATGAGGATCCGATTTGTGGCACCAGCCGTATTGGCTGCGCTGACCGGACTTTTGATGGCTGCCCCTTTGCCATCCCAGGCCGCAGCGCCGAACCCTTCCCCGGACTCTCTCAGTAAGGGCGGATGCTCGTCGAGCGGCCAGCAAGATCGCCAAAGAGTTCGCACGTGCGAACGACAGCGTCACCTCCGCCGCCGTCGGCGGATGTCGGCGGCGTGCCGCCGATCGCCTCGACTGCCTGGCAGTCAGCCAAGGGAACACGACGACGACCAAGACCGTCTGCCGCCTCCGAATCGCCGTTCACGCCACGAGCGGAAATCCTCGCGCCGAGCTCCTCTCGTCCAAATGCCAGACCCAGAGCCGCTTCGAATTGACCGAGGCAGAGGCCCTGGTCACGCTCCTCGGAAAGATGAAGGAACTCGTCGGCCAGCCCGTTCAGGTTTCCGCGCTCGAACGCGCCTCCCAAACCTCCTTCCGGGCTCGCGCCGACTGGACTCGATCGGAGGCGACGGGCGCAACCAGCAAATGCACCGCCCTCCTGACGGTGACGCTCCGGAGTCCCGGCGTCGTCGAGCTCTCGGTGCTGGTGGTCGACTGCAGTACGGGGCAGGCCCCCTCCCCCCCGATCTACAAATGACCGCCTACGCGCCACTACTGCCCATGCTCTGGAACCGAAGGAGGAGTCGATGAGGATCCGACTTGCGGCGTCGGCCGCGATAGCTGCGCTCGCCGGGGTGCTACTGGTGGCTCCATCGCCACCCCAGGCTTCCGCGGTAGACTTCGATTGCGCCGACTTCCCGAATCAGGCGGCGGCGCAGGAATACCTCCCTCCCGGGGATCCACACAGGCTCGACGCGGACAGCGACGGCATCGCCTGCGAGGACCTTCCCTGTCCATGTTCTGTCTCACCCGGCGAAAATGGCCCGGGACCCGCCGCGACGCCGATGGCGCCTCCTCCGTATCGCCTCGACAAAACGGACGCTCGGCGCGCTGCCCACAAGGTCGCAAGAGAGTTCGCGCGTTCGAACGATTTCGTCACGACCGCCGTGGTGGGGGAATGTCGACGGCGCGCCCAGCGGCGCATTGACTGTTTCGCGGTCGACCGGGGGGAATCGAGCACGACGAAGACGGCGTGCCACCTACGTATCGCAGTTCGGGGGAGCAACCGGCACCCGTATGCAGAGCTGGCGTCTTCCCAGTGTCAGACCGCCAGCCTCCTAACGTTGACTGCCGCTCGCGCTCTGGTCGCCATCAGTGATGGGGCGAAGGAACTCCTCGGCGTTCCTGTGCGGATCGTGGGGATCTCTCGCAGATCGCGGGGGTCGTTCGATGCCCTTGCGGAATGGACTCGACCGGGTACTGCAGGTGGCATTGAAAAATGCACCGCCTTTCTGAAGGCGGTGCTCTTTGCCCATGATCGGGTCATTGTCTCGGTGGACCTCTTCAGCTGCGAGCCCGGGCTGACGCCGTAAAGGGCCCGACGGAGAATGGGCGTTACTGGGCTCGAACCAGTGACCTCCAGCTTGTCGAGCTGGCGCTCTCCCAACTGAGCTAAACGCCCCGGGACGGTGAATCTAGCAGCGGGAATCGGGAGGCTGGTCCCTGGGCCCGGTCGGGCTCAAGGGGAACATTGCACGTGCCGATGCAATGGATGCAACTTTTCAGCCCTTGCGGTGTTTATAGGTAGGTCGCACGAGTTGCGGCACTAGAACTTCCAAGCTCGAGGACCGACGAGCCAGCGATTTCGCACTCTCTGGTGGTACGTCCTTCGGAAACAGGGGGCCCCTTCGCAGGGGCCCTTTTCCGTTCCCGGGGATTACAGCTCTATGGTTGGACGGACCCGATGGCCTTCGCCGAGACAAAGGGAGGAGTCGAGTACGAGCCGCGCGCGCTGGACCAGGTCGAGCGGCTTTTCTGGCGAGACATCTGGGAAACCGTCCCGGCCGAGGTAGCCAATGAGCGCGGGATCGAGCTGCGGGACTTCGGCCCCGTGCAGGTCTCAGTCGTCCGCGACCTCCCGCGGGTAGGCATGCTGAATCTGATCCTCGGCGCGGCCGAGCCCAGGGTGGTAGCCGACGGGCACCTCGCGAAGGCGGCCGAGTGGACGGCAGCGAGAGGGGTCACGCCTTACGTCCCGGTGACGCCTGGCCGCCCAGACGCAGCGGAGGCGGAAGCCTGGCTCGCGGCCAACGGCTTCATCCAGGCCTACGCCTGGATGAAGTTCGTCCGCGACGCCCATCCACCGCGGTTCGCGGCCCCTGAAGGGGTCGAGGTGATCGAGCTGAGCGCCGAGGATGAGGCCCCGTTCGGGACGATCGCGGCAGTTGGCTTCGACCTGCCGGCCTGGGCATCCAGCCTCTTCGCCCGCCTGCCGGGCCGCGAGGGGTGGCGCTGCTACGTCGCTCGTCTCGACGGCGAGCCGCAGGCCTGCGCAGCGATGAGCCTCCACGACGGGATCGCCGAGTTCGGCATCGCCGCGACGCTCGAGACCGCCCGCGGGCGGGGATGCCAGCTGGCGCTCCTGCACCGCCGGATCCTCGACGCCGCCGAGGCCGGCAGCCACACGCTCTTCGTCGAGACCGGCGAGCGGGTGCCCGACCGACCCTCGGCCAGCTACCGCAACATCCTCCGCGCCGGTTTCGAGGAGGCCTACTTGCGCCCGAACTGGACGGCTACGTAGGTCGGTGGAAATGCTTCCGTCGCCCGAGCCAAAGCCCGGGCGACGGAACGGACAGCTACGCGGCGAGCTTCACGTTCACCGCCGCGCCGCGCGGCAACACCTTGCCGGGAGCGGCACTCTGACGGACCACCCTGGCCCGCTTGGACCGGGGACCGCTCACCCTGCCGAGCTTGCAGCCAGCTTTCCCGAGGGCGACCCGGTTCGCTTTCAACGTCTTGCCCTTCAGCTTGGGAACCACACAAGCGGTGTAAGTGAACTGGCCAGACCTGACCGGCGTGCTCACCCCACCTTGGGTGGTCACACTCACATCGACCTTCCCGCGCACCGTGGTGGCAGGTGCCGTTGCGGTGATTTGAGTTTCGGAGTCGACGGTGAAATTGGTCGCCGGAATAGATCCGAACTTGACCGCCGTCGCCCCGGCCAGGTTTTTGCCGGTGATTTTCACTTTGGCCCCACCCGCGATCGACCCGGAGGCCGGAGTGAGTGAGGTGATCTCGGCGAGCGGGTGAACTTCGGCGCTGAGCTCGATCTCCTGCCCTTGCCCAACCCCACTGGGCGCGACCGTGGAGCCGTCGAAGGGCGGCGGGAAGATGAACGCCGTGCTCGCGCCCGCCACCGAGGCGACCCCGATCTCATCGGTCGGGTTGGACGGATCGATCCCGATCAGGTCTCCCGCACGCACCGGCAGGTTGGCCGTGAACGTTTGCAAGCCAGTCCCGGTGGGAGTCGCGGGCCCGCTGGTGCCAACCGCCGTGTAGGCGCCGGTGCCAGTGGGACGCAGGACGCGGAGGAAGAAGGGTCCCCCTTTCGCTCCCTGAATCCGCCAGCGCACGATCGCGCCGCTGACCGGCGAAGCAAGGTTCGCTCCGCTCTCGGGCAATGCCGTGTTGAACTGCGTCCCGACATTGCCGAACTGCGTCGAGGTGAACCCGAGCGGAAGAACGCTCCCCACGGTTACCGTCGACGCTCCTGCAAACGAGGCCCCGAGCAGAGCCCAGACGCTCGCGAAAGCCACTGCCACGATGCAAAACCGGCTCGATCTCCCCTGCTGCCCGCGTTTTGCCCGCGCAGCATCACAACCTTGTCGGTTTCCTTGCTTCATCAGTCCCCCTGATTCGTACTGCTTGTTTTTCACTCCCAGTTCCCGGGAGCCGTGTCAGGGCGTAGAACACGAAACCCCGCCGATGTTTCGATCAGCTCACCTAAACCTCACTCCTCCGTCCACGGACCGAAACAAACCCTCGGTGTCTGGGTTGGAGTCCGTTCGAAACTTGAACGGTGGACAAGCAACACCGTTAGGAGGGACGAGGCCGAAGACGACCTCGCCCTCCTCGCGGATCCTTCCTCGTTCGGTTCCTTCGGTGAGTCAGACCCTCGCCGGCGCCAGGTCGCTGACCTGATTCCGGTAGTTCGAGAGCTGGTCGGCGATGCCCTCCCCGACGGCGGCGTCGATCACGCCGAAATCGTCGACGACGAGCGAGGCGCGCGCGTTGATGCGTCGGAAATCCTCGCGCTGATGGACCGCCGCGATCTGATCCTCAGAGCCTCGAACCAGGATGAAGCCGTTGGGCCCATCGCCATGCGGGCTCAGTAGCACCACCTCGAAGCTCTCGATAGCTCCTTCTTCCTGGAGTTGCGCCTCCAAGGCCACGGCTTCGTTGAAAACGTCAAGCCCGGCCTCCTCCCTGCCCCGAACCGGAGTGCTCCAACAGACGAACATGCCTGCGGTTGCCATGCGAACCTCCTATTTTGGGGACTCCCCGACGCTACGCCCGCAGCGCCCCCGGGTCAAGGCAAGACCAATCGCCGGCTCGCCAGCCGCCATGTATGCAATGCCCCTGTTGTCAGAAAATGGGGCTTGCTGGTCCGGGTGGGATGCGGTGTGATCGGTGGGGGTGTTGGAGATGTGACTGTTGGCGGCGGCGGCCCCGACGGGCCATCACAGCGCCGTTGACGTCATCCGAACGGCGTAGCCGGCGGCGGCACAAGATCATCCTTCCGGCCGTTTCGCAATCGGAGGCGCCCGCCTATCGTCGCCGGGAATGATCGAGATTCGCGAAGTGACGAAGCGCTATGGCGGGACGGTCGCCGTCGATCGACTCAGCTTCACTGTCCGACCCGGGGTGGTGACTGGCTTCCTCGGTCCGAACGGCGCTGGCAAGTCGACCGCGATGCGACTCATCGCCGGGCTCGACGCGCCAACGTCGGGGACGGCGCTCGTGAACGGCCGTTCCTACGCCGAGCATCGTGCGCCGTTGCGTGAGGTCGGGCTGCTACTTGAGGCGAAGGCCTTCCATCCGGGGCGGACTGCGCGTAACCACCTGCGGACACTTGCGACCACGCACGGCATCGGCGAGGCCCGCGTAGAGGAGGTGATCGAGCTGACGGGGCTGCACGCCGTCCGGGACACGCGTGCGGGGGGATTCTCGCTCGGCATGAGCCAGCGGCTCGGGATCGCTTGCGCGTTGCTCGGCGATCCGGCGACGGTGATCCTCGATGAGCCCGTCAACGGACTCGACCCCGAGGGCGTGCTATGGGCGCGCACGCTGCTGCGCGACCTCGCCGCCGAGGGGCGCACCGTCTTCCTCTCCAGTCATCTGATGAGCGAGATGGCCCTGACGGCCGACCATCTGATCGTCGTGGGTCGCGGCAGACTGATCGCCGACCTGCCGATGCAGGAGCTGACGGCGAGGGCCTCGCGCGATGTCGTCGTCGTGCGCACGCCGAATCCCTCCGCGCTCGTCGAGCGGCTCGTCGGCCCGGAGGTTGCCGTATCTGCTGTCGATCGGGAGCAGCTGAGGATCAGCGGCCTCAGCGCCGCGAGGATCGGCGAGGTGGCGCTTCTGCATGGAGTGGTGCTGCACGAGCTGCGGCCACAGAGCGCGTCGCTGGAGGAGGCGTTCATGGAGCTGACGCGCGGCAGTGTCGAATATCGCGGCGGCACGATGGAGGAGCGGATCGCATGAGTGCGCTCGGCCTGTCCCTCGGCCGAGTCGTGCGCGCCGAGTGGATAAAGCTCGCCACGCTGCGCTCGGCGCTCGCGCTGCTCGCGGCGTCGGTCGCGCTTCTACTGGCGCTCGGCGCGCTCGCATCGCTGCTGACCGTCCACGACTGGGCGGCGATGTCGGCGGCTCAGCGCGACGCGCTCCAGGTTGGCGGGCGGGTCTTCGCCGGCCGTCTGTTCGCCGAGCTGGCGCTCGGGGTCCTCGGCGTGGTCGCGATCACCGGCGAGTACGCGACCGGAACGATCGCGACTACGCTCGCGGCCGTGCCGCGCCGGCTGCCGGTGATGTGGGCCAAGCTCGGCCTGCTCGCGGGCACGAGCTTCGTGCTGATGACGCTGGCGTCGTTCGCCACCTTCTTCATCGGGTCGGCGATCCTCGCGACGCACTGGGACTTCAGCCTGTCCGATCCTGGAACCGCGCGCGTCGTCGCGATGACCGGCGTCAGGCTGACCGCCGTCTGCGTGCTCGGCATCGCGCTCGGTTTCATCTTGCGCAACACCGCTGCCGCGATCTCGGCGCTGATCGGCATCGTGCTGCTGGCACCACTGCTGTTCGGGGGGTTCGCGCCCAGCATCGCCGAGTATCTTCCGAGCGGCGCGATGGGCGCGCTCGTGACCCCCACCCCGGAACCCCATGTCCTGGCGCCATGGCCGGCGTTCGCGCTGCTGTGCGCCTATCTAGGGGCGGCGATCACCGCGGCTGCGATTACGCTGACTCGGAGGGACGCCTGATCGGCCGCGTGGCAATGAGCGATCGCCTGCAAGCCCTGCGCGCGTGGCAGGCGCGCCGACCGTTCGCCGCGGATGCCGCGCTGGCCGTCGCGCTGGGCCTGTTCTTCGCGCTCTCGGCCGACGACACCGCGATTGGGGGCTGGCTGCTGATCGCCGCCCTGACGGCGCCGCTGGCGTGGCGACGGCGCGCGCCGCTCGCCGCGTTCGCGGCGATCGCGCTCGTCGCCTTCGCCCAGTGGCTCGCAAGCGAGCCGCTGCTGGCCGATAGCGCCCTGCTCCTCGCGCTCTACAGCGTCGCGGCGCATGCGCGGCGGGGATGGGGGCTGCCCGCGGCGTTCGCGGTGGCGGAGGTCGGTGCGCTGCTCGCGGCCCTGCGCTTCTCGGACGGGGTGCTGCTTCCGTTCGCCAGCGTGTCCGCGTTCGTCGTCGCGGCTGTGGCGCTTGGCGTCTACGTGCGCACGCGACGAGAGCACATCGCCGCGCTGTTGCTCCGTGCCCAGGAGCTGGAGCGCGAGCGCGATCAGCAGGCGCAGCTCGCCACGGCCACCGAGCGAACCCGCATCGCACGCGAGCTGCACGACGTCGTCGCGCACCACCTGACTGTGATGGTCACGCTCACCGAGGGCGCTCGGCTCACCGCCGAGCAGGCGCCCGGCGAAGCGGCGGCAGCGATGCGCGACGTCGCCGCGACGGGACGCACGGCGCTCGGCGAGATGCGCCGGCTGCTTGGCGTGCTAGGCGAGCAGGCCGAAGACGGCGCCATCGCCGCACCGCCACTACAACCGCAGCCGGGGATCGACCAGCTCGACGCGCTGGTGGCGCAGGTCGCCGGTGCCGGCCTGCCCACGCGCCTGATCCGCACCGGCCGACCGGCGCCGCTCAGCTCGGGAGCGCAGCTGACGGTCTACCGCGTGGTGCAGGAGGCGCTAACGAACGCCCTCAAACACGCCCGCTCGCCGTCGTTGGCCGAGGTGCGTCTGGACTGGGCCGAGGGTGCGCTCACGGTCGAGGTCGTCAATGACGGCGCGCGGGTCGATCCCGCTTCGATGAACGACGGTGCTGCAAGCGGCCGCGGGCTTACAGGTATGCGCGAGCGCGCTGCCGCCCACGGCGCCGCGGTGGAGGCTGGCCCTCGATCGCCTGGTGGTTGGGGTGTGCGCGCACGGCTGCGCCTCGACGAGGCGGCCGACCGATGACGATCCGCGTGCTGCTCGCGGACGATCAGCAGCTCCTCCGGGCGGGCTTCCGCATGATGCTCGACGCACAATCCGACATCGCTGTCGTCGGCGAGGCCGGCGACGGCGCCGAGGCAGCAGCGCAGACCGCTCGGCTCGATCCTGACGTCGTGCTGATGGACGTACGGATGCCCGGCGTCGATGGCATCGAGGCGACGCGACAGATCCTTGCCAGCAGCGACGCGCGCGTGCTGATCCTGACGACGTTCGACCTCGACGACTACGCGTTCGCCGGTCTGCGCGCCGGCGCGAGCGGCTTCCTCCTCAAGGATGTCCCACCCGACCAACTGACCGCCGCGATCCGCGCTGTAGCCGCTGGAGACGCCGTCGTCGCGCCTCGCGTCACGCGCAAGCTGCTCGACGCATTCGCCCACCAGCTACCCGACGGCCCAGCGGCGACCGAGGCGCCCGTGAACCCGCGCGAGCACCCCCGCCTGACAGAGCTGACCGCGCGCGAGCACGAGGTGCTGCTCGAACTCGCCGCCGGGCACACGAATGCCGAGATCGCCACCCGACTCATCCTCTCAGAAGCGACCGTCAAGACCCACGTCGGCCGCATCCTCAACAAGCTCGACCTACGCGACCGCGTCCAAGCCGTGATCCTCGCCTACGAGCTGGGGCTCGTATGACGAACAATCCTTCTGCGGTCATCGGACCAGGCTGTGGGCCAGTCATGGGCCAGTGAAGCCACGAAAAAGCCGGTTACAACCGGAATCAACCGGACAAGACACGGCTGAAAACATCGCCGTAAACGGCTCTGTCAAGCCAAAACCCCTGCTCAGACGAATAAGGCGCCTACCAGAATCGAACTGGTGTAAACGGCTTTGCAGGCCGCTGCGTAGCCACTCCGCCAAGGCGCCGGGAAGCCGATGAAGCGTAGCGGCGCGCGTTAGGCGGTGGCCTTCTCCAGCGGCCGCTCGGTGGGAGCGGCGTGGGAGAAGCGCATGGCGCCGTCCTCGACGGGGCCGTAGCGAAGGTTGCGCAGGTCCAGGGGGTAGTTCTGGCGCAGCTTCCAGGGTTCCTTGGAGCCCTGCTTCGGCAGCTTGTCGAGGGAGCGCAGGACGTATCCCGAGGTGAAGTCGAGCAGCGGCTCCTCGGTGACCGAGGGATCGGTGACCTCGGGGATGCAGCGCTGGAAGCCGCCGCCGTCCATGTGATTGATCAGGCGGCAAATGTATTCGGCGGCGAGGTCGGCCTTCAGGGTCCAGGAGGCGTTCGTGTACCCGATCGTGAAGGCAAAGTTGGGAACGCCGCTCAGCATCATCCCCTTGTAGGTGAAGGCGTGGCCGACGTCGAGTTCCTCGCCGTCGACCGAGACCGTCATCCCGCCGAGAAAGAGCAGGTTGAGGCCGGTCGCGGTGACGACGATGTCGGCCTCCAGCTCGGCCCCGGACTCCAGCTGCACGCCGGACTCGGTGAAGGTCGCGATCCGGTCGGTGGCGATCTCCGCATCCCCAGCCGAGATCGCCGCGAAGAGGTCAGCATCCGGGATCAGGCAGAGGCGCTGGTCCCAGGGGTTGTACTTCGGGCTGAAGTGGGTGTCGACGTCGTATCCCGGCGGAAGCGCGTTGACGACACCACGGCGCAGCAGTTTCTTCATCAGCGCCGGGCGCCTGCGACTGAGCCGGTAGCTGAACCCCTGCAGGGCGACGTTCTTCCAGCGCACGATTGGGTAGGCGACCCGGTCGGGAAGGTAGCGCCGCAGGAGGTTGGCGAGGCCGTCTTCGCCGGGCAGCGAGACGACGTAGGTCGGCGAGCGCTGCAGCATCGTCACCTTCTCCGCGTCCCTGGCCATCGCGGGGACCAGCGTCATCGCGGTCGCGCCGCTGCCGATCACGACGACCCGCTTGCCGGCGTAGTCGAGGTCCTCCGGCCAGTGCTGGGGGTGGATCACCTGTCCCGCGAACCGGTCGATGCCCGGAAACTCCGGCGTGTAGCCCTCGTCGTAGCGGTAGTAGCCGCTGCAGACGAAGAGGAAGTCGCAGGTCAGCGTCACCGGCTCGCCGCCGTCGCTCCGCTCCGCCTCGACCGCCCAGCGTCCCTCCTCGCTCGACCACTCGGCGGCGACCGCACGGTGGTTGAACCGGATCTTGGCGTCGATGCCGGCGTCGGCGGCGGTCTGGCGTACGTAGCGGAGGATCGAGGGGCCGTCGGCGATCGACTTTGCCTCGGTCCAGGGGCGGAAGCGGTACCCCAGCGTGTGCATGTCGGAGTCCGAGCGGATGCCCGGGTAGCGGAAGAGGTCCCAGGTACCGCCGATCGCGTCCCGCGCCTCGAGGACCGCGTAGCTCTTGGTCGGGCAGCGTTCCTGCAAGTGGTGGGCGGCGCCGATGCCGGAAAGGCCAGCGCCGACGATCAGCACATCGAGGTGTTCGGCTGGCACGTTCTCTCGCTCCTGGTCAGGCTTTCGCCGGCTCTACCACGCGGAATCGTATCCCCGCATTCTGAAGCCTTGTGAGAAGCATGTCACCCATCGCGGCTGCCGTCGTCACCTGGCCCGAGGACTCCGGCAGCTCGTCGAGGGCGAGGCAGAGGCCGGACTCGGCCAGCATTTTCGAGGTCTCGGAGTAGCCGGGATCGCCGCCGGAGACCTCGGTGACGACCCGCTCTCCCCCGCCCTCGCCGACGAAGGTCACCTTGAACCAGCTGCGCTCGCGCTGGGCCTCGCTCGGGCCCTCGCCCGGCGCTTTGAGCCGGAGCAGGAGCTTGCGGGTCGGCGGCAGCGCCGCCATCAGCCCGACCGTCCCGATGCCCACGGAACCGACGGCGACGGTGCCGAGGTGCTTGGCGACCATGTGATGGCCGTAGGTGAAGTCAGGGCCGTAGCGCTCGAGGGCGGCGGCGGAGCGCCGGACAATCGGGCCGTCGATCGTCGGCAACGGCACCGTCCAGCCGCCGAGGTCGGGATCGCGGTGGAGCGCCGGCTTGGCCGAGTGGATCTCCCGGCCGACGGGACGGGGCTCGGCCCGGCGACGCTCTTTCGCCGCGGCCATCATCTGGCGGGCGCGGGCGAACCCGTTGATCGCCGAGTGGTAGGTGCCGCCCGAGAAGCGCGCGTCGGAGCGGACGTACCCGTTGACCTTCAGCGGGACGCCCTCCGGCAGCTGCTGGACGGTGAAGTAGGCACCGAGGTCGTGCGGGATCGAGTCGAACCCGCAGCAGTGGACGAGCCGGGCGCCGGTCCGCCGCGCCTCCTCGTGGTGCAGGGACCACATCCGGTCGACGAACTCCGGCTCGCCGGTGAGGTCGACGTAGTCGGTGCCGGCAGCGGCGCAGGCCCCGACCAGCGGCTCGCCGTAGAGGGCGTAGGGACCGACGGTCGTAATCACGACCTTGGTTGCCACGGCGACATCGTCAAGGGCGGCGCGGTCCGCGGCGTCGGCCTCGAGCAGGTCGGGAGCGCCGACATCCGAGTCGATCTCCCCGAGCTGGGCAGCGACGGACTCGAGCTTCCCCCGGTTGCGGCCGACCAGCGCCCAGCGCAGCCCGGCCGGGCCATTCGCCGCCAGGTAGCGCGCAGTCAGGCCGCCGGTGAATCCGGTGGCACCGAACAACGCCACATCGTATTTCCGCTCCCCGGGCACGGCGGCCATTCTGTCACCTGGTACTCAGAGCGTCGAGAGTGGCACGCCGATGATGTCCATGCGTCGCGTCAGCCCGCCGAGCGCGAAGTCACGGATCTGCTCCGAGCTCGCCCCGAGGGCGTCCCAATCGGTTCCGTCACGGTCGGGCGGAGTTAGGGACTCGGCGACCGCCGGCAGCAAGTCGCGCAGGGTCGAGCGCACGGCGTCAGCCAGAGCAGGATCCCCGGCGACCGCCTGCCGCAGGTACCAGGTGCCATAGCCGATGTGGCGCTGCTCGTCGTGGTGGATCTTCGAGTAGCCGTCCACGAATCCCGGCAGCAGTCCCTCCCGCTCCAGGTACCCGGTGACGAAGTTGAACGAGGTCAAGCCGAGGGTTCCCTCGAGGACCTGGTGGTACAGCGTCACGAAGCGGACCTTGGCCGCCGCGTCCCGTGGGTTGGCGACGAGCTGCTCGTGCGCCTCGACCAGGGCGACGTCGAAGATCGCCCGGAAGGCCGGTGAGATCTGCTCCCGGGCACGCTCGACGTGCGCGCCGATCGCCGCCGAATCGGCGACGACCTCGTCCTGGAAGCGGGCGTAGAACTGCATGTGGCGGGCCTCGTCTACCTGCTGGGTCGCCAGGAAGGTCGCCTCCTCCTCGCTGCCGTAGGCGGCAACCAGGCCCGAGAACTTGGTGGTGATCCGCTCCTCGGCGACCATCAGCGAGGAAAGCACCCAGAAGATCAGGCCCCGGTCCTCCTCGTCGAGGTCGCGCCACTGGCTCTGATCGGCGCTGAGGTCGATTGCGAAGGGTGACCACTGTGCGTCCTCCCAGTGGCGGTAGAGCGTCTGCGGGTCATACAGGTGGATTTCGCTCATGGATCCAGCCTACGGGCGCTGAGGCGTCCGGGTTCGAGCTCGCCGAGCAATGCCTCGACCCGCTGGGCGATCTCGTCGCGGGTTTCGCGCACAGCCTCGGCCGGCCGGCCCTTCGGGTCGGGCAGGTCCCAATCGATGTAACGGCGACCGGGGATGTACGGGCACTTATCGCCGCAACCCATCGTCACCACCACGTCAGCCCACTCTGCGTCCTCGGTAGTGAGCAGCCGTGGCCGCCGGTCGCTCAGGTCAATGCCCAGCTCATTCATCACCTCGACCACCTCGGGATGGACCCGCTCCCCAGGCGTCGTCCCGGCCGAGCGGGCATCGTGGTGGCCCTCAGCGGCGCGCTCGAATAGCGCCTGGCTCATCTGCGAGCGCCCGGCGTTGTGGAGGCAGACGAAGAGCGCGTTCGCCATCCCGGCCTAGCTCAGCTCAGCCACGCGGAGAGCTCCTCCAGGGAGTCAGGGATCACGTAGTAGTAGGCCCAGAGCCCCTGGCGCTCGGAGGCGACGATGCCGGCGTCGCGCAGGACCTTGAGGTGGTGGGAGACGGTGGGTTGAGAGAGGTCGAAGAGGGGCACCAGCTCGCAGACGCAGACCTTGCCCGCGTGCTTTCGCAGCACGTCCACCAACTGCAGCCGGATCGGGTCGCCGAGCGCCTTGGCGATCGCTGCCATGCGTTGCGCCTGCTCGCGCTGCACGTCGGGGTAGACAACCGGCTCGCAGCACGGCTCCCCGGCGGGGCGCTTGGTTTTCGGGGCCAGCTCCAGATTGACGGGCATCTATTCACATATATCTATTGAAATCACGCTTGTCAATGCTTAGCATCGCGGCCGGTGGATCCCGCCCCCCTCCCCAGGCGTCTCTTTGCCGAGTTCCTCGGCTCGGCGTTCCTCGCGGCGACGGTGGTCGGCTCGGGAATCGCGGCAGCGCAGCTCTCGCCCAACGACACCGGCCTCCAACTGCTGGAGAGCGCGGCGGCAACCGCGGCCGGCCTGTTCACCTTCATCCTCATGTTCGGCGCGGTGTCGGGCGCCCACTTCAACCCCGTGGTCTCGTTGGTCGACGCGAGCCTCGGCGGCCTGCGCTGGCGTCACGCCCTCGCCTACATCCCCGCCCAGGTCGCCGGCTGCATCGCCGGGGCCGTGGTCGCCAACGTGATGTTCGACCTCGCGGCGATCAGCATCTCGACCACGCACCGCGCCTCCCCCTCGCACCTGTTCGCCGAGGTGATCGCGACCCTCGGCCTGCTGCTGGTGATCTTCTCGCTGGCGCGAACGCGACGCGGAAACCTGACGCCGGCCGCCGTCGGCGCCTACATCGGCGCGGCCTACTTCTTCACCAGCTCGACCAGCTTCGCCAACCCGGCGATCAGCGTCGGCCGGATGCTCTCCGACACCTTTGCCGGCATCGCGCCTGCCTCGGTCCCGGCATTTGTGATCGCCCAGTTGGTCGGCGGCGTGGTAGCCCTTGGCGTAATCCGGTCGCTCTACCCTCTGCCCCGAGAATGGAGGCATGCCGACCGCTGGAAACCTGAGAGTGCGAAGAGCGTGTCGTGATGACGCTCCCCGCATAGCCGAGATTCACGTTCGCTCCTGGCAAGCCGCGTATCGCGGCATCCTCCCCGATGCCCTGCTCGAAGGCCTCTCGGTGTCAGAGCGCGAGCAAAGCTGGAACGCGCTCCTGCACGACGGCGATAGCCACTGGCTGACGCTCGTGGCGGAGAGTCCTGGCGGCGCCCTCACCGGGTTCTGCTCGGTGGCTACGCCGAGCTGCGACGAGGGAGCCGGGGAGAAGACCGCGGAGATCGGCGCGCTCTACGTCGACCCCGGGCACTGGCGCGAGGGAGTCGGCGCGGCGATGCTCTCCGCCGCCCTCGCCGAGCTGGCCGGGCGGGGCTGGCGCGATGTCGTGCTGTGGGTGCTGCCCGAGAATCGGCCGGCGCTCGCCTTCTATGACCGCTTCGGCTTCGCCATCGAGGAGGGCGCCGAAAAGCTCGAGGAGCGCAGCGGGCGGCCGGTGATTCGACTCCGGACCGAGCTGGACCAGCCGATCCGACTCGTTCCGTACGACCCCTCCTGGCCGAACCGGTTCGCCGAGGAGCAGGTCGCCCTGAACGCAGCGATTGGCAGCTGGGCCACCGGCGGCATTCACCACATCGGCAGCACCGCGGTGCCCGGCCTCGACGCCAAGCCGATCATCGACATCCTGGTCGGCGTCGACAGCCTCGAAGCGTCCCGCGCATGCCTCGACCCCCTGGCGAACCTCGCCTACCTCTACGCGCCCTACCTGGCAGACGAGATGCACTGGTTCTGCAAGCCGCACCCGGCCCGCCGTACGCATCATCTCCATCTCGTCCCGACCGACTCGAGGCGGTTCCGCGACGAGCTGGCGTTCCGCGACCGGCTGCGAGAAAGTCCGCAGGACGCAGAGGAATACGCGGCACTGAAGCACGACCTAGCCGACCGATTCGCAGACGACCGCGAGGCCTACACGGACGCCAAGGCCGCCTTCATCCGCCGCGTCCTCTGAGCTTTAAGGCACTCGAATAACTGGCCACCCCCGTTAACGCGGCGCAGGCTCCGGACATTCCATCTCGCCGGCGAGCTCGACCGAGCCAATGTCTCCGGCGCCGCCACGGCGATCGAAGAGGCGCTCGCCCGCGAGGACTCGATGCTCGTCCTCGACCTGCAGGATCTGGAGTTCCTCGACGCGAGCGGCATCGCGCTCCTTGCCGATCTCGACCGTCGCGAGGGATGCGGCGGCCAACTCCGCATCCTGCCGAGCCGATCGCTGAGCGTCACTCGAACCCTTTCAACCGTGGGGCTGGATTCGATGGTGAAGGTCGTCAGGGGTTAGAGCCGGGGCCGCAGCAAGGACGCCTGGTACAGCTCTTCGATTTCCCCTTCGCAGATCTCACGGCGATTCGTCCTCTCGTTGTCGCCGCAGGCGACGGCGGAGAAACCGGGGCCGGTGAGAGGCACGTCCCTCGCGCCTGGCAGTGAAACGCTCAGGTCTCCGCTCCAGCTTGCGGTCAAGCCGGGAGCCTGGGAGTAGGCACCGGTGCCGGAGAACGGATTGGACGCCACGACGTTGACGTTGAAAAGCTCCGCGCCCAGCGGGCTCGCGGTGACCATCGCAATGGGTTCGTCGAAACCGACGCCGCGTTTGATGTACATCTGTTCGCGGCGTTCTTCCAGGCCGACGGCGAGGAAGTCACCTCCGCCGTCCTCTTCGAGAAAGGGTGGTCGGGAGCTTTGGAGACGCAAAAAGACGGCCCGGTTTGGAGCTCGTTCCGCCGCCCCTAGAAAGGTCATGACACGGCCACCGGCACGGCGGGCGATCGTGGCACCGGCTGCTCGGAGCTGTCCTCTGCCAGATGGCGGCGAGCAGGCCCGCCTGAAGCTGCGAAACACGGCTCCACCTGCCCGTCGCCTTGAAAACGAGGTGAAGTCTTGCTCGCCGTGGAACTCGAGCATTCCCTCGAGGCGTACATGTTCGGCGGCGAACCGCACCGGTCTTTGGCGCTGGAAGTGGACCGCAATGCGCCCGAGCTGGCCGAAGTCAGCTTCAAGGCCGCGCTCGTCGCTTCGACCCGCAACGGTGTACTGCGCAAAACGGTGCCTCTTTTCAGCGACCAGCGTGACCTTCCCGGACTGGTAGCTCTTGATCTCTAATTCGTACCCGTGACTTCCCCGCAACCCGATCTCATAGGTCGTCGCCTCGATCTGGCTGTGGCACTCATGGTTGGCTGAGACCCCCGTGGGCACCGCCAGAAGCAGCGCCGCACACGCCATGACAACCCCTATGAATCGACTCTGCATAAGCGGCCCGGGAGCATAGAGTCGTCCGAAGCCCCGCTCCCCCAAACGTCGAAGCTTCAATCGAGGAAGGACGCATGAAACCGAGAGCTGTTCCTCGGGGTACTTGAGTGCTGATGACCCGGATCGCCCTTGTCGTGGCCTACTTGGCCAGCATTGCCACCGCGGTCGTCCTGCTCAACGCCAGCACCGAGAACAGTTTGTTGGCATTTGTCATCTGGGCGCCTACCTCAGTGATACTCGGATGGGGGACAGGACAGCTCGGTTTCGCGCTGCTGGCCTTCCTGGCGATGCCCTTCTCGGTTCTCTTCGGCCATCCGAACCATTCCCCCGAAAGCGAGCCGCCTCTGGTTTTGTGGAGTGTGGGGTTCTACGCCCTGATCTCAGCCAGTTTGATCTTCAGCGCCGCGCTCATGCGAAGTGTCGTTGATTCCCGCCGGCATCAGCGATCCTCCTAGGCTCGCCACTGAAAGCTTGCCGCTGCGCAAACGATCCCATTGGCGAACCCAGTGAGGCGGAGATCGAGAGGCACGAGCACCTCGCGGCGTCCGAGTAGCGCCCGTAGGGTCTCATCAACCCCGTGGAGGTCTGGCTGCCCGACAACCCTGCCCGAGCCAGCCTCGGGGAGCTGCCCGAGGCTGTCGAGATCAATCTCATTCCCCGCGACGGTGAGCTGCCGCGAGAGATCGAGGCGGTCGAGTTCCTGGTTCCACCGTATGGGTCACGCAGGGTGATCGAGGTGCTACCTCGACTCAGCGCCCTCCGGGTCGTCAAGGTGAATTCGGCAGGAGTCGACTGGATCGCGCCCTCGGTCCCGGAGGGTGTGGCGCTCTGCAGCGCGCGCGGGACGCGGGACGCGCCGGTGGCCGAGTGGGTGGTCGGCACGATTCTCGACAGCCACAAGGGGCTCGCCCGGTTCCGGCGGCAGCAGGAGCAGGCGGAGTGGAAACCGCTGATGCCGCGCGAGTTGGCGGGGTCGAAGGTCCTGATCGTCGGCTACGGCTCGATAGGCCGAGCGGTGGAGGACCGGCTGCGTCCATTCGGTGTCGAGGTGACGGGCGTGGTAAGTCGCCAGCGCGGAACTACCCACGGCGTGGATGCGCTCGACGAGCTTCTGCCCCATGCCGACATCGTGATCGTCCTGCTCCCCGCCACCTCCGAGACGGTGGGGCTGATGGAAAAGCAGAGGCTCGCCAGTCTCAAGACGGGAGCGCTCCTCGTCAACGCGGGCCGCGGCGCCGTGGTCGACACGGATGCCCTCTGCGCCGAGCTGGAGTCGGGGCGGCTGGAAGCCGCGCTTGACGTCACCGACCCCGAGCCCCTACCACCAGAGAGTCCGTTGTGGCGACTGCCGAACGTGCTCGTGACCCCACACATCGCCGGCGATAGCCCGGCCGCGGACCAGCGGATTTACGACCTTGTCGGGGATCAGATTCGACGGCACCTCAAAGGACACCCGCTGCTGAATGTCGTGCGGTGAGTTAGCTCGGGACTTCTGGACACGGTTGCGGTGTGGCAGCGCTCCGGCAGCGAATGGGCAGCGGAGCGAGGAGTGCCCGAAACCAGGAGAGACGGTTCGATCGGGCCCGCAGGTCGGAGGAAACCGACTATGGTCGATCTCACAAGACAAACCGAGGAGGATGCCGTCATGTATGTACGCGTCGTCAGGTTTACCGACGTTTCTGCCGAGCGGATGCAGGAGCTCCTTGCCCGCATCGAGGAGTCCGACGGACCACCCCCCGGCGTGCCTGCCAAGGGCCTCAAGATCTTGTCCGATGGCTCACAGGACACGGCAGTGGTCCTTCAGTACTTCGAGAGCGCGGAGGACATGGAGGCGGGGGCTCAAGTGTTCAGTGCGATGGATCCCTCGGAGACGCCCGGCACCCGAGCGTCGGTGGACATGTGCGAGGTGAAGCTGGAGCGAACGCTCGCCTGAATCGTTTTCGCGACTCTGAACACCTCCTGGCTAGGAATCCGCCGGCAGCAACTCGAATGACCCGCCCTGAAGTGGCGCAACGGCCCGGAAATGCCGCTCGTCGAAGCTGAACAGACGTCGCGTTTCATAGCGCTCCGCAAGAACCGCGATCGAGCAATCGGCAAGACCGAGGCTGAGGTCGGAGTAGCGGGCGTCGAGCTCGGCGACCACCCGGTAGTCGCCCGCCTCCAAGCACGCAACGTCATAGCGCCACGCAGCGAGATCGCTGAGGAAGGCACGGCGGGCCGCATGGCCGAAGCGGACACTGAGCAGGTAGTCGACCTCGGCTGCAACCGGTGCCGGCAGGACCAGCTGACCCTCCTCCTCGTCACGGATTCTCAGCAACGCCTCGAGCTGAGGCTCTTTGGCATCTGCCAACGCGACCAACGGCGCCGCATCGAGGATGAGTGTCACTCGCCGAAGCCGCGCATCAGCTCGTCCTCGGGTATCTCCGAGATCGGGCGAGCATCGGTATCGACGCGAGTGAAGTTGCCGGCGAGAGCGAAGTTCCGATCCCGCTTAGGCGCGGGCCGGTAGCAGGAGATCGCATCGCGAACGATCTCCGCTTGGGGTCGACCCTCTGCACGGGCCAAACGGGCGAGGCGATCCGCCTGCTCATCATCGAGGTAGATGCTGGTCTTACGCATAAAAACAGTATAGGGCACTATGTAGGGCATCGGCCCGGGCGCACCGGCAGATTGCGCCAGCCGCGAGGCTCAAAAGTCAAGCAGGCGCCCGATCGACCCGCTGACCCTGCCGCCCCGGTGAGCACGGCCGCAGTGCCTTCTACTTACTTCGAACTGTGATGCAGCTTCCACCCGCGCGGACTCGATTCATTGTCGATCAACTCGTGTTTACCGCAGAACCGCATGTGGGGTGGAAGGCCCCCGAAGGCGATGCCTGCCTGATCCGCCACGCCCGACGATCTTCTGGCCAGAGTCGCCGGGCTTGGCTCTGCGGTGGGAAAGCGGCTGATGGGATTCGAACCCACGACCTTCTGCATGGCAAGCAGACGCTCTAGCCAGCTGAGCTACAGCCGCACGAGGGGGGCATTCTAGCTGTGGGGGCGACGGTGGGTTGCATGCTTGGTCCCGACGGTTGACAATCGTCGGGCGACCATGCTCTTCCGCCAGATCATCCACGAGGACCTCGGTTGCGCTTCCTATCTGGTCGCCGACCGGGATGCGGGGGTGGCGGCGGTGATCGATCCGCAGTGGGACATCGAGCCGTATGGCCGCCTGGCGCGGCTGCACGGGGTCAGGATCGACCACGTGCTGGAGACTCACAACCACGCCGATCACGTCTCCGGGCACGGGCGGCTGGCGCGGACGACCGGCGCGACGATCCACATCCACGAGCTGGCCGAGGCGGAGTACCCGCACGAGGCATTCGCCGACGGCTGGACGTTGGAGCTGGGCGAAGTCAGCATCGAGGCGATCCACACGCCGGGGCACCGGCCCGAGCACACCTCCTTCCTGCTGCGCGACGCCGGCCGCGGCAACGCGCCCTCGGCGCTGCTCAGCGGCGACTCGCTCTTCATCGGCGACGTCGCCCGTCCCGACCTGGCGGTCGAGCCGCGCGAGGGCGCGACCGAGATGTTCCGCTCGTTGCACGGGCGGCTACTGGCCCTTCCCGACGAGGTCGAGGCCTGGCCCGGCCACCTCGGCGGCTCGCTCTGCGGAGGCTCTGCGCTCGACCTCAAGTCCTCCTCGACGATCGGCTTCGAGCGCCGCCACAACCGGGCCCTGGGAATCGACGCGGAGGCGGAGTTCGTCGAGGAGGCGCTCGCCTCGCTCGGCGACCGGCCGCCGAACGTGGAGCGGATCGTCTCCCTCAACCGGGGCCCGTTAGTCGAGGGCTTCGGGACCCCAGCGCCGCTGACGCCGTACGAGATCCAGCAGGCGGTCGAGGGCGGGGCGGTGATCATCGACGGGCGCACCAACGAGCAGTTCGACGAGGCCCACATCGCCGGCGCCCTCAGCACCTCCGCCTACGACACCGGCTTCGCCACCAAGGTTTCCCGGGTAGCGCCGGCGGGTGCCGAGGTGATCGTCGTCGCCGCCTCCGACGGGGACGAGCGCCACGCCGCCGAGCTGCTGGCGGCCGTTGGGATACCGGTGCGCGGCTTCCTCGCCGGCGGGATGACCGCCTGGCGCACGGAGGAGCGGCCGGTGGAGAGAATCGAGCTGATCGACCCGGACGAGCTGGCGGCGCGGGTCAACGGGCCTGCGCCGCCGACGATCCTCGACGTCCGCAACGCGGCCGAGTACGCCGCCGAGCACATCCCCGGCTCCCTCCACATCCCCTACGGCGACCTCGGTGGTCGCTTAGACGAGCTGCCCCGCGAGGGCCAGGTGACGACGATCTGCCGCGGCGGCAAGCGCAGCGGTCTCGCCGCCTCGATCCTCCAGCGCGAGGGCTTCGACGACGTCGTCCACGTCGGCCAGGGCGTCGGCGTCTGGCGCGCCGGCGGGCACCCGGTGGAGAGCGGGGCGCCAGCGGCGAGCGCCGCTACTCCAACTCCGCGCTAAGACTCTCCAGGTCAAGCGGCCGGACGTACATCTCGACCTTCTGCCCGGGCTGAGGCTCAGGCCACTCCTCCTTCGGGCGGTCCCAGTAGAGCTCGATGCCGTTGCCGTCGGGATCGGACAGGTAGAGCGCCTCGCTGACCCCGTGGTCGGAAGCGCCGCTGAGCGGGACGCCGGCGTCCCTGAGGCGCCGCAGCGCGTCGGCGAGCGCCCGGCGGGTCGGGTACCGGATCGCGACGTGGTACAGCCCGGTCGTCCCCGGTGGGGGCGCCGTCCCTCCCTGCGACTCCCACGAGTTGAGCCCGATGTGGTGGTGGTAGCCACCGGCCGCGACAAAGGCCGCGTCCGCCCCGTAGCGCTGCATCAGCTCGAACCCCAACACGCCGCAGTAGAACTCGAGCGCGCGGTCGACGTCGGCGACCTTGAGGTGGACGTGGCCGATGTCGACGCCGGGATCGATCGGCTCAGCCATCGTCACCCATCCAGCGCTTCGTTGACGAGGCGATCGGCGTCGGCGTTGGCCTCGCGGCGGACGTGGCGGATCGTCCAGCCCTCGAAGTCCGCGAGCGCGCGCTTTACCTCACCGTGCAGCCTGCGCATTGTCGGATCCTTGACTTTGTAGCGGCCTTCGACCTGGCGCACGATCAGCTCGGAGTCGCCGACCAGGTCGACCTCGCTCGCCCCACGGGCGGCGGCGAGCTCGATCCCGAGCAGTAGTGCCCGATACTCGGCCACGTTGTTGGTCGCCTTCCCGATCCGCTCGGCGCGCTCCTCCACCACCTCGCCGTCGCCGTTGCGGATGACGACGCCGATCGCCGCCGGGCCGGGATTCCCGCGGGCGCCACCGTCCACGTTCACCGTCAGCCTGCTCATGCCTAGTGGCGTGCCGGCTGTCCGCTCGGGGCGTCGCCGGCGGGAGCGACCATGACGATCCGGCCGCCCTCGATCGCCGAGGCGTTCCACTGGCGCGCCGGCGCGTCCAGCTGGGAGATCTCGAACCCCTTGTCGAGCTGGAAGACCGGCCGCAGCTCATCGCTGAGGTCGACCCCCCATTGGTACCAGGAGAGCTCCCAGGCAACGGTGATTCGGACCTCGCTCGGTGTCCCGGCGGAAGCGCCGACGGAGACCAGGGGCTCCCCCAGGGTCCGGACCAAGCCCGCGACTGTTCGGCCGGCCTCGCCGGCGTTGAAGCGGGCCACGGCGCGCTCGAACGGGCTCAGCGGGGAAACCTCCTCACGAGCGCCCTCGCTGCGCATCCCGGCCGCCGCCGGGTCGTCCTCGGAGACCCGCTTGGGGACAGGCTCGGGCTCCTGTGGCGGGCGGGAACCACGGCGCAACAGGCTGGCCAGGCCGCCGCGGCGGCTGCCCGCCACCTCGTCTTGCGGCTCCTCTACCTCGGCCCCCTCGGGCTTCCACCCGAGGCGCTCCGCCCCGGCCTCGCACAGCGGGCAGACAGCCTGGCGGCCATCGGCGGAGACGTAGCCACGCACACGCTCGCCGGCCAGAATCGTCCGGCCGCAAACCGCGCACGTCTCTTCGCCGCTCATCCTGGCGCCAAGTTAGCAGCGACCCGGCGTCGCGACGGTCGGCCTAGGCGTGCTGGAGGTGGGACTTCAACCGCATCACTGCCTTGGTGTGGAGCTGGGAGACGCGGGACTCGGTGACGCCGAGGACCTCGCCGATCTCCCGCAGCGTCAGGTTCTCGTAGTAGTAGAGGGCGACGACCAGCTGCTCGCGCTCCGGCAGCGAGGAGATCGCCTCGGTGAGCCGGTCCTTGACCTCGTTGGAAGCGAGCGCCTCCTGGGGGTCAGAAGCGCCGTCGTCGGCGATCGTGTCGAGCAATGAGACCTGGTCGCCTGAGGAGTCGGAGACAGTCCAGAGCTCGTCAAGCGCGTAGACGGAGGAGTTGGCGATCTCCAGCAGCGAGGCCTGCAGTTCCTCCTCGCTCATTTTCAGCTTCGCGGCCAGCTCCGCCTCGGTGGGTGCCCGCTGCAGTTCGTGCTCCAGTTTCGCCTGGGCGGTTTCGATCTCCCGTGCGCGCGAGCGCACCGAGCGCGGCACCCAGTCGAGCGAGCGAAGTTCATCGATGATCGAGCCACGGATGCGGGTCATCGCGAAGGTCTCGAACTTGATCCCCCGCTCCGGCTCGAAGCGTTCGATCGCGCCGATCAGCCCGACCAGGCCGTAGGAGATCAGGTCAGCGTCTTCGACGTGAGAGGGAAGCCCCGCGCCGAGGCGGCCGGCGACGAACTTGACCATTGGCGAGTAGGCGACAACGAGACGCTCGCGGGCGCCGTCATCGCCCTCGTCCTTGTAGCGCCGCCATAGATCTCGGAGCTCGACCTCTTTTACGCCCGTTTCCATGGCCTCAGGCGATTGTACGGCGGTTGTGGGGTTGTTGTTTCATGCGCGTGGGTGGCTCGCAGCGTAGGTGTCACGTAGGCGGGCAGCGTCAACGCGGGTGTAAACCTGGGTGGTGGAGATCGACGCGTGACCCAACAGCTCCTGGATGGTACGCAGATCGGCACCACCCTCGAGTAGGTGGGTGGCGAAAGAGTGACGGAGTGCGTGCGGCGAGACACCCGCGGCCAACGCTGCCTCGCGGGTCCACAGGCCCAATCGCCGGGTGATGTCGGAGTTGGAGAGCCTGCGCCCGCTCTTCGACAGGAACAACGCCTGCTCGCCCGGATCGCCGGCCAGCGCTCGCCGGCCTCGCTCGAGGTAACGGCGCAGGGCGCGCTGCGCCGGCTCCCCCACCGGCAGGATCCGCTCCTTCGATCCCTTGCCGAGGACGCGGAGCTGCTCGGTCTCGAAATCGAGGGCGCCTTGGTCGAGGTTGACGATCTCCTCGCAGCGCAGGCCGCAGGAGTAGGCCAGCTCGAGCATCGCCCGATCGCGCAGCTCCAGCGGCGTGCGAGCGGGAATCTGCTCCAGGAGCGAGCGCATCTGCTCGGTCGAGAGGACCTTCGGCAGCTTCTCGGATCGCTTCGGGCTGGAGACCAGCTCGGCCGGGTTCTGGCCCGCCCGCTCGGTGCGGACGAGGAAGCCGTAGAAGCCGCGCAGCGAGGCCAGCTTGCGAGCGACGGTGGCCGGCGCGGCGCCGGCGGTGGAGAGGCCGGCGCCGTAGCGGCGCACGTCGCGGTGGCGGATGTCGGCCGGGCCGAGGCCCTGTGCCGTGGCCCATTCGGCGAAGCCGCCGAGGTCGACACCGTAGGCGCGCCGGGTTCGCTCTGCGGAGCCGCGCGCGCGCAGGTCACGGTCATAGTCAGAAAGCGACGATCCCCAGTCCATCGGGATCAGGTTCGCCGCCGGGGCGCAGGAGCCTCCAGGCGACTTACCCGATGTAGATCGGAGTGCCGACGTCGACCTGGTCGTACAGTTCTTCGACCTCGGGGATTGCCATCCGCACACAACCGTGCGAGGCGGAGGTACCAAGTGACCCGGTTTCTTCGGTGCCATGGATACCAGCGCCTTCGAAGATTCCCATCCAACGGGCCTTGATCGGGTTGGAAGGTCCGGGTGGAATGACCTGACCGGCGAGACTCCCGGCCCACGAGGATTCCGGCACGTGCCAAGAGGGATTTTCCTGCTTTTCCTGGATGTGGTAGAGGCCGGCGGGCGTTTCCAGCCCTTCCTGACCGACCGCAACGGTGTAGGTCTTCGCCAGCTTCAAGTCCTCCCACAGCCGCAGGGTGTAGCTGGACCGGTCGAGGGTGAGGTAGGCGGGGAACTCGCTCGCCACTTCCTTGGTGGTGACGTTGGGGTTGGTGCTGTGGACCCTGGCGATGACCTTGTGCGAAGCGTTAGCGTCGAGGACCGCGTCTTCGAGTTCCTGCTCGAGCAGGTTGTCGCGCAGCTTGCGGCCGTTCTCGGCAGGGACGACTTCGAGTGCGTCCGCGCTCGGGCTGACCGTCGCGCTCTGTGCTTCGCGATCCACTTCGTCGGCGACGCGGCGGATGAACCGGTTGATCGCCCGTTGCGAGTACTTGACCTGGGGCGAGACGGCCTCCTCGAGCTCTTCGCCGCTGACGTAACGGACCAAGCGCGCCGGCAGGCCGCCGTCCTGGCTTTCCTCCACAGCCTGTTCGACCGCAGCGTCGACGTCGGCGCGAACCTTCAGCTTTGCCCCCGGCAGGGTCCAGTTCTCACCGTCAAAGCTGACCCGCAGCGACTGGCGCAGCGGCGAGAGCAGGCTGCGGCGAACCTTCCGCGCGGCCTGGTCGGCGTCGAGGCCGCCGACGTCGACGCCGGCGATCGTCACCCCCTCGGCGATCTTGTCCTTCTGGGTGCTGTCGTAGGCGTAAGCACCGGCCGCCAGGACGGCGACCAGGGCGACGACGACGATTGCGGCTATGCGACCCTTGTGTCCCAAAAAAGAGCTCCTCGGTTCCTTGCGAAGATCTTAGGTGTTCGGATCATTCGGCTTTTCCGAACTCCATCCCTGCAAATTTCGCATCTCCACCGGTCCTATCGGCAGATCCGACGGATATCTTTGGCCGATGCGCTCCAAGGATGAGGTCCGCAAGGAGGTCTGGAAGGCGATGGATCGCGAGGGCGTGTCCCGCTTCCCGGGGGCGGAGGGGCGAATCCCGAACTTCGCCGGCGCCAAGCTGGCGGCCGAGAAGCTCGCCGGGCACCGGCTCTGGAAGCGCGCCAGGGTGATCAAGGCCAACCCCGACTCGCCGCAGACCCACGCGCGCCGGATCGCCCTCGACGAGGGCAAGACCGTGATCATGGCCGTCCCGCGGCTGCGCGACCCCCACCCCTTTCGGGTGCTCGACCCAAAGACCCTGTCCAAGGCGGCGATCAAAGAGGCCTCGACGATCAAGGGCGCGATCAAGCACGGGCGGGTAGTCGCTCTCGACGACCTGCCGGAGATCGACTTCGTCCTCTGCGGCTCGGTCGCGGTCAACCTGAGCGGCGCCCGGGTCGGCAAAGGCGGCGGCTACCTCGACCTCGAGTACGGGATCCTCACCGAGGCCGGCAAGATCGACACCCACACCACCGTGGCCACCACCGTCCACCCGATCCAGATCCTCCGCCAGCACCTGATGGTGACCACGCACGACCTTCCCTGCGACGTGATCGCGACCCCACGCGCCGTGATCGAAGTCGAGCCCCAGTACGAGCGCCCCCGCGGCATTCTCTGGGACCACCTACAGCCGCCGCAGATCCGTGAGATCCCGGTGCTCGAACGTATGGGGTATGCCTAGCGCCACCCTCAACCCGCGGATCGTCGCCGGTGCCGACTACGGCAACCCGGACCCCGAGTGGAGGCTGATCGAGTGGCGCCGGCACCAACATCGGGTCGAGCTGCCCGGTGCGGAGGTCAACTATGTGGAGATCGGCGAGGGGGAGCCAATCCTCTTCGTCCACGGGGTCTCCGGCAGCTGGCAGAACTGGTTGGAGAACCTCCCCCACTTCGGCGCCGGCCACCGTGCGATCGCGCTCGACCTGCCGGGGTTCGGGGCGAGCCCGATGCCCTCGTGGGAGATCGACATGCCCGCCTACGCGCGGCTGCTGGGGGACTTCTGCGAGAAGCTCGGAATCGAAGGGGCGACGCTGGTCGGCAACTCGATGGGCGGCTTCATCGCGGTCGAGGCCGCGACCGCCAACCCGGCCCGGTTCGAGCGGCTCGTGCTGGTCTCGGCGGCCGGGATCCTCAACACCTGGAACCCGGAGGCGCGAGCGACCGCGACCGCCTGGGCCTGGAAGCAATTCGGCCCGCACATGGCGAAGCGCGGTCGCGAGATCGTCTCGCGGCCGCGCGCCCGCGAGCTGGTCTTCAGGCCCTTCCTGCGCTACCCGGGGCGGCTGCGCGAAGACCTGCTGCTGGAGCAGATCGAGGGAGGACTGACCCAGGCCGACGGCTTTGGTGACGCCCTACAGGCCCTGATCCACCGCGACATCCGTGACCACCTCGCGGAGATAGAGATGCCGACGCTGATCGTCTGGGGCCTCTCGGACCGGGTGATCCCGGTGGCGGCCGCGATCAGCTACCACCGCCGCATCCCCCACTCCCGGCTGGAGATATTCGAGCGCACCGGCCACGTACCCCAGCTCGAGCGACCGCTGCGGTTCAACGCGCTACTGGACGAGTTCCTGGCCGAGTAGCGGCTAGCTCGTGATCGCGCCCAAGGAGGCGGAGGAGACACTGGCCGCGTACTTGGCCATCACGCCGCGCGCGTAGGCCGGCTCGGGCACCTCGTACTCGGCGATGCGCTTGGCGATCTCCTCATCGGAGAGGTCGATGTCGAGGCGACGGGCATCGACGTCAACGGTGATCTGGTCACCCTCGCGGATCGCCGCGATCGGGCCGCCCTTTGCCGCCTCCGGAGCGACGTGGCCGATCATCAGGCCACGGGTGGCACCGGAGAAGCGCCCGTCGGTGAGCAGGGCGACGCTCTCGCCGAGGCCCTCGCCGACGATCGCCGCGGTCACCTGCAGCATCTCCCGCATGCCGGGTCCCCCGACAGGACCCTCATTGCGGATCACGATGATGTCGCCGGCCTTGATCTTCTGGTCCTTGACCGCACGGAAGCACTCCTCTTCGGTCTCAAAGACACGGGCGGGGCCGGTCTGTTGACGGCGCTCGGTCCCGGCGACCTTGACCACGGCGCCCTCGGGGGCGATGTTGCCGCGCATGATCGCCAGCCCGCCTTCGGACTTGAGCGGGTCCTCGAGCGGGCGCACCACTTCCTGGCCCGGCGCCTCGGTCGCCGCCTTGGCTTCCTCGCCGATCGTGCGGCCAGTGACGGTGATCGCGTCGGAGTGCAGGATGCCGGCGTCGGCGAGCCGCTTGAGGATCACCGGCACGCCGCCGGCCGCGTAGAGGTCGGTGGCGACGAAGCGCCCGCCGGGCTTGAGGTCGGCGTACAGCGGGGTGTTGCGAGAGATCCGCTCGAAGTCGTCGAGGCCGAGCTCGATGCCGAGCTCGTGGGCGAGCGCGATCAGGTGCAGGACGCCGTTGGTGGAGCCGCCGGAGGCGCAGACGCAGGCGATCGCGTTCTCCAGCGAGTCACGGGTGATCACCTTGCTCGGCCGGATGTCCTCAGCGAGGACGTTGATCACCAGCTCGCCGATCTTCTCCGCGACCGTGCCCTTGTCATCGTCTTCAGCGGGAACCATCGCCGAGCCGCCGGCGCTGATCCCCAGCGCCTCGAATGCGCAGGCCATCGTGTTGGCGGTGAACTGGCCGCCACAGGCGCCGGCGCCGGGGCTGGCCACCCCCTCCAGCTCGCTCAGTTCCTCATCAGTCATCTCGCCGGCGTTGTGGGCGCCGATCGCCTCGAAGATGTCGAGGATCGTGACGTCGCGGCCGTGCCAGTGCCCGGGGGCGATCGAGCCGCCGTAGAGGAGCACCGACGGGATGTCGAGGCGGGCCAGCGCCATCGCGCAGCCAGGGATCGTCTTGTCGCAGGCGCAGAGGGCGACGATCGCGTCGAACTGGTACCCGCGCGCCATCAGCTCGATCGAGTCTGCGATCACCTCGCGGCTGACCAGCGAGGCCTTCATCCCCTGGGTGCCCATGGTGACCCCGTCGGAGACCGCGACAGTGTTGAACTCCATCGGCGTGCCGCCGGCCGCGCGCACGCCCTCTTTGACGTGCTCGGCGAGCCCGCGCAGGTGGAAGTTGCAGGGCATCGCCTCGGTCCAGGTGTTGGCGATCCCGATCGTGGGACGGCTGAGCGCGTCGTCGTCGAACCCGATCCCCTTCATATAGGCGCGGGAGTGGGCCCGGTCTGGGCCGTCGAAAACGGCCGCCGAACGGGGGCGGGGAAGCTTGGTCGTGGTGGCGCCGTTGGTGCTCATTGGGTCAATGTAGTCAGCGGATCGAGTCGGCGTCGCCGGGGCGGCCACGCGACAGGTCGAATACGTCCACTGGTCCGGCACCCTCGCCGAGGTCACGCAGCCCCGCCCCGACCGCGGCGGAGGCGATGCGGCGTGCCTGTCGGGCGGCCTGCAGCGGCTCCTCGCCGGTAGCGAGGAACGCGGCCAGCGCCGAGGAGTGGGTGCAGCCAGAGCCGTGTGAGGCGCCGTCGGGGTGGCGGTCGCCGGGCACCTCGACTGCCTCGACCCCGTCGAAGAACAGGTCGACCAGCCCCTCGCTGTGGCCGCCGGTGACGACGACCGTGGCGGGGCCCAGCGCCTGCACCGCGCGAGCCAAGTCCTCTTGGGAAGCCCCCTCCCCCAGCCCGGTCAGCTCACGGGCCTCGGGAATGTTCGGCGTCACCACGGCGCTTAGAGGCAGCAGGCGCCCGACCAGAGCCCGCCTCGCCTCCTCGTCGAGCAGCACCGCGCCGCTCTCGGCGACCATCACCGGATCGATCACCACCGGCGCCCCGCCGACGTAGCCCAGAGCCTCGACCACGGCGTCGACAGTCTCAGCCGTACCCAACATCCCGATCTTCACCGCGTCGACGCCGATGTCCTCGGCTACCGCCCGCACCTGCGCCACGATCAACTCCGGGGAGACCGCCTCGACCGCCTCGACCCCGACCGTGTTCTGCGCCGTGATCGCCGTCACCGCGGTCAGCCCGTGCACGCCGCAGCGCGCGAAGGCCTTCAGGTCAGCCTGGATGCCGGCGCCACCGCCGGAGTCCGAGCCGGCGATCGAGAGGACCGCTGGGACGCGTCGAATCGCCATCGCCGGGAGCCTAGATGGAACGAGACTGCACCAACCCGCGCATACCGCGGGTGGACGCGGTCTCGTGCGCACAGCCGCCTCAGGCATTGGGTGCCAACAGGGTTCGGGAGTAGGTGCCCATCGCCGAGCAAGTGAGGTAGCCGAGCAGCTCGAGGCGGGCCAGAGCAGCTCCGGCCTCAGGCCCGGAGACGCCGGTCGTAATAGTCACCGCGTCGCAATTTGACGCCCCTGCCTCGACCGCCGCGAGGACGGTGGCAAGAGTGGACTCGAGCGCCGGACCACAGCGGTCGATCGTCCTGTTGCCGGGTCCCAACATTGCGTCGAGGACGTCCTGGGCGTCGCGGATCACGCAGGCGCCACCGGCGAGCAGGTTGTTCGGCCCCGCGGAGGCGCGGGAGGTGACCGGCCCAGGCACCGCCCCGACCTCGCGGCCGAGATCGGCGGCGAGGTCGGCGGTGATCAGGGACCCCGAGCGGGTGGCCGCCTCGACCACGACGGTCATTCCGGCTAGCGCCGCCATGATCCGGTTGCGCGCGGGGAAGGTCCACCGCCAGGGCGTCGCCCCGGGCGGAAGCTCGGAGAGGACGAGGCCGCGCTCGGCGATCCGGCGCCAGAGCGAGCGGTGCGAGGCCGGGTAGGCGACGTCGGGGCCGCAACCGAGCACCGCGATCGTGCGGCCGGCGTCGAGGGCGCCGCGGTGGGCGCAGCCGTCCACCCCGAAAGCGAGGCCGCTGACGACGACCATCCCAGCGCTCGCCAGCTCCCGCCCCAGCTCCCGTGCGATCTCGCGGCCGTAGGAGGTGGCACGGCGGGCGCCGACGATCGTCACCGTGCCGAACGGCTCGAGGTCCTGGAGCAAAGCGGGGTGGCCGCGACCGACCAGCGCCCAGGGCGCATCGGCTGCATCCCGGAGCGAGGCCGGGTAGAGGTCCCCGTGGCGACAGGCGGCCCAGCAACCGGCACCGGCAAGCTCCGCCCTCAGGTCGGCTTCGGAGATCGCCGCGATGCTCGCCAGCATCTGCTCGGCAGCGCCCGGGGCGGCGACGGCGACGAGATCCTCGCTGGAGAGCCGCAGCAGTTCCGGAGAGCGGGAGCCGGGCGTGCCGGTGGCGATCTTCTCGATGTAGGGCCCGAGCAGCGCCAGCAGCCGCGCGCGCCTGAGGCAGTCCGGACAAGCGCGCGGCTCAGCCATGGTCTCGCCTGCGCAGTTGCAGCGCCTGGGCCATCTGGTCCCGGTCGATCGACTCGGTTCCCTCCAGGTCGGCGATCGTCCGCGCCAACCGCAGGGCCCGATCGTGAGCGCGGCCGCTCAGCCGCTGCCGCGCGTAGAGCTCCGCGAGCAACTCGGCCGCCTCGCCGCCAAGTGAGCACTCCCGCGCCTCGGCGGGGGTCATCTCGGCGTTGCATCTGCCCGGGCCGAGCCGCCGTTCCTGGCGCTCGCGGGCGGCGCTGACGCGATCCCTCACCTCGGCCGAGGCCTCCCCCGGTCCGCCGCCAATCTCCGACGCGCTGGGCTGGCGAACCACGGCGAGGATGTCAATGCGATCGGCGAGCGCCCCGCTCAGCTTCCCCTGGTAGCGCTGCACCGCGACCGGCGCGCACGTGCAGTCCGGATCCACCTCGCCGCGCCCGCAGGGGCACGGGTTCGCAGCGGCGACCAGCATGAAGCGGCAGGGAAGGTTGTGGCGACCGCCGGCGCGGGCAATCGAGACCTCGCCCGCCTCCAGCGGCGCCCGCAGCGCCTCCAGGGTGTCGCGGCGGAACTCGCAGAGCTCGTCGAGGAAGAGGACGCCGCGGTGGGCAAGGGTCGCCTCTCCGGGCCGCGGCGGACTGCCTCCGCCGACCAGGCCCGCAGAGCTGATCGTGTGGTGCGGCGCGCGGAACGGGCGGCCGCTGTTGACGGCGTTGCCAAGGCGGCCGCAGGCGCTGGCTATGCGAGCCACGTCGAGCGCCTCTAACGGCGCCAGCGGCGGCAAGATCGACGGCAGCCTCCTCGCCGCCAACGACTTGCCCGCACCGGGCGGCCCGATCATCAACAGGCTGTGCCCGCCCGCCGCGGCGATCTCGAGCGCGTGCCGGAGGTGCGGCTGGCCGCGAAGGTCGGCAAGGTCCGGGGCCACCGCCGACCCGAGCTGGAAAGACAGCGCGGCGGGACGGTGCGGCTCCCAATCCCCAGCGACGAGAGCCGGCAGCCGCCCGAGGCTGTCGATGCCGATCACGTCGATGCCGTCGGCCAGCGCCGCCTCCGGGCCGTTCTCCGCCGGCAGGACGATCGCCTCCAGTCCCCCCTCTCGCGCGGCCTCGGCCATCGCCAGTGCCCCATTGACCGGACGGGTCGACCCGTCGAGTGCCAGCTCTCCGGCCATCGCGACGCGCGTCAGTCCCTCCCACTCGAGCTGGTCGGAGGCGCTGAGCAGCGCCACCGCGATCGCGAGGTCAAGTCCCGGCCCGGCCTTGCGCAGGCTTGCCGGCGCCAGGTTGACAACGATCCGCCGCAGTGGGAACTCGAAGCCGCAGTTGTCCAGCGCCGCCCGCACCCTCTCCTTCGCCTCGCGGACGGCGGCGTCCGGCAACCCGACGATCGCGAACGCGGGAAGGCCGCGATGGACGTCGACCTCGACCCGGACGGGGCGGGCGGAGATGCCGTCGAGGGTGAAAGTTCGGGCCGTGGCGAGCACGGTGGCGACGCTATGGAGGGAAATCGCACGCGTGGCGCGCACAAAGCAAAATCTTTGTGCCGGGGGTGGGGAGAATCAGTGCCGCGGGCGGCCTTGACCTCGAGAATGACCCTTGCCCGCCAAAAAACCGGCCGCATCGCCGAGGACCTCGTGGCCGGCCGGCTTGCCGAGAAGGGCTGGGAGATCGTCGAGCGCAACGCCCGCACCCGCCACGGCGAGCTCGACCTGGTCGCCCTCGACGGTCGTGCCCTCGTCTTCGTCGAGGTCAAGGCCGGGCGGCAGGGGGCAGCGTTTGGCCCCGAGCGCCCCGTCCTCGCCGTCGACCGGCGCAAGCAGCTCCGCGTCCGCCGGCTTGCCACCGCATGGATGGCGGAGCGCCGGCGGCTACCCCGCTACGACGAGATCCGGTTCGACGCCGTCGGCGTCACCTTCGACCGCCGCGGGCAGGTGATCGACGTCGAGCACATCCGGGCTGCCTTCTAGGAAAGCTCGAGCTGTGCGTACGCGACCGACTGGAACGAACGCCGGTGCAGCGGCGAGATCCCGATCTCCTCGATCGCCTGGCGGTGCTCCGGGGTCGAGTACCCGACGTGCTCCTCGAAGCCCCAACCGGGATGCCGGCCGGCGGCCTCGCGCATGTACCGGTCCCGAGTCACCTTGGCGATGACCGAGGCGGCGGCGATCGCGGCGCTGGTGCCGTCGCCCTGGATCACCGCCCGGTGGGGCACGGCACAGCGGGGCAGCGAGAAGCCGTCGACCAGGCTGATCGCCAAGTCCCCCGGCGCCAGTCGTTCCAGGGCGCAGGAGAGCGCTTCGATGTTGGTCACGTGCAGGCCGCGCCGGTCGATCCCCGCCGCCGAGCGGACCACGACGCTGACCCGCGCCGCCGCCCGCAGCACGCACGGGAACATCTCCAGCCGTCGCTCCTCGGTCATCTGCTTGGAGTCGTGCAGGCCGCCGAGGGCGCGGCGGTCGGAGTTGGAAAGCCGCTCGTAGTCGATCAGGACCGCGGCGGCGACCAGCGGCCCGGCGAGGCAGCCGCGCCCGGCCTCGTCGGCCCCGGCGACGAACCTGCTCTGCAGGCCGCGGTCGAAGGCGAACAGGCGGCGGCTGCGCGCCAGCCTGCGGCGGTGCGACTTCGGCTTAGAAGATGCCGACGCGGTCGGGGGGCCAGTAGGTGACAAAGGCGGGGCCGATGATCCAGCTTCGCGGTACGGGTCCCCAGAAACGGCTGTCGTCGCTCTCCCCACGGTTGTCACCCATCATGAAGTAGTGGTCGGGTGGAATGGTGATCGTTTTCGGCATGTTGCAGGAACCTTCCGCGCCGCAGGGGTTGATGTAGGGCTCGTCGAGCTTTTCGACCCCGTTGACGACCGGGTGGCCGTTGCGGACCGAGAGGGTGTCGCCGGGTCCAGCGACGATCCGCTTGATGAAGTTCTGACTCGACTCTGCTTCGGTCGGCTCCGGGCACGGTTCGCCCGCCCGGGGCTGGGTGCCGCACTGAGTCCCGTTGTCGGCGCCGGCCGGAGGATGGAAGACGACGATGTCGCCGATCTCGGGGTCCTGGAAGTCGTAGATGAAGCGGTTGACGAGGACCCGCTGGCCGATGTCGAGCGTCGGCTCCATCGAGGCGGAGGGGATCTGGTAGGGCTTGACCACCCAGGCCTGGATCGCCAGCGCCAGCCCAACGGCGAGCGCGACTATGACGACCAACTCCACGAGCCCGCCGCCTTTGGTCTTCGGCTTCGGGATCGTGAGGTTCAGGCTGCGCCCTTGTCGGAGTCGCCGGACTCCGCCGGCGCGTCGTCCTCGGCTTCCTCCGACGCTGGACTGTCCTCAGTCTCCGCCGCCGCCTCAGGCTCGCCTGCCTCCTCAGCCACCGGCTCCTCGCCGGCCGACTCGTCGGCCGGAGCCTCCACCTCAGCCTCAGCAACCTCGCCATCGGCCTCCGGAGTCGCCTCGGCGCTCTCGTCAGCCTCCGCCTCCGTGCTCTCGCCGGACTCCGCCTCTGGTGGCGTCTCCACACCCAAGGCCTCGTCCTGGGTCACGCCCTCGGCGTCGACCGCCTCGGGCTCCGCGGACGAGGAGGCAACGACGATGTCGTCGTCGATCCCCCAGCGCCGCTCGGCGACGCGAGCGGCCTTGCCGATCCGGCCTCGCAGGTAGTACAGCTTCGCCCGGCGCACAGCGCCGCGGGCGGCGACCTCAAGCTTCTCGATCTTCGGCGAGTGCAGAGGGAAAGTCCTCTCCACGCCGACCCCGAACGACTGCTTACGGACCGTGAAGGTCTCCCGTGCGCCCGAGCCCTGGCGCCGCAGCACGACGCCCTCGAAGACCTGGGTCCGTTTGCGGGATCCCTCGATCACCTGGAAGTGGACCCGCACACGATCGCCGGGATTGAAAGAGGGCAGGCCCTTCTTCAACTGGTCGCGCTCGATGCTGTCGATGACGGAGCTCATAAGAAGTCTTTCGTTCTCTGGCGAGAAAAAACCGCCGGACCCAGGGTTCGGGAACCGAGCGGTCGCGGAATGGTAGCTACTCCTGGCGGGAATCGAACTGCTCGGCCCGGGCGCGGCTCTGCTCGAGGCGCCAACGGTGCACCTTCTCGTGGTCGCCGGAGAGCAGGACCTCGGGCACGCCCCAGCCCCGGTGCACCGGCGGACGGGTGAAGTGCGGGTACTCGGGCATTCCCTCGAGGACCTGGCTGAAGGACTCCTCGCGGGCGCTGTCCTCGTGACCGAGCGCGCCTGGAAGCTTCCGCATCAGGACGTCGGCGACGACCATCGCCGGCAGCTCGCCGCCGGCGAGCACATAGCGCCCGATCGAGATCTCGTCGTCGGCCAGGTGCTGGTGCACGCGGTCGTCGAAGCCCTCGTAGCGCCCGCAGAGCAGGGCGACGTGCGGCTCGGCGACCAGCTCGTCGGCGATCGGGTCATCGAGCAGCCGGCCGGTCGGTGAGAGCAGGACGACCCGCGGGCGCTCACCGTTCGAGTAAGCAGCCTGCAGGGCCGCGTCGACCACGTCCACCCGCAGCACCATCCCGGCCCCGCCTCCGTACGGCGCGTCATCGACCTGACCCGCCCCCAAAGGCGTCGTCTCGCGGTAGTCGAACAGCCGCAGCTCGTTCCCCTCCCGCAACGCGTTCTGCACCGAGCGCTGCGACTGGAACCAGTCGAACGCCTCGGGGAAGAGGGTGAAGATGTCGAGCTTCAATCGAGGATGTCGACTATGACACGGCGGTCGATCCGCACAGCTGCGGCCTTGGCGATCGTCCTGATCGCGTTGGCGACCCGTCCGCCTTTGCCGATCACCCGGCCGAGATCGGCGTCGGCGACGGTGATCTCGTAGACCAGGTCGCCGTCCTCTTCCAGCTCCTCGACCACCACCGCGCTTGGATCCTCGACCAGGGCTTTGACGAGGAACTCGAGCAGCTCGGTCATCGAGGGCCTAGCTGCCGGAGGCGGCGATGCCCTTGGTGCGGAGCAACCCGGCAACCGTCTCCGACGGCTGGGCGCCGTGCTCGAGCCAGTGACGCGCGCGCTCCTCGTCGAACTCGATCAACGAGGGCTCGGTCTGCGGGTTGTACCGGCCGATCGTCTCGATCGTGCGACCGTCGCGCGGCGAGCGCTTGTCGGCGACGACGATCCGCCAGATCGGGTTCTTCTTCGAACCCACCCTTCTAAGTCTGATTCGTACAGCCATGAGCCGCGAGAGGTTAGCGCCTGCGCACCTTCGGGCGTGGTGCGCCACCACTCAGCTGCGCCATCTGTTGCGGATCGGGCATCTTGCCGTTGGCCATCGAGCGCATCATCACCCGCATCTGGTCGAACTGCTTGACCAGCTGGTTGACGTGCTGGACCCGAGTCCCGGAGCCGTTGGCGATCCGTTTGCGGCGGCTGCCGTTGATCAGCCCCGGGTCGGCGCGCTCGGCCGGGGTCATCGAGAGGATGATCGCCTCGACCCGATCGAGCTCGCCTTCGTCGATCTCGGCGTTCTTAAGCCCCTTCATCGCGCCCATCCCCGGCAGCATCCCGAGCAGGCCGCTGATCGGGCCCATCTTGCGGACCTGGCGCATCTGCTGGAGGAAGTCCTCCAGCGTGAACTGGTCCTTCCGCATCTTCTCCTGCAGGTCCTGCGCCTGGCGCTCGTCGACCTGCTCCTCGGCCTTCTCGATCAGGCTGAGGACGTCCCCCATGCCGAGGATGCGGGAGGCCATCCGGTCGGGGTGGAACTTGTCGAAGTCCTCGAGCTTCTCGCCGGTGGAGGCGAAGAGGATCGGCTTGCCGGTCACCGCCTTGACCGAGAGCGCAGCGCCGCCGCGGGCGTCGCCGTCGAGCTTGGTCATCACCACGCCGTCGAACTCGGCCGTCTCGGCGAAGGATTCGGCGACGCCGACGGCGTCCTGGCCGGTCATCGCGTCGACCACCAGGAGGACGTCGTGGGGCTTGGTCTTCTTGCGGATCTTGGCCAGCTCGGCCATCAGGTCCTCGTCGATGTGGAGGCGGCCGGCGGTGTCGACGATGAGGACGTCGCGGCGCTCGGCCTGCGCCTGGTCGAGCGCCCAGGCGGCGATATCGACCGGGTCGGCCTCGGTCCCCCGCTCGTAGACGTGGGCGCCGGCGCGCTCGCCGACGGTGACCAGTTGCTCGACCGCGGCGGGACGGTAGACGTCGCAGGCGGCGATCGCCACGTCCTTGCCAGCCTTGCCGAAGTGGAGGGCGAGCTTGGCGCAGGCCGTCGTCTTACCCGAGCCCTGCAGACCCGCCATCAGGATCACCGTCGGGCCGCTGGAGGCCATCGCCAGCTCGGCACCGGTCCCCCCCATCAGCCCCGCCAGCTCCTCGTTGACGATCTTCACCACCTGCTGGCCGGGGTCGAGGCTCTCCAGCACCTCGGAGCCGAGGCAGCGCTCCTTCAGCGTCTTGGTGAAGCTTTTGACGACCTTGAAGTTGACATCGGCCTCGAGCAGCGCGAGGCGGATCTCACGCATCGCCGCGTCGACGTCGGCCTCACCCAGCTTGCCGCGCGAGCGGACGTCGGAGAGCGTGGCCTGAAGGCGGTCGGAAAGCTGGTCGAACATCGCTGCCCAGCTTAGCCAGCTGGGAACGCTAGCCGAGCAGCTTGAGCGTCACCGCTTTTGACAGCCGCGAAGCCTTGCCGCCCTTCGGCAGCAGGGCGACCTTCAACCTGACCTTCGCTTTTCCGCTCCGCCGGAGCGTGCTCAGCGTCTTGCCGGTCGGCTTCAGGGCCAGGGACACCTTGCCGGCCTTCTTCAGCTGTTTCGCCTGGTTCTTGACGCCCTTGCCGCTCAGCGTCAGCTTGCCCGCGCCGAGCGCCTGCAGCTGGAGCTTCGCCGTGCCGGCCTTGCGGTTCAGCTTCACCTTGCCGAGCTTGAGGCCGCTTGCGACGTTGAAGGTGGTCTCGACGCTTTTCGCCCCGCCGCAGTCGTTGGCGACCGTCAGCGTGGCTCTGTGCCTGCCGGGAGCGAAGAAGTGCGAGAGGGTCGAACCGGTGCCCGTGGCGCCGTCGTCGGTTTTCCAGGCGTAGCCGGCGATCGCGCACTGCGGCAGGCCGCTGGCAGCGGCCGAGGAGGTTCCGTCGAGGCGGACCCGTTTGGCCGCGTTCGGTTTGCCGACCGGGGCGATCGCTGGGCTCGGCGGCGGGTGCGGCCAGTTCCTCGTCGCCGCGATCTCTGCCCTGGTCATGCCGAGGTAGAGCGAAGCCGGGGCCTGTTTCTGGCGCGCTTCGGCCTGGGCCACCGCCTGCGCGATCTCCGCAACCTGGTTTCGTCCGGGAACCGCCGCCTGGACCTCGTAGGAGATGAAGGCGAAAGTCTGACTCGGCGGCACGGTGATGTTCCAGGCCCAGTAGAGGATGTCCTTGAGGAACGCATTGCCCAGCACGACCTCGGAGGGTGCGATCGCGCCGCCCGGCGCGCCCCAGACGTGCGCGAGCGCCGGGTCCTGCCCACCGCCTTCGTCGGTCGAGACCCCCCAGTACGAAGCGGGAGAGAAGACCCCAGTCCCGTTGGAGGTCGCCCGGGCCCTCGTTTCCGCGCCGGAGCCGAGCCGGTCGAAGCCACTCGGATCGCCCACTACGAGGGTGGCCGAGACCGGCGCTGCGCCCGGGTTGCGCAGCACCGTGAGGATGCGGGCGCCGTTGAGCGGACCTGGGTCGACGTACCACCGGTGCTGGACCTCGAGGCCGTGCATCGGCGCCACCGGGTAGACGATTTCCTGGCCGCCGAGCGGGAAGGCGCAGCCGTTTTGGTCCCCGGAGTACCGGTTCGTACTGACGGGGCTCGTCAGGTCCGCACCGGGCGGAAAGACCAGCACGTTGCCCCAGAAGCCCCATGCGTTCGTGGTTTCTACAGGCCCGGGAGGGATGTCACCTGGGCCGTTGGAGCCACCCAACGCCGGCTGGCCGTAGCCGGCGGTGGCCGTGAAGTCATAGATGTAACCGCCGCCGTCGAAGATCGGGGTGTTTTCCCGTTCGCAGCTCGCGGCAACGGCATCGGCCGCCGGGATCGCAACAAGCGATACCACAAGGCAGAGAATGCGACGGACCCGCGTCATCGCGGGGTCCTACGGAGACCAACCCGACGAGGTTCAGCAGGGCCCGGGGCCTATTCGGCCAAGAGCGCCGTGGCGTACTCGGCGGGGTCGAACGGGCGCAGGTCCTCGAGCGTCTCGCCGACCCCGATCAGCTTCACCGGGATGCCGAGGTCGGCGGCGATCGCCAGCGCGATCCCGCCCCGGGCGGTGCCGTCGAGCTTGGTCAGGACGACGCCGTCGACCTCGACCGCCTCGGAGAAGACTTTTGCCTGGCGCAGCCCGTTTTGGCCGGTGGTGGCGTCGATCGAGATCAGGGTCTCGTGCGGCGCCTCGGGGATCTGCTTGGCGATCACCCTGCGCACCTTGGTCAGCTCGTCCATCAAGTTGCCTTGGGTGTGGAGGCGGCCGGCGGTGTCGACGATGACCACGTCGGCGCCGCGGGCGCGGGCGGCTGAGATCGCGTCGTAGGCGACCGAGCCGGGGTCGGCCCCGGGTTCGCCGCGGACCAGTTCGGCGCCGGCCCGCTGCGCCCACTCGGCGAGCTGCTCGGCGGCGGCCGCGCGGTAGGTGTCGGCGGCGCCAAGGACGACCGAGAGGCCCATCTCCTTGCTCAAGTGCCAGGCGACCTTGCCGATCGTCGTCGTCTTGCCGGTGCCGTTGACGCCGACCATCATCAGCACCGCCGGCTCGCCGCTGAGGTCGATCGGCGCGCGGCCGGTCGAAGCGACCTCGGCGAGGATCTCGATCAAGCGGTCGCGAACCGCGCCGCCGTCGCCAGAGACCGCGCCCGACTCGACTTCGTGCTCCAGCCGCTCGACCACCGCCGCCGTGGTCGGGGCGCCGACGTCGGCGAGGATCAACGCCTCCTCGAGCCGTTCCCAGGTCTCGTCGTCGAGCTGGTCGAAGAGGCTGGCGGTGATCTCCTCGGTCAGCGCCTGGCGGCTTTTCGAGAGGCTCTCGCGGAGGCGGCTGAAGACGCCGCGGCGGCCTCCGTCCTCCCCATCGGGCGCCGGCTTAGCGGCCACCGGTTCGCGGGCGCCGAGGTCGAGGATCTCCTGCCAGGTCGTCGGCACGCCGGGAAAGCTATCCGGCGGGCTGGCCGACCGCCGCCAGCAGCTCGGCTACCTCGGCGTCGATGTGGGCGGCGATCCGGTCGAGGTCGTCGACTGAGTCGGGGTCGGCGATCAGGCCGAAGTTGATCGCGCCGTTGTAGCTGATGATCGCCAGGGCCAGGGCGTGGCGCTGGGCGAGGAACCCGACCGGATAGACCCCGGTCAGCTCACGGCCGAGCACGTAGAGCGGAATCTGCGGCCCGGGGAAGTTGGTGACGAGGAGGTTGAAGAGCCGGGTGGAGAAGTTGACCGTGGCCGCCGGCGTCAGCAGGATCGGCGGCGCGAAGTCCCGGATCCAGTCGCCCAGCGCCCACATCGCTTGCGCCCCCATCGGTTGTTTGGAGGCCTTGAGGTCGTCCATCGCGGTGGCAACCGCGCGCAGGCGCGCGACCGGGTCGGCGATATGGACGGGCAGCGGCCCTCGCATCGCCGTCAGCCGGTTGCCCAGCTGGCCGTGCTCGTCCTCGGCGCGGATCGAGACCGGCACCAGCGCCCGCAGCTCGAGCCCGTCGGTGGTGACGCCGCGATCCTCGAGCCAGCGCCGCAGAGCTCCAGCCGAGACAGCCAGGGAAACGTCGTTGACGGTGCCGCCGAAGGTGTTCTTGATTTGCTTGAAGTCCTCGAGGCCGGCGCTGGCCCAGGAGAAGGCCCGGTTGGGACCAATCTCGACGTTGAAGGGCACCGATGGGGCCGGCTTGGTCAGCGCCCACCCGACCTCGCGCAGGCCGGCGGCGGAATCGGCGGCGCGGCGCGTGGCACGGCGAGGATCCCGAAGCGCCCGCCGCAACCAGTGCAGGGCGCGCCGTAACGTCGCCCAGATGCCTCGCCCGGCCGCGGCGGCGAGATGAGCGTTGGTCGGCAACGCGTGCGGATCCCACCCGGCGACCTCCCGGACCGGCTCGGCGTCCGGCTCGACGTCGAACAGCAGCGTTCCGATGTCGACCGCGGAGATGCCGTCTGCCATCGCGTGGTGAGTCTTGTAGACGATCCCGAAGCGCTCCTCCTCGAAGCCGTCGACGAGGCACAGCTCCCAGAGGGGCCGGGAGCGGTCAAGAGGCGGGGCCAGTACCGAGGCGGCCAGCTCGCGGAACTGGGCGACGCTGCCGGGCGCCGGCAGACCGACCTGGCGGACATGCTGGCGGAGGTCGAACTCGGGATCGTCGACCCAGAACGGCGTCCCCAGGCCCAGCGGCGGGAAGGAGAGCCGCTGGCGCAGGCGCGGCAGCAGGTGCAGCCGGCTGCGTACGTGGGTCGTGAACTCCTCCAGGCTGGGCGCCAGCCCGTCGCAGACCAGCACGGCGCCGATCGCCATGTGGCCGTTCGCCTTCTCGTTGGTGAGGAACGAGGTGTCGAACGACGTCAGCCGGTCCATGTGTCCTTGTGGCATCAAACCCTCCCGAGCCGGAGGGTACCTCCAGCCTCGCCGCGGTCGGTTAAGCCACGGCTGAGAGCGTGCCGCCGCCTTCGTCGCCGCGGTCCTCATCCTCGGCGACTTCGCGGGGCAGACGACGGGAGACGACCTTGGTCACGCCGTCGCCGCCCATCGTCACCCCGTAGAGGACGTCGGCGGCGTCCATCGTCCGTTTCTGGTGGGTGACGATGACGAACTGGGCGCGATCGGAGAAGCGGCGGATCAGCTGCAGGAAGCGGTCGATGTTGGCGTCGTCGAGCGCGGCCTCGACCTCGTCCAGGATGTAGAACGGGCAGGGCCGGGCGAGGAAGACGGCGAAGACGAAGGCCAGCGCCACCAGCGACTTCTCGCCGCCCGAGAGCAGCGAGAGCTTGCGGGTCGACTTGCCGGCCGGGGTGACCTCGATCTCGACCCCGAGCTCGTCGCGTTCTTCTTCCTCCTCCTCGGGCTCCGGCTCGGCGTCGGAGGGGACTTCCTGCTCGCCGCTGGGGCGCTCGGCCTCGCGGACCGGGCGCAGGCTGACTCGGCGCAACCGGCCGCGGCCTCCCGGGAAGAGGTGCTCGACCATCTCCTCGAAGTTTCTCGCCGTCGCCTCGAAGGTCTGCTCGTAAGCACGCTCGATCTCGTCGTCGATGTCGCGGATCAGCGTCTCCAGCTCCCGCATCGCCCGCTCGGTGTCCTCGCGCTGGGCCTGCAGGGCCTCGACGTGCTCGCGCGCCTCCTCGTACTCGCGCTCGGCCAACGGGTTGACCGGCCCGATCTGGGCCCGGCGCCGCTCCAGCCGCTCCAGGCCACGGTCGATTTCGGCGCGCTCCTCCTCGCTCATCGGCTTCTCCGCCGGCGGGACCTCCTCACCGAGCTTCTCCGCGATCGCGGTCAGGTCCCGCTCGGCCTCCGCCCGGCGGTCGCCGAGGTGGGCCGCCTCGACCTCCGCCTTGGTCAGCTCGTCGGCGGTCGCCTTCATCTCCGCCTGCAGCTCGAACTCCTGCTGGGAGCAGGCTCGCATCTCCTCGGCGATCTCGTCGCCGTCGCCCTCGCCGCCGACAACCAGGCGCTCGGTCCGCTCGACCCGGGCGCGGATCGCCGCGCCGACCGCCTCGGCGGCTGCCAGCGCCGCGCGAACGTCGTCGAGCAACTCCTCCCCGGCGGCGACGCGAGCGCGCAGAGCCTCGCGGTGACGCTCTCCCAAGAGACCCTCGGCGCGGCGGGCGTGGCGCGAGGCCCGCTCCGCCCCCGCCTGGACGTCGCCGAGCGCCGCCTCGCGGTCGGCCTCGGCGGCCTCCCCGGAGCGGGCGACCTCGAAGCCTTCACCGGCGGCCCGCAGGCCGGCGTCGATCTCCTTCAGTTCCTCCTCCAGCTTGCGGGCGCGCTGCGCCGGGGCGCCACCGGCGCCGACGTCAAGCGTCAGCGGGCCGAGCTCGGCCCGCAGGCCCTCAAGGCTCGCCTCGATCTCGGTCTCACGACCAGAGAGGCTTGCGACGCGGACCGCCACCCGCTCCTGCTCCCCGCGCAGCTTAGTCAGCAGGCCCCAGGCCTGGGTGCGCTCGCGGTCGCGGGCGGCGAAGCGCTCCTCGGCGTCGCGGCGGCGTTTGCTGACCTCGGCCAGCCGCTCCTCGAGCTTGGCGCGGGTGGCCCGCGCCTTCGCCGCCGACTTTTCCGCCGCCACCGCCCGGTCGGCGCCGAAGCGCAGCTCCTCGGAGACAAGCCGCGCCCGCAGCTCCAACTCCTGGCGCTCGATCCGCGCCCCCAGCTCGGCCGCCTGGGCCTGGCGCTTCAGCGGTCGCAGCCGGGCGCGGGCCTCGCGCTCAACGTCCAGCGCCCGGTCGAGGTTGTCGGCGGCCGCGCGCAGCTTCAGCTCGGCGCGGCGGCGGCGCTTGCGGTGCTTGCCGAGCCCGGCGGCCTCCTCGACCAAGAGCCGGCGCTCGCGCGGTTTGGAGTGGACGATCGTCTCCACCCTGCCCTGGCTGATCACCGAGTGCATCTCGCGGCCGAGGTTGGTGTCGGAGAGGACGTCGGTGACGTCGGCCAGCCGGCAGCGGGCGCCGTTCAAACGGTAGACGCCGTCGCCGGAACGGTCGAGCGTGCGCTGCACGGCGATCTCGGAGAACTCGGTCGCGGCGCGGCCGTCGGAGTTGTCGATCACAACCTCGACCTCGGCGGCGCGGCGCTGCCCGATCCCCTTACCGCCGGCGGAGATCACGTCCTGCATCGAGGCGCCACGGATCGCCCCCGGGCTCTGCTCGCCCAGCGCCCAGAGGACGGCGTCGGTGATGTTCGACTTGCCGGAGCCGTTGGGACCGACGATCACGCTGACGCCGGGTGAGAAATCAAGGCTCACCCGCTCGGGGAAGGACTTGAAGCCCTTCATCGTGATCGATCTCAGATACATCGCAATCTCACTCTTCTGCGACCACCAGCCTCGCGGTTGAGTCGGACGCGACAGGCACGCCTCAGCCGCCGAGCCGGGCCAGCGCCTGCTCCGCGGCAAGCTGCTCGGCCGCCTTCTTGCTCCGCCCCTCGCCCGACCCGACCCGCTCGGAATCGACGACCGCCACCACCTCGAAGGTTCGTCGGTGCGGGGGGCCTGTGGCCGCGATCACCTCGTAGCTTACGCGGGCGCCGCGCCGCGCCAGCAGCTCCTGCAGCGCCGACTTGAAGTCGATGCGGGTTTCCGAGGCATGCTCGATGCGCGGGGCGAAGGCGGCCGCCACAGCCTCCGCGGTGCGCTCGAAGCCGAAGGCCAGGTAGCAGGCGCCGATCAGCGCCTCCGTCGCCTCTGGCAGCGGGCGCTCTCCGTCGAGCAGGACCTCGGCCGGGATCGCGGCTGTAACGCCCTCGGGCTCGTTGGCGCGAAGCATGTCCGGTACCCCAAGCTGGCGACCGACCTCGGCGCAGGAGACCCCGCTGACCACCTGGTTGTGGATCTTGGTCAGGCCGCCGGAGGCGATCGACTCGAAGCGGCCGAACAACTCGGTGGCGACGGCGAGCGCGAGGACGCTGTCGCCAAGAAAGGCCAGCCGCTCGAAGGAGTCGACCCGGTGCTCGGTCCAGGAGGAGTGCGTGAGGGCCTGCCGGCGCAGCCCCCCGGGGAGCTCCTCGACCAGGGTCGAGAGCGCCGCCACCGCCGGCTCGGGCTCGGCGCTCACCGGATCAGGCAGGAGCGTGCTCCACGACGAAGCCGACAGCGTCGCCGACCGTGTGGATATGCGTGGCCTGCTCCTCGGAGACGCTGACCCCGTAGCGGTCCTCCAACTCCATCACCAGCTCGTAGAGGTCGAGCGAGTCGGCGTCGAGGTCCTCCTTGAACCGGGTCCCCTCGCCGATCCGGTCGATCTCGACTTCGAGCTCCTCGGCGAGATGCTCGCGGACCAGGGTGAGGACTTCCTCGCGGCTCATCCCATCTTTCCTATCACGCGGGTTCCTCGGCCGCCAAGGTGGCACGAACGGCGCCGTTCTCGCGCAGCAGCGCCTCGGTGCGGGCGACCGCACGATCCTCGACGCATCGCGCCGCCAGGCGCACTGCATTGGCGATCCCCTCCGTGCCGGAGCTGCCGTGGCCGACCACGGCGACGCCGCGCAGTCCGAGCAGGATCGCGCCGCCGGTGGTGTCGGGGTGCAGCTCCCGGCGCAGGCCGCCGAGAGCCGGCTTGAGGAGCAGGCCCCCGAGCGAAGCGCGCGGGCTGGAGCGGGCGGCGTCGCCGATGGCGCCGGCAACCGTTCGCGCGGTCCCCTCCATCAACTTCAGGGCGACGTTGCCGGTGAAGCCGTCGGTGACGACGACGTCGGCTGCCCCGGCCGGAAGGTCGCTGCCCTCAACGTTGCCGGCGAACTCGATCCCGGTCGCCGCACTGAGCAGGCGGTGCGCCTCGACGATCTCCTCGCGACCCTTGCCCGACTCCTCTCCGACCGTGAGCAGACCGACCTTGGGGTCCTCGACCCCGAGCACCGCGTCGGCGAAGGCGGCGCCGAGGAAGGCGAACTGGACCAGGTGCTGTGCGCGAACCTCGACGTTGGCGCCGACGTCGAGAAAGAGCACCCGTTTGCCGGGCAGCAGGAGCTGCACCGCGAGGGCCGGCCGTTGCACCCCCTTGAGCCGCCGCAGGCCGAAGGTCGCCGCCGCCATCGCCGCCCCGGTCGAGCCGCAGCTGACCATCGCGTCGGCGCGGCCCTCGGCGACCTCGCGAGCGGCGCGGACGACGGAAGCCTCCTTCTTCGCCCGCACGGCCGGCACCGAGTCCTCCTCGTTGGCGATCCAGTCCTCGGTCTGCACCACCTCGACGCCCTCGACCCCGTCCAGGCCGAGCGCCTCCTCGGGCCCGAAGACACGGATGCCGATGCCATCGTCGGCTGCGAGCCTCGCCCCCTCGGCGAGCACGTCGAACCCCTGCTCCGCCCCGTAACCGTCGAGGGCGACCGTGACCTCGCGCCCGGTATCCACCCGCTACTCGGAGTCGGGGGCGGGGGTCGCCGAGGGCTCGGCGACTTTGTGAGAGATCACCTCACGCCCGGCATAAGTACCGCAGGTGGGGCATACCCGGTGCGGCAGCCGAGGGCTGTGGCAGCGCGGGCAGCTCATCAAGCTGGGCTGGCCGGCCTTGTGGTTGGCACGCCGTTTGTCGCGCCGCGCGCTCGAAGTTCTCTTCTTTGGGACAGCCATCGGACGCGGAATCGTACCGACCCCGGCCTCCGCGCGGGTGTGGAGGGCGCCGGACGTGTCAGTAGACGGCGCGAACGACGGCCAGGTCGCCCTGCTGCCAGGTGACTTCGCCACCGGACCAGGTCACCAGATCGGCCAGCTGGTTGCCGGTGAAAACGTCCCCGATCACCAGGGATCGCGAGTGGTCCTTGACCCGCCGGCAGAGCGCCTGACGCTGCTCGTCATCGAGGGCATCGACCGAGAGGACGGAGATGACCAGGTCCCAGGGACCGTCGGGAAGAGGGTCCTCCATGCGGGCGAGCTGGACGTCGTCGTAGGTCTTGCGGGCGCGAAAGACCATGTCGGGACTGGAGTCGAGGCCGACCACCCAGGCCTCGGGGTGCGCCTCAATCAGCCGCCGCGTCGTCTCCCCGGTGCCCATCCCCAGCTCCAAGACCCGCTCGGGCGGGAACGGGATCGCCGCCACCGACTGCTCTTGGAGCTCGTCGTAGCCGGCGATCTCGGCGCGGATTCGCTCCAGGTAGGCATCGGGTGTCCAGTCGAATTGGTCCATCTCGTAATCTCGTTAGAGGGAGTCATCGTAAGCCCGTACCCAGCGGAGGTTCGCTCATGCCCGAAGCGCGCACGACGATCATCGACCTGTCGCGACTCTCCCTGGCACACGGTGAGGGCAAGCGGCTGGAGCTTCCTGTCGCCCTCGACCCGTTCGAGCTGGCGGGCCAGACCTACGAGGCCCAACCGGGCTCCCCCGTCGTCCGCCTCGAGGTCTCCCGGCCCAGCGGCGGCTTCGCCTTCCGCATTGGCTTCCCGGTCCACCTCGAGGGGCCGTGCATGCGCTGCCTGGAGCCCGGGTCCCTCGACCTCGAGGTGGAGGCGCGGGAGGTCCACCAGGCGGCGACTGAGGACCCTGAACTACGCAGCCCCTACGTCGCCGACGACGAGCTCGACATCGGCCGCTGGGCCCGCGACGCCGTGGTGCTGGCCCTGCCGACCCGGTTCCTCTGCCGCACCGAGTGCGCCGGCCTCTGCCCAGTCTGCGGCGAGCCGCTCAACGACGCTGACCCCGCCGACCACGAACACGACACCGCCCCCGACCCCCGCTGGGCCGCGCTCAAGGACCTCAAGCTCGAGTAGTCGGGGGAGAACCCCGGGGCAATGGCGCCTTTGTAGCCCCATAGGACACAAAGGCGCCAATCCCGACCTGGATCTCGCACGGATCGCGGCGCGCCAGCATGGGATCGTGACACTCCGGCAGCTGGAAGAGGCCGGGCTGAGCAGAAGCGCCGTGGCCAAGCGGGCGCGCACGGGACGCCTGGATCGACTCCATCGGGGCATCTACGCATGGGGGCACACCGCCCTCACCTATCGGGGGAGGTGCCTGGCGGCGGTTCTTTGCTTCGGCGAAACAGCGGTCGTCAGCCATCACAGCGCCGCGGGGCTCTGGGGCCTCTTGCCGCCCGCAGCCGGACCGGTGCACATCTCGATCGCCACCTGCTCGGGTCGAAAGAAGCGGGACGGACTTCACATCCATCGCCGTCCGACCCTCTCGGTCTCTCAGACGCGCCGGCATGGGATTCCAGTGACGACGCCGGCACAGACGATCGCCGACCTGAAGAGCACCGTGCCCGCCGCGGAGTACCGGCGGGCAATCTGCCAGGCCGAGGTGCGCGGCCTCCGGACCGGAGTTGAGGGAAGCGACCGGACGCGGAGCGAGCTCGAGCATCGCTTCCTGCAGCTCTGCCGCCGGACGCGGCTTCCCAAGCCGAAGGTGAACGTCCGGGTCGGCTCACGCCTCGTCGACTTCCTCTGGCCCGAGCAGCGGCTGATCGTCGAAACCGACGGCTATCGCTACCACCGTGGCTCCGCTGCCTTCGAGGACGACCACGCGCGCGATCTCGAGCTGCGTCGCCTGGGCTATGACGTCCTCCGCCTGACCTTCCGCCAGGTCACCAAGGACCCGACCGGCGTCGCTGACCTGCTCACCAGGGAGCTGAGGCGACCCTCTCCCCACCCCGACGTACCTGCCACCCGATAGGCGGCTGGCCGCTAAGGCTGCTGCTCGAGCTGCTCTTCGACCGGCTCTTCGTCGCGACCGGCGAGGCGGTCGCGGCCGCGCTGGACGGCGGCGAGGAACTTCTGCAGGTTCACTTCGAGCGTGTTGAGGATCTCGTCGGCGTAGTCCTCGGCACCGAGGCGGATTTCGCGCTCGCGGGTGCGGGCGTCCTCGACGATCTCGTCGGCGGCGCGCTCGGCCTGCTTGGTGACCTCCTCGTCGGAGATCAGGCGGGCCTGCTGCTCGCGGGCCTCGCGGACGATCCGCTCCGCCTCACGTTTTGCCTCCGCCAGCATCTCCTGGCGCTCCTTGACGATCCACCGCGCCTGCTTGATCTCCTCGGGGATCGTGGCACGCATCTGGTCGAGGAGGTCATAGATCTCCTCGCGATCGACCCTTACCTGGTCCGTCAGCGGGACCGGGCGGGCGTTGTGGACGACGTCGTCCAGCTTGTCGATAAGTACTAGTACATCCATTGGCAGATCGTAAGCCTACGTGTATGCGGGGTTTTTCGTGAACACGGCGTTATCAAGGCGGTTTTTTTGCAAGCCGTTGCCCACGAGCGGACTGGGTGCGAACAGCCTACCTCTCGCCCAGGCGGTCCCTGAGCGCGGCCGCAACGGAGGGCGGCACGAGGTCGGAGACGTCGCCCCCGAACGTCGCCATCTCCTTCACCCCGGTCGAGGAAAGGAAGCTGTAGTGGGGAGATGCGATCACGTAGATGCTCTCGATCCCGGGGTCGAGCTTGCGGTTCAGTTGCGCCATCTCGAACTCGTACTCGAAGTCGGAGATCGCCCGCAGGCCCTTGACGATCGCCTTCGCGTCGTTGTCGCGGGCGAACTCGACCAGCAGGGTGGCGAAGATCTGGACCTCGACGTTTGGGAGGTCGGCGGTGGCTTCGCGGATGAATTCGCGCCGCTCTTCGGCGTTGAACAGGGTCTTCGCCTTGCGTACCGGGTTGTTGACGACGCCGACGACGACCCGGTCGAAAACCTGGGAGGTCCGGGTGATGATGTCGATATGGCCGTTGGTGACCGGGTCATAGCTCCCCGGGCAGACGACCGTGCCGTTGCGCTCCATCACTCGCCCGCCCTCGCGTAGAAGGAGACGTCGGCGGCGCCGTAGCGGCGCTGACGCAGCCGCTCCAACGACTCGATCCGCAGCGGCGAACGGGCGCCGCTCTCGACGATCACCCGCCCGCCCTCGGCGAGCAGGCGCGGGAGATGGGTATCGAGATCCTGCGCCACGCGGTCGGCGAGTCTATATGGGGCATCGACGAAAACCAGGTCGAAGCTGGGGGCGTGCGCACCATCTGGCGGGCTGGCCAGCCAGTGCCCGACGTCCGCACGGACCAGCTCTGCGCGGTCGCGGAGCCCGAGGCGCTCGACGTTGCCGAGCGCCGGCCGGGTGTCGCGGTCGACCAACACCGCCTTGGCGGCGCCGCGCGACAGTGCCTCGATCGCGAGCGCGCCGGTGCCGCTGTAGAGGTCGAGCGCGGTGGCGCCACCGACCCGGTCGCCGAGGGCCGAGAAGATCGCCTCGCGGACGCGGTCGGAGGTCGGCCGGACCTTCCAACCGCGCGGCGCCACCAGAAGCTGCCCGCCGAGCTCCCCGGCGATCACCCTCACTGCGCCGCACCCCTCGAGATCGCGCTCACTGCACCATTAGAGAGGAATCGGGTCCTCGGCACCGGCGCCGAAGCGCCACCGGGCAGCGTCCAGCAACGGTCCCAGGGCCGGGTGGTCGAGGGAGCCATGGCGGCGCAGCAGGGTCAGCACCTCCTCCCGAGCCGACATCAGCAGCCGCGCGTCCTCGGGCAGAGTGGCGACGGCAAAGCGTGGCAGGCCGTGCTGGCGGGTGCCGAGGATCTCCCCCTCTCCGCGCAGGCCGAGGTCCACCTCGGCGAGCTTGAAGCCGTCGCGCTCGGCGGCGACCGCCTCCAGCCGCCGCCGCGCCAGCTCGCCGGCTTCTTCGGCGAAGAGGAGGCACTGAGAGGGATGCTCGCCGCGGCCGACGCGGCCGCGCAACTGGTGCAACTGGGAGACGCCGAACCGCTCGGCGCCCTCGATCACCATCACGGTCGCGTTGGCGATGTCGATCCCGACCTCGATCACCGTGGTCGCCACCAACACGTCGGTCTCGCCGGCGGCGAACGCGCGCATCGCCTCCGCCTTCTCGGCCGAGGGCATCTGGCCGTGCAGAACGCCGACCGCGAACTCCCGCAGCTCGCCGCGCCGCAGCCGCTCCCCCTCCACCTCCGCCGCCTTGCCGGGGGATTTCTCGGACTCGACCACGAGCGGGCAGACGACGAACGCCTGGCGGCCTTCGCGCAGCCTGGCGCGGAGGAACTCGTAGGCATCGCCGCGCTTCTCCTCACCAACCAGCCAGGTCTCGACCGGGGGGCGGCCAGCCGGCAGTTCGTGCAGAGCGGTGGTGTCGAGGTCGCCGTAGGCGGTCAGCGAGAGCGTCCGCGGGATCGGGGTCGCGGTCATGTGCAGCACGTGCGGCGCCATCCCGTCGAGGCCCTTGGCGTCGAGGGCGCGGCGCTGCTCGACCCCGAACCTGTGCTGCTCGTCGACCACGCAGAGGCCGAGCCGGGCGAACTTCACCGCCGGCTCGATCAGGGCGTGGGTCCCGACCGCGATGCCCAGCTCGCCGCTCGCCAGCTGGTCGAGGGCCCGGCGCCGGGTCGCGGCCGGCGTCGCCCCGGTCAACAGTCCGAACGGGATCGCCTCCGCCCCCAGCAGCCGGTCGAGGGTGAGGGCGTGCTGCTCGGCCAGCGTCTCCGTCGGTGCCATGAGCACCGCCTGGAATCCGGCTTCGAGCGCCCGCAGCATCGAGTAGACGGCGACCACCGTCTTGCCTGAGCCCACCTCCCCCATCAGCAGCCTCTGCATCGGCTCGCCGGAATCCAGGTCCGTCTCGATCTCGTCGAAGGCGGCCAACTGGTCCTTGGTGGGCTCGAACGGTAGGGAGCTCAACCAGCGCTCGACCAGCTCGCCCGGCTTGCCGAACCGCGGCGCCGGCCGTGCCGTCCTGTGCGTCCGCTTCCGCGTTGCCAGCAGCGCCTGGTGGAGGAACAGCTCTTCGAACGCCAACCGCTCCCTCGCCTGCTCCAAGTCCTGGTCGCTCTCGGGAAAGTGCGCGGCACGGAGCGCGTCTCCCACCGAAGCCAACTCGCGGCGCGCCCGTATCTCCGCCGGCAGCCCCTCGATCGCGTTCGGCGCCCACTGGCACGCTTGCCATACCCACTCGCGGATTCGCTGCGGCCGCAGCTTCTCCGTTGCTGGGTGGATCGGGACGAGGCCAGTCGTGTGGAGTCCGGGAGGAGGACGGTTCGTCGCACCCGCGGGTCCTGTCGCCGCAGGGGACCCCCCACCCCCTCCGGTAGCTAAAGCTTCCTCGGGGGTGGGCCCCCCTACGGCGCCACCCGCGGACGAGACGATCTCGTGCCCACTGACTCGGAATCCGCGTTTGTCGCGGGTTCCGACCAGCAACAAAGCAGTTCCCGGCTTCAGCTTGTCGGCAACCCAGGGTTGGTTGAACCAAGTGGCGCGAACCGAGCCCGATTCGTCGCTGACTTTTGCGGTGAGAATCGTCACCCGCGAGCGGCGGAAGGGGCGCGGTTGGCTGCCAGTGACTTCGACCAGGATGGTTGCCTCCTGACCGGGCTCCAGGTCGCCGATTTGCTGAACGTCGGCTCGGTCGCGGTGGCTGTGCGGGACGCGGTAGAGAACGTCACCGACCGTCCCGATCCCAGCCTCCGCGGCAGCCTCGGCGAGTTTCGGGCCGACGCCGTCTAGGGCTTGGATAGACACCTCGAGCACACTGGGACGGGGCCAGTGAAGAGAGTCGTCTCGGAGCTGAGCCTCCGTAAGCTCGGAGCCCCCGGCGAAGGAGCGCATCAGCGACGGGCTCGGTGACGCCGGCGCACTACTCGGCCGCCAGCAGCCACCACCAGCTGGGCTGGCCACCCTCGTGGGTCTCGACCTCGACGCCATCGGGGACGTGGGTGTCGATCTCGGTCAGGGGGATCGGGGCCCCCTCTCCGGCGATCACGGTGACGATCTCGGCTCCCCCGGCGAGGTGCTGGATCGTCCCGGTGAGCGTCGACCCTGCGCCCCCCCAGGCGACGATCTCATCACCGGCAAACCCCACGGCGTCGCCCTGCTTGAACCGCCCCTGGGCATCGTCGCGGGCAGCCGGCGCGACGCCGCCGGTGGCGACGCTCGCCAGCGCTTCCTCCAACTGCTCGGCGTTCTCCTCCGCGGAGGCGGCCGGGTCCAGCTCGATCAGCGCCAGCAGGCTCGCCTGCTGGGAGGTCGCCGGGACCACCCGCGCCGGCTTCTCGGACAGCTCGCAGGCTCGCTCGGCCGCCATCACCACGTTGGAGGAGCTGGGCAGAACCAGCACCTCCGGCGCGTCCACCCCGTGGATCCCCGCCAACAACTCGTAGGTGGATGGGTTCAGCGTCTCCCCGCCCGGGACCACGTTGGCGCCGAGCTCGGCGAAGAGGCGCTCCAGGCCCTCCCCGGCAGCGACGGCGAGCGCCCCGGTCCGCTCGGCGGCACCGAGCCTGGCGCTGCGCTCGGCCATCTGCTCCCGCATGTCGGCGACGTCGAGCTGGGCCACCTCGCCGATGCCGTCGAAGAGCGCCACCGCGGACTCGGGTTCGTCGGTGTGGACGTGGACCTTCAGGGTCGCGTCGTCCCCGACCACCAGCACCGAGTCGCCCAGCCGCTCCAGCCGCGGCAGGAACTCGCGGTTGGAGAGGCCGCTGCCGGAGACGATGAAGTTGGTGCAGTAGCGGAAGCGGCTGTCCTCGTGATGGGGAAGGCTGAGCCGCGGCGGCTCGTGGTGGGGCACCTCCGGCAGCTCGGCGCCGTCGCCCCGCAGTCCGGCGACGACGCCGGCGAGGATCAGCACCAGGCCGTAGCCGCCGGCGTCGACGACGCCGGAGTCGCGCAGTACGTCCAGCTGCTCGGGAGTGCGGGCCACCGCACGCTCGCCGTCTTCGATCGCCCGCTCGAGGACCTCGGCCAGGACCTCATCCTGCTGGGCCTCGGTGACGTCGCGGCCGAGGCGCTGCTTGTCGGCCTCCAAGTGGGCGAGCTGGCGGGCCAACGAGTGGGCCATCTCGCGGAAGACGGTCAGCATCGTCCCCTCGGCCGGCTCGCGGACCGAGTCGTAGGCGGCGTCGGCGGCGCTGGCGAAAGCGGCGGCGACGAGGACCGGATCGACCAGCTCGCCGGGGCGGCTGGCCAGCTCCTCAGCGGCGCCGCGGACGATCTGGCTGAGGATCACGCCGGAGTTCCCCCGCGCCCCCATCAACGCCGCCCGCGCCAGCGCCTGCACCAGCTGGGTCCGGCCGACCTCGTCGACCGACTGCCCGTCGAGGCGGTTGAGCTCCTCCATCACCGCCCGCATCGTCATCGCCATGTTGTCGCCGGTGTCGCCGTCGGCGACCGGGAAGACGTTGAGGTCGTTGACCTCCTGGCGGCGTGCCTCCAGAGAGGCGTAGGCAGAACTCATTACTCGCCGGAACCGGACGATCGAGGGGTCGGACATCAACAAGGCAATCTAACCACCCCCCGTGACGGCCGATGCAGGGCAGCAGACACGGATTGCTAGCGTGGCGGCGGATGCGCGCTTTCGCCACCTGGTGCACCGGGCACCGCAAGACCGTGATCATCGGCTGGATCGTCGCCCTGGTGGGAACCGGGATGCTCGCCAGCTCGGTGGGCTCGGCCTTCAGCGAAGACTTCAAGCTGCCGGCCTCCGACTCCCAAGAAGCCTTCGACTTGCTCGAACGCAACTTCCAGGAGCAGTCGGGCGAAACCGTGACGATCGTCTTCAAGGACGACGCCGGGGTCGAGTCCCCGGCCGTGAAGCGCAAGATGGAAGGGGTCTTCGCCGAGGTGGCCGAGTTCCCGCACGTCAGCGAAGTCGCCAGCCCCTACGCCGGCGACGGCGCCGCCGCGGTCAGCGAGGACGGCAGGATCGCCTACGCGACGATCCAGTTCGACACCACCACCGACAAGCTCGACGAGGAGAAGACCAAGGAAATCATCGAGCTGGTCCAAGCGGCCGGTGGCGATGGCCTCGAGGTCGCACTTGGCGGCCAGCCGATCGAGGAAATCCGAGGGGAAGAAGAAGGCGGGGACACCTCCTTCGCGATCGGCCTGCTGGCCGCGGTCGTCGTCCTGCTGCTCACCTTCGGCTCGGTGGTGGCGATGGGCCTGCCGATCCTGACCGCGCTGTTCGCGCTCGGGGTCGGCCTCAGCCTCGTCACCGTCGGCACCCACGTCTTCGACACCGCCGAGTTCGCCCCGCAGCTGGCGGCGATGATCGGGCTCGGAGTTGGGATTGACTACGCGCTCTTCATCCTCACCCGCTTCCGCAATGGGCTCGATGAAAGGCTGGAGCCGCGGGAGGCGGCGATCGCCTCCGTCGACACCTCCGGCCGCGCCGTCCTCTTCGCCGGCATCGTCGTGATCATCTCGTTGATGGGGATGCTGCTGCTCGGCCTCAGCTTCCTCTACGGGGTGGCGATCGCGGCGGCGCTGGCGGTGCTGTTCACGATGATCTCCGCGCTCACCCTGTTGCCGGCGCTGCTGACGATCGCCGGACGGCGGGTGGACCGCCTGCGTATACCCGGACTTGGCAGCCGCGCCACCAGCATCGACGAAAACAGCCGCTGGTTCCGTTGGAGCCGGGAGGTCCAGCGCCGACCGGTGCTCGCGGCGATGCTCTCGGGAGGGCTCCTGCTGGTGCTCTGCATCCCCACCCTCTCGCTGCGCCTCGGCTCCAACGACGCCGGTACCGACCCGGCGGGGACGACGACGCGGGAAGCGTACGACCTGCTCGCCGAAGGGTTCGGGCCCGGGTTCAACGGGCCGTTCTCGATGGTCGCGGCGCTGCCGAGCAAAGGCAATGACGCCGGGTTGCAGCAGCTCTGCACCACGCTGAAGAGCGAAGACGGCGTCGCCGAGGTGACGCCGGTGGTGCTCAACCAGGCCAAGGACACCGGCGTATGCCAGGTCTACCCGACGACCTCGCCGCAGAGCGCCGCGACGACCGAACTGCTCGACCACATCCGCAGCGACGTGATCCCGCCGATCGAGCAGCAGTCGGGCGCCCAGCTCCATGTCGGCGGCATCACCGCGATCTTCGAGGACTTCGGCGACGCGATCTCCGACAAGCTGCCGCTGTTCATCGGCGTCGTCGTGCTGCTCTCGGCGTTGCTGCTGACGGTCGTCTTCCGCTCGGTGTTGGTCCCGTTGAAGGCGATGGTGATGAACCTGCTCAGCATCGGTGCCGCCTTCGGGCTGATCGTCGCCGTCTTCCAGTGGGGCTGGGGGGCGAGCCTGATCGGCGTCGACAGCACCGGACCGATCATCTCCTTCTTCCCGGTCTTCCTCTTCGCGATCATCTTCGGGCTCTCGATGGACTACGAGGTCTTCCTGATGTCCCGCATCCACGAAGAGTGGGAACACAACAAGGACGCGACGGCCGCGGTTACCCGGGGCCTGGCCCTGACCGGCCGCGTGATCACCGCGGCGGCGGCGATCATGGTCACCGTCTTCGCCTCCTTCATGATCGGCGACGACCGGATCATCAAACTGTTCGGCCTCGGCCTGGCCGCGGCGGTCTTCATCGACGCGGTGATCATCCGCTCGGTCCTGGTCCCCGCCGTGATGCAGCTGTTCGGCGAGCGCGCCTGGTGGCTGCCCAGCTGGCTGGGCCGGATCCTTCCTCGGCTCCACGTCGAGCCGGCCGAGCAGCCGGCTACCGCTGAGGCCGACTGACAAGCAGTCGGCGCCGTCAGGCGGCCTTAGGCCGCCTTAACGACCTTATTTGCCTTGAGGCAGCGGGTGCAGACGTAAGTGCGGAGGGGGCGGCCGTTCTCCTGGATCCGGACCTTCTGCAGGTTCGGGTCGAAGCGCCGCTTGGTGGCGACCATCGAGTGGCTTCGGGAGTGGCCGAACGCCGGTCCCTTTCCGCAGCTGTGGCATACCTTGGCCATCGGGTCGTGCATGCTAGCGTGAGGGAGAGTTAGCTAAGCGGACTAATGCTGCACCGAATTGCAGCGGTCAAGACTGGAGGGGGGAGAAAACATGGCGGCCGGCGACTTGGAGCAGGTGAACATGCACGAGGCCAAGACTCATCTCTCGCGGCTGGTCGAGCGCGTCGAAGGCGGCGAGGAAATCGTGATCAGCCGCGCCGGAAAGCCGGCGGCGAAGCTGGTGCCGGTGCCAAAGCTCGGGCCGCGCAAACTCGGTGGCTGGGAGGGCAAGGCCTGGATGGCCTCAGACGAGGAGATGAAGAAGGTCGACGAGGAAATCGCGCAGCTATTCGAGGAAAGCGAGATCTTCCCGGGAGAAAACGAAGGGGCTTCGGAGGACCGGTGAGGTTGCTGCTCGACACCGACGCGCTGATCTGGGCTCTTTCGTGGCCCGACCGCCTGTCGAAGGCGGCGGCCGGGGCGATTCGGGACCCCGAGAACGACGTCTTCGTCAGCATCACCAGTCCATGGGAGATCGCGATCAAGAAGGCGCTCGGCAAGCTCCGCGCGCCTGACGACCTCGAATCCCAACTTCACGGGAAGCGGATCACGTTGCTGCCGATCACCCTTCGACACGCCCGCGCCATCGAGTCCCTCCCCCACCACCACGGCGATCCCTTCGACCGCATGTTGATCGCCCAGGCCCAGATCGAGGGGCTGACGATTGTCACCTCGGACCGCCAGATGCAGCTATACCAAGTGGCCCTGCTGCCAGCGACCTAGCCGAGCTGGCGCTTCAGCAGCGCCATCCGCGCCACCGTTAGAGCCGCGTTTCGACCCTGGTCGCGCTTGCCGCCGCCGGCCCGCGCCAGCGCCTGCTCCATGTTGTCGCAGGTGATCACGCCGAAAGCGCAGGGAACGCCTGTTGCCAGCTGCACGTCCTGGATCCCGCGGGCGGCCTCGGCGCAGACGAAGTCGTAGTGGTCGGTCTCGCCGCGGATCACGACGCCGAGACAGGCGACGCCGGCGAACTCGCCGCTCTCGGCGTGGAGCTTGGCCGCGAAAGGCAGCTCGTAGGCGCCGGGGACCGAGACCCGGCTGACCGAGGAGGCGGGGACCCCCGCCATCTCGAAGCCCTCGTCGGCGCCCTTCAGGAGGCGCTCGGCGAGGTCCTCGTAGAAACGGCCGACGCAGACGGCGAAGCGCAGCGGCGCCAGCGCCGCTCGCTCCTCCTCGGTGAACTCCTCCAGGAACGCCCCGGCCTCAGCCATTCCCGCCCTTCGCGTCGCGTTCCTCCTCGTCGTGGATCATCTCCTCGTCGAGCGGCAGGCCCTGGTGGTGCAGCGAGTGGCCGAGCTTGTCGCGCTTGGCCTTCAGGTAGGCCTCGTTGTGGGTGTTCGGAGCCGACTCGATCGGCACCTGCTCGCTGACCGAGAGCCCGTAGCCCTCCAGCCCGACGATCTTTTTCGGGTTGTTGGTGAGGATCCGGATGCTGGTCAAACCGAGGTCGCCGAGGATCTGGGCCCCGATCCCGTAGTCGCGCAGGTCGGCGGGCAGCCCCAGTTTGAGGTTCGCTTCGACCGTGTCGGCCCCCTCCTCCTGCAACTTGTAGGCGCGCAGCTTGTTGAGCAGGCCGATCCCGCGGCCCTCCTGGGAGAGGTAGAGGAGCACCCCCCTGCCCTCGCGCTCGATCATCGCCAGCGCCGCTTCCAGCTGCTCGCCGCAGTCGCAGCGCATGCTGTGGAAGACGTCGCCGGTGAGGCACTCGCTGTGCACCCGCACGAGCACGTCCTCGACCCCGTCGACCTCGCCCTTGACCATCGCCACGTGGTGTTTGTCGTCGACCAGGGAGCGGTAGCCGACGGCCTGGAAGTCGCCGAAGGCAGTCGGCAGGCCGGTCGCGACGACGCGCTCGACCAGCTTCTCGGTGCGCCGGCGGTAGGCGATCAGCTCGGCCACCGTGACCATCTTCAGCCCATGCTTCTCGCAGTAGGGGATCAGGTCCGGGACCCGGGCCATGGTGCCGTCGTCGTTCATCACCTCGCAGATCACCCCGGCCGGGGTGAGGCCGGCGAGGCGGGAGAGGTCGACGCTGGCCTCGGTGTGGCCGGTGCGCTCGAGCACGCCGCCATCCTTGGCCCGCAGCGGGAACATGTGCCCCGGCACGACGATGTCCCTGGCGCCGGCTTCCGGGTCGATCGCGACCTGGATCGTGTGGGCGCGGTCGTGGGCCGAGATCCCGGTGCTGACCCCACCCGCCGCCTCGATCGTGACCGTGAACGCGGTCTGTAGCGGCGCCTCGTTCTTGGCCGCCATCAGGTTGAGGCCGAGCTGTTCGCAGCGCTTGGCGGTCAGCGCCAGGCAGATCAGCCCGCGCGCCTCCTTGGCCATGAAGTTGATCGCCTCGGGGGTGGCGAACTGGGCTGCCATCACCAGGTCCCCCTCGTTCTCGCGGTCCTCGCCGTCACAGACGACGACCATGCGACCGCGGCGAATCTCCTCGATCGCTTCCTCGATCGTCGCGAACGGGCTCTGCCCGGTGGCGGTCCTCTGGTCTTCTTTCTGCGTCTCGGTCATCTGGCTCACGGGTGCTCCTTTCCGGCGAATGGTGCCACCAAACGCTCCACGTACTTGGCGACGACGTCGCACTCGACATTCAGCTTGCGTCCCGGCGCGGCTTCGCCGAGGTTGGTCCGGTCCAAGGTCTCCGGGATCAGCGACACCTCAATCCAGGAATCGCCCAGCTCGGCGACGGTCAGGCTGACGCCGCTGAGGGTGATCGATCCCTTGTCGATCACGTAGCGCAGGAGCTCGGCCGGCAGCTCCACACGGATGCGACGGGCAATGCCGTCCGCCTCCACCGAGAGCACCTCTCCCACCCCGTCGACATGTCCCTGGACGATGTGCCCGCCGAGCCGATCGCCGGCCTTCATCGCCAGCTCCAGATTGATGCGGCTTCCCGGCTCGGCCCCGCCCAGAGCGGTCACCTCCAGCGTCTGGTTCATCGCCTCGGTCTCAAAGCCGGTGTCGTCTACCGCGGTGGCGGTAAGGCAGATCCCGTCGAGTGCGACCGAGTCCCCGGTTCCGATCTCGGCCCCAAGTCGGGTCTCGATTCGCAGTCGCGCACCATCGCTGCCACCGGCGATGCCCTCGATCCTGCCCACGTCCTGGATCAGTCCCGTGAACACCTCACCACTCCTTGAATCGGGTCGTGGTCAAAGTGTCATCGCCGCCCTGGCCCGCGATGAAGATTCGCGATTCGTCGATCTGGTCGGCAGCCTGGAAAGCGGAGGCCAGCGTGCGGCCTCCCTCCAGGAAGAGGCTGGTGATCCCGCGGCGGCCGAGATCGGAGAGCACAGCCTGGATTCGGTCAGCGGAGGTGTCACCGCCGGCGACGAGGACCTCAGCGCCAGCATCACGCAGAGCGGTCACGCGGGCGGGGTCAGCTTCGGGCGCGGTGATCACGAGCACCGGGGACCGGTCGAGGGTCCGAAGGAGCTGGCTGTCGAGCGGCAGTCGCGCCTGGGAGTCGAAGACGATTCGGATTGGCTGGCGCGGGTCGTCAGGGCCGCGGGCGGTGAGCAGGGGGTCGTCGGCCAGGGCGGTGCCGATGCCGACGGCGATCGCGTCGGATTCGGCGCGCCAGCGGTGGACGAGAGCGCGGCTCTCCTCGCCCGAGATCCACGGGCTCTCACCGGGAGCGGTCGTGGTCTCGCCGTCGGCGGTCATCGCCAGCTTGAGGACGACGAAGGGAAGCCCGGTGCGGGCGTGCTTGCGGAAGGGTTGGTTGAGAAGGCACGCGGCGTTCGCCTCGGCGCCGGCGGCGAACTCGACCTCGACGCCGCCGTCGCGGAGGATTCCGGGACCGCGTCCGGCCGCCTTCTCGCTCGGGTCCTCCGAGGCGATCGCGACCCGAGCGATGCCGGCCTCGAGGATCGCCTCCACGCAGGGCGGCTGGCGGCCCTGGTGCGCGCACGGCTCGAGGCTGACGTACATCGTCGCCCCAGCCGGGTCCTCGCCCCGCGCGCGGCAGTCCACGAGCGCCGCCCGCTCCGCGTGCAGCCCGCCCAACTCAGCGTGGAACCCCTCGCCGATAACCTCCCCGTCCCGCACGATCACCGCGCCGACCAGCGGGTTCGGGCTGACCCGTCCACGCCCACGTTCAGCCAGCTCCAAGGCACGCGCGAAATGCAGCCGAGCGGCTTGTTTGGATTCGGTGTTCAAGAAACCGATTGACGAGTCAATCAATCAATTCTAGCGCCGGGGCGGTGTGGCTAAGCAGATCAAGGACGCAGGGAGCGTGGCGTGCTCTGCACGCGAGCGACCGAGGACGCCGATATGCGACGCCACACCGCCCCGCGCCCAAATACTCTGACAGCCGTGACGAAGTTGATCATCCAGATCCCCTGCCTCAACGAGGAGGCGACGCTGCCGGCGACGGTCGCCGACCTGCCACGGCAGCTCGATGGGATCGACGGGGTCGAGCTGTTGGTAATCGACGACGGCAGCACCGACCGCACGGTCGAGGTGGCGCGTGAATGCGGGGTCGACCACGTCGTCCGGCTGACCAACAACAAGGGCCTCGCTGCGGCGTTCCAGGCCGGTCTCGACGCCTGCCTCAAGCTCGGCGCCGACATCGTCGTCAACACCGACGCCGACAACCAGTACAGGGGCGCCGACGTCACCAAGCTGGTGGCGCCGATCCTTGCCGGCGAGGCCGACATGGTGGTCGGCGATCGCCGCGTCTCCCAGATCGACCACTTCTCCGGCTCCAAGAAAGGGCTGCAACGACTGGGCAGCTGGATCGTGCGGCGGCTCTCGGGGACCGAGACCACCGACACCACCTCCGGTTTCCGCGCCTACAACCGCGAGGCGGCGCTGGGACTGCTGGTCGTCGACAACTTCACCTACACGCTGGAGAGCCTGATCCAGGCGGGCAAGATGCTGGTCGCGGTCGACGAGGTCGAGATCGCCACCAACCCGCAGACCCGCGAGTCCCGCCTGGCCGACTCGACCGGCGCCTACGTGCGGCGAAACGGCCCGGCGATCCTGCGGATCTACGCCCGTTACGAGCCGCTGCGCGCCTTCGCCACCGCCGGGCTGGTGGTGCTGGCGCTGGCGCTGGCCGCGTGGATGCCGTTCCTGATCGACTGGATCTTCAATGGGGACTCCAGCGGCCACGTCCAGTCGCTGATCCTCGGCGCCGTCCTCTTCATCGCCGCCGTGCAGCTCTTCGCCCTGGGCGTGATCGGCGACCTCCTCGCCGGCCAACGTGTAATGACCCAGCGTGTCTTCGAGCGGGTTCGGCGGGTTGAGTTGGCGCTTGGCGTCGAGCCCTCCCATTACGAGCCCGGCGAGCCCGGCCAGGAGCCCTGATGGGCGCCCGCGGGCGCGGATCGGGCTCGGCCTCGGCCGAGTACGGCAAGACGGCGAGCTTCCTGGCGGTCGGCGTCGGCCTCACCGGCGTAATCACCTACGCCTACTTCCTGATCGCCTCCCACACCCTCTCCAAGCCCGACTACGGGCAGATCACCGTGCTCTGGTCGGCGGTCTTCATCACGATCTCGACGCTTTACCGGCCGATCGAACAACTGCTCTCCCGGCACATCTCCGAACGGCGGACGAAGGGGGAACCGATCGGCCAACCGATGCGGGTTGCCTCGACGATCCAGTTCGGCCTCTCGCTCTTCTTCGCGGTCCTCGCCCTGGCCCTGCGCGACCCGATCCAGGACGGCGTGCTGGAAGGGAACGAAACGCTCTACTGGGTCTTTTTCACCGCGGTCCTCTTCTACGCGGCGGGCTACTTCGCCCGCGGCTTCCTCGCCGGCATCCAGCGCTTCGGCCTGTTCGTCGCGCTGATCCTCTCCGAATCGTGCTTCCGCACGATCTTCGCCGTGCTGGTCGCGGTCGGCCTGCTCAGCGGCCAGTCGGCGGTGGCGATCGGGATCGTCGCGGCGCCGGCGCTGAGCCTGCTGGTGGTCCCGCTCGCCTTCGCCCGACGAGCCCAGAAGCAGCAGGACCCCGCGCCCGGCACGCCCGGACGCGAAGCGGAGGACGTGCCGGCCGATGATTTCTCCCTCGCCCACGGCGGCGGCTTCGCGGCGGCGGTGCTGGTGATCATGTTCAGCGAACAGGCCTTCCTCAACGCCGGGCCGTTGATCGTCCGCGGCCTCGAGGGCGCCGCGGCGGCGGGGTTCATCTTCAACGTGCTGATGATCGCCAGGGCGCCGCTGCAGCTCTTCCAGTCGGTCTCGACCAGCATCCTCCCCCACCTCACCGGCCTGCACGCATCGACCGCGGCCGAGAGCGACCGCGAATTCCACCGCACGATCCGGATGGTCCTGCTGGGGATCCTCGCTTTCGCGGCTATCACCGCGACCGCCGTCCTAATCGCGGGACCAGAGCTGATGCAGATCTTCTTCAGCAAGAAGTTCACCTACGACCGCGCCGGCCTGCTGCTGGTCACGGGGGGCATGGGCCTCTACCTCGCCTCGGTGACGCTCAACCAGGCCTGCGTCGCGCAGGGGCAGGTGCGGCGTGCCGCCGTGCGCTGGATCTCCTGCGCGGCGATCTTCATCGGCTGGAACTTCGTGCCGCTGGTGGGCGACGAGTTCCGTCGGGTCGAGATCGGGTTCCTGCTTTCCGCTGGCCTGCTCTTCTCACTCCTCTACTACGTCTACCGCCGGCCGCGAGAGCGGGCGGAGGACGTTCCCGACCCGGGCTCCCCCGAGGAGCTCGAGGCTCGCCTAGCGATCATCGACGAGAACGTCTGAGGGGCGGAGGCCGGCGCATATCTGCGTCTTCGGGCGCTTGTGTGCGGAGCACACGGCGCGCCCTGCATCCTTGATCTGCTTGGCCTCTGCCCCTCAGCGTCATTAGGGTCCGCGGATGGGCGGACACGACGCTGAGCTGATCCTCATCGCCGGCGTCCTGCTGACCGCAGGGATAGTCGGCGCGCTGCTGGCCGACCGGGTGCGGGTGCCCGGCCTGCTGATCTTCCTCGCTCTGGGGATGCTGGCCGGCTCGGAGGGGCTCGGCGGGATCGAGTTCGACGACGCCGAGCTGGCGCGGACGCTGGGGACGATCGCCCTCGTCCTGATCCTCTTCGAGGGCGGTCTCACCGCAGGGTGGTCGGAGATCCGCCCGGTGCTCGGAACCGCGGCCTCGCTGGCGACGATCGGCACCGTGGTCACCGCCGCGATCGCGGGCTTTGCGGCGAAGCTGATCTTCGACCTCAGCACCCTGGAAGGCCTGCTGGTCGGGGCGGCGATTGCGGCGACCGACTCGGCGGCGATCTTCGCGGTGCTGCGCCGTTCGACCCTGGAGCGACGCCTAGCACGCTCGTTGGAGGGGGAGTCGGGGATGAACGACCCGGTCGCCCTGCTGTTGGTGATCGGCTTCATCGAATGGATCCAGGAGCCCGGTTACGGACTGGCCGACATGGCAGGGCTGCTGGCGCTGAAACTGGCGATCGGCACCGCGATCGGGCTCGCACTCGGGCGGCTCGCGGCGATGGCGCTGAACGCAATCCGCCTACCGACCGACGGCATCTACCCGGTCGCGACGGTCGCCGTCGCCGGGCTCGCCTACGGCCTGGCGGAGGTCGCCCACGGCTCCGGCCTGCTGGCCACCTACCTGACCGCGCTGGCGCTGGGCTCGGCGAGCATCCCGGCCAAGCGCAGCGTCGTCGCCTTCCACGAGGGCTTGGGCTGGGTATCCCAGATCGCGCTGTTCATTCTGCTCGGGCTGCTGGTCTTCCCCAGCAGCCTCGACGACGTCGCTCTCAAGGGCTTGGCGCTCTCGGCGGTGCTGATCGTCGTCGCCCGTCCGATCGCCGCGGTGGCAGCGACGGCGCTCGCGCCCCTGAACGGACGCGAGCGGCTGATGCTCGGCTGGGCGGGGCTGCGCGGGGCGACGCCGATCTGGCTCGCCACCTTTCCGGTCGTTGCCGGGGTCGGCGGTGGCCAGGAGCTGTTCGCGATCGTCTTCTTCGTCGTCGTCACCTCGACCCTGATCCAGGGCGCCAGCTTCGAGCCGTTGGCGCACCGACTCGGTCTCACCACGGATGAGCCCGCGCTGCCGCGGCGGCTGCTGGAGTCGGGCCGGATCCGGCGGATGGGCGGCGACGTGATCGCCTTCCGATTGCCCGACGGAGCCGCGGCGGTCGGGCACCCGGTGCGCGAGCTGGAACTGCCGCGAGAGGCGCTGGTCAACGTGATCGTCCGCGACGGGCGGGCGATCCCACCGCGCGGCTCGACCGAGCTGCGCGAGGGCGACGAGCTGCACGTGCTCGTCCGCTCGGAGCTGCGCGACCAAGTTGAGGCATTGACCGAGCACTGGGTCCGCGGACCCCTCGGCAGGCCCGCCCCTCCCCCGTTCCCACGCCGCGCCGCCTCCCAGGTCTTCACGGTCCGGCCGGCGCAGCCAGGCGAGGAGGACGCGGCGCTGACCGAGCTGGACGGGATCCCCGTCCTCGCCGTGCTCCGCGACCGCGGCGGCGACGCGGCGCTCGTCGCCCTCGTCGACGGCCGCTACGCGGTGACCGGAACCGGGATCGTCGCCGTCGGCGGCCGGCGGGCGCTGGCCGGCTGGTGCGAGCGACGGGCCGAGCGTCCCGGGGTTGACGCGGCAGAGAAAGCGTGGTGGCAGGAGGTGACCGGCGCACTGATCGCGAGGGGCTGAGCCCGGCGCATATCGGCGTCTTCGGTCGCTTGTGTGCAGAGCACACGGCGCTCCCTGCATCCTTGATCTGCTTGGTCTCAGTCCCTCGTGACTGCGTCCGCTATCGCCGTGTACGCCGCGGCTGGGTCGGGTGAGCTGAAAACGGCGGAGCCGGCGACGAAGAGGGATGCGCCGGCCTCGGCAATCGAGCCGGCGGTGTCGGTGTCGATGCCGCCGTCGACCTCGATCCGGGCATCGCCTACCAGCGGCACGAGCCGCTCGACCTTGCCCGGCGAGGACTGGATGAAGGACTGACCTCCCCAGCCGGGGTTGACGGTCATGCAGAGGACGATGTCGGCGAGGCCGCGAAGCTCCGCAACCGCCTCGGCCGGGGTGCCGGGGTTGATCGCGATGCCGGCCAGACAGCCGAGCTCGCGGACCGCGGAGAGAGTGCGATGTGCGTGCGGAGTCGCCTCCTCATGGAAGGTGATCGAGTCAGCGCCGGCCTCGGCGAAGGCGGCGATCTGGCGCTCGGGCGCCTCGATCATCAGGTGGACGTCGAGCGCCCCACCGGCATCGTGGACCTGGTCGGCGATCCCGCTCGCGACCAGCGGCCCAATCGTGATCGGCGGCACGAAATGGCCGTCCATGACATCGAAGTGGATTACCCGGGCGCCAGCGTCCATCACCTCCGCGACCTGGGACCCGAGCCGCGAGAAATCGGCCGAGAGGATCGACGGGGCGACCCGTGGGGACTCGATCAACTCCCGCATCCGCTCGCTCATCGGCGGGGAACCTACTAGGCGGACCGGAGCATCGAGCCGCCGCAAGACTGGCAGTGCATGTCCTCGGTGTGGCTCATTCGGGCGATCGTCTGGTGCTCGCCGCAATCGGGGCACTGGGAGACGAGTTCAAACCGGCTGAGGCAGTTGACGCACCGCAGCCGACCCGGCAGCTGGGTCGGGCGCAGCCAGGGCTCGCCGCAGCTGGGGCACGGCGCTCGGCCCAGGGGGCTGGGGCCCGGGGTGGCGTTCTCGGGAGTGCTCATCGCCCTAATCATCCCTGTTTAGTCGAGCGATGAAGAAGCCGGTGGTGCGGTCGCGGTCCGGGCGCAGTTGCAGGCACCTCGGCTCGACCGCGGAAGCGAGCGCCGGTGCCAGCGCCCCAAGGTCGTCGAGTCGCAGCGCCGGCACCTCCCCCGTCCCGGCTTCGGCGAGTAGGGCGGCGATGCGGTCCTCGTTCTCACGGCGGGAGATCGTGCAGGTGGCGTAGACCAGCGTCCCGCCCGGCCGAAGGGCGCTCGCGGCATGGCGAAGCGCCACCGCCTGGACCCCGGCGAGGCGGTCGATCGCCTTCGGCGACTTACGCCACCGAGCGTCGGGACGAGAGGCAAGGGCGCCGAGGTCCGAGCAGGGTGCGTCGAGCAGGACCCGGTCGAAGCCGGGTGACATCGCGCCCGCGGTGGCATCGCCCTCCACCACGGTGACGCTGCGCAGGCCCAGTCGGCTCGCCTGGCCGGCGACTTCGGCGGCGCGCTCGGGGTCAAGCTCGACCGAGATCACCTCACCGCGATCCCCCATCCGTGCCGCGATCTGGCCGGTCTTGATGCCCGGCCCGGCACAGAGGTCGAGGACGTGCTCGCCCTCTTGCGGGTCGAGCACCTCGACCACCGCCGCCGAACCGCGGCTCTGCGGCGTCAGCTCACCGGCGGCGACGGCGGGCGTGACGGTCTCGCCGAGGCGGCCGTCGACGACGATCGTCCCCGCCGGCGAGAGCGGCCAACCGGCCTCGGGCAGCCGCGCCTGTACTCCCGCCTCGCGCAGCTTCGCCAAGGCCGTGTCGTGGCTGGAAGCACGGACCGCGACCTCGGCCGGCTCGTTGCAGGCGGCGAGCACCGACCGGGCGGCCTCCTCGCCCAGCTCCTGCCACCACATCTCCACTAGCCAAAGCGGCGCCGAGTGCGCAACCGCGGCCTTCGCCGGGGTCGAGTCATCCCCCAGCAGCGACGCCGTCAGCGGCTCGCGCTCGCGCGCCGCCCGCCGCAGCACCGCGTTGACCAGCCCCGAGGCGTGGGCGGCGCCGGCGCCCTTGACCAGCTCCACCGCCTGGTCGACTGCGGCGTGGTCGGGGGTCGCGTCGGCGAAGAGCAGCTCATATAGCCCGAGTCGCAGGGCGGCGAGCACGGGCGGGTCGAGCAGCCGGATCGAGCGCTCCGCCAGCCCTTCGATCGCGGCGTCGGAGGTGCCACGCCGCTGCACCGCGCCGTAGGCCAGTCGCTGCGCTTGCGCGCGCTCGCGCGGGTCAAGGTCGAGGCGCTCGGCGCCGGCGCGGAACGCGCGCTCGGTGAAGGCGCCGTCCTCGAAGGTCTCGCGGATCGTCGCGAAGGCCAGCGATCGCGCCGGCGAAACGCGGGCGCTCACAGCTTCGGCGGCGAGTGACCTCGCAAGTAGGCGTCGACGGGCATCGCCTTGCCGCCGGGCGGCTGGACGGTCTCGAGCCGCAGCGCCCCCTCGCCGCAACCGACCAGCAGCGCCTCTTCCTCGGCCCGCACCTCGCCGGGGTCGAGGTCGACGTCTACGGCCCGGGCCTGGCGGATGCCGAGGGGCTCGCCGTCGGCTGTCTCCAGGTAGGCGCCGATGTGCGGGGTCAACGCTCTCACCCTGGCCTCCAGATCGCTCGCCGGGCAGGAGGGGTCGAGACAACGGTCGCCCGGGCCGATCTTCTCCGCGTAGGTCGCCGCCGCCTCATCTTGCTCGACGAACTCGAGCCTTCCCTCGGCTTGGAGGTCGAGGGCGCGGACCAGCAGCTCTCCTCCCAGCTCCGCCAGCCTCGCGGAGAGCTCGCCGAAGTCCTCCCCAGGACCAATCGCGACCTCCTCCTCCAGCGCCACCGGCCCCGAGTCAAGCCCGGCCGTCAGCCGCATCACGCAGACACCGGTTCTCTCGTCACCGGCCATCATCGCCCGCTCGATCGGGGCGGCGCCGCGCCAACGCGGCAGTAACGAGGGATGAACGTTCAGCATGGAGAACTCCGAGAGCAACGGCTCGCGGATCAGCTGGCCGAAGGCGCAGACGGCGATCGCGTCGGGGCGGGCCGCCCGGATCGCCGCGAGTGCTGGCTCAGAGTTGACGTCCTCCGCCCGGAGCAGCTCGATGCCCAGCTCGGTCGCCGCCTCGGCGACGGGAGCTGGCCGCGGCTTCCTCCCCCGCCCCTGCCTGCTGTCGGGAGGGGTAACGACAAGGGCCGGCCGGTGCCGTGAGCTCGCCAATCGCCGCAGAACGGTGGCGGCGAAGTCGGAGGTTCCGAGGTAGGCGGTCCTCACGCGTCGGTGCGCGGCTCGCGCAGCTCGTTCTCGTCCTCGCCGTCCTCCTCGGCAGGGGGGCTGTAGCTGCCACCCTCGCGCAGCGCCCGCAGCGCGCCCTTGCGCTGGTCGCGCTCGGTGCGGTCGAGGATGAGGACGCCGTCGAGATGGTCGATCTCGTGTTGGAGAACTCTCGCCTCCAGGCCCGAGGCCTCGATCACGACCTCCTCGCCCTCGGCGTCGAGGCCGGTGACGCGGGCGTGGAGCGGGCGCTCGACGTCGACCGAGATCCGCGGCAGGCTGAGGCAGCCCTCCTCAGCGACCGTCGCCTCCTCGGAGAGCCACTCGATGACCGGGTTGATGAGTGCGGTGGGCTCGCTGTCGGGGCCGGCCTGAAAGACCAGCAGGCGCCGCAAGATCCCCAGCTGGGTGGCGGCGAGGCCGACGCCCATGCCGTCCCGCATGATCGAGACCATCCGCTCGACCTCGGCCCGCAGCTCTGGCCCAAAGGAGGCGACCGGCGAGGCTTTGCTCTTCAACACCGGGTCGCCGAACTTGACCACGTTGGCGAGCGCCGCCTCGCGGCGCTCCAGCAGCTCCGCCTCGCGCTCGCGCTCCTCGCTATCGGCTTCGATCGGTTCGCCCATAGGTGATGAGTCTAAGCACTCCGGAGGCCCCACTGGGGCGGTCACTGGGGGTCGACGTCGACCCCGATCGAGACGTCCTTCAGCGAGCGGTCGGCGGCTCGCGCCTCGACCGCCCGCCGCACCGCAGCGACCGCGCCGGCACGGTCGGTGGTCTTGATCAGAATGCGACGGCGGTGGCGGTTACGGACCCGGAACATCGGTGCCGGGCCGAGCAGTTCGGAGTCCCCGGGCAGGCTCTCGCGCAGCTCGGCGGCGAGTGCCGCGGCGGCGGTCTCTAGCCGCGCCTCTTGCTCTGAGGAGAAGCCGATGCGCAAGAGGTGGGAGTACGGCGGGTAGCGGAGCGCGCGGCGGCGCTCCAGCTCGCCAGCCAGGAAGCCGGCGGAGTCATGACGGGCGGCGTGCTCGATGCTCGATGCATTGGGTGCCAGGGTCTGGACGATCACCTCACCGCCGGCCTCGCCGCGGCCACTGCGGCCGGCCAGCTGGGCAACCATCGCGAAGGTCCGCTCCTCGGCCCGAAAGTCGGGGAAACGCAGGGTCGCGTCGGCGTCGAGGATCGCGCTCAGCGTTACCTCGGGGAAGTCGTGTCCCTTGGCGACCATCTGAGTGCCGACCAGGACACCGCTGCGAGCCTCACCGAAGCCGGCCAGGATGCGAGCGTGGGCGCCGCGCTCGGCGGCGGAATCCGAGTCGAGCCGGAAAACCGGCATTGGCGCCAGCCGCTCGCTCAGGAGTTCCTCGATCCGCTCGGTTCCGGCCCCTGCCCGCGCGAGCGTGGTCGAGGCGCAGTGCGGGCAGGCCCGTGGGGCGGGCTCGGCGTGGGCGCAGTGGTGGCAGACCAGGCGGCCGCTGTCGCGGTGGACGATCAGTGAGACGTCGCAGTTGGGGCAGCTCCAGTGGTGTCCACAGGAGCGGCAGGTGAGCCAGGGCGCGAAGCCGCGCCGGTTGATCATCACGATCGCCTTGGCGCCCGCAGCGCGGACGGTGTCGAGCGCCTCCCAGGTGTCGGGATGCAGCGGCCCCGAACGGGGGTCGGCCTCGCGCATGTCGACCAGCGACACGGGCGGCAGGCGGCGACCGTCCACCCGGTTCGGCAGCTCCAACCGCGGCAGCTCCAGCCACGACTCGGGACGCGGCGTCGCGGTGCCGGCGACGAGCACGGCGCCGCTGTCCTCAGCCCGACGGCGGGCGACGGCACGGGCGTCATAGGTGGGGTCGCCCTCCTGCTTGTAGGAAGGGTCGTGCTCCTCGTCGATCACGATCAGGCCGAGGTCGCGGACGGGGGCGAACACGGCAGAGCGGGGGCCGACGCAAACGCTCGCTTCGCCGCGGCGCAGCCGCATCCACTCGTCGTAGCGCTCGCCGGCCGAGAGGGCTGAGTGGAGGACGGCGAAGCGGTCTCCGAGCCGGGCGCGGAAGCGGGCGACAGCCTGCGGCGCCAGGCCGATCTCCGGCACCAGGACGATCGCCCCGCGGCCGCGCTCTAGGGCCGCCTCGACCGCGGCCAGGTAGACCTCGGTCTTGCCCGAGCCGGTGACGCCGTGCAGGAGCTGCTCCCGCGGTGCGCCCGCCTCCCCATCGATGGCGGCGACGATGGCGGCGACCGCGGCCGACTGCTCGGGAAGGAGCTGCGGTCGCTCAGCCGGTGCGCTCATGGCCGGCTGTCCGGGCGCGCGGCGCAACACCGAGCTGCGGGTCGCGATCAGGCCCCGTTGCTCCAGCCGCCGCAGGATCTGGCGATCCGAGCCGACCGCGCTCGCCAGCTCCGGCCCCGACATCTCTCCCGCGCGCAGGGCCTCCAGAACCGCCCGCTGCTTGACCCCGAGCCGCTCGCCGCCGCTCAACGCCGCCTCTCCGGCCGGCAGGATCTCCGCCCGCAGCTCTCGTTTGGACCGAACGGCGCGGCCGCCGGCGCCGGTGCCGGTCCCAGGCGGCAGCACCAGCTGCAGGCCACGCGCCGGGGTCGAGCAGTACTCCCGACCGACCCAGAGGCCGAGCCTGACCAGCTCCGGAGGCGCCCCGGCCTCCAGCGCCTCGATCGGCTCCGCGAGCCGCTCGGGCGGCAGCTCGGAGGCCTCCGCCAGCTCCACGACCACGCCCAGCAGGCGCCTCGGCCCGAACGGGACGCGGACGACGCTGCCGACCTCGACGTCCTCCATGTCCTCCGGCCGCCGGTAGTCGAACGGGCCGCGCAGGGCACGGGCGGTGGTAAGCGGCTCGACCTTGAGGATGGTCACCCGGCGAGCGTATGGCCGGCGGGGGACGGCGCGCCCAGAGACCCTGGCGAGGCCCAAGCCGAAGCCGTATGCTGGCGCCCGTGAGCCTCAACCTCAGCTCCGGAGAGCAGGTGATCTTCCAGGGCCACCCCTCCTGGCGCGCGATTCTCGGCTTCTACCTCAAGGGGCTCGTGGTTGCGGCGGTGATCGGGGCGATCGCGAAGCTGGTCGGCGCCAGCAGCGCCACCGTTTTCCTGATCGTCCTCGTGGTGCTCGGACTGACCGTCCTGATCGGCTTCGTCAAGCGGGTGGCGACGACTTACACGATCACCACCCGCCGCCTCAACATCAAGCGCGGGATTATCTCGCGGGAGATCCAGGAGACTCGCCTGGAGCGGGTACAGAACGTCAACTACCGCCAGTCGGTCTACCAGCGCCTGATGCAGATCGGCGACGTCGACTTCGACACCGCCGCCACCGACGACTACAACTTTGTCTTCGCCGGTGTCGCTGACCCCGGCGACGTCGTCCACAGCGTCGACCAAGCGACTGGGGCCGCGGCGCCGGGAACGCACGGGCTGGGCGAGGCTCAGCCGCCGGGCAGCGCGGCGTAAGCCCCCGTTGTATTTCCGGCAGAGTCCGCCCGCCTGACCTCGCCGACCTCACTTAGAACGTAAAGCCCGTCCGCCCTGCACCCGCACTTGCAGGTAGGGGTGCAGGGCGGACGGGCTTCAGGTTTCGCACCATTCTCATGAGAATGGTGCGGACGTGGGCGGGTTCGTATTTGATCTGGTGGTGGGAGAAGCGGAGGGTGGTGAGACCGGACGCGGTGTGGGTCTGGTCGCGGAGGGCATCGCGGGATTGGGCTGAAGGGGTGCGGTGATAGCGCAGGCCGTCGGTCTCAATGACCAGGCCGAGGTCGGGCCAGTGGAAGTCGACTTCGAAGCCGTTGACCCATTGTTTGGTGAGCGGCGGTGGAAGACCGGCTTGCGCGGCGATCGGCCGGAAGAAGAGCTCCAGGTCGGAGTCAGAGAGCCGGAAGGTGTCGCGGTCGAGCAGGCGGCGTAGTCGCGGCGCTCCTGGCTGACCTGCGTGTTCCTCGATCGCCGCTCGTAGGGCCTCGGGGTCGACCAGGTCGCGCTTGTCGGCCTCGTTGACGGCTCGCTCGAGCCTCCGGTCACCGAGTTCCGTGGCGAGGTCGATCAGGGTGCAGACGGGAGTAGTAACCGGGATGCCTCTGTGAGTGCATATATCCCGAGCAGGTAGAGATGGACGACTGCGGGCGCGAATCCTCGGCCGGTGGATCTCGCAACGCCGCCGCACGCTGATGTCGATCTGGCCCCTTCGCTCAGAGGCGATGCCCCAAAGCGCGGCAGCACTTCGGTGACTCAGTGCCGCCGCCTCTTCACACGCGAGCACCGCTGCCATCCAACGACCCTCCCGGCTCAGCCTGGGAGATCCGACCGCGTACACGCCGCGCGACACCCGATGGAGACGACCGGTCTGGAGGCGGTGCTTGATCGCCTCCGAGCTGAACCCGAGTCCCAGCAGATCCCCCCGCGTCACAACCCCGTACTGCGCCGCCGCCAACGCCCAGGCCTTCGCACTCCGCGTGTTCGACTTTGTGGTCCCCATAGGGACCAAAAGGTCGACAGCGTGGAATCTCTCCCCCGCCCCCGGACTTACCGCCGGGTTACGCCGCGGCGGTCTCTAGGCCGGCGGCGGCGCGGAGGGAATCGGCGCGGTCCGTCCGCTCCCAGGTGAAGTCGGCGTCGTCGCGGCCGAAGTGGCCGTAGGCGGCGGTCTTCTGGAAGATCGGGCGGTGCAGGTCGAGGTAGCGGCGGAAGGCGCCGGGACGCATGTCGAACTCGGCTTCGACCAGCTCGGAGATCCGTGAGTCGGGAAGGGCGCCGGTGCCGAAGGTCTCGACCATCAGCGAGACCGGGCGGGCGACGCCGATCGCGTAGGCGACCTGGACCTCGCAGCGCTGGGCGAGGCCGGCGGCGACGACGTTCTTGGCCACGTGGCGGGCGGCGTAGGCCGCCGAGCGGTCGACCTTGGAGGGATCCTTGCCGGAGAAGGCGCCGCCGCCGTGGCGGGCCATGCCGCCGTAGGTGTCGACGATGATCTTGCGGCCGGTGAGGCCGGCGTCGCCGACCGGGCCGCCGATCACGAACTTGCCGGTCGGGTTGACGAGGAAGCCGCCGAGCAGTTCGCCCTCGTCGTACATCCCCGGGACCTCCGCCTCCAGCACCGGCAGCACCACGTGCTGCCAGAGGTCGGGCTTGATCGTCGTCTCGGACTCAACGCCCTCGGCGTGCTGGGTGGAGATCAAAAGCTTGTCGATCGAGACCGGGCGGCCGCCGGCGTAGCGGACCGACACCTGGGTCTTGCCGTCGGGGCCGAGGTAGGCGAGCGTCTCGTCCTTGCGGACCGCGGCCAAGCGCTCGGCGAGCCGGTGGGCGATGTGGATTGGCATCGGCATCAGCGCCTCGGTCTCGTCGCTGGCGTAGCCGAACATCATTCCCTGGTCCCCCGCCCCGGCGATCAGCAGCTCGTCGTCCTCGCCGCCGGCACGGGTCTCGTGCGAGGCGTCGACGCCCTGGGCGATGTCGGGGGACTGCTTGTCGATCGAGACCAGGACGGAGATGTGGTCGCAGCTGTAGCCGTAGTCACCGTGGTCGTAGCCGATCTTGCGGATCGTCTCGCGGACGATCTCCGGGATGTCGAGGTGGACCTCGGTCGAGATCTCGCCGGAGACGACCGCCATCCCCGTGTTGACCAGGGTCTCGCAGGCGACCCGGCCGCCTGGGTCCTCGGCCATGATCGCGTCGAGGACGCCGTCGGAGATTTGGTCGGAAACCTTGTCCGGGTGACCCTCGGTGACGGACTCCGACGTGAACAGGTACTCGCCCTCGGCGAGTGGCTTGGTCTCTGGCATGGCGGAAAGCCTAGATGATTGATTCCCGATTGATCGTCTAGCGGCGCCGGCCCGTATGCGGCACGAAGTCGATCACCAATGGAACGCCCTCCATGCCGTAGGCCTCGCGCATCCGGTTCTCCAGGTGGTAGGCCCAATCGCGGCTGATCAGCTTGCGGTCGTTGACCTGGATCGCCACCCGCGGCGGCCGCTCGCCCACCTGGGCCGCGTAGTAGAGGCGCAGGCGGCGGCCGCGCCGCGACGGCGGCGGGGTCTTGGCGACGACGTCGGAGACGAACCGGTTCAGCTTCGGGGTCGGGATCCGCTCGGCGGCGCGGTCGGCAAGCTCCAGTGCCCGCGGCAACAGGGCCGGGACGTTGCGGCCGTGCTTCGCCGAGCAGGTGATCACCGCCGGTCGCAGCCGCAGCTTGCGCTCGACCCGGGCGCGGGCGTCGTCGATGTCGGTCTTCTCGCCAACGTCCCACTTGTTGAGGACGAGCAGCGTCGCGCAACCGGCCTTCATCGCCATCTCCGCCACCCGCAGGTCCTCCGCGGTCACCCCCTCGGAGGCGTCGCAGACGACGATCGCGACGTCGGCGCGTTCGGCCGCCCGTTCGGAGCGCAGCTGCGCGTAGTAGTCGACCGTCCCCGCCACCTTGGAGCGGCGCCGCAGGCCGGCGGTGTCGACCAGGATCGTCCGCCGCCCCTCGACCTCCAGCTCGGTGTCGATCGCGTCGCGGGTGGTGCCGGCGCGGTCGGAGACGATTACCCGGTCGGAGCCGAGGAAGGCGTTGACGAGGGAAGACTTGCCGACGTTGGGGCGGCCGATCACCGCCACCCGGACCGCCTCGTCCTCGTCCGGCCGTGGCGGCCGCTCGCCGAGCGCGCCGACCACCGCGTCGAGCAGGTCGCCGCTGCCGAGGCCGTGGGTAGCGGAGACCGCCACCGGCTCGCCGAGGCCGAGGGCGTGGAACTCGGCGGTGAGGTGGTGCTCTCCGGGGCGATCGGCCTTGTTAACCGCGACCAGGACCGGGACGTCGGCGCCGCGCAACGTCTTCGCCAACTCGGCGTCGCCGGCACGCAAGCCGGCGCGCCCGTCGACGACCATCACCACGGCGTCGGCCTCGGCGATCGCCAGCCGCGCCTGAGCCTGCACGTCGCGTGCCAGCTCGGCCTCGTCCTCGAGGTCGACGCCGCCGGTGTCGACCAGCTCGAAGGCGACTCCGTTCCACTCGGTGGGGAGGCGCTTGCGGTCCCGGGTGACCCCCGGCTCGGCGGCGGTGACGGCCTCGTTACCGCCGACCAAGCGGTTGACCAACGTGCTCTTGCCGACATTGGGGAAACCGACCACGGCGACGGTGGGGAGCCGGCTCACGTCAGGCCCCGTTCGCGCGCCCGCGCAACGACCCGGCCGACGACCTCTTCGAGGCTGAGGCCAGTGGTATCCACCTCGACTGCGTCCTCCGCCGCTCGCAGGGCGCCGTGCTCTCGCTCGGTGTCGCGGGCGTCGCGGCGACGCTGGGCGTCCAGCACCGACTCCAGGTCCTCGCCGGTCTCGGCGGCCCGCCGTCGCGCTCGCTCCTCGTCGGAGGCGGTGAGGAAGACCTTCAATGGGGCCTCGGGGCTGACCACGGTGCCGATGTCCCGGCCCTCGGCGACGTACCGGCCACCGGCGATCAGCCGCCGCTGGCGGGCGACCATCGCCTCCCGCACCGAGGGGTGGGTGGATACCCGGGAGGCGGCGGCGGTGACCGCGGGCTCGCGGATCTCGATGCTGACGTCGCGCTCGCCGAGCAGCACCTGCCTGCCGTCGAGCCGGATGTCCAAGCTGCTGGCAAGGGCGCCGAGCGCCTCGCCGTCGCTGGGATCTGTGCCGCTCTCGATCGCGGCTAGGGCAGCGCACCGGTACATCGCCCCGGAGTCGAGAAAGGTGAAGCCCAGCTCGGCCGCGACCGCGCGGGCGACTGAGGACTTGCCGGCCCCGGCAGGGCCGTCGATCGCGATCACCATGGGCGGCAGCCTACGGCCGGGTCTCAGCCGACGCCGACCAGCGAGGCAAGGTCGGTCTCGAAGCCCGGGTAGCTGACGGCGGCGGCCTCCATCCCGGCCACCTCGACGCCCTCCCGGGAGGCGAGGCCAGCAATGGCGCCAAGCATCGCGATCCGGTGGTCGCCATGGGAGTCGATCGTCCCGCCACGCAGGCCGCCGGTCCCCTCGATCACCATGCCGTCCTCGGTCGCCTCGACCCTGCCGCCGAGCGCGGTCAGGGTGCCGGTGACGGTCGCGATCCGGTCCGACTCCTTGCGGCGCAGCTCGGCCGCGTCGCGGATCGTCGTGGTGCCCTCGGCGAAGCAGGCGGCCAGAGCGACGAGCGGCAGCTCGTCGATCGCCAGCGGGATCTCGGCGCCGCCGACCTCGGTCGCGATCAGCGGGGATGAGAAGACGCGAAGGTCGCCGACCGGCTCGCCACCCTCCTCCCGGCCCGCCTCGACCGCAATCCTCGCGCCCATCCGCTCCAAGATTGTGAGCAGACCGGTGCGGGTCGGGTTTAGGCCGACCCGCTCGATCAGGATCTGGGTATTCGGAATGAGGACCCCTGCGACGACGAAGAAGGCCGCGGAGGAGAGATCGGCGGGGACCACGAAACGGCCCACTTCGAGATGCTCAGCGGGCTGGATGACGACCGCGTCGCCGTCGCGCCGGACGTCCGCGCCCGCCGCGGCGAGCATCCGCTCGGTGTGGTCGCGGGTCGGCAGCGGCTCGACCACCTGGGTCTCGCCCTCGGCGAGCAGGCCGGCGAAGAGAACACAGGACTTGACCTGGGCACTCGCCACCGGCAGCTCGTACTCGACCCCACGCAGCGGCGCCCCCTCAATCCGCAGCGGCGGCAGCCGGTCTTCCTCGCACTCGAGCTTCGCGCCCATCGTTCGCAGCGGGGCGGCGACCCGGTCGACGGGGCGCCGCCGGATCGAGTCGTCGCCGTCGAGAGTCCACTCGCCGCCGTCCTGTCCCGCGAGCCAGCCGGGAAGGAGCCGCAGCAGCGTGCCGGCGTTGCCGACGTCGATCGCGGTGGGCCGCGGGCCGCGCAGGCCGACGCCGCGAATCCGGTAGGCCCTGCCGGCCGGCGACCCGGATCCGATCTCCTCCACCCCGGCGCCCAGGGCCGCGACCGCGTCCAGGGTCGAGCGGGTGTCGGCGGCCTCCAGGTATCCCTCGACGACCGTCTCTCCCTCCGCCATCGCCGCGATCAGCGCCGCCCGGTGGGAGATCGACTTGTCGGCCGGTGGGCGCAGGGATCCGCGCAGGGACCCGGCGGGATCGAAGCGGGTCATGGCCGCGACCCTACTCGTCGGTGCCGAGCACGGTGACCGTGTGGCCGAGCTCGCGGACTAACTGCTCCGCCCGCTCGGCTTGCTCGTCGCCCGCGACCCACAGGGTGACCGCGCCGGAGCTCATATCGGGCGCGGGATGAAGTGCCATGTCCTCGATGTTGACCCCGGCCTCGCCGAGCGCGAGCGCCAGCTCGGCGATCGTCCCCGGCTTGTTGGCGACGACGATCCGCAGCTCCCGCAGGGGGCCCGCCTGGGACTCCCCCTCCAGCAGCGCCCGCCGGGCCTCGCCGGCGGCCGCGTGCCAGGCGCCGACGGCCTCGCTGTCCCCATCCCGGATCAACGCCGCGGCCTCGCTCAGCCGAGCGGCCACCGACTCGACCGAATCGGCGACAGCGTCGCGGTTGCTGGCGAAGATGTCGGCCCAGATTGCCGGGTTGGAGCCGGCGACGCGGCTCATGTCGCGGAAGCTCGGCCCGACCTCGACCGCGGTTCCCTCGGAATCCTCGGACAGCCCCGTCGCCGCCTCCGCGACGAGGGCGTTGGCGAGGACGTGCGGCATGTGGCTGACGGCGGCCATCAGGCGGTCGTGGGCATCGGCCCCGATCGCCTGCGGGCGCGCGCCGAGCCCGGCAATTGTTCGCTGCAGCTTGTCGTAGAGGAGACCGCTGGAGCGGTCTGTCGGGGTCAGGTACCAGCGCGCGCCCTCAAAGAGGTCGGCGCGGGCGTTGCCAATACCGGCGGTCTCCGCGCCGGCCAGCGGGTGTCCGCCGATGAAGCGCTCATCGCCGCCCTGGGACGCGACCAGCTCGCGCTTGGTCGAGCCGACGTCGGTCACCACCGCGTCGGGGCCGGCAACAGTCAACGCCTCGGCGACCAGCTCCGGGAGCGCGCCGACCGGCCCGGCGCAGAAGATGACCTCGGCGCCCTCGCAGGCCTCCGCGACCGTGTCCGCGCCGTGATCGAGCGCGCCGGCGCGCAGGGCCTGCTCCACGGTCGCCCGCCTCGGCCCCCAGCCGGCGACCTCCGCCCCGAGCCGCCGCCTCGCGGCGAGCCCGATCGAACCCCCGATCAGGCCCACCCCAAGGACGGCGAATCTAGCGGCCACCGGTCAACTGCGCCGCGCTTCCACTGCCGAAGCGAACCGCTCCAGCGCCGACACCGTGTCCTCCCAATCCATGCACGGGTCGGTGATCGACTGGCCGTAGGTGAGTTTCTCTCCCGGTCGCAGGTCCTGGCGTCCCTCGACCAGAAAGGACTCCAGCATCACCCCGACGATCGCCTTGCTGCCGTCGGCAATCTGGTCGGCGATTTCGCCGGCGGCGAAGAACTGCTTTTCGGGATCCTTGCTGCTGTTGTCGTGGGAGGCGTCGATTACCAGGCGCTCCGGCAAGCCGGCGACGCCGAGCGTGACCAGCGCGTCCTCGACGTCGGGCACGTGGTAGTTCGGCATCCCGTGACCGCCGCGGAGAATGATGTGGCAGTCGGGATTGCCGGTGGTGTGGAGGATCGCCGGCGCGCCCGCGTCGTCGATGCCGGCGAACGCGTGCGGCACCGCCGCGGCACGAACCGCGTCTACAGCGACTTGGATATTGCCGTCGGTGCGGTTCTTGAAACCGATCGGCATCGAGAGACCGGAGCCGAGCTGGCGGTGGGTCTGGCTCTCGGACGTTCGCGCCCCGATCGCCCCCCACGCCACCGTGTCGGAGATGTACTGCGGCGTGATCGGGTCGAGGAACTCACACCCGATCGGGAGGCCGAGGTCGAGCACCTCGAGCAGCAGTTTGCGGGCGGTCCGCAGGCCCGCGTTGACGTCGCCTGAGTTGTCCAGGTGCGGGTCGTTGATCAGCCCCTTCCACCCGGTCGTGGTCCTCGGCTTCTCGAAGTAGACCCGCATCACGACCAGCACCTGGTCGCTGAGGTCCCGAGCGGTGGCGCTCAGCCTGGTCGCGTACTCGCGCGCGGCTTTCGGGTCGTGGACGCTGCACGGCCCCACGATCACCATCAGCCGCTCGTCGCGCCCGTGCATCACGTCGACGACTTCTTCGCGGCCTTTCACCACGGCTTTCGCTCGCTCCGAGCCGAGCGACAGCTCCTCAAGCAGTGCTTCCGGCGTCGCCAGCTCGACAACTTTGCCGATCCGCTGGTCCCGGACACGATCTCGTTTGGCGCCCTCCTGCATCCCGATGATCATTTTGCCTACGCCCCTCTCCAAATTCATAAAATCGTACTTTCTGGTCGCCTGCTCCCGCCCCGCGCGAGCAGCTGGGATCCCGATCAAGGGTCGGCGCCCGGCCGGAAGAGTCTTGGCGCGGCGAGTTGCCGCCAGGCCGGGACGCCTAGTTAAATCGCCAATAGGTGAAACGGCCAGGACCGTGGACGGCACCGGGCGCACTTCGGCCGTCCGGGGGTATGGCCATGTTCTTCACCTTGGGTGTTTGTAGCAGGTGGCTCGGGATTAGTCGAGAAATTCCGGTAAAGCGCTGAGGAAGCGATCGTTCTCCTCGCCGGTGCCGTAGCTGACCCGGATGTGGCCGGGGGATCCGAGCGGCGTGCCGGGGCGCACCGCGATCTCGCGCTCGGCGAGACCCGCCACCACCGCCTTCTCGTCCGCCTCGCCGAGGTCGATCCAGGAGAAGTTCGCCTGCGTCTCGGAGGTCTGCAGGCCGAGCTCGCCCAGTCCCTCCTCGACCCGGAGCCGTTCGGCGACCACGTTCTCCACCCGGCGCAGAACGTCGTCCTGGTGCAGGATCGCCTCCGCCCCTGCCGCCTGGGCAAGGGCGTTGACGCTGAACGGTTGGCGCACCGCGTCGACCGCGGCGCGGAAACCGGCGGCGCCGATCGCGTACCCGACTCGCAGCCCGGCGAGGCCGTAGCACTTGCTGAACGTCCTCAGCACGACCAGGTTGGGAAACTCGCCGAGCAGGTCCAGGGTGGTGTCGGGGTCGTCGTCGGTCTGGAACTCGACGTAGGCCTCATCGAGGATGACGGTGACGTGGGACGGGAGTCGCTCGCAGAACTCGGCGACCTCGGCAGCCGGGATGTGGGTCGCGGTCGGGTTGTTGGGATTGCAAACGAGCACCAGCTGGGTCGCCGCGGTGACCTCGGCGGCCATCGCATCGAGGTCATGGACGTCGCCCTCGGCCAGCGGCACCCGGACCTCGCGCGCCCCGGTCAACGCCGGCAGGTAGGGGTACATCGAGAAAGCAGGCCAGGCGTAAAGGATCTCCGCCCCCGGCTCGCAGAGGGCATCGGCGGCGGCGAGCAGGATCTCGCAGGAACCGTTGCCGACTGCGACCCTGCCGGGCTCGACCTCGTAGCGCTCGGCGATCCGCCGGCGCAGCAGGGTGGCGTCGGGGTCGGGATAGCGGTGCATCACCCGCGCCGCCCGCTCGATCGCCTCGACCACCTTCGGGTGCGGCGGGAACGGCGACTCGTTGGAGGCCAGCTGGGCGATCCGCCCCGAGGCGATCGCCTCGGGCGCCTGCCCGGTCGGGACCCCGGCCTGGTAGCCCGGCATCCGGGCGAGCTTCTCGGCGAAAGTGACGGTCATCGTCCGCCGATTCTGACGGACGCTCGGCTACTGGGCGGCTTCGAGATCGGTGCGCAACTTCTGCGCCTCACCGATGTAGGCGTGCACCGGCTCGTGACCCACCGGGCCGTAGAAGTGGAGCATCACCCGGATCACCCTCGGCATCGAGCCGGGCACCGGGATCTCGCGGCAACAGAGCAGCGGCACGGAGTCGAGGCCGAGCCGGCGAGCGGCGACGGCGGGGAACTCGGCGTTGAGGTCGTCGGTGACGGTGAAGACGCAGCTGACCATCTCCTCGGGCTCGAGATCGTTGCGCTCGATCAGCTCGTGCATCAGCGCCTCGGTGGCCGAGAGGATTGCGTCGGACTCGTTGGCCTCGGCCTGCGCAGCGCCGCGCACGGCAAAGAGCCGCGCCGGGGGTCCGTTGTCGCGGCCGACCGTCATCGACCGGCATCTTTCCAGAGCCGGGCGATCTCCCGTTCCGAGAGGCGGCGAGAGCCGCCTTCGGCGAGCCGTCCGAGGGCGAGTGAGCCAAAGCCGACGCGGCACAGCGCCACCACCCGGTTGCCGACCGCTTCGACCATCCGCCGCAGCTGGCGGTTGCGGCCTTCGCGCAGCACGACCTCGATCTCGCGCTCGCCGACTCGCCTCACCTCGACCGGGGCGGTTGGTCCGTCCTCGAGCTTCACCCCGCGGCGCAGCCGCTCGAGGTCGCGGTCGGCGATGCGGCCACCGAGCCGGGCGCGGTAGGTCTTGGCGACCCCGTAGCGGGGATGGGTGAGCCGGTTGGCGAGCTCGCCGTCGTTGGTAAGCAGGAGCAGGCCGGTCGAGTCGGCGTCGAGCCGGCCGACCGGGTAGAGCCGGGCCGCCGAGTCGACCAGCTCAACCACCGCCGGCCTCCGCCCCGGCTCCCGCGCCGTCGAGACAACCCCCGCCGGCTTGTTCACCGCCCAAACCTCATGCTTCTCGGCCCCGACCGGACTGCCGTCGACCCGAACATCGTCCTCCTCCCCGACATCCCTCGCCGGGTCCCTAACGACCTCTCCCGAAACGGTGACCCGGCCCGAGGAAATGATGCTCTCCGCGCGACGGCGGGAAGCGATGCCCCCGTGCGCGAGGAACTTCGCGAGTCTCACGAGTGGGGAGTCTGGAGAGGTCCCGACGCAGCCTCCCCGCTGTTGCTGCAGAGGGGCCTCCCCAGGCTCCCTCGCGTGCCGCTCCGAAGAGCCCTCCCCCGACTCCCCTCCGTCAAGGCTCGGCCCGCTGTTCCCCCGCCTTCAAGAGTCTCTCCCGCAACTCCCGCGCGTCCTCGGGGGTCGGATCGAACTTCGACGGATCCGGCAGCTGGTCAAGCCCGGCGAGGCCAAAGAGCCGCTCGAACAGCTCCGAGGTCTTGAAGATCGCAGCACCGAAGCGCGAGCGCCCAGACTCCTCGATCAACCCCCGCTCGGCCAGGCTCTGGACCGCCGACTCCGAGCTGACGCCGCGGATCCGGGCGATCTCCGGTCGCGAGACCGGCTGCAGGTAGGCGACGATCGCCAGCGTCTCAGCCTGAGCCTGGGTCAGCGGCGGAGTGCGCGGCTTGGCCAAGAGGCGCCGTGCCGCCTCCTCGCTGGCCGGATCGCTGGCCAGGGTGAAGCCGCCGGCGACCTCGCGCAGGACGACGCCCCGCCGACCCTCCGCGAGGTCCTCGCGCAGCAGCTCGACCGCCTCCTCGACTTGTCCCTCGGTCGCTTCCGCCGCCTCCGCCAGGTCGGCGACGGTGACCGGCTGGGCGGAGAGGAAGAGCAGCGCCTCGACGGTGCGGGCGAGGTCGCTCATTCCGTCCCCGCCCTGCGCACCCGGATCGGACCAAAGTTCTCCTGCTGCTCCCAGGTGACCTCTCCGCGTCGGTACAGCTCGAGCAGGGCGAACACCGTGACCGCCTGGGTCAGCCGGTCCTCGCCGCCGAACTCTTCGTCGAAGTCGATGTCCGAGCGGCCCGAGAGAGCATTGCGCAGCGCCTGCAGGCGACGCTCGAGGGAGACCGTGGGCCGGATGTGGCTGACGTCGAGGCGGGCCGGCTCGGTCAGCAGGTCGCCGAGCGCGGCGCCGAGCCGGTCGGGGTCGTAGACGGCGACGGCGGCGTCGACCGCGACCCGGCGCAGCTCGGAAGGCAACGGCGCCGAGCGGTACAGGTACCCGCTCTGGGACTCAAAGCGCTCCGCCAGCTCGGCCGAGGCGTCGCGGTAGCGCCGGTACTCGAGCATCCGCGCCAGCAGCTCCTCGACCGCCTCTTCGGGCCCGAGCTCGTCGAGGTCGTCCTCGGGGCGCGGCAGCATCAGGCGGGACTTCAGCTCCAGCAACGCCGCGATTAGGACCAGGAACTCGGTCGCCACCTCCAGCTCCAGCTCGCCCTCGCGCTCGAGGTGCTCGACGTAGGCGACCACCACCTCGCCCAACTCCAGCTCGAGCAGGTTGACCTCCTCGCGCAGCACAACCGCCATCAGCAGGTCGAACGGCCCGGCGAAGATGTCGAGGTCGAGATCGAGCTCGGCGACGGTCACGCGGTCAACTTAACGCGACGGGCCGATGCCCATGCGGTCGCGCACCTCGGCGAGCGTGCCCGAGGCGATCGCCCGTGCCTTCTCGGCCCCGGCAGCAAGCGCCGCCTCCAGCGCGGCCTCGTCGGGGCGCAGCTCGGCGTAGCGCTCGCGGACCGGGGTCAGCAGCTCGACGACGCCGTCGGCGACCGCCTGCTTGAAGTCGCCGTAGCCGGCGTCGGAGAACTCGGCTTCGACCTTGGCCTGGTCGATTCCGCGGGCGACGGCGAGGATGTCGATCAGGTTGGCGATCCCGGCCTTGTCGGGACCGCGGGAGACCTCGCGGCCGGAGTCGGTGACGGCGCTGCCGAGCTTCTTCCGGATCGCCTCTGGCTCGTCGAGCACGTAGACGGTGCCGGCCTCGGTTCCCCCGGTGGTCGACATCTTCCCCTCCGGCTCCTGCAGGTCCATGATCCGGGCGCCGATCTCGGGGACCACGTGCTCGGGCTCGACCAGGGTCTCGCCAAAGCGCTCGTTGAAGCGGCGGGCGATCTCCCGCGTCAGCTCGATGTGCTGGCGCTGGTCCTCGCCGACCGGGACCTCGGTGGCGCGGTAGGCGAGCACGTCAGCCGCCTGCAGCACCGGGTAGAGGAAGAGCGCCGCGGGGACCAGCTCGCGCTGTTTCGCGGCCTTGTCCTTGAACTGGTGCATGCGGTTAAGGTCACCGTGGGCGGTTACCGCGGAGAGCAGCCAGGTCAGCTCGGTGTGCTCGCGGACGTCGGATTGGCGGAAGAGGATGCACCGCTCGGGATCGAGGCCGGCGGCGAGCAGGATCGCGGTGGTGTCGTAGAGCCGCTCGCGCAGCTCGGCCGGGTCGTAGGCGACCGAGATCGCGTGCAGATCGACGATGCAGAAGATCGCCGGCTCGCCGCGCTCCTGCCCCTCGACGAACTGGCGGATCGCGCCGATGTAGTTGCCGAGGTGCTTGCGGCCGGTCGGCTGGATGCCGGAGAAGACGATCGGTCGTGCCATCGGGGGCGAACCCTATGTGAGGGGGGTGTCTGAGCAAACGGGGTCTCTAAGACCCCAATACTCAGACACCCCCGGTGACGGGCTCGCGCAGCTGCTGAGCCGGGGTGAAGAAGTTGCGGTAGGCGAGGGTCGTCGCGACCAGGGCGGAGATCGCGACGCTGCCGAGCAAGGCGTAGAGGAGGATCAGCTGCAGGCGGACCGCGTCGGTCGGGTCGGCGCCGGCGAGCAGCATCCCCACCATCGTCCCCGGGAAAAAGATCAGGCCAGTGGTCTTGGTCGAGTCGACCAGGGTGATCATCCCCGAGCGCAGGGCTCGGCGGACGGTCGGCGCCGCCGCTTCGCTGGCGGTGGCGCCGAGCGCAAGCGTCGCCTCAATCCGCGCCCGCGAGTCGTGCATCTCATCGCCGAGCCGGTTCAGCGCCACCGCCGAGGCGGTCATCGCGTTGCCGATCACCATCCCGCCGACGGGGACCAGGTAGCGCGGCGTCGGGTCGAAGATCCCAAGCGCGACGACGAGCCCGAGCGTGCCGGCCCCGGCCAGTGCCAGGGCGATCAGCAACGGCCCGAAGGAGTTCGGGACCTTGTCGGCGCGGTGACGCGCGGTGAGGGCGCCGAAAACGACCATCACGGCCAACAGCAGCATCACCAGCCAGATCGTGTCGGCCTCGAAGATCAGCTTGATCGCGTACCCGACCAGGGTCAGCTGGACGATCGAGCGGACCGTGGCGACGACGATGTCGCGCTCGAGGTCGGCTTGGCGCCAGAAGGAGATCGCCGCGGCCAGGGCGACCAGGGCCAGCGAGGCGGCCACCTGCCAGAGATCGACCTGGATCGAGGTGCTCACGCCAGGACCTCGCTCAGCGGGCCGGCGCCGACCACGCGGCCCGCCTCGATCCGCACCACCCACTCGCCGAGCCGGCGCGCCTGCTCGGGGTCGTGGGTGACGAGGACGACCGAGATCTCCAGCTCCCGGCGCAGCTCGGCCAGCGCCGCCTCGATCGCGTCGCGGGCGACGTGGTCGAGGGCAGAAGTGGGCTCGTCGAGCAGGAGGACGTCGGGCCGCTGGGCCAGCGCCCGGGCGAGCATCGCCCGCTGCTGCTCGCCGACCGAGAGCTTGGCGACGTCGCGGCCGGCGAACTCGGGGTCGAGGCCGGCAAGCCTCAGGCAGCGCTCCAACTCGAGCGACCTGCCGGCGAGTCCGGCGGCGTAGCGGAGGTTCGACTCCACCGTGCCCTCGAGCAGGGCCGGCAGCTGCGGGACCAGCGCGACCTCGCGCCGCAGCGAGAGCGGCTCGCAGGACGCCAGGGCGCGGTCCCGGTAGGAAATCTCACCGCGGTCGGGGTCGGCGAGGCGGTTGAGCAGGCGCAACAGGGTCGACTTGCCGCTGCCGGAGGGGCCAACGATCGCGGTTGCGCCCACCGGTATCGCGGCGCTGACCGAGTCGAGGACCGGCCGTCCGCCGCGGGTGAGCCCGACCTCTCGCAGCTCGAACAGCACCGGCGGATGATCCCACCCGCCGGCGCGCAAGATGCCTCCCGGTGCTGCCGGCGGATTTCCGTCAACGGCATTCGACTGGAACAATCCGGGTAGGTGATGCGCTGATGGCAAGAGCAATCTGGAGCGGCTCGATCAGCTTCGGGCTCCTCAACGTGCCCGTGAAGCTGTACAGCGCCGTGGCGCGGCGCAATATCGGCCTGCACCAGATCCGCGAATCCGACGGCGCCCGTATCCGTCAACGTCGCGTGGTCGAAGGGACCGACGAGGAGGTCCCCTACGAGGAGATCGGCAAAGCGTACGAGCTCAGCAAGGACCAGTACGTCCCGTTGAGCAAGGACGAGCTGGCCGCGCTGGCACCGGAGAAGAGCCGGGCGGTCGAGGTCCAGGACTTCGTCGACCTCGACGAGATCGACCCGATGTACTTCGACAGCCCCTATTACCTCGGTCCTGCCGACGGTGCTGAGAAGGCCTACTCGCTACTGGCGGCGGCGATGGAAGCGTCCGGCAAGGTGGCGATCTCCCGCTTCGTCTTCCGCAACAAGGAGCACCTGGCGGCGATCCGCCCGGCCGACGGGGTCCTGACCCTGACCACGATGCGGTTCGCCGACGAGGTTGTACCGCCCTCCGAGCTGGACGAGGTGCTGCCGGAGAAGCAAGAGAAAGTCGCCAAGAAAGAGCAGCAGATGGCCGAGGCGCTGATCGAGTCGCTGAGCACCAAGTTCGACCCCGCCGGCTACCGGGACGAGTACCGGGAGCAGCTACTGGCGCTGATCGAACGCAAGGCCGAAGGCAAGGAGATCGTCGCCCCGGAGACCGTGGAGCCGAAGGCGACCAAGGCGCCCGACCTGATGGCGGCGCTAGAGGAGAGCATCGCCGCGGTGAAGGACAAGCGCGGCGATGGGGCGAAGGCGAAAACGCCGAAGCGGAAAGCCTCCGCGAAGGCGAAGCCGAAAGCGCCAGCCAAATCCAAACGCTCCTCCCGCGCCAAGGCAAAGTCCTCGAAATAGCCGTGGCCGAGAACCGCGTGGTCGAGGTCGACGGGCGTGAGCTGAAGCTCACCAACCTCGACAAGGTCCTGTACCCCGAGGCGGGATTCACCAAGGGCGAGGTGGTCGACTACTACGCCAAGGTCGCCCGGGCGATCGTCCCCCACCTGACCGGCCGCGCCGTGACCCTGCGCCGATTCCCGGAAGGGGTCGACGACCTCGACGCCGCCTTCTTCGAGAAGCGCTGCCCCAAGCACCGGCCGAAATGGGTGAAGACGGCGCGGGTCGAAGCCGGGCCGCACGCCGGCAAGATCGACTTCTGCGTCTGCGACAGCCTGCCGACGCTGATCTGGATGGCGCAGCTGGCGGCGATCGAGCTGCATCCTTCTCTTTCGCTGTCCCGGGCGCCGAAACGGCCGACGGTGTTGGCCTTCGACCTCGACCCCGGCCCGCCCGCGGACGTCGTCGACTGCTGCCGGGTGGGCCTGCGGCTGCGCGAGGTGCTGGCGCAGCTCGACCTCGAGTGCTTCGCGAAGACGTCGGGGTCGAAGGGCATGCAGCTCTACGTACCCCTCAACAACAAAACCTCATATGAAGAGACGCGGCCCTTCGGCCAAGCGCTTGCCCAGCTGATCGCCAAGCAGACGCCCGACGAGGTGCTGGCGAAAATGGGCAAAAAGACCGACCGCAGCGGCAAGGTCCTGATCGACTGGTACCAGAACAACCAACGTAAAACGACGATCTCCGTCTACTCCCTGCGCGCCCGCGAACGCCCCACCTGCTCGACCCCGATCACCTGGGAAGAGGTCGAAGCAGTGGCCGAGTCAGGCGACGGCAGCAACCTCGTCTTTGAAGCTGGCGACGTGCTGGAGCGGATCGAGCAGCATGGCGACCTGTTTGCGCCGGTGCTAGAGCTCGAACAGGAACTGCCCGAGCTGTAGGCCCCGGGGATGCACTCCCCTGAAAGCGGTCGCGGTGAGGGGGCCCGGGGATGGGCATCCGGCGCCCTACCCACCAACTACAGCTGCTGACGCAGAACGGGGCGGCGGGTGGCGCGGACCTCGTCGAGGCGACGGACCGGCGTTGTGTACGGGGCGCTTTTGGCGACCTCGGGGTCGGACTCCGCCTCGGTGAGGATCTCCTCGATCGCCTCGGCGAAGGCGTCGAGAGTCTCCTTGGTCTCGGTCTCGGTCGGCTCGACCATCAGCGCCTCCTCGACCAGCAGCGGGAAGTAGACCGTCGGCGGGTGGAAGCCGAAGTCGAGCAGGCGCTTGGCAAGGTCGAGGGTGGCGATCCCGAGCTCTTTCTTCATCGGCTTGCCGGAGAGGACGAACTCGTGCATGCAGTGACGGTCGAAGGCGATCGGCAGTTGCTTGCCGGCGCGGCCCTCGGCGAGGCGCGCCTTCAGGTAGTTGGCGTTGAGAACGGCGGTCTCCGAGGCCTCAGAGAGGCCGTCGGCGCCGAGGCTGAGGATGTAGGCGTAGGAGCGGACGAAGACGCCGAAATTGCCCTGGAAGCCGCGTAGCCGTCCAATCGACTTAGGCCGGTCGTGGTCGAGGTCGTAGACCGGTCCATGGCCGTTGCCGCCCTCGCGGCGAACGACCTGCGGCCGCGGCAGGAACGGCTCGATCCGGTCGGAGACCGCGATCGGCCCTGCCCCCGGCCCGCCGCCGCCATGCGGCTGGCTGAAGGACTTGTGCAGGTTCACGTGGACGATGTCGAAGCCCATGTCGCCGGGCCGGGAGTGCCCCATCACCGCATTGAGGTTGGCGCCGTCGTAGTAGAGGGTGCCGCCGGCCTCGTGGATCAGCGCCGCGATCTCGGCGATGTTCTGGTCGAAGACCCCGAGCGTGTTGGGGTTGGTCAGCATCAGGCAGGCGACCTCGTCGTCGATCTTTCCCCGCAGGTCGTCCATCTCGACCCCGCCCTGCTCGTCGGTCGCCACCTTGACGACCTCATAACCAGCCATCGTCACCGAGGCCGGGTTGGTCCCGTGAGAGGTGTCTGGGGCGAGGACCTTGGTCCGCTCTTCGCCGCGGTCGGCGTGGTAGGCGCGGGTCAGGAGCAGGCCGGCCAGCTCGCCGTGGGAGCCGGCCGAGGGCTGCAGGCTGACGTGCGGGAGGCCGCAGATCTCACTCAGAGACTGCTGCAGGAGCCACATCAGCTCCAGCGCCCCCTGGGCGCGCTTGGGGTCCTGGGCGGGATGCAGGCGAGCGTGGCCGGGCAGCGCCGCGACCCGCTCGTTGAGGCGCGGGTTGTGCTTCATCGTGCAGGACCCGAGCGGGTAGAAGCCGGTGTCGAGGTCGAAGTTGCGGCGAGAGAGCCGGTTGTAGTGGCGGACGATCTCCGGCTCCGCGACCTCGGGCAGGCGCGGAGGCGCGGAGCGCAGCAAGTTCGCCGGGATCAGCTCCTCGAGCGGCTTCTCGGGGACGCCAGCGTCGGGCAGCACGGCGGCGCGGCGACCCTCCTTCGACTTCTCGAAGATCGTCTGCGCCCGTTCGCGCTGCATCGGGGTCTCGGTCATGCTCACCGGACCGACACCTCCTCCGAGCGCTCGGCGGCGATCGCGGCGCCGAGGGCGTCGGCGAGGGCATCGATCTGGTCGCGGCTGCGGCGCTCGGTGATCGCGACGAGGAGGCCGTCGGGGTGCTCGGGATACTCGCGGCCGAGCGGGTAGCCGGCGGCGATCCCGCGCTCGGCGCAGCGGTCGAGCACGGCACCGACCGGGGCGTCGAGGCCAACCGCGAACTCGCGCGCGACCGGCGCCTCGTGCAGCAGCTCGACACCCTCGACCGCGGCGAGGCGCTCGCGGGCGTAGGCGGTGCGCTGGACCAGCAGCTCACCCAGCTCACGGAAGCCGCGGCGGCCGAGCCAGGCGAGGTGGATCATCGCCCCAAGCGCGTTCAGCGCCTGCGCGGTGCAGATGTTGTTGGTCGCCTTCTCGCGGCGGATGTGCTGCTCGCGGGTCTGCAGCGCCAGCACGAAGCCGCGGCGGCCGTCGACGTCCTCGGTCTCGCCGGCGATCCGGCCGGGCATGCGCCGTACCTGCTCCTCGGTCGCACAGAAGAAGCCGAAGGAAGGGCCACCGAAGTCGAGCCGGTTTCCGAGCGGCTGTCCCTCGCCGACGGCAATGTCGGCGCCGCACTCGCCGGGCGGCTTGAGGATCCCCAGCGTCATCGGGTCGCAGGCGACGACGAGCAGGGCGTCGTGCTCCTTCGCCGCCGCCCCCAGCGCCTCGACGTCCTCGACCGCGCCGAGGAAGTTGGGGCTCTGCAGGAAGACCGCGGCGGTCTCCCCGTCGACTGCCTCGGCGAGCGCCGCCGGATCGGTCAGCCCTCCCTCCAGGCCGACCTCGACGATCTCCGATCCGTACCCCCCGGAGTAGGTGGCGAGCGTCTCACGGCTGTGCGGGTGCAGGCCGCGGGAGACGACGAAGCGGCGCCGCTTGGTCGCTCCGATCGCCAGGTAGCCGGCGGAGGCGACCGAGGACGGCCCCTCGTAGAGCCCCGCGCTTGAGACCGGCAGCCCGGTCAGCTCACACATCGCCGTCTGGAACTCGAACATCGCCTGCAGGCCGCCCTGGGAGATCTCCGGCTGGTAAGGCGTGTAAGGGGTGAGGAACTCGGAGCGCTGGGTGATCGCGTCGACGATCGCCGGCACATAGTGGTCGTACATCCCCGCGCCGACGAAGCAGACCTGCTCCTCGGCGTCGGCGTTGCGCCCGGCGAGGGCCGCGAGCCGCTCGAAGACCTCCGACTCGCTGAGCCCGTTGGGCAGCGCCAGCGGTCGGTCGAGGCGGAGCGCCGTGGGAATCTGGGCGAACAGGTCGTCCACCGAGTCGACGCCGATCGCGTCGAGCATCTGCGCCCGGTCGTCGGGGGTTGCGGAGGTGTAGCGAGTCACCGGGTAAAGGCTACGGAAGCGGGAGGGCGCGGATTCCTACGCGCTTTCCAGCAACTTGCGGTACTCCGCGCCGCTGAGCAGCGCTTCGGCCTCCTCCGGCGAGGTGAGCCGGACCTTGACCAGCCAGCCCTCGCCGTAGGGATCCTCGTTGATCCGCTCCGGGGTGTCTTCGAGGCTGTCGTTGACCGCGACGATCTCACCCGACAGCGGCGCGATCACGTCGGAGACCGCCTTGACCGACTCGACCTCGGCGTAGGAGGTGTCTTTCTGGATCGTGGCGCCGACCTCCGGGGGGTCGTAGAAGACGACCTCGCCGAGCGAGTCCTGCGCGTACCAGGTGATCCCGAAGGTGGCCTCGTCGCCCTCGATCCGGGCCCAGTCGTGCTCGTCGTGGTAGCGAAGGTCGTCGGGGTAGGTGGCTTCGGGCACAGCGGCTCCTTATCTCTCGTATAGCGGCCTGGAAGCTACCCGGGCCGGGCGGCGCTTGCCGCGGACGTCGATCTCGATCTCGGTTCCCGGCTCGGCGAGGCCCGTGCGAACGTAGGCCATCCCAGCACCGATCTCCAAAGATGGCGAGAAGGTACCGCTGGTGACGACGCCGATCTCCTCGCCGCCCGCCAGGACGGGGTTGCCTTCGCGTGGGATCCCCGCGCCCTCGATCTTGAAGGCGGCGAGCGTCTCCGCGGTCCCGTCGCGACGGGCAACAGCGATCGCCTCGGAGCCGAGGAAGCCGGTCTCCTCCTTGCAGCACCAGCCGAGGCCGGCTTCGATCGGGTTGCGCTCCGGGGTCAGCTCGTTGCCGTGCAGCGGGAAGCAGACCTCCAGCCGCAGGGTGTCGCGGGCGCCGAGGCCGCAGGGGACGACGCCGGCGTCGAGCAGCTCGCGCCAGATCGGCACCGCGACATCGGGGTCGAGCAGCAACTCGATCCCGTCCTCGCCGGTGTACCCGGTGCCGCAGGCGAGCGCCGGTCGGCCGCCGACGCGGACCGCCGCAACGTGCAGCCGCGGCGGCAGCTCGATCCCGAGCGCCGATCCGAGCACCGCCCGCGCGTGCGGTCCCTGGACGGCGAGCATCGCGTAGCGGTCGGCGACGTCACGGATGGCGACGTCGAAGCCGTGGCTCCACCGGCCCATCCAGGCCAGGTCAGAGGGATGGTTGGCGGCGTTGGTGACAAGCAGGTAGCGGTCACCGCCGAGCCGGTAGGCGAAGAGGTCGTCGAGGACGCCGCCCGCCTCGTTGCAAAGGCAGGAGTACTGGGCGCCACCGACCTCGACCTTGGCGACGTCGTTGGAAAGGACCAGCTGCAAGTAGGCGAGGGCGTCGGGGCCCTCGACCTCGACCTCGCCCATGTGGGAGACGTCGAACATCCCAACATGCCTCCGCACCGCCGAATGCTCCTCCCGGATCCCCTCGTACTGCACCGGCATGTCCCAGCCGGCAAACGGAATGAGCTTGGCGCCGAGCAACTCATGCTGCTCGTAGAGAGGAGTCCTCACGAGCGGCAGGCTATTGACTCGGGGTTGTCTCCCCGCTGGAGCTATTCCTTGAGGAAGCCAGGCACGTCGATGTCGTCATCCGAAACCCGAAGTTTGCGAATGTCGGTGTCCTCGGCGGAGACCCGCGGGCGGCTCTCGTACCGGCGCCGTACCCGCTGCGGAGAGCGAGCCAGCAGCTCGAAGCCCTCGAAGCCGGTGGCGATCACCGTGACCCGGACCTCGTCGCGCATCGACTGGTCGACGACGGAGCCGAAGATGATGTTGGCGTTGTCGTCGGCCTCGGCCTGGACAAGCTGCGCCGCCTCGTTGACCTCGAACAGGCCGAGGTCCTCAGGGCCGGTGATGTTCAGCAGCATCCCGGTCGCGCCTTTGATCGACTCCTCGATCAGCGGCGAGGTGATCGCCGCCTTGGCGGCGTCGAGCGCCCGCGCCTCTCCGGAGGCGCTGCCGACACCCATGAGGGCCGAGCCAGCGTCGCGCATGATCGTGCGGACGTCGGCGAAGTCGAGGTTGATCAGGCCCGGGATCGTGATCAGGTCGGTGATGCCCTGGACGCCCTGGCGAAGGATGTCGTCGGCCTGGCGGAATGCCTCAAGGACGCTGGTCCGACGCTCGACCGCCTGCAGCAGCTTCTCGTTCGGGACGATGATCAGGGTGTCGACGTTGTTGCGCAGTTTCTCGATCCCCTCGAGCGCCTGCTGCATACGCCTCTTACCCTCGAACTCGAACGGCTTGGTGACCGCGCCGACGGTAAGGGCGCCGATCTCTTCCTTGGCGATCTCGGCGATTACCGGCGCCGAGCCGGTGCCAGTTCCGCCACCCTCGCCGGCAGTGACGAAGACCATGTCGGCGCCCTTCAGCGCCTCCTTGATCTCGTCGCGGCTCTCCGCTGCGGCACCGGCGCCGACCTCGGGGTTACCGCCGGCTCCGAGCCCACGGGTCAGCTCCTGACCGATCGAAAGCTTGATGTCGGCGTCGCAGGCCTGCAGGGCCTGGGCGTCAGTGTTGACAGCGACGAACTCGACGCCGCGGATCCCGGCGTCGATCATGCGGCTGACCGCGTTGGTGCCACCGCCGCCTGCTCCGACGACCTTGATGACCGCGAGGTAAGTGGATTCCATCTCCCGATTTCTCCAGCTCGCCGCCCTGAGGACCGGCGATTTGAAAGACGTTGTTGAGTTGAGCCTTTGTTCCGTCCGAGCCTTCAGCCAACCTCAAGGGTTTGAGTCGGCATCTGGAGTGCGGAAATTGCGCTCAACGTAGGGCATAAACGGGGACCTGTCAAACCCTCGGCAGCCATCCTGCAAGTACAAACTCTCAAGTGCGACTTGAGAGTTCCTCTACCCTCACTCTAAGGTCGAGCCTTTGCGGGCACGCCTGGATCCCAGTGTTGCAGCCGCTTAGGACACGGGGGGCAGCAGGTGCCCTGAGCCTCCGAACGCCGGCCGGCTTGGTGAGTGCACGTTTACATAATCGAGCGCGGTGATCGACGGATCCGCCAGGACCGCGGCCGCCGCCCTCCACTTCCGCTCGGCCTTAGCGGCGTCACCGAAGCGCAATTCGATGCCCGAGGTGAGCTCGACGTCGACGCCGCTTTCGCCGTAGTAGCTGCTGGCGATGTAGGGCTGCAGAACCGCCGGAGCCGCGCCGAGTACCCGCGCCTGTTGCAGAGCCGGACCGGCGAGCTGGCCGCTCTTCGGCGGCTCGGCGAGCGGCAGCTGCGGCAACGGCGGTTCCTCGGGAACGGGGAGCCAGGGCACGACCGCCCCGGTGGCGCTGACGACGACCGCTTCGGAGCCGGTGCCGATCGTCGCCGCGGGACGGGGCACCGTGACGGTGGGAGCGACACGCTGGTCTCGGATCAGGAAGAAGTAGACGGCCGCCGCCGCGACGACGACGAGGGCGGCGATCGCCAGCCGGCGCCTCACAGCTCCCAGCCGCTCGGCCAGCTGACCTCGCCGAGCACCTGGACCTCCGGTTCGAGGATCACACCGAACCGCTCGTGAACCCTGCGCCTGCCCTCCGCCATCAGTTCCAGCACGTCGGCGGTCGTGGCGTCGCGGTCGTTCTCGACGAAGTTCGCGTGCTTATCGGAGAAACGGGCGCCGCCGTGGCGAAAACCGCGGCAACCAGCGGCCTCGAGCAGCTGCCCGGCAGTGCGTCCCTCAGCGCGCTCGTCCTCGGGGTTCTTGAAGGTCGAGCCGAAGGTCTTGATCCCGGAGGGCTGGGCCTCGCGGCGGCGCTCACGCATCGTCGCCAGCGTCGCCCGGATCTCAGCGGGGTCAGCCGGCCGCAGCTGGAAAGAGGCGCGGGCGACGACTTCGCCGGGGCGCAAGTTCGAGCGCCGGTAGGAAAAGCCGAGCTGCTCGGGCACACGCCTCTCCGTCCCCGAGGCGGTGGCGATCTCGACCCACTCGAGGACCCTGGCGAGCTGACCGCCGTAGGCGTTCGCGTTCATCCGCACCGCCCCTCCCGCGGTGCCCGGGATGTTGATCCCGAACTCGAGGCCAGCGAGGCCCCAGCCGGCGGTTTTCGCCGCCGCGGAAGGCAAGCGGGCGCCGCCGCCGCAGAGCACGCGCTCGCCCTCGCGCTCGGTCGAGGCGAGGTCGCCGTCAAGCTTGATCGCGAGTCCGTGGAAGCCATCGTCCGCAATCAGCAGGTTCGAGCCGGAGCCGACCAGTCCTACCTCGTGGCCTTCGTCCTCCGCCCAGCGCAGCAGTTGGACCAGGTCCTCCTCGCTGCCCGGACGGGCGAACCAGTCGGCGGCGCCACCGGTCCGCACCGTCGTCAGCCGCGCCAGTGGGAACTCGCTCTGCACCCCCTCGGGCGCGCTCACGGTCCCTCCCCCACCAGGGCCTCGCCCAGCTCGAAGACGTCACCGGCGCCGATCGTGACCACGATTCCCCGTTCATGGTCACGGTCCAGTCGGTCGAGGAGCACCCGGCGGGCAGACTCGGCCTCCGGCACCCACCAGACCGGCCTCCCCCCCATCCGGTCCGCCGCTGCCCTCGCCACGCTCAGCCCGGTGACCCCGGCCAACCCCCCCACCGGCTCCTCCCGGGCCGGGTAAACGTCCAGCACAGCGACCTCGTCGGCGGTCGCGAGGGCGGCGCCGAACTCTTCCCCGAGCGCCTTGGTCCGCGAGTAGAGGTGGGGCTGGAAGACGGCGATCAGTCGCTCGGGCTCCAGCTCTCGGAGGGCCGAGAGAGCGGCGCGGACCTCGGTCGGGTGGTGGGCGTAGTCGTCATATATGCGGAAGTCTCCGCGGGAGCCCTTCAGCTGCAGCCGCCTGCGCACTCCCGGGAAGTCCCGTAGTGCCGTCGCGGCGGCGCCGACGTCGAGACCGGCAAGCTCGATCGCGGCCAGCGCGGCGCGAGCGTTGGAGCGGTTGTGGTCGCCGGGCACGGCAAGGGCCAGGTCCGCGGGCCCGGGCGTGCCGGCGTCGAAGTGCGCCGCCGGCCCGGCGGGCGCGAGCGGGTCGAGGCTGCCGTCGGCGGGGAGCACAGCCGCACCGGCTGAGGCGAGGAAATCGCCGAAGGCTTCCCGCAGCTCGCCCAGCGACCCCCATCGCGAGTGGTGGTCCATCTCGAGGTTGGTGACGACCGCGATCTCGGGCCGCAGCGCCAGGAAGCTGGCATCGCTCTCGTCCGCCTCGGCGACGACCCACTCGCCCTCTCCCCAGCCCGCATTGGCCGCCGCACCGTCGGCACCAACGCCCGGAACCTCACCACCGACGAAGAAGGCCGGGTCGGCGCCGATCGCGCGCAGAGCCCAAGCCATCATCGCGGTCGTGGTGGTCTTGCCGTGGGTGCCGGCGATCGCGATCAACCGCTTCTCCGCGCACAGTTCGGCCAGCAGGGCGCCGCGGTGGATCGGCTCGACGCCACACTCGCGGGCGCGCGCCAGCTCGGGGTTGTCCTCGCCGATCGCGGTGGAGACGACGACCTCGGCGCCATCCGGGAGGTTCGCGGCGTCGTGTCCGACCGCCGGCTCGAGGCCGGCGGCGCGCAGGCTCTCCATATAAGAGGACTCGGAGCGGTCGCTGCCGGTGACGGTCGCGCCAAGCCGGGCACAGACCAGCGCCAGGCCACTCATCCCGGCCCCTCCGATGCCGATGAAGTGGAGGCGCCGGGCCCCCCACCCACCTGATGTCGCAGTTCCTTCCGGATACCGAGAGGAAGTGCGACCTCTATCGGCGGTCAACGCGCTGCCTCCAGCACCTCGTCGGCTATGCGGCGGGCGGCATCGGGCCGGGCGAGGCGCCGCGAGGCGCCCGCCATCTCCTCGAGCGGCGACCGCTCTCCGAGCATCACCGTGACCTCCTCCGAGAGGCGGTCGGCGTTCAGCTCCTCGTCGCGGATCACGATCGCTGCCCCCTCCCGCCGCATCCACTCGGCGTTGGCGCTCTGGTGATCGGCGGTGGCGTGCGGGTAAGGGACGAGGATCGCCGGACGGCCGGCAGCGGCGAACTCGAAGATCGACCCGCCCGAGCGTCCGAGGACGAGGTCGGAGGCGGCGAGGACCGCGCCGAGGTTGGGCTCGTAGGCCAGCAGCGTGTAGTTCTCTGGATGCGGGGCCGCGGCCAGGCGGCGCTCCAGCTCCTCGAAGTCACGGCGGCCGGCGAGGTGGAGGACGTGGAACTCGCGACCCTCGCGCTCGGCGAAGGCATCGATCGCGGCGAAGTTGAGCGACCGTGCGCCCTGGCTACCGCCGACGACGAGCAGACACCGAGCCGAGTCCCCGATCCCGAACCTGCGCCGGGCGGCGTCGCGGTCGGCCTGGAGCACTGCTTCGGGCACCGGGCGGCCGGTGTGGAGGTAGCGCTCGCCGGTTCGTCCCTCGATCGGGAAGGCGAGGCAGACCCGCCGGGCCCGGCCGGCTAGCAGCCGGTTGGCGAGCCCGAGGTGGCTGTCGGCCTCGGTCAGGACCAGCGGTGTCCCGGTCAGGACCGCGGCGACCCCCGCCGGGCCGGCGACGAAACCGCCGCCGCCCATCACCACGTCGGCGTCGCGTCGTCGCAGCGCCCGCCGCGCCGCGCCGACGGCGCCCACCGCCTCGACCGCGGCACGGGCCGCGCGCAGGGGGTTGCGGCGATCGATGCCGCGCACCTTGACAAAGTCGATCTCGTAGCCGGCGGCGGGGACCAGGTCGGCCTCGATCCGCTCCCTCGTCCCGAGGAAGGAGACCTCCGCGCCGCTAGCCCGAAGCTCGGCGGCGACCGCCATGGCGGGAACTACGTGCCCCGCGGTTCCCCCCGCGGCCACCACCACTCTTGGCTTTCCTGGCACCGCTCGATCGACTCCTTTCGCGTGCGGGTCGGGACCCGCCTTCGACGAGGCGCAGTTTGCCAGCGCGGGAACCCGTCGAGGCCCGCGCCGCCTTCGCCGTGCCGCCACGGGCGACGTTGAGGATCAGGCCGACCGCGAACAGGGTCGTCATCAGGCTGCTGTTGCCGTAGGAGACGAAGGGCAGCGGCACGCCGGTGAGCGGCGCCAGTCCCATCACCGCGAAGAGGTTGATCGTCGCCTGAACCACGATCAACGAGGTCAACCCGGCGACCAGCAGCCGGGTGTAGGTGTCCTTGGCCTGCTGGGCGACCCTCAGCCCGGCGTAGCCGAACATCGCGAAGAGACCGACGACGCCGACGATCCCGACCAGCCCCAGCTCCTCGCCGATCACCGCCGAGATCATGTCGGTGTGGGCCTCCGGCAGGTAGAAGGCCTTCTGCACACCATTGCCGATGCCGACCCCGAAGATCCCGCCGGAGCCGAGCGCGATCTTCGCCTGGGCGGCCTGAAAGCCGGCCCCCGTCGCGTCGGCGCCGGGGTTGAGGAAGCCCGTCACCCGGGCCATCCGGTAGGGCTCGATGATCGTCATCAGCACCGCCGCCGCCGCGATCGCCAGCGCGATCAGGCCGAGGTCGCGCGGCCGCGCCCCGGCGGCGATCAGCGTCGCCCCGACCGCGAAGGCCATCACCATCGTCGTCCCCAGGTCAGGCTCGATCACGACCAGGAAGCAGGCTGCGCCGGTGAGCAGCAGGAACGGCATCATTCCGTCGATCGAGCGGGCCCGCTTCGGTTTGCGGGCGAGCAGGTCGGCGCCGTAGAGGACCAGCGCCAACTTGGCAAGCTCGGACGGCTGGATCTGCAGCGAGCTCGGGCCGATCCACCGGCTGGCGCCGTTGACGGTGGTACCGGCGAGGAGCACGGCAACCAATAGGAACAGCGAGATGCCGATGATCGCCGGGGTGAGGTTGCGGACCAACGCCAGGCCGTGGCGAGCGGTCAGGTGCATGATCACCAGGCCGACCGCGCCGAACATCACGGTCCGCTTCAGGTAGAAGGCGCTGTCGGAGAGGCCGCCTTCGTCGAGCACCTGGGTGGTTGAGCTGGCCGAGAAGACCATCACCGCGCCGAGCGCCAACAGGCAGAGGGTCGCGGTCAGCAGCAGGTTGTACTCGGTCGAGACGGCGGCGGCGCGGGCTCGCTTTTTCTTCTTCGCCTTCGACGGCCTGATCAGCCGGCCGAGGGAGAGGGCGCCGGCGCTCATCGCAGCTCCCCGACGATCTCGCGGAAGCGGTCGCCGCGCTGCTCGAAGTTCTCGAAGGCGTCGAAACTGGCGCAGGCCGGCGTGAGCAGCACCGTCTGCCCGGGCTCGGCCGCGGCGGCGGCGCGGCGGATGGCGTCCTCTAGGTCGGCGCACCGGTGCAGCTCGACCCCAGCCGAGGCGGCGGGCGCCAGCTCGGTGGCGAGGCGGTCGGCGGAGGCGCCGACCAGGTAACAGGCGACGCAGCGCTCCCGGACCGGATCGAGGAGGGGCGCGAACGGCTCGCCCTTCTCGCTGCCGCCGAGGATCGCGTGGACGCCGCCCTCGAAGGCCCGCAGACCGACGGCGGCGGAAGCGACGTTGGTCGCCTTGGAGTCGTTGACGAAGCGGACGCCGCCGATCTCGGCCACCGGCTCGAGGCGGTGGGGGACGCTGGCGAAGGTCCGCAGGCCCTCGCGCACCGCGTCGCGGTCGATGCCCATCGAAAGCGCCGCCGCGGCAGCGGCCATCGCGTTGGCGACGTTGTGCTCGCCGAACAGGCCCAGCTCGGCGGCCTCGATCAGCGGCTCGCCGTCGTAGAAGATCGTGCCCTCGGCCAAGGCGACCTCGCAGTCCGGACCCGCCCCGTGGCAGAAGGCGACCCGGCGAGCGCAGCCACCGAGGTCCACGCCCTCGGTGAACGGGTCATCAGCGTTGTAGACGGCGACGTCGTCGTTGCCCTGGTTGGCGAAGACCCGCAGCTTCGCTGCCAGATAGGCCTCCAGGTCGGCGTGGCGGTCGAGGTGGTCGGGAGCGAGGTTGAGAAAGACGGCGCACTCGGGGGCGAAGTGGGTGGTGTCCTCGAGCTGGAAGCTGGAGCACTCGCAAACGACGGTGGCGTCGGGCTCGACCTCGCCGACCAGCTCCGCCAACGCCGTGCCGACGTTGCCGGCGACCGCGACCGGCTCGCCGGCGCCGCGGTAGACGTGCCCGAGCAGCTCCACGGTGGTGGTCTTGCCATTGGTCCCGGTGACCGCGAGGAAGCGGTTGGGCAGCGCCCGCCAGGCCAGCTCCAGCTCTCCCACGACCTCGATGCCGCGGGTCAGAGCGGCCGCGATCACCGGCGCCTCCCGGGGCACACCCGGGCTCTTGACGACGGTCCGCGTCCCCTCGAGCTGAGCCAATCCATCCGTATCCAGGAAGACTTCGACGCCCACCCCCTCGAGCCCTGCCGCCGCCTCCGGGAATCCGGAATCGACGCCGCGGACGGTCTCCCCCCGCGCCGCCAGCATCCGCGCCGCGGCCTGCCCGGACCGAGCTAATCCGACCACCAGGAACGGCCCCTCGGGCAGGGGCGGTCGGGGCTTCATCGGCGGCGGTGCGCTCACGCAAGCATCTTCGCCCCCCGAGTTCCCAAACCTGTTGGGTCAGGCGGCGAACTCGCGGATCTCGCGCGCCAGCGCCTGCGGCTGGTCGAACGGGATCAGCGTGTAGCAGTCGGGCAGCTCGACCAGGCGGGAGTCCGGGAAGGCGTCGGCGAGGCGACGGCCGTGCTCGTTGGGCATCATCTTCCCCTCGCTGTCCCAGACGACCAGGACGGGACGCTCGAAGGAGCCCAGCGCCTCCTCCGCGGCCGCCAGGTCGCGCTTTCCACGCATCGCCGCGCCGGCGTACTTGCGCAGGTCGCGCTTGATCTCCGGTCGCTTCAGCGGCTCCAGCCAGTCCCGCATCAGCTCGTCGGGGATCCCGCGCTTGCTCATCTGTCCGAAGATGAAGGGCAGCTGCCGCAACCGCGGCCGGAGCAGGGTCTGTCGCATCATCGCCAGCCCGCCGGGGAGCTTGCAGGAGAGCCATGCGGCGTGACCCGCCAGGCCGGGCGGGTAGTTCCCGACCGTCTCACAAGAGACCAGCACCAGCTTGCCGACCCGCTCGACGCCGCCGTCGTCGACCATCACCTGGGCCCCGCACCAGTCGTTGAAGCAGAGGGTGACGTCGCGCAGGTCGAGGGCGGCGAGGAACTCGGTGACGATCCGGCCCATTCCCCGCAGCGAGAGATCGGCGTCGGGCCGCATCGGTTGCCGGTGCGCGCCCATCGGCAGGGTCAGTGCGACACAACGGAACTCGGCGCGCAGCTCATCGCTGACGTGAAGCCACTGCCGCCCGTCCATCGCCAGGCCGGGGACGAAGAGGAGAACCGGTCCCTCGCCCCCCGAGTCCACGTAAAAGATCGGCCCCGCTGCCACCTCGACCTCTGGCATCGCACCGTCCTTTCCAGCGTAATTAGATAGATCGCTCTAGTGAACGAGTACCGTATCATCGGCTCATGGCGACCGGCACCAAGGTGCGGATCCTCGACTCGAGCGGCGAACTGTTCCGGCGCCAGGGCTACATGGGCACGGGGGTCAAAGAGATCCTCGCCGAGGCGGGCGCCCCCTTCGGCTCCCTCTACCACCACTTCCCGGGCGGGAAATCGGAGCTCGGCGCCGAGACGATCCGCCGCTCTGGCTTCCTCTACGGCCTGCTGCTGGCTGAGTACGCCGGCCCCGAAGTCGACCTCCCCACCGGGATCCGCGCCTTCTTCGCCGCCGCCGCCGAGACGTTGCGGGAGACCGAGTACGCCGATGCCTGCCCGATCGCCACCGTGGCGCTCGAGGTCTCGAGCACCGACGAGGAGCTGCGCCGCGCCTGCGCCGACGTCTTCGAGAGCTGGGTCGCCGGCGGCACCGAGCGCTTCGTCCTCGCCGGCATTGATCGCGACACCGCCCGCACCCTGGTCATCCAGATGCTCGCTGGCCTCGAGGGCGCCTTCGTCCTCAGCCGCGCCCTGCGCAGCACCGAGCCGGTCGAACTAGCCGGCGAAGCCTCCGTCGCCGCGATCGAAGCGGCTCTGGCTTCTAGGTAGCAGAACTGCTACCGTCAACCTGTGGCGACCATTCCCCAGAAAGAGCTGCGCAATAACGTGGCGGAGGTTCTGCGCCGAGCGGAAGCCGGCGAGGAGCTCACGATCACGGTTTCCGGACGCCCGGTGGCCCAACTGGGTCCGGCTCGTACGAGGCAATGGGTTGACACCGGCACCCTTCAGGACCTTTGGGCATTGCCGCCTGACCCCACCCTGATGAAAGATCTGGAGGAGTTCGGCGGAGACCTTCGGGACCCCTGGGCCAGCTAGCAGGGTGCTCATCGTCTTCGATACGTCGGTGTTGATCGGCGATCGCTCATTGCCGCCAGGAATCGAGTCATCGATCAGCATCGTCTCGATCGCCGAGCTGCACTTCGGCCTTCTCGTCGCATCCGATGACGAAACCCGAGCAGAGAGGGCGACGCGCCTTGGGTTGATCGAGGCGCGGTTCCCGGACCCGCTCCCAATAGACGATCGGGTGGCACGCGAATGGGGGCGCCTGAAAGCCGCCGTCTCCCAGCGAGGGGGGAAGCCCCGTTCGCGCACGGCAGACCTTGCAATCGCCGCCACTGCGAATGCTTATGGCGCGACGCTGCTCACCCTCAACCTCAAGGACTTCAAGATCATCGACGACCTGGTCGACGTTCGCGCTCCTTAGTCCCGAAGTTCAGCGCCCGATCGACTGCTGGTACAGGGTGAAGCCGATGCCGGAGCAGACGGCGGCGATGATCCAAAAGCGGAGCATGATCTTGGTCTCCGACCAGGCCATCATCTCGAAGTGGTGGTGCAGCGGCGCCATCAGTAGGACGCGTCGACGGAAGGTTTTGAAGGAGAAGACCTGGACGGCGACCGAGAGCGCCTCGATCACGAAGATGCCGCCGATAATGATCAGCAGCACCTCGGTCTGGGTCATCACCGCGAGCGCACCGATCGCGCCTCCTAAGCCGAGCGAGCCGGTATCTCCCATGAAGATCGAGGCCGGGAAGGCGTTGTACCAGAGGAAACCGACGCAGGCGCCGACCAGGCAGGCGGAGAGCAGGGCGAGGTTCTGCTGCTCGTTGGCGACGAAGGTGATCGCCGTGTAGGCAAGCAGGACGATCGCGCAGGACCCGGCGGCGAGGCCGTCGAGGCCGTCGGTGAGGTTGACCCCGTTCGAAGTGCCGGCGATGACCAGGAAGACGAGGACGAAGTAGAGGACCGGGCCGAGGTCGAGGCTGGCGCCGCCGATCCGGAAGTAGAGGGTCGGCTCGAGACCGACCTCGTGGCGCGCCACCCACCAGAGGCCGAGCGCGAGGACCAGCTGGCCGACCAGCTTCCACCGCCCCGAGAGCCCGAGCGAGCGGCGTTTGACGATCTTTATGTAGTCGTCGGTGAAGCCGAGCGCGGCGCAGCCGAGGGCGACGCCGAAGACGGCGAGGCTCTGCGGGTCGCGGTCGGAAAGGACCAGGAACGGCACGCAAATCGAGGCGAAGACGATCAGCCCGCCCATCGTCGGCGTCCCGGCCTTGGTGTGGTGCTCCTGCGGGCCGTCCTCGCGGATGTGCTGGCCGAACTCGCGCACCCGCAGGTATTCGATGAATTTGGGGCCGAGGAAGATGCAGATCAGCATCGCTGCCATCCCGGCTATCAGGACTTCGCCCACTAGACCAGCTCCGCCAGCTGCTCGGCGACCGCCTCGAGGCCGGCCGACCGCGAGCCCTTGACCAGGACGGCGTCGCCCGGCTCCAGGCGTGCGGCCAGCAGTTCCGCCGCCTCGGCCGGGTCGGCGACCAGCTCGTCGGGGCCGTAGTCGCGGGCGGGTAAGCCGACGCCGATCACCAGGTCGACGCCGTCGGCGCGAGCATGCTCGCCGACCTCGCGGTGGTAGCCGGGAGCGCCCTCGCCCAGCTCCCCCATCTCGCCCAGCACGGCGACGGTTCGGGGTGCGCCGAGGGTCGCGAGGTGGTCCAGCGCCGCGCGCATCGACACCGGGTTGGCGTTGTAGCAGTCGTTCACCAGGACGATCCCGTCGCCAAGCTCCACTCGCTCACCACGGAAGCGGGAGAATCCTATGCTCGCAGCGCGATCGGCCATCCCCGCGGGCGCCGCCCCTAGGGCGACGCCGGCGGCGACCGCGGCCAGGGCGTTGGTGAGGTTGTGGGCCTCGGCGAAGGGGAAGTGGAAGAGCTGCTCCCCTGCTGGCGTCGAGACCAGGGCCTCGGTCACGCCTTCGACCACTTTCACCTCGGTGGCCTCGACGTCGCCACCCGGGCCGAACCGGAGGATCCGCCCGGCCCGCCCGAGGTGGGGGCCCAGCTCGCCCGAGTCGACCGGAACCACAGCCACGCCATCGGGGGGCAGCGCGTCGAGCAGCTCGGCCTTGGCGGCGGCGATCGCCTCGACCGAGCCGAGCAGCTCGACGTGGACCGGCCCGACGTTGGTGATCACCCCGACCTCGGGCTCGGCGATCGCGCCCAGCTCGGCGATCTGCCCCGCCCCGCGCATCGCCATCTCCAGGACCAGCAGGTCGGTGTCATCGGGGGCTTCGAGCACGGTCAGCGGCAACCCGATCTCGGTGTTGAGGTTCTCGCTGTTGGCGTGGACGCGGCCCGGCAGAAGCGCCCGGGCGATGTCCTTAACCGAGGTCTTGCCGACCGAGCCGGTGACCCCGACGACGCGGGCGCCGAGGGTACGCCGCCAGGCGCGAGCGAGACCCTGCATCGCGAGAAGCGGGTCGGCGACGGTGAATACCCAGGCGCCCCCGGCGCGGTCGTCTTTTGTGTCGCTATGCGGGACAAAGGACGACCGCGCCTGAGGGCGGACGACGACACCCCAGGCGCCGGCGGCGATTGCGGCGGGGGCAAACTCGCCGCCGTCGCGGTTCTCTCCGCGAAGGCCGAAGAACAGGTCCCCGGGGCCGGTGTCGGCGGAGTCGATGGCCACTCGCCGCGGCGCCTCCGGGGCGCCCTCTGCGACGACCTCCGCCCCGAGCGCGCCTGCAATCTCCGCCGGGGAGAGCTTCACGCCGGGCTGCCCAGCTTCCGCAGCTCCTCGCGGGCGACCTCGCGATCGTCGAAGGGGATCTTGCGGCCGCCCTCGAACTCCTGGCCCTGCTCGTGGCCCTTGCCGGCGATCACGACCGTGTCGCCGGGACGGGCCCGGCCAAGCGCCAGCCCGATCGCCTTGCGACGGTCGACGACGATCTCAAGCTCCTCGGCCGCCGCGGCGCCGCCGGCGACTTCGGCGACGATCGCCTCGGGCTCCTCCGAGCGCGGGTTGTCGGAGGTGATTACGGTCAGGTCGGAGAGCTCCGCCCCGGCCCGGCCCATCTTCGGCCGCTTGTCGCGATCGCGGTCGCCGCCGGCGCCGAAGACGGAGATCAGCCGGCCCTCGGTGAACCGGCGGGCGGCGCGCAGCACGTTCTCCAACGAGTCCGGCGTGTGGGCGTAGTCAACCAGCACCGCGAACCCTTGCCCCTCGTCGATCGGCTCGAAGCGCCCCGGCACCCGCGCTGCCCGCGCCAGCCCGGCCGCCGCCGTCTCCGGCTCGACCCCGAGCGCCCGCGCCGCCGCGAACGCCCCCAGCGCGTTGGCAACGTTGAAATGCCCCGGCAGCCCGGTCCGCACCTCAATCTCATTGCCGCCGGGCAGTGCGACCGTGAACTCGGCGCCGCCGGCGTCGAACCGGACCCCGCGGGCCGTGTACTCGGCCTCGGCGCCCTCGGCGGAGAAGGTGACGGACTCGAATTCCGCGGCGAGGCGACGGCCGTAGGGGTCGTCGAGGTTGACTACCGAAGCGCCCGGCTCGGCCTCGAACAGCTTGCGCTTGGCGCTGAAGTAGTCCTCCATGTCGGCGTGAAAATCGAGATGGTCCTGGGTCAGGTTGGTGAACAGGGCAACCTCGAAGTGGATCGCGTCGGCGCGACGCAACGACATCGCGTGCGAGGAGACCTCCATCGCGCAGGCACGATCGCCGGCGTCGAGCATCCGCCGGAAGGTCGCCTGCAGGTCGATCGCCTCCGGCGTCGTCCGCACCACCTCCTCCTCGGTGCCGCCCACCACCTGTTTGACGGTGCCGAGCAGGCCGCAGGGAATGCCGGCGGCCTCGAGGATCTCGCGGACCAGGAATGCGGTGGTCGTCTTCCCGTTCGTCCCGGTCACCCCGAGGACCCGCAGCCGCTCGGTTGGGTCACCCTCGAACCGCGCCGCCAGCGGCGCCATCGCCGCCCGCGCGTCGCCGACCACCACCTGTGGCACCTCTACCTCCAGCTCCCGCTCAACCACCAGCCCCGCCGCCCCCGCCTCAATCACCGCAGCAGCAAACTCATGCCCATCCACCTTCTCTCCCGGCACACAAAAAAACAACGTCCCCGGCCCCACCTTGCGGCTGTCATACGCAAGCTCAGCAATCTCCACGGACCCATCACCCACAATCCGCGCCCCGGGCACTACGGCGACAAGCTCCTCCAGTCTCATTTGCGGCGATTCTAGGCCGGAGGTCGGGTGCCCCTCGAACGGACCCAAATCGTCAACCACAACCTGCTGCGCAACGGCCTCCGGGCGAGGGGCACCCGACCTCCGGCCTATTCCTGCGGCACACCCAGATAGGGAAGAGCGAAGGCGGCGATCTCGCCGAACGCAGGCGCCGCCACCGAGCCGCCGTAGATTTCGCCCTGCGGCTCGTCGACGATCACCGCAGCCAGCAGCTGCGGGTTCTGGGCCGGAGCAAAGCCAATGAAGGAGGCGATGAATTTGGTCTCCGAGTAGGTCCCGTTTTCGGCCACCTCGGCCGTTCCCGTCTTGCCGGCCAGGGTGTACCCGGAGACGCTGACCTCGGAGGCCGTCCCCCCCGGACCCAGCACCCCCTCAAGCATTTCGCTGACCTCGCTCGCCACCGCCGGACTGATCACCCTGCGGCCCTTCGGCTCGGAGATCTCGCTATCCCCGATCTGCTCAATCAATTGCGGCCGCTTGAGGATGCCCCCGTTGGCGATCGCGGCGTACCCGGCCATCATCTGGATCGGCGTCACCGAGAGTCCCTGGCCGATCGGCAGGTTGCCCATGGTCGAGCCGGAGTATTCGTCGAGCTCGGGCACCAGCCCCTGCTCCTCGGCCGGAAATTGCACGCCGGTCGGCCGACCGAACCCGAAGCGATTGATCCAGCGGCTGAATTTCTCCGAGCCGAGCTCCAATCCGACCGTGACCGCGCCGACGTTGGAGGAGTGGGCGAGGATCTGGGAGACGGACATCGTTTCGGTCCCGCGGGGGTGGGACTCCTCGATCACACGGTCGGCAACCTGAACGGTTGGAGGGAGCGTGAACGCGGATTCCGGCGTCACCAGCTTTTCCTCCAGCGCCGCGGCGACGGTGAACGCCTTGAAGGTAGAGCCGGGCTCGTAGGTGAACCCGGTCGCCTTGTTCAGCAGGTCGTCGTTGCTGGATTCGGAGAGGTCGGAGGGGTTGACCGGCGGCCAGTTGGCCATTGCCAGGATGTGTGAGTTACGGGGGTCCATAACGATCGCGGTGGCGCCCTTGGCGGCGTAGGCTTCGCCAGCTTCGGCCAGCGCCCGCTCGGTTTCCTGCTGGATCACCGGGTCGAGAGTGAGCTGGATGTCTTCGCCGTCGCTGGCTTCCTCGACCGTTTCGAGCCGGATCGGGTCGCCGAGCGCGTCGTTGACGATCCGCTGCTCGCCGTCGGTCCCGTGCAAAATCGATTCCTCGCCCAGCTCCAGACCGGTCAGCCCCTGGTTTTCGGAGCCGACCGCGCCGATCACCTGCCCCGCCATGTCCCCCTGCGGGTAAGTGCGCCGGCTGTCCGGCAGTTGGCCGATCCCTTCCAGGTCGAGGGCTTCGACCCTGGCTGCAGTCTCGAGGTCAACCCGTTGGGCGATGTAGGAGAAGCCCGATTCCTCGGTGAGAGCGCTCAGCACCTCCCCTTTGCTCTGTTCGAGGATCGGTGCCAGTTTCGCCGCCGCCTGTGGCGGGTTCTCCACCTGATAGGGCGTCGCGTAGAGCGTCGCCGCGTCTTCGGAGGAGGCGAGCTTGTTGCCGCGGCGGTCGAGCAGGCTGCCGCGCAGGCCCGGCACCTCGACCGTCTCGGTCTGCTGGTGGACCGCTTCGGAAGCGAGCTGCGCGCCCTGTACTCCCTGTAACCAGAAGGCGCGGCCGAGGATGAGCGCGAAGCAGAGCAGGAAGCCGGCGAAGAGGAGACCGATTCGGCGCTCGATCAACCGCATCCGCGCGTCCTACCCCGGACCGGCGGCTGCCAGCCGCGCGGCGGCAGTGGCCACGTCGTCCGGTCCGGCTTCGATCGCCATCGGGTCTTCGACGTTCGGCATGAAGAGACCCGCGGAGGCTGCTTCGTAGCGAACGCGGGCGGTGCTAAAGCGCTGCGCCACGCGGCTGCCCAGCACTGAGTTCTCTTTGCTCAGGGTGGTGATCTGCTCGGCGATCCTGCCCGAGGAGGTAGCGAAGCTGAGCGTGACGACGTTGAGGGCGACGATCCCGACCAGGAGCACGCCGAGGACGCCGATCCAGGCGCGCCCGCGGGTCAGCCGTACGACCAGGCCGGAGTCGGGGAGGTGGCCGACCGCGACCGCCGTGCGACCCGCGAGCGGGATCAGCTGGCCGCCGCCGGGCAGCCTCCTCTGTGGAGCACGCGCGGGAGCGCGCCGGGCGGGCGCGGGACGAGCGACGGTCTGGGCGCGACGCGTTGGGCGCGCCGGCGCCGGTTTGCGACGCGGCGGGGTCGTCCGTGACGGAGCTGGGGCCCGCGCTGGGGCGCTGCGGCGGGCGGGAGCGGCGACGGCCATCAGCCGGCCTCCCCGCCCGGGGACTCTTCGGCGACCTTGAGCGCGACACGCAGGTGGGCGGAGCGCGAGCGCGGGTTGGCCTCCGCCTCCTCCGGGCCCGGCGCGACGGCACGGCGGGTCAGCAGCTCGGCCTCGGGCTCGTGGCCGCAGACGCAGACGGGAAGCTCGGGCGGGCAGAGGCAGCCGCGCGCTTTAGCGACGAGGAACTGCTTCACGGTCCGGTCCTCGAGCGAGTGGAAGGAGATCGCGCCAAAACGGCCGCCCATCGCCAGCGAACGCCAAGCGACCGGCAGTGCCTCCTCGAGCGCCGCCAGCTCGCCGTTGACGGCGATCCGTATGGCCTGGAAGCTCCGCTTGGCCGGATGGCCGCCGCCGAAGCGGGCGGCCGTCGGCATCCCGGCCTTGATCGCAGCGACCAGCTCGGCGGTAGTGCGAAGCGGGCGGCGGCGGACGATCTCGCGGGCGATCCCGCCTGCGTAGCGCTCCTCGCCGAAGCGGCGCAAGACCTGGGCGATCCGCGACTCCGGCCACTCGTTGACGAGGTCGGCGGCGTCGAACTGCTGGCGCGTGTCCATCCGCATGTCGAGCGGCGCGTCGTAGGAGTAGGAGAAGCCGCGCTCCATCGCGTCGACCTGCATCGAGGACATTCCGAGGTCCATGTAGATCATCTCTGGGCGTATGCCTTCGCCGCGCAGGGCCGCCAACCCTGCTGCGAAGTCGGTGCCGACGAAGCGGGTGCGGCAAGGGGCCTCGGCCGCGAACTCGGCAAAGCGGGGCTCGGCGGCGGGGTCGCGGTCGATCGCGATCAGGGTCCCCTCCGACCCCAGAAGCTCTGCGACGAGGCGGGCGTGGCCGCCGCCGCCAAAGGTGCAATCGACCGCGGTCTGACCCGGCTCCGGAGCGAGCAGGGAGACCAGCTCGGGCGCGAGCACGGGCAGGTGGCGCTCGCTCATCGCCCAGGCCAGACCGCTCTCGCGGCCGTCATAGATAGGGATTCGCTCTGCATGAAGTCTCATGATCACGCGGTCGGTGCGGCGGCCAGTCCCTCCGCGATCTCGGGGGCGGCGGCGTCGAGCTCCTGCTCCTGCTTGGCCCAGGCCTCGGCGTTCCAGATCTCCAGGTACTCGCCGGCGCCGATCACCACGCAGTTGCCGTCGAGGCCGGCGTGCTCGATCAACGGCTTGGGGACGCGGATACGCCCGGCGGAGTCGAGCTTCTCGTCGAAGGAGCCGCCGTGGAAGCGGCGGCGAAGCTGGCGGGCGTCGCGCCCGAAAGGGCTGTGCGGGGAGAGGAAGCGCTCGGACAGCTGCTCGAACTCCCCGGTCGTGTGCACCCAGACGCAGGGGTCGAAGCCCTTGGACAGAACAATTCCGTCGGAGAGCGGAGCCCGGAACCGCGAGGGAACCGTGAGCCGATCCTTGGAATCGAGGCTGTGCTCGTAGAGACCCCGAAAAGCCACCGCGTCGAGTCCTTTCTGAGCCGGAGGGGGGAAGAGTTGGACCGGAGTGATGAGGTGGGAGGAGCCTCACCACCCCGGTCCTGGGCTTCAACTCGAGCGCCACAATAACCCACTCTCCCCCACTTTGCAACACCACCTCCCTCTGCAAGCCCATTTGCACCCGCTGCCGCAGCCGCTAGGTTCCCGGCGGTGAGCGCCCCCGACGACGCCAACGACCTCCGCGGCCTGCACTTCCGGCGGTTGATGAGCCAGCCTGCCGCGTGGATCCCGGTGCTGCTGGCGCCGAGCCTCACTGGTCCCTTGGTCGGGGATCTGACCTCGCCGGCGCTCGGCCTGCTCGCCGCCCTAGGGGCGCTCTTGATCAGCCTCGGCATCGTCCTCTGGATCGCCGACTCGCGAGCCGGCGACGACTTCTTCGAGCTCTATGCCAAGCAGCGCGGCTTGGCACTCGGCGGTCAGTCGGAGCTGGACGCAGTCACGCCGCTGCTCATGAGGGGCACCAAGCGCTACGCGGTGCGGACGTTAGAGGGGGAGCTGGGTGACGACGTCGAGGGCATTCTTGCGCTCTATACCTACGAGGAAACGACCTCCACCGACAAAGGTGTCCAGACTCTGTACTACCGCTACACGCTGGGATTGGTCGAGGTGCCCGAGTGCGCCGCGCGAGTGCCGCAGCTCACCTGCCAGCGCAAGTTCGGTCTGCGAGCGCTGATCGGGTTCGAGGACTTCTTCCGTAAATCGAAGCAGCGGATCAAGCTAGAGAGCAAGGCCCTGGACGACCGCTACGAGATCTTCGCCGACAAGAGCCAGGACGCCGCCTGGTTGCGGCGGCTCTTCAGCCCCAGCTTCATCGTCTGGCTGACCGACTCCGCGCCGAAGAAGTTCGCCTTCGAGCTGCGGGGCGGAACGCTGTGCTGCTACGTCAAGGGCCACAAGCAGAGAGCCGACGACCTCGACGCGATCTGCGCCGCCAGCGCCATGGTCGCGAAGCGGCTGCGCGAGGAGTCGGTGGAGTAGGCGGGTCCACACTCAGAAGCCGGACAGCAGGGTGCCGGCGTTGGCGATCAGGGCAGCGGCGATCATCAGCAGAACCGAGGGGACGAGGACCAGGGCGACGACGAGCTGGATCTTCGGGGCGGCGCGGGCGGCGCGCTCCTCGACGGCGCGGCGGCCGTCGCGGCGCAGGGCGCCGGCCTGACGGCGTAGCTGGTCGGCCAGCGGCGAGCCGAAGCGGCGGGAGCGCTCGATCGAGGCGACCAGGGTCGCGATCTCGGTGCCCGGGACGCGGGCGCGCAACGAGCGCAAGACGGTGCTGGTTGGAGCGCCGCAGGAAAGTTCGGCGAGTGCGATCCGCAACTCCTCCGCCAGCGGGCCCTTGCCGGCCCGCGCCAGCTGCTCGAGCCCCGCGACAGGCCCGCGGCCGGAGGCAGTGCTGACCGCGAGCAGGTCGAGCGCGTCCGGCAGCGCCGCGACCAAGCGCCTATTGCGGCGACGAGCCTCGCGCTCCAGAAAGGCGTCGGGAACGAGAAAGCCGGCCGCCGGCAGTCCGATCGCGACCAACAAGCCGGTCCGCCCGGGCGCTGCCGGGGCAGCAGCCAAGCCGACCAGAGCACCGCCCGCCATGCCGGCCAGCTTGGCCAGGAGGACGGCGGCGAGCGGCAACCGGTGCTCGAGGCCGGCGCGCCGCAGGCGCTCTGGCAGACCGAGACGGAGGGCGGCGGTCGCAGAGCGTCCCCCGAGGCCGAGCGGGAGCGCCCGCGGTCCCGAGCCGGTTCGCGACGCTGCCAACTCACGCGCGGCGGCGAAGCCAAGCAGGACGGCAAGAGCCGCCAGTACGCCGGCGCCGCTCACTCGACCACCTTGGAGAAGCGCCCGATCGCGACGAACCCGGCCAGCTGCAGCGCCGCAGCCAGCGCGAGCATGACGGCGGAGGCCGGCGAGCTCACCAACTGGACCAGGAATCCCGGCTGGACCAGCTCGGCGAACAGCGCGCCGCCGCTAGGCATCGCCACGACCAGGAGGCCGGTGAAGCGGGCCTGGGCGGTGGCCGACCGGGCGTCCTCGGCGACCCGGTCGCGTTCCGCCGCCCCCGCGGCAAAGCGGCGCAGCAGCCCGGCCAAATCGCCACCCGCCAGCCGCTGGCTCAGCAGCGCAGCGGCGAAGGCGTCGACGCGCTCCGAGCGCATCCGGCGGCGCCACGCCGCGATCGCCTCGACCGTCCCGGCCCCCAGGTCCAACTCGGCGCCAAGCCGGGTCAGCTCGGCCGCCGGCGGGCCGTCGAGGGAGACGGCGGCAGCACCAAGCGAGGCGCGCAGCGAGCGCCCGGCGGTGAGCGAGTCGGCGATGGCGGTTGCGAGCGCCGGCAGCGAGCGCTCGACCGCCGTCCGGTAGCGGCGTCGGCGACTGGATATCGCCCAGCCGCCAAGTGCCGGCCCGACGACCGCGAGTGGCAGCGCGAGCAGCGGACCGGCAAGCAGCCAACCGCCGAGGACCGCGCCCGCACCGGCCAGGACCGCGATCCGGCGACGCTCGACGAGCGAGGGGGCGTACCCCTCCCTGCCCGCCCGCCGCAACGGCTCGAGCGCCGCCCGGGTCCAGCTCGCAGCCGCGGGAGTGGCCCGGACTGCCTCGCGGACCCCGAGCGCCAACAGGCCGCCGGCCAAGGCGGCGAGGAGAACCGGGAGCGGTCCCGCCGAGCCCGTCACGCCTCGACCTCGGCGATCTCCGTCACTCGCCGGGACCCATCTGAGCGACGCTCGAGGTGGACGACGAAGTCGATGCCCCGCTGCACCTGCTCCGCCACAGCCGTGTGCGGCAACCCGACGCCCGCCATCAGCGCCAGCGTCTCCAGGCGACTGAGGGCATCGGCGGGAGAGTTGGCGTGGACGGTCGAGAGAGCGCCGTCGTGGCCGGTGTTGAGCGCGGTCAACAGGTCGAGGGCCTCAGCGCCCCTGACCTCGCCGATCACGATCCGGTCCGGCCGCATCCGCAGGGCGTTGCGGAGGAGCTGGCGGATCGTCACCTCCCCCCTGCCCTCGACTCCAGCCGGTCGGCTCTCCAGCCTGACCACGTGCGATTGCTGGAGGCGGAGCTCGGCGGCGTCCTCGATCGTCACCACCCGCTCGCCGGGCAAGATGAAGCTGGAGAGCGCGTTCAGCATCGTCGTCTTGCCCGATCCGGTGCCGCCGCTGACGAGGACGCTGCGCCTGGCCCCGACCGCGTCTCGGAGCAGGTCGCGCTGGCGGGCGCTGAGCGTCCCCAGCTCGACCAGCTCGCTCGGGTCGGGCCTGCGCACGCCGAAGCGCCGGATCGAGAGCGCCGGGCCGTCGACGGCGAGCGGCGGGATCACCACGTTGACCCGGGAGCCATCGGCGAGCCTGGCGTCGACCATCGGGCTGAGCTCGTCGACCCGACGGCCAAGCGGGGCGAGAATCCGCTCGATCGCGTTACGCAGCTCCTCCTCGTCGCCGAACCGGACCCCGGTCGGCTCGAGCACCCCGCGACGCTCGACGTAGACCCGATCCGGCCCGTTCACCATCACCTCCTCCACCTGCGGATCCGCGAGCAGGTCCTCGAGCGGCCCGAGGCCGACGCTGTCGCGCACGATCCGCCCGACCAGCGCCTCCCGATCGACCGGGCCGAGCACCGCCGCCTCCTCCTCGACCAGGGACCGGACCGCGTCGCGCAGCTCCTCGTCCTCCCCATCGCCTGCGGCCGCGGCGGCCCGGCGCCGCTCGACCAACCGGGCGCGCATCGCTGCCGCCAGCTCAGCGATGTGCCGCTCGCGCGCCATTGCCTAGCCCTCGGGCAGGATCGTGACCTGACGGGCAAAGCTCTGGGCGGCGATCAGCCGCAGCGCCTGGGCCCGGGTCAGGCCGAGGGTCGCCTCGACGGTGCCGCCCACCTCGGGCCCAGCCGCGCTCGGCCCGAGCGCCAACAGCGGGACCCCGGCGGCGGCAACGTAGGCGCGCCCGGCACCGGCGCCCGAGGGTTCCGTCGTCACCACCAGGTCGACCCTGATCCCGGCCGGGTCGGCTCCGATCGCCAGCAGCGCGCCGGCACCGCTGACGGCAATCTCGACCGGCCGCCGACCCCGGTCGAGAACGGTCCGCGGGCGTCGCGGGCCGGGCGCCCGGAGCTGGGAGGCGATCAGGTAGGAGCCGGCAGGGATCATGGTCGCCGGCACGAGGCCAAGAGCTTCGGCCGGGTCCGCCAGCGCCTCCGGTGGCAGGAACCGGGCCGGCACCCTGCGCACCTCCAGCCGCTGTTCGGCCAGAGTGGGGTCAATCGCCCGGCCGGGCTCGAGCCTCGCCGCGGCAACCACCACCGGCCGCAGCCTGCCGAAGCCGCGGGCAACGCTGCTCCCGTAGCTGTCGGCGATCGCCGCGGCAGCGGCGGCAGCGATCCCGGCCGTGACCATGAAGGCAAGGGAGCGACCGCGCCTGCTCACGACGCCTCCCCGACCTCGAGCAGCGGCAGCTCGAGCACAGCCGTGGTCCCCGAGTCGGAGGGGCGCAGGACGAACTCCCCGCCGTGGGTGGCGGCGACCCGCCTGACGACCCGCAGGCCGTGGCCGCGGCGACGGCGCCCCGTCAGGCGGGCGATCAGCTCGGTCGGGGTCTCGCGGCGTGAGTCCGGTCGCGAGGCGCGCCCGGAATCCCACACGTCTATCCGCAGGCGGCCGCTGCCGGCGCGGGCTTCGACGACGATGCGGGGACCACCGTGTTCGATCGCGTTGACGACGAGGTTGTCGAGCGCCTGTGCGAGCGCGTAGCCATCGGCGCTCACCAGCACCTCCCCCGCGCCCCATCGCAGTTCCAGCGACCCGCCCGCCAGCGCCGCCCGGCTCCGCCACCGCGCCACCGCCGCCTCGAGCAGCGGCCTGGCCCGGAGCGTCTCAAACGCGCTCGCCGCCGGCTCGCCGTTGATCTCCCGCTCGAGCCGCTCCAGAGCGGTCGCCGCCATCTGCAGGGCCACCGCCGGTTCGGCCCGCCGGCCCGCGGGTGCGCCCAGCACCAGGGCCTGGAGGGGCCGGCGTAGCTCGTGCAGCGCCTCATTGAGCGCCGTCCGCCGCCGCCCAGCCCGCAGACCGCCGGCGGTGGCCGCCGCGAGCGAGGCCGCAAGAGGCCAGCCGGCCGCGATCTCTGCAAGCGCGAGGGGAATCTCTACACCGCCTGCCTCGCCATGATCCGCATGGCCGGTTAAGGGCGGCATCCCGTCGATCTCTCCCCCCGCGCCGCAGAGTTGTGGGAGGAAGCGCGCTCGCCGCGCCTTCGCGGTCTCGGCCAGGCGCTCCGGGGCGGCGGGCGCGCTTGGTTAGAGACCTCCTGAGCGAAATCGGGGTTCCAACCATGGTCCAAACGAACCCGGAAATAGCGGAGCGTTCTGGGATACTCGACCGCGAAACTCGGATGGGGACTCTGTATGCCACCCCCCGCCCGAGCCCATACCACCAGGAGGACTCCCGCCTTGGCTCAGACCCGCACGTCACCGGAGGGCATCACGCAGCAGCTTGCGAAGGCCCTCGCCCACCCGCTCCGCGTTCGCATCCTCACCTCCCTTCATAAGGGGATCTCCAGCCCCAACCAGCTCGCCCAGGAACTCGGCGAGCCGCTCGGCAACGTCAGCTATCACGTCAAGACGCTGCTCGAGTACGACTGCGTGGAGCTGGTCAAAACCGAGCCCCGGCGTGGCGCCGTCGAGCATTTCTACCGCGCCACCGAGCGTGCCTTCTTCAGCGATGAGGAGTGGGCGAAGGTGCCGGCCTCGGCCCGTAAAGGCATCTCGGGCGTGACCCTGCAGTCAATCGGCCAGGACGCGACAGAAGCGTTGATCACGGGTTCGCTCAACGCCCGCACCGACAGCCACCTGACCCACACTCCGCTGCTCGTCGACGAGAAGGGCTGGGGCGAGTTGACGGCGCTGCTCGCCGAGACGCAGAGCCGCGCCGTCGAGATCCAGCAAGAGTCGGCAGGCCGGCTCGCCGAAGCGAAGACCGAGGCGATCTCGGCCAAGCTGGCGATCCTCTGCTTCGAGTCGCCGTCGAAGGACGACGCATCCAAGTAGCGGCACCCATGACGCGGTTCTTGGCGGCGCTCGCGGCGTTCGCCGCGGTCGCTGCCGGGATTGCGGCAACCTCGGGGACCCCGGTTGCCGGAGCGAAGGAGCAAGCCGCGGGGCCGCCTGCCACGACCTCCGTTGTCGGGGGTCGCGCCGCCGCGATCACGGAATTTCCCTCGCTCGCCTTCATTGCGGCGAAAGACGGTGACGAACCCTTCACCTGCACGGGCGCGGTCGTCGCGCCCAGGGTCGTACTCACCGCGGGCCACTGCATCGAGAAGCCCGATGAGTTCGCAGCCCAGCCGCCTTCGATCTTCCGGGTCGTGACTGGAATCGCCGATATCAGGACGGCGACGAGCGCCAACGTCTCAACCGTTTCCGAGGCGATCTTCTACCCGACGTTCGAAACCGCCAAGATCCAGATAGACGCGGGCATACTCATCCTCTCCGCCCCGGTGACCGCTCCACCCCTGGCGATGGCGAGCGGCGCCGACGCCGCGCTGTTCAAGGCCGGCACTCCGATCTCGATCGCCGGATGGGGCCTCACCTCGCACCGGGCCATGAGCGGCTCTCCCGTTCTCCAGACGGCCGAACTCGCCCTCAAGCCCCAGGGCTTTTGCCGGCGAGCGACCCGGCCATTCGAACCGTTCTACTCGGCTGTGGGGCAGATCTGCGCGCTCAACACGCCCGATTACACGATGAGCGGGTGCTTCGGGGACAGCGGCGGGCCGGCGATCGCACGGAGGGCCGATGGGACGCCGGTCGAGGTCGGGATCATCGTCTCCGGCGGGCCCGACTGCAGCCGCAAGCTGCCAAACATCTACACCCGCCTTCCCAAGATCTCCAGCTGGGTCGCCGGCTGGATCGCGAGCGCTGAAACGGGGGCGCCTCCGCCCCCCATCCCGAAGGCCAGCCCGCCCTACCTCAGCTTCGAACTGGCGAAGGATCTCGGCGCCGAAATCTTGGGGGAAGCCTTCCGAAGCCGGTTCCGCAGAGGCACCGACAAGCGAGCCAGCTGTGTACGTCTCTCCTGGGACAGGGTCAGGTGCAGGGTCTCCTGGCACCTGGGCACGAAGCGCTACCGCGGCACCTTCGCGATCGATCTCGAGGTCGACGGCTACGAAGTCATCCCGAGGTCCAAAGTCCAGGTCCGCTCCAGCGGCGCCTGACTCGCCCTCCGGTGCTCAGTGGAGGAGGGTGACCTCACATCGAACACCCGTCGCTCGCTGCATCCTTCCGTCAGCCGTCAGGAGCATCGTGTCCAGGGCCTCTGCGAGAGCGACGTAACAGGCGTCGTAGGCGCTGAGGTTGTCGCGCAGCTCCCAGACGCGGCCCAACAGCGGCAAGTGCGGGACGCGCTGCAGGGGCAGGGATGCCAGGTCCGCTAACGCCTGGGTGGACCGGCGCGCGTCGAGCCTCCCGGCGCGGGCGGCGCGCCGCAGCGTCGACACCACCTCGACGTCGATCAGCTCCGGCGCCACCAGCCGCTCGCCGCGCAGGCGCTCGCGGAGCCGGTCGCCGTCGTCGTCATCGGTGAGGAGCGCTTCTGCGATGACCGATGCGTCAACGACGATCACGAGCGTTCCTCGCGGTCGCGGCGAATCGATTCGACCACGAACTCGCGCGTGACCGTGCTGCCCGATCGAGACCCGATGCGATCGAGGACCTCTTCCAGCGTCTCCGCCTCGGCCTGGCGGGTGAGCTGAGCGAGCAAGTACTCCTGCATCGACTGCCCCGCGGCGGCAGCTCGCTGGCGCAGCACCCGGTGGACCTCCGGCGGGACGTTCTTGACCTGGATACTGGGCATAGGTTGAGTGTAGCGCCATTTTGGCGCCAACACATGTATATCGGCGCTAGAGCCAGATGGCGTGGTCCGATTAGTGGCGAGCGAGTCGTTCATCCGTCGATCAAGCGGTAGCCGATTCCCCAGGAATTGATCACGAAGCGGCCGTGCTCGGGGTCGAGTTTGCGGCGTAAGCGAGAGGCGTGCGAATCCAAAGTGCGGGTCTTGTGTGGGCCGCGGTAGGCCCAGATTGCATTGAGCAGCTCTTCCTTCGAGAAGACCCGGGTGGGGTCGCTCGCCAGCATCCGCAGCAGACTGAACTCCTTCTTCGCCAGCGGCACCTCGCGATCGCCGACCAGGACCTTGCGGCGGGCGGGATCAACGATCAGGTCGCCGACCCGGACGGGACCGTCGTGGAGGCCGGAGCGGCGGCGCAAAACGGCGCCGATTCGGGCGCGCAGCTCCGGGTACCTGAACGGCTTCGTCATGTAGTCATCGGCCCCCGACTCGAGGCCGCGGACGCGGTCGGTGTCGGCGCCGCGGCCGGTGAGGACGATCACCGGCAGGCGTGGGTCGAAGCGGGAGTCGATCCCATCGGCCTCACGGATCTCCCGGAGGACGTCAAGGCCCGAGGCGTCGGGCAACGAGAGGTCGAGCAGGAGCAGGTCAGGGTGGTTGTAGCGGCAGAGTCGCAGCGCATCCGAGGCGCTCGGCGCCGGCAGCACCCCGAACCGGTCCGCCGCCAGGTGGTCGCAGAGCAGGTCGAGGGTGATGCTGTCGTCCTCGCAGACGACCACGTTGGCGATCTCCTCTCGCTGCGGCAACATGCCCGTCTAAGTCCCGGCGGCCCGCGGACTCTCCCCCGGCGGCGACGGAATCTCGAGGACCGCGCGGGCGCCGCGGTGCCAGATCAGCCGCCCGGGCCGAACCCGTCGACGCACGGAGAGTGCCCTGCCGTCCCCGTCGACGAAGACCAGGTCGAGCGCGAACCGCATGCCGAAGGTGTGGACGCTCGAGCAGCGTGGGATCAGCAGCCCCGTCCCGGCCGCACCGTGGGACAGGCCACCCAGGCCGAGAAGGCGGGCCCGGAACCCGGTCGCCACCGCCATCTCGCGACCGAGCACCCGGCATCTCGGCAGCGCTCTCAAACGCGGCGCGAGCCGCAACTTGTTGTCACGGTTCTCCATGGCGGGCCAAGCTCCGGGGCCCATCGACCTCTCCCCCCAGCGAGTGCAACCCCCCGTTCAGCGCCCACCCCGGACCAGCGTCGGACTACGATGATCGGCAAGATCATGGACCTGCTCGCGCCGGGCTTGCGCGAGTGGGATGGCTTCAACTCATGGATAAGAAAACGACCCGCAGAGGGAACTACGAGTCTGGCTCCGACTACGTGCTCGAGTACGGCGAGCTCCGCTTCGCCTTCAACGAGGAGGACTTCGGCCAGCGGGTCGAGCAGGCGGCGGTCAAGCTCGGGTTCGTCGACCAGGGACTGAGCCAGGAGGAGCTGGACGACCTCCTCGACCTCGCCGTCAGTGGCGAGATCGCCGAGCCCAGCTCACGCCTCGGCGAGCACATCAACGAGAACTGGGAGGACCTTGTCGGTCCCGCCAACCGCAGCCTCGTGCACTGGATCCGGCGCCTCGTCTTCCGCGGCGCCTGGCTCGACCAGCGGGTCAAGGAGGGCGAGCTCGATGTCGTCTTCGACGAGCGCAGCCAGACCTTCGGCTACATCCAGCCCGACCGCAGCTCGGAGCTGATTGAGCTCTCTAAAGAGCCTTCCTGGCGCCGCATCGCCTATAGGCGCTGAGGCCCGGCGCATATCGGCGTCCTCGGTCGCTCGCGTGCAGAGCACGCTTCGCTCCCTGCGTCCTTGATCTGCTTGGGCCTAAGCCCCTATGAACGCTCGAGCGCGGCGACAACGGTGAGTGAGCCGCGCCCGGCGCTTCCTTGGGTGCGACCGGCGTCGAAGAACTCCTTTGCCGCCCCGGCATCGCCGTAGGCACTGGCGAGGCGGGTGAGCGAGTCGACCAGCAGGATCACGTCGTCGCCGTCGGCGGCGCGAGCGGATGCCTGGGCGAGGGCGTCGGTGGCGTGGCGGGCCTGGCCGGCGGCGACGATCTCGGCCTGCGGGGCCTCGCGCCTCCACTCGGCCAGCTCCTCCGGGCTGGGGTCGATCAGCAGGATGACCGGGTCCGGGCTCTTCGAAGCACCGGCGAGGTCGCCGGCGATGCCGCGAAGCAGCGCCGTGCATCCCTCTCGGGTCTCGGCGCAGAGGATCGCCTGACGGCCGGCGGCCGGCGGCAACAGAAGATCTTGGATCGTGACCTCGTCCTTGCCGCGACGGCCGAAGCGCCTACGGCGGCGCCGGCGCGAGCGGGGCTCGTCTCCCCTCGGGGCAGAAGCTGCGGGCGTCGGCTCGGGCGCTGGCTCAGGTGGCGGCGTCGGCTCCGGGCGTCGCTCACGCGGCGGCCGGTCGCGTCCGCCTCGGTCCCGCTCGGGTCGATCTCGCTGACCCCGGTCGCGCTCGGGTCGGTCGCGCTCACCACCGCCCCCGGAGCCCGAACGACGCCGGCGCTGACGGGGAGGCCGGTCGCGCTGACCGGAACCGGACCGCGATCCGCCGCCACCCGATCGCTGTCGCTCCCCACCGGAACCGGAGCCGGCGCCGGAACCGCCGTCGCTCAGCTTCTCGATCAGCTCCGTTCGGGAAAGCATCCGGTAGCGCGGCACGCCGGCGTCGGCAGCCAGCGAGTGCAGCTCGGACAGGTGCTTGGATTGCAGCTCGGCCTTGGTCATCGAGCCCGGCAGGTTATTCAACCGGCGACGTCGGCGCGGGTGGCGGGGTCGATCCCCTCCGCCGCGGCGGCTGCCGGCCACACCTCCGCCTCCCGCGAGCGCTGCCGCCGCGACCAGCCCAGCTCGGCGCCCAGCACGTCGGCGACCGGCCGCACCGAGGCGGCGTCGCGCAACTGAGGGGCCGCCAGGATCCCCAGCCGGGTGCGACGCAGGAGCACGTCGGCGACGCTCCGAGCCTGCTCGCGACGGGCGGCGATCGCCACCTCGGCCAGCAGATCGGGGCGGCCGGGCACGATCGGGCGACCGAGCTTCGGGTCCTCGCGGGCGAGGTCGAGGACGGCGCGGGCGGCGTGCCCGTAGCGGAAGGCGAGCTGGTCGGTCGCCCCGTCCTCGACCGAGTCCGGCGCCTCCAGGTCCTCCGGGCGCGCCTCCATCCCCAGTGGGATCTCGGCCGTGTGACACGGCGCCTCGCGGCCCTCTCGCTCGACCAGGCGATCGACCGTCATCTTCGCCATCCGCCGCCAGGTCGTCAGCTTGCCGCCGGTGATCGTCAGCATCCCCGACGAGGTCTCATACAGCTCCGCCTTGCGGGAGATGTCGACTGACTTGCGCGGGTCGCCGGTCGAGATCAGCGGCCGCACGCCCGCGTAGGCGCCGACCAGGTCGGAGTCGGTGAGCGAGGTGCCGAAGAACTCGTTGATCGCGTCGAGCAGGTAGCCGACGTCCTCCGAGCCGGGCCGCGGGTGTGTGGTGTCGCCGTCGAAGTCGTTGTCGGTGGTGCCGATCAAGGTGCGCCCGTACCAGGGCAGCGAGAAGATCATCCGCCCCGCGCCGGCCGGGACGATGCAGGCGGCGGAGCCCATCGGCAGGTCGGCCTGGTCGAGCAGCAGGTGGGTGCCACGGCTGGGGGAGATCCGGGGGACGTCCTCCTCGCCGAGGATCTCCTCCGTCCGGATCTGGTCGGCGAAGACCCCGGTCGCGTTGACGACGTGATCGGCGCTGACCTCGATCCGCTCCTCCGACCCCTCCTCGACGAAGGCGACGCCGGTGGCGCGGCCGTTCTCGGCGAGCACCTCGGTGACCTCGGCGCCGTTGAGCGAGACGGCACCGAACCGCTCCGCCTCCCCGAGGATGGTGAGGACCAGGCGGACGTCGTCGGTCTGGCAGTCGTAGAAGAGGTAGGCGTCCTTGGGATCGCGCGCGGCCAGTGCCGGAACCATCTCCAGGACCTCCTCGCGGTCGATCGTGCGGTGACGGTCCGGCGACCAGTAGAAGTCCTCGTCCTCTTCCTTGGAGGCGCGCATCTCGCGCCGGCTGCGGCCGACCCGGGTGGTCGCCATCACGTCGTACATGTTCAGCCCGAGGCCGATCCGGCGGTCGCGCCGCTCCTCGCCGAGGGCGGCGACCAGGAACGGGGTCGGGTAGACGAGGTGCGGGGCCAGCTGGACCATCAGCTGGCGCTCCACCAGTGCCTCGCGGACGAGGCCGAGGTCAAAGTTCTGCAGGTAACGGAGGCCGCCGTGGATCATCTTCGAGGAGCGGCTGGAGGTGCCGACCGCGTAATCGCCGCGCTCCAGCAGCGCCACCGAGTAGCCGCGCGAGGCGGCATCGAGGGCAACGCCGGAGCCGGTAATGCCGCCGCCGATCACCACCACCTCGAAATGGGCACCAGCGATCTCCTCGGCTGCTCGTGCGCGGGTCAGCATAGGTGCCCTGCCTCGCAACGTCGGGCCGGAAATGACGGCCCCAGATCACCGCCATACGGCGTCCTCGGTCGCCCAAATGGCGCTGCCATTCGGGCTCCCTGCGTCCTTGTCTGACGGCGCCTGGACCTCGTCATTTCGCGACCCACGTTACGAGACAAGGCACTAGTCCAGGTAAGTCGTGGTGCCGTTGGCTCCGGGTCTTTCCGGGATCGGGCGCTCCTGGCGGGGATGGCCGAGGTGCAGCAGGCCGACGAAGCGCTCCTCGGCTGGCAGACCGACTGCGGCGCGCCCGCCATCGGCTCGCAGGAGGCTCGGCGTGCGCCAGTACCCGGCGAGGCCCCGGGCGTGGGCGGCGAGGAGAACGATGTAGGAAGCGACCGCAGCGGCGTGCAGGTCCTCCTCATCCTGGTCGGGCTCGCCGGTGAGCACGCAGGAGACGACCACCATGGTCGGCGCCCGGTCGAGCTTGGCGGCGCCCTCCGGCCCCGCCGCCTCCTTCAGCCGCACCAGCGAAGCCGGCCCGATGACCCGAAAGCGCCAGGGAACGGTGAGGTTGTGGTTCGGCGCCCACCTGGCTAGCTCCAACAGCTCGTCGAGCTGCTCACGCGGCACCGGCTCGGGCGCGAACGCCTTATGGGTGCGCCGGGTGCGAATTGCGGTCTCCACGTCCATAGCCCACAGTGTCCCGCTTCGCGTCCCCACCCGGCGGCCCTAACAGATCAATTGATGGATTGACCACCCCATAGGGTCATCAATCCGACAATTGATTCGCCTACAACCCGTAGCGCCAACGCATCCAGCCGCGGCGGCCGGCCCAGGCGGCGCCGAACAGCAGGGCACCAGCTGCGAGGCCGACGAGGATTGCGCCCACTGCACTGCTGTCCGATCCCGATCCCGAGTCCTCTTCGATCAGCGTTGACGTCTCCGACGCGACGCCTCCTGCCCCCTTCTTCCTTCCCCCCGCCGGGGGCGAGTTGCCGGCCGGCGCCACCGGGGTGGCCTTGCCGGGAGGGACGAGCTTTTTGAGGTCTTTGAGTGAGGATCCACCTCCCCCGCCTTCGGCCGGCGCCGGTAAGGCCGGGGCGGATTCGGGGGCAGGCACGTCCTCGGGGGTAATGCCGCCGAAGGGGGCGGCAGCAGCTCGGGACGGTTTGGGAGCGCGTGGAGGGACGGAGATCGGGAGGTACTCGTTGCTGGCGGCCACCATCACCTCGGCGGTCACCCAGACCGGGGTTTGGTGGGCGACTTCGTCGGGGACCTCGGCGCTCGGCTTCGCGTACCGGTAGCTGCCGTCTGGCTGCTGGTTGTTGGTCAGGTATTCGGGCGCGCTGAAACCGCCGCGGCGGAAGGAGCCTGGGTCGCCACCCGCAGCGAGGATCCCCTGGATCGCCCACGCGGTCGACTGGGTGTTGACGCCACCGCTTCCGCCGAGGGCGTAACCGCCGCCTTTGTGCTGGGTCCCGCGCAAGTAAGAGAGTCCTTGCCCCGAGGCCTTGGAATCAGGGGAGAGCGCCTGCAGGACGGCGCCGGTGCCGTCGGCGTTGCTCGGCGACCCGGGCGTGTCGCCCCAGCCGCCATCGTCGTTCTGGACACTGCGCAACCAGGAGAGCGACTTCTCGGTGCCGCCCGCCCCTGCAGCGCGCAGGGCGATGACCGCGTAGGCGGTGCTATTAGGCCAGCCTTCGTAGGAGCCGTTGTCGCGCCGCCCTGACAGCAGCCGGGAGACCAGGTTCTGGCCGCCGAAGTTTCGTGGGTCGACGCCGGCACCCTGGAGCGCCAGGATCGTGCGGGCGAGGTCGCCGGGGCTCGTCAGCTCGCCGACCCTGCGGCGTAGGAAGTCGACCGGAGTGCTGCCGCTCCGGGAGATGTCGAGCGGGTTTCGCCCGGCGGCCTCCAATCCGAGCATCGCCCAGCAGGTGATTTCGGCGCTTGAGGCGTCCCCCCGCGAGGGGCCGAAGCCGCCGTCCCCGTTCTGGGCCGACTCCAGCCAGTCGGCGGCCAAGCCCACGTCGGATGCCTCGGCTGGCGCCGGCGCCAGCGCCACCGCTGCCGCCATCAGCACGGCGGCGACGCCGGCACCCCCGCGTAACGCCGGCCTCAACCCGCGCCGGGGCTCGGCCGCGCCGGGGTCATCTCCCCCACCCCGTCGCCATTCGAAGCGCTCGCGGAACCGGACCAGCATCCGGATCATCGCCGGGCCGGCGATCAGGGCGAAGACCACGTTGCCGATCGCGTGCGCGGCATCAAACGGAATCGCGTTCGCCTGGAGCGTGGCGAAGTGCCGCCACGACAGCTCCCCTCCATAGGTCGCCATAAGAGAGAAGTTCAGCAGAGCGCCGTAGGCAATGCCGGCAAACCCGCAGACGGCGGCCAGACTGAGCCTTCCCGCGTTGCGGACGCCGACGGCGAAAGCGGCGCCCAGCAGGCCACACAGGCCCCACCCGGCCATCTGCCACGGCGTCCAGGGGCCCTGCCCGAACCAGATGTTGGAGACCAGCGCCGCCAGCGCCCCGACCGCGAAGCCCGGCGCTCCGCCGAGCGCGTAGCCGGCGAAGATGACGATGTCGGTGGTCGGCTTGACGTTGGGGAAGGCGGCGAACGCGATCCGCCCGGCGATCGCCAGCGCCGCCAGCGCCGCGACCAGGGCCACGACCTGCGACGGCGGCCGCGAGCGCTCATACCAGGCGAAGCCGGCGAGGAGGACCGCGCCGAGGATCAGGAAGCTGGTCAGCTGCCAGCTCATCCGGCGCCCCCCTCTCCGCGCAGAATCGCCGCTCCCTGCTCGGGGGTGACGACCCCCGGTAGGTCGAGCACCCGGGCGACCTCGGTGGCGAAGTACCAGCCGCCAGAGAGGACCTCGGTCATCGGGCCGTCGGCGATCACGACGCCGTCGCCGAGCAGCACGACCCGCTCCGCGAATGCCGCGGCGAACTCGACGTCGTGGGTGGCGACGATCACCGCGGCGCCACGCTTCGCTAGAGAAGCAATCAGCTCGACCAAATCGTCCTTGCGTTCACGGTCCATCCCGCGGGTCGGCTCGTCGAGCGCAACCAGTCCCGGCAGCTTCTCCCCCTCCATCCGCCCCGCCAACGCGATCGCCAGCGCGAGCCTCTGGCGCTCCCCGCCGGAGAGGTCTCGCGGATCAGCGTCGATCGCGTGCTCCAGGCCCACGGTCTGCAGCGCCGCCAGCCCAACGTCTCCTGGCAGCTCGTCGCCAACGCGCTCGCGCACGAGGTAGTCACCTGGGTTCTGGGTCAGCAGCGCCATCCCGTGCTCGTCTCCGGCGTTGACCTTCCCCGCGGCGGACTCGACCAAGCCGGCGGCCGCCCGCAGCAGCGTGCTCTTGCCGGCGCCGTTACGTCCCATCAGTGCGACCCGTTCTCCGCGATCGATTCTCAGATCGATGCCGCGCAGGACGTCTCGGACCTCTTCGCCTCGGTCGAGCTCAACCCAGAGGTCGGATGCTTGGAGAGCTGGCCGGCCAGATTCCCGGGAACCGACCTGCTCACTCGCAATCCGCCGTTGGGGGGCATTGCTGCGTTCGAGAGTGGCGCGGGCGCTACGGACGCCGACGGGCAAAGGGTCGATTCCGGCGAGGGAGAAGAGGCGAGCCGCAGGCGTCGATAGAGCGGGGTTGGACTCATGGGCCCAGGTGAGGAAGTCGGCGGGGGAACCGTCGAACGCGATGGCTCCAGCGTCCATGGCGATTACCCGGTCGGCAGCCGCCAGGCAACGCTCCAAACGGTGTTCGGCGAGCAGAACAGCGACGCCCCACTCCTCGTTTAGGCGGCGAAGGAGCCAGATCAGCTCATCGCCGGCGACGGGGTCGAGTTGGGAGGTTGGCTCATCCAAGAGGACCAGGCTCGGCCTGGTCACCAGCGCTGCGGCAAGCGCAACGCGCTGAAGCTCTCCCCCAGACAGCGTGTCTACCGTTCGGTCGAGGAGGTGCGGCATGGCCAAAGCAAGCGAAACCTCCTCGACGGCTCGGGCGCGGTCGGTGGGAGCGTCTCCGCGAAGCTCCAGGGGCAGCTCGATCTCTGCTGCCACCGTCGTTGAGACAACCTGGGTCTCGGGATCCTGGGCGACGTAGCCGACAGCCGCAGCAAGCTCGCCCGGGCCGGTGGCGAGGGCATCGATTCCGGCCACCGCGATGGAGCCTTCGATCTCGCCGCCGTGGAAGTGAGGAACGAGGCCGCAGGCGGCTTTGAGGAGCGTCGACTTGCCACCGGCGGAGCGGCCGGCGAGGAGGACGAACTCGCCCGGGGCGAGGTCGAGCGAAACCGCCTCGAGGGCACGGGCACCGGCGTGTGGGTAGGTGTAGCTCAGGCCCTCGATCGAGAGGGCAGGAGGGGCGCCGCGGCGGATCGCCAGCTCAGACACGGGCCGCCTCCAGCCGTCCAGGCGCAGTCCGGCGCTTCGGCTTGCGGCGCCGGGTCGCGAAGCCGGTGAGCACCACCAGCCCCGCGAGGGTCAGCGTCCCGGGCCCCGCTCCGACCCCGATCGTCGGGTAGGCGTGGAAGTCGTCGACGCCGAGCGCTTTCCCGGCGATCGCCGCGACCAGCACCAGGGCGGCGATCGCATAGAAGCGGCGGTCATAGCGCGAACGCGAGCGGCGGCGCTCGGCCACCGGGGCGCCGAGCCCGTAGCCGCGCAGCTCCAGCGTTGCGGCGACGTCGACGGCGCGGTCGAGGGACCCAGCGAGAAGGCGCCGGGCCATCGGGGCGGGGCCGACCTCGGCGGCGCCCGGGCCGCGCAACCGAGCCGCGTCGCGGAGTCGGCCGGCGTCGCTCGCCGCCACCGGCAGCAGGCGGGAGACGAGCGCCGCGGTCAGCGCCGAGCGCCCGGCGAAGGGGCGCAGCGCCCGCAGCACCCGGTCGGGGTCCACGCAGGCCGAGTAGACCCCGAATGCGACGAGGGCGACTAGGGCTCGGAGGCCGACCCCGAGGCCGGCGAGAAGCGATTGCGCGGTGACGTCGACCTGTCCCAGGATCGGCCAGTCTCCGAGCCTTGCCAGCACCGTCTCTCCGCGGTTGACCAAGAGTGCGTTGACGACCGCGATCAGGACGACGAGTGCCAGGCCCATTCGCAGAGCGGCGCGGACCGCCGTCCCGGCGCCGGCCAGCTTGCCCGCCAGCATCGCCGCCGCTCCCGCCGCGCAGATGACCAGCGGGTTCGAGTAGAGGAAGGCGACGGCCACAAGCGCGCCGAGATAGGCGATCGCGGCGCCCGGAGAGGCGGCCTGCAGGGGACCGCGCCGTGGTGTGTAGGCGAAGGGCGACCTCATCCCGAAGCCTCCTCCCCCGTCGCCTCGAGCACCGGCAGCGGCGTCTCCTTCCCACCCTCCGTCACTACCGCGTAGCGATCGCGCAGCGTCTCTGCCGCCAGCAGCCCCGCCGCGGCGCGAACGCCGGCCGGGGACTGTCCCGTCACCAACCAGACAGGTGGCACGCCGGCACGCCGGGTGGCGGCGACGAGGCCGGCGGTGGCTCCGAACACCCGCGCCGGCTCACCGTCCTCCCCCAGGCCGCGCAGCCGGTAGCCGCCGTTCTCCGCGACGAAGTCCGCGAAGACGCCGCTCACCCCCGGCCCCCGCTCGATCGGCGTCGCGTCAGGGTCCGAGCGCAGCCGGGCCCACGGCCCGACCAGGACCCGGATCGCCCCGGAGGGAGATCCGCCCACCAGGTCCGCACCCGCCTGCTCCAGCCTGGCCCGCACCGCGCGGCACGCCTCGCCCCCGCCCTCGCACTCGAGCGCGACCTGCCGCTCGCGGCCTTCATAGCCGCCAGCGAAGGGCGCCGGCCAGGAGCCGACGACCGCCGGCACGTTGCTAGTCGTCGACCAGTTGCGGTAGTCCCACCAGATCCGCTCGTCCCCCCGGATCGCCACGTCGGCGGCGCCGATCGGCGACTCGACGCCGTCGACGTAGAAGAACCAGTCGTAGGGATCGCCTCCCTGCTGGGTCTCCTCAATCCCATCGATCGACTGCACGAACCCGCCGCCGTAGCGGGTAGAGATCTCGGCGTTCGATTCCAGCAGGCGCATCACGGTGTCGGACTCGCTCGCCTCCACCGTCCGCTCCAGCATCGACACGGAGCCGAATTCACGGGTCACCGTCAACTCGACCGAGCCGACGCCCTCACCCGCGCCGAGGCCGCAGCCGGCGGCCGCGAGCGCCGCCGAAAGCAGCGCGATCGCGACCGCCGTGCCGCGGCGTGGGGGCACTACGCCGCGCAGTCGACGGCTGGGCCGCCCACGCATACAGGCACCGCGGCGGAGGGAATTTCCTTGCCGTGGGTCGCCGAAAGCTTGGTCGGCGAGGTGATGGTGACGGTGGTGGTGCCGTCGGCCGCCGTCGGGCCGGCGGCGCCGGTCACGGTCGCTCCGGCGACGGGCTTGCGCTTGCCTTTTTCGTCGTAGGAAACGACCTTCACCGAGAACGGCATCCCCGCGGTGGCGCTTTCGGGCGCTTCCAGGACCAGCTCGTTCGGGTAAGGGAAAGACGGCGCGAGGGTCCAGAGGACTTCGTCCCCAGCCCGCACTTTGAGGCTGTCGCCGCTGATCAACGACCCCTTGTGGTTGACCTTCAGGTACCAGCTGGCGCCGCCTTTGGCGATGTTCGGACCGACCCCGCAGAGGCCGAGGCCGAAGCTGAAGGCGTCGGTCAGCACCAGCGGACGCAGCGCGCCGGTCGACTTCGAGGCCCGCGCCAGCAGCCCCATCGCCGTGTTCGGCTTGATCGAGACGGGCTTGCCGCTGCCGGCGTCTTTGGCGCCGAAGCAGGTCGCTTTCGGGCTGGCTTTGACGGAGACCGCGGTGGTGGTCTTGACGGTCTGTTCCGCGACCACCTTGTTGCCCTTGCCGACGACTCGCAGCTCGGCCGAGAGACCTTTTGCCAGCGCGCCCGTAGCGAACAGCATTGACAGGACGAAGGCCAGCGCGCACGCGGCGCCCAGCCGGGACGGAATGGTTCTTGGCATTACGCCACCCTTTCCTCGAGGGGATGTTGGCTGGCCGGAGGCAGGTCTCCTGGCTTCCGGGGTTTGGGTTGGCCGCACCTTCCCGGAGACTCGGTGTCGTCCCCAGTGGCTGCGCCGCTTGGCGCCGCGACTTCCTTGACCCGGTCACAGTGGCGGGACCACGCCGGACTCACACCGGACTTCCCTTAACCACCGACCGTTCTTCGGGCGAGTCTACCTCTGTGTCTTGAGATTTTCGTCCAGAGGTCTAGAACGCTCAGTTAACCTGCCGCCAATCGAGTTGCCCAGTGGTCTCGGGCCTCGTTCACTCAATCGCTAGGGGGAGATATGAGGAGGGGATTCGGCCGGCCTTCGCCGGCGATGATCGTCGCGTGCATCGCGCTGTTCGCCGCGCTCGGTGGCACCGTCTACGCGGCGGGGAAGATCAACGGCAAGACGATCAAGCACAAGTCGCTGCCCGGGAACCGGGTGGTGCCGGGCACGCTGACCGGGGACAGGCTGAAGGCCGGCACGATCACCGGCAGCAGGGTGGCGCAAGGCTCGATCACCGGGTCCCAGATCGACGCCGCCACCCTCGGCCAGGTTCCCAGCGCCGTCCACGCCGACATCGCCGACTCCGCCCGGGACGCCCAGACCGCCCTGCACGCGGTCAACGCGGTGACGGCCGGCACGATCAACGGCCACGACGTGGGGTGCAAGGCGGGCACCCGCCCGTTTGCCGGCGCCTGCTGGCAGACCGCGGCCAGTGAGGCGGCGGTGACGGCGCCGACCGCGGCCGAGGCCTGCGCGTCGCAGGGCGGCGCCCTGCCCGATGCCCTGGCGCTCGCAGCGTTCTCCAAGCAGCCGGGGATTGCGTTGGCGGAGGACGACGAGTGGACGGGAGACCTGACTAACGCGTCCGGACTCGATGTCTATGCAGTGATAACGATCTCTGCGACCGCAAAGGCCAACGTCGTGGTCTCCACCGCCGCCAGGAACTACCGCTGCGTGATCCCGTTGGTCACCTGACAGGCACCGAGCACCGGCGGGCCGGCCCCGGCCGCCGGATATCGTCAGGGGAGCGATGCGACGAGGGCTATTGCATTTGGGGGGACCGCGCGGACTGCTGCCCGCGAGCATGTTGGTCCTGCTCGTGGTGCTGCTGTCGTGCGCCGGTCAGGCGCTCGCGTCGCCGCGCGCCCAGATCGCCGCCAGCCCACTGAGCGTCGCCCGGGAGAGCGCCGAGGCGGCCAGGGTCGAACGCTATTGGACCCCGGCCCGGATGCGCAGCGCTCGCCCGCTCGACCTGGCGATGGATAGCCGGGGACGGGTCGTGCCGAGCGTCCGCCCGCAACTCGCCGGCGCCACCGCCAGCTTCTTCGCCGTCCCCACGCCGGAAGTCCCGCCCTTCTCGGTCAACGGCAGGATCTTCGTCCGCCAGGGCAAGGTCAACGGCTACTGCTCGGGAACGGCGATCAACAGCCCGACCAGGCAGCTGGTGCTGACCGCGGGCCACTGCGTCAACAGCGGTCCCGAAGAAGAGAGTCGCCGCAGCATCTGGTCGAAGTACCTCCAGTTCGTGCCGAGCTTCAACGGCGGCGTCGCACCGTTCGGCGCCTTCATCGCCCGCGGTAACGAGATCTACGCGCCGAAGCAGTGGACCAAGCACGGCAACCCGGACTTCGACCTCGGCGCCTTCCTCACCCGGCCCAACACCGAAGGGGTCAATGTCGCCGACGCGGTCGGCGGCGGCGCCACGGTCGTCACCGACCTCAGCCGCAACCAGGAATTCCAGACCTTCGGCTATCCCGGCGAAAGAACGCACATGCAGAGCTGCCGCTCCCCCTACATCGGCGACGACACCCTCAGCTACCCGCTCCCCGGCCCGCCGACCCTGGCGATCGAATGTCACTGGGCGCAAGGGGCCAGCGGCGGCGCCTGGCTGATCGGCGACGGCACCCAGATCAACGGCCTGACCACCTACCTCCACCTCGACGACAGGACCCGCTCCTACGGGCCCTACTTCTCCGCAGCCACCGTCGGCAAGCTGGTCCGCGGCCTCTGAGCCGGACCGGCTCGCTCAGGCGTCGAGTAGCCGGCGGTAGAAGCGGTAGTCGCGCCGGTCAGGGCGCAGGTTCGCCGCGAGGGCGAGGTGGTGGCGGGCACGGGCCTTCTGGCCGGTCTTGCTGAGCGCCCGGCCGAGGCAGAAGTGGGCGTAGTCGTCGGCGTGGTGGGTCTCGATCACCGCCTCGAACTCGACTGCCGCCTGGGCGAACCGGCCGGCCCGGTAGTAAGCGCGCCCCAGCGCCTCCCGGACTGAGGACTTCTCCGGCGCCCGCCGCGCGGCCTCCGCCAGGGGCTCGGTGGCGTGCTCGAAATCACCGTCCTCGAGCAGCTCGATTCCACGCCTGTAGAGGGTGTAGGTCTCCATCTGAGCGTGTGAAGACATCGTCCCAGTGTAGGACGGGCTTAAAGACTAAGGACGAAGACGAGCCGCTGGCCGTCCTCGTCGGTGGAGTCCCGCTCGGGCCTACGCCGGTAGCCGAGCGCCTCGTAGAGCTTGTGCGCCTCGGCCTGGTAGGGACGGCTCCAGAGCACCAGGGCCTCCGCCCCCTCCTCGCGGGCCAGCTCGGCACAGAGGCCGGCCAGGGCGCGGCCGATCCCTCGTCCCCGCGAGACCTCGGTCACCGCCAGCCGCGACAGCTCCGCCTCGGGCTCGCGAGCAATCGCCCTGCCCTCGGCGCCGGGCGGATAGAAGACGACCACGCCGAGAACCGCCCCGCCCTCCTCGGCGACGTGGGCCCGTCCCCGGCGCGCCGCCTCGAAGAACTCCGCCCGGTCGTAGGGCGTCTTGCGGCCACCCGGCCCGCGCCCGGTGTAGGCCTCGGTCCAGAGCGCCGCGACCGCATCGGCGTCCTCGTCTCTCGCCGCCCGGATCCGCACGGCGCGCAACCCTAGTCGAGGGCGCCCGGCGTCAAAGACCGCGCAGGATCGCCTGGGCGGCGTTGTAACCGCACATCCCGTGCGCGCCTGGGCCGGGTGGGGTGGCCGCCGAGCAGATGAAGACGCCGGGGATCCCGGTCGCGTAGGGATCGAGCCCGATCCGCGGCCGGAACAGGGTCTGCACCGCGGTGTTAGCCCCGGTGAGGATGTCGCCGCCGGAGAAGTTCCCGTTCATCGCCTCGATCTCAGCGGGCGTTCGGACCGAGCGGCCGACGATGCGCTCGCGCAGGCCAGGGGCGAAGCGTTCCATCTGGTCGATCAGCGCCTCGGAGGCATCCCCGTCGTAGCCGCTGGGGACGTGCGCGTAGGCCCAGACCGGGTGAACGTCACCGGCCGAGCGCGACGGGTCGGCCAGGTACTGCTGCCCGACCAGGACGAAGGGGCTATCCGGCATCCGCCCCTGGTTGACCTCGTGCTCGCCGGCGACGATCTCCTCGAAGGAGCCGGCCGCGTGGACCGTGCAGGCGCGGCGGGCGTCCTCCTGCTCCCACGGCACCCCTCCCTCAACAGCGAGGTCGACCTTGAAGGCGCCGGGCCCACGCTTGTAGCGGCGATAGGCGCGGGCGACATGATGCGGCAGCCGCCCCCCGGCGACGTCGGCGACCCCAGCGGGCGCCAGGTCGAGCGCCACCGCGTCCGCGGCGGGCAGCTCCTCCAGCGAGCGCACCGGCCGTCCGGTTTCGATCCGCCCCCCATGCTCCAGGATCACGGCCGCGAGTGCTTCCGCGATCGCCCGCGAACCCCCGCGCGCGACCGGCCAGCCGTGGCGGTGTCCGGAGCAGATCAGGGCCATCCCGACGGCGGAGCTCATCGGCTTGGTCAGGGGGCTGAAGGCGTGGGCGGCGACACCGCCGAACAGCGCCCGGGCCTGCGGCGTGGAGAGGGTTTTCGCGAGCACCGTCGCGGGCGTCAGCGCGGAGAGGCCGAACCGGGTCAGCACAACGGGGTGTTTGGGCAGGTGCGTGACCGGCCGCAGGATGTCCTCGGCGAGCGCATCGAACTTCCTCGCCGGCCCGCCGAACAGCCTCCCCCACCCCGGTCCCCCCGCGCCAAGGTTGGTCATCGTCTGCTCGATCGAACGCAGCATTGTGGCCCCGTCCCCGCCGTCCAGGGGATGCGCCAGCTCGACCTCCGCCCGGGCCCACTCGAGCCCGTGGCGCTCCAGCCGCAATGAGGTCAGCGCCGGCGACTCCACTGCCATCGGGTGAAAGCCGCTGCACTCGTCGTGCAACACCCCGGGGACAGTCAGCTCGGAGCTACGGGTGCCGCCGCCGATCGTCTCCTCGGCCTCAATCACGGTCACCACCACACCGTGTCTGGCCAGCGTCGCCGCGCAGGCCAGCCCGTTGGGGCCGGAGCCGACGACGACTGCCTCGCTCATGCGGGAGGCGCCGGGGCGGCCGGGCGAGCCGCGCCCGCTTCGACCGGGTGCGCCGGGAACGGCTCATCCCCGAGCCAGGGCTGGCGGCCGACCATGTCGGCGACGCTCACCCAGCCTTCCTCGATAACGCCCGTGGCGGCATCGAGGATCCGGTAATGCTGGCGTTGCACGTGCGCCGGCTGGGACTCCAGCGTGATCACCCGCAGCTCCCCCGGATCGAACTGGCAACGCTCCTGCACCGCATCTAACAGGCGGTGGTTGTGGAAGTGGCCATCGCCGAAGTTGTAGCCGAGCACGACTCCGGCGACCAGCTCCCCCTCCCTCACCCGGTACTCCTCGATGTCGTCGACCGCGCGCGGCAGAAGGCCGTTGAGGGCGCGCCCGTGCGAGTGCATCGCACGGAAGGCGAGGCCTTTGTAGAGCAGCACCTCGACGGTCTCGGGGTCATAGAACTTGGCCAGCTGCTCACCCACGATCGGCGCCGCCTTGACGATCTCGCGGTCGAGCTTCTCCTCGGCGCCCGAGTCGCGCCGGAATAGCCACTGGCTGGTCGCCCAGTTGCCCGCGTAGTAACGCATCGAGGGCAAGAAGGAGACCAGGTCGGGACGGAAGTTGCCGAGCACCGGCAGGCCGACGCAGATGACCGCGAGGATCGCCACCAGGAGCGGGTCGTCGAGCGTCGAGAACGGAACATCGCCGTAGTGGCCGAAGAGGAACAGCACTCCGAAGATCATGAACACGTTCCACTCCAGCGGCACCGCCAGCGGGAAGGTCGAGATGATGTGGAGGTGGAAGATGATCATCCCGGCGACCGCGATCGTGCCGATCACACCGCCGCTGGTGACGAGCAGCAATAGCGGCAGGGTGAACTCCACCACCGTCCCCATGTGGGCGGCCAGTGCGCCCGTCCGCGAGGGCACCAGGTCCTCGGGGTGCTCGCGGTAGAGCCGCCGCTTGGCCGAGCGCGACCGGTTCCAGGGCGTGTTGCTGATCATCACCGTGACCACGAACGGGAAGTGGCGGTTCAGCTTCGAGGACGCAGCCCCCCACCAGATGCAGACGAAGACCAGCTGGGCGGCGATGATCATGTTGCCGAGCGGGAACAGGAAGATGATCGCGAGGGTGCCGTAGATCTCCGCCCGCGCCGCCAGGAAGGGGACCTTGTCGCGCAGGCCGAGTGCCCCCAGCAGCGCCAGCAGGACGCCGACGGCGACCGGGTCAAGCCGCCCCGCCGAGCCCGCCGAGGCGTCGATGCCGTCGGCGAACAGGAGGTAGAGGGCGGCCGCGATCAACCCGGCGTAGAGGGCCACGTCGAACAGGGTCCGACGGGTGCCGCGGGTCAGCGGCACCTTCTCCGGCCACGGGGGTAGCCGGGTCGTGCCGGGTCGCAGCCAGTACAAGAGGCCGCCGATCATCGGTGAGAAGCGCAGGGTCAGCGGCAGCGACCCGGCGCCGAGGCCGAGCACCTCCCACAGCATCGTCCAGATCACCACCTTCTGGAAGACGATCGGCTGCGTCCACCAATCGCCGATGTTCCCGAGACCGCCGAGCCCCGGGGTCGTGGCCGAGATCAGCAGCAGCCCGCCGGCGGCGTAGATCGCGATCTTGACCACGTAGAGCAGGTAGACCGCGACCGGGGTGCCAAACCCGTTCAGCGCCCAATCCTGGGCCAGCGGCTTGATCCGCTCCAGGTGCGACAGGCGCTTCCACACCTCGACCTCGAAGGGCGGCGGGGTTGGCGTCAGGAATCCCATCGCGCTTACTCTCGTGGTGGCGGCGCCGACATGCAAGGCCCGCCGGTGCTCGACCCGCGGTGGTTAAGCGGCTACTACGGCTTCGGAGTCCAGCGACGGCTCGCCGTCGAGGTGCCGATCGAGAGCCTCCACGACCTCGGGGTCGAACTGCGTCCCCGAGCATTCGCGCAACTTCTGGCGCGCGCCCTCGACGCTCATCCGGAGGCGGTAAGGACGGTCGCTGATCATCGCGTCGAAAGCGTCGACGACGGCGACGATGCGGGCCTCCAGCGGGATCTCCGTGCCGCGAAGGCCCTGCGGGTACCCGGCGCCGTCAAAGCGCTCGTGGTGGCTGCGGATGATCGGGGCGAGACGGGCGAGGCTGCCGACGTGCGAGACCACGTTGGCCCCGATCGAGGGATGGCGCCGCATCGTCTCCCACTCGGCCTCGGTCAGTTTGCCGCGCTTACGAAGAATCGAGTCGGGAACCGCGACCTTGCCGATGTCGTGAAGTTTCCCGGCCAGGTAGACGTCCCGGGCCCGGTCGCGGCAACAGCCAAGGTCGAGGGCGAGGGCTTCGGCCATCTCGGCGACGCGGCAGGAGTGCTCGTTCGTCCCGGTGTCGCGGCTGTCGACCAGCACCGCCAGCGCCTCAACGGCGGCAACCGTCGCGAGTTCGTTCGGTTCGAACCCCACCACCGGCTCTCTCTCCCGGATTCCCACTGGCCCGTCATACGCACCAATCGGCCCCTTAAGTTCAAATTGGCTAACCGGGGAACTAGAACATTTGCCTGGTGGGCGTCCCATATGTAAGTCCAGACGCCAATCTGGACAAAACCTTCCCCCCGAACGGGTCACTTTCTAAGCCCAGTTCAAACCAATCTGCGCTCGAAGCTCTGCTCCAACGCCCCGTCGTCCTCGCGGCCGGGCACGGTCTTCTCCAGCCGCATGGTGGCGCTGCGCCCCTCGAACTCGAGCGTGGCGACCTGGTTGTCGAAGCATGGGCCGTCCAGCAGTCGCCACCGGATTTCGGGGTCCGGCGCACCGGCGAGCTTGGCGAGCAGGCGGGCGAGGGCGGTGAGGGTGCGGGTGAAGCCGGCGCGGACGACCCGCCGCTCTTTCCGGTCAAGCGGGTTCCGGTAGGGAGAGCAGACGGCCTGGTAGACGGGGCTGCGGTGCTTGCCGTCGGACCTGAACCCGACCTCACAGAGGTAGGCGTGGTGAACGTCCCCGGAGAGGACGACGACTGAGGCCGGCGCGCTTCCGAGCTTTCCCTCCGCGACTTCAGCGAGCAGGTCGCGCAGCTTGCCGAAAGACTCCTGGAACGCGGCCCAGTGGTCGAAGTCGACGGCGCAGCGGAGCTTCTCGCTGGCGCGGGCCGCGACCGAGCCCAGCGCCCCGTCGCACATCTCCTCGTTCCAGGCCTCGAGGTGGTGAAAGGCGGGCGAGAGCAGGAAGGGGACGGTGGTCGCGATCAGCAGGTGGTCGAAGTCGCCGTGGGCGTGCTGGACGATCCAGTCCCACTCCTCGTCGTCGACGATCGCCCGACGGTCCTCCTCCAACACCCGCCCGGCGCGGGAGTCAATGAAGATCGCCCGCGTGCGCCCGAAGTCGCGGTAGAAGCTCCACCTGGTGCCAGACCCGGTCGCGGTGATCTCCCGGGCCCACTCGAACAGCGGCTCATCGGCCCGCTGGTTGCCCCTGACCTGCCTGTAGACGTCGTTTTCGTCCAGCTCCGCCGGCGAGAGGTTGCCGAGGTGCTGGTAGATCCAGTAGCTGACGATGCCGGCCTCGGCGCGGCGATGCCACCAGGACTGCCGCCGGATCTCCTCGAGCCAGGCCACCGAGATGTTCCAGTCGTCGCTCATGTCGTGGTCGTCCCAGAGCATCGAGAGGGAGACCGTGGAGAAGAGCCACCGGATCACCGGCTCGCGCCAGCTCTCGGCGTAGAGCCAGGTGTACTCCTCGAAGTCGGCGACCTCCTCGCCTGGGGGCGTGTCGGTGCCGCGCCGTTGGCGGATTCGCTCGCGGGTCTCGGGCGCTGCCTCGTCGACGTAGATCTGGTCGCCGAGCAGGAAGAGCTGGTCGGGCCACTCACGGGCATCGCCCTCGACCATCCGCCGGGCGAGCATCCGCAGCGCGTCTACCTCGAACCCGTCTTCGTCGGTGTCCTTGCTCTCGGTATACGGGGGCTCGTGGGGCAGCGCCACCCGGCAGGAGCCGAAACAGATCTGCAAGGGGCCGTCGCCGTCGAGGGTGCGGATGACGCTCGGTGGCAGCTCCGACCCGGGCTCGGGCCAGCGCCGCTCGCCGTCGAGCGCGACCTCATACTCGTACCGAGAGCCCGGCTCCAGGCCCTCCAGCCTGACGAGCGCGTAGTGGTGGCCTTCGATCCTGAAGGTCGGCTCGGTGCGACCGAGGATCTCGACCTCACACTCCCCGTCGGTCTCGACGAAGAAGGTCGCCTCGGTGTCGGAGACGAAGCGCAGCAACGGACCGACGACGATCTGACTCACAGCGGACGCTCCGCGAGCGCGCGCCGCAGCGCCTCGTCGAACGACTCGGGTGAGATCCCGAACGGCGCGGCACCGGACGAGTCGGTGACGACGGTCTCGGTGGTCAGGCCCTCGACCAGCGGCCGCGCCACCTTGGTGTCGACCGGGGTGACCAGGCCCAACCAGAGGGCCGAAAGCCACGGGGTGAGAAACGGGACCGCGAGCTTCCGCCGCGGTCGCCTTCCCATCGCGACCGCCATCCGGTCGAGCATCTCCGAGTAGGAGAGGACGTCGGGGCCACCGATCTGCACCTCCCGGCCGGCCGACTCGGGGACCTCGGGAGCGCGCCGCAGATACTCGATCGTCGCGTCGATGCCGATCGGCTGGGTCTTCGTACGCAGCCACCCGGGCGCGATCATCACCGGCAGACGGCGGACCAGGTAGCGCAGCGTCTTGTAGGACTCGCTACCCGCCCCGACCACCATCGCCGCCCGGAAGTAGGTCAGCGGAGGCCCCTCGGCCGCGAGGGTACGAGCGGTCTGGTGGCGACTGCGCAGGTGCTCGGACTCACTCTCCTCCCCCAGCCCGCCGAGGTAGACGACCCGCTCCACCCCTTCCCGTTTTGCCATCTGGGCGAAGTTCGCCGCCGCGACGCGCTCACGTTCGGCGAATCCTGCGCCACCTCCCATCGCGTGGACGAGGTAATAGGCGACCTCGACATCCGTCGCCGACCCGGCGAGGCTCTCGGCGTCAGTGACGTCCCCGACGTGGAGGTCCATTCCCGCCGCCTCGAGCGAACGAGCTCTGGAGGGATCGCGAACCAAACACCTGACCGACGAACCCGCCCGCGCGAGCGAAGCCGCCAACCGCCCGCCGACGAAACCCGTTGCGCCCGCGATGAGAATCCTTACCCCGATCCTCCCAAGCTACCCGGCCCGCGACGCACGGAACGCAACCGGTACGCGAAGGCTCAGAAGACGAAGTCGATGATCGTCACGCATCCAGAGAGGCGCTTACTACTTCCCTCGCCCGAGAATCCGACCCGGGTCGCGGTCCAGCACCCCGAGCGCCGCATCGAGACCCGGTACTCGACCGTGCCGCTGCCCCCGTCGTCATAGCGTCCGCAGCTCCAAATCCGGTCGCCCTGCCGCTCACACGCGCCCTCAAAAGTGATTCCGCCAACGGACCTCTGAAGTGCCACGCCGCTCACCCCGAGGACCGGCGTCGGGCGGGCAGCGAACAGACCGAGCACGACCACCGACGCGACCACCCCACCGAGCGAGAGCAGCACCGCGCGCCGCGACCGCGGGTGCCGGATCGGGTCGGTAGCCGTCGCTAGCCGCTCCTCCCCATAAAACCTCCGCGCCCACCAAGAGTCCGGCGGCGCAAGCGCAAACGCTCCGACGAACCAGACGACCCCAAAGGTGATCCAGCCGCAGAGGAAATACAGGAACCGGTCCTTCAGCAGCGTCACCACAGCCGCCGGAATCAGACCCAGCAGCCACAACAGCGCTATCCCGAAGACCGGGACTTCCAGAACGAGGCGAGCCGTAGGCACGGGCGAATTCTGACCTTCTAGCCTTCCCCTGAAGGCAACGCAGCATCGCTTTGCTCGGCATTGCCTCTCAGGTTCTCCTTTTCCATCCTCCGCTGGTGGCGCATTGCCCGCATCTGGGTATCACCGGGCGCCCATGACTTCCAGTTATCTACCCAGAGGACCTGCTGTTCGGAATGCGTTCCGGGTGGGAGCCAAAGGTGAGCCTGCACGACCACCCAGTTCTTGACCGGAGGCCGCATGTAAGGCCACCAAGTGTCTTGCGTACCGAGCGCTGAGCCGAAATAAACGAGCGCCTTGGTGCCGCGGTGTGCGCGCTGATAGACGCGCACAACACGTCCAGCCATTGACATCGTCTCCCATTCGCTGGGGAATCTCGCTGGGATCAGAGGCTCAATGCCCTGCCAGACGCCCCACGCATGCTCGTCGCGACGCCAGCGCCCCGACAGAAACAGCGCTTCGATCCTCTTCAGCATCCCCGCATCCCTTGGGAATTGTCCCGACCGTCACGCGATTTTCAAATGCCTTTATGTCCACCCACCGCTAAACAGTGACCTCGGCATTTGGAACTCGGTGGCACATCTACCTTTTGATAGTTGACGGGGTTGACGCTACCTTGAGTGAGTGGCAGCTAAATCCGCCCTTCTAGATCGCACCGTCGAAGAGTTTCGGCGCACGCTTACCGAGATCGGCGGGCAGCCGAGCTCGGCTGACGATGCCGAGGTTCTTGGCCGGCGGGCGGCGATGGTCGTGCTTGCCGGTGGAGCCTGGGAGCGGGCGCTTGGGGAGCTGCTCACCAGTGCCGAGGCGCGGGTCCTACTCGGGGGGGTTAGCCGGGAGGCGCTACGCAAGCGGGTTGTCAGCGGATCGGTGATTGCGCTGCGCGACGACGCAGGGCTGGTCCGCTACCCGCGTTGGCAGTTTGATGCGACCAGTGGGGCGCCTTTCGGCGCGGTCAAGAGACTCAATGAGGTCTTCGGCAATGCGGGGCTCGACCCCTGGACGCTTGCCGCGTTTGCCACCGCCCCCCAGCCTGAGCTAGGCAACCGGGCGCCGGTTGATGCCTTCGCCGACGCGGACATCGAGCCCCTGCTTCTCTCAGCTCACCGCACCGTGGCCGACCTGAAGCGTTGAGTCCCCGCGGCCTGCCCGCTCCTCCGGACGACCTGCCCGAGCTTCCCAGCACGAAGCTTGGGACGAAACTTCTGTGGCGAATCCACGCGGCCAACGTCGCGCCCTGGTTCTTCGATGTCGGCCCCGACGGGAGGTTCAACCTCGCAGAGTCAGGCACTTGCTACCTCGCCGAGGAGCCGATTGGCGCCTTCGTCGAGAAGTTCGGGCGCCTACTGCGGCCAGACGGGGTGATCCCGGAGCCGCTGGTCGACGCGCAGCGGCTATCCAGTTTGCGCCCACCCAAAGCAAACGTCGTTGACCTGACGGACCCAACCGTCCTCGGACTCATTGGCCTCACCGCTGAGATCCACTCAACCTCCGACTACAACCTGATCCAGGGTTGGGCACTCGCCCTCCAAGAGGCTGGCTATGACGGCATCCGCTACAAGGCGCGCCACGACCCGCGCGGGGAGCTGGTCTCCATCGCTCTCTTCGGCTCTGGCAAACCGCCACGGAGCGCCGCCAAGACGACAACGGTGCCTGCCGACCTCATCCATGAGGCCTCCGCCACCTTCGCGATCGCGGTCCTCCCCCGCCGTCACTCGAGGCGCCACTAGGCAACACAACGGCAAGATTGTGCTCAGGTCGCAGCGACCTGGAGCACCAGCAGAGCCGCTATCGACGCCAGGCACAACAGATGGTCCCGGCCCACCGAGCGCGCCAGTGCACTCTGACGATCGACGGTGTCCTCACGAGCACCAAGCCGGACGGCCCTCGGCCGGGTGCGCGTGGCGGCAAGGGTGATTGGCGCAGCGGCGAGAACGAGGGAGGTCCACCCTATCCAGGCCGACACATCTCCACGCACGATCTCGACGATGACGGCGGCCAACGTGATCAGCATGACCAGCGCGATCAGTCGGTCCATCGGCCGAGCCGTCGTCGTCACCCGCCTGTAATAACCCGCGATCGAAGAGAGCACCGCCTCTGGCAACTCTCCCTCGCGACCCCGCAGCGCCTGAGCGTCGAACATGAGATCGAACCACAGAACCGCAAGCAGGAACCCGGCTCCGGCAGCCACAAGAGTGTTCACATCGGGCATTGTCCCAGCAGGTGATCACCTTCTGGGCCCGGATGAATCGATTGCTGGCAAGCTACATTGATGGCCCACCACAAGCGCAAACGTGCGCAGTACCGCTACGGGGATTCGAACCCCGGTTTCCGGACTGAGAATCCGGCGTCCTAGTCCCCTAGACGATAGCGGCGAGGAAGCGCGATTCTAGCGAGCGGCGGGGATCGGTTGCTTGGTGAGGGGAGAGCCGGGCGGACGGGGCCAACCGGTAAATTGCCTGCCCCCGCGGCTGTGGCGGAACTGGTAGACGCGCACGGTTCAGGTCCGTGTGGGCGAGAGCCCGTGAAGGTTCGACTCCTTTCAGCCGCATCCCCTGCGGGGGCGAGGGCTCAGGCCGGTTGGCCGGCTTGGGCCGGCTCGCCGACTCGCTCCGCGTTGGAGGCGATCTCGGCGGTGATGGTCGGCCAGAGGGCGGGCGGAAGGTCATGGCCCATGCCGTCGATCATCCGCAGCCGGGCGCCGGGGATGGCAGCTGCGGTGGCGCGGCCGCCGCCGGGGCGGATCAACGGGTCGCGGGTGCCGTGGATGACTACGGTCGGCGCCGTCACGCCCGCCAGGGCGGCGGTCCGGTCGCCGGAGGCGGTGATCGCGTGGAGCTGGCGCGCCACGCCGGCGGCACTGTGGCCACGGTCGTAGGAGGCGCCGGAGATCTCCCGCACCCGGTCCTCTTCGAAGGGGAAGCCCGGGGAGCCGATGACCTTGAAGGTCTTAATCGCACGGGCGATCGCGGCCTCGCGCCCCTTGGGCGGGCTGCCGAGCATCACGCCGAAGGCCCTCAGGCTGGGCGGGGCGGCGCGGCGGTTGCCGGTGTTGGACATGATCGAGACCATCGAGCGGACGCGCTCGGGGTGTTCGATCGCAGTGGTCTGGGCGATCATCCCGCCCATCGAGGCGCCGACCAGGTGGGCGGAATCGATGCCGAGGTGGTCCATCAGGCCAACCGTGTCGCCGGCCATATCGCGCAGCAGGTAGGGAGCGGTCTCGCGGCGGCCCCTCATCATGTCGACCCGGCTCGCCAGCCCGGCCGACTCGATCTTGGTCGAGCGGCCGATGTCGCGGTTGTCGAACCGGACGACACGGAAGCCACGTTCGACCAGCAGGGAGCAGAAGCCCTCCGACCAGGCGATCATCTGCGTCGCCAGGCCCATGATCAGGAGCAGCGGCTCCCCGTCGGGGTCACCCATCTCCTGGTAGGACAGCTCGATCCCGTTCGCGGGCGCCAGCTGCTCATCGCCGAATTCGTGCATCGCGCCAGTTTACCGGGATGTTTGGCTGTGCAGCCAGTCGTGCAGTGGCGCATTTGTCTCGCATAGAGCAACAAATGCGCCCACTGGTCGAGTAAAAGGGCGGGGTGAGAACCGCGATCATCTCCGATCTTCACCTCGGCGCCGCCAGCGGCGAAGACGTGCTCCGCGACGCCGCCGCGCGCCAACTCCTCCTCGAGGAGATCGGCGACGCGGACCGCGTCGTCCTGCTCGGCGACGTGGTCGAGCTGCGCGACCTTCCCGTCGGCGTTGTGCTGGAGGCGGCCCGGCCGTTCTTCGAGGAGCTGGGCGAGGCGCTCGGCGAGCGCGAGGTGACGCTGGTGCCTGGCAACCACGACCACCGCCTCGCCGAGCCGCTTCTCGACAGCCTCTCGCTCGACGGCGGCGGGGCCGGCGACGGCCACCGACCCTCGACCGCCGGCGCCCCCGCACTTGGCCTCGAACAGCTGGCCGACCCCTCCCCAGGCCCGACCGCGCTGATCGACGAGTGGCTCGGGCCGGCTCGGCTCCGCATCGCCTACCCCGGCGTCTGGCTGCGCGAGGACGTCTACGCCACCCACGGCCACTACATGGACGCCCACCTGACCCTCCCCCGCGCCGAGTGCATCGCCGCGGCCACGCTGATCCGGTTTGCCGGCCCGCCCCCCGACCCCGCCACCGCCGCCGAGTACGAGCGCGTGCTCCGCCCTCTCTACGGGTTCTTCTACGGCGTCGCCCAGGCCAGGCGGGGAGGCTCCTCGGGCCGGCGCACGCCCTCGGAAGCCGCCTGGGCGGTGCTCTCGAACCGCAGCAGGAACGGGAGCCTGAAGCGCCGACTCAGCTCCGCCGTTGCCCGCCATGGCTTCCCGGCCGGCATCTGGGCGCTCAATCGCCTTCTGCGCTCGGATTTCTCCCCCGATATCTCGACCGCCGCGATCTCCGCCAGCGGCATCGCGGCGGCGACCGAGATGGCGAAGCGCCTGCAGGTCGACGGCGGCCACGTGATCACCGGCCACACCCACCGCGGCGGGCCGCTGGAGAGCGAAGCGGAGTGGCCGCTGCCCGGCGGCGGCACCCTGCACAACAGCGGCAGCTGGGTCTTCGCCTCGGCCTTCCACCACTCCGGCCGACCGCCCGGCCCGTACTGGCCCGGCACCGTGACCTGGATCGAGGAAAGCGGCCCGCCGCGGCGCACCCAGCTCCTCACCGAGCACTCCCACACACAGATGACCGAGCTGGTCGGTCGCACCTGGCCGGGATGACCGGGCCGCTCAGCCGAGCCAGTCGGCGATAACCGCGCCGATCTCCGGACCCGCGTCCTCCTGCAGGAAGTGGCCGGCGCCCTTGATCGGCCGCGGCGCCGGCAGGTTCAGCTCGGTGGAAACGCGTTCGCCGACCGAGAACGGCAGGACCGGGTCCGAGTCCGCCCACAAGACCAGCGAGGGCCGGTCGTCGGTCCGCAGTCCGTCGGCCACCTTTTTGCCCTCGACGGCGCCGACCGCGTCGGGCGTCGTCGGCAGGATCAGCGGGAAGGCGCGGGCGCCCGCCTTGGAGGCGGAGTCGGGATAGGGCGCGTCGTAGGCGGCGATCACATCGTCGCCCGGGTCGTTCGCGCAGCCACCGCGGACCAGCATCCCGACCGGCACGTCCTCGTTGTCGCGGACAAAGTCCCTGAAGGCGAACCAGGTGTCGCTCATCCGCTGGTGCCCGGTGAACGGCCCGGTCTCCATGATCACGATCCGGGAGATCCGGTCCGGGTGCTCGACCGCGAGTCGCAGCCCGATCGGCCCGCCCCAGTCGTGGACGACGACGGTCGCGTCGCGCAGGTCGAGTTCCTCAAGCAGCAGCGCCATCAGCTCGACGTGGCGGTCGTAGGTGTACCAGCCGAGGTCGGTGGGCTTGTCGGAACGGCCGAAGCCGGCGTAGTCGGGGGCGATGCAGCGGTAGCCGGCGTCGCGCACCGGCGGGATCACCTTGCGCCAGAGGAACGACCAGGTCGGCTCACCGTGGAAGAAGAGGACCGGCTGCCCTTCCCCCTCGTCGAGATGCGCCAGGCGCAGGCCGTCGACCTCGCGGTAGCGCGACTCGAACGGGAAGTCCGGTAGCCCCTCCAGCGCCCCCTCCGGCGTGCGCGCCGCCTCAACGCTCATAGCGCTCAGTCTATTCCGACGCGGGTGACGCGTTTATGCCAGGCTGGCTGGATGACCGGGCCAAGCCATAACAGTGAGCCGATCACCGCCGCCGGGATCGAGGAGCTGAGGGCCGAGCTAACAGAGCTCGAAGGGCCGGCCAGGCTGGAGATGGCGGCCCGGATCAAGGTCGCCCGCGAGCTCGGCGACCTCAAGGAGAACGCCGATTACCACATCGCCAAAGAGGACCAGGCGCACCTCGAGACCCGGATCAAGCGCCTCCAGGAGAGGCTTCGCAACGCCGTCGTGGTCGAGGTCGACGCCGCCTCCGACCGGTTCGCCTTCGGCCGCAGCGCCGAGGTCCTCGACGAGTCCGACGGTACGACCAACGTCTGGACCCTGGTCGGCTCGACCGAGGCGAACCTCGCCGAGGGCCGCCTCTCGGCCGAGTCGCCGATCGGCCGCGCCCTGATGGATGCCCCGGTCGGCTCCAAGGTCAAGGTCGAGACCCCGCGCGGGGTGCGCTCGTTCAAGGTGGTCAAACTCGTCGCCTAGCGGCGAGGCCGTTTGCCGACCGGACAGGAATTCCTCACTAGCGTCGTACTCGTCGCCTATGTTCTGCGTGCATCCCGATCTGTCCAAGGGTCACGAAAGGGGTAAGCATGAACGAGGGTCAGACGCTCAGTGGTTGGTGGGTGTTCGCCGGTGTCCTTTTGCTCGTCGCCGGCGTCCTCAACATCATCTGGGGTATCGCCGCGATCGGCGACGCGAAGTTCTTCACCAATTCCGGCACGTTCATCATCAGCAGCCTCCACACCTGGGGCTGGATCACGCTGATCCTCGGCGTGCTCGAGCTGATCGCCGCCTTCTCCCTGTTCAGCGGCGGCGAGTTCGGCCGCTGGTTCGGCATCTTCGTCGGCGCTTTCAACGCGATGGCGGCGCTGCTCTCGATCCCGGCCTATCCGTTCTGGTCGCTGGCGATCTTCGCCCTCTCGATCATCATCATCTACAAGCTGGCCGAGGGGCCCGAAGGCCAAGTGTCCTAGATCTCCCCGCCCGGCCCCGGCGTCCAGGTTGACGCCGGGGCCGCGGCGACAATTGAGCGGTGCTGAGGCTGCGCTCATCCGTCGACGCCGAGCGCGACCCCCACTTCGGTGAGCTGCTCCGCAACCTCGAAGGGGTCCGGCGCGTGGCGCGCCAACCCGACGAAGCGGCGGCGGGCGCAGTGGTATTCACCGCTGACGTCGAGCCAGCCGCGGCGGACCGCCTCGTCGACGAGATCGCCGCGCTGGGGATCGGGGTCGACGACTACCTGCTCTCCCGGGTCGAGGTCGTCGCCCCGCTCCGGCACCACATCACTGGCGACCGTGGCATCGACGGGTTCGCTTGGGTCGAGGTGCTGGGCCAGGCTCGCGCCAACTCCCGCCCCCTGGCCCGCTACCTGGCGTTGATCAACGTCGCCGCGGTGATCGCCGCGCTCGGCGTGATCACCAGCAGCTCGATCCTGATCGTCGGCGCGATGGCGGTCAGCCCGGACCTGCTGCCGATCTGCGCCACCTGCGTCGCGATCGTCGGCGGTCGCCCCAACCTGGCCCGGCGCGCCTTCACCACCCTGGCGCTGGGCCTGCTCCTCGTCGTCGTCACCGCCGCGGTCCTCTCGGCGCTGCTCAAATGGACTGGCATCCTCCCCGATGGGTTCACGGTCGAGCAGAGCGCCCTCTCGACGCTCGCCCACACCGACTACTCGACCGTGCTGATCGCACTCGCCGCCGGCATCGCGGCAATGCTCACCTTCGAGACCCGGGCGAGCACCGCGGTCGGCGTGGCGATCTCGGTGACGACGATCCCGGCCTCCGCCTACCTCGGTGTTGCGATCGGCGGTGGTGGTGCGAGCGAGGCGCTAAGCGCGCTGGTCGTCCTGCTGATCAACGTCTCGCTGATGATCGTCTCCGGCAGCATCACGCTGGCCGTTCAGCGCTGGCTCCCAAACCGCTCCCGCGCGCCGGTCTAGCTCGGGGTCGAGACCGCCGGCGCCGGCGACTCCAGCTGTGACCACGGCGCCGGCTCGGGCCGGCGCTCGTCGTAGATCACGTCGGTGCCGGACATCCGGTCTTCCCAGGCCCGTCGCTGTTTGCCGAAAATCACCCCGAGGAAGCCGATGCCGAAGGTGATGACCGAGAGGCCGAGGCCGATCAGGCGCTTGATACTGCGACCGAGGGGGAGCCGGTCGACGTTGAGCCGGATGCCGACGAAACGCATCCCCGGCGTCTGTCCGGCGAGCGACCAGAAGCCGAGCAGGAAGACGGCGCCGAGCGCCAGCCAGGCGGTCGAGCCAACCGCGATCGCGATGCTTGAGCCCCCGTTGGCGTTGCCGCCGAAGGCGTTGCCGACCAGCGTCACCAGGGCGACAAGGGCGGTGAAACCGAGGTTGACGAAGACGCCGTCGATCACCATCGCCAGGGCACGGCTGACGACGCCGGCGTGGTTGGTCGGCTCGGGGCGTGGCTTGCGGAAGAAGATCCGGCGGATGACGCGCTCGAAGGAGTCGTCGAGGCGGCGCGCCACGTTGCCGATCGTGCGGCCGATGTCCTCGATCAGCCCCGCCCCCTGGGCGCTGATCGCCGCCCGCACCTCGGGGGCCTCGGCGATCCGCTCGACCAGCTGCTGCGCCTCCTCGCTGGCGAGCAGCCGCCGCCAGACCTCGTCGACCAGCTCGCTGTCCATCGCCTCGAGCAGGGCGCGCTTGACCGCCTCGCTCTCCAGTGCCCCCTGAACTGCCTCTTCGACAATCGGCCCTTCCAGCACCCGCGCCATCGCCCGCTCTACCGCCTCGCTCTCGACTGCGGCGACGATCGCCTCCTCGGCCGCGACTTCGACCGCGCGGTCGATCCCGGTCGCGCGGGTGACGGTTCTGGCGCCGCGAACGCCGACGCCGAGCAACCGCGCAGAGAGCGGCAGATTGCCGTTCTGGCTGAGGTCGCTGGAGGTCTCAGACCGCGGAGTGGAGCCGTTTTCCATCCACTCCGAGTATAAGGCGGCCACCCAGATCGATGGCTATGTCAAGCGTTCGAGAAGGCGATCGATGAACGGCGCTTGGGCGGGAATGATTTTCTGCTGCGCCAGGGCTGGGTCGAACCACTCGGCGCGATCGACCTCCGGGAACTCCTTCTGGTTGCCGCTGCGCGGCGGCCACTCGAGGCTGAACGTGTTGCTCTCCAGCGCCGCCGGGTCAAACCGGCCCTCGGCCCCCCAGGCTTCGACGATCTTCCCCGCCCGCTGGCGGACCGAGCCGAGCTCGAACGGCTCTACCCCGGCGAGCGCGCAATCGGGGCCCAGCTCCTCGTCCAACTCGCGCAGCGCGCAGATCAGCGGCTCCTCCCCGTCCTCCAGTTCGCCCTTCGGGATCGACCAGGCGCCCTCGTCGCGCCGAGCCCAGTAGGGGCCGCCGGGATGGGCGAGCAGCACCTGTATCGCCGCCCCGTCCCGGCGGAAGAGGAGGATGCCGGCGCTGCGCTTGGTGGCCACCCCGAGAAGCTAGCGCGGACGGGCTTGCCATCCCCGAGCCCGTCCGCGCCCTGCCCCGCTATTTGCCGCCGAGGCGGTAGGCGACCAGTTCCGGCGTCTGGCCTTCCGCCGTCGCGATCCCAGCGGGGACGACAAGGGTGTCGCCGCTCGCATTCAGCCCGGTGTTCGAGCCAGCCGGCAAAGCCGCCTGCCAGACTTCGCCGCCGGTCTTCACCTCGAGGCCGTGGAGGTTCCCGTCGAAGGTGCTCATGAAGACCATGTCGCCGACCACGGTCGGAGCACCGAAGGCGGCCGTCGGGTAGCTCGTCTGCCACTTGATCGCGCCGGTGGCGATGTCGATTGCGACCAGTTCCCCGGTCAGTTCCTGCGATTCGGCTATTTCGGTGCCGCCGGTGACGGTGATCGGATGGTTGATCACCGGGACGAACAGCGTCGTCTTATCCGCCGCCATCGGCGCGATCACCCCGCCCAGGGTTCCGGGGTAGATCGGGCCCGACTTGATCTTCGAGGTTTCGCCCCGCATCGCCAGCAGACCGTCTTCGTCGTGGCCATTGTGGGTGCCGACCGGGCGCTTCCACACCGGCTTGCCGGTTCCGGCATCGACCGCGACCACGATTCCCGACTTGCCAGCTCCGATCGCCAGGTCCCTGCCCCCGGCCTTGGTCAGGATCGGTGAGTCCTGGAAGTCCCAGTCGTAGACGTCGTGTGGCGTTTGTTGGAAGTACCACTGCATCTTCCCGGTCTTGGCGTCGAGCTTGACCATCGAGTTGGTGTAGAGGTTCGGCCCGGGCCGACTCGAGCCCCATGGAAACTGGGGCGTGCCGGGGAACGGCGCCGGGTTGCCGGTACCGAAGTACATGAAGCCCTTCTCGTCGAAGGACGGTGGGTACCAGAGCCCGCCGCCGGAGTTAAGTTCGGAGTTCTGCTTCGACCACAGACCCTTGGGAACGGTGTTGAAGGTCCATGCAGTCTTTCCGGTCTCCGCGTCAAGCGCCGAGAGCACGCCGACGCCGCCCGGTGGGTATTCGGAGTTGAGCAGGGTCGGAACCGTCGAGACGTAGGCGAGGCCGTCGTGATAACCGGCCGCCATATCGATCGCTTCGTTGGGGCCGCGGGTCAGGGTGACCGACCAGAGCTCTTTGCCGGACTCCTGGTCAAGGGCAAAGGCCTTGCTGGCGGTGGCGCCGAACACCTTGCCGTCGCCGACGCTGACACCGTTCGGACCCTGGGTGGGATCTTCGTAGCGCTTGGTCCACTGCACCTCCCCGCTCTCCAGGTCGATCGCCTGCACGTTGGAGGCGAGGTCCTGGGAGTAGATCGTGTCTCCGACGATCACCGGCGTCCCCGCGTAGGCGCCGTAAGTGCTTCGCGCGGTCAGCGGCAGGCTCCACGCGACTTTGAGGTCGTTCGCGTTCTTGCTGTTGATCGACCCGTCGACGAAACGGGTGTTGGCGGTGTCCACCCCGGGGTAGCCACTGCCGGTGGACCCGTCACTCTCCCCGGAGGAGGAGTTGGAGAGCGCGAAGATCAGCACCGCAGCGACGATCAACGCCACCGCGCCGATCGCGAACCAGGCGACGTTGGGAATCGCCTTGAAGCTGTCCGAAGCGCTGCTGGATTGTCCCTGCGACGGCTCTGGCATCCGTTAGTCCTTAGTCGAGTAGTAAATAGTTCTGTTTTAGTCTGCTGAGATTAACTGACCTTCTGGGGTGCCGGTGTGGTTTCCAACCTCAGCCATCAACGGCTGCAACACACGGTTGGCGAGCAGGCCGAGGCTGCCGAGGTTCGCGAACCCCGGGCCCTGGCTCAGGCCGGCGAGTCCCGGGATGTGCAGCCGCGGGTACATGCCCTCCAACTCGAGCGCCCGACCGAACCTGACCTCGGTCGGCGGTGGCCGGTCCCAGAGCGCGCCCGCCTGGCGCTCCACCTCAGCCCGGACATCGTCGGGGAACAGCCCGCGAAGCTGGGCGAGAAGGTCGAACCCGGTGCAGTTGACGACGTAGTCGTAGGGCTTGCCGACCACACCCTCGGGAGTCTCGAATTCCAGCGAGACCTCCTCCTCCCCGTGGGCGGCGACGTGGACGACACGGCCGGTGACGAAGGAGCAGTGCCCGTCGCCGGCGATCGAGGCCAAGCCGCCGCAGTCGAAGACGCCGCGGTCGCAGTGCTTGATGAAGTCGCGGCGCATCTGCAGGTCCTGCGAGCTCCACTCGACGTCGTCGGGATCGGCGAAGACCCTGTTCTCGAGGAAGCTCTCGCCACGGCTCAGCGGCAGCATCGGCGTGTAGACAGTGAGCCGCGCCTGCGGCCTGAAGCCGCGCAACAGGATCAGCGCGCTGAGCGCGCTCTCGCCACCGCCGACGATCGCCACCTCGCTCTCACGGTCGGCCGGGATCCGCGCGAACTCGCTGCGGCGGCTGTCGCAGTGGAAGATCCGCTCCTCGGCACCGGGGTCGTGCGGGAACGCCCGGTGGACGCCGGGTCCGGTCAGCATCAGCGCTCGGCCGAGGTGATGCTGGGGATCACTCGGTCGCGCCCGTTCGTCGACCTCAATGCTCCACCCCTCCTCGTGGGTGAGCGAGACCTCGGTGACCCGGCCGCCGTAGATGTTGACCCCCTCGGTGGCGCGCGAGAGGACCCAGCCCAGGTAGGTGCCGTAGTCACGGTGTCGCACCGAGGGCATCTCGGAGTTGACCCAGGGCGCGTACTCGCCGCGTTCGACCGAGAAGCGCTGCCAGGTGAAGGGCAGGAGCCCGGCGTCGATCGTGTCGCCGGCGTCGCCGAACTGCCTGCGGCTCTGGTACGGAAAGCCGACGTCCTTGATCGGCGGGATTGCCAGCGGCTCCTCGCCGGAGGTCATCCCGTTGCGACCCAGCCAGGAGGCGGCCGGCTCGGTTTTCTCGACGACCGTGACCGAGATCCGGCCGAGGCCGAGCGTGTTGATCACGTGCACCTTGGCGGCGATCGCGGCCGCCTTGGCGCCGGCGCCGACGATCAGCAGGTCCGCCTCGCCCCCGGTCGAGTTCTCGCCGATCGGCACGCGCTGTCCTATGCGGGGGCCAGGGTCGGCGAGTCGGCCGTGGCGGCCGCCCTCGGTTCGGCGATGACCTGCCCGCTCTGGTCCGGGCTGAAGGAGATCGCGCTTTTCCTCATCCGCTCGGAGCGATCGTCGGCCGGCCGCAGGTCGACGGCGGCGAGCACCGTCCGCAGCACCCGCTTCATCTCCATTTCGGCGTAGCTTGCGGCCAGGCAACGGCGGGTGCCGCCGCCGAACGGGATCCAGGTGTAGGTGCCGGGTGGATGCTCGAGGAAGCGCTCGGGCCGGAACCGGCGTGGTTCCTCGTAGGTGTCCTCACTGAGGTGGATCAGGTGGATGCACGGCGCCACCGTGGTCCCGGCCGGCAGCTCGTGCCCGCCCAGCTCCATCGGCTCCAGCAGCCTGCGAACGACCACCGGCACCGGCGGCCGCAGCCGCAGGGTCTCCTTGATCACCGCGTCGAGGTAGGCGCCGTCGCCGCCGAGCACGTCCTCGCGAGCGCGCTCGAGCGTCTCCGGATTACGCAACAGCCGCTCGAAGGTCCAGGCGAGCGAGGTCGAGGTCGGGCCGTCGGTCAAGAGCGTCACCAGTTCGTCGCGCAGGTCGCGCTCACTCATCGGCGTGCCGTCCTCGTAGCGAGCCTCGATAAGCATCGAGACGACGTCCTCGCGCACCGGTTCGGACCGGCGCCGGCGCACCTCCTCCATCACCGCTTCCTCAACCGGCTCCATCGCCGTCCGGTAGCCGCGGCTGCGAACGACCCAGTCGGGGCCGAACATCGCCAACAGGTTGAGGTTGCGCGGGTCGTTCATCCACTCGGTCAGCGTCTTCAGCCGCTGCCGAAGGGTGTCGAGGCGGGGATCGGGTTCGGACCCGAAGACCGCCCGCATCACCACCTCCAGGGTGATCGCCTGCATCCGCGGCCACAGCGCGAAGGGCTCGCCGACCGGCCACCGGCCGACTTCGCGCCGCGCCACCTCGGCCATCATCTCCGCTTCCGCGGTGATCGCCCCACCGTGGAAGGAGGGCAGCATCAGCTTGCGCCGGGTCATGTGGTCGGGCTCTTCCAAGAGCATCACCGAGCGCGGCCCGAGCACCGGCCCGAGCAGTGGGTTGGCGACGTCGACCCCGACCGCAGGGCCGGCGGTGAAGACCTTTTTGACGTCGGCGGGATCGCTGAGGATCACCCAGTCGCCCCAGTGCAGGATGCGGAGGGTGAAGGTGTCACCAAAGCGCCGCTGGCAGCGCTCGAGGAACGGCAGCGGCCGCTGGGTCCACCCGATCGCCTGCAACGACCTCGGCATCTTCGGGCCAGGGGGCAGGCCGGCGGTCATGCCGCGTCCCTCTTGTCCGCGCCCGCCGCGAGGCGGTCCATCAGCTCGTCCTCGGCCTTGCAGGTGGCGGCGATCAGCAGGTCGAAGAGGTCGCCGCTGAAGTCCTCCGGCAGGCCCACCTCGGCGCCGCGCTCCAGGTAACGCGCCCGCACAACTTCGACCCTGCCCGGCTGCATCATCGGGATCCCATGCTCGCTCTTGTGGACGGCGACTTCGCGGCAGATGTCGAAGCGCTCGCCGAGCAGGCGGGCGATCTCGTCGTCGATCACGTCGAGGCGCCGCCGGAAGGACTCCAGGCCGCCGCTCATCCCGCCTCCTCCCCGCCGAGCAGGCCGGTGGCGAAGGCGTGGCTGCAGGCCGCCAGCGCCGGTAACGAGTAGCCGCCCTCCTGGATCACGCAGACCGGCAGACCCGACTCGGCCAGCAGGCGGCCGACGTCGACGAAGATCTGTGGCGAAAAGCTCCAGCCGCCGTGCGGGTCGCCCTCGACCGTGTCGTAGCCGAGCGAGACGACCAGTGCCACCGCGGTCTCGCGCAGGGTCGTCACCGAGGCCCGCACCTCCTCCAGGTAGGCCTCCTGATCTGGGCTGGCGGCGAATGCGACGACCCGTTCGCGCTCGGTCTGCGGCAGCACCGTGCGCGCGGAAACGTTGGTGACCGGCGAGGCGTGCAACGAGTGCAGGGTGGCGTCATCCGCCATCCGCTCGACCAGCGCTGCGGTGCCGTTGGGGTAGTGCAGGTCGAGGTCGACGATCCCGACCGGCTTCAACCCGCCCTCGCAAAGGGTCCGCACCGCCGCCGCGGCGTTGTTGAGGTAGCAGTAGCCGCCGAGGAAGGCGGGGCCGGCGTGGTGGCCGGGGGGACGGCAGACGGCGTAGGTGTAACGGGCGCCGGCGAGCAGCCGCTCGGCGGCGGTGATCGAGGTGCGGACACCCTCCCGCGCCGCGGCGACCAGGGCCGGGCTGACGGGCGTGTCGGGCTCCAAACCCGGCGGGGCGAAATCGGGCAGCACCTCCGGCTCCTTCAGCCCCGCCTGGGCGAGCGCGTCGAGATAGGCGCGCTCGTGCAGCGCGCCAAGGGTGCGCTCGACCTCGGCGTCGCCGGCGTCGGCGGCGACCGCTCGCACCCGGGCGTGGCGGACGAGGCCGTTGCGCAGCTCGATCAGGCGGCGGTTGCTGTCCTGGCCCTCGATCCGGCGATCGCCTTCGCGAACCCAGAGCGCGGCGTCGCCCGTGCCGCGGCGCTGCTCGATCATCAACAGCTCGCTGATCACAGCAGCCGCCTCATCCGCGGGCCGAGGTGCTCGAACTCGTTGCCAAGGTAGAAGGCCTCGGTCGCCCTGATCGCCTCGAAGCTCTCGCGCGGGAGGCCGACCTCGATCCGGGTGACGCCGCGCTCGCAGCAGAGCGCCACGATCCCATCGACCAGCTCCGCCCCGACGCCGCGGCTGCGCCAGTCAGGGTGCACCCAGAGATCCTGGATCACCGCGTAGCGGCCGGGGACGTGGATCGCTCGGCACCAGCTGGCGCCGAGCACCCCAACGATGCTGCCCGCCGCGTCAGCCACCAGCATCGCTCCCACCTCGGGGCCCTCGACGATCGCTTGCACCTCAGCCTCCATCTCGGCCCGCGAGGGGCGCCTCCCGCCCAGCTCGACTAGCAGGGCCTCGACCGCGGCAGCCACCGCGGGCACCTCCCCCGGGGTCGCCTCGCGCACCCGGGTCTCGATCGCGGTCGGCTCGCTCATGCCGCCCGGGCGCTCCCGGTGACGGGCTCGAGGTCGATGCTCCAGGCATCGGGATCGGCGCTGCCGGTGACCGCCTCCGCGATCGCAGCCATCGGCGCCCGCGCCTTGAGCAGGATCTCGTCGAACTCCTCCTCGGGGTCGGACTGCATCACGATCGCCCCGCCGGCGCCGATCGTGGTCCGCCCTGGGCGCATCACGATCGTACGGATGACGATGCTGAGGTCGGTCGAGCCGTCGACTCCGAAGTAGCCGATCGCGCCGGAGTAGACGCCGCGCGCCTCGTCCTCGAGGTCGTCGATGATCTCCATCGTGCGCTCCTTCGGGGCGCCGGTCATCGAGCCGCCGGGGAAGCAGGCGCGCACGCACTCGACCGCGGTGCGGCCGCTTTCCAGCCGCCCGGTGATCGTCGAGACGACCTGGTGGACGGTGGCGTAGGGCTCGACCACCATCAAGTCGGGGACGCGGACGCTGTCTACCTCGCAGACCCGGCCGAGGTCATTGCGCAGGAGGTCGACGATCATCAGGTGCTCGGCCCGGGTCTTTTCGTCCTCCGCCAGCTCGGTTCGCTGGGCGGCGTCCTCGGCAGCATCCTCGCGGCGGGAGATCGTCCCCTTGATTGGCCGTGCCTGCACCCGCCGGCCGCGGTCGACCGAGAGGAAGCGCTCCGGCGAGGAGCTGACGATGGCGCGGTCGCCGAACCGCAGAAAGGCAGCGAACGGCGCCGGGTTGCTGCGGCGCAGCTGCCGGTAGAGAGCGAAGGGGTCGGGGCTGGCGTCGGTCGAGATCTGATCGGTGAGGCAGACCTCGTAGGACTCGCCGGCGGCCAGTTCGGCCTGCGAGCGGGCGATGTCGGCGAGGTACTGCTCGCGGCCGCGGCCGCATTGGAACTCGATGTGACCACCGGGCTCCGGCGGCGGGTCGAGCGGCCGCTCCGCCGGCGGCTCGGCGATCGCGGCCGCGACTAGCGTCTCGGCCGCCTCCAGCCACAGCTCCGCCTCGGGATCGTCCTCGCGGCAGAGTGCGGCCAGGTGGGTGCGCCGGCTCGCGTGGTCGACCGCGACGACGCGGTTGGCGAGCATCATCGCCGCGTCGGGCATGTCGGAGCTGTGGACGTTGGTCGAGCCGCAGTCGGCCTTGAGCTCGTAGCCCAGGTAGCCGACGTAACCGCCGAGCAGGCCGCGGTCGACGCCGGGCGGCGACTCGGCCGCGCAGCGCGACATCTCGCGGTCGAGCAGGTCGAAGATCGACTTGTGCTCGACCGTGTCGACGCCGCCGCGGCGGACCGAGACCTCGCCGGCGTCGACGTCGTATTCGAGCACGCACCGGTCCGGGCCGGCGCTGGTGCCGAGGAAGGAGCACTGGGCGAGCCAGGTCGGGGCATCGGCGCTGTCGAGCCAGAAGGAGTGCTCGGCCTCGGCAAAGAGCCGTTCGTAGACGTGCTCGGTAGGCGCCTCGCCCTCGAGCGTGCGGACGCGGAGCACCAGCTCGCCACCGGCCGCCTGCTCGGTGGGCGTCTCTGGCGGCTGCGCCTCGGCCCTCGGCGGCGACACCGCCTGGGGTCGCGAGCCGCGGTGCCGGCTCGCCATCGCGTAGAAGTTTTCGGCGATCGCCAGGCCGTGCTCGGTGGCAACCGACTCCGGGTGGAACTGGACACCCCACATCGGCCGCGCCCGGTGCTCGATTCCCATCACCACCCCGTCGTCGGCCCAGGCGGTCTCGTGCCCCTCCGGCCCCATCGGCCGGGTGATCGCCAACGAGTGGTAGCGGACCACGGAGAAGTCCTGTGGCAGGCCCTCGAAGAGGCCGGTGCCGTCATGGCGGACCAGGCTGAGGCGCCCGTGCATCGCCATCGGGGCGGAGCTGACGCCGCCCTCGAGCATGTTGCCGATCCCTTGGTGGCCAAGACAGATGCCGAGCACGGGGATCTCGCTGTAGCGGACGATGTCCCGGCAGACGCCGAAGTCGTGCCAGCGTTCGGGCCGCCCCGGCCCCGGCGAGAGCACGATCGCGTCGAAGTCCGAGCGCGAGAGCACCCGCCAGGAGACGGCGTCGTTGTTGACCACCACCGGCTCACTGCCGGAGGCCGCCGCCAACAGGTGGAAGACGTTGAAGGTGTAGGAGTCGTGGTTGTCGACCAGCAGGGTCCTCATTACGCCCCCTCCAGCCCGAGACCCCGGATTCCCCGGTCGAGCACCGCCTGGACCAGCCGGTCGACCTCCGCCGAGCGCTCCCCCGCCCGATACCAGCGGGCGAAGTGGGAGAGGTAACGGGCGAGCGCCACCGCGTCGAAACTCTCCACAGCGCTGCGCAGGTGGCGACGGTACATCTCCGACTGCACCACCGCGAAGCGGTAGTCGGCGTCCTCGGCGGGCTGGCCGGCGGGCGCCGCGGCACCGCGGTGGGCCTGCGCCCGGGCGAGGTCCCAGCCGAGGCTGTCCTTCTCGACCCGGAGCAGCTTCTCGGGCTCGAACTCGACCCGCTTCGTCGTCGGCTGCAAGAGGAAGTAGCCGAGCGCAACCTGGGCGGCGAGGCGATCGGGGTGCGGGTGCCCTCGCCGCACCTCGGCGCTCTCGGGGTCGGACTCGATCTCTTCCTCCAGCCACTCGGCGAGGTCGTCGATCAACAGTGCGCCCTCCTTGCTGGAGGTGATCGAGGTGTTCTCGCGGGCGACCATGCCGTGGAAGACGTCGTAGGTCGGCGGGCCGCCACCCTTGGCGCTGTAGTTGCCGTTGCCGTTGACCAGGCCGAGGTGGTCGATCAGCTTGCGGCGGCAGGTGACGTGGGAGACCCACTCGGTCCCGCAGACCTGGAGCGAGATCACGTCCTCAAGCTCCGGCGCCGCCGACCAGTAGGCGAGCGCCCGCATGTGCTGGGTCGGGAGGCCGTCGGAGCGGACCAGCGGCATCTCTTCGAGCTCCGCGCGCTGGGTCTGGTACATCACCATTTCGTCGCCGCGGCGACGGGTCAGGGTGCCTTCGGCGAGACCCTGGGCCGTCAGTTCGGCGACCTCGGGTAGGAAGTCGGACTCGAAGATCACCTTGTCGAAGGTGATGCCGAGCCGGGCCAGCGTCTTGCGCTGGCCGGAGATCACCCAGGCCCGGGTCTTCGACCATAGCTCCAGCGCCGACTGGTCGCCCGCCAGCACCCGCCGCATCAGCTGGTCGGCCTTGTCGTCGTACATCGCCGACTCGCGGGCGACCGAGTCCTCGGCGCCGTCGGCGTCGCCGTTTTGGGCGCGGCCGGCCTTGACGTAGTCGGCGTAACAGGTGCCGACGAAGTGGTCCGCCTTCTCGGTGCCGTCGAGCCCGACCTGCTGGTCGCGGCCGCTGTTGACGACCCCCGCCATCGCCTCCCCCATGCTGCGGCCGACGTCGCAGATCAGGCTGCGGTGCTCGACCCTGGCCCCGGCCTGGGAGAGCGAGGCGCCGATCGCGTTGCCGAGCGCGAGGTTGCGGAGATGGCCGATGTGGAGCGCCTTGGTCGTGTTGGCACCCCAGAAGTAGACGGCGTAGCGGCTGCCGTCGGCGAGGTCGGCGTCGGACCCGGCGGCCTCGCCGGACTCCACCGCGGCCCCGGCCTCCTCGATCCAGCCGTTGTCGAGGCGCAGCCGCGGCGCGTCGTCGTCGCGCTGGATCGCCTCGACCCACGGTTCGGCCTCGATCCGGTCGAGCGCGGCGAGCGCGTCGGCGTCCTCGCGCCACTCGGACACCCGCGGGACCAGCATCAGGTCGAACTCGTCCTCCGGCCGGAACGGCGCCCGCGCGGACCACAGGGCCTGGCCGTCCTCCCGAACCGCGATCCCATCCAAGTTGTCGAAAAGGTTCTCTCCCATAGCCCCATTTGACTGGCTGTTTGGAATGCACCAGCCCGGGCTCGAACCGGGATCTACGGCTTACAACGCCGTCCCTTTAACCGATTAAGGCACTGGTGCTTGGGCTATGGTCACTCGGCTGAATCAGTAGGTCTGATTAGTCGAATGGCCGCGAGCATAACACCCAAATCAAGCCACGCCAAATTTCTTGAGTAAAGCCCTGCGCGGCGGCGGTTTTTTTAGGAACGCCCGAGGACCTTCAGGCCCGGCCAGCCTCGAGGAGGCGGCTGAGAAAGCGGCGCGTCTCCTCCCTTGCCGGGGAACTGAGGACGCTCTCCGGCGGACCTTGCTCGACGATCCGGCCGTCGTGCAGGAACGCCACCTGGTCCGCGACCTCCCGGGCGAAACTCATCTCGTGGGTGGCGATGACCATCGTCATCCCCTCCGCCTTGAGGTCGCGGACGGCGGCCAGCACCTCGCCGACCAGCTCGGGGTCCAGGGCGCTCGTCACCTCGTCGAGCAGCAGGGCACGGGGGCGGGCGGAGAAGGCCCGGGCGATCGCGACCCGCTGCTGCTGGCCGCCTGAGAGGTTGTCCGGGCGGTCGTTCTCGCGGCCTTGCAGGCCGAAGCGCGCCAGCAGCTTGCGGCCTTCCTCCTCGGCCTCTTGGCGACCGACGCCGTGGGCGCGCATCTCTCCCAGGACCACGTTCTCCAGCGCGGTCAGGTGTGGGAACAGGTTGTAGGCCTGGAAGACCACGCCGAGCCGGCGGCGAATGGCGACCGGGTCGACCGAGGGGTCGGTGATCACCTCGCCGTCGAGGAAGACGTCGCCGTCGTCGATCTCCTCCAGCAGGTCGATACAGCGCAGCAGGGTCGACTTGCCCGACCCCGAGGCGCCGATCAGCGCCACCGCCTGGTGTTCGGAGACGTTCAGGTCGACACCGCGCAGGACCTCGCGCTCGCCGAAGGCCTTGGTCACGCCGCGGATCTCCAGCACCGTCGAGCTCATCACCGAACCTCTCCCCCGCCGCCCATCCGGTCGACGACCCGAGCGAGCGGGACCGTGACCAGCAGGTAAAGCAGCGCGGCGGCCACCAGCGGCGTGTAGTTGAACTCCTTGGCGGCGATGATCTGGCCGATCCGGAAGGCCTCGAGGGGGCCGATGATCGAGATCAGCGCGACTTCCTTCTGCAGGGCGACGAAGTCGTTGAGCAGCGGCTGGGCGACCCGGCGCACCGCCTGCGGCAGGATCACGTGCCGCATCGCCTGCGCGTCGGTCAGCCCGATCGCCAGGGCGGCGTCGCGCTGGGAGCGGTGGACCGAGCGGATGCCGGCCCGGTAGACCTCGGCGACGTAGGCGCTGTAGGCGAGGGTTAGGGCGATCGCACCCAGCACGATCGGGTCGGTCGGCACCCCGGAGAGCTGCAGCGCCGGGACACCGAACCCGATCAGGAAGATCAGCAGGATGCTGGGGACGCCACGGAAGAGATCGACGTAGATCGTCCCCAGGATCCTCACCGGGAAAAGTGCCGAAGAGGCACTGAGGCGGACCAGGGCGATCACCAGACCCAGCACCAGCACCGCCACCTCGATCACCACGAAGAGCTTGACGTCGAGCCAAAAGCCCTCGAGGACTTCCGGGAAGGACTCCGTGAAGACGCTCCAGGAGAAGAAGGTTTCCCGCACCACCGGCCAACCGGTGCTGGTCAGCACCCAGGCGGCGATCCCGCCCAGCACCAGCACGGTCGAGAGCGCGGCGATCGCCTGCCCGCGACGAGCCTTGCGACGCTTCGCCGCCTCGCGGGCGAGGCGGCGGTCGCTGATGCCGGCGGTCTCGGTCAGCGCAATTCGGGCGCGCCAGCTGACTGGCTCATCCAGCGCTGGGTGATTTCAGAGAGTTCCCCGGAATCGCGCATCGCGTCGATCGCCTGTGAGACGCAGGCGGTCAGCGACGAGTCCTTGGCGAGCAGAGCGCCCCACTGGTCTCCGCCGGGAGCCGAGAACTGGCCGACGACGCTCGCCTCCGGCACCTGGACGGCGGTCAGGTAGAGCGCGGACGGCAGGTCGACCACAACCGCCTCAACCTGCTCGTTTTTCAGCGCCGTGACCACGTCGTTGGAGGTGTTGTAGACCTGCGGTTGCTCGCTCGGTTCGATCTCCTCTTCGACCGCTTCGAGGCTGGTGGTGCCGATCTGGAGGCCCATCTTGGCGTCCTTGAGGTCGGCCAGCGAGGCTGCTTTCGCGGCGTCAGAGCCCTTCAGCGCGACGATCGCCTGGTTGGCGGTGTAGTACGGGCTGGAGAAGTCGACCTGCTTAGCGCGATCCGGCGTGATCGAGATCTGGTTGACGTCGAAGTCGAAGTCCTTCGGGCCGGGGGCGTAGGAGGAGTCGAACGGCTCCACCGTCCATTTGACCTTCGCCGGCGGGTAGCCGAGGTACTTGGCGATCGCATAGGCGACCGCGCTCTCGAAGCCTTCGCCGTTGGTCGGGTCGTCGTCTTCGAAGTAGGGCGGGAAGGCGGGGCTGTCGGTGGCGACCGTCAGCACGCCCGCGGTCTGAGTATCGAGCTGGCCCGGCTTGTTGCAGGCAGCCGCGGTCTGGTCCGAGGAGTCGCTCGAATCGTCCGAGCTGCCGCATCCCACGAGCAGGAGCAGGGCAAGGGCGAGAAAGGCAATGGCTGGCAGGAGCTTCTTCATGGGGCGGCCGTGAAGCAGGCGGGCATCCTAACGCGTTTCGTTGACACCGATCAGTGCATATGAAATCTTCGAACGGTGCAGGCGGATGGAGTGTTCTCCGGCGGTGGGATCAAGGGCCTGGCCTTTGCCGGGGGACTCCAGGCCGCGGCCGAGGCCGGGTACGACGAATGGTCGCGGCTGGCCGGGACCTCGGCCGGGGCGATCACGGCGATGGCCCTCGCGGTCGGTTACGACGCCCAGGGCTTGCGGAAAACGCTGGAGGAGTTCGACTTCAGCGAGATCGCCGACTACGGCAAGCTCGGCAAGGCCGAGATACCGCTCAACCTGGAGATGCACCACGGGGTGACCAAAGGCAAGGCGCTGTACGGCTGGATCGAGACCCTGCTAACCGATGCCCCGAGGCCGGCGGTCAAGTTCGGCGACCTCGAACCGGGCAAGCTCCAGGTGGTCGGGGTCGACCTCGCCCACTCCCGGATGGTCGTCTTCCCCCAGGACGTCGCCCTCTATGTCGACGAGGACGGCAAGGCCCTCGTGCCGGAGGAGTTCCCGATCGCCGACGCGGTCCGGATCAGCGCCGGCTTCCCCTACTTCTTCCCACCGCTGAACCTGCGCGACGGCCAAACCGGGAAGGACGGAGTGCTGGTCGACGGAGGCGTCGCCAGCGCCTTCCCGATCTTCCTCTTCGACAAGCCCGAACCGAAACACCCGACCTGGGGCTTCCGGCTGTACAGCGGCACCGGTCCCGAAAAGCCGAGCTACACGGAGATCGACGGAGCGCTGTGGCCCATCGACATGCTCAAAGCGATCGTCGACACCTCGATCAACGCCCTCGACAAACTCGAGATGGTCGCCTTCGCGCCGCGGACGATCTCGCTGCCCACCGGCGACATCCCCACCCTCGACTTCTCCCTCTCCGAGGAGCAGAAGAAAGAGCTGTACGACTTCGGCTACGAGACGACGAAGAAGTTCTTCGAAGCTACTCCCGACGGGCGCAACACCTTCGGCGCCGTGCCGGCGGGTGGCTAACGGCGGCCCACAGGTCAGGCCGGCGACCCTCGACGACCACGAGGCCGCCGCCGAGGCGCTGGCCCTGGCGTTCGCCGACGACCCAGCCTGGGCCCACATGATGCCCAACGACGCCACCCGGGCGGAGCAGCTCCTCACCTACTTCACCGCCGACATCGGAAACCTGGTTCCGGAGTACCGTCAGCTCTGGGTCACCGAGGACGGCGGCGGCGCGGCCGTCTGGGGACCTCCCGGGGGCTGGCGAGTGCCGATGCTGCGAACCCTCCGCCCGGCACGCAGGATGGCCACGGCCTTCGGACGCCGCCTGCCGCTGGCGATCTGGACGCAGCTGCGATTGGAGCGCCTCCACCCCAGCAAGCCAGATCACTGGTACCTGCACTACCTGGGAGTCGAACCTCGGCGCCAAGGGAAAGGCCTTGGCGGGGCCCTGCTCGCCCCGATGCTGCGGCAATGCGACCAGGAGGGGGCCGGCTCCTACCTGGAGTCGAGCACCGAGCGCAACCGGGCGCTCTATGAACGCAACGGGTACTCGCTCACCGACACCTTCAACATGCCGCTCGGTGGCCCGGTGATCCGCGAGATGTGGCGGGATCCGAGCGGCCCCTAAGGCGCGGCGACGCGAGGCGAACATCCGTCCTCATCTCGTCGGGCCGTCATAGCGACAGTGGCATACTCCCCGACGATGAAGCGGCCCCTCCTCGCTTTTCTTCTGCTGGCAGCCGGCTGGCTGCTGGCCGCCCCGGCGTCCTCCCTCGGCGCCAACCTCGCCTATGTCGGGTGCTCCAGCAACGCCGACGCCGCCCCCTCACACGTCTGCCAGCTCGGCGACAGTCCAGGTGCCTTCTTCGAATCGGAGACTGAAGTCGAATACGAAGTGTGCGTCAACTTCCCGAGCGGGGAAGAAATCTGCCTCGGAGAACAGATTGCTGAACCGGAAGTGCTCTTCGTCAACGAAATCACCAGCAGTATCCCCGGCACCCACCTGGTCACCTGGTTCGTCGAAGGCGCAGAAGTGGCTGCCTGGGACTTCAGGCTGGACGCGCCACCCGCGCCGCCGGCAGTGGTCCCCCCGCCTCCCGCCACGGTGATTCCGGTGACGAATACGAAATGTCGCGATGCCAAGCGCCGAGTCGAGAAACTCAAGTCACGGCTGCGCAAAGCCACCAAAGCGAAACAGAAGGCCGCGATTCGGGCGACGCTGAAAAACGCACGAGCCTCGATGCGGCGCGCCTGCGGCTAGCCCGATCCACGCACAAACCATCTAAGTAGTTACGAGGTGGGTAGGCAGGCGTCGCAGATGCTTGCGATGTGACGGTGGTCGGTCCCGCAGCAGCCGCCGAGGACTCGAAGGTTGGGAAGCCGGGCCTCGAGGGCGCTGTATTCGGTGCCGAGCTCGTCCGGGTCGCCGCTGTCGAGCTCGGTGGCGGCATCGAGTTCCTCGTGGCTCTTACGTGAGGCGTTCGCGCGAATGCCGCCGATCCGGTCGAGCCAGGCGCCGCCGGAATCCAGGCTCGCCTCGAAGTGGCTCGGGTGAGCGCAGTTGATCATCAGGTAAGCGGCCGCCGCTTCGGTCTCGGCGTCGAACCGTTCCATCGCCTCTTGGAGCGGCTCTTCACTGGGCAGCCGACCGTCGGTCTCGACCGTGAAGGAGATCGAGGCGGGGATGCCGGCCGCCGCGGCCGCGCGGGCGATCCCGATCGCCTCCTCGGCATAGGTCAGCGTGTAGGCACCGACCATGTCCGCTCCCTCGGCGGCGAGGACCCCGATCTGGGCGGAGTGGTACTCCTCGGCCTCGGCCGCTGAAAGCGCCCTTTCGGGGTGGTAGGCGTCGCCCTCTGGCCCGATCGCCCCGCAGATCGCGATCGGGGTTCCGGAACCCTGGTGGTCGGCTCGCACCTGTGCACCGAACTCGACTGCTTCGCGATTGACGTCAGCGATCTCCCGAGGGGAGAAGCCCAGCTTCTCTCCCCAGCCGTTGCTTGCACGCCACGTTGGCGTATCGAAGGTGAAGCCGGTGTCGTGCGCGCCGGCGATCTCGATGAAGCCGTCGTAGTAGCGCCGCAGCGCCTCGCGCCCCCCGGACTCCCGCAACAGCGTGAAAGAGGCGAATTCGGGCAGCTCCAGCCCCTCGCGAAAGATCATCACCGTCTCCAGGCCGCCGTCGCCGATGAACATCCGCTCGCCGTCCGGGATCACGGCTCCATTTTAGAGGCGGTGAGCTGGACGATCGGGATCGTCCGGTTCACCTTCGCCGCTTCGCGGCGGTACGCCGCATAGGGCGCGAAGACCCGGTCGGCGAGCGTCCAGATCCTTTGGCGCTCACCCTCATCCTCAACCACCGTTGCCCGCATCGGGACGCCACCGAAGGTGACGTCGGGCTGAGCCTGGAGGTTGTGGAACCACGCCGGATGTTGCGGGAAGCCGAGCTTTGAGGCGACGATCGTGACCCGGTCCCCGTCGTGGAAGTAGATGACCACGTTGCGTCGCACCGCGCCGCTCTTCGCACCCCGGGTTTCGAGCAGGGCGGTGGGCATGACGATGCCCATCCCAAGCCGGCCCCCGGTCGCACGCATCAGGTACGGGTCGACCTTCCAAACGAGGTGGACCGACATGAACCTCCCCAGTCCAGTGTTGGCCAATGCCGCATAGACGCGGCTGAACCAGCCGCGTCGGCGGTTCGGGTCGACGTACTTGAGCTTGGCTGCCATCTGGATCCTCCGTGTGCTCTGAGGCTCAGACTCGTTCGGGGGGATGAAGCTGTTCAGCCGCAAAGAGGTCGTGGACGAGCCTGATCGCGATCGAGCCCTCGCCGACCGCCGAGGCGACTCGGTTCATCGACCCCTGACGAACGTCCCCCGCCGCAAAAACAGCAGGCATGCTGGTCTCGAGGGACAACGGGCTGCGCTCTTCGAGAGGCCAGTCCCCGTCGCCCTCCAAGTCCGCCCCGGTGCGAATGAACCCACCGTCCCCCCGCGCGAGCTCCGCCGGCAGCCAGTCCGTGTTGGGACGGGCACCGATCATCAGGAAGAGCTCATCGGCTTCAACCGTCTCGGTCGCCCCGCCGGCACGGGAACGGAGGGTCAGGCGCTCCAGCCACCCGTCCACGCCTCCACCTCCCCCGACCACCTCGGTCCCGAGGCGCACAGCGATGTTGGGCGTGCCTTCGACCTGCCTCACCAGGTAGTGCGACATCCCTTTGTCGAGCGACTCAGCCCGCACCACGAGCGTCACCCGGCGGGCGTATTCGGCCAGGTGCAGCGCCGCCTGGCCGGCGGAGTTCGCGCCACCGACGACATATACCTCCTCATCGACCGTCGTGGGCGCCTCGGAGGCGGGCCCGCCGTAGAAGACCCCTTCCCCGACCAGAGCCTCGATCTCAGGGACACCCAGCCGGCGGTAGGTGGCGCCCGTAGCGAGGATGACCGCGCGGGCGCTGACCTCGCCGCCGTCGGAGAGCGCGACATGAAGACGGTCACCCTCGCGCCGAATCGCGGTCGCGTCGTGCATGAAGGCAAACTTGGCGCCGAAGACCCAAGCCTGCTCGTAGGCGCTCTCCGCCAGCCGACGACCGCTGACGCCGCGCGGAAAGCCCAGGTAGTTGCGTATCAGCGAGCTGGAGGTCGCCTGGCCACCGATGCCGCCGTCGTCGACGACCAGCGTCCGGAAGCCCTCCGAGGCGCCATAGACCGCCGCCGAGAGACCGGCTGGCCCGCCGCCGACGATGACGACGTCGTACACGCGCCGATCGGGATCGATGGTTGCCCCAGCGGCACTCGCCAGCTCCAGGTTGGTCGGGTTCGCGAGGACGGTGCCGTTCGGGAAAACAACGAGTGGAAGCGGCTCTCCGTTGCCCGATTCCGCCACCAGTGCGCGGCCATCGGGCGAATCGGCGAGAAGGAACGCGTGTGGGACCGCGCAGCGGCCGAGGACCTCTTTCAGCTCATGGCCCCTGCCGGTCCATGACTCGCTGACGATGTGGACAGTGTGCGGTGAGACCCGTCGCGCGTGGGCCCACTCGAGCAGGAAGGTCGAGACCGACTGGTGGAAGAGCTCGTCAGGCGTTCGCGACGGCCTGATCACGTAGTACTCGATCTGCCGCCGCGCCATCGCCTGGAAGATCTCCTCCGCGGTCCGGCCGTCGCCCCAGCTGCCCCACTCGATCAACAGCCCTCGCTGGGCATGCGCGTGAAGGTCGCGTACCTTGCCCAGCAGCTCACCCCCCGTCGTCCCCTCGAGCGATTGGGCTGCGAGGACCAGCGCCACGTCTTCTCCCGCTTCCTTAAGCGCCTCGAGCTCCACCATCGCGTCTTCCGCCGAGGACACGCAGAGCACGCGATAGCTCCGCGCGTACCGGTCGACCAGCTCGCGTTCGACATCGCTCAGCGAACGCGCATCCTCGTCGACAGCGAAAAGAACAGGGTCAGACACAGCCCAAGAAAAGTAGCGCCCCAGGCTTGGATTCGACAGGCATGCGTACCTCGGCCGTCATCTAGTTTCATCGCGTTTAGACGATTATGCGTTTAATCGTCTAAACTTCTGATCATGATCTTTGCAACGCCACCGATAACCCCGGCCCTCCAACGGCAGCTCGATGAACTGCACGAACTACGCGCGGCATTGGGCGACGAGGTCAAAACCTCCAGCCGCTGGATGGGCAGCCTCCGGCGTGAGGTCCGCGCCAGCTCAATAGAGAGCTCGACCTCGATTGAGGGCTTCAGCGTCTCACCGGAGGAAGCGCTCGCCCTGGCCAACGAGGGGGATGTCACTGACCACGACCAGGAGAATCGTCAGGCTGTCACCTGTTACGCCCGGGCCATGAACCATGTCGGGACGATGGCCCTCGACCCCTCCTTCCGGTGGGTCGACCGAGTGATTCTCGACCTTCATTTCGATGCCTGCTCTTTCCAGCGCGACAAAGATCCTGGCCTCTGGCGCACCGGACCGATCGGAGTCACCGCTCCGGACGGCTCGCTCGAGTACGAAGGTCCGGGAAGCGAGCAGGTGGTCCCTTTGATGGACGAGGTGGTCGAATGGCTGGCGACCGGGGACCTCGAGGTCGATGTCGTCGTGCGGGCGGCCATGGCCCACCTTCACGTCATCTCAGTTCATCCGTTCCGCGACGGCAATGGTCGCGTTTCGCGAATCGTCCAGTCGCTTCTCCTCGCCCGCGAGGGAGTCTCAGCACCGGAGTTTTTCTCGATCGAGGAGTACTTGGGCGGTCACACCCAGGAGTACTACGCCGCACTGCGCGAGGCCCAAGGGGGGAGCTATCAACCAGACCGCGACGCGAGCCGATGGGTCTCTTTCTGTGTGGTCGCCCACCTCGCCCAGGCGCGACAGCGTCTAGCGCAGATCAAAGAGGCAGCCACGCGTTGGGCCTCCCTGGAAGAACTGGTCGGGGCGCGTAACTGGCCAGACCGACTGGTGATCGCGCTCGAGCAAAGCCTCGTAGGTGGAACCGACCGGAGCAAATACGGCGACGAGGCAGACGTATCGCCTGCCACGGCGAGCGCTGACTTCAGGCGCCTGCTCGATGCCGGACTCGTGCAGCAACGGGGACGCGGGCGAAACATCGGTTACCTCGCAAGCGAGCCGCTGCGCGACGCGATCAAAGATGAGGGCGACGGAGACTGAATCGAGGTGGTCGCAGGCGAGACCTGGGGCCGTCGATGCTTACTGCAGGGCGAAGATCACGCCGACCGTTGCGGTGACGGTGGAGACTCCGGGCTTGGTCGGCGGGCTCGAGGCGCAGTCGCCGCCGGCGCGCTTGGTGGCAACCGGGGCCGAGACGGGCGGGCCCGGCGAAGAGCTGCCGCAGGTCGGCGCCGCGGCCTTCTCCGGAAGCGGAACGATTTCGCTGTTGCCGCCTTCGCGTATCGTCAGCGCCGGGCCGAGGATGGCGCCGGCCTGGGCGGCAAGCGTCATCGCCTTGGCCTTGGCCTTTTCAAAAGCGGCGGCGAGCCCTTTGGCGTAGGCGGCTTCGGTATCGCCGACGAAGTAGCGGGGGCCGCGGATGCCGGTGGCGCCGGTGGCGATCGCAGCGCTTACGAGTTCGCCAGCCCGGGCCGGCTCATGGAGGGTGACGCCAATCCCCTCGCCGGCGCGGAAGACAGTCTTCCTGCCGCGGCTCAGCTTGTCGATCGAAATGCGGCCGGTGCGGATGTCCCCGGCGCCAACGCCGGGGATCGCGCCAACCGCAGCGATGACACCGCGCAGCCGCTTGGAGACGGCCCGCAGGGCGGCGGCCCGGCTTCTGCGTTCGAGGCTGACCGAAAGGCCGACCGCTGCGCTGTCGTTCGGCACCCTGATCGTCGCCGTCGCTTCCACCGAGACGGTGCGTTCGGCGGCCGGCGCGGCGGCGGGCAGGGCCAACGCGGCCAATGCCAGCGAGGCGAGGAGTGCGATTGCGAGAGATCTGCGCCGCATCTTCCTCCCAGGCTACCCGGCGTTGCCTCAGACGATTGTCCGGTAGGGCTGGAATCGCGAGCGGCTCGCCTAGGGTGCCGGGGCCGTGGGACCTCCTACTCATCAGCCGGCAACGCCCGAGAGGAAGGTGCCTGGCCACCTCCCCTTCCGGGTTGCCCTTGTCGGCTTGGCGATATCCCTCCTCACCCCGGTGTTGGCCAACGCCGCCCCGGCGTGGCCCTCGCCCACGACGCTCTCCAAGCCGCGTCAGAGGACGGCCTCCCCCGACATCGCCATCAATTCCAGCGGTGAAGCGGTCGCGGTGTGGCACCGCATAGTGGGTTCGCATTCGATCGTCCAGAGCGCATTCCGCCCGCCCGGCGGCACCTGGTCGAAGCCCACCGGCCTTTCCTCACCGAAGGCGGACGCACAGGAACCGAGGGTCGCCATCAATGCCGCCGGCAGGGCGGTCGTGGTCTGGGCGCAGGTAGGGAGTAGGTACTTCGTCGTCAAGAGCGCCTCTCGCTCTCCCGGGGGGACCTGGTCTGCACCGACGACCCTCTCCACCAACGCGAGGAATCAGGCGTCGACCGAACCCCAAGTGGCGATCGATGCATCCGGCGAGGCGATTGCGATCTGGGAGACCAGAGAAAACGAGAGCTTCATCCAGAGTGTCTCTCGTCCGCCTGGCGGCACCTGGTCTCGGCCCGTCGATATCTCCAAGAGGAAGGCGGGAGCCCTTTCCCCCAAAATCGCGATCGATCCCCGCGGCGGGGCGGTCGCGGTCTGGTTTGCGGGCTCTGGCGAGACCGTCCAGGGAGCCGAACGTCCGTCTGGCGGCACCTGGTCCCAGCCCACCAACCTCTCCCGCAGGAGGCACGAAGCCGGCTTCCCCAGGCTCGCCGTCAATACCGATGGGGAAGCGGTGGTGGTGTGGTCAGACCGGAAGGGCAGGTCCTTTGGCGCGATCCAAAGCGTCTCGCGGCCGGCCGGCGGCGAGTGGTCCAATATTCAGAACCTCGCCACGGCACCTGGTTCACGGCGCAGCACCCTTGCCTACTCAGAACCGGAGGTCGCCCTTGATGTCGCCGGAGAGGCGGTGGTGGTTTGGGAACGCTACCTCAGTGACAAGGACGCCGTCATCCAAAGCGCCATGCGCTCTCCCGGCGGCACCTGGTCAAAGCCCACCGAGATCTCCGGGAAGGGAAATGTCGGCCAATCCTTCGTCGGCATCGATGCCAACGGCGACGCAGTCGCCGTTTGGGTGGTGGTGACCGGGAACGACAAGAACCCGCCCCTCACCGTTCAAGGAGCCACGCGCCCATCCGGGGCCGCATGGTCCAACCCCGCCGACATCTCGGCGAAAGCCCGGGAGCCCCTCCAAGCCAAGGTCGTCGTCAACCCCGCCGGCAAAGCGGTCGCGGTCTGGCGCAAGGCCACCAAACGCTTTGTCATTCAGAGCGTCTCGCGCCGGCTCGATGGCGATTGACGGCGTCCGCCCCGGCTGCCGTTTGAGATCACAATTTGTGACCTCAAAGCTCCCGCGCCAGGAGGCTGGCCCGCAATCGGACTATTCATCCTCGCGAACCCTGAACCCGACAGGGCGCTTCCCGCGGGGTGACGGCGCGATCAGCTGTCGCAGCGCTTCGAAAATCTGGCGAAGCTGCTCATCGTGCTCGCTCAGGCGCGCGCCGATGTCCAGTTCCATCTGGTCAAGTCGCGTTTGGAGCTCTTGGAAGGAGCCAGCGACGCGTCGCAGCTCGACGAACGCACGCATGATCTCGATGTTCACCGCAATGGCCCGGTCGCTGCGAAGAACTCCGGAGAGCATCGCCACCCCCTGCTCGGTGAAGACGTAGGGCGCATAGCGGCGGCCGCCCCGGCCGTCGTTTGAGATCACAAATTGTGATCTCAAAGCTTCCGCCTCCGTTTTCGTCAGCTGGAACATGAAGTCCGCAGGGAAGCGTTTCTCGTTCCGTTTGACGCATTCCTGTCTGCTCTCCTACCGAGTCGGCCATGCTGGCATGATGCCAAATACGCTGGATGCTTTTGTCTACATCACCTTAGCTGGACAGTATTGGAACCGCCCAGTCCGCCTACTATCCGCGAATGGACCGTGACGAGCTGCGCGCTGTGCAAGCGCCGTTGAAGGAACGCTACGAGGGCGAACCGGAGGCGGCGGTCGTCACCCTTTCGGCTGGTGCGGTGCTGGGCGAAGGTATCTCCTGCTCGGTCGACACCGGTCGCGCTATGGCCGAGGCCGGCCTCCACCCTGCCTCCGGCGGCGACGGCTCGTTGCTCTGCTCCGGCGACATGCTGCTCGAGGCACTGGCAGCCTGCGCCGGTGTGACGCTGCGCGCGGTCTCGACCTCCCTTGGAATCGCGGTGGCCGGCGGCCACGTCCACGCCGAGGGCGACCTCGATTTCCGCGGCACCCTCGCCGTCGACCGCGACGCCCCGGTCGGCTTCCGCGCAATCCGGCTGCAGTTCGACCTGGAGACCGAGGCGAGCGAGGAGGAGCTCGCGACCCTCCTGAAGCTGACCGAGCGCTACTGCGTCGTGCTGCAAACGATCGCCGGTTCGCCGCAGCTCTCGGCGCGCGTCAGCGCGGCGTGAGCTAAACGACCGGGATCATCTACTTGACCGGACGGTATTTGAACCAACTGTTCGGCTCCACCACTGGCTTGAGCGCACTCGGACACCTGGCCGGCGCTAGCATCAGCGCCATGGGGCGGCGCGACAAAGCCAGCCAGTCAGCTTCGGCGGACGCCGAGGCCCTGCGGGTTCAGCGCCTGCGTGAAGACGCGCAGCGCCCGCTCAGCGTGAACCTTTCCGAGGGCATTGCGCTCAGCCACAAGCTGCTGCGGTTTACCGGCGCGGCTCTCAAGAATTGAGTGAGCCGGCCTTCGACGAGCTGCTGCGGCGCCTGGCCGAGGCGGATGTTGAGTTCGTAGTCGTCGGCGGGCTCGCCCTCAACGCTTGGGGGATCGTGCGGGGCACCAAGGACGTGGACGTGGTCATCGCCACAGACCCCGAGAACATCAAGCGGGTCGCCGAGGTCGCGGTGGGCGCCGGCGGTCGCGTCCACCAAGGCGAAGCTTTGCTCGGTACCCCCTTCTCGATTGCGGCTGCACTGGCCGGTGGAGAGCAGGTCGCCATCGAGACCGACCTTGGAAGACTCGACGTGGTCCAGGGCCTCGACGGCGTACCTGACTTCGAGGATCTCCGGTCGCGAGCCACCGAAGCCGAGATCCTTGGATCGAAGGTGTGGGTCTGCTCGCGCGAGGACCTGAGAGCGATGAAGAAAGCAGCGGGACGGACTCGAGATCTCGCGGACATCGAGGACCTGGACGCCGCCGCCGGCTGATCTTTGAGGTCGCAATCTGCGGCCTCAAAGGCAGCTTTGAGGGACGGGAAAGCTATTGTCTACATCGGGGAGACAGGATTTGAACCTGCGACCGCTCGGCCCCCAGCCGAGTGCGCTACCAGACTGCGCCACTCCCCGTGGGGCACTGCATTCTGACGAATCCGGCAAACTGTCGCTGGCGCGGATACCTGGGTTTGGGGATCCGTCCAGGCGGCGGTAGCTCAACGGTAGAGCCTCAGCCTTCCAAGCTGATGACGCGGGTTCGATTCCCGTCCGCCGCTCTCTCTTCTAGGGGCGCTAGCGCTCGTTGGCGTAGCCGAGGATCGACTGGTCCACCAGCCACTCGACTGGCGCGCGGTCGTCGGTGTAAACCTCGCCGCCGGGGAGCCGGGGCGCAAGCGTCCCCCCCACCTCTACCGCCAGGCGGCGCGCCTCCGGCGGCATCGATCGGGTCGCGCGGCGCATGCGCTCTGCTGAGACCGGCTGCTCGCCGGCCACGAGCAGGGTGTTCGTCTCCTCGACCGGGGCCCGGCTGACGAACGGGAAGACCGCAGCCAGGGTGCGACCAAGGACCCGCTCCAGGTCGTCGTTCCCCTCGGGATGCCCGACGTTGATGATCACCGTGCCGGTGGCGGTCAGGTGATCGCGGACCTCCTCGAAGAACTCGCGGGTGGTCAGGTAGAAGGGGATGTAGGGCTGGCGGTAGACGTCGACCATGATCGCGTCGTAGCGAAGGTCGCTGCGAGCGAGAAAGGGACGGGCGTCCTCGGTGAAGGTGCGCATGCGGTTGTTTCGCAGGTCGAGATAGCGCCGGCCGAGGTCGGTCAGCTCGCCGTCGATCTCGACCGCATCGAACCCGGTCCGGGGAAGGTAGTGGCCGTAGGCGCGGGCGATGGAGCCCCCCGCGTTGCCGAGCATCAGGACGCGGCGCGGCGCCTGTTCACTGGCTGCGAACGGCAGCACCAGGTAGCCGTCCCAGTAATCGCCGGTGAGGTAGGTCCCGGGCCGGTAGAGCGAGTGCACCGCCTGGCCCTCGTTCAGTTCGAGCACCCGGTCGCCATCGTCTTGTTCGACGACGCGAACGTACTGGTAGGCGGTCTCGTCCTCGAACAGGACGCGGCCGTCGGCGTCGCCTTTGACGGCGCCCACGGGCAAGGTGACCAGCACGGCGAGGGCGGCGGGCACCGCGGCGTAGCGCCAGCCGAGGCCCCAGGCGGCGACGACGGCGAGGGCGAGGGCGAAGACAAGGAAGGTGCGCTGGGTGCCGACGAAGGGGATCAGCAGCAGCGCCGAGAGCATCGTCCCGACCAGCGAGCCCGCGGTGGAGACGGCGTAGAGGCGTCCAGCCACCTCCCCCGCGCGCTCGACGTCGGGAACGGCGAGCCGGATCGCGTAGGGCGCGGCGGCGCCGAGCAGCATCACCGGGACCGAGACCAGCACCAGCACGCCGACCAGGGAGCCGACGAAGGCTCCGGCCTCGACCGTCTCCAGGGCGTCGACGGAGACCCGGAGGAAGGGCTGCGCCGCAAACGGGACGACCGAGAGCAATAGCGCCGCGCCCATCACCATCAGGCAGAGGCCGCGCGGGTGGGGATGGCGGTCGGCGAAGCGCCCCCCGAGCCAGTAGCCAACCGAGAGGGCGACCAGGACGACACCGATCGTGTTCGCCCAGACGATCGTCGAGGCGCCGAAGAAGGGGGCCAGCAGGCGCGCCGCCGCGATCTCCGCCCCGAGACTGGCGGAGCCGACGACGAACACGAGCACCAGCAGGAAGACCTGGTTTGGGCGTGATTTTGGGAGCACGTCGGCTTGCATTGGGCGACCCGCAACCCTAGTGGCGCTTTTGTAGCCCATACGGATACAAATGCGCCATTGCCCCGCCCGCTAGGAGCGCAGGCCGGCGCGGACGCTCTCGATCGCGGCCTCGTCCTCGAGGCTGGAAAGGTCGCCGGAGTCCCGGCCGAGGGCGATCGCCTTGATCACACGGCGCATGATCTTGCCGGTGCGGGTGCGGGGCAAGCTCTTGACGACGACGATCCGGGAAGGGCGGAAGGGCTTGCCGACCCGTGCCGCGACCGCATCAGCGAGCCTTGCCGGATCGAGCGCCTCCCCCGCCGCGGCGACGACGAAGCACCAGAGCTCCTCGCCCTTGATCTCGTGCGGCATCGGGATCGCCGCCGCGTCGACCACGTCCGACTCTTCGACCAGGGCGCCCTCGATCTCGGTCGGCCCGATCCGTTGGCCGGCGATGTTGAGGGTGTCGTCGGAACGACCGTGCAGGAACCACTGGCCGTCGGCATCGGCGCTGGCCCAGTCGCCGTGGATCCAGACGCCCGGGAACTCGCTCCAGTAGGTGGCGATGTAGCGCTCCGGGTCTTTCCAGAGCCCCTTGGTCATCGACGGCCAGGGTGCCCGGCAGACCAACTGGCCCACGGTTCCGGGCTCGACCGGCCGGCCGTCGTCGTCGACCACGTCGACGTCCATGCCCAGGGCCGGGCCGCCGAGTGAGGAGACCTTGAGCTCTTGGATCGGCAACGGTGCGAGGAAGGCGCCGCCGACCTCAGTGCCGCCGGAGATGTTGATGATCGGGCAGCGGCCGCCGCCGACCTCCTCGGCGAGCCACCGGTAAGGGGCCGCCGTCATCGGCTCGCCGGTGGCGCCAATCGTCCGCACCGAGCGCAGCTGCTCCGGCGAGGTCGGTGCCGCCCCGGCGGCCATCAAACCCCGGGTTAGGCTCGGGCTCACCCCGAGCACAGTCACCGACTCGCGCTCGACCAGGTTCCACATCCGGTCGGGGGCGGGGGTCGTCGGCCCGCCCTCGCAGAGACAGAGCCGGGCGCCCAGCGCACCGGCGGCGATGATCGTCCAGGGCCCCATGATCCAACCGATGTCGGTCACCCAGCAGATCGTGTCCTCGGGGCGAAGGTCGAGATGGTAGGCGGCGTCCTTGGCGATGCTCGCCAGCAGGCCCGCGTGGGTGAGAACAGCGCCCTTCGGCTTCCCCGTGGTTCCGCTGGTGTAGACGAGGAGGAGAGGATCGCCCGGCTCCACCTCGACGCCCTCGAACGGCTCCTTGACGCCGGCGAGGAGGGTGTTCCACTCGACGTCACCAGGCCCTTCGGGGCACTCGCGTCCGAGCCGCCGCCAGACGACCACGGTGGTGTCGGTGCCGGCCTTCGCCACTGCCTCGTCGGCGACCTCCTTCATCGGCACGACTTTGCCGCCGCGTGGATACCCGTCGGCGGTCAGCAGCACCTTCATCTCGGCGTCGAGGATCCGGGAGGCGACCGCACCGGCGCCGTATCCCGAGAACAACGGCACCACGATCGCCCCGAGCTTGGCGCAGGCGTAGAAGCCCGCCACCGCCTCCGGGCTCATCGGCATGAAGAGGCCGACCGTGTCCCCCGCCCCCACGCCGATTCCCCGCAGCCCACGGGCGAGTGCGTCGGACATCGACCGCAGCTGTCGCCAGTTGAGGTCGCGGCGCTCGCCGCGCTCGCTCTCCCAGACAATCGCTTCGTCCTCGGGCCGGGCCTCGGCCCACCGATCGAGGCAAGCGGTGGCCAGGTTGAGGCGGGCCCCGATGAACCAGCGCGCCCACTCCGGGCCCTCCTCGAGGTCGAGGACACAGCTGTGGGGCGCCGCGAACTCGATCCCCAGGTCCTCGAACACGGCCGGCCACAACCACTCGGGGTCGAGGGCGCGCGAGCGCAGCTCGGCGAGGTCGGAGATGCCGGCCCGGCGCATCAGCCGGGACACGTTGGCGGACCCCAGCCACTCCTCGTCTGGCCGCCAGATCGTCTCCGCCTCGGCGGCCTCGCCGGCACCGGCGCCCGGACCGCTCACGACGACTCCGCTACGAAAGCGACCGCCTCGATCTCAACTTCGGCACCGAGCAGGAGGCCGGCGACCCCGATCGCGGCGCTGGCCGGCAGCTTGTCGCCGAAGCGCTCGGCGCGGACCTTGCTGAAGGCCCCGTAGTCGTCGAAGCTGGTCAGGTAGACGGTGATCTTGACTACGTCACCGAGGCCCGCCCCGACCTTGCCGAGGATGCGCTCGATGTGGTCGAGGGTCGCGTTGGTCTGGGCCTCCAGGTCGCCCTCGACCTTGCCGTCGGCGTCCATGCCGACCTGGCCGGCGACGTGAATCCAGCGACCGGGGCCATCCACCGCGACGAGATCGCTGTAGCTGGCGAAATCAGAGGGAACCCGCTCGATGCTCATCGTGTCTCCTTCGGTCGTTGACCGCCTTCCCAGGCGCGGAATCGCCTCTGGTATGTTACGGATCGACTGATCGATTTGGAATAGCTAACTTGCGAGCACTCACCTTTCAGGCGCCAGGGCAGGTCAGCATCGAGGAGCGTCCGATGCCGGAGCTCCAAGCCCCCGACGACGTGGTGCTGAGGATCGACGCGAGCGGCGTCTGCGGCTCGGACCTCCACATCTACCACGGCCGCCTGCCGATCGAAGCGGGCTTCACGATCGGGCACGAGTACGTCGGCACGGTGGTCGCCGCCGGCGACGCGGTCACCCGCGTAGCGGTTGGCGACAGGGCCATTGGCGGTTTCCTGACCGCCTGCGGTACCTGCTTTCACTGCCTGCGCAGCGAGTACCACCGCTGCCTCGAGTCGCGCTCCTTCGGACTCGGCGCGACGCTCGGCTCGCTGCAGGGGACCCAGGCCGAGTACGCGCTGGTCCCGACCGCCAACCTGACCCTCCGCCGCCTGCCCGAGGGGCTATCCGACGACGTCGCCCTGTTCGCCGGCGACGTGATGGCAACCGGCTACCACGGCGTGGTCGAGAGCGGCCTGCGGGCGGGCGAGGTCGCGGCCGTGCTGGGCCTCGGCCCGGTCGGCCTCTGCGCGGTCCAGGCCGCGAAGCTTGCCGGCGCCCGGGTGATCGCGATCGACTCGGTCTCCGAACGGCTGGCGATCGCCGAGTCCTTCGGGGCAACGCCGATCAACCTCGCCGAGCAGGACGTCAAGGCGGAGGTCCGCGCGCTCACCTCCGACCGCGGCGGCGTCGACGTCGCGATCGACGCGGTCGGGCACCCCGCCGCGCTCGACAGCGCCCTGCGACTGACCAGAAGCTGCGGCCGGGTCCAGTGCCTCGGCGTCTACGCCGAGCGCACCGAGGTCCACATGGGCCTCGCCTGGCTCAAGTCGATCACCCTGAGAGGCGGCCAGGCCAACGTGATCGCGCACCTCGACCAGGTGCTCTCGATGCTCGGCGAGGGGCAGCTCGACCCCACCCCGCTGGTCACCCACCACATGTCGCTCGACGATGCGCCCGAGGCCTACGCGATCTTCGACCGCCACGAGGCGCTGAAGATCGTCCTCACCCCGTAGGTCTCACCCACCGGCCGCAAAAGATGAACGGCGCCCGGACTGGGGAAGGGTCCGGGCGCCGTGTGCATGCCGGGGGGAAGGTCCGTCGACCCGGATTAACCCTTCGACCACCAGCGCACTTCGGGGAGATCGCTGGAGTAGTAGCCGGTCATGTCTTTGCCGAGTACAGCGACGGTCTGCTGGTTGTAGACCCAGATCCTGGGTGCTTCCTCGATCCAGCCTTCGTTGGCTTCGTTGAGGAGTTCTCCCAGCTGTGGTTCCTGGGTCGTGAACGGGACTTTTTTCATCGCCGCGTCGGACGCTTTCACGCAGACGTCGGTGTCGTTGAATTCGTTGTTCGGCGGGCACTGCAGGTCATACGCCCAGTAGTAGTCCGGAGCGACCACCTGCGGCCCGTCGAGGAATACCGAGGCACCGGTGTGGGTGCTGTAGACGATTTCCAGGAAGTTGGCCGATGAGGTCGTCTGGACTTTGGCGTTGACGCCGAGTTCTTCCCAAGCGCCGGACGCGGCCGTGGCGATTTCTTTTTCGACGTTTGCGCCCTGGGATACGTAGATGGTGAAGTCCACCGGAGTCTCCACCCCGGATTCCTCGATCAGTTCTTTGGCTTTCTCGATGTCGGTTTCCCGCGGCGCCCCGACCTCCGGGTCATACCAGGAGAAGGCCGGCATCCACTCACCGTTGTAGAGCTCGCCGTACCCGTAGCCGATTTTCTCCAGCACGGCTTCGTAGGGGAACGCGTAGCTCAGCGCCTGGCGGAATTTCTTGTTCTTGAAGAACGGCATCGTGTTGCTTTTGAACGGCTCGTTCTGGTTGATCGGGAAGTTCAGCGTCTGCGCCTGGCGCGATTTGAATGCCGCGACCGTGCAGCACCCGTTGCCTTCCAGGCTCTTGGCCGCCTGTCCCGACAGCCCCAGCGTCACATCCGCCTGGCCCGACTGCGCGTTCAACAGCAGCGTTTCGTTGTCGGGGACGAACTTGATGATCACGTTTTTGGTTTTCGCCGGCTGGAAGAAGTCCGGGTTGGCTTCCAGCACGATTTCGCGGTTGGGTTTGTAGCTCTTCAACAGGTAGGGCCCGTACCCGGCCGAGTTGCTGCCCAGGTACTCGTTGGGCTGACCGGGTTTCTGGCCGCCGTTTTCTTCGACGACTTTGGGGTCGTAGATCGCCCCAGCGGTCGGCGTGGAGAGAACCTGCAGCTGGTTCGGTGCCGGCCGCTTGTAGTTGATCACCACCGTGGTTGGGTCCGGCGTGGAGATCGATTTGATCAGCGACGGGGTGAAGTCGGTTTCTTCGAGCACCGAGTAACCGCCGCCTTCGGCTTTGATCGTCCGTTCGAGCGACCACTTGACCGCGTGGGCGTCGAGTGGGGTGCCGCTGGGGAATTTCATCCCCGGGCGGAGCTTGAAGGTCAGCCTGCGGTTGCCGTTGCTGTATTTCCACGATTCGGCCAGATATGGCTCCACAGCGGTGATCGCGAGGTCCTGTTCCCAGGTCCCCTCGAGCGGCCCAGAGACATAGGCCGGCTGGGTCAGGGTCGAGTACAGCGCCCCGTCGAGCCCGACTTCCTGGTTGGCGAAGGTGAAGGTCGGGTCGAGCGTCGCCACCGGCGTCGCCACGTTGACAACCATGGTGGCGTTGGGATCGCTTTTCGCGCTGCTGAGCGATCCAGAGCCGGACGAGCCTGAGCCTGAATCCGAGTCCGAGCTTCCACACGCGGCGAGCGCCAGCGTGGCAGCAATGACGAGAGCGATGGTCGCGCCTCCCCGGATCCCTGCCGTGCCCTGCCCGTTGATGCGATTCATCGAGTCTCCGTCCCTGTTTGTAGGCCGATATCGAATAAAACGATCAGTCGATATCCGACCTTAGTCCATTGCGAAACCCCGTGTCAAGGGGGTCTTCAGCCGGCTTAATCCACCCGTGCCGGGGCGATCTCGCCGGGAAAATGGCAGGCCACCGAGTGGCCTTTGGTGGGGCTGGTGAGCGGTGGCCGCTCGCCCTTGCAGATCGCCCGCCCCCGCCCCACTGGGCAACGCGGCTCGAACGGGCAGCCGGGAGGTCGCTCGACGACCGAGCCGACTTCGCCGATCAGCTCGGGGCGGGCGGCGCGGCGTTTGCGGCCGCCCGCCGCCGGCACCGGCACCACCGAGAGCAGCGAGACCGAGTAGGGGTGCAGTGGGCTGTTGAAAAGGGTCGCGCGGTCGGCGATCTCCATCACCTGGCCGAGGTAGAGGACGGCGACCCGGTCGCAGAAGTACTCGGCCACCGCGAGATCGTGGGTGATGAAGACATAGGTCAGCCCCAGCTCCCGTTGCAGGCGGCGCAACAGGTTGAGGACCTGGGCCTGGACCGAGACGTCGAGGGCCGAGACGGGCTCGTCGAGGACGACAAGCTCGGGGTGCAAAACGAAGGCGCGGGCGATGCCGATCCGTTGCCGCTGGCCGCCGGAGAAAGCGTGCGGCAGGCGGCGCGCCTGCTCGGCGGTGAGGCCGACCTCGACCAGCATCTCCAACGCCCGCTCGCGGCGCTCGTCGCGGTCGCCGATCTCGTGGATCTCAAGCGGCTCTTCGACGATCCGGGCGGCGCTCATCCGCGGGTCGAGCGAGGCGTAGGGGTCCTGGAAGACGAGCTGCATGCGCCGCCGCAGGGACCGCAGCTCACCTTTGTCGAGCGTCGTCAGGTCGGTGCCGTCGAACTCGACGCTCCCCCCGCTGAGGTCGAGCAGGCGGGTCAGGCAGCGAGCGAGGGTCGACTTGCCGCACCCCGACTCCCCCACCAAGCCGAAGCTCTCGCCGCGCTTGACGCTCACCGAGATGTCGTCCAGCACGGTCACCGGGTGCTTGCGGCCGAGCCGGTCGCCGCCTCGCACCATGAAGGTCTTGGAGATGCTCTCGGCCTCCAGGATCGGCGGCCCGGAGCCGTTCGCTTTCGCCACCTGGGCGAGCTCCTCACCGACCTCGTGGCTCACGTCCTCACCTCGGCGATCCGGGTCTCGGCGAAGTGGCACTCGACCGTGGCCGCCCCCTCGGGCCCGCTGACCCGATGCTGCGCCGGCACCTGCTCGTGGCACTGGGCGAGCTCCTTGCCGACCGGGCACCGAGGTGCGAAGGAGCAGCCGCTCGGGATCGTGGTCAGAGCCGGTGGGAAGCCCGTGATTGCCGGGAGCGGCCCCTGGGCGAGCCGTTCGGGGTTGGGGACGCACTTCAACAGCGCCTCGCTGTAGGGATGGGTCGGCGCCTCGAAGATGTGCTCCACCCCGGAGGTCTCGACGAACCGCCCGGCGTACATCACCGCGACCGAGTCGCAGAACTCCGAGACGATCCCGAGGTTGTGGGTGATCAGGATCACCGCGGTGCGGTGCTCCTCGACCAGCCGGTCGAGCAACGCCAGCACCTGCGCCTGGGTGGTGACGTCGAGTGCGGTCGTCGGCTCGTCGGCGATCAGCACGCTGGGGTTGAGCGCGATCGCCATCGCGATCGCGACCCGCTGGCGCATCCCCCCTGAGTACTGGTGGGGGTAGTCGTCAAGGCGGCGGTCGGCATGGGAGATGTCGACGTCTTCGAGCAGCTCGGCGGCGCGTTTGCGGGCGGCGGCGCGCTTCAAGCCCGGTTCGTGGGCGGCGATCGCCTCGATGATCTGGGACCCGATCGTCTTCACCGGGTCAAGCGCGGTCGAAGGGTCCTGGAGGACGAGGGCGATCTCCTTGCCGCGGACCGCGCCCAGCTGGCGGTCGGTGAGCTTGGAGATGTCGCGGCCGCCGAGCAGGATCTCGCCGCCGGCGACCCGGCCGGGCGGCTCGATCAGGCCGAGGATCGAGAGCGCCAACGCCGACTTCCCTGACCCCGACTCGCCGACGATGCCGAGCCGCTCGGTCGGGCGCAGGTCGAAGCTGACATCGCGGACCGCGTGCACGGTCGCCTCCTTGGCCTCGTAGACGGTGCTGAGGTTGCGCACCGAAAGCACGTTGTCGCGGGGCGGTTGCATCGTCAGCTCGAGGTCACCGCGGGGATCCGCACCCGCGGGTCGATCACCGCGTAGAGGATGTCGACGAGGAGGTTGACGAGGACGAACATCACCGCGCTGAGCAGGATGAACGCCTGCACGATCGCGAAGTCCTGCTTGACGATCGCTTCGAAAACGAGCGACCCGATCCCGGGCCAGTCGAAGACCCGTTCCACCAGCACGCTGCCGGCGAGGAATTCGCCCAGCACCAGGCCCGCCGAGGTCAGGGTCGGCAGAAAGGCGTTGGGCAGCGCGTGGCGGCGGAAGGCGGTCCACCGGGGCAGACCCTTGCCGCGGGCGACGAGCAGGAACGGCTCCCGCGAGACCTCGAGCAGATTCGCCCGGAGCAGCCGCACCATGAACGAGAAGGCGCCGATGCCAAGCGCGATCGCCGGCAGCAGCAGGTGCGTGAACGATTCCCAGAAGGTGTCGAACTGGCCCGCCAGCAACGAGTCGACCACGTAAAGGCGGGTGATCTCCGGCGGCGGCTCGGTGCCGACCGCCAGCTGCCCTTCCGGCCCCGGCAGGACACCGAGCGTCTTGAAGAAGATGATCAGGAGCAGCAGCGCGAGGAAGAAGGGGGGCGTGCCGAAGCCGATGTAGGAGGCGCCGCGGACGAGCATGTCGGTCACCGGCCGGTGCCGGTAAGTGGAGAGCAGCGCCAGGCCGACCGCGGCGATCATCGTGATCAGGAACGAGAACAGCGCCAGTTCGATCGTCGCCGGGATGCGTTCGGCGAAGAGCGACTCGACCGAGGCGTTGAGCGCGTAGGAGTAGCCCCATTCGCCACTGAAGAAGTCGGTGATGTAGTGCCAGTACTGGGCGAAGAACGATTCGTCGAGGCCGAGCTGTTTGTTGACTTCCGCGATCGCGCTCGGCGTCGCCAGCGGGCCGAGGATCTGGCGGGCGGGGTCGCCGGGGAGCACTCGCATGATCAGGAAAGCGAGCAGCGAGGCGCCGAGAATCGCGGCGATCGAGCCGAGGACCCTGTAGGCGATTACACGGGCCATCGTCCTCTACAGCCTCGCGTACTGGCCGCGGGGGTCGAGCAGGTCGCGCATCCGGTCCGAGAGCATGCTGGCGGCGGTGACGACGATCAGCAGGGCAATGCCCGGGAAGATCGCGATCCACCACTGGCCGGTCAACGAGTACTGCAGGCCTTCGGTGATCATCGCCCCCCACTCCGGGGTCGGGACCTGGGCGCCGAGGCCGATGAAGCTGAGACCGGCGAGCGCCAGCACCGCGTAGCCGAAAGCGGCGGCCATCTGGATGAAGAGCACCGGCAGCACGTGCGGGACGACGTGACGGGAGACGATCCGGCCCCGGGTCGAGCCCATCGCGTGGGCGGCTTCGATGAACGGCAGCGACCGGATCCGCAACGCCTCGCTGCGCAGCAGCCGGGCGTACCAGGGCACCGAGACCAGGGCGACGCCGAGCGCCGCGGTGCTGAGGCCGATGCCGAGGCCGACGGTGACCGCCATCGCCAGGATCAGCGGCGGGAAGGCGAGGATCGTGTCCATCACCCGCATCGCGATCCCGTCGGGGGCGCCGCCGACGACGCCGGCAAAGAGGCCGATCAGGCCGCCAACCAGCGCCCCACCGAGGGTGACCAGCGAGGCGACCAGGAGGGAGATGCGGGCGCCCTCGGCGATCCGCGCCAAGACGTCGCGGCCGAGCTGGTCGGTGCCGAGCGGGTGGGAGAGCGAGGGGCCTTCGAGCGCGTTGATCAGGTCCTGCTTGTTCGGTTCCTCGGGCCACAGCACCGGCACGAAGAGGGCGAAAAGGACGACCGCGGCCAGAACTCCGACGGGGAAGGCGAGCTGGCGGTCGCTGCGTAGAAGTTGCATACCGATCAGTCGATTCGAGAATAACCGAAGCGGTGCGCGAGCTCCGCCACGACCTGGAAGAGATCGGCGACCGCGCCGTACTGGGCGACGGCGAAGATCGGCGCCCGGGGGTCGGAGTTGACAGCGATGATCGTGGTCTGACCGGAGATGCCGGCGACGTGCTGGGCGGCCCCGGAGATCCCGAGCGCGAGGTAGACCTTCGGCGCCACCGCCTTGCCCGACTGGCCGACCTGGCGGCCGACGGGGACCCAGCCAGCGTCGACCGGGGGGCGTGAGCAGCTCAGCATCCCTCCCATCTTGTCCGCCAGACCCTCCAGCCCGGCGACCCTCGCTCCGTCCCCCACCCCGCGGCCGACCGAGAGCAGGAGCTCGGCGGTGGTGATGTCGACGTCGCCGACCGGTGCCTCGCCCAGCTCGACCCGTTCGGTGCGCACCGCGCCGGAGAGGTCGAGGTCGAGGTCGAGCTCCGACCTCGCCGCCGAGCCGCCGGGCTCGGCGGGTGCGAAGGCCCGCTCGCGAAGCGTCAGCAGGACCGTCTCCTTGCCCGGGAAGTCGAGCTCCGCGACCAGCCGGGCGCCGAAGGCGTCGCGCCGCGCCACCGGGCCTCCCTCGCCCCAAGCCAAGCCGGTGACGTCGGTGGCGAAGCCGTGCCCGCCCCGGGCCGCCACCGCGGGCATGAACCCGAACGAGGCGATCGTGTGCCCGGCCAGCACTACCGCCGGCCGACGCGCATCGATCAGGGCCTCAAGCGCCGCCTCGGCGACCTGGGGATCGAAGTGCTCGCAGGGCCACGGGACGACGACGATTTCCTCGACCCCGGCGAGGTCGACCGCACCGGTATGAGCGGCGGCGCCGGCGCCGAGGAGCGCGACGGTGAGGGAGCCCCCTCCCTCCGTACCCAGTGCGCGCCCGGCGCCGATCAGCTCCGCGGTTCCTTGCCGCGGCCCCTCGTCGTCGGTCTCAACGACGACGAGGACGCCGCCGCTCATGCCGGTATCTCCTCCCTGACAATCTCGGCGATCCGGTCGGCGATCGCGCTTGGTGACCCGTTCAGCATCGAGGCGCCGTCACCCGGCTCGGGGAGCCCAAGGCCGACGGTCCGCGACCCGGCCGCGGCCAGCACCTGCTCGGCGCCGAGGCGGAGGTCGGCCGGCGTGAGCGTCTCCAGCGGCTTGCCCCGGGACTGCTTGATCTCCCGCAGGGTCGCGTGACGCGGCTCGTTGATCCCGGCCTGGATCGTCAGCAGCGCCGGCAGCGGCACCCGCAGCAGTTCGGTCCCGGCGCCGTTGAGGTCGCGGCGGACGAGGAGGCGGTCGCCATCGCGCTCGATCGACTTAACCACCGCGACCCGGCAGAGTTCGAGCAGGCCGGACAAAGCGACCCCGGTGGCGGCGTTGGCGGCGTCGGAGGACTGCACGCCGCTGAGGATCAGGTCGGGCTGCTCGCGTCCCGCGAGGGCCGCCAGCACCGCGGCGACGGACAACGGGTCGGCCCCCTGCAGCGCCGGGTCCCAGACCCGGACGGCGCGATCGGCGCCTTTGGCCAGGCAGGCGAGCAGGGCCTCCTCGGACGCCTCGTCGCCGACCGTGGCGACCACGACCTCGCCTCCCTCACCGTCCTCGACCAGCTGCAGCGCCGCCTCAAGCGAGAAGGCGTCCCACTCGTTCAGCTCCCACTCGAGCGCATCGGCAGCGACGGTGCCGGCGCCGCCCAACTCCGGCTCCCCGGCGAACCTGGCGACGTACTTGACGGGAACGAGAACCTTCATGCCTCGACGCCCCCGCTCAACAGCATGCCGGTGGAGTCATGGGAGTGGAACGCCTTCTTCACCGTCTCGTGCACCTCCCACCGGGCGCGCAGCCCCTCGGGCAGGAAGACGACCTCGCCGGGGACGACGGTGACCGGCTCGCCGCCGTCCTCCGGCGTGATCGTTGCCCGTCCCTCGACGAGACAGATCGTCTCGCCAGGATGAGTGAGCATGAAGACGCCCGGGGTGCAGTGCCAGACGCCGTTGTAGAGCTTGTTGTCCTCAGAACGCCAGAGGATCGCCATCCTCGACTCGGGTTCCCCCGAGATGATGTCCTCGGCGGGGATCGGCGCCGCCTCCAGCGGGGCGGCCAGCACCGGGTATCTGCGGATCTTGGTCGTGGTTGCCTGACTCATTTCTCATTCCTCCTCCTATACAAGGTTCATTTCGGGAAGCTCGCGGGCGAAGGGCAGCGGCGTCGCCGGATCGTCGGTATCGATCTCGCGGGCGAGCCGGTGGCCGTCGAAGACGCATTCAGCGATCAACCGTGGGGCCACGCAGTCGCCGATCCGGTAGACCGACTCGATGCCCTCCTCGGCGAGCCGGCCGGGATCGGCGGTCACCTCGTGGTAGAGCGAGTCGAGCGGTTCGCGCCGGGTGACGAGGACGAAGGCGTCGGCTTCCCACTCGACCGAGTCCGGAGACCAGACGTTCTGGCCACGCGCCACGCCGGGAACGATGTCGGTGACCAGGTGGCCGGGCACGATCGTCGCCCCCGCGGCGCGGAGCTGGCGGTTGACCCGGAACCCCTCACCGGTGAAGAACATGTACTGGGCGAGGTTGGCGGCCGGCGTCACCACCGTCACCCGCTTGCCCGCTGCCAGCAGCAGCTCGGCCATCGCGACGCCGGTGAAGTAACCGTCGGCGTCGTAGACGAGCACCCGCTCCCCCTCGATCTCCCCCGACGCCTCCGCCACCGCCTCAGGCGTGTGGACAAAGCCGAGGCCGGCGCCCGGCATCGGCGCCTGGCCGGTGGCGCCATCCGCGCGCCAGCGCGAGCCGGTCGCGAGCACGACTATCTCGGCGCCGTAAGTGAACACGCCCTCGGCGTCGAGGCGCCGCTTCGGGATCACCTCGACGTTGGCGAGCTTGTCGAGCTGGATCTGCCGGTACTGGATCACCCGCGCCCACTCGCCGAGGTTCGGGTAGGTGCTGACCGCGCGCAGGCTCCCCCCGATCGCTTCTTGCTCGTCGACCAGGTGCACGGCGCTCATGCCCCTCTTGCCGAGCACCATCGCGCACTCCATCCCGGCCGGCCCGGCGCCGACGACGAGAACCGTGCGGTCGCTGTTGGCCGCCTCGCGGAAGCGCTCGGGGTGCCAGCCGCGGCGGAACTCCTCGCCGACGGTGGCGTTCTGGGTGCAGACGATCGGCGCCGATTGCGGGAAGCGAGAGGCGCAGACATTGCACCCGATGCACTCGCGGATCTCGTCGTAGCGGCCTTCTTCGATCTTCTGCGGCAGGAACGGGTCGGCGATCGACGGGCGAGCGGCGGCGACGATGTCGATCGTCCCCGAGCGCACTGCCTCGGCCATCGTGTCGGGGTTGGTGAACCGCCCTACCGCGGCGATCGGTTTCGCGGTCGCCCCCCTGACCGCCTCGAGGTAAGGGCGGTCGGCGTATTCGGCGGCGAACCGCGAAGCCGTCGCGTCGTCGCCCGCCCACTCGGCGGCGTTCCAGCCGCCCGCCTGCAGGTCCCAGAAGTCGACCAGGTGGTCGCCGAGCTCGATGAAGCCGTATGCCTCCTCGGCGGCGCGGATGCCGAGCGGGCTGTCGTTGTAGGTGTCGATGCAGAGCCGGGCGGTGACCGCGCACTCATCGCCGATCGCCTCGCGCACCTGCTCCAGGGTCTCGAGCCAGAACCGCGCCCGGTTCTCCAGCGAGCCGCCGTACTCGTCGCGGCGGTCGTTGGACTTGGCCATCAGGAAGTGCGCGGTGAGCGCGCCGCCCTCGGCCCCGTGCACGTTGATGATGTCGAAGCCGGCCGACCGGGCCCGCTTGGCCGCCGCCACGTAGTAGCCCTGGATCCGGCGGATCCCGTCCTTGTCGAGCTGGTAGCTGGAGACACCCTCCTCGGTGGCCTGGGTCACCCCGCCCGCCGCGATCCTGGTCTCGAGGTTGCCGGCGAGCCCACCGCCGTGCCAGAGCTCGACCCCGGCGAGCGAGTCGCACTCGTGGGCGAGGTCGGCCATCGGGGCGAGGTTGCAGGCATCTGCCTCGTCCCAGAGGCGGGCCGAGATCAGCGGCCGCGAATCGCTGCTCGGGTGGATCGAGCAGAACTCGGTGTTGACCGCCGCCCATCCCCCCTCCGCCTTCATCGCCCTCAGGTGCGCGTGGGCGGCGGGCACCTCAGCTCCGAAGCTCGTGCAATGCGGGCTCTGGTAGAAGCGATTCCGCATCGTCTTCGGCCCGATCCGGACCGGCTCGAAGAGGATGTCGTGGCGAGGATCCCGGCTCACCAAGCCTCCCTGCGAGGTTGAAGGTCTTTTATATCGATCAACCAATATACAATAGCTCCGGCCCCCAAGCCCTGTCAAGTCGCGAATTTCCGCGTACTATGAACTTGGGAGACGTTGCATATCGATCATTCGTTCTTAAATGCGACAATACGGACGAGATGCTGAGAAATAGGAGGGGATCCGGTTGCCAAAACTAGGCATGGAACCGATACGCCGGGAGCAGATCTGCCGCGCCGCCGCCGCCGTGATCGCCCGGGAAGGCTTCGCCGGGACCACCCTGAGGAAGGTCGCCGAGGAGGCGGGCGTCAGCACCGGAATGCTGAACCACTACTTCAGCAACCGCCAGGATCTGCTCACCCAGACGCTGGTGTTCGTCTCCGAGCGCACCCAGAGCCTCTCGCGCGAAGCGATGGAGGGTGTGCCGCCGGGGTGGGACCGTCTGAAAGCGCTGCTCGACGCCTCGCTGCCCGGCGAAGTCTCGCTGAACGAGGGCTGGCGGGTCTGGATCAACGCCTACGGCGAGGCCGTTCATCTGCCGGAGCTTCGGCACACGATCGAGGCCCGGCTGCAGTCTTGGTACCCAGTGCTCGACCACGCACTGGAGGGGCTCGTCCCCCCGGAAGCACCCGGAGAGATTCCCTGGAGCTGGCGCCTTGACGCGATCCTCAACGGCCTGGCGATCCAAGCGCTCACCTCTGAGGCGCCGCTTGACAGCGGCCGGATCCGCGACGAAGTGATCCGGATGCTGCTCCCCGACGCTGCGCCGACCAGCCCGGACGGCGTCGCCGTCTCCTAGGACAGGTTCTTAGGCGCTCGAGGCCTCGGGAACGCTGCGCATCGTCGCGGCGACATCGGCCAGCGCCTGGCGAAGCCCGGCGCTGACGTGCTCGAGGTCGTCCTCGGTGATCGAGGTGGAGAGGCCGAACTCGCCGCCAGACCCGTAGTAGATGCCGCGGTTGACCGCCGCCAGGTGCAGCAGCGAGGTCGCCGCCCAATCGATCTCCGGGCCCTCGTCGCCGTTCTCCTGATTCACCCCATATACATAGAGGCCGAAGGCGGACCCGACTCCCGGGGTGCCGACCGAGATGCCGCAGGCCTGTGCGGACTCGACGATGCTGGCTTTCAGGCTTTCGGCCTGGGCGTCGATGCGGGTGATGTCGGCGGCAGTGAGGTCACGGAGGGCGACCGCGCCGGCGACGGTGCCGAGTAGGTTGCCGTTGAAAGATCCACCGTGGTAGAGCGGCTGCTCGGGATCGAGATCGAAGCAGGACATCATCTCGGCCGGGGCGCCGATCACCCCGACCGGCAGCCCGCCGCCGATCCACTTGCCAAGCGCGGTGATGTCGGCTTCGAACCCGAAGCGCTCGGCCGAGCCGCCCTCGGCGAGCCTGAACATCAGGCAGTCGTCGAGGACGAGGAGCGCGCCGGCCTCGGTGGCAAGGCGGCGCAGTTCGGGCAGGAAGCCGTCGGGCGGCGGCGTTACGACGCCGGTGTACTGGACCGGCTCGACCGCGATCGCCGCCACTTCGCCCTTGTGGCGTTCGAGGATCTCCGCGTAGCTGTCGAGGTCGCCGAAGGTCGCCAGGGCCACCCGTCCGGGGATCTCTCCCCGGTCCTGCAAACCGACCTCGAGGTCGTCGTAGGAGCCGTGGTAGGCATGCCAGGCCTTGATGATCAGCGAGCGCCCGGTGACATGGCGCGCCAGCTTGATGGCGAGCATCATCGCCTCGGTGCCGGTGTTGGCGAAGCGCACCTGCTCGGCGCCGGGGATCCGGTTGACCAGCATCTCGGCGAACTCGACCTGAGCGTCGGAGCTCCCCGGCCAGGCGGTCCCCCGTTCGAGCGCCTCGCGCAGTGCCTTCTCGATCGGCGGATAGGCGTGGCCGTGCATCAGGCTGAGGCCGTTGTTGAAGACGTCGACGTAGCGGTTGGCGTCGACGTCGTAGAGGTTGGCGCCAAGGCCGTGATCGAAGACCACCGGGTAGGGCGAGAACCAGCTCAACGTCCGGGTCAGGCCACGCGGCATCGACTCCGCCGCGCGGGCCATCAGCTCGGCCGATGCCGGGGTCAGGCGGGTGTACTCACGGTGGATACCCGTCAGCTGGTCATCTGGCATTGATTCGCGCTCCTACTCTCATTTGCGGGTCGATCGGTCGTGTCGGAGAAATTCGCGCCGTTCTCTCGATGCCGCCGGGTCGATCGCCGGGCCTGGGCCGCCGTCTTCAACCAGCACGACGCCGTAGACGTCGTGGGCGGCGCGGTCGCTTACCCAGCCTTCGAGCACGTCGCGGAGGACCGCCTCCGGGTCGCGCTCGAGCGGGTCGCCATAACCGCCGCCGCCAGACTCGACCCCGCGGATCCACTGCCCGGGCGCCAGCAACGAGTCGCCGACCGGCTCGGTCGGGGTGGCTGCGCCATCGGCGTCTATCACGCTCGCCGAAGCGGCCATGCCGGGCAGGCCGCCGAGCACGCCCTGGGGCGGGTGCTCGGCGAAGTCGGCGAGGTAGAAGGCACGCAGCGGCGTCGCCGTCGGCCCGTAGACCACCTCCGAGGCGGGCCCGCCGCGGGTGCGGCCGGCGCCGCCGGAGTCGGGGAGCAGGCGCAGGGAGCGGAACCGGAGCGGGTAGTTGCGCTCGAGCATCTCGACGCTGTCGATGTAGATCGTCTTCGAGCAGTCAGGCATCGCGTAGGTGATCCAGCCGTCGCAGTAGGGCGAGGCCGGGCCGCCGTTGTTGCCGATCACCATCTGACTGACGTAAGGCCCACCGTCCTCGTACTCGCCGGAGAAGACGGCGAAGCCGACCCCGAGGGCGCCGGCTCCCTCGGCCAGCCCCTGGCCCTCCCCGAGCTCGCAGAAGGAGCTCTGGGCGGCGTTGATCAACCGGTTGAGGACGTTGGTGGTGGAGACCGAGGCCGAGTAGGGCGCGACCAGGCCGCCGGCAATCGAGCCCTCGCGGATCTTCACCTCGATCCGGCGGAAGGCCCCGGCGTTGCGCGGGATGTCCTCCTCCAGGCAGTTGAGCAGGGCGATCGTGCAGCCGCCCCGCGCGCAGGCCTCCGAGAGGTTGAGGCCGAACGGGATGCAGTCGGGGTTGTCGCGCAGGTCGAAGCTGACCCTCCCCCGCTCCGGATCGACCTCGGCGGTGACCTTTACCTCGACGCCCTCGGCCAGACCTGGGATCGGGTCGTGGCGGGAGCTCTGCTCCAGCCGCCTGGCGGGCAGCTTGCGGATCGCCTGCTCCATGCACCGCTCGGAGTAGTCGAGCCACTCGCCGACGAACTCCTTGATCGTCTCGATGCCGTAGCGCTCGACCGCCTCCTTCACCCGCCGCTCGCCGATCCGGGCGGCGCCGATCGCGGCGAGGTAATCCCCGTACCAGACCTCCGGCACGCGGATCCGCCGCCGGCACAGCCGGATCACGTCCTCGACATCGGTGTAGTCGCGCTGGACCTTTGCGCAGGGGAAGATCAGGGCGCCCTCGGCGTAGACGTCCTCGGCGTAGGCCATGTAGGTCGAGGGCTCCGAGTTGCCGCAATCGGCCTGGTGGGCCTTGGCCGAGGTAGTGAAGACGTGCTCGCCGTCGACAAAGACCGGGACCAGGATCGTGTGGTCGGCGGCGTGGGTGTTGCCGAGCATCGGGTCGTTGTGGAGGAAGGCGTCGCCTTCGCGTAGGTCGGGGTGCAGCTTGCGCATCGAGGCGGTCTGCAGGCCGGCGCCGAGCACGTGCACCTGCAGGCCCTCAGCGGCGGCGAACAGCTGGTCGTCCGCGGTGATGATCGAGCAGGAGAAGTCGCGCGCCATGTTGAGGATCGAGGAGCGGCCGGTGCGGAAGAGGGTGTTGGTCATCTCCCGGACGATCGCTTCGAAGCGGTGGGCCAGAACAGCGAGCAAAGTTGGGTCCATCCGCTCAGCCGGCCTCGCGGCGCCGGCGCCCGCCTGCCCGCTCACGCGTACTCCAGCCTGTAGTTACCGAACTCGGTGACGTGCGCCGTCCAGCCCGGGTAAACGACGATCGTCGTCTCCGGCTCGATCACCAGCGCCGGGCCCTCGACCTGCCCACCTGAGGAGAGCTCGGCGCCGCGGTGCACGGGGACCTCCACCTCGCCGAGCTCCGGCAGGTAGGCGAGCCGGCGCGAGCCGTCACCGGCACCGGCCCCGTCGCGCCTGGCGGCGACCGGTGGCTTGGCAGTGGTGACAACTACCCGTCCCTTCCACTGGTTCATCTCGACCTTCTGGCCCGGCTCGCGCACCGCGAAGATCCGCTCATGGGCGTCGTGGAAGCTCTCGGTCAGGCGTTCCAGGGCGCCCTCGTCGGCGACCCCCTCCCCCTCCAGGGGAATCGGGATATCCCAGACCTGGTAGGCGTAGCGCGACTCGACCGAGTAGCGCCGTTCGACCTCGCCGGCGAGACCGACGGGCAGCTGCTGCTCGAAGGCGACCATCCGCTCGTGCAGCTCGGCGACGGTCTCCCTTACCCCTTCGAAGTCGAAGTCCTCCGAGCTGGTCGCGTGCGGCGCGGTCACCTCGCGGACGATGTCTGAGTGCTGACCGCCGAAGGCGGCGAGCACGCCGGCGGCCCTGGGGATCAGAACCTGTCGACAACCCAGCTCGTGGGCGATCTGGAGGATGGTCAGGCCGGCTGCCCCGCCTCCGGCGACGAGGGTGCTCTCGCGGGGGTCGACACCCTCGTTGACGGTGAGTTCCTGGATCGCCGCGATCATCCGCTCGTTGGCGACCGCGAGGACCGCTTGGGCGGTCTCTTTGAGGCCGATGCCGAGGGCCTCGGCAAGCTCTTCCAGTGCGGTTTCGGCTGCCTCGACGTCGAGCTTCATCGCGCCGCCGAGGAAGTTCTCGGCGTCGATGTAGCCGAGCGTCAGCGCGGCGTCGGTAACAGTCGGGCGCGTGCCGCCCCGGCCATAACAGGCGGGGCCGGGGTCGGCACTTGCACTTTGCGGCCCGACCCGCAGCAGGCCTCCGGAATCGACCCAGCCGATCGATCCACCTCCGGCTCCAATGCTGCGGATGTCCACCGACGAGAGCCCGGTTAGGTGCCCGGCGAACGGCTCGCCGAGCCAGGTCTCGTTGGTGAATACGAGGTCGCCGCCCCTGACGAGGCCGACCTCGAAACTGGTGCCACCGGTGTCGCAGACGATCACGTCGCCGCTGCCGGTCTCCGCCTCGGCCACGGTGCGGGCGGCGACGGGCGCCAGCGAGGGCCCCGAGCGCACCGAGAGCAGCGGGCTGTCAACCAGCTCCGGCATCGGCACGACGCCACCGGCGGTGGTCGCGGCGAGCAGCTCGCCGGCGAAGCCCTCGTCCTGCAAGCCGCGGGCGATCTCCGGCAGGTGGTGCTGCATCAGCGGCTTCAGCGAAGCGTCGATCGCGGCGCTGGAGGCGCGGCGGTACTCGCGGACGATCGGGTTGACCCGGTGGGAGAGCGAGTAAGGAACCTCGGGCAGCTCCTCCTCGATCAGCCTGGCGAGCGCCAGCTCGTGGGCGGGGTTGGCGATCGCCCAGAGCAGGCAGACGGAGACCGCCTCGACCTCGAGAGAGCGCGCCCGCTCAAGCTGTGCCCGAGCGCCGTCCTGATCGAGCGGCGTCGTCACCCGTCCCTCTGCGTCGACCCGCTCGGCGATCTCAAAGGTGAACCGGCGGGGGACGTACGGATCCGGGAACGGACGGGTGTAGTCATAGGGACGCAGTGAGCCTCCCTCGCGACGGACGAGGATGTCCGGGAAGCCCTCGGTGCAGAGGAACGCGGTCCGGGCGGTGGTGCCCTCGAGGATCGCGTTGGTCGCCTGGGTGGTGCTGAAGATGAACAGCGCGGTGCGGCCGAGCAGCTCCCCAAGTGGCTCTCCCAGCTGCTTCGCGGCCAGCTCGAGCGCCTCATGCAACCCCCCGAACAGGTGCTCCGGCCGGGTCAGCGCCTTGGCGACGGTGAGATTCCCGCTCGCATCGCTGACGACGGCGTCGGTGAAGGTACCGCCGATGTCGCAGGTGATCCGTGCGGTCTTAGCCTCCTGGTTCACGCGCACCATCGACTATATCGATTGATCGGTATTAACCCAAATCGGCCTTTGGTCGCCGGTCAGCGAGGCGAGGCAAGCCACGGTCAGTCGCGGTAGGTGACCCCCTCGATCGGTTCCATCAGCATCACCGTTCCCGGCTCGCTGAGGACGTGCGGCTCCACACGCCACTCGACGATCCGGTCGTTGACCGGGACGGCGACGGTGAGGTAGCGGGTAGTGCTGGCGTTCGGGGCGATCCCGTCCGGCTCACCGGCAGTCCAGTCGGGCAGGCGGCCAAGGACGCCGCCGCCTTGGGCGATGTCGCGCCGGTCGAGCGGCACGTACTCGCGACCGGACTTGCCGGTGGCGGTGGCGCCGACTTCGCCCCGGAACGGTCGCGTCCCGGTGTTCGTCAGCGTGATCGGGAGGTTGACGAAGCGGAACTCCGTCACCGGACCCGGCTGGCCGAACTCGTCGCCGAGGCGTCCCTTCGCGCCCTCCGCGCCCGTGCGATCGGTGCCAGGGTCGATCGGAGTCTTGGCGACCAGCGTCACGGCCGCCGGGGGCGGGAACTGGGGAATGTTGGTGAACCGCGCCGGCTCGCCGAACACCTTCCGGCTTTCTTTCTCTTTCTTCGCCGCGTCCTCGGCCGCTTTCGTATCGGGCAGGGTGCCCCCCGACTCGTGGAACGGCGAGGCCTCATCGTCCAGCCGCCACTTGTCGGCCGCCTTGACCAGGCCCTCGGTCTGGGTGATGCCGCCGCCGCGGACCTCGGCGACCGCGCGGTCCCCATCGATGCGGACCTGGTCGACGAACACCGCCTTGTTGAGCTCAGTTGTTTCCTGGCGGCCGCGCTGGTGCTCCTTGCAAGCCGCCATCGCCCCGTCCCCGCTGCCGCCGTAAACCACCGAGCGGAAGCGCGCGGTGGTCATCGTCTCGCACTGCGCCGGCGCCGAGTCTTCGTAGTAGGCAAGCAGCCGCCCAGGTTCACGCGGGCAAGGATCGACGATCAGTTCTCGGCCCCGCCGGCGGCTGTGGCTTCCTCATCGGAGCTGCTTAAAAGAGCGCAGCTCGATTCCAGCTCGCTCGATCGCCTCTCTCACCCGTTGGTCACAAAGCGAGCCCAGCTCCCGCTCCCGCTCGGGCCCATAGGTGGACTCGGCGCCGACCCCAAGTCCGGGGTGGCACCCCAACTCCGTCCAGCCGGCGGGGAGCGATTCGATCAGCTCGACGAGGCGCTCTACCTCGATCCCGGCGGGGAACGGCTCCCCCTTGCCGGACTGGCCGTAGAAACCGCCCTCATAGCGAATCGTCTTTGCGCGAAGCGGAACCCCAAGCTCCCCCGCGAGCCCTGCCGCGACCGCGGCGACCGGCTCCTCCATATGCAGGTGCTGGTGTGAGTCGAGGTGGGTGGGTGGGTGGGCGGTCAACCCACGGAACATCTCCAGCTGCGCACGGCACTCGACCTCGACACTGTCGGGATCCTTCAGAGTGCAGCGTTCGTAGACGCTCCGCCACTCGCCGTTCTCGTAGCGCCACTCGGCGAGGTCGAGGTGCAGACCGACGGCGAGCCCAGGATGTGCCGGCAACTCAGCGACCGCCTCGGTGGCGGCCGGTGCGCACACCATCAGGCTCGCGCTGGTCACTATTCCCCGCTCGTGGGCCTCGAAGACGCCGGCGTTGACTCCCGCCGAGAGACCGAGGTCGTCGGCATTGACGATCAGAAAACGGCTCTCGCTCACAGTCCCAGCCCCTCCGCGAGGGCGAGCGCCTCGCGGAGCCAGTCATGTCGCTGCCCCTCCGGAGGGACCCAACTCGATTCCGTCCACCCCAGCCACTGGATCGCCAGGTGCAGACGAACGAGGTCGAGCTGCCGGTCGGTGAACGGCGCGACACCGGGTGCAGACCGGTACGCGGAGACGAGCGCCCCGCGATCCTCCTCGCTCCACTCGCCACTGATCAGCGCCGCCAGATCGACCAGGCCGGGCGCGACCGCGGCCAGCTCCCAGTCGATCGGACAGACGCGAGGGTCGGGGCCGCTCCCGACCAGTACGTTTGAGGCGTAGAACTCACCGTGTATGACTGTCTTCGGTAGGGCAAGCAGCTCGTCGAGCGCAGTCTCGTAGCGCGTCACAAGTTGATCAACCGCATCCGCGAGGGATGGCGGCCGTCCCGGCCCGCGAGAGAAATCGCGGGCCCGTTCGATCCAGGCTCGGTAGTAGGACTCATCGAAGCTGAGCAGGTGCGCTGCGGCGGCCTGGCGGTCGAGGTCGCCGGCAAGGCGGCTGTGCATCCCGCCCAGCCAGCGCGCGGCCTCCTCCCAAAGTGCCCGCTCACCCACCTGGTACAGCTCTCTCCCCTCCACCCACTCGACGAAGAGCCAGTGGCGCTCGGACTCGGGATCAACAAGCGAGCCGTAGTAGCGGGAACCAAGGTGGGCAGGCGCGAGCACGGCCTCATACACCGCCGGCTCGCGCGCGGGGTCGTGGAGGAAGCGCGGCTTGGCGAGCCGTGCCTCCTCTCCGAGGGCACCCCAGTCGAGGCGCTTGAAGGCGAGATGCAGGCGAGTCCCGTCGGCCAGGGTCACCTCCAACTCCTCCAGGGGGAAGCTCGTCCTGTAGTCGGAGGGGCGGCGGCTGACCTTTTCAGGCGCGGCCGCACCGACCTCGCCGAACACCCGGCCGAGCGCCGCACGAAGCTCAGCATCGCTTGGCCGGTCTGCGGTGAGCGGCGCGTCCGTCACCGCGCTCCACCCAGCTCGTCAAGCAACCGGGACAGCACCTTTCGGGCATCCAGGTACTCCTCGGCCAGCTCACGAGCGGCACGTCCGTGTCGTCCCAGGTCGGCCTCGATGGTGTTGACACAATCCGCCGCCTCGGCGGCGGTAGCGAAGGAGAGCAGCCCCTCCCCGGTCGGTAGGAACTGGCTGAAACCGGTCTCCTGCGCCACCACCGGCCGGCCGCTCGCCAGGTAGCAAGCACTGCGATCGCTGAACCAGCCGGTGCGACCGTTCACGTAGCCGCTCTTGGCGACGCCCAGCTCCGCGCGGGAGCCGCGGATGAACTCCGCGTATGCGGCCGGGGCTCCGGCGACTGTGAGCGGATCGAGCAGCTCCCAGCCCGCGGCGCGCAGCGCTTCGAGGTCGCTCACCTCGTTGGGGTGGATGCCGAGCGCCAGGCGGAAACGCGCAGCGCTGATCTCCGGAAGCTCGATCAGCTCACGCAGGGAATGAGCACGTTGTCCGTATTCGATGCCCTCGTAGGAGAGCGAGCCGTAGCTGCGCCAGTGCCCCACGGTGGTATAGGCGGGGCCCGGCGGTCCGGTTGCACTCGGCCAGTGCTCCAGCGCGACCGGCGGCAAGGTGTGAATCCACTCACGACCGCAGCTCGGCACCGGGCAACCGGAGCGCCCGATCGCCTGCCCGACACTCACCCAGTGGGTATGCAGGTCGAATCCCATCCCCTCTCCGCTCGCCTCCCACACCTGGTTGAAGCCGGGATCGAGGTCGAGGAAGGCCCGAACCGGGATCGGGTCGAGCAGCCGTTCCTCGCGCAACATCCCGGAGATGTTGATCAGCAGGTCAGCCTCCGACGCAAAGCGGGTGAGCTCGGTGTAGGTGAGGCCAATCGTCTCCGTGCTCCCCCTGCCCAGCAGCGCGGCACTGCCCTCGACGAAGGGGAGCGCGGCGAAGTACTCGGCCACCGCACCGGCGGGGTCAAGAGCGGCGGGGTCCACCGGCTCGACCAGGACGACCTGGTGGCCGAGTGACCGCAGCCCCTCCACGTATTGCAACACCGCCCAGGCCGCACCCCCTTGGTGGGGATCGCCGGCAACCATGCCGCTGAACAGGATGCGCAGGCCACCCTCTCGCGCAGGCGGCGGCACCTAGCCCTCCACGCCGATCGCCGAGAGCAGGCGGCCGAGGACCAGGTCGGAATCGAGGTGCTCCTCGGCGAAGCGCCGTGCGGCTCCTGCGTGTGCAGCGGGGTCGGCAGCGATCCGCTCCGCCGCGGCTATCGCCTGATCGAGCGAGGCGAATGAGAGCAAGCCCTCGCTGAGCAACCAGGTGTCTGCGAGGCCGGTGTCCTGGACCAACGCCGGCCGCCCGCAAGCCAGGTAAGCCGCGGTCCGGTCGCTGAACCAGCCGCTGCCGGCTTCGGCGTACACGCCCTGGGCCACCGAGAACTCAGCCCCGGACTGACACACGTACTCGCGATAGGCCAGCGGACTCGCCGCTACCTGCCGCGGCTCGACGACCTGCCACCCGTGCCCGCGCAGCGCCTCAAGATCGGCGGAATCGTCAGGGTGGATGCTGAGGGCAATCTCGAACAGCGCGCCGTCGACCTTTTCCGGCAGCTCGATCATCCGCCGCATCTGGTGGTGCTTGAGGTTCGTCCGGCGGCCCTCGATCTCGACCGCACCGTAGGGGCTGCGCCAGGTGGCGACGGTGGTGAATCGCACTGGTTCGGTCGGGGTGGGCTGTGCTCCCCACTCCTCGAGTACCACCGGCGGCAGAGTGTGCAGCCACTCGATCCCTTCGGTGGGAATCGGCCATCCCGGCCCGCCGACGTTGAGCCCCACGGTGACATAGTGATCGTGCCCGCCGAGCTGGAATCCCAACGATCCGTCGGCGTGCCAGGCCTGAGTGAAGCCGGGGTCGAGATCGACGTAGACGGAGATCCGCGGGCCGCGCAGCAACGGCTCGATCGTGAGATGACCGCTGATGTCGAAGAGCACGTCCGCTGCGGCGGCCGCCTCCGTCAGCTCTCCGAGGTCGAGTCCATGGCACTGTGCGCCTCCGTCGCAGAGCAAGCCGGCCCGCGACTGGAGCCCGAAAGCGCCGATCACCGACTCGAAGTAGGCGCGGTTCGCCGATTCGCCGAATCCCGCCGGCTGCCCCGCGTCGTCAACGCACGCCTCGCTTGAGATCTCCTCGACGAAATGGACGTCAAAGCCGAGTCTGGCCAGGCCAAGAATCCACGACAGCCTCACCCAGGCCTCGCCGCCGTTGAACGACTTGTTCGCAAGCGCCCCGCTGACGATCGCCGTCGGCATCGAGTTCAGCCCGACGAACTGCGCCGCGGTTTGAGCACCGCCGCCAGGGCACGCGGTCGGTACCGCGCTAAGGTCGCCGCGCCGCGCAGCGCATTGCCGAAGCTCCGTTCGCGCAGAGCCTCCTTCACCTGCCCGCCGAGCAGATCGCCGTAGTAGGCCTTCCAGTGACGCCGACCGTCGCGGTAGGCACGGGCAAGCTCCCGGTCGCCCTTCAGGTAGGGCTTTTGCCGACGCATCGCCGCCAGCGTCTCTCGCAACATCTTTGCCGCGTCGCCGCTTGAATTGCGGCCGTGCTCGCGGTGCTCGGCGACGAGCGCTTCATGACTGCGCATCGGGAACTCGCGGGCGACGGCGAGGTTGAGCCCGAAGTCGGCGGCCGCGTCAAGCTCGGTGTCAAAGCCACGGACATGCTCGAACAGGGATCGCCGGTAGATCGCCCTCGCCGGGAACCCTGCCCAGTTGTTGCGCATCAGCTGCGCGAACTGGTCCCGGCTCACCGCAGGTTGCTCGTGGGTGTTGAGCGGCTTGCCGTCATGCGTGGTGCGGCGGTAGGCGCCGATCGCACACGCGCACTCAGGGTGCCGCTCCAGCTCGCGCAAGCCGGCCCCGATCGCGTCCGGCAGCAGCCGGTCGTCCGCGTCGAGGAAGACGAGGAAATCACCGTTGGTGCTCCGAATACCGAGATTGCGAGCGCCCGCCATCCCTGAGTTCGACTCACGAACGCACCGAACACCTGGATAACGGGAGGCGATGCTCGATGCGTTGTCCCGCGACTCATCGTCGATGACGACGATCTCCAGGTGCGGGTAGGTCTGGGCGAGCACGCTCTCAATCGCCTCGCCGAGGTAGTGCGCCTGGCCATAACAGGGGATCACAACGGACACGAGCTCCGCGTAGGCGGGAGAGTGATCGCGCCGCCACCGGTGGCGGCCGGTGAGGCTCGCCAGGTGAACGCGACTCTGATCCTTCAGCACGACTGAGATATCCAGCTCGAACTCCGGCGGCGTGCCGATCATGTTCAGGGTCGTGCGGAATCCGGCCCGTGCGGCGTCGTCTCGGTCCGGGAAGGCGTCGGTCAGGTCCGGGCGCTCCGCTCGCAGCGGCGCCCGCCAAAACGGCTCCCCTCCGATCGAGAACTCGACCGCCACAGCCCGCGCCTCGGCGCCAAGGGCCCAGCCGAGAACCTCTATCGCGTGAGCGTCGAGCACGGCCCCCGGACGCGGTTCGTCCACGAACCCCCCGCGCAGCCCCGTCGGGAACGCCTTGGCCAGCGACACGTCCACGATCTCGACCAAAGCCCCCATTGCCTGAGTCACTCCTCCGTCCTCGTCGGCGCTAAGCGAAGAATCTATCTCTACCTCCCAGATCCGACACCACTCATCGCTCCAGACCGGATCCCCACTAGGCGCGATCGACCCCGCGAGGCCGCTCCCCCCATCCAACATATCCGCGGCAGAGTGAGGAACGACGCAGAGCTTTTGGTCCGCTGGTAGCGGCGGGCGAGGTGGTACTCGTGAGGCATAGTGGAGCTGCTCGGCGGGCCTGCCGTTGAAGTAGACGGGCATTTCGCCGCGGGGGTCGATCAGCTCGACCTCCGCGCTGGTGGGCGCGCCCATTTCCTCGACGGCCAGCTGACAGTGACGGTTCTCCACGCATCTCTCGATCAGCGGCGCGTGCTCGGGCATCTCCACGGCCAGCCGCTCATAGACCCGCAGGTCCTCCTCCAGTTGAGCGCTGCGGTCGCGGGCGGACCAGTTGCCGCCGCCGTGAACCCGGTAGGCGGCCATGTCGTCCCCGAGAAAACCGATCGGGCCCTGGTGTGCGCAGTAGATGTGAAAGAGCCAGTCGAACCATGCGTAGGAGAACGCCCACTCGGGAATGCCCCCCAGCGCCCGGCGCCGGAACATCACGGTGAGAAACGGGATGAAGCACGAGCGGAGAAGGTCCCCGACCCCGAAGACCTCGCGATCAAATGCCGGCGTCGCCGGCCTTGGCGGCGCGCCGCCATCGTCGTGAAACAGGGTGGCCCGGTGAAAGCAACCGATCCACTCGGGGCGAGAGTCGAGCAGCGCCACCTGCCGGGACAGCTTCTCGGCCGAGGTCCAGTGATCGTCACCCTCCAGGATGGCGATGTACTCGCCACGGCACTGGCGTGCGGCGGCCAGCCAGATCCCCTCGACACCGAGGTTCGAATCGGGGAGAAAGGTCCGGATCAGCTCGGGCCGGCGGCGCGCGTACTCGCGGACGATCTCCCGGGTGCCATCGGTCGAACAGTCATCGGCGACGAGGATCTCGTAGGGAAAATGGACTTCCTGCGCGAGTGCGCTGTCGAGCGCTTCGGCGATCCAGGAGACGTGGTTGTAGGTGAGCACGAACACACTCACCTTGGGAGCAGGGGACTCTGCCACGCTCGCCCCCTGGCCCGGCGGAGGCATCAGGGAGCGGTCGCTTGCTCAGCTTCGACTGGCTCTGCTTCCCCGCGCCTGCTCAGTCGCAGCTCGGCAAATGGCAGGCGACGGCCATCGTCGAGACAGGCAAGGACCGTGACTACGCTGCCTGGCCGCAGCTCCTGGACGTTCAGAGTCGTCTCAAAGCCGGGCGTGTCGGTGACCAGGTCGGGAAAGGTCTCGGCGACGTCGGGGCGACTGACCGAAGCCGGCGCTCGCCAGATCATCTCGCCGCCAGCTTCGAACTCCAGCGCCGCCACCGGCCGCTCTCGGCCGAGCACCCAGCCGACGATCGTGACTGCATGGGCCGGCAGAATCGCACCGGATTCCGGAGCGTCGAGATGACGACCGCCGAGTTGCTCTGGAGTCGGCATCATCCTCACCTCAACTCGCCGGGTGTCCCGAGAGGCCCTGCCGTCCGACTCAGCCAGCGGTTTGAGCTCATGGACCACCACCCACTCGTCCTGCCAAACAACTCCGCCGTGCTTGGTCAGATAGCGAGAAAGCTGAGGGTGACCCTTGAGCCACGCCGCCGCTCCGCGTGGGACAACCACGAAGGAGCCGCGCCCGCCGTCGAGGACAGGCGCGGCCGACCCGTAATGGCGAGTCGCTGCCGGCAGCTCCGTAACCGCCTCGCGAATCGCCTCCATCTCGGTCACCTCGTGCCCCTCCCGCCGCGGCAGGTTGCGCGCGTGCCGACCGTTGAAGTACGGCCGCTGCTCATGCCGCGGATCGACCAGAACCACACAGGCATCGAATGGCACCCCGAGCCGCTCGATTGCCAGCTGGGCGTGGCGAAAGGCGATGCAGCGCTCGATCAGATCCCGCCGGCCGGGGATCTGAGGTGACAGCCGCTCATACAACTCCAGGTCCTCTTCCAGCTGGCTGACCCGGTCCAGGCTGGAGAACATCCCACCGCCGTGGACCCGGTAGGCGGCCAGCGCCTGAGGGATGTAGCCGAGGGCGCCAAGCTCCGCGGCACGGATGTGGATCATCCAGTCGACCCCGGCGAGCCCATAGGCCCAGTCCGGCAGCGCTTCGGCGACCTCGCGTCGAAAGACAGCCGACAGCGAAGGGATGAAGCATTCCCGGACGATCTGCTCGAAGGTGAACCGTTCCTCCCGCAGGCCTGGGCTGACCGCCCCCGAAGGCACCCCCGCGTCGTCGTAGATCAGGCTGACGTCGTGAAAGCAGCTTGCGCAATCCCGGTTCTGCTCCAAGAACTCGACCTGCCGCGCGAGCTTGGTCGGCGAGGTCCAGTAATCGTCGGCATCCAGATAGGCGATGAACTCTCCGCTCGAGAGGCTGAGCGCTCGACGAAGCATCTCGCCGTAGCCAAGGTTGCGCTCCGGGAAGACCGTCTTGATCATCTCGGGGTAGCGCCGCGCATAGCTTTCGACGATCGCCCGGGTGTTGTCGCGGGAGCAGTCCTCGCCGATCACCACCTCGAACGGAAAGGGAGCGCGCTGGATCAGCACGCTCTCGATCGCCTGCGCGACGAAGCGAGAGTGTTCATGGCTGAGCAGGACCACGCTGGCCTTGGGGACGGGTGAATCGCTCATTGCCCACGCCTCAGAACCGCTCTCGTGAGAGATCGCGGGTCGTATCGTGCCAGGGTCCACAGGTCCCTCAGCGCTCGTCGGCGTCTTCCAGCCCTCCAATTTGCGATCGCCTGTCGTGAGAGGGCATGACCGTGCTCCTCTCTGGTGTTGCGAACGCCCTTTCTGTAGGCAGCGCGCTCCCGTCGGCCGCGAATCGACGCACGTTGGCCTCTCAGTACCGCGAGCTGGGATGTGAGCACGACACCTGAGTCGCGAGTGGTATTCGAGCCGTGACGCCGGTACTCGGTCACCACCGCGTCGTGGCAGTACACCGGAAAACGATGGGTGAGTCGCAGGTACAGATCGTAATCATCGCCGGCCGAGAGACCTTCGTCGAACCCCCCGACGGCCTCCACCGCAGAGCGCCGGTAGACGATCGACGAACCCGACCAGATGTAGCAGTCTTCGAGCAAGCAGAGGTAATGATCCTGCATCACCAACGGCTGAAGCCTCTCCTCCGTGCGCTGCCCCGCCACATCGATGTCTCTGCACATTCCCGCCACGAACGCAACCTGTGGTCTCTTCAGAAGGGCATCCATGCCGGTCTGAACGGCCTCCGAAAGGAGGCGATCGTCGGCATCGAGAAAGACGAGAAAATCGCCGCTCGTTTCCTGCAGGCCGAGGTTTCGAGCCGAGGCCACACCGCCGTTGGACTGGCGCAGGCGACGAACACGCGCCTCGCGTCCGGCGACGGCGTAGGTGTTGTCGCTGGAACCATCGTCGACTACGACAACCTCGATGTGCGGATAAGTCTGGGCTAGAGCACCGTCGATTGCATCACTAAGAAAATGGGCCTGGTTGAAGCACGGAATGACAATTGAGACAAGGGGCAGCTCGCCCGGACTCATCCAAACCGCCGGAAGAATCCCTTCCGCCGCCCTCGCGAGGTCGTCACCTCGAGCCGACCAATCGGCGCATGCTGACCATCCTCTAGAGTCGCGCGAAGTTCGAGGTGGCTGCTGCCGTCCCCGCTGGGCTCTATCCCGAGCTGAAATCCGCAAGTCTCAGCCCCTGAGACGTCAGGGAACGCCTCAGCGATATCTGGTCGCTCGATCACAGGTGAGGTACTGGCCACGACTTCCGTGTCCGCGAGTACCTCGACACCGACTACGGCAGAGCCCGAACCAAGCACCCAACCAATGATCTGGAGGGTTGCACCTACCTGCTCGACTCTGAAGTGCCCCCGAACCTGATCGTTTGGGGTCGAGTGGGTCAATTCGGCAATCTGCAATTTCAGCTCCTCCGCCACGGCGGAATTGTAGGAACCAAGCGATGATTGAGGTGGGTCGGGCCCGCGGCAGGCCTCAATATAGAAGCTCTCGTCGGAGCGGTTGTCGAGATCCACGATTTGGTCGAAGTCGCTCGTCGTCTCTCGATAGGGGCACTCTCTGATTTCAATGAATCCAGACTTCTCCAGGAGCTCTTTCGCGAAGTCAGCGGTAAAGAGACTGCGCGAATAGCCGTACCACAGCATGTGAACGATGAAGCGACCGCCCGGGCTCTCGACCTCCTCGGGGTCGACCTTGAAGTAGTCGTTGTCGCCGCGAAGATATGCGTCGATCCCACGACGAACATCAGGCAGGGCGAGGCGGATCACTCCCCCTACCTTCAACACCCGGCGCAACTCCTCCAAGACCGGATGGAGCTCGTAGTAAGCAAACTCGGGAAGTGCGTGAATGCTGACCACGTAATCCAAACTTTCGTCCGCCAGAGGCAAGCCATCTCTGATATCCGCGACCAAGTCAATGCCTGGCCCATCCTTGATGTCGGAATTGATCCAACCAGTCGCGACATGTGATCCACAGCCCCAGTTGAGCCGATTGACCGAGGTTTTTCTATCCTGCGCCGAGTTTCGCGAGTAACTCACTGAGCACCCTCCTGGAATCGAAAAACTCCTCGGCGATGTCGCGGGCAGCCTTCGAGTGGCTCTGCCAGTCCCCGAGAATACGGTTTGCCCCCTCAACAGCTTCCTCCGGACTGGCGAAAGCCACCAGACCTTCATCCAACGGGAGAGATCCGGCGAACCCGGTGTCCTGGCACAGCACCGGACGACCGCTGGCAAGGAAGCAGGCACTGCGATCACTGAACCAACCGCTCTTCGTAGCGACATAGATGTTCTTGGCGATAGCAATCTCCGCGCCGGATGAGCTCACGAAGTCCCGATAGGTCGACATGGAACCGCCGACCGCGCGGGGGTTCTCGAGCACCCAGCCGTGCTCGGCCAAGAGCTCAGCATCGCCCTGGTCCGCTGCGTCGATATCCAGGGCTATGACGAATTCGCCGTCGACCCGTCGTGGGAGCTCCACGAACTTGCGGAACTCATGAACTCGCAGACCGAGAGTTCGTTCTCTCCACTCAATCGGATCGTAAGGGCCACGCCATGACCCGATACTGCGGAAGGTCCGCGATGTATCGGGGCTCGGGTCCCAGAGATCGAGACTCACTGGCGGTCGGATACCTATCCACTCGACACCACCGAGCGGTATCTCACAATCCGGAAGGCCGATGTTTGCCCCAACCGTCACGTGCCGATGGTGCCCCTCGAAGAGATCCGCCTGACCAAGCTCCCGCCAGATCTGAGGGAAGCCAGGGTCCACGTCGAGAAAGACGAGCATCTCGCTGGCGGCCAGTAGTTCGGGGTCCGTCAGGAATCCCATCACGTTGATCAGACACGGAGCTGCTTCGATCGAACGCACCAGATCGCCCTGGTTCAGCCCCACCGATTGACCGCCATCGAGAAGCAGCGAGCACGAATCGCGCAGTCCGGCGAACTCGACGACATCCTCGAACCAGGCAATCGCCTCGCGTCGAGCTGCGGGGGACGGCTTTCCCGTGGCGTCGACCGCCATATCCGCGGTCAGGCGATCGATGAGAATCGGCTGAAACCCCAGCTCGCGGAGTCCGAACAGGTACTGCAGAAAGGCCCAGGCATGCCCTGCGTAATGAGGCCTCTGGGCGATCGAGGCGGCGACTGGCAGCGGGACCTTCACGCGGAGCTCTGGACTCCGGCTCCCACCTCATAGCCCAGCTCCGCCAGCTTGGGGCCCATGATTTTTTCGATCAACTCGATCTCACCAGGGCGGAGGCGCTCCCGCCATTGCCCCGGAGTAGCGCTTCGAGCTCGTTTTCCGGGACCTTTCTGCTCGGGCGGAATCGCTGAAAACGCTCGTTTCTCAACGGCGGCCTGCACGACATCGGGCTCGGCATCGATCCCAAGCCATTCGAGCATCCGGCCGAAGCCGCCGGTCGTGTCTGAAAGAAGCGCCTCGTAACCAACCTGCATCCTGAGTGGATCGGGAGTCGCTTCGAAAGCGCGCTGAGTGGAGATCGTCCTCTGCAGCCAAAGGTTTGCGTGATGGCGTATGAAGGCCAGCCGTTCGTTGACGATCCTCGGCTCGTCAGACACCTGGCTCTGCTGCCACCAGGAGTCACGGGCAAGCATCGCGTCGATCAGGGAATCGATGACGTCCCGCCCGTCGCGAACCAGAAACAGGAGCCTTGACTCCGGGAACAGGGACATGACCGAGTCCGACGCATGGGAACCGTTGGGCTCCTTGATCACGATCCAATCGGGATCCGTAGGTTGTCCGAGCTCTCGGAGCTGTCGGATCAACCCACGCATGATCAGCGCACGCAGTTCAGGCCTCAGCTCTCCCAAGTAGCGCTTGGCGAAGAAGTAGTGGGGATCGTCAGCCCGCTGTCCAGCCTCGAAATACTCGCCATCGGGCACCGTGTGGTCGATGGGGACGAGATGCAGCGGAATGTAGGCCTCGTCGATAACGGCAATCCCGGGTATCTCCGCGAAGAGCTGCATCAACCAGGTGCTCCCCGTCCGGGGCGATCCGAGCATCCAGATGATGCGATCGGCAATATCCGGATCAGATGAGGATGAGATAGGTGCTTCCGAATGGCTCAACGATCATCCCTCCGCTGGGTCTCTTGCGCGGAGAACGGATCGAAGTCCTTCATCAGCTCCTCGATCCGATTTCCCCACAGCTCGGTGTGGAGCCACATGTTGTACTCGCTGGGAAGGCGGCGCGCGCCGGGTACGTATGACTGGCCCTCCAGGTGATAGAGCTCGACCTCTGGCAGGTACCAGTTCTCATGGCCGGCTTCGACCAGTTTCAGGCACAACTCGGAGTCCTCGTAGTCACCCTGGACGTAGTGCAGCGGCAGGCCGCCAACCTTCTCGTAGAGGTCGCGGTCGATCAGCATGCAGGCAGCGGTGACGGCGGGCACGGGACGGGCGACGTTCGCGGCCGGGAAGCTGCGGTGAAGTCCCTTGAAGCAGTGTGCGTTCTCCCAAAGCTCCGAGCCCGATTCACGGTGGAAGTACAGACCGGCGTGCTGCAGGGAGTCGTCCTCGTAGAGGAGCTTTGGCGCCAGCGCGCCGATCCCCTCCTTCTCCTCGTAGAAGGCGGTCATCGCGCCTAGCCAACCCGGACGGTCGGGAATCACGTCGGAGTTGAGCAGCAACAGGCGCTTGCTGCGGGCCGCCTCGATCCCGTGTCCGTTCGCACCCGCGAACCCGGCGCTCGCGGTGAGGTTGACGACGCGGAAGGGGAAGCCATAGAGGGCGAACAGTTCGCTCGCCTGCTTCTTTAGCTCTTCGGCCTGCTCGGTCGAGTCGAGCACGTAGATCAGCTCGGCCCTGGCGAACTCGGGATCGCGCGAGAACTGCAGCAGCTGGTGCTCGACGAAGTCGAGCCGTTTGTAGAGCGGCACGACGACCGAGACCTCGGGATTGGCGGGAGCCGCACCGTAGGAGTCGATCGAGTCGACCTCCGATTCGGCGACGATCCGCGCCTGCAGCCGGGTCAGTGCCTCCCGTCCGTGGGTCGCCGCGAGCCGGCCGCCGATCCGACCGTGGGCGCTCAGCTCGCCGAGTATTTTCGCCCGGGCCACCTGCGGATCTCGCACCACGGCCGGGCACTCGATCTCCAGCTGCAGTCCGTCTGAGGTGTGCAGCTCGGCTATCCAGCCCCCTGAGAGGAGGCTCGGAGCGGGAAGGGTGAAGTGTGTGGTCAGACCGTGCAGGCGGGTCCGGTCGACACCCAGTCCGGAGTAGAACTCGACCACGTCCGGGCGCTCGTAGCGATATGCCTCATCGGTGACGCAAACGCGAGCGCCCTCGGGCGAGACCACGATTACCTCCCCCAGCCCGTCCTCGTCGTGCATCCAGCCGTTGATCCAGTAGGAGCCATCGTCGATCGCGAGGATCTGTTCGACCGCCAAGCCTGCCGGCTGCTCGGCCTTGACAGCGCAGCGCGGCAGGCGCTCGCGCAGGACCTCGCGTAGCCCATAGAGGGACGTGCTCAGCTCGAAGGAGGGCTCCGTCGCGATCGCGGTCGAGCCGGCGAGCGTCTCCAGGACCGCCTCGCGGGCATCGGCGTCAAGCGACGTCAGCTCCTCTCGCACCAGCGCCTTCAGCTCGCCGTTCACCTCCTCCCATTGCTCGCGCGGCATCTCGACGCTGCGCCCGGAGCTGAGTGCGAGCTCGACTGCACCGCGCGCTCCGTCGCCGAGGACCCGGGCGACCTCGACCGCGGGCCCCTCCTTGCCCCGCCCGGAGCGGGCCGGCTCGCGGATCACGATCGCCATCTCGCCCGCCAGCCTGCCGGCCCGCCGCACCGCAGGCTCGCTGCCGGACCGTCGCGTAGCCGTGCGTTTTCTCGTGGTCGCCTTAGGCATGCGTCTCAACCCCCTCTCGCCGCTTGGTCAGATCCCCGTACATGTCGAGTAGGTGCGTCATGTGTTCGTCCATCGCGTAGGGCTCGCGGATCCCGTCGCGCAGGCTGCGCCATAGCCGCGGGCTGCCGGTCGCCGTTTCGATCGTGCCGGCCAAGCTGTGCGCGTCGCCGACGCGGAAGTGGATCCCGTCGACGCCGTCCCTGACTTTCTCGGCCATACCTCCAACGTCGCTGCAGATGATCGGCCGGCGATGGAAGAAGGCCTCCTGGATCACCAGGGGCGAGTTCTCCCACCAGATCGAGGGGACCAGCACCCAGTGCAGCTCGGCCATCAGCTTGGGTAGCTCGGCGTGGTCGTAGGGGCCACGGAAGGTGACGCGTCCACGCAGCGACTCGTGCATCGCCGCGAACTCCTCCTGGAACTCCTGCGACTGCAGCTCGAGGTTGGCCCCGTACAGCCAGAGGTGCGCGTCGGCGTCCTCACCCAACAGCGACATCGCTTCCAGCATCAGCTTGCCGCCCTTGAAGGGACTGAGCTGACCGAAGAAGCCGATGTTCACCGGCTCCTTGGTCTGGCGTGGCTCGGGCGCCCGCACCGCCGGCGCTCGCCTGCCGTACTCCTCGACCTCGATCCGCTCGGCCTCGATTCCCCAGCGCAGGTACTTCTCCATCAGCTGGGCGCTGGGAGCGATAAAGCGATCGACGTTCTCGAACTGCGCCTGGACGAAGCGGCGGCGCAGGAAGAACGACTGCTCGCTGATCTCCGGGAAGCATTCGTGGCAGCGCCGCGGCGAGGCTTCTTCGCAGAGCTCGTTGCCGAAGGTGCGCACCATCTGGCCGTCGCGGTGGCAGATCGGCAGGAACTCGTGGAGCGTGTAGACGACGGCCGCGTCGGGCAGGACGCGGCGGATCTGGGAGAGCAGGTCCAGGCCGATGAAGTGGGTGTGCTGGAGGTGGACGACGTCGGGCCGGTGCGCGAGCAGGAAGTCGGTGAGGTGCCGCGAGTACAGCGACTTGTCGCGCGAGGTGAGGGTGAAGAAGTCGAAGTGCTCGGTCTCGGTGAAGACGAAGTGCTGGTTGGGATCGCCGTTCACCGAGCTGAACGGCGTGCCGGGATGAGCGACCCGCTGGCGCGCGACGTTCGAACCGATCCTGGCAAGCAGAATCGGTTCGACCTCCGGCACCTCGCGCATCGCCTCGTACAGCTCTAGCGCGTAGGCCTCCGCCCCTCCCGGGAAAAGGGTGGGGTGATTGTGGACGACGTACAGAACCCTCAACGGCCTGTCGGTCGGTTCGGCGATAGCGCTCATCCTCCCTCCTTCAGTCCATCCAGTTCGAACACCCGGCAGAGGTGCTCCTGGTCGGCGACCTTGCGGCACGCCGACTCCATTTCCGTCGCCGGCTCGGCGTGGCGATCGAGCCAGTCATCCGAGGAGCGCGGCACGACGAAGTACTCGGCCCCACTCTCGGCAAGCTCTCGCAGGGCGGTGAGGAGATCCTCGCCGCCGTCCTTGCCCACTTCATCGGGAAGCAGCCGGCGGACCTGCAACGGCGCTAACGCGGCGACCGCCCCGTCGGTTGCGTCGAACAGAACCACGCCGCTTTCCACCGGGATCAGCCGCTCGAGGTAGTCGCGCAGCTGTTCGAGCGAGGCAGCCGGCCTGGTCAGCGCCGGCACTCCCGCGGCGGCCCTACGCAGCCCGCCGAGGCCGTAGATCAGGCAGGCGTCCGGCACGTCGGCCAGCACCTCGCCGTGGTTTGCGAGGTGCGTGGCGAACTCGCCGTAGTAGTCGAGCCACCACCGTGCGGTGGCGGGGATCACCAGGTATTCGGCCCCTTCGCGTCGCAGCCGCTCCAGCTCGACCGTCGCCGCCGCGCTGTCGGCAGGGTGGTGGCCGGCGTAGTCGCCGCCCTGGCCCTGGGGGAAGTGTGCGGTTGAGAATCCCGGCATCCCCAGCAGGGCTGCATCCCCTTTGCTGACGACCAGCACCGAGGCGCCGGGCGGAACGGTCCCGGTCACCGTCGCCTTGACCCGCCCGACCAGCTCGCCGTACTCGACCGCGCCGAGCGGGGCGTTGTGGTTGTCGGGGGTCACCCTGCGGCCCTCCCGGCCAAGTTCTCGCTGCGATCGCCGTCGAGCCTGAAGATCGTGCAGGCGTCGCGCTCGACCACGGGGTAGCGGCTGCGCAGGTGCTCGGCGAAGCCGGCGTAGTGGTCTAGCCACCAGTACGCCGTCTCGGGCAGCACCAGGTACTCGGCTCCGGTCGACCGCAGTCGCTCGAGCCGGCCGACCGCGTCCTCGCTGTCGGGCGGGTGGTGGCCCAGGTAGCGGCCCGCGCTGTCCTGTGGGAAGTGACCGACGTCGCGGTCACCGAGCTCGATCAGCGACCGGTCCCCTCTGCTGATGACCAGCACCGAGGCGCCGGCCGGCACCGCCTCATCGACCTCGTCGCGAACCCGCTCGACCAGACGGCGGTAGCCAAGCTGGCGAGTGGCGGCAAACGGCCGTGACGCGCCCGGGACCTGCACCTCCGCCTCCTCCAGGCGCAGCTGTAGGTCGCGCACCTCCGCCTCTAGCCGGTTTGCCTCGCGCAAGAAGCCGGCGTGGTCAAGCCCGGGCCGGGCGCCGGGGGCGACGGTCTCAGCGGCGGGAACCGCGGCCTCCGCCGCCTCGTTGCCCAAGACGGCGGTGAGGCGCACCACCTCCGCCAGCAGGTCGGATACCTGGCGGGCGTATGCCTCCAGCAAGCGCTCCGAGCCGGCCATCCCGTCGGACTCCACCACCGCCAGCCGCGGCGAAACCTCCAGCCGCAACGGGTAAGACGCTGCGTACTCGACCCCGAGCAGACCGTCCTCGGCGTAGATCGCGAGGTCGTCGCGGCAGACCTCATCCCGCCAGCGCCGCCGGTACAGCTCGACGCTCTGCGCGAACCGATCCTCCCGCCCCCGCGAGGCTGACTCCAGGTGCGTGACCACCGCCTCGTGGCAGTAGTGGACCTCGCCGCCCTCGGCTCCGACCCGCAGGCAGAGATCGACGTCCTCCAGCGAGTTGGCAAAGCCCGTGTCGAACCCACCGGCTCGCTCGAAGGCCTCGCGCCGCACCAGCAGGCAAGCGCCGGTGACCGCCTGGAGCCGGCGCGAGCGGTTGACCGCCGGGTGATCCGCCGGCAGCCCGGCGTAGAGGTTGTGCGGGTAGCCGTCCTGGCCGATTACGACCCCGGCGTGCTGGACAACCCCGGTCGGGTAGATCAACTTCGCCCCGACCACGGCCGCCTCGGGGTGCGCCTCGGCATACCCGCCGAGCGCCCCCAGCCAACCCTCCTGGGGCACGGTGTCGTTGTTGAGGAAGACCAGCATCTCGCCCTTCGCGACCGCCGCACCCTCGTTGCACGCGCCGGCGTAGCCGAGGTTGCTCGCAAGCTTCAGGGCGCGGATCGCATCCCCGTAGGAGTCAAGGACCTCCGGGGTCGAATCGGCCGAGGCGTCGTCGACGACCACTACCTCGCAGGCGTCGGGAAGATCGCCCAGCACCGTGTCCAGGCAGCGACGGGTGAGCGCCGCGTGCCCGTGCACGGGCACGACGATTGAGATCGCGACGCTCATCAGGCGACCTCCTCCAGCCGGTAGATCGCGCCGCAGCGCTCGTCGCTGACGACGACCTCGTAACGGGAGTCGAGGTGCCGGCGCAGCCCCTCGTAGTGGGTCAGCCACCAGCGGTAGGTCGGGGGGACCACGAGATACTCGGCGCCGCCGCCCCGGAGCTTCTCCAGGTGGCCGATCGCCTCCTCGCTGTCGGCGGGATGGTGCCCGGCCCAACCACCATCTTCGTCCTGTGGGAAGTGCTGGGCGCGACGGCCGTTCAGCTCCAGCAGCGCCTCATCGCCACGGCTGATCACAAGCACGGCGGCGCCGGCCGGCACCGCTGCTTTGACCGCCTCGCGAAGGTATTTGGCTTCTCGCTCATAGCGAGGATTGCGACGCCGTCCGTAGGGCTGCCACTCGCGGCCCCACTTTTCGGCGTAGCGCTGCTGGTTGGCGCGCAGAATCCGCGCGTACTCGCCGTCCGCCACCAGCTTGCCGAAGGACGCCTCGCCGAAGTGATGGACCAGGGCGTCCTCCACGCAGCGCTGCTGGTACCCGGCGCCACGGGCGCGCTCGGCATAGTCGTCGTCCTCCAGCAGGCCAACCTCGTAGCGCTCGTCGAGTGGCCCGAGCCGCAGGTAGGTCTGCCGACGCATCGCCAGGCAGAACATCGCTGGCGTCCTCACCTCCAGCCACTCACCGGCGTGCTCCTGCGCCCGTCGCCGCGCCAGCTCCAGGAACCCACCCCAGGTCCGGTAGTCGGTCTCGATCTCAGCCTCGTTGCCGATCCGGTTGGTGACCGGTCCGACCAAGCCGACCCCGGGGTCGCGCAGATGCGGCAGCAGACGGGACAGCCAGCCCGGCGGCACCATCGTGTCGTTGTTGAGCAGAACGAGGTGCTCGCCGGCCGCCAGGTTCATCCCCTGGTTGCAGGCCGGCGCGAATCCCATGTTGCGGCCGTTCAGCAGGACCCGCACCCTGGCGTCGCGCTCGGAGAGCCTGGTTAGGTAGGCCGCGGTACCGTCGCTGGAGCCGTTGTCGACGACGATCAGCTCGAAGTTGGCCTCGCCGGTGCCGGCCAGGACGCTGGCTAGGCAGAGCCGCGTGAAGACCAGGCCATCGCAGGTGACGACGACGATGCTGGCGCTGTCGGCGCCGAGGCTCGGCGCCTCCCCGTGGCGGGACGGCGGCTGCGCCTGCGCCGCCTCGATCGTCGCGCGGGGAAGCGTGGTCGGCCGGCGCGAGCTCGGCTCCAACTCCATCTCCGGCGGGAAGACCTTGGCCGGGCGCACCGGATGGGTGGGCGCCGCGGGCCCGACGCCGAGGTGGTCGAGCATCGGCCCCAGCACCGCCTCGTGGCTGAAGTGCTCGCGGGCAAGCTCGCGCGCCGCCAGCGCGTGGCGCGCGTAATCGGCGTCGATCGTCTCGATCGCGGCGGCGGCCGCGTCGATTGAGTCGAAGGAGAACAAACCCTCCCCGGTCGGGAGCACCGAGCCGAAGCCGGTGTCCTGGGTTACAACCGGGCGACCCGAGGCAAGGTAGGTGGCGCTGCGATCGCTGAACCAACCGGTCCGCAAGCGAACGTTCTGGTCCTTGGCAACGGTGAACTCACCGCGCGAGGCGCCGATGTAGTCGCGGTAGCGGTCGATCCCGGTCGAAACCTCCAACCCGTCGCGGACCCCCCAGCCGTGCTGGGCGAGCATCTCGCGCTCGGAGGGCTCGCAACTGCTCAGCGCCAGCTCAAACGCCTGGCCGGTGCGCTCGGGCAGGTCGAGGTACTTGAGGAACTCATAGTGCTTGCTCCAGGTGTAGCGCTCGCCTTCGAAGCTGACGTCGCGCCAGTCCTGGCGCCAGTTGCCGATCGTCGTGAACAGGTCAGCCGGCTGCGGGGAGCGATCAGGCCATAGGTCCATCACCACCGGCTGGCGGGTCGGCTGGAAGTGAAGCCGGTCCTGGACGGGGAGCCCGCAATCGGGGTTGCCCCAGTTCTCGGCGAAGGTGAAGAAGGCGCAGTGGGGCTCCAAGAAGTCGAGCGTCTCCTGCAGGCCGTGGCGCAGCTCAAGCTGCAGTTGGACGGGGTCGGTCTCCAGGTAAACGAGGCGCCCGGTCGCCGCCAGCTCGGGCAACGGCTGGGTGCCACCGTGCAGGTTGAGGATCACATCGGCGGCGCCGTAGAGCCGTTCCAGCTGGGCTTCGCTCATCCCAAAGCAGCGACCGTCGTCGTGCAGGGCACGGAACGCCCAGCGGTCGGCGAAACCGAAGCGGCGCATGATCGCGGCGATGAACTCGGCGCCGCGAGCCGAGCTGTCGTCTTCGCCGTCGGACATCAGCATCGACGGCGTGCGGGCGTGAGTCTCCACGTAGTAGGGCTCACAGCCCAGCCGTTCGAAACCGAGCAGGTAGTGGAGGTTCTGCCAGACAACCCCCGCCACCGGCATCTTGGTCATCATCCCGAGTACGACGACCTTCGGCCGCTGCTGTCGTCCCGACGCCATCACTCGCCGTCCTCGCTGACCTGATTCCAGGTGACGAGGTCGGCCGCGCCGGAGCCGTCCTCAGGCGCTGCCGGGCTCGCGGCCCTTGCCATCTCGCCCGCCGCAAGCCGCGGCCGTTTGCGCTCACGCGTCTGTGCCTCGTGCAGCTGCCGGTACACCGTCCCTTCGTGAAGCAGCTCCTCGTGGGTGCCGCGCTCGACGATGCGCCCGCCGCTGACGACGAGGATCTGGTCGGCGTGGCGGACGGTGGAGAGCCGGTGGGCGATGATGAACGAGGTCCTCCCGACCATCAGCTCGTCGAGCGAGTCGAGCACCACCGACTCGGTCTTGGAGTCGATCGAGGAGGTCGGCTCGTCAAGGATCAGGATCGGCGCGTCCTTGAGGAAGGCGCGGGCGACGCAGATGCGCTGGCGCTCGCCACCGGAGAGCTGCGCCCCACCCTCGCCCACCAGCGTCCCGTAGCCGTCCGGCAGGCCGGTGATGAACTCATCGGCGCTTGCCGCCCGCGCCGCCGCCCTCATCTGCTCTTCGGATGCCTCCAGATCGCCGTAGCGGATGTTCTCCTCGATCGTGCCCGAGAAGAGCAGCGGCTCCTGCAGGACGACGCTGATCTGCTCGCGCAGCGACTTGAAGCTGAGGTCGCGGATGTCGACTCCGTCGACCGTGATCTGTCCCTCCGCCGGGTCATAGAAACGAACGACCAGGCTCATCAGCGTGCTCTTGCCGGCACCGGTCTGGCCGACCACAGCCACCCTTTCGCCCGGCTCGGCGACGAAGGAGATATCGGTGAGCGTGTGACGACGCCCCGGATAGGAGAAGGAGAGGTTCTCCGCCGCGACCCGGCCGGCCGCGTGCTCCAGTTCGACGGGGTCCTCTTTCTCGACCACCTCGGGCTCGGTGTCGAGCAGCCGGATCGAGGACTCGAACTGAACCAGCTGCTCGTGGATCATGCCGACCGTCCCGCTCAGCTGCTCGAGTGGCTGGTAGACGGAGGTGATGTAGGTGAGCAGAACGATCAGCTCGCCGACCGAGATCTTGCCCTGGATCACATGCCAGGCCCCCAACCCCATCACCAGTGAGATCCCAAACGCCGAGGCCGTCTGCACACCAAGGGTGTAGAGGCTCTGGCTCACGGTCAGCTTCACGCGCTCGTCCACCGCCACCTGCCCCTGACGGCGGAAGCGACGGTTCTCATGGTCCTCGCGCCCGAAAGAGACGATCACGCGCAGCATCGCCATCGCCTCGTTGACGATCGAGAGCGAGTCCCACTCCAGCCTCTGCACTCGCTGGAGGCGGGGGACGATGCGACGGCCATAGGCGTTGAACGCCCAGAACAGGAAGGGCAGCACCACCATGGCGAGCAGCGCGATCTGCCAGTCGATGTACAGAGAGATGACGAACATCCCGATCAGCGTCAAAAGCGCCTCGACGATGGGTGGGATGACCATCACGATCATCCCTACCGAAGCCGCCTGGAAGTTGATCTGACTCATCAGCGCCCCGGTCTGGCGGCGGTCGTGGAAGGTGAACGAGAGGCGCTGTGAATGCTCGAAGAGGTCGCTCCTCAGGTCGAGCACCATGTTCTGCTCCATCTTCGCGCTGAGGAAGTGGTTCCACACGGTGACCGCGTTGCCGCCGACGATGATCAGGAACCGCACGGTCACCATCGCGATCAGCACCGCCCAGGTGGTCGGATCGGAGCCAAAGAGGAAAGTGACGATCCCGCTCGGTTCGGTTTCGTTCAATACCTCGTTGAGGATCACCGCCAGCGGCCACGGCTCGGCAAGGCCGAGAATCGCTGCGATCAGGGTCAGGAAGAGGACGAAGATCAGGGTCCTGCGGTAAGGACGCAGGTAGGGCCGCGCCCTCGGCAGCACCTTCCACAGATCCCAGGCCCCCTGCTTGTCAGACTCGGTCACGCCGCCCGCCTGATCGAGGCGGCTGCGCATCCGCACGGGTCCCATCGGGCTCATCGACGAACCTCCGCTTCCGCCGCCGCCGACCATTCCGCGGGTCGCGGTTTGCGCTCCTCCTCGCTTCCCGCCCCGTTAACGCGGTGCAGGGCCCGCGGCTCCTCCTCCTCCATCCGGCGGAACTGTGAGATGGCGAGGCTCAAGGCCGTCCCCGTCCCCTCGATTCCCATCGCGACCACGACGATCGCCGAGACGGCAAGAGCGATGCCGGCGCCGATCGCTCCCGCTACCAGCGCATACGTCGTTAGCACCACAAGCGCGATCACCACAGCGAGCCCGCGCCCAGAAGCGCGCGGCCAAATCCGTGCCCTGACCAACTGGCGCCCTGAGCCATGCTCCTCCACCGCCGTGCGGATCTTCACTCCACCGAATGGACCCGCGCGAAGTTCGAGGTCCCACCGATCGAACGGGCCGCCACTGCGCACCAAGCCACCGCGGGCCGCCAATGAGTCCTGCAGCTGCTGGAGGCGGCTCTGTGGCTCCTGCCAACTCTCGCTCCAGACATCGACGGTGCGCCGACGCGGCCACGCGGCACCCGGCGGAAGGCGGCGACGCCAGGGGGAGAGTCCCCGCCGAAGCCGTCCGCTCAGACGCGCGACCGGCTGCATGAAGAAGAGCGAAGCGGTGATCGCCCGGCGACGCAGCGTCTCCAGTCGCGAGCGCCCTGGCACCGGCGGGCTGGCCCGCCACCCCGCCGCGACGGCACGCCAGGCCAGCGCCGCGAAGCCGACCAGGAAGGCCGGGACGGCGAAGAGCAGCGGCGCCCAGAGCAGGCCGAGCAGGGAGACGACGCCAAGGGCAAGGATGAGCAGCACCGCCTCGGGGGCGGGCAGGAAGCTCGACAGCCTCCCCGGAGCGGGCTCGTAGATCGACTGAAAGAGCCCGCCGCCCCAGGTGCCGTAGCGGATCAACGGCCGGCGCCGCGAGCTTCCCCCCGCCGGCGAGTCATAGATCCTCCCGGACCAGCGCGAGGAGCCGGCGCGGTTGTAGCGACTTGGCCACTTGCGCTCCAACAGTGCCTCCGCCTCGCCATAGCCGTACTGCTGGCGCAGGTAGCGTCGCACCGAGTCGCGGCGACGGTGCATCACCACCGCGCCGGCGCTGAACCCGAGCGTGCGACCGGCTTCCTGCAGCCGCCAGCAGACGTCGACGTCGTCTCCGGCAACGCGGAAACGCTCGTCGAACCCGCCGATTTCCTCCAGCGCGGACTTACGGAAGGCCATGTTGCAGCCGGGCAGGTGCTCGGCCTCGCGGTCGGAGATCAGCACGTGGATTGGTCCGCCAGGCGCGGCAGCGACACAGTCGGCGACAAGGCAATCGTCCTCGGGGGCGATGTTGGGCCCGCCCACCCCGGCGTGCCCGTTGGCGCGCAACGCGGCCGCCACGTAGTACAGCCAGTCGTGGTCGGGATAGGCGTCGTCATCGAGGAAGGCGACGACCTCTCCCGTCGCGTTGGCGATCCCGGCGTTGCGCGCGTGGCTCAGTCCGCGGTGCTCGGTCTCGACGAGCCGGGCGCCATGCGCCCTTGCGATCTCGGCCGAGGCGTCGCTGGAGCCGTCGTTGACGACGATGACCTCGAAATCCGGGTAGGTGAGCGTGGTCAGCCGCTCCAGGCACTGCGCCAAAGTGCTCTGACCGTTGTGGGTGCAAACGACCACCGATATCCGTGACCAGGGCCCGTCCCGGGAAAAAGGTGCGGCGGCGAAGGCACGACGAACCGTGTCCAGCGCCGGCTTTGGCCGGCGTTCGCGGTCGACCAAGCCGAAGTCCCAGTCGGTCACCTCGTGGCCGCCGCGATGCCACTCATCGGTCCAAGCGAAAACGAAGACACCGGACGCGCCGGTGCCGAAAGCGTGGCGCACCTGCCACTCGAGGGCCTGCGCCTGCGCCGCCTCGCCGTTGCGGCGGCTGTCAACGCCCACCTCGGTGATTAAGAGTGGCCTGTCGCCGGAGAGGTTCTGGAGGCGGGCCAGGTAGGACTCGAAGGTGCCCTCCTCCTCGAGGAAGACGTTGGACGCCGCCAGGTCGAAGAAGGGCAGCTCCAAATACTCGGTGGACGGGAAGTTGACGTAGGTGAAGAGGCCGGCGGGATCCTCGACTTTGGCCTCCCAGTAGAGCCGCTCCAGGAACTTCTCGACCTCGCGCTTGCCGTGCCAACGTACGATTGGAGCCGGGATCTCGTTGCCGACCGCATAGCAGAGGATCGCCGGGTGGGCCTCGCATTCCCGCACCTGAGCGGCAACCCGGGCGGCGATCGAGTCGGCCCGGCCGGCGTCATCGAGAAAGGTGACGTGCTGCTCCCAGGCCAGCCCCACCATCACCTTCAAACCTTGCGCCTCCGCCAGGTTGAGCAGCCATCGGGGCGGCGGCAGATAGGTGCGGATGGTGTTGACGCCTGCGTCGACCATCGCTTCGAAGTCGGCGCGGACCTGGTCGGGGGCTGGAAAAGAGCAGCCGCCAGTAGACCGAAAGGTTCCGTACGTCACTCCTCGGACGTGCAGCTTCTCGGAACCGAGAACGATCGACCTGCCGTGAATCTGGGGTCGCGTGACTGACATGGCGCTGGATCCGGTGCGAACCACCCCGCCGGGTCGAGCATGCTCGAAGTGCTCTCCCCGCTCCCCGCGCGAGATTCGACGCACGGCTAAAGATACCGTCTTGTACCCAAAGACACCCATCAGCGTCCGCTGACCAGAGGGGGGCAATTTTCGCTCTGCGCCGCCAATCCGAGGTGGGGTATCGACGGCTCCGACAAACACCTTGAGAAACCAAACCGCTTCCCTTCAGATGCACCGACTCGTGCGAAATTTGCAGCCGGCTAGGGGCGCTCGCTGACCTCTTCGAGCGTGCGCTCGCCGGCAAAGTGGTTCTGCAGGCCGGTTGAAGACGGGGCAGCCAGGACTCGAACCTGGAATCGCCGGTTTTGGAGACCGGTGCCTTAGCCAGTTGGGCCACTGCCCCAGAGGGCGGATCGTAACGAGTGCCGGGTGGGCCGGATCCGCAGTGCGGGCGGAGGGACTCGAACCCCCACGGGCCGAAGCCCACCAGGACCTAAACCTGGCGCGTATTCCAATTCCGCCACGCCCGCGTGGCGCCCCGGTCGGGGGCTTAACGAGCGACCAATGCCGCTTCGTCGCTCATAGATTCTATGATCGATCGCATGGCGGTAGGAGAGGTGAGGCCGGGATACGAGCTCTGGCGGCCGAATCGAGAGAAAGCCAGCTCGGTGACGACCAAGTTCGTGATCGTCTTGCTGCTGCTTGCGACCTCGGTGATCGCGGCGCTGATCACGATTGGCGGCTGGTCGCTGATGAAGGGCGGCGGCGGGATGGGAATCGTCTGCGCAATCTACGCGCTGCTGTACGCGTTCTTCGCCTTCCTCGTCTCCCGCTGGAGCCGCGGCATCCTGCCGGTGGCCGCAGCGCTCTCGATGATCCTGGCGATCTTCTGTGCGGTCGGAGCGGAAAGCTGGTTCGACCGCGACCGCGCCGGGTTCGACGAGGCGCTGCTGCCCTCTGCGTTCCTCGGAGTGCTGGTGATCGCCCTGGCGCTGCTGCAGCTCGTCCTGATCGCGGTCGCCTTCTACGGCTTCAACCAGGAGTGGCACGTCGAGGAGGAGCGCCCGATCGGGTCCGGCGAGGACTACGGCGCCACTCCCGGCGAGGGCGCCCCTCTCCCGGCCTAACCAGACGAGACCTGCATTTGCCCCCTATACGGTGGTGAACGCAGTCCTCGTCGCCGCGGTTCCGATACCGGAGGTGGGACTCGAACCCACAAGCCCGTAAGGGCAATCGATTTTGAGCCGATCGCGTATACCAATTCCGCCACTCCGGCGCGGCTTGGAACCATAGACTGCCGTCGCGTGGATGCCTCTACCCCGGAGACGCTCTGGGAGCCGTCGGCCGAGGTGGTCGAGGGCTCGCGGCTGACCGAGTTCATGCGCTGGCTGGAGGCCGAGCGCGGCCTCCGGTTCGAGGACTACGAGGCGCTCTGGCGCTGGTCGGTCGACGACCTCGAGGCCTTCTGGGCCGCGATCTGGGATTTCTTCGGCGTCCAGGCCGACGGCGACCCGAGCACCGTCCTTACCTCGCACGAGATGCCGGGGGCGCGCTGGTTCCCCGACACCTCGCTCAACTACGCGGAGCACGTCTTCGCCGGCAAGGACGACGACCAGGTGGCGATCCTGCACAGCTCCGAGCTGCGGCCGCTGGGGGAGCTCCGCTGGGGCGAGCTGCGCGACCAGGTCGCGGCGGTGGCGGCGGGGCTGCGCGCGCAGGGCGTCGAGCGCGGCGACCGCATCGTCGCCTACATGCCGAACGTCCCCGAGGCGATCGTCGCCTTCCTCGCTACCGCCTCGATCGGGGCGGTCTGGTCGAGCTGCTCGCCCGACTTCGGGCCGGCCAGCGTCGTCGACCGCTTCGCCCAGATCGAGCCAAAGGTCCTGTTCGCGGTCGACGGCTACCGCTACGGCGGCAAGGACTTCGACCGCACCGCGACGATCGCCCAGCTGCAAGAGGCGATGCCGAGCCTGGAGCGGACGGTCGTCCTCCCCTACCTCGCCGCCGAGCCGGACCTCTCCGGGCTCGCCCACGCAACCACCTGGGATGCCTTCGCGGGCGAGGGCGAGGGCGCGCCGCTCTCCTTCGAGCGGGTGCCGTTCGACCACCCGCTCTGGGTCCTCTACTCCTCCGGCACCACCGGGCTGCCGAAGGCGATCGTCCAGGGCCAGGGCGGCATCCTGCTCGAGCACCTGAAGAAGCTCCACCTCCACGTCGACTCCCATCCCGGCGACCGGCTCTTCTGGTTCACCACGACCGGGTGGATGATGTGGAACTTCCTCGTCTCCGGCCTGCTCACCAAGGCGGCGATCGTCCTCTACGACGGCAATCCCGGCCACCCGGACATGAACGCGCTCTGGGACCTCGCCGGCCGCGCCGGGGTGACCATGTTCGGCACCAGCGCCGCCTACATCTCGGCCTGCATGAAGGGCGGCGCAGAACCGGCGGCCGGTCGCGACCTCGGCGCCCTGCGCTCGGTCGGCTCGACCGGCTCGCCGCTCTCCCCGGAGGGCTTCGACTGGATCTACGAGCACCTCGGCGCCGACACCTGGCTGTTCTCGACCAGCGGCGGCACCGACCTTTGCACCGCCTTCGTCGGCGGCGTCTCGCTCCTGCCGGTCTACCGCGGCGAGCTGCAGGGGCGGGCGCTGGGCGCGGCGGTCGAGGCCTGGGACGAGGAGGGGCAGCCGGTAACCGGCGAGGTCGGCGAGCTGGTCGTCACCAAACCGATGCCTTCGATGCCGGTCTCCTTCTGGGGGGACGAGGACGGCAGCCGCTACCGCGAGGCCTACTTCGACTACTACCCCGGCGTCTGGCGCCACGGGGACTGGGTCGAGATCACCGAGCGCGGCACCGCGATCATCTATGGCCGCTCGGACTCGACGATCAACCGCGGCGGCATCCGGATGGGGACCAGCGAGATCTACCGCGCCGTGCTCGGCATCGAGGAGATCGTCGACGCCCTCGTGGTCGACTTGCCCCGCCCGGGGACCGACGGCTGGATGCCGTTGTTCGTGGTCATGCGCGACGGCGCGGAGCTGGACGCCGAGCTGCCGAAGGAGATCGCCCGCCGCATCCGCGAGCAGTGCTCCCCCCGCCACGTCCCCGATGAGGTCTTCGAGATCGCCGAGGTCCCCCGCACCCTCAGCGGCAAGGTGCTGGAGGTGCCGGTGAAGCGGATCCTGATGGGGACGCCGGTGGAGAAGGCGGCCAGCCGCGACTCCCTGGCCAACCCGGCCTCGCTCGACTACTTCGTCGAGATGGCGAAGCGGCTCACGCCGGGGTAACCGGGTTGCGGCGCACGGCGAAGGAGCGATCCTTGCCGGCCGCAAGCGCGAAGCGCGCGACCAGGTCATCGCGCAGGTCCTCGGGCTCGATCACCGCATCGACGACCAGCTCCGAGGCGAGGTGGAGGATGTCGATGTCCTCGGCGTACTCCTCGCGCTTCTCGGCGACGAACCGCTCCCGCTCGGCCTCGTCTTCGATCGCCTGGATCTGGTTGTAGAAGACGGCGTTGACCGCGGCCTGCGGCCCCATCACCGCGATCGAGGCGCTCGGCAGGGCGATGCAGCAATCGGGTTCGAAGGCCGGCCCCGCCATCGCGTAGAGCCCCGCCCCGTAGGCCTTGCGGACGATCACCGAGATCTTCGGCACGGTCGCTTCGGAGACGGCGCTGACCATCTTGGCGCCGTGGCGGATGATCCCCTGGCGCTCGACCGCGGTCCCGATCATGAAGCCGGGCACGTCGGCGAGGAAAAGCAGCGGCAGGTTGAAGGCGTTGCAGGTCTGGATGAACCGGGCCGCCTTGTCGGCGGAGTCGACGAAGAGCACTCCGCCGGTGTACTTGGGCTGGTTGGCGACGATCCCGACCACCCGGCCGTCGAGCCGCCCGTAGCCAACGATCAACTCTTTCGCCCAGCGCTCATGAACCGGTAGGAAGCTGCCGGCGTCGAGCAGCGTGTCGAGCAGCTCGCGCATGTCGAAGGGGCGGTTCTCATCGGCGGGGACGATGCTTGCAATCGGCTCCGTCGAGGCCGGCGCGGCCGGCTCCGCGGCGGGCGGCTGCTCGCGCCAGTTGCCCGGCATGAAGCCGAGGTAGCGCTGCGCCACCTCGATCGCCTCCTCATCGCTCTTGACCAGAAAGTGACCACAGCCGGAGACGCCGGTGTGCATCCGCGCGCCGCCCATTTCGTCCAGCGTCACCTTCTCGCCGATCACCATCTCGGCCATCCGCGGCGACCCCAGATACATCGAGGCGTTGCCGTCGCGCATGATCACGACGTCACAGAAGGCCGGGATATAGGCGCCGCCGGCGGCGCTCGGCCCGAACAGCAGGCATACCTGCGGCACTTGGCCGGAGAGCCGCACCTGGTTGTGGAAGATCCGCCCGGCCCCGCGGCGGCCGGGGAACATCTGCACCTGGTCGGTGATCCGGGCGCCCGCCGAGTCGACCATGTAGACGATCGGGATCTGCAGCTTCAGGGCCCGTTCCTGGATGCGGAGGATCTTCTCCACCGTCTTCGGCCCCCAGGAGCCCGCCTTGACGGTCGGGTCGTTCGCCATCAGGGCGACGCGGCGGCCGTCGATAAGGCCGAGCCCGGTGAGCACGCCGTCGGCCCCTAGGCCCTCCTCCTGCCAGTTCGCCAGCAGCCCCTCCTCGGAGAAGGAGCCCGGATCGAGCAACTGGGCGACGCGCTCGCGCACGGGCAGCTTGCCCTGCTCCTCCGTCTTTTGGTGGTGGCGCTCCGGGCCGCCGGAGAGCGCCGCCTCGACGGCCTGACCGAAGTCGCTCATGGGCGCCAGCCTAGTCGCCCGGGGCGGGAGACCACTCGACGGGCCCGGCTCGCAGGACGTGGGCGCCGAGCGGGCGGCCGAGCACCTCCTGCGCCGTCCGAGAGGCGTCAATCAGGCGCGGCAGGTCGATCCCGGTCTCGACCCCCATCTCGTGCAGCATCGAGACCACGTCCTCGGTGGAGACGTTGCCGGTCGAGCCCGGCGGTACCGGGCAGCCGCCGAGCTCGCCGAAGCTCGACTCGAAAGAGTCAATCCCCTGCTCCAGCGCCGCCAGCACGTTGGCGAGGCCCTGACCGCGGGTGTTGTGAAAGTGGGCGGTCAGCTCCACCCCGTCGAGGCGGTCGTGGGCGGCGGCGAAGAACTCGTGGACCTGGCGCGGGTTGGCCATCCCGGTGGTGTCGCCGAAGCCGACCTCCTCGCAACCGGCCGTGCGCAGGCGCTCGGCGATCTCGAGCACCCGCTCGACCGGCACCTCGCCCTCGTACGGACACCCGAAGGAAGTCGCGATCACGCCCTCGCAGCGGAGGCCGGCCTCGCGGGCAGTCGCCAGGGTCTGCTCGAGCCCGCTCAGCGACTCCTCGATCGAGCGGTTGACGTTGCGCTGGTTGTGCGTCTCCGAGGCGGAGAGGAAGACGCTGATCTCGTCGAAGCGGTCGCGCTGCTCGAGCGCCCGCTCCAGCCCACGCGGGTTCGGGATCAAGACCGAGAAGGAGACACCGTCGCGGCGCTCCACCCCCGCCAAGACCTCGGCCGCGTCGGCCAGCTGCGGGATCACATCGGGGCGGACGAAGGAGGTCACCTCCATCCGCTTCAGCCCGGTTGAGGAGAGCATGTCGATCAGCCGTACCTTGTCGGCACTGGAGATCGTCTCGGGCTCGTTCTGGAACCCGTCGCGCGGCCCGACCTCGCGGATGCGGACGCTGCTTGGCAGTTCGACCATGCACGCAAGCTTATGGGCCGAGCGAGAGGCCCTCCGGCAACATTGCGGGGTGGCCCAACAGCTCGCGTCCGTCGGCTGAGCGGCCCGCGATCGACCGCAGCACGGCTATCACGCGCTGCGGTTCGTGACGGATCTGGCTGTGGGTGAATCGCAGCGGAGTCAGCCCCGCCGCGGTATGGGTCTGGTCGCGCAACCGGTCGCGCGCCTGCTGCGCCGGCGTACGGTGGTAGCGCAGGCCGTCGGTCTCTACCACCAGGCGCAGATCTGGCCAGTAGAAGTCGACCCGGAAGCCGTTGAGGTTCTGACGGGTCAAAGGCGGGGGCAATCCCGCCCGTTCCGCGATCGGCAAGAAACGGCGCTCCAACTCGGACTCGGTGAGGCGAAACTTCCAGTCGCCGATCAACCCGCGCAGCGGCCCCACTCCCCGATGGCCGGGATATCGGTCGAGTGCCGCAAACAACGATTCGGGATCGATCAGCGCGAGCCTGTCCGCCTCGTTAACCGCACGCTCCAGGCTCTTGTGGTTGACCCGAGCCGCATACCCGATGAGCGTAAGAACCGGCGTGGCAACCGGGATACCTTCGTGGGAGGTGACATCCGACGGCCGAAGCTTCGGTCTCCGATAAACGACGATCCCAGGACGATCGCGTGGTGAGGTGAAAGGAACGGACACTTCTATCCCACTCCCCTCCCTGCCGATGCCCCATAGAGCCGCGGCGCTGCGGTGGCTGAGAATTGCCCGCGAGCCGCAGCTCAGCACGGCAGCCATCCATCGACCGTGGCGGGTAAGAGCAGGACGACCCACCGCATAAATTCCGCGCTCAAGCAGGTGGAGGCGGCCGCGAGCGAGGCGGTGTTCGATGCCCCGGACACTCATCCCAAGCTCGAGCAATTGACGCCTAGCGACAACGCCATGCTGCCGCCTCACCAGCGCCCAAAGCTCGCGATTGCTTAATTGATGCATTCACCACACCCCCGTGTGGTCAATGCATCAGTTGTTCCGGATTCTCCCCCCTCGGCGCTAGACCATGCCTAGGCCGCCGCTGACGCCGAGGGTCTCGCCGGTGACGTAGGTGGCGTCGTCGGAGGCGAGGAAGGCGGCTGCGGCGGCGACCTCGTCGGGCTGGCCGAGGCGTCCGAGCTGGGTTGAGGCTTTCATCGTCTCGATGACCTTCTCGCCGATCTCGCCGAACTCTTTGGCGCCCATCAGCAGGGGGGTCTCGATCGGGCCCGGGGCGATCGCGTTGACGGTGATCGCGTAGCGGGCGTTCTCGCGGGCGATCGCCTTGGTGAAGCCGATCACCCCGGCCTTTGCCGCGGAGTAGGCGGCCGAGCCCTTCGAGCCGACCCGGCCAGCCTCCGAGGAGATGTTGACGATCCGCCCGTACTTAGCCTGCTGCATTCCGGGCAGCGCCGCGTGGGTGCAGTTGAGCACCCCGCCGAGGTTGATCCCGAGCACCTTCTGCCACTGCTCCGGGGTGGTGTAGGTGAAGAAGCCGAACTCGTCGGTGCCGGCGTTGTTGACGAGGATGTCGAGGGTTCCGGCCGCCTCGATGGCGGCGCGGGCGGACTCGATATCGGTGACATCGAGCTCGGTGGCGTGGCCGGCGACCTCGCCGGCGACCCGCTCCGCCCCCTCGACGTTGATGTCGCCGACCCAGACCTCGGCGCCCTCGGCGGCCAGGCGCGCGGCGATCGCGGCGCCGATACCACTGGCGCCCCCGGTGACCAAAGCCTTCCTTCCCTCCAGCCTCATGCGGGCAGCAGCATAGACTGGCGCGCTGTGAATGCGCCAAACGATGCGGCCACCGGGGTCGACCCGATCCCGATCATCGGCGGTACCGGTGCCCTCGGCGCCGGCCTCGCGCGGCGCTGGGCGCGGGCCGGGGCCCCTGTCGTGATCGGGTCCCGCTCGGCCGAGCGCGCCGAGGAGGCGGCGGCGAAGGTTCGCGATGCGGTCCCCACGGCGAACGTCACCGGCCTGGAGAACGAGGAGGCAGCAACGCGCGGCCCAATCGTCTTCCTCACCGTCCCCTTCCGGGCCCAGTCGGAGAACCTCAACAACCTGCGAGAGGCGCTGCGGCCGGACCAGATCCTGGTCGACTGCACGGTCCCACTGGCCGCCGCGGTCAGCGGCAAGGCGACCCGGTCGCTCGGCGTCTGGCAGGGCTCTGCCGCGCAGCAGGCGCAAGAGATGGTGCCCGAGGGCGTCACCGTGATCGCCGCCCTCCACACCCTCGCCGCTCCCTCGCTCGCCGACCTCGACACCGAGCTCGGCGAGGACGTGCTGGTCTGCGGTGATCGCAAGGCGGACAAGGCTCGCGTCGCGCGCCTGATCGAGCTGATCCCGGGACTGCGCGCAGTCAACGCCGGTGCGCTGGAGATGGCCCGCATCGTCGAGCAACTGACCCCGATGCTGATCGCGGTAAACAGCCGCTACAAGACCCACGCCGGCATCCGCCTCACCGGCCTCCCCGACGCCGACCACTGGGCGTAGGTCCGGATGAGGGTCGCGCTTCTCGCCGGGGGTACCGGCGGCGCCAAGCTCGCCGCCGGGATGCAGGAGGAGATCGGTGCCGAACTCTCGGTGATCGCCAACACCGGCGACGACGTCGAGACCCTGGGCGTCCACGTCTCCCCCGACCCCGATCTGGTCACCTACTGGCTCGCCGGCGAAATCGACGAGGAACGCGGCTGGGGCATCCGCGACGACACCTTCACTACCTTCGAGCGGATGAAGCAGCTGGGGGCGCCAAGCTGGTTCGGACTCTCTGACCGCGACCTCGCCGCCTGCCTGTACCGGCGTCAGTTCCTCGACGAGGGCGGCCGACCGACCGATGCCCAGGCGCAGATCGCCCGCGGCCTCGGGGTCGAGGCGAGGGTGCTGCCGATGGCCGACACCCCGGTCCGGACCAGGGTGCTGACCGCGACCGGCCCGCGTGGCCTGCAGGAGTACCTGATCCTCGACGGCGGTCAGCCGGCGGTAGCGGGGGTCGAGCTGGAGGGGATTGAGAAGGCCGAGCCGAGCCCCGAGGTGCTCGACGCCCTGCGCAGCGCCGAGGCGATCGTGCTCGGCCCCTCCAACCCGGTGATCAGCATCGGCCCGATCCTCGCCGTGCCCGGCATGCGGAAGGCGATCACCGCCTCCCCCGCACCGGTGCTCGCGGTCAGCCCCTACGTCGCCGGCGCCGTGGTCAAGGGCCCGACCGACCGCTTCATGGAAGGCATCGGCCGCCCCTGCACCGCCGCCGGCGTCGCCTCCCTCTACGCCGGGCTGATCGAGGCGATGGTGGTCGACGACGGCGACCCCGACCCACCACCGGCCGCCATCCCGACCCTCTCCACGCCGACCCTGATGGAGGGTGCCGGCGGCCGCGCCCGGGTCGCCCGGGTCGTCCTCGACTACGCGGCTACCCTCGGCAAGAGTTGAAGGCCACCGCCGTACTGCCGATCAAGCGCTTCGACGCCGCCAAGCAGCGCCTTGCCGCCGGGATCGACCGGCGGCGGCGCCGGGAGCTGGTCGAGGCGATGGCGGCGGACGTGCTCGAAGCGATCAGCGAGGCGCGCGGGATCGAGCGCACGATCGTCGTCACCGACGAGCCGGCCGCGGTGGAGCTGGCGGGGGCAGCCGGTGCCGAGGTGGTCGCCGACCCGGGCGAGGGCGGCCACACCGGAGCGGCCCTTGCCGGGATAGCCCGGGCCGAGGCGGCGGGCGCCGGTTGCGTCGTCCTGCTGCCGGGTGACTGCCCACTGCTCGACCCGCGGGAGCTCGACCGGCTGCTGACCGGGGTACCGGAGCGCTACGTCGGGATCGTCCCCGACCGCCACGGCACCGGGACCAACGCGCTGGTTCTGAGCCCGCCGCGAGCGATCGCACCGGCCTTCGGCGAGGGCAGCTGCGCGCGGCACGTCGCCGCCGCGCGCGAGGCCGGCATCCCGTTTGGAGTTGAGGAGATCGCCTCGCTCGGGCTCGACCTCGACACCCCCGTCGACCTGATCGCGCTGACCCGCGAGCTGGAGTCACGCCCGGGCCGCGCTGGCCGCTCGGCCCGGGCGCTGGGGATATGAGCGACGGCCCCCAGGACCTACGCGTCACCGCGGTCAGCGGCCTGCCGGAGGTCGAAGAGGGGATGAGCGTAGGCGAGCTGATCGCCGTGCGGAGCGAGCTCGTCGAGGGCGACGTCGTTGTCGTCTCCCAGAAGGTCGTCTCCAAGGCCGAGGGCCGGGTCCGCAAGCTCTCCTCGGTCCTGCCCGGAGCCGAGGCGCGGCGCCTCGCCGCCGTCCTCGGCAAAGAGCCCGCCCTGGTCGAGCTGATCCTCGCCGAGAGCCGCGAGGTTCTGAGGGCCGAGCGCGACGTGCTGATCGTCGAAACCACGCACGGGTTCGTCTGCGCCAACGCCGGCATCGACAGCTCAAACCTGTCCGAGCCCGACACCGCCTGCCTGCTGCCGGAGGACCCGGACGCCTCCGCCCGCCGAATCCGGGCCGAGATCGCCGCGGTCTCCAGCTCCGCCGTCGGCGTCGTCGTCTCCGACAGCTTCGGGCGCGCCTGGCGCCTGGGCCAGGCCGAGGTGGCGATCGGGTGCGCCGGGCTGGTGCCACTCGACGACTGGCGCGGCCGCGAGGACGCCGGCGGTCGCAAGCTGGAGGCGACGATGATCGCGATCGCCGACGAGGCAGCCGCGGCCGCCGACCTGGTCCGCGACAAGACGAGCGGCGTGCCGGCGGCGATCGTCCGTGGCCTCGGCCGCTTCGTCACCGCCGAGGACGGCCCCGGGGCCGCCGCGTTGCGCCGAGCGCGCGACGAAGACCTCTTCCGCTAGTCGCGGACGCGGAGGACGGCGGCGCCACGCAGGCGGCCACTGCGGATGCCCTCAAGGGCGCGGTTCGCTTCATCCAACGGGTGGACCTCAACCTCGGTCCGCACCGGGACCCGCGGCGCCAGCTCGAGGAACTCCTCGCCGTCACGGCGAGTGAGGTTGGCCACCGACCCCAGCGTCCGCTCGCCCCAGAGGATCTCGTAGGGAAAAGCCGGGATATCGCTCATGTGGATGCCGGCGCTGACGATCCGCGCCCCCTTCACGCTCGCCCGCAGCGCCGCCGTCATCAGCGCCCCCACCGGCGCAAAGACGATCGCGCCGTCGAGTTCCTCCGGCGCCGGCGCGTCGGAGGAGCCGGCCCACTCTGCGCCTAGCCCGCGAGCAAAGGTCTGGGTCTCCTCGTCGCCCTCGCGGGTGAAGGCGAAGACTCGCCTGCCCTGGTGCACCGCGACCTGGCAGAGGATGTGGGCGGAGGCACCGAAGCCGTAGAACCCGATCCGCTCGGCGTCGCCGACCAGGCGCAGCGCCCGGTACCCGATCAGGCCGGCGCAGAGCAGCGGCGCCGCTTGCTCGTCGGGATAGCCCTCGGGGATCAGGAAGCAGTAGCGCTCGTCGGCGACCGCCAGCTCGGCGTAACCGCCGTCGATGTCGTAGCCGGTGAACCTGGCGCGGTCGCAGAGGTTCTCGCGGCCGCTGCGGCAGTACCGGCACTCGCCACAGGTCCAGCCGAGCCAGGGAACGCCGACCCTGGCGCCGGTCGCGAAGCGCCCCGCCCCCTCCGCCGCCTCGACGACCGTGCCGACGATCTGGTGTCCGGGGATCAGCGGCAGCTTCGGCTCCGTCAGGTCGCCGTCGACGATGTGGAGGTCGGTGCGGCAAACGCCGCAGGTGTGGACCGAGATCAGCACCTGACCCGGCCCCGCAACCGGGTCGGGTAAGTCGGCCGGCCGCAGCGGCTCATGCTGGCGCTCCAGAACCATCGCGCGCATTCCCACATGGTTGCCGATGCCCGCCGTCTGGACGAACGGATGAGGGCCGCACGCCGCACCGAAACCTGGCCAAGTCCAGCTGTTTATGCCAGGCAGAGCCGGCGGGGGCCGGTGACCCTGTTTTGAACCAGTCAGGAGGCGGGTTGGATCTTCTCGAGTGCGCGGTCTGCGGCCGGCGCTTCCTCGTGCCCCACGCCGGGGAGGATGGGAGCTGGCCATGCCCGTGTGACAGCCATCAGCTGCGGCTGGTCGTGCGCGGCCTTCCCGGCACCCCCGCCCAGATCGAAGCGGCACTGAACGCTCGCCGGCTCGACCCCGGCCGGGCCGCCGACGCCTAGCGCGAAGGGTCCCTAGTAGGTCTCGACCAGCTCGTAGAGCGTCGTCCGCTGGGCCGGCTCACGCCCCCCAGCCCGGGCCGCCTCGATCAGCTGCTCGGGCTCCAGCCGCACTCCATGCTGGGAGCCCGCCATCCGCGAGATGTTCTCCTCCATCAGGGTGCCGCCGAGGTCGTTGACCCCCCAGCGCAGCGCCTCCGTCGCCCCCTCCAGCCCCATCTTCACCCAGCTCGCCTGCAGGTTGGGGATCGTCTTGCCGAGGGCGAGGCGGAAGGCGGCGGTGTGCTTGAGGTTCTCCCGCATCGAGATCTCCTCGATCCCGTGGGTGCGGCCAAGCATCGTGTTGAAGGGGATGAAGCTGAGCGGGACGAACTCGGTGATGCCACCGGTGCGCTCCTGCAGCGCCCGCACCACGCGCATGTGGCGGGCAAGCTCCCGCGGCTCCTCGATGTGGCCAAACATCACCGTCGAGGTCGAGCGCAGTCCCGCCCGGTGGGAGGCTTCGATGATCTCGACCCAACGATCGGCGGGCAGCTTGTTGGGCGAGATGCGCTGGCGGACGCCGTCGTCGAGCACCTCGGCCGCGGTCCCCGGGGTCGACCCCAGGCCGCAATCGAGCAGGTACTCGAAGACCTCCTCCGGCGGCTTGCCGGAGCGCTCGCACATGTAGTGGACCTCCATCGGCGAGTAGGCGTGCAGGTGCAGCTGGGGTGCCACCTGCTTCGCCAGCAGCAGCCATTTGCCGTACTCCTCCAGGGTCAGGTCGGGATGGATCCCACCCTGCATGCAGAGCTCGGTCGCCCCGAACTCGACCGCCTCGGAGATCCGCGCCGCGAAGTCCTCCTCGGAGACCTCGTAGGCATCGGGCGACCGCTTCCCTTGCCCGAACCCGCAGAACGCGCAGCCGACGATGCAGATGTTGGTGAAGTTGATGTTGCGGTTGACCACGAACGTGACCCGGTCCCCCGCCAGCTCCGCCCGCAGCTCATCGGCGGCGACTCGCATCTCCTCGACGACCTCGGGTCGGGTCTCGGCGAACAGCGCCGTCAGCTCGTCCTCGGTCAGCTCAAGACCCTCGCGGCCCTTCGCGATCGCTTGCTCGGTTAGCCCCGCTTCCAGGTTCTCTTCATTCCTCCGACCCGACCCCCTGCGTGGAATGAAGCTCCAGTACTTCAGCTTGATCACATCGAGGACCCCCTGCTCCATCCACTCGGCGTCCATGTACTGCGGGTAGACGCAAAGCCGCTCGGTGAGCGCGTAGCCCCGCGGCGCCAGCTCCTTGCGCACTTGATGCGGGCTCGGGAAAGGCTCCTCGGGGGAGATGTGGTCTCCGTTGGCGGACAGCCCGCCAAGATCGGTAGCTCCAGCCTCCACAAGCTCCGGCCACCAGTCCGAGAGGTTCGGCGGTATCTGGATGCCAACGTCCGGCATAAGACGTTTGCACTCCCCAATCAGACGCTTGATCTCGTCGATCCCAACGGGCGATGCCCAGGGTGGCATGAGCGGCGGGGATGCCCCTGCGGGAGCCTCCCCATCTGTTGCGACGGCAGGGGCATCCCCATCGCCCCCCCAACGTTGTCGAGAAGCCTCATCCGCAATCTCGGCAACCTCGGCCCCGTAGTACCGCGGGTGCGGGACGAAGTTCTGGAGGATTACCTCCTGGAGGTGGCCGTGACGTTGGTGGCTGGCCGCCAGCGCTTCGAGAGATTCGACGCGCTCGGTCTCGGTCTCACCGATGCCAACCAGGATTCCGCTCGTGAAGGGGATCTGGAGTTCGCCGGCGGCCTCGATGGTCGCCAAGCGTGCTGCCGGATGCTTGGTCGGTGAGCCGGCGTGGACGGTATCCATCAGCCGCTCGGAGATTGACTCGAGCATCAGGCCCTGGGAGGCCGTGACCTCCCGAAGGCGAGCTAGATCAGCCTGGTCCAGCACACCGATGTTCGTGTGCGGGAGCATCCCCCGCTCGAGTGCCCGTTCGCAAGCCCAGACCACGTAGGACGTGAAGTCGTCGTGGCCCCACTCCGCAAGCTTGGCCGCGACCAGCGGGTTTACCTCGGGTCGCTCTCCCGTGAGAACCAGAAGCTCTTTGGCATTCCGGCGGACAGCTTCGTCTAGCCGCTTTTCAACCTCCGCCGGCGCGTGGATGTGCGCCTGGTGCGTGGCGAAAGCGCAGTACTTGCAGTAGCACTGGCAGGTGCGTGAGAGGGAGAGGGTGTAGTTGCGGGAGAAGGTGACCCGGCGCACACCGCTCAAGCTACTGCAACCGCCGAGCCAGGTCGGCCCGGCGGGTCATGAATGCCTCGGTCGGCGCCCTAAGGTCTCTTGACCGGCTCCGGCTCCTCGGTCGGTGCTTTGCCGCCGGCCTCCAGGACGAACATGAAGACCGCGGCCGCGAGCAGCGAGCCGACGAGAGGCCCGACCAGGTACGGCCAGACGCCGCCCCACTCGTTGCCGACGAGGGCGGGGCCGAACCAGCGGGCCGGGTTGTAGGAGCCGCCGGTCAGTGGGCCGCCGACCATGACGATGAAGCCCAGGGTGGTGCCGATCGCCAGCGGCGCCCACTCCTTGAAGCTCTTCTTCGAGTAGACCGCGGCGAGGATCACCAGGACCAGGCAGAAGGTCCCGACCGCCTCGACTATCGAGCCGGCGAAGTTGCCGGCCAGAAGGCCGCTGACCTGGGCGGCGCCGTAATCGGTCGCCCGACCCTCGTCGAGCAGCAGGCCCTTGGCCAGGAGCGCGCCGAGCACGCCGCCGGAAAGCTGGGCAAGCATGTAGATCAGCCCGTCGAGGGGATTGATCCGTTTGATCGCCATCGCCGCGAGCGTCACCGCCGGGTTGAAGTGGCCGCCGCTGACGACGCCGAACATGACGATCAGGCCGAACAGCAGGAAGGCATGGACCAGCCCAACTACCGCAAAGTCCGAACCGAACTGGGACTGCGCCCCCGTCGACACGAACAGCACAACGACGCTGACGATGAAGAAGACCAGCAAAAGGGTGCCAATCAACTCAGCAAGATATGCGCCTAGTCCTCGTTCCTGCACTCTTTCCTCCTCGATCCCAGTAGTCCGGTAAGCGGCGGCAGTGTATCCGGATTCGCGAATCGATTAGGTTCCCCGCCTCGATGAGACGAGTTGCTGCGCTGCTGGCGGCCGCTCTGCTGCTCCCCGGCCTGGCCGGATGTGGCGGAGACGGTGCGGAACCGGGCGCGTCGAAAGGCGCGACCGTCGTGCTCGATTTCATCCCCAACGCGGTCCACACCGGGATCTACACAGCGCAGGCAAGGGGCTTCTACGAGGATGCGGGCGTCGACCTGAAGGTCCAGCCCCCGGGCGAATCGACCGACGCGCCGAAGCTGTTGGCAGCTGACAAGGTCGAGTTCGCGATCCTCGACATCCACGACCTCGCGATCGCCCGCGAGCGCGGCCTCGACCTGGTCGGTGTGATGCCGATCGTGCAGGCACCGCTGGCGGCGGTGATCGCCCGCGGCGACGGCCCGGTGAGGCGTCCGCGGGACCTCGAGGGGGCGGCAGTCGGCGTCACCGGCCTGCCCTCCGACGAAGCGGTGGTCGACTCCGAGGTGGAGGCGGACGGCGGTGATCCCAACCGGGTCAAGCGGGTGACGATCGGCTTCAACGCGGTCTCCTCACTGGCGGCGGGCAAGGTCGACGCCACCACCGCCTTCTGGAATGCCGAGGGCGTCGCGCTGCAGCAACAAGGCATCCCAGTACGGATCTTCAAGGTTGATCGCTACGGGGCTCCCCCCTACCCGGAGCTGGTCCTCACCACCTCGCGGAAGACGCTCGAACGCGACCCCGCCCTGGTCCGCGCGGTCGTGGCGGCGACCGGCGCCGGCTACGGCGCCGCCGGCGCTCACCCGCGTCGAGCGCTCGACGCGCTGCTCTCCGCCGACCCCTCGCTCGAACGCGCCGACCAGCAAGCGCAGCTCCGCGTCCTGCTGCCACACCTGCCGCCGCGTCCGTTCAACCCTGCCGTCCTGCGGGAATGGGCCGCCTGGGACCTCGAACACGGCTTGGTTCAGCGGCCCATCGACGTCTCGGAAGCCTTCCTGCTGCCGTAGCTCGCTAGCTCAGCAGCCGCTCCGCCAGCGCCGGCAGCTCCCGCGCCATCCGCGATCGCGGCACGACCAGATCCACCCCGGCGGCCTCAGCGGCCTCGCGCGTCTCGACGTCGACGTGGGAGTAGTAGCCGAGCACCGGCGGCTCCAGGCTGGCGAGCGCCTCAGCGTCCGCAGCATCGAGATCCGCCACCACCAGCTCGGCCTCGGCCACCGAGGCGTCCCCGACCGAGCTCGCCAGGATCACCTGGTGACCCGCCGCGGTGAGCGTCGCCTCGACCTTGCTCGCCAGCATCAGGTCGGTGGCGATGCTGACCACGCGCGCCACTAGCAGCCGTCCCCCACTAGATCGAGCGGCGCTGGCGGAACTCCTCGCGGACGCTCTCCGGGCGGCCCCACATCTGCACCACCTCGGCACGTCCCTCGCGGACCTCGGCGACCCGCATCTCGCCCGCCACGCCTTCGGCGTCGAGCTTCTCCAGCACGCCCTTCACCGACTCCGCCGCGGCCGCGTGCCCGAAGCTGTGGGCGACCAGCAGGCGCCAGTGCCAGTCCGAGCGCGAGTAGGGCTGGGCGTTGACCTGGCTCAGCGCCACCGCGGTGTCGACGTAGGCGCTCTCGTCCTCGATCCGGAGGTCGACCTCGAGATCGGTCCAGTCCGGCGGCAGCGCATCGAGCACCCGCTGGAAGTCTTGCGCCAGGCTCACCCGCGAAGCGTATCTGGCGGCGGCACCAAGTCCGGGCCCGGGATCGGGGTTCCGTGCGGGTCGTGGCTCGGTTCGCCGAGCTTGGCCGCGATCAGCAGCTCGAGCTCCTCGGAGATGTAGTGCTCGAGGACCTCGGCCTCCTCGTGGACCCGGTCGCTCGGCATCCCCAGGGCCTCGGAGAGGTAGGCCTCGATCAGGCGGTGGTGGCGGATCACCTCGAGCGCGACCTTCTCCCCGGCCGGGGTCAGTTCGACCCCCTTGTAGGGGGCGTAGGTGACCAGGCCCAAGTGCGCAAGCCGTTTCAGCATCGAGGTCGCGGTCGCCGGCGTCACGCCGAGCCGCTCGGCGACCTCGCCGTTCAGCACCAGCCCGTCGCGTTCGCGGGAGATCGCGTAAATCGCCTTCGCGTAGTCCTCGATCGCCTCGGCGCCGGAGGCCCGCCGCGCGCGCCCGCTCTCGCCGGCCATCAGACCGACACCAGCAGGCCGGTGAGGTAGAGGGCGGCGATGCCCGCGAGCAGGCCGGTGACGGTCGTCGGGCTGAGGTAGCGCCCGTCCTCCTCGCGCATCGACGGCGCGATCTGCACGATCACCCTGGCGATCGCACCGACGCCGACGCCGAACAACAGCGCCGCCAGGCTGGGATTGAACGCGGCGGCCCCGATCCAGGCGCCGAGGATCGCCGGGGCGCCGGCGATCAGGCCGAGGGTGATCAGGCGCCCTATCGGTGGCGGCGCGCTCGCACCGGCCTCGCCACCCCGCAGCGGCGCAACGATCGCCAGACCCTCGGTGGTGTTGTGGATCGCGAAGCCAACGACGAGGAACGCGCCGAGGGCAAGCGCACCGGTGGCGTAGGCCGAGCCAATTGCCAGTCCCTCGCCGAGGTTGTGGAGGCCGATCCCGACCGCGACCAGAAGCGCCAGGTAGGCGCCGCCGCCCGCCACGGCGGCGTTCGGCGAACTTCGGCCACGGCGGGAGAGGTACCCGTCGAGACCGGCAAGGAGCAGGTAGGCGACGAGGGCGCCGAGGAAGACGAGACTGGTGCCGCCGAACGCGGCGGGCGCCTCGGCGGCGATCTCCAGCCCCTCGAGGCCGGCGTCGATCGCGAGAAAGCCGAGCAGGCCGACGGTGAAGGCCATCAGGCCGCGCATCCACTCGCGGCCGAGGCGGCTCAGGAACGGCAGCCAGAGCATCCCGAGGCTGACCGGGATCACGCCGACGTAGATGCCAAGCAGGGCCATCAGCCAGTAGAAGCTGGCGTCGGCCTCCGGCGTCTCGGTCGCGACTGGGATCTCGGCGTCGATCGTGCCGCCCGAGGAGGTGAGGATGAAGATCTCGTAGGCCTCTCCTTCGATCCACGGGTAGGAGACCTCGAGCGTGGTCGAGCCCAGCCGCCCGATCTCCTCGCCGTCGGTGGTGACGAACGGGGCGTAGGCGTCGTTGACGGCGACCTGGGCAACTTCGACCGGGTCGGGACCATCGTTGCGCAGGGTCAGCTCGATCTCGCCGGGGCGAAGCACCGTCTGCTCGACCGAGACCTCCTCGACCGGCGGGCCGGTCCGCTCGCCGAGGCCGGGCCCGCCGAGGAGCGCAAAGGAGCCGATCGCGACCGCGATCAGCGCCAGCGGGATCAGGCCCAGCGCCCAGGCGGGCAGCTTGCCGCCGAGGGAGCGCTCCGCTCGGGCGCCCGCCTCCATCAGGTCGGTCCTCCGCCCCAGGGAAGCTCGCAGTACGACGACATTGCGGCGGCGCCCGCGGCGGCCAGCTTCGACGGGTCGCCGACGCGGAAGAACCCAGTCCAGCCCAGCTCGGCGAACTCGCTGACGTGAGCGTGGAACATGTAGTCGCCGTCGAAGGGGAACTTCAGCTCGAGGATGCCGCGCTGCCCTTGTCCCTGGATCACCGTGTCGGTGAACTCGCTCGGCTCCAACGAGGTCCCAGTCGGGTAGTACTGGAAGAAGTTGGCGTGGACGTGGAAGGAGTTGAGCGGGTCGTACTCGAGCACGTTGACCAGGTAGACGCGGACCAGCTCGTCGCGCTTCACCCGGATCGGCTCGTTGACGAAGTGGAAGCCGACCGTGTTGACCGCGTAGACCTCGTTGGCGAGGTCGAAGTTGGTGTCGAACCCGTTCATCACCATCACCATCTCGTCGGCTTCGGGCCGGCCCTTCTTCGGGTCGATCACGAAAGCTCCGTAGAGGCCGCGGGAGATGTGGGAGGCGAGCGGGGCGACGTGGCAGTGGTAGAGGTGGAGGCCGAACGGCGAGGCGTCGAATTCGTAGGAGAAGCTTTCGCCCGGTTCCACCTGGCCGCCACCGAGGCCCTCGCCGATCCCCGGCATGCCGTCCATCGAGGCCGGGTGGAGGCCGTGGAAGTGCATCGTGTGCGGGTGTTCGGAGCCATTGATGAACCGGATCCGCAGCGACTCCCCCTCCCGCGCCCGCAGGGTCGGGCCGGGAACGCGGCCGTTGTAGGTCCAGGCTTCGTACTTGACCCCCGGGGCGACTTCGATCTCCCTGTCCTGGGCGACGATCTCCCATTCGCGCAGGACCCGCCCGCTAGCCAGCCGCCGGGTCTTGCCGTAGTCGAAGTCGCGCAGGACCTCGGTCGGATCGAAGCCGTTGGCACGGTGGTCGACCGCCTTGCCCGGGGCAAAGGTCGCGTGGGGGAACTCGCCGTGCCCGGCATGGGGCGGGCCGACCGCGTCCTGAGTGGAGGCGCGACCGCGATCAGCGATCAGGCCGCCGAGGCCGACAACCGCCGGCGCAGCGAGGGCCGCCCCGCCCAGGAGGCGGCGGCGGCTGATCCCGTGTTCGCTCATTCGTGCATCACCGGAGATAATTTTGACACATCTAAAAGACGTTTTCGATTCATCTAAATCAGACCGCCTCCCAGCCCTCCTAGAATCGACCCATGAGCACCGAGGCAACCGCCGAGCTCGACGCCCAGTACCGGCAGCTGCGCGAGGAGTGCGGGCTGCTCGACCGTTCTGCTCGAGGCAAGCTTGCGATCACCGGCCCCGAGGCGGCCGAGTACCTGCAGGGCCAGCTGACCAACGACGTCGAGGCGCTGGGCCCGGGCGAGGGCCAGTACGCCGCCCTACTCGACCGCAAGGGCCACATGCAGGCCGACATGCGGGTGCTGCGCCCGAGCGAGGACCCGAGCTTCCTGATCGACACCGAGCCTGAGGCCCTCGACCCGGCCAGGCGCCACCTGCAGATGTACAAGGTCGGCCGCGATGTGGAGGTGGAGGACGTCACCGGGGAGCGGGCGATCCTCTCCTTGATCGGCCCCCGCTCAGTCGAGATCGCCGGCACCGCGGCGCTGCCGGAGAACGCTTGCGATCCCACCGCCGTCGCCGGGGTCGAGTGCGTCGCTGTCGGCACCGCGACCGGGATCGACCTGATCGCCGCCACCGCCGAGGTGGCCCGCCTGCGCGAGGCACTGGTCGGTGCCGGCGCGGTCGAGGTCGCCGCCGAGGCGGTCGAGATCCTCCGGATCGAGGCCGGGACCCCCCGCTTCGGCGCCGAGATGGGCACCGAGACGATGCCGGCCGAGGCGGGCATCGTCGAGGACGCGGTCAGCTTCACCAAGGGCTGCTACATCGGCCAGGAGACGGTCGCGAGGCTCCACTACAAGGGCCGCCCCAACCGCCACCTGCGGGGGCTGCGGCTGAGCGCCGCGGCCGAGCCTGGAGCAGCGCTGAAGCTGGGCGAGAAGGAGGTCGGACGGCTCGGCGGCGCAGCCGTCTCCCCAGCCTTCGGGCCGGTCGGGCTAGCGATCGTGCGGCGCGAGGCGGAGCCCGGCACGGAGTTGTCCGTAGGTGAAGCTGGTGTTACGGCGCAGGTTGTCGCCCTCCCCTTCGGCTAGATTCAGCTCTCGATGGGTCGTGGGAGAGCGACAGCTGCGGTGGCCTGCCTGATCGGCGCGGCGGTTCTTGCCGCCGGCTGCGGCGCGGAGCAGCACGTGAACAATCAGCGGCCGCAGGTCTCGACCCGGGTCAGCGTCACGATCGGCCCCAAGGGCGTGATCGTCGATCCGCCCAGGGTGGCCTTCGGTCCGGAAAAGTTCCAGCAGATTCCGCAGAACCAGAACCACCCCCAGCCGCCGATCAAGACCAAAGCGCCACTCGACGTGATCTTCGTCGCCGCCAACCAGACGACCCTCGACTCCCAGCTGGTGATCCGCGGCGCCACCGACGCCACCTCCGAACCGGTCCTCGCCCACAGCCCCGGCAGCTTCCAGGTCGACCTTCCCACCGGCACCTACACGGTCTCCGCCCGCGGCATCCCCGGCGGCCGCTCCGACCGCCTCACGGTCGGCCCCTTCCGCGCTTCCTCTCAGAACGACGTCCTGCTGCCGTAGTTCCGTCTGGGCGGCTCGTCAGCCTGGGGGTTCGTGACCGTTGCCCTCCTAATCGCCGTGCTTGGCCTCACCGCCGCGCTGATCTACGCACTCCTTTCGAAGGAGAAGCCAGCCGAGCAGCCCGACTTCGGCGCCGCCGTGCAGGACGCCGCCTCCCGCGCCCTCACCGAGGCTCTGCCCAGCCTGCTGCAGGCCAACGACGAGGCGCGCAAGCTCGACGCCAAGACCGCCGAGGCCGCGCTCGAGAAGCGCCAGGCGGAGATCAAGTCGCTGACCGAGCGAATCGCCAAGGGGCAGGAGAAGATCGAGCTGGAGGTGCGTCGTCGCGGCGAGACCGACATCCAGACGCGGGCGCTGATCGAGCAGGTCGGGCAGACCGTCGGCAACCTCAACACCGAGACCGCCGGGCTGAAGAAGGCCCTGCGGCAGTCCGACGTCCGCGGCCAGTGGGGAGAGCTGCAGCTGCGCCGCTGCGTCGAGATCGCCGGGATGACCGAGCACGTCGATTTCGAGATGCAGGAAACCCTGCGCACCGAAGACGGCCGCTTGCGCCCCGACGCGATCTTCCTGCTGCCGGAAGGACGCAGCTTCGTCGCCGACTCCAAGGTGCCGCTGGACGCCTTCCTCGAGGCCCAGGAGGCCGAGGTCGAAACCGACCGCAAGCTGCACATGGAACGCCACGCGCGCCAGGCCCGCGAGCACGTCCGCAGCCTCAGCTCGAAGGACTACCAGGGCCAGTTCAAGCCGGGCGCGATGCCCGACCTGGTGATCTGCTTCATCCCCAACGAGCCGGCGTTGCACGCCGCTTTCGCCGCCGATCCCGAACTCTTCGACTACGCGCTGGAGCGGAACGTCCTGCTGGTCAGCCCGACCTCGCTGATCGGGCTGCTGCGGACGATGGAGCTGGGCTGGCGACAGGAGCGGATGGTCGCCGAGGCGGCCGAGATCGCCGACGCCGCTGGGACCCTGCACGCCCGCTTCACCAAGTTCCTCACCGATTTCGAGACCGTCGGCAAGCGGCTCGGCTCGGCGACCGCGGCCTACAACTCGGCCGTCGGCTCGATGGAGGGACGGCTGCTGCCGCAGCTGCGCAAGGTCGAGGGGATGGGCGTCGCCCCAGGCAAGGAGATCGTCGAGCCCGAGCCGGTCGAGATCTCGGTCCGGGCGATTTCCGCACCGGAGCTGCGCGAGCGCGCCTCCGACGCCGCTTGAGTACCGGCCGGCGGACTCTTAACTAGGATCTCCCACTCGCCCCGACGAACCGCGGAGGAGCCAGTGGCAGTCGACAGCAGCGCAGTTGCAAAGTTGGATGTGGAGCCGGGAACCCTGCCCGAGACGATGGCCGCATGGGTGATCCGCCAGGAGCGCGAGGGAGAGCCCAAAGACGCTTTCCAGCTCGAGCAGATCGAGGTCCCCGAGCCCGGTGCTTTCGAGGTGATCGTCCGGGTGATGGCGGCCGGGGTCAACTTCAACAACGTCTGGGCCTCGCTGGGCAAACCGGTCTCGGTCTTCGGCTACGGTGACCACCCCGAGTACGGCCACCACATCGGCGGCTCCGACGCCTCCGGGGTCGTCTGGAAGGTCGGCGAGGGCGTCACCCGGTGGAAGCCCGGCGACGAGGTCGTGGTCCACTGCAACCAGGCCTCCTACGAGGACGTCGAGGTCCACGGGCTCGACCCGCTAGCAGCACCGAGCCAGGAGATCTGGGGGTACGAGACGACCTGGGGCTCCTTCGCCCAGTTCACCAAGGTCCAGGCCCAGCAGCTCCTCCCTCGGCCCACCAACCTCTCTTGGGTCGAGTCCTCCTCCTACGGGCTCACCTACTTCACCGCCTACCGGATGCTGCTCGACCAGTGCAAGCTGCAGGCCGGCCACAACGTGTTGATCTGGGGCGCGGCCGGCGGGCTCGGCGTCTTCGCCGTGCAGCTCTGCAAAGCGGCCGGCGCCAACGCGGTCGGCGTCGTCTCCTCCGATGAGAAGGGGGAACTGGTCAAGCAGCTCGGCGCCGTCGACTACATCAACCGGCGCGAGTTCGGCGAGATGATGCGCACCCCCGAGAACCTCGCCGACCCGGCTGCCGACAAGGAGCGCTTCAAGGCCTCCCGCGGCTTCGCCAAGCGGGTCAAGGAGATCCTCGGCGACGCCCCCGACATCGTCTTCGAGCACGTCGGTCAGGCGACCTTCCCGACCTCGGTCTTCGTCGTCAAGCCGTTCGGCAAAGTCGTCATCTGCGGCGCCACGTCGGGCTTCCAGCTCGACTTCGACGTCCGCTACCTGTGGATGCGCCAGAAGCAGATCATCGGCTCCCATTTCGCCAACGCGTACGAGTGCATGCGGGCCAACCAGCTGATGGCCGAAGGCAAGGTCCGCCCGGTGCTGTGGCAGACGATGGGCTTCGACGGCGTCCCGGGCGCGCACCAGCTGCTGCACGAAAACAAGCACCTCGGCAAGATCTCGATTCTGGTCGGGGCGGAGTCCGAGGACGAGGGCCGCTACGAGGAGGGCCCCGGCGCGATCCGCGCGGAGGTCGGCGCATGAGGCAACACAGGCAACTCGAAGGGGGATCGTGATGGCGAAGATCTGCAGGCTCGACTGGCACATCGCCCCGTTCAGGGCCGACCGCTGGCTCGATGCCTGGGAACCGGCGGCGGCGAAGATGCCCGCCTACGGCGCCAAGAGCTGGTCCCTGACCCGCTCGATCGACGACCCGCTCGCCTTCCAGCAGACCTCGATCTGGGAGAAGCGCTCGGACTTCGAGCGCTACTGGTTCTCGGAGGAGATCGAGGCGGCGCGCGCCAGCGTGATCGACCTCTACGACCTACCGATCCTCCCCACCTGGCACACCCAGATCGCCGCTGAGTAGCGTCTACTCGCGCTCCAGCGGCGCCATCGTCAGGCCGGCGGCCTGCAGCTGGTCCCAGTAGTGCTCGGCGGGCTCGCGCGGGCCCGACCAGACGATCGCCTGGCCCCCCTTATGAATCTGGTCGGCGATCTGGTGTCCACGCTCGAGGGTGACGCCGGGCAACACCTGGGCCAGCGTCTGGGCAACGTGCTCGAAGGTGTTGTGACTGTCGTTGCGGACGATCACGCGCCAGTTGCCACCCAGGTCGGAGCCCGGGCCGGCGCTGGCTGGACGTTCGATCGTGCTAGTCGTCATCGCCCGCCATTATGCATCTCATCAGCAGGCCGCAGGACAAGCGACTGCCTTACCTGCCCGGCATCGACGCGCTTCGCGCCCTCGCGGTGTTGGCGGTGTTCTTCTACCACGCCCGGGTCGACTGGATGCCCGGTGGCTTCCTCGGCGTCGACGTCTTCTTCGTCATCAGCGGCTACCTGATCACTTCGCTGCTGCTGCGCGAGTTCCGCACCGACGGCCACATCGCGCTGGGGCGCTTCTGGGTGCGGCGGGCGCAGCGGCTACTGCCCGCGGTGGGCGTGCTGATCGCGGTGACGATGGTGGCGGCCGTGATCGCCGAACCGGACCGGATCGCCGAGCTCCGCGCAGACGCCGTCGCCTCGCTCGCCTACTTCGCCAACTGGCACTTCGTGTTCGCCGAGCAGTCCTACTTCGAGGGGTTCCAGCAGCCATCGCTCTTCACCCACCTCTGGTCGCTCTCGGTCGAGGAGCAGTTCTACCTCTTCTGGCCCCTGGCCTTCGCCGCGGATTGATCGCCGCCGCCGTGCGCAAGGAGATCGCTTTCCCGCCCAAGAAACGCGCTCAGCCGAAAGGCGGCTGGAAAAAGTCACCGACGCGGCGCATCGGGAAACCCGGCGAGGCCGAGCCGGCGAAGCTGGCGCGAACGGCGCCCTTCTTGCCCTTCCCGTAGCCGGTCCGGACGAACCCTTTGAAGATCCCGACGGAGTTGGCGCGGGCAGCGCCGACCTTGCGCCACTTGCCGCCGCGGCGGACCTGCAGCACGAGCCTGCCGCCACTGCTGTCGGGCGTCCGGCCCCAGAACTCGAGGCCCTTCTCGCGGCGGAAAGCGACGAACGGGAAGCGGTACGCGTACATCACCGGCTTGGGCTGCTCGGCGGCGACCGTCGGGGCCCAGTAATAGAGCCCCGACTGCCCACTGTCATGGGGGATGCCCGGTCCGGCTTCCTCGTCGTCGAGGCTGTACCACATGAAGTTCGAGACGCCGTGGGACCAGGCTTGGTAGAGCGATTCGGCAACCCACTGAACCGCGATCCTCATATCCAGGCCACCGGGATCCGGCGGCCGGGTGTCGTAGGAGAACTCGGTGATCCACACCGGGGTGCGTTTGAAAGCGCCGACGATCCGGCCCGCTTTGTCGGCTGCCGTGAGCAGTTCCTGGAGCTTGGCCAGATCGCCCATCTCGACGTCGTTCGGCCCTCCCGCGTGGGTTGGGCTACCGGTCGTGTAAGGGTGAATATCGAAAATGTCGAAGTTGACGCCACCGCCACAGTTGCCCGCGGTCGGTCGCGGGTTGCGGCTGCCCTTCATGCACAGGAGCAGCCGGGTGAACCGCATCGGCCCGATCGAGAACGGGGCCGATTCGACCGGTCCCAAGCCCGGGGCCAGGACCAGGTTCGAGGGGTCGACCGATTTCACCGTCGCGTAGAAGGTGTTCAACAGAGTGCGGTAGAGGCCGGGCGAGGCAGGTTTGCCTCCGACGAACTGGGGCTCGAAGAAGAGGCTGAGGTTCGGCTCGTTCAGTCCCTCCCAGTAACGGACGCGCGGAAGGCCGCCGAAGAACCCGCTGAACCTGCGCACCGCGGCCCTGGTGAAGGCGGCAAGGGCCGCGGGGTCCGGATCGCAGACGGATTCGTAGTTGGGGTCGGGAGTACACCGTTCGGCCCAGGTCGGGGCGCTGCGCACTTGCAGCACCGGGGTCAGGCCGGCGCTCACCGCCCGGGTGACCCATTTGTCGATGAAGTCCCAGTCGTAGTTGGGGTCGGCTGGGTCTTCGGGGTTCCAGGCCGGCGGCAGTTTGTCTGGGGCGATGTTCTTCCAACGAATCGGCGAGAGCGCCATGGTCGAGCCGGTTTCACGTACGTGCGTGAAGGCGACCTCCTCGTTGGAGTAGACGTTGGAGATGCCGGTGTTGAGCGGGCGGAGGGCGGCGCCGGCGCTCGGCGCCGACCATGCCAGCGCGATTGCCGTGGCCAGGCCCAGCGTCCAGAGCACGGCGCGCGGCGCACGGCGCGCCGGAAACGAGATCAGGGTGCCGCCCGACCGGGTTCGCGACGGCGCCAGGCGTAGATCAGCGCAAGCACAGGAGCAGCGAGGAGCACGAGCGGCAAGAAGATCCCCATCTCACCGGAAGAGGAGCCGGTGGCGTGAGAGAACACCTCGGAAAGTCCCGAGGAGCCCGCCGGCGCGTCGACGGCGGGTCCACCGCCGGCCACAGCCTGTGCGTCGCCCACGGCAACGTCCTGACCAGAGCCCTTGGAACCCCCGCCTCCACCGGAAGCATCACCATCCTTGCCGGAGCCGTCCGAACCACCGCTTCCGCTCCCGGAACCGGGCGCTGCTTCGGTCGCCAGGGTGGCAACGGTTTCCCCTGCCGGACCTTGTTCTTCGAGATGGCGTGCGGTGTCTGAGCCGAGCACATCCTTCGGCGAGCGCCCGCCGCCCTTCTGCGAATCCCCACCTCCGCCGATCGAGCTGTTCACCTCGGCGTTCCCGCCGGTGGTGGGAAACGTCTCCGTATACTGCGTCGCCGCCGAGTTACCGGGCGGGACCACCGTTCCCGCTGCCGCCACTGACGGCAGGGCCAGGATGGCGAACACTGCCGCCGCGCCAATCGTCATTCTCAGCAGGGTGTTCTCCATCAAAGAATCAAACCAGATGGACCTGGCACACACGATTCGATCGCCCAATGAAACACAACCCGGCGGCTGGAGTTTCGCGTGGCCGTGGCTGCTCGGGTTCGTACTTGTCGCCTACCTGGGCCTCAACGGTGGAGGCTTCGACGCACTGGTGGGCAACCAGGTTGGGATCGCGGTCTGGTGGATTCTGCTCTTCGCCGTCGCAGTAGGTGCGTTGCCGAAACGCCGGCCAGGCACGCTGGCGCTCTGCGCCCTCGGCCTGCTGGGTGCGTTCGCGCTGTGGACCGCGCTGAGCCTCCGGTGGACCGAGAGCACGGAGAAAACCGCCACCGACCTCGCCAGCGTGGCGACCCTGTTTGGGGTGTTCGGCCTGGCGATCCTCAGCCGGGGTCGCGACACCGCCGGGCACATGGTCAACGCGCTCGCGGCGGCGATCGCCCTGGTCGCCTTCGTCGGATTGCTCTCTCGCTTGCACCCGTCCTGGTTCCCCGACGCCGCCCAAACCGGCCAGTTCCTCGACACCGGCAAGGAACGCCTCTCCTACCCGCTCGGTTACTGGAACGGCCTGGCCGCGCTGATCGGCATCGGCATCCCGTTGGTGGCCCAGGTCGCCGCCAACACCAGGGAGATCGCGATCCGGGCGCTCGCCGCCGCGGCCTTGCCGGGAATGATCCTGGCGCTCTTCTTCACCCTCTCACGCGGTGGGATCGCCGCGTCGCTGATCGCGATCGTGATCTTCGTCGCGCTGACCCGCGACCGGCTCGGTCAGCTTGCGACTCTGCTCATCGCTGCGGTCGGCGGCGGCATCCTGATCGCACTTCTGTTTCAGCGCAACGCGCTCCTCGACGGCCTCACCAACTCCGAAGCGACGTCGCAAGGGAACGAGATGCTCTGGATCACGATCGCCGTCTGCCTGGTCGCCGGACTCGCTCAGCTGGGGATCGCACGGCTCCTCGACGCCCGCGAGCGGCCCGCCCGCACGGTTCCACAACGTCAGGGCCTGATCGCCACCGGGGTCGCTGCCCTCGCGATCCTCGTCGCCCTCGCCGCGGTCGACGCACCGGGCAGGGTCTCCAACGCCTGGGACGAATTCAGGGCGCCGAGCGGCGAATCCGAAAAGGGGACCTCGCGGCTGACCTCGGTCGGCGGGGAGAACCGCTACCAGCTGTGGAGCGCCGCGGCCAGGGAGTTCGAGAGTGAGCCGGTGACCGGGACCGGCTCCAACACCTTCCAGCTCTGGTGGACCCGCGACGGCGATGTCGGCGAACCGATCCTCGACACCCACTCCCTGTACATGCAGACCCTCGGCGAGCTCGGGATCGTCGGCCTGTTGCTCCTGGTCGCCTTCATCGCCACCAGCCTCCTCGGCGGTACCGCGCGCGTGCTTCGCAGCGTCGGCTCACGGCGTTCGCAGCTAGCCGCTGCCCTCGCCGGCTCGACCGTCCTCTGGAGCACCTCGATCTTCGACTGGGGCTGGAAGATCCCAGTGATCCCGATCGCGACCCTGCTGCTGATAGCGATCCTGCTCACTGCCGGGGACAAGGGAGACGAGGAACCGGCCCCGCTGCATCCGGGGCTGCGAGCCGCGGTCGCCGCGGTGGCCCTGCTCGCTGTGGTCGCGATCGCGATCCCGTTCGCCTCGACCTCACTGGTCCGCCAGAGCCAGACCGACGCCCGCGAGGGGGACGTGCCGGCTGCTCTAGAGGACGCCCGCAGCGCCCAGAACGTTCAGCCCGGCGCCGCCACCCCGCGGGTCCAGCAAGCGCTCCTGTTCGAGTCCCAGGGCGACTACACCCCGGCCGAAGAAGCGGCGAAGGCCGCGACCGAAAGGGAGCCGACGAACTGGAAGACCTGGCTGATCCTCTCCCGGATCGAGGCACAGAACGGCCGACCCGCGGCAGCCATCAGCGACTACCGCACCGCCCGCTCCCTAGCCCCGCTCTCCTTAGTCTTCGCCCGCCGCTAGCTCGCGGGGGAGAGTTCGTACGCTGCGTTCCCTTTGCCCGCTATGCGGGACAAAGCTACGCAGCGAACCCACCAGCCCCTGGCAAACCTTGCGAAGCGCCAGCACGGGGTCGTCTCGATCCGTCAACTGACCGGTCCGCTCGGCTACTCGCGGAGCGCGGTTGACCGGGCCGCAGCTGCGGGACGACTGCATCGCCTCCATCGCGGTGTGTATGCGGTCGGTTACACGCGCCTTACCCAGCAGGGTCGTTGCCTTGCCGCCGTGCTTGCCTGCGGACCCGGTGCGCTCCTGAGCCATCGGTCCGCTGCCTGGCTCTGGGGACTCGAGACTCGAACGCCTTTCCCCTTGACGGTGACGACGCCTGTACACCGCAGTCCTCGGCCTCCCATTCAGCTTCACCATGCGCGCAGCCTCGCTGGGGAGGATCGCGCCTTATGCGAAGGCATCCCGGTCACCTCAGTCGCTCGAGTGCTGCTCGATGTATCCGCCGGCGCCAACCCCAATCGCCTACAGAGGATCCTTGAGCGCAGCGAAGAGCTGAAGCTCTTCGACCTCACTCCGGTCGAGGCGGTGCTCGAGCGCAACAAGGGTCACCACGGCGCCGGAGCGCTCCGCCGCGCCATCGCCCTCTACAAGCCCGCGCCCTTCTCTCGCTCCAGTCTGGAGCGTCGCTTCCTCGCCCTGGTACAGGAGGCTGGCCTTCCACAACCGTCCACCGGTTACAACGAGCTCGGCTTCGAGCTCGACGTCTACTGGCCCGAGCACCGGTTCGCGGTCGAACTCGACGCCTTCGAGACGCACGGCACCCGGGCGGCCTTTGAGCGCGACCGGCTCCGCCAGGAGGAGCTGAAGCTGGCCGGGATCGAGATGATCCGCGTCACCGAAGCGCGCCTGGAGCGCGAACCAGCCCCGGTGATCGGGCGAGTTTCGCGGCTGCTGCAGCGCCGCTAGAACGGGCTGGGGACCCGGATGACGAGGTCGTCGACGCTGCCGATGACACCGTCGCCACCTTTGCTGGCGCCGACGATGACGCCCGAGGCGCGGCCGGTGAGCTCGCCAGCGCCGGCGTCGGTCGCTTCGCCGACCAGGGTCGTGCCGACGTAGGCGCGGAGTTCGGCGCTGCCTTTTTCTGGGCCGGTGGTGATGTTGATCGCGCTCAGCCTCAGCTTGCTCGCCTCGTTAAGGCCGCCGAGGGTGGTCTGGTTTTTGGCGATGGCGAGGAATTTGGTGCCTTCCGAGGTGACCTTGACCAGCTGCACCTTGCGCTGGAGCGGGTAGGCGAGGAGCTGGTACTTGGCGCCGGCGCCGGCTCGCAGCTCGAGGCCGACGTAGGCCTTGCGCTGCAGCGGTTTCGGCGTCCCACTCAGCAGCCGCTCGGTGGCGGAGATCTCCAGGTCGCGCCCGAGGACAGGGGTGCGGAAGGAACAGGAGCCGGTTTTCTCGCCCAACTCAATTCGCAGCGCCCCTGCGGATCCCGCCCGGGCGCAGTTGCGACCGGCGAGCTTGATCAGCTGGCTGCGCTGACTTTTGGAGTCGAGGGCGTTGCGGTAGATGCCGACCATCGCCGCGCCGGCGCTCGGGCAGACCAAAAGCGCCGCGGTGAGCGCGACGAGAAGGACGCCTGTCAGCTTGCCTCTCATCATCGAATCGACCCGGAGCCTAAACACAGGTGGGCCTGAAAGATGCGGGTCCGGGGCGGCTGAACGCCGGATTTCGGCCGGTGGCAAATAGAATTGAACATATGAGCGACCACCGTCTGCCCCAGCCGGACCGTCCGTGGGTGATGCGCACCTACGCCGGCCACTCTGACGCCCGCCGCTCCAACGAGCTGTACCGGGGCAACCTCGCCAAGGGCCAGACCGGCCTCTCGGTCGCCTTCGACCTCCCCACCCAGACCGGGTATGACCCCGACCACGTCCTCGCCCGCGGCGAGGTCGGCAAGGTCGGCGTCTCGATCGCCCACAAGGGCGACATGCACCAGCTGCTCGACGGGATCCCGCTCGACGAGATGAACACCTCGATGACGATCAACGCCACTGCGGCTTGGCTGCTCGGCCTCTACGTCACCGTCGCCGAGGAGAACGGCGTGCCGCGCTCCGAGCTCAAGGGCACGACCCAGAACGACATCATCAAGGAGTACCTCTCGCGCGGGACCTACGCCTTCCCGCCGGAGCCCTCGATGCGGCTGATCGCCGACATGGTCGCTTTCAGCGTCAACGAGGTGCCGAGCTGGAACCCGACCAACATCTGCAGCTACCACCTGCAGGAGGCCGGGGCGACGCCGGTGCAGGAGATCGCCTACGCGCTTTCCACCGGGATCGCCGTGCTCGACGAGGTGAAGGCCCGTGGCCAGGTCGCCGACGAGGACTTCCCCAAGGTCTTCGGCCGGATCTCCTTCTTCGTCAACGCCGGCATCAGGCTGGTCGAGGAGATCGCCAAGCTGCGGACGATGGGGGCGCTCTGGAACGAGATCGGGCGCGAGCGCTACGGCGTTACCGACGAGAAGATGCTCCGCTTCCGCTACGGCGTCCAGGTCAACAGCCTCGGCCTGACCGAGGCCCAGCCGGAGAACAACATCCAACGGATCGTGCTGGAGGCGCTTGCCGTCACCCTCAGCCGCGATGCCCGCGCCCGCGCGATCCAGCTCCCGGCCTGGAACGAGGCGATGGGGCTGCCGCGACCGTGGGATCAGCAGTGGAGCCTGCGGATCCAACAGGTGCTGGCCAACGAGACCGACCTGCTCGAGTACCCCGACATCTTCGAGGGCTCGGTGGTGATGGACGGCCTGGTCGAGGAGCTGACCGAGGGCGCCCGGGCCGAGATGGCGGTGGTCGAGGAGCACGGCGGCGCGGTCAGCGCCGTCCCCTACATGAAGGCCCGCCTGGTCGAGTCCCACCGCGAGCGTGTGGCGCGGATCGAGGGCGGCGAGTTGAAGGTGATCGGCCAGAACAGCTTCACCGAGACCGAGGACTCCCCCCTCACCGCCGGCGCCGACGGCGGCATCCTCACCCCCGATCCCGAGGTCGAGCGCGAACGGATCGAGGCGCTGGCGGAGTGGAAGGAGGGGCGCGACGAGGGCGCTGTGCGCGAGGCGCTGGAGGAGCTCTCCCGCGCCGCCGCCAGCGACGAGACCAACATCATGCCGGCGACGATCGCCGCCGCCAAGGCCGGCGCGACCACCGGCGAGTGGGCCGAAGTCCTGCGTGAGGCATTCGGCGCCTACCGGGCGCCGACCGGCGTCGACGGGGCCGCGCCCCCCGCCGATCGCGCCCGCCTCGATGAGATCCGCGCCGAGGTCGACGCAATCTCCGAGACCATCGGCCACCGGATCAAGATCCTGGTCGGCAAGCCCGGCCTCGACGGGCACTCCAACGGCGCCGAGCAGGTGGCGCTGCGGGCCCGTGACGTCGGTATGGAGGTGATCTACCAGGGCATCCGGCTGACCCCGGCGGAGATCGCGGAGTCGGCGCTGCAGGAGGACGTCGACGTGGTCGGCCTCTCGATCCTCTCCGGCTCCCACCTGGAGCTGATCCCCGACGTCGTGCGCCGGTTGCGCGAGGAGAACGTGGACGTTCCGGTCGTCGTCGGCGGCATCATCCCGCTCGCCGATGCGGAGCGACTGCGCGAGGCCGGGGTGGCTGGCGTCTACACGCCCAAGGACTTCGACGTGAACAGGATCATGGCCGAGATCGTCGAGCTGGTCCGCGTCCGCGCCAACGCCGGCGCCGCCGCCTGATCTAAGACTTTCGGCCACGGGGGCGCCTTTGGAGCGCCCAGCGGGAGAGGGGCGAAATATAGGGTCGCCCGATGCACACCCGGCGGAGCTCCGCCGCTTCGACGGGCTATCCCAGGAGCAATCGTTGAAGGCGGGGATCGACATCCTTGAGCCGGCCACCCTCAAGTGCAAGGAAGACGCACGGGGTCCGATCATTGATCCGCAGGCGACCTCGGCGGAGCTCGCCCCGCTCAAGGAACTCTCGGCTCAAGCGTTCGCGCTCGGAGCGGTCGAAGCGGGTGCGACCCGCGCCCAGGCGGATTGCATCGAACGAGCCTTCGGCGCTATATCCGATGCCAAGGTGGTCGAGTTCGGCAACACCACCACCCGCGCTCAGGAAAAGCTCGCCTTGCCGATCGTCGAACCCTGCCTCGTCGAATAGCTCGCTCGTAGAGCCCGAAGGCACCCGCCTGGCGCCGAAGCCGCGGCAGCGCCACAATGGGGCGATGAGCGAGCTGAACGGCGACCGTACGGCCTGGCTGCGCTGCTACCGGTGCTGGTCGCAGAACCTCGAGATCCAGATCCACTACGACGCGATCCGCCGCGTCGACCCCGACTCCGGCGCCCTCGCCGAAGGCATCGACGAGGTGCAGGAATCGGTCGTGCAGTGCCTCGCCTGCATGCACGACCAGCCCCACCTGACCTTCCAGGACGACCACGTGGTCCCGATCGAAGACCGCTGGGAGCGGATGGTCGCCGGCACCCCTTGGGTCGCCTCCTGCACGGTCACCGTCGACCAGGACCGGGTCGAGACCTGCTCCGGCCCCGAGGCGATCGAGTTCCTCACCTTCGGCGCCTTCGGCGACGCCGGGGTGCGCGAGTTCTTCACCCACGTCCGCTTCCACAAGCACGACGAGGAGCAGATCGTCGTCCACCTCCTGGTCGAGCTCTACGCCCGCTCGGCGCAGGAGGCGACGGAGGTACTCGAAGGCGCCGCCCAGGGCCAGCTTGAGATCACCTCGCTGGCGGAGGAGTCACGCCCGCCGGCGCACGCCTCCGACGAGGCGCACTGACTCAGAGCAGGCCGTGCCTGCGCTAGACGTTTGTCCAGCACCCTGCTGGGTCGCTTGTCCAGGTGTACGCAGGGGGTCTTTCAGTCCGCCTCGCCGGGAGCCGAATCGGGGTACATGGCAGGAGCCCCCCAGTCGAGTCCCACCGCCCTGCGCGCGGCGATCGCCGTCGTACTTGCGTCGATTCTCGCCTTCCTCACGGTGATCGCCTCGGTCGAGGCGGAGAGCGCGAGCGCCCGCTCGGGCGACGGCGCGATTACCGAGCGCGGGCCCCGGTCCATGGTCAGCGAGCGTCGCAAGACAAATCGCCAGCGTCACCGCGGCCACGGCCCCCGCAAGCCCTCCAAGCCCCGGCCGACGTCAGTGCCGCCCGCGCCGGTGCCTACCGCAGGGCCCCCTGCTCCGGCGCCAACTCCTGCTCCGGAGCCTGCTCCCGCTCCCACGCCTACTCCTGCGCCAGTCCCTGCTCCCGCCCCGGAGCCAACTCCCGCCCCCGCGCCGGCCCCCGCGCCAGCTCCGGCCCCCGCCCCCACTCCCAGCGGCGTCCCCGTCGGCTACAAGCTGTTCTTCGAAGACGAATTCGACAAAGGCTCGCTCGCCAACTTCGTCCAGGGCTCAGACAACACCGGCAAAATCAGCCTCGACAAAGCCGCCGGCACGGCGACCTTCACGCTCGCAGCCGGGATGAGCGAACCGCGGGCCGAGCTCTCGATCCACAAGTCAAACCAACACTTCACCGAGGGGATGCAGTTCATTCTCGAGCTCGAACGCTGGCTCGCCCCGGGCACCGCGCCCGCAGTCCCCGGCCATCACTTCACGCTCGCCCAGTTCAAGGGCCGCGAGGGCCGCTTCCCGATGGTCTCCGAGGAATACGGCAGGTTCGGCAGCCAAGGAACCGGGCTCTACGTCCAAGACAAGAACAGGACGACCAACGCCAACTACAAAATCGCTGACTACGCTCTTGGCGCCTGGCACACCGAGCGCATCTACGTCTCGGTCTCCAAGGTCAAAAAAGGCGCCTATGCCTTCACCGTCGACGGCAAACAGGTGGCGAGCGTGAGCGGCGTCAACACGCTGGAACCGGCCGACTCCTACGGCTTCATCAAGCTCGGCATCTATGGCCAGCCCGAAGGCAAGGCGGTCGAACTGAAGCTGCGCAACATTCGCCTCTACGTGCCGGCGTAGACCAGGTCGTTTACAACTCGACCTCCAAACCCGTTAGTTTGAATATCTCGTTAGTTTGAATATCTCAACGGGTACGAGTGAGGTACGAACCAGTCTAGGCACGTCTTGGGAGGCTCCAGTTGCAGACGCAGGACGGATCGCGTTCATTCCGGACCATCGCGTTCATCGCCAGTTTGAGCTGCCTGCTCATTGTCTCGGCGGTGCTCCCCTCCTGGGGCGGGGACCGGTTGTCGTCCTCGCAGGATCTCTCCGTCGCCAAGAAGCAAAGCTTGGCCGAAGCGCGCAGGGTCAGCCCGCCACGCCACAAGCGCGGGCGACGCCACAACCCGCAGGTCACGCCACCTGCCGCGCCGATCGCTCCAGCGCCGGTCCAGATCTCCAACCCCGTTTCGGCGCCGGGATCAGCGCCCGCCCCGGAACCGCCACCGGCCTCCGCCCCGGAACCAGAGCCCGAGCCTGCTCCACCCCCGCCGGCGCCCACTCCGCCACCGGCGCCCGCGCCAACGCCCCCGCCCGCGCCGGCCCCAACCCCGCCTCCAGCGCCGGCGCCCACTCCGCAACCGCCACCGCCGCCCCCACCGGCGCCGAAACCCCCTCCCGTGGTCAGCACCCCTAACCCCAGCCTGCTCTTCTCCGCCACCAAACTGGGTGACTTCTGGCTGCGCCAGTCCGGCCCCGGGGCGATCACGGAAGCCGCCGACCCGGCCGGCTCGGCGCAGAAAGTCTTCAAGCTGACCGTTTCAGACGCGGACAGCTTCCCGGTCACCCCGACCGAGAACCCACGCGCCGAGATGCTCTCGCCACCGGAGATCGAAGCGGGCGATGAGATCTGGTGGAGCGCGAAATTCTTCCTTCCCTCCTCCGACTTCCCGGCCTCGGTACCCAACTTCGTCACCCTTCTGCAGGGCCCCTACGGCCAGCCCTGGAACGGCACCCCGCCCTTCCACATCGAGGCCAATGGGGGCGTGCTGAAGTGGCAGCGCAACTCCACCTACAACTGGGACATCCCCTGGCAGATGCCGCTGGTCCGCGACCAGTGGGTCAACATCCTGGTCCACGAGCGGTTCGCCTCGGATGGGTGGTTCGAGATGTGGGTCAACGGACAACCGGTCACCTTCTTCGGAGGGGGCACTCACAACCCCAACGGGGTCGGCCCCACCCAGCGCCTGGCGATGCAAACGATGGACCGCTCCAACAACGCCGAGCCGAACTCGATCTACCTGATGAGCTACCGCAAGAAGGGGATGTTCGACTCCCTGACGGTCTACCACGGGCCGCTCCAGATCGGCACGACGCGGGTCTCGGTCAGCGGCTAGGCAATTTACAGCGCCGAATTTTCCCAAAATCGGCGATTTGAAGACCGCGCCTTTCCGCATTTCGCCGGGTTAAGGGAACGACTAGTCCCCTCGTAATTCTTGGGCTGGATTGAGAGGCCCTTCATCCGTATCCTCATAACTTCCCCGTCGACCCCATCGCGAGAGCCTCGCGAAGCGATCATGCAAGAGAGCCGTTGATCTCAAGCTCAGGACAGCTGCTGCCGAAAGACTTAGAGGCAGCTATGGACACCATCGCTTACGACTCGACGGTGCATCATCCACGCCTGGGGGAAGCCTCCCAGGGGCACTCTTCACGCGCCAGCAACCGCTCCGGCTTCCTGCAGCGTGTTCTCTTCGGCACCGACCTGGTCGCGGCTGGCCTCGGGGGCATGATCCCGGCGCTTGCCCTCGGCATCTCGGTCGAGTCGGCACTGCTGATGACCGCGGCCGTAGTCGTCAGCTGGATCCTGATCGCGTTCGTCTGCGGTCTCTATAACGCCAGCGACCTGCACACCTGGGCAAGCGGCCTCTCCGACGCGCCGCGGACGGTCCTCGCCGCCCTGATTGTCGCTTGGCCACTCTTTGCCATCGCTGAGGCGGTGGTCCCTGAGCAGGCCCTCCCCTACGCGCTGCTGGCGACCTTCTCGACGGTGATGCTCGGCAGCATCCTGCGGGCGCTCGGCCGCGGCTTTGCGCACCGGATTGCGCCGTTGCGCCAGCGCACCGTGGTGGTCGGCTCGGGCTTCGTCGCCGATCGTCTCGCCGACCGCCTCGACCGCCACCACGAGTTCGGCCTCGAGGCGATCGGCCTGGTTGACGACGACGTCCACACCCTCAACGGCACCCAGCGGCTGCCGAAGCTCGGCTCCCTCGACCAACTCGACATCGTGCTCGACGAGTGCGCGGTCGACCGCGTCATCATCGCCTTCTCCCGGGCCAGCCACCAGCAGCTGCTCAGCTGCATCCGCACCTGCCGCGACCACCACGTCGCCGTCGACGTGGTCCCGCGCCTGTTCGAGCTGCTCGACGGCGCCCAGGCGATGAGCCTGATCGGCGGCCTGCCGGTCCTCTCGATCGGCGCACCGCCGCTGACCCGCGCCTCGCGGATCGCCAAGCGCCTGCTCGACGTCGTCGGCTCGCTGTTCCTGCTCGTCGTCCTCAGCCCGCTTCTGCTGGCGATCGCGATCGCGATCAAGGTCGACTCCCGCGGCTCGGTGCTCTTCCGCCAGGAGCGTGCCGGGCGCGGCCAGAAGACCTTCCTGATGATCAAGTTCCGCTCCATGTATAAGGACGCCGACCGGCGCAAGGAGCAGTTCGAGGAGGAAAACGAAGCGACCGACGGGGTCATGTTCAAGATCAAGCGCGACCCACGCGTCACCCGCGTCGGCCGGCTCCTGCGGCGCACCTCGATGGACGAGCTGCCGCAGCTGCTGAACGTGCTGAGCGGTGACATGAGCCTGGTCGGCCCGCGACCGTTGATCCTCAGCGAGTCCAAGCACGCCGCCCAGAACTGGCACGCGCGCCGGCTCGACCTGCGGCCCGGGATCACCGGCCTGTGGCAGGTCTCCGGCCGCTCCGACATCCCCTTCCAAGAGATGGTCCGCTTCGATTACCAGTACGTCTCCGGCTGGTCGCTCGCTCGCGACGTCGAGATCTTGCTGGCGACGATCCCGGTTGTCCTCTCGCGGCGGGGCGCGTACTGATCCGGGATCTGCTGAAGAACAGCCCGCTTGGGCCTGTTCTGGGACAGCTGAAGCAGAGGACCAAGGACCCGCGTGAGGGCCTCGTGATGCAGTTCACGATGCTCCTCGGCCACCTGCCCTCGCGCAAGCTGCGGACGTTCCTCGCGCGGCGGTTGCTGGGCCTACGGATCAACCGTGACGCGATCCTCTACCAGTGGCGCGACCTCAGGCACCCGGCCGGGATCGAGATCGGCGAGGGAACCGTGATCGGGCACTGGGCGACCCTCGACGGGCGTCAGGGTGTGCGGATCGGGCGCAACGTCAACTGCTCCAGCGAGGTCGCGCTGTGGACCCTCCAGCACGACCCGAATGACCGTCACTTCGCCGGCCGCGGCGGACCGATCGTGGTCGAGGACTACGCCTGGATCAGCTTCCGGGCGACGATACTGCCGGGGGTCCGGATCGGCCGTGGCGCCATCGTCGCGGCGAACTCGGTGGTGACCAAGGACGTCGAGGCCTACGAGATCGTCGGCGGCATCCCGGCGAAGGTAATCGGCACCCGCTCCAAGGACCTCGAGTACAGCCTCGGCAACGAGGGACCCTGGTTCGTCTAGTCGCCCGCCCGGCGCAGGGACTTGACTCCCCGGCGACCCGCTTTCAACGCTTCCGAGAGGTACGCCGTACGCCCCAGCGGTGAGAGCTTGGCGGCGAACCTGCGGCCCGAGTCGCGGTAGTCGACATTGACCCGCGGGATCGAGAGCGCGTCGGCCGCGCGCTGTCCGTGCGTGGTCGGCAAGCTGAAGGCAAAGCTGTAGCCGCACTCGGCCGCTGCCGTGGCCACCCGCGGGCTCCACTCCCCGAACGGGTAGGCGATCGTGTCGCAGCTGCCAAGCTGCGCCTTGACCTGCGCTCTGGATTCCCAGAGCTCGTGGCGCAGCGCCTCGTCGTCGAGGTCCGGCAGGTGGGGATGGGTGAGCGTGTGGCTGCCGACCTCGAACGCGCTTTCGCGCATCTCACCCAGCATCGACCAATCGACCGAGCGCATCGTCGCCGGGTAGCGCGACGCGTCCTCGGCGACCTCCGGCCACGCCAGCGGCGAACCGCCGTCGACCAGCGGCGGCAGGACGAAGACGAAGGCCTTCATCCCACGCTCGCGCAATAGCGGCAGCACCGTCTCGTAGTTGTTGAGGAAGCCGTCGTCGAAGGTGAGAAACACCGAGGGCTCCACCGTGCGCCCGGCGGCGATCGCCTCAAGCGTCGCCAGGTCCCCACAGCGCAAGCCGCGGTCGGCCAGAGCAGCGAGCTGGCGCTCGAACAGCTCGGCGCTCACGGTCAGGTAGGTGGGGCCCTCGGGGGCGACCGAGTGGTAGGCGAGGTAGGTCGCGTGCTTGCCGCGGTTGCGCAGGCGACGGTCGGCCACGGGCGGAGTGTATGAGTCGGGACAGACTCGGAGTCCGGGTACCGGTACCAATACAGTTGCCGCGGATGTCGGTTCGTCGCAAAGTTCGTGGTGCGATACCGGGCTCGGTGCGCCAACGGATCTACGACCGGCGGCGATCGAAGCGGCGTGCCTGGAAGCGGGCACCGGGGACCGAGACCGTCACCCCCGGCAGCGGCGCCGCGCTCACCTTCGACGACGGGCCCGACCCCGAGTTCACCCCGCTCCTGCTTGACGCCCTCGACCGGTCCGGGGCGAAGGCGACCTTCTTCGTCCTCGGCGAGCGGGTCGGCGGCAATGAGGCGCTGCTGCGCGAGGTCGAGGCCCGTGGGCACGAGGTCGCCCTGCACGGGATGACGCACCGGCGCCACGACGGGCTCGACGAGGAAGCGGCGCGGGCCGAGCTGACCGAGGGCCTGGCGGCGATCGAGAGCGCCGGCGTCACCCGGCCACGGCGCTACCGGCCGCCCTTCGGCGCCTCCTCTCCGACGCTGGCCCGGGTCTGCGACGAGCTGGGACTGGAGCTCGCCTACTGGAGCGCCTGGGGACAGGACTGGGACCCGATCCCGGCGGCGCGGATCGCCGGCCTGGTCGAGCGCGACCTCGAGCCCGGCGCGGTGATCCTGCTGCACGACTCGGCGCTCTACGCCGAGCGTGAGGACGCCCGCGCGACGGTCGAAGCGGTGCCGCTGATCGCTGCCGCGGCCGGCGCGGCAAGGATCAAGCTGATCTCCCTCGAGATGGGCTGAGCAGCTCCTGGTACAGGGCGTCGATCCGCTCGGCTACCCGCTCGATCCCCATCCCCGCTGCGCGCACCTGCGCCGCCCGCCCGAGCCGCTCGCGCAGCTCGTCGTCCGCAGCGATCCTGGCAAGGGCCCCTGCCAGCGCTCCGGGGTCCTTGGGTGGGACCAGGAGGGCCTCGACCCCGTCGTCCACCACGTCGGGAACGCCGCCGACTTCGGTCGCGGCGATCGCCATGCCCAGCGACATCGCCTCCAGCAGCGCGATCGGCAGGCCCTCGGAGCTGGAGGAGAGGACGAAGATCGAGGCCGAGCCCATTACATCCTCCCGCTCCTCTCCCGCCAGCCAGCCCCGCCACTCCACGTCGGGCCTCGATTCGACCAGGCGACGCCCGTCCGGTGGAATCTCCCCAGGACCGGCCAGCACCACCTTCAGCTCGCCAGGCTCGATCAGCCCAAGCGCCTCGAGTATCTCCGCTCCCCCCTTGACCGGGTTTTCGAACCCACCGAGGAAGATGGCGAGCAGGCCTTCGCGGCCGGCGGCCGGCGTCGCCGAGACCGGCGGCGCCGGGTTCGGGAGGACCTCGATCGAGAGCCCGAAGGCCTTCTCCAGCTCCGCCGCGCTGGGCACCGAGACCGAGAGCACCGAGTCGGCGCGGGCCAGACAGAAGCGCAGGACGGCGGCCCCGCGACTGCCCAGCCGCTCGCGGAAGGAGATCACGTCGCCGGGCCCAGAGTGGATGTGGAGGACGACGCGCCTCCCGAGCGCCTTTGCCAGAGGAACCACCAGCGCCTTGCGGTACATGCTCCCTCGCACGGTGGAATGGACGTGGACGATCCGCCCCCGCCGCCGCAGGCTCCACCAGGCCACCCGCAATAGGCCGAGCGAGTACACCACGAGCCGCCGAGCCGCCCCGGTACCGCGGTGGGTGTTGACGATGTCGAACCGGTAGCGCTCGGCCAGCGACGAGGCGAACAGTTCCCGCCTCACCGCGGTCATCCCGCCGGGGGCATCCGGCGCGACGTGGAGCACGCGCGGGCGGGTGTCGGAGCCTGCCGCGCTCACGGCTGGGCGGGCGGCTCGAGATTGGTGATGTCCCCGGCCCCGGGCAGGGAGGTGGGCGGCGGGCCCCATCGGCCGCGGGCGAAGTCGGCGATCCCCCGGGTCATCCCGGCCGCTACCGCCCACGGCTCCCCCGGCGAGCCGCTGCGAAGCCGAGTGGCGCGCGCGAGGGCGCGGACCAGCTCGTAGGCGATCACGGCGACGGCCCTCGCACCGACGTAGGCGACCCCGCGGCCGCCGACCGAGCGCTTGGCATAGGCAAGCCCGTTGCGGGTCAACAGGTAAGCCCACGGCCCCGGGCGCTTGGGGCCGCCGGGATCCTGGTCGGCCCGCGCCCCAACGACGACGCCAACCTCGAACCCGGCGCGGGAGATCCGCAGGCAGAGGTCGGCCTCCTCGGTGTAGCCCCAGAACCTCTCGTCGAAGTCGCCCACCTGCCGCAGCGCCTCGGCGCGGATCAGCATCGTGCCGCCGTCGACCCAGTCGCAAAGGGCGATACCGTCGGTCGCCGGCGGCTCGGCCGGGCGGTGCCCGACGCTGCCGTTGGCGCGGTTGATGCCACCGAAGGAGTACGGCGTCTCGGTCCCGGTGAGGACGAGGACCGGGCCGACGACGCCGAGCCGGGGGTTCGCCCTCGCCGCCTCGAGCATCCGCGCCAGGGCGCCGGGGCGCAGGCGGGCGTCATGGGTGAGCAGGAGCAGGTGCTCGCACTCGTGGGTCAGTTGTCGCCCGATCCCGAGGTTCATCGCGGCGGCATAGCCAAGGTTGTGGGAGGCGGCGATGACCTCGCAGCCGCCCGCCGGGTCCGGCGCCGGCTCGCCGGGCGCCGAGGGATTGTGGACCAGGGCGATGCGCTCCGGGTCGAGGCCGTCGGCGAGCAGGGAATCGAGCAGCGGCCGGTACTCGCCGCCGGTCCCGTAGGTGAGGATGACGACGCGCAGCCCGTCCCATCCCCGCCCGGCGGCGGTCAAGACCCCCTCCCGGCCCGAGCGATGCGGGCAAGCGGCTTGCGCAGACCCGGCGGCAGCGATTCGGCCGCCCGTGCAGCGCGGACCCCGGACCCGACCACGATCCTCGCTGGGTGCCGGCGCCGGCTGAACAGCCAGGTCGAGGCGTAACGGCGGTCGGTCTCGAACCGGCTCTTGTAGCCCTCGTCCCCCCACATCATGTCGTAGATCCGCGCGCCCTCGGCGGCGGCGCACTCGATCGTGTGGCCGAGCAGGACGGTGCCGAGGGCGAGGCGCTCGTAGGCCTCGTCGAGGCCGGCCAGCGCGTAGCAGTAGCGCTCGCCGATCCGCCACCCGTACCACGAGGCCGCCGGCTTCCCGTCGGCTTCGGCGGTCCACAACCGCAGCCAGCCGCGCTCCAGCGCCGCCGCCGCGAACCGGTGCTGGTGCTCGCGGGTGGCTGCATCGGCCGAGGAGGAGCCGCCGCGCGCCTCCCAGCGGGCGTCGTGGAGACGGAAGAAGGTCTCCATGTCCCCCTCCAGCTCGGCCACGGTCTCGGTCATCCGGATGCTGAGGCCGTGGTCGCGCTCGAGCTTTCGCCGGCGCCGGCCCAGCTGGCTGCGGAAGTTGCGGCTGCGGTCGGCCAGGTAGCCGTCGAACCCGCGCTCGTCGAACTCGATGTAGGGCAGCACGTCGCGCCTTCGCGGCGGTGCCACGGCGAGCGCGCTGCCCTTCAGGCCCCGCAGGGCATCCGGCCAGGTGGTGTCCTCGTCGAGTCGGTCGAACCGGATCACGTGCCAGGCGCGGCGCTCGCGGCCGAGCAGCTCAGCGCAGGCGATCGCCATCGCCGCTTCGTCCTCGGCGCGGCAGGCCGGGGTCACCCAGTCGGCGCGGCGGGCGCCGGCGAAGCGCAGCGTCCACGCTGGGCCGGTGCGGACCCGGACCAGCGGCAGCACCCCGCGAAGCTCCCCGCCCTGGCGCCAGGCGATCGCAAACGGCGACTCGGCGGGGTGGGTCGCGAGCCAGGCGCTGGTCCACTCCGGGGTGATGAACGGATTCGAGCGCGCTTCGGCGAGCCGGCGCCAGGGGTCGGTGAGGGCCGGGGAGTCGAGCTCCGCCGCGTCGATCAACGAGGCCTCGATGGCCGGCTCGCTCACGGCTCGGCCGAGCGGTCGCGCCGCAGCCAGAGCTTGTCGCGGGCGAACAGCGTCACCCCGGGCAGGGCCGCGAGCGGCGTCCACACCCGGTCCGGCATTCGGCCCAGGAGCTTGCGGAGCCCGACCCGGCAGAGCAGCGAGTAGCGCACGTAGTTGGCGTTGGCTCGGAGCCGGTTCTTCCACTTCATTGGTTTCGGCATCGCCGCGTACTCACTCCAGTAGGCGAGCTGGGCGCTGCGGAAGCGAAGCCGCAGCGCGGTGTCGTGGCTGCTCAGTCCGCCGGGCTGGTAATCGGTGCCGGCCCAGATCTCGTTGACGAACCGGGTCCCGTACCGCCTCGCGATCCGGTTCCAGGTGATCGCCGGCGTCACGTGCCAACCGAGGTCCTCGGGGAACGGGTAGGCGCTCAGCACCTCGCGCCGGTACATCCCGACCGAGTCGCCCTCGATCCCGTGCAGCGCCCGCAGCTCGAAGTAGTTGGAGTCGAAGATGTCGGCGGGATACCGGTCGAGCACCAGCTCCCCCTCTTCATCGACCCTCAGTCCCTCGACGTTGGCGAAGTCTTTTTGCCGTTCGGCCGGTATCGCGCTCCAGGTCGCGACCATCCGCTCCAGCGCGTGCGGCAGGTACCAGTCGTCGGAGTCGATCAGAGCGCAGTACTCGCCGCTGGCCCGCTCGACCGCCCGGTTGCGGCCGATCCCCATGCCCTGGTTCTCCTGCCAGTGGTAGACGATCGGGAAGTCGGCTTCGCCGGCCCAGCCACGGATCAACTCGCCGCTGCCGTCGGAGGAGCCGTCGTCGACCACGACCCACTCGAAGTCTCGGAAGCTCTGCTGGCAGAGGCTCTCGTAGAGCCGGGGAAGGGTCGCCTCGCGCTCGTAGGTGCTGGTCAGGACGCTGACCGTCACCGGGCGGCTGGGGTCACGGCCACTAGCCACCGGTTGCCGGCTGGTCGCAGTCGAGCACGCGAGCAGTCTAGCCACGCCTGAGGCCGCGAAAACGGCGCAGGGACTCTAATTCTGGCCAGAAAATACCTGGACGAATGTACTAGTACGGCCTCGTACGTTCACCTGGCGCCGGCTGCTGTCGAGGGAAGGGTGTGCCCCGTTTCAGCCGCTCCTCCAAGCGCCCGGCGCTCTTGGTTCTGGTCGTCTCCCTGCTGCTGGGAGCCGTCCTGGCTGACGCCGCCGTGGCTGCCCCTTCGGGCCAGCGCCGGGACCGCTCAGGGCGGGCCAAGAAGGCGAAGCGGTTCCACTTCGGCCTCGGCCAGGGACGCGCCCTCAGGTCACCCCAGGCGCGCAAGCCGGTTCGCTTCGCGAAAACGGCAGCCGCGCCGAGCGCCTCCACGCCGTCGGACCTCCTCTTCTCCGCCACCCGCCTCACCGACTTCTGGGTCCGCCAGTCCGGCCCCGGAGCGATGACCGAAGCTCCCGACCCGGCCGGCAGCGGCGAGACCAGCTTCAAGCTGACCGTCTCAGACGCCGACAGCTACCCGGTCACCCCGACCGAGAACCCGCGCGCCGAGATGCTCTCGCCGCCGACGATCGAAGCCGGGGATGAGATCTGGTGGAGCGCCAAATTCTTCCTCCCCTCCGACTTCCCCTCCTCCACCCCGAACTTCGTCACCCTCCTGCAGGGTCCATACGGCTACCCCTGGAACGGCCCGCCGCCCTTCCACATCGAGGCCAACGGCGGCGTCTTGAAGTGGCAGCGCAACTCCACCTACGGCTGGGACGTGCCCTGGCAGATGCCGGTGGTCCGCAACCAGTGGATCAACATCCTCGTCCACGAGCGCTTCGGAACCGACGGCTGGTTCGAGATGTGGGTCAATGGGCAGCCAATCACCTTCTTTGGCGGCGGCACCCACAACCCCAACAAAGTCGCTCCGACCCAGCACCTGGCGATGAAGACGATGGATGCCTCCAACAACGCCAGGCCCAACTCGATCTACCTGATGCAGTACCGCAAGAAGGGGATGTACCCCTCGCTGACGGTCTACCACGGGCCGCTCAAGATCGGTTCCACGCGCGCCTCGATCGGCGCCTGAACCGACCCTCAGAGAAGGTGCGCCCGGTAGGCGTCGAGCGTCTTTCCCGCCACGCCGGCCCAGTCCGAATCGCCCAGGGACTCGGCGCCCGCGCGGCCCATCGACTCGGCCAGCCCCGGGGTGCCGATCACCTCGCCGATCGCCCCGGCGAGGGCGACCGGGTCCTCCGGGGCGACCAGGCGCCCCCAGTCCGGGGTGATCAGCTCGGGCAACCCGCCGACCCGGGTCGCGACCACCGGCCGGCCGTGCTCCCGGGCAAGCGACCCCACCCCGCTCTGGCTCGCCTGCCGGTAGGGCAGGACGACGCAGGTGGCGTTGGCGAAGAGGCCCGGCAGCGCCTCCTCGGGCAGGTGTTCGAACCGGGTCTCGATCCGTGGGTCGGCAAGCAACGGATGATCGAGCGGGGTTCCCTCGCCGGCCACCGTCAAGCGCAGCTCCGGGTCCTCCTCCCAGAGCGCCGGCATCGCGTCGAGCAGCACGTCGAGCCCCTTGTAGTGGGAGATGCGGCCGAAGAAGAGCAGCGCCGGCCGCTCCGGCAACGGCGCCGGGTCGGGCGCGCCGACGCCGTGGGGCACGACCTCGATCGGCGCCGCGGTCCCGCCGACCGCTTCCAGCTCGTCGCGCAGCTCCGCGGAGTGGACGAAGACGAGGCCGGCCCGGCGGCGCAGCAGCCGTCTTGCCACCCGCGTCGTGCGCGGCGGCACCGCGTCGCCGGGATGGGGCACCGGGTCGTGCACGGTGAGCGCGTAGCGATGCGGCGGGATCCCGGAGGCGATCGCGAGCCTCGGGTCGTTCGCCAACGAGTCCTGCACGTGGACGACGTCGGCGCTCCACTTGGAGAGGTCGCGGCGCAGCCGCAGCACCGACCCAAGCCGGTCCGGATCGCTGACCCTCCCCCCCAGCTCCAGGTGCCGAACCCCGTCCCCGAGCGTGGCCGCGAGGAAGGAACGCATCGCGCCGGGCTCCTCGCCGAACTCCTGGTCGTGATCGCGAGTCAGCAGGGTCACCTCGCAACCGAGCCCAGCGAGGCCGCCGGCGAGGCCAGCCGTGTACTTGACGAACCAGTCGCAGGCCAGCAGCACCCGCGGTGGCCTGGCCCCGTCCTCCACGCTCAGACGCTCGGCAGCGGCGCCGAGGCGACCGCGGCCTCGAACACCTTCTCGTAGCACTCCACCATCAACGGGGAGTCGAACTCCTCCACCCCCCGCACCGCGGCCTCACTCAGCCGCCCCCTCAGCTCCGGGTCGGCGATCAGCCGCCCGCAGGCCTCGCCGAAGGCGTCCTCGTCCCCGGCCTCGACGCACAGCCCCGCGCCGGTGGCCTCGATCAGCCAGCGGACGTCGCCGACGTCGGTCCCGATCACCGGCGTCCCGACCGCGATCGCCTCGATCAGCGACATCGGCAGCCCCTCCCCGGTCGAGGGCAGGACCGAGGCGTCGGCCAGCGCGAGCAGCTCCGGGACGTCGCGGCGGCCGCCCAGGAACGACGCCCAGTCGGCGTCCAGGCGCTCCGCTTCGCGCCGCACCTCCTCCTCGGTGTCTCCATCCCCGACGAAGACCACCCGGATATCACCGAGCTTCTCCCGCAGACCGGCGACCACCCGTAGCAGGGTCGCTTGCCCCTTCTGGGGCGCGAATCTGGCTACCTCAATCAGCACCGGCACGTCCTCCGGGAGATCGAGGGCGGCCCGACCCGGGCCCTCCTTGGCCCGCCGCCGCAGCTCGGCGACCGGTACGGCATTGGGGATGTGCACTATCGAGTCGCCGCGTACCCCTTCGGCTTCCAGTAGCTGCCGCTGCCACTCGCCGACGACAACGGTGGCGTAGGTGAACCTGTCGAGCAGCTTGTTGTGGAGGGCGATCGCCCGCTCCCGAGACGCCCCACCGGAGGAGACCTGGTACTCCCTGCCGGGGGTGTGCTCGGTGATTACCATCGGCCGCCGCGCGAACAGCGCCCCGAGCCTGCCCCACAGGGTCGCGTCCCAGCCGGCGCAATGGACGAGGTCGGACCGCCGGGCGTAGCGAGCGATCCTGAACGGGAGCGCCAGCTTCTGCCACCGGTTGCGGACGTCGAGCTCGATCACGTCGATGCCGGCCCGCTCGAAGTGGCTGGTGTCGTCGATCAGGACCCTGCCGGTGGCGAGGAGCGTGACCGTGTGCCCGGCCGCGTTCAGCCCGAGGGCGAGGTGGGCGAGCTGGGTCTCGGCGCCCGCCCAGCCGATCCAGTTGGTCACCAGCAGGAAGCGGAGTCTGCCCTGGCTGCCTGCCATCCGCCGCGATTCTAGCCGCGGGCCCGCACGGCGCCCGCGAGCCGGTCGCGGAGAAAGCCGACCCTCAGGGTTTCCGGCAACAGCCCGAGCCTGCTCTCCACCAACCAACACACCACCAGGTAGACGCCACCGGTGGCAAGCGTCCCGATCAGCGCCGGCCCGCGCTCGCTGGGTATCGGCCCACCGAACAGGTACCAGAGGCCGAACGGGACCGCCGCCAGCAGGGTCACCATCACCGGCGCCGACATCGCCTCGGAAAAGACCGCGGCGGGGAAGGAGTACCGGCGACCGAACCTGATCAGGAAGATGGCGCTGACCACGATTTGCGCGCCGACGGTCGCCGCCAGCACTCCCCAGAGCCCGAGCAGCGGCGCGGCGACGATGGTCGCGGCGATGTTGAGGACGACGAGCAGGATCGCGGTCTGGGCGACCACGCCGGGGTGGCCGTCGCTGACCACCAGCGTCATCGGCACACCGGTGGTCATGTTGACCGCGAAGGTGACCGAGAGCAGGATCACGATCCCGACCGTGTTCGGCGGAATCTCGCCGATCCAGAGGACGAACACGTACGGCACGCTGACGCAGAGCGCGCCGAACAGCGGCAGCGCGATTGAGAGCGAGCGGACCGAGTAACGGGTGAAGTACTCCCCGATCACCTGCTTCCCGCGTTGGACGATGTCGGCCGTCGCGGTCGGGATCAACGCCGAGAGGGTCATCGTCCCGAGTGAGAAGACGCCCGCGACGGCGCGGTTGGCCAGCTCGTAGGCGCCGGCGGTTCGCGGGCCCAGCAGCGCCGCGATCACCAGTTTGTCGGTCTGGACGTCGATCAAGTTCGCGAGGACCACCGCCTGGCCCTTCAACCCGAACGAGAGGATGCCCCGGGTGCGGGTCATGGAGGGCCGTCTTGAGAGCCGCCCCGAGCCGACGTAGATGACGGCGCCGACCGTGAAGAACACACCGATGACGCTGGCGGCGACGTTGGCCAGCGCGTAGGTGGTCAGCTCGGTGCTGATGATCAGCGCCCCCAAGCTGAAGACGAAGTTGACCAGGTTGGCGGCGGTCCCGGCAACGTTCGGCGGGACCATCCTGCGCAGCCCGACCGGGAGCGCGACGAGGACGGCGTCGAACAGGAGGGTGATCGATATCGCGGCCGCGGAGAGCAGGACTATCCGCATTTCGGCCGTACTGATGACGCCGAGTACGTCCCTGACCAACGGCGCGGCCAGGGCCGCCACGCCGAGCATCAGCAGGCCGACCGCGAACGCCGCGAGCAGGCCGACGCCGATCGTCTCCTCGATCCCGCGACGGTCGCCTTCGGCGTCGTGCAGCGCGACGAACCGTGAGAGCGCGTTGGTGATCCCGAGGTCGAGGAGCCGCGCGTACTGCGCCAGCGCCCCGGTCACCGCCCAGATGCCGAACTGCGCGAGGCCCAGCCGGTCGATCATCACCGGCGCCAGCAGGAAGCTGAAGATCATCGCCGAGACCAGGCTCGAGGACTGAGCGAGGGTGTTGCGAAACAGTGCGCTCATGTGCCGAACCGCATGGGCCGGGAGCAAAGCACATGATGCGGCCGGTGGCTGGGTCTAGGCCAGGTTCTAAGCTTCCCCTGATGCCAATGGCCTCGTTCACGCGCCGGCTGGCGCCGCAGGGCTTCGATCCGTCGGGCATCGCCGCCTCGCCGTCGGCGACGGTCCCGCTCGCGGTGCTTCTGGGTGGGTTCCTGGGTGTGGCCCTGGTCGCCAAACCAACCGTGGTGGTGGCGCTCGTCGCGCTCGTCCTGGCGCTGATCGGGATCGGCGTCGCCTTTGTGCGCCCGGATCTCGCCTTCGGCGGGCTAGTGGTCCTGCTGGCCCTCGTCCCGACCTACGCCTCGCCGTCGATCGGGCCGCTCCTCTTCATCCCGACGGCCGCCGCCTCCTGGGTGCTGGGTGGGGCGTTGATGTGGCGCAACATGATCACCGAAGGGGTCTTCTTCCGACCGAACTACGTGGACTACGCCGTTGGCGCCTTCGTCTTGCTGATGACGGTCTCGGTCGGCTTCTCCGAACAGGTGGTGTTCACCGACCTCGTCCACATCATGTTCATGTGGGCGGGCCCCTACCTGGCGGCGCGGTTGCTGCTCTCGAAGGTCGAGTCTCCCGTCAGGCTGGTGGCGATCTCCTTCGCCGCGATGACCGTGGTGCTGGCGCCGGTGGCCGTCTCCGAAGCGCTCGGCGGCTCCAACCCGTTCTTCAACTTCAACTTCAACTCCGGCGAGTTCGGGCTCTGGGCGAGCCAGATCGACCGCTTCGGCGAGGTCCGCGCGGTCACCTCGTTCGGCCACCCGATCTCCTTCTCGATGTTCCTCGCCTGCTCGGCCCTGCTCTCGATCGCGATGGGGATCAGCAGCAGCGAGGCCAAAGCCAGGTACATCTGGTATGCGCTGGCCGTCGTCGCGGTCGGGACGATGGCCCTGGCGCTCTCCCGGACCGGCTGGGTGATGCTCGCGGTCGGCGTCGTCGTGCTTGCCGTGATCACCATCCGCGGCACGATCCGCACCCGCCTGATCACCCTGTTGGCGATCGTCGTCGGCGTCGTCCTGGTCACCTCGGTGGTGATGCCGAACGAGCTGCAGGTCATCCCCGGCCTCGGCGGATCAGGGGAAGCGAATTACAAATCCAGTGGGCTCTACCGCGAAGCGCTGCTCGAACGGGCGCTCGAACCGGGTGTGCTCAACCTCTGGGGGAATCCGACCAACCAGGTCACGCCCAATGTCCAGTACGGCACCGCCACCGATAACGCCTACATCATCCTCGCCGACGAGTGGGGTCTGATCCCCACCTTCGCGCTGTTCAGCGTGGTGATCGCGATGCTGGTCGCGATCGGGGCCTCCTACGGCCTCCGGGGGGAGCCGATCGCGATCCTCCCGATCGTCGCCCTCACCTGCCTGGTGGCGATCTTCTTCGTCGCCTTCATCACCCAGGGGCAGGTGATGATCTGGCTCGCGATCGGAGCCGCCGGCGCGGCCGCGGAGCGGATCACCGCCCAGCGAAAACAGAGACGGCTGGATCAGCGGCGCAGCAGCGTGCGCGGCTGACGGGTGTAGTAGGAGTACTGCCGCCGGTCCGAGGAGGTCATCGTGGCGATCAGGCCAAGCGGCCGGTTGCCGGTCAGGTCGAGCTGTTCGACGAATCCGGTGGCGCCGTCGCGCGTCGTTTTACCGAGCCCGCCGACGGCGAGAATTGCCGAGACCAGGGGCACGAGCGCCATCGCATCGCTGACGACGCCGATCGCCGGGCTGTCAACGATGACCATGTCGAAGCGTTTAGAGAGCTCGGCCAGGACGTCCCGCATCTGCTCGCTCTCGAGCAGCTCCGAGGGATTCGGCGGGATCGGGCCGCAGGGCAGCACGGCCAGGGTCCGGCCCCCGTCGGGACCCCCCCGCGAGACCGGTACCTGCATCAGGGCGTTGTCGAGCGGGGCTCCGGCGAGAACACCCGAGAGCCCCTCGGGGATGTAGGAAGAGCCGTAGCGGAACGAGCTCTCCTTGCGCAGGTCTGCCTCGACCAGCGCGACGTCATCGCCCATCTCCACCATCGCCCCCGCCAGGCCGCGCGCCACCGTCGACTTGCCGTCGTTGGGCTGCGGACTGGCGATCAGCAGCGAGCTGAGGTCGCGGTTGATGTTGAGATAGCGCAGGTTGGTGCGTAACGTGCGGAACATCTCCGCCTCGGGCGCGAGCAGCATCTGCTCGACGCTTGCGTTTTTGAACGCTTTGGTCCGTGGAATGCGGGCGATCACCGGCAGGCCGAACAGCTCCTCCAGCTCCTCCACCGAGCGCACGTGTCGGTCGAGCCGCTCGACTACGGCGGCGAGGCCGAGACCGAGGATCATGCCGAAGACGATGCCGAGCATGACGTTGCGTTTGGTCTTCGGCGAGGAGGGGCTCGCGGGCGGCCCCGCTTCCTGGACGGTTGAAACCTTCCCGGTCTGCAGCGCTTCTTCGACTTCGAGCTGGTTGAGTTCTTCCCGCAGCAGGTCCCCTTTCGGACCTTCGGCCTCAGCGGGCGGCAGTTCCTGGAGGCGGGCTTCAAGGATCGCGATCGATTCCTTGAACTGGGCGCGATCGGCTTCGCGCCGGAAGTCGATGTAAGCGTCGCTGTAGGCGTTGGCGATTTCGGCGGAGCGCTGCGGCGATTCGTTGGTCGCCGAGATCGTCGTCGTGTTGGCGTTTTCGTTGGCGGCGGAGACTTCGACCGCGCCGAGCACTTCGCCGACGTCCCCGTCCAGCTCTTTGGCCGCGATCGCGGCAACCGCGGGCAGCGCGGCGAGCGCTTCGTTGGTCGCCGCTTCGCGTGAGGCGTCGAGGGATTCGGTTTCGCTTTCGAACAGCAGCGTCGCCGAGGCGGTGTATTCCTCGGGCTGGGCCGACGAATACAGGAAGGCGAAGAGAGGGACGCTGATCAGCGCCGCAAGGATGACGAACTTTCGGCGCCGCAGCACACGAAGCGTGTACTCGAGCGCGCCATCGTTGGCCCTCATTCGCGACTCATTCGACGGTTGGGATCATATGCCTGCGGCAGGCGTCCCCCAGCTACCCGCCACTGATCGTCGGGAACCTCGCTGAGGCTTAACTGCCTGGTTCTTTTCTCGGCACGAGAACCAAACGCTTGAACTCGGCAACCAGGAGACCGTCCTGGTTGAGCACGCGAGTGTGGACCTTGACCACGCCGCGGTCGGGCTTGCTCTTCGACGGCTTGACGTCGAGCACCTCGGTCTCGCAGAAGAGCGTGTCGCCGTGGAAGACCGGGTTCGGGTGGCTCAGCTCTTCGGTCGCCAGGTTCGCGATCGCCTTGCCGGAGACGTCGGAGACCGACATCCCGAGGGCCAGCGAGTAGACCAGCGGCCCGACGACCACGTTGCGACCCTGCTGAGACTGCTTCGCGTAGACGTCGTTGAGGTGGAGCGGGTGGTGGTTCATCGTGATCAGGCAGAACAGGTGGTCGTCCGCCTCGGTCACGGTCTTGGCAGGCCAGTGCTTGTAGACAGCGCCGACCTCGAACTCCTCGAGGTAGCGGCCGTAGGTGTGGGCGCCGGACGCCTCGCGCTCGGCCTGGTCCGTGGTCAGCTCATACTTCTCGGTCATTCTGGGATTCGTCTCCTATTGGTTGCGCGGCGCGGGATCCTATCTGCCGTTTCCCATCCGGCGTAGCTATCTAGTCGCGCCACTACACTCGCGCGATGCGGATCGGGATCATCGGCATGGGCTATGTCGGCCTGCCACTCGCCGTCGCCTTCGCCGAAGCCGGCGACGAGGTAGTCGGCCTCGACGTCGACCCAACCAAGGTGGACGGGCTCAACCGCGGTGTCAGCCACGTCGAGGACATCTCCGACGCGACCCTCGCCTCGCTAGGCGGGCGCCTCACCGCGACCGCCGAGTACGCCGACCTCGGTTCGTGCGACGCGGTGATCATCTGCGTGCCCACCCCACTCAGCGATTCGCGCGAGCCCGACCTCACCTACCTGCTCGACTCCGGCGCCTCGCTGGCGCAGGTGTTGCGCCCCGGTCAACTGGTGGTACTGGAGTCGACCACCTATCCCGGCACCACCCGTGAGCGGCTGCTGCCGATCCTCGAGCGCTCGGGACACTCGGTCGGCACCGACTTCCACCTCGCCTTCTCACCAGAGCGGATCGACCCCGGCCGCACCGACTACACCGTTCAGACGACGCCGAAGCTGGTCGGCGGGTTGACCGAAGCCTGCACCGAGAGCGCCCGCGACCTCTACTCCCGGATCTGCGACGAAGTGGTGGTCCTCACCGGCCCGGAGACCGCCGAGCTCTCGAAGCTGCTCGAGAACATCTTCCGCTCCGTCAATATCGCCCTCGTCAACGAGCTGGCCCAGCTCTGCGACCGGCTCGACATCGACGTCTGGGAGGTGATCGACGCCGCAGCCACCAAGCCGTTCGGGTTCATGCGCTTCGATCCCGGGCCGGGAATGGGCGGCCACTGCCTCCCGGTCGACCCCTTCTACCTCGCCTTCAAGGCGCGCCAGAACGACTTCTACCCGGAGTTCATCGAGCTTGCCGGCAAGGTGAACCAGGCCCAGCCCGCTTTCTGCGTGGAACGGATCGAGCGAGCGCTGAACGACGTCCGGAAACCGGTCAACGGCTCCCGGATCCTGATCCTCGGCGCCAGCTACAAGGGAGGGGTCGGCGATACCCGGGAATCCCCAGCGCTGAAGATCATCGGCCGCCTCCAGCACCTCGGCGGGGAGGTCAGCTACCACGACCCCTTCGTCCCCGAGCTGCCCAGCCACGGCCTCACCTCGGTCGACCTCGAGCAGGGCCTCGCCGACGCCGACCTGGTCGCGATCGTCACCGTCCACCCCGGAATCGACTACGAGGCGGTCGCCTCCAGCGCAGCCCAGGTAATCGACTTCCGCGGCATCACCCGCGGCGTCGACGCCGACAACCTCGTTCGCCTCTGAGCGCAAGCAAGGGGGAGAAAAGAGCGCGCGTTCGCCCTTATGCCCGGTATGCGGGAAAAAGGACGACCGCGGTCGCATGTCGCCAGACTGCTATGGCCCGCGGTGCAGGCGGCGGTAGGCGCTGCGCAGGCCGGGTCTGATCGACTTGCGGTAGGTGTAGCGGGCGAGGCCGGTCGGTGTGCGCGGGTAGGCGCGGAGACTTATGTAGGGACGGGACCCGGTGGCGAACTTGGCCTTCCACTCGCTCTCCTCCCCGAGCAGCTCGTGGGAGCGCAGGCCTGCCTCGAAGCAGCGTTCGATCACCGAGAGGCGCATCACCAGCCCTGGGGCCAAGCGGCGGAAGCGTTCGTCGAACCCGGTCTTCAACAGGTAGAGCCGGCCTCCGTGCAGGAGGGTGAGGTCGAAGGCGGCGGTCTGGCCGTCAAGGACGATCCGGCTGAAGCGGAGCTCGTCACGGGCCTCGAAGGCGCGGGCGACGTCGGTGTAGAAGGTCTCGGTCTCCGGCGCCGAAACGATCGCCGTGCCCGCCTTGCCCTTCCAGCCGCTGGCCTCGACCCGGAAGCCGTCGGCCAGCTCGGCCTCGAGATCACGGGGCGCCTCAACGATCTCCATCTCGGCCTCGTGGTCGCGTCCCATTTTCCGCCGGAAGCGCTCCAAGGGCGCCCCCCAGCGCGGTTTGCTCTGCGTGCGCCAGGCATCGAGATCACCGCTCGTGTCGACCAGCGGGGAGGCGTAGGCCGGCTCGGCCAACAACCTCTTGGAAGCGGCACGGGCGCCGTCGCGCAGCTGGGCGACGCTCGAGTCGCGCGCCGGCAGGCCGGTTAGGGCGAGGTCCCCGCCCTCCTTCATCGCCGCCGCGACCACCGCCCTCATCGCCTCCTCGTCGCGGGCCAGCGGCCGGTAGAGCGGCGAGTGGGTATTCGCCAGCGGCTTCAGCTGGCCGTCGGCGCGGCGCAGGGGGAAGGCCGCGACCAGCTCACCGTCGCGGCGCACCGTGCAGACCGCCAACTCGTCATCCCCACCGAAGGCGCGCCACCAGGCGAGGTACCAGCAGTGCAGATCGAAGGGAAAGTGGTCGGCGGGCAGCAGTGCCTTCCACTCGCCGGCAAGAGCCGCGAACCCCGGCGCCTCACCGATCCACTCGACCGTGAGGCCCACCGAGGGTCAGTGCACTTTCTTCAGCCGCGAGCGCTGCTCCTGGCGCTCCACCACCTGGGCGATCAGCTTGAGCACGTTGGAGTCGCCGGAGGCCTTGATGTGTCCCGTCTCGACCGCTTTGCGGTAGCTCTTCAGGGTGCCTTTCTCGGCCAGCTCGTTGAACTGGGGCCGGTCGATTTCGACCAGGACGCGCTCGTCCTGAGCGAGGTCCTTGGCGATCTTCGGCCCGGGCAGCTCGACCCGGTAGAGCTGGATGTCGTGTTTCGCCTTCAGCTCGAGCCCGAAGACCAGTTTCAGTTTCGCGAGCGCCGGCACTTCGGCCTGGAAGCGCTCGACAGCGGTGCGGATCAGGTCGGCAGTCGAGGCCATTGCCTAGATCTTGTGCCTTTGCAGGAGCTTCTTGCCGATCACCATGCGCTGGATCTCCGAGGTCCCCTCGCCGATCAGGAGCAGCGGCGCGTCACGGTAGAGGCGCTCGATCTCGTACTCCTTTGAGTAGCCATAGCCGCCGTGGATGCGGAAGCACTCCTCGACGTTCTCCTTGCCGACCTCCGAGGCCATCAGCTTCGCCATCCCCGCCTCCAGGTCGGAGCGCTCGCCGGCGTCCTTCATCCGCGCCGCCTTGCGGGTCAAGAGGCGCGCGGCCTCGACCTTGGTCGCCATGTCGGCGAGCTTGAACTGGATCGCCTGGTGCTGGGCGATCGGCTTACCGAAAGTCTTGCGCTCCTGGCTGTAGCGAAGCGCCAGCTCCAGCGCCCGCTGAGCGATGCCGACGCCGCGGGCGGCGACGTTGACCCGGCCGACCTCCAGCGCGTCCATCATCTGTATGAAGCCCTGGCCGACTCCCGCCTCCTCGCCGCCGAGCACGCGCTCGGGCGGGCAGCGGTAGCCGTCGTAGACCAGCTCGGTCGACTCGACGCCCTTGTAGCCCATCTTCTTGATCTTCGGCGGCACGTTGAGGCCCTTGTAGTCGCCGGTGTTTTCTTCCGCCCAGGGCTCCTTCTCGGTGATGAAGCAGGTCATCCCCTTGTAGGGAGGATCGGCCTTCGGGTCGGACTTCATCAACACGAAGACGACGCTGGAGCCAAGCCCGTTGGTGACCCACATCTTCTGGCCGTTCAGCTCCCAGTTGCCGTCCTCGCCCTTCTTCGCGGTCGACTTGATCCCCTGCACGTCGGAGCCGACCTCCGGCTCAGACAGCGAGAAGGCGGCGCGGATCTCACCCGTCGCCATCTTCGGCAGGAAGTAGTCCTTCTGCTCGTCGGTGCCGAACTTCATCAACAGGTAGGAGCCGATGAAGTGGGTGTTGACGACGCCGGAGATCGAGATCCAGCCGCGCGAGAGCTCTTCGACGATCATCGCGTAGGTGGTCAGGTCGAGCCCCATGCCGCCGTACTCTTCGGGGATCGTCACCCCGAACAGGCCGAGCTCTTTCATCTGCTCGACCACGGGCTCGGGGAAGGAGTCCTCGTGGTCGTAGTGCTCGGCGTTGGGGATGATCTGCTCGTCGGCGAACTGGCGGACCATTTCGACGATCGCGCGCTGCTCGTCGGTCATCTCGGTGTATGCGGCGGTGTCTACGGCCATTGCTCCTACCTGGTCGGAAGTCGGTCGGACATCAACGGAGGATATAGACGCGATTAGGGGGCGACGCTCTCGAATACGGCGGTCGGATCGACCCGGGGGTCGATCGCCTGCATCGGCGCCTTCCCCTTAAGCAGGATCTCCTGGTACTCGTCCTCGGCGTCCGACTGCATCACGATCGCTCCGCCGACACCGATCGTGGTCGTCTCGCCGTCGATCACGATCGTCCGGATGACGATGTTGAGGTCGCACCCGCCGCTCAGGCCGAGGTACCCGATCGCGCCGGAGTAGACGCCACGGGCCTCCCCCTCGAGGCCGTCGATCAGCTCCATCGTGCGCTTCTTTGGGGCGCCGGTCATCGAACCCCCCGGAAAGCAGGCGCGGATGCAGTCGGGCGGCTCCAGCTCCTCGCGGAGCAGGCCGCGGACCGTCGAAACCAGCTGGTGAACGGTCTCGTAGCTCTCGACGTGCATCAGGTACGGAACGTGGACGGTGCCGATCTCGGAGACGATGCCGAGGTCGTTGCGCAGGAGGTCGGTGATCATCAGGTTCTCGGCCCGGTTTTTCTCCCCCGTCCGCAGCTCCTCGGCGAGCCGCACGTCCTCCGCCGGGTCCGTCGCTCGCCTGGTCGTCCCCTTGATCGGCTTCGCCTCCGCCCAGCGGTCGCGGCCGATCGAGAGGAAGCGCTCCGGGGAGGAGCTGATCACGGCCGCCTCCCCCATCCGCAGGTAAGCCGAGAACGGGGCCGGATTGATCCGGCGCAGAGTCCGGTACAGCGGCAGCGGGTCGGGGCTGACCTCGGCGGTGATCTTGTTGGTCAAGCAGATCTCGTAGGTCTCGCCGTCGACCAGGTAGCGCTTACAGGCTTCGATGTCGTCGAGGTACTGCTGGTGGGAGCGCGAAAGTCGGAACTCGACCGGGTCATGCTCGGTCGCCACCTCGCTCCACTCCGGCTCGGCGATCGGCGGCAACGAGGCGAGCCGCAGGCTGGTCTCGGCGATCCACTGGTCGACCGCCTCGGTGTCCCCGCGCTCGGCGACGCCGAGGACGTAGGTGCACCGCTCGACGTGGTCGAAGGCGATCATCCGGTCGGCGAAGACGAAGTGAGCGTCCGGCAGGCTGGAGCGGTACGCCTTGCTGCCACCGGAATCCGCCTTCAGCTCGTAGCCGAAGTAGCCGGCGAAGCCGCAGTTGAAGTCGAAGGGGAGGTCGTCAGAGAGGTGGCGAAGGCGCCGCATCTCCCGCGCCAGGTAGTCGAAGATCGACTCCTGCAAGACCGTGGTCTCCCCACCCGAGGTGACCCGCAGCTCGCCGGAGTGCGCGTCGTAATCGACCGAGGACGCGAGCGGGCCCTCGGCGTCGCCCATGAAGGAGAAGCGGGTCCGCTCGTCGAGCATGCTGCTGTCGAGCCAGAAGGCGTCAGGGCTCTCCCCGTAGAGGTGGGAGAAGGCCCGTTCGGGGTCATAGATCGAGTCCACCCGTTTGGTCCGCAACTCGAGGCCCGACCCCCCCGCGGATGCCGCCTTCGATCCGCCGCCGTCGAGCCTCACGCCGCCGCCGTCGCGGCGGCCGGAATACTCGATCGTCAGGTCGCGGAAGCGGGCGAGCAGTTCGCGGCCGTACTCGGTACAGATCGACTCGGGATGGAACTGCAGGCCCCACTGGGGCCTGCTGCGGTGGGCGACGCCCATCAGGATGCCGTCGCTGGTCCAGGCGGTCGCTTCCAGCTCCTCGGGCAGCGGCTGCTCAATACAAAGCGAGTGGTAACGGACGACCTGGAACTCGCGCGGCAGCCCGGCGAACATCGGCGAGTCCTCGTGGAGGACGGCAGTGAGGCGCCCGTGCATAGCCTCGGGTGCGTGCACCACCGTGCCGCCGTGCACCGAGCAGAGCCCCTGGTGGCCGAGACAGACGCCCAGCAGCGGGACCTCGGAGTCGCGGATCGCGTCGGCGCAGACACCGAAGTCACCCTCGCGGTCGGGGTTGCCTGGACCCGGCGAGATGACGATGTTGTCGAAGTCGCGGCTGGCGGCGATCTCGGCCCAGCTCAGCTCGTCGTTACGGACGACGACCGGCTCTTCGCCGTTGGCCTCCGAGAGCAGCTGGAAGAGGTTGTAGGTGAAGGAGTCGTAGTTGTCGAGCAGCAGCGTCTTCATCGACTCTCCCCGGCCTCAGACGAGGTACTTGCGGAGCACCTTCCCGATCGGGCTCTTTGGGATCTGGTCGCGGAATTCGACGCTCTGGGGGACCTTGAAGTTGGCCAGCCGCTCGCGGCAGTAGGCGACCAGCTCGCTCTCCTCGCACTCGCCGTCGCGCACCACCACCGCCTTGACCCGCTGTTCCCCGGCCTGCCCGGTCTCGACGCCAACGACCACAGACTCGGCGACTCCGGGGTGGGAGTCGATCGCCTCCTCGACCTGGAACGGGTCGACCTTGAACCCGCCCACCTCGATCAGCAGCTTCTTGCGTCCCTCCAGATAGAGGACCCCTTCGCCGTCGAGGCGCCCGAGATCGCCCGTGAAAGCGCGCCCGTCGCGGAAGGCGACTCGGTTCAGCTCCGGCAGGTCGGTGTAGCCGCTGCTCACGGAGGGGCCGGAGACGGTGACCTCGCCGATCTCGCCATCGGGCAGCGGCTCACCCTCCTCGTCGACGACGCGAACCTCGACGCCGCTCACGGGCTCTCCGACTGAAGCGAAGGTAGAAACCGGGTCGTCGCTCATGTTGGCGGCGATCATCCCGGTCTCGGTGCTGCCGTAGACCTGGCGCACCAGCACCCCGAAGCGCTCGCCGAAGGCCTCGAAGGTCTCACGCCGCAGCGCCGTCCCAGCGCTGAAGCAGAGCCGCAGCGAGGAGAGGTCGGCCTTGGCCGGGGAGTCGGCCATCAGCCGGTAGTTGAGGGGCACGCCCGGGAGCACAGTGATCCGCTCCTGCTCGATCAGCTCCAGTGCCCGGTGACGCCTGAGCAGGAAGGGGTGTGGATCCTCGAGGACGACCAGGGTCGCCCCGGAGGCGGCACTGCCAAGGATGCAGGACCCCATGCCCCAGTCGTGATAGAGCGGCGCCACCCCGAGGATCCGGTCCTCCGGGCGGAGGCCAAGGCCGAGGTAGGCCTCCGCCTCGGCGCGGCACTGGGCGTGGGTCCGGTCGAGGCGCTTGGGAAGGCCAGTCGAGCCCGAGGAGAACTGCCCGACCAGCGGCTCCGCCGGGTCGCGGGGCGCCAGCCGCACCGGCGTGCCCTCCTCGACCAGGTCGGTCAAGGTCGCCGACTGGCCGTGACCGGGGCCGGAGACGATCACTTCGGCCGGCGGGTCGAGGCCGGCGACGATCCGCTCACAGACGCCGGCGGTGCGCTCGTCGCTGATCACGGCGCGAACGCCGGTGGAGCGAAAGCTGAATTCCAGCTCGGCCTGCTTGTAGGCCGGGTTGGCGGGAACGACCTTGGCACCGAGGGCGGCGATGGCGTGAAAGCAGGCGACGAACCAGGGTCCGTCCCGGAGGACGAGGCCGACGGTGTCGCCGGGACCGATGCCGCGACCCGCCAGGCCGGCAGCGAGGCGCTCGACCCGGTCGACCAGCTCGGCGTAGCCGAGGCGCTCATCGCGATAAACGATCGCGGTGTGGTCGGGGTCGGTCTCCGCCCGCTCGTACAGCAACTGCATCAGCACGCTCAGCCCCCCTTGCGGGAGACGAAGGCGGCGATGCCGTTCACGGTGCGGAAGTTCTCCGGGGTCAGGTCCTCGTCGTCGACTTCCACCCCGAGCTCGGCTTCGATGAAGCCGACCAGCTCGGTGATTCCGAGCGAGTCGATCAGCTCGGCGGCCAGCAGATCCTGATCGCGGGAGAGGGACTCGCCATCGCCGGTGATGTTGGTGACGATGAACTGTTCTATCGCGGCTGCGTGGTCATTCATGGGCGGGTGATCCTACTGGTGGGGCGGGCGTGGTTCTACGGTGAAAGAGGAGCTTCCGAACCGTCACCTCTCCCATCGGCCGATATCCCCGGGAGCTGTAGAGCCAGCGGGCGCCGCTGTTGCCGGCTTCGACGTAGCCCCAGACGCGTTTGAAGCCGCGGTCCCTCAAAGCTGTCTCGATCAGGAACAGCATCTCGTTCGCCGTGCCCTCCGCGCGGTACTCCGGGAGCACGTAGAAATCGGACCCATAGACATCGCCGGGCGCGAACTGCACCGCCGCCCCCAGCCACTCGAGGTCGGGATGACACTCCGAGCGCTCCGCCTCGACCCACCAGTAGTAGGTGACGATCTCGTTGCCCTGCAACCCGACGAAGCCGTGCAGCCCGCGGTCGAGATTGCTCTGGAAGCGCCGGTTGGCCCGCTTTCGCCTTCGCTTCCGGTTCAGCATGGCAAGCCCGGCCAGATGACTTGAATCGAGCTCCTCGAGACGCACGCCGGTGGGCTTCCGCAGCTCGGCGATCCCGTCGAGGTCCTTGGCCATCACCGTCATCCGGTCATCGGCGACGACGCCGCGACGCAGCCGGCGAAGGGCCTGCAGCGCCGTTGCCCGCACCCCGTGGGTGCCGGCGTATTGCCGGATGCGGCCTATCATCGCCAACAAGATGTCACAACCTGCCGCCGCAACTCAACGGCCGCGACCGGACCAACGTCATGGTGTCATCGAGACCTTTTTGATCGTCGACGACAGGCCGGTCGAGCTCGATGCCCACCTCGCGCGTTTGTCCGCGAGCGTCGAAGCTCTCTACGGTGAGGAACCCCCACCCTCGCGCGACCTGGTGATCTCCCGCGCCCGGGGCGGCGGGCTCGGGCGGCTGAGACTGACGGTCGAGCCGGTCGCGGCCGGCGGGTTCGAGGTCTACGTCTTCGTCGCCTCGGTCGAGCCCGCAACCGTTTTCCCTACTGGAGAGCTTGCCGCCAACCTCTTCACCATGACCGTGGACCGCGGTCTCGGCGAACACAAGTGGGCCGATCGCGCCGTGCTCGAGCGTGCCGAAGCGATGGGCCCCCGGGGCGGGGTACCACTCCTGGTCACCGACGAGGGTGAGGTGCTGGAGGCATCCCGCGGCAACATCTTCACCGTCCGCGACGGGCGCGTCCTCACCCCCCCGCTCGATGGCCGGATCCTGCCCGGCGTCGCCCGGGCGCGGGTGATCGAGATCGCCGCGGAGTGCGGGATCGAGGTCGAGGAGGAGCCGATCGCGTTGAGTGAGATGCACAGCTTCGAGGAGGTCTTCTTGACAGGCTCGGTCCGAGGCGTCGAGCCCGCCAGGGCGCTCGACGGCGAGGACCTGCCGGCAGGCGATCAGATCACTAAGAAGCTCGCCTCGGGACTTCGCGAGCACTGGCTCGGTACTGAGGGGCGGCTCCCGGCCTAGCGTCGCTGCAGGCGCGCCAACCTGGTGCCGAGGCGATCGGCGCGGCGGGCGAACCGGGCCATCCTCTCGTCGCCGGCCAACGGGTCCCTGGAGCGGGAGTCGGCGGCGAGCGCGGCGGCGCTGGCGCGCTCGGCCAGCTCGGCGGCGCGGCGGGCCTGGGTGGCGCTCTCGATCGCCGCATCGGCGACGGTCATCACCGCCGCTTCGGAGGCACGGGCGATCGCGATCGCCTCGTCGATCCGGCCCTCGAGCACGGCGATCGTCGGCGGCACCGCCCCCTCGGGCAGGAGCCATTCCTGCGTGCTGTCGCGAGCGGCGTCCTCCATACGTGACGTACGTGACTGTAAGGACGCAGCAGGCGGAATAGATTTCCCGCAGCGATACCGAACCGACCGAAGGAACAGGCTTGAGAAACCCGAGAGACTTCTTCCAACCGCTGGCGATGGGCGCGCCGGAGCCGCTGCGCGAGATCCCCGTGAAGCCGTCGCGGATGATCCACTTCCTCGACTTCTCGAACGAGAAGATGGTCGCCAAGGCGGCCGATATCGCCCAGAAGACCGACATCCTGCTCGGCAACCTCGAGGACGCGATCCCGGCCGACCGCAAGGAGGCCGCTCGGCAGGGCTTGATCAAGGCGGCGAAGGAGTCCGACTTCGGCCAGACCGCGCTCTGGACCAGGGTCAACTCGTTGGAGAGCCCGTGGGTGCTCGACGACCTCACCACCCTGGTCACCGAGATCGGCGACCAGCTCGAGGTGGTGATGGTGCCCAAGGTCGAGGGCGCCTGGGACATCCACTACGTCGACCGGCTGCTCGCTCAGCTGGAGGCGAAGGCCGGGCTCGAGCGCCCGATCCTGATCCACGCGATCCTCGAGACCGCCCAGGGCGTGGTCAACCTGGAGGAGATCGCCGCCGCCAGCCCACGCATGCAGGGGATGAGCTTCGGCCCGGCCGACCTCGCCGCCTCGCGGCGGATGAAGACCACCCGCGTCGGTGGCGGCCACCCCGGCTACCGGGTGATGGAGGATCCGGCCGACCCCGAGAACCCCGAGGACAACCGGGTCTCGGCCCAGCAGGACCTCTGGCACTACTCGATCGCCCGCATGGTCGACGCCTGCGCCTCGACCGGGATCCTGCCCTTCTACGGCCCCTTCGGCGACATCAAGGACACCGCCGGGTGCGAGACCCAGTTCCGCGCCGCCTTCCTGATGGGCTGCGTCGGCGCCTGGTCGCTGCACCCGGTCCAGATCGAGATCGCCAAGAAGGTCTTCAGCCCACCGCCGGAGGAGGTCAAGTTCGCCAAGAAGGTCCTCGAGGCGATCCCCGACGGCCGCGGCGTCCACATGATCGACGGCAAGATGCAGGACGACGCCACCTGGAAGCAGTGCAAGGTGATGGTCGAGCTGGCGGAAATGCTGGCCGAGAAGGACCCCGAGCTGGCCGAGGCCTACCGGTCCTAAGAGACCCTCCGAGTCACCTGCCGACGACGACGACCCGCCAGAGCGAGAGCAGGTTGCGGTGAACGCTCACCTCTTCGAAGCCGGCGTCTTCCATCCAGCCGCGGATCTCCGACGGCGTGAAGTTGCGGCTGTGGCTCCAGGCGTAGAAGAGCAAACTGGAGATCGCGCCGTGGTCGGAGACCGGCTCCCCCTCCTCGGGAGCCGCAGCGTCGCCGATCACCAGGCAGCCGCCGGGCGCCAGCGCCTCACGAGCCATCCGACAGAGCTCGCGATTGCGCTCCACGGTGAGGTGGTGGACGAGGTTGAAGGTGGAAACCACGTCGGGTGCGTCGCCCAGCCCGATCTCGAACACGTCGCCCTCGCGGTAACTGATCCGGTCTGAGAACCCCTGCTCGGCGACGAGCTTGCGGCCGACTGCGGCGCTGGGAGGCAGGTCGACGATCGTCGACTCGAGCTCGGGATGGAGACGGCACATCGCCACCGAGAAACCGCCGTGCCCGCCGGCGACGTCGACCAGGCGCCGCGGCGCCTCGAGCGGGACCAGCTTCGCATCGCGCTCGTGGTCGCGGCGGGAGATCTCGAAGAGGCCGCGCATGTACGCCTCCCACCGGGGTGAATCGTCCTGGCGCTCCTCGTGCATGGCGTAGACGTCGCCGTCGCGGACCGCGCCCGGCAGCCCGTCGAGCACCTGCCAGTGCAGGTCGGCCTGGGCACCGACGAAGGTGGCGATCGACTCCGGCGAGGAGCTGACCAGCAGCTTCTCGCTCACCTCTGCGTTGCGAAAGGTCCCGTCGTCGTCGCGCTCGACGTAGCGGAGCGCCCCCAGCGTCGCCAGCAGCGTCTCGGCTCCGAGCGGATCGAGCCCGACGCGGGCGGCGAGCGCGTCGGCGTCCAGGGGTCCGTCGTGGAGGACGTCGAAGATCCCGAGCACGGTCGCCGTGGTCAGCGCCCGGGCCGCCACCAGCCCCGTGAAGGAGTCCAGGAACGGATCGGGCTCACGTCCAAGCGGCACGCCGGGCAGCCTACCCTCGGGGCGAGCGGTCGTCGCGGCGGCGCGCCAGGCCCGAATAGGCTTCGCAGAACGACTGCATGTAGGTCGGCGAGGAGCAGAGACGGCGCAGCTGCGCTTCCTGGATGTTGGCGGCGAAGCCGTCTCCGGCGACGTGGTGGAACACGTTCGTCATCTCCCAGGAGAAGGCCTGGACGTCCCACACGTCCCGCAGCGCGGTTTCCGAGTAACGGTCGAGCGCCCCCCGATCGCCGCGGCGGAGGAATTCGGTCATCCCCAGGGCCAGAAGCTGGACGTCGGAGACGGCGAGGTTGAGTCCCTTCGCGGCGGTTGGCGGGACGATGTGCGCCGCATCGCCGGCGAGGAACAGGTTGCCGTGCTGCATCGGTTCGGCGACGAAGCAGCGCATCGGGGTGATCCCCTTTTGCGTGATCGGCCCTTCGTTCAGCTCCCACTCGTCCTCGGTGTGGAAGCGCCGGCGCAGCTCCGCCCAGATCTCCTCGTCGCTCCACCGGTCCGGGTCGTCGTCCGGCGGCACCTGCAGATAGAGACGGCTCACCTCGGTCGAGCGGAAGCTGTGCAAGGCGAAACCGTTCGGGTGATGGGCGTAGATCAGCTCCTCGGTGGTCGCCGGAGGCGCGTCGGCAAGGATCCCAAGCCAGGCGAAGGGGTAGGGCTGGGAGTACGTCTTCAGGATCTCCGCCGGGAGGGTCTGCCTGGAGACGCCGTGGAAGCCGTCGCAGCCGGCGACCACGTCACAGGCCAGCTCGTGGTCCTCGCCGTGGTGGCGGTACCGAATTGTCGGCCTGTCCGTCTCCACATCGTCGATCTGGACGTCGGTCGCCTCGAAGACGATCGGCGTCTCCTGCTCTTCCATCGCGGCGAACAGGTCTTTGAGGACCTGCTGCTGGCCGTAGATCCAGGTCGGGAACCCCCCGGTCATCTCGGCAAGCGGGATGTGGTGGCGCTGGCCGTCGAACCTGACCTCGAAGGAGTCGTGGCGGAAGCCCTCGCGTCGCAGCCGCTCGTCGACCCCAAGCTCACCGAGGAGGTCGACCGTCCCCTGCTCCAGGAGCCCAGCCCGCACCCGCTCTTCAACGTACTCGCGGTCGCGCAACTCGAGGACCTGACACTCGATGCCCTCCCGCCCCAGCAGCATCGCCAGAGTGAGGCCCGCTGGGCCGGCGCCGACGATGCCGACCTGGGTGCGTGTCATCAACTCTCTTTGGAGTCGGAGACCAGGTATTTACGAAGAATCTTGCCGAGGGGACTCTTGGGAATCTCCTCGCGGAATTCGATCACCTGCGGGATCTTAAAGTTCGCCAGACGCTGACGACAGTAAGTAGTCAGCTCTCGCGCCTCGAGCGGACCGGCCGGTACCACCGCGGCCTTCACCACTTCCTCACCCTGGACCGCGCCGGGGACGCCGACGACGACCACCTCGCCGACCTGTGGGTGCTGGGCGATCGCGTCCTCGACCTCGATCGGGTCCACCTTGAAGCCACCGACATCGATCAGCAGCTTCTTTCGTCCGGTGAGAGAAAGCACCCCTTCGGCATCGATGAAACCGACATCCCCGGTGAGGTAACGGCCGCCGCGAAACGCGAGCTCGTTCAGCTCCGCCATGTCCGCACCCGCGTACCCCGCCGTCATCGCCGGGCTGGTGATCGTGACCTCCCCCTCCTCGCCAGTGGGCACCGGGTTCCCCTCCTCGTCGATGATCTCGACCTCCACGTCTCCCGCCGGCCTGCCGACGGACTCGAGGGTGGAAGCCGGGTCGTCGCTCATGTTGGCGGCGACCATCCCGGTCTCCGTGGTGCCGTAGAGCTGGCGGATCGGGATGCCGAAGCGCTCGTGGAAGGCCTCGAAGGTGGCTTTGGGAAGCCCGGTGCCAGCGGAGAGACAGAGGCGAAGCGAGGAGAGGTCGGCGTCGGAGGGAGCCTCGGCCATGAGGCGGAAGTTGAACGGGACCCCGGGGAAGATCGTCACCTTCTCCCGCTCGATCAGCTCGAGCGCGCGATCCCGCCTGAGGAGGAATGGGTGTGGGTCCTCCAGGATCACCACGGTCGCGCCAGTGGCGGCTTGGGCGAAGAGACAGGAGCCGAGGCCCCAGTTGTGGAAGAGCGGCACGGCGCTAAAGATCGTGTCGGCGGAGGTGAGCCCGAGCGAGACGTAGAGGGCGGCCTCGGCGGCGATCTGTCCCTGAGTTCGCGCCATCCGCTTCGAGCGCCCGGTGGACCCTGACGAGAACTGGAAGACGAAGTCCTCGTCAGGGTCCCGCGCCGGCAGTCGGCCAGGCGCACTCTTCTCGACCAGCGCCGGCGGATCCAATCCCGCCGCCAACTTGTGGCAGGCGTCGGCGGTCCGCTCGTCGCCGACCACGAACCGCACACCGGCGTCACGGAAGTAGGACTCGACCTCCGCCTGCTTGAAGGAAGGATTGACCGGGACCGCAACCGCACCCAGCGCGGTGATCGCGTGGAAGCTGGAGACGAACCACGGGTCACCTCGCATGACCAAGGCGACCGCGTCTCCCGGGGACACGCCGCTGCTGGCAAAACCGTGTGCCAAGCGCTCGATCCGGTCGATCAGCTCGCCGAAGGTGAGGCGCTGGGTGGCGTACACGAGCGCGGTCGCGTCCGGCCGCTTCTCGGCCTGCGCATAGAGCAGTTCCATGATCGACATGTCCATACCCGGCGTCCTTATTCAGATTGGCAGCTGGATGAATCCGACCAGCCCGACCCAATCCTCCAAGGCGAACGGAGCGCCAGGACCGAGCACGAAGCCCCGCGCCCCGCGCCGCCCCCTGAGCCGGCGCAGGTAGGGGCGCGCCCGCTCCCAGCATGCGGCCCCCGCCCACCGGCACAGGCCGACGGGGGACTTGCTGAAGGATCTGATCCGGGTGCGCGGGGAGCTCAGGGTCGTCCAGCTCGCCTTGAAGGAGTCCTCGTGCCCCAGCAGCTCGATGCGCGACAGGTCCGGAAGCTCGCAGCAGTGGGCGATCTCGTCGGCGAGCAGGAGAGCGCCGGGCCCGAAGGAGCGGAACTCCTCGTCATATCCAGCCTTCAGCGTGTACCAAGCGCCGTCCTGCTGGAGGGCGAAGTCACACGCAATCGGGCGACCGTCGAGGCGCAGCAAGGCGACCCGGAGCCAGCCGCGATCCGCCGCCCACCGGGCGACATCAGTGTAGAAGCGGGCGGTCTCGGGCTTGCTTGACATCGCGGTCCCTTTCCTACCCTTCCACCCCGCCGCCTCCACCTTGAACACCTCCGCGATCAGATCGTCCAGGCCGGTGCGCCCGTCGTGGACCTCGAACCGCACCGCCCCCTCCTCCTCCAACTTGCGCCGGTGCCGGCGCAGCGCCTTACGACGGTTGCGCGAAAGGGTCGCCTCGTACTCGTCGAAGTCGGACTCCAGGCGTATGTAGGGCGAGTGGGCGACGGGGCGCGAGAGGGTCGACCGGCCCGCCTCTCGGGCGACCCTGGCGATCGACTCGAGCTCCCCGTCGTCACCGTCGACAAGGTTCAGGTCGACAACCGGTGAAGGCTGATTGAAGGCACGTGCGACAACCTCAACCCGGGCCTCCCGATCGATGCCCAGTGGCCCGAACATCGGCGTGTGCCAGTTGACCGGCGCACAAAGCCGACCACCCCGGGTCACCATCGGCAGGATCGCGGCCAGCTCACCACCTCGCCGCACCTCGATCGTCCGCAACTCCCCACCACCAAACGCCCGCAGCCAGGCGGCGATCCAACCCGGGCGCAGGAACGGTGGCGCCTGAGCGCGGTCGGCAAGCTCGTCCCACTCCACAGCCCCTGGGAGAGATTCCGCCACGGCGCCGCCCGGATCGCCGATCGTTTCTACCATCTCAACCGACACTGTAAGTGCTCATCTGGGGGAATCGACTCGTATGTGTGTGTTGCGGCGCGCCGGCCTGATTCGCGAAACCGCCTCGACCCGCGTATATCGCGGGTAGAGGCGGTTTCGCGCGTGCCGAAAGTGTGACTAGGGCGCCAGCTCGAAAGCGGGAGGATCGGCGGGGGCGCCGACGGTCCTCCCGGCGGCTTCGAGGAGGCGGTCAAAGGTGATGGCCTCGGCGTCGACGGTGACGGCGAGGCCGCGTTCGGAGAGCTGGGCGGCGATCTGGACTTGGTGGTCGTCGACTGCCTCGCCGTGGGCGGACAGGCGCGGCGCCATCACCGGGCACTTGCCAACCTCCAGGGCGGCGAGCGCGGTACCCACCCCGGCGTGGGTGATGACGACATCCGCCTCGCGCATCGCTTCGCTGAGCTCCTTTTCGGGGAGGGCGTAGACGGACTCGATCCCGAACTCGGTGACGTCGGTGGCGCCGGTCTGCCAGAGGACCTCTACCCCGGGTGGGAGGATCTCCAACAGACGCCGCACGATGCGGGTGTACGGCGTCCCTTTGTAGGTGCCGAGGGTGACCACGGCCTTGGCGATCTGGGGTTCGGCCGAGGTCTCCGACTCGACGCTGGCGAAGGAGTCGAAGACCGAGCCGCGGAAACCCCAGCGTCCACCGGCCCAGCTCTCGTACTGGGCGTACAGATTGACGCCCGGGATCCGCGAGATGATCCGCCCGGTCATCGAGGGTCCCTCCATCCGCGCCGCGCTCTCGATCCAGTGGCAGCGGCGCCCGCGCAACCGGCCGACCGAGAAGTACGGCAGCGCGATCGCCGAACCGGTGCTGACCAGAGCCTCGGCGCCGGTTTCACGGAGGATGCGCCGCGCGTAGGGGAAATTCCGGGCGACGTTGCCCGGGTCGCGCCCGCCGATGAAGGGCACGTAGTGGACCGTCTCGCCCTCCAACAGCGAGCGCGCCTGCGGGGTATCAAAGGTGATCCAGTGGAACGGCTCCGGAACGCCCTGAAGACGAGGCCGCAGGTGGTGAAGCTGCTTCAGATGCCCACCGTTCGACGCCGCCAGCAGCGTGGTCACGACTGCCAGTACCGGTCGACCAGCTCCCTGGTGGCGTGGATGTTCCGCGCACTCGAAGCGCCGAAGACGATCGAGTGCAGGTTCGGCTGCGAACAGACCCACTCGATCGCCTCCTCGGGCGGGATCGCGCCGGAGGCAAAGACCGACATCGCGATCGCCCGGAACCGCCGCTCGCGCAGCGCCTCCTCGTAGGCCTCCAGCCCGCCGCACATCCGGAACCCGATCTTGTTGATGTTGGAACAGACGATCGGGTTCTCGATACCCACCTCGTCAAGGGTGTCGAGCAGCATCGGCAGGTTCATCGTGATGAAGCCCGGCTCGGCGTCGTAGCGCTCCCGCACGTGCTCGGCGAAGGTCGTGAAGGCGTCCTTGAAACCGAGGCCGAGGAGGAGGTCGACGATCAGGTTCTGGAGGAAGATCACCGGGGTCCGGAGGCCGGCGAACATCTTCATCTCGGCGTCGATCAAGAGCGTGGTCATCCCCTCGACGTCTTTGGTCGCCAACGAGCGCCCACCGCGCAGCGCCGCGTCGACCAGGCCCTCGTCGGGGAGGAAGCGTTTGACGGCACCGAGCATGCCGCTCTCGGTGACCGCGTTGGCGTACTTGTGGGCGTAGGGCATGCCGGGATAGAAGGTGAACTTCGAGTAGCGCTCGGGCTCGGCCCGGACCCGGTCGCAGACAAGCGAGATGCGGTCGTGGGTGGTGCACATGAAGGTCCGCACGCCCTCGTCGTAGGCGGCGTCGAGGACGTCCATCACCGCGCCGATGTCCTGGAAGCGGAGCGCCTGAGCGCGGGCTTTCTCCTCCGACATGTGGTTGACGCCGAAGAACTGGTTGTCACCGAAGAGCAGGCGGTCCATCGCTCAGCTCCCCCGCCGCCACGACCGGCGGCGACGCGTTGCCCGCGCGGCTGGCGCCTCGCTCGCGACCGCGGCGCTCGAGGGCCCGGCCTCGGCGTCGGCGACCATCATCGCGATCGTCTTGTCGGTCGCCGCGGCGGAGGAGAACCCGTTGTCCCCGTCCGGCTCCCCCGCCTTCACCTGGTCGACGAAGGCTTCGACCTGGCTGGAGTACTCCTCGCCGCGCAGGTAGAACCAGACCGGCTCGGTCAGCTCGGTCGTGTAGCGGACGTTCCAGCCCTCCTCATACCCCGGCGGGATCGTCGCGGTATCGCGGAGGTAGACCTGGCATTCCTGGCGGTCGGCGAAGATCCGGCCCGCCGTCCCCCAGATCGTGATCCGGGTGGTCATCTTGCGGTAGGACTCATCCGACCAGTAGACCGAGAGCTGGCCGGTCTTAGCCCCGGGGAAGTAGAGGGTGCCGAAGGCGGCGTCGTCGGTGTCGGCGGAGAACACCTTCGGCAGCGCCGTGCCCCCCACTCCGGTCGGCTCGCCCAGGTACCAATTCATCAGGTTGATCACGTGGGCGGCGTAGTCGTAGAGGCAGCCTCCACCCTCCGCGCGCTTGCTGCGCCAGGTACCCCCCTTCTGCTTCAGCACCACCGGCCCGTAGGCCTCGCCGAGCACGTGCGTCACCTCGCCGATCGCGCCGGCATCGAGCAGCGAGCGGACCTCGCGGAAGGCCGCCACGTAACGGTTGTGGTAGCCGACCTGGGTCACCAGACCCCGCTCCTCGGCCAGCCGGGAAAGCTCCTCGCTGTCGGCGGAGCTGAGGGTGAGGGGCTTCTCGCAGAACACGTGCAGGCCGCGCTCGAAGGCGACACGGACCATCGCCGCGTGGGCGCTCGAGGGGGTCGCGATCACCACCGCGTCAAGACCGGCCTCGGCGAGCATCCGCTCGTAATCGTTGTAGGCGGCGACGCCGGTGTTCTTCTCCAGCACCCCGAGCACGTACTTCGAGGAGTCGCAGGCAACCGCCTCGACGTCGGGGTGGGCGTGCAGCAAGGCATGGTGGGACAGGCCCATTTTCCCCAGGCCGACCACGCCCACCTTGATCATGAGGCCGCCTTCGACGCCATCCGCGCGGCCCCTGCTGCGATCAGCCCAGGCGCTGCTCTAGGGCCTCCAGCTGAGCCTTCACCTCGTCCGGCAAGCGGTCGCCGAACTTCGCCAGGTGCTCCTTCACCTGCGGCAGCTGGGCCTTGACCAGGTCGGTGTCGACGCTGAGCAGCTCCCGCATCGCCTCGTCGGAGATCTCGAGGCCGTCGGTGTTGATCTCGCCCTCGGCGGGAAGCATCCCGATCGGCGTCTCAACCGCCTCGCCCTCGCCGTCACAGCGGCGGAAGACCCACTCGAGCACGCGGCTGTTCTCGCCGAAGCCTGGCCAGAGGAACTTGCCGTCGGCGTCTTTGCGGAACCAGTTGACGTAGAAGACCCGCGGCAGCTTCGCCCCCTCGCGCTGGCCGAGCTTCAGCCAGTGGGCGAAGTAGTCGGCCATGTTGTAGCCGCAGAAGGGCAGCATCGCCATCGGGTCGAAGCGCAGCTCGCCGACCGCACCGGCCGCCGCCGCGGTGGTCTCCGAGGACATCGTCGCCCCCATGAACACGGCGTGCTCCCAGTCGAACGCTTCCTGGACCAGCGGCACCACCGTCGCTCGCCGGCCGCCGAAGAGGAAGGCGTCGATCGGCACCCCGGCAGGGTCCTCCCACTCGGGCGCGATGCACGGGCACTGCGCCGCGGGCGTGGTGAAGCGAGCGTTCGGGTGGGCGGCCGGCGTATCGGAGCCGGAGGTCCAGTCGTTGCCGTGCCAGTCGGTCACGTGATCCGGCGGCGCCCCGGTCATCCCCTCCCACCAGATGTCGCCGTCGTCGGTTTTGGCGCAGTTGGTGAAGATCGAGTTCCGCTCGATCGTGTCCATCGCGTTGGGGTTGGTCTTGTGGCTGGTGTTCGGCGCGACGCCGAAGAAGCCGGCCTCCGGGTTGACCGCGTGCAAGCGGCCGTCGGAGCCGAACTTCATCCAGGCGATGTCGTCGCCCACCGTCTCCACTTTCCAGCCCGGCAGGGTCGGGATCAGCATCGCCAGGTTGGTCTTGCCGCAGGCGGAAGGGAAGGCGCCGCCGATGTACTTGACGCCGCCCTCGGGCGAGGTCAGTTTGAGGATCAGCATGTGCTCGGCCATCCAGCCCTCATCGCGCGCCATCGCCGAAGCGATCCGCAGCGCGAAGCACTTCTTGCCGAGCAGCGCGTTGCCGCCGTAGCCGGAGCCGAAGGACCAGATCTCCCGCGTCTCCGGGTAGTGGACGATGTACTTGTTGTCCTCGTTGCAGGGCCAGGAGACGTCTTCGGTCCCCTCGCTCAGCGGCATCCCCACCGAGTGCACGCAGGGGACGAACTCGCCGTCGGTGCCGAGCGCTTCCAGGGCCTTCTTGCCCATCCGGGTCATGATCCGCATCGAGACCGCGACGTAGGCGGAGTCGGTCAGCTGCACGCCGATTTCGGAGATGTCGGAGCCGAGCGGGCCCATCGAGAAGGGCACCACGTACATCGTCCGGCCCTTCATCGAGCCCTTGAACAGGCCGTTCAACGACTGGCGCATCTCCGCGGGGGCGCGCCAGTGGTTGGTCGGGCCGGCGTCCTCCTCCTTCTCGGAGCAGATGAAGGTGCGGTCCTCGACCCGGGCGACGTCGGCGGGGTCGGAGAGGGCGAGGTAGGAGTTCGGGCGCTTGGCGTCGGAGAGGCGCTCGAAGGTCCCCGCGTCGATCAGGGCCTGGGCGAGGGCGTCGTACTCCTCGGAGGAGCCGTCGCACCAGTGGACGGCGTCGGGCTGGGTCAGGGCCGCGATCTCGCCGACCCAGTCGAGCAGCTTTGCGTGGGTGGTCAACGGGGGGGCGGTGGTCAGGTCGCTCATTCGCCTCTCTCTATTTCTTCGTTTCGAGGCCGACGAGGCTGACGTCGGCGTCCTTGTTGCGGATCTTCAGGGTCGCGATTTCCTCTGAGCCGTCGGGGAACTTCACCGTACAGGCGAAGGTTGCGCCCGCTTCCACCTTCACATCGGACGGGCATTCGACGGACTTGATCTTCTCATGGAGCGATTTTTCGAGGCTCGCTTGGGTCGTGTCCTCGGCCTTGGTGCTGTCGATCACGGTGTCTCCGCAGCCGGTCGCGGCGATCGTCGCCGCGCACAGGGGAAGTGCCGCAATACAGAGAACGGGAAAGGGGGTCCGTCCCTTTCGGGCAGGGGTCACCCCCCGGAGTATTTCAAGGCCGGGGGCGGAGCCGGTCACAGCCCCGGTACGCCGCTGTCGGGTAGGGTTCCGCGCCGCTGATGCGCTTCTACGAGTTCGAGGCCCGCAAGATCGTCGAGCTGGCGGGGATTCCCGTCACCAAGTACGGCTTCTGCACCAGCGCCGAGCAGGCACGCGAGGCCGCCGCGGAGATCGGCGGGCCGGTCGTGATCAAGTCCCAGGTGCTGACCGGCGGGCGGATGAAGGCGGGCGGGGTCAAGTTCGCCGACACGCCCGAGGAGGCCGCCGAGCACGCCGAGGCGATCCTCAAGCTGGAGATCGCCGGCCACATGCCGCGTGGCGTCCTCGTCGATCCCAAAGCCGAGGTGAAGCAGGAGTACTACGCGAGCGTCGTCTGGGACGGGACGGCAAAGCGCCCGCTGATGCTGTTCAGCGATATGGGCGGGATCGACATCGAGGAGGTCGCCGAGACCCATCCCGACCACGTCGGCCGCGGCCACGTCACCAACCTAATGCCAATCCCGGACTTCGAGGCCAAGCAGACGATCGCCGCGACCGGGGTCACCGGCTCCCAGCTCAACCGCGCCACGCCGATCCTCGCCCGGCTCGCCCGGCTCTTCCGCGACTACGACATGACGCTGGCCGAGATCAACCCGCTGGCCGAGCTGACCGACGGCAGCTTCGTCGCCCTCGACGCCCACATGGAGATGGAGAACGAGGCGGTCGGGCGGCAGAAAAAGCTGCTCCGTAAGCACCTGGAGATCGCCGAGGACGACACCCGGGAGACCTATGAGCCCTCCGACTTCGAGCGCAACGTCGCCGCGATCGACGCCGCCGACCACCGCGGCGTGATCCAGGGCAAGGACCACGGCTTCTCCGGCAACCTAGGCCTGGTGATCGGTGCCGGCGGCGGCTCTCTGACCCTGACCGACGCGGTCCGCAGCCAGGGCGGCCAACCGGCCAACTACTCCGAGATCGGCGGCAACCCCTCGGTGGCCAAGGCCTGCGGGCTGGCCAAGGAGGTGCTGGAAAAGGACGGCGTCGAGAAGATCGCGGTGATGATGTCGATCGTCTCCAACACCCGCGTCGACATCGTCGCCCGCGGCGTGATCAAGGCCTGCCTGGAGCTGGGCAAGGACCCCGGCGAGACGATCGCGATCTTCCGCATCCCCGGCGCTTGGGAGGACGAGGGCTTCAAGATCCTCGACCGCTACGGGGTCGAGTACTGCGACCGCTCGGTCTCGATGTGGGAGGCGGCCGGACGCGCCGTCGCCAAGATCCAAGGGGCGCCGGCATGAGCATCCTGCTGAGCCGCGACACCACCTTCATCGTCCAGGGGATCACCGGCCGCGAGGCGGTCAACCTGACCCGCGAGTGCCTCGACTACGGCTCCAAGATCGTCGGCGGGGTCACCCCGGGGCGCAAGGGCCGCGACGTCCACGGCGTGCCGGTCTTTGACACCGTCGCCCAGGCGGTCGCCAACCACGGCGGGCCGATCGACGGCTCGGTCGTCACCGTCCCCCCCGCCTTCACCAAGGACGCCGTCTTCGAGGCGATCCTCAACGGGATCAAGCTGATCGTCATCGTCACCGAGCGGATCCCGCGTGGCGATGTCGCCCAGATGGTCGAGCTGGCGAACATGGAGGGGGCGCGGATCATCGGCCCCAACTGCCTCGGCCTGATCGTCCCCGAGGTCTGCAAGATGGGCGGGATCGGCGGCCCGGCCAAAGACGCCGCCAAGGCCTACGCGCCGGGACCGGTCGGGGTGATGAGCCGGTCGGGCGGGATGACCACCGAGATCTCCTCCTCGCTGACCCAAGCCGGGCTCGGCGTCTCCACCGCCGTCTCGATCGGCGGCGACGCGATCATCGGCTCCACCTACGCCGAGCTGATGCCCTACTTCGAGGCCGACGAGGAGACCAAGGCGATCGTGATCTACACCGAGCCGGGCGGCCGGATGGAGGCCCAGCTCTCCGAGTGGGTCGCCGACAACAACAGCCGCCTGCCGATCGTCGCCTTCATGGCGGGCAAGTTCATGGACGACGAGGAGATGAAGGGGATGAGCTTCGGCCACGCCGGCACGATCGTGGAGGGCAAGGAGGACACCGCGACCGAGAAGATCACCCGCCTCGAAGCGGCCGGCATCCGCGTGGTCGAGCGGATCGACGAGATTCCCGCCGCGGTCAAGGAGAAACTGGGAGTCGCCGCCTGATGCCCGAGCAGCTGAACAAGGTCTTCATCGAAGTTGAGGTCGACGCCTCGGTCGCCACCGACGCCGAGCTGGCCGCCAAGCTCGAGGAGGTCTGCCCCGTCGACATCTTCAAAGCCGGCGGCTCCGGCGTCGAGGTGGTCGAGGAGAACCTCGACGAGTGCGTCCTCTGCAAGCTCTGCATCGAAGCCGCCCCCGCGGGCACCGTCCACGTCCGCAAGCTCTACGACGGCACCGAGCTGAGCTAGTCCCGCACCACCCGGCTGGTAAGCGCTCAACAGGTGCGCTGCCTTAACGTGGATTTTTGTGAGGCTCTTTCGCCGTTGGAAAAAGAGTGACGTCAGCATGCCGACTGGCTACGAGGTAGAGCAGGAAGAAATCAAAGAGGCCTACCGGGCAATTGGCCATTATGTCGTTGCGTTCTCGTGGCTAGTTGCTGCAATGCGAAACGGCATTGAATGGCAACTAGGGGAGCAGCACCTCGCGATGCTCGCGCTCGGCGAGTTGACCGCGGCGCAGATTGCCAACTCTTTTTTTGCGATCTCTGAGGAGATCGCTGATCTAGACGACGAAGAGATACGAGTCGCAAGGCGCCTCAAGGCGGAAGTGCTCGACACAATCAAGCAGCGCAACGACTTCGCGCACGGAGACTGGGGCTTCGAGTTTGAAGCGATGCACCTTTGGCGCATCAAACCGGGCCGAAAAGCGGGGGCGATGAGGGAGACGATTCATAAGACCGGCGATATAGAAGCGCTCACCACGAGGATGGACGAGCTAAGAAAGCACATCTATGAGTTCCGCGACCTATGCGCGAACACCCACCCCTCTCTGACAGGCGCAGCGAATCGGTCAGAGTTCGAGACATCTTCCAATTCCAGAACGACCGCATTGTGCGAGAGGGCCAGTACGCCAAGGACTGGCAGCCCTAGGGTTCCGCCTTGCGCTCCCGGTCGACCTATGCCACCGACAGGCCCCTGGTCTACGGCGAACCAGGGACGAGACCTGCATCTGCCCCCTATAGCGTGGTGAATGCAGGTCTCGTCATCGTGAGGGCGCATCTCCTCCTTTATGCCGCCGAGTATTATGCCTCGCGGTATAAATGAGAATTTGGCTTTAGGAAGCCCTTCCATAGACTTACTTGCATATAAATTTATAGTCGGGTAATGTCTACACCGATGGATGCATCGGTTCGATCCAGGTTGCCGCGCGACGAGCGCATGGAGCAGACGCTGAACGCTGCCCACGATCTGTTCGCCGAGCGGGGATACGCGGCGGTGACGATGGACGAGATCGCCGCGTCTGTGGGCGTCACCAAGCCCCTCCTCTACAACTACTTCGGCAACAAGGAGCGGCTCTACACCGCCTGCATGGAGCGGGCGGGCGATGCGTTGACGGCGACTATCGGCGCCGCGGTGGCGGAGACCGAGGGACCGGGCGAAGCGCTTGCCGCCGGCGTCCGCGCCTTCTTCTCCTTCCTCGACTCCGATCGCGCCGCCTGGGCGGTCCTCTTCGACGAGACCCTGCCGCGGGTCGGCGACGTCGCCGACCGGGTCGCCGAGTACCGCGGCCAAATCCTCGACCTGGTCTCCGACTCGATGCTCGCCCAAATGCCGAAAGCGCGGCGCGACGCCGCCCGGACTGAAGTCGAGGCCCTCTCCACCGCGATGCTCGGCGCCGCCGAGGCAATGGCGCGGTGGTGGCTTCGCACCGAGGCGCTCAGCGCCGAGGAGGCGGCCGAGCTCCTGATCACGACCGTCGGCCCCGGGCTACAGGCCCGCGCCGCCCCCCGCAAGCCCTCCGGAGAAGCGAGCAGCTAATGAACACCCAGACCCGCAGGGTTGCCGTCGTCGGCGGCAACCGGATCCCGTTCGCGCGCTCCAACAGCACCTACGCGCACGCCTCCAACCAGGACATGCTCACCGCCGCGCTCGACGGCCTCATCGACCGCTTCGGCCTACAGGGCGAGAAGCTGGGCGAGGCCGCCGGCGGCGCCGTGCTCAAGCACTCCCACGACCGCGACCTGACCCGCGAGAGCGTGCTCGGCACCCGGCTGGCCCCGGAGACCCCCGCCTACGACGTCCAGCAGGCCTGCGGGACCGGCCTGGAGACGACGATCCTGGTCGCCAACAAGATCGCCCTCGGCCAGATCGACGCCGGCATCGCCTGCGGCGCCGATACCACCTCCGACGCCCCGATCGCCCTCAACGAGCAACTCCGGGAGACCCTGCTGGAGGCCAACCGGCAGAGTTCGACGGTCGGCAAGCTGCGGGCGCTGACGAGCGTCCGCCCCGGCCACATCGTCCCCTCGATCCCCCGTAACGAGGAGCCCCGGACCGGGCTCTCGATGGGCGAGCACTGCGCGATCATGGCCACCGACTGGGGCATCGGCCGCGCCGAGCAAGACGAGCTCGCCGTCGCCAGCCACCGCAACCTCGCCGCGGCGTACGAGCGCGGATTCCTCAACGACCTCACCACCCCCTACCTCGGCCTCGAGCGCGACCAGAACCTGCGTCCCGACTCCTCCGCCGAGAAGCTGGCCAAGCTGAAGCCCGTCTTCGGCGGGCCGGAGGGGACGATGACCGCCGCCAACTCGACCCCGCTCTCAGATGGCGCCTCCGCCGTCCTGCTCGCTTCCGAGGAGTGGGCCGCCGAGCGCGGGCTGCCGGTCCTCGCCTACTTCTCCGAGGCCCAGACCGCCGCCGTCGACCACGTCCACAAGCGCGAAGGGCTGCTGATGGCCCCGGCCTACGCGATGCCGGCGATGCTCGACCGTGCCGGCCTCACCCTCCAGGACTTCGACTACTACGAGGTCCACGAGGCCTTCGCCGCCCAGGTCCTCTGCACGCTCGCCGCCTGGGAGGACCCCGTTTTCTGCAAGGAGAAGCTGGGACGGGACAAGCCGCTGGGCTCAATCGACCGGGCCAAGCTGAACGTCAACGGCGGCTCGCTCGCCGCCGCCCACCCCTTCGCCGCCACCGGCGGCCGGATCGTCGCCGGCCTCGCCAAACAGCTGGGCGAGAACGGTGGGGGCCGCGGCCTGATCAGCATCTGCGCGGCCGGCGGCCAGGGCGTTGTCGCGATCCTCGAAGGGCCGGGAGGGCAATCGTGAGCGACCGCTACTCGCAGCTGATCAACGCTCCGGTCGTCTCGACGATCGCCAAGCAGCTCGGGCTACCGCAGCCGACGACCCTGGACCGCCACCGGCCGGGCGCTCCGGTCGTCTCCGGCCCGGTCCTCTCCGGGGCGGCGCCGGGCGGGCGGCTCGGCAAGCAGCTCTCCGCCTTCCTCGACAGCATCAAGGCCGAACGCGCCGGCGCCGAGGGGCCGGCGAAGGCGCTCCTTTTCGACGCGACCGGGATCGCCGACTCAACCGAGCTGGTCGAGCTGCAGCGCTTCTTCTACCCGGCCGTCGGCCGCCTGGCCCGCAGCGGCCGGGTCGTCGTCCTCGGCGGCCCGCCAGCTGACGCGGGGTCGACCCGCGCCGCCACCGCACAGCGGGCGCTGGAGGGCTTCACGCGGTCGCTCGGCAAGGAGATCGGCGGACGCGGCTCGACCGCGCAGCTGGTCCTAGTCGCGCCCGGCGGCGAGGACCAGCTCGACTCCACCTTGCGCTTCCTGCTCTCGCCGCGCTCCGCCTATGTCTCAGGCCAGGTGGTCCGGGTCGGCGCCGGGGTGGCGCCGGCGCCCGAGATCGATTGGGAGCGCCCGCTCGACGGCAAGCTGGCGCTCGTCACCGGCGCCTCGCGGGGGATCGGCGCCGCGATCGCCGAGACCCTCGCCCGCGACGGCGCCAAGGTCGTCGGGCTCGACGTGCCGCAGGCGGCCGACGACCTGGCGGCAGTGACCGGCGCCCTCGGCGGCGAGCCGCTGGCCCTCGACATCACCGCGGCCGACGCCCCCGAACGGATCGCTGAGCATTTCGCCGACGGCCTCGACATCGTCATCCACAATGCCGGCGTCACCCGCGACCGCACGATCGCGAAGATGCCCGAGGAGCGCTGGGCGGAGCTGATGGAGATCAACCTCTCCAGCGAGGAGCGGATCGACGACGCCCTGCTGGAGGCCGGGCTGCTGAACCAGAACGGCCGGATCGTCTGCGTCTCCTCGATGTCGGGCATCGCCGGCAACTCCGGCCAGACCAACTACGCCGCCTCCAAGGCGGGGGTGATCGGGATGGTCGAAGCGATGGCGCCAGAGCTGGCCGCTCGCGGCGCGACGATCAACGCCGTCGCCCCCGGCTTCATCGAGACCCAGATGACGGCGGCGATGCCGATCGGCCCGCGCGAAGCCGGGCGACGGCTCTCGAGCCTCTCCCAGGGCGGCCTCCCGGTCGACGTCGCCGAGACGATCGCCTGGTTCGCCAGCCCTGCCTCGACCGGCGTCAACGGCAACACGGTCCGCGTCTGCGGCCAGAACCTACTGGGAGCCTGAGGTGCCGACCCGGACCATGACCAGCCCGCCGAGCATCCTGCCGCTCTACGCCCGCGCCGCGGCGCCGATGGTCCCCGGCGCCTCGCTGCTGCCCTTCTTCCCCGGCGGCGGTGGGGAGATTCCCGAGCTGGAGATGGAGCTAACCGGTGTCCAGGCCAAGCCCGACGCGCTCGCGGGTTACGCCAAGGTCTGCGGCTTCGCCCTGCGCGACCACCTCCCCCCCACCTATCCGCACGTGCTCGCCTTCCCGCTCCACATGATGGTGATGGCCGACGGGTCCTTCCCGTTCGGTGCGGTCGGCCTGGTCCACCTCGAGAACCGGATCGTCCAACACCGGCGCATCGGCGTCGAGGAGGAGCTCAACATCCGCGTCCGCCCGACCAAGCTGGAGCCGCACCCCAAGGGCCAGACCTTCTCCCTGGTCACCGAGGCCCGGACCGGCGACGAGACTGTGTGGGAGAGCACCAGCACGATGCTGCGGCGCGGCAAGGGCAGCGCCAGCGCAGACCACCGCGATGATGTCGCAGTTCCTGCCGGTATGCGGGAGGAAGTGCGACATCAGACGGCGGAGGCGGGGCAGGCGAGCGCGGAGTGGCGGCTCGGCGGCGACCTCGGACGGCGCTACGCGGCCGTCTCCGGCGACCGCAACCCGATCCACATGCATGCCTTGACCGCGAAGCCGCTCGGGTTCCCCGGCGCGATTGCCCACGGCATGTGGACCAAGGCACGCTGTCTGGCGGCCCTCGAGAGCCGCCTGCCCGACTCCTTCGCCGTCGATGTCAGCTTCCGAAAGCCGATCCTGCTGCCGGCACGGGTCGAGTTCGCCAGCACCCCAGAGGGCGAGGAGATCGCCTTCGCGGTGCGCGACCCGAAGAAGCGGACGCCGCACCTGCAGGGCCTCGTGCGACCCACGCAGCCCCAGCCAAAGCCGAGACCGGGAGGAACCAGTGACCACCGCCACCGATAACCAGAAGGGCATCGCCGAGCGCGGCATGGGCTTCGGCTTGCGGGCGCTGAACCGGCTCGCCGGCTCCGACCTGCTCGACCGCATCCGCCTCCGCAAGCAGGTCGAGCGGGCGCTGTTCCAGGGAACCAAGGGCGGGTTCCGCTCCGCGACCGCCGCCGGGCGCACCTTCAAGGCCGCCCAGCAGCTCGGCAAACCCGCCCGCCAGGCCAGGAACCGCTCGAAAGGCCTGTTCGACGTCACCCCCGACGACGAGCAGCAGATGTTCCAGGAGGCCGGGCGCGCCTTCGCCGAGGAGAAGATCCGCCCCGCCGCGCTCGACGCCGACGCCGCCTGCGAGACGCCGGCCGAGCTGCTCCAGCAGGCGGCCGAGCTGGGCGTGAACATGCTCGGCGTCCCCGAGGAGCTCGGCGGCGTCATGCACGAGCAGTCGGCGGTGACCAGCGTGCTGATCGGCGAGGCGCTCGCCCACGGCGACATGGGGATCGCCTACGCGGCACTGGCCCCCGGCGCAGTCGCAACCGCGATCGGCCTCTGGGGCAGCGCCGAGCAGGAGGCCACCTACCTGCCCGCCTTCACCGGCGAGGACGTGCCCGCCGCCGCCCTGGCGATCCTCGAGCCGCGCCCCCTCTTCGACCCGCTGAAGCTGGAGACCAAGGCCCGCAAGGACGGCGAGGAGTGGGTCCTCGACGGCGCCAAGTCCCTGCTCGCCCGGGCCGCCGAGTGCGAGCTTTTCGCGATCGCCGCCGAGGCCGAGGGCATCGGCCCGGCCCTGTTCGTGGTCGAGTCCGGCACCAAGGGGCTCTCGGTCGAGGCCGAGCCGGCGATGGGGCTCCGCCCCGCCGCCACCGGCCGCCTGCTGATCGAGAGCGCGCGGCTGCCTGCGAGCGCGCTGCTCGGTGAGGGCAAGCGGGAGGACTACGTCGAGTGCATCAACCGGTCGCGAATCGCCTGGTGCGGGCTCGCGGTCGGCGCGGCGCAAGCGGTCCTCGACTACGTGATGCCCTACGTCAACGAACGGACCGCCTTCGGCGAACCGATCTCCAACCGCCAGGCGGTCGCCTTTGCGGTGTCCGACATCGGCATCGAGTCCGACGGGATGCGGCTCTCCACCTACCGCGCCGCCAGCCGCGCCGACCGCGGCGAGGACTTCGCCCGCGAGGCGGGGATCGCCCGCCGGCTCTGCGCCGCGAAGGGGATGCGGATCGGCTCCGAAGGGGTGCAGCTGCTCGGCGGCCACGGCTTCGTCAAGGAGCACCCGGTCGAGCGCTGGTACCGAGACCTCCGCGCAGCGGGCGTGATGGAGGGCGCCCTGCTCGTCTAGAGCGAAAGGCAAACCATGATCAACCTCGAGATACCGAAGAAGTTCAAGCCGCTGGCCACCCAGGCCAACCAGGTCGCGACCGAGGTCTTCCGGCCGATCTCCCGCAAGTACGACGAGGCCGAGCACGCCTACCCGAAGGAGCTCGACATGCTGGCGTCGCTGATCGACGGCATGAACGAGGGCTCCGACATCGGCGGCGCCGGCGCCGCCGGCGTGCGCCGCGAGTCGAACGGGGACGGCGACGGCGAGAACCGCAATGGCTCCAACCTCTCGACCGTGCTGGGGATCATCGAGCTCTGCTGGGGAGACGTCGGCCTGCTGCTCTCGATGCCGCGCCAGGGTCTCGGCAACTCGGCGATCGCCTCGGTGGCGACCGAGGAGCAGCTCGAGCGCTACGGCGGCCGCTGGGCGGCGATGGCGATCACCGAGCCCGAAGCCGGCTCGGACTCGGCCTCGATCCGGACCACCGCCGAGCTCGACGGCGACGAGTACGTCCTCAACGGCGAGAAGATCTTCGTCACCTCGGGCGACCGCGCCGACCTGATCGTCGTCTGGGCGACCCTCGACCGTTCCGTCGGCCGGGCGGCGATCAAGTCGTTCATCGTCGAGCGGGACAATCCCGGGCTGAAGCTCGACCGGCTCGAGCACAAGCTCGGGATCCGCGCCTCCGACACCGCCAACTTCACCTTGCAGGACTGCCGGGTGCCGAAGGAGGCGCTGCTGGGCAGCCCCGAGGTGAACGTCAAAGAGGGCTTCGCCGGGGCGATGCAGACCTTCGACAACACCCGCCCGCTGGTCGCGGCGATGGCCGTCGGCGTCACCCGCGCCGCGCTCGAAGAGACCCGGACCAAGCTCACCGAAGCCGGCGTCGAGGTCGACTACTCCGTCCCCGCTCTCTCTCAGCACGCCGCCGCGGCGCGATTCCTGGAGATGGAGGCCGACTACGAGGCGTCCTGGCTGCTGACCCTGCAGGCCGCCTGGATGGCCGACAACGGCAAGCCGAACTCGTTGCAGGCCTCGATGGCGAAGGCAAAGGCCGGGCGAACCTGCGTCGACGTCGCCCTCGGCTGCGTCGAGCTCTGCGGCAGCGTCGGCTACAGCGAGAACGAGCTGCTGGAGAAGTGGGCCCGCGACGCCAAGATCCTCGACATCTTCGAGGGCACCCAGCAGATCCAGCTGCTGATCGTCGCCCGCCAGCTACTCGGAAAGTCGTCCGCGGAACTGCGCTGACCGCGCTAGCGAGGGGCCGAAAGGGGGGTCATGGTGTCCCCATTCGGCCCCTCGCCAGCGCGGGTGCGGCAGACTGCCGCGCGTGAACCTGATCGAGGACCTGATGGAGCGCTCCCCCGCCTCGCGGCTGGGGGTGGTCGCGATCGACGCCGAGGGGAACCGGCGCGACTGGCACTTCGGCGAACTGATCGCCTGCTCGGCGGGGCTCTCCGGCGCCTTCGCGGCGCGCGGCGTCGGGCGCGGCGACGTCGTCATGACCCTGGTCGGCAACCGGATCGAGTGGGTGCTGACCCTGCTCGCCTGCTGGCGGATGGGCGCGGTGGCGCTTCCCTGCAGCACCCAGCTGCGCCGCCACGACCTCGAGCTGCGCGTCGCCGCGGCGGCACCGAAGCTCTGCGTCGGCGAAGACGCGCTCCTCGCCGAGCTGCCCGGCGGCGTCGCGACGATGACGATGGCCGAGATAGCCGGCGTCCTCGACGAGGACCGGCCGCAGGAGACGCCCGCCTCGATCGAAGCGATGGACGCCGAGGACCCTGCCTTGATCGTCTTCACCTCGGGGACGACCGGTGAGCCGCGCGGCGCCGTCCACGCCTACCGCTACCTGCTCGGCCAGCGCCTCCAGGCCGAGCACTGGCTCGGTTCGCGCGAGGGCGAGCTGGTCTGGTGCACGACGGCGACGGGATGGTCGAAGTCGGCCCGCAACGTCTTCCTCGCGCCCTGGCTGACCGGGGCGGCGGCGGTCCTCCACGAAGGCCGGTTCGATCCGGCCGAGCGGCTCGACCTCGCCGAGGCGCTCGGCGTCAACGTCCTCTGCCAGGCGCCGACCGAGTACCGGATGCTGGCCAAGCGCACGACGCTGCGCCGGCTGCCGGCGATGCGGCGGATGGTCTCCGCCGGTGAGCCGCTCGACCCCGACACGATCGCCGCCTTCGCCGAGGCCACCGGCATCGAACCGGCCGACGGGTACGGCCAGACCGAGACCGGCCACCTCAGCGGCAACCTCGCCGGCGAGCCGGTCCAGCAGGGCTCGATGGGCAAACCGCTGCCGGGGATCGAGACCCGGATCGTCGAGGGAGACCTGCAGATCCGGGTCGCCTCCTGCCCCACCTTCTTCTCCCGCTACCTCGACGGCGAGCGGTTCGAGGAGGAGTGGTGGCCGACCGGGGACCTGGTCCGCGCCGACGACGAAGGCCGCCTCTACTTCGAGGGCCGGGGCGACGACATCATCCTCTCCTCCGGGTACCGGATCGGCCCGACCGAGGTCGAGGCGGCGCTGCTCTCCCACGCGGCGGTCGCCGAGGCGGCCGCGGTCGCCCATCCCGACCCCGAGCGCGGCGCCGTCGTCCGCGCCATTGTCGTCCTCCGCAACGGCAACCCGAGCGAGGAGCTGGCCCGCGAGCTGCAGGAGCACTGCAAACGGGAGACCGCCCCGTACAAGTTCCCGCGCCTGGTCGAGTTCGCCGCCGAGCTGCCGAAGACGGCGACCGGGAAGGTCAAACGGGCCGAGCTGCGCCAGGAGTAATCTCTGGGGTCGATGGCTGTCCAGAGCGAGCAGACCAGCGACGCGGCAACTGTCGCCCGCGCCTACTTCGAGGCCGTCGCCAAACAGGACGTCGACGCGATGGCGGCCTGCTGGGAACCGGGCGCGCCCGACGTGATCCATGGCCTGGTCGAGCTGACCGTGCCCGAGGACCTGCGAGCCTGGTTCGGCGGCCTCTTCGCCGCCTTCCCCGACTTCACCTTCGAGATCCTCGACGTGACCGCGACCGGAGAGAAGGCGGCCGTGCACTGGCACGCGACCGGGACCTTCGACGGCACCGTCCCCTTCGAAGGAATGCTGCCCAACGGCAGCAAGGTCGACATTCAGGGATGCGACGTGCTCACCGTCCGCGAGGGCAGGATCGTCCGCAACGACGCCTACATGAACGGCGCCGAGATGGCCCGCCAGCTGGGCGCTTTGCCGCCCGCCGGTTCACCCGCCGAACGAGCGTTGACCGGCGCCCTCAACGTAAAGACGAGGCTGGGACGCTGGATCGCCGGTCGGCGCCACTAGACCGGTTCGGCTCGGATAGGTTGGGTCGATGGACCAAATCGACCGCCAAAAGATCGCCTCCCTGACCGAGGCTCAGAACGAGCAGTTCCGCAACCGCACGCCCGCTTCCGCGCGCACCTACGAGAAGGCGCTGGCGGTGATGCCGGGTGGCGTCCCCTCCTCCTTCCAGGCCAACGACCCGTGGCCGGTCTACCTCAGCCGCGGTAAGGGCAGCCGGGTCTGGGACGTCGACGACAACGAATACGTGGACTTCCACAACGGCTTCGGCGTGATGTGCATCGGCCACGCCAACCCTGATGTCGGCGCCGCGGTCAAGGCGCAGGTCGACGAGGGCACCCACTTCGCCGCCCCCACCGGCCACTCGATCGTCGTCGCCGAAGAGCTGCAGCGCCGCTTCGGCCTGCCGCAGTGGCGGTTCACCAACTCCGGCACCGAGTCGACCATGGACGCGGTCCACCTTGCCCGCGGCATCACCGGCCGCGACACGATCCTCAAGATCGAGGGCTCCTACCACGGCCACCACGACTCGGTGATGGTCTCGGTCTACCCGCCGCTGGAGGCACTCGGCGAGCGCGATGACCCAGTCAGCGTCCCCTCCGGCGGCGGCCTACCGAAAGCGCTGACCGACCTGACCCGGGCGGTCCCGTTCAATGACGCCGATGCGCTGGAGAGCGTGCTCGGCAAGATCGGCGACCAGGTCGCCGGCCTGATCATGGAGCCGGCGATGATGAACATCAACATCATCCCGCCGCGTGAGGGATACCTGGAGCGGGTCCGCGAGCTGACCGCGGCCCACGGCGTCAAGCTGATCTTCGACGAGGTGAAGACCGGGTGCACGATCTCCCCGGGAGGGGCAACCGGCCGCTTCGGCGTCGTCCCGGACATGATCACCCTGGCCAAGGCAAGCTGCGGTGGCTACCCGGGTGGCTCGATCGGGATGACCGAGGAGCTGGCGGCGATCGTCGCCGACGGCACCGTCTCCCAGTACGGCACCTTCAACGGCAACCCGCTGGTGATGGCGGCGGCGGAGGCAACCTTGACCAAGGTCCTCACCGACGACGTCTACGAGCACTTCGAAGCGACCAACCAGCGCCTGCTCGACGGCTGCCAACAGATCATCGACACCCACGGTCTGCCCGCCTACACCGAGGGCATCGGCGCCAAGGGCTGCGTCGTCTTCTCGCCCGAGCGGCTCTACGAGTACCGCGACTACCTGACCAAGGTGGACGAGGAGCTCTCGCGGCTGGCCTGGCTCTACCACATGAACCACGGGATCTTCATGACCCCGGGGACCGAGGAGGAGTGGACGCTCTCGATCGCCCACTCCGATGAGGAGATCCAGCGCTACCTCGACGCCTTCGAGTCCTTCGCCACCGACCTGACCCGCTGAGCGCCCTCAGGCGGGCGCCAGGCCCACGGCGGCGTCGACCGGGCGCCCAAGGTGGAAGCCCTGGGCCATGTCGACGCCGTACTCGCGCAGCATCCGGGTCGTCTCGTCGTCCTGGACGAACTCGGCGATGGTCTGCTTGCCGAGGCCGCGGGCGATCTGGACGATCGCCTTCACGGTCAGCTGGTCGGCGTCGTTGCGCGGCATGTCGCGGACGAAGGCGCCGTCGATCTTGATCACGTCGAAGGGGAATTTCTTCAGGTAGTCGAAGGGGCCGAAGCCGGTGCCGTAGTCATCAATCGCGACTTCGCAACCGAACTCGGTCAGCCGGTCGGCGAACGAGGACGCGGCCTCGAGGTCGTCGACGCGGGCGGTCTGGGTGATCTCGAAGGTGCACCGGCCCGGGTCGGCCTTGCCTTCGTCGAGGCGGCGTTCGATGAACTCGAGCACCGTTAGGTCAGTCATCGAGGCGCCGGAGAGATTGACATGGAGGGAGACCGGGTCGCCCACCTGCTCGCGCTCAGCGAGCAGCTCCAGCGCCCGGGCGACGACCCAGCGGTCGAGCTCCTGGACCATCCCGGAACGCTCGGCGGTCTCGATGAAGGCCGCGGCCGGCAGCAGCTGGCCGTCTTCGCCGGTCATCCGCAGCAGCAGCTCGTAGCGCTCGATCCCGCCGGAGGCGAGGTTGCGGATCGGCTGCGTCGCCAGGCTGAGCCGGTTCTGGGTCAACGCGTCGCGGATCCGGGCGCTTGTGGTCTGACTGCGCCGGGCGCTGCGCTCGTATTCGTCGGGCCCGTGGAAGAGGGCGATCCGGTTGCGGCCCTCTTCCTTGGCCCGGTACATCGCCTCGTCGGCGGCGACCAGCACGGCCTCGGCGGCGGCCTCGCGCCCGGCCCCGAACATCGTCACCCCGACGCTGATCGTCACCGCGCCGGTCTCGGCCTCGCTCGGGAAGCCCTCCGCCACCTGCGCCCGCAGGTCCTCGCCGAGCTGCATGGCGCCGTCGGTGTCGGTCTGGGGCATCAGCACCGCGAACTCGTCGCCGGAGAGGCGGGCGACCAAATCGGTGGCCCGGACCCGCTCGCGCAGGACCTCGGAGATGCGCCGGATCAGGTTGTCCCCGGGCTGGTGGCCGAGCCGGTCGTTGACCTCCTTGAGGCCGTCGATGTCGATGATCATCACCGCCCCCTGTCCGCCGTAACGGGCAGTGAAGGAGACGTACTGGTCGAGTTCGGCGCGAAAGCGCCGCCGGTTCAGCAACCCGGTCAACGGGTCGTGGTCGGCGAGGTAACGCAGCTCGGCCTCGGTCTTCTCGGCCTCGTCGAGGGCGCCCTGGACGATCTCGCGATCCCCCGGCTCGAGCTTCGCCAGCGCCCCTGCCAGCTCGACATCGCGCTTGTCAGAGCGGTTTGCGTCGTTCACGAGACTGAAGGTAGTGACTTAGAAATAGGCGAGTAGTACTGAACGGTTCGTATTCCCCCGGAGACTCGAATTTCGGTGAGTGTGAGTGGTGAATAGTTGGCCAAAGGGGTGTCGCGGGTACTGTGGATGCGATGGCAAACAGGCTCGCGAAGGAGACCAGCCCGTACCTGCTGCAGCACCGCGAGAACCCGGTCGACTGGTACCCGTGGGGGACCGAGGCGATGGCGCGGGCACGGGAGGAAGACCGTCCGATCCTGCTCTCGGTCGGCTACTCCGCCTGCCACTGGTGCCACGTGATGGAGCGGGAGTCCTTCGAGGACGCCGAGACCGCGGCCTACATGAACGAGCACTTCGTCAACGTCAAGGTCGACCGCGAGGAGCGGCCCGACGTCGACGCGATCTACATGGAGGCGGTGCAGGCGATCAGCGGCCACGGCGGCTGGCCGATGACGGTCTTCCTCGACCCCGACGGCGTCCCCTTCTACGGCGGCACCTACTTCCCGCCCGACGAGAGCCGGGGCATGCCGAGCTTCCGCATGGTGATGGAGGCGGTGCTGGCCGCCTTCGAGGACCGGCGCGAGGAGATCCGCGAACGGGCGCCGGACACGCGGGCGCGGCTGGGAGCGATCGGCATCGCCGAGCCCGACTCCGACCTGCCGGGCAAGGCACAGCTGGAGGAGGCGGTGGCGCGCCTGCTCTCCGCCGCGGACCCCCACAACGGCGGCTTCGGCACCGCGCCCAAGTTCCCGCCCGCCTCGGCGCTCGAGCTGCTGCTCGCCCGCGGCGAGCGGGACGTGGTCGAGCGGACCCTCGACGCGATGCTCGCCGGCGGCATCTACGACCAGCTCGGCGGCGGCTTCGCCCGCTACTCGGTCGACGCTGCCTGGCTCGTCCCCCACTTCGAGAAGATGCTCTACGACAACGCGCTGCTGGCACGCGCCTACCTGCACGGCTGGCAGGCGTTCGGGCACGAGCGCTACCGCCGCGCCTGCGAGGAGACCCTCGACTGGATGCTGCGGGAGATGCGCGGCCCCGAGGGCGGCTTCTACTCGGCTCTCGACGCCGACTCCGAGGGCGAGGAGGGCCGGTTTTACGTCTGGACCCCGGCGCAAATGCGGGAGGTGCTCGGCGAGCGCGCCGAGCCGGTGATCGAGTTCTACGGGATCACCGAGAGGGGCAACTTCGAGGGCGCCAACGTGCTCCACCTCGCCGGCGGCGCCGCCGCTCCTGCCCCGGACGGCCTCGGGGACGCGCGCCGGGCCCTGTTCGAGGCGCGCGCCGAGCGAATCCGGCCGGACCTCGACGACAAGCGGCTGACCTCGTGGAACGCGCTAGCGATCACCGCCCTGGCCGAGGCCGGCGCGGTGCTCGGGCGCGAGGACTACCTCTCGGCGGCCCGCGGCTGCGCCGAGTTCCTGCTCACCTCCGTGCGCGACCAGAACGGCCACCTGCTGCGCACCTTCAAGGACGGCGAGGCCCGGCTTAACGCCTACCTCGAGGACCACGCCTTCCTGGTCGAGGCGCTGCTCACCCTCTACGAATCGAGCTTCGAGCAGCGCTGGTTCGTGGGCGCACAGGCGCTGGCGGAGACGACGATCGAGCGCTTCGGCGACCCCGAGCGCGGTGGCTTCTACTCCACCTCCACCGACCACGAAGAGCTGATCGCGCGCCGCAAGGAGGTCGGTGACCACCCGATCCCTTCCGGCAACAGCTCCGCGGCGCTGGGCCTGCTGCGACTGGCGGCGGTAACCGGCGAGAGCGGCTACGAAGAGCAGGCAAGAGGAGTGCTCCGACTCTTCTCCAAGCCCGCGATCCAGCACCCGGAGGCGTTCGCCCACCTCCTCCGCGCCCTCGACTTCCTCGTCTCCCCCACCCGCGAGGTCGCGCTTGTCGGCGATAACGTCGGCGAGCTGGCCGCCGTGGTCCGCTCCACTCTCCGTCCCCACCTCGTCCTCGCCGCCGGCCCGGAAGGCAACGACGTCCCGCCCCTGCTCGAAGGACGGACCACGGTCGAGGGCCGCCCCGCCGCCTACGTCTGCGAGAGCTTCACCTGCCGCCTACCGGTTACCGACCCGGCTGAGCTAGAGCGCGAACTCGCGGACCTCGTCTAGGACGACGCGGCCGCCGACCTCGGCCCGGCCCTCGCCGAGGAAATGGGTGTGAAGGAGGGAGCCGCGGCCCTGGTGGATCGTCACGCCACGCTTCAGCTGGGCGCAGAGCATGATCGCCGCCGAGCCCGTCGCCTCGTCCTCGCCGATTCCATCGTCGAGGGAGAAGCAGCGGGAGCGGACCGTTCCCGCTGCCCCGGCGATCCAGGCCCAGAAGTAGGCGAGCTCCTCACCCTCCGGCGGTCCCTCCATCGCCTCCACCGCGGTCGGGCCCTCCAGCTCGATCAGACGCCATGGCGGCGACCACTCCGCCCGGGCCGCGACGAAGGTCCGCTCGCCCTCAACCCGGATCCCGACCTCGCCGGCCGGCGGCTGCAGCCGTTTGACCGGCCCCACCTCCCGCGCCAGCAGCCAGGCCGTGCCCACCGCCGGGTGCCCGGCGAAGGGCAGCTCGTAGCCGGGGGTAAAGATGCGGATCCGACCGCCCGCCGGGTCCTCGACGAAGACGGTCTCCGAAAAGCCCAGCTCGTGCGCGACCGCCTGCCGACGGTCCTCCGAGACAGCCGCCCCATCGAGGAAGACGCCGAGCGGGTTGCCGTGGTCCCCGGCCTCGTCGGTGAACACATTGAGCACGTGCAGAGTCGCCACAACGCTCCTTCGCTAGAGGATCGGCAGGAAGTTCTCGATCTCGTACGGCGTCACCTGGACGCGGTACTCGTCCCATTCCTGGCGCTTGATCTCGACGAAACGGCGGAAGGTGTGCTCGCCCAGGGTCCGCAGCACCAGCTCGGAGTCGGCGGCCACCTCGATCGCCTCGCCCAGCGTCGCCGGCAGCTGCTCGATGCCCTGGTGCGCCAGCTCCTCCTGGGAGAGGTGGTAGAGGTTCTGCTCCATCGGCTCTGGGAGCTCGTAGCCCTTCTCGATCCCTTCCAGCCCCGCCTGCAGCATCCCGGCGAAGCAAAGGTAGGGGTTGCAGGAGGGGTCGGGGCAGCGCAGCTCGGCCCGGGTCGCGCTCTCCTTGCCCGGGTGGTAGAGCGGCACGCGGATCAGCGCCGACCGGTTGCGCCGGGACCAGGCCAGGTAGACCGGCGCCTCGTAGCCTGGGACGAGCCGCTTGTAGGAGTTGACCCACTGGGCGAAGAGCGGCGAGATCTCGCGGGCGTGCTTGAGCTGGCCGGCGATGAACGACTTCGCCGTTGGCGAGAGGAAGTAGGGATCGTCGCCGTCGTAGAAGGCGTTCTTGCCGTCCTTGCTGAGCGATTGGTGGACGTGCATCCCGGAGCCGTTCTCGCCGAACAGCGGCTTCGGCATGAAGGTCGCGTGCCACCCGTATTTCATCGCGTACTCCTTGACCACGATGCGGTAGGTCATGCAGTCGTCGGCCATCTCCAGCGCGTTCTTGTAGCGCATGTCGACCTCGTGCTGGGAAGGCCCGACCTCGTGGTGGGTGTACTCGACGTGGATGCCCATCTTCTCCAGCGCCAGCACGGTCTCGCGGCGGAGGTCCGAACCGGCGTCGAGCGTGGTCAGGTCGAAGTAGCCGCCCTCGTCGAGGACCTCGGGCACGCCGCCCTCGGGCTTGGCCGAGCGGAAGTAGAAGTACTCCAGCTCGGGGCCGATGTTGTAGGCGTCGAAGCCAAGCTCTTCGGCGCGCTTCAACGCGCGCTGCAGGATCCAGCGCGGGTCGCCCTCGTAGGGCCCGCCGCCGGGTACGCGGATGTCGCAGAACATCCGGGCGACCGCGTTCTCTTCCTCGGGGCGCCAGGGCACCAGGGCGAAGGTGGCGGGGTCCGGCATCGCGATCATGTCGGACTCCTCGATCGGGTTGAACCCGGTGATCGAGGAGCCGTCGAAACCCATGCCGCCGTCGAAGGCGTCCTCCAGCTCGGCGGCGTTGATCGAGAAGCTCTTCAGCTGGCCGAGCACATCCGTGAACCAGAGGCGGACGAAACGCACGTCGGCTTCCTTGACGATCGCGGCGACGTCGGCGGCACTGCGGGGTTGCTCTGCCATTCCTGCCTCCTGGGCTTGTGCGCGAAGAGGCCGCAACGATAGGCGAATGAACCGATTAGGTGCATAACGGCGTAATTCGGGTAGAGGAAGGCACCTTCCGCGGGCTTGCGGAACGACCGAAAAGCAGGTATAACTTACTCCTCGTAAGTAAACGGCTCAAAGTAAAGTAAAGGCCACGTAAAGGCTCTGTAAAGCGAATCTCCCGCCTAGAGGAGCCAGAAGCGAGATGCCACTGTGACGGTAAAAACCGCAGTAAGCAGATTCCAAATACACGACGAGCTGACCGCGCCGGATGAGAGCGCACCCCTGATCAAGACGATCCAGGCGACCGGCGGCGCTGTGACCAAGTTCATCGGCGTGCTCGCCGGGTCCCCGGCCGTGCTCCGCGCCTACACGCGGATGCGCTCGGAGCTGCGCGGCGGCGTCCTGCCGCAGGCGACCCGCGAGCGGATCGCGCTGGCGGTCGCTGAGCACCGCGAGGACAACTACAGCATTGCTCAGCACGCGAAGTCGGCCCGCCGGGCCGGGCTTGGCCTCGACGAGGTCTCCCGGGCTCGCAGCTTCACCTCGGCCGACCCCAAGGAGGCGGCCCTACTCCTGTACCTGAAGGAGGCGCTTGACGCCGACGGGCCTCCCCCGCTCCACCTCCACGAGGAGGCGCGTGAAATCGGCTGGACCGACGAGGAGATCCTCGAGGCGGTCGGCCACCTGGCGCTGAACGAGTTCCAGAGCCTGATTGCCAGCGCCGCGGCGCTGCCCAAGGACCAGGCGACCCCCCGGGTACTGCCCTCGGCGGCATAAGCGCGCGGGTCCTGTCCCTCTGAGGGCAGGACCCAAACCAGCTTACGGCCGAGTTATTTGCCCTGGACCAGGGTCGCCGTGTAGAGCAGGCGGGCAGTGGTGTAGCGACACCCGTAAGTGGCCCGCCGGCCCACTTTTTCCTGCGGTTCGCCGTCGCGGATGTCGGTCGAGTCGGTGCAGGTGCCGGGCTCGCGGCTGGCGCGCCAGACGTTGTCCGCAGGCAGGCTCTGGGAGAAGGTCGGGGCCCAGGTCGGCACGGTGAGGCCGATGATGTCGCCTTTTTCGACCTTGAGGGAGGCGCCGAAGGTGACCGTCTGACCCAAGTAGGGGGTCAGCACCTTGATCGACCCCTGGCGACGCAGGTTGTAGCGGGGCGGGTTCGACCCGGGCACTCGCCGCAGGATCGCCAGCCGCGCCTCCGGCGGGGTGCCGAAGAACCCGTTGAAGAAGGAGCGCTGTTTGTTGGTCGGCTGCGCCAGGGTCAGGCTCCACCGCTTGATCGTGCCGTCATGGGGAACCAGAAAGGGCAGACTGGTCTGGCCGTTGTTGACCTGGAAGCCGGTGACGCTGCCGACCGCCTGGCAGGGCAGCTCGGGACAGGAGGGGTCCGGCACGGTCGAGGTCTGGCCGAGGACCACAGTGGTCGGGGCGACCGCGGCGCCGGCCCCCGCCGCGAGGCTGGCAAGGAGAACAAGCAGGCAGCACCCGAGCGCCAGCGAAAGCCGGCGTCCTTTCGGCCGGTCAGCCGTGGAAAGTGCTCCGTGCGATGACCTCGACATGCTCTTCCTCCCGTTATGTGACCTCTGCCTGAACACGGCAGACTAGCCTCCAGAGCGGTCGCCGAAGCCGGGAAAGGCGGGGCAACCGGGCGTGAGCCGGGTCAGCGCCCGGAGCCGCCGCGGGCGTATTCGAGCGCGACCGCGTAGCGCAGCCGGCCGACGCCGACGCTTTCGAACGCGAGCGCTTCGCTGGCCGCCTGGGTCAGGTCCCAGGCACGGCCTTGGATGTAGGGGCCGCGATCGATCACCTGGGTGATGAGCGCGTGGCCGCGGTGGACGAACTTCACGGTGGTGCCGCAGGGCAGGGAGCGGTGCGCCACGCCCAGCGTGGTTGGGCGCAGGGTCGCGCCGCAGGCCGTTTTGTGCCCGTACAGGCCCGGTCCATACCAGCTGGCGCCGGCCACCCGGAACGGGCTGAAGGCGACTTCTCCGCCTACCGGCGGCTCGGTCGGGGTAAAGCCGGACGCGCCTCCGGTGGACGCCTGCGCGGCGGGGACGCTGGCGAGCGCGAAGAGGGCGAAGGCGATCACCGAGGCGACCAGGCGGATGCTGAGGCCGTGCCGTTTCCCGGCTCGGGTCCTTGCTGAGTCGTGAGTCCGCGCGCGGCGGTATCTGATCTTTCGCATTGCTCTTTCCTGGCGCTTGCGGGGTTAGCTGTCGGGCTCGCGCTGAAAGAGCTGCGCTACGCGGCACTTGCCGCGACTCGCCCCAACTAATTGGGTCCCCCGCTCCCCGCCCATATGTGAGCGGAGATTCAGCGGAAGTTGGCGGCAGGTTAGCAAACGCTAAGACAGAAACCTTGCAAAGCCTCCCCAGGCCGCCCCCCAAATGGGAAAAGGCCCCGTGAGGGGCCTTTTCCGTTAGCGGGCCTATAAGCCGGATCCTGTCGTGAGCGGCCATCTATCTATGCGGCCTACCTGGACCTCGCCGAGCCGGGTCGACGGTCCTGCTTGGCCTTGCACCGGGCGGGGTTTGCCTGGCCGCCGCGTCACCGCGACGCCGGTGCGCTCTTACCGCACCATTTCACCTTTGCCTGTACGCGACTCACGTGTGGCCGCGCCATCGGCTGTGTATTTCTGTGGCACTTTCCCGCGGGTTTCCCCGGGTGGGCGTTACCCACCGCCCTACTCTGTGGTGTCCGGACTTTCCTCGAGGGGTTTTCTCTCCCCCCGCGGTCCGCTCGGCCCGCCCACCGATGGTAGCTCCGCGGACCCGGATGGCCAAGCCCTGCGCGGGATATGGTGGCGGGCATGCGAAGGGCGGTCGTGACCGGGGCAGGCGGCGGGTTCGGACGGGCGATCGCGATCGAGCTGGCCGGGCGCGGCTACCTGGTGCACGTCACCGACATCGACGCCGAGGCGGCGGCCCGCACGGCGGCGGAGATCGGCGGTGGAGCGGAGTCAGCGGGCCTCGACGTTCGCGACGAGAGCGCTTGCCGGGGGCTGGCGGAGACGGTCGCCGCGGCCGGGTCCCTCGACCTCTGGGTCAACAATGCCGGCGTCCTCTCCACCGGGATGTCCTGGGAGGTCGACGAGGCGGCGCGGGCCGCGATGCTCTCTGTCAACACCGAGGGGACGATGAACGGCACGGTGGCGGCCCTGGAGCAGATGGTCCCCGCAGGCCGCGGCCACGTGATCAACATCGTCTCGCTGGCCGGCATCGTCGCCGCGCCCGGCGAGGTCGCCTACGCGGCGAGCAAGCACGCGTCGATGGCCTTCACCGTCGGAACCCTCTTCGACCTGCGCCGCGCCGGCCACAAGGGGATTGAGGTCTCGGCGGTCTGCCCGGACGGAGCCTGGACCCCGATGCTCGAAGACAGGCTCGACGACCTCGATGCGGCCGGCTCCTTCTCAGGGCAGCTGCTCACCGCCGAGGAGGTCGGATGCGCGGTCGGCAAGCTCACCGAACACCCCCGCCCCGTCCTCTTCATCCCCCGCTGGCGCGGAACGATGCTGCGGCTGTTCAGCCTCTTCCCTCGCCTGATGGTGCGGCTGCTGCCTGCCCTGCTCTGGGATGCCCGCCGCCGCCAACGGCGCTATAAGAAGCTGATCCAGGCCGGCAAGTGGCCTTGACGGCCCCAGACGCCGTTATGCGGCGTCCTCAGTCGCCCAAATAGCGCTGCTATTCGGGCTCCCTGCGTCCTTGCCTAACGGCGTCTGGGTCTCGTCAAACTTTGCGAAAGACGCCGACTACTCGTCCCAAGACCTGAGCCTCGGTCGTGAGGATCGGCTCCATTTCGTCGTTCTCGGGCTGCAGCCGGACGTGGTCCTTCTCACGGTAGATCCGCTTCACCGTCGCCTCCTCGCCGATCAGAGCGACGACGATTTCACCGTCGGTCGCGTCGTCGCTGGGCCGGACGACGACGTAGTCGGACTCGAGGATCCCTGCGTTCTTCATGCTTTCGCCGCGGATCTGGAGGATGTAGTCGCCGTCCTCGCCGCCGATCACGTCCGGGATCTCGAGGTACTCCTCGATGTTCTCATCGGCCAGGATCGGCTCACCGGCGGCGACCTGGCCGACCAGCGGCAGACCCCCCGCGGGCCTGATCGTCCGCTTCGCCTTGTCGAAGAGCAGCTCGATCGCCCGCGGCTTGGACGGGTCCCGCCGCAGCAGCCCGATCTTCTCCAGGTTCGCCAAGTGCGCGTGCACGGTCGAGGAGGAGTGCAGGCCCACGGCTTTGCCGATCTCCCGCACGGTCGGCGGGTAGCCCGTCTTCGCCGCGTACTTGCGGATGAAGTCGAAGATCTCCTTCTGACGCTTGGTCAGGTCAAGGTCAACCATCGGTGGCCCCCATTTCCCTCCGCGCTCGGATCAGATAACTGCCAATGTTGCCGAACATCTGTTCGCAAGGCTACTGCCTCCCCCGGATGCCCGCAAGCCGCGCCCTCACGGCGGCGCAAACATCTAGAATCGTCCGTCCTCCAGCGGCTGTGGCGGAACTGGTAGACGCGCAAGCTTGAGGGGCTTGTGTCCTTTACGGGACGTGATGGTTCGACTCCATTCAGCCGCATGAAGAAAACCCCCGCTTGTCGGGGGTTTTCACGTTTAGCAGGCATTTTCGGTGGCTGATGCCACCTATGGTCCTATTCGGCGCGTCCGAGTCCGAAACCGAAGCCCCAGCCGGCGTACTCGGTTCCACTGAAATCCCAGCCACCCTCCGGAGCCCTGACCGGAGCGAGGCCTTCCGCTGCCGGGACCGGCTCACACGGGCCGACCTCGCCTTCGGCGACCCGCACTTGCCCCACAGTGTCGATCCGCCCCTCCCACAACATTTCGACCCCCCCACTGTTGGGGAGAACCGGTTGCTGGTAGTCGGGAGGGGTAGGCGAGCTCGACATGATCAGCGTTTGGTCGGGCCTGAACCCAGTGGGATCGACCACGAAACTGGGCACATCGGCCCCGGATAAGTCGCCCTTCCGTTTGGCCTCCCGGAGCTCTTCCTCCATTTGCCGCCTCTGCTGATAGTCGCCGATGGCGATGGTCAGCGGGCCATCGATGCTTTCGTAGTCGAAGCCAGCCCAGGGCTGGGGCTGCGGCTGGCCCTCCGCCAGCGTCCGGAGCATCGCCATCGACGGCTGGTAGTGCGGTTCGCGGCAGACCATCCCAGCCTCCAGATAGGTGACCTGGGAGGCAACACCGGCATCCTCCAGGACCTTTTCGACGCCCTCGGGTTCGCCGAGACTGTAAATCTCGATCTTCACCCCACCACCGGGCAGCCCTTTGACCGCGTAGGCGGTGGGGGTGTTGTCGCCGCCGGCACTGATGATCAGCGTGGAGGAGAGAGTGGCAAGGGCGACAGCGCCACCGAGCGCTAAGCGCGGGCGGCGCCGGCGCCAGAAAGACGTTGCGGCCGGCGCCTCTCCGGCCTTCGATGTGGTCGCAGCCGCATCGAGGTCAGCAGCTGCCGCCCTGTGGAGAGCATCCCCGAGGCGATCGAGGTCGGTGTTGTTCGTCATCGGTGATTCTCCTTCTGATTAGAAAGACGTTTGCGGAGGGCGGCGAGGCCGCGGTGGACACGGACGCGCGCCGCCGATCGGCTGGTCCCGAGGGCCTCGGCAACCTCGTCGTAGTCGAGCTCGTCGATGATTCGCAGCCGCAGCGCGTCGCGCTGGGAGAGCGGCAGGGTGTCGAGCAACTCATCGGCTCCCTCTGCCCAGCCGGGTTCGGGAGTCGCGACGGGGGCATCGATGCCGAGGCGTTCGAGCACGCCGAGCCGGGTCGCGGTGCGGCGCTCGACCTCACCACGGCGGACCGACATCAGCAGGACGTTGCGGGCGATGCCGTAGAGCCACGGCGCAACCGAGCCGTCACGCTGATCCTCGAAGCGTTCTCTCGTCACCCAGACTCGGGAGAAGGTCTCGGCGCTCAGTTCGAGCGCCGTGTCCTCGCTACCGGTTCGGCGTGCGAAATAGTGGAAGAGAGGCTTGCAGTAGCGGCTGTAAAGCTGGTGGAAGGCGTCCGGATCCCCGCGCGATGCTCGCAGGAGCTCGGTGTCGGTCGGCGCTCCGGCGCCCGCGATCCGGCCAAGCTCGCGTCCCCGAACGCCGCTCCGGTCGACCGGGACGACGGCTTGGAGATGGTTGGGTTGGTTCGTCATGCTCAATCATTGCGCCAGGACTGGCCAGCGTTACAAAGGAGGCTCGCCCTATTGCGACCCGATCCCGGTTGGATCGAATGGACGGCCAATTGACAGGCGCAGCGACGAGGACTGCATTTGCCCCCTATACGGTGGTGAATGCAGTCCTCGTCGCTGCGCTGGACCTTCGTAGCCGAGGGGGCTTACCGCAGGGACCGCTTGAAGGTCGAGACGGAGTCGGAGACGATGCTGGCGACGTAGACGTCCTTGTTGGCGGTTCAACGAACCGCTGCCCAGCGAAGACCGGCAGAGGATCAGCCCCACAGCAGCGAAGGGGACCGCCGGCCCGAGCCTCCAACTGGATCTTCCTGCGGAAACGGTCCACCGATCCCTCCGTGGACCGACGGATGTTTGAACTAGTCGCCCAGTGGCCCCTTGGCCCGCAGTCGGTCCGGTCGCGGCAGCGTGTCCCCCAGGATCAGGCGGGCGCGGTAGTAGATCGCCTCGTAGGCCTGGGTGTCGAGGTCATCGGTGCCGCCGCGGACACCGCCGAGCGGCTGCTGGCGGACAACTCCGCTGAGCCTGCCTCGGGAGGTGAAGGTGGTGGTCGGGGGTGCTGCGCTCATCGCTCTCTCCTTCCTTAGTTTATTGAGTAGCTAACTCAAGAATAACAGCAAATGAAAAGCGCGGGCAAGCTCGGACCCGCAGACCGTCGTCAGGACGGGGGGAAGTCCTCTGGTCGCAGTAACTCCCTGCAGTCCAGCTCCGCGGCCCGCTCCACCCGCTTGAGCTCTCGCTCCAGGGCTGCGATCTCCCGCCAAATCTGTCTCGCCTCCACGTCCTCCGCCGCGTCCTCGTTCGTATACGGCCCGCGTCTCTCGAGCCACCGGTCGTAGAGCTCAGCGTCCCTTCGCTTCAACCTCTGCAGCTCCGCGGTCTTTTGTTTGACCAGGTAGGGAGCCAAGACGTAGCCCCGCTTCTCGAGCAGCTGGCACTCCTCCAACGTGGTCAGAGCCTTCTTCGGCTTCTTCCCCGGCGGCCTCGGCGCCCCGCCGCCCCGCTTCGGCGGCTCGGGGAATCCGAACTCAGGGCCCGAGCCTCGGGGGGGTGGGTCCGCCTGCGGCGGTGGCGCCGGCTCGCTAGGCGCCGGTCCCCAGCCATCGACCACGACCACCTCCGGCGGAAGGCCCCCGTCCCCGGCGCCCGTTCCGCCGCCTCCACCGGCGCCCTCTCCGCCGCCTCCTCCCCCCTCGCCACCACCGCCGCCCGACTCCTCGAGCGGATCGCAGAAGCCGTCGCTGTCGGTGCCGATGCCGGGGAAGCCAGGTTTCGGCAGGCAGGCGTCGGTGCCGTTGTCGTCCATCGCCGGCGCCGGGGCTGCCGCTAGAACCTGGACACCAGCGATGAATGCCGACAGCACTACCAACGTGGTGACCCGAAACCGCGTCTGATTCCCCCTCGGTGAGCGCGTCACGTCTTGGGGCTTAGGACGGCGGCGCACTTCTTCTCGCGCCACTTGTCCCTTGCCTCGAGCACGGCGTACAGCGATTGGTACAGGGCGCCGAGCTTCTCCCGGTGGCGCTTGAGCGCCTTCTTCCTGGGCTCCACCTCCCACTTCGACTCAGCGAGCTCGACGCTCATCAGCGTCAATAGCGCTTGTTCGACGACGAACTTTTGGTGCTCTATCTCCGCCTTCTTCTTCTCGACCCAGTCCCGCTCTGGCGCACTGGGAGTGCCAAACTTGAGGGACGGCCTGAATTTGCCTTTCTCCTCGAGCTCCAGGCACTCCTTGCGAGGGTCCGGCTTCTCCGGCCTCGGCGCCCCGCCGCCCCGCTTCGGCGGCTCGGGGAATCCGAACTCAGGGCCCGAGCCACGGGGTGGTGGGTCCGACTGCGGAGGCGGTGCCGGCTCGCTAGGTGCCGGTCCCCAGTCCTCGACCACGACCACCTCCGGCGGAAGGCCCCCGTCCCCGGAGCCCGTTCCGCCGCCTCCGCCGGCGCCCTCTCCACCGCCTCCTCCCCCCTCGCCACCACCGCCGCCCGACTCCTCGAGCGGATCGCAGAAGCCGTCGCTGTCGGTGCCGATGCCGGGGAAGCCAGGTTTCGGCAGGCAGGCGTCGGTGCCGTTGTCGTCCATCGCCTGGGCCGAGGCCGGGACGAGGACCAGGGCGGTGAGGGTGAGGAGCGCCAGCAGGGTGGCGAGGGGGATTCGCATCGAGCCGCCTCAGCGAGCCTTAGGAGGCTTCGTCGTGGGACTGAGGATTTTCTCGCACTTCTTTGCATCCCACTCTTTCTTGGCTTTTTCCATGGCGGCGACCCTCGCTTCGAGGCCGGACAGGTCCTTCACCATGTGGTACTTGTGCCTGATAGCCCGCTTGCCAGGCGCCTCGTTAGGCATCTCCTCGACGGTGAGATCGGCAGCGAGGATCATCCCCCTCAGACGAAGCCTCTCCTCCTGGAGTCTCTCGAGTTGCGCCTTCAGGCTCTCCAGCTTGTTCTCCTCCGAGTTCAACCCGGCCTCTTTCGCGAGCTTCAGGCACTGCTCCACGGGGGTCAGCTTCTTCGGCCTCGGCGCCCCGCCGCCCCGCTTCGGCGGCTCGGGGAATCCGAACTCAGGGCCCGAGCCTCGGGGGGGTGGGTCCGCCTGCGGCGGTGGCGCCGGCTCGCTAGGCGCCGGTCCCCAGCCATCGACCACGACCACCTCCGGCGGAAGGCCCCCGTCCCCGGCGCCCGTTCCGCCGCCTCCACCGGCGCCCTCTCCGCCGCCTCCGGCGCCACCGCCGCCGTCGGTCTCCAGGGAACAGAAGTCTCCGTTCTCATCTACGCCGAAGTCATGGGTACCCACCTGGGTGCAGCCCGCCCCGTCGTTGACGTCGTCCATGGCGAGGGCCGAGGCCGGGGCGAGAGCAAGGGCGGTGGCGATGAAGGTGAGCAGGGACAGCAAGGTGGCGAGGGGAGCCTTGCTTCGCTTGAGCTTTGAGCTGGGGAAAGTCGTCGGCATCTGATCCTCCGGGTGGTGAGGGCATGCCCATGCTGGGCCTGGCTGGAGTAATCAAAGACGCCGGCGTCTGATTACGCAAGCAGGTTCAAACAATCGTCTTCGGATGAATGTCCAAAGGGTTCTGCCGAGTCCGTCGCCTCGGCCTTGGCTCGCGGAGTACGCTCTGCAGAGCGAAGCCGAGTGGGATCGGCCCAACCCAGGAGGAGAGCGATGTACGACTACGTGATCGTCGGAGCGGGGTCCGCCGGATGCGTGCTGGCGGCGCGCCTGTCCGAGGACCCGGATGTCAACGTCCTGCTGCTGGAGGCGGGGCCGCCGGACACCAACGAAAACATCCACGTGCCGCTTGGCTACCTGCAGCTGGCCCGGACCGAACTCGACTGGGACTACCGCACGGCGCCGGAGGCCAACTGCAACGGCAGGCAGCTGGCGCTCCCCCGGGGCAAAGTGCTCGGTGGCTCCTCCTCGGTCAACGCGATGGTCTACATCCGCGGCAACCGCGCCGACTATGACGGCTGGGGCGTGCCCGGGTGGGGCTGGGACGACCTCTTCCCCTACTTCCTCAAGTCCGAGGACAACGAGCGCGGTTCCTCGGACTGGCACGGCGCCGGCGGGCCGCTGCCGGTCTCCGACCAGCGCTCGGGCAACGTGATCACCCCCGCCTTCGTCGAGGCCGGGGTCGAAGCCGGCCTGGCCCGGAACGAGGACTTCAACGGCCCCGAGCAGGACGGGGTCGGGATGTACCAGGTGACCCAGCGCGGCGGCATGCGCGCGAGCGCCGCCGTCGCCTACCTGCACCCGGCGATGGAGCGTCCCAACCTGACGGTGATGCCCTACATGCGGGTCGACCGAATCCTCTTCGACGGCACCCGGGCAACCGGGGTCGTCGCCAGCCAGCTCGGCCAGACGCAGGAGCTGCGCTCCGAGCGGGAGACGATCCTCTGTGGCGGCAGCTACAACTCGCCGCAGTTGCTGATGCTCTCCGGGGTTGGGCCGGCCGAACACCTGGAGATGCGCGAAATCGAGCTGCTGGTCGACCAGCCGGCGGTCGGCGAGAACCTCTCCGACCACGCCGCCAGCTACGCGGTCTGGACGACGCCGGAGCCGGAGAGCCTGCTGGCGGCGCTGGAGCCGGCCGCGCTGGAACAGTTCGCTGCCGACCAGACCGGCCCGTTTGCCTCCAACCTGGCCGAGTCCGGCGGGTTCGCCCGGGTCGAGGCCGGCGTCGACGCTCCCGACACCCAGTTCCACGTCGCCCCGATCCAGATCGTCGACGAGGGCATGTCCGACCCCGAAGCGCACGGCGTTTGGGTCTCCCCCTGCCTACTCACCCCGCGCAGCCGCGGCTCGGTCCGCCTCGGCTCCGCAGACCCGAGCGCGAAGCCGATCGTCCGCAACGAGTTCTTTACCGCCGAGGGCGACATGGAGCGGATGACCGCGGCGGTCAAGCTGATGCAAGAGATCTGCTCCCAGCCGGCGATGAGCCCCTACTGCGCCGCGCGGTTCACCGGCCCTGCCGGCGACTCCGAGGCGGAGCTGCGCGCCCATGTCGCCGCCACCACCTTCCCGATCTACCACCCGGTCGGCACCTGCTCGATCGACACCGTGGTCGACGCCGAGCTGCGCGTCCAGGGGGTCGAGGGCCTGCGCGTGGTCGACGCCTCGGTGATGCCGACGGTCCCCCGCGGCAACACCAACGCACCGGTTATCGCAATCGCCGAGCGCGCCGCCGACCTGATCAAGGGCGCGGCGCCGCTCCAGACTGCAACCCCGGCGGCCCTCGAGATCAATTGATGTTTTCTACCCCCTATAGGGGGGTCAATCCATCAGTTGTTTGCTGAAGAGCCCAGCGCGCGGTCGATGAACGGGCCGAGCAGGTCGGCCACCGCGGTACCGGTCGACTCCGGCGATTCGCTGGGCGCGGTGATGTAGCTGATCGCCAGCCGGACCAGGGCCTCGGAGAGGAGCCGAGTGTCGGCCGGCGGGGCCTGTGGCCAGCCCTCTTCGATCACGGCGGCGAGCCGAGCGGTCGCCCACTGGACCACCGGCACTCCCCGGGTGGTGACGAAGGGAAGCATGCCGCCGGTGCCGTCGTCTGAGAGCAGCGTCCGGATCAACGGGTCTTCCGCGGCCGAGCGCAGGAACAGCTCCAGGGCGGCGGTGACGGCCGCCCGGGGATCGTCGAGGTGCTGCTTGACGGCGGCCTCGACCTGGTCGAGGAAGCGCTCGCCGACGTGGATGACGAAGGCCTGCCCGAACTCGTTGCGGTTGCCGAACTCCTTGTAGAGGGTCTGGCGGCTGACGCCGGCGCCGGCGGCGATGTCCGACATCGTTATCTGCGACCAGGTGCGCTCGGTGAGCTGGTCGCGAGCGGCGCCAAAAAGCGTCTCGCGCAGCAGCTCACGAGCCGCCTCAGGGTATGGAGTTCGGGCGCTCGCCATCGCCCCCATCGTCGCACCGGCGGCGGTCAATCGTCGCTCTCGACGGGCTCGAAGTCGACCTTGTCGCGGACCCCGCAGTCGGGGCAGGCCCAGTCGTCGGGAACCTCGCTCCAGGGGGTGCCGGGCGGGAACCCCTCGCGCGGGTGCCCTGCCTCCTCGTCATAGACGTAGCCGCAGCAGGGGCAGCCCCAAGCGCTCATGAAACCGCCCCGTAGCGGGCCAGGACCCGGCCGCGGCGGCGCGGGGAGATGTTGGCGCGGGTGAGGTCGCCGCCGTAGTGGTCGAGCAGGCGCGGGTCCATCACCCGCCGCCACAACGGCGGCACCCAGGCGAGGACGATCATCCCGGCGTACCCGGTGGGGAGCTGCGGCGCTTCCTCGACGTGGCGCAGGGCCTGGTAGCGGCGGGTCGGGTTGGCGTGGTGGTCTGAGTGGCGCTGCAGGTGGTAGAGGAGGACGTTGGACGCGACGTTGTTGCTGTTCCAGCTGTGTTCCGGTAGGCAGCGCTCGTAACGACCGTCCTCGCGGCGCTGCCGCAAGAGGCCGTAATGCTCGAGGTAGTTGACGACCTCCAGCATCGAGAACCCGATCACCGCTTGGGCGACGAGGTAGGGCAGGACAACCGGGCCGAAGGCGATCGCGAGGGCGGCAAACAGCGCCACGGTCATCGCCCAGGCACCGAGGATGTCGTTGCGCAGCGTCCAGTGCGAGGCGCCGAGCCGGTCGAGGCGGGCGGCCTCGATCCCCCATGCCGAGCGCAGGCTGCCGATGACGGTGCGGGGCAGGAACGCCCAGAAGCTCTCCCCCAGCCGCGAGCTGGCGGGGTCCTCGGGGGTGGCGACGCGGACGTGGTGGCCGCGGTTGTGCTCGATGAAGAAGTGGCCGTAACCGGTCTGTGCCAGCGCCACCCGGCTCAGCCAGCGCTCCGAGCTGGCCCGCTTGTGGCCGAGCTCGTGGGCGGTGTTGATCGCGATCCCGCCGACCACGCCCATCGTCAGCGCCAGGCCGATGCTTTCCAGCGCCGAGAGATCGCCGCTCGACCACATCCAGCAGGCGAGGATGAGCCCTCCGTACTGGATCGGGATGAAGAGGTAGGTGCACCAGCGGTAGTAGCGGTCCTGCTCGAGCCACTTGAGGACGCTGTCCGGCGGGTTGGTCGCGTCCATCCCGATCGCCAGGTCGAGCAGCGGGAAGGCGACGAAAACGAGAACCGGGCCGAGGTACCAGAAGGCGCCGAAGCCAGTCAGCGAAACCCAGCCCCAGGCCAGGAACGGCGCCAGCGGCACGAGGATGCCGAGCAACCACGCGTAGCGCTTGGGATCGCGCCAGGTCGCCGGGTTGACCTCCACCTCCTCGTGGTGATGGTGATGCGAGTGCGCGGTCGCCTCCATTCGCTGCCTCCTTGCCAAGCCGAAGTGGACGAGGCCTAGGTTGACAGATACGGAGGATTTGTCAACTTCAATTACATATCTTTCACTGCTGTCTTAGGGTCGGCCCGGCCTCAACCCACGGGCCGACCCCTCCCAGCTTCTGGCCTAATCAGCCAAACTTCTGAATAGAGGCCACCGGAATGGCCTGCTCGCAACTGGCGATCTTCACCTGCTCACCCCCTCTCGCAGTACGGTGATGTCCCTGATTGCGGGACCGTTCTAATGGTGGAGCTAGTTCCACCATTGAGGAGATACAACAGATAAAGCGCTGCGAAGTGCGGCGTTTACAACTAACCTCAACTACTCAGATCGTCCACAGCAGAGGAGCCCCCATGCCGGTAAAGACGCACAACGTGATCAATCAGGATGCGCTCAAGGCGCTCGCGCACCCGTCGCGGGCCCATGCGCTTCACGTTCTCAACCAGAGAACGGCGAGCCCGAAGGAACTTGCTCACGAGGTTGGGACGAGCGTCGGCAAGATGGCTTACCACGTGCGCGAGCTACACAAGGCCGGCTACATCGAGCTGGTCAAAACCGTCCCTCGCCGGGGGGCGACCGAGCACTTCTACCGGGCGATCAAACGCGCTGTCTTCTCCGATGCCGAATGGGCTCAGGTTCCGGAGCAGGTTCGCGCTGGCATCGTCGGCAAGCAGATGGAGGCCACGGGCGCGCTACTCAGCGAAGCGCTGGAGAGCGGCAGCTTCGAGCACCGCGACAACCGACATCACAGCCTTCACGAGGGCGTGGTCGACGAGCAGGGCTGGGACGAAACGATGACGCTGCTCGAGGAGACGATGGAAAGGCTCAACGAGATTCAGGCGATAAGTGCGGAACGGCGTCTCGGCAGCAAGGAGCCCGGAGTTCCGATCGCGGTTTCGCTGATCGGCTTCGAAACGGCCGAGGCCGCCAGCTAGATCTTCAGCAGCACAAAGGTGTTGAGGACGAACAGCACCGCGAAGACGACGGTGGCGCGGTCGAGATTGCGCTCGACCATCGAGCCGCCACCGATGCCGCTGCCACCGGCGCCGCCGATGCCGAAGGCGCCGGAGAGGCCGGCGTCTTTGCCCGAGTGCAGGAGCACCAGGAAGATCACGACGACCGCAATGATCACCTGGACGGCGCTGAGGAACGTGTACATGGCGAGAAGTCTAGAGGCTCTAGTCCTGCCGGACCTTCTCGCGCGGCTCCTCCACCCCATCGCGCTCGGCGACCCCGTTCCCCGAGCCGTTGGGCACGGCCGGGTCGAGCATCTCCACCGCCTCGGTCCGTAGTTCGGCATCGAGGGCGGCGAAGTCCTCGTCGGAGAGCTTGCCGGCAGCGTGGTCGAGCTGAGCGTCGCGGATCTCCCGGTACTTGGCTTCTTTGCGGGCGTCCGCCTCGGTCCGCACGAGAGCGCCGCGGCGCCGGCCCCGCGAGGGCCAGAGCGCGATCAGGGCGCCGGAAAGGGAGATCAACCCGCCGATCCACATCCAGGTGACGAGCGGGTCGACGATGATCCTGAAGGTCGCCGGTGCGGCTTCGGTGAGATAGCTCTGGGCGATCCGGTTCGCGGTCAGGTCCTGCAGCCGGGCGATCTGGGCGAGAGCGGGGCCGCGAAGGCTCGGGTTCTGTGCAGCGGCGCGCATCAGCGTCCCGATCGCTTTGCACTGGGCCGGGGTCCCCGGCGCGCCTTGGAGGCAGGCTTCAAAGCCCCTGTCGGCGTTGCGCGCCTGGCGCTGGACGTCGCCGACGTCCGGCTGCATCGCGATCCAGAAGTCGCTCCCGAGCCCGGCCCGCAGACCCACCTCGCTGGTCGCCTCGCCGGCGAAGAAGCTGCCGATCGTCCGCCGCCCCTGCCCGGTCGGCCTGAAGAAGCGCCGGCTCGGGTGCAGGGTGGCGACGAGCTTGCCGTCCTCCTCGACCCGCACCACGCCGCCGAAGGTGGCCTTCTCGGCGTCGATGGCGACGGTCGGCTTCACATAGGTGATCTCGCGGCCGTCGACGACCGTGCTCTCCCCCGGGCGCAGGGTCGCGTCCCGGTTGGTCTGGAAGCTGGAGGACGCGGCGATCCCGATCAGCAGAACGACGATGCCGATATGGACGATATAGCCGCCGTAGCGGCGCCGGTTGCGGGAGACGAGCCCGGCCAGGGCGCCGGCCATCGAGCCTCCGGAGAGCGAGCGCCTCGCCGCCGCCCCGGTCCAGAACTCCTGGGCCAGGCCGGAGAGGGCGAAGGCGGCGAAGACAAAGAGCGCCAGCGCCCAGGGCGACTCGGCGGCGTCGGTGAACAGCAGGAGCCCGCACAGGGTGAGCCCGGCGACAGCCAGCGGCACCCGGAAGACGCGCCTGGCCGAGGCCCAGCTGACCCGGCGCCAGGCCAGCAGCGGCCCGATCCCGGTGAAGAGGACGAGCCCGATCGCCAGCGGGGTCGTGTAGCGGTCGAACCAGGGCGCGGCCAGCGAGGCCTTGTCGCCGGTGAAGAGTTCGGAGATCAGTGGGAAGAAGGTGCCCCAGAAGATCACCACGGTGAGCCCGACCAGGAGCAGGTTGTTGACCAGGAAGACGGCCTCCCGGGAGACCAAGGAGTCGATCCGCTTGGGCGAGCGCAGGTCGTCGAGGCGGGAGACGATCAGCGCCGCCGAGCCGATCATGACCACGCCGATCAAGCCGAGGATGTAGGGGCCGACGGTGCTGTCGCCGAAGGCGTGGATCGACTGCAACACCCCGGAGCGGACCAGGAAGGTGCCGAGCAGCGCCATCGTGAAGGTGCCGACAACCAAGCAGGCGTTCCAGACTTTCAGCATCCCGCGCTTCTCCTGGACCATGATCGAGTGCAGGAACGCGGTCCCCAGCAGCCACGGCATCAGGGCGGCGTTCTCGACCGGGTCCCAGGCCCAGTAGCCGCCCCAGCCAAGCTCGGTGTAGGACCAGCGGGCGCCGAGCAGGAGGCCGAAGCCGAGGAAGGCCCAGGCGATCAGGGCGAAGCGACGGGTGGCGCGGATCCATTCCGCGTCGAGCCGGCGGGTGACGAGGGCGCCGATCGCGAAGGCGAAGGGGACGGTGAAGGCGACGTACCCCGAGTAGAGCATCGGCGGGTGGATCATCATGCTCGGGTGCTGCAGCAGCGGGGTGAGGCCGATCCCGTCGGCGGGGACCGGGCTGAGCGTCGCGAACGGGTCGACCCCGGGCGCGAACAGCATCAGGCCGGTGAAGAAAGAGGCGACCCCCATCATCACCGCGGTCGCCCAGGGGACCAGCTCACGAAGCTTGTTCCGGGTCACGTACAGGGCGGCGCCGGCGGCGATCGAGAGCACCCACGCCCAGAGCAGCAGCGAGCCCTCCTGGCTCGACCACATCGCCGCCAACTTGTAGAAGGCCGGCGTCTCGATCGAGGAGTGCTGCTGGACGATGTTGAAGGAGAAGTCATCGCCGGCGAAAGCGAGCTCGATGATTACGACGCAGGCGGTGAGCAACGCGAGCAACGCGTAGACCGCGCGGCGGGAGGCGTCTATCCAGCGGCGCTCGCCGTTACGCCCGGCGAGGGCGAGGACTGCGGCTACGACAGCGGTGAGGAACGCCAGCGCCAGCAGGGCGCTGCCGAGGCTAGCCATCTTTTTTGGTCGTGAACTTCGACGGGCACTTGGTGACCAGGGTGTCTGGCTCGCCGACGAAGGTCCCGTCTTGCATCTCCCCGGTGAGCACGATCTCGCGGCCGCCGCGGAACGGGTCCGGGATCGTGCCGCCGTTGGCGTAGGTGACCGGCAGGGCGTCGCTGCCACCGTCGCGGTCGACGACGCTGAAGGCGATGCCGTCGTCCTGGCGGCTGATCGAGCCCTTCACGACCCGGCCGGTCATCTGGTAGCTGGTCCCGGGGGCGGCCCCAATCAGCTCCGAGGGCTGCTTCGCCTCGGTCGCCGCGGAGAACGAGGTATAGACCAGCGCGACCGCGAGCAGCACGGCGGCGCTGAGCGCTGCGACGAGGCGAATCTTCCGCTTGCGGTTGGGGTCCACGGGCATCGGGGATTATCGCAAGGCGCAGCCGTGGAAGAATCTGGGTCGATGACTGAGAACAACGCCAATGATCCGGTTCTCCTGATCACCGGGGCAAGCAGCGGCATCGGCGCGGCCACCGCCCGCGCCGCCGCCCCGACCTACCGCCTCGTCCTCGCGGCGAGGCGGCTGGAGGAGTTGGAAGAGCTGGCGACGGAGCTGGGCGGCGAGGAGCGCGCGCTTGCGGTCCGGTGCGACGTCACCGAGTGGGACCAGGTCGAGGCGATGGCCGCCGCGGCGCTCGAGCGCTTTGGCCGGATCGACGCCGTCTTCGCCAACGCCGGGTTCGGCGCCGCCCGCGGCTTCATGGAGGAGGACGTCGAGCACTGGCGCTCGATGGTCTTGACCAACGTCTACGGCGCCGCACTGACGATCCGCGCCACCCTCCCCCACTTGCTCGAGCGCGGCAACGGTCACTTCCTAATCACCAGCTCGATCGCCGGCCGCCGGGCCCTCCCGGGCTCGCTCTACTCGGCGACCAAGTTCGCTGCGACCGCGATCGGCGAGTCGCTGCGGGCCGAGCTGCGCCAGATGCATGAGAACACGTCGATCAAGGTGACCCTGATCGAGCCGGGGATGACCGACACCCCGTTCTTCGACAACCGGCCCGGCAAGTGGGCGCTGCAAGATGACGACATCGCCCGCGCGGTGATGTTCGCGCTCGAGCAGCCGGACGGCGTCGACGTCAACGAGATCCTGATCCGCCCCACCAGCCAGCCGATCTAGGCCCGTGCGGGAGACCGACGCGGACCTGGCCAAGCTGCAGGAGCTGCTGGACGCCAGCTTTGCCGCCGCAGGGCCCCACCTGCTCCGGATTCTCACCCCCGAGCGCCGCCTCGACGCCGAGCAGGTCACGGAGCGGCTGACCGGGATGTGCCTTCTCGCACTCGCCACGTCCACCGCCGACGGTCGGCCACAGGTCGGCCCGGTAGACGGGATCTTCCACCGCGGCAGCTTCCACTTCGGCTCCGCGCCGGACTCGGCCCGGGCGAGGAACATCCGCCGCCGCCCCGATGTCAGCGCCACCCACCTCCCCGGCGAGGAGCTGGCGGTAACCGTGCACGGCAAGGCGGTCCCGGTCGACGTCCAGGCCGAGGAGGGAGCCGAGCTGCGCCAGACCCTGCTCGACGTCTACGTCCCCCGCTACGGCCCCGAGTGGGAGGAGTTCCTCGACTCCGGCCCCGTCTTCTGGCGAATCGACGCCGAGCGCATGTTCACCTTCGCGATGCCCGCCTAGGAATCCAGCTTGTGCAGCCGCCGGTGAGCGACCTCGTAGACGCTTAAGCGCCATGGCGGTCCGGGGTGCCGCTCGCCAACGGCGAGCAGGAACAGCCTTGGGCTTCCATCTACCGCACCTCCAAGGAACACCGCGCCCCACTGACCGGTTGGCTGCGGGATGTAGAGCTTGACGCAGCCGGGGAGGCGGGTCCCGTCGCGCGCTTCGGCGTCGCAGCGTCTCAGCCATGCCGCTGGAACCCCATCGACCTCAAGGCGCTGGATCATCGGCTCGATGGCCGCCCGCCCCGCGTCGCTTGCCCAGACAAGGTCCTCGGCCAGCTCCCGCTCGTCTACATGGACCGGGAAAACCGGTCCAGACGGATATGAGACCACCTAGCCCTCGCCGTCAGTGGGCAGATCGCCGAAGTGCTTGTCGAACTCCTCGGGCGACAGCCGCCTTCCCCCCGCGCGATCCAGGATCGCCTCCGCGGAAGTCTCTTTCGAGGGCCACTCGGGCGCGACCACCAGCCGACCATCGGCCAGCGCCTCCTCGATGACGTAGGACCCCTCGACATCGCCGCTGAGCTTGACGTGGCGCTGCTCCATGGAGAAATCATCGCAGAGGGCGCGGCGCACGCCAGCTAGTGACCGAGCAAGATGCGGACGGTGCGCCAGTAGGCGCGGAGGAGGAGGCGGGCGGGGGCTGAGCGGGCCAGTGGGGAGATGAAGGGGGAGTCGAGATCGGGGGTGAGCCAGGTGGCGAACTCGGCGGCGGTGGCGGTGCGGGTTGCCTGGAGGGTGCGGCGCTCGCGCAGGAGGCGGGGCAGCCAGCGGAGGGCTTCCAGGTTGGCCGCCAGCTTCTGCCTCCCCCACCCGCCCGAGACCGAAACGGCGATTAGGGCCAGCTCGGTGGCGAGCAGGGCCGGGGCGAGCAGGAGCAGGAGCGGCGCCGGGTAGGTGCGGACGATGAAGGCGAGGCGGTTGCGCTCCAGCCAGCGCCACTTGTGCTCGCGGGCGCCGAACTCGTAGTCGTGGGCAACGACCGCCGCCGGCTCGATGCCGAGGGCGCCGCCGCGCATCCGCAGCCGCAGCGAGAGGTCGACGTCCTCGTGGTAGAGGAAATAGCGCTCGGGGAAGCCGCCGACTTCATGCCAGGTGGCGAGAGGGACGGCGAGGCAGGCGCCCGAGAGGGCGGCGACCTCGCCGGGGCCGGGCGCGTCGGAGATCGGCTGGCCGTGCCCTCCGGCCCAGACGATCCCGGTGAAGTGGACCGGGTTGCCGGCGGAGTTGATCCGGGTGCCGTCGCCGTCGGCGACGAGCGCCTGCCAGGCTGCCCAGCCGCGCCCGTCCAGCCAGGGCCGCCGGATCGCCTCGCCGAAGCCGGGAAGCGGCGCGGCGTCGGGATTGAGGATGACCAGCAGGTCCCCCCCGGCCTCGGCGGCGCCGGCGTTGCAAGCGGCGGCGAAGCCCGCGTTCCGCCCCGTCGGCAGGACCCGCGCGGCCGGGGCCAGCGCCGCCACGGCGTCGGCGGTCCCGTCCGCCGAGTCGTTGTCGACGACGATCAGCTCATCATCGGCGCTCAGCTCCGGCAACAGCGCCGGCAGCGTTCGCTCCAACTCCGCCCGGCTGTTCCAGGCGACGACGAGGATGGAAAGCGACGGCCGCACCGGCGCGGAGGCTATTCAGCCCTCCGCGCCGGTGCTTGCGTCGCTCGCTACTTCTTGCCCTTCTTCTTCTTACCGCAGCTGGCGAGGTTCAACCCGTACTTGTTGTTCTTCACCTGCTTGCCGTTCTGGCCCTTGATGTTGAGGATCGCGGGGTGCTTGCCCTTGCAGATGTTCGTCGAGTTGACGATGAGGCCCTTTTTGCCTCCCTGCATCTTGAGGACGAACTTCTTCACCGCCACGTCGGGGGTGTTGTTGAACACGGTCTTGATCCCGCCCCGCTTGGAGCTGATCACTCCGCGGAGCTGGATGTTCACCTGACCGCGGAGGTCGGCGACCAGGTCCGGCAGCGTGTGACCGCCGGGGACGAGGTAGACCGGCCCGCTCAACTTGCCGTCGAGCAGCGGAGACGTCGCTTCCGCCTGGCCGTAGACCGAGCTCTTCGGGCACTGCTTGGCCGCGAGCTGCGGCCGGGTGCACACCGTTTTGATGTGGTTCTGGGCGACGAAGAACGCCGACGGCATGGTCAGCGCCGTGCGGGCGATGTTCGCGTCTCCGTTCCGACCAGTCAGCGTCGCGGTCAGGCGCGGGTACTTGTTCCGCGTCGTCCCGCCGGTCAGCTTGGTGACCAGCTTCGGCTTGAACTTCAGCTGTTTACAGCCGGTCGCCTGGAACGGCGTGTTGACGGCGTATGAGCTGAACGCCGCCGGGTTGGTCGGGTCGGCGCCGCCCCCGTTGATCGCTCCGGTGAATGCCTGTGCGGAGCAGTTCGTCGGGTTGATCATGAACCCGCTGCGATCGATGTTGAAGTCGATCGTCCGCAGGTCCAGTTTGACGCCGTCGAACACATCGGGGATGACGTCGGAGACCGCGGTGATCTGTGCCGTCTCCGGGTTGACCTTGAGGGCCACCCGGACCACGACGACACCGAGGTCGAACGGTCCCGATACAGCCGGGGTGATCACCGCGAGAGACAGCGGCGCCCCGTTGTAGGGCCCGGCGAGGTACACGTTGCCGGGCAGTTTCAGCGGGTTGGCACCGGTACCCGACTCGGTCGAGGTGGTGCCGATCATGCTCGCGGCCCCGCAGCTGGGGGCTTTCTGCTCGGCGACACCGCTGTTGGCGGCGGCAGCGCCGATCGCACCCTCCGAGCAGTAGGGGATACCGGCCAGCTTGCCGGTCAGCCCCTTCGGCAGGGTTACGTCGACGAGCTTGACCTCCTGCTGGCCGTCGGGACGGCCGATGTGGACCCGGAACGGGCTGGACGCGCCGCCCTGGGTGTTGTCGGTTTTCGCCGTGTAGGCCGGCGCGAACGGGCGCTGGGCCAGGGTCGTCGGACAGGCCCCGCCGCCAGGCATGCTGGTCAGCGTGAAGTCGTCACCCGGGGTGGCGTTTGCGTTGCCCGACCAAGGCACCATCGTCGTGGTCGTGTCCGCTTTCGCGCAAATCGGCGGGCTGCTGAGGACCTTGTGGGCACCGTCGAATTTGAGCACCACCGATTCGAACGGGACCTGAGGCAGGCCCTTCGGCAGCGGTCCGGCGAGCGGACCGACCTGCTGTTCGTCGAAAACGGCGGTCAGCTGGCCAGTGGTCGGGTTGGCGCTTACGTTGCCGACCAGCCGCGCGACGATCCCCAGTTTGAGCGACTTCGCTTCGGCGAGGATCCGGAACTCTTCTCCCGAGGTGGGATCAGAGCTCTTCTGCTCGCCGACGTAGACCTGACCTTTGAGCGTCTCTGACAGCACCGGGGTCACAACCTCGGCACTGCCGATGACCGAGTTCGCGGGGCAAGTGTTGTCGTTGATCCGCACGCCCTTGTTGAACTGGGCGTCGGTGCAGGCAGCAAGGCCAACCGACCCCGAGGGGTTGAGGCCCATGCCGGCCGGCATCTGCACGGTGGCGCTGCGCAGGTGCGACTGGCCCTGGTGGCCGGCTTCGCCGGGGACGGTCGGAACGTCGAACGGCATCTCGGTCGTCACCGTCGGTGAAGCCGGCGAGTCGACCTGGTTGGTGCCGGGCTCGACGTCGATTGAGGGTTCAAACGGGATGGTCTCGCATTCTTCCGGTTTTTCCCCTTCCGGAAGCTTCGCCTCGACCGGCGTGGAGCCGTTCGGGAAATCTTCGTCCGGTTCGCCGAACGACTCAGCGCGGAACCAGGTCGAGTAGAGGTGTTCGGTCGCAGGCGCTGCGGGGTTGAAGCAGGTGGTCGGGTTGGTGATGAAGGTTCCATTGCCGCTCTCGCCGAAGTTCACCAAGCGGCTGGTCAGGGTCGAGAGCCCCGGCACATCTGACTCCTCGAGGTGGATCGTGAAGCTCTCGTGGAAGTCGCTCTCCCACGCCACCTCGGTGGTGAGGAAGACCGGCTCCGCCAACCCAATTACGAAGCCGAAGAGGGCCGGTTCGCCATCTTCGGGAACGAGGTTGAAGACTTTTACCTGGGAGACGTTCGGAATGAGCGGAATCTGAGCGCCCTTGGGCAGAGGTTTGCCCGGTTCGAGTTCGAACCCGGTTTCGTTCACGACCAGGCTCGCCTTCTCTTCACCGGTCTGCATGGTGGCGGGGTCGCAATTCGGGACGATCCCTACTCCCGGAATCGTGCGCAGGAAATTTTCGACGGTGCACTTCGCCCCGGTTGCCTCCGGGTTGACCGTCAGACCTGGCGGCAGGTCGACCCGCAGGGTCCGGATGTCGCGATCCTCGAGTGGGTCTTTGAGTGGCTTCAGCACCACCCCGGGGACCGGTTCAACGGTGTTGTGTTGAACGATGTACTGGGTGAAGCCGACCGGGGGATGGCCACCGGCCTGATTGAAGAAAAGCTGCGGGGTTTCTGGCGCGCATTGGAGCGGCGCGTCGTTGATGCAAGTCCCCGATTGCCACCCGTCGTCTTTGGTTTGCACATCACCCTGTTTTTCGATGATGTTGTTGGTGTCCGCTTGTGCAACGGACGCAGCCATCAGCAATCCCAAAGCCATCATCGCGACAGCGATTGAGCGCCTCATCTATTCAATTCCTCCTCGTTAACCCTTTTCCCAAAAGAAACGAGGACGCTTCCCCTGCGTGGCGTCCAATCGTGAACGCCTCCCTAGCAGCAAACTGTAGCGGCTATTTCGGCCGATTCAAGCGTCCGAGCTATTGCTACCCGGGTAACTTTCGTCCAATCAGGAGCACTACCGGGACCCTCGTGCGCCTTTTTTGGCGGGGCTTTTATTCCCGCACGGGGTTCGCAGCTTCGGGCGACGGTTGGCCTTTTTGCCGTTGTGGCCTTTGAGCTTGATGATCGCCCTGACCGGGGACTCGCAGAGGTTGCGCGAGGCGACCAGGAGGCCGTGCTTGCCGCCCGGCAGGGTGACGACGAACTTGGTCACCGGCACGTCCGGGGTGCGGCGGAAGGTGGTGCGGATGCCGCCGCGGAAGCTGTCGATCCGGCCGACCAGATCGATGTCGACCTGGCCCTCCAGATGGGCGACCATGTTCGGCAGCGTGTCGCTCGAGGAACGCAGGTAAACCGGGCCTTCGAGCGGGTCGGCGAGCAGCGGCGTGAAGGCTCGCGCCTTGCCGTAGATCGAACGTTTCGGGCATTCGTCGGCGTTGAACTGGACCCGGGTGCAGATCGTCGCCAGGCTGGCCTGGTCGAGGAAGAGGGCGTGCGGAAGCGCCACCGAGGCGCGGGCGATGTTGGCGTCTTTCGGCCGGGTGCGGAGGGCCGCACGCAGGCGCGGGTGCTTGGCTCGCTGCGTCGCCCCGAACAGCCGCAGCTTCAGCTTCGGCTTGAACTTGAGGCGTTTGCAGCCGACGCCCCGGTAGGGGTCGGAGACTTTGAAGGCCGAGAAGGCCGCCGGGTTGGTCGGGTCCGCCCCGCCTCCCAAGATCGTGCCCGCCGTCTCCTGCTTGCGGCAGTTGGTCCCGGTCAGGGCGAAGTCTTTGCGGTTGACGTTGACGAAGATCGAGCCGATGCTGAGCTTGGCGCCGCCGAATACGTCCGGGATCGCGTTGGTGACGGGGTGGATCTGGGCGGTTTCCTCAGTGAGGAAGAGCGGCACCCGGACGACGACGGTGCCGAGGTCGAACGGCCCAGCGACGGCGGGAGTGACGACGACGAGCGAGATCCGCGCCCGCTGGTAGGGGCCGGCGAGGTAGGCCTTGCCGTCGATCTTCAGCGGTTTCGGGCCGGTGCCGGCCTGGATCGAGGCGACGCCGACCTGGCTGTTGTCAGGGCAGCTGGGGTTTTTGCGCTCGGCGGTGCCGGCCCGGGTGGCCGCGTCTTTGATCTCAGATGGTGGGCAGTAGGGGACGCCGGCGAGCTTCGCCGTCGCGCCTTCGGGCAGGACGATGTCGACGCCCTTCAGCTCCTGCTGCCCGTCGGGGCGGGAGAAGTGAGCGGTGAAGTTGGTGAAGGTCTTCACACGGTCGCCGGGGGCGGCGGCGAAGCCGGGCGCGAAGGGGCGCTCGGCCATCGTTTTGGCACAGGCGCCGCCGCGCGGGCCGTTGGTCAGCATGAAGCTCCCCGACGGGGTTGCCGCCGCGTTGCCGGTCCACGGGAACATCCGGGAGACGGTGGTGTTGGGGCCGCAGGTAGGCGGGCTGGTCAGCGTCCCCTTGGCGCCGTCGAACTGCAGCCTGAACGAGCTGAACGGGACCTGTGGCAGGCCGCCCTGGGCGGGCTCGTCGAAGATCGCGGTCAGCTGCCCGGTCACCGGGTTGGCGCTGATCTCGCCGATCAGCCGCACGTAGACGCCGTACCGGGCCGACTGGGCGTTGACGAAGATGCGGTACAGCTTGCCCGAGGTCGGGTCGCGGCTGAGCTGCTCGCCGAGGTAGACGGTGCCCGGCAACGAGTTTGGCGGCAGCACCGGGGTCTGGATCGAGACGGTGCCGATCGCCGAGCCCGCGGGGCAGGCGATCGCCGGCGGGTGCAACCCGGCCGGATCGATGATCCTGGTTTGGTCCCCGATCGCCATCCCCTTGCCGAACTGGGCATCGGTGCACGCTTTGAGGTTGGGAGCGGCGGCGGGGTTCAACCCCATGCCCTTCGGCAGGGTCACCTCCGCCCGCTTCACGTTCGCCTGGCCGATGTCTTTCGAGGGTTCGAAGGGCACCGTCGCGTCGACCGCGGCGCCAGTCGGAGAGTCGGTTCGGACGGTGCCCGGGTCGACGGCGATCCCGGGGTTGAAGGGGACACTGCCGCAGCCGGTGGGCTGGATGATTTCTTTCGGCGCGATCGGGGTCGTGTCGTAGTGAAGGAAGGCGCCCGGAGCCTGGTGGGAGTCGACCGTGAGGCCGCTGGTCGTCGAGCCGTTGCAGTTGCTGCCAACCGTGATGAAGCTGCCGTTGCCGGCTTGACCTTGGAAGGTGAGCCGGTTGCTGGCGAGCGGTACATCCGCAGGGATCCCCTGGATCGTGAATCCCTCGTGGTAGTCGCTGTTCCAGGCCACGGTTCCCTGCAGGAAGATCGAGAAGTTGGCGACCAGAGGGACACCGACGTGGAAGCCGAACTCGGCCGGCACGCCCTGTCTCGGCACGATGTTGAACACCGGAATTCCCGAGAGGGAAATCGGGATCAAGCCGATCAATCTGACGGCGGTCACTTTCACCGTGCCGACCTGCGCTCCGGCGGCCGCACAGGTGACCTCGCCGCCGGGCGATTCGAGCTGCGCCGCGGTGCATTGCCCGGTTGCCTGCGGGTTGACGCTCAGTCCCGGGGGGAGGTCGACGCGAGCGTCGCGCACCGCACCTTCAGGAACGCCCAAACCGTCGGTATTGAACGTAAAGTCGGTGATGCCGACGCCGGGGCGTCCCGCGACCTGGGTGAAGAAATCCGTTTTTGAGCTCGAGTAGGTGCATTCGGGGGCCGAGATTTTGCAGGTCCCCGCTTCCCATTTGTCGACACCGAACGCGGCGCTCGCGCTCGACGGCGCGGCCAGTGCCAGCGCCGTCACCACGATTGCGCCCAGGCCCGCCAACACGCTCGTCCTCCTAGCCATCCGCTCCCCTCCCGTCGGATCTCATCGGCCCCGCCTACCCCGGTTCATCGCTCTTCAATCCCGCGCTTGGCGGGCGGCGGGGCGCGGCTTACCGCGGCATCCGGCGGCCTTCAGCGGCACCCGTTTGCGCCGCAGCTTCTTGCCGTTGTGGGCTTCGAAGTTGAGCGAGGAGAAGGAGGGGCGGGCGCAGAGGTCGCGCGAGTTTTCAAGCAGGCCCTTCTTCCCTCCCTGCATGTTCAGGGTGAATTCGCTCACCGGTACGTCGGGCACCGGGAAGAAGACCGTCTTGATCCTCGCTTTGGCGGCGCTGACGACGCCGCGCAGGCGGACGTTGACCTGGCCCCTGAGGTCGGCGACCAGGTCCGGCAGTTCGTTGCCGCCGGGGACCAGGTAGACGGGGCCGGCCAGCTCCTCGTCGAGCAGCGGCGTCTTCGCCTTCGCGTGGCCATACACCGAGCGGGCCGGGCAGGCGCCGGCGGCGAGCTGGGGCCGAGTGCAGACGGTGCGGATGTGGGCCTGGGCGAGGAACTCGGAGTGCGGCAGGATCACCGCCGCCCGGCGGATGCTGGCGTCGCCGGGCCGAGCCCTGAGCACGGCGCGCAGCGCCGGGAAGCGGCTGCGCTTGGTCGAGTCGCGACCGCCGAGCAGGCGCATGCTGAGCTGGGGCCGGAACTTCAGCGCCTCGCACTCGGTGGTCCGGAAGGGCACGCTCACCGCGACCGAGCTGAAGGCCGCCGGGTTGGTCGGGTCGGCGCCGCCGCCGTTGAGGGCGCCGGCGGTGGCGAACGGTTCGCAACTGGTCGGGTTGAGGGTGAAGTTGGGTCTGTCGATCGCGACGTCGACCGAGCGGATGCTGAGCTGGGTGCCGCCGAAGACGTCGGGGATCGGGTCGGAGAGCGCCCGCACCTGGGCGGTTTCCGGATCGACGAACAGCGCCACCCGCACCACGACCGTGCCGAGATCAAACGGCCCGGCCGTGGCGGGGGTGACGACTGCTAGGGAGAGAGGAGCCCCATGGAAGGGGCCTGAGAGGAAGACTTTGCCGTCGATGTGGAGCGGCGAGGGGCCGGTGCCGGCGGCGACCGCGGCGCGGCCGATGAGGCTCGCGGCCGGGCAGCTGGAGGCGGCGCGCTCGGCGTTGCCGGCGCCTGCCGCGGCGGCGGCGAGGGCAGCCTCACTGCAATAGGGGACCCCGGCGAGCTTGGCGCTCATCCCCGGTGGCAGGCTGATCTCAGCGCCCTTCAGCTCCTGCTCGCCGTCGGCCCGGGTTATATGGAGCGAGAGCGGGCTGTAGGCACCGGCTTTGGCGCTCGCGGGTGCGGCGGCGAAGCCCGGAGCGAACGGCCGCGTCGCCATCGCTTTCGCGCAGGAACCGCCGCCGGGCGCCGAGCTCAGATCGAAATCGTCGCTCGGCGCCGCGGCTGGATTGCCTGACCATGGCGCCAGGTTGGTGGTGGTCGTGTTTGGCCCGCAGGTCGGTGGACTGCTGAGCACAGCCCGGGCCCCGGGGTCGAACTCGAGCCTGAACGAGGTGAACGGGACCTGCGGGTTCTCGGCGAAGGTGGTGGTCAACTGACCGGTCCTCGGATCGGCGCTGACGTTGCCGACCAGGCGGGCCGAGATCCCGTACCTGGCCGACGCCGCGTCGACGAAGATCCGGTACTCGTTGCCGGAGGTCGGGTCGCGGCTGAGCTGGCTGCCGACGTAGACGTCGCCTTCGAGCGAGCCTTCGGGCAGCGGCGGCGATTCGATCGTCACCCTGCCGATCTTCGAAGCCGGCGGACAGGCCACCGGAGCCTCGGTCCCCTTGCCGAACTCGGCATCGGTGCAGGTCTGCAGGCCGTTGGCCGCCGAGGGGTTGATGCCCATCCGGAGCGGAAGCGTCACCCGGGCGGTCCGCGTCTGGGAGCTCTCCTGCTCGTCGGCGCCGAGGATGTGGGGAACCTCGAGCTCGACCGTGGCGCCCGAAGGCGAGTTGGTCGCGGCGGTGTTGGGGTCCGCGGTGATGCTCGGGTCGTAGGGGATCGTGTCGCATTCCTTGGGCGAGGTGCCCGGTGGGATCGGCGACTCGAAGGCCGGCTCGGCGTCTTGTGGGAACTGGTAGTCGGGTGCCGCTTCTTCGGCCCAGGAGGCGGCGAGCAGGTAGGTCGAGTAGACGTCGCCGGAGGGCCCCGACGGCCCGGCTTCCCCCAGGCAGGTGCTCGGCGTGGTGATGAAGGTGCCGTCGCCCGCCCGCCCGTCGAAGACCAGCCGGTTTTTCAGGATCAGGCCTTTGATCAGCGGTTCGAGGTCGGCGACCTGGGGAACGTCGATCGTGAACCCCTCGTGGTAGTCGCCGGCCCAGTCAACGTCCGCTTTGAGGAACACTTCGTTGCCAGCCAGCTCCAGCCCGAACCGGGCGGGCTCGCCCTGCGGCGGGATGATGTTGTAGACGGGGACCTGGCTGACCGGTTTGGTCGGTGGCGCCGGCACGCCGAGCACCGAGGCGGTGACCGCGCTTTCGCCGACCTGGGAGCCATCCGGGCAGTCGGTGGGGTCGGCTTCGAAGGTCGGCAGAGGGCAGCGCGGCGTCGCCCCGGGGTTGACGCTCAGCCCCACCGGCAGGTCGACCCGGACGGTCTTCAGTTCCCCGACCGGCGTTTCCAACGGCCCCACGGTGGTGTGTTTGACGATGAACTGGGTGAAGCCCCAGTTGGGATGGGCGGAGGCGCGTTCGAAGAACTGATCCTCCGTCTCAACGGAGCAGACCTCGGCGCTTTCGGGTGGTTCTTCGGTGCAGGTCCCGGCCTGCCACCCGTCGGCCGAGGAGAAGTCCGGGGGGCTCTGCGGGGCGATGATGTCGCCGGTGCTGGCGATCACGAGGCTCGGCGCCACCAGCATCGCCGCCATTACGACGAAGGCAAACTTGGCCGTTTGGGAACCTCCACGCTTGACTCTCCTCAACATTCGGTATCTACGTTACCCGATTTTAATGACGCGAGTCAATATTTTTTGGTATTGTCGCCCCCATGGCTATCAATGGCGGTTACTCAAATGGCTTTGGCAATGGCGACGGCGCCCCGGCGTACGGCGAAAACGGGCACGGCTCCGTGCCTCTGGATTGGGAGCACCTGGCGAGGGCAACGGCCCACCCCGTCCGGGTCTCAATCCTGGAAGTGCTCAGCATCGACGCGGGCCGCACCCTGTCCCCCACCGACATCAGTCGCGAGCTGCAGATCCCCCTCAGCAACACCAACTACCACGTCACCGAGCTGGCCAAAGCAGGCCTGATCGAGCTGGTCGGCCAACGCCAGGTCCGCGGCGCGGTCGAGCACTTCTACCGGCTGCCCACCCGGGTTCCGGCGGAGACGCGGGAGCCAGCGACGGTCTAGCGAGGTCGCCCCAGCTATATGCGTTAGCCCAACAGGCGACGTAGATCGTCGGGGCCGAGCTCGGCGTCACGAAGAATGCCGGCGAGGGTGCCCTTGCGCAGCTCCTTGTGCAAGGGCACGACGAGGGCAATGCGGCGGCCGGCCTTCTTGAGGCGGACGTGGCTGCCGCGCTGCCGCGCGACCTTCCAGCCCTCGGCCTCTAGGACCTTGACGAGACGCTGGCCGGAGACAACCGGCTGGCGGGGACTCACGCAGGCAGGGGGATCTTGCGACGGACGACGCCCATGTCGAGCGACTCCCCGTCTTCGCGAAGCCCCTCGACATAGAGAGCTGCCGCCTCATTGGCATTAGCCAGCGCATCGTCCATGTCGTCGCCCTGAGTGTGCATGCCCGGAAGGTCGGGGGAGTACACGTGGTAGCCCCCCTCCTCCTGCGGCTCAAATACAAGCTCTATTTCGCGGATGTCGGTCATCTCAGGCTTAGCTTAGGCGAATTTTCAGGAAGTAAGGGCCGTTCGACGCTATCTGACATCTTGACCTAGATGCAAACTAGAATCATTCTAGTCTAGGTTTGAGATGTCCATATGTTTGAGCCCTTCCAGCTTCCATTCGTCCAGCGTGGGTTGATCGAGATCCTGATCCTTGCCGTTCCGGCGGGGCTGCTCGGCACCTGGATCGTGCTGCGGGGGCTCGCCTTTTTCTCCCACGCGGTGGGCACCGCCACCTTCCCGGGGCTGGTGCTCGCCGACGGGCTCGGTTTTGCGGCTCCGCTCGGCGCCTTCGGTGCCGCCATCGCGTTCGCCGCCGGCTCCTCCGCCCTTCGTGGCCGGCGCACCGGACAAGACGCCGTCGTCGCCTTGGTTCTCGTCGGCTGCCTCGCCTCCGGCGTGATCCTCGCCAGCGACGTGTTCGACTCCGGCTCCAACATCGAGACGTTGCTCTTCGGCAGCCTGCTGCTGGTCGACGACAGCGACCTGGCGCTCGCCGGGGGCTCGGCCGTGGCGACTCTTGTGGCGAGCGCCTTGATCGGCCAGCACTGGCTCCGCGCCGGTTTCGACCCCACCCTCCCCGACTCGGCCGGGCCGAGCGCTCGGATCTTCGACGCGGTGCTGCTCGGCCTGGTCGCGCTGGCGATGGTCTCGGCGCTCACCGTGGTCGGCGCGTTGCTCGTCGCGGCTCTCTTCGTCGTACCGGCTATCACCGCACGGCTGCTCACCGAGCGACTGCTGAGCTGGCAGCTGCTCAGCATTGCGCTGGTCGCGGTGGAGGGCACGGTGGGGCTCTGGCTCTCGGTGAAGACCAACGCTCCGCCGGGGGCGACGATCGCCTGCGTGGCCGGCGCCACCTTCGCCGTGGTCGGTGCCGCCCGCGCCCTCGAACAGGCACCGCGCGGGGCGACGAGCGTCGCTGGAGTCGCCGATGCGAAGTGAGCCCCTGATCGAAGCGGACGGCCTCGCCGTCGGCTACAACGGCGAAGCGGTGATCTCCGGCGTCGCCTTCTCCCTGGCGCCGGGCGAGCGGATGGCGCTGCTGGGCCCGAACGGCGGTGGCAAGACGACCCTGCTGCGGGCGCTGCTCGGCGAGCTGCGGCCGGTCGCGGGAGAGCTCCGCATGGCGACCCGCTGCGCCACCGTGCCGCAGACCGAGCGCTCCCAGCTCGACTATCCCGTCTCCGCGCTCGACGTGGCGGCAATGGGAGCGCTCTCCAGGCTCCCCTGGTGGCGACGGCCGGGGCGCCGGGACCGCGAGGTCGCGATGGAGGCGTTGCACAAGGTCGGCCTCGGCGATCTCGCCGGGGAGACCTTCGGCAAGCTCTCCGGCGGCCAGCGCCAACGCGTGCTGATTGCGCGCAGCCTCGTCCAGGACGCCCGGATCCTCCTTCTCGACGAGCCCTTCTCGGGCCTCGACCGTCCCAGCTCCGAGGGGCTCGAAGCGCTGATCGGGGCCCTTGCCGCCGAGGGACGCGCGGTGATGATCGCCACCCACGACCTCGAGCAGGCGCGGCGCTGGGACAGCGTGCTATGCCTCAACCGTGGCCAGGTCGCAGTGGGCGCGCCGTCAGACGTGCTTGACCTGGCGGTCCTCGAAGCGACCTACGGCGGCGCGATCGTCGAGCTGCCCGGCACCGACGCCCGAGCGATCCTTCCCCCCCACCACCACTGATGCTCGAGCCGCTGCAAGACGAGTTCATGCGGCGGGCGATCGCCGAGGCGACCCTGATCGGCATCGCCGGCGGGGCGCTCAGCTGCTGGGTCGTCCTCTACCGACTCTCCTACGCGGCCGAGTCGCTCGCCCACTCGATCTTCCCCGGCCTGGTAATCGCGGCGCTAACCGGCCTGCCGCTGATCGTCGGCGGCATCCCAGGCATCGTCGTCGCGGCGCTGGCGATCGCCGCCGCCACGCGGATACCCGGTGTCAGCCGCGAGGTGGCGATCGGCGTGGTCGTCACCACTCTCTTTGGCCTCGGCGTGCTGCTGGCGCTCTCCTCTGACTCGCCCCCCGGCCTCCAAGAGATTCTCTTCGGCGACATCCTCGGGCCGACCGACGCCGATCTGGCCGCCGCGGGTGCGCTGGTCGCGGTCGTGATCGCCGGCCTCCTGGTCCTGCACGGCCGGCTGCTGGCGGGCGGCTTCGACCGCGGCGCGGCGCGCTCGTTGGGCGCTTCGCCGGGGACGACCGAAGTCGCGCTGCTGGTCCTGCTCGCAGTGGCGATCGTGATCGCCGTCCAGGGGCTTGGCAACCTGCTCGTCGTCGCCGTCTTCGTTGGGCCGGCGGCCGCGGCCCGTCAGCTCACCGACCGGATCGCGCCGATGATCGCGCTCGCCATCTCGCTCGCCGTCCTGGCCGGGTTCGCCGGTCTCTATCTCTCCTATTACGCCGGGACGGCCGCCGGCGCCTCGGTCGCCCTGGCAATCGTCTTTCTCTACTTGCTTTCGCTGCTGCCCGGCCGTTTTCCCCGGTATGAGGCGGTCCGGACCGAGGCTACAATCCGGTGATACCGACCTCGAAGGACACCGCCTGGGAAAAGCGCGCCCTGGAGATACTCGGAGAAGCGGGCTACCGGCGGGGTGGCGCCCGCGTTGCCGTTGTCGAGGCGCTTGCCCGGCACGATTGTGCGGTCACCGCCCTGGAGCTGGAGGAGGAGCTGCGGCAGCGCAAGGTCAGAGTCGCCCGGGCCAGCGTCTACCGCGGGCTCAACCAGCTCGAGGAGCTGCGTCTGGTGCAGCGCTTCGAGGCCGAGCGCGGAACCGCCAGCTATGAGCGGGTCAATATCAACGGGCACCATCACCATCACGCGATCTGCCGTCGCTGCGGCAAGATGGAGCCCTTCGAGGACCAAGACTTGGAGCAGGCGATCGAGCGCCTCTCGGGCCAGGTTCCGTTCGAAATCGCCGAGCACGACGTCGTGCTGCGCGGCCTCTGTGAGAGTTGCGCGAACTGACTCGGTTACCCCTGATCGCTGTTGGATTGGGAGCGCTGGCTCTCCTCGCCGGCTGCGGTGAGGGGTCCGACGGTGACGATGCGGACAAGATCGCCGTGGTCGCGACGACCACCCTGGTAGGGGACTTCGTGCGCGAAGTCGGCGGCGAAGCGGTCGAGGTCGAGCAGATCCTGCAGCCAAACAGCGACCCCCACGAGTACGAGCCGCGCCCCTCCGACGTCGAAGCCGTGGCCGGGGCGGAGCTGGTCTTCACCAGCGGCCGCGGCCTCGACGACTGGGCCGAGGAGCTGGTCTCCGACAGCGGCGGCGACGCCCAGGTCGTCGACCTCGGCTCGTTCGGCCCGATCCGGCTGGCGGGCGATGGGGAGCCCGACCCGCACTGGTGGCACGACCCCCGCAACGTCGAGGCGGCGGTGCCGGGGATCGAGAAGGCGCTGGTGGTCGCCGACCCCAGCCACAAGGCCGAGTTCGCGCGCAACGCCAAGGCCTACCTGGCCGCGCTGAAGGCGCTCGATGCCGGAATCACCAGGTGCATCGACTCCGTCCCCCCCGCTCGGCGCAAGCTGGTCACCGACCACGACGCCTTCGGCTACTTCGCCAACCGTTACGGGATCGAGGTCGTCGGCGCCGTGATTCCGTCGCAGACGACCCAGGCCCAGGCATCGGCAAAGGACCTGAGCGCGCTGGCACAGACGATCGAGACCGAGAACGTGACAGCGGTCTTCCCTGAGAGTTCGGTCAGCGCCGACGTGGTCGAAGCGATCGCCCGCCAGACCGGCGCCTCGGCCGAGTACACCCTGTACGGCGACACCCTCGGGCCCGAGGGCTCAGACGGCGACACCTACCTGCACATGGAGCAGGCAAACGCCGACGCGGTGGTACACGGTTTCACCGGCGGAACCCGCGGATGTGATGGGGACATTTAGGACGTGGCGTCTTTCCGGCGTCAAACACCGGGTCTCTAACCTCCGAGCGCGAGCTCGATCAGGCCCCGTTTGGCCTGTACATGTTCAGGTGGGCCAGCAAGGGCGAGGACGTAGAACGGATAGGCCCCATTGACTTCGCGGAGGGATTCGATCGTTCCCCGGAAGAGGCGCACCCGAACCCGCTTGGCCTCCCCGGGCGCAAGATCATAGGAGCCCTTGCCCTGGGTCCGGTACCGCCTCACCTGATCACCCAAGTACTGGACAAATCCTATTCGCAGCAATCCGTGGCAACCGCGAGGCTGACCGCAGACCACCGTGAGGCTGGTTTCTCCCCTCCGCACCCGCGAGGCGCGGGGTCCGATCGCGAGCGCCACCGACGGCAACGTGTATCTGCCGATCCCGCCCGATCGAAGCCCAAAGCCGATTTCGGTCCCGCCCCCACACGGAATCTTGCAATGTTCGGGACCAGCTCCAACCCAGAGCTCTCCGTCTGGTCCAACCGCCAAGGCCACCGGCGGCGGCACACAACCGGGAACTAGACAGGCAGGCCATGAGATGGCGCCCGACGTGCTGATGGCCCCCACTTCCTGGTCGGCGGCAAACCAAAGCTTGCCTTCAGGGCCGGAGACGATCGAGTCGGTGCCCCCCACGATTGGGATGGTGAACTGGGTGACCCGGCCTTTCAGCGTAATCCGCCCGATCTTTGGTCCCGCTTCCTCGGCGAACCAGAGGTTGCCGTCCGGGCCGACGGTGATCGCGCTGAGTTTGGCCCAGGGGCCAGGAACCGGAAACTGGGTGATATGGCCGGCGGTGGTAATCCGCCCGATCCAGTTCGCTCCGTGCTGGGTGAACCAGAGGTTGCCGTCCGGGCCGGCCGCGATGGCGCTGGGCTGACGACCGGGTGGCAGCGAGAACTCGGTGAGGTTTCCGCTCGGCGTGATGCGACCGATCTTGCTGGCCGCCGCCTCGGTGAACCAGAGGTTGCCGTCCGGGCCGGCCGCGATCGAGATTGGCCGACTCCTAGGCCCTGGGAGCGGGAAGGAGATGGTTTCGCCCCTGACGGTGCTGCGACCGATGGCGTTTCCCTCCCTCTCGACGAACCACAAGTTGCCGTCGGGGCCACTGACAAGCGAAGGTAGGCTGCCCGAGCCGGACACCCGATACTCGGTGACATTCCCCTCCAGGGTGACCTTCCCGATGCTGTGCACCCCGGAGATCCTGTTGCCTCCGGTGAACCACAGGTTGTTGTCCGGTCCGGTGGTCATCGCCTCGGCGAAGGTTCCCTCCGCCAAGGGATAGCCAAATGCGGGCCCGGGCAGGCCTCCCCCAGCGGCAACACTGGGCATCCAGGCAATTGCGGCGACCAACGTCAGACAAGCAAGTGCGACCTTTCTCACTTCTGCCCCTTTCTATCCTCGCTGGGTTGACCTACCACCGGAGCCTGACCTGGTGACACCCGGTCAACGTTGGTCGGGATGTGGATGTAACGGCCTTAGGCCTATCTTGGCTGCTTCGCAGAGAGTGTGACCAATCGCGCATCAAAGGCCCTAGCCACCTCCCAGTTCCGCGGATAGTGTGATCAGAACCCAATCAAGGAGGAGCTCGATGAGTGTTCTTATCCGCTTCGCCCCTGCGTCCTTGACCGCCGAGCAATACGACGAGTCTGTCCGCAGGCTCGAAGGGTCCGGCGAGTGGCCTCCCGATGGGCTCGACTACCACGTCTGCTTCGGGAGCGAAGGAAGTCTTCGCGTCAGCGAGGTCTGGGATTCCCAGCAGCAACTCGAAGCCTTTGGTGAGCGCCTGATGCCGATCCTCGCCGAAGTCGGAATCGAGCCCGGCGAGCCGGAGACGCTGGAGATACACAACATCGTCAGGCGTTAGCTGACCCAGCCGGCGGTTTCAGCGATAGAGAGGAGCGGGTAGAGGAGCATTGCCACCGAAGAGAGGGAGGGATTCTCATGCAGCGCTGGCTTCTCGCGGCCGTGTCGGCCGTCGCTTTCCTTTTCGCAGGCGTGGGCGCAGCTCCAGCGGCCGGCGCGGCGGACCTGTCGATTACCAAGGTCGACAGTCCCGACCCGGTCAACGTCGGATCGACCCTCACCTACACCGTCCAGGTGCAGAACCTCGGGCCAGGCTCGGCGACCGGCGTGACCGTGACCGACCAGCTCCCCAATAGCGTCGACTTCGTCTCTGCCACCGTGACCTCGGGCCAGTGCGCGCGAAAAGGGAGGAAAGTCACCTGCGATCTCGGCGTGCTCAATGCCCCCACCGTCAACTACGGCGGCCCCCCGACGGTGACCATCTCGGTCGTCCCCCGCCAGGTCGGGACGATCAGCAACACCGCCTCGGTCAAAGGGAAACAGAAAGATCCGGTCTCATCGAACAACAGGGCCACCGCGACGACCCGTGTGGTCGGCCCCGCGGTGACCTGCCGTGGGGTCCCCGCGACGATCTTCGGAACCGCGGGCGATGACGTCATCGTCGGTACCGGCGGCCGGGACGTGATCGCCACTCTCGGCGGTAACGACACGATCATTTCGCTGGCCGGGCGGGACCTGGTCTGCGCGGGCAGCGGTAACGACTACGTCGGCGCCGGCTCCGCGTCGGACCGCATCTTCGGCGGGGCAGGTGTGGATCGCCTTCTCGGGCGCGGCGGCCCGGACGTACTGAGAGGCAATGCCGGCAACGACGTGCTCAAGGGCAACCGCGGCGCCGATCGCCTGCGTGGAGGGTCCGGCCTCGATCGGTGTCGTGGTGGCGCCGGCGTGGACTCGATCCGTGGGTGTGAGCGGTAGCCGCTGTTGGCTCAGTCTCGCTTGGCGTCTTCCGGGGTAGGCTCGGGGTGCCCACTCGAACCAGGAGGAACGATGAACGCGAACAAGGAACTGTGGGAGAAGGGCGATTTCACCCGTATCGCGGAAAGCATGCGGGAGAGCGGCGAGGCGCTCATTGCCGAGCTGGGCGTCAATGAGGGGCTCAAAGTGCTGGACCTCGGCTGCGGCGACGGGACCACCGCCGTGCCGGCGGCTCAGCTCGGGGCTGATGTCCTGGGCGTCGACATCGCCGCCAACCTCGTCGCGGCAGGCAATGCGCGCGCCCAGGCCCTCGGTCTAACCAATTGCAAGTTCAAAGAGGGCGATGCATCGCACCTGAGTGAGCTCGATGACGAGAGCTTCGACCTGGTGGTCAGCATCTTCGGCGCGATGTTCGCTCCCAAACCACTCGACGTGGCCAAGGAGATGGTCCGGGTAACCAAGCCCGGCGGCCGGATCGTGATGGGGAACTGGATTCCCAACGACCCGACCCTGGTCGCGCAGATCCTCAAAATCAGCGCCTCCTACTCGCCCCCGCCCCCGGAGGGCTTCATCAGCCCGATGACCTGGGGCGTGGAGGACGAGGTGATCGCGCGCTTCACCGCCGCCGGGGTGCCGGAGGATCAGATCTCCTTCCAGAAAAGCACCTATACCTTCAACTACCCCGGTTCGCCCTCAGAGCTGGTCGCCGAGTTCAAGAGCTCCTACGGGCCGACCATGAACGCGTTCGCGGCGGCAACTGGTGACGGCCGCGAGGCCAGTCTCCAGACGGAGCTGGAGGAGCTGTTCAATGCACAGAACACGAGCGGAGACGGGGCCACTTCGATCCCGGCGACTTTCCTGCGGGTGACGATCCAGCGATAGCGACTCAGCCGAGCAGCTTGGCCTTCTGCGCAGCGAACTCCTCCTCGGTGAGGATTCCCTGGCTTTTGAGCTCGCCGAGCTCCTTCAGCTGGTCGATCGTCGACGCCGCGGCGGGCGCTGCCGGAGCCGCCGCCGGCGCGGCCTGCGGCTGCTGCGGCGCTTCCTGTCCGGCCCAGCGCTCGGATTGACGTTTGGATACGCGATTGCTCACCGAAGTGGCGGTTCCGGCGATGACGGCCGTCCGCGCGACACCTCTCAGTAGTCCCGGCATGGCAGTTCTCCTTTGCCTCAGGCCTCGTCCGCCGCATCGAGGGCGGCGAGCATGGCTTGGATTGGAATACGTCCCGTGGCGACCAACTGGCCGCCCGAGCGGCGAAGAGCGGAGGCGAGGGGCGCCGCCCAACAGTTCTCGTAGACGAGCAGCGCCGCCGAGGTACCTGGTTCGAGTGCGCCCGCCGCTTCGTCGGCGTCCTCGTCTGAGAGAAGACCCGACGAGGCGCCCTCGAACTCGGCAAATGCCGCTACCTGGTCACCCAGGTCGGCGATCTCGAGTCTGGTGATGGAGCCATCCTCGGCCTTGTGGAGGAAGACGAGGTCGAGGATGCGAATCAAACCGCGATCGACCAAGTCGAGCAGATGTGGAGCCGCCTCTCCGGCCGGCTGGCGCCCGGGCCACTCGATCAGCAGGTAATCGATTGGACCCATCTCGTCGAACTCTTCGGCACTCAAGATCGCTCCCTTCGTCGTAACTCAGGTCACCAGTGCAACAGTAGTATTGACCTCCATCCACCATCGTGCTCAGAGGGGAGGAGCAGCGTGAGTGAGCTGATTGCGATTGCGTACCCCGATCAGGAGACGGTCGAGCGGGCTCGCGAGAACCTACGCAAAGGCGTCACCGATGGTGTGATCGAGGTCGAGGACGCCGTGGTGATGATTCGCAGCGAAGACGGCACGCTAGAGGTACGGCAGGGCAGCACCGGCGTTGGTGGCGCCGCCATCAGCGGTGGGATTTCAGGCGGCCTGATCGGTTACCTGCTGATGGCACCGCTATTCGGCATCGCCGCGGGCGCGCTCGCGGGCGGCGCGATCTGGAAGAGCATGTTCGGAGACACCGGGGTCGCCGAGAGCTTCGTCAAAGAGCTGAGCGAAAACCTCGAGCCCGGGCGCGCCACGCTGATCTTCCTCGCACGCGACTTCGATCCCGAGAAGGCCCTACCGCACGTCAAGGAGCATGGGCACGTCATCCAGACGTCGCTGAGCGGCGAGGTCGAGGCGCAGCTTGCGGACGCTCTCGCCGCGGCCAAGCGGAACGCTTAGCAATCGGCCATGACCAAGGAGGTCGGTACGGCCGCGGCCCAAGAAGCGACGGGCGATCGACGGCTCGCCCTCCTGCTCGCGATGGCGATGTTCGTCTTCGTCATCGACACCTCGCTGATGAACGTCTCGATCTCCGCAGTCGTCAAGGACCTCGACACGACCGTGAGCGGCGTACAGTCGGCGGTCGCGATCGAGGCGCTGGTCTCTGCCGCCTTCATCCTGATCGGCAGCAAGATCGGCGACCTGTTCGGCCGCAAGCGGGCCTACGTCCTCGGCCTGCTTCTGTACGTGTCGGGCGCCATAGCGATGGTCTTCGCCCAGAGCCTGACCCCGATCATCGTCTTCTGGGCAGTGATCGGCGGCCTCGGCGCCTCGCTGTACCTCCCGGCGATGCAGTCCCTGATCCACGGCAACTTCGAGGGAACCGCCCAAGCGAAGGCCTACGCCCTGGTCGGAGCTTCGGCCGCCATCGCCGCCGCCATCGGTCCCTTGCTCGGAGGCTTCCTGACGACCTATCTCTCATGGCGGGTGGGATTCATTCTCGAGGCCGCCATCATCGCCGTGGTGCTGCTCGGCAGCCGGCGGCTCCTCGTCGACGTGCCGTACACGGGCGACCGGGGCGTGGACACCGTCGGCTCGGTTCTCTCGGTCCTGGGCATGGGCGGCCTCGTGCTCGGCATCTTGGCCTGGCAGGAGGGTGGCGAGTCCGTGGGCGTGCTTCTGGCCGCAGGACTGGCCGCGATGGGCGCCCTGGTCTACTGGCTGTTGCGCCGCAAGCGCGAAGGCAAGCCCGCCCTGCTCGACCCGCACCTGTTCGAATCCAAGCTGTTCAGCTTCGGGATCTCCCAGGGAATTCTCCAACAGATAGCCCTGGGCGGGATGCTGATCGCGCTGCCGATCTACCTGCAGATGGTGCTCGACTACAACGCGATGCAGGCGGGCCTGACCCTCGCGCCACTCTCCCTGACGATGTTCGCGGTGGCGCTGGTTGCCGGGAAACGGGCAGGGAAGCGGCGGCCCGCCAGCCTCATCCTGGTCGGGTTCGCACTGCTCCTGGTGGCGATGCTGCTGCTGATCCCGATCGTCCCGCGTGCGGACACCGGCTGGTACCTCGTCGCTCCGCTCGTGCTCGCCGGAGCGGGGCTCGGCCTCTTGGTGTCTCAGCTCAACAACTACACCCTCTCCCCGATCTCCGAGGAACGGGTCGGGGAGGCGGCCGGCGTCAACTCGGCAACCGGGTCCTTCGGTCTGTCGCTGGGATTGGCGTTCGCCGGGGCGATCATGCTCGCAGCGCTCTCGATCGCCTTCACCCAGAAGTCAGAGGCGAGCAACGTGCTGGCTCCGCCCGAGCAGCAGCGCGTCGCCGATGCGCTGGAGGACGACGCGCAGGTGATGAGCAACGCCCAGCTGGAAGAACTGCTCGCCGATCAGCCCGAGGACGTTCGCGAGGAGATCGTCAGCATCAACACGGATGCAAGGCCACTCGCCCTTCAGGTAGCGCTGCTCGTTCCCCTCCTCGCCGCGCTGATCGGGCTCTTGAGTTCGTTCCGCATGATTCGCCTGCCAGATCCCGCGCCCACCGCGGCGGCTGAGGGCGCGGCTTTGGGTTGAGCCGGGCCGGGGTCGGGGCGTTCTCAACTGCCTTCTTCGGCGCTCTGCCGGCGTAACCCAGTCCGCGTGGCGAGGACGATCAGCCGCACGAGCCCTGCAATCAGCGCGAGGTCGAACAGCATCTGGACCGTGACCAGGATTCGCGCCCCGGCCGAGTCGGCGGTGATGTCGCCGAAGCCAACGGTGGTGAGCGTCGAGACCGTGTAATAGAAGGCGTCGACGCGGTCGAGGTGCTCGGAGAAGCTCGCCGGGTCCGCCCGCGAGAGCGTCAGGTAGGTGAAGGCGAAGACGACGACCAGCAGGGTGATGGCGAGCGCGACGGCCTCGATCGCGCGCAGCACCGGCTGCTGGTCACCCACGATCTTGCTGATCTGCCAGCCGACCAAGACGACGAAGAGCAGCAGGCCGCCGATCATGCCGAGGAGCGCAGCGGCTCCTGAGCTGTCGCCCGGAACGGGCACGAGCGCATATAACACCAACAGCCCCAGCGTCAGGCCGAGGATGCGAAGCGCCGTACGGAGAATCAGGCGCCGTCGCCGGGGGCCCGCCGGCGGGATACCGCTCGCACCGAGATCATTGAGGTCAGAGCCGTGGTTCATGCGTCCGGTGAAGGGGCGATGGTCCTCGCGGTCCAGCTGCCGGTGAACGTACCGATCGCAGCGGTGGTCAAGCTGACAACCACAAACTCGCCCCCGAGCCCCAGGTAGGCACTCACTTCCAGCGGCGCGGCGCCCCGGTGACAAATGCCATGTAGCCGCGCAGAGAGGCCGGGGAGGTGAGGGCTCGGTAGGCGAAGAGATAGCCGAGGAAGCCGGCGACATCGTGCTTGGGGTGGACGTCGAGGCGGCGGAAGACGTGCCGCTCCTGCCAGCGACGGAGCAGGCCGTAGATGGCCAGGGTGACTGGCAGGATCAGCATCGACCACCAGGAGAAGATCAGTGGGTAGCCGGCGATGAACAGGATCACGCCCGGGATCCAGAAGAACACGTAGCCGAAGTCGAGGAAGGGCACCAGATAATCGAGGCTGGTGACGAACTTGGCGAGCACACGCGGCTGCTCGGCAGGTGGGGTTCTCCGTAGTCCCTCGAACATCCCCTGCGCCCAACGCGAGCGCTGGCGCATGAAGTGCACCAACTTCTCGGGGACGTCGGTGAAGCCCAGGGCGCAAGGCTCGTACTGCACGAACCCGCGCGAGGCCATCATCGTCCAGGTGAGGACGATGTCCTCGCCGATCGCATCCGGCCAGCCGCCCACGGCCCGAACGTCCTCCGTCCAGTAGGCGGAGAAGGCGCCCTGGGCAACGAGCGTGCTGTTGTAGGCAGCCTGCATCCGCTTGATGCCGTTGATCCCCAGGCGGTAGTCCCAGCCCTGCATCCTGCTGAGCAGGTTGTGGGGAGCGTTCTCCACCACAAGCGCCCCGGCACAGGCACAGACGTGCTTCCCATCGGGACGGCTCGCGAGCCGGGCGATCAGGAACCTGAGCGCTTCAGGGTGCAGCAGCGTGTCGGCGTCGACGGTCACCACCACCGGGGTGCTCACACTCGCGAGGGCGGTGTTCAGTGCCTGGTACTTACCCGTTTCGGGCTCGAGGGCGCGGCGGAAGGCCAACCCGTTTCGCCGCGCCGCCTCCTCAGCGAGCTCGGCGGTGCGGTCGGCTGAGCCGTTGTCGGCCAAGATGACCTCAACAGGCCCGTCGTAGGAGAGGCGCGCGATCCGGTCCACGGTTCCGGCGATCGCCTTCTCCTCGTTTCGGGCGGCGATGACGATCGTCACCGGCGGCCACTCACCCTGGGGCCAGGAGCCGCTCGGCGGCTCGGCGGGCGGGACGCGATAGGGCAGCGTCACCAGGGTGAAGACCATGAAGCCGACCAGCACCGTCGGGATGTAGGCGAGCGTGACCGGGATCGCCCAGGCCATCACGGGGCCGATCGCCTCCCGCAGCTCCGACCGCCACGGCGTCGAGGCGTACACCGCGAAGCCGACGTAGGCCGCGGTCAGGGACAGCGCCGCGGCAAAGCGAACGGTGGGGGCGGCTGGTCTATTGCCTTTTACGTCTCCGATTGCGGAAGTATCGTTGTTCGATCAGCGGGCATTTGGGCGCCCGACACAACCGTGCCGAGAGGCTGAAGGGAGAACGTATGGAGGCCCAGTCCGCCCCACACCGACCCGATCCCCGCAGGCGAGTTGAGGAAAGGCAGCCCACCGGCTGGACGGTGTTCGCCGGAGCACTTCTGCTGATCGTCGGGTCGCTCAACGCCCTGTACGGGCTCGCGGCGATTCTCAACGACGAAATCGTGATCGTCGGCGGTCAGGGAGTGATCCTCGCCGACGTGACGACGTGGGGATGGATACACCTGATCCTCGGGTCGATCGTCGCCTGCACCGGCCTCGGCCTCTTCGCCGCCGCTTCGTCCGCCCGCATGGCCGCGATCTTCTTCGCCAGCCTGAACGCCGTCGCGCAGATCGTTTGGTTCCCCGCCGCGCCGCTGTGGGCGTTCCTGATCATCATCCTCGACGTCACGATCATCTACCAGCTCACCGCTCGCTGGGACGAATAGAGGTCTTGCTTTAGGTGTTTCAGGGGGGCCGGGCCTGAATCCATCCATCCAGACCCGGCCCCCTTTTCCTTGCGGCGCGCCCCTGCGCCGCATCGCGGCGCCCCCTCACGCCGCATACACGAGCATCCAGCCCCATACGGAGCGACACAAGCGTTCAGGAAAAATGGTTTCTATCTATTAAGTGCTGGGACGGGGCGCACCGACAACGGCGTCTCTGACCTCACCGGCCTCGGCGCGATCACGTCGAGGGCCGCCGCCCCTCCGAGCGCCGGGGCAAGCGCGAGGTAGGAGAGCACCGGCGCCGCGGCCGGCAGCTGCGCGCCGCGCCCGGTGGCGACGAAGTGGTGGATCACTCCCCACATCGCTCCGACCGACGCTTCCGCCGCGAACTGGCTCGGCTGATGAGCCGGTGGGGCTCCCCGCCGGAGCCTCGTCGCCAGCTTGGCGATCATCTCGCTGCGCCATTCGATCGCCTCGGAGCCTGGCGAGAAGACCTCGAGGAAGGCGAGGCCGGCGAAGGCGGGATCGCCCGCGAGGTGCCGGCAAAGGCAGGCGATCATGTGGTGGGTGCCGCTCGCCCAGTCGTCGGCGGTGCGGTAGAAGGGTGCCGCTGCGGCAAGGGTATGGTCGCTGAGCATTCCGAGCGTCACCAGGAAGCAGTCCGCCACCCCCTCGAAGTGGGCGTCGAAGCTGCGCCTGGAGACACCGGCGGCGGCCCGTATCCGCGGCACAGTCAGCGTCGCGTACCCCTCCTTGCTCACCAGCCTCGCCGTCGCTGCCAGGATCAACGCGCGCTCATCCCCGGGCGGCACCTCGGCGGCGATAGCGGACAGCGGCGCCTCCAGGACCCTGAGGCCGCGCAGGCGGACGACATCCTCGTCACAGAAGGAGAGCGCCCACTCCATCAGCTCGCACCCGTCGAGCGCCAGCTGCCGCGGGTGTCCAGAGAGCAGCCGCGCCCGCGCCACCCGGCCGCCACCGGCGACGATGCCTTTCACCACCAACCGCGGCAGCCGCGGGCCTCCGTCGGCGGGAGCGAGGTTCTTCGCCACCAGTGCCTCGAAGAGCCGGTTCGTGTGCTGCATCCGCTCGACCGCGACGGCGCCGGCGGCAAAGGCCTCGACCAGGGCCAGGCGCGCCGTCTCGGGGCTGCCGGCGATCTGACCGGCGAAGGCGAGAAACCCGAGCCGAAGCCGCTCGCACCACTCCTCCTCGCCCTCGGTGGCGGCGAGGATCCCGCGCACCGAGTTGCTGACGATGTTGTCGTAGGTGGCGAGGAAACACTCCTCCTTACTGTCGAAGTGCTTGTAGAAATCCCGCTTCGAGACGCCGGCGTGGCTGCTCAACGTCGCCACGGCGACGGCGTTGTAGCCGTGCTCGGCGACGAGCTCGACCATCGCCTCCTGCAGCCGGCCGCGCTGGTTCACGGCAACGTCCTCCGCCGAACACCCCGGCCCCGGCTTCAGCTTCGGGTAGCGGGTGCTCCGCGATCGCGCGCCTCGTGATGAGTTAGCTCTGCCGGTCGGTCCGGCACCCACGCGTCCGCGCGATCCATTCGTGCCCATGGACTGGGTCTCCTAGCCTTTCGAAACAGGCTTTCGTCACACCTGTTCCTGATAGGTACTAGTCAGTACCAAAACAGGTAGCGAACCTGAGTTGCGCACGCCAGGTAGGCAAAAACCACCTGCCGGCATCTGCCTAAACGGTGCGAACGAGCACAAATAGTACGCTATTGGCTAAACTACTCGGCATCGTCTGAGCGAACGAGAGGGCCACCCCATGTACAGCGGCGAGCGTAGGCCGGAGCGCAAAAGGAACCCGGAGCGGGAAAAGGTTCGGGCTCGCGAGCACCCACTCAGGAGGGCGCTTCTGCAGTTGCTCTCCGTCGGCGGCGGCAAGCGAGAGTTACCCGCGACGGCACTGTGCCACGAACTGTCCGGCTCACCGGCCCTCTCGGTGGTCGTCTACCACCTCAAGGTGTTGCTGGACGCCGGCTTGGTGGAGACGAGCGGAGACGACCCGAGCGCGCTGGTGTACTCACGGTCTTCTTTTGCCTTTCCCGCCAAGTCCGGCCAATAGCTCGCCGGCCGGAATGCCCAGCCCTGTGGCGATCTTCGTCACCGTCGATACGCGCATGTCGCGAACCCCTCGCTCGGCCCGTGCCAACTCGACGGGGTGAACACCACAGCGTTCGGCCAATGCTTCCTGGGTCAGGCCCTGCGCCTTGCGGTAGCGCCTGATGTTGGCGCCGACGACGAGTTGTGGCTTTGGCACGGCCGCGATGGTCCGCGCCTGAGCCGATCACGTCCAGAGCCAAAAGGGTACTTCTGGAGTCTGCCATCCATTTGTCCAAGTGCCCTCAGCCCAGCAATTTGGCCTTCGCCTGATCGAACTCCTCAGCCGAAAGTGCTCCTTTGTCTTTCAACTCGGCGAGCTTGTGGAGTTCGTCTGCGGGAGAACCGGCCTGCGCCTGCTCTCGAACGTAGCTATCGAACTCCTTCTTGGCATCTACCTGAGCCTTGATCGTGCGGTCGCGCATACCGTTGCCGCGAACGATCAGATAGAGCAGTACCCCAAGGAACGGCAGGAAGACCAAGAAGAACACCCAAACGGCCTTTGCCACCCCCGACAGCTCGTGGTCACGAAAGAGGTCCGAGATGATCGAGATAAGAATCCAGATCCAGGCGAAGAGCAGAAAGAACTCGAAGATGAACAGCAGTCCTTCGCCGAAGCTGATGTCTGCGAGCAACACAGTCATACCTCCTTTGCGGCCCAGTTGACGGTCAGCTGGTAGATGATCACGACGTCGAGGATGATCATCAGGAACGCCCACAGCGGCGCCGCCGTGAACCAAACGACCTGCAGGATGGCGTTGATCGCCAGAAGGAAGATTCCCAGCACGCGTGCCACTTCATTGCCGACGATCAGACCGAGGCCCGTGAGCCCGACGACGACACCGAGGATCAGCTGAACCCAGCCCCAGGTGGTGAGGTCGAAGATCAGGGCGCCGTGACCGCCGACCACGACCACGTCGTCGTTGAGGATTGCTGCCAGGCCCCAGATCGCATCCAGGCTGCCGAGGATCACCATCATTACCCCGGCGAAGGCGATCCACATGGAGTTCTCGCTCCCTACAGGTCGCCTCGAGCCCTGACCAGCCTCCATTGGAATCTCCTTCCAAGCTCCGTTTCTCATTTCCGAGCCGGCAGCTTGCAGCTGCTTGCCCTGACCACTCTATTCGCCTTTAGGGACAAGTAAAGGCTTCTTATAATCGTCCCTTTCTCGGGGGGACACCAACGGGACAACCATGCAGAGGAGCGGGTCCATGGATTCAGGAAGGCAACTTCACCGCTCCGGCCGGCTACACCGCTGGGTGCCCGGGATCAAGCTCATCCAACAGTACCCCGGCCAATCCGCGCGACCTGATCTGGTGGCAGGAGTCGTGCTGGCCGCGATCCTTGTGCCTCAAGGAATGGCCTACGCAGAGCTCGCCGGCCTGCCGGCGGTCACCGGCCTTTACACGACGATCGCCTGCCTGGTGGGCTACGCACTCTTTGGGCCTTCACGAGTCCTGGTGCTCGGGCCCGACTCCTCGATCTCGCCCCTGATCCTCGCTTCGATCACGCCTCTGCTGGTCGTGGGGGACCCGGGAACGGCGATCGTCCTGGCGGGCATGCTGGCGATCTTCGTCGGCCTGATCGAGATCGGCCTCGGCCTCGGCAAGCTCGGGTTCGTCGCCGACCTGCTGTCAAAGGAGGTGCAGGTCGGCTACATGAACGGCCTCGGGATCACGATCATCGTCGGACAGCTGCCAAAGCTGTTCGGCTTCTCGACCGACGCCGACTCGTTCCTCGGCGACCTGAAGGCGTTCGTGGAGGGTCTAGGCCAGACGCACACCGCCACGCTCGTACTCGGGCTCGCGGTCCTCGGCATCCTGCTCTTGCTCCCGATCTTCAGCAAGCGCCTACCGGCAATCCTGGTGGGGGTCGTGGCGGCCACCGTCGTCTCGGCGGCCTTTGGCCTGGCGGACCACGGGGTCGCGACGGTCGGATCCCTGCCCCAGGGAGTGCCCACCCCCGGGCTTCCCTGGACGGACGCCGGCGACGTCCCGGCGCTGCTGCTGGCGGCGCTTGGCATCACCCTGGTGTCGCTGACCGACACGATCGCGACCGCGACCAGCTTCGCGGCCCGACGCGGGGATGAGGTAAAGCCCGATCAGGAGATGATCGGCGTCGGGGCCGCGAATGTTGCGGCCGGCTTCTTTCAGGGGTTCGCGGTCTCGACGAGCGGCTCGAGGACCGCCGTCGCCGAGCAATCGGGGGCGAAGACCCAGCTGGCCGGGCTGGTCGGGGCCGGGCTGGTCGCGGCGCTCCTTCTCTTCCTCAACTCACTGCTCGCCGACCTGCCGCAGGCGGCACTCGCGGCGGTGGTGATCGCCGCGGCGGTATCGCTGATGAACGTGCCCCTGCTGCGCCGCTACTACGAGATGCGCAGAAGCGCGCTCGGCGTATCCCTGGTGGCCACCGCCGGGGTCGTCCTCCTCGGCGTCCTGCAGGGAATCGTGGTTGCGGTCCTGCTGGCGATCATCCTCTTCTTTCGCCGCAACTGGTGGCCGCATGGTGCGGTTCTGGGACGCCCCGAGGGAACGGAGGGATGGCACGACGTCACCGCCTACCCCGACGCCAAGGAGGTCTCGGGCGTTGTCGTCTACCGCTGGGAGGCGCCGCTGTTCTTCGCCAACTCGGGAAGGTTCCGCGACGAGATCAGGCGGCTCGCGCGCGAGCGCTCGCCTGATTGGATCGTCCTGCAGTGCGAGGCCATCACCGATGTAGACGTGACCGCGGCGGAGATGCTGGAGCAGCTCGACCGCGAGTTGAATGCGTCGGGAATACACCTCGCCTTCGTCGAGCTGCGCGATCGCCTCAAAGAGCTGACTCTGCGCTACGGGTTGATGGACACGCTCGACAAAGATCACTTCTATCCGTCCATCGAGGCGGCAATCGCTGCGATTCGATCGGAGGGCGGCGCTAGAAGCGGCTAGCTTCCAGCGGCGGTGGGTCCGGACTCGGCTCGCTCTGCCGACGAGCCGGAGGCGGTGAGCTCGGCGGAGATCCTGACCGCTGCGGAGACGAGGGGAGCGGCGAGGACGAGGCCGATGGTGCCGAAGAGGCAGCCGCCGGCGATGGTGGCGATCAGAACCGCCAGGGGGTGAAGGTGAAGGGCGGCGCCGTAGGCGATCGGCTGCACCAGCTGCTGCAGCACGCCGTTGGCGAGGAGGACGATTACCGCGATCGCCAGGGCCGCTTCGGGTCCCTGGCCGCCCAGCGCAATCAGGACCGCGAACGCCCCCGCCGCCCAGGCGCCGAGGTAGGGCACGTAGCCACCGAGGAAGGTGACGACGGCGATCGTCCCTGGCAGCGGCACCCCGAGCAGCAGCGCGCCCGCGCCGACCAGCAGCGCGCTCCAGGCGGCGACGATCGTGACTCCGACGAAGTAGCCGCGCAGGGAGCGGGAGACCTGCGCCATCACGGTGTGGGCGAGCGGGACCGGCATGCCGAGGTGGCGCTCGACGAACCTGCTGATCGTCGGCGCGTCCTTGAGCATGAAGAAGAGGCTGAGGGCGGTGAAGGAGAGGAAGACGGCCAGCGAGGCCAGCTTGTCGATGCCGCCGAGCAGGCCGTCGGTCAGAGCCCTGAAGCCGGCGCTGATCGAGGCGCTCGCCTCCTCGTTCGCGTCCCCGGCAGTGGAGGAACCGACACCCAGGCTCTGGAGCCAGGACTGGATCTCGTCCGCCCCGGCGTGAAGCCTTTGGCTGAGGCTGTCAGCCTGGCTGGCGATGCCGCTCATGACGATGACGCCGACGCCGACCCCGATCAGGACGATTCCGAGGAAGACGAGCACCGCGCCGACTCCCCTCGACAACCCGCGCCGCTTCAACCAGTCGACCATCGGCAGGGTGACTGAGGTGACGATCGCCGCCGTCACCACCGGCATCACGATCGTATGCGTCTGCGCCAGCAGGAAGATCGCCCCGACCAGCGCCGCGCCCACCCCGACCAGCAGCCAGGCGCTGAAGCCAAGGTCCCGCAGCCAGGCAGGGGCGGAGAAGATCCCCGCCAGCTCGGCGGGATCGATCTCGATGACTTCTTCCTCGGGAGGCGCGCTCTCGCGGCCGGGACGCCACAGCCGTCCTCGGATCGTGCGCCTCGGAGTCATCGGTCCGCCGGACGATACGCAGCACTCCCGACACGGCCCCAGATTCGCGCGATGACCGAGGCGGTGCGGGTCACCTACGTAGGCCACGCGACCGTCCTGGTCGAGATCGATGGCGTCCGCCTGCTCACCGATCCGGTGCTGCGGCGCCGGGTCGGCCCGCTGCGCCGCCACGGGGCCCCTCCCGACCCGCGACTGGCGGAGGACGTCGACGCAGTGCTGATCTCCCACCTGCACCACGACCACGCCGACGTGCCCTCGCTGCGCCGGCTGAACAGGGCCGTGCCGGTGCTCGCCCCGCCCGGGGCGGGGGACTTCCTCGAGCGGCTGGGCTTCGGCGACATCCGCGAGCTCGGCCCCGGCGACTCCGGCAGTGTCGGCGGCGTCCGCGTCACCGCGACCGAGGCCAACCACCCGCCCAGCGGGCGGCGCTTCGAGCGGGCCTCGCGAGCGGTCGGCTTCGAAGTGAGTGGACAGCGGCGCATCTACTTCGCCGGAGACACCGACCTCTTCGACGGCATGGAGGAGATCGGCGGCGGCGGTCTCGACCTCGCCCTGCTGCCGATCTGGGGATGGGGCACGAACATCGGCGACGGCCACCTCGACCCCGAGCGGGCGGCGCGGGCGGCGGCGCTGCTCTCAGCGAAGCTGGTGGTGCCGATCCACTGGGGCACGCTCTACCCGCTCGGCCTCGCAAGGCTGCGCCCCGAGCCCCTGCGCGCGCCGCCACGCGAGTTCGCCACCTTGATGCGCGAGCTGGCGCCTCAGTCGGAGCTGCGGGTGCTGGCACCCGGGGAGACGGCCTCGCTCCCGTAGCCGTTGTGCCCGAGGCCGGCGAGCCAGCCCCGGAAGACTCGGTGGACCTGCTCGGCGCCGACCACGTCCTCCCCAGGCCAGGCGAGCTCGGCCGGGTGCAGGACGAAGGGGTGTGCCTGGGTCCCGCCCATTCCGCCGTGCGATCCCACCAGCTCCTCGAAGGCGGCGACCTCGCCGAACTGCGGCCAGTAGGTGCTGTTGACCATCAGATCGGCGCAGTGGGGGAAGCCGTCGGTGCGCCGCAGGTGGTCGGCGGCGTGCGGGCCGAACAACTCCAGCGGGTCCTCGTCCTCAACCCGCCCTTCGTCGAGGAAGTGGGTTCCGCCGGCTCCGATCGCGAGCGCCCCGAAGCGCTCCGAGCGGACCAGGACGAACCCGATCCCGGGGTGGTCGCGGAGCGCCGGGACCAGCAGCGGGTAGCTCGCCTCGATCCGCTCCAGGGAGACCCGGCCGGCCTGGCGCGGAAAGCTGATCAGCCCGAGGCAGCCGGAGGCCATCACCGAGAGCTCCGGCACCTCGCCGCCGTGCGCCTGCTCAACCTCCTCGCGGACCTCGGCGTCGAGCGTCACCACGCCGTCGTCGCGGCGGCCGCGGGTCGCCGTGCGGACGGTGCGCGCGGCGATCGTGTCGTCGCGGGCGACCTCGGTCAGGCCGGCGCTCAGGTAGGCGAGCGCGTCGTCCTCACCCTCCTCGACCGCGATCGTGCTCTCCGGGTCGCAGGCGGAGCGCACCAGGTCCTCGAGCGTTTCCCCGTAGCGGTCGCGGAAGGTCTCCCCTTGCGACTGGCCGTGGTCGGAGAGCACGACCAGCCGGTAGGGACGCGGCGCGTCGGCGCAGGTGAGGGCGATCCGGGCGATCTGGCGGTCGAGATCGCGGAGCACGGCGAGGGCGTCGTCGCGTTCGATCCCGGAATGGTGGGCGACCTCGTCGTAGGCGAGAAAGGTCGTGTAGACGAGCGGGCGACCGGCGAGGACGTCGCCGACGACGCTCGCGACTTGGAGGTCGCGCTGGACCACGGTCGCCCAGGCGCGGATGGCGGCGTAGGAGCGCGAGCGGGCGATCCGCGGGCGGACGTCGTCGCGGATCTGCCGGCGCGCCGCCCGGCGCTCGCGCGCGACCTCGGCGAGTGCCAGCACCAGCGTGCGGGCGACCGCGTAGGGTCGAGCGAAGTAAGCCGCGTAGTCGACCCCGATCGGCCGTCTGCGGTGCAGCACCGTGCTCATCGTCAGCATCGAGTGCGGCGCGTCGCCGGAGAGGATGTTGGCGCGGCTGGCGCCGCCGGCGTGCAGCAGCCCGCGCCCGTCGGAGTGGCGCCGCTCCAACTCTTCGGCGTCGCGCGGGTGGTTGGTCACGATCGCGGCCCCGCGGTCCTTCTCCCACCAGCGGAAGGCCGGCATGTCCTCGTTGGAGCCGTGCAGCAGGCCGGCCTGGCAGGCGCCGGTCTGCGAGGACCAGTCGGTCTCCCACCTGCTCAGCCGGTGGGAGCCGCCGCGCAGCCAAGTGGCGAGGTTGGGCGCATCGCCGGCGGCCAGCGCCCGGTGCAGGACGTCGTGGGCGAGTCCGTCGATCTCAAGGAAGAGGACACCCGGTACCTCGCTCTCCACCCGCTGCCCGCGCCGCCGCGCCTGGCGGCGGACGACGTTGCGGTACCAGGCATCGTCTTCGTCGATCGCCAGCAGCGAGTAGAAGCCGGCGGTGAGCGCCGCCATCGCAACCGTGACGACGATCCCCTCGAGAACCCCGTCGAGGTGCGCCCCGGGCAGAAGGTCGATGGCGAAGGTGACCAGGAGGCCGTTGAGGAGCAGCGCCGCGCCGCCCAGGGTGAGGACCGTGAGCGGCAGCGCGATGCGCGCCAGAACGGGCCAGATCAGCGCGTTGAGCAAGCCGATCGCCGCCGCCGCGACGAGCGCAGCGAGGGCGCCGTCGAGGACGAAGCCGTCGAGCACCTCGGAGAGCAAGAGCAGGGAGAGGGCGTCCAGCAGCAGAACGAGCAGGCCGCGCCAGACGATTCGGATGTTCATCCTCGCCTGCTGCGGTCCAACAGGTGGCCGGCCAGCTCCGCCGCGCTGACCCCGATGAACGCACCCGCGAGCACGTCCGCGGGGTAGTGGACACCAGTATGGACTCGGGAGTATCCGACCAGGGTCGCCAGGGCCCGCAGCGGCGCTGAGAGCATCGGCTGCGCGTCGGCGGCGCCGGTGGCGAAAGCGAAGGCAGAGGCAGCGTGGCCGGAGGGGAAGGAGCTGGAGCGCGGCATTTGGACGTGGCGTCTCGCGAGCTCCCTGGCCTCCTTTCTCGCGGGGCGCCGCCGGGTGGTCAACGGCTTGGCGACAAGGTTGGCAAAGCCGGAGGCGATGCCGAGCGAAACAAGGCCCTTCCGAGCCGCAAGCCGGCCGCTAGGCCCGCCAAGGATGGCCAACGCGGCCGCGGCAGCGAACCAGAGCTTGCTGTGGTCGGCGGCGCGGGAGAGACCGCGCATGGCGACGTCCAGCGAGGGGGTGTCGCCGGCGGCGATCGCTCCATATACGGCGGTATCGACCGCCTTCGCCTCGTCGAGCCAGTCGCTCATCGGGACGATATTCCCGAGCGTTTCGGCGCCCCCCGTACGGCAATCCGTGCCAGCACGCGAACGGTCTCCCAGGCGCCCTCGGGCATCGCCGCGGACGGGGAGGCTCCGGGGTGTGCGGCGGCGATCCGAACCCCCAATGCTGCCGGCAAGATCTTGAAGCGCAGCGGCGCGTCCAAAGTTACGGCCTCTCCGTCGATGCCCGCGGCGATCGGGCCGTCTGCGTCAACCTCGAACTCGGGTGCGGACCACTCCCGCCAAGGCCGCTGGAGGAGGCGTCGACCTGCAACCGGAGCGGAAGCAACGGTGATCCCCAGCAGCTTGTCATCGATCCTCGGCCGGGTGCCCGAGCCGACCACGGGCCCGAGGCGGTAGCGATTGTTGGAGACGAGGATCGCCGCACCGGAAGAGTGTTCGTGCCCTTCGGGGCCAGCCCAACGCAGGTCCAGCCCCTTGCCCTCAGGTCCCAACACCTCAGGCAGGGTGTCGAGGATGGTCCGCAGCTTCGCCTCCCGATAGCCCTCGCGCTGGACGGCCTCGGCGTAGAGGCCGATCGAGACGTTGTTGACGAATACCCGGCCGTTGACCTCGGCAAGATCGACCTGCCTTTCGCGACCGCCGACGAAGGCATCGAGGGCGCCGACGACGTCGTCGCGGTCGACTCCGAGGTCGAGGGCGAAGTGGTTGCGGGTCCCGGCCGGAATACAGGCATAGGGCAGGCCGTGCTCGGCGGCGACCATCGCGACGACAGCCTGGGAGCCATCGCCGCCGGCCATCGCCAGCGCGTCGGCTCCATCGGCCACCGCGCCGCGCACGAGTTGGTCGAGGTCGGTGCCGAGCTTCAACTCGATCGGCTCGATGCCACGGGCCCGCGCCTCGTCGGCCAGGTGGAACTTCTCAGCCTTCCCGCCGCCCGACTTGGGGTTGTAGAAGAGCACAGGGTGGCGGGGGTCCGGCGCCCGGTGGAGCGGGACGTGGATCCTGAAGGCCGATCGGGTCGCAAGGAGCATCAGCCCCAGGCCCACCACGATCACGAGAGCCTGCACGAGGTGATCGCCGTCAGCGATCAATTCGGCCACGATTCCGGCCACTGCCAGGGTCGCGATTCCAGATCCCAGAAACCTCGCGCCCCCGGTGCGGGTCAGGCCGTACCAAGCTGCCGTGAGCGCAAGTGCGAGGAGGGCGAGGACGATCAGTCCCCGGGGAAACTGCGAAACGACGATGTCGATGCTGAGAATTGCGAGGACCGCCGCGCTCGCGAGCGCGGCGAGCGCGGCCAGCCGGTGCGGGTCGCCCTGCTCAGCCGACATTGAAGTGCTCCTCATCCTCGTGCGATGAATCGCCGTTGATAAACGAGACAACGCTATGGCCGACGCTCGGTCCAGCCTATCCGTGGTAACCCAGAGCGACAAGGAGGCTATTCGGGGGCGCGACTGCCGTTCACCGTCACGAGCCGCTGGTCCTCGGGGCTCGGGCGCAGGATCAGCACCTCCGCCGGGGCTTTCTCCAGCAGCCAGACGAGATCGTCGCCGGAGAAGCCGGCCCCGGACCGCGCCGTGGCCGGGACGACGACGCGGTCGAAGCTCTCACGGCTCAGCAACCGCTCCAGGGCGTGCCGATAGGAGCGGCCGCGCTCGATCCGGGAATCGACCGCCACCTCCTGGGCGGCGGCACGCTGCTCGATCGCCTCGAGCAGCGGCATCGCCTTCGCCGCCTCGGCCGGGATCGGGCACTCCAGCGGCAGCTGCTTCGGCACCGCCGCGAGATAGGCGGGCATCAGCGTCGCCCCCTCCGCCCGCGCCAGCCGCAGCGCCGCGTCGATAGCGCGGCGGGAGATCGAGGTGCCGGTGAACGGCAGCAGGATCTGGTGGACGGCCTGCGGCTGCTCGGAGCGACGGCCACGCAGCCGGGACCGCGCGATCAAATAGCCGGCGCCGGCCCCGAGGACCAGGGCGACGACGATCAGGATCCGCTCGGCACTCACTCCGCCTCCTTTTCCTTCACCCCACGGTGGGCGACGATCCGCACGTCGACCCCCGGCGGGGTGGCCTGCATCAGGCGCAGCGGCAGCGGCTCCCGCAGCCGCGCCAGACCGTGGCGTGGCCCTGACTCGCCGACCATGATGTAGGTGGAGCCGCGCTCGCGGACGACCTGCGCCGCGCCGTCGACGAGGCTGTCGTTCTCCTCGATCAGGAGGTTGGCGCCGAGGACTGAGGCGAGGTGGCGCAGCGCGGTGACCTGCCGCTCAACCTCCCCCTCGATCGGCTGGTTCGGGGGCTTCACCCAGAGCAGGTCGAGGCCGGTGCCGAGCCGCTGTGCGGAACGCCAGGCGCGCCGGACCAGGCGCTGCGAGGAGGGCTGAGGACGAACCAACGCCAGCAATCGCTCCCCCACCGCCTGCGGCACCTCAGCCGCGACCCGCTCCTCGCGGGTACCGAGCGGCTCCTCGACCGTCAGCCGCTTCGCCTCCACCTCCTGTGCCACCTGGCGCAGCGCGACCTCGCGCAGGGCGAGCAGGTTCTCAACGGTGAAGAAGTTGTTCAACGCCGCCTCGATGTTCTCTCCCGGGTAGACCTTCCCGGCCCGCAGCCGGGCAATCAGCGCCTCTGGGGTGAGGTCGATCAGGACCACCTCGTCGGCCTCGCCGAGCACGGCATCGGGGATCGTCTCCCGCACCCGCGTCCCGGTCAGCTCGGCGACCTGGTCGTTCAACGACTCCAGGTGCTGGACGTTGACGGTGGAGAAGACGTCGATCCCGGCCGCCAGCACGTCGCGGACGTCTTCGTAGCGTTTGGGGTGCTCGGTTCCCGGCGGGTTGGTGTGGGCCAACTCGTCGACCAGGGCCAGCTCCGGGGCGCGGAGGAGCAACGCCGGTAAGTCCATCTCCTCCAGCTCGGTGTCGCGGTAGGTGAGCCGTCGCCGGGGCACCGTCTCCAGCCCGTCGGCGAGCACCGAGGTCTCGGGGCGTTTGTGCGGCTCCATGTACCCGATCGCCACATCGCGCCCGGCGTTTTGCTCGGCGTGGCCTTCCTGGAGCATCCGGTAGGTCTTGCCGACCCCGGCGGCCATGCCGATGAAGACCTTGAGCTGTCCGCGCCGTGCTTCTCGCACCGCCTCATTGTCCGCCGCTGCCTGCGCGGCGTACACCTCAAGCTCCGAGGACGTTGTGGATCACGAGGTCAAGCAGCTTGATCCCGATGAAGGGGACGATCAGGCCGCCGAGGCCGTAGATCAACATGTTGCGGCGCAGTAGCGCCGTCGCGCCGATCGGCCGGTAACGGACGCCGCGCAGGGCGAGCGGCACCAGCAACGGGATGATCAGCGCGTTGAAGACTATCGCCGAGAGGATCGCCGAGAGCGGCGTTCCCAGCGACATGATGTTGAGGTCGTCGAGCGGCCCGCGCTCGCCCGGGCTGGCGGCGTAGGTGAAGGCGAAGATCGCCGGCAGGATCGCGAAGTACTTGGCGACGTCGTTGGCGATCGAGAACGTGGTCAGGGCGCCGCGGGTGATCAACAGCTGCTTGCCGATCTCCACGATCTCTATGAGCTTGGTCGGATTCGAGTCGAGGTCGACCATGTTGCCCGCCTCACGGGCGGCTTGGGTGCCGGTGTTCATCGCCACGCCGACGTCGGACTGGGCGAGCGCCGGCGCATCGTTGGTGCCGTCGCCCGCCATCGCCACCATCCGCCCCTCCTCCTGGTGGCCGCGGATCAGCTCCAGCTTCTGCTCGGGGGTCGCTTCCGGGAGGAAGTCGTCGACGCCCGACTCCTCGGCGATCTTGGCCGCGGTGAGGCGGTTGTCGCCGGTCACCATCACCGTGCTGATCCCCATCCGCCGCAACTCGTCGAAGCGGGCACGCATCCCCTCCTTGACGATGTCCTTGAGATAGACGACGCCGAGGACGTGGTTGTCACGGCAGACCGCGAGCGGGGTGCCACCCTCGCGGCCGATCAAGTCGAGCTCCTCCTGCAGCTCAACCGGGGGCCTGCCCCCCTGCTCTTCGACGAAGCGAATAATCGCGTCGCCGGCGCCCTTGCGGTACTGGTTGCCGTTGACGTCGACGCCGCTCATCCGGGTCTCAGCGGAGAAGGGGACGAAGTGCGCTTCGTGCGCCTCCAGCTGCCGCTCGCGGATCCCGTACTCCTTTGCCAGCACGACGATCGAGCGCCCCTCCGGGGTCTCGTCGGCGAGCGAGGAGAGCTGGGCGGCCTCGGCAAGCTCCTCCTCGCCGATCCCCGGCATCGGGATGAACTGGGTCGCCTCGCGGTTGCCGAGCGTGATCGTGCCGGTCTTGTCGAGCAGCAGCACGTCGACGTCGCCGGAGGCCTCGACCGAGCGCCCGGAGAGGGCGAGCACGTTATGGCGGACGAGGCGGTCCATGCCGGCGATCCCGATCGCCGAGAGCAGGGCGCCGATCGTGGTCGGGATCAGCGCCACCAGCAGCGCGATCAGGGTGACCACAGAGGCGTCGGTGCCGGAGAACTCGGCGAAGGGGCGCAGCGCGACAACGACCGCGAGGAAAACCAGGGTGAGGCCGGCGAGGAGGATGTTGAGGGCGATCTCGTTGGGCGTCTTTCGCCGCTCCGCCCCCTCGACCAGGGCGATCATCTTGTCGAGGAAGCTCTGGCCGGGCTCCTGCGTGATTTCGACCACGATCCGGTCGGAGAGCACGCGGGTGCCACCGGTAACGGCGCTGCGGTCGCCGCCGGACTCGCGCACGACGGGCGCCGACTCGCCGGTGATCGCCGACTCGTCGACCGAGGCGATCCCCTCGATCACGGTGCCGTCGCCGGGGATCGTCTCCCCCGCCTCGACCACGACCACGTCGCCGCGCCGCAGCTCCGAGGCCGGCTTCTCACCCCCGTCGCGAAGGCGGGCGACGGTCTCGGTCCTCATCGAGCGCAGCGCGTCGGCCTGGGCCTTGCCCCGGCCCTCGGCGATCGCCTCGGCGAAGTTGGCGAAGATCACCGTCAGCCAGAGCCAGGCGCCGATCGAGAACGCGAACCAGGCGGGCTCCTCGCCGCCGCCCAGGGGAGGGCCGCCGAAGACCTGGATCAACCAGCCGGCGGTGGTGATGACGGCGCCGATCTCGACCACGAACATCACCGGGTTGCGGATCTGGTGGCGGGGGTCGAGCTTGGCCACCGAGTCGATCAGCGCCCGCAGCACGATCGCGCGGTCGAACAGCGAGCGGGGGCGGTTGCGGAGGGTCTCGTCGGTCATCGGGCGGTCTCCTCATCGAGGGCGAGGTTGAGCTTCAGGACGTTGACCCCCGGCTCGCCGAAGAGGCCGAGGAAGCGGCCGTCGGTGTTGTCCTCGACCAGGTCGAGGACGCTTTCAAGCGGCAGCCCCCGGACATCGGCGATGCGGTGGGCCTGGATCCGCGCATTGGCCTCGGAGATGTGGGGGTCGACGCCGGAGGCGGAGGTGCTGACCGCGTCGACCGGAACATCCTCCGCGGTAAGGCCGGGGTTATATGGACCCTCCAGCTTCAAGTAAGCCTGGAGTTCTTCCTCCATGAATTCCGACAGTTCTCTGTTGTTCGGCCCGAGGTTGTTGAAGTAGGTGACGCTGGCGCTGTATTCGGTCGCGGAAGGGCGGCTCTGGAAATAGCGCGGCATGCCACGGAAGTCCTGCCCGATCAGCTCCGAGCCGACCAGCTTGCCGTCGACCTCGATCCTGCTGCCGTCGGCGGCGTTCGGGAACACCACTTGCGAGACGCCGGTGGTGAGCAGCGGGTAGGCGACGCCGAAGAGCAGGGTCAAGAAGACGATCGCGACGGTTGCGGTGATCAGGTCTTTGCGCACGGATCTCATCTCAGAAGAGCTGGTCGGTCAGTCCCTGCACGATCGGGCCGAGCAGGAAGGCGGGGAAGAAGGTGAGCGCGGCAACGATCACGACGACGGCGATCAAGAGGACGACGAAGGTCGGGGAGTCGGCGCGGAAGGTGCCAGCGCCGGCCGGGGCGACTTTCTTGCCGGCCAGCGAGCCGGCGACCGCGAGCGCCGCGATCATCGGCAGGAAGCGCGAGAGGATCATCACCAGGCCACCGAGCAGGTTGGCGAAGCTGAACGCTTCCGAGCCGACGTTGCCGGGTGCGTTGGGCTGCAGGAAGCCGGTGTAGCCGGCGAAGGCGGAGCCGTTGTTGTTGGCCTGCGACATGTAGGCATAGAGCGACTCCGAGAAGCCCTGCGGGCCCGGGTTGTAGATCGATTGCGTGCCGTCAGGGCTCGCCACCGCCCAGGCCGTCGCGAAGAGGACGATCAAGGGGGTGACCAGGACGCCTACCAGGACCAGCTTCACCTCCCTGGACTCGATCTTCTTGCCGAGGAACTCGGGCGTGCGGCCGACCATCAGGCCGGCGATGAAGACGGTCAAAAGGACGAACAACAGCATGTAATAGAGGCCCGAGCCGACCCCGCCGAAGACCACCTCGCCGGTGCCCATGTTGGCCAGCGGCACGAGGCCGCCGATGCCGGTGAACGAGTCCAGCGCTCCGTTGACCGCGCCGCAGGAGGTGACGGTGGTGACCGCCGCCCAGAGCGAGGTGTCGGCGATGCCGAAGCGCTGCTCCTTGCCCTCCATGTTGCCGCCAGTCGAGCCGTCGAAGGCGTGGGTGAGGACGCCGGCGTGATGCTGGGCGGGCGAGCCGTGCTGCTCGGCGGTGTAGACGACGGCGACGGCGACGATGAACATCGTCATCATCGCCGCGTACAGCGCCCAGCCCTGGCGGCGGTTGCCGATCATGCGGCCGAAGGTGTAGGTGAGGCTGGCCGGGATGATCAGGATCAGCATTAGCTCGACGACGTTGGTCAGCCCGTTGGCGTTCTCGAACGGCATCGCGCTGTTAACGTTGAAGAAGCCGCCGCCGTTGGTCCCCAGCTCCTTAATCGCCTCCTGGGAGGCGACCGGGCCGAGGGACAGGGTCTGGGACCCACCGGCGATCGTGTCGAAGACCTGGGAGCCGTCGAGGGTCTGGATCACGCCCTGGGAGACGAGCACCAGCGCGGCGACAATGGAGATCGGCAGCAGGATGTAGAGGTTGATCCGAATCAGGTCCGACCAGAAGTTGCCGAGCGCGGCGCCCGAGCGGGCGGCGAAACCGCGGATCACCGCGGCGAGCGCCGCGATGCCGACCGCAGCGGAGACGAAGTTCTGCACCGTCAGCCCCGTCATCTGGACGAAGTAGGTGAGCGTCGTCTCGCCCCCGTAGTACTGCCAGTTGGTGTTGGTGACGAAGGAGGAGGCGGTGTTGAAGCTGAGGTTCCAGGGGCCGGAGTCGAAGCCCTCCGGGTTGAACGGCTGGATGCTCTGCGTGCGAAGGATCAGGTAGAGCAGCAGCCAGGAGAGCAGGCTGAAGACGACGATCGAGCGTGCGTAGGCCTTCCAGTCCTGCCCGTCGCCGGGCCGCACGCGCAGCACCCGGTAGGCAAAGCGCTCGATTGGCCCGAGGACGGGAGTCAGGAAAACGCGTTCTCCCTGGAAGACCTTGGCGACGTAGCCGCCGACCAGTGGCACCAGCGCGGTCAGCACGATCAGGAAGACAACGATCTGCGCCCAGCCCTGGCTCATCGAACTCGGTCCAGTGCGCCGATTGCCAGGTAGATCAGCCCGAAGGCCGCGAGCGCCAGAGCAACTGAGACGAGATCCATACAGCGATCGTCGATCCAACCCCGTCAAGGCCGCATGAAGGAACCGGGCCCGCGTATACAGATTTCGTAAAGGCGCTCTAGAGCCAGCCGGCGCGCTTGAAGCGCCGGTAGAGGATCGTGCAGACCACCAGGATCAGCAGCAGCACGGCGGGGTAGCCGAAACGCCACTCCAGCTCGGGGATGTGCTTGAAGTTCATCCCGTAGATGCCGGCGACCATCGTCGGCACGGCGAGAATCGCGACCCAGGCCGAGATCTTGCGCATGTCTTCGTTCTGCTGGACGGACACCTGGGTGAGGTTGGCGTGCAAGGCGCTGCCAAGCAGGTCGCGGAAGCCGGCGATCTGGCCGTTGACCCGGCGAAGGTGGTCGTGGACGTCGCGGAAGTACTCGAGCAGGTCGTCGGACACCACCTCGAACTGACCGCGGATGATCTCGTCGACGGCGGCGGCGAGGGGGCCGACCGCGCCATGGAAATCGAGCACCTCCCGCTCCAGCTTGTAGATCCGCTCCGCGGGGTTTTGCCGATCCGCGGAGAACACCTGGCGCTCGACCTGCTGGATATCGACATCGACGCCCTGCGCGGCGACTTCGTAGCCATCGACGACGTGGTCGAGGATCGCGTAGAGGACCATGCCGCTGCCGTGCCGAAGCAGATCAGAGCGGCGCTCGACCCGCTCCCTGACCGGTCCCAGCTCGCCCTCGCCGTGGCGGACCGTGACGATGAACCTCGGATTGACGAAGAGCATCAGCTCACCGATCTCGATCACCTCTTCGGAGTCGACGTAGCGAGCGGTCTTGATCACGACGAAGAGGGTGTCGCCGTAGCGCTCGACCTTCGGCCGCTGGTGGGCCTTGATCGCGTCCTCGACCGCCAGCTCGTGCAGGTCGAACTCGCGGGCGATCGACTCGAACTCCTCCGCCGAGGGTTCGAGAACCCCCAGCCAGACGAAGGAGCCGTCCTCGTGCGCGGCCTTGCCGGCGTCGTCGAGACTCAGATCGCCGTCGCGGCGGCGGCCCTGCTCGTAGACAGCGCAGTTGACGATCATCTGGGAAGTATCGGCCTCGCGTCGGCTATGCCGCGAAGCGGTAGCCGACGCCGGGGTCGGTGCGGATGTAGCGGGGGCCGTCGGCCGGCTCGATCTTGCGACGAAGGTTGGCGACGTGGGCCCGCAGCACCTGCACGTCGTCTTCGTACTCCACGCCCCAGACCTCAACCAGGAGGGAACGGTGCGTCATCAGCCGACCGCGGTTCTGCGCGAGCGTGCGCAGCAGTTCGAACTCGGTCGGGGTCAGGTGCACCGGCTCCCCGTCGCGGCGCACGGCTCGGGCTACGAGGTCGACCTCGAGGCCGTCGGCGGCGATCAAGGGCTCGGATGCCTCCGGCTTGGCCCGCCTCAACACAGCCTCGAGCCGCGCCACCAGCTCCGGCGGCCCAAACGGCTTGGTCACGTAGTCATCGGCGCCGGCCGACAGCGCCCGCACCTTTGCCTCCTCCTCGCCCACGGCGGAGAGGACGATGATCGGCATCTCGCTCCACTCACGCAGCCGCTTGGTCACCTCGACGCCGTCGAGGTCGGGCAGCATCAGATCGACGATCGCCGCTGCCGGCGGTTTTACCGACGCGCGGTCGAGCGCCTCCTCGCCGGTCGCCGCGGTGACCGCCTCATAACCCGCGTCGCGCAGGATCACCCGCAGGGCGCGGAGGATCTGCGGCTCGTCATCGCAAACAAGCACTCGCGTCGCGTCGTTCACTCCCCTGCTCCCCCATGTGGCGGAAGGGTGACGACGAAGCTCGTGCCCTGACCGGGCAGCGACTCGATCGCGATCTGGCCGCCGTTGGCCTCGACGAACCCCTTGGCGATCGCCAGGCCGAGGCCCGAGCCCGTGTTGGCGGAATCGCCGCGCTGGAAGGGCTCGAAGATCTGCTGCCACTCGCTCTCCGGTATCCCCGGTCCCTGATCGACCACGCGGACGACGATATTGCCGTCGACCAGCCGCGACCTTGCCGAGACGGGGCGCCCGTCGCTGTAGCGGACGGCGTTCTCCAGCAAGTTCGCGAAGGCGCGCTCGAGCTGGGCGGCGTCGGCGTCGACCATCGGCAGGTCGGCGTCGATCGCCAGCCGGACCGATTCCGAGCGGCCCACCCCATCGCGAGCCGCGTCCAGCACCTCAGCGAGATCGACCGGCTCCCGGTGCGGCTCCGCCTTCCCGGCCTCCAGCCGGGACATATCGAGCAGGTTCTCGACCAGGCGCGAGAGCCGCGTTCCCTCCGCGACGATCGCCGCGCTCAACTCAACTCGCTCCTCCTCCGTCAGCGTCCGCGAGCCAAGCGCCGAGCCGCCGGCGATGATCGAGGTCAGGGGCGTCCGCAGGTCGTGAGAAATCGCCCGCAGCAGAGCGGTCTTGAGCTCGTCGCTGCGGCGCAGCGCCTCGGCCTCGACCGCCTCGGCCTGCATCCGGTCGCGCTCGCGGGTCAGGGCCTCTAGCTCCGCCAGCGCGCGCGCCGCTTCCTCGCGACGTCGCTCGGCCTCGACGGCACGAGCACGCGCGAGACCGGCGACGGTGCTGCTGACGAGGGCCGCGATGACGAAGGCGGTCAGCGCGACCCAGTTCTCCTCCTCGGCAATCGTGAACCGGTGCAGCGGCGGGATGTGGAAGAAGTTGAAAGCGGCAGCAGCAGCGACAGAGGCGAGCAGCCCCAGCCGCAGTCCCCAGACGATCGAGATCAGCAGGATCGCCGGCAGGTAAACGATCCCCAGCGAGACCACTGGCGCCACCGACTTGAGCGGGTAGACGAGCAGCGTTCCCGCCGCGATCACGGCGAACGTCGCAACGACACCGAGCCAGGCCGGAGGCGCCTCGCCGCTCAGGCCGATCGGGATCCGGCGTTCGCGCATCGATCTCAGCCTAAGCGGACGACGGGGGTCAGACCCGCGACCTCCGGCGTGACAGGAGCGACCTGGAGGGCGGTTGGACCGGCCGTTTGGGCAGAAACCGCCCAATGGATACCGGTCCAAGTTTTCGGCTCGAGAGAGGGGGTCTCCACCATGCGTAAATTAGGAAGCAATGACAGAACGCCGCCGACCTGGCCAGACCTCTCGCCAACCAACCTGGCGTCTGCCAACATTGTTGGCATGGAGCTGCACGCCCACGTCGAATTCAGCGACGACCGAGCAGGCGAGTACGTGGTCGCCGAGGAGCGCCCCGACGGGTCCCTCACTCTCGTGCCCGACACGTCATTCGAGGCCATCCGCAAGCGCCTCGGCACTAAGCCGGGGACCTTGGCCGACTTCGAGGCCGAGCACGGCCCGGTGCAGCCCCCCGACGGCGAGGGGTAGCCAATGAGCGACAAGCGGGCAGGCTGCGCGCCTGCGCTGTTCGACGCTGCGTCGTTGCCGAGGACTTGAATCGAGCAAGCGACACCGGACGAGACGTCGCGCTCGCTGCCCGGAGCGACTTCGAGCAGAACGGCGTCCCGGTCGCACATCTTCTCGCCTGCGAAGAGGAGGGTCCCGAAGGAACCAGCCTCGCCCACTGCGTGAAGATCCGCCTCCCCCACCCCGACGGGAAATTCGGAATGGTCTTCCGCATCGAGTTGCACGAGGGCCAGTCGCGGCTTGCCTTTGCCGCCTTCGGCATCCGCCACCACCCGCCTGGCTCGAACGTGCCGACCGTTTACGAGATCGCCCATCGGCGACTGCACAACTAGGACTTAGTCGCCGCCGTTTTGGCCGAGCAGGGCGGGAGCGAAGGAGCGGACCTTGGTGCCGCCGGCGCCGGCCAGGTAGTCGAGCTGGAAGATGTCCTCGACCGAGCGCAGCATCGAGTAGGGGCCATACGCGACAGCGTCGGTGCCGCCGGGACTGGCGTAGCGGGAGAGCAGCAGGGCGCCGACCTTCAGGGGATCGGGATTCGAGGGCGTAGCTGGCGCGCTCGGATCGGTCGGGCTGACCTGATTGAAGGTGACGATCAGCAGCCCGTCTTTCTTGTAGGCGGCGGACTTGAGGATCTTCGGCACCAGCGTCGCCAGGAAGGCGTCGGCTGCGGCGGCGCCCTGTGGCGCGCCGGGCGGGCACTGGCCGACCACACCTGCGTTGCACGGAGTAGGAGAGATGTAGGAGTAGTTAGGCGTCGTCTCGACTTTCCTCAGATCCCTGTCCAACTCGGTCAGTGGCACGTCGTTCGTCGCGCAGTCGCCGAGGTCGAGCAGCGAGTGGAAATAGGCGAAAGGGTTGAGCCGCGATGAGTAACCACCGGGGAGCGGCGCCTCGGCCACGCCGGGTTCCGGGTGGACGCAGCTGGCGGGGGCGCCCGCCTCGTCGACCATACCCTCCATATAGGCGTGCCATTTGAGCTGGGCGCCGACGATCTGGTCGGCGAACGAGAGCGTTTCGACCGGATAGATGCAGCCCTCGCCGGAGACGAAGCCAGCCGAGTTGGAGGACGAGGTGGGCGGGAAGTCCGAGTAGGTCGGGCAGTCGGCCTTGGTCAGCGCGTTGGGGCGCTGACCGCCGACCGCCGCGATCGAGTTCGCGGCCGCGGCACCATCGAGCAGCGTGTAGTTACTGAGCAGGCTGCCCTTTGGGCGCAGCGTCGTCGCCAGGTAGGGCATCTGAGTGGTGGTCCCGAAGGACGCCTCGTAGCCGGGGCTGGCCAGCGAGACGACGAAGACGTGCTGGATCAGGCCCGGTTCGGCTTCAGATGCCGGTTCCTTTTCGGTTTCTTCGCTCGGGGTTTCGGTCGTGGTCGGCGCCGGGGCGGGGAGCGACCCGGAGGAAGTCACTTCCCCGCCACCGGATGCGAGTGCGGGTTGGGATGACCCGCCGCCCGGTTCGGGCGCCGTTTCTGGTTCCGCTTCGGGTTCGGTGCTCACCGGCGCTTCGCTGGCGGCGAGGCTGCGGCCGAGCAACCCGGCAAGCGGTCCAAGATCGTTGGAGGTGCTCGTCAGCCCAGCGGCGACGATCCCGGTGGTGGCGACCAGGGAGGAGGCGACCATCAGGGCGAATTTCTTGCCGGTGATGGTCGCGGCCGCCGCGATCGCTTTTGCCACGAGCGTGGAGATCCCGGTCACGCAACCTGCTCCAGTGAACTGCCGCACTGGGCGCAGAAGCGCACCCCATGGGCGAACGGGGACCCGCAGGCGGGGCAGTGCCCGGCGGCGTCGGAGCGCTCGACGTCGAGCAGCCGCTCGGCGGCGGTCAGCTCGGCGTCGACCCGCTGCAGCTCCGCAGCTTTGCGGGTCAGCACGTCGAGGCGCACGTGGTCGCGGATCGCCATCTCGTAAAAGGCGCCACCGAGGTCGGCCTGCATCACCGTGAACTTCTCAAGCAAGCGGTCACGCTGGGCGACCAGCTCCTTGTCGTCGACCTTGATCGGCGGCTTGGGCGACTCCTCCTCCTTCTTCCTGGGCAGCCGCAGCCTCATGGTTCTGCTCCGCTCGTCGGCGCCTCGCCACCGTCGCCGCCGATCACGACCACGTCGGGCAGGTTCTGCTGCGCCTTGATGTAGTCCTCGCCGACCTGCTCGGGGTTTTCTTCGACCAGCTGGGTGTCGGTTTCTTCCTTCTCCTTGGAGACTTTGAGATTGGTCACTTCGTGGACGTCGCCGTTTGCGGTTCTGGTCACTTTGCCTTCGCCTTTGGCGGGCGATTTGTCCGCTTTCGCTTTTTTCGTCGTGGGGGCGACGGAAGCCGTCGTACCGGCGCTGCTCGACGCCGTCGCTTCCTGGGCGCGCAGCGCCTGCAGCAGCGCCTCGTTGTCGCTGCCGCCGGAGTCACCGCGCCCGACGATCACGCCGAGCGCGACGGCAATCGGCAGCAGGGCGAAGAAGCCGACCGCCGCCGCTCGGCTGGCCGGTGCCGCCTTCTCCTTTTTCGGACCGGTCAGGGGCCGCCGCGCCTTCATGCTCATCGCGGCGAAGTAGCGGGATGACGGGTTGGCGCCGTTGCCACGGCGAGCGGCGCAGTTGACGCAGTAACGCTGCTGCGGGGCCATCGCCGCGTCGCACTCCTCGCACGGCTCATGGCCGACCGCCGGCTGGGTCTCGATTGCGGTCACTGTCCTCCTCCTCGGTTGTCGTCTGCCTTGCCCTGCTTGTCGCCCTTGTCCCGTTGCTTCTTCCGCTTCGCCCGTTCGTCGAGGATGCGTTTGGCTTCCGCCTGGTGCTTGGCGGCCTTCTCCTGCGTCGTCGAGCAGCCCGCGGCTGCCCCGAGCAGAAGCGAGCCGCAGCAGGCGGCGACGGCGAGGCGGGTGAGGGGGCGGCTAGCCGAAGGCACCGCTCACGTACTCCTGGGTTCGTTTCTCGCGGGGCGATCCGAAGAGCGTCGTCGCGCTGTTGTACTCGACCAGGTCGCCGAGATACATGAAGGCGACATGGTCGGCGACGCGGTAAGCCTGCTGCAGGTTGTGGGTGACGATCACGACCGCGACGTCATCGCGCAGCTTGACGATCAGGTCCTCGATCACCTGGGTCGATTTCGGGTCCAGCGCCGAGCAGGGCTCGTCGAGCAGCAGCACCTCCGGCTCGGCGGCGAGCGCGCGGGCGATGCAGAGCCGCTGCTGCTGCCCGCCGGAGAGCTTCAGCGCCGGGTGGTCGAGGTTGTCCTTGATCTCCTCGAAGAGACCGGCGCGGTCGAGGGCGCTGTGCACCGCCGGTTCGAGCGTCTTTTTGCGCTGGCGGCGCGAGCCTTGCTCGCGCAGTACGTAGGCGATGTTGTCGAACACGCTCATCGGGAACGGGTTCGGCTGCTGGAAGACCATCGTCACGCGACGGCGCAGCAGAGTCGGCTCGATCGCCTTGATGTCGGTTTCGTCGAGCAAGATCCGCCCGGTCAGCTTCGCCGTGCTGGTCAGCTCGGTGAGTCGGTTGAGCGAGCGCAGCAGCGTCGTCTTGCCGCAGCCCGAGGGCCCGATCATCGCCAGTACCTCGCCCTGGCGGACCGGCAGCGAAACCGATTTGACCGCCTCTTTGGCCCCGTAGAAGACCGACACCTGGTCGATCTCCATGCGCCGAATCGAGAACTGCGGAGCGCCGATCGAGCGCTTGGCCGCGGTGAAGCCGCCGCCATCGCCGGTGGGGCCGTGGCCGTTCGGCACCTGGACCGGCGGCCCGACCTCACGGGCCGCCTGCGAGTCCTCGAGCGGCAGCCGCCGGATCGGCGGGGGAGAGTTCAAGAACTCCACGTTCCAACCTTTCGTGCGCGGCGGTGGACGACGTCGACGGCCGCGTTCAGGGCCAAAACCATCAGCAACAGGACGAAAGCCGCCGCATATGCCTTCTCGGGCTGATTGAGGTTCCCGGTTGGGGAGGCCTCGTAGACGAAGTTGGTCAGCGTGGTGCCAGCGCCGCGCAAGAAGTTGAGCGGGAACGGGGCGCCTTCAACCGGGGCGAAGTTCTGGGTGGCGCCGAGCAGGACGAGGATGATCGCGGTGTCCCCAATGATGCGGCCGAGGCCGAGCATCGCGCCGGTGGCGATCTGCGGCTTCGCGGTCGGCAGCAGGATCCGCCGCGCCGTCGCCGCCTTGGTCTTGCCCACCGCGTAGGAGGCCTCGCGCACGTGGCGCGGGATCGCGTTCAACCCCTCGCGGGTCGAGGCGACGATCAGCGGCAGCGCAACCAGTGAGAGCATCGCGGAGGCGGCGAAGAAGGAACGCCCGAAGACGACCCCTTCGGTGCTGCGGCTGAGGAAGGCGAGCGCGGTGCTGGAGAAGAGCACGGTGCCGAACAGGGCGAGGACGATCGAGGGAATGCCGGCGATCGCCTCGATCGTCGACTCGGTGAGTCGCGCCAACGCCGCCGGGCGGCCGTACTCGACCAGCCAGACCGCCGTGGCGACGCCAACCGGCAAGGCAATCGCGATGCCCATCGCGGCGACCATCAGGGTGCCGATGAAAGCATCGGAGAAGCCGCCGGATTCGGTCTGGTCGAAGCTCGCGGTGGCCGGCGTGGTCAGCATCGAAGGGCTCAGGAACTTGATCCCCTGGATGAAGAGGTAGACGACGATCGCCACCGCGAGCGCGCAGAAAAGGAGACCGGCGGCCCAGCAGATCGCCAGGCCGATGCGGTCGCTGAGGGCCCAAGTATCGGTGCCCTCGACCGCGCCCTTGTCCTCTCTGAGAGGTGGCGGGGCGGGCGGTGCCGCGGGCGGCCCGGAGGCGAGTGAGGACTCCATCAGGCGCTCCCGTATTTGCGCATCGAGCGACGCGCGAGGTAGCCGGTCAGGGAGAAAAGGGCGGCCGAGAAGAGCAGTACCGCGGCAATCGAGAAGAGGGTCGCGTTGCCGGGCTTGGAGCTCAGCTGGTCGATGTTCTTGACGATCGTCGGCGCCAGCGGGCGCGAGGGCTCGTAGATGAAGATCAGGCCGTCGGCAGGGTTGGGGGCGAACCCGACCGAGCCGGAGAGCATCGCCAGCATCACCGCCTCGCCGATCGCCCGCGCGGTCGCCAGCACAGTCCCGGCGACGATCGCCGGCCGGGCGCTGCGCACGCCGATCTTCCAGGTCGTGCGCCAGCGGTTGACGCCGAGCGCCAGCGAGCCCTCGAGCCAGCCGGGTTTCACCGAACGCAGGCCATCGGTGAAGATCGAGACCATCAGCGGCGCGATCATCATCGTCAGCACCAGTACCGCCGCCAGCAGGCTGTAGCCGGTTAGCGAGATGATCCCCGCAACCGAGGCCTTCTGGGGCTCGCTGATCAGGTGGTTGCCGATGAACGGGACCAGGATCAGCACGCCGAGCAGGCCGTAGATCACCGAGGGCACGCTGGCCAGGAAGCGAACCACCGGCTGCAGGACGTTGCTCATCCACTCCGGCGCGAACTCGACGATGAAGACGGCGACGAAGAGCGCCAAGAAGAGGGAGAGCAGGATCGCGCCGCCGGTGACCAGGAACGTGCTCCAGATCAGCGGCCAGGCGTGGAAGGTGTAGATGTAGTCGGCGCCGGCCTGGCCGGAAAGGAATATCGCGTTGAGCTGGTCATCGACGCTGCCGCCGGAGCCGAACCAGGCGAGGCCGTTGTGGGAAAAGGACGGCCAGGCGTGGACGAAGACCGTGACGATCATCGCCAGCAGCAGCCCGACGAGGCCGCAGACAAGCGCGCCGAGCATCTGCTCGACGCGCTTGTCCGACCACTTCGGGCCGTACTCAGGGGTGAACTCCTCTTCCACGGCTACTTCTTGTTGAACGCGGGCACGCCGCCGGCCTCGAGGATGACTTCGCCTGCGAGCTTGCTGCGCCGCATCCAGTCGACGAACTTGAGCAAGCCTTTCGGGCTCTGGGTCCCGTCGCCCGGGAGGACCAGGAACAGGTAGCGCGAGAGCGGATACTTGAGCGGCTCAACGCTGATCTTGTTGGCCTGGCACGGAATGCCGTTGACCTTCAGCGGCCGCAGCTTTTTGCTGCCCAGCCAGGCGAGGCCGGCGTAACCGATCGCGTTGACGTCCTGCTTGACCGCGTTGACGACTAGGCCGTCGGCGGTCAGCGCGTTGACGTTGGACGCCGGCGGTTCGTTGTTGAGCACCGCCTGGAGGAAGAAGTTGTAAGTCCCTCCGTTGGTGTCACGGCCGACCGGGGAGATCGTCGCGTCCGCATAGGAGCCAGGGATCTGGTTCCAGTTCGTCAACAGGCCTCGATAGATGTCGTGCGCCTGCTGAATCGTGATGTTTTTCAGCGGGTTCTTGGCATTGACGTCGAGGCAGAGCCCGTCCATGAACATCTTGATGTAGGTCGTACCCGCGTCGCTGGGAAGCGGGGTACGGGCATTGCCGGCGAACTGGCTGGTGCCATTCTGGACGTCTTTGGCCCCGGCGTTGCCCCCGTTGGCGGTATAGACGAAATGCACCTTCTTATTGACCTGCGTTTCGTAGGTCTTAAAAAGGGCCTGCAGCACAGGCTGCGCGGCGACCGATCCGGACCCGATGTAGGTCACGGCGCTGGCCGACGCCGGCGCAGCGAGGCCCGCCAGGGCAAGCGCCGCGATGGCGAAGGTCTTTTTTCTCATCAGTGGTGATTCCTCTCCTGCCGGGTTATTTAGAGTTTCTTGACCAACTTGATGCCCTAACGCTACCAGTTTCTGTAGTTTATTGACCCCCTTAGTCAATAAAGGAGGCATCAAGTTGTTGAAGCGAAGGCTTTCCACCCCTCGAGCAGCGACCGTCGTCGTGCTAGCGGCAGCGGTCGCGGTTTCGGTGACGGTCGTCCCGTCAGTGGCGCAGTCGTTCCTGACGAACCAGAAGGCAGCCAAGGTTTACGTGAGCAACAAAAAGGCGCAGACCCTCTTCCTCAAGAAGAAGGCCGCGTCGAATCTCTACGTGGCCAAGGCGACGGCGCCGCAGGCGCCAGTCGGCGCGGTCGCTGCCGGCACCGCGCAGTTCGCGGTTTCATCGACGGCCGCCGGATACATCCCGAGCGCCTTCGCCTCGTTCGCGACCAAGGCCTCGGTCAGCAACGTGGTGATCACGTTCTCCGCGACCGGCAACTGCACCGCTGCGAAACCGGGTGCCAACCTGGCCTGCCCGGTGCAGGTCCTGGTCGATGGCCAGAACACCGGCAAAGTGAACATCCTGCCATCGACCGCGAGCTCGCCGACGCCGGTACCGGTGGTCAGCACGATCCTCAAGACGACGGTGCTGACCAAAGGCGGCCACACGATCGCGATCCAGTACGCGGGCGCGAAAGACGTCACTTTCACGCTGAAAAGCTGGGACCTGGCAGTCGAGGCATACCCGCAGCCGGAGGAATCACTCGAGGAGGAGACGGGCAGCCCCAAAAAAGGCGCTTGAGTCTCACCCATCCCCGCCCCCAGGTCAGCTGGGGGCGGGGAGAGGGCATCGCCGCCAGCGGCGCTAGGTGACGCTGCCCCAGCCGGACGAGCCACTACATCAGTTGGTGTCGTGGTAAATATCTGCGCGACTAAATGACTTACTTCGTCCGGATCATCGCCAGGTCGAACGCCCAGCGCCTGAGCGGGCCCCTCTACGGCTTCGACATGACGGACCAGCAGCTGCGCGACCAAGTCATGGAGCCATTCGAGCGCGGCGCGCCCATCACCCTGAAAAGGCGAACCTTGTCCAGGGACGACATCGCCGAGATCACCGTTAGAAGGGCGAGAGACCACGTCGACGATGATCTCCTGGCACAGCTGCAAGAAGCATTTGGCCGCAGTCGCGAGTCCGTTGACGAGTGGCTCCGCGAGAACACGACGGATGTGACCGACGATTACGTCGACAGCGGCGAAGCTGCCCACCGCCATCCCGAGCCCGGAGGCAAACCCGAGATGCCGATCTGGCTATCCGCAGCTCTAGCCGCCGCGGGTTTGATCGGAACGGTGGCGGTCTTTGACGGGGCGTCCGCCTGGTTCATCGCAGCGGGAATCGGATTGATCGCTTCGATGGCGATTCTGCACCGCCGGATATGGCGATCGAAGCCGGTGTGGTGGACGGTCCTGGCAGTGGCCGGATGCACGGCGGTGCCGGCAGTCGCCGCCTACCTCATCGTTGAATCCGACGCGGCCGGGGAGGTCCCTGGCCCTACGGCGTCGATCACCACGCCGGAGGACGGCGCCTCTGTTTCCTATCGAACGCTTGTGGAAGGAACGTCTGAGGGCATCCCGCTCAATTCCAGGCCGTGGCTCTTTGTGTACTCAAACGACGGCGAGTTCTATCCGCAGGGTGGAGAGGAGGGCGAGGGCGTGGAAATCGATCCCTCCGATGGAAGCTGGTGCCGCGTCGTGTGGTTCGGGGACGCCAGTCGCAGCGCTACCGGAAACGGCTATTTACTGATTCTGGCTCTGCCGACCCCAGCGGCAGATCAAAAACTCGAATTCCTGATGAATCCCTTTTTGCAGGCTGGGGCGCAAGTTGATCTTCCGCGCAGGGTGGTTCATCTGCCGAGGCTGCCGAAGGGATTCGAGGTGCTCGCCCCAATGCGCAAGGTCAAGAGGCTCCCGTACGCTGAAATCAACGCCACGGCAGATTGTCGATGAGCTCGGTTTCGGGCCATGGTCTGAATCACAAACCCGGAAGAATGGGTGGATGCCCCAGCCCCGCCGCTCGAAAAAGCCCGCCGAACGCAAAGACCATGGCTGGGTGATCTCCTTCGGCTGCAAATCCACGGGGACGCTGCGGCGCCTTAAGGTCGATACCGACCCCGCCTCAGATACCCGACCGATCGACGTTCCCTGCGTCTGCGGCGAGATCCACCGCGTCACCGTCTCTCCGTACCGCCGCCGGCGCTCCGCCGACGAGCCGTTCGACCTCAAGGTCGAGTCACTAGATGAGCTGCGTAGCTGAGCTATCTCGAACCACGACCGAATTTTTGGCTCTAGCAAGCGAGGAGTAAGCGGACGACGGGGGTCGAACCCGCGACCTGGCGTCGGCCATCGGCTCCGCCATCTCGTCCATCGCTTCGATGCTACGCCGCCAGCTAAGCCTTTGGCCTAGCTGGCCACCGGCTTCTTGGCCGAGACCAGCTCGACGTAGCCGGCCTTCGAGCGCTTGACCTCCTCGACCTCGAAGCCCTCCTCCGCCAGCGGTTCGAGCGGCTCGCGCAGCAGATGGTCACCGCCGAAGCGATGGGCCAAGGGGTCGATCAGGCGTTGGATCGTTCGCACGAGGCGGTTCGGGCTGCGGACGTGCTCGGCGAGCAGGATGCGGCCCCCCGGTCGCAACACCCGCTTTGCCTCGCGGACCGCGGCGCGGTCGTCGGGGATCGTGCAGAGCCCGTAGGTGCAGACAACCGTGTCGAAGGACTCATCGGCAAAGTCAAGGCTCTCGGCGTCGCCTACTCGCATGTCTAGCTCGCGGCCGAGCTGCGCTGCCCTTTGACGCCCGAGCTCGGCCATCTGCGGGCTCAGCTCCACGGCGGTGAGCTTCAACTCGGACGGGTAGTGGTCGAGGTTCCGGGCAGTGCCGGCGGCGATCTCCAAGACGTCGCCTTGCGCCCGCGAACACGCCCACTCCCGCGTGCCGGCGAAGAGGAGCCGCTCGAAGCGGGCCATGCTGCGGTCGTACTTAGGCGCCTGCTTGTCGAAGATTTTGCGGATGCGATCCGTCTCGTTGGGGATGGGGCAAGCGCGTCGGGGCCTCAAAAGCATGGTTCTCCTCGTCATTCAGTCAGATAGCGTCAATTATCTGAATAACGTACACTATCTGGGATGGTTCAAGCCGTACTCACCCGAAAGCAGCGACAGGAGCAAAACCGCGAAGGGCTGGTCACCGCTGCCGCCCGCGTTTTCGCCCGGCGCGGCTACCACAAGGCCACCGTGGAGGAGATCGCCGCCGAGGCCGGCTTCTCCACCGGCGCCGTCTACTCCAACTTCGCCGGCAAGGAGGAGCTGTTCCTCGCCATCGCCGACCGCCAGGTCGCAGACCGCATTGCCGAGATCGAGGCTGTCGCCGAGGTCGCCGAGGGGGAGGGCGATGCCGGGGCCGAGGCCGCCGAGCAGTTCCGCGCCTTCCTTGAGGCCGATCCCGACTGGCCGCTTCTCTTCTATGAGTTCTGGTCGCTCAGCGTCCGCAACCCCGAGCTTCAGGGCGAGCTGGCAAAGCGGCGCGACGCGATCCGCGACGCCCTCGCCGAGACCCTCGAGCGGATCGCCAACCAGCTCGGCTTCAAACTGCGGTTCCCGGCGCCGGTGCTGGCCACCGCGATCGCCGCCTCACTCAACGGCCTTGCCTTCGAGCGTGCCGCCGATCCCGACGCCCTCCCGGACGAAGTCTTCGCCGAGTTCGTCACCGCCGTACTCGGCTGCGCGATCGCGGTTGGTGAGCACTGATGAAAACTCGGCGCTCCTACGGGCCGCTGCCGCCGGGACCGCGCGCTCCGGCCGCGGTCAACATGGCCCGCCTCGTCCAGCGGCCGATTGAGTCGCTGACCGGCTGGCGCGAGCGCTACGGCGACGTCTACACCGTGCCGCTGATCGTCTTCGGCGTCGGCGTCTACGTCTGCGATCCCGATGCGATCCGCGAGATGCTGACCGGCGATCAGTCAGACCTGCACGCCGGGGAGGCCAACGAACCCCTCTCCCCCGTCCTCGGCAAGAAATCGGTGCTGATCCTCGATGGGCGCGAGCACATGCGCCAGCGCAAGCTGTTGTTGCCGCCCTTCCAGGGGTCGACCGTGCAGAACTTCCGCACGGTGATCCGCGAGGTCGCGGAGGCCGAGGTCGATAGCTGGCGGAAGGGCGAGCGCTTCGTCCTGCGAGATCGGATGCGAGCGCTCACCTTCGAGGTGATCGTCCGCGCCGTCTTCGGCGTCACCGAGCGCGAGCGGATCGAGCGGCTGCGCAGCGCCCTCGTCTCCGTGCTCGACATGCAGGCGGTCTTCGCCCTACCGAACGTCCTGCGGCGCGATCTTGGGCGCTTCAGCCCGTGGGGTCAGTTCCAGCGCCGCCTGAAAGCGGCCGACGCGCTGCTCTACGAGGAGATCGCCCGCCGCCGAGCCGAGGCCGATCTCGATCAGCGCACCGACGTTCTCTCGTTGCTACTCCGCGCCCGCGACGAGGAAGGCGAGCCAATGACTGACCTGGAGCTGCGGGACGAGCTGATGACCATGCTCATGGCCGGCCACGAGACGACCGCCACCGGCCTCGCCTTCGCCTTCGACCTGCTGTTGCGCGAGCCCCACGTGCTCTCGCGGCTCCGCGACGAGTTGGACGGAGAGGACGACACCTACCTGGATGCGGTGGTCACCGAGACGCTGCGGCTGCGACCGGTGATCGACGCCGCGGAGCGCACTCTGACCAAGCCCCGCACGATCGGCGGCTGGGAGCTGCCGCCCGGTATCCGCGTCTACCCCAACATCACGGTCGTCCACCTGCGCGAGGACCTCTACCCCCAGCCCTACGAGTTCCGCCCGGAGCGCTTCATCGAGGAAGAGGCACCGTCCTACGCTTGGCTGCCCTTCGGTGGCGGCATCCGCCGCTGCATCGGCGCCGCGCTCGCGCAGGCCGAGATGGCGGAGGTGATCCGCACCGTCGTCTCACGCGTAGACCTCGAACCCACTCGGTCCGACCACGAACCCGTGGTCATGCGCGGCATCACGCTCGTTCCGCGTCACGGCACGCCGGTCCTGGTGCGGCGGGTGTCCCGGAATCAGAGCCCCGCTCCGAGCAGAGCTGGCGCAATGTAGGCGGCAATCGCGGGAACGATCATCGGGGCATCAGCACACGGACGACGGGGGTCGAACCCGCGTGAACCGGCTGCTATTCGGGGGCGCGAGCTCGCTCCTTTCGTCGCGACTCAACACTCCCAATCGCTGACGCCCGTCACCGGGACGCGCCGGCTGCGCGGTTCCAGCGCCAGCCTGACCAGCCTCGTGCAGACGAAGTTGCCCTGCTCGTCGGTCTTGCGGTGGTCGAAAATCCGGCAGAGCACGATGTGGTCGCTCTGCCGCCTGCAGTTCCGGACGCCGGAGCTGGCGCAGCTTTTGTCGTGCGCACAGGTGTTCTCGGCGTAGGCGGCGGCCCTTTCTCGGGCCACCGACATCGGCAGCTTCATCCCCGCCTCCGCCGGCAGGGCAGCCAGGACAAACAAGGCCGCGCCGCAGATCAGGAGGGGGAGCCAGCGGTTCAAGGGAACAGATCCGGGTTCAGGCGCGGGATCGGCGCCTTCGCCACGTACTGCTCACCGGTCGTGAGCGTGAGTGATTTGTCCTTGGCAAAATCGCGGACCAAGACCGTGCCCTCGCCGACCTTGATCAGGGTGGAGGAATCGCAGCGGTCGACGACCAGCCACGTGGTTCCCCGCACGGTTGCCGAGCCGTGACTGCCGCTGGTCTTGAAGTTCCCCTTGCCGCTTCCCCACAGCTTGCGGCCTCCCCCGCCCCGGCTGAGAACCGCCACCGGCCTCCGGGCTGAACTCCTCCGCTCGCACATTCGCCGCCCAGCAAGCTTCAGCTCGACCTCCTGGTTGTCGCCGGCTTTCTGGCTCGTTATGAAGACGCCGCCCCAGAAGTTGCCCCCCTGCAACTCCCCCGACTGCCCTTTCGACGCTTTCAGGTCGACAACTCCGCGGCGGGTGTTGATCAGGCACCCGAGCGGGACCTGCTTGAAGGAGGTGAGCCTCGAGTACTCGTCTTCCCCCGGGCACTGGAGCTCGACCGTGCCTGAGACCGGTTCGAGATTGATGCTCTCTCCGGCCACGGGCTTGGGTGGGCCGGTGTAGACGGTGAAGGAAGCCGCCGCCGGGGTCGACTCGACGTTGCCGACGCCATCCACGGCGCGGACCTCGAAAGTGTGACCCCCCTCGGCCAGTGAGGGGTAGAACTGCGGCGAGGTACAGGGGGTCCAGGTGGTCGGATCGCTGGAGTCCAGCCGACAGCGAAATCCTGCCGGCTCCGAGGAGGCGAAGGCGAAGGTCGCGGAAGTGGCGCCGATCGTGCCGCTTGGCCCGGAGACGATCGTCGTCTCCGGCAGCTGGGTATCGACCGCGAAGGTTGCAGCCGCGGGGCTCTGGTCAGGGTTGCCCGCGGCATCGAGCGCACGGACTTCGAAGCTGTGGGAACCGTCGGCGAGGGATGAGTAGGACCGCGGCGAGGCGCAGGGGCTCCAGGCCGACTCTTCCTGGGAGTCCAGCCGACAGTGGAACTCGCCCGCCGGCTCGGTCGAGCTGAAGGCGAAGATCGCCGAGTCCGCCGCGATCGTGCTGCTTGGCCCGGAGGCGATCGTCGTCTCCGGCGGCTGGGTATCCGGGATGAGAACCTTGAAGTACGCCACCGCCGGAGTCGGATCGACGTTTCCGGGACGATTCACTGCCCGGACCTCGAAGCGGTGGAGCCCCTCGGCGAGTGAGGAGTAGGACTTCGGCGAGGTGCAGGGCCTCCAGGCGTCCCGGTCGTCGGAGTCGAGCCGACAATGAAAGCCGCCGTCCTCGGGAGAGGCGAAGGTGAAGGTGGCGGAGTCGGTGGGGATCGTTCCACTCGGCCCAGAGGTGATCCTCGTGTTGGTCGTCGACGTCGACGCGACGGCTGGAAACGCGAGGACAGCGAGCACCGCAAGAACCGCCACCTCGGTTGTCTTAGACCGCATTGAAGCGGCAACTTTATCTAATCGGCAAAAAGACATCCGGTCTTTAGCCCGTCCAGGAATTCTGGACGCCCGCTTCGTCGCATAGCCTGCACCTCGATGAGTGCCACCAGGGGCCCCGGGCTTTGACCTGGGTAGAAGTCTTCGCTGTCCTCCTCGTCTCCCACTTGGTGGGGGACTTCCTGCTCCAAACCGACTGGCAGGCTCGCCACAAGGAGGGAGGGCTCGGGCGCGATCCGCTCCACCGCCGCGCGTTGGTTGCCCACGTCATCGTCTACACCGCCGCCTTCATCCCCGCGCTGGTCTGGATCGGACTCGAAACCGACGTGATGTGGGCCATTGCGATCGGCCTGCTGATCGCCATCCCCCACCTGATCCAGGATGACCGCCGGCTGCTCGACGCTTACATGGCCCGCGTCAAGGGCCTGGCCAAGACGTCCTCAGGGCTGCGGGTGGCCGTCGACCAGTCCTTCCACGTTCTCTTTCTCTTCGGGACCGCGCTCCTGGTCGTCGCCTGACCTCGGCTCGCCGCCGGTGCGCAGCGTCCAGATCGTGATCGGCTGGGCGCGCCCCCGCACCTCGTGCTCGCCGACCAGCTCGAGGTCGGCGACCTCGCGGCGCAGCGCCAGACGAGTGGAGTCGGCGAGGAAGAGTTTGTGGCCAGTGCCTTTGGTCATTCCCTCGAGGCGGGCGGCGGTGTTGGTGGTGTCGCCGATCGCCGTGTACTCGATCCGCCGTTCGGACCCCACTTGCCCTGACATCACCATGCCGCTGTTCAAACCGATGCCCATGTCGAAGCCGAGCATGTCCTTCTCCTGCATCCAGGCGTTGAAGCGGGACAGGCGCGAGTCGAGCATCTCCCGCGCCGCGGCGAGGGCTCGATCGGCGTGGTCGGGCTGCTCGAGCGGGGCGCCGAAGACGGCCATGATCCCGTCGCCCATGTAGGCGACCAGGGTGCCGCCGTGGTCCATGATCGCGTCGCTCATCTCCCCCAGGTAGCGGTTCAGCACTTCGATCACCAGGTCTGGCGGCAGCGACTCGGAGAAGCTGGTGAAGCCGCGCAGGTCGCTGAACAGGACAGTGGTTTCACGCCTGACGCCGCCGAGCCGCAGGTCGTCGTCGGCGCGGGCGAGCACTTCGCTGACCACCGCAGCGGGCACGAAGCGGGCGAAGGTGTCGTGGACGCGCTGGCGCTCGAACGCGGTGATCACGTAGTTGACGCCGAGGGCGCCGAGGGCAGAGAGGGTCAGGGCGAGCAGCGGGTAGACGGCTGGCAGCACGACGCCCGCATTGAAGGCGAGCTGGGTGGAGCCGGCGTAGAGGAGGCCGAGCCCCAGGGCGATGAGGAGCGCCGGAGCCGCTTTCATCCGCAGCGTCGCGGCGGCGGGCCCGGCGGCCATCAGCAGGATCAGGAGCAGGTCGACGACGAGCCCCGAAGAGGAGAGCGGGAAGCCGTGCTCGGCGGTCCAGGCCGCGTTGGCCTGGATTTCGGGCCCGGGCATCAGCTCGTCGCCGGCGGTCGAGGTCGGGTGCACGTCCTGCAGGGACGGCGCCGAAGCACCGACGATCACGATCTTGTCGCGGAAGGCGGACGCCGGCACCTTCCCCCTCAGGGCTTGGGAGTAGGAGTAACGCGTGATCGTTTCGGGCGGGCCCCTGTAATCGATCCAGGCCTCGCTGTCTTCCATCTCGGACGGGTCGACCGGCTCGCCGGTGGCGGCTTCGGCGACCGCGACCCCGAAGCTGACGAGGCCGTCGACCTCGTAGCGCATCTTGCGAATCGTCCCTCCGGGTTCGGGAACAACCACCGTGTTCGCAGCGCGCGCGTCGATTTCGCGGACGACCGCTTCACCGCCGAAAATCCGGCTCTGACCGCGCGCGTTTGCTTCGGTGGTCGAGAGGACGACCCCGCCGGCGCGGGCGACCGCTTCGACCAGGGCGTTGTCCTGGCGGGTCGTGGTCGACTCGGTGAACTGGATGTCGACCGCGATCACCCTGGCGCCGGCTTCGCGAAGGCGGTCGATCAAGCGGGCGTGCAGCGAGCGCGGGAACGGCCATTGCTCGCCCAGCTCGGTGAAGGTGCGGTCATCGACCTCGACGATCGCGATGTCGTCCGGCGGAGGCTGGGTACCCCGGATGGAGAAGCGGGCATCGACGCTCTGCAGCTCCAGGGTGCGCATCAGGTGGGTGGCGTAGGTAAGGGTCGCGATCGCCGCCGCCCCGATGACGACGAATAGGAGCGCCAGTTCGCGGCGACGCCGGAGCTTGCGGGGGGAGGTCACTCCGGGGCCGCCGCGGCGGAGCTCTCAGCCGGCCAACGCTCGTCGACGACAGCCCTCGCCAGCTGGTGACTGCGCCGATGCCCGGTCACCGCGAGCAGGAATTGGTCGCTGCCCAGCGCGAGCAGGCGGGTGTCGACGGTAGTGCGCACCGTCGCCGTGCGCGGGACGTTGTGCAGCAGCGCGATCTCCCCGAACGATTCGCCCGGCCCCTCGTTGCGCCGGAAGACCCCGCCTTCGAAGACCTCCACCTGGCCCTCCTCGATGAGGAAGAAGCGGTCGCCGGTCTCGCCCTCGACGATCACGTCCTCGCCCGCCGGCACCTCGTGGGGCACCAGGTCGTGGCTGAGACGCTCCAGCGTCGCCAGCGGCAACGGCGCGAAGATCGAGTTGCCGCGCAGGAGCTTGTAGTGATCCTCGGCGACGGGGGCGCCGACCTCATAGGCGCGTAGTCGCGACCACCAGAGCGCGACGAAGACCGGCAGCAGAGCCCCGAGCGCAATCAGGGCACCCTGCACGTGAAGCAGTTCGACCAGGAGGACGGCGCCGATCGAGCCGAAGGCCATCGCCGCCTGCCGACCCGACTCGAGCGAACCGATGACCCGACCGAGCGTCTCGTCAGAACCCAGCCGCTGCATCAACGTCTTTGCCGCCACCTCGACGAAGACGAAGCCGATCCCGATCCCGAGCCAGCCGGCGTAGGCGGCCGGGGTCTCCGGGACGATCCCCGGCAGCATCGTCGCCAGGCCGACCACGAGGCTGCCGCCAGCGATTGCGGGCACCAGCCGGCCCCGGTCGAACAGCATCGCCAGGGCGATCGCGCCGATCACCGCGCCGATCCCCCAGGTCGCGTTGAGGAAGCCGACGCTGCCCTGTCCGAGGTGCAGCAGCTCCAACGCCATCACCACGACCATCACGTCCGCGAACCCCTCGAAGAGGAACAGCAGCACCAGCGTCGCCGCGGAAAGCCGCAGCGCCGGGTGGAATGCAAGAGCCCGCGCTCCGAGCGTGACCTCGCGGAAGGCTCCCGCCACCTCCTCCTTCTCGGCCACGTACTGCGGCCGGCGGTCGCCGTGGACCCGGTAGACGAGCAGGCACACCAGCAGAGCCGCGCCACCCGCCACGCCGATTACAAAAGCGGGAGAGGTCAAACCGAGGAGGACGCCGGCGAGAAGAGCAGCGAGGACGGCGCCCACGTTTTCCATCACGCTGTGGGTGACGTTGCTTGCCGAGAGCTGCTGCGGGGTCTCCACCAGGGTCGGCGTAAGCGCCGCGTGGGCGGGGCCGAAGCCGCAGGAGGCGACCGCGAAGAGCGCCGGGAAGGCGAAGACCACCGCGGTGGGCGCTTCGAGCGCGGCAGCCGCTGCGGCGGCACAGAGAACAACCGCCGACATCGCCGCGCTGGCGAGCATCACCGACCGCCGTGGAAACCGGTCGATCAGCAGCCCGACCAGCGGCGAGACGATTGCCGCCGGCAGGAAACGAACGAGGGCGACGATCCCGACTCCCGCCGCTCCATGCGCCTCGAACCCGTAGACGCCGAGCGCGATCGTGAAGCACCAAGTGGCAAAGGAGGTGACCGCGGTGGCGATGCCAAGCAGCCCCAGGTCCGGGTTCGCGAAGTCGACCGCGAGGGCGCGCACACTGGTCCTCAATGCCGCCCAGGTACGCGAGATCACTCACCGCAAGATAACTGGTAAGCCCTGAACTGCGAGCCGAAAAGAAGCGGACGACGGGGGTCGAACCCGCGACCTCGAGCTTGGGAAGCTCGCGCTCTACCAACTGAGCTACGTCCGCACTGAGGGCGGATTCTACGGGGGTGGGCCTACCCCTTCTGCACGACGCGCTCGCATGAGCGCAACCGGTCGATCCGGTCGGGTCGGAGGATTTGATCGCGGCCACTGCCACAATCGATCCGGTCTTGGCTCCGGTCGCGACCCGCTTCGATCAGGTCGGAACCAGCGGAGGCGGTGATCCTGTCCGCTCCCTTACCGGGTGCGATCTGATCGAACCCCGGGCTGCCAACGATCCGGTCACGCCCGGCTCCCCCGTCCAGAATCGCCCCGATCGCGCCCTGGGCGAGCAGGGTGTCGTCGCCGGCACCGCCGTCCACGATAGGCAGGACCGGGGGGCGGCCGACGATCTCGATCGTGTCCCGCCCTCGACCACTACCGGCAAGGAGCAGCGCTTGGCTGCGCCTCGGATCGGGTAGCTCGATGTCGACATCATCATCACCCTGACCGGGATTGAGGTTGAGCCCGCTGACTCCCCCGGCGGACATGAAGCGGAAATGATCCGGGCCGCTCCGACCTTCGAGGAGGGTGATCCCATTCCCGCCCATGGCGAACTCTATCTCCGAAGAGGAATCCCCCTCCAGGGTCGCGCCAGGCGCGAACGGGCCGCTCTCGAGCTCGATTGAAACCCCGCTGAGCCCCTTGCTGGAGATCTCGATCCGGTCGGTGGTGGTCACGGTCGGCGTGCCCCCGCAGCTGACGTCCGGCCCGAAGAATCGAGAGACCCGGATGCGGTTGCCGGCCCTCCGGAGCCGAACTTCTTCGTCGTCTCCCTGAGGCGTCGTCGTGATTGAGAGCACGCGCGTCGATTCGTCGAACTCGCATTTGACGTTTGCCGATGCGCCCTCGGTAAAGAGAAGCGGCACGAGCGCCGAGAGCATCGCGAACGTCAGGAGGGTCCGAGTTCTGTGCCTTGCGGTGGGCAGGTCAGTCACCCTATCCCAGCGAGCCCTCCCCGGGTGTAACTTTGCCGGTCCGTGAGCTTTCGCTCTTCCATAGCCGTCCTCGGCGTCGTCGCGGTCATCGGCCTGCTCGCCTTCGGCCTGCTCAGCAAGGGCTCGGCCGGGGTCGCCCAGGGCGAGGTCGCACCATCGGCGTCGCTGCCGCACCTGGAGGGCGGCGGCACCGGCTCGCTGGCCGAATACCGCGGGCGCTGGGTGCTGGTCAACTTCTGGGCCTCGTGGTGCGGGCCGTGCAAGGCGGAGGCGCCAGCGCTGGAGAGCTTCCAGCGCCGCTACGGGGGCGCCGATTTCACCGTGCTCGGGATCGATACCGAGGACCTCACCAGCGACGGCCACGAGTTCGTCCGGCGCTACGGGCTCACCTACCCGCAGCTGTATGACGGCGAGGGCGACACGAAGGAAGACTTCGGCGCCTCCGGCGTGCCGGAGAACTTCCTCATCGACCCGAGCGGGAAGGTGCGGCTGGCGATTCCCGGGCCGGTCGGCGAGGAGTACCTGCGCGGCTCGGTCGCGCCGCTGCTGGCGAGCGGGCGCTCGTGAGGGGGCGCGCCACGCTCGCTCTCCTGCTTGTGGCGGCACTGGCGGCGGCGCCTGCCGCGAGCGCGGTCGGGGCGCCCCAGACCACGCTGAGCGAGATCGAAACCGAGGTGATGTGCCCGGTCTGCGGCACCCTCCTCCAGCTCGCCGAAGCGCCGCAGGCGAAACGGCAGAAAGCCTTCATCTCCCGTCTCATCGCGGAAGGGAAGACCGAGGGAGAGATCAAGGACGCCCTGGTCGCCCAGTACGGCGACGAGGTCCTGGCGCTGCCACGCGGCTCCGGCTTCACCCTCTCCGCCTACCTGGTGCCGATCGTCGCCTTCCTCATCGCGGTGGTGGCGCTCGGGCTGGGGATCGCGCGCTGGCGACGTGCCGGAGATCCTCCCCACGGCGGCTCCCCGGACGGCGGCGGACCCAGTGAAGAGGACGCGAGACGGCTCGACGCCGACCTCGCCCGCTACGACCTTTAGCCGGCCGATTCGGCGGGAGCGGTCGCGCCGACGACGACTGTGCCGAGCGGGTCGACGGGCAGGGGGCGAATCGCCGCGCGGGTCGCGCGGGCGCCTCGACCACTCGATTGCTCCGGCGTGACCCCGGCGAGCACCGCGTCGGCCTCCTCCGCGAGCGTCGGCAGCGAGCCGCCGGCGAGGAGCGGGGGCCCGGCAAGCACGACCAAGTCGTAGGCGTTGCGGAGTTTCGCGGCCATGTGGCGGAAGCTCTCGAGGCTGAGCAGGATGCGGGGGTCCGCCGCCTCCCGGCCCGCGGCGATGACCGCCAACGGAGCACCGGCTCCCGCGGAGGCCGCTCCGGCCAGGGCGACCGGCTGCAGCAGCTCCGGGGCGGTCGCCTCCCAGCGCAGGTACTCGTGCACCCCGGGTGCCTCGGCGAGGCCGAGGTACGCGGCCAGCCTCGGGTTCGCCAGGTCGCAGTCGACGAGGACCACCCGACGCCCAGCCGCACAGCTCACCCCGGCCACCGCGACCGCGACCGTCCTGGCGACGTCCTCCCCCCCGGTCACCAGCAGGCATGTGCGCCGGGTCAGGTCCTGCCGCAGGTCGGCGAGCCGCTCGAGGTCATCGCGGCGCAGCGAGAAGACCCGTGTCGGGTCGGAGTCGGGGCCGGAGATCTCGGCCAGGACGGGCAGCTTGCGGCGCCCTCCCAGCATCACATCCGCTCGGGGGAGGAGATGCCGAGCAGGCCGAGGGCGGCGGCGATGGTGCGCTTCGTCGCCAGGCACAGCGCCAGTCGCGAACGCTCTACCCCCTCCCCCTCGGCGCCGACCACCTGGCAGTCGCGGTAGAAGGCGTGGAAGTCGGCGGCGACGGCGGTCGAGTAGGCGCAGACCCGGTGCGGGGCACGGCGTGCGGCGGATTCGCGAACCTCGGCGGGGAACTCGAGCAAGCGCTTGATCAGCGCCCGCTCGCTCGGCTCGACCGGTGCCGTGCGGGCAATGTCACCGAGACCGGCGGCCGCGTCCTCCCCCGCCCCGCCGGCTTTGCGCAGGATGCTGGCGATCCGGGCGTGTGCGTACTGCACGTAGTAGACCGGGTTCTCGTTCGACTGGCTGCGGGCCAGGTCGAGGTCTAGATCGACGGTGGTCTCGTGGCTGCGCCAGAGCATGAACCAGCGCGCCGCGTCGACGCCGATGTCGTCGAGCAGCTCGTCGAGCGAGACGAAGTCGCCGCTGCGCTTCGACATCTGCGCCCGCTCGCCGGATTCGACGATGTGGACGAGGTTCATGATCAGCGCCTCGAAGGTCTCGGGATCGCCGCCGAGCGCCTCGATCGCGCCGCGGATCCGCGCCACGTAGCCGTGGTGGTCGGCGCCGAGCACGTCGATCAACCGGTCGAAGCCACGCTCCACCTTGTCCCAGTGGTAGGCGAGGTCGGCGGCAAGGTAGGTGGGTTCCCCGCTGGCGCGGATCAGGACCCGGTCCTTGTCGTCGCCGAACGCGGTCGTGCGCAGCCAGAGTGCGTCCTCGTGGCGGTAGGTGTGCCCGGCCTCCTCGAGCTTGCCGAGCGCGGTCTCGACCTCGCCCCGCGAGTACAGGTCGCGCTCGTGGAACCAGGTGTCGAACTCGACGCCGAAGCGTTCCAGGGTCCCCCGCACCCCGTCGAGGACCAGCTCGATCCCGCGCAGGCCGAGCGCCTTGCGATCGGCTGGGTCGATCCCCTCGGCCTTGATCCGGTTCGCCAGCTCGACCACGTACTCCCCTTCGTAGCCTCCCTCGAGAGGCTGCTTCCCCGCCATCCGGGCGGCGAGCGAGTCGGCGAAGTTGCCCACCTGGGCGCCGGCGTCGTTGACGTAGAACTCGCGCTCGACCCGGTGGCCGGCCGCCTCCAGCAGCCGCACCACGGCGTCACCGTAGGCGGCGTGGCGACCGCCGCCGACGTGCAGCGGCCCGGTCGGGTTGGCGGAGACGAACTCGACCAGAATGCCCTCGGCGGTCTCGGCCGGGGCCGGGCCGAGCGCCTCCCCGGCCGCGACCAGCTCCGAAAGCGCGCGCAGGTACCAGGCGTCGGAGAGGAAGAGGTTGACGAACCCCGGGCCCGCGACCTCGACCCGCTCGAGGCTGCCGGCGCGTCCCAGCTCTGCCTCGAGCTGCTCGCGCAGGCGCTCGGCGACCGCCCGCGGGTTATCCCCGAGCGGGCCGGCCAGGAGCATCGCCGCGTTGGAGCTGTAGTCGCCCAGCTCGGGCTTCGGCGGCCGGTCGAGGACCGGGGCCGGCTCGGTCGGCTCGCCGTCGCGGAGCGCCCGGGCGGCGTCCTCGACGGCGTCCTTCAGCTGGGCGATGGAATCGGCGGCGGCCATGGGGCAATCGTATGGAGAGATGCTGGGCCAGGGTACGCTGGCCGCTTGCGCGTAGCCGTTCTCAGCGATGTTCACTCCAACCGGCCCGCTCTCGATGCCGTCCTCGGGTCGATCGAGGAGGCGGCCGTCGACGAGCTCTGGTGCCTCGGCGACATGGTCGGCTACGGCGCCGACCCCGATGGCTGCACGGCGCTGATCCGCGACCGCTGCGACGTCTGCCTGGTCGGCAACCACGACCTTGCGGTGCTGGGGGAGCTCGACGTCTCGACCTTCTCCGACTCCGCCGCCGCCGCGGTCGAGTGGACGCGGGCCAACGTGAGCGAGGAGACGATCGAGTTCCTGCGCAGCCTGGAGCCGGCCGGCGCGCGCGAGGGGCTCGGCCTCTACCACGCCTCGCCGCGGGACCCTGTCTGGGAATACGTGCTCTCGATCGAACAGGCGGAGGCGGCCCTCGAGGCCCAATCCGAGCGCGTCTGCTTGATCGGCCACTCACATATCGCTCTCTTCTTCACCCGGCCGGCCGAAACCAAGCCGAGCTTCACCCAGGGATCCCAGGCGGGTGAGGGCGCCGTGCTCGAGGTCGGGACCGGAGAGTGGCTGCTCAACCCGGGGAGCGTCGGGCAGCCGCGCGACGCCGACCCCCGCGCTGCCTGGCTGGAGCTCGATACCGAGCAGTGGACGGCGCGCTTCCACCGGGTGCCCTACGACATCGACGCCGCCGCCGAGGCGATCCTCGCCGCCGGCCTGCCGAGCACGCTCGGTGAGCGCCTCGAGGTCGGCCGCTAATGGCCAATTGCAGGGCAAATATGGCCTCGCCGGTGTTGTCTAGACTCGAATCATGGGTCGCCTGAGCAGATCCCTGCCCATCTTTGCCACCGCCGCGACCGCGGCGGTGGCGCTCTCCGCCTGCGGCAGCGGCGAGGACGCCGAGCTGCTCCCGGGGGCGACCGCGAGCCAGATCGACGCCAACCTCGACCAGGTCGAACAGCTGGTCGCCGAAGGCGAATGCGCCGGCGCCGAGAGCTCGGCGATCGAAATCGGCAACCAGGTGGAAGCGCTGACCGGGGTTGACAAGGAACTGCAGCAGGCGCTCGCCGAAGGCGCCGCCAGGCTGACCGAAAACGTGGCGGCGGAATGCGAAGAAGCGCCGGAAGAAGAAGAAACGGTGCCGACGATCGAAGAAGCCGAAGAAGCGGAACCGGAGGAGAAGGACAAGCCCGAAAAGCCCAAGAAAGACGAGAAAGAAGCCGAAGAAGAAGGGCCGGAAACGGGAGAAGGCCCGGAACTGCCGCCCCAGGCCAACGGCAAAGGCGAAGAAAAAGGGCAGGGCGAAGGGCCGCCGGTCGAACCGGAAGAAGGACCGCCCTCGGGCGGCGTCGGCCCGGGCACGGCCGTGGAAGGCGAATGATGGAGGCGGGAACGCTTTCCGGCCGCTACGAGACGAGCGAGCGGCTCGGCTCCGGCGGCATGTCAAACGTCTACAAGGCGACCGACCGGATCCTCGAGCGAACCGTCGCGGTGAAGATTCTCGCCGAGCATCTCTCCGATGACGAGCGCTTCGTCGCCCGCTTCCGCCGCGAGGCGCTGGCAGTCGCCAAGCTGATCCACCCCAACATCGTCCAGGTCTACGACACCGGGATCGACGACGGCCGCCACTACATCGTCATGGAGTACGTCGAGGGGCGCTCCGGAGCGCAGATCCTGCAACGGCACGGCCCGGTCGATCCGGGAAACGCCGCCGAGATCGGAATCCAGGCCTGCGCCGGGCTCGACTACGCCCACCGCCGCGGGATCATCCACCGCGACGTCAAGCCGGGCAACCTGATGGTCGTCGGCGGGCCCGTTGGCGGCGCCGCCGAGATGACCGTGAAGCTGACCGACTTCGGCATTGCCCGGGCGATCGAGCAGACGCGGATCACCCAGGTCGGTTCGGTCGTCGGCACCGCCGCCTACCTGGCGCCCGAGCAGGTGCGGGGCGAGGAGGCGACGCCGGCCACCGACGTCTACGCGCTCGGCGTCGTCCTCTACCAGTTCCTCACCGGCCGACTCCCCTACGAGGGCTCCTCGCTGGCCGAGCTGGCGGTGCGCCAGCAGAACGAGAAGCCGCTGCCGCCGAGTGCCTATGAAAGCGAGGTCGCCGAGCCGCTCGGCGCCGCGGTGCTGCGGGCGCTCGAGGGCGACCCGAACCGGCGCTACGCCAGCGCCGAGGAGCTGGCGACCGGGCTGCGTCTGGGCCTCGAAGGCGAGGACGTGACGCTGCCGCTGGACGGGGGGACCGCCGCGACCGGCGTCCTCGGCGGCGAGACGGCGGCGACCCGCCACCTCGATCGCACCCGCCAGACCGAGTACCGGCCGGCCCGGCCCTCGCCGACCCGCCGCCCCGAGCCGCGGGTCTCCCCCGCCCCAGCGCCGCCGCGGCAGGCCGCCGCGCCGCCGCGCAAGCGCTCCGCCTTCTCCCGCTTCGTCCGCTTCGTCCTCGCCGCGGTGGCTCTGGTCCTGGTCGCCGGCGCGGTCGCCACCGCCGTCATCCTCACCACCGACCGAGCGGCCGGGGTGAAAGTGACCAAGGTCGCCGGCGACACCGTCGACAAGGTCGTCGAAGAATTCAAGGACCTGGTCGAGAAGAACACCGAATAGCGTCCCACGGAGGGGCGCCGCCGAGCACTGCAGCGGCGTAGGCATCGAAGGCGCCGGCCTCGATCGCGGCCCGGGCGTGCGTGGTCAGCTCGTGCATGTAGGTGAGGTTGTGGAGAACGATCAGGCGGACCGCGGTCAGCTCCTCGGCGCGGGAGAGGTAGCTGATGTAGTCGCGGTCGTGGCGGCGGCAGGCCGGGCAGGGGCAGCCGGCGACCAGCGGGTCGCGGTCGCCGACCCAGCCGCCCTTGCGCATGTCGAGGCGGAAGCGTCGCTCGGGGTCGGGCGCGAGGGCGACGCCGTGGCGGGCGAGGCGGGTGGGGACAGCGCAGTCGAAGACGTCGAGCCCGAGGGCGATGCCGCCGAGCAGGTCGTCGACCTCGCCGATCCCGAGCAGGTGCTTGGCGGCGGCCTCGGGCAGCAGCGGCGCGGTCATCGCCAGGACGTCGTGCATCTCGGCCTTGTCGCGCCCCAGGGTGCCGCCGATCGCGACGCCGTCGACCGCGGCCTCAGAGACGCGCTGCGCCGATTCACGCCGCAGGTCCTCGTAGACGCCGCCCTGGACGATCCCGAACACCGCCTGTCGATCGGGCCCCTCCCGGTCGTGCCAGGCGAGGCAGCGGTCGAGCCAGCGGTGGGTGCGCTCGGTCGAGCGAGCGGTGTACTCGCGATCGGCGTGGAAGGGCGTGCACTCGTCGAAGACGAGAGCGATGTCGGAGCCGAGGTCGGCCTGGACCCGCATCGAGACCTCGGGCGAGATGAACAGCTCCGAGCCGTCGCGGTAGGACTGGAAGCGGGCGCCCTCCTCGTCGATCTCGACCCGGGAGCCGGGCTCGCCGCCGGAGCGGCCGCTGCCCTTGATCTCGTTGGCGACGCCACCGTGGGCAAGCGAGAAGACCTGGAAGCCACCGGAGTCGGTGATCAACGCGCCGTCCCAGCTCATGAACCCGTGCAGGCCCCCGGCGGCGGCGATCCGCTCCGGGCCCGGGGAGACGAAGAGATGGTAGGTGTTGCCGAGCGTCAGCTGGTAGCCGAGGCCGGCGACCTCGTCGGTGTCGAGCCCGCGCACCGACCCCTTGGTCGCGAGCGGGATGAAGGCGGGCGTCTCGACCGGCCCGTGCGGAGTGTGCAGCGTGCCGGTGCGCGCTGCCCCGTCGCGCGCCTCGATCTCGAACCTCAGCCTGTCCGGTTCACTCCTCATTTCATCGGTTGATCGATTGACCACACCAGAGTGTGGTCAATGCATCAATCGTTTCCCGCGATCAGTGAGCGGCCGGTCATCGCCTCGGGCTGGGGGATGCCGAGCAGGTCGAGGGCGGTCGGGGCGACGTCGGCGAGGATGCCGCCCTCGCGCAGCTCCAAGCCCTCGGCGGTAACGACCAGCGGCACCGGGTTGAGCGAGTGGGCGGTGTTGGGAGAGCCGTCGGGCTCGAGCATGTGGTCGCAGTTGCCGTGGTCGGCGGTGACGATGCAAACCCCGCCCTTCGCCGTCACCGCCTCGACCACCTCGCCGAGAAGCTTGTCGACCGTCTCCACGGCCGCCACCGCCGCCGGGATGACACCGGTGTGGCCGACCATGTCGGGGTTGGCGAAGTTGATGATCCCGAACCGGTACTCGCCATCGCGCCAGCGCTCGACGAACGCCTCGGCGGCCTCCCGGGCGCTCATCTCCGGCTTGTGGTCGTAAGTCGGGACGTCGCGGGGCGAGTCGACCAGGCAGCGCCCTTCGCCCTCCAGCTCCTGCTCGCGGCCGCCGTTGAAGAAGTAGGTGACGTGCGCGTACTTCTCGGTCTCGGCGACGTGCAGCTGCCGACCCCCGGCCGCGGCGATCGTTTCGGCCAGCGTCGTCTTCGGCCGTTCCTCCGGGAAGGCGACCGGGTACGGCCACCCTTTGCGGTAGGCGGTCATCGTAGTCAGGTCCAGCACCGGCCCGTCGGCGCGGGGGAAATCGTCGAAGCCCGGCTCGGCCAGGGCGCGGGTCAGCTGCCGGGCGCGGTCGGGGCGGAAGTTGACGAAGATCGCGACGTCTCCCGCCTCCGCCCCGTCGTAGTCGCCGATCACGGTCGGTTTGACGAACTCGTCGGTCTCATCGCGTGCGTAGGCGGCCTCGATCGCCTCGGTGGCGCTCGCCGCGCCCAGGCCCTCGGCGTGGACGATCGCGTCGTAGGCGAGCTTGGTCCGCTCCCACCGGGTGTCGCGGTCCATCGCGTAATAGCGGCCGCTGACCGTCCCGACCCGCCCCGCCTGGTGCAGCCACCGCTCCAGCTCCGCGAGGTAGCCGCGGCCCCCGTGCGGGAGCGTGTCGCGCCCGTCGGTGAAGGCGTGGAAGACGAGGTCGGGGACGCCCTCCTGGGAGGCCAGCTCGACGCAGGCCTCGAGGTGCTCCCAGCCGGAGTGGACGCCGCCGTCGGAGACCAGCCCGAGCAGGTGCAGCCGGCCTCTCGGGCTGTAACGGGCGCGGTCGCAGGCCTCGAGCAGGACCTCGTTTTCAAAGAAGCTGCCGTCGGCGATCGCCTCGTCAATCCGGGCCAGGTCCTGCTTGACCACCGCGCCGGCACCGAGGTTGAGGTGACCGACCTCGGAGTTCCCCATCTGGCCGTCGGGCAGGCCGACGTCTCGCCCCTGGGCGGAGAGGCTGGTGTGCGGACAGTCCTCCCAGAGGCGGTCGAAAACGGGGGTCTGGGCGAGTGAGATCGCGTTCCCGGGGCCCGGCTCCGCCAACCCCCAGCCGTCGAGGATGATCAGCGCCACCGAGGGGACGGTCGCGGCGGGCACCCGGGTCAGCCCGCCGCCTCGACGATTGCTGCGAAGTCGTCCGGGTCGAGGCTGGCGCCGCCGACCAGGGCGCCGTCGACGTCGGGTTTGGAGAGCAGCTCGGCAGCGTTGTCCGGCTTCACCGAGCCACCGTAGAGGACGCGGACGCGGTCGGCCGCGGCGCCGCGCATCCGCACCACGTCGCGGATGAACGCGCACACGTCCTGGGCTTGCTCGGGGGTCGCGGTGCGACCGGTGCCGATCGCCCAGATCGGCTCGTAGGCGATCACGACGCGCTCCAAGTCGGTGGACTCGACCGCGGCGAGATCGGCCTGCAGCTGGCGCTCCAGCACCGCCTCGGTCTCGCCGCCGTCGCGGGCGGCCTCGCTCTCGCCGACGCAGAGGATCGGCTCCAGCTCCGCGGCGAGCGCCGCCGGCACCTTGCGCGCCAGCGCCTCGTCGGTCTCGTTGAAGTACTGGCGGCGCTCGGAGTGGCCGAGCACTACCGCCTCGACGTCGAGCTCGACCAGCATCGAGGCGGAAACCTCACCGGTGAACGCCCCGGATTCCTCCTCGTGCATGTTCTGGGCGGCGACCCGGACGGCGCTGCCGCGGGAGCGCTCGACCACCTCAGAGAGAACGGTGAACGCGGCGCAGATGACGACGTCGCTCTGGGTCGCGGCGATCCGCGGCAGCAGCGCGTCGACGAAATCGGCCGCCTCGGCGATGGTCTTGTTCATCTTCCAGTTGGCGGCGATGTACGGGGTGCGCTCAGCCATTTGTGCCCTCCGCGTCGAGCAGGGCCTCCAGGCCCGGCAGCTTCTTTCCCTCCAGCAGCTCCAACGATGCTCCTCCTCCGGTCGAAAGCCAGTCCACCTCGTCGTCGAGGCCGAACCTTCGCAGCGCCGCGACCGAGTCGCCGCCGCCGACCACGGTGGTCGCGGGCGATTTCGCCACCGCCTCGGCGACGGCGCGGGTCCCAGCCGCGAAGGGCTCCATCTCGAAGGCGCCCATCGGCCCGTTCCAGAGCACGGTCCCGGCCTCGGCGACCGCCTTCGCGTAGCGGGCGGCGGTGCGGGGCCCGATGTCGAGTCCCATCCAACCCTCGGGGACCTCGACGCAGTCGCTCGCGCGGCGCTCGGTGTCGGCGTCGAAACCGCGGCCCAGCACCAGGTCGGTGGGCAGCATCAGCTCGCAATCGGAGTCCTTGGCCCGCTCCAGTGCCTCCGCCGCCAGCTCAACCCCCTTCTCCTCGACCAGCGAGTCGCCGGTGGCGACGCCCTGGGCACGGAAGAAGCTGAAGGCCATCGCGCCGCCGATCGGGATCTTGTCGGCGAGGTCGAGGAAGCGATCGATGACGCCGATCTTGTCCGACACCTTGGCGCCGCCGAGGACCACGACCAGGGGCCGGCGCGGCGACTCCACCACCGCGCTCAGCTCGGTCACCTCGCGCTCCAGCAACAGACCGGCGTAACCGGGAAGGTGGTGGGCGACACCCTCGGTGCTGGCGTGGGCGCGGTGGGCGGCGCCAAAGGCGTCGTTGACGTAGAGATCGGCCAACTCGGCGAGGGCTTCGGCCAGCCTTGCGTCGTTTTCGGTCTCCCCCGGCTCGAACCGGGTGTTCTCGAGCAGGAGCACGTCGCCGGGTCCGAGCCCGCCCGCGGTCAGCTCGACGTCCTCGCCGATCACCGCCGGCGCCAGCGTCACCTCGGCCCCCAGCAGCTCACCGAGGCGCTCGGCGACCGGTCGCATCGAGAGCGCCGGGTCGACCTTGCCGCCGGGCCGGCCGAGATGCGAAGCGAGGACGAGGGCAGCGCCGCGTTCGCGCAGCAGCTCGATCGTCGGCAGGGCGGCGCGGATCCGCATCTCGTCGGCGACCCGTCCGTCCTCAAGCGGGACGTTGAAGTCGACCCGGACGAGGACCCTGCGGCCGGAAACCTCGGCGTCGCGGACGCTTGCCTTGGGGAAGCTCACGGCGGCGGCCGGGACCGGGCTCAGGCGCCCGCCAGGACCTTGCCCGTCAGCTCGACGCAACGGTTCGAGTAGCCCCACTCGTTGTCGTACCAGCTGACCGCCTTGACCAGGCGACCGTCGCCGATCACCATCGTCTGGCCGGCGTCGAAGATCGAGGAGTGCGGGTCGCCGACGATGTCGGTGGAGACGATCGGGTCCTCGGTGTAGGAGAGGATCCCCGCCAGCGGGCCTTCGGCGGCCTCCTTGACGGCGGCGTTGACCTGCTCGGGGGTGAGCGGGTCCGGGGTGGAGAAGACGAGGTCGACGACCGAGCCGGTCGCCACCGGCGCCCGCATCGCGAGCCCGTTCAGCTTCCCGTTCAGCTCCGGCAGCACCAGGCCGACGGCCTTCGCGGCGCCGGTGGTCGTCGGGATCAGGTTGATCGCGGCCGCGCGCGCCCGCCGCAGGTCGGAGTGCGGCATGTCCTGCAGTCGCTGGTCGGCGGTGTAGGCGTGGATCGTCGTCATCAGCCCCTGCTCGATCCCGAAGGAGTCGTTCAGCACCTTCGCCATCGGCGCCAGGCAGTTGGTGGTGCAGGAGGCGTTGGAGATGATGTCGTGGGCGGCGGGGTCGTAGTCGGTGTCGAAGTTGACGCCGAGCGCCACGGTCACGTCCGGTTCCTTGGCCGGCGCGGAGATGATCACCTTCTTCGCCCCAGCGGAGAGGTGCTTGGCGGCGTCGTCGCGGGCGGTGAAGAAGCCGGTCGACTCGATCACGACGTCGACGCCAAGGTCGCCCCAGGGCAGGGCGGCCGGGTCGCGCTCGGAGAGCACCTTGATCTCGGTGCCGTCGATCGAGATCGCTCCCTCGCCTACGGTGACCTCGCCCGGGAAGCGGCCGAGAATCGAGTCGTACTTGAGCAAGTGGGCGAGCGTGGCCGGGTCGGTGAGGTCATTGACGGCGACGAACTCAAGGTCCGCACCCGCCGCGTGTGCAGCGCGAAAGACGTTGCGCCCGATGCGTCCGAAACCGTTGATGCCGACCTTCACAGCCATGAAGTCATTGCCTCCTGAATTCGATTTGGGGTGCGATCCTGGGTACTCGCCGAGCTTAGTCGGCCCCGATCGTGATCTCGATCTCATACCCGTCAGGGTCCTTGAGGAAAGCCGAGTAGGAGCCGGACCCGTGGGAGCGCCGTTCGCCCGGGTCGGTGACGCTGACGCCACCCGCTTTCACCCCTCCCTCCCAGGCCGCCTTGACGGCGACGATGCCGAGGGCCGAGAAGCTCAGCAGCCCAAAGCCGGGCTTGGGCTCATGGTGCGCGGCGACGAAGAAGACCGGTTTGGCGATGCCCCAACCGATCGTCTCGTCCTCCTCGAAATGCCGTCGCCAACCCAGTGGGGCGAGCATGGAGTCATAGAAGGCGGCGCTGCGGTCGAGGTCCGCAACCTCCAGGAGGACGTGATGCAGCATGGGATTGGGAGGCTATATGTGTACTCCGGTCGAGGTCGGCCGGTCAGCTCCGTGTGTCAGCCCGAACGTGGGGTCCAGCGGAAGAAACGGACCGCCAGCAGCAGACCGACGACACCCCAGATCGCCAACACACCGAGGTTGTCCCAGGAGATCGCGGCGCCACCGCCGCCCACTGCCGGCAGGTAAGCGTCGAGCAACGCCTCGAAGAAGTGGCGGATCGGGAAGACGTCGGCGAAGTGGATGACACCTTCGGGGAGCTGGTCGTCGGGGATGAAGACGCCGGAGAGGAAGTAGAGCGGCAGCAGCAGCGCGTTGACGATCGGTGCCGCCGCGTCCTGGGAGGGGATCGCCGCCGTCAGCGCGACACCGAGGCAGCAGAAGGACGCCGCGCCGGCGACCAGCGTGATCAGGATCGCCGGCGCGCGGTCCCAGGGAATCGGGACGCCGTAGAGGACGCGGCCGATCGCAGCTAGGAGCAACATCATCAGCAGCGCGACGACGATCGAGTTGCCGATCCGGCCGGCGATGAAGACCCAGGGCGGCATCGGCGTGCCGCGGCTGCGCTTCAGCCGGCCGTCCTCGCGGGCGATCACCAGCGACATCGCCAAGGTCTGCATCGTCGCCGAGATCACCGAGAGGGTGATGATCGCGGGCACGTAGTAGGTGGTCGTCTCGACTCCGCCGCGCACGTCGACCGTCTCGTCGCCGAACACGGTGGCGAAGATCAGCAGCAGGACAACCGGGAACATGACGGTGAAGAAGACCGCCGCCGGGTTGCGCCAGAACGCCTTCTGGTCGTACCGGAACTGGTGGCCGACTAGGGCGAGCGCGTTCACTCCGGGGCCCCCCGAGGGACGGCGGCCTCGTCCTCGGCGGCAGCGGTCAGCTCCAGGTAGACGTCCTCGAGCGAGGGCCGCGTCACTTCCAAACCCTCGAGCTCCTCGCCGCGGGCGAGTGCGTCCCCGGTCAGCTCGTGCAGGGTCTTGACCGGCGTGGCGGTCTCGACGACGACGTCGCGCCCGCCGGAGCGGTAGCGGATCGTCGCTGTCCCGTTCTCCCGGTCGCCCAGGCCCTCCGGGGTGCCGCGGGCGACGATCTCACCGGCGGCGATGATCGTCACCCGGTCGGCGAGGCGCTGCGCCTCGTCCATGTAGTGGGTGGTGAGGAAGACGGTCTTGCCGAGGTCGCGCAGGCCGGCGATCACGTCCCAGGCCTGGCGCCGCGCCGAGGGGTCGAACCCGGTGGTCGGCTCGTCGAGGAAGAGCAGCTCGGGGTCGCCGATCAGGGCCATGCCGACGTCGAGCCGCCGCTGCTGGCCACCCGAGAGGCTGCCGGGGCGCTCGTCCGCCTTGCCCTCCAGCCCGACCAGCTCAATCACCTCGTCGACCGGCCGCGGCGCCTGGAAGTAGCCGGCGTAGAGACCGAGTGACTCGCGCACGCTCAGGTAGGGATCGAGGCGGCCGCTCTGCAGGACGATGCCGATCCGGTCGCGCCACTCGCGGCCGGCGTGCTCCGGGTCCTCGCCGAGGACCCGCGCCTCTCCCCCGGTCCGGCGCCGGTACCCCTCGAGGATCTCCACCGTCGTCGTCTTGCCGGCCCCGTTGGGGCCGAGGAAGGCGAAGACCTCACCCGGCATCACCTCGAGGTCGATGCCGCGGACGGCCTCGGTCTCGCCGTAGCTCATCCGCAGGCCGGCGATGGATATGACAGGTTCGGGCAAGGCTGGCGATTCTAGGGCGGCTACTCCAGCTCGACGTCGCGGTGCTTGACGCCGACGATCACGTCCTCGCGTGAGGCGAGGTCGCGGCGGATCCGGTCGGCGACGGTGATCGAGCGGTGGCGGCCGCCGGTGCACCCGACCGCGATCGTCAGGTGGCTCTTGCCCTCGGCGACGTAGGCGGGGACGAGGAACTCCAGCAGCGGCAGCAGGCGGCCGTAGAACTCGCCGGCCTGGGTCCCGGACTCGACGTAGGCGCGCACCTCCTCGTCCATCCCGGTCATCGGGCGAAGCCGGTCGTCGTAGTGGGGGTTGGGCAGGAAGCGGACGTCGAGGGTGAGGTCGGCGTCGCGCGGCGGGCCGTTCTTGAAACCGAAGGTGAGCAGGGTGAGAGCGAGCTTGCCCTGCTCCTCGCGGCCGAGCAGCTCTTCGGTGATCCGCCGCCGCAGCTCCGCCCCGGTCAGGTCGGAGGTGTCCATGACGACGTCGGCGCGCTCGCGCAGCGGCGCCAGCAGCTCGCGCTCGGCGCGGATGCCCTCGACTATCCGTCCTTCCGGCGCCAGCGGGTGGCGGCGACGGGTCTCCTTGTAGCGGTCGAGCAGATCCTCCTCGTCGGCCTCGAGGAAGAGAACCAGCGGCTTCAGCCCGCCCCCCTCGAGGTCGTCGAGCACCTGGACCAGGTCCTCGAAGTACTCGCCGCCGCGCACGTCGGAGACCACCGCGGCCCGTTCGACGCCGCTGCCCTCGTGGCGGAACAGCTCGCCGAGGCTGTCGATCATCCGCGGCGGCAGGTTGTCGACGCAGAAGTAGCCGCCGTCCTCGAAGGCCGCGATCGCCTCCGACTTCCCGGCCCCCGAGTGACCGGTGATGACGATGAGGGTGACCCCGCCGCCGGGGGACTCGCCGTCGACGCGCACCGGCACTTTCGGCTTGGTCTTCGCCCGCTCTGCCATCGCCTTCTCAGTTGGTCCTGTTGAGCTGCTCGTGGATCTCGCGACCTACTTTGCCAGGCAGTCCGGGCACCGCCTCGAGCTCCTCGCGCGTAGCGGCCAGGAACCGCTCTGGAGAGCCGAAATGTTGGAGGAGCGCCCGCTTCCGGGCCGGCCCGATGCCCCTCAACTCGTCGAACACCGAACCGGCCAGCATGTCGCGGTCGCGGCGACCGCGGTGGTGGTCGATCGCGAACCGGTGGGCCTCGTCGCGGACCCTTTGCAGCAGCTTCGAGGCCTCCGAGTCCGCCGCCAGATCGATCGGCGCCGCCCGGCCGGGGACGTAGACCTCCTCCAGCCGCTTGGCGAGGCTGACGATGGTGACGCCGCGCTCGACGAACGGCCGCAGCGCCCGCATCCCCGCCGCCAGCTGGCCCTTGCCGCCGTCGATCAGGATTAGCGAGGGCAGCGAGGCGAAACTCTCGTCGCGTTTGCCGTCGTGCGGCGAGAGGTCGGCCTGTTCGAGATAACGGTTGAGGCGGCGGGTCAGCACCTCCTCCATCGAGGCGAAGTCGTCGGGGCCGCCGTTGCCGGCCGCGTCGCGCATTTCCCCGCGCACGCGGAACCGCCGGTACTCGGCCTTCTTCGTCGCGCCCCCCTCGAAGACGACCATCGAGGCGACCGTGTGCTCGCCGCCGATGTTGGAGATGTCGAAGCCCTCGATCCGCACCGGCAGCTCCTCCATCTCGAGCGCGTCGCGAAGGCTGGCCAGCGACTCGACCCGGCGGGCGCGGCGGTGCTCGCGCCGCAGCCGGTCCTGGTCGAGCGCCAGGCGGGCGTTGCGCTCGGCCAGCTCGCGCAGCCGCCGCTTGTCGCCACGCTCAGCCACCCGCACCTCGACCGGGGAGCCGCGGCGCTCGCTCAGAGCCTCGGCGAGGACGGCGGCGCGATCGCGCAGGTACGGGCCGACGACGATCGTCCGCGGTACCGACGGCGAGGCCGAGTAGTACTGGCCGATGAACTCCTCAGCGACCTCGGCGGGCTCGCGCTCGGCCTGGTTCTCGAGGTAGAAGCTCTGGCGCTCGGCGAGGATCCCGTCGCGGACCTGGAAGACCTGGGCGTTGGCGTCCGGCCCCTCCACCGCGACCCCGATCAGGTCGGCGGTGCCGACCGAACCGCCGGCGACCCGTTGGCGCTCGAACAGCGACCGGATCGCCTTCAGCCGGTCCCGGTGCAGCGCCGCCCGCTCGAACTCCTGCGCCGCCGCGGCAGCCTCCATCTTCCCCTCCTCCTCCTTCTCGACCTGGCGGTAGCGACCGGAGAGGAAGTCGACGATGGCGTCGATGTTATGGCGGTACTCCTCCTGGCTGACGTAGCCGACGCAGGGCGCCCCGCACCGCTTGATGTAGTAGTCGAGACAGGGGCTGCCGGAGCGGCGGCCCGGCTCCACGCCCTCACAGGTGCGGAACTGGAACAGCTTGCCGAGCAGGTCGAGGGTCTCGCGCACCCGCTTGGCGCTGGAGAAGGGGCCGAAGTAGGCGCGGCCGGCGCGGTGGCGCTCGCGGGTGAAGTAGACGCGCGGGAAGTCCTCGTCGAGGCTGACGGCGACGTAGGGGTAGGACTTGTCGTCGCGGAGGCGGATGTTGAAACGCGGCCGGTGGCGCTTGATGAAGCTCTGCTCGGCCAGCAACGCCTCGGCCTCGGTGGCGGTAACGAGGGTCGCAATCCGGTCGACCCGGGAGGTGAGCCGGGTCTCGCCGCCGGAGAAGTGGGAGGCGACGCGTTTGCGGATCGAGCGCGCCTTGCCGACGTAGAGAAGCTCGCCGTCGGGGCCGTGGAAGAGGTAGACGCCAGGGGAGTCGGGCAGCGCCCGGCGCTGCTCGGCGATCCGCTCGGCCCGCGACAGGGACCCGTCTCCATCGGCTGGTGCCATCGGTCAAAGGGTAGGCTGCTGGCCACTCGGCCAAACGCGCGACACGGAGAGCGAGATGACGACTCAGACCCTGAGCCCGCCCGAGCTGAACACGATGCGGATCGAGATCGACGGGGAGATCGGGACCCTGACCCTCGACCGGCCAGACGCCTTCAACGCGATGAGCCCGGAGATGATCGGCGAGATGACCGTCATCTACGGGTGGCTTGCCGACCGGGCGCCGCTGCGGGCGCTGATCATCACCGGTGCCGGCAAGGCGTTCTGCGCCGGCGGCGACGTCAACTGGTTCCAGAAAGGCGTCTCCGACGAGGAGATCGACCTGCCCTCCGACGTCCGCCGCGGCGCCGAGGCGCTGCACACCGCGATCGTCGACCTGCGGCGCATCCCCTACCCGGTGATCGCCGCGATCAACGGGCCCGCCGCAGGCGCCGGGTTCTCGCTGGCGCTCGCCTGCGACACCCGGATCGCCTCAGATGCGGCCTTCTTCGCCTGCGCCTACGGCCGCATCGGCGCCTCACCGGACGGCGGCATGACCTACTTCCTGCCCCGCGTGGTCGGCCCCAGCCGAGCACTGGAGCTGCTGCTCGAAGACCCCAACATCAACGCCGAGCAGGCGCTTGCCGAGGGGCTCGTGCGCGAGGTGGTGCCGGCGGAGGAGCTGGCGGAGCGCGCCCGAGCAAAGGCCGAGAAGCTGGCGGCGATGGCGCCCCACTACGTTCGGATGGCGAAGATCCTCTGCGGGCAGAGCATCGAGAACGACCTCACCAAGCACCTGCAGCTCGAGCGCCACGGGATCGCCGACAGCATGGCGACCGAGGATCTCCGCAACGGCGTCCAAGCGTTCTTTGCAGGGGAGAAGCCGCGATTCGAGGGTCGCTGAACCCCAACCCCAGTGGGGTCGTATCTGGAGGTATACAGTCACACTCGAGAGAGATCGTTCTTCTCAGGAAAGGGAGTTCTATGAAGAAAGCCGCATTCGCATTCGCCCTCCTCCTCGCGTCGTTCGCGTTGGTTGCATGTGGCGGTTCCGACGACAGTGATACGACGGATACCGGCTCTGCAAGCGGCGGTACCACGCAGGAAAGCGGCGAAGAAGCCGGCAGCGGGAACGAAGAAAGCTCGGCGGGCGAAGGGCTCAAGTTCGAAGCCGACCCGGGCGGAGAACTCGCCTACACCTCCGACACCGCTTCCTGGGGACCCGGTGAAGTGACGGTCGAATTCAACAACCCGGCATCGGTGCCCCACAACGTCGCGATCGAAAGCTCAAGCGGCAAAGAAGTGGGCAAAACCGACGTGATCACGGAAAGCTCCGCCACCACGACGGTGGACCTGAAACCCGGCAAGTACACCTTCTACTGCAGCGTCCCCGGTCACCGGGAAGCTGGCATGGAAGGCACGCTGACCGTCAAATAGACGGCGGCGCCCAGCAGTTCCGCGAGTTGGCCGGCGGAATCCTCAGACCGTGAGGGTTCCGTCGGCCAGCCGGCGCTCGAGCAGGTCCGCGACCTGGTCCGGGGTCCTGCCATCGACATCCAGCGCGTGTCGCTCGGTGTCCCCGAGGTCGGCGAAGCTCCGCCACAGCTGCTCGATCATGGCGGAATCGATCGGCGGCTCTCCTTCGCGGCTCTGGACCCGGTCCAGGCAGACCGGCAGCGGCGCTCGGAGGATCGCGTAGGCGACCGGGTGCCCTGCCTCCTGGAGCGCATCGCGAAGTGGCTCGAAGAACCAGGTGGGGATGACGATCCCGTCGACGATCGCGAAGTAGCCGGCAGCCGCATAGCCCGCCGCGGCCCCGGCGACGATCCGCATCACCACCTCGTTCTGCTCCTGGGACTCCGGTTTCCACGGCTCGACGTAGCCGGAGTTGATGAAGCGGAAGAACTCGTCGGCCTCGAGGTGGACGGCCCGGGCCGACCGCGCCGCGAGGGCGCTGACCGCCGTCGTCTTCCCCACCCCGGGGGGCCCGGTGACGATCAGGACCGGGTGCATCAGCCGTTACCTCGCCCGGCCGGGCTGAACGGGGTCCATCGCTCCGACGCGAACGGCACCGACTCCTTGTGCACCGTGGCCGCGACCTTGACGCCGACCTCGCCCATTTCCTCGTAGATCGCGCGCACGAGGGTCTCCGCGTCGGCCTCCGGCCCGAGGGCGAGGGCGGCGACGGCGTCCAGCAACTGCTCCTGGGTGAGCGCTTCGGCGGTCCGCCCGGTGGCGGGGACGGCCGCGAGGGCGACCGGGTGCCCGTCGACGCAGAAGGCGCCGAACCGGGACACGAACACGAGTACCTCGTCGAAGCTCGTCCCGTCCTCGTCGATGTCGAAGCGCGTCCGCAACCTGCCTAGCCGGTAGCTGAGCTCCGACCAGGCGAGCTGGGTGAACTGCGCCGAGGTGACCCAGAGAACCGTTGCGCACACCTCCGTCCCCTGGCTGGGGAACAGCGTGGCCGGCATCGAGCCGTACAAAGCGGGCTGCGGCGACACCCCGACATCGAAGTCGTGCAACCGGCCGGTGAGCGCCAGCACCACCCGGTCGTCCTCCTCGGGGAAATGCGCGAACTTGCGCTCGAGCGTCTCGGGGGCGGCGTTCGACCCGATCGCGAGCACCGGCAGCCGACCCCCACCATCGGAGGTGTATTTGGCAACGACGCGCTCCCGTTTCTCCGCGCCCATGTCCTCGAGCAGCTCGACGCCTGACCTCGTCAGCAGGTAGGAGCCCGGCGGCCGTGCCCAGGGGTACCCGATCGCCCACTCGAGCGCCGCGGCATCGTACGGACGGGGCGGAACGCGGGCGAGCAGAATCCGAATGAACTCCCCGAACTGCCGATCGTCCAGAGCCAGCCGATCGAGCAGTTCCGGCTCCCTGATCGCCGGCCATTCAGACACGAATTCAGCCTAACCAGAAGCCGATCAGCGGCGGAAGCCGCCCTCCGCGTCGATCACCTGGCCGGTCATCCAGGCGCTGTCCTCGGAGACCAACCAACCGATGATCGCTGCAACGTCCTCGGGGCGCCCCCAGCGGCCGGCGGGGAAGGCGGGCCGCAAGCGCTCGCGCAGCTCGTCCGAGGGCCACCCGGTGTCGATCGGCCCCGGATTGATCGCGTTGACGGTGATCGCGCGGTCCGCGAGAGCGTCGGCGAGCGAGCGGGTCATCTGGTGTACGGCGCCCTTGCTGATCGCGTAGGGCAGCTTGTCAGCCATCGGGGCCAGGTGCTGCCCGGAGGTGAGCAGCACGACGCGCCCGTTCGGTCGCGTGTCGTCGTGGCTCTCGGCAAACGCCTGGGTGAGCAGAGCCGCGGCACGCGCATTCACCGCCCATGCTCTGTCGAGCTCCTCGGCGGTGAGCGTCTCGAGCGACTGGCTCGAGCTGTGCGCATGGTTGACGACGAGCGCATCGACGTCTCCGAAGGCGCTCATCGCGGAGGCGATCACCCGCCGAGGCGCGTCGGGGTCACCAAGATCGGCCTCGACATGCGCGAGATAGTCCGAAGGACCCCCAAGCTCGTCGAGCAAGGCATCCATGCCGCCGGCATCCGCACCCCGCCGCTGCTCAGCGTCGTAGGGAGAGAACGAGTGGACCAGAACCCTCGCGCCATCCCGGAGCAGCCGCTGCACCACCGCGAAGCCGATCCCCGCCCGCCGACTCACACCGGTCACCACCACCACTCGCCCCCCTGGCGCCCCTTCGACCATTGCCACCTTCTACATGATCATGCGCCGGCACCGACCGAAGCTGTGCAGACAAAGCAATTCGGAAACGCTTTAGGCTCACAACCCATGGGGCAGTTCCCGTCAATGAAGGCGAAACGTCTGCTGGCTGTCTTGGAACGCGAGCCGCTCGCCTATCGCGTCGTGCGTCAAAGCGGCTCGCATCGCCGGCTGGAGACGCCAGGCCGGCCTTCGCTGACGTTTGCGTTCCATGACAAGGCAACGATTCCGGCCGGCCTGGTTCGCAAGATCCTCCTCAGAGACGTGGGACTTGCCGAAGACGAGGCGCGGAAGCTACTCTGAGACGGAGGACTAATGGAGACCGTGCGCGTCATCTATCACCATGAGGCCGACGGCTGGTGGGCAGAGTCGCCCGATGTCGAGGGCTGGTCCGCAGCGGGCGATACCTACGCTGAGGTCGCCAAGCTCGCCGGAGAGGGCATTCCTTTAGCCCTAGAGCGAAACGTCAAGTTGGAGCACTTCGTTCCGGCTGGCGAGCGTGTCGCAGCCTAGGCGTCAGCGGGCGCCATCACGCGGGTGACGCTGTCGCCCACGAAGCATGGCTTCTCGCCGCCCTCGACCTCGAGGGTGAAGCGGGTGACCACTTGCCACCAGCCGCCGCCGACCTCGTCGACGGAGACGACCTCGGCTTTGGCGCAGACTTTGGAGTCAACGGGGACCGGGGCTGGGAAGCGGATCTTGTTCCAGCCGTAGTTGACGCCGAGGGCGAAGCCGGTGGAGGTGATCAGGTCCTGGCGGAAGCCGTCGACCATCGAGAGGGTGAGGTTGCCGTGGGCGATCGTGGTGCCGTAGGGGCTCTCGGACTTGGCCCGCTCGGCGTCGACGTGGATCCACTGGTGGTCGCCGGAGAGCTCGGCGAAGGCGTCGATGTCGGCCTGAGTGACCGTGCGCCACTCACTCGGGCCGACCTCCTGGCCGACCAGCGCCTGCATCCCCTCTACGCCCTGTACCTCGACGGTTGCCATTGCGGCCGGCAGTCTAGCGTCAGTCGCTCCACCAGCCCTGGATCAGCTCCCCGTCCCCGTCGTGGTGGGCGCCGACGGCGATGAACTCGATGCCGCCCCGGCCCGCCTCGACCGCACGGGTCACCTGGGGGGCGACCCGGATCGCGTCGAGCGGTTGCACTTGGATGATCTCGTCGTCCAGTTTGAACCGGCCGTTGCCGCTCAGGACAACGTAGATCTCCTCCGCCTCGTCGTGGCGGTGTCCGAACGGCTGCCGCTTCCCCGGCTTAAGGCGGTAGTGGCTGAGGCCGGTCTGCTCGGCCTCGAGCGCGCTCTGCGCGAAGCGCGCTTCATGGATGTCCTCCAGGCCGAATTCGGGCGCGGAGTCCTTGACCTCGGTGAGTTTGATCCGGGTGTGCGAGCTTGCCATCTGGCCCCTTTCGTCCGTCGCAGGGCAGTCATTGAAACGCATACCCGGCATTCGCCCGTGCATGCGATGTTGAGAGAGAGCCGGACGTCGGTCAGTCGGGCATCGGCACGGCGACGACCTTCAGTCCCTCGATCCCGTCGAAGTCGCCGGGATTGCAGGTGTAGACGGGTAAGCCGTTCGCGAGAGCGGTCGCGGCGATCATCGCGTCGTAGGCGCGGGCGGCGACCTTGCGGCCGGCACCCCGCAGCGAGGCGGCAACCTGCCCGAAGGCCCGGGCGGCGGCATCGTCGAAGGGAAGTGCCACGAAGTCCGCCTCGGCTTGCTGGAGATGGGCTTGGCGCCGTGCCCGCTCACCCTCATCTGTAGCCACGAGAGGACCGACCGCAAGCTCGGCGAGGGTGACGGCCGTGATCAGCGGCTCATCAGGCAGTGCGGCGGGGTCTTTGAGGCGAGAGAGAAGGAGAACCGTCGAGGTGTCGAGGACACCCCGGTTCACAGCCCACGCCTCTCGTTCACAGCCCTGGGTCGATCAACTGGTCGACGTCGGCGAGAAGGGCAACAGGATCTACGGCAGGGAGCCGGTTCCAGCGTCCCAACAGGGCCTCCGCCGATAGGGGCGGCCGCAAAGCCCGAAGCTCGGCCACCGGCGTTCCGGAGCGGGTAATCGTGATCTGCTCGCCGCGCGCCGCGCGATCCACGACGTCGCCGCCGTGATTGCGCAGGTCTCGAATGCTGACGTCGGTCATGTCGTCAATGTATCACCAGTGATACAAACCCGCAGCGGCGCATGCCGCGCGATGACCTGGAAGTCGGAGTCTTCGCAAAGCAGCTCCGCTTCGTTGCGGATCGCGACCGCGGCGATCAGGCAGTCGGCGAGGTTGCGCGGCGTCTCGCCCCGGCTGCGGCAGAGCCGGTAGAGCTCGGCGGCGCGCTCGTAGTCGGCCGGGCCCTCCACCGCGAGGAACTCGACGCCGAAGAGCAGGCGCCGCAGCCTGTCGCGATCTGCCTCGTCGCGAGCACCGGCCAGGATCTCCATCACGACCACGTCGGTGCTCGCCAGCTCCGCCTCCTGTTGCAGGGCAGCGCGCAGGCGTAGGTGCGCCGGGCTGCCGGTCGCGCGCAGGAACTCGATCCAGGCGGAGCTGTCGACGAGGATCACAGCTCGGGAATCTCTTCGCGGGAACGAATCTCGGCGAGGTCGCCGGTCCACCCGGTTCCCTCCATCGCAAGCGCCTCCTCCCGGCCGAGCGGCTCGCCGACGAGCCGACGCAGGGCGAGGTCCACGGCCTCGCGCTTGCTGGAGAGCCGGTAGAGGCTGATTGCGCGATCGACCAGCTGGTCGTCGATCTCGATGTTCGTTCTCGTCATGGGTGGGATAATACACCTTGAGGTGTATGAAGGTGGGGCGAGGGGTGGGCGCTTGGGAGGGGCGGGCAGCTCGGCGACGCTCATGCGACCAACCTCACTTCAAAGCTCGGCAGGGCCAGCGCGCCCGCGCCGTCGAGCAGCGCCAGAATCCGGCTGACGTAGGCCTGGGTCTCGGGATAGTCGGGGAAGCACTGGCAGGCTTCGACCGGGGCCGGGCCGGCGTTGTAGGCGGCAAGGGCGAGCTGGGGGGAGCCGAGCTGGCGGATCAGGTCCGACATCAGGTGGGCTTGGGCATCGATCGCTTCGACCGGGTCGAAGGGGTCGGCGAGGCCGTAGGCCGCGGCGGTCGCGGGCATGAACTGGGCGATGCCCTGGGCACCAGCCGGGGAGACCGCGAAGGGGTTGAAGTTCGACTCAGCCATCAGCTGGGCAGCGAGCAACACAGCGGAGACGTTCCAGCGGCCGGCGGCGCGCAGCAGCATCGTCCGGAAGCGGGACGGGACGAAAGAGGGAAGGCCGGCCGGCCCCGACCCCGGCGTGCCCTCCACCCCGCCTCCGGTGACGGTGGTGCCCACGTCTGAGCACGGCGGCGGTCCGGCGGTAAAGCCGAAGTGCCAGGCCTCCCAGGAATATCGCTTGAGGAAGCCGTAGCGACCGGCGTTTGCGGCCAGCCAGGCGTATGCGGTTTCGGGACCGAGATCGAGCTCGGTCGCACAGCGGTGGAGCGATTGACCGGGCGGCGCAACCCAGCGCGGGTCCGGGTTGGCTGCGAAGAGGGCGGCCTGTTCGGCGTCGGAGCGGAAGCCCGAGACGACGAGCAGGTCGATGCCCGCCTGACCGGCGGCAGCCGCCATGCGGTCGAAGGCAGCCGCGACGTCCGGTCGCATCCCCTTCCCGTCGCGGTAGACGAGCGGCCCGCTGTAGCCGCCACCGGTGGCCATCGCCGGCGCCGCCCCCACCGCCCCCGCTGCTGCGGGCGCCGCCGCTTCCGCGACCGCCGACGCTTCGACGTCCCCCGCCGAGCCACCCTCCCCCAGGCTCGCCATGACCACGGCCTTCGCCCGTACCGGGGCGAATGAGCCAGCATCCGGGAACTCGATCCGGACCCGCCTGGGATCGACGTCGTTAGCCCTCGCCGCGTCCACTCCCGCCCGCCGGGCAATCGCCAGGTAGGCGGCTTTCTCGATGTGCGCCGGGTTCGGGGCCCCGTTCGGGAGCCTCACCGGAGCCAGCAGCCGCGACAGGTCGTCCCGCATCGAGCGCGCCGCCGAGATCGCGATCAGGTCGGCGGCCCGCTGCACGCGGCCTTTGCCGGTCACCGCCCCCGCGATCGCGACCAGCGCCAGGGCGCCGGCGATCACCGCCAAGGCGCCACCCAGAGCGAGGATCAGCACCTGCCCCTCCTGCGCCGCCGGCCATCCCGTAGCGCGTGCCCGCTTTCCCAGCCAAGATCCCATGCGCGGCACCCTGTCGACCAAAAGCGCACCTGTGGCGCGCACAAACAAAATTCTCCGTCGCGGCTGTGTAAAGAAAGCCGGACAGCTCGAACCTTTCCCCCGGCCCACCCGTAAGCAACAATGACCGGGACCCGAACAAGGAGCTTCAGATGCGGAAGTCCGCAACCCACCGATCGATCTTCAGCTTGTCCCTGCTCGCCCTGCTTTCGGCTCTCTTGCTCGCCACGGGCATCGCCGGCGCCGCGGGCACCAAGACCGTCGCCAAGAAAGCCGGAGCCCCCAGCGTCGGCAAGTCCGTCCTCACCGACGTCAAAGGCCTCACGCTGTACACCCTCAGCGGCGAGAGGAACGGCAAATTCATCTGCAAAGCCGCCTGCCTCAAAGCCTGGCCTCCGCTCACCGTCGCCAACGACACCAAGCCAACGGGGCCGGTCAAACTCGGAACCGTGAAACGCCCCGAGGGCAAGATGCAGGTGACCTACAAAGGCCTCCCGCTCTACACCTTCTCCGGCGACTCGAAAAAGGGCGAAGTAAATGGCGAGGGAATCAAGACCGGAAGCGGCACCTGGCACATGGTGAGCCTCGGTGCCCTGCAGTCACCCCAGACCCCGCCCCCGCCTCCGCCGCCCAACCCGTACGGCTACACCGGCTACTGCGAAAACTCCAATGGGGCGATCCTCTGCGTCAACTAGCAAGGGGTCTTCAAGCCCACAAGCCGGCGAACAAGCGAAGGCGGTAGACAGCCGCCAGTACCGGGCGGCAGCGCCCCAAACAGAGCGCGCCGCTCGGTCACCCAGCTCAGCCTCCGCTTGAGCACCCCGACCACGAGGCCGCGACCAATCAGTTCGCCCGCGGCAAGCGCCAGGAGCGGTCGGTCAGCAGCGACGTCCGCTCGCAACAGGACGCCGGTCGGCCTCGGCCCGACCGTGCCGTCGACCACCTGGCGCAGCATCCCCGCCGGGAGGGTGAGCACGGCGAGCGAGTCGCGGACAATCGTGGCCGCCGCCGAGGCGGCCTCAAGGCCCTCCTCGTCAGGCGAGACAGAGAGGTGACAGACCTGGCCGCGGGCGGCAACCCGTGCCTCCGGCAGGTGCGCAACCAGGCGCTCCTCCAGCCGCTGCGCGGCCGCTGAGGCGAGCAGAGTCGGACGAGGAGGACGGGCGCCGACATCGACCAGAAGCGTCGCCCGGTCCAGATCCGCTCCGGCGCAGGCGAGCGCCGCCGCCGCGCCCCGGGCGCCCTCGGCCTCTCCGATGCTCGTGACCAGGACCACCGGGGCGCCGCCGAGCGGGTTGACGACGCTCGTCATAGGGCTGGCCGCGCCGCGGCAGTGCTGGTCACGGTGAGCTGCTCCGCCACGGCCCGCAGCGGCGAGGGCGGCTGCAATTGGACCAAGACCTCACCGCCACGGACGGAGACGGTGACGTCGTCCCGGGCCCACCCGGGCAGCGCCGAGCGGACCGCTGCCTCGGCCGGACGACCGGAGGCGAGCGCGAGCGCCCCAGCCTCAGCGGCGCCATCGGCAACCGTGAGCGCGTAGCCAGCGGCAAGCAGTTGCAAAGCGACCAGCGCGGCGAGCAGCAACGCGGGCAGTCCGGCGACAAGCTCGACCGAGGCCTGGCCGGTCTCCTCCCCGATCATTCGCCCTCCAAGCTGGAGCGAGCGCCGACCATCACCCGCGGCAGCTCCGGCAGCAGCCGTGGGACGGGCACCCGGACCGAGACCTCGCCGCTGCCCTCGATCTCGGCGTCGACCCGCATCGATGCCGGCAAGGCTCGCTTCGCCGCCCGCTCGGCATCCCCGCCGACGAGCGCTGCCCTCGCCCCCGCCCGCGCCGCCACGCCCGCCGACCAGAGCGCCTGCCCGGCGAGGGCGATCTGTGCCGCGACGAGGACCGCCAGCGCCAGGAAGGGAATCACGGCGATCAGCTCGACCGACGCGGTCCCCTCCTCCCCGTGTCCTTGGCTGCTGGCGGTCCTCGGCGGCACACGCCAACCGTTCCACCCAAATCCGCACGCGTGGCGCGCACAAGCTCAAGCCTCTGTCAAATCTTTCCTACGTCAGTAGGTATTCGCCTCGACCCAGACCCGCCAGATCGCGACTACCGACCCGACGAGGAGCAGGATCCAGAGCAAGGTGCCGCCGCCGGTGTTGAAGAGCTTGTCGGTGCCGGCGACGAGCAGGGCAAGGACCCCGAAGGCCCCGTAGAGGATCGCCCTGCGACCGTCGGTGAGCGTCGCCAGGGTGAGCTGATTCTGGCGGCTCAGCACGTAGAGCGTCCAGGCGATCCCCGCCAGGAAGCCCATCGTGATCGCGGTGAGGATCGTTTCGGCGGCGTTGCCGCCCGCCGGCACGAAGGCGACCCCAAAGGCGAGGACCATGATGATCGCGACGTTGCGAACGGTACGCACGCTCAAAAGTGTACGCCGACGGGCAGGCCACTCAAGCGGCGCGCAGCCGGACGCCGGTCCTGGCCCGGCGCACGAAAACGGCGACAAGCAGCAGCAACGAGATCGCGGTGACGAGCGCCGGCCCAACAGCGCCCGTCCCGGTGACCCGCATCAGGCCGTAAGCGACGGCCCCGATCGCAGCCGCCGCCGGCAGCGTCAGCAGCCACCCGGTGACGATGTTCCCGGCGATCCCCCAGCGGGCAGCGGAGAGCCGCCGCGTTGCCCCAGCGCCCACCACCCCACCGTTGATTGCGTGGGTGGTGGAGATCGGGAAACCGAGGAAGGTGGCGAGGAGGATCACCACACCGCCAGCGCTCTGCGCCGAGAAGGCCTGTGCGGCGTCCATCTTGATGATCCTCGTCCCGGCGGTTCGGAGCAGGCGCCAGCCGCCGCTGTAGGTGCCGAGTGCGAGCGCCGCGGCCGCCGAGAGAGTGGCCCAAGCGGGCGGGCTCGCGTCTCCCCCCAGGCTGCCGTTGGCGATCAGGGCCAAGGTGATCACGCCGGTCGTCTTCTGGATGTCGTTAGCGCCGTGCGCGAGCGCGAGCAGCCCGCTGGAGCCGATCTGGGCGTAGCGGAAGCCGCGGGTGACCGATCCCGGCCGGCGCCTGCCGAAGAGCCGGTAGGCGATAACGATCGCGACGAACGCGACGAGGAAGGCAAGCGCCGGAGCGACGAGCGCCGGCAGCAGCACCCGGTCGAGCAGGCCGGTGCCGTCCAAACCGGCGGTCCCCGCCGCCGCCAGCGCGGCGCCGACGACGCCGCCGATCAGGGCATGGGAGGAGCTCGAGGGCAGGCCGAGCCACCACGTCGCCATGTTCCAGGCGATTGCGCCGACCAACCCGGCGAAGACCACGGCCGGAGTGATCGCTCCCGCTTCGACCACGTCCTGGGCGATCGTCCGCGCCACCTCGACCGAGAGGAAGGCGCCGGCGAAGTTGAGCACCGCGGCCACTCCGATCGCTAGCTGCGGTGGTGCGGCACCGGTGGAGATCGCCGTGGCGATCACGTCGAAGGTGTCGTTGAAGCCGTTGGTGAACCCGAAGGCGAGCGCCGACGCGATCACGATCGCGATGACGAAGTCCGAACTCACGAATTCTTGATCACGATGCCCTCGAGAGTCTGCGCGGCAGTCTCGGTGGCGTCGATCGCGTTCTCCAGCACGGCGAACATGTCCTTCCACCGGATCACCACCATCGGGTCGATCCCGTTGGAGAAGAGCGAGGCGACGGCGTCGCGGGAGATCCGGTCGCCCTCGTTCTCGAGCCGGTGGATCTCGATCCAGTACTTGTCGAGGTCCTTGAACTCCGGCAGGTGCTCGAGGCCCTGGGCGAGCTGCTCGCAGGCGTCGACGAGCACCTTGGTCAGCGCCACCGCTTGCTCCATCGGCGCCTCGATCTTGTAGAGGCCAAGGAAATCGGCTGCCTCCTCGGTGAAGTCGACGATGTCGTCGATCTGGGTTGCGAGCGCGTAGATGTCCTCGCGGTCGATCGGCGTGACGAAGGTCGAGTTGAGCCGCTGGATGATGTCGTGGGTGATCCGGTCGCCCTCCTGCTCGGCGTTGAGGACCTCCTGTGAGAGCCCTTGATCCTCCGGCCAGGAATGCATCATCTGGTCGAGCAGGCGCGAGGCGTGCACCGTGTTCTGACCGGCTTCGATGAAGAGATCGAAGTAGGTGCGATCACGGGGAAGTAGCGAGAAGCGCGCCAAGCGGCAATCCTATTGAGACCGGGGCTGGGGGTCCCTCAGCCCGCTGCCGCCGCGAGCTGCTCGGCGGCGCGGGCGGCGTAGCGACCGCGCAGCTCCTCCTGGACGCTGCGCCGGGCGCCCTCCGGGACGGCCACGCGGCTCCAGCGGCCCTCCGCGTCGAGCTCCCAGGCGTTCGCGTTCTCAGCGAAACAGCGCTCGAGCACGTCGAGCATCTCCGCCTTCAGCTCAGGGTCCTCGACCGGGGCGACCAGCTCGACCCGGCTGTCGAGGTTGCGCGGCATCAAGTCGGCGGAACCGGTCAGGACCCGGGTCTCGTCCCCCCGCTGGAAGCTGTAGACGCGGGAGTGCTCGAGGAAGCGGCCGACGATCGAGACGACACGGATGTTCTCCGAGACGCCAGGCACGCCGGGTTTCAGGCAGCAGATGCCGCGCACGTTGAGGTCGACCCGCACCCCCGCCTGCGAGGCCTCATACAGCGCCCGGATGCAGCCGGCGTCGACCAGCGAGTTCATCTTCAGCGCGATCCGAGCCGCTTCCCCGGCCCGGTGGGCCTCCACCGTGCGCTCGATCTCCTCGACGATCCGGTCGCGCATCGTCGTCGGCGAGACGAGCACCTTCCGGTACACGGCGGGCCGACCGTACCCGGTGAGGAAGTTGAACATCTCGGCGACGTCGGCGCCGATGTCGGGATCGGCGGTGAAGAGGCCGAAGTCGGTGTATAGGCGGGCGGTCTTCGGGTGGTAGTTGCCGGTGCCGATGTGGACGTACTCACGGACGCGCTCGCCCTCGCGGCGGGCGACCAGGATCGCCTTCACGTGGGTCTTCAGGCCGGGGATCCCGTAGACGACGTGGACCCCCGCCTCCTCCAGGGACTTGGCCCAGTGGATGTTGGCCTCCTCGTCGAAGCGGGCTTTCAGCTCGACCATGCAGACCGCCTGCTTGCCGCGTTCGGAGGCGCGGATCAAGGACGGCACCAGCGGCGAGTCATCGCTGGTCCGGTAGACCGTGTGCTTGATCGCCAGCACGTCGGGGTCGGCGACCGCCTGCTCGACGAAGCGCTCGACCGAGGTGGCGAAGGAGTCGTAGGGGTGGTGGACGAGGATGTCGCGGTTGCGGATCGCCGCGAACATGTCGACCGGCTCGTCGTCCTCGCCCTGCAGGCGCGGCTGGGTCACCGGCGACCAGGGCGAGTAGCGCAGCTCGGCGTGGCCGGGAACATCGGCGATCGCGCCGAGGTCGGCGAGGTCGATCAACCCGTCGACGTCGTAGACCTCGCGGTCTTCCAACCGCAGCGCCTCGACCAGCTGCTCGCGCAGCTTCGGATTCATCCCGGCGGCGACCTCGAGCCGGACCACCTCGCCGAAGCGACGCCGACGCAGCTCGTCCTGGACCGCCTGGAGGAGATCGTCGGCCTCGTCGGAGATGGTGAAGTCGGCGTCGCGGGTGACGCGGAAGTAGCCGTGGTCGATCACGTCGGTGCCAGGGAAGAGCGCGTCGAGGTTGGCCGCGATCACCTCCTCCAGCGGGACGAAGGACTTCTCGCCGTCCCCGACCGGCAGGAACCGCCCGAGCAGCTCCTTCGGGACCTTGACCCGGGCGATGATCTCGTTGCCGCTCTCGGGATCCCGGAGCAGCACGCCGAGGCTGAGCGAGAGGTTGGAGATGTAGGGGAAGGGCCGTCCCATCCCGATCACCAGCGGCGTCAGCGCCGGAAATACCTGCTCGTGGAAGCGGGCGTCGATCTCCCGCCGCTCCCCCTCGCTCGCCGTCTCCAGGGAGACGATCCTGATCCCGTGCTCCTCCAGGGCCGGCCGCAGGGTCTCGCCGAAGGCGGCGTGCAGGCGCCGGTCGAGTTCGAGCACCCGGGTCTGGATCGCGTCGATCTGCGCGCTCGGGCCGAGGCCGTCGGGCCCGCGGGCATCGATCCCGGCGTCGAGCTGGTCGAAGAGTCCGGCGACCCGGACCATGAAGAACTCGTCGAGGTTGGAGGCGTAAATCCCGCAGAAGCGCAGCCGCTCCAGCAGCGGCACCTCGGGGTCCTCGGTCAGCTCAAGGACCCGCTGGTTGAAGTCGAGCCATGAGAGCTCGCGGTTGAAATAGAGCTCGGGATCGTCGATCGGTCCATCGTACTGACGCACCCGCGAACTCCCCGCCGCTCAGGCCGCGCGGGTCGCGAGGTTGCCGCTTCCGACTTTTTGGTCCCTATAGGGTCCCAAAAGTCGGTCACGGTGACCTGCACCGAGGCTCTGCCGGTAGCCCGCCGCGAGCTGCTCCATCGAGCGCTCCCAGGAACGCTCGCGTGCGGCCTGCGCGGCCGCCGCGCCAAGACGCCGGCGCAGCAGCGGCGAGGAAGCGAGTTGCAGAAGGGAGCCGGCGAGGTGATCGGGGTCGGGCCGGCAGAGCAGCCCGGTGTGGCGGTTCTCGACCAGTGTCGCCGGACCACCCTCGGCGACGGCGACGACCGGCAAGCCGCTCGCCGCCGCCTCGAGGATCACCTGGCCATAAGTGTCGGTGCGGCTGCAGAAGAGGAAGACGTCGGCGCTGGCGTAGACACGCGCCAGGTCCTCGCCCTCGAGCCAGCCGAGGAAGGTCGCCCGCTCCCCCAGCCGCGCCCGCAGCTCCTCCTCCTCGGGCCCACCGCCAGCCAGCAGCAGGTGGAGGCGAGGGTCGGAGGCGTGGGCGCGGAGGAAGGTTTCGGCGAGCAGGTCGACCCCCTTCTCGCGGGTCATCCGCCCGGCGTAGAGCACCTTCAGCTCGCCCGGGTAGGCCCCCGGGTCGGCCTTGGCCGGGTCGAACCGGTCGAGGTCGACGCCGCGCTCCCAGCGCCGGATCCGGGTCGGGTCGGCACCGAGGGAACCGAGCGAAGCGTCGGCCGACGGGCTCGGCGAGAGAACCGCGCCAGGGGCGGCGTAGAAGGCACCGAGTCCCGCCCGGGCGAGCGCCTCGAGGCCGCCGTCGCCGCTGCGCAAGCCTGCGTACGCGGCCAGCTCGGTGTGGTAGCTGGCGATCAACGGCACGCCGGTAATCCGGCTGAGCAGGGTCGCGGCAATCCCGGCCGGACCGGGAGCGGTGACGTGGACCAGGTCGTAGGCCCCCTCAGCCAGCGTCTCGACCAGATCGGGCAGACCGGGAACACCAAGGCGCATCCCGTCGTAGAAGGGGATCTCCAGCTCGGCGGCGGCCGGAAGCCGGCGGTCGACGCCGGGGTCGGTGCCGACCACCTCGACCTCGAAGCCGGGGACCCCGCGCTCGCGGATCTGTTCGATCGTGTGGGTGACGCCGTGCATCGAGCCGATCCCGTCGGCGATCAGTGCCACCCGCGCCCGTTCGCGGTCGGGCCTCAGCTTCGCCTTCTCCGCCGCCAGGAACGCGGTCGCGGGCGCGTAGGGGACGGCTGGCACGAGTGCCGCGAAGAGCTCGTTGACGGCGCGCGGGAAGTCGCCGTCGGCGACCGCCCGCACGCCATCGTCGAGAGCTACGCGCAGACGCCGGTCATGGATGCGGCGGGCGCGGCGGTAGAGGTCTGCGTGGGAAAAGCCGTCGGACTGCAGGTGGGCGATCAGCTCACGGCCGCGCAACTCCAGGCCCATGCCGGCGAGCCAGCCCTCGAGCAGGTTGCGGGCGTCATCGGGACCGATGTCGGCGGCGACCTTGCCCTCACGGGCCGCCCCCTCGCGAATCACCCGTTCGGCCATCTTCAGAACCGCCGCGGGGTCCGGCGCCGCGCCATCCGGCTCCTCCCCCCGGCCTTCCAGCGAGCGCGTCGCCAGCGCCATCGCCGCGTGCGTCCACTTGGCGGCGCTGCCCTGCTCGCCGGCGGCCTCGGCCTCGCCGCGACGCAGGCGATCGAGAAACTCTTCCGGCGTCCGAGCACCGGCGGGCACCTCGGTGAAGGTGCGGCCGATGTCGACGCCGGCATGGTCGTCGGAGCCGCCGATGCCCGTTCCACCGTGGGTTTCGATGTAGATCACGGCGGGCATGTTCAGCTCCGCGGCGCGCGACCCGTTGCGGACCTCCCAGATCGGGAACAGCTCCGCCAGGCGACGCCGGTGGCGCCGCGTCAGCGGCGCCGCGACGTTGAAGAAGGGATGCGCCAGCGCGCAGGCGATCCCGTTCTGGTGAAGGTATGCGGCGCAGGCCTCGACGTCGCCGGAATTCGCCTGCAGCCACTCGTGGTCTCCGGGAGTGATCCCGTAGCAAAGGACGTGAACCGCCTGGGGCTCGCCGGCGAAGCGGGCGGTCAGCTCCTCGGAGACGAAGCAATCGGGACGGTCGGCCAGCTCCAGGCAACCGTCGATCGTGTCGTGGTCGGTGATCGTGACGAAATCCATCCCCCGCCGCTTGGCCAGCTCGTAGACCTCCTGCGGCGGCGTCGCGCACTCGGGCAGTCCGAGCGATCTCTGGACACCCAGCCGCGAAAGCTGCGAGGCGGTGGAGTGACAGTGCATGTCTACACGGGAAGTCATCGGTGCTCTCCCTTTTTCGTATCTCTCTAGTCACCTACAGAATTCGCCATTTGCAGGCGAAAATTGTGAAAGAGAGGAAAACGGGGTGTGAACTTCGCGTGACCGCCGCGCTCAGGCGGCGAGACGTTCCGGCGAAGACCCGTTGGCGTTGCCGTTGAGCAAGGCGAGAATGACGCCCTCGCGGAGGCCGCCCTTGCCGATCTGGAGGGGTTGACCGAGCAACTCGGAAAGCTTCTCCAGGAGCAGGACACCGGTGGGAAGAATGCGGACGCGGACCGGGTCGAGCTCGAAGCGGCGGGCGACGTCTGCGGCGGGATCGCCACAGAGGACGCGTATCCCCCGCTCCAGGGTCTCGTACTCGAGGACCGCACCGACGAGCCGCCGCAGCGAGGTAGCGCTGCCACCGACGGCGACGGCCTGCGCGGGGCGCTCGATCTCGACGCCGTCGAAGATGTCGTCGATCCGGTCGCGCACCTTGCGGATCTCCGCCGCCGAGGGCGGGTCGGAGACGATCAGCTCGTCCGCCAGCACGCCCGAGCCGACCCCCCAGGAGCGCACGCTCTTCACCCCGCCGGGGACGGTGCCGAGGATCACCTCGGATGAGCCGCCACCAACATCGACCACGCCAACGGTGCCCTCGACCGGGTGGCCGAGGGTCTTGGTCGCGCCGATGAAGGAGAGCCGGCCCTCCTCCTCCTCGGTGAGGATGTCGACGGGCACGCCCGAGGCCACGGCAATTGCCTCAGCCGCCTGCTCGCCGTTGCTCGCCTCGCGGACCGCGGCGGTGGCGACGGACCGGATCACCTCAGCGCCCAGCTCCCGCGCCAGCCGCACCTGGGTCGCGACCACCTCGGCGACCTCCTTGACCTTCTCCGGGCGGATCGCCCCGTCGCCGTCCAAGGCCTTGTTGATCCGGGTGTAGGCGCGCTGCTCCATCACCTTCCTCAGCTGACCGCCTTCGGGCTCGGCGACGAGCACGCGGGTCGTGTTGGAGCCGATATCTATGGCAGCGCAGAGCATTGGCTGAGTCTGGTCAATCTTGGCAAACGGTCCGGACCCGCCCGGTGGGCTAAACGGGGTGCGAGGCGTCCTCGAACTCCCGGAAGAGGCCGGTGACGACGAAGGCGACCTGCTCGCCGATGTCGACCGCGTTGTCGGCGATCCGCTCGATCGCCCGCGCGGCGAGCAGCATCGTCATCGCCCACTCGCGCTTGTCGGCGTCGTCGCCGATCGCCAGCGCCAGCCTGAAGCACTCGCGGTTGAGGTTGTCGACCGCGTCGTCGCGGCGGACCAGGTCTCGAGCCATGTCGACGTCGCGCTCGGCAAAGGCCCGCTTGGCCTGGTTGACCAGCGACCGGGTGTGCTTGCCCATCGCCAGGATCAGGCCGATCATCTCGCTGTCGGCCGGCGGCTCGTTGCCGGTCAGCGGGATCAGCTTGCAGATGTTCACGCACTGGTCGCCCATCCGCTCGACGCTCTTCAGCACGTGCAGGAGGGCGGAGATCAGGCGCAGGTCGGTCGCCACCGGCGACTGAGTCGCGAGCAGGGTGATCAGGGCCTGGTGGACCTCCAGGTAGCGGCCGTCGATCCGGTCGTCGTCGGCGACGACGATCTGGGCCAGCTCGACGTCCTGGTGCTCGATCGCTTCCGCGGTCCGCTCCAACGCCGTGTTGACGAGGTCGAGGCCACCCAAGGCGCTGTGCTCGAGCTGGGTAAGTTCCTCCTGGTAATGGACGCGGACCGACTCCGCCATCAACCGACTTTCCCGGAGACGTAGTCCTCGGTGCGCTGGTCGGTCGGGTTGGTGAAGACCTTCTCGGTGTTGTCGTACTCGACCAGCTGTCCCCACCGGTTCTGCTCGGTGGCGTCGACTTGAACCATCAGGAAGGCGGTGCGATCGGACACCCGCGCGGCCTGCTGCATGTTGTGGGTGACGATCACGATCGAGAACTCGTCCTTCAGTTCGACCATCAGGTCCTCGATTTTCCCGGTCGAGATCGGGTCGAGCGCCGAGCAGGGCTCGTCCATCAGGATCACGTCTGGCTCGACCGCGATGCAGCGGGCGATGCAGAGACGCTGCTGTTGCCCGCCGGAGAGGCCAAAGGCATTGTCTTCTAGGCGGTCTTTGACCTCGTCCCAGAGCGCCGCGCTTTTGAGCGCTTTCTCCACCGTCGCGTCGAGGTCATCCTTGCGGCCGAGGACACGGGGGCCGAAGGCGATGTTGTCGTAAATCGACTTCGGGAATGGGTTCGGTTTCTGAAATACCATCCCGATCAGCTTGCGGACCTGGACCGGGTCGACGGTCGAGCCGTAGAGGTCCTCGCCGTGGTAGAGCAGTTCCCCGTGCACTTCCGCGTTCGGAATCAGGTCGTTCATCCGGTTGAGACAGCGCAGCAGGGTGCTCTTGCCACAACCCGACGGCCCGATCAGGGCGGTCACGTCTTTGCGCCGGATGTCCATGCTCACACCCTTGACCGCGGCGACACCGCCGTAGGCCACATCGACGCCCTTGAGCTCGAACACCTTTTCGCCGGCCGTGCCCTGACTGGAGCGGAACTCCGGTCGCACGGCGATCGACGCCCGCGCGGCCGCTTCTTCGCGTTCCCGAGCCGTGTCGGCCCTGCTCTCACCTTGCGCCATCTGCTCGCTCACAATAGATCACTTACCACCTTTGCTCGTAACGATTTCGTAGCCAAATCGCAAATGAGTTCATCGCCAGCAGAACAGCCAGCATGACGATAATCCCCGCCGCCGCAAGCGCCTGGAACTCCTCCTGGGGCTGCAGCGCGTAGTTGAAGATCTGCACCGGCATCGCCGAGTAGCCGTCGTCGCCGAACGGGGTCGGGTCGAAGGTGACGAACACGGTCGCGCCGACCAGCAGCAGCGGCGCCGTCTCGCCGAGTGCTCGGGAGACGGCGAGGATGACACCGGTGGCGATCCCCGGGATCGACGCCGGCAAGACCTGGCGGCGAATCGTCTGCCACTTGGTCGCTCCCAACGCCAGCGAACCCTGGCGGATCGAGTCGGGGACGGCGCGGATCGCCTCGCGGGCGGCGATGATCACCATCGGCAGGACCAGCAGCGCCAGAGTCAGCGAGCCGGCGGCGAGGATGAAGCCGAGGTCGAGCGGGCCGCGGACGATGAAGGCGAGCCCGAGGATGCCGTAGATGATCGACGGGACCGCGGCGAGGTTCTGGATGTTGACTTCGATCAGCTTGTTCCACCAGCGCGACTTGTCGGCGTACTCCTCGAGGTAGAGCGCGGCGCCGATTCCCACTGGGACGACAAACAGGATCACCCCGGCGATCAGCTGCAGGGAGCCGATGATCGCCGGCCGGTAGCCGGCTTTCTCCGGGAAGATGGTCGAGGGCGGGTTGGTGATCAGGTCCGTGCTGAGTGCCGGGGCGCCTTTCACGAAGGCCTGGATCAGCAGCGCCAGCAGGCCGGCGAGGGCGATCGCCACGGCAAGCAGGAGCAGGCCAGCAAAGACGGTGTTGCGGATCACGTCGCCGCGTGGCTGGTCGCGCAGCATCGCCTCCGTCGTCGCCCGGGCACCGGCCACGGCGAGGCGAGTTCGCGGGGCCGGAGCGTCGGCGCTCACTCGTACACCTCGCGGTACCTGCGGACCAGCCGGATGCTGATCACGTTCATGACCAGGGTCATGGCGAAGAGCACGGTCCCGACCGCGAAGACGGATTTGTAGTCAACGGACCCGGTCGAGATATCGCCAGTGGCGGTGGTCGCGATGTAGGAGGTCATCGCCTGGATCGATTCCACCGGGTTGAAGGTGAGATTGGGGGTCGAGCCGGCGGCGAGAACGACGATCATCGTCTCCCCTAGTGCGCGGGAGATTGCCAGGACGATCGAGGCAACGATCCCGGAGAGCGCCGCCGGGAAGATCACGCGGAGCGCGACCTTGGCTTTGGTCGCGCCGAGCGCGTAGGCGCCCTCGTGCAGGCCGCGCGGCACAGCGGACATTGCGTCCTCGGAGATCGAGGCGATGATCGGCACGATCATCAGGCCGATGCCGAGCCCGGCCGCCAGCGCCATGAACGGCTTGCCGGCAGCGCCGCCGAGGAAGTCCCCGGGCCAGAGCGGCACGATGATCTCCGGCAGGATGAAGGTGACCGCGAAGAAGCCGATCGCCACGGTGGGGATGCCGGCGAGCACCTCAAGCACAGGCTTCAGCGTCTTTCGCACCCGCGGCGAGGCGTACTCGCTGAGGTAGATCGCGGCCCCGAGCCCGATCGGGATCGCGAACAGCATCGCCCAGAGGGTGACGCTGAGGGTGCCGACGACGATCGGCAGCACACCGAAGCTGGCCGGCTCGAACTGGGGGCTCCACTCGGTGTCGAAGAAGAATTCGTCGATCGGGACGATCTCGAAGAAGTCGATCGTCGGGATCAGCAGGGAGATCACGATCGCGGTGGTCGTCAATACCGAGAGGACGGCGCAGCCGGCCAGTACCCACTGGATCGCCTTCTCGCCGTAGCGCTTGCCGGGTGCCTGGAGCCGGCGGGGGGGTCCCCCCGCCGGCTCCGTCGCGATCGTTTGGCCCCGGCTCATCGGTACATGTGTGCTGCTAGGCGCCGGCCTTTTCGGCGGCTGCTTCCGATTCTTCGAGCTGTTCTTCGGTCAGCGGCACGAAGCCAAGCGATTCGGCCACCGAGTTGACGTTTTCGAGGTAGTAGGTGATGAACGCCTTGACCTCGGGCTTTTTCAGCGCTTCCTCGCTCGGGTACATGAACAGTGGCCGGCTCAGCGGAGCGTAGGAGCCGTCCTGAGCGGTTTCGACCGACGGCGGCACGCAGCCTTCACCGTTGTCGACTTCCAGCGCTTTCAGGCTGTCTTCGTTCTCCTGGTAGAAGGAGTAGCCGGCGTAGCCCATGCCGCCGGGCGAGCCCTCGACGCCTTTAACCGTGGCGTTGTCGTCCTCGCCGACGTTGTTGTAGTCCTTGCGGGTCGCGCCCTCCTCACCGTTGATCGATTCGGTGAAGTAGTCGAAGGTGCCCGAGTCGGTGCCCGGCCCGAACAGCGCCAGCTCCTCGTCGAATTCCTCTTTCAGGCCCGGGATTTCACTCCAGTTGGAGAGCTTGGAGTCGGGGCCCCAGACGTCGCTCAACTGGTCGACGGTGAGGCAGGCGACCGGGTTTTCGTTGTTGATCATCACGGTCAGCGCGTCGGTGGCGACATGGACCTCCTCGTAGGAGATGCCGTCTTTTTTGCAGGCTTCGACCTCTTCCGGCTCGATTGCCCGCGAGGCGTCGCTGATGTCCGTCTCACCGGCGCAGAACTTTTCGAAACCGCCGCCGGTTCCCGACGTCCCAACCGTCACCCGGACGCCTGAGTTTTCAGCCATGAACTGCTCCGCGACCGCTGAAGTGAGCGGGGCCACGGTGCTCGAACCGTCGATGCGGATCGAACCCGATAGGTCTTCGCCTCCGCCGCTGGCGCTGGAACTTTCGTCGTCGCTGCCGCATGCCGCCGCCGTGATGGCGAGGACGAACGCGGAAACGATGACCGTGAGCCACTTAGAGCTAGTCACTCTGTCTCCTTCTGGTGTGTACGAGTTTCGGCCCGCGGGCCGGGGATCGAGAAGACCCTCTCAGCGGCATTTCCAGACCTTGTTACCTCGATGTGTCGAGGATGTGAAAAAGATGTAAAAGCGCCTGCTGAGAAGAACGGGTGGACCGATCATCCGTCCGGGGAGAAGCGGTAGCCGATGCCGTTGTGGGTGTGGATCAGCTGTGCGCCGGGCAGCGCCTCCCCCAGCTTCGAACGGAGCCGGCTGACGTAGACGTCGACCGAGCGGTCCTCACGCCGTGGCTGACTTCCCCAGACCGCGGAGAAGAGCTCCTCGCGGGTCATTATCCGCTGGGGGTGCTCGGAGAGCGTCACGAGAAGCTGAAGCTCCCGCATCGTCAGGCTGAGCGGGCGGCCGTCGACCAGCGCCGCGTGCTCCTCCGGCCGGATCTCGAGACGCCCGCCCGAGAGCTGCTGGGGTTGCCCGGTTCCCGTCGCCATGATCGCCGATCATGGCCAACGCCGTGGAACCGCCGGTTATCCCGGAGTGAAACTGTTGTGAACGACCTGTGAAGCCGGCTCGGCACGGGAAGCCGGCTCGGCGACCGGCAACGGGTCGGGAAGCTCGGTCTCGATCGAGCCGGCGAGCGGCTCGGGGTCGAAGCGGTAGCCGACTCCGAAGTGGGTGTGGATGTAGGCCCAGCCGGCCGAGCGCTTCTCCAGCTTCTGGCGCAGCTTGCGGATGAAGACGTCGACCGAGCGGTCGCCGTGGGCCATCGCGTATCCCCAGACCCGCTGGTAGATCGCCTCCCGCTCCAGGACCTGCCCCTGGGCGTCGGCGAGCAGGTGCAGCAGCTCGAACTCGCGGCGGGTGAGGTCGAGGCTGTCGCCGCTGACGAAAGCCTGGAACTGGTCCGGCCTGATCTCCAGCTCGCCGGCGACCAACGGGCCGCCCTCGGCGTCGTGGTGGCTGCGGCGACGACGGCGCGAGACCGCTTCGACCCTCGCCATCGCCTCCTCCGGGTGGCAGGGCTTGGTGATCCAGTCGTCGACGCCGAGCCGTAGCCCGCGGACCCGCTGGGCGACCGTGGAGCGGCCGGTGCAGACGATTACGCCGAGGTCGGGCAGCATCCCGCAGACTCGCTCGAGGTAGTTCCAGCCGTCTTCCCCGAGCAGGCCCGGGTCGATCAGCAGGGCGTTCAGCTTCATCGCCACCAGCTCTTCGGGCGGCACCATGCTCGTCGCCTTGCGCAACTGCCAGCCGGCGGCGTCGGCGCGCTTCGCCAGCACGGTGACGAAGCCGCTGTCGGTGTCGATGATGGCGAGACGGATGGTCTGCTGTGGGTTCAAATCACGGCCGCGCAGTCGGGGGTGGTTGGCGCTGGGACCGGCAAGTTGGGGCGATTGTATGGGTCGCGGCAACGGAAGTACCTGCGTTCACCGGATTTTCACAGGTTGAAGAGGCCGAAATTGCGGAAAAGCAGAGGGCACCGCCCCGGGTTGCGCTAGATTCCCGGCCGTGAAGCGCACGGTCGCAGCACTGCTCTCGATCCTGGCCCTAATGCTGGTCGCAGCGCCCACGGCGATGGCCGACAACGGCGTCGGCCTGGCCGGGCCGACCACCGACAAGACGGTCACCTTCTTCTGCCTCGGCGTGCTGATCTTCTTCGCGGCTCTGGTGATCGTGATGTCGCTGATCCAAGGCCGGCTCGAGAAGCGCAAGGAATTGCGCCGCCAGGACCTGCAGAAGTACGGCTGATCTCCTTTAGGAGAGCCTGAAGCCAGTTAAGAGGCGCTTCTCGGTCTCGCCCTCCACCGTGGCGACGACTTCGATACGGCCCTCCAACGGGGTGCCGCGGATCTTCGTCGCCAGCAGGTCGTCGACCTGGAAGATGCCGGCCGAGTTATTGAGCTGGACCGCGATCCGGACCGGCCGCTCCTCGCCAGCCTCAATCCGGACCTCGTCGATCGCCGCCGCCGAGATCGAGTGGATCCCCTCGTGGCCGGTCTCCAGCGGCAGCCGGCTACGGCCCTGGGCCATGTCGAGGGCGTCAGCGACGCGGACGACCCCGGCCTCGAGCGTGTAGGGCTCACCGCGGCGGCGGTGGCCGATGATCGCGTGGAGGATCTCCGCCGCGACGACGGTTCGCTCGGGCTCTTTGTAGGAGTCGGCGAGGAGGCGCTCGAGCGCGCCACTGGCCAGGAACAGCGAGTAGGCCTCGTGGTCGGCGCGGTGGATCGACATGCCGACGTCGTGCAGCAGCGCCCCGCCGGCGACCACGACCTCGGCGTCGCGGTCGCGCATTCCGTGGTCGGCGACCATCGCCGGCTCGACTCCCGCCCGAACCAGGAGGCGGAGCAGCCGCAGGGCGATGTTGAGGACGATCTGCATGTGGACCCAGGAGTGATCCGACATCCCCAGCCGCTCGGACTGGACCTGGGCCATGTACCACCAGGCTCGCACCTGGTCGTCGCTGTTGACCGCATCAAGAAAGCTCTCGAGCTTGCGGTTGCCGCGGGTGGGCGCCCGGACCTTGGCCTCGGCCACCGCTTCCTTGGGCGGCTTTCGTGTCGGCCCCTGCGCGTCGGGCGCCGGAACTGCCTCGTCGTTCATGCGCCCGATCGTACGGGAGGTACCGGGTACTTCCGGCGCAGTCAGCCGCAGACCGGCCAGGGGCTGGAGCCGGAGCTGGCGTAGAGCAGGGCGGCGCGGTAGTCCTGCTCGTCCTCGGAGGCGGCTGCCGGGTCGCCGCTGCCGCCGACCGATTCCCAGGTCCCGAAGGAGAACTGGTACTTGCCGCGGTAGCTACCGTCGGCGGAGACCGCGGTCGGGTCGCCGCCCGACTCACAGGAGGCGATCGCCTCGAGGGTCTCGATCGAGACCCCGGCCGGAAGGCTGGCGTACAACTCCCGGCGGCGCTGCAGCGCGGCGGCGCGCCGTTCGGCACGGATCCGCCGGGCGAAGATGTGGACGATTCGCCGGAAATGGTTCGCTGGGCGCCGCAGCACCGCGATCGGTGCCACCTGGGCGTTCGCGACGCCGACGGTGCGGTCCTCGGCGTCGACTACGGCCTCACGCGCCGGGCTAAAGACGGGCTCATCCCCGCCCCCACCAGCCGCGATCGCGACGGCGGGACAGGCAAGCAGGACGATCAGTACCGGAACAAAATATGTGCGTTTCGTAAGCAAGCGCGGAACCGTTGCGAAGATTCCTGCTCTGCAGTGTGACCGCCATCACACTTATCCCTTCTCTGTATAAGCGATTTCCGGCCGAATTCCGCTCTAGCGTGCCGTTTCACAAGACAAATGGCGCCCGCGCTGTTGTAGCAGCCGGGCGCCTGGCACCGAAAGGGGTTGCCTTCCGATGCAGGGAAAGCCTAAGCCAGGCGCGGGAACGAACGCCGCGCAGGACCGCCACGACCAGGGGATCGTCCTGGTCCATGTAGTCGATACCTACCCAACGAACCTGCGGCTCTCAGATTTGATCCGCGAGCTAACCGACAACTCAGGCGACTTCGCCGAGCGCGACCGCATCGAGCGGGCCGTGGTCGAGCTTGTCCGGGTTGGCCTTCTGTTCCGGTGCGGTGGGCTTGTGCTGCCAACGAGGGCGGCGCTGCGGGCCTACGAGGTATTGGAGGACTGAAAGGAGAGCTAGCCTGTGGATATGCCGAAGGAGCGCCGCAAGCAGAAGACCGAGAAGGGGCTTGAGATTCCAGTCCCGACCAAAGGGGACTTCGATGCGGCGCTCTCTAAGGTCGCTCCGCCAGCAGGTCGTAAACGCCCTGGCGGGAAAGACCGGCCTCAGAAGCAATCCGGGTGATCGGGACGCCTGCCTTCTGCGCTTGCTGGCAGAAGCCCCGCAGGTCTTCGGTTGCCTGACGTTTCTCCCTATCTGCCCTCTCGCGGCGTTTAGCGGCGCCCCGGATGCTGCGCAGGATCGTTGCCTCGCTCATGCGGCGGCCCTGTCCAAGAGCGAGTGAAACATCGAGCGACCGTCGCGATGCCGTTCGTTGTAGCGCCAGGCGTACTCGTCCAGGTAGGACTGCAACCACTGATCCGATACGTGCTTGTAGGCGCCGCGCATCCCGGTCTTGAGGTTCCCGAAGAACCCCTCGATGGTGTTCGTGTGGATATCGCCATCGACGTAGGAGCCAGCGGAGTGGTTGATCACGCGGTGGTCTAGGAACTCCGGCCGCAGCGGTCTGTAAGCGGGCCAGTCATCGGTGATCAGGAAAGCGGAGGGATTCACGTGGGTCCGGACCTCTCTACTAAGGGCAGGGCCACGGCGCGAGGCGATGACGCGCAGCCGGACCCGGCCCTCGCGCTCGACCATCCCCAGAACGGTCGTCTTGGACTCGCGGAAGCGGGCGACCTCGCGCATCCCTTTGAGTTTGTGACGCGGCTTGCCGCCCCAGGAAGTCTCATCAACCTCAACGTCACCCGATAGCTGCGTCTCGCCCTCATCGGTCATCAGCTCGTTGCGAACCTTGTTGAAAATGCGCCAGGCGGTCTTGTAGTGGACCCCAAGCTCGCGCTCTAGCTGTTTGGCGGATATGCCGCAGCGAGTGCTGGTCATCAGGTACATCGCGTGGAACCACAGCCGCAGCGAGGTTGACGAGCGGTGGAAGATCGTCCCGGCCGTTGGGTGCAGGTGGTGCCCGCAGGCGGTGCAGGTCCACGACTGGCGCTGCTGCTTGGTCGCGTAGCGCTTGAAGGCGGTTACCTGCTGGCACTTGGGGCACTCGGCGTTTTCGCCGTCCGGCGCGTGGCGCGTCCGCCAGAGGTAATCCAGGCAGGCGGCGTCATCGGGGAACTCGGCCAGGAACTCCGTCACCGAGTAGTCGGAGGTCGAAGACTTCGCTCGCCGGGGGTTGTGGCGGTTGGCCGGTGGCATGCTGTAAACCTACTTGACAGATCGGAGGTTTGTCAAGTTGATTGACAACAGGCTAGGCTTCAGGTTGGGTGATCGTCCCCTCCTACATCGCAAAGGTTGCGCGAGCCAAAAAGCACCTGATCGACCTCCAAGCGGCAATCGACCTCTTCTCGGGTAGCCATCCATACACGGTGAGAGAGCGGATCGAGGGAAAGAAGAAGCGAAAGGTCTGGCGACTGACCTTCACCGCCGATCCGGCCAACACCGACATCCCGCTCATCGCCGCCGATGCGATCCACAACCTGCGGTCCTCGCTGGATCACCTGATGTCGAGCTTGGTGCCGAGAAATCAGCGCAGCAGCGCCATGTTCCCGGTCTACTTTGAGGGGGTCTGGGAACCCTCCCGGCCAGGGGAGGACAAGCAGCGATGCAAGGACCGTCGTCGCTGGGCTTCCGACACGAAGGCGCTCAGCGAGCCTGCGCTCGCAATCCTCAAGAGTCTGCAACCTGCGGATGGCGGTGGGGAGGAGGACGGGATCGACCTCCTGCGGTTCCTCTACCGGCTCTCCAACCGCGACAAACACGAGAAGCTTCCGGTCGTCGCAGCGGGACTCAGGGAGCCGTTCGTCACCTACGCCCTGCCGGATGGCTCCGTGCATCGGAAAATGGGAAGCCGGGCGCATCCCGCATTCCAGAACCATGCAGACATCACGAACCTCCCCGATGTCGCAATGGACGTGCAGATCGAGGGAAGCGCGGCGGTAGCGCTTCGCGTCGCTGGGCCAGAAGAACACCTTCCGCTTCCCCTGTTCCTCTGGGATACCGCCGAGCGAATCGAAAGTGAAGTCATTTCCCCGCTGCTCCCCTTTGTCCGGCCCTCGGTCTAGGGCCTGCTTGCCATGCGGGGTCATGGCGAATCGGTGGGCCGCTTATACAGAGAAGGGATAAGTGTGACCGCCATCACACAAGCGCCTCCCTGAACCTCATCCTGCACCCTCAGCCAGGGGCGTGTCTGAGCTAAGGCGCCATATATGACCCCTAAGCTCAGACACCCCCTATGGCGGATCATTCGACCTACCGGCTTCTGCTTGCCTGCCCTGACCGGCCGGGGTTGATCGCGCGGGTCAGCGGGTTCCTCGCTGAGGCGGGGCTCAACATCGTCGACGCCGACCAGCACTCGACCGCCGAGGGGCGGTTCTTCATGCGGATGGCCTTCGACGCCGCCGCGGAGGGGGAGCGTGAGGAGCTCGAGCGACGGTTCGAGGTGGAGGTGGCGGCGCCATTTGAGATGGAGCACCGGTTCGCCGATTCGAGCTACCGCAAGCGGGTGGCGATCATGGTCTCGCGTGAAGACCACTGCCTCTCGGACCTGCTCTGGCGCTGGCGCAGTGGCGAGCTCGGCGGTGAGCTAGTGGCAGTCCTCTCCAACCATCCCGACCACGCCGAGCAGGTCGAAGCGGTCGGTCTCCCCTTCCACCACGTTCCGGTCGACCGCGATTCGCGCGAGGCGGCGGAGCAACAGGCACTGGCGCTGCTCGGCGACGTCGACCTCTTGGTCCTTGCCCGCTACATGCAGATCCTCTCTGGCGACTTCCTCGAGGAGCTGGGGACGCCGGCGATCAACATCCACCACAGCTTCCTGCCGGCCTTTGTCGGCGCTGAGCCCTACCGCAAAGCCCACGAGCGCGGGGTGAAGCTGATCGGCGCCACCGCCCACTACGTCACCGCCGACCTCGACGCCGGTCCGATCATCGACCAGGACGTGACCCGGGTCAGCCACCGCGACGAGATCGAGGACCTGGTGCGGATCGGCCGCGATGCCGAGCGCCTCGTCCTCGCCCGGGCGGTGATGGCCCACCTCGACGACCGGGTCCTGCTTGACGGCGATCGCACGATCGTCTTCTGAGTCGAGGACTGCATTGACCACCGTATAGGGGGAAAATGCAGTCCTCGTCCTTTGACTGGCTGACCAGCCAGTCGATGGCGTAAAGTCTGCGGTGATGGAGCAGGCAACTCTTCCCCGCCCACGTGCGACCTCCCCCTCCGCAGCCCTGCCACCGGGGTCGCGGATCCCTCCCCTCTTCCAGGGGGTGCGCTACGTGCGCAACCCACTCCACTTCCTCTCGGGGCTGCAGCGGCGCTACGGCGACATCTTCACGGTCCGCTTCCCGTTCTTCGGCAAGCTCGTCTACGTCGGCAGCCCGGAGCTGGTGAAAGAAGTCTTCACCGGATCTCCCGCCGTCTTCCACGCCGGCGAGGCGAACGCGACCGTGCTCGAGCCCGCGCTCGGGCCGAACTCGGTGCTGACGCTCGACGACGACTCCCACATGCAGCAGCGCAAGCTGCTCCTGCCGCCGTTTCACGGCGAGCGGATAGAGCGCTACGGCGAGGTGATCCGTGAGGCCACCCGGCGCGAGATGGAGACGTGGCCGGTCGGCAAGACGTTTTCGCTGCGACCCAGCACCCAGCGGATCACCCTCGCGGTGATCCTCCGCGCCGTTTTCGGGATCGAGGACGAGGCGCGGATCGACCGCGCGACGAAGCTGATCGACGTCTTCAGCGATCGGGTCACGACGATCACCAAATTCCCCAACCTGCGTCGCGACCTCGGGCCGGGCAGCCCCTGGCGGCGCTTCCTCAAGTCCCGGGCCGAGCTCGACGAGTTCCTCTACGAGGAGATCGCCCTGCGGCGGGCCGAGGCGGAGAGCGAAGAGCGCGAGGACGTGCTCTCGTTGCTGCTGGCGGCGCGCCACGACGACGGTAGCCCGATGAGCGATGAAGAGTTGCGCGACGAGCTGCTGACCGTGGTCGGGGCCGGCCACGAGACCACGGCGACCGCACTGGCCTGGGCGATGGAGCGACTGCTGCGCACGCCGGCGGTACTGCAGCGCCTGCGCGACTCGATCGCCGCCGGCGAGGACGAGTACCTCGAGGCGACCGTGAAAGAGACTCTGCGATCGCGGCCGGTGATCGTCGACATCGCCCGCAAACTGGCAGCGCCGGCGACAGTCGGCGGATACGAGCTGCCGACCGGCACCTTCGTGATGCCGGCGATCGCCGCCCTGCACTACCGCGAGGACATCTTCCCCGCTCCGGAGGAGTTCCGCCCGGAGCGGTTCCTCGACGGGCGGACCGACAATTACGCCTGGATCCCGTTCGGCGGCGGCGTGCGGCGCTGCATCGGCGCGGCTTTCGCCGAGTACGAGATGCGGATCGTCCTGCGCGAGATCGTCGGGCGGGCTCAGTTGGCAGCCCCGGATCCCGAGCCCGAAAAGGTGCGGATCCGCAACATCACCCTTGCCCCCGCCAAGGGCACCAGGGTCCGCCTCGAGCGCCCGCTCGCGGCTTAGTCACTTAGTTCGGGGCGGCCTCAGCCTCGGCGTCGCGCTGCGCCTGCTCCCACTCGGCGTATAGCTCCTCGACTGTGGCCTTGGCGGCGGCGTGGCGCTCTCCCGCCCGCTCGTAACGCCCCGGGCTTGCCCAGGCGGCGGGGTCCGACAGCTCCTCCTCGACCTCGCGCAACTCCGCCTCTGCCTGCTCAATCCGTTCCTCCAGCTTGGCCGCTTTCCGCGCCGCTTTCTGGGACGGCTTCTTCGAACGTTTGCGGCGGGTGCCGTCGGAGCCAAGCTTCGCCACCGCGGCTGCCGCCTGCTCGCGTTCGTCCCGCCGGCTCTGGTACTCGGCCCAGCCGCTCGGGTGGCTCTCGAGGCGACCGTCCTCGCAGACCAGGGTGCGGGTGCCGACAGCCTCGAGCAGGGCGCGATCATGGGAGACAAGGACTACCGCGCCCTCGTACTCGACCAGCGCGTCCTCGAGCGCCTCGCGGCTCTCGATGTCGAGATGGTTGGTGGGCTCGTCGAGGATCAGGACGTTGGCTCCGGAGGCGACCAGGATCGCCAACGAGAGACGGCGCTGCTCGCCGCCGGAGATGTCGGAGAGCTGTTTTTCGGCGTCCTCGCCGGAGAAGAGGAAGCCGCCGAGCAAGCCGCGCGCCTTCTGACCGGTGAGCCGGGTCTCGCGCTGGGCCGCGTCGAGCACGGTCCCCCGCCCGGCGGCGGTGTCGGCGTGCTGGGAGAGGTAGCCGACCTTGACCTTGTGGCCGGTGCGGACGATTCCCGAGGCTGGCCGGCGCCGCCCGGCCAGGGTCTCGATGAAGGTCGTCTTGCCGGTCCCGTTGGCGCCGACCAGGACCACGTGCTCGCCCCGCTCGACCTCGAGGCCGGCGCCGGAGAGGAGCGTCCGTCCCGGCACCTCGATCTCGGCGTCGACCGCCTTGAGGACGACCCGCCCCGGGCGCGCCGGCGGTTTGAAGGAGAAGCGGAGCCGGCGAGTGTCGCGGCGTTCGGCCACCGGCCCCTCGCGCTTGGCCTTCTCGATCATCTTCACCCGCGACTGGGCCTGGCGCGCCTTGGTCGCCTTGTAGCGGAAGCGCTCAACAAAGCGCTCCATCCGCTCGATCTCGGCCTGCTGGCGCTCGATCGCCTTACCGAGGGCGATTTGGCGCGCCGCCTGTTCCTGGCGCCAGGCGTGCCAGGGGCCGGCGAAGAAGCGCGCCCGCTGCGCTTCCAGCTCCAGCACCGAGGTCCCGACCGCCTCCAGGAACCAGCGGTCGTGGGCGACGAGGACGACGGCGGCGTCGAGCTCGACCAGGTAGCGCTCCAGCCACTCCAGCGACTGGATATCGAGATGGTTGGTGGGCTCGTCCAGGAGCAGCAGGTCCGGCTTGGCGGCCAGAACTCGGGCGAGCGAGGCGCGGGTCAGCTCGCCGCCGGAGAAGGTCGAGAGCGAGCGGTCGGCCTGGTCGGGGTCGAAGCCGAGGCCGCGGAGGACGGCGAGGACGTCGTCGCGCCAGCGGTAGCCGCCACCCGTTTCCAGCCGCTGCTGGGCTTTCGCGTAGGCGCGCATCGTCTCCTCGCCGGCCTCGCCGGACATCTCCGCCTCCAGGCGCTCCAGCTCGGCCTCGGTCTCGATCATCTCGGCGCGGCCGGAGAAGACGTACTCGGCGAGGGTGGCGCTGGATTCGCGCGGCGGCCGCTGGTCGTGCAGTGCCACCCGCGCCCCGCGCTGCACGCTCAGGGCGCCCGAGTCGGGCGCCAGCTCGCCGGCGAGCACGCGCAGCAGGGTCGACTTGCCGGCGCCGTTCTTGCCCGACAGGGTCATCCGTTCCCCCGGCTCGAGCTTGAAGGAGACATCGGCGAAGAGCAGCTTGCCGCCGACGTAGACGTCGAGTTGGGTTGCGGTCGCGATAGCCATGGTCGGTCGCGGTTGGCCGCGACTGCCTTCGAGCGTAGCCTTCCCTCCTATGGCGGGTCCGCTGAGTCACCTAGGCGAACTGGCGAAGGCGCGGGCGACGCGCCGCTCCTCCGAGCGCGCCGACGGCCAGACGCTGAACGAGCTGGAGGCGCGCGCCCTGGAGTTGCCGCCGGGGCTGGAGGTCGAGTGGCTCGGGGTCTCCGGCTACCGGCTCAGCTACGAGGGCCGGACGCTCTTCATCGATCCCTATCTCTCCCGGGTCCCGTTCCGCGACCTGGTGCTGCGGCGGGTGGCGATGCCGGACCCGGCGGCGCTCGACCGGTTCGTCACCGCCCCCGGCGAGACGGTCGGCGTGCTCGTCGGGCACACCCACTTCGACCACGCCGTCGACGCGCCGGCGATCGCCCGCCGCTTCGGCTGCGACGCCTACGGGTCGAAGTCGCTGGTCAACCTGATGGCCCTGCACGGCCTCGCCGAGCGGGCGGTCGAGGTCGAGCCCTACAAGACCTACGAGCTGGGCCCGTTCGAGGTCAGCTTCACGCCCAGCGTCCACTCCAAGCTGCTGCTCGGGCTGGCCGTCCCCTACGACGGCGAACTGAGCTGCGAGCACCTCGACTCGCTCTGCCCGAGCGCCTACCGGTGCGGCCAGGTCTGGGGGATCACGATCACGGTGGCCGGGATCCGGTTCTACCACCAAGGCAGCGCCAACCTGATCGACGACGCGATCCGCGAGCGCGAGGTCGACGTCTTCCTCGCCGGCGTAGCCGGGCGCAGCTTCACCACCGACTACTGGAAGCGAATCCTGCCGGCCCTGCAACCGCGCACCGTCGTCCCCACCCACTACGACAACTTCTTCCGCCCCCTCGGTCAGCGCATGGAGTTCGTCGCCAACGTCCAGCTCGCCGAGCTGCCAGAGGAGATCGGCGCGATCAGCTCGGACATCGAAGTGGCTGCGCTACCCCGTTCGGATTTCGAGGGAGTTGGTTGACGAAGATTTGAGGATGTGCGCACCACGCGTGCGAAGCGGCTTCTTAGGGTGGGCCGATGCTCTCCATCGACAGCGGTGACATCCGAGGGCTGATCGAGGCCGGAGTCACGGCCGTCTCGGTCCTGGGCAGTGCGATGGCCTATGAAAGCGGGTGCGCCGCGAACAAGGCGACCTCCGAAAACCTGGCCTCGTCGATCGTTGCGGAGCGGATCAACATCGGGCTCGGCGCAGGCTTCTATTGGGGCCGCCCGACCGCAACTTTTTGTCTTATACTTCACCTATGGATTTGATCGCTCGAATCATCGCCACGCGCCGCGGGAAGGCATGGCTCGTCTGGATGATCCCGGGGCTGACGACTGTTGGCATTCTCGCATTCGGCGTCCCACCGATCGCGCTCTTCCTCGTCCCGCTAAGCGCCATGATCATCACCGGCCACTTCGAACCTTGGGCCGAACGCCGCCTCAGCCGTCACTAACGGACGGTCAACCGCACCACTTCGCGGCGATCTGTTCGATCGTGCCCATGGTGCGCCTGGTGTCAGGACCGACCGCTGCCTCGATTGCCTTCATGTCGAGTGAGGATTCGCTGATCCCGCCGCTTGGCAGCCAGTAGAGCTCGCGGCCCTCGATCGCGAGCTGGTCGTCGTCGGTTGACAGCACCAGGACTTTCTTCCGAGTCGCTGCGGATGGCTTCTTCAACAAGAGCGAGACCTGGACCTTGCCCTTCGATGTTTTGAGGGCCTTGGAATCGAACCGCTTGTGGGCGGCGATCGCCGCTACCTCCTCGACGCTGCGCAGGAACACCGTCACCTCGTAGCCGAGCCCCTCCCCCAGTCCGGCTTCGATCTTCGCGGTGAGCTTGGCCTCGCTTTCGTTGCCGCCGGCGCCGAAGATGACGTTGCCGCTGGCCCGGAAGGTCGCCACGTCCTCGCAGCCAAGCTGCTCGAACTCGGCCCGCAGCTCCTCGTTCTTGATCCGGCGGTTGCCGAGGTTCATCCCGCGCAGGAAGGCGACGTAGCGGTCCACGGGCGCAGCCTACGGAACGACGCCGCCGCCCCGGTCGGGGCGGCGGCGAGATATGGAGGCGCCGAGATTCGAACTCGGATCCGCGGACGCGGTACGAGGGTCTCTACAGGTTTAGCCGGCGCTTGATTCTCGTCTCCCGGGGTCCGCGCCGGCGGGCACTGCGGGAGACAAAGCCCTCTTAAGTGTCCCCTGGCGGACGGGGCGATCCGCCCGGGTAAGCCCGCTTCTGAAGCCGGTGTCCCTCCCCGCGGGCGTGGGAGGACCGACTCTCACAGCGCTTAGCTTCTAACTAAGCGGCGAGGGCGAACTCATGGTCCGCACGTATTGGTTGGTGCCGGGGTTTAACGAGGCCTCCGGCAACCTCGACCTGCAACCTTTCGCACGAATCGACCACGTCGAAGCCTGTCGCCCCCGTGCGAACTGCGCTTGGAATTGTACGGTGTCGGGAATGGTGTTCGTGTGAGCGAGCGTGCATACGACGCAATCGTGCTCGGGGCCGGCCCGGCAGGTGAGGTCTGCGCCGGCCGCCTCGCCGACGCCGGGCTGGAGGTGGCGATCGTCGAGCGCGAGCTGATTGGCGGCGAATGCTCCTATTACGCCTGCATGCCGTCCAAGGCGCTGCTGCGGCCCGCCGACGTGCGCGACGAGGCGGTTCGGATACCCGGCGTGCCGGTCACGGCGGACGAGAAGCTGGAACCGCAAGCGATCCTCGACCGCCGCGACGAGGTCGTCCACGACCTCGACGACTCCGGACAGTTGCCTTGGCTGGAAGAACGCGGCATCGACCTGCACCGGGGCGCGGGGCGTTTCGCCGGCGAGCGCCGCATCGTCGTCGGCGACCAGACCTTGACCGCGCGCAAGGCCGTCGTCGTCGCCACCGGCAGCGGCGCGGCGATGCCGCCGATCGAGGGTCTCGACAGCGTCGAGGCGTGGAACAACCGCCAGGGGACGAACGCGAAGGAGGCTCCCGGCAGCATGATCGTCCTCGGCGGTGGCCCGGTCGGGTGTGAGCTGTCCCAGGCCTGGTCGACGCTGGGAACGAAGGTGACGCTGGTCGAGGGCATCGATCGCCTGCTCTCGCGCGAGGAGTCCTTCGCCGGCGAGGAAGTCGCCGGGTCGCTGCGCGACAACTTCGGCATCGACGTGTGGACCGGCGCCCTGGTCGAGAAGGTCAGGGCCGGCGGCGCCGGGATAGTCGCCGAGCTCGAAGGCGGCGGCGAGGTCGAGGCGGAGCGGATCCTGGTCGCGGTCGGGCGCGTCCCCCACACCGCCGAGATCGATCTCGACTCAGCCGATGTGGAGGCCAACGAACACGGCTTCCTCGACACCGACGACCGGATGCGGGTCGGCGAGAGCGAGTGGCTCTACGCGATCGGCGACGTCAACGGCCGGGCGCTCTTCACCCACATGGGCAAGTACCAGGCCTGGATCGTGGCCGAGAACATCCTCGGCCGCCCCGTCGAGGCGACGGCGGAGGGGATCGGCTCCCCTCGCGTGACCTTCACCGAACCGCAGGTGGCAGCGGTCGGCAAAACCCTCGACCAGGCCCGCGAAGCCGGCATCGACGCCCGCGCCGTCGACGCGCCGACCGACGGGTCGGCCGGCGCCAGCTTCCAGGGCAAGGAAACCGGTGGGACCTCGCGGATCGTCGTCGACCAAGCCAGGGGGACGATCGTGGGAGCCACCTTCACCGGGTTCGAGACCGCCGACTTCCTCCAGGCCGCCACCGTCGCGATCGTCGGCGAGGTGCCGCTGCCCCGACTGCGCCACGCGGTCGCCCCTTACCCAACCCGCAGCGAGGTCTGGCTGAAGCTCCTGGAGAAGTACGAAACGCGTGACTAGATCGTCGCGCGGCGCTTCAGGTCGACCAGAAGATCCCCGGGGAGGCCGGCAACCTGGTCGAGGTCGTCGACCGAACTGAAGCCGCCGAGGCGCTCGCGGTGGGCGAGCAACCGGGTCGCCTGGGTGACCGAGAGGTTCTGCTCGCGCAGTTGCTCGAAGGTGACGGAGTTGAGTTCGATCTGAGTGCCGGTCCCCGGCGAGGAGGCGGCCGGCAAGGGCGGCTCCGGGCTCGGTGGGGGAATCGGCGCCGGCGGTTCCGGGGCGGGAGGTGGTGGCGTCGGTGCGGGTTCGGGCGGCTGCGGCGGCGGCGTGGGCGGGGGTCCAGGCGTGGGGGGCGTCGGCGCCGGAGGGTCCGGGTGCGGCGGGGGTGGCTCGGGCATCGGGGCGGGCGGCACCGGGGCGGGGCCGGGTGCCGCGAAGGCCTGGGTCCCAGGCTGGGAAACCCCTGGCACACCTTGGACTGAACGAACAGCCGCCTGCTCGGCCTCGATCGCACGGCGCTCGGCCTCGCGCGCCCTCTCCTCCGCTTCGGCGACGCTCTGGCGCATCTGCTCGAGGCGCTTCTGGCGAGCCTGCTCCTCGGCTTGCAGCCCTTCAAGGCGCTTGGCCTCGGCAGCGCGCTGTTCGGCCGCCTTAGTGCGCTCTTCGATCTGGCGCAACCGCTCCTCGGCCTCGGCGATCGAGCGCTCCTGGGACTGACGTTCCTGATCGAGCCGCTGTTCGGCGGTCCGCAGGTCCACCGAGGCGCCGGCCGGGCCGCCCACAGGTTGAACCGAGGTCGGCGGCGAAGCCGGCGTCGGCGCCACCTGCCGCTGGCGCTCCTCTTCCAACCTGCGATCGGCCTCGGCGGCTATCCGCCTCTCCTCGAACCGGACCTCCTCCGCCTTGTCGCGAACCCGCTGTTCGGCCGCCACCGTGTCGTACTCGGTCGGGGCCGGGGTCACACCGCCGACTGGAGGTGGCGGCGGTATCGCCGACGGGGGCTCGACCGCCGCGGGCGGCGGGAGTGGAACGGGCTGCGGGGACGGGACGGGCTGCGGCTGGGGTGGCGCGTCACCGACTGGCCGGCCCGTCTGGGCCTGGGCCATCGCCCGTTCGTTCGCCGCCCGGGCCGCCGCCAGACGCTGCTCGGCCATGGCCACTTCGTGCTTGCGCGTTCCCCCTCCGTACTTGATCCCGAAGAAGCTCTTCTGGCGAGGCGGCGGAGCGGCGGCGGCCCCCGCCGCTCCGGCGGCTGCGGCGGCTGCGACGCCGGCCGCGCCGGCATTCGTGGGAGCGGCAGCTGGAGGTGGCACCTCGGGCGGAGTCTGGTTGCGACCCCGGCCACGTCGGGCGGCTCGCTCCTCGCGGCGCCGTTTGGATTCCTCCCTGCGAGCGTCGCGTTTCTGCATACGTTCGGCACGCTGGGCTTCCCGGAGGCGGCGACGGCGCTCCTTCTCATTCTCCGGCGCCTGGCCCGGCGCGACGGGTGGGACTTGACTCGGCTGTGCTGGGGCGGGCGGCACCTGGGACCCAGGAGGTGGACCCACCGCACTCATCTCGGTGGTCTGCGCGGCGGCCGCCGGCTGGGCGGGCAACGCGCCGACACCGGTTGGCTGCGGCGGTGGAGCGACAGCGGTCGGCTGCCCGGTCGGGGGCGGGCCACCCTGGGGCCCGGCCGCACTCTCGCGTTTCGCCTTCTCCTTGCTGCGCCGCTGGGTGATGCTGACGATGAGCAGGAGGACCAGGATCGCCGCCAGCAGCGCCGCGACGAAGTACTCGGTGTGGTCGCTGACGTAGTCGGACACTTCGTCCGGGAACGACTCGGCCTGGGCCTGCGCCGGAGCCACCAGGGCCAGCGAGGCCAGCGCCGCAAACCACGCAGAGAAAAGCAGACGGGTCCGCATCCCTGTGAATCCTTGCATGTGCTCCGGCAGTTGCAAGGCCGCCCGGGCCAGAGAGGCGAAACCGGCGAGCAAGCGCTCAGCGCATCCGGCCCTTGAACTCGCGCTCGACCTCGCGGCGGACGTCGCGATCGGCGATCTCCCGCCGCCGGTCGCGGCCCTCCTTACCGCGGGCGAGCGCCAGCTCCACCTTCGCCCGCGGCCCCTTGAAGTAGATCCGGGTCGGGATCAGGGTCAAGCCTTTCTGGGCGGTTTTGCCGACCAATCGCTCGATCTCGGCCCGGTGCAGGAGCAGCTTGCGCGGGCGTTCGGGGTCGTGGGCATCAGCGCTGGCAAACTCATACGGCGGGATGTGGAGCTTGCGCAGCCATACCTCGCCGTCGTCGACCACCGCGTAGGCATCGGTCATCTGCGCCTTGCCGCCGCGCAGCGCCTTCACCTCCGAACCGGTCAGCACGATCCCGGCCTCCATCTTCTCCACCCACTCGAACTTGTGCCGAGCGCGGCGGTTGGTGACCACGTCGCCCGAGGCCGGCTCGCGTGGTTTCTTCGACTTCTTGGCGCTCACTCTGAACCCTCGCCGAGTACCAGCTCCGCCCGCCCCCGCTCGGCGTCGACGCCGGCAACTCGGACCGAGACCGGGTCCCCGAGGCGGAGGGTCGTCTTCGAGCCTTGCGCGACCAGGGCAACTTCGGCACGGTCGAGCTCGAAGCGGCCGCCGGGCAGGCGACGGGCCGGCAGCATCCCCTCGTAGACGTCGCCCAGCTCACCGCCGAAGGAAACGAAGGCGCCCGCCCGGATCACCCCCGAGACCTCCCCTTCGAAGACGGCATCCAGGCCACGCTCGCCAAGCTCCCGTTCGAGCAGGAAGGCGGCGCAGACGTCGTCGGCCTCTCGCTCGATCTTCGCCGACTCGCGCTCCCGCGCCGAAGCCTCGGCGGCGACCTCGCGGGCGTCGGCCAGCGTCGGCGCCTCCTCCCCCTCCCCCAGCACCGCCAGCAGCGCCCGGTGGACGAGGAGGTCGGGATAGCGTCGGATCGGCGAGGTGAAGTGCGCGTAGGCTTCGCTCCCCAGGCCGGCGTGGCCGATGTTTCGCTCGCTGTAGGAGGCCTGCTTCAGGGACCGGAGCACGAGGGAGGTATACGCGTCCTGGCCGTGCCCGCGCCGCGCGGCCTCGCGCCGGACCAGCCGGCTCGCCTCGGCCGCCACGGCACCAGCCTCCCGCGGCGAGAGCCCCTGGCCGAGTGGCGGCGTCGGCACGCCGAGCGCCGCCAACTGTTCGATCAGGCGCTCGATCCGGGAGGGGTCGGGCTGCTCGTGGACCCGGTAGACGGCCGGCACCCGCTCGCGCTGCAACCGCTCGGCGACCTGTTCGTTGGTGAGGATCATCAGCCGCTCGATCAACCTGTGCGCCTCGGTCTGGGGGACGGCGTGGGCCGCGGTCACGTTGCCCTTGGCATCGAAGCGGAACTCCGGCTCCGCCGATTCGACGTCCAGGGCGGTGGCCCCTTGGCGCTCGGCCAGCGCGGCGGCGACCTCGCGAGCGGCGGCGAGCGGTTCGGAGACCGGCTCGGGAGGCCGGACCCGCCCGGCGAAGATCGCGTCCAGCTGGTCATAGTCGAGGCGGGCGTCGGAGCGGATCCGGCTGCGGTAAAAGCGGGTCGAGCGGGGCTCGGCGCCGGGACCCAACTCGATCTCCGCGGTCACCGCCAGCCGCTCCACCCCGGGGGTGAGGCTGCAGGCGTCGCTGCTGAGCGCGTGCGGCAGCATCGGCTCGACCGTGCCGGGAACGTAGGTGCTGTTGGCCCGCAACCGCGCCTCGGTGTCGAGCGAGCTGCCGGGCCGCACGTGTGCAGCGACGTCGGCGATATGGACCCAGACCCGGGCGCCGTCCCCCTCGCGCTGGGCGGAGACGGCGTCGTCGAAGTCCCGTGCCGTCGCCGGGTCGACGGTGAAGGTCGCGAGCGCGGTGAGGTCGCGGCGGGCACCGGGGTCGCGCTCCACCGCCGTCGCCGCCTCGGCGGCTTCGACCTCCAGCGAGGCACGGAAGCCGCGGAAGCCGAGCTGCTCGTCGAGCAGCTCCTCAACCACCTCACGCGCCGGGCGCCGGGGACGCTCTTGGCGCGGGCCGGCCTGGCGTCGCCGGCCGCCCCCCCTGCGCCGGCCGCCCCTCAACCCGAAGCCCGGCCGGCGAGGACGCCCACCGCGCGCCGGGCCACCTCGTCGACCTTGGTCGCCGGGTCATTGCGAGCGACGACGTCGGGGTGGATTCCGCGGCTCCTCGCCAGGTTGACCCCCTCGGCGGTGAAGTATTCGCCGACCGTCAGCTTCAGGGCACCGCCGTTGGCGAGCCCCATCTCCTCCTGGAAGACGCCCTTGCCGAAGGAACGGGTGCCAACCACGGTGGCGCCACCGACGTCGGCCAGAGCGGCGGCGAGGATCTCCGCCGCGGACGCCGTGTGGCTGTCGATCAGGACCGCCAGTGGCAGGCTCGAGAGCCTGTCGCCGACCGTCTCGTGGACGGTGCGGCCCTGGGTGCGCGAAGCGGTGGAGACCACCACCTCCCCCTCTGGCAGGAAGATGCTGGCGCTCAGCACCGCCTCCTGGAGGAGACCGCCGGGATTGGCGCGGAGGTCGAGGACGATTCCCTCCGCCCCTTCCCGTTCGACCCTGCGGACGGCGTCGCCGAGCGCCGCGTGGGCGTCTTCGCTGAAACTGAGCATGCGGATGTAGCCGAGCTTTCGCCCCTTCACCGATTCGATCCGGGAGCTGATGTTCGGCAAGCTGACCTCGGCCCGGGTCAGGGTCAGCTCGCGCACCTCGCCGCTGTCGGCGTCCAGCACGCCGATCGTGACCTCGGTCCCCTCCGGCCCTTTGATCTTCGCCGTCGCCTCGGCGCTGCTCTCGCCGGCAATCGATTCCCCGTTCACCGAGACGACCGTGTCGCCGGGGACGATCCCCGCTTTGGCCGCTGGCGAGCCAGGGAAGACCTGTGCCGCCCGTAGGCCCCGTTTGACCTTGACCACGGTGACGCCGATCCCGGTGAAGCGGCCTTCGATCTGCTGGTTGAAGCTTTCCAGGCTGCGCGGGGAGAAGTATTCGGAGAAGCGGTCGTCGTTGCTGCGGCGCAGCTCGCGGACCATCCCCTGCAGCGAGGCGTCGCCCAGCTCGGTCGCGCCAACCGAGCGGAAGTAGTTGTTCTGGATCACTTCCGCCGCTTCGGCGGAAAGCCCGCCCGGCTCCGCGACGAAGGCGTCGCGGAGGGACGACGGCAGCTTTTCCGGGTGCCCGCCGAGCCAGATCCCGAGGCAGAACAGGGCGACCAGCGCCGTGCCGAACGCCACCGCGCCGCGAGCTTTCACCGAGCCCTCAGATCTTCAGGAAGCGCCGCAGCGTGACGCCTGAGCCGATCGTCGAGACGAGAACCGCGGCGGCGAAGAGGATCGCGACCAGGGCGGGGAAGGAGAGCGTGCTCTCGTTCTGCGCCGCCAGCAGGGAGATCGACTTGCTGAGCGGGTCGACGATCGTGATCTTGCCGAGCCACAGGATCAGTATGGCTATCAGGCTTCCGGCGAACCCGACCACGATCCCCTCGATCATGAACGGCCAACGGATGAACCACCGGGTGGCGCCGACCAGCCGCATTACCTCGACCTCGCGGCGTCGGGCGTAGATCGAGAGCCGGATCGTGTTGCCGACCAGCATCAAGGAGGCGACGATCAGGAGCGCGGTGATCACAGTGAGGACGATCTTCAGGGCGCTGGTCACCTTCTCGATCTGCTGGGTGTCCTGCTGGCGGTCGAAGAGGTTGCTGATGATCGGCGAGATCGGCTGCTCTTTGCCGTCTGGGCCCGTCGGCACGATCGCCGCCCGGATCCCTTCCAGGTTCGCGGCGTCATCGGCTTTCACTTCCAGGCTCGCCGGCAGCGGGTTGGAGTTGAGCTGTTCGACGATCGATTTGTCCTTCAGTTCGCTGCGCAGCGTGGAGAGCGCCTCGCTCTTGCTGATGAAGGTGACTTCGTCGACGTGCGGGATCGCGCCCACCTCTCCTTCGAGCGAGGTGATTTCGCCTTTGGTCGCGTCGTCGAACAGGGCCACCTGGATGTTGAGCTGGTCGCGAACCTGCTCGCTCTTGCCCTGGGCGGTCTGGAAGACCGGGATCAGGACGCCGAGCAGGACCACGGTGACCACCGTGGTCACGACCGCAGCCAGGCTCGGGGCCGCGTTGCGGCGCAGGGCGCGGACCGCCTCCTGGAGGAAGAAGATGATGCGGGACATCAGAACAGGCGCTCGTGGTCGTGGCCGTTGGTCTGACCCTCGGGGCCGACGCCCATCTCGGCCCGCATCCGCAGGCCGAACTCGGTCGTCGACTCCTCCGTGTAGCCGCCGCTGATCTCGTCGCGGACGACCCGGCCCTCGTAGAGCTCGACCACCCGGCGCCGCATGTTGTCGACCATCTCGCGGTCATGGGTGACGACCAGGACCGTGGTCCCGGTCTTGTTGATCCGGTAGAGCAGCTGCATGATCCCGATCGAGGTGACCGGGTCGAGGTTGCCGCTGGGCTCGTCGGCGAGCAGCAGCGGTGGGTGGTTGACGAAGGCGCGGGCGACGGAGACGCGCTGCTGCTCGCCGCCGGAGAGCTGGTCGGGAAAGCTGTGCAGCTTGGTCGAGAGGCCGACCAGGCGGAGGGTGGCCGGGACCTGCTCGCGGATTTCGGAGCGGCTGGCGCCGATCACCTGCAGTGCGTAGGCGACGTTGTCGTAGACGGTCCGGTTCGGCAGCAGCTTGAAGTCTTGGAAGACGGTGCCGATGTTGCGCCGCAGCTGCGGGATTTTCTTCTCTGACAGGGCGCCGATGTCGCGGCCGGCGATCTTCACCCGGCCTTCGGTGGCGTCGAGCTCGCGGATCAGCATCTTGATCAGGGTCGACTTGCCGCACCCGGTGGGGCCGACCAGGAAGACGAACTCGCCACGGCCGATCGCCAGCGAGACCCGGTCAAGGGCCATGTGGCCGCCGGAGTAGACCTTGGTCACCTCGTCCAGCTCGATGATCGGCGCACGCCGGCCGCGGGGCCGTTGCGGCTCCCCGTCGGGTCGCTTGTTCCTCTTCGATCTCGCCATGCCGGTGGTGGGTTCTGCAGACACAGGGTGACTCCTTCGCGGCACCGACCACGCAAGACGGCGCCCAGAAACAATTCGCGGAATGCTAGCGAATTGTTAGCGAGTCTTTATATTTGGCCGTGGATCGGCGGGCGCGAGACGATCGGCTTCAGCAACAGCGCCTCGCGGGCGCGGTCGACTATCCCCGCCGCGGTCAGGCCGAAGTGCTCCATGCAGGCCTCACCGGTGCCGGAGAGGCCGAACTCGTCCCCCATCCCGAGGGCGAAGATCGGTACCGGGTGCTGCTCGGCGGCAGCCTCGCGGATCGCGTCGGCAAGCCCACCGGCGACCCGGTGCTCCTCGGCGGTGACCCCGACGCCGGTCTTGGCCAGCGACTCGACCACCGCATCGTTGGCGAGCGGCTTGACGATCGAGACGTTGACCACCTCGGCCTCCACCCCGTCCTCGGTGGACAGCGTCTCGGCAGCCTCGAGCGCCCGCCAGACCATGTGGCCGCAGGCGAAGAGCGAGATGTCGGCGCCCTCGCGCAGGACGTCGACCCCGCTGCCGAGGCTGTCGGGGATCTCGGGGTAGACAACCGGCGTCGCAGGGCGGCCGAAGCGCAGGTACATCGGCTCCTCGAAGCGCTCATAGGAATCGAGCACGGCGCGGTAGGCCTGGTTGTAGTCGGCCGGGACGATCACCTGCATCTTCGGCATCACCCGCATCAGGGCGATGTCCTCGATCATCTGGTGCGAAGCGCCGTCCTCACCAAGGGAGACGCCGCCATGGCTGGCGCAGACCCGCACTTTCAGCTCGTTGTGAGCGATGCCAAGGCGGATCTGGTCGTAGGCCCGACCGGTGGCGAAGATCGCGAAGGTCGAGGCGTAGGGCACCTTGCCGGTGGCGGCGAGCCCGCAGGCCATCGACATCATCCCGGCCTCGGCCGCGCCGCAGTTGAAGAAGCGCTCCGGGAACTCCTTGCCGAACTTGATCGACTGGGTGGAGACGGCAAGGTCGGCGTCGAGGGCGACGACCTCCTCGTGGGCCTCCCCCAGCTCGACCAGGGCGGCGCCGTAGGCGGCCCGGGTTGCGGTCGGCTCGGACTTGGCCTCAGGCATCGTTCCCTCCGTCGCTCGCGCCGCCGCCCAGCGCCTCGTCCTGCTCGCCCAGCCGTGCTTCCAGCTCCTCCAGCGCCTCGGCGGCCTGGTCCTGGGTCGGCGGCTTGCCGTGGAAGCCAAAACGGCCTTCCATGAAGGAGACGCCGCGGCCCTTCTTGGTCTGGCACACGATCGCGGCGGGCCGGCGGACGGTGCGACTGCGCTCGAGCGCTTCGACGATCGCGCCCATGTCATGGCCGTCGATCTCGACCGCGTCCCAGCCGAAGGCCTCGAACTTTGCGCGCACGTCGCCGGTGTCCATCACTTCCTCGGTCGTGCCGTCGGTCTGCAGGTGGTTGTAGTCGACGATCGCGGTCAGGTTGGGGACCTTGTAGTGGGCGGCAGCGGCGGCACCCTCCCAGGTCTCCCCCTCCTGGCAGTCGCCGTCGGAGAGGACGCCGAAGACATGAGCGGTGTCGGCAAGCCCGTCGAGCCGCAGCGCCAGCGAGATCCCGACGCACATCGAGAGCCCCTGCCCGAGCGACCCGGTCGAGACCTCGACCCCCGGGGTCCGGTTCATGTCCGGGTGGCCCTGCAGCTGCTGGCCGATCTTGCGCAGCCCCATCAGGTCTTCGCGGGGGAAGTAGTTGAACTCCGCCAGGGCGGCGTACTGGATCGGCGCCGCGTGGCCCTTGCAGAGGACGAAGCGGTCGCGTTCGTGCCAGCCAGGGTTGGCCGGGTCGTGCCGGAGCGCCCGGAAATAGAGGGCAGCAACGATGTCCGCGGCCGAGAGCGAGGAGTCGAGATGGCCGGACTTGGCGACCGCCAGCATCCGCACGCAGTTGATCCGCAGGATGGTCGCGTAGCGCTCCAGCTCGGCAGTTCCGAGTAGAGGCCCGTCGGCGGCGGAGGGTGCGGGATCTGGGTCCGGGACGGGCTTCAGGTGCATGCGGCCGCGAGGCTACCCGATCGCGACCATTCGCTCGATCGGAACTCGCGCACGCTCGGCGATTTCGCTCGCCACCCGGACCTCGAACTTCATCTCCAGCAACGAGTCGCGCAGCTTCGGCAGCGTGATCATCTTCATGTACTTGCAGAAGGCCATCCGGTTGGCCTCGATCAGGTTGGCTCCCGGCGCCGCCTGCTGGAGCGGGTAGAGCATGCCGTTCTCGGTGGCGACGATGAAGCTGCCGTCGGGGTGCTCTTCGACGTGCTGAAGCATCCCCGAGGTGGAAAGCAGGTGGACCCCCTCGGGCTCGATGTCGCCGGAGGCGACGTACTCCATCGCCTGGGTGGCGCAGCCGCACTCGGGGTGGATGAGGAACTCGGCCTCGGGGTGCTCGGCCCGGGTCTGGGCGATGTCGTCAGGCCGGATGCCGGCGTGGACGTGGCACTCGCCATCCCAGATGTGGAAACGGGCGCGGCGCTCGGAGTCCTCGTGGATGCCGGTTTCGCGCTCGACGAAGGCGCCCAGCCACATGTCCGGGCCGAAGAGGATCTCGGTCTCGGGACCGTGCTCGGCCCAGATGTGCTCGACCACCTTGACCGCGTTGGAGGAGGTGCAGCAGTAATCGGTCTCCGCCTTCACCTCGGCCGAGGTGTTGACGTACATCACCACAAAGGCGCCGGGGTGCTCGGCCTTCCAGGCGCGCAGCTGGTCGGCGTCGATCGAGTCGGCGAGTGAGCAGCCGGCGTCGGGGTCGGGGATCAGCACCGTCTTCTCGGGCGAGAGGATCGCGGCGGTCTCGGCCATGAAGTGGACGCCGCAGAAGGCGATCGCCTCGGCGTCGGTGGCCGCCGCCTGGCGGGAGAGGCCGAGTGAGTCGCCGAGATAGCTGGCGACGTCCTGGACCTCGGGCAGCTGGTAGTTGTGGGCGAGGATGACCGCGTTGCGCTGGGCGGCGAGGGCGCGGATCTCCTCGCTCAGCTCGCCGATCTCCGCCGGAGAGAGGTCCGGTGCGATCGTGGGTTGGATCGTGGGCAACTCCTGCATCTGGAGCCTTCCGTCTTCCTGATGTTCGCTGGCAGGGCGGTGCCCAGAACCAGTCGAATGAACGTGTTACAAGTCTACCGCGCAAGACTTGTGGGATGCCAGAGCTTCCGGAGGTTGAGATCGTTTGCCGCAGGCTGGACGCCGCCCTCACGGGGGCGGAGGTCGAGTCGGTCCTGGCGCCGGGGATGAACGTGATGAAGACGTTTGAGCCGCCGCTGGATGCACTGGCGGGGCGGACGGTGACTGGGGTGCGGCGAGTCGGGAAGATGCCGGTGGTCGAGTTCGGCGACCTCTCGCTGCTGATCCACCTGATGTCGGCCGGCAGGCTGCGGGTCTTCGACAAACGCGCGTCGATGAAAGACCGGGCCTCGCGGGTGCTGGTGCGGCTCGTCGACGGCCGCGAGCTACGGCTGCGGGAGTTCGGCACCAAGCAGCGGGCCTGGGCGAAGCTGCTGCCCGCCGACGCCGTCGCCGAGGACGAGATAGTGAAGAGGCTCGGACCCGAAGCCTGGCCCGCTCCCCCGCTCGAGGAGTTCGCCGCCGCCATCGACCTGCCGCGGCACCTGCACCCGCTGCTGCGCCACCAGAAAGACATCGCCGGGATCGGGCGCTCCTGGGTCGACGAGATCCTCTGGGAGGCCCGCCTCTCGCCGTTCAAGAAGGGCTCGGAACTGGAGGCCGATGAGGTCGAGGCCCTACACGGGGCGCTGCACGTCCTCGGCGACGCGATCGAGCACTACGAGGAGACGATCGGCGCCGAGGTGCCGGACAAGGTGCCGATGCCGCTGAAGGTCCACCGCCGAGAGGGCGAGCCCTGTCCGCGCTGCGGCACCACGATCGAGGCGGTCTTCTTCTCCGAACACCAGACCAATTACTGCCCGCAGGAGCAGACCGGCGGCAAGGTGCTCAAGGACCGCCGCCTCTCCAAACTCCTCAAGTAGGGCGCCGCCGAGCCAGCCTAGTGACCTGAGTCGTTGATCCGCTGGCAATAGGAGGCGAGGCTGTCGAGGATCTCGTCGGCGCTCTTGTGCCAGACGTAGGGCCTGGGATCCTCGTTCCAGCCGGCGGTCCAGGTGCGGATGGAGGCGACAAGGTCGCGGACCGAGTGGTGCGCGTTGCGCTTGAGCCACTTCGTGGTCAGCTCGGCGAACCAGCGCTCGACCAGGTTCAGCCATGAGCTGTAGGTCGGGGTGAAGTGCAAGGTGAAACGTGGGTGGCGCTTCAGCCAGCGCTGGATCGACGGGGTCTTGTGAGTCGAGGAGTTGTCGAGCACGACGTGGACATCGAGGTGTGAGGGCACCGAGCGCTCGATCAGATTCAGGAACCGACGGAACTCCTCGGCACGATGGCGGGGCGTCATCTCGGCGATCACCTGGCCGGAGGCGACGTTCAGGGCGGCGTAGAGATTGGTGGTGCCGTGGCGCACGTAGTCGTGGGTGCGCCGCTCGGGCACGCCCGGCATCAGCGGCAGGACCGGCGAGGAGCGATCGAGCGCCTGGACCTGGGACTTCTCATCGACGCACATCACGACGGCGGCTTCGGGTGGGTTGAGGTAGAGCCCGACGATGTCTCTGACCTTGTCGATGAACTGGGGGTCCGGGGAGAGCTTGAAATGCTCGGTGCGGTGGGGCTTTAGCCCGAAGGCACGCCAGATGCGGCTGATCGCGCTCTGGCTCATCCCGGTCGCGGCCGCCATTGAGCGCGTCGACCAGTGGGTGGCGTCCCTCGGCTGCTCCTCCAGCGTCTTGACGATCACCCGCTCGATGTCTTCGTCTGTGATCTGCCTTGGCTTGCCCGGGCGCGGCTCGTCGTGCAAGCCGTCCAGGCCGCGCTCGGCAAAGCGCCCGCGCCACCTGCCTACGGTCGAGCGGGTGCAGTCGAGCCGCTCGGCGATGTCCTTGCTCTTCTCTCCGTCGGCCGCCGCCAGGACGATCCGGCAGCGAAGCGCCAGAGCCTGGGAGCTCTTGGGTCGGCGGGCCCACCGCTCGAGCACCTCCCGCTCCTGCTCGTCGAGGACGACATCCACACGCTGGGGCATGAGGCCTCCCATCGTCGCTTGCGATGGCGACGACTTCGACGGGCAGAAGGCTATGCCTGCGAACTAACGACTCAGGTCACTAGACCGGCTCGAGCAGGAGGCTGAAGTCGAGGTTGGGAGCGGAGTGGGTGAGGGCGCCGACGGAGATGAAGTCGACGCCGGTCTCGGCGATCCCCCGTACGGTCTCCAGGTCGACCCCGCCGGAGGCCTCCAGCGACGGGCCCTCCCCCCCGCCGGCGTTTTCGTCGCGCAGGCGGACAGCGCCGCGCAGGGTCTCCTCATCCATGTTGTCGAGCAACAGCCGGTCGGCGCCGGTGCCGAGAGCGTAGGCGACCTCTTCGAGGTCGCGGACCTCGACCTCAACCGCGAGGTCGGGATGGGCAGTGCGGGCGCCGTAAACCGCCTTGGCGACGCTGCCGGCCGCGGCGATGTGGTTCTCCTTGATCAGGATCGCGTCGTAGAGCCCGAGCCGGTGGTTGCGGCCACCGCCAGCGGCCACTGCGGCCTTCTCCAGGGCACGCAGCCCCGGCGTCGTCTTGCGAGTGTCGAGGATGCGCGCGCCGGTCCCGGCGACCGCCTCGACGAAGCGGGCGGTGAGGGTGGCGACCCCGGAGAGGTGGCCGAGGAAGTTGAGCGCGGTGCGCTCGGCGGCGAGCAACGAGCGGGCGCTGCCGGAGGCGAGCAGAACCTCGGCCGGCACCTCGTCCCTCCACTGGCCCTCGACGACGAGGTTGTCGACGTCCTCGACCCCGCACTGGTGCATCGTCTCGGCGACCGCGGCGAGACCGTAGACGACGCCGGGGGCTTTCTGGACGATCCGCGCCCGCGCCCGCGCCTCCGCCGGCACGGTCGCCTCCGCGGTGACGTCGCCCTCACCGAGGTCCTCCGCCAGCGCCCGGGCGACGACCTCCTTCAGCGACTCGTCGGCCTCAGCCATCGCGCCAGCCTAGATCACCGACGAGGACTGCATTTTCCTTCTATGCGAATGGAAATGCAGTCCTCGTCGATCTGATCTCACATCCGCGTCCGCGGCAGCGTTTAATCCACGTGGTGAGCAAACTGCCTCCGTTCCAGGCGCTGATCGACCGGCACGCCGCCGATGTGATGGCGGTGCTGCGTGGGGCGGTCGGCCGCGACGGGGCCGAGGACTGCTTCCAGGAGACGTTTCTCTCCGCCCTGCGGGCCTACCCGAAGCTGAAGGACGACGGCAACCTGCGCGGCTGGTTGATCACGATCGCCCACCGCAAGGCGATCGACCACCACCGCGCCCGCGGGCGGCGGCCGTTACCGGTCGCCGACGTCGGTGAGCTCCCGGCGAGCGGCAGTGGGGCGGCATTCGAGCCGGCCCTCGATGGCGGCGACGACGGAGTCTGGGCGGCGGTCGGCGCCCTGCCACCCAAGCAACGGGCGGCGGTGACGCTCCGCTACGCGAGCGACCTCCCACACGCCGAGATCGGCGCCGCGCTCGGGTGTTCGCCCGAGGCAGCCCGGCGCAGCCTCCATGAGGGGATCAAACGACTGAGAAAGGAGCTGGCATGAAGGCATCACTGAACCGGCTCGCCGTGCGCGCCTCCGAAGAGGGCCTGCTCGACGTCGCCTACACGACCACCGACTCGCCGTTCGGCCAGCTGCTGCTGGCGAGCACCTCGCGCGGGCTGGTCCGCCTCGGCCTCCCCAACCAGGACGCCGACGAGCTCTTGGAGGAGCTGGCGGACCGGGTCTCCCCTCGGGTACTCGAGGCGGCCTCGGGGTTCGATCAGACGCGGCGGGAGCTAGACCTTTACTTCGACGGCAGGCTCGACCGCTTCGACCTGCCGCTCGACTGGAGCCTCAGCGACGGCTTCCGGCTCAAGGTGCAGCGGGCAATCGCCCGGATCCCCTACGGGGAGACGCGCAACTATCGAGAAATGGCGATCAAGGCCGGCAACGAGCGGGCCGTGCGCGCCGCCGGGACGGCCTGCGGCCGCAACCCCCTGCCTGTGGTCGTCCCCTGCCATCGCGTCCTCCGCACCGGCGGCGGGCTCGGCGGCTACGGCGGCGGGCTGGAGATGAAGCGGGAGCTGCTGAAGCTCGAGGGCATCCTGAGTTAGGTACCTAAAGAGTTTTCCGCCGCCAGCCGATCAGGATGGCAATGCGGAAGAGCGCTGCCGTTCTCCTTGCCACCCTCGTTGTGATTCTCGGCCTCGCCGGCACCACCCAGGCCGCGAGCCTCCCGCTCGGCCTGCCGCTGCCGGCGGCCGTCTCCCAGCTCGTCCTGGAAGATGAGGAAGCCGAAGCGGCGGAAGTGGAAGACGAAGAGGTCGAAGTCTGCGAAGAAACCGCAGACGGGGTCGAAGAATGCACCACGGGAACGACCGCGTCTGAGGCCGAGGCATCCAGCGCCTGCATGCTTAAGAGCGCCGAGGCCACGGTCCTGGTGCTGCCCGCCAAGGACACGGTCCGGCTGACCCTCCGCTACACCACCTTCACCCCCGCCGTGGTCAGCGTCCAGTACGGCCTGCGCGGCCGCAAGGGCGGCCTGAAAATGGGCGCCGACAGCCGTCGCTTCTCCCGCAAGGGCGTCTTCCGCGAGACCGAGAAGCTGACCGAGGCCGAGATGGCCAAGGTGAATGCGGCGACCCAGTTCGACGTCCGCCTGCGGGCCGTCAACACGCCGGGCTACTGCCGTCAGCTCTTCGATCGCGACCTGACCTCCAAGCGCCCCGGCCACGGCGGCCTCACCTGGACGGACTAGGGCAGCAGGATCTCCGCCAGCCAGCTCCGGGCCTCGACCAGATGCGCCGGTTCGATCTGGTGGCCGAGCTCCGACTCGCGATAAACGACGTCCAAGCCGCCTGCCTCGAGCAGCTCGCGGGCCCGCCGGGCGAACTCGACGTCGATCACCGGGTCGTTGCTGCCGTGTGAGATGAAAGCTCGGGTTCCGCGCCGGTCCTCGAACGTCGGCTCCCAGCCCTCGACCGTCGGGACGAAACCGCTGAAAGCGAGGATTCCGGCGACCGCCGGTCGGTCGGCGCCGAGCCCCATCGCGTAGCTCATCACTGCCCCCATCGAGAACCCGCCGAGGACGGTTTGCTCGGGACCGACCCCGGTCTCCTCCCAGAGCCGGTCGTGGAGCTCGGCCAGCGCCGCCCGGGCGGCGACGAAGGTCTCTGGGTCCGGGTAACCGACCCGCGGCACCAGGTACCAGTGGTAGCCGGGAGAGCCGGCGACGGTCAGCGGCGCCCGCGGCGTCACCACTCGCAACCGCTGCTCTGGGTCGAGGGCGTCGGCCAGGCCAAGCAGATCGCGCTCGTGGGTCCCGCGCCCGTGGTGGAGGACCAGGAGGCCCTCGGCCTGGGCTGCCGCCGGGCGTTCGAGGTGCAGCAGGGCGTCCGCCATCGACCCTAGTTCGCCGACGACGCGGCGGTCTTGTTGAGATAGTCGCGGACGAACTCGTCCAAATCGCCGTCGAGGACCCGCTGGACGTCGCCGACCTCGTGCTCGGTGCGGTGGTCCTTGACCATCGTGTAGGGGTGCATGACGTAGCTGCGGATCTGCGAACCCCAGGCGACGTCTTTGACCTCCCCACGGGCCTTCGCCAACTCCTCGGCGCGTTTGCGCTCCTCCAGCTCGATCAGCTTCGAGCGCAGCAGCTGCATCGCCACCGCTTTGTTCTGGGTCTGGGAGCGCTCGTTCTGGCACTGGACCACGACGCCGGTTGGGATGTGGGTGATCCGGACGGCCGAGTCGGTCTTGTTGACGTGCTGGCCACCGGCCCCCGAGGCGCGGTAGGTGTCGATGCGCAGGTCGGCGTCGTCGATCTCGACCTCGACCCCGGCGTCGACCAACGGCCCGACGTCGACCTGGGCGAAGCTGGTGTGGCGACGGGCCGAGGAGTCGAAGGGCGAGATCCGGACCAGCCGGTGGACGCCACGCTCGGCGGCGAAGAGTCCGTAGGCATTCTCGCCGCGGGCGATGAAGGTCGCCGACTTCAGCCCCGCCTCCTCCCCCGCCGAGGCCTCCTTCATCTCAACCTCGAAGCCGCGGCGCTCCGCCCAGCGCAGGTACATCCTCAGCAGAATCTCGGCCCAGTCCTGGGAGTCGGTGCCGCCGGCGCCAGCGTGGACGGTGACGACGGCGTCGCCGGCGTCGTACTCGCCACTGAACAGGCGCCCCTCCTCCAGCTCCTCGAGGCGGCGCTCGACCGTGGTCAGCTGGGAGCCGAGCTCGGCGGCCATCTCCTCGTCCTCAGCGGCCATCTCGGCCAGGTCGCCGAGGTCCTCGACGTCGGACTCGAGGCCGCGGAACATCTCCAGCCGGCGCTGGGCGCGGGCGTGGGCGGCCGAGGTGCGGGCGGCTGCCTCCTGGTCGTCCCAGAAGCCGGGCCGCTGCATCTGCTCCTCGAGGCTCTCGACCTCGGCTTCTAGCCCAGCCGGGTCAAAGGTAGTCCGAGAGCAGGGACAGCTGCTCGCGGACAGCGGCAAGGCGCGGTGCGATCGCTTCGGTCGGGGCTGCCTCGGCCATGCCGGAAGACTAGATCAACCATCTCGTTTGGGCGCCCTGAAGCCGCCGGCGCGGAGCGCCTCGTCGCGGTCCTCGTGTGGCCGCCAGCTTCGCACCCGGTGGTCGCGCAGCTCAAAAACCCACGCCATCTCATCCTCACCCGCTGCCGAGCCGTCCTCGTCCCAGTGCCAGGCCCGGCGGATCAGCGCCACCGCGGTCCCTCCGCCGCCCTCGAGGCCTTCCTCGTAGAGCTGCTCCAGCTCGATGGTCTGCTGCACGCCCCCGGGCGGCCGCGTCGCCCACAGCCGCGCCGCCTCACGCCCCTTGCGCAGCCCCCGGTTGGAGTGGATCTCGACCTCGGGATCGAGGACTGCGACGAACCCATCGAGGTCGCGCTCGTTGAAGGCCCGGATGAACTCCCGGACCGGGTCGTGGCTCAATGGCACACGGGACCGGCGCTAAGCCCCATGGCACTTCTTGTACTTCTTACCGGAGCCGCACCAGCAGGGGTCGTTGCGGCCGACTTTGTCGTGCTCGTCCTTGACCACCGTCTCGACCACGTCAGAGCCTCCGTTGCCGGGACCGGCGGACTCGGCGGCGGCGACGTCGATCGCCCCTCCAGCGCCAGCGGCTACCTGCTGCAGGGCGGACGGCTGGGCCTCAAGGGTGCCGCCGGAGTAGTCCAGCTCCGCCCCGTTGCCGCCGTTGCCCGCCGCGGCGAACGCCCGCTGGGAGGGGTCGATTTCGATTTCGGCACGGAAGACCAGCTTGCTGAACTCGTCCCAGATCGAGTGCATCAGCTCCTCGAACATGGCGAAGCCTTCGTTCTTGTAAGCGACCAGAGGGTCGATCTGGGCGAACCCACGGAGATGGATGCCTTCGCGCAGGTAGTCCATGTCGAAGAGGTGTTCGCGCCACCGGTTATCGATCACCTGCAGCAGGATCGAGCGCTCCAGGTACCGGATCAGCTCCGTCCCGAGCTGCTTTTCACGCTCGTCGTAGGCGTTCATCACGTCGTCGTCGAGGGCGTCCTTGAGCTTGTCGCGGTCGACCGTCTCCGGCGTCAGCGAGGAGACCTCCACTCCGACCGGCCAAATCAGGCGCAGCTGGGTCTCGAGCTCCTCCAGGTCCCAGTCCTCGAGCACGTCGCCGGGCGTGTACTCGTCGACGTAGCGCTCGATCACGCCCTCGAGTTCGTCGCGAGCGGTCTCCGAGATATCGCGGCCTTCGAGGATCTCGCGGCGGTATTTGTAGACCACGCGCCGCTGCTCGTTCATCACGTCGTCGTACTCGAGCACGCGTTTACGGATCAGGAAGTTCTGCTCCTCGACTTTCTTCTGCGCGTTCTCGACCGTTTTCGTCAGCATCTTGGCCTCGAGCGGCATCTCGGTGCCCTCCTCGTCGATCGGGCCGAGTTTGTCGAGGATTTTGTAGATCCGGTCACCGGCGAAGAGTCGGATCACGTCGTCTTCGGCGGAGAGGTAGAAGCGCGACTCGCCCGGGTCACCCTGGCGGCCGGAGCGACCGCGCAGCTGGTTGTCGATACGGCGGGACTCGTGCCGCTCGGTGCCGCAGATGAAAAGGCCGCCCCGATCGCGAACCTCCTCCGCCTCGGCCTTGCAGCGCGGCTCCAGCTCGGTGGTCTTCGCCGCCAGCGCCTCCTCGTAACCCTCGGTCTCGTGGGTGATGCCCTGCTTCTTCAGCTCGGTGATCGCCAGGTGTTCGGGGTCGCCGCCGAGCTTGATGTCGACGCCGCGGCCGGCCATGTTGGTGGCGATCATCACGGCGCCCTTGCGACCCGCCTGGGCGATCAGCTCGCCCTCTCGTTCGGCGTGCTCGGGCTTGGCGTTGAGGACGGCGTGCTGGATCCCGTCGCGCTTCAGCGCCTCGGAGATCATCTCTGAGACCTCGACCGAGACCGTTCCGACGAGGATCGGCTGGCCCTTCTCGTGCCTGGTGACGATCTCGTCGAGGACGGCTTTCCACTTGCCGTCCTTGGTTTTGAAGATCTGGTCGTTCTGGTCGAGCCGGACCATCGGCTGGTTGGTCGGCACCTCGACCACCGGGATTTTGTAGATCTTCATGAACTCGGTCGCCTCGGTGAGGGCGGTGCCGGTCATCCCGGAAAGCTTGTCGTAGAGCCGGAAGTAGTTCTGCAGGGTGATCGTCGCCAGGGTCTGGTTCTCCTCGCGGATCGCCACGCCCTCCTTCGCCTCGACCGCCTGGTGCAGGCCCTCGGACCAGCGCCGGCCCTCGAGGATGCGGCCGGTGAACTCGTCGATGATCATCACGTCGCCGTCGATCACCGCGTAGTCCTTGTCCTTCTTGTAGAGCGCCTCCGCCTTCAGCGCCTGGCCGAGGTGGTTGACGAGGCTGCCGTGCTCACCGAGATAGAGGTTGTCGACGTCGAGGAACTCCTCGGCTTTCTTCACCCCGCGCTCGGTCGGCGCCACCGTTTTGTGCTTCTCGTCGTACTCGTAGTCATAGTCGACGCCGGAGGTGTCCTTGCTCTCGCCGAGCGACTTCAGCTTCTCTTTCGCCTGCACCCCGACCATCTGTTTGGCCAGGCGGGCGAACGTGTAATAGGTCTGGGCCGCCTGTTCGGGAGCGCCGGAGATGATCAAGGGCGTCCGCGCCTCGTCGATCAGGATGTTGTCGACCTCGTCCACGATCGCGAACTGGTGGTCGCGCTGGACGCACTGCTCCAGCGACCCCGACATGTTGTCGCGCAGGTAATCGAAGCCGAACTCCGAGTTGGTCCCGTAGGTGACATCGCCGGCGTACTTGCGCTGGCGGGTGTCGTGGTCGTCGCCGTCCTGGACGGCCGAGACGCTGACGCCGAGGGCCTCGTAGATCGGCGTCATCCATTCCGCGTCGCGGCGGGCGAGGTAATCGTTGACGGTGACGAGGTGGACGCTGCCGCCGGCGAGGGTGTTGAGGAAGACGGGCAGGGTCGCGGTCAGGGTCTTGCCCTCGCCGGTCCGCATCTCGGCGATGGCGCCGTCGTGGAGGACCATGCCGCCGATCAACTGGACGTCGTAATGGCGCTGTCCGATCGTCCGCCGCGACGCCTCGCGGGTCAGCGCGAACGCCTCCGGCAGCAGGTCGTCGAGGGACTCGCCGCCGCGGGCACGCTCGCGCAGGGAGTCCGCCTCCTCGCGCAATTCCGAGTCCGAGAGCGCTTCCATCTCCGGCTCGTAGCGGTTGATCGCGTCGGCGCGCTTCTGGTAGGCCTTGAACTTGCGCCCCTCTCCGGCGCGCAAGGCCTTGGTAACGAGGTCCATCGCAGGCATCGGTCAAGGGTAGCGACCGGCGCTTGCTCAAAGCCGGCCGCAGGCGTACGATCGTAGGTGGAACTCACAAGGAGGCGCTCATGCGGATTGAGATTCGAGGTCGTAACGTCGAAATGACGGACGAGCTGCGTGAGATGGTGCGGAAGCGATTCCAGCGCCTTGGCCGGCAGGTATCTCCGCTGGCCACGCTGGATGTCGTGCTCTCTGAAGAGCGCAATCCCTCGATTGCCGACAACCAGGTCGCTGAGGCGACCTTCTACCTGAAGGGGGTAACCCTGCGCGCCCGCGAGACCTCGCCCGAGATGATCCACTCGGTGCGGGAGCTGGCCGAGGACGTGCAGCGCCAAGTCAAGAAGCACCGCGAGCGACGGCGCAAGCGTTCGCGGACCCGGAAGCTGGTCGACCAGATGCGTGGCCGGCCGGCCGAGCTGCATCCCTGACGCTCAGAGGCGCCGGGCAAAGGTAACGGCGACAACGCGGGCCGCTCCGGCGGCCCGCAGCGCTTTGGCGCAGGCGGCGAGCGTGGCGCCGGTGGTGAGGACGTCGTCGATGAGGAGGACGCTCCGCGGCGCCCGGCCATGGACCTGGATACACGGCGGATGCCCAACCCGGTCCGCCCGGCGGCGCCCGACCTGGCGTCCGCTCCCGCGCCGGCGCAGGCAGCACTCGACCGGGGCCTCGATCCGCTCCGCGAGAGCGCCGGCGAGCTCGCCCGCGGGGTCGAATCCGCGAGCGAGAACACGGGCCGGCGCGGTCGGGACCGGGACCACGGCGCCGCTCAGCATGTGAGCGGGTGCGAGCCACTGGATCCGGTCGGCCATCAGGTCGGCGACCGGGAGCAGGCGGCGGAACTTGAGCGCGGCAACCAGGTTCCGGGCGACGTCCTCGTGGGGCGCCGAGGACCAGGCGCGGTCAAGTCCCGGCGGGCCCATCCCGAGCAACGGCTCGGCCGCCGCCAACCGCCTCGCGCACCGGGTGCAGAGCACCGCCTCAGGTCGACAGGAGCGCCCGCACGCCGCGCATAGCGGCGGCAACAGTCCGGCGGCAACGGTCTCGACGATCCCCATCGCCGGATCCTCGGCGCCCGCGGCGCGCGTATGGCACGCACAAACTCAATTCTTCGTCACGACTTTGGGACCGAAAACGCTCGAGGGGTACCGGCTCACCCGGCTCAGGCACGGCGTGCCGCGATCGCGCCGACCAGGACCGACCGAGGCGGGATCTCGGCGCCGGGGAGGGCGATCACTTCGCGGAGGCGGCAGCCATCGCCGACCGAGACGCCGTCGCCGATCACGCTGGGGCCGTCGATGCGGACGTCATCGCCGATCGAGCATCCCGGGCCGAGCAGTACCGGGCCGCGAAGCTCGCCCTCGTCCCCCTCGGGCTGCCCGCTCCGGAACCCGTCGACCACCTCGCCCTCGCTCTGCACCGCGACCGCACCAGTGAGCGCGTCGAGGTTGCCGGCGCGGAGCTCCTCGAGGTTGCCGATGTCATTCCAGTAGGCATCGATCTCGTGCGAGTAGAAGGGGACGTCGCTCTCCAGCAGGCGCGGGAAGACGTCCATTGCCCAGTCGGCGAAGCCGTCGGGGTCGCCTGACCCGGCCGCCTTACTGGTCCCGGGCGCGGGGAAGAAGTCGAAGATCTCGGCGTCGAACATGTAGATGCCGCAGTTGGCAAGGTCGGAGAGCGCTTCGGCCGGTTCGGGCTTCTCCTGGAAGCCCTGGATGCGACCATCGGCGCCGGTGATCGCGACGCCGAACTGGGTCGTGTCGGTAACCCGCCTGGTCGCCAGGGTGGCGACCCCGTCGTGGGAAGAGTGGAACTCCCGCATCGCGGCCAGGTCGATGTCGGTAAGGGCGTCGCCGGAGATGACGAGGAACGAGTCGCCAAGGAAGTCGGCGGCGTTGCGGACCCCGCCGGAGGTGCCGAGGAGACTCTCCTCGCGGCTGTAGGTGAGCTCGACCCCGCAGCTCGTGCCGTCGCCGAAGTGGCCCTCGATCAGCTCCGGGAACCAGTGCAGGTTGGCGATCGTCTCGGTGAAGCCGTGGCGGGCGAGCAGCCGCAGGATGTGCTCCATCACCGGGCGGTTGAGGACCGGGACCATCGGCTTCGGCATCCCGTAGGTGATCGGCCGCAGCCGGGTTCCGAGCCCTGCCGCCAGGACCATCGCCCTCATCGCCCCATCGCCTCCTTGAAGCGCTCAATCGCTTCGACCGGGACGGGGTCGACCCCGCGCCGGACGGCCAGCTCGAGCGAGACGAGGTCGCCCAGCATCGTCGCCCAGAGCAGGCGCGCGATCCGGGTCTCCCCGGCCGTCTCGACCCGCACGGCGACCGCACCGGCGGCGCTCACCGCCTTCGCGGTGAGGTCGAAGCGATGGGCCACCCGGGGGTGCTGGTCGCGGTCCTCGAGGAAGACGGCGGCAAGGCGGTGCCCGGCGATTGCCGGCTCGGTCCAGCCACAAAGCTCGTTGTGGTCGGCCTCGGGGAGCTCGGCGGCGAAGGCGGGGACCTTGGCGTTCTCGTTGGCCTGGGTCTTCCAGCGGCGGGCCACCGGCGCCGTCACGTCGGCCCCGTAGATGACCGGGACGGTGCCGTCGAGCTCGGTGGCGATCTCAGCCGCCCGGAACCGCAAGGTCTCGACCTGCTCGGCAAGGAAGGCGGCGGCAGTGTCGATCTCGGTGCTCAGCCGCGGCGCCGCGCCCGCCAGCGCCGCCACCTCCAGTGAGACGGTGAACATGTAGGCGATCGCGGCGCGTGGCTGGAAGATGCCGGGCAGGCCGACGACCGGCACGCCTGCCTCCCGCGCCTGTTCGACCAGGGCGCCGCCGGTGCTGGCGACGATCCGCCGAGCGCCGAGCGCCTCGCCCGCCGCGAAGCAGGCGAGGGTCTCCTCGGTATCGCCCGAGTAGCTCGAGCAGAGCACGGTCCACTCCGGGGTCGCCCAGCTCGGCAGGGCATAACCACGGACCGTGTGCATCGGCCTGGTAAGGCGGTCGCCGAGCGCCGCCGCCGCGAGGTCGCCACCGATCGCCGAGCCCCCCATCCCGCAGACCATCACCCCGGCCGACTCCGCCGGCTCGAGGCGAGCGGAGTCGATGCGCCAGAGGGCGTCGCGGAGCTGGTCGGGTATGGCGAGGACGTCGTCGATCATTGGGGGCAGATCCTCTTTATGCGGGGACTCTCTCATCCCTTCCGATGACGGCGTCTTCGAGCGTCACTCCAGCTTCCACGGTCACCCCCGGAGCGAGGATCGACCCAGTGACGGCGCCCCCCTCCCCCACCGTGCAACCCTCGAGCAGGACCGACTCGCGCACGGTCGCCCCGGGGGCGATCACGCAGCCGCCCGAGATCACCGCCCGCGGGCCGACCGTGGCTTCCGGAGAAACGCGGGCGCCGGATGCGACGAAGAGGCCGGGAGCGGTCGGCTCGACCCGGGTCTCGACCCTGCCCTCGAGGATGTCCCAGCTCGCCCGCAAGTAGCGCTCGGGGGTACCGATGTCCAACCAGTAGCCATCTAGGCTGAGGGCGCTGAGGCCCTCGCCGACCAAGCGCGGAAAGACCTCGCGCTCGACCGAGACCTCGCGGCCGGGTGGGATCAGGTCGAGGACAGAGCGCTCCAGTACGTAGGCGCCGGCGTTGACCTCGCCCGCGACCGGCTCGCCTGTCTTCTCGGCGAACTCCTCGACGGCACCGTCGGCGCCGGTGCGGACGAGGCCGAAGGCGGCGGAGTCCTCGACCGGGTGGAGAGCGATCGTGGCTCGCGCCCGCCGCTCCTCGTGCGCCCGCACCAGCGCGCTCAGGTCGAGATCGGTGAGGACGTCGCCGTTGAGCGCCAGGAAGCGATCCTCGAGCGCGTCGCCGAGTGCCTCGGCGGCGAACCGGATCGCCCCGGCGGTGCCGCGCCGCTCGGGCTCGACCACGTAGGTGAGGTGGGCGCCCGCGTGCTCGCTGCCGCCGAGCGCCTCGCGCAACACGTCAGGCAGGAAGCCGCAGGCGAGAACGACCTCGCTCACTCCGTGGCCGGCCAGCCACTCGACCATGTAGGCGAGGAACGGCCGGTCGACCAGGGTCAGCGCCGGCTTCGGCACGTCCGCGGTCAGCGGGCGCAGCCGCGTGCCCTCACCGCCGACCAGGACGATCGCCTGCATCAGGATGCAGAGATGCGTCGCTCAGACGTGCTCCTACCGATCCCCTCGTACTCGAATCCCGCCTCGCGGAGCTTCGCCGAGTCCAAGTAGTTGCGGCCGTCGACGAGCAGCGGGCGGGCCATCCTGCTCGCCGCCTCCGCCCAGTCCAGCTCGGCGAACTCCGGCCACTCGGTGACCAGCACCGCCGCGTCGGCGCCGTCGAGCGCGGTGAGCGCGGAGGCCGCCATCTCGACCGAATCGAGCAACTCGGCGGCCCGCTCGGTGGCGACCGGGTCGTAGGCGACGACCTCGGCCCCCTCCCCCTGCAGGCGCGCCGCCAGGACCAGGCTCGAAGCCTCGCGCATGTCGTCGGTGTCGGCCTTGAAGGCGAGACCGAGCAGCGCTACCCGCTTGCCGAGTAGCGAGCCGAGGTGCTTCTCGAGCTTGCCGACGACCCGCCGCTTCTGCAGCTCGTTGACCTCGATCACCGCGGTCAGCAACTGGAAGTGGTAGCCGGTGTTCCCCGCCAGCATCTTCAGCGCACTCACATCCTTTGGGAAACAGTTGTGGGCAACAAGGCCGCCACTGGCCGCCACGGTGTTCGACCCGGGCACCTCGACCGAGTACACCGGCCCGCGGAACCGATCCTTGGCGATCGAGGCAACCCTGACCCAAGCCATCGAGGAATCGGCGAAGCGACGATATCCCGTCGGGGCGATCCGCTTTCGCTGCGCAGCTAGCTGATCGAGCACCCGCGCACGCTGCCCCTCTGGCACCAATTCGATCGCTCGCTCGATCTGCGCTGCACCGCTGATCTTGAGCCAGTGCGTCTCCTTGGTCGACTTGGCGGTTCGGCCGCGCCGCCACGCGCAAACCACACCGAGGTCGCTGAGAAGCCGCGCGACGCCATCGGCCAGCTCATCGCTGATCGTGCCGAAGTCCAGGGTCACGCTGGGACCCCCGTTTATGAGTGACCAGGATCCGTCGCCCTCCCATAGTCCTGAGAGGAGGGCCCACTTTCTCTCCGGCGCCTGTTCCCAGATCGTATTCGGCAAGCGCTGCTCATAGCTATTGCGACCCAGCCCCAAGGTCTCGGTCCACCACGCGGCCAGAACGCGCGAGGAGACTCGCACGCAACGGGCGGTGGCGGCGGAGTACACGGTCGTCTTCACGCCCTGGGACTCCCAGTAGTCGACCACCTCGCGAACCAGGTGCTCCTCCTTCGTCGGATGGAAGGACCAGCAGATGCGTTGGCGCACGGCGCCGTTTCGACCTCGATCCTTGCCCACGTGCCCCTCCGCCAGGTACAGGCCGACGACGCGCCAGAACGCCTCACCGATGTCGAGGCGCTCGGGAACATAGGTGCCGGAGCGAGCGGTGCCAAGCGTCGCGCCAACGAGATCCATCTCCGCGGCGCATGCCTCGGGTAGGCGGAGCGCGCCGCAGCGCGTTACGTCTCCCATCCGGCTGGAATGACCCCTGGGGTGGTCGAGAATCAGTGCTCGCTCCTCCACGGGACGGCGCCGCAAGGCCTCGATCTCCCGTCGCTCGGGGCGGACGATCACCTCGGTCGCCGGGATCGGCCCTTCGACCGCCGCGAGCATGGAGTAGACGGCGGGGGCGGCGCCGCGCCCGCTTCCGCCTGCGAGCGGCAGCCAATCGGTTTCGGTGATTTCGTCGGCGCGAACGATGGTCGCGACCTCGTCGTCCAAACCGTCGCCGACGACAACCGGGTGGTCGGCAGTAACCCGCAAGCGCCGCCCCATCTTCGTTCGAAGCTCGACCATCTCGCCGTCGTAGGCCCGCTTGGTCAGCACGGAAATCGGCATCCACTCCGGCTCGCCCTCGCCGGGAACCCAGGACCAAGCCCAGAGCTCGCTCGGCTCGATTACGTCGCCATCGATTGCAGCCGCGTCGCCTCCCGCCAGCTCCCAGACCTGCTCGAAGGTGAGCAGCTTGGGCGTCCCCGCGTCGCGCACCAACATGGTCTCCTCACCGGCGAAACAGCTGCCCCCATAGCCCACACCGGCGCGCAGGAACGCCGGGCCGATGCGCTGGTCGAGGCCCATGCCGCGGGCGACCTCGCCGACGTCGGCGCCAACCTCCTCACAAACGTTGGCGATCTCGTTGATGAAGGAGATCTTGGTCGCCAGAAAGGCGTTGGAGGCAAGCTTGATCATCTCGGCGCTGGCGACGTCAGTGCGCAGGATCTCGCCGCCGAGCGGCTCATAAAGGGCGGCGACGGCATCCGCCGCGGCCTCGTCGCCAGCGTCGGTCCCGACCACGACCCGGTCGGGGTGCATGAAGTCCTCGACCGCGGACCCCTCCTTGAGGAACTCGGGGCAGGAGACGTAGGGAAGGGTCGGCAGGTCACGGCGGATCGAGTCCCCAGTCCCCGCCGGGACGGTGCTCTTCATCACCAGCACGTGGTCGCTGTCGGTCGGGAGGTCGGAGACAACCGCGCGGACCCGGGAGAGGTCGGCGTCGCCGGAGTAGGTCGGCGGGGTGTCGACGCAAACGAAGAGCAGGCGGGCGCCCTCGAGCAGCACCGGCATCTCGGTGGTGAAGGTGATCCGGTCGGCGTTGCGGCGCAGCATCTCCGTCAGCCCCGGCTCGTGGATCGTCGTTTCGCCACTGGCCAGGGCCTCGATCTTCTCCGGCACGATGTCGCGGGCGATCACCCGGTGGCCCAGCTCGGCGAAGCAGACCGCGGTCACCAGGCCGACCCAGCCGACACCGATCACCCCTACTGGCTCGCGCCCCTCGTTCATCCCGACACCCTCGCTTTCCGCTTCGGTTGCGGCACGATCACGTCAGCAGAGCGCGCCATGCCCACCATCTGGTCGTTGGTCAGGCTCTGTAACAGGTCATTGGTGATCCAGTAGCTGTTTTCCCCGCGATGCCAAGCGATCAGCCTGATCCGGTCGCCGTCCACATAGATGTCGTAGTCGCGGCCGTTAATCGTCTTGGTCAGGCTCGGGTCCTTGAGAATCGGCGGGTCGTCCCAGCCGCGGATCCCCTGCACGCCGAAGTAGTGGGTGCCGTCGGAGAGTTCGGCGACGAGGACCATCCGGTAGGCAGCATGGCGCTCGCCGTCGTCGTCTTTGAGGTGGTAGATCCGCGGATCGACAACGTGCTCGTAGCTGTTGCTTTCCACGTAGTAGGCGCCGGAGGGGAGCCGGGTCGGGTAGAAGATCGGGAACGAGCCGTCGACCCGGCGCGCCGCAGTCTCGGCCTCCAGTTCGCCGGTTTCGCGGGCAGGGACGAGGCCGTCGCTGCCGGGCGGTTTCGGCGGCGCGATCTGCGGCTTCGGCGGTTTCCTCGCCTTCTCCCGTTTCTTCTCGCGCTTCGCCTCCTTCGGCGAGAGTTCTTCTTCCTCGCCCTCGAGCGAGCCCCGCGAACCGCCGCTGGCTTCGATCCCGAGGAACTGATCGACCGCTTCGGCCATCGCTTCCGGCGTCGTGGTGACGTAGCTGGGTCCGAGTTCGGCCACCGGGAAGTGGACCTCCTTGATCTGGGCGTTGCGAGCATCGAGGAAGAGCTGGAGCAACTGGATCATCGTGTTGCTGTCGTTGATGTCAGAGGTGGTGAACTTGGTGAAGATCTCGATCAGCCCGTCCTGATCAAGGACCAGGTCCTTGATCGAGACGCGCTGGCGAGCGGCGCTGATGAAGTCCTGCTGGCGCGCGGCGCGGACCAGGTCGGTGTCGGTATGGCGATAGCGCACGTACTGCAGCGCCTTTTTCCCGCAAAGCAGCTGGTAGCCCGGCTGGACGTTGATTTCGGCGTACTGTTCGGACGGCGCCACGCCGACGTTGGAGTGGTAGTAGCGGCGATCGACATCGGTGTAGACGCAGCCAAGCGCGTAGACGGCGCGGACGAAGCCGAGGAAGTCGATGTTGACGACGTGGTTGATCGGCAGCCCGGTCAATTCCTTGACCACGCGCAGGGCCAGCTTCGGGCCGCCGTAGGTGTAGGCGGCGTTGAACTTTTCGGTGCCAACTTCGGGGATTTCGACTTTCAGGTCACGGGGGATCGACATCACCGCGATCGCGTCCTTGTCGGGGTCGATGCGCAGCAGCATCGTCGTGTCCGAGCGCCCCGGGTCTTCTTCGAATTCGACCCCGGCGCGCTTGTCCGAGCCGAGGATGAGAATGTTCTGCGGTTCGCCGCCCTCGGCTTCCTTCAGCACTTTCTTGAATTTCTTGGCGTAGACGTCGTTGTGGCCGAGGGCGTCGGCGATGCTGTCGATGTAGACCAACCCCGCCGTCGCCGTCGCTCCCGCCGAGACCGCGATGATCAAGACCCCGGCCAGGAGGAACCGCCACCAGTACCGCCTCCGCTTCGGCGGCGAGGTCCCGTCGCCGCTGGGGGGCGGCTTCTTGGGAGCGCCGCCGAGCTGAGGGTGCTCACTCATCTAGCCGTCCCGGGATCGCCAGCAGGAAGGACTCCAGGGCCTCGCGGTAGCTCTCCAGTGAGGAAATCGAAACCCACTCCGCCGGCCCGTGGTGGCCGGCGCCAACCGGGCCGAACTCGACCGCAGGTACCCCGACCCGGAGGAAGGAGACCGCGTCGGAGGCGCCGTCGCGCCCGACGCTCATCGGCTCGCCGTGGTGGTGCTGTGCAGCGGAGGAGCGCAGCGCCCGGACGTAGGGCGAGTCGCGGTCGACCGTCGCCGGGGGCCTGGTCAGAAGCGCCCTGGCCCCAACCCCCGCGATACCCCGGACCTCCGCGAGGATCTCGGCAGGGTCCTGTTCGGGGAGATAGCGGATGTCGACGTCGATAACGCATCGGTCGGGCACCTTGTTCAGAGCGTCACCGCCCCAGATCCGGCCCAGGTTGATCGAAGGGCGGTCAAAGAGCTCGGAGCTGTGCCGCGCAAACGGTAGCGACTCGATACTGCGGAAAACGTCGATCGCGTTGAGCACGGCGTTGTCGCCGAGCCACGGGGTGGCGCCGTGGGCGGCCGTGCCGCCGACCTCCAGGCGCAGCGCCAGCACGCCCTTTGCCTCGATCCCGATGTGCAAGTCGGTCGGCTCGCCGGTGATCGCGAAGTCGCCGAGGAAGCCGCTGTCGACGAGGTGGTCGCAACCCCGATCGGACTCCTCCTCGGACTCCTCGTCGCCGACGATCCCCAGCCGCACCCGGACGCCGTCCTGGTCGCGCATCGCCGCCGCGGTCAACAGCATTGCGGCCAGCGCGCCCTTCATGTCGTAGGCGCCGCGACCGTAGAGGCGATCGCCCTCGATCCGCGGCTCGAACTGGTCGGGGTGCCCGGGGACGACGTCGACGTGGCCGTGGAGGATCACGGTCGGCGCAGCCTCGGGGCCGACTTCGGCCTTGATCACCGGCAGGCCGCGGACCTCGTCGCGCTCGACCTCGATGCCGCGGGCCTCGAGCCAGTCCTTGACGAACTCGGCGGCCTCGGAGATCGCCTCGGGCTCAGAGGTCTCGTAGCCGACCAGGCGCGTGGCGAGGGATACAAGCTCCTCGCTTCGCGCCGCGGTCACTGCGCAAGAGCGAGAAAGGCCTCCGCCCGTTCGCGGTCCTTCTGCGCCCGGGCGAAGTCAGCGCTTCCCTTCTCGCACTCCGATAGGCGCTGCTCGGCGTCAGCGAGCTGCTCTTTCAGCAGCCCCGGGTCGAGATCCTCAGGCGGGACCGCCTCCTCGACCAGAAGCCGGGCCCGGTTGCCGAACACCTGCAGCCAGCCATGGGCCTGGGCGTAGCGCTTGACCTCGGAGTCGGAGACGCGCAGGCGCAGCTCGGTCGGGCGCAGCGCCGCCAAAAGCGGCGCGTGGTTGGCGAGGATCCCGACCTCGCCGATCTCGGTGCGGGTCGAGACCTGGCGCACTTCGCCCTCCCAGACCTCGCCCTCGGGGGTAAGGACCTCGACGTCGACCATGTGCTCAGCCGCCACGATGCTCCTAAGCGGCTGCTGCTGCGCTGGCGTTCTCGGTCACCTGGTCGATCGAGCCCTGCATGTAGAAGGCCCCCTCGGAGAGCTCGTCGTGCTGGCCGTCGAGGATCTCGCGGAAGCCGCGGACCGTCTCGGCCACCGGCACGTACTCGCCGGTGCGGCCGGTGAACTGCTCAGCGACGAAGAACGGCTGCGAGAGGAAGCGCTCGATCTTGCGTGCGCGGGAGACCGCCTGCTTGTCCTCGTCGGAGAGCTCGTCGATGCCGAGGATGGCGATGATGTCCTGGAGCTCGCGGTAGCGCTGCAGCACCTCCTGGACCTCGGTCGCGGTGCGGTAGTGCTCCTCGCCGACGACGTCGGGCTTGAGGATCGTCGAGGTCGAGTCGAGCGGGTCGACTGCCGGGTAGATCCCTTTCTCGGAGATTGACCGCGAGAGCGTCGTCGTCGCGTTGAGGTGGGCGAACACCGAGGCCGGAGCCGGGTCGGTGAGGTCGTCGGCGGGGACGTAGACCGCCTGGATCGAGGTGACCGAGCCGCGGGCGGTCGAGGTGATCCGCTCCTGCAGCCCCCCCATCTCCGTCTCCAGGGTCGGCTGGTAGCCGACCGCGGAGGGCATCCGCCCGAGCAGGGCCGAAACCTCCGAGCCCGCCTGGACGAAGCGGAAGATGTTGTCGATGAAGAGCAGCACGTCCTGGCCGCCGTGCTCGCGGTAGTACTCCGCCATCGTCAGGCCGGAGAGGGCGATCCGGAGGCGGGCGCCGGGCGGCTCGTTCATCTGACCGAAGACGAGCATCGTCTTGTCGATCACGCCCGACTCCTTCATCTCGAGCCAGAGGTCGTTGCCCTCGCGCGAGCGCTCGCCGACGCCGCAGAAGGCGGAAAGGCCCTCGTGCTCCTCGGCGATGTTCCGGATCAGCTCCTGGATCAGCACGGTCTTGCCGACACCGGCACCGCCGAACAGCCCGACCTTGCCGCCCTTGGCGTAGGGCGCCAGCAGGTCGATGACCTTGATCCCGGTCTCGAGGATCTCCTGGGTCGGGGTCAGCTCGGAGGCCTCCGGGGCGGGACGGTGGATCGGCCAGCGCTCCTCGGTCTCGACCGGGGGGCCGTCGTCAATCGGTTCGCCCAGCAGGTTGAAGATCCGGCCCAGGGTCGCGTCGCCGACCGGGACCGTGATCGGCCCGCCGGTGTCGACGACCTTGTCGCCGCGCTGGAGGCCGTCGGTGGCGTCCATCGCGACGGTGCGGACGCGGTTGTCGCCGAGGTGCTGCTGCACCTCGCAGACCAGTTCGGTCGGTTCGTTGTCGCCGTCGCCGGTCATCTCGATCTTCACCGCCGAGTAGATCTCCGGCAGCTTGTCGGGGAAGACGGCGTCGACGACCACGCCGGTGATCTGCTCGACGCGCCCTACGTTGGTTCCGTTGTTGCTCTCAGCCATTGGTTCCTTTGTCTCCGTTTGCGGCCTAGCCGAGCGCCTCTGCGCCGGCCACAACCTCCAAGATCTCCTGCGTGATCTCCGCCTGACGAACCCGGTTCATCTCCAGGGTCAGATCGTCCATCATCGTCTCCGCGTTCTCCGCGGCGTTGCGCATCGCGGTCATCCGCGCGCCCAGCTCCGATGCTGCCGACTCGAGCAGCGCCCGGTAAACCGAGATCGTCACGTATTCCGGGATCAGCCTCGCCAGCAGCTCCTCGGGCTCAGGTTCGTAGAACCAGTCCGAGCGGCTCTGAGCGCGCTCGGCCTCGGTCTCCTCGCCGTCGTCCTGCTCCTCCTCGACGCCCTCGCCGGCTACATCAGCCTGCTGCAGCGGCAGCAGCGTCTGGCGCCAGACGTGCTGGGTCAGCGGCGAGACGTACCGGTTGTAGACGAGTTCGACCCGGTCGAGGTCGGAATCGACGTAGCGCGCGGTCAGCTCCTCGGCGATTTCCCGGGCATTGGCGAAAGCGGGGCGGTCGGTGAAGCCGACGTAAGAAGTGCGGACGTCCTCCTTGCGGAAGGTCAGGGCCGAGACGCCCTTGCGGCCGATCACCGAGAAGGAAGGGTCGGCGTTCTCCTCGCGGACCCGGTCGCGGGCCCGTATGCCCTCGCGGATGACATTGGTGTTGAAGGCTCCGGCGAGGCCGCGGTCGCCGGTGACGAGCACGATCCCGACCCGGTCGAGGCTCTCGTGCTCGGCCAGGACCGGGACCCGCGGGATCCCGCCCGCGTGCTCGGCGGCCTGGCGGGTCAGTTTGCGCAGGCCCTCGGCGTAAGGGCGCAGAGCGTCGATCCGCTGCTCGGCCCGCCGCAACCGCGCCGCGGCGACCATCTCCATCGCCCGCGTGATCTTGTTGATGTTCTTGATCGACGCGATGCGATTCTTGACTTCCTTCTGGGTGGCCATGGCGGAGAGCCCGGGTGACTAGGCGGGCGTCGCCTCCTTGGCCTCGTCCGCGGTGCGGGCGGGTGCCTCGCGCTCCTCGGTGGACTTGACCCGGTCGGACTCGCCGGCCTCGAGCGGCTCGCCCTTCTCGTCGAAGTCGGGACCGAAGTCATCGACGAAGTCGGCGATCGCCTCGCCCAGCTCCTTCTCGTCCTCCTCGGAGAGCTGGCCGGTGTCTTCGATCCGCTTCAGCAGCTCGGCCTTCTCGGAGTGCAGGCGGGTCCGCAGGTCGGCGATGAACTCGCCGACGCGCTCGGTCTTGATCCGGTCGAGGTAGCCGCCGGTGCCCGAGTAGATCGCCGCCACCTGATCGCCGACGCTGAGCGGGTCGCGCTCTTTCTGTTTCAGCAGCGCGACCAGCCTTTCGCCGCGGGCCAGGCTCTTCTGCGTCTCGGGATCGAGCTCGGAGCCGAACTGGGCGAAGGCCTCGAGGTCGCGGTACTGGGAGAGATCGAGGCGCAGCTTGCCGGCCACCTTCTTCATCGCCTTGGTCTGCGCGTTACCGCCGACCCGGGAGACGGAGATGCCGACGTTGATCGCCGGCCGCACGCCCGAGTAGAAGAGGTCGGACTCGAGGAAGATCTGGCCGTCGGTGATCGAGATCACGTTGGTCGGGATGTAGGCGGAGACATCGGAGGCCTGGGTCTCGATGATCGGCAGCGCCGTCAACGAGCCACCGCCGAGCTCGTCGTTGAGCTTCACCGCCCGCTCCAAAAGGCGCGAGTGCAGGTAGAAGACGTCGCCGGGGTATGCCTCGCGTCCCGGCGGGCGCCGCAGCAGCAGCGACATCTGGCGGTAGGCGTAGGCGTGTTTGGTGAGGTCGTCGTAGACACAGAGCGCGGCCTTGCCGTTGTAGAGGAAGTGCTCGCCCATCGCGCAGCCGGCGTAGGGGGCGATGTACTTGATCGGGGCGGCCTCGTCGGCGGGGGCAGCGACGATGATCGTGTTCTCCATCGCGCCGTTCTCCTCGAGCACCTCTTTGAGCTGCACGACGGTTGACATCCGCTGGCCGATCGCGACGTAAATGCAGACCATGTCCTTGTCGCGGGCGTTGATGATCGTGTCGATCGCAATCGCCGTCTTGCCGGTCTGGCGGTCGCCGATGATCAGCTCTCGCTGGCCGCGGCCGATCGGGATCATCCCGTCGATCGCCATCAGCCCGGTCTGGACCGGCTCGGTAACCGGCTGGCGCTGGACCACGCCAGGGGCTTTGAACTCGGCCGGGCGGGTCTCGGTGGTGTTGACGTCACCGCGATCGTCGAGCGGGCGGCCGAGCGGGTCGACCATGCGGCCGAGCAGCTCCTCACCGACGGGGATCCGCAGCAGGTGGCCCGTCCGCTTGACGGTGTCGCCCTCGACGACCTTGTCCCACTCGCCGAACAGCACGGCGCCGACGTTGTCGGCCTCCAGGTTCAGTGCCAGCCCGGTGACCCCGTGCGGCAGCTCGAGCATCTCCAGCGCCATGCAGTTGTCGAGGCCGTGGATACGGGCGATCCCGTCGGCCACGGAAAGAACGGTTCCAACCTCTGAGAGGTCGGCGCTCTCGGCCTCCAACCCCTCGATCCGCTCGCGCAGAATGCTTGCGATCTCGTCCGGCTTGATCTCCATCGGCTGCTCTAATCCTCCTTACGCCGCTTGCGCGACGCTCTTTCTAAGTTTCTCCAGGCGATTGCGAATGCTGGCGTCGAGGACCATGTTGCCGACCTGCAGCACCACGCCGCCGAGGATCTCGTCGTCCACGCGGCTCGCCAGGTCGACCTCCTGGCCGGTCTGGCGCTCGATCTCCTCGCCGATCCTGCCCACCACCGCCGGGTCCAGCTCGACGGCACTGGTCACGGTCACATCGATGCGGCGGTTCTCCTGCTTCCACAGCTCCTCAAACCGCCGCCGGATGCGGAAGATCTCCGCCATCCGGCCCTTCTCGATCAGCAACTCGAGGAAGTTGAGGAACTCCGGCTCGGCGCCGGCGACCGCCCGCTTCACCCCGGCGACCTTCTCCGCTGAGGAGAAGTAGGGGCTGAAGAAGAAGACCTGCAGGTCGTGGGTACCGTCGACCGCGTCGGCGAACTGTCCGAGCTGGTCGCGGATGACGTCCAGCTTGCCCTTCTCCTTGCCGACGTCGAAGAGGGCGGCGGCGTAGACGTTGGCGGCGTCGGGCATTGGCTAGTTCTCCGACCCCGAGAGGGATGAGAAGTCGACCTCGCCGAGGGCCTCCTCGACGAGCCGCTTCTGGTCCTCGGCCGTGAGGCTTTTGCGAGTCACCTTCTCGGTCGCCAGCACGGTTAAGTCGGCGACCTCCTTGCGGATCTGCTCCAGCGAGCGCCGGGTCTCGGCCTCGATGTCGCGCTTGGCCGCAGAGACCAGCTCCTCGCGTTTCTCCTTGCCGGCGGCGGTCGCCTCGGCCTCGGCGGTTTCAGCCGCCTTGCGGGCGCGAGCCATGATGTCGTCCGCCTGCTCGCGGGCCTCGGCGAGCCGGCCGCGGTACTCGGCCAGCAGCTCGTCGGATTCCCGGCGCTGGCGCTCGGCAGCATCGATCGACTCGGCGATCACCTTCGCCCGTTTGTCCAGCGCTTCCTGGATTTTCGGGAAGGCGAGCTTGCTCAGCACCCACATCGTGAACCCGAACAGGACCAGCGTCCAGATCATCAGGCCGAGGCCCGGCGAGACGAGGAAGCTGCCACCGCCTTCCTCGTGCCCCGCCGCCTCGGTGGCGAGCGGGAGCGCGGCTATGTACCCCAACAGCTCCATCGACCTAGAGGAAGAAGGCGATGAGGCCGAAGATGAACGTGTAGAAGGCCACGGCCTCGGTCAGCGCGAAGCCGAGCCAACGGATGCCCTGGAGCTCGTCTTTCATCTCGGGCTGGCGGGCGACCGACTCGATCTCCTTGCCGAAGATGAAGCCGATGCCGATACCGGCACCGATCGAGCCGAGGCCCGCTCCGACGCCGAGGGCGATCGCCTTGCCGGCAGATTCGATGCCTTCGTCGGAGATAGCGGCGACGACAGGGGACAGATCCATGAAACAGCGCTCCTTTTCTAGTGACTGGCGGAGGTGGCTCCGCCGAGATAGATGGCAGTAAGAGTCGAGAAGATGAATGCCTGCAGGGTCGCGATAAGGCCGACCTCGAGGATGAAGAAGAAGAATGCGAGCGGGAAGGTGAGCGCGCCCAGCGCGGCGATCCCGAGCAGCACGGCGAGCCCGCCGCCCATGAAGAGCAGCAGCAGGTGGCCGGCGAGGATGTTGGCGAAGAGCCGGACGGAGAGCGAAATCAACCGGGCGAAGTGGGAGATCGCCTCGATCACGAAGATGAAGCCCTTGGCGGCCGGGTTCATGTCCTCGAGGCCGGGCGGCAGCCAGCTGGCGAGGTACTTGATCGGGCCCTTCGCCCGCACTCCTTCGAAGTGGTAGGAGAACCACACGACCAGGGTCAGGACCAGCGGGATCGAGAGGTTGGCGGTGGCGGCATAGATCGCGAAGGACGGAACGCTGAGGCCGAAGATCGAGACCTCGTGCTCGGTGTTGGTCGGCAGCGGCAGGAACCCGATCATGTTCGAGAACCAGATCCAGAAAAAGAGGGCAGCGAGGAAGGGGAACCAGCGGGCGGCCATCTTGGTGTCGAGGCTGCCGCCGGCGATCGTGTTCTTGGTCATGTCGTAGGCGACCTCGATCGCGGTCTGCACCCGGTTCGGCTTCTGCTCCATGCGGCGGGAGATCCAGACCATCGTGAAGATCGTCAGGGCGCTGGCGAGGAACAGGTAGAGCACCGCCTTGTTGATGCTGAAGTCGATGCCGCCCAGTTCGAGCGTGATCCACGGTTCGAGTTTGAACTCGTTCTGCGGCTGGAACGCTTCGTTTTTGCCCGAGCTGCCGAAGATCAGCAGCATCAGGATCGCGATCGCGAGGTAGACGCCGAGCCCGATCAGCACCTTCGCTTTGGTGCTCAGCCCACTGGACCCCGAGGCGCCGTCAGGCGTTCCTGCGGTTGCCGCCTCGGCGCTCACGCGACGCCCTGCCCTTCTGGCTCACCGAAGAGGTGAGAGAGGCCCTGGGCGGCGAAGGAGATCGTGAACAGCACCAGGACCAGGACCGCGGAGGAGAGGCCCGCCTCCCGCTCGGCGAGGCCGACCAGGAGCACCACGGTGGTCATCAGCCAGACTCGGCCGAGCGTCGTCGCGGCGATTATGCCCATCGCCCGCTGGCGGTTCCCACCGGCCAACTCGGCCGCGGCCCGGCGACCAGCGATCACCTGGATTCCGCGCTGCGCCAGCCATGCCACGGCCCCCGCGGCGTAGCCAAGCAGGGGCAGTCCCCCGATCAAAAAGACGGCCAGGGCGGCGGCCAGCGCCAGTAGATCGACGTACTTGGGAGGAGACATAAATACCCCCGGCTCGAGGCTCGGCGGGGGGACCGGCGACTATATCCCAAGAGGCCCGCGAATGGCTTTGTGAAGCCAGTTCGTGCCCCTTGCCACTACCTTTTCGGGGGCTCGATATCGATCGCTTCGAACTCCCCCGTTTCCGGGTTGACCGCCTCGTATTCCCCGGTCTCCGGGTTAATCCCGCCGCGGCGGAGCTTGAGGATCTCCAAGACGTAGACCAGGTAGACACTGGAGGCGAGGGCGATCAGCCCGAAGAACGCCATCACCGCAGTCCAGAGCGCGTCGAAGTTGCCGCGGTCGTCGCTGTAGGGGACGAACCGGAGCGCCAGCGCCAACCCCGCCATCACCAGCGTCCAGGCGTAGAGATAGGCGATCGTGCGCCGCTGCGAGAAGCCGATGTTGGCCATCCGGTGGTGGAAGTGCCAGCTGTCGGCCTGGTAGATCGGTTGGCGGTATTTCACCCGCTTGAGGACGACGAAGCCGGTATCGAGGATCGGCACCGCGAGCACGATCAACGGGAAGGCGAGGGCGATCACCGCGTTGGTCTTCAGCGCTCCCTGGACCGAGGCGGTGGCGAGCAGAAAGCCGAGCAGGTTGGAGCCGGTGTCCCCCATGAAACTGGAGGCGGGCGGGAAGCCGTGGCGGAGGAAGCCCAGCGCGGCGCCAGCGGTCAACGCCGCCAACACGCCGGCGGCGTTGCGGTCGAGCGAGAGGGCGATCGCGGCCAGGGTGATCGCGGCGATCGTGCAGACCCCCGCGGCGAGGCCGTCGACACCGTCGAGGAGGTTGATCACGTTGACGACCGCGACGATCCCGAGCACGGTCAACGGGTAGGCGAGCCAGCCGAGCTCGAAGCCGCCGACGAACGGCAGGGTGAGGTTGCCGACGCGGACCCCGGCGAGGACCGGGATCAACGATGCGCCGACCTGGCCGAGCAGCTTCGGCAGCGCCGGCAGGGGGCGGACGTCGTCGAGCACACCGACCGCCGCGATCGCCACGGCGCCGAGCAGGATCGCGTGGCTTTCACCGTCGTTTGGGAGCCAGATCCAGCCGGCGAACTCGACCCCGGCGAGGATCGCCAGCCCGGAGAGGCGCGGCATCGGCCGGCTGTGCAGGCTGCGCTCCTGCGGCAGGTCGATCGCGCCGACCTTGAAGGCCAGCCGCTCGGCGTAGGGAACCAGCAGCCAGGCGATCGCGGCGGCTGCGATGAAGGCAAGGACGGCGTCGGTGGTCGCTGCCATATCGAGGATTACCCGGTGAAGCTGCGGCCCAGGCTACTCGCCGCTCGCGACAGCCCCGAGGGCGGCATCGAGGAGGAAGGCCGGGTCGCGTGGGTGCAGGACGCCGACCGGGGTCTCGCGCTTGCGCAGCGCAAGGGCCGCCGGCTCGGTCAGGACCTGGAGCCGCCCGGCGGCGATCAGCGCCTCATCGACGCCTCCCATGCGGCCGCTGAAGGTGGTGAAGACGGGGGTGCCGAGGGCGACGGCCTCGCGGTTCATCGTCCCCCCCGCGCTGACCACGAGGTCGGCGAAGGCGATCAGGCTCTGGGCGTCGATTGCCCGCTCGGGAACGAGCAGGTTGGGCGCGCCGAGCGCCCGCGCCGCCGATCCCTGCTCCTCGGTGCGAGGCACGATCACCGCCTGGACCAGGTCCCCCTCCTCGGCCAGGCGCCGCACGGTCGCCGCGTAGAGGTCGTTGGGGGCGTGGTACTCGGAGGTCTCCGGCGGCGGCCGGACGACGACCAGGACCTTCTCGCGGCCGAGATCCAGCTCGTCGAGGACCGCGGGGTCAGGCTCGAAATCGGCGAGGTAGTACTCCTCCTTCAGGCCCGGGTAGCGGACCAGCTTGCGGCCCTTGGCGCCGATCCGAGCCAGCCGCTCGACCGGGATCGAGTCCGGCGCCAGCACCCGGCGCGCCGCTCGGAAGGAGATCTGGCGCTGCAGGTGGGCGAACTCGTAGTCCTGCATCTGCACCGAAGGGATGCGGAAGAGCGCCGAGACGACCGCCAGGTCGACCGAGCCGTGGGCGATCGCCAGGTCCGGCCGCCGCTCCCAGACCAGCCGCGCCAGCCGCGCCGAGCGGCCCGCCAGGGCGCGGCCCTTGGCCAGGCGGGAGGCGCCGCCGTGCTCACCGACGACGGTATAGGGCAGGCCCAGCCGCTCGAGAATGCCGATCGTCTGCCCGTACTCCCGCGTGGTGATGAAGACCTCGTGGCCCTGGGCCTCGAGCCGCTCGGCAAACGGTCGCAGCACCAACGGGTGGGCCGCGGCCGTGCAGTCGATCCAGACCCTCATCGGGGCGACCCTAACCACCGAAGCCGGCTCAGGACCCCTCCCTACGGGGGAGCGCCCTAGCCAGACGTCGCGGGTTTACGGCCGCTCGTCTTCAGGTGGGCGAGTTTGCCGAGAGCGTCGAACCAGAAGGGGGCTCCGAGCGAGATCGCGATCGCGGTGATCAGCCAACCGGCGAGGGCAGCCAGGAAGGCGTTGACGCTCTCGAGCGGGTTGTTGGCTGCGCCCCAAAGGATCGGAACCTTGAGGGTCTCCAGTTCCTTGACCGCGTTCTGGGCCGCCTCGCCCGTCGCCTTCGGAGACGTCTTGCTCCGGGTGACCGCCCCCTCGGCGCCGGTGACGACAGCGGAACGGACCGTGGGGTCGGCAGCGAGCCGTTCGGCGATTCGCACGGCGCTGGCGTTGAGCGCGATCGCGACGATCAGCGCCGCGACGATGGCGACCTTTTGGGCCCACCGCTTGTAGAGGCCCGAGACGCGGTCCATCCCGTCGTCGAACCACCTTTCCGACGCTTTGCGGAAATCAGCCAGGTCGCCGTCGCCAGCCTCATCGACTAGGGCGTCGAGCTGCTTGCCGAGCGGCGACGCCTCGTCCCTGACGGCGTTGACGCCGGCGCTGAGCTTGGCCAGCGAATCCTCGCTGTTCCCGCCGCCCCTCTCCTTCAGGGTGTCGACCAAGGCGAGGCCGAAGTTCCGGGAAGAGAGGTAGGCCGGCTTGCGGTCGGGAACGGCCGAGCTCATATCGGTCTTGGCGAGCGGATGGGCGAGCACGTCGGCGGCAACGTCGTCGTCGCCGAACATCCCCTTGAGGCCCTTCTCAAGCGTCTTCGCGCGCTGGTTGGTTGCCCAGGAGATGCCCTCGGTGATCGCCGAGGCGACGATGCTGAGGAGGAAGAAGGCAAAGGCGAGCCCGATCGCCACTTCCAGCGCCGGCCCGTTGAGGTCGAACATCGCACTACCTCCCGCGGTAGAGATTGCGACTGGAACGCGAACTTATAGGTTCAAACGGCGGCGGCTGGCGCCAGCTGCGGGTACAGCGGGTGGCGGTCCATCAGGGCCGCGGTGCGGGCGGAGAGCCCATCCTTCTCCGCCTCGAAGTCGGCGCCGAGTGCGGCGGCGATCACCGCTGCGATCTCAGTCATCTCCTCCTCACCCATGCCGCGGGTGGTGAGGGCCGGGGTGCCGATCCGCAATCCCGAGGGGTTCATCGGCGGGCGCGGGTCGAACGGGATCGCGTTGCGGTTGACGGTGATCCCGACCTCCGCCAAACGGTCCTCGGCGGTCTGGCCGTCGAGCCCGGTCGGGGTGAGGTCGACCAGGACCAGGTGGACGTCGGTTCCGCCCGTCAGCACCGGGACGCCGCCGGCTTCCAGACCAGCGGCGAGTGCCCGCGCGTTGGCGATCGTCTGGCGCTGGCGCTGGCGGAACGGCTCGCCGGCTGCGATCCGCAAGGCCACCGCCTTGGCGGCGATGGTGTGCATCAGCGGGCCGCCCTGCTGGCCGGGGAAGACCGCTTTGTCGATCGCTTTGGCGAACTCCTCGCGGCAGAGGATCATGCCGCTGCGGGGGCCGCAGAGGGTCTTGTGGATGGTCGTGGTGACGACGTCGGCGTGCTCGACCGGGTTCGGGTGCTCTCCGGCCGCGACGAGGCCGGCGAAATGGGCCATATCGACCATCAGCTTGGCGCCGACCGAGTCGGCGATCTGGCGGAAGGCGGCGAAGTCGAGCTGGCGCGGGTAGGCCGACCAGCCGGCGACGATGAGGGCCGGCCGGTGCTCGTCGGCGAGCCGCGCCACCTCCTCCATGTCGACGACGAAGTCCTCGCGCCGGACGTGGTACGGGACCGGGTTGTAGAGCTTGCCGGAGACGTTGATCTTCATCCCGTGGCTGAGGTGGCCGCCGTGGTCGAGCGCCATACCGAGGAAGGTGTCGCCGGGCTCGAGCAGGGCCATGTAGGCGGCGTTGTTGGCCTGGGCGCCGGCGTGCGCCTGGACGTTCGCGTGCTCCGCCCCGAACACCGACTTGGCCCGGGAGATCGCCAATTCCTCGCCGACGTCGACCTCCTCGCAGCCACCGTAATAACGGCGGCCAGGGTAGCCCTCGGCGTACTTGTTGGTGAGCACCGAGCCGACCGCGTCGAGCACCGCCTGGGGGACAAAGTTCTCCGAGGCGATCATCTCCAGGGTGCGCTGCTGGCGGCGCAGCTCGCCGTCGAGGACGGCGGCGATCTCGGGGTCGACCTCCGCCAGCGGGGCGCTCTGAAAGTTCTCGGGCAGTTCGGTGCTCATGACAGCGACGATAGCAACGGGTCGGGATACCCTGGGCCCGGTGAGAACCCCCCTTCCGGTCCTCTTGGCGACGGCAGGAACGCTGGCGATCGCGGCCGCGGCACCGGCCGGCGCGACGGTGGCGAATCCCTGCACCGGCCCGACGGCCTCCTCGCTCCTCTGCCCCAACCTGAGGATCGCGCCGCCGCGCGACCTCTACCTCGACCGAACCGGGTCGGGGCGGCTGCTGCTGCGCGCGACCAGCGACGTCCGCAGCGCCGGTCGCGGGCCGATCGAGCTACGCGGCCGGCGCAACGGGTGGCACTCGATGCGAACCAACCAACGGATCTACCGCGCCGGCGGCGGCCACCTCACCGTGCCCAGCCTCGCCACCCTCCACTTCACCGACGTCGGCCCGTACTTCGGCGGTTCCTACTGGAAGGTCCACCAGCTGGCCCGGTTCGAGCTGCGGCCGGTTGGATCGGACGGCGCGCTCGGGCCTGTGGTGCGTACCAGTCCAAAGCTCAATTACTGCCTGCGCGACCTTGAGCGGACCCGCCCCGGGCGGCGCTCACCGCGCAACCGCCATTACCCCGCCTGCGACCAGAACCCCTACCGGGACCGGGTCACGCTGGGAACCTCGGTCGGGTGGTCCGACATCTACCCAGCGCCCTATGACAAGCAGTGGATCGAGGTCTCCGGACTGCGCGGCTGCTTCGCCTACGTGATGACGGTCGACCCCAAGGGCCTCCTCTTCGAGTCCAACGAGGACGACAACAGCTCCCGGCGTCGCGTCCGCCTCCCCTTCCGGGCCGACACCGGCTGCTGATCAGCCGAGGCCGACCGAGGCCATCGCGCTGGCCAGGTCGCCGGTGGAGAGGGCGCCCTCGCGTAACACCGTCCAGCCACCGTCGTCCTCAATCGAGGATATGTCGACCACGGTCGACGGCATGCCGGTCAGCTCGCCGCCCTCGATCACGAGCTCGAGTCCGGCGACGATCTCCGGCGGCACGGCGGTCAGGCGCGCGGGCGGCGGCTCGCCGCTGAGGTTCGCCGAGGTCTGGAAGACCGGACACATCGTCCCCGCCAGCGGACCGTCGAGCAGACGGACGCCAAGCCGTTCGGGGTGCTCGCGGCAGGCGAGCGGGTAGCGACGGCCGGGGTTGGCGATGACCAGCGTCACCGGCCCCGGCAGCAGGGCGCTGACCGCGGCGGCGCTGAAAGCGCCGAGTTCGGAGACCAGCTCCCGCATCGCCAGCGGCGAGAAGTACATGACCGCCGAAGGCTTGCCGTCATCACGGCCCTTGAGCCGGTAGATCCTTGAGATCGCAGCCGCGTTCAGGGGGTCGCAGGCGAGCCCGTAGAGGCCGTCGGCAGGGAAAAGGGCAACCCCGCCGGCGGTGACGACGCGTTCCAGCGCCGAGCGCGCCACCGCGGCGGCGCCCCGCTCGATCGAGACGATCTCGGTCGGCCCGCCCTCGCTCATTGGTCGCCCTCGCCTGCGGCTGAAGTAGTTCCGACCACGACCCGCTCGATCCCGGCGAGGTCGCTCCTGACCTCGGTCGGCCCAAATCCCGCCTCCCGCAGCAGCGCACCAACCGCCGCCGCCTGTCCCTCGCCCACCTCCAGCGCAAGCGCGTTCGTCCTTTTGCCCGCATAGCGGGAGAAAGCTCTACCGCGCTCGTCGAGCAGCGCCCGGATCGCGTCGAGGCCGTCCGGGCCGGCGAGCAGCGCCTCGCGCGGCTCCCACTCACGAACCTCAGGCGGCAGCGAGGGCCAGTCGGGCTCGGCGATGTAGGGGAGGTTGGCGATTACCAGGTTGAAGCTCTCCCCCTCGGGAACGGAGCCCTCGAGGAACCGAACGCGGTCGGAATACCCGAGGCGCTCGGCGTTCGCGCGGGCCACTTCCAGCGCCGCGGCGGAAGTGTCGGTCGCCGTCACCTCACAGCTCGGCAGCTCGTCGGCGATCGCCAGCGCGATCGTGCCGGAGCCGGTGCCGACGTCGAGCACCGAGGTCGGCTTGTGCTCCAGCGCGACTTCGACCAGCAGCTCGGTCTCCGGCCTCGGCACCAAAACCCGCCGGTCCACGGCAAGCTCGATGTGGCGGAACCCTTTGCGCCCGACGATGTAAGCGACCGGCTCGCGCCGCAGCCGCCGCCGCACCATCTCCCCAAACCGCCGCGCCGCAGGGGGCGGCACCTCCGGATCAATGGCCAGGGCCGCACGATCACAGCCGACGGCCTCGGCCAGCATCACTTCGGCGTCAAGGCGGGGATCTTCGACCCCGGCCGCCCGCAACGCATCCGTGGCGGCAGACAAAGCCTGTCTCGCGTCACTGGCAGCCACCGTCGAGCCCACGTCAGCCAACAGCTGCGGCCTCGAGACGTTGGCGCTTCTCCTCCGCTGCAAGGGCGTCGGTGAACTCCGAGAGATCGCCACCGAGGACGCCGTCGAGGTTGTGCGAGGTCAGCTTGATCCGGTGGTCGGTTACCCGGCCCTGGGGGAAGTTGTAGGTGCGGACCTTCTCGGAGCGCTCGCCGCTGCCCACCTGGGCCTTGCGCTCAGAGGCGATCTTCGCCTGCTGCTCGGCCAGCTCCCGCTCGTACAGCCGCGCCCGCAGCACCCGCATCGCCCGCTCCTTGTTCTGCAGCTGGGACTTCTCATCCTGCATCGAGACGACGATGCCGGTCGGCTTGTGGGTGATCCGCACCGCCGAGTCGGTGGTGTTGACCGACTGGCCGCCGGGACCGGAGGAGCGGTAGACGTCGATCTGGAGGTCGCCCTGGTCTACTTGGACCTCTACCTCCTCGGCCTCGGGCAACACCGCGATCGTCGCCGTGGAGGTGTGGATCCGCCCCTGCGACTCGGTCTCGGGCACCCGCTGCACCCTGTGGGTGCCGCCCTCGAACTTGAACACCGAGTAGGCCCCCTCGCCCTTGACCGCGAAGGTGACCTCCTTGAACCCGCCTGCGTCCGAGTGCGACTGCGAGAGCGTCTCGGTAGCGAAGCCACGCTCCTCGGCGTAGCGGGTCAGCATCTTGTGCAGGTCCCCGGCGAAGAGCGCCGCCTCGTCGCCGCCGGTTCCTGCCCGGATCTCGACGATTACGTTCTTGGCGTCGTTGGGGTCACGCTCGACCATCGCCAACCGGATCTCCTCTTCCAGCTCCTCCAGCCGCCCCGGCGCCTCTTCGACGACCTTGCGCAGCTCCGAGTCCTCGCCCTCTTCGAGCAGCTCCCGGGCGCCCTCCAGATCGTCCTTCAGGGTCCGCCAGCTGCCGGCCAGATCCCTGGCTGGTCCAAGTTCGCGGTATTCGCGCCCGACCTCCGCGTAACGCCCCCGGTCGGCGATCACGGCAGGATCGGACATCAGTTCCTCCAGCTCGGCGAACCGCGTCTCGATCTGCGCAACGAGCTGCTCGATCATCGAGTCAACCCTAGAGGGGGTTAAGCAACGATCTCGATGTGCTGCTGCTTCGCGGCCTCTTCGGGGTTCTCCCGGGCCAGAACCGCGTTGAGCGAGGCAATCGCTACCGCGAGCTGCTCTTCATCTGGCTCACGCGTGGTCAGGTTCTGCAGCATCAGCCCCGGCCACATCACCGCCCGCACCCACCGTTTACGGCGATTCTTTCCTGCCCACTTGATCACCTCGTAGGAGAGCCCGGCGATCAGCGGGATACCGAGGATGCGGGAGGCGAGCAGCCAGTACCAGGCGGGCAGGCCGATCGGGGCGAAGACGAAGATCGCCAGCACCATCACGATCAGCAGGAAGCTGGTGCCGCAACGGGGGTGTAGCCGCGAGTAGAGCTTGGCCCGCGAGGGGACCAGTTCGTCTTCGGCCTCAAAGCAGGAGATCGTCTTGTGCTCGGCCCCGTGGTACTCGAAGACGCGGCGCAGGTCCGGCATTTTGCTGATCGCGACGATGTAGCCGATGAAGATCGCCGTGCGGAGCACGCCCTCGACCAGCCAGAAGAGGAGTGAGGAGCCGAGCTCGTCCTTGATCAGGCTGGTCAGGCCAACCGGGATGACGAAGAAGAGGCCGACCGCCAGCACCAGCGAGAAGGCGATCGTCAGCCCCCAGACCCAGCCGCCTATTTCTTCCTGCTTCCCGTCCTCGTCCTCCTCGAGCTGGGCGTTGGCCGAGATCGCCAGGGCACGAAACCCGATCTTCATCGACTCGGCCAGGGCGACGACGCCGCGGATGATCGGCACCCGCCAGATCCGGTGTCGCTTCGCCCAGGGGACGAGGGTTTCGGACTCGATCTCGATCTGGCCCTCGGGAGTGCGCACCGCGACCGCCCAGACCGAGACGCCGCGCATCATCACTCCCTCGAGCACCGCCTGCCCGCCGACCGGCGCGTCGCGCTTAGCGACGAGGGCGCCGTCGGGCATGCGAAGCGGGTCTCCTCCGTTCCCGGAGGAGGGGGTCTCAGGTGCCGGTGCGGAGCCCGCCGGGGGGCTCACCGGCCCTACTTCCCGACCCTGTGCTTGGCGGCGCGGCGCTGAAAGCGCTCGACGCGTCCGCCGGTGTCAACCAACTTCTGCTTTCCGGTGTAGAACGGGTGGCACTCGGAGCAGAGCTCGACGTGCAAATCCTCTTTCGTGGAACGGGTATAGAACTGGTTCCCGCACGAGCAGTGCACGTTGGCGAGCGTGTATTCGGGGTGGATTCCTGCCTTCATCGTCTCCTAAGTCTAGAGAAGTCCGCAAGGGTTGCCGATAGCACCATGTGGCCTCCTTCCGTACCCAAGTCGATACCGACCGAGGCGCCGCGCTGCGGAAGGCGCTCGGGGTGGTGCTGTTCGGCGGCACCGCCCTGGTCGCCCTGCACGACTGGCTGGGAATCGGTGGCGCCGGCCTCGACTCCTTTACCAACGGTGCCCTGTACGACGCGGTGATACTCAGCGCGGGGGTCTGCTGCGTGCTCAAGGCGACCGCAGCCGGACACAACCGGAGCGCCTGGCTGGCGATCGCCGCCGCGATCTTCGCCTGGGGCCTGGCCGAGGTCTACTGGACCGTCTTCATCGCCGATGACCCCTCGGCGCCCTACCCCTCTATCGCCGACATCGGGTACCTCGCCTACTACCCGCTTGCCGCCCTCGGCCTCGGCCTCCTGGTCCGCGCCCGTGCCCACGAGCTCGACTGGCGCCTCTGGATGGACGGGGCGATAGCGGCGCTCGGCACCGCGGCGCTCGGCGCCGCCTTTGTCTTCGAGTTCGTCGCCGACCGCACCGGAGGCACGACCCTGGAAGAGGCGACCACCCTCGCATACCCCCTCGGCGACATCATCATGCTGTCCCTGGTCGTAGGAGTCGTCGCGCTGACCCGGTGGCGCCCTGGTCGCACCTGGTCGCTGCTCCTCGCCGGCCTCGCGTTCTTGGTTGTCGCCGACACCTCCTACACCCTGCACTCAGTCGATTCCAGCCTGCCCGGCGGCGACTGGGTCGAACCGATCTACCTGATCGCGGCGGTCTGCATCGGCGCCGAGGCCTGGCAGCCGAAGGCCGACCTGATCAAGCCCGCGGCGCGTTTCGACGGCTGGCGCGAGCTGATGGTCCCCGGCTTCTTCGCCGCGGTGATGATCGGGCTCTTCGGAATGCAGTACTTCAGCAGCGCCACTTCGCTCACGACCGTGCTCTGGACCGCGACGATGCTCGCCGTGATCGCCCGCCTGGCGATCAGCGTGCGGGAGAACAAGCAACTGCTCGAGCAGGTGCGAACCGATTACCTGACCGGGCTCGGCAACCAGGGACGGCTGCAGGTGGACCTGGCCGCGCAGTGCGAGCGATCGGCGGAGGTGGAGGCGACCCTGGTGCTGCTCGACCTCAACGGCTTCAAGCGCTACAACGACACCTTCGGCCATCCCGCCGGCGACGAGATGCTGGCGCAGCTGGGAGCACAGCTGCGCCGTGCCGTCGGCGGCGACGGGATGGCCTACCGGGTCGGCGGCGACGAGTTCGCGGTCCTTGTTGAATGTGAGAAGAACCGCCAGGACGCGGTCACAAAGCGCGCCGCCGAAGCGCTCAGCGCGGTCGGAACCGGCTACGAATTGAGCGCCTCCTGGGGCGTGGCCGCGATCCCCGGCGATGCCGCCGAGCCCACCGAGGCAATGCGACTCGCCGACATCCGGATGTACGCGCAGAAGGAGTCCCGGCGACTCGCGCACGAGCCCTCGGCGAACACCCGCGGCGTCGAGGACGTGCTACGGCGAGCCGGGGACCGCGAAGCTCTCGAGCAGGGCCAGTAGGACGACGGTGACCTCGGCCCGACTGGCCGAGTCTTCGGAGCGGGCGACCAGCATCGCCGCCTCGTCGAGCGCGCCGAGCAGCAGGTGCGCGGTTGGCCGGACCGGCAGGTCGCGCATCTCACCAGCCTCGACCGCTGCGGTAAGGCTGGCTTCGATCAGGCCGAGACCGTTGGCGGCGCCGATCTCCCGCCAGCGCTCCCAGCCCAGCACCGCCGGCGCATCGTGCAGGGCGATCCGCCGCAGCGCCGGCTCAGCGCACTCGTCGAGGAAGGCCTCGATCCCGGCTCGCATCGCCGCCATCGGGCTCTCCAGCTCCGAACCGAGGACGATCCGGGCGACACGCTCGGTCGATTCGGCCTCGAGTCGCTCGTAGACCGCCTCCAGCAGCTCCGCCTTGCCGCCGAAGTGGTGGTAGAGGGCGCCGCGGGTGACACCGGCGGCGCGGACGATCTCCTCGGTCCCAACGCCGTCGTAGCCGCGCTCGGTGAAGAGCTCCTGGGCGGCGTCCATCAGCGCCAAACGCGTAGAGGCAGCCCGCTCGGCTTGGCTACGCCTTTCTGGATTTACATGCATACTGTCTGTATCTTATCCGGATTATGGAAAAGCGAACTGACCACGCCCTGATAGTTGCGTAGCGTCATTCGACATTAAGACGAAAGGGGATTCCGATGGCTGAGACGACTGAGCGCAAGCAGGTTGACCTGGCGGCGGGCACGATCCGGTACCGAGAGGCCGGCGAGGGCAAGCCGGTGGTCTTCGTCCACGGGTACCTCGTCGACGGCCGACTCTGGGACGGCGTCGTCGACCACCTCAGCGACCGGTTCCGCTGCTTCGCGCCCGACTGGCCGTTGGGCGCCCACAAGAGCGGGATGAACCCCGACGCCGACCTCTCCCCTCCCGGCATCGCTGCGCTGATAGCCGATTTTTTGGAGAAGCTCGACCTCGAGGACGTGACGATCGTCGGCAACGATTCCGGCGGCGCCATGTCCCAAATCCTCGCCACCCGTCACCCCGAGCGGATCGGGCGCCTGGTGCTGACCAACTGCGACACCCACGAGAACTTTCCCCCGGGGATATTCAAGACGATGCCGCCGCTGGCCAAGCTGCCCGGCGGGATGACGCTGATTGCGGCCCCGTTTCGGATCAAGGCGATCGCCCGTCGCGCCTTCAAGCCGTTCACCAGAACCCCGATCCCCGACTCCCTGGTCGACTCCTGGATGGAGCCCGGCCTCTCGAACAAAGGCGTGCGCCACGACCTGCGCAAGGTGACGATCGGGCTCAACAAGCGCTACACCTTGGAGGCGGCGGAGCGGCTGCGCGGCTCGCAGTTGCCGATCCTCCTCACCTGGGCTCCGGGCGACAAGCTCTTCCCGATCTCCTACGCGGAACGCCTCGCCTCCGAAGCCGGCAACGCGCGGGTGGTCCCGATCCCGGACGCGAATACCTTCGTCCCGCTCGACCAGCCTCAGCGAGTCGCCGATGAGATTGCGGAGTTTGCGCGACCTTCGTAGTACCCGATACGAACACACGTTCCTAAGACTCGCAAATTGCAGGTTTTTCGTCCGACCGGGGGTGGCATCTTTCAGATGTCCCCCCAACAGGACGGAGAGCTATGCCCAAGCAGATCTTCGACCAGGACCGACCCCGAAGCACGATGGCGCAGCAACTCGACGAGGCCTTCGCCGGGTGCGATCAGTGGACTCTTGCGCCCCCCGCACCCCGTCGCAGCGGCACCGACTTCAGGCCACGCGCCTCGAGTTCCTCGAGGATGATTGGCAGGGCCGCGACGGTGCGGACCCAGGAGCCAGGCGCGCTGTAGTAGTCGGCGTCGTGCAGAAGCAGGATGTCCCCGGCCCGAGCGCCGGCGCCCGCGCGACGGGCGATTGAGTCCGGCGTCGCGCGTTTCGACCAGTCCCTCCCCCACCGCGACCAGAGCACCGGTCTCCAACCACGGCTTCGTACCGCCCGTAAGCCGGCGGCGCTGAAGATCCCGTAGGGCGGCCTGTAATCGGCGATCTCCTGCCCGCCCGCCGCCTCGATCGCCGCTCTCGCACGCTCGGCGTCCTCGAGCAACGCCCGCGGCGTCAGCCGTAGCTGGTTCCGGTGGCGATAACCGTGCAGCTCCACCCGGTGGCCCGCAGCGACGATCTCCGCCACCAGGGCCGGACGGCGCTCCACCTGCTCGCCGGCGAGGAAGAAGGTCGCAAGCGCACCCTCCTCTCTCAGGACCTCCAGCACGGCGGGGGTCCCGCGGGGGTGCGGCCCGTCGTCGAAGGTGATCGAGACGTCTTCACCGTCGTCGCGTCGCAACTGAATCCCCAGCGAGTCGCCGATGCCGGGAACGATCGGCGCGAGAGCGGGCCCCGCGTGGGCGAGGGCGGCAAGCGAGAGCCCGGCCCAGGACGCTGCAGCGATCAAGGGCGCTGGTTCGCGACCGCCTCGGGCCCGGCGCGCAGTTGCACCTGCGCGCGTGGTGGCCGGGACGGAGTGGCCGAATCGTCTTCCCTGCCGATGTGGATCCGGTCCTTGAGCGGGTTGGAGATGACCTTGTAGGGCGCCTCCCACTTGACCGTCGCGAAGGCCATCACGATCAAGATCGCGGCGAAACTGACGGTGGCGGCCGTACGCTCCACTCGCAACCGCCAGACCGGCTGCGGCCGCACTCGCGGGCGCACCGAGAGCGCCCGTGAGGCGATCGAGGGAAGCGAGGCGAAGGAGGAGTCGGGAGAGCGTCGCTCGCGAGTGATGTGGCGCAGGACCGACTCCAGCTCGTGCTCGGAGCGCGCCACCTCGGCCAGGCCGAAGCGCTCGAAGGCGGCGTTGTTGGCGCGCAGATGGCCGGCCGAGAAGCCGTAGGAGACGACCGGGCAGCCGCGGATATGCGCCTCGAGCACGGTCAGGCCGGCGGTCGAGTGGATCATCGCGTCAGCGGCGGCCATCCAGTCGCTCATCCGGTCGGTGAAGCCGAGGACGCGGACGCTCTCGTTGTCGCCGAAGCGCTGCTCGAGCTTCTCTCGCGCAACCTCGTTGCGGCCGGTTATGCAGACGGCGAGGGTGTTGTCGTCGGCGAGCGCCGAGGTGATCGCCCCCTCGAGATCGCCGACACCCCAACCGCCGCCGGAGGCGAGGACGATCCGGGCGTGGGCCGGCAGGTCAAGTGCTTCGCGGGCGTCGCGGCGGGTCCGGGGCATCAGGAACTCACGGGAGATCGGCGGCCGTACCCACTCGACGCTGGCCGGCCCCACCAGCCGTTCGACCTCCTCGATCGACTCGGGATGGGTGACGAAGTGAAGGTCGACCCCAGGGTGGGCCCAGTAGCGCAGGCCGGCGAGGTCGGTGATCGCCGACTGGACCGGCACCAGCAGGCGGCGATTCTCGCGCAGCATCCCCAGCACCGCGGTCACCCCGGGGTAGGTGGAGATGACGACGTCGGGGTCGTGCCGGGCGATGAGTCGGGTCAGCCCCCGCGCCCCCAGCAGGTACATCAGGTGGTGGGCGAGCCACCGGGTCGGAGCCAGCTTGGTGATCAGCCAGTACTGGACATCGAACAACCAGGGGGTCCAACGGAAGGTGAAGCGGGAGCCGGCCCGGACCACGGCCGAGAGCACCCGCCCCATCGCCTCCAGGCCGTTGGCGATCTCCACCTGCGCGGTCGGCATCTCCTCCTCCAGGTCGGCCTTGACGATCCGGGCGGGAAGGTCGTGTCCCTCGCCGATGTCGGCGGTCAGGATCAGGACCCGAGGCTCGCGCTCCTCGAGGCGCGAGGCGCCCGCGAGCAGCGCGCCGGTGGCGTGGTCGTTGCCGTTCAGCGACGGCCTCTTGCCCGGGATTGGATCGGGTGCGCGGGTGCTGCAACGAACCCACTCGACGTACTTCTCCACCCCTTCGCGGAAGCTCGTCCGCGCCTGCCAATCGAGCTCCCGCAGGGCACGCTCGTTGGAGATCACCTTGCCGGGAAAGTCGCCCGGGCGCGGAGGGGTGTGGACGATCTCGCAGCCTCCGGTCATCTCCTGAACGGTCTCGGCGATCTCGAGGATCGTCACGACCTCCTCACCGGAGAGGTTGTAGGTGCGGCCGGCCGCCTCGGGCCGCAGCGCGGCGACGATCCCCTCGGCGAGGTCCTCGACGTAGATGAAGCTGCGGCTCTGGCTGCCGTCGCCGGCGATCGTCAGCGCCTCGCCGCCGAGGGCGAGGTCGGTGAACTTGGCAACGACGCCGGCGGCACGGGCGCGGGGGCCGTAGGGGATGCCGAACCGGAGCACGGTGCTCTCCAGCTCGAACAGCTCGGTGTAGCCGGCGCAGTAGGTCTCCCCCGCCAGCTTGGTCGCGGTGTAGAGGTGGCGCGGGGCCGGGATCGGGGTCTCCTCGTCGACCTCCTGCTCGGCGCAGTCGCTGTAGACCCAGGTCGTCGAGCCGTAGACGACCCGCCCGACCTTTGCTCGGCAGGCGGCCTCGAGCACGTTGAGGGTGCCGCGGGTGTTGACCTCCTCGGCGAGCACGGGGTCGGCGTGGACGTGGCCGACGTCGGCGACCGCGGCGAGGTGGATGACGGCGTCGCAGTCGCGCATCGCCAGGTCGAGGTTGGCGGGGTCGGTGATGCTGCCGGTGAAGGTCTCGACCTCCAACGGTGAGTGGTAGGGCGAGGCACTGAGGTCGAAGATCCGCGGGATCGTTCCCTGTTCGAGCAGGCGATCGACCACGTGGGAGCCGATGAAGCCACCCCCGCCGGTGACCAGGACCCTCGGTGCGCCCCCCTCCGCCGGCACTCAGTCCTCCTCGCCGAGGGCCGCCGCACGGCTCTCGGGGCGGTAGTAGAGCGGCACGCACCAGTGGTTCTCGGCGACCCAGTCGGTGTTGGGCAGATCGTCGGCACGGCCCATGATCCGGTGGCAGGGCTCCTCGTAGACGCGGCCGGTGCTCTTCTCGATCGGCTCGAAGACGACGTACTTGTAGAGGCCGGAGGTCATCCCCTCCGGCAGCTCCAGTCGGGCCGGGTGGAGCGGGTCGATGTGCTCGCGGGCGTACTCGTTCTTCCAGGCGACGATCTCCTCCATTCGCTCGGCCTGGACCAGCGCCAGGGCGGCGGTGAACTCGCTCATGCGGAAGTTGAGGCCGTCGACCCGATGCTCGAACTTGCCGTAGTTGCGGAACTTGCGGGCGAACTCGAGCAGCTCCTCGTCGGCGGAGACGAGGACGCCGCCCTCGCCGCTGGAGATGGTCTTGGTTGCGTAGAGGGAGTAGACGCCGGCGTCGCCGAAGGCTCCGGGCCTCGTCCCGTTCCAGCCGGCGCCATGAGCGTGGGCGCAGTCCTCGAGCAGGAAGATTCCGTGGTCGCGGCAGTAGGCGGCGATCCGCTCTGAGTCGAAGGCGAGGTGGCCGCCGATGTGGACGAGGATCGCGGCACGGGGCCTGTGGCGCTCGGCCTTGCGCTCGAAGTCCTCGAAGGACATACAGAGATCGGTGCGGTTGCAGTCGACGAACTCGACCTCGGCACCGGCGCCGATCGCCGCCAGCGGCGTCGCCATGAAGGTGTTGGAGGGACAGAGGACCGTCTCCCCCCTGACCCCGGCGAACTCGAGCGTCGCCAGCGCCCCGCCGGCCCAGCTCGAGAGACCCAGGCTGGGCAGCCCGTTCCACTCAGCCCAGCGCCTCTCGAAGGCCTCGAGCTTCGAACCCTCCGACCACTGCTCGGAGTCGAGCACCTCGGTCCAGTGCTCAAACAGCCGTGCGCGGTCGCGATGGTCGAAGCCGATCGCGAACTTGTCCGCTGCCGTGGTGACTGGGGAATCAGGAGACGGCAAGGCGGCGTCAACCTAACAGCGGAGCCGGATCAGTCGTCCGCATGCGCGGCCGCGATCACCGCACCTACCGACCTGGAACCTGCCAGCAGCACCGTCCCGCTGATCGCGACCGCGATGAAGGCGAGGAGCGCGGTGCCCTCGAGCGGGGTCGAGCCCCAGGACTCGCCGAAGATCAGCGGCGCGAGCGTGACCGGCACCAGCACCTGCACCGCGAACATCACCGGCGCCACCTGAGTCGCCGGCCGGTGCTGCAGGGCGCTCATCTCGCTGAGCAAGGCCAGCAGCTCGGAGATCGCCGCGGTGGCGAGCCAGGCCACGGCGATCAGTACCGCACCGGTCGCCAACTCGTCGGTCAACAACTTGCTCGCGATCGCGGTCCAGCCATACCCGAACCCCGCCGCAACCACCGCCAGCATCCCCGCCGCCACCGCCCGGCCGCGCAGCAGGTACGGCGCCGCGATCGGCAGCGCCACCAGCGCCAGTGCCAGCGCGACGGCACCGGTGCTCGCGTGCTCGGTAGTCCGCTCCGGCGCCGCCCAGGCGACGCCCGCGACACCGACGACGATCGCCGCGACCGCGATCGCCTCGCGGCGCCCCGGCGCCTCCCCCAGTCGCGTCACCCCGAGCCAAAACAGCAGGATCAGCCCGGAGGCCAGGCACGGCCCGACGACGGTTAGCGGCGCCAGCAACAGCGCCGCGATCTCCAGCGGCCACCCCAACAGCCCCAATCCGGTCGCCACCAGCCAGCGCCGGTTCCGCAACAGCCTGCCGAGCAACGAAAGCCGCAACGAGTGCTCCCGCGGAACCTTCCGCACCTCCAGCGCCTGCATCGCGATCGAGGCGTTGTAGAGACAGGACGCCCCGACAGCCGCAGCTATGCCCAGCGCCAACACGGCGCGACCATATCCGCCGCGGAGGGCGCCTCAGCGGCGCTCGCGCTCCGATACTCCGTAGTGCATGACCACGCGCGAGCTCACATGGGCTCCAAGCATGAGGGGGACGAGAAACCCGAGGCTCAGGATCCCTTTGTTCGCACCCAGCGCCTTGAGGCCAAAGAGCCCACCGACGGTTGAAAGAAGTATCGCCGCGAAGACAAGCACCAATGCAGTGCGTTTTGACATGATCGAATCCTATCCAAAGTATGCAGACAAAACGACTACAACCCCGCCGACCACCAAACCCGCCATGCCGCCGATGACGGTGGCGGCCCTCAACTCCGCGTCCGATGCTCTCGAAAGGGCTGGACCGATGTGAGCTAGGAATCCGCCAATGGCAATCGAACCGGTCAGCGACCCAACCGCGGTAGCAAACCAGGTCCCGATATCGGCGACGACCAGCATCCGTCGACCGTAACCGGCCACTACGCACGCGTGGCGCGCAGATCGCGCCAACTCTGGAACTTCTTCGCTACGTCTCTTGGTACAGAGGCCCGTCGCCGCCCTCGGGGAGGGTCAGGCGGCCGCCCTTGGCGGTGATCGCGCCGCATTGGACGCAGTTGGAGGCGGTGACGTGGACGTCGACCTCGGCGGTGCCGTTCTCCAGCTGCTCGTCGGGGATCTCGTAGACCTGGGCCGGGCACATCGAGACCCAGGTCTGGGCGATCTCGCGCGGCACCTTGGTCTGGATGCGGACGTGGTTGGGGGCGTCGTCGCGGGTGGCGTTGCCGGAGAGGAAGACCGAGTCGAGCTTGTTGAAGGTCAGCTCGTTGTCGGGCTTGACGTACATGTCGCCCGCCTTGCCCTCCACGACCTCGATCTCGGAGTCGTGCTCCTGCTTCCAGTGGCCGCCGGGGAAGTTGCCTTTGGTGACCGTCATCGCCGAGGCGATCGCACCGCCGAGGAAGAAGCCCTTGGAGAACGGCTGGCGCATGTTGCGCGATTCCTTCAGGTCCTTCTCGATCTCCGAGTTGTGGACCTTCTCGTCGTAGGCCTCGAAGTTGACCGAGTCTTCCTTGAGCGCGTCGACGATCGTCTCCGCCGCGTACATCCCCGCGTGCATCGCGTAGTGGACGCCCTTCAGGGTCGGGATGTTGACCATGCTCGCCGCGTCGCCGGCGACGACCATGCCGGGGACGGCAAGGCGCTTGGGCATCGCGAAGTAGCCGCCGGAGGGAATCGTCTTCGCCCCCCAGGCGACCCGCTTGCCGCCGCCGATCAGGTTCTTGATAAAGGGGTGCGTCTTCATCAGCTGCAGGGCGTCGTGGCAGCTGAAGGTTGCGTCGGTGTAGTCGAGGCCGACGACGAGGCCGATGCAGATCTTGTCCTCGCCCATCGGGTAGATGAAGCTGCCGCCGAACTCGTTGAACCGGGGTGACTTGCGCAGCGGCCAGCCCATCGTGTGGATCACCCGGTCGAGCGGCTCCTTCACCTCCCAGACCTCTTTCACCCCGAGCTCCCACCGCATCGGGTCGGCCCCGTGCATGTCGAAGTAGTCGTAGGCCGCGTAGGTGAGGTGGCCGACGGTGCCCTCGGCGAGCACAGTGGCCTTGGCGACGACGTCGGAACCGGGCTCGAAGTTGGCCAGCTCTTCGCCCTCCTTGCCGCGGCCGCGGTCGCCGGAGCGCACGCCCTTGACCACCCGGTCCTCGACCAGGAGCTTGGTCGCGGCGGTCTCCGAGAGGATGTAGACGCCCGCTTCTTCGGCTTTGTCGGCGAGGAAGCGGCCGAGTTTGGAGACCGAGGTGACGTAGTTGCCATGGTTGCGGAACCCCGGTGGCGGGGGTATCCGGATCGCTTTGCTCGGCGTGAGGACGTAGACGGCGTCCTTGGTGACCTCCTGGTAGACAGGCCACTCCGACTTGTCGAGGTCGGGGAACAGCTCTTCCATCGCCGAGGGCTTCATGTTCGCCCCGGAGAGCAGATGCGCACCGGCGACTTTGCCCTTCTCGATCACCGCCACCGGGACTTCGCCCAGCTTCTCGGTCAGCTCCGGCTCGTTCTCCAGCAGCTGCATCAGCTTGTTCGCGCAGGCGAGCCCGGCCGGGCCGCCTCCGACGATCGCCACCCCTACCTCGATGCGATCGTCCTCGGCGTCGGTTGGCGGGCCGATCACATCGGCCGCGTCAAACGAGGGCGGGAACTCGCTGGGTGCAACTGCCGGCATCGGCTCAGCCGCCCTTCTTCGCCTTGATCGCCTCGGTCAGCTTGGGGACGATCTTGTGCAGGTCGCCGACCACACCAAGGTCGGAGAACTCGAAGATCGGGGCGTTCGGGTCCTTGTTGATCGCAAGGATGTTCTCCGAGCTCTGCATCCCGACCTTGTGCTGGATCGCCCCGGAGACGCCCGCGGCGAGGTAAAGCTTCGGCGCGACCGTCTTGCCGGTCTGGCCGATCTGGGCGGCGTACGGATACCAGCCGGCGTCGACGACCGCCCGGGTCGCCGCCACCGCGCCGCCCATCGAGTCGGCGAGTTCCTCGGCCAACTTGAAGCCCTCCGCGGCACCAAGGCCGCGACCGCCGCCAACCAGGATGTCGGCGTCCTCGATGTTGACGTCGGCGCCGCGCTGCTCGCCGCGCTGGACCATCTTCGCCTTGGTCGACCACTCCGAGAGCTCGACCTCGACGTCGACGACCTCGGCGGTGCCGCCGGTCTCGTTGGCGTCGAAGGCGTTGAGCCGGCCGATGATGATCCCCGGCTCCGAGACGTAGCCGACGTCGGCGATCTGGGAGTCCTGGAGGATCGGCCGCTCAGCCACCAGCTTGCCGTCCTGAACCTTGACCTCGGTGACCTCCATGGTCACCCCGGCGTTCAGCCGCGCGGTCAGGCCGGCGCCGATCTCGAAGCCGAGCAGGCCGCCGCCGAACAGCGCGTAGGAGATGCCCTCATCCCCGATCACCTTCGCCATCGCGTCGATGATCGGTTGGGCCAGGCCCTCGGGCACGCTCTTGGCCCGGTAGACCTTGGCGGCGCCGTAGTTGCCGAGCGAGGCGCAAGCGTCGTCGGCGATGTCGCCGACCACCAGAGCGGAGGCGTCGCCGCCGATCTGACCGGCCAGCTTGGCCGCCTCGGAGATCGCTCCGAGCGAGTTCTTGTTGAAGTTGCCCTCGTCATCGTGGAGGGCGTAAACCAGGATGCCTGCCATCTAGATCAGCTTCCTCTCGTCGAGCCAGGCGACGATCTTTTCGACCGTCTCGTTGGTGTCCTCGTCCTCGATGATCTCCCCGGCCTCCTTGGGAGGCGGCGGGTTGAGCGCGAGGACCGCGGTCTTGGAACCGGCCTCTCCGACCATGCCGCCGTCGATCCCGACGTCGCCGGTGGCCTTGGAGTCGAGCGGTTTCTTTTTCGCCCCCATGATCGCCTTCAGGCTCGGGTAGCGGGGCTCGTTGATCGCGTCGCCGACGCTGATCACGGCCGGCAGCTCGACCTCGACCGTGTCGTAGCCGTACTCGGCCTGGCGCTCGCAGCGCAGCTTGCCGTCGGTGACGTCGATCTTGATCACCTGGGTCAGCGAGGGCATCTTCAGATGGTCGGCGACGACGGCGCCGATCGTGTAGCACTCGCCGTCATCGGACTGCTGCCCGAGCAGCACCAGGTCCGGGCTCTCGGACTCGAGCACCTTGGCCAGCGAGTAGCCGGTCGCGCAGACGTCGGAGCCGGAAAGGGCGTCGTCGGAGAGGTGGACGGAGCGGTCGGCGCCGAGCGCCACAGCCTTGTGCAGGGCACGGACCGCGGAGTCCGGGCCCATCGTCACCGCGACGACCTCCTCGACCGGGATCGCGCCACCCTCCTTGATCTGCATGGCCGCCTCGAGGGCGTGCGTATCGAAGGGGTTGAGGTTCTTCTCGCCACCACGGTCCAGGCGCATCGTGTTCGGGTCGATGCGCTTCTGCACCGCGGCGTCGGGAACCTCCTTGACCAGGACGCAGATCTTCAAGTTTCAAGCCTCCTTGGGAGCAATTCTGACGTTGACTGACGAGTCAATCAGGTGGACTATACCCTGATCGACAGCGGGAAACCACGAAGTTCAGAGACATGTGATTTGAGTCACGCAACGCTATTGGGACTGCTCGTGGCGCTGCGTGGCACCGTCGCGGATGAACTCGACAATGTCGTCGGTTCCCGCGCCTGGAGTGAAGACCTCGGCCACCCCCAACCGCTTCAGCTCGGGGATATCGTCGGCGGGGATCGTCCCGCCAACGGTGACCAGGACGTCGTCCACGCCTTGGGCGGCGAGCAGCTCGACGACTTTTGGGACGAGGGTCATGTGGGCACCGGAGAGGATCGAGAGGCCAACCGCGTCGGCGTCCTCCTGAATCACCGTCTCGGCGATCTGCTCGGGAGTCTGGTGCAGCCCGGTGTAGATCACCTCCATGCCGGCGTCGCGCAGAGCGCGGGCGATGATCTTGGCGCCGCGGTCGTGCCCGTCGAGGCCGGGCTTGGCGACTACTACACGGATCTTGCGGGCGATCGCTGCCTCCATCGGCGGCGAAGCCTAGAGGGTCGGCCCCGAGTCCGGGCGATCAGCGGCGTGCCGCGCCGGAGATCGGGAAGCGGCGGGGCGGCGGTTTGCGCCGGGCGGCGACGCGGGAGGCACCGAACCCGGCGACGGTGGCAAGCACGGTCACGGCGAGCGCCACCAGGCGTCGGCCGAGGCGCTCAAAGCGCATCGTCTGCCATCCCTCCTGCCTGGCGATCTCGGCCAGCGGCGGGTCCGGGTTGACGGCGACCGGGTTTCCCACCGCCCGCAACATCGGCAGGTCCGAGAGCGAGTCCGAGTAGGCGTAGGAGGTGTCGAGGTCGATCTCGTGCGCGGCGGCGAACGCCTGCATCGCCTCGACCTTGCCGGGGCCGTAGACGAACGGACCGTCGAGGCGGCCGGTGAAGTGGCCGCTGGCATCAACCTCGTAACGGGTACCGATGCCTCCGTCCATTCCCAGCACGCGGGCCAGCGACTCGACGATGTCGTTGCCGGCGGCGCTGACGATGAAGGTGGGACGGCCGGCGTCCTGGTGATCGTGGACCTCGTCGAGCATCTGGGGGAAGACCCGGGGCAGGATCGCGGCCATCACCTCGGGCTCCATCCGCGAGATTGTCTTCGCCGGCACCCCGGCGATCAGGTCGCGCGCGACCTTCAGCACCTCGACCGTGCGCTCGTCGGTGGTCCCGCGCAGCCGGTAGCGCATGTGCTCGACCCCCCAGCGGACGAGCTGGCCGCGCCCAACGATCCCCTGCCGCGTCGCCACCCGCGCGAACTGCATGCCACTCGACCCCGCCATAAGGGTCTTATCCAGGTCAAAGAAAGCTGCGGCGCGGCTCATGGTGAATCAGGTCCCTCGAGATGCGCCGGTTTGCAGCGCCCCCGCTACTGCGAGAGCACCTCCAACACAATCGCGTCGCCTTGTCCGCCGCCGGAGCAAATGGCGGCTACGCCGAGGCCGCCGCCGCGGCGGCCGAGCTCGTACACCAAGGCACCGACGATGCGGGCGCCGGAGGCGCCGATCGGGTGGCCGAGGGCGATCGCGCCGCCGTTGACGTTGACCTTGTCCTCGTCGACGCCGAGCATCCGTACGGAGTTGAGGGCGACCGAGGCAAATGCCTCGTTGATCTCCCAGAGGTCGACGTCCTCGGGGCTCTTGCCGATCTTCTCGAGCGCCTGCTTGGCCGCGTTGGCGGGGGTCTTGGCCAGATACGGGAAGTCGTCGGCGACGGTGCCGTAGGAGAGCACCCGGGCCAGCGGGGTGCGGCCTTCGCGCTCGGCCCACTGGTCGGAAACGACCACGATCGCGCCGGCGCCGTCGTTCACCCCCGGCGCGTTGCCGGCGGTGTGGGTGGCGTCATCGCCGCCGATCGCCCTCAGGCCGGCGAGCGTCTCCAGCGTGGTCTCGGGGCGGATCGCCTCGTCGACCTCGACCGTGCTCTCCCCCTTGCGGGACTTGATCGTGACCGGGGCGATCTCCTCGGCGAGCCGGCCGGCGTCGGTCGCCTCGGCGGCGAGCCGGTGGGAGCGCTCGGCGAAGCGGTCCATGTCGACCCGAGCGATCTCCAGCTCGTTGGAGACGTCGCTCGCCTCGTTGATCATCTGCTTCTCGGTGAAGGGATTGGTGAGGCCGTCGTGGACCATCGCGTCGATCGTTTCGACGTGACCCATCCGGTAGCCGAACCGGGCCCCCGGGAGCAGGTGTGGCGCCTGGCTCATCGACTCCATGCCGCCGGTCACCGCGACCTCGGTGTCGCCGGCGCGGATCGCCATGTCGGCGAGGCCGACCGAGCGCATCCCGGACGCGCAGACCTTGTTGATCGTCTCCGAGGGGACCTCCTTGGGGATCCCCCCCTTGATCTGTGCCTGGCGGGAGGGGATCTGGCCCTGGCCGGCCTGCAGCACCTGGCCGAAGACGACCTGGTCGACCTGCTCGGGATCGACGCCGGACCGCTCCAGGGCGGCGCCGATCACGTGGCCGCCGAGGTCGGTTGCGTCCATCGAGGACAGGCTCCCACTCATCTTCCCGAACGGGGTCCGGGCGGTTCCGAGGATCACTGAGCTGGGCATCTACTCCCTTTCTATTCCGATGTGGAGAGGTCTGTTCCTGTGGGCACTCAGGCCGCGTATGACGATACCGGGAGGCATCGTCTCGCAGCCCGCGAGCACATACACTCGCCGCCGATGAAGGTCGGGGTGAGAGAGAGCGACCTCGGGGAGGCCGGCGCTGACCTGGTCGCGATCGGGCTGTACGAGGGCGAGTCCCTTCCGGCCTCGATCTCCTCTCTGCCCGGGGCTGCCGAGGCCAAAAGCGCTTTCAAGAAGCTCTCCCTGCTGCGCCCCGAGGGCTCCGCGCCGGTGCTCGTGGTCGGGCTCGGGGAGCGCGCGGAGGCCGACGCCGAGCGCCTTCGTGTCGCCGCCGCCCTCACCGCGAAGGAGGCGGGGCGGCTCGAGGTCGGATCGGTCGCCTGGGCCGTGCCCGAGTCCGCGGACGATGCCGCTACCGCGGAGGCGCTGGTCACCGGGACGATCCTCGCCGCCTACCGATTCGACCGGTTTCTCGGTGACGAGCCTGAGGGGGACCCGCCGCGGCTGGAGTCGTTGACGCTGCTGGGGCCGGCCGCCTTGGGGGCGCCGGCGGAGATGGCCCGTGTCTGCGCCGAGGCCCAGAACCGGGCCCGTGACCTCCAGAACACCCCGGCCAACGTCGCCACGCCCAGCTTCCTCGCCGCCCGCGCCGCGGAGATCGCCGCCGGCTCCGAGGCCGTCACCGCCGAGATCCTCGGCCCCGAGGAGATCGCGGCCGAAGGGATGGGTGGGCTGGCCGCGGTCAGCCAGGGCGGCCCCGAGGAACCACGATTGATCGTCCTCCGCTACGCCGGCGGGCCCGGCCCCACGCTCGGCCTGGTCGGCAAGGGCGTCACCTTCGACACCGGCGGCATCTCGTTGAAGCCCGGTGCCGGGATGCAGGAGATGAAGATGGACATGTCCGGCGCCGCGGCGGTGCTCGAGGCGGTCGCGGCGATCGCCGAGCTGGGCCTGCCGGTCGACCTCCTCGCGGTCGTCCCCTCGACCGAGAACATGCCCTCGGGCACGGCGGTCAAACCCGGCGACGTGATCACCCAGTACAACGGCAAGACGGTCGAGGTCAACAACACCGACGCCGAGGGCAGGCTGATCCTCGCCGACGCCCTCGCCTACGCGGTCGAGCAGGGAGCCGAACGGGTCGTCGACATCGCCACCCTGACCGGCGCCGTGGTGATCGCCCTCGGCTCGACCTACGCCGCAGTGATCTCCAACGACGACGGGCTGGCCGACGAAGTGACCCGGGCCGGCGAGCGCAGCGGCGAGCTGACCTGGCGCCTCCCCCTCCATCCCGAGTTCAAGGAGCTGATGAAGGGGACCGTCGCTGACCTCTCCAACCTCGCCGCCAAGCGCAAGGCCGGAACGATCACCGCAGCCTCCTTCCTGGAGGAGTTCGTCGGCGAGACTCCCTGGGCGCACATCGACATCGCCGGCACCGCCTGGGACGTCGGCCGCGAGTACACCGGCACCAACGGGAGCGGGTACGGCGTTCGGCTCCTGGTCGAGCTGGCTCGCCGGCAGGCCGGCTGACACCGGCCGCAGCATCTCCTCAGCCTCCGAGGATCATCGAGGTCGCCATCCCGTGGGCGAGCAGCTTGCCGTCGCCTGCCGCGGTCAGGGTCGCCTCGGAGGTCGCCTGCTTGCGCCCCCGGTAGAGGACGGTCGCTTCACAGAGCACGCGGCCGGTGTCGCGGGTGATCGGCCGGACGTACTTCGCCTCCAGCCCGAGCGAGGTGTAGCCGACGCCGGCGGGCAGGGTCGTGTGGACGGCGCAACCGAGCGCCGAGTCCAGCAGCGTCGCTGCGTAGCCGCCGTGGACGACGCCGATCGGGTTGTAGTGCTCCTCGCCGGGCTCACCCTCGAAGATCACCCGCCCCTCCTCCAACTCGACCGGGCGCAGCCGCATCGTCACCGCGATCGGCGGCGGCGGCATCTCCCCGGAGACGATCGCGGTCATGTACTCCATCCCGGTCATCGTCGCCCCGGCGGACGCAGTCGCGACCGGGTCTTGCCAGACCAGGGTGCGACTGCGCGAGGTCTCCGGACTCTGAGCGGCAAAGGTCTCGGCGACGTCGGCCGCGGTCCCCTCGCCGGCGAGAACGATTCCGTCCTCGCTCACCTGATCCCGACCCGTCTGAGGTCGGCGGTCCGACGCGGTGAGCGCGGAGCCGCCGGGTAGTGCAGGTCGGCGGCGATCTCCGCCTCGCTGATCTCGATCCGAGGCGCCTTCGCCCGGTGTCCGTGCCTGTGTCTCGGTATCAGCCTCATTTGGTGCCTCCAATCGGCTGGTGACGCATGGTTTCGTCAAGCAACTGATAACTCGCCCGCAGCCTACCGGAGTGAGTTGCGTGATGCAACCGAAGTGTGCGAAGATCACACCATGCTTCGCGCCGACTACCCGGGCCAGGCTTGCTCGATCGCCAAATCGCTGGAGGTGATCGGCGAGCGCTGGTCGCTGCTGATCGTCCGCGACGTGATGAACGGCAACCGCCGCTTCGGCGAGCTGCAAGCGTCCCTCGGCATCGCCCGCAACGTGCTCTCGGCACGGCTACAGCGCCTGGTCGACGAGGACATCCTCGAGCGCCGCGCCTACCACGAAAGTCCGCCCCGCTACGAGTACTTCCTGACTCAGAAGGGCCTCGACCTCTGGCCCGCCCTGATCGCGCTGCTGCACTGGGGCGATCGCTACTCGACCGGCCCGGAGGGCCCGACCAAGGTGATCGTCCACAAGGAGTGCGGCGGCGATATCTCTGAGCGTGGGATCTGCGAACGCTGCGGCGAGACCCTGACCGCCCGCGACGCCCGCCAGATTCCCGGCCCGGGCGTTGAGGCGGCGTCCGCCGCCGCCGCCGCCGAAGCGGGCTGACGGCCCTCAACTCCCTCGCGCGCCGCTCCGCCGTTCGTCTGTAGAACCGCGCCCACCCTTCCCCCACGCGCTAGCGTTGGTGTCCAGTCAAATTTGGGTCACGGATCGGAAGGGTGTGGGAAATGGCGACGGCGGCTGAGGTTCAGGTCAGAGACAAGATCTTCATCGGTGGCGAGTGGGTCGAGCCGAGCGGGGGTGAGCAGATCGAGGTGGTGAACGCGACCACCGAGGAGGTGATGGGCTCCGTCCCAGCGTGTTCGCCCGAGGACGCTGACCGCGCCGTCGCCGCAGCCCGCGACGCCTTCGACTCGTGGTCACAGACGCCCCGCGAGGAGCGCGCCGGTTACCTGGGCGCGATCGCCGCCGGTCTCGGCGAGCGGGCCGAGGAGATCGCCGCGACGATCACCCAGGAGCTGGGGATGCCGCTGAAACTCAGCCAGATGATCCAGGTCGGGCTGCCGACCGCCCAGTTCGGGGCGATGCCGACGCTGATGGACGAAGTCGCCTGGGAGGAGGAGATCGGCAACTCCCGCGTGCTGCGCGAGGCGATCGGCGTCGTCGGCGCGATCACCCCCTGGAACTACCCGCTCAACCAGATCACCGCCAAGGTAGCCCCCGCCCTCGCCGCCGGTTGCACCGTGGTTCTGAAGCCGAGCGAGGTAACGCCGCTAAACGCCTTCCAACTCGCCGAAGTGATCGAGTCCGTCGGCCTGCCGGCGGGAGTCTTCAACCTCGTCACCGGCACCGGCCCGGTGGTCGGCGAGGCGATCGCCGCCCACCCGGGCGTCGACATGGTCTCCTTCACCGGCTCGACCCGCGCCGGGCGCCGGGTCAGCGAGCTGGCCGCGGAGACGGTGAAGCCGATCGCGATGGAGCTTGGCGGCAAGTCCCCGAATGTGATCCTCGACGACGCCGACCTGCAGCAGGCGATCCCCGACGGAGTCGCCAAGTGCTTCCTCAACTCCGGCCAGACCTGCAGCGCGCTGACCCGGATGCTGGTGCCGCGGGAGAAGCTCGCCGAAGCCGAGGAGATCGCGGTGGCCGCCGCGGAGTCCTTCACCCCCGGCGACCCCTTCGAGGACTCGACCCGGTTGGGCCCGCTGGTCTCCGAGACCCAGCGCGAGAGGGTCCGCGGCTACATCGAGAAGGGCGAGGCCGAGGGCGCGAAGCTCCTCACCGGCGGCGCCGAGCCGCCCGAGGGCCTCGACCGCGGCTACTTCGTCCGCCCCACCGTCTTCTCCGAGGTGACCCCGGAGATGACGATCGCCCAGGAGGAGATCTTCGGCCCGGTGCTGGTGATCCAGCCCTACGACGACGTCGAGGACGCGGTCCGGATCGCCAACGACACCGAGTACGGCCTCGCCGGCGGCGTCTGGTCTGGCGACCAGGAGCGGGCGATCTCGGTCGCCAAGCGGCTGCGCACCGGCCAGATCGAGATCAACGGCGGCGCCTTCAACCCGCTGGCACCGTTCGGCGGCTACGGCCAGTCCGGCCACGGCCGCGAGAACGGCCGGTATGGGCTCGAGGAGTTACTCCAGGTGAAGAGCCTGCAGCTATAGCGGGGCCGCTCCGACGCGCGGGTCCTGTCACGGGGGGAGGGGGCCTGCGAGCGAGGTGTTCGTTCTCGACCCCCTCCCCCCGTGCCACCCGCGCGAGGAACGGCATAGGCTCCGCGGCATGAACTTCAACCTCTCCGACGAGCAGAAACTGCTTCGGGACATGGTCCGGGACTTCGCCCGGGCCGAGGTGGCACCGGTGGCCGAGGAGCTGGACCGGACCAAGGCGTTCCCCTACGAGATCGTCGCCAAGCTGGGGAAGCTCGGCCTGATGGGGATCCCGTTCCCGCAGGAGTACGGCGGTGGCGGCGCCGACACCCTCTCCTACGTGCTGGCGGTCGAAGAGCTTGCCCGGATCGACTCCTCGGTCTGCATCACGATGGCCGCCCACACCTCGCTGGGGACGATGCCGATCCACCTCTGGGGCTCAGACGAGCAGAAGGCCGAATGGTTGCCGCGCCTGTGCAGCGGCGAGCGGCTCGCCTCCTTCGGCCTGACCGAGCCCGAGGCGGGCTCCGACGCCGGCAACGTCCGCACCCAAGCCAGCCTCGACGGGGGCGAGTGGGTCGTCAACGGCGCCAAGCAGTTCATCACCAACGCCGGCACCGAGATCTCCGGCTGCGTCTCGATCACCGCGGTCACTGGCACCGCCGACGGGCGCAAGGAGATCTCCAACCTGATCGTCCCCACGGGCACTCCCGGGTACGAGATCGGCGAGGCCTACCGCAAGATGGGCTGGAACGCCTCCGACACGCGGCCGCTCAGCTTCGAGGATTGCCGGGTCCCCGAGGCCAACTTGCTCGGCCGGCGCGGCGACGGCTTCAAGAACTTCCTCCACATCCTCGACGGGGGGCGGATTGGCGTCGCGGCGATGGGCGTCGGCCTGGCGCAGGGCGCCCTCGACGAGGCGATCGCCTACGCCAAGGAGCGCCAGGCCTTCGGCCAGGCAATCTCCAAGTTCCAATCGATCCAGGCGAAGATCGCCGACCTCTCAGCCCAGATCGAGGCGGCGCGCCTTTTGACCTGGCGGGCAGCGCTGGAGAAGGATGCCGGTCAGTCGTTCACCCTCACCGCTGCCCAAGCGAAGCTGATCACCGGGCGCCTTGCTGTCCGCGCCACCGAGGAGGCGGTGCAGATCCACGGCGGCTATGGCTACATCGAGGAGTACCCGGTCTGCCGCTTCTACCGCGACGCCAAGATCCTCACCATCGGCGAGGGGACCGACGAGGTCCAGCAGATGGTGATCGCCCGCCAGCTCGGCTGTTAGCGCCGCTCAGCCGGCAGCCGGCGTGGCCGTGACCGAGTTCTCGGGCCTTTCGCGCACCTCGGCTGCGCGGCCGACCGCGTCACCGATCCCGAAGTGGGCGCAGATCGCCAGCTCGTGCTCGCGGCGCAAGGGGCGGTTGGGGTCGACCATTGGGGCGGTGCGGATCGCCCCCGCCTCCTGGGCGACCCAGACTCCGAACGGCGCTCCCGCGCAGTCGCGTAGGGGCACCGCCACCAGCCGGGTCCGCCGCCGTCTGCCGAGGCGGGCGATCAGCCAGGCGGGGTCGCCGGTGCCACCGTCGATGAAAAAGCCGTGAACCTCGCCCACCCCCTTCCCGCCGAGGTCGGCGATCTCGGCGCCGACCCAGCCCATCGCCTCGCGCAGCGACGGCATCGCGGCAGGCTCAGCCATCGGCGTGCCGCTCCAGTAGCTCGCTCGCCGCTGAGGCAGGGTCGAGCTCCCGCCGCACCACCCGCTCCAGCAACTCGGCGGTGGCGGGGTCTTCGGCGACCGTCTCTTCGAGACGGCGGCGCATCCGCGAGGTGGCGATGCCGAGCACCTCGCTGCGCAGGTTGCGGGCGCGTCGCTCGGCGAGGGTGCCAGCCTCCTCAATGAAGGCTCGGTGCTCGTCGATTTTCACCGCCAGCTCCTCGACCCCCTCCCCACGAGCGGCCTCGGTGCGCAGGATCGGCACCTTCCAGCCCTCGGGGTCGTGGGAGAGCGCCAGCACGCCGCGGACCTCACGGACCATCGTGTCGGTCATCGGGTGGTCGGCCTTGTTGACGACGATCACGTCGGGAATCTCCATCACGCCGGCCTTCAGCGCCTGGATCGAGTCCCCCGAGCCCGGCATCAGCGCGAGCACGATCGTGTCGGCGTGGTCGACGATGTCGATCTCGGCCTGGCCGACGCCGACAGTCTCGATCAGGACGTCGTCCTTGCCGGCCGCGTCCATCGCCAGCGCCACCTGCAGCGCCGCCTCCGAGAGGCCGCCAAGCGCTCCCCGCGAGGCCATCGAGCGGATGAAGACGCCGGGATCGAGGAAGTGGTCGGAGAGGCGGATCCGGTCGCCGAGCAGAGCGCCGCGGGTGAACGGGCTGGAAGGGTCGATCGAGAGCACGGCGACCTCGCGGTCGGCTTTGCGCAGCTCGGCGGTGAGCGAGCCGATCAGGGTGCTCTTGCCGACGCCGGGAGGGCCGGTGAAGCCGACGATCCTCGCCTTGCCGGTGCGTGGGTAGACCTCGCGGACGAGATCCCAGCCGGCGGGGTCGTCGGACTCGATCAGGGTGATCGCCCGCGCCAGCGCCCGCTTGTCCCCGGCGACGAGCCGGTCGGCGAGGGACGCGGACTTGGCGGCATCGGGCACGGGGCGCTCAGTCTAAGAGGCTGCCTCTAAAGTTGCCCCGCTGTGATCCGCTTCCTGGCCCGCAACGGGATGATCAACCGCCGCTACGCGCGACTGCTGTGGCGGTACTCGTGGCGGCGTGCCCTGACCGCGGCCGGGCGGCGCTGGCGCACCGACGGCCTCGTCTTTTTCGGGCGCCGGCTCGAAATCGAGATCGCCCCCCGCGGCGAGGTCCGTTTCGGCCGCTTTGTCTGGATCGGCGACCGGTCGAAGATCCGGTGCCACGAGGGGGTGGTCGAGATCGGCGACAAGACCGTGATGGGTCAGGAGTGCACGATCTCCGCCTACCAGCGGGTGAGGATCGGCCAGCAGTGCGTGATCGCCGACCGGGCGATGTTCATCGACTTCGACCACGGCGTGGTCGAAGTCGAGCGGCCGATCCGGCTACAGGGCATCTACAAGCGCGACGTCGAGGTCGGCTCCAACGTCTGGATCGGGTACGGCGCCTGCATCCTGCGTGGCGTCCGGGTCGGCGACAACTCGATCGTCGGCACCAACACCGTGGTCACCAAGGATGTGCCCGCCAACGCCGTCGTCGCCGGCGTTCCGGCCCGGATCGTTCGGATGCGGGAGGCCCCGAAGGAGCTGCGTTGGCCGGACCCGGTCGAACCGGACCCCAGTGCCGAGACAACCCTGCAGCCACCCAGCTCGGTCGTCTAGGCCGCGCTGACGTCAGTCTGCGCGAAGTCGTTCCCGACGAACAACAGAGGAGCGGCGGCGACCTTGGCCGTCGCGTAGGTCATGCAGTCGCCAAGGTTGAGACGAGCCGGGTGTCGGCCCTTGCCGTAGCGGATGAACGCTTCTGCAGCGACGCTCCAGTGGCGTTTGTCGAAAGGGACCACGGTTACCTGTCGCTGTTCGAGGAACTGGGAGACCAATGCACGACCATGGAGATCGAATGCCCCGACCGTGACGATCCCGGTCTCGAGCAGAGTTGGCGCCCCGATTGCGAGGAGATCGGCGGTGTCCATCGCCTCGGCGACGCGCTCATGTCCGCGCTCTCTGAACAGCACCGTGATCACTGCGGAGGTATCGAGAATCAATATCCCTCCGGACCGATGCCGAGGATGTCCTCGACTTCCTCCTTCGTCATTGGCTCGCGGTCCAACAGCTCGTCAGGAATCTGCGGCCAAATCTCGGTTTCGAGGAAGCGAAGCAGGCTGCCCGGCTCGCGTTTGCCCGCGCCTCCGGACTGAAGCGAGAGCCGCTCATGGCGTTCGCGCAGAGCCTGGCGCACCGCGCCGGTCTTGCTCTCCCCGGTCAGGGATGCGACCTCTGCCGCCAATTCCTCCGTCTCCTTGTCCTTGATATTTAGGGCCATGGTGGAATGGTGCCATTTTAGGCTCGTTCCACCATTTCCGCGTTGCTGCAAGAATGCTACCAGAGATGAAGGGAGTTGTCTGCCAGACAAAAGTTTGCGATTCCCAGGTTCGCCGCGTGGCCCGATCAGGTGGAAGACCGCGCGAGGAGGATTTCGCGATCAGGTTCGGACAGAACCTGCTCCGCTGCCGTCGCCACGCCGGTCTCTCCCAGGAGGAGCTCGGCACTCGCGCCTCCCTGCACCGGACCGAGATCGGCTTGCTCGAGCACGGCAAGCGGGTCGCCCGGGTGGACACACTGATCAAGCTCGCCGGCGCGATGGCGATCGAACCGAGCGAGCTGCTGGACGGCCTTTTCTGGGCGCCCGGCGACCCCCGCCGCAGCGGCGGGTTCAGCTTCAGCGAGCGGCGGGCGCCGGCTCCAAGGCGACGCCGCCGCTAAGCGGGGCTCGCCTCACCGACCAGGTCGGCGTAGACCGCGGCGGTCTGCTCGGCGACGTCGCCCCAGTCGAACCGGCGGACGTGCTCGTAGGCTTCGGCGACCAGGCGGCGGCCCAGCTCGTCGTCGGAGAGGACCCGGATCGCGACCTCCGCGAGGGCATCGGGGTCGTGGGCGCGGAAGCGCAGGCCGGCCTCCTCGTGGGGCACCACCTCGCGCAGCCCGCCGGTGTCGGCGACGATGCACGGGCAGCCGGAGGCCATCGCCTCCAGCGCGACCAGGCCGAATGGCTCGTAGATCGAGGGCACCACGGTGAGGTCGGCGATCCGGTAAAGGGAGTGCAGGACGTCATCGCCGATCCAGCCGAGGAAGGTGCCGTGCTCCATCAGGCCGAGCTTTTCGGCCTGGCTGTGCAGCTCCGCCTCGTGGGTGCCGGAGCCGGCGACCAGGAACCGGGTGCCGGGCACCTCCGCGAGTACCTCCGGCATCGCCTCGAGCGCCAGCTGGAACCCCTTCTCGTACACCAGCCTGCCGATCAGCAGGACGAGCTTCTCCTCTGGGGCCGCGAACTCCGATCGCAGGCGGGCCAGCTCGGCAGGGTCCTGTGCCGGCAGGTCGTCGGGGTCGATCCCGTTCGGGATCACGCTGATCCGGCTCTCCTCGACGCCGAAGATGTCTGCGATCTGCTCGCGCATGTAGTGGGAGCAGGCGATCACCCGCTGGGAGCGGTTGGTAATCCACCGCTCGACCCCATGGATGTAGGTCTGCGGGTGCTTATCGACCCAGCCCTGGTGGCGGCCGTACTCGGTCGCGTGGATCGTCGTCACCAGCGGCGCTTCGAAGCGTTTGGCGAGGTGGTCGCAAGCGTTGGCGACCAACCAGTCGTGTCCGTGGACGAGGTCGAAGCTGTAGCGGTCCCCGAGCTCGACCCCGGCAGCCAGCATGTCGGAGTTCATCCGCTCGACCCAAGCGACGAACTCGCCCAGGTCGGTGGGGCGCTTGGGCTCGCGGATGCGGTGGATGAAGACACCGCCAGCACGCTCCTCGGCTGGGGACTCCTCGCCGCCGCGGGTGAGGACATGGACCTCGACGTCGTGCTCGACCAGCGCCTCGGAGAGCTTGCGCACGTGGCGGGCCAGGCCTCCCTCAATCAGTGGCGGGTACTCCCAGGAGAGAATCAGGATGCGTGTCATTCGCGGAAGATCAGGGCTCCAGCAGGGGAGCGATGCTCAGGTCCGGGGCGAGGGATCGCATACGGGGATCGGTGACGGAGCGGGAGTCTATGGCCTCCAGGGCCGCGCGAGCGTGGTCGGTCGCCCTTTGGAACCCGTAATCCCCCGCCTCCCCGCGGCGGTCGAGGAAGGCCCAGTCGCTGGCCTGGGCGGCCAGCAGCTCGCGGGCGGCGTAAGTCGCCGCGTCGCCGCCCAGGCCACCGCCGAGCGCCCGCAGCAGCCGCAACTCCAACCGCCGCGCCCCCCAGGCGAGGTCGGCGACCGGGGGCGAGTCCCAGGTGCGGAGGTCCTTCCCCTCCCCCCAGGTGGAGTGGTGCAGCGGCCGCTCGACCGGTTCGTGCAGCTCGAGCGCGCGGGGGATGCTCAATAGCCGGACACCCGCTGCCTCGGCGCTTTCGAGGACCGCGCTGAGCCAGATTGGACCCTCCGACCACCAGTGGCCGAGCAGCTCGGTGTCGATCGCGAAGACGAGCAGCCCGCGGCGGTCGCGCTCGGCGGCGTAGGCGCGCAGGCGGGCAGCGGCAGCCTCGAGGAACTCGCCGGCCTGGCGGCGTGCCGCGGCCTCGGCGGCGGCGGGGTCATAGGCACCCCCGCCGACCTTCCAGATCCGCATCCCGCGCAGCGACTTGCCGGCGAACTGGGCGTGGGCGGGATCGGAGGGGTAGCCCTGCAGCGACCACAGCCACCCAATCGCCTCCCAGTCGATCGGGAGCGCCACCGGGCCGGCGGCGGTCTGCGTCGGCGCCAGGGCATCCAGGGACGGCCCGTGGGCGCTCTGGTCGACGCAGAACCATGTCACCCCGTGCTCGGCGAGCCGCCACTCGAGCCCGGGGACGTAAGCGCACTCGGGCAGCCAGAAGCCGCCGTCGAAGCCGAACCGGCGCCGGTGCGAGCGCAACCCGGCGTCGAGCTGCAGGTCGAGCCCCTGGCGCGTCGCCAGCAGCGGCAGCACCGCGTGGGTCGCCGCCGAAGCCGCCAGCGCCACCCGCCCCTCCCCCGCCGCCCGCTGGAACGGCAGCAGTGGGTCACCCCCGGCCTCGTCGAGCAGCTCCAGCGCGCGCCGGTACCGGGCCAGCTCGGCCTCGCAGGCCACCCGGCACTCCTCCGGCACCTCAACCAGATCGGCTTCGGCAGCGCCGACCCGCCACTCGACCAGGAAGTCGCGCAACCGCCGCCTCACCCCCGCGTCCTCGAGCTGGTCCGCCAGCACCGGGGTCACGGTCATGGTCAGGTCCCGCGCAGCCTCCAGCACCGGCAGGTAGGAGCGGATCACCGCGTCGAAGAGCCACTCCTCGCCAAACGGGTAAGTGCCGAAGCCCTCGACGTAGGGCATGTGGCTGTGGAGGACGATCGCCAGGTCGCCGGCAGAGCGCTCAGGCATGGCAGACGGCGAGGAAGTCCAGCGCCGCGTCGAGATCCCCCTCCCGCAGGGCGAAGTCCGATGCCGAGATCGCCGGGGTGAAGCGATCGTAGAAGGGCTTGGTCAGCCCGAGCCGCTTGTGGACGGTGTCCCAGCCGAGCTTGATCGCCAGCTCGTGGGCGCGCAGCTTGCCGGCATGAAAAAGGCCGAGCACCTCGACTCGAGGGAAGTGCGCCCCGCACAGCTCGCGGAACTCAGCGGCGCGGTACTCGCGCAGGTGCCAGGGGTTGTCCGATTTCTCCGCCCCCGGCGGCGCCAGGGTCAGCAGGTTGGGGGTGGAGACGTAGGCAGTGCCGGAGCCGTCCAGCTGCGACTTGAAGTGCTCGAGGATCGCCCCGGGGTCCTCGACGTGCTCGATCGTCTGCAGGAAGACGACCGCGTCGCAAGGCTTCGAGAAGGTCTCGACGAGGTCGCGCTCGAAGCGCAGGTTGGGACGCTGGTAGCGCAGCCGAGCGTGCTCGTGCGCCTCGGGGTTGGCGTCGACCCCGATGACGCTGCCGGCCTTGCCTGCAAGGACGTTTGAGCCGTAACCCTCCCCGCAGGCCATGTCGAGCACCCGCATGCCGCCCACCCGGGCGGCGATCCACTCGTAGACGACCAGGTGCCGCCGGTACCAGTAGTTCTCCTCGCTGACGTCAGGCAGGGTGCGCTCGCCGGTGAGCGGCAACGGCGGCACGCCAGGGGGCTGGTTCTGCTGGACGTAGCGGCCCTCCACCGGCCGCACGGTATTAGAGTGCCCGCCCGATGCCCGCCTCCCCCTCCGCGACTCCGGAACACATCAAGGACGTCAACACCCGGTACCACGACGCCGCCGCCGAGGAGTACGACGCCAAGTGGGGTATCGACTTCGGCGAGGTCGGCCAGCGCCAGGTCCGGTTGAAGCTGGTCAAGGCGCTCGGCGGGCTCGACGGGCGGCGGTTTGGCGACGCGCTCGAGATCGGGTCGGGGACCGGCTACTTCTCGCTCAACCTGGTCCAGCTCGGGCTGATCGAACGGTTGACTGCCACTGATATCTCGCCGGGAATGCTGAAGCGTCTGGAGGCGACCGCGGAGGCGCTCGGGATCGCCGAGGCGACCACCACCGTCGCCACCGAGGCCGAGGAGCTCCCCTTCGAAGACGAGAGCTTCGACCTCGTCTTCGGCCACGCCGTCCTCCACCACATCCCGGACCTGGAGCGGGCCTTCGCCGAATTCCGGCGGGTCCTCCGCCCCGGCGGGATGATCGCCTTCGCCGGCGAGCCCTCCCGCTACGGCGACCGTCTCGCGGCCCTGCCGAAGCGCGCCGGGATGCTCGCGGCGCCGCTCTGGCGGCGAGCGACCGGCGCCGGCCTCCGCGCAGTGCCCGAGACCGAGCAATCCGACGGCCACGCGCTCGAGGGCGAGGTCGACGTCCACGCCTTCGCCCCCGCCGACCTGCGTCGCCTGCTGCGCGACACCGGCTTCGACCGGCGCCGGGTCGGCGGCGAGGAGCTGCTCGCCAACGCCTGGGGCTGGAGCCTGCGCACGGTCGAGTCCAGCGCTGAGCCGGACTCCGTCCCCTGGGGCTGGCGCCATTTCGCCTTCCGCAGCTACATCGCCCTGCAACGGGTCGACACCCGCCTGCTCGAGCCCCATTTGCCGGCGGAGCTCTTCTACAACCTGCTGGTCTCAGCGCGCAAGCCTGCCCGGTAGACGCCCTGGCTCAGAGGTTGGTCAGGACATAACCGAGGAAGACGGCCACGAAGCCGCCGATGAGCGTCTTGTTGAGGGCGAAGAAGCCATCCTCGAGGCGGCCGAGGCGTTTGTCGACATCGTCGAAGCGTTCGTCGATCTGCTCGAGCTTGAGCTCTACACGGTCGAGCCGCTTGCCCGACTGCCGGAACTCCTCGTCCATCCGCGTGAAGCCCGCGCCAACCCGATCATTCAGGTCGTCCAGCCGCTCGTCGGTCCAGCTTTCTCTCACCATCGTCTGCATCAAACCACTGTAGACAGAAAGTTGCAACGTGTGGCACGCATAAACCAGCGTCTCTTCAACGAATGTGTGAAGAAAGTCAGCTTTTCGGGCGAGCGCGGTGGAGCTTGACTTTCGAGTCGATCCCCTTCAGCCGTCGCTCGCCGGCGAAGGAGTAGGCGAAGCGGTCCCCGGCGGCATCCCGCGTCGCCTCGTCGATCAGGACGCTGCCGGGACGGGCGATCGCAGTCAGCCGGCTCGCCATGTTGACCGCGCGGCCGTAGTAGTCGCCGGACTGCGGCAGGGTCGGGCCGGTGGCTAGACCGGCCCGCAGCCAGGGGAACTGATCCCCTTCCTCCTCCGCGGCGGCGATCAGGGCGAGAGCGGCGTCGACCATCGGCGCGGCCTCGGCCGAGACCATCATCACCGCGTCGCCGATCGTCTTCACCAGCCGCACCGGCGGCTCGGCGACCGCCGCCGCCATCTCCTCGAACCGCCCCGCCACCATCCCCAGCTCCTCGGCGGCGATCTCCTCGCCGAGGCGGGTGAACTCGACCAGGTCGGCAAAGCAGATCGTCAACTCGGCCGTGCCACCGATCTCTCCGGAGGCAAGATCGGTGGCGCCGATCACGTCGCGGCGGACCTGCTCCAGCATGTGCATCTGGAAGGCGTGGGCCAGGGTCGGCCCGATCAGCGGCATCATGTACTCGGCCGCCGCGGCAAGGCGCATCGCCAGGTCGCGTTCGGTGTCACCCGGCTGCGTCAGCGCACGGACCACCAGTTCGCGGTTGGCCTCGGCAATCCGTGCCGTCCCCATCCCGATCGTGCGCGCCACCTGGAGCATCCCGTCCTCCGGCAGGCCGGCGTCGAGGAAGGCCTTGACCCGCCGCCCCGCATCGACCTCAGCCGCGGTCAGCACCCGCTCGTCGGGATCGGGATAGGGAACGCCCAGAGCGGCGCTGAAACGCTGCAGCAGCTCCAGCTCGACACCGGAGATCTCGGCGACCTCCCGCGGCGTGTAGCGCGGGCCGTCGCCGGCCAGCCTGCGCTCCACCGGCAACAGGGTCAGCCGCCCGGCAGCAACCGCCTGCCGTAGCTCCTCCAGCGTGCAGCCTTCGGCGGTGAGCCGCTCCAACAGCGCCAGCCGCGCTTCCCGCGCCTTCCCGTCGCCGTCGAGATCGGCGAGCAGCCCCTCGGCGGCAAAGTCGATCTCAGGCGCCCCAGCCATCGCGCCATTCTCCACCAATCAATCGGCGTAGGCGACGGCGCCGCCGCGGCGGGGGTCGCCGCCGCCGCTGAGCGCGCCGGTCTCGGGATCACGGGCGACGGCCTGGACGCCGCCGAAGAACAGGTTGATCGCCGGGCGGCGGGCGACCTGCAGCCCGCGGGCCTCGATCCGGCCGAGGGCCTCCTCGTCGATCCCCGGCTCGGCCTGGACGACGCCCTGCTCGAAATGCAGCCGCGGTGCTTCGATCGCCACCTCCACCGGCAACCGCTGCTCGACCGCACGGACCACGGTCTGCAGGATCGCCGAGCGGATCCGGTTGGAGCCGGCGCTGCCGAGGGCAAGGACGATCTCACCGTTGCGCAGGACCACGGTCGGCGCCATCATCGACGGCACCCGCCGACCCGGAGGAATGCGGTGGAAGCCAGCCGGGTTGAGGTCCTCCTCGCCGAGCATGTTGTTGAGGATCACCCCGGTGCCAGGGACGAGGACACCCGAGCCCGAGCCGTTGGAGCAGGTAACGCTGGCGCAGGTCCCCGCACTGTCGAGAACTGAGATGTGGGTGGTCGAACCGAGCAGGTCGGCGGCGGCGAGGTCAAGACCGGCCGGGTCGAGGAAACTGGTCTCGAACCCCTCCGAGTAGAGCGCCTCGGCGAACTCCAGGTCGCGCCTCTCGTTGGCGGCGCCCATCGCGGTGACCAGGTGCTCCGGGCCGGTGCTCCTCCCCAGCCGCTCGAGCAGGCCGAGGCAGTAGGCGATCAGGATGCCGCCCGAAGACGGCGGCGGGTTGGTCAGCACCTCGGTGCCCCGGAACGGGGCCCGGATCGGGCGTCGCTCGATCGCCTCGTATGAGGCCAGGTCACCGGGTCCGAGGGTGCCACCCGCCTCGACGACGAAGTCGGTCAGGGCGGCGGCCACCTCGCCGCGGTGGAACGGCTCCGCCCCTTCGGCCCCGTAGCGTTCGAGCGCCTCCGCCAGCTCCGGGAAGACGAACACGTCGCCGATGCCCAGCCGCTTCCCCCGTGGGGCGTACAGCTCCCGGGTCCCCGGCATGCGCTCGTGGATCGGCGCCAGGATCTCGAGGATGTAGGCCTGCTCGGCGTTGACCGGAGCGCCCTCGCGGGCAAGCCGCACCCCGGACCCAACCAGCGAAGCGAGCGGCGCCGAGCCGAAGCGCTCGAGCGCCCGCTCCAGCCCCGCGGCGGTCCCCGGAACCCCGCAGGAGGCAGGGCCGACGTAGAACGTCTGCACCGTCTCGGCGTCGAAGTGAACCGGGACCGGGACCAGCTCGGCACCGCGCTCGACGCTGTCGAGACCGGGGGCAGCGACGAAGAAGTCGATCAGGGTCGTCTCACCGCCTTGGTGGACCATCATGTAGCCGCCCGCCCCGAACCCGGTCAACGGGCTCTCGACCGCGAACGATGCGAGCACCGCGCAGACCGCGGCGTCGACAGCGTTACCGCCCTCGCGCAGGACCTCGGCGCCCGCCTCGGCGGTGAGCGGATGGCCGGCTGCGATGACCCCTCGCATGGGGTCGTCGGCTAGCCGGGGAGGAACTCGGGGACGTCGATGCCGAGCTCGCCCTGGCGCTCGCCACCGCGGCCCTGACGACCGGCGCCGGCAGTACGGCGGATGGTCGGCTCGGCAGCGCGGCGCGGCGGACTCGGACGGCCGTCGAAGCGGGTGGCGACGACGGTGACCCAGATCTGGTCGGAGAGGTCCTCGTCGACGTTGGCGCCGAAGATGATGTTGGCGTCGGGGTGGGCGGCCTCGCCGACCACCTTCGCGGCCTCGGAGACCTCAACCAGGGAGAGGTCGGAGCCGCCGGTGATCGAGAGCAGGATCGAGCGGGCGCCCTCCATCGAGGTCTCGAGCAGCGGCGAGGAAATCGCTTTCTCGGCGGCCAGGATCGCGCGGCCGTCGCCGTGGGACATGCCGATCCCGAGCAGGGCCCGGCCAGCGTCGGACATGATCGTGCGCACGTCGGCGAAGTCGAGGTTGATCACGGCGGGCAACGTGACCAGGTCGGAGATCCCCTGCACGCCCTGGCGAAGGACGTCGTCGGCGACCTGGAAGGCCTCGACCATCGAGGTCTGCTGGTCGAGCACCTCGAGCAGACGGTCGTTGGGGACGACGATCAGGGTGTCGACCTCGGCGGCGAGTTCCTCGATCCCCTTGTCGGCCTGGGTGCTGCGGCGGGTGCCCTCGAAGCTGAACGGCTTGGTGACGATCCCGACCGTCAGCGCGCCGACCTCGCGGGCCAGGCGTGCGACCACGGGAGCGGCGCCGGTGCCGGTGCCGCCGCCCGCACCAGCGGCGACGAAGACCATGTCGGAGCCCTTCAGCAAGCGCTTGATCTTGTCCTGCTCCTCGAAAGCGGAGCGGTGGCCCAGTTCGGGATCCGCGCCCGCGCCGAGGCCGCGCGTCTGCTCGTCGCCGATGTGCACGGTGACGTCGGCGACGCAGAGCTGCAACGACTGAAGATCGGTGTTGACCGCCATGAACTCGACTCCGGGGATCCGGGCGTCGACCATCCGGTTGACCGCGTTGACGCCGGCCCCGCCGACGCCGACGACTTTGATCACCGGCTGGTGCGGCTCCCCACTACCCGGAGGCTCATAAGCCGGCTCCTCACGCCCGTACCGCGGCGTCCCTGTAATCCCTTCGTTCCCCCCCCGAGGCCGAGGTTCCTCCGCAAAGACCCGCTTCAATCTTTCCGGAGCAGACTCCGCCGACCCCTGCTCGACCTCCTGATCGAACGGAGCGTCTGGCGCAGCGGCTCCTCCGACGGGTGGCGTGGAGGATGGCTCTTCGCCCGCAGCCTGCGAGGACGAAGAGTCGTCCTCCGCGACAGGACCCGTCGGCTGAGCGCCTTCGTCTTGGCGCTGCTTCGCCTCGGCCGGATCGTCCCGGCCATACCTGGGCGCCTCGGGCGGATCGGCCGGCGCGTCCTCTGAAGTTGAGCGAAACAGATCGGCGAGGGGACCCTCGCGCATGCTTGCGCGCTTACGCCGAGCCATTCGCCAGTACCTCCTTCGCCAGCTCCCTGTAGTAGTTCGCGGCGCTGCTGCCGGAATCGTACTTGAGCACGCTCGATCCCTTCACGGGCGCCTCGGCGAATTTGATCGCCTTGCGAATGCGGGAGCGGAAAACGAGGTCGCCGAAGTTCTCTTCCAGGATCTCCACCGCCTCCTTGGCGTGGACAGTCCGCGAGTCCAGCATCGTGGGCAGGATGCCCTCGATCCGGACGTCGGGGTTGAGGTTCTCCTGGATCATCTTCAGCGTGTTCTGGAGCTGCACCAGCCCGCGCATGGACAAATACTCGCACTGCACGGGGACGATTACTTTGGTCGCGGCGGTAAGAGCATTGATGGTCAACAGCCCAAGGCTCGGCGGGGTGTCGATGCAAACGAAGTCATAGTCGCCGGAGACTTCCTTCAGCGCCTTCTCCAGCGAGCGCTCGCGGCCGATCTTGGTGCTCATCGCGATCTCGGCGCCGGCCAGGTCGATCGAGGAGACAGCGATGTCGATCTCGCGCTTCTGGATGATCTCCGCGATCGGCATGTCGTTGACCAGCACGTCGTAAAGGCTTTTCTCGACCTTGTCCGGGTCGATCCCCTGGCTCATCGTCAAGTTCCCCTGCGGATCCAGGTCGACGCAAAGCACCCGGTACCCCGACTCAGCGAAGGCCACGGCGAGGTTCAAGGTGGTGGTCGTCTTAGCGACCCCACCCTTCTGGTTCGCAAAGACAAACACTTCCGCATGCTTGGTGGGAACGTCAGCCTCAGCCTCGGCCCGCACCACATCAAGCCTCGAGGGAGCAATCAAGTCAGCCGGCATCATCCGCTCCGGCCCGTCCTGCTCAACCTCAGCTGGCTTGGCGGCAACGGGCTCAGCCGCCACGGCCGACCCCGTGTCCTCAGCTGCCTCGGGCGCGGCCGAACCCTCGGACTCAGACGCGTCTCCAGCGGGTGGCGTGGAGGATGGCTCTTCAGCTGCTGCACGCGAGGAGGAGTCGTCTTCCCCAGCGGCCTCTCCAGCGGGTGGCGTGGAGATGGGGTCCTCGCCCGCAGCTTGCGAGGACGAGGGCCCCGTCTCCGCGACAGGACCCGCTGGCCGAGACCGCTCGGGCACGGCCTCCTCCATCTGCTTGAGCTCTTCCACGATCGGGTGCTCCTCGTCGACGGCAACGGGCGCGGGCTTCGGCTTACGGCTTAGAAATCCCATGTCGCGGATATTCGTATGGGGACCCGCTTTTCCTGCCGACTCTCGAAATTGCTAGGAATTGCCCGATCCCCGACCTCCTCGACAAGCGGCTGGTGATCGTCACCGGAAAGGGTGGCGTGGGAAAGACGACGGTCGCTGTCGCGCTCGGGCTGCGAGCAGCAGCCGAAGGTAAGCGGACGATTGTCTGCGAGGTCTCCTCGCAGGAGAACGCCTCGCGGATCTTCGACCACACCGCAGTCGGCTTCCACGAGGTAGAGATGGAGGAGAACCTGTGGTCGATTTCAATCGACCCCGAGGAGTCGATGCGGGAGTACGTCTTGCTGCAACTGAAGGTGCGGGCGATGCGCGACATGCTGTTCCGCAGCCGCATCTTCAGCTACCTGGCCGCCGCCACCCCCGGCCTCAAGGAGCTGGTCACGATCGGGAAGATCTGGGAGCTCGCGCAGCTCGACCGCAAGGTCAAGTCGGGGCGCAAGTACGACCTGGTGATCGTCGACGCGCCGGCCACCGGCCATGGCGTCGGCTTTCTCGAAACGCCGCGCACCTTCGCCGCGATCGCCAGGGTCGGGCCGATCCACTCCCAGGCCCAACGGCTCGACAGCTTCCTCACCGACCACGACCAGACCGGGACCGCGATCGTCGCCCTGCCGGAGGAGATGCCGGTCAACGAGTCGGCCGCCCTGGAGCAGGACCTGCGTAACGAGGTCGGGGTCGCGGTCGACCGCGTCTACCTCAACGGCCTCTACCCCGAGCGGTTCTCTAAAGAGGAGGCGGAGCGCCTCTCGCAGCTCGCCGGGAGCGAGGACGGCGCCGCCCGTGCCGCCGCCCGTGCCGCCCTCTCCGAGTTCGCCCGTGCCCGCTCCCAGCGCGCCCAGCTGGCACGGCTGCGGAGGCGAGTCAAGGCGCCGGTGAAAACCCTGCCCTTCCTCTTCGAGCCAGAGCTTGGCCCAGAGGCGGCGCGGCGCCTATCGCGCAGGCTCGGTTGATGCCGACGCTCGGCGACATCCTTGACGGCAAGTCGATCTGCATCTGCGCCGGCTCAGGAGGCGTCGGCAAGACGACCACCTCGGCGGCGATCGCCAGCGGGATGGCGGCGCAGGGGCTGAAAGTCTGCGTGCTGACGATCGACCCGGCGAAGCGGCTTGCCGACTCGCTCGGCCTGAAGGAGCTGGGCAACGAGGCGCGCCAGGTCGACCCCGCCCTGTTCGAGCGCCAGGGCGTCGAGATGAAGGGCGAGCTGTGGGCGATGATGCTCGACGCCAAGGCGACCTTCGACGAGCTGATCGCGCGCCAGGCGCCGGATGAGGAGTCGCGTGACCGGGTCCTCGAAAACCGGATCTACCAGGAGATCTCCAACGCCCTCGCCGGATCGCAGGAGTACATGGCGATGGAGAAGCTGTTCGAGCTGCATACCGAGGGCCGCTTCGACCTGCTCGTTCTCGACACGCCGCCGACCCGTAACGCACTCGACTTCCTCGAGGCGCCGCGCCGGCTCACCCAGTTCATCGAAGGACGCTCGCTGAGGGTATTCATGCGACCAACCGGGCTGGCGGCGAAGGTTGCCGGGCGCGGCGCCTCGGTCGCGCTCAGCGTCTTCAAGCGGATCGTCGGGTTCGACCTGCTCGCCGACCTGGCCGAGTTCTTCAACGCTTTCAGCGGCATGGTCGACGGCTTCCAGGCGCGTGCCAAGCGGGTCAACAAGCTGCTCGCCGATCCTGAGACCTGCTTCTTAGTGGTCTGCGGGCCACAGGGCGAGCCGATCGAGGAGGCCGTCTACTTCCACCGCAAGCTGGTCGAGGCGAAGCTGCCCTTCGGCGGCGTCATCGTCAACAAGGTCCACTACCCGGCCGAGCGGTTGCGCGGCGAGGCGACGGACCTAGCGGGGGCTCTCGAGGAGAAACTCGGCGACGAGGACCTCGCCGCGCGGGTGGCGGCGAACTTCTCTGACTACCAGGCGCTGGCGGAGCGGGACGCGCGCAACATCGAGCACCTCGCCAAGGAGCTGCGCGCCAGCGGGGTGATCCGCGTCCCCTACCTCGATGAAGACGTGCACGACCTCGCCGGGCTGGCCGAGATCAACCGCTACCTGTTCGCGACCGGCGAGGAGCGGGTCGCGATGGCCGCCGGTCGCTCCTAGCTGGCGCGGTCTCCGCCGTAGTGGCTGTACTCGAGGTCGCGGACCTCCCAGTCAGCGTCGTCGGGAACCGGGAAGAGGTGGCGCACGCGCGGGGTGTCGATCCGCTCGCGGTGCTGGAGGTCGCGGTCGTCGCCGGCGGGCCACTCGAGCGAGTCTCCAGGCCTTCCTTCTGAGACCTCGTCGAGCCACGGCGTAGCCGTGATCTTGATCTCGTCTTCAGCCGGTATCGGCTCCATGATCCGGGTCTCTTGCTCCATTTCATCCTCCTCGGTCTTGTCTAGCGGCAGTTGAAGATCGGCGGGCTGCTCGGGCTCGAGCGCAGGCTCGGGCTCCGGTTCCGGCGCAGGGGTGTCGACGACGGAAACGGTGATCTCCGCGTCGCCCTCGGCCAGGCCGGTGGCGATCAGGGTCTCGTCGGCGGTGGTGTTGAGGTCGGTCCCGAGCTCGCCCAGCGCTGCTCGGCGCAGCAGCCGGCGGGCGCCTTCCTCGGCCCAGGTAGCCAGTTCAATAGCGCGGTCGGTCGAGCTCCCGTTCATCATCGCCCGCTCCAGCTCCAGCGCCTCCTCCACCCGTTCCCGGGCGTCGATCCGGTCGAAAGCCTCGTCGTCGGCGATCAGGGCGGCCGCACGGAGCGGCAGCGAGGCGCCGACCGGGCCGTGGCCCTCCAGCACTGCCCGCAGCGCCAGCAGGTGGTCGCTCAAACCTTCCAGGGCACTTTCGCGCTCGCAACCCATCTCGAACCGGCCGACCGCCCAGGTCAGCGCGCTGTCGGGGTCGGGCCGGGACTCGAGGGCACTCGCGAACTCGACCAGCTCCTCGGCCTCGGCCTCGCTGAGGCGGTAGCCGCCGGGACGCGTGGCCGGCGCGCCGGTGGCGATCCGCCGCCAGCAGTCCTCGCCGGTGGGCGCGAAGGCGTAGGGCCCGAGCCCGACGCCGCCGCCTTTGAACAAGCGCATCACGCTGACCAGCTCGCGCAGCTGGCGCAGGGCCGCCTCGGCGCCCTCGTCGGGGCGCTGCTCGGCGACGGCGAGGAACTGCGGCTCCCAGGCCGCCCGTCCCATGCCCTCGCTGCGCATCGCCTCGGCCGGAGCCTCGATCGAGCCAGCGCGGACGACGCGGACCCCATGCGGGAGCTGGAGCCGCGCAGACGACATCCGCAGCCCGACGACCGGGACGATCAGGATCTCCGCCTCGTCGGCGTCGCGGGCTTCGGCGTCGAGCGCGCCGAGCGCTGCCTCGAGGCGCTCGCGATCCAGCGCGAACCCCGTGCATCCCTCCCAGAGCGAAGAAAAGAAGACGACCAGCATCCGTTCCGCCCGCTCGCCCGGGTCGGCGGGGACGATCTCCCCGCGGGCCTCGAGGTAGGGCGCCGCGACAGCGGCCTCGACGGCAGCCTCTCTGGCCGGCCGGAAGCTCGGCAGTGCCCGCAGCTCTCCGGCGCGCTCGGCCACGTAGCGCCCGGTCAACGGCACGTAGCTGTAGAAGGCCGAATCCTCGCCGCTGTCCCCGGCATCGACGTCAAAGGGGATCTGGTCGCCACCGGCGACGAGGGTGCTGAACCGAGTGGCCGCCTCGGTGGCCAGCCGTCTCATCGCCTCGGTAAGGAGAAAATCACGCACGGCCCAGGCTTCCGCCACGCGGTGGCCGCTCCTGCGTGTGCACGGCGTTTTGCAGGTTCTAGACGGCGGCGGGTGCGGCAGGTTCGGGCCGCAACCAGCGCGAGCCGTAGGTACGCATATCCTCGATCAGGGGGACCAGGGCCTGGCCCTTCTCGGTCAGCGCGTACTCGACCCGGGGCGGGACCTCGGGGAAGGTGTGGCGCTCGACGATTCCCTCATCCTCAAGGGCACGCAGTCGCAGCGACAGCGTCCGTGGGCTGATCCCCTCCAGCGAACGCTCGAGCTCGCAGAACCGGCTGCTGCCGGCGGCAAGGTCGCGGATGACCAGCAGCGTCCACTTCCCACACACGACCTCGGCCGTGCGGCAGACGGGGCATTGGGAGTTGCTCTGCGCGCTCATTGCAAACCGGGATATCTCTCTCGAGGATTGCCCGCTTCAACAAGTGTAGCCACATGGCTTCACTTACTGAAGTATTGAGCAAACGGCGGTCTGCTCAGAAATGCCCGGTCGCCACGGGCTCCACCTTGAGCACCGTGAACTTGTAGCGAACGTCGTTGGGGCCGTAGACCACGGTCAATGGGAAGCCCGGTTCGAGTTCGAGAACCTGGCAGCTGCCCGCTCCGGCAACACAGTCGGCTTCGCCGAACACGGCAGTGACGTCATCGGAGACGAGAAAGAGCGGCTTCTTCTCCTTGGGCGAGATCCCCATGTAGGTCAGTACCTGGGTCTTCTCACCGGGCAGCGTCGCCGGCGGCAGCACCCGCTCCTTGGTGATGGGCGCCTCGCGCGTCTTGCCGCCGCCCTCCTTCGGGACCGTCTTGACGATCTTCAGGTCGGCGGCGAAGGTGAAGACGGTGATCTCGCCCGCGCCGTTGGTGCCGCCTGGCGGCACCTCGGTCGGGGAGGTCGAGCTGGGTGGAGTCGCTTCCGGGGCACCGGATCCCGACGTTTCAGTCGGCGTTTCGGTGCTGACCGAGGTCGTGTCGGTGGCCGAGGTCGAGGTCGAGGTCTGCGCGACTTCAGCGCTGCCGGGCCCTGGCCCGGAGTACTTCTGGCGGAAGGGATCCTTGGCGGCAAGGTGACCGAGCCGCTTGCGCGGCTCGCGCAGGCCATGATCGGCCGAGACCACCGTCAGCTGCTCGACCGGGGCGGCGCTCACCCCCGCCTGCGGCGGGTTCGGTTCGGCTTCTTCCTCGGACCCCGAGCCCGAGAGCAGGAAGGGAACCGCGATCATGGCGACCGCGATCAACGCCACCAGCGGCAGCAGGCGGCGGTCGCGGAGGTCGTAGAAGAGGTCAGATAGGAACACCGGCACCGCTAGGTCCGGCATCTTCAGCTCGATTTCCCGGAGGCGGTTCACGGCGTCGCCCCCGTGATCGCGGCTGCCGGCGTCGCCGTCGCGGCGCTCGGAGCCGCCGGCGTCGCGCCGGCAGTCACTCCCTGGCCTTCAGGGGTCAGGTAGGTCGTCACCGCGAAGCTCGCCGCGAGCTGCGGGAAGGTTTTACCCGGCAGCGCCCCAAGCGCGAAGCCGTCGATCGTGATCAGCCGGCCGTCCACCGCGACCTCGGAGTTGGCCGTCTTGACCAGCTTGTCGAGGCCGCCAATGAAGTCGGCGACACGGAAGAAGTCACCCGAGAACTTCAGCGAGTAGGGCATCACCGCCAGGCCCGCTGGCCCGACCGTCGCGCCCAGCGGCATCGTCGCGGCGGCCGCCTCGGTCGGCGCGGCGACCGGCTGCGCCGATCCTTCCGCCACAGGGGCGCCCGCCGGCGGGGCGCCGGCGGCGGCTTCCCCTTCGGGCGCCGGGGGTGCGCCGCCTTCGCCCGCGGCGCTCAGTGAGATTTCCTGGAAGCGCACGCCCGCCGCTTCGGCGATCTCGCTGATCTGCACGAGCAGTGAAGCAGTGTCGTCGTCGGCCGGGACCGCCTTGCCGAGCACGACCAGCTGGCCGTAGTCGGCGGCGAACTCCTCGCGCGCCGCCAGCGCTTCGGCCACCTGGCGGCGATCGATCCGCAGCGATTCTTCGAGCGAGGTGACGGTCGTCCCCAGCTCGCTCGCTTCCTGGCGCTTGGGGCCGAGCACCAACACCCAGAAGGCGATCGCGAGCGCGGCGACGATCAGCATCGCGACGATCGCTCGATTGACGGCGTTCATCAGCCTTCCTCCGTGGAGGTTGGGGCCGGTTCGGAAGCTTCTTCGGTCGGCGGCGGGACCGCTTCTTCGCCGCCCACCTGCGGCGGCACCGGGGCCGCGTCGAAGGCGGCGACGATCGAGAACTGGGCGATGAAGCCGCGGGTCCGGCAATCGGATTCGCTGCCGGCACCGGCGGATTCGCCCGAGCCGCCACCGCCGCCTTCTTCGCCGAGCGCCGAGGACTGCACACCGACGCGGGTGACGCCGTCGATGTCCTTGAGGGCGGTGACGAAGCCGGCGACCGCGGTCTGTCCGGTCGCGCATCCCGAGATCTCCAGAGCAGGGCCGGCCGCGGAGCCGCGCAGGCCTGATGCCGACGAGGAGCCGCCTGCCCCCGATTCGAGCGAGACGTCGGGTGCCGCGGTCGCATTGAGGGCGGTCAGCCAGACATCGGTGGGCAGGACCAGGGAGAGTTCCTGCATCACCCGCTCCCAGTCGAAGCGGCTGTCGGCAAGGGCGGTGACGGTGGCTACCCGCTGGTCGTGCAGCGCGGCGAACTGGGTGTAGGCGCTGAGCCGTTCGACGCGAGCTTTCGCCGCCGCGTCTTCGGCGCGCAGCTGCGCGACCTCCGCTTTGCCGTCGGCGATTTGGTTGTTGGTGAGGACCAGCGCGGTGACGCCGGCCAGAGTCGCCACGAGGGCGCCGATCGCTACGTAGACGAGCGGGCCGCTGCGCATTGCCGAGTGCTCGCCGCGGCGCTCCTCCTGCGGAATCAGGTTGACCGGGCGCATCAGTCCTCCAGCGCCAGGCCGTAGGAGAGGGTCAGCCGGGCGGCGGCGAGCTGATCGAACTCGGCCAGCGCCGGCGGCACGGCCGCGGTGATCGGCAGGCCGAGGCCCGGTTCCATCCGCGCGCCGAGGCCGGCAATCGCGGCTCCGGGCCCGCAGAGGAGGATCCGCTCGACCGGCATCGCCCCCTCCTGTGCGCGGTAGTAGTCGAGCGAGAGGCGCAGCTCGTCGACCAGGGTGGTGACCCCGGTCTCGAGAGCTTGACGCGCCTCCGCCACGACCTCGGGGTCGCCCTCGATCCCCTCGACGGGGGTCTCGAGGCCGACGTGGGCGAGCCACTGCTCGGCGTGCTCGCGGCTGAGCGCGCGGCCGGCGGCGAACCTCGCCACGACCGGCTCCAACCCGGCGTCCGAGACACGGGTGAAAAGACAGGCGCGGCCGCGGGCGACCGCAAGGTTGGTGATGTCGCCGACGCTGCAGTAGAGGACGGCGCGGCGGCTCGGCGGCGCGGCCGGCTGCTCGCCGCTGACCGCGGTCCCTGCGGCCTCGCCGTCGGCGACCTCGGCGAGGGCGCGGATCATCCCGAAGGCCGACAGGTCGACCCCGACGGGCTCCAGGCCGGCATCGCTGAGCGGCTTCAGGAACGAGGAGACCACCTCGCGGCGAGCAGCGACGACGACGACGTCGAGCTGCGCCGGCGCGCCTTCCTCACCGGGAGCGCCGCCGACCACCTGGTGCTCGAGCACAGCCTGCTCGAGCGGCATCGGCATCGCCTCTTGGGCCTGGAAGCGGACCGCTGCGGCCAGCTCCTTGGGATCCTCGATCGCGGGCAGGCGAAGCGTCCGCACGACGATCCCCTGGTTGCCGAGACCGAGCCGCACCCGCTTGGAGAGCTTGTGCTTCGCGAAGAGCTCCTTGAGCGTCTCGGCCAGCGCCTCGGCGTCGACGATCTCACCCTCGTGGAAGGCGCCGGCGGCCAGCGGCTCGATCGCGGCGGTCTTCACCCGCGCCGAGCCGTTGACGCTGACTTCGGTCGCGGCGACGCTGCCGGCCTCGATATCGAGGCCGACCAGAGAGTGAGGGGTCTTCTTCTGTCTGGTCAGTTGCATGTGAGGGGTGAGGGTGCGAACTGTGCTGGGTCCGCCAATCTCTGATCGACACAAACGACGCCGACCTTTCGTGCTGCAAGTACTCAGTACTAGGAGAAAGTTCCGAGGTACCAATCGATCACGGGCCCGCCGGCCAGCAAACCCACCACACCTCCGAGCGCCAGGAAGGGCCCGAAAGGGATCGCCGACTTGCGCGCGGCGGCACCGCGGCGGACAATCATCGCCAGCCCAACGGCCGAGCCGGTGAGCAGCGCCACCAGGATCGCCACCGCCACGTCCTCGCCGAGGAACAGCCCCATCAGCGCCGCCAGCTTGACGTCGCCGAGACCCATCCCGCGTGGGTACGCGATAGCCGCTGCAAAGAACAACCCACCCGCCGCCACCGCCGCGATCGCCCGTTCCGGCAAGCTGTCGGGGTCGCCCACCGCGGCGATTGCGATGCCCAGCGCGGCGGCGACGAGGAGGATCCTGTTGGGGATGATGCGCCGCTCGAGGTCGGTCAGGGTGATGGCGACGAGCGTCGTCACCAACACCAGGCCGAGCATTACCTCGGTGGCATCACCCCACAGTACGAGTACGGTCGCCGCGTAGAGGCATCCGAGGCCGATCTCGGTGAGCGGGTAGCGCACCGCGATCGACTCCTCACAGCAACGGGCGCGCCCGCCGAGCACCAGCCAGGAGAGAACCGGGACGTTGTCGTAGGCGGCGATCTGGGTGCCGCAAACGGTGCAGTGCGAACGCGGCAGGACAATCGATTCGCCGCGCGGCACCCGGTGCGCGACCACGGTCACGAAGCTGCCGACCGCGAGTCCCCAGAAGAAGGCGATCATCGTCGCGCCGGCCATCGTCATTCCCCGCTCAGCGGCGTCGTCGTGTCAGCCTCGATCCGGCTGCGGTGGGTGGGGTGGTCGTAGAGGAAGACCAGCGCATCGCCGCCGGTCCCGCTGCGTTCGACGCTCAGCGCCAGCCCCAACCTGCCGCCGACCGGGATCGATTGCGGCCCGCTGAAGCTCAGGGTGCGGCGCAGCTCGAACCACTGCGAGCGATACCACTGCCCCGTGCCTTCCGGCGTGAAGGACCAGTACGGCTGGCCGGTTTCGTTGTTGGCGATCATCGTGTCGGTCGCCACCGGCGGCGAGCCGGTTTCCGTGCGGATGAAGAGGAAGATGCAGAGGGTCCCTTTGTAGGCAACGTCGCTGACGGTTCGCGTGTGCACGTCGAGGGTGACCTTTTCGGTCAGTTTGAATTCTTTGGTCATCTTGTCGGTGACCCAGCGGTGTACCTGCCACTGCGGGGCGCTGGTGCCGGCAGGGACGTAGTGGCAGCCGCCGGTATCGTCGCGGCGCAGCTGGATGCCCTTGGCCGTTTCCGGCGTCGGCGAGCCCGAGTAGTCGTTCGAGTAGTCGTAGGTCAGCGGGTTGGTCGGGTCTTCGGGGGCGGGGTCGGGCGGGGCGCCGAGCAGCAGCGCATCGGGAGCGCCGAGGGTCGAGCCGGTCTGCGGGCCGCTGGCGCAGGTGCCGAGGGTGTTGTGGAGGGCGTGATCGGCGGCGATGTCCTGGCGTTCGGTGGTGCCGGTGGCCGCGCAGGGCGTGTCAGAGAGGAAAAACTGCTGGGCGGTGTTGACGCCCTGGGCGCCGGGGATCGGATCGTTCAGAGCGCTGTCTTTGGGATCGATGAAGTTGGACTGGACTTCCACGTATCCCCTCTCCCCCGCCTGGTTGGAAGGCGTGTCGAGCTTCACTGCGACGACGATCTGCTTGTAGTCCTGGGTTCCAGGGCAGGTCGCTTCCGGGCAGCTGGTGTCGTTCCGCCAGACGACGTACCGGTAGATGTCGCCGCTGACGTCGCCGCTGGTGAACGGGGTCGGGCCGGGACTCACTTTGCCGGTGGAGATGAAACTGCCGCCGTACAGTTCGCCGCCGTTGACAGCCATTTTCCTGTAATTGCCGACCGGGCTGCGGGTGAGGGCGAATTCGCCGCCGCTGACCCGCAGGTTGGGACTGAACTCACTGCTGGAGTGTGGTGGGGTCGCGGTCAGCGCCAATTCGGAGTTGGCGAGGCTGCGCAGCGTCTCCAGCTCCTGCTGGGCGCGGTCGAGGGCGACCTGGCTGGCCTTGGCGCGTTGGGTGTTGACGACCGCGACGCGGAGCACGCTGAAGGTCGCGAATGCGCCCACCACCAGCACAAGGGCAGCGACCATCACCTCGATGATCGTGAACCCGTCCTCTCTGTGGAAGGGACGCCGCATCAGTTGCTGAGGGTCGCGTTGCGGAGGCTGGCGCCATCGGAGACGGTGGTCGCGGCGCTGCCGTCGGTCGAAGGGATCCTGATCGTGATGCCGACGAAGGTCGGGCTGGCGGAGCTGGGCGAGTAGGTGAAGACGCTCGAGCTGTTGTTGAGCCCGGTGAAGACGGTGCTGGCGGTGCCGGTGTAGACGCCGGGAGAGGACTCGATACGCGTGCAGGAGCTGCCCGAGCAGGTGTAGGTGACCTGGCATTTGATCGCCGAGGAGGAGCTCGGCAAGGTGCCGGTCCCACCGCAGGTGCTGCTCCGGACGTAGGTCTGGAAGGAGGCCTCGGAGGCGGTGGCTTTGTTGACGACGATACCCTCGCGGAGCTCCTGCGTTAACCGTCCCATCACCCAGCGGACGGTCTGTACGTCTGCCGCTTTCTCGCTGATCTTGGGCTGAGAGCGCAGCGGGCTGATCACCAGCGAGGCGATCGCGCCCAGCAGGATCACGCTCAGCATCGTGGCGACGAGCAGCTCAATCAAGGTCAGCCCAGCCTCACCGGGTGCCTCATGCAGCCGCCTGGTCAGGAAGCTCATCCCCGCACCACCTTGAACGCACGGGTCACCGGAGCCGCCTCCCAGAATCCTGAGTTGACGCCCTTCACCTTGAAGACGTGGCGGCCCCGAGTGAGCTTTTGCAGCTTGGTCGGGGAGGTGCACGAGCGCCAACGGCCGCGGTCGACTGCGCAGAGGAAACGGGTGTCACTCTGGCCGGTCGAGTCGACGAACTGGAAGCTCGGCCGCCGCAGCCGGGTTTTCGCCGCGGGGGCGAAGGTGATCCGGGTGTGGGGCGTGACCGGCCGGGTGCCGTCGACACCCGGGTTGCCGCCGCCCGGTTTTGAGCCGGTCGAACTGCCGCCGCCCGAGCCGGTTTCACCACCGCCGCCACCAGTCCCGCCGCCTCCACCAGAAGCCTGCTGGTAGGTGAGACCGGTGAGTGAACAGGCGGAGGTGTCGTTGAGGAGGGTCGCGGTGGCGTGGAAGCTGCTCGTCGAGCTAGGCGCAACTTTGACGAGGATGCCGGCCCCTTCTAGATCGGCGCTGGTGCCGGTGGCTACCGGGGTTCCCGAGCAGTCCGCCGTCGCGTAGATCTTGATCGAGGTTTCCGAGTCCGCTTCGCCGAGGACGTGGGGTTCAGTCGAGAGTCCCGGGGACGGCGGGTTGGTCGCAGTTAGCTCCGGCGTCGCCGGGCCGAGGACGAGTTCGTCGGGGTTGCGGGTAGAGACCAGCAGCGTTTCCCCTTCGACGCGATCGTAAACGTCGGTTTCGGCGTCGACGTCGCCCGAGGTCAGCTTCTCTCCGGTCGTGAAGAGCGCGTGCGAGGCATCCTCTGCGACATCCGTGAGGTGTGGACTGGAGGCTCCGTTTTTTGACGTCGAGCTCGTTGAGACGAGAGTCGTCTGGCTTCCTGAGCGCCGGTAGATGTCGGGGCTGGAATCGCCGTCAACGCCGACCAGTGGCTCACTGGTCTCGAAAAAGACGTGCGCGGCATCCTTCGAGGCGCCCGCGAAGCCGGCGTCGGAGGCGTCTCCGCAGGTCCCGGTACACCCCGGCCCCGGCAGCGAGGCCTGCGTGGTCGTGTCGGCGCCGGTGTCGCGGCTGTAGATGTCGCGGGCTGCGTCGGTGTCGGAGATGATCAGCGACTCGGCGGTGCTGAAGATGACCGTGTCGCCGTCGGGGGAAGCCCTCTCGAAGTCCGCCGGCGCGCCGGCAGGACCGTCGTCGGGCCCGGTCGAGATCAGCTCGGTAGCCGACCCGCTGCGCATGTACACATCGGGGGCGTTGTCCCCGTCGCCGTCGAGCAGGCTTTCGCCGGTCTTGAAGAACACCCCGGACCCGTCTGCCGTGGTGCCGGCATAGGTGGCGTTCTCGTCGTCGCCCGCGCCTTCGGGGCCGGTCGAGACCAGCTCCGGCGCGCCGCCGGAGTACCCATACACGTCCTGGCCTTCGTCGTCGTCTTCACCGGCAGCGACCTGTTCACCGGTCTCGTAGAAGACGTGCGAGCCGTCGTCGGAGATGCCACCGAAGATCGGCGTGCATTCGCCGGCGCCGAGGCCGGCCGGACAGGTGCTGGCCGCCGAGACCAGGCTGGTGGTCGCGGTGCCGACGTCGCGGACGTAGATGTCCTCGGCGAGGTCACCGTCGCCGCCGCTGAGCGGTTCGCCGCTGCCAAACGCGACGGTGAGGGCGTCGGCGGAAGCGGCAGCAAAGAAGGCGGCCTCGGCGCCGTCGCCGCAGTTGGGCAGAGCGCAGGACGGGGCCGGCTCGGAGACGACCTTCGTCTCACCGCCGGCGATGTCGCGCACGTAGACGTCTTCGACCGAGTCAACGTCGTCGTCGTTCAGCGACTCCTCGGTGCTGAATACGACCTGGGTTCCGTCGTCGCCGACGGCATCGAAGGAGACGGCGAGCGGGGCATTGCCGCAGCTGGGTGCCGAGCAATTCGGGTCTGGCCTGGAAATCCAGATCGTCGCCCCGTTGTGGAGGTTTCGCATGTAGAGATCTGGCGCCAGGTCTTTGTCGGCGCTGACCAGCGACTCAGCCGTGGAGAAGAACACCCGGAAGCCGTCGTCGGAGATCCCGCCAAAGCCGACGTCGTGGGCGTCGTTGCCGCCCGCCGGCCCGGTCGAGACCTCGCGGGTGACGTAGCTTTCGATCCCGACCGTGTCGTCGTAGAAGCGCTCGTAGACGTCGCGCTTGTTGTCGGTGTCACCGGGGACGAGCTGTTCAGTGGTGGTGAAGAAGACGTTCTCACCGTTCGCCGAGGCATCCTCATAGCCGGCGGGGTCAGCGAGGGCGGCGGGCGCTGAGCTCGCGATCCCGACAGCAGCGAGAACGAGCGCGAAGACGCCCGCCCTCACCCTGAAGCTCGAGCGAGTGTTGGTCTCTGCGGCAGCCATCTGATCTCGTATCGGCGTCGATCTCGTTCCTGCTTAGCCACACACCACGTCCTCCCCCGAAAACGCGAGGGGCGGGCCATGGAGCCCGCCCCTCGGCAATTCCGGTTTGGCGTCAAGCCAAGCCAGCGTCGCTGGAACTATTGGCTCCAGTTTCCGCCGGACGGGCAGCCGCCCGCGCCGGTGTTCGGGGTACACGTGTAGGTCATAACTCCCGCAGCGTTCGCGATCGAGAACGTGTGGGTGCTGGGAGCCGTCACGGTCAGCGTGTAGGCATTGCTTGCCAGACCGCTCAGAGCCACCGGCTGACCCGACAGGGTCGGCTCGATCGCCGCCAGCTCGGCCAGCGAATCACACGCGGCGTTGTTGTAAACGCCGCCGTGATCAGTCGCGCAGGTCTCAACTGCCACCTGTGCAGAGTGAGCGGTCTCCTTGGCCTTCGCGTCCCCGGCCTTCTCCTTCTGATTGAAGAACGCCGGCAGCGCGATCGCGGCCAAGACTCCGAGGATGAGCATCACGACGAGGAGCTCGATCAGCGTGAAGCCGGCCTCGCTGTCACCGTTGAGCCGGGCGCCGAGTCGGGCCCGGAGATTCTGGAGAGACATTAGGTACCTCCTATGGACCTAATTCGTTTGCGCCAGCCCAACGGCGAACGGGCCTGCCTTACAGCAGGTTTGCCTTGGCACGGAGGCACTGGCAGATTCATCACCCACTCCTCATCGACGCCAACCCAATTTCCTTAATCCTCGAAATTTGGGTTTCGTCGAACCAAAAGTCAGGTTTTCCATCCCGTACAGGTTTTCTGACTCGAACGGTTACTCAGCGAATCTTGTCGTACAGGCTGAATAGCGGTAGGTACATCGAGATCACGATGAAACCCACCATGCCGCCGACGAAGACGATCATCAGCGGCTCGATCAGTGCGGTCAGCGCCTTCACCTTGGCGTCGACCTCTGCCTCGTAGAAGTCGGCGATCTTGCTGAGCATGTGCTCGAGCTGGCCGGTTTCCTCGCCGACCGCGACCATGTGACCGACCATCGGCGGGAAGATCGGGTTGCGTTCGATCGGCCCAGCCAGGGTTCCGCCGCGCTTGACCGAGGCATAGACATCCCCCATCGCCTTCTCGAGAACCACATTGCCGGCGGTGTCACCGGTCAGCTTGATCGCCTGCAGCATCGGTACGCCTGCCGCCACCGAGCCGGAGAAGGTTCGTGACCACCGCGCCAGCGCCACCTTCTGGACGACGTCCCCGATCTTGAACGGGACCCGCAACGTGAACCTGTCCCATACGTCCTTGCCTCGTTCAGTTCTCCGCCACCTCAGAAACCCGATGACGGAAGCCACCAGACCGGGGATGATCAGGAACCAGTAGCCGGTCAGGGCTTCGGAGGCAGAGACGCAGAGCTGAGTCGGAATGGGCAACGCCGAGCTCTCATCGGGATTTTCCGCGGCGATTTCCTCAAAGATGCCGACGAAGGTCGGAATCACAAACGCGACGATCGCGACCAGGACCACCATCGCGAACCCGAAGACCAGGGCCGGGTACATCAGCGCCGATTTGACCTGGCGGCGCAGGGCGTCGCTTTTCTCGACCTGGAAGGCGACACGGTCGAGCGAGTCCTCGAGGCGGCCGGACTGCTCGCCGGCCCGGACCATCGCCCGGAAGAGGCGATCGAAGACCTTGGGGTGGCGCTCCATCGCCTGCTCCAGGGTCGAGCCCGCCTCGACATCGGCGCGAACGCCGGCGACCGCCTCCGTGATCATCTCGTCCTGGGTCTGCTCTTCGAGGGTGTGCAGGGTTCGAAGCATCGGCATCCCAGAGGCGACCAGGGTCGCGAACTGGCGTGAGAAGACGGCCAGCTCGCGCATGTCGACGCCCCGCCAGCGCTTGAAGAAGTCCTCGATGTTGACCGGGCTGCTCTTCTCGGAGACGTCGAGGACGATCAGGCCGCGCTGGCGCAGCTGCTCGGCGACCTGGGCCTTCGACTCGGCCTCGACCTCGCCGGTCGCCGTGGCCCCGGCCACGTCCATCGCCCTGAACGCAAAGGTCGCCGCGCCGGCCACGGTTAGGCCCCCTGCGTGTAGACGGGCGGCGCCGGCGCCCCGTTGGCGCCGGTGTCGTAGCCGGGGGTGACGGGCGTTTGCTGACCGCCCAGCAGTCGCTTCAGCTCCTCGGGCACCGAGGCGCGCTGCTCGGCCATCGCGTGGGTGATCTTGCCCGCTCGCACCAACCGAACCAGGTCGGCATCCATCGTCTGCATGCCGACGGCGCCGGAGGTCTGAACGGCGGCGTAGATCTGGTGGGTCTTGCCCTCGCGGATCAGGTTGCGGATCGCCGGGGTCGGCACCAGCACCTCGCAGGCCACAACACGCCCCACCCCGTCTGCCGTCGGCAGCAGCTGCTGGGTGACGATCCCCTGTAGCGCGATCGAGAGCTGGGTCCGCACCTGGCCCTGCTGCTCGGGTGGGAAGACGTCGATGATCCGATCGACGGTTTGTGCCGTCGACTGGGTGTGAAGGGTGGCGAAGACGAGGTGGCCGGTCTCAGCGGCGGTCAGCGCGGTGGAGATCGTCTCCAGGTCGCGCATCTCGCCGACCAAGATCACGTCGGGGTCCTCTCGCAGCGCGGCGCGCAGACCGAGTGCGAAGTCCTCGGCGTCCGAACCCACCTCACGCTGGTTGACGATCGAGCGTTTGTGCTGGTGCAGGAACTCGATCGGATCCTCGATGGTAAGAATGTGATCGGGGCGCTCGACGTTGATCACGTCGAGCATCGCCGCCAGGGTGGTCGACTTGCCTGAACCGGTCGGGCCGGTGACGAGAACGAAGCCGCGCGGTTTTTGGGTCAGCTCGCGAAGCACCTGTGGCACCCCGAGCGAGTCGAGCGCCGGGATCTCCTGGGGCACGAGTCGAAAGGCGGCGCTGACCGAGCCGCGCTGCAGGAAGCAGTTGACACGGAACCGGGCGACGTTGGGGATCGCGTAGGCGAAGTCGAGCTGCTTTTGGTTCTCGAACCGCTTGCGCTGGTCGTCGTTGAGGATGCTGTAGACGACCTCGCGGGTCTGCTGTCCGGACAGCACCGGGAAGCCCTCCATCGGCGTGATCGCGCCGTGGATGCGAATCGCCGGAGGGAACCCAGCGGTCAGGTGTACGTCGGAGGCGTTCGCCTCGACCATCTGCCGCAAAACCTCAGAGAAGTCGAAGTCCATAGGCATTAGATCGACCCCACACCGTGTTTTCTCGATACCTGAAAACGCTTACGCACATGCTCAGGCGGTAACACGCAGGATCTCCTCCAGGCTGGTCATGCCGCTGCGCACTTTGCCGATGCCGTCCTCGCGCAGAGTGAGCATCCCCTCCTCGCGGGCGACCGCGGCGATCTCGGCCTCGGCCGGCTGATCCACCACCATCTCCTTGATTCGCTCGCTCATCCGCATCACCGAGTAGATCCCCACCCGGCCGCGGTAGCCGCTCTGGTTGCAGCGCCCGCAGCCTGCCGGCTCGTAGGCCTCCAGCTCCGCCCCCACCCGCAGCCCGGCGTCGGTGAGCGCCTGCGTCGGCAGGATCGTGCGCTGCTTACAGTGAGAGCACAGCCTGCGGGCGAGCCGCTGAGCGACCACACAGTCGACTGCCGAGGCGGTCAGGAAGGACTCGATCCCCATCTTGCTCAACCGGGTGACCGCGCCGGGAGCGTCGTTGGTATGCAGGGTGGTGAGCATCATGTGCCCGGTCAGCGCCGCCTCGATCGCGATCCGCGCCGTCTCGCCGTCGCGGATCTCGCCGACCATGACGATGTCGGGGTCGGCGCGGAGGATTGAGCGCAGGCCGGTGGCGAAGTCGAGCCCGGCCTTGCGATTGACGTTGATCTGCTTCACCCCGGCAAGGCGGTACTCGACCGGGTCCTCGATCGTGATGATGTTCTTCTCGACCTGGTTCAGCTCCTGCAGCGCCGCGTAGAGGGTCGTCGACTTGCCCGAGCCGGTCGGGCCGGTGACGAGTACGGCACCGTAGGCACGCTGGAAGGAATCCTCGAATCCCCGCCGGGCCTCGCCGTCCATACCCAGGTCGTCGAGCGAGCGCTGGGCGTTCTCCTTGTCGAGGATCCTGATCGTCGCCCCCTCCCCCCGCTGGGTCGGCAGGGTGGTGACACGGAGGTCGATGCGGCGGTCCTCGACGGTGATGCTGACCCGGCCGTCCTGGGGCACCCGCTTCTCGGCAATGTCCAGCTCGCTCATGATCTTCACCCGCGAGATCACCGCGTTGACCATCCGCTTGGGGACGTGCGCCGCCTCTCGTAGGACACCATCGATGCGGAAGCGGACCCGCATCTCGTCCTCCTCGGGCTCGAAGTGGACGTCGGAGGCTCCCTCCCCGACCGCCTGGCCGAGGACGCTGTAGACGAGCTTGACGACGGGTGCGTCCTCGGCGCTGACCTCGATGTCGCTGACTTCGGCGAGTTCTTCCTCTGCCTCCGCCTCGCCGTCGGTGACGGCCTCGGTGACGGCGCTCTGGAGGGTGTTGAGGCGCCCGATCAAGGCATCAATGTCGTCCTCGGCAGCGACGGCGACGCGACAGTCGAGCGCGGTGGCGATCTGGATGTCGTCGACGGCGAGCACGTTGGTCGGGTCGGCCATCGCGACCAGCAGCGTGCCGCTGTCGACAAAGCCGACCGGGACGGCGCCGTAGCGGCGCGCCGTGGCCACAGAGATCAGGTTCGCCGCCGCCATGTCCACCTGGTAGGCGGAGAGGTCGATGTGGTCGAGCCCGTAGCGCTCGGCGGCCGCGCGCGAGAGCTGGTCGCCGTTGACCGCCCCCTGCTCGAGCAGCAGCCGCTCCGGCGGTTTTGCCGCCGTCCGGGCCGCTTCGATCGCCTCGCGGGCACGGTTCTCGTCGACGAAGCCGAGGTCGACGAGGACGTCGGTGACGAAGCCGCTGGTGCGCCCACGCGCGAGCGGCGGCGTCAGTCCCGGGGTGCCCCCCGCTTCAGGGTCCAGGCGCGGTGCGGTGGAGTCGCCGGAGTTGGGGACGGGCCGCAGGTGGTTGGGGAAGTCCGCGCTCATCCCGCTAGGGGTGGTAGGGGAGGGTGCGGCCGTCGTAACGCGCGTCGACGACCGCCTGGACGATGCTCTGCGGGCTCTGGAACCCGTAGCTGACCGAGGCGTTGACGGTGCCGCCGGCGAGGCCGCGCGGCCGCAGCACGACCAGTGCGGGGACGCGGTTGACGTCGACCTCCTGGGTGATCGCGGTGTAGCGGGCGATCCGCCGGGCGGGAACGACGAACAGCGCCACGTCGCGCTTGAAGGCGAGCGGCAACGCGCCGGCGGCGGTGACGGCGTCGTCGATGCCGCCCCGCTTGACGATCAAGAGGACGACCGTGCGGTTGGCCTCGAAGGCGGCCACGAGCCGAGGTGGCAGCGGTGGCGCCGGGATCTCCGGCACCGCTGCCGGCGAGCTCGGGAGCGCTTCGCCCATTTCCGTCGCGGTCACCGTGGCGGTCACAGTCGCTTCGGCCGTGGGAGTGGTCACGGTCGCCGATTCGGTCACCGTCGCCGTGTCAGCTTCTTCTTCGCCCCCGCCCCCCATTGAGGACATCACGAAAATGCCGGCGAAGACGAGCAGCACGCCGACCACAGCGAGCTGGGCGAGAGGGTTGTCGTTGAGCTTCTCTCTCATGCTTACTTACCTAGCTCGACAGGTAAGGGCGCGAGCTTGAAGCGCGGTCAGCAATTCGCGTTCGGAGGTGAGCCGGTGGCGCCCACGCACTCGACGTAGGACTGCCGCGTGTACAGGGTCGCGCCGCCGATCTGGGGTGGTTTGAAAGCCGCATCCTGTTCGACCGTGGCGTTGTTGGTGAGTTTGATCGTTTTGCCCGCCAGCACGCCCTTGTAGGTCGCGTTGTTCTCGATCACGATGCTCGTGTTCGGGGCGTAGAGGACGAATTCGTTGGTCGTTCCCGTGTTGTTTTGGAAGCGTGCTTCGGTCGCAATGGAGGTGGAGCCCATCATGTAGAGACCCGGGAGATCGGTTTTGGTCCCCTGGTAGGCGGTCGCCTGGATGTCGGTGTTGTTGGAGAGGGTGAGCTGTTCGGCGACGGCTTTCAGCCCGCAGTTCTCCGGCGTGTCGAAGAAGATCCGCGTGTGGGCGCCCGCTGCCATGATCAGGTGCGAGTTGTTGGTCAATTCGAGCCTGCAGATGAAGTAGTCGCCGCCGCTCAGGGTCAGGGTCGAGTTGTTGGCGGTCGAGATCGTCCGCGTCGTCGGGTTCCAGGGGACCGTCGAGGTGAACCCTTTGTTGCCGTTTGCCACGTAGCTGTCGGTCTCGCATTCCGCGGGCACTTTGGGTTCCGCCTGCGTGCACTTGACCAACCATTTGTTGTAGTTGTTGGTCGCGATGTCGGTCGGGATGAAGCTGGCGACTGAGGGCAGCGACTGGTTCCCTTCGGTGATCCCGTAACCGCTGCACTGGTCGGAGTTGTTGGTGAAGGTCGCCCCTTTGCCGACTCCGTGACGGATGTTGCCGCAGATGTTGGCGTTGTTTTCGAGTTTGACGTTGCCGTTGGTGCCGACGCCCACCCGAATGTCGGCGTTGTTGGAGAGGGTGATGTCCTCGAGCCCGATCACCCCGGCGCCTTCGAGGGCGCTGCCGACCGTGGAGGCGGTCAGGCCGATCGAGATCCGCCGGCTGACTTCGGCGGAGCTGCCGGTCGCGACGATCGTCATCGAGCTGCCGGTCTGTGGGGAGATCCGGTAGGCGTAGGTGGCACCGCCGACGGTGCCGGTCGCTTCCGGGCACCAGCCATCGGCGGCGGCGCTGGTCAGGGTCAGCATCGAACCGCTCATCCCTAAGCAGGGCGTCGCCGGGCCGAGCGCGGTCGCGTAGCGGTTGAGGCGCATCATCGCCACACCCGCGCCGGCGTCGGCGGCGGCGATCGCTTCCTTGGAGTCGTGGTCACGCTCGGTGCCGCGCTGGGTGTTGACGGTTGCCACAACCGCGGCCGTGCCGAGGCCGAAGGCAGCGACGGTCGCAAACAGCGCGGTCGGCAGCACCATCCCCCGCTCGCTGGCGAGGAACCGGCGCAGGCGCAGCCTCAATCGGATTCTCGGGCGCATTCAACCATTGATCGGTCGGAGCGCCTCCGGCCTTGAACCTTGCTACGAACGCAGGTTCAACTTTGGCCGCTTGTTCTACGACGCTGGGGGACCGGCGACGGGCTCTGCAGGCTCGCCCAGCTGCTCGATCCCGCTCGCGCGCTGACCACCGGCGGCCAGCATCAGTTTGAAGTCGTGCGGGCTCGAGGCGTACTCGAGAGCGACGTCCTCGGAGACCTTGCCCTCCATCACGTAGCCGAGCAGGGACTGGTCGAAAGTCCGCATCCCGTAGTAGCCGCCCTCTGAGATCACTTCGGTGATCTTGCCCGTTTCCTCCGGGTTGAGGATCAGGTCTTGTACGCGGCCGGTCGCGACCATCACCTCTGACGCCGGCACCCTGCCGTCGCCGGTGACGTCAGGGACGAGACGCTGGGCGATCGCCCCCTTCAGGGTCGCAGCCAACATCACCCGCGCCTGCTGCTGCAGGTGGGGCGGGAAGAAGTCGATGATCCGGTTGACGGTCTCGGTCGCGTCGAGGGTGTGGACGGTGGAGAGGACGAGGTGGCCGGTCTCGGCGGCCGACAGCGCCGTGCGCACCGTCTCCTCGTCACGCATCTCGCCGATCAGGATCACGTCGGGGTCCTGCCGCAGCACCCTGCGCATCGCCCGGCCGAAGCTCTCGGTGTCCGAGCCGACTTCGCGCTGGTTGACGATCGAGCGCTTGTCCTTGTGCAGAAACTCGATCGGGTCCTCGAGCGTGACGATGTGCTGGGAGCGGGTGTTGTTGATGTGGTCGATCATCGCCGCCAACGTCGTGCTCTTGCCCGACCCGGTGGTGCCGGTGACGAGGACGATCCCGCGCTGCTCTTCGGCGAGGCTGGTGACCACCGGCGGCAGGCCAAGCTCCTCGACCGAGCGGATGTCGAAGGGAATCGCCCGGCAGACGATCGAGACCGAGCCGCGCTGTTTGAAGGCGTTGACGCGGAAGCGAGAGAAGCCCGGGACCGAGTAGGAGAAGTCAGCCTCGCCGCCCTGCTCGAACTCAGCCTGAGAGCGGGGCTCGGCGATATCGCGGAAGGCCTTCTCGGTCTCCTCGGGACTGAGCGGCTGGTAGCCCTCGAGGGGCGCCAGTTCGCCGTGCACCCGGATGATCGGCGGAGCGTTCACCTTGACGTGAAGGTCCGAGCCTTCACGCTCGATGAGCGTGCGCAGCGCTGAGTCGATCTCGAACATCCCGGCTTTTATCGGCCGGAGCCAGGAATCCTTGACGTGATGTCACCTTGGGGTCGGATGCCCTCCCCCGGAGACCGTCGCGCAGCTGAGTCGCTCTCACACTTCGAAACGCTGGTCCAGGAGCCTCCGGGTGAGGGCATCCGACCCCAAGCCACACGCACCACCAGGACCGCCTCAGGGTCCAGCAGCTACGCCGTAAAGCTTGCGGGGTGTGAAGGAGTGGACTGCCCCTCCCACGGAGGCTCCTGGACAAACAAACCGAATCGCCAGAAACGCCCAGCTGCGCAACGGTCTCCGGGGGAGGGGCAGTCCACTCCTCCCCCCAGCGCGAGCTACCTAGTGACCTGAGTCGTTAGTTCGCAGGCATAGCCTTCTGCCCGTCGAAGTCGTCGCCATCGCAAGCGACGATGGGAGGCCTCATGCCCCAGCGTGTGGATGTCGTCCTCGACGAGCAGGAGCGGGAGGTGCTCGAGCGGTGGGCCCGCCGACCCAAGAGCTCCCAGGCTCTGGCGCTTCGCTGCCGGATCGTCCTGGCGGCGGCCGACGGAGAGAAGAGCAAGGACATCGCCGAGCGGCTCGACTGCACCCGCTCGACCGTAGGCAGGTGGCGCGGGCGCTTTGCCGAGCGCGGCCTGGACGGCTTGCACGACGAGCCGCGCCCGGGCAAGCCAAGGCAGATCACAGACGAAGACATCGAGCGGGTGATCGTCAAGACGCTGGAGGAGCAGCCGAGGGACGCCACCCACTGGTCGACGCGCTCAATGGCGGCCGCGACCGGGATGAGCCAGAGCGCGATCAGCCGCATCTGGCGTGCCTTCGGGCTAAAGCCCCACCGCACCGAGCATTTCAAGCTCTCCCCGGACCCCCAGTTCATCGACAAGGTCAGAGACATCGTCGGGCTCTACCTCAACCCACCCGAAGCCGCCGTCGTGATGTGCGTCGATGAGAAGTCCCAGGTCCAGGCGCTCGATCGCTCCTCGCCGGTCCTGCCGCTGATGCCGGGCGTGCCCGAGCGGCGCACCCACGACTACGTGCGCCACGGCACCACCAATCTCTACGCCGCCCTGAACGTCGCCTCCGGCCAGGTGATCGCCGAGATGACGCCCCGCCATCGTGCCGAGGAGTTCCGTCGGTTCCTGAATCTGATCGAGCGCTCGGTGCCCTCACACCTCGATGTCCACGTCGTGCTCGACAACTCCTCGACTCACAAGACCCCGTCGATCCAGCGCTGGCTGAAGCGCCACCCACGTTTCACCTTGCACTTCACCCCGACCTACAGCTCATGGCTGAACCTGGTCGAGCGCTGGTTCGCCGAGCTGACCACGAAGTGGCTCAAGCGCAACGCGCACCACTCGGTCCGCGACCTTGTCGCCTCCATCCGCACCTGGACCGCCGGCTGGAACGAGGATCCCAGGCCCTACGTCTGGCACAAGAGCGCCGACGAGATCCTCGACAGCCTCGCCTCCTATTGCCAGCGGATCAACGACTCAGGTCACTAGGCGACCTCGCGCAGTTTTTGCGCCTCGCCGAGCGACTGGAGCTTTTTAAGGCTCTGGTTCTCGATCTGGCGGATCCGCTCGCGGGTGACGTTGAAGGTGCGACCGACCTCGTCGAGGGTGCGCGGGTGCTCGCCGCCGAGCCCGTAGCGCAGCTCGAGCACGCGGCGCTCGCGGTAGGAAAGGTTCTCGAGAGCCTCCTTCAGCGCCTCTTTGGTCAGCAGGTCAGCTGCCCGGTCGAACGGCGACTCGGCCTTCTCGTCGGCGATGAACTGGCCGAACTCGGACTCCTCCTCGTCGCCGACCGGCTTCTCCAACGAGACCGGGGCCTGAGCGGAACGCTTGATCGAGTCGACCTCCTCGGGATCGATCCCCGTTACCTCGGCGATCTCCTCCGGCGTCGGCTCGCGGCCGAGCTCGGTGACCAGCTTGCGCTCGGCGCGGCCGATCTTGTTCAGCTTCTCGACCACGTGGACCGGGATCCGGATCGTCCGTGCCTTGTCGGCGAGCGCACGGGCGATCGCCTGGCGGATCCACCAGGTGGCGTAGGTGGAGAACTTGAATCCCTTGCGGTAGTCGAACTTCTCCGCCGCACGGACGAGGCCCAGCGTCCCCTCCTGGATCAAGTCGAGGAAGGGAAGCCCCTGGTTCCGGTAATTTTTCGCGATCGAGACGACCAGTCGAAGGTTCGACTCGACCATTTTCTGCTTCGCGTCGAGGTCGCCGCGCTCGATCCGTTTGGCGAGTTCGACCTCCTCCTGAGCGGTCAGCAGACGGACTTTGCCGATGTCCTTGAGGAACAGCTGCAAGGAGTCCGTGGTCATGTCCGGTTTCAGGTCGAGCGCCTGTTTCTGGCGGCGCCGGCCTTTTTTGCCGGTGTCCATCGGCATCGCTTCGGCAGCGGCTTTCTGAGCAGGGTCCATATCCTCGACAAGCTCAATCCCCGACTTCTCGAGGTGGCCGTAGAGGTCCTCGACATCAGACTCGTCGAGATCGACCTCGGAGACCGCCGAAGCGATGTCGCCGAAGGTCAGCACGCCGAGCTGCTGCCCGCGATTGATGAGGTTCTTGACCTCCTCCAACTCCTGAAGCTCTGCTACCAGCATCCTGTCTACTCGTTTCCCTTGCTGTTCGTGTTTAGTCCTGGGGGATGAAATGCCGCCGCAACCCGAAAGTCGCGCCGGAAGACGAAAAAGCGGACCGGCGACCTGGTCCGCGAATTAGTCCGCCAAAGTCATTGTGCCCAACGGGGCGGGCGTCCAAACCGTCAAACGCCTGTTCGCATGGTAGTCGCTTCAGTTTGTAAAGTCAATGCCCAACGCCCTGCGCCATCCACGCCCCTGGTTAAGCGCCTTCTGGCAGCGCGCTTACGAGGAGAACGTCACCGGCCTCTCGGCGATGGTCGCCTACAACCTGATGCTGGCGGTCTTCCCCTTCGCCCTGCTCGTGCTCTTCGTCTTCGGCCAGGTGCTGAAGATCGGCGGCGTCGAGGACACCGTGATCAACGACCTGCAGCGACTGTTCCCGAACGAGGAGCAGCAAACGCTGGTCGACGTCCTCGGCCGGATCGAGGACAACGCGACGACGATCGGGATCGCCGCCTTCTTCGGCACGCTGTGGATCGGTGCCTCCTTCTGGGGCGCGATGGACACCGCCTTCTGCCGCATCTACCACGTCGAATGCCGCGGTTGGGTCGAGCAGAAGCGGTTCTCCTTCGCGATGCTCGGCGTCGTCCTCCTCTTCATCGCCGCCAGCATCTTCGTCCCGGCGATCGAGAGCGCGCTGCTCACCAGCACTGACCGGCTGCCCTTCGGGCTTTCCGACATCAAGGCGATCGACAGCTTCCTGCTGCTCGCCGCCGCCCTGTTGGTCACCTTCGGGATCTGCGTTGTGATCTTCTGGGCCGTGCCTAAAGGCCACATGCCCTGGCGGGCGGTCTGGCCCGGGGCCGCCTTCGTCACGATCGGCGCCGGCCTCGCCAACTGGCTCTTCCCGGTCTACCTCTCCAACATCTCCAGCCTCTCCCGTCTCGGCTCCACCCTGGGCTTCATCCTGATCGCCCTGCTCTGGTTCTACGTGCTCAGCCTGGCGCTGATGGTCGGCGCCGTGATCAACTCGCTGCGCCACGAGCTCCACGACACCGGCGAACTGCCCTACCGGCGCGACAAAGCGCCCTGCACCGACTGCGGAGGCTCGGGCCAGGCAACGGTCCCGCCGCCCTCATCACCGGCCGGCAATTAAAAACTGTCATATTTCGGTGCAATGGTTTGGGCCCGGAAAGGGCCCGTCGGGCCCAGGCAGGGGTCCGATCCTCCCTGGATGAGAGAATCGCCCCCGATGCAAAAACGTTCGAGTTCTGAAATCGCCTCCAATGTTCTGGAGCCGACGATCCCTCCCGACATCGGGGCGCTTTCGCAGCGGGCGCGAATCGTCGAGGCGATGATCCAGAGCTGCGCCGCGAAGACCTACGCGGCGACGACGATCACCGACATCGTCGGCGGGGCGAGGATCTCACGCACCACCTTCTACAAACGGTTCCCCGACAAGCGAGCCTGCTTCGACGCCGCCCTCGACGCCTGCATCGAGGAGGTGCGCGCGACAGCGGCCGCCTCGCACTCGCCCACCGACCCCCCGGCCGACGCGGTCCGCAAAGCGGCCGCCGCGGTCATCGACCTGATGGCGGAAAAGCCGGCGCTCGCCCAGCTCCTGGCCGGTGACGCGCACTCGGTCGAACCGGGCGTCCTGCGGCGCTACCGCAAGCTGCTGATCCCAGCCGTAGAAAGCCTTTGGGCCGCCACCGGCGAGGTCCCGCAGCCGCATATCGACCCCCGTCTGGCCTTCGGCCGTGGGCAGGTGCTGATCTTCGACCAGATCGCCGCCGGCCGCGCCGACCGGCTGCGGGAGCTTCGCCCCGAGCTGGTCTACCTCGCCGTGGCCCCGTTCGCCGGCCACGAAGAGGCGCTGCGGCAGTCAGAGCTCGCCACGGAAGGAGCAGACGATGGACACCGATGAGCTGGCGACCGGCGCCGACGAGCCGGCGCTCGGCGAGGCCGTCGACCTGCGCAAATGGCGCCTGCCACGAGGGCGCCACGGCCTGCCCCGGGAGTTAGTCACCCGCTCCCAGCGCGAGCGCCTGCTGGCGGCCGTCGTCAGGGCCACGGTGGAGAACGGCTATGAGGCCACCACGGTCGGGGACATCCTCGGCGAGGCTGGCGTCGGCAGGGAGAGCTTCTACGAACTGTTCGCCGACAAGCGCGAGTGCATGCTGATCGCCCACACGATCCTCGTCGATGACCTCGAGCAGAAGGTGCGGGCCGTCTACCTGCAGCCTGGCGCCTGGGTGGACCGCGTCCGCGCCGCGCTCGCCGCGACGCTTGAGTGGTTCGCCGGCGACCCGATCGCCGCCAAGTTCACGATGGTGGAGCTGGCGGCCGTCGGCCCCGCCTCGAGAGCCCGGTTCCAGAGTGACTTCACCCGCTTCGTCGACCTGCTCGATGAGGGACTGGACGAAGACGGGCCCGACCCCGCCGTCGCCCGCGCCACCAGCCTCGCGGTCGGCGCCGCCCTGGCCCAGATCTACGAGGAGGTCCTGCGCGACCGCGCGGCGCAGCTGCCCAAACTGCTCCCCGAGCTGACCTATGAGGTGCTGGTCCCTTTCCTCGGTGAAAAGGCCGCGCGCGTCCAGGCTAAGCGCGCCGAAGGCTAGCCCGCGATGAGCGCCCGGTGGAGGCCCCGCACGAGGCCTTCGCCGAGCTGGGTGCCACCGCCGAACCGAAGCAGCTCCGGCCGGTCCTCGACGATCGCGCTGAACCAGCTGGTGGTGGAGCCGGCCGCGTAGGTGTCGGGCTCGGACCGCAAGCCGGCCTCGCAGCCGACGACCGCACCGCGCTCGACCGTCACCTCCACCCCCGCCGACTGGCGCAGGCCCGGCGCTGCCTCGACTTCCAGCCGACACCTGCCGCTGGCCTCTTCCTCGAGCCCGACCAGCGGCGTCACCAGCATGAAAGCCGCCTCGATGTCGTTCTGGGTGATCGGTGCTGCCTCTCCGCCCAGGTGGAGTCGCTCGCAGCGGCTGGCGGCGGCGATCGGGACGACCCCTCGCCGCGCCCATCCGGTGACCGCATAGGGGATGCGGGTACCGCGGCTCGGCCGCGCTTCGATCAGGTTCGCCATCCGCATGCTCGACAGCCGTCGCTCCAGCGCCGGGTAGCTGAGCTCGGCGATCGCGCTGTCGAGCTCGGTCAGGGACATCGGCTTGAAGGCGAGGTCCCCCATGATCGTCGAGCCCCAGCCGTCGATGAACGCCTTGATCGTGCTCTTCGCCTTTTCGGAGTCCAACGCGATCGGGCCGTCGGGCGCCCGGCTCAGCCAGGTCTCGACCAGGCCGGCGACCTCGAGCAGCTCCTGGCCCATCGACGTCAAGCCGTTTTCGACCGCGTGGGGAGCCTCCTTCGGCGAGTGCCTGGTCAGGGCGCCGACCTCACGCAGGATCGCTAGGTGGCCGCGCAACGTCGTCTGCGCCGGCAGGCCGGCGGCGCGGCGCAGCTCGGCCAACCGCATCGGCCGATCCGAGAGCGCTCGCAGGATCGAGAGGTTCAGCGGCGTCGCCAGCAGGGTCAGTACCCGCTCGCCGGCGCGGGGGCCGCCTGCGGGCGGGCGACCAGGTACGACCGGCTCGTCGCCGGCTCCATCGCCTTCTGAAACCTCCGAGGGGCCCGACATCTCGCTTGTCGCGAGATTATCAAGAGTTTTTTATTAGAACTGGCTTGTCTGATTAGCGAACAGGAAGGTCCGGGGACGTCCCCCCGGAGCCGGCCCTCAGCCGTACCGCTCGCCGGTGACTTGGCGCAGCTTGGCGCGGTCGTGACGCGCCTGGATGCGCCGCACCGTGCCCGAGCGCGAGCGCATCACCAGGGATTCGGTGGTCGCCCCCGGGCCGCGGTACCGGACCCCCTGGAGGACATCGCCATCGGTAACGCCGGTGGCGGAGAAGAAGACGTCACTACCCGAGCAGAGGTCGTCTGCGGTAAGCACGCGGTCGAGGTCGTAACCGCCGTCGATCGCCGCCTGGCGCTCGCCCTCGTCTCGTGGCCACAGTCGGCCGATCAGCTGGCCGCCCATCGACTTCAGAGCCGCCGCCGAGATCACTCCCTCGGGCGTACCGCCGATTCCCCAGAGCAGGTCCACGGGCGAGCGTTCGCTAACCGCCAGCAACGCCGCCGAAACGTCGCCGTCGGTGATCAGCCGGATCCGCGCCCCGGCCTCGCGTACCTCGCGCATCGCCTCCTCGTGGCGGGGGCGGTCGAGCATCACCACGGTCACGTCGCCGACGCTTCCCCCCTTGCGCTCAGCGATCAGCTTCAGCGTCTCGGTCAACGGCCGGTCAAGGTCGAGGAGGTCGGCGATCTCCTCCCCCGCCGCCATCTTCTCCATGTAGACGCAGGGGCCGGGGTCGAACATCGTTCCGCGCTCGGCGAGCGCAATAACGGCGAGCGCGCTGGGCATGCCGAGGGCGCAGAGCCGGGTGCCCTCGAGCGGGTCGACGGCGATGTCGACCACCGGTGGCGTGCCGTCACCGATCTTCTCGCCGTTGTAGAGCATCGGTGCCTCGTCCTTCTCGCCCTCGCCGATCACCACGACGCCGTCCATCGAGACCGAGTCGAGGACGAACCGCATCGCGTCGACGGCGGCCTGGTCGGCGGCGATCTTGTCGCCGCGGCCGACCCAGCGGGCCGAGGCCAGGGCCGCAGCCTCGGTCACCCGGACGAGCTCAAGGGCGAGGTTGCGGTCCGGCTTGGAAGCCGGCGATCCGTCCATACCCGGCACCCTATCCATGACCACCGGAGGTAGTGTCCGGCCAATGGATCGATGGGGACTCACCCTGCCGTTCACCGGTGTACCGCTCGCCGACCACCGCGAGTTGGTGCAGCGCGCCGAGGCGGCCGGCTACACCGACCTCTGGAGCGGCGAGACCAACGGCCCCGACGGCTTCACCCCGCTCACGCTCAGCGCCGCCTGGACCGAGCGGGCGCGCCTCGGCACCGGCATCGTCGGCGTCTTCCAGCGCGGGCCGGCCCTGCTGGCCCAGGAGGCCGCGGCGCTCGCCGACGCCTCGGGCGGGCGCTTCGTGCTCGGGATCGGCTCCTCTTCGGACCGGATCGTCGAAGGCTGGAACGGAATCCCCTTCGAGAAGCCGCTGACCCGGGTCCGCGAAACCGTGGACTTCCTCCGCACCGCCCTCGACGGCGAGCGCACTGAGACCGGCTTCAAGCTGGAGACCGCGCCGGCGCAACGGGTGCCGATCGTGCTGGCGGCGCTGCGCGGGAAGATGCTCGAGCTGGCGGTCGAGCGGGCCGACGGCGCTTTCACCAACTTCCTCCCCCTGAACGGGCTGCCGAAGGTGATGGCCCAGCTGCAGGGCGCGCCAGAGGGCTTCGAGCTGCTCTGCCGATTCTTCTGCCTCCCCGGTGAGCGCGAGCAGGTCGAGCCGCTGGCCCGGTTCATGTTCTCCTCCTACATCACCGTCCCCGTCTACACCGCCTTCTACCGCTGGCTCGGCTACGGCGAGCAGATCGACCCGATGGTCGCCGCCTGGGAGGCGGGCGACCGCCAGGCCGCCGCCGCGGCGGCGCCGTGGGAGGCGATCGAGGAGATGTTCCTGTTCGGGACGCCGGAGGAGATGAAGGAGCGCCTCGCGGCCTTCGTCGCCGGCGGCGTCACCCTGCCGATCCTCACCCCGATCGTCACCCCTGACAAGCTCGGTGAGACGATCGACGCCCTGGCCCCGGCCTAGCCGGCGAGTTCACGAAGGAGAGAGCGAGTGAGCACCACCCTGAGTTCGACCCCTGCAGCCGACGGGTTCCGGATGCCGGCCGAGTTCGAGCCGCACACCGGCTGCTGGATGGCCTGGCCCGAGCGGCCCGACAACTGGCGGCTCGGCGCGAAGCCGGCCCAGCACGCCTTCGCCGCCGTGGCGGAGGCGATCGCCGCCTCGGAGCCGGTGACGATGGGGGTCTCCGACCGCCAGTTCGAGCACTGCCGCTCTGTGCTCTCGCCGGCGGTTCGGGTGGTCGAGCTCTCCACCGACGACGCCTGGCTTCGCGACTCCGGCCCGACCTTCGTCGTCGACGGCAATGGCGGGCGGCGAGGCGTCGATTGGCGCTTCAACGCCTGGGGCGGGCTCGATGGCGGCCTCTACTTCCCCTGGGACCGCGACGAGCGCGTCGCCGCGAAGATCCTCGAGATCGAGGGCGCCGACCGTTACCGCGCCCCGTTCGTGCTCGAGGGTGGAGCGATCCACGTCGACGGCGAGGGGACCGTCCTCACCACCGAGGAGTGCTTGCTCAACCCCAACCGCAACCCTGACCTCTCCCGCGAGCAGGTCGAGCAGGGCCTGCACGAGTACCTCGGGGCGGAGAAGGTGATCTGGCTCGGCGCCGGGGTCTTCAACGACGAGACCGACGGCCACGTCGACGAGCTCGCCTGCTTCGTCCGGCCCGGGGTCGTGCTGCTGACCTGGACCGATGACGAGTCCGACCCCCAGCACGCGATCTCACGCGACGCTCGGGCGCGGTTGGAAGCGGCGACCGACGCCCGCGGCCGCGCGCTCGAGGTCGTCCTCATTTCATCGCCCGGTCCGGTGACGATCACCGAGGAGGAGGCGGGAGGGGTCGACCCGGTCGAGGACACCCTGCCGCGCAAGCCAGGGGACCGCCTCGCCGGCTCCTACGTCAACTTCTACGCGGGCAACTCGAGGATCGTCCACCCGCTGCTCGACGAGCGCTACGACGAGGAGGCGGCCGAGGTGCTGCGCGGCTGCTTCCCGGAGCGGGAGATCGTCGGCGTCCCCACCCGCGAGATCCTGCTCGGCGGGGGCAACATCCACTGCATCACGCAGCAGGTGCCAGCGCCGTAACGCTCAGGCCGCTGGGCGGGCCAGCGAGAGCGCGTAATCGCCGGCGGCGTCGGTGAACCAGCCGCACATCTCCAGGCCCGCCTCCCGGTAGACCGCATCCAGGCGCTCGCGGGTGAACTTGGTCGAGATCTCGGTCCGCATCTCCTCCTCGGCAGCGAACCGGATCTCGAGGTCGATGTCGTCGAGGGTGACGGTCTGGTCGACCTGGGAACGCAGCCGGATGTCCATCCGCTCCTCCACTGCGTCGTAGCGGGCGACGTGGTCGAAGGCGTCGAGATCGAAGTCGCCGCCCAGCTCGCGGTTCAGCACCTGGAGCACGTTCTTGTTGAATTCGGCGGTGACGCCGTCGGCGTCGTCGTAGGCAGCCTGCAGGCGCGCAGCGTCCTTGATCAGGTCGGTGCCGAGAAGGAGCTGGTCGCCGGGTCCCAACAGCGCCGCGATCCGTTTGAGGAACTCACCCCGCTGGTCGGGATAGAGGTTGCCGACGGTGCCGCCGAGGAAGGCGACGAGGCGGTCGCCGTCGTGGTCGGGGATGCGCTCCAGGTGGTGCTCGAAGTCGCAGACCAGGCCGCGGACCGCGAGACCCGGGTACTCCTCGACCAAGACGCGGGCGGTTTCGTGGGTGATCTCCTCTGAGATGTCGACCGGGACGTAGGTCCGCAGGCAGCCGGCGTCGCGCATCGCGCTGAGCAAGTGGCGGGTCTTCGCCGCCGATCCCGAGCCGAGCTCGATCAGGGTGTCGGGACGGCCGGCCGCGACGAGGATCTCGGCGGCGCGATCAGTGAGGATCTCCCGCTCGGCCCGGGTCGGGTAGTACTCGGGCAGCTCGGTGATCTGCTCGAACAGCTGCGAGCCGCGCTCATCGTAGAAATATTTCGGCGAGAGCTCCTTCGGCTCGGCGGTTAGTCCGCGGTGGACGTCGCGCGCCATCGCCGCGGCCGAGTCGGCATCGAGGTGGACGTCAATCGCGATCATGCGTCCCTCGCACAGCGCAGGCCGGCGAAGATCTGGCTTCTCTGCGGCAGGTCCCAGTTGCGGAAGCTGGGGCGGACGACGTGGGGATGGGTCGCCCACGAGCTGCCGCGCAGCACCTTGTAGGTGTCGCCGAAGAAGGCCTCGGAGTACTCCGGGTAGGGGAACGCTTCGAACCCGGGATAGGCGAGGAAGTCCGAGGAGGTCCATTCCCATGCCTGCCCGACCCCCTGCAGGTGGGGACGGGCGGCCTCCCACTCCCCCTCGCTCGGCAGCCGCTTTCCCGCCCACCGGGCGAACTCGTCGGCCTGGTGCCCGGAAACATGAATGACCGGGTGGCTGGGGTCAATCGGCGTCCGGCGCCCCATCGCAGCGCGCACCCAGCCGCCCGCACCGTCGGCCTCCCAGTACATCGGCGGCTCGGCCCCGGTCTCGGCCATGAAGGAGAGGTAGGCCCCATTGGTCACCGGCGCGCGGTCGATCTCGAACGCCGCCAGCTCGACCGCGTGCCGGGGGCGCTCATTGTCGTAGGCGAAGCCCCCCTCAGGAGCGCCGATCAGGTGCTTGCCCGCCTCGACGGCGACCGTCTCAGAGCCCTCGGTCACCGCCTCGGTTGCCCCGAGGTCGGGGCGCACCGGCTCGTAGTCGTCGACCAGCTGCAGCAGCTGCAGCATCGTCTCGTTGTGCTGGAACTCGTGGGCGATCAGCATCTCGTAGACGAACCCTTCCCGCAGCAGCGGGTCCTCGGCCTCCGGGCCGGTCTCGACCGTTTCGAGCACCTCGAGGGTGCGCTCGCGGACGTCGGCCATGTAGGAGCGCAGCTCGGCGTCGCGCAGGATCGGCAGCTCGCCGCGGGTCTTGCGCGGGTTCTCGATCGCGTCGTAGAAGCGGCCGAGCTCGCCGCGCATCGGCTCCCGGTCGCCGATCGTCTGTACCAGCCAGAGCTCCTCGAAGTTGGCGATGTGGCCGAGGTCCCAGGCGAGCGGGCTGAGGATCGGCAAGTGAACGCGGTTCAGCTGCTCGTCATCGAGCGGCTCGATCAGCTCCAGAGTGCGTGCTCGCGCCTCGGAGAGCTTTTCCGCGATCGCTGCCTTGGAGCCGCTGGTCACCTCCGTGGCGATGCCAAAACCCTACACAGACCCAGATGGTCGGCGTGTGTATAGGGTGCGCGCCGATGGAGATCGAGGGAGCAGGAGCGTTGGTCGCCGGCGGGGCCTCGGGCCTTGGCGCGGCGACCGCGCAGGCCCTGGCCGAGGCGGGGGCCAAGGTCGTCGTCGCCGACCTGAACGCGGAACGGGGCGAGGCATTGGCCGCAGAGATCGGCGCCGAGTTCGTTCCCGCCAATGTCACCGATGAGGACGCGGTCGGGGCGGCGGTCAAACGGGCCGCAACCGCCGAGCGTGGGCTCCGGATCTCGGTCTGCTGCGCCGGGATCGGGTGGGCCGAGAAGGTGGCGGGCTCGCGCGGACCCCACAACCTCGAATACTTCTCCAACACCGTCGGCGTCAACCTGACCGGCACCTTCAACGTCCTGCGCCTGGCCGCCGCCGAGATGATCGCCAACGAGCCCGAGGGCGACAGCGAGCGCGGCGTCTGCGTCAACACCGCCTCGATCGCCGCCTTCGACGGCCAGATCGGCCAGGTCGCCTACGCCGCCTCCAAGGGCGGCATCGTCGGCCTCACCCTGCCCGCCGCCCGCGACTTGGCCTCCAAGGGCGTGCGAGTGATGACGATCGCCCCCGGTCTCTTCGACACCCCGCTGCTGGCCGCCCTGCCCGAGGAGGCAAGGGAATCACTCGGTGCCGGCGTCCCCTTCCCCTCCCGCCTCGGCCTCCCCTCCGAGTACGCCCGCCTGGTCCGCGACATCGTCGCCAACCCGATGCTGAACGGCGAGACGATCCGCCTCGACGGCGCCCTGCGGATGCCGCCGAAGTAGCGACGAGGACTGCATTTCCATTCATATGGAAGGAAAATGCAGTCCTCGTCCACCGATCACCCGGTCCCCTCGGCCTCGGGGTCTAGCCAGACCTGCTTGAGCCAGGGCGGGACGACGGCGAAGCGCGTGGTGCTGATGGCGGCGATCGGCTCCAGGGGGATCAGGTGGACCCGGCGGCCGGGCGTGTAGCGATCGGGGCGGAAGACGCCTAAAGCGTTGCCAGCGTGACTGCCGCCGGAGACGAGCAGGAGGCGGGTCTCGGGACCCCAGCCGTCCTCGGGGCGAGCGCCGGTCGCTTCAGCGGCGTCGGTAAGAGGTCCGATCCCGGCGTCGGAGCCCCAGTTCGCTCTGCCCAGGTCGTGGTTGTAGCCGGCGTGGGAAGAGGTGCGCTGGTCCACCCGGCCGTCCGGCCCGATCCGGATCTCGACCATCTCCCAGTCGTCGCGATGAAACCCCTTCGGGCCGGCGACCGGGATCTCGCGGAGGGTGGCTGAGTCCACGTAGAAAGTCCAGTACTGGATGTAGAGGTTGCCGGCGCGGGGGTCCGAGCAGTCGGCGCCCGCGGCTTCGGCGCCCTCTGCAGCTCCGGCCCGGCAGTCGACCACGTGGACGAACGCGGTGACCGGCAGCCGGCGGTCGGTGCGGTGGACGAGGCCGTGGGAAGGCCCATCCCCACAGGCGGTGCTGCGGCAGCGGCGGAAGTCGACCGGCACCGCGCGCGAGCCCTCCTCATAGGCGAGCGTCGGCATGTGGCGCCGGACGAGCTTGCCGACCTCGGTCCCATAGGCGGCGATCAGCGCCGGCTGGTCACCGCACCCGTCCGCTATCGCCGCCGCGCAGAGGATCCGCGAGGCGACCGCCCGCGCCAGCGAGGCGCCGGGAACCCGCACCCCAGCTGCCACCACACCGACCAGCAGCAGCGCGACGACGCACAGCGTCCCCACCCACTCCACCGTCCCCTGCCCCCGCTCCGCCTCCATACCGCGACGCTACGAAGTAAGTCGTCACGCGTGGCGCCCTCAAAGTGCCAATTGCGCCCCGCAAATCACAAATTTCTGAAGCTGTCGAGGCGTGGGAGCCAGCCGCGCGCGATCACACGCCGAGCCAGCTTCTACAAACCTTGGATCTCGGAGGCGATGTCGGCCGCGGCCTGCTTGGCGTCGGCGAAGAGCATCGAGGTGTTCGGTTCGTAGAAGAGGTCGTTGTCGATGCCGGCGAAGCCGGGGCTGAGCGAGCGCTTGATCACGATCACCTGCTGGGCCTCGTCGACCTCGATGATCGGCATCCCCGCGATCGGGCTGTCGGGGTCGTTTTTCGCCGCCGGGTTGGTGACGTCGTTGGCGCCGACAACCACCGCGACGTCGGTCCGCGCCATCTCGGGGTTGATCTCCTCCATCTCCTTCAGCTGCTCGTAGGGCACGTCAGCCTCGGCGAGAAGGACATTCATGTGGCCGGGCATCCGGCCCGCGACAGGGTGAATGGCGTAGCTGACGGTGACGCCTCGCTTCTCCAGTTCGTCGGCCACCTCCTTGATCGCGTGCTGGGCCTGGGCGACCGCGAGGCCGTAGCCGGGGACGATCACCACCGAGTCGGCGTAGGCGAGCTTGATCGCCGCGTCCTGAGCGCCGATCGAGACGTGCGGGCGTTCCTCGATGCTGCCAGCGGCGCCTCCGGCCGGGGCCCCGCCAAAGCCGGCGAAGAGGACGTTGGCGACGGAGCGGTTCATCGCGGTCGCCATCTCCATCGTCAGGATCGTTCCGGAGGACCCGACCAGGGTTCCCGCCACGATCAGGGCGACGTTGTCGAGCGCGAACCCGGCCGCGGCGGCGGAGAGCCCGGTGAAGGCGTTCAGCAGCGAGATCACCACCGGCATGTCGGCGCCGCCGATCGGCAGCACGACGAGGTTGCCGAGCAGCGCCGCCGCGAGCAGGATGCAGATGAAGATCGCCTGCGAGGGGTCGCCGTTGTTGACGGCGATGTTGACGCAGGCGGCGACGATGCCGATCAAGAGCACCGCGTTGATCACCTGCTGGCCCGGCACCGCCAGCGGGCGGGTCGGGATTAAGTCCTGGAGCTTGGCGAAGGCGATGTTCGAGCCCCAGAAGGAGACCGAGCCGACGACCGCGGCGAACAGAACCGGAATCAGGGTGTCGAGTGGGATCTCCTCACCGAGCGAGATGCCGTGGCGGATCTCCGACCAGGCGATCAGCGCGACCGCGCCGCCACCGACGCCGTTGTAGAGGGCGACCATCTGCGGCATCTCGGTCATCTGGACGCGGACCGAGGCGATCACGCCGACAGCGGTGCCGACTCCAAGGCCCGCCGCGATCAGGCCCCAGTTGCCGATCCCGTCGAGCAGCAGCGTCGTCACCACGGCGACGGCCATGCCGCCCGCGGCGACCAGGTTCCCCTGCTTGGCCGTGGTCGGGTGGGTGCCGCGTTTGACCCCGATGATGAAGAGCGAGAAGGCGACTATGTAGAGCGCGGTGGCAGCGTCACCACCCGGCTCAAGCACGGCCTGGACCATCAGGGCCCGCCCTTCCCGTCACTGCTCGCCTTCGGTTTCGGTTTTTTCGAGAACATCCCCAGCATCCGGTCGGTGACCATGAAGCCGCCGACGATGTTGATCGCGCCGAAGGCGATCGCGATCGTCCCGATGATGTACTCGAGCGAGTCGTCGGCGTAACCGACGACGATCAGCCCGCCGAGCATGACGATCCCGTGGATCGCGTTGGTCTGCGACATCAGCGGCGTGTGCAGAGTCGTCGGCACCTTCGAGATCACCTCGAAACCGACAAAGGCAGCAAGCACGAAGATCGTGATCTCGGTCATCAGACTCATTTGGCCGCCCTCTCGTTCTTGATCTCGCCGCCCTGCGTGATGCAGGCGGCGGCGATGATGTCGTCCTCAAAGTCGACCTTGACCGCGCCGTCCTCCTCGCCGACCAGTAGGCCGAGCAGGTTCTCGAGGTTCTTCGCGTAGAGCTGGGAGGCCGGCGCGGGCATCTCGGAGGCGAGGTTGCGCGGGCCGATCACTTTGACCCCGTTCTCGACCACGGTCTGGCCGGCCTGGGTCAGCTCGCAATTGCCGCCGGTCTCGGCGGCGAGGTCGACGATTACCGATCCCGGCGCCATCGAGCGGACCGCGTCGGCGGTGATCAGGAGCGGCGCCGGCCGTCCCGGGATCGCTGCCGTGGTCACGATGATGTCCTGCTTGGCGGCGTTCTCGGCGAGCGCGTTACGCACCTGCGCGTTCTCCTCGTCGGTGAGAGGCCGGGCGTAGCCGCCCTCGCCCTCGGCGTCGGGGATGAAGTCGAGTTCCAGCGGCCGGCCACCGAGCGAGGCGATCTGCTCCCAAGCGGCGCGGCGAATGTCGAAACCGGTGACGATTGCGCCCAGGCGCTTGGCGGTCGCGACCGCCTGCAGGCCGGCGACACCGGCGCCCAGCACCAGCACCTTGGCCGGCGGAACGGTGCCGGCAGCGGTGGTCATCATCCCGAAGAAGCGGCCGGACTCGCGCGCCCCGATCAGCGTCGCCGCGTAGCCGGCGGCAGCAGCCTGGGAGGACAGCGCGTCCATCGCCTGGGCCCTGGTGGTGCGCGGGATCGCCTCCATCGCGAAGGCGGTGACGCCGGCGGAGGCCAGCGCTTTGTTCGTCTCCGCCGAGGTCCACGGGGAAAGGTGGGAGATCAGCAGCTGGTTGGAGCCGAGCCGGCCGATCTCCTCGGTGCCGGGAACGGCGACTCGTAGCACGATCTCGGCGCCCCAGGCCTCTCCGGCCCCGGCAACCTCCGCCCCGGCCTCCTTGTACTGGGAGTCGGGATGCCCGGAGGCATCGCCCGCGCCGGCCTCGACGACGACGTCGACGTGCTCGTTGCGCTTCAGCGACTTGACCACGTCAGGCACCAGCGCGACCCGGCGCTCCCCCTCGGCGGTCTCTTTCGGCACTCCGATTCTCATGACTGGCGGCGCGGTACGTTATGCGAAACGGTCAGCCGCGCGCCGCGACCCCGGCCATCGCGGCCAAGCGCTCGAGGGTATGCAGCTGCTCGGCGCGCTCGACGTGGACCGGCGAGACGATCAAACGGTCGATCCCAGCGCCGCGGAAGCGCTCGACCCGGTCGGCGACCTCAGCCTCGGTGCCGACCAGCGAAGTCGCCTCGACGATCTCGTCGGGCATCGCCTCGAAGGCGCCGCCGCGGTCGCCCTCCTGGAAGCGCCGCTGCACCTCGTCGGCGACCTCGCCGAAGCCGAACCGGTGGGCAAGGTCGACATAGAAGTTGGTCTTGCGGCTGCCCATGCCGCCGAAGTAGAGGACCAGGCCGGCCTTGACCACACTCTTGGCCGCCTCCAGGTCGCCGTCGATGGCCACCTGCAGCGAGGGCGAGACCTCCAGGTCCGAGCGCTGCCGCCCGCCTTTCGCGAAACCGGCCTCGAGGTGCTCCCCCCAGGTCTGCTCGAAAGCCTCGACGCTGAAGAAGATCGGGATCCAGCCGTCGGCGATCTCCGCCGCCATCTCGACCGATTTACGCCCGATCGCGCCGACGAAGACCGGGATCCGCTCCCGCAACGGGTGGAAGTTCAGCTTCAGCGCCTTGCCCTCCCCGTCCGGCAGCGGCAGCGTGTAGTGGGTGCCGTCGTGCTCCACCGGCCCCTTGCGGGCGACGATCTCCCGCACCACTTCGATGTACTCGCGGGTCCGGCCCCAGGGCTTCGCGTAGGGGACGCCGTACCAGCCCTCGCTGACCTGCGGGCCCGACGGGCCGAAACCGAAGAGGAAACGGCCGCCTGAGAGTTTGTCGATCGTCGCGCCGGCCATCGCGGCTGCGGCCGGTGGGCGCGCCGGGACCTGCATGATCGCCGCGCCGAGGTTGATCGTCTCGGTCTGCGCGGCCAGCCAGGCGAGCACGCTGACGACATCGGAGCCGTAGGACTCGGCCGCCCAGACCGACTCGTAGCCAAGCTGCTCGGCGGCCCGCACCACCTCTACGGCGTCATCTCCAGCGGGCCCAATGCCCCAGTAGCCCAGATTGATTCCAAGCTTCAGCGCCATCCGGCCCGCACCCTATTGAATACGAGCAATGGGCACTGGCCACCCAACCACCGACCAGGGCCTCTCCAACGCCGAGGCGGAGAAGCGACTGCGCAAGCTCGGCCCCCCGCCGGAGACCTCCTCGCGCTCGACCTCGAGCATCGTCGCCGGCAACGTCTTCACGATCTTCAACGCGATCATCGGCGTCTTCTTCGTCCTCGACTTGGGGCTCGGCCTGTACGCGGACTCGATCTTTGGCCTGATCGCGGTGGTCAACTCCTACATCGGGATCCGCCAGGAGCTGAAGGCGAAGGCGACCCTGGACGAGCTGGCCGTCCTCGTCGCCCCCCATGCCCGGGTGGTGCGGGACGGCGCGGTGGTCGAGCTGACGGCGAACGAGGTGGTGCCGGGCGACCTGGTCCAGGTCGGCCCCGGCGACCAGCTGGTCGCCGACGGCGAGGTGATCTCCTCGCGCGGGATGGCGCTGGACGAGTCGATGCTGACCGGCGAGGCCGACGGGGTCCGCAAGGAGGCCGGCGACCGGGCCCTCTCCGGGTCCTTCTGCATCTCCGGCGCCGGGGAATACGTGGTCGACGCGGTCCGCGAGGAGAGCTACGCGGGCCGGATCGCCGGCGAGGCGCGCACCTTCCGCCACCCCCCCTCGCCCCTGCAGGAAGAGGTGAACAGCGTGATCGTCGCCTGCACCTACGGGATGGCGCCGCTGGCGGTGCTGCTGATCCTCACCCTGAAAGTCCGCGACGTCGACCTCCAGAGCGCGGCGCAGACCGCGACCGCCGGCCTGGTGACGCTGATCCCCGAGGGCCTGGTGCTGCTGATGAGCGTCACCTTCGCGGTCGCCGCGGTACGGCTCGCCCGCCGCGACACCCTGGTCCAGCAGATGAGCGCCACCGAGAGCCTCGCCGCCATCGACACGATCTGCATCGACAAGACCGGCACCCTGACTGCCGGGGAGCTACGACTGGCCGGGGTCGAGTTTGCCGAGGGCGTCGACCCGGCCGTCGGGGCGGCGGCGCTGGGGCGCTTCGCGGCCAGCGCCGGCGACCGCAACCGCACCCTGGAGACGATCGCCGAGCGCTTCCCCGCTGAAGCCGACAGGGTCCGGGCCGAGGTCCCCTTCTCCTCGGAGTGGAAGTGGAGCGGCCTGGCGCTCGCCAACGGCAGCTCCGGCGTCTCCACCTACGTGCTCGGCGCACCCGACATCCTGGCCGAGGCGGGTGCGCTGACGCTCCCCCCCGGGCTCGCACGCAAGCTCGAGGAGGAGACCGCCGCCGGGCGCCGGGTGGTCGCCTTCGGCGAGTCCACTGCGGCTCTGCCGGCCGATCCCGCAGCCGGCGCGGCGCCGCAGATGGCGGCGCTTGCCCTGGTGGTGCTGGAGGAGACGCTGCGGCCGGACGCTGCCGAGACGATCGCCACCATGCGGGAACAGGAAGTGGACCTGAAGCTGATCTCCGGCGACGCCCGCGCGACGGTAACCGCGGTCGCCTACGCGGTCGGGGTGCCGCGCGACGCCGGCGTCGTCGAGGGCACCGACCTGCCCGAGGACCCGGCCGAGCTGACCGAGGTGGCGCTCGCCAACTCGATCTTCTGCCGGATCAAGCCGGAGCAGAAGAAGGCGCTGGTCGACGCCCTGGTCGACGCCGGACGCTACGTGGCGATGATCGGCGACGGCGTCAACGACGTCCCGGCGCTGAAGCGGGCGCGGATGGCGGTCGCGATGGGCTCGGGCGCGCAGGTGACCAAGGGCGTGGCAGACGTCGTCCTGCTCAAGGACCAGTTCTCGCGGCTGCCGGAGGCGGTGGGAGAGGGGCGCCGGATCGCCCGCAACATCCACCGGCTCGGCCGGCTCTACCTGACCAAGACGGTCTACGCGGCCGCCCTGATCCTGCTCGTCGCAGTGCCCGGGTTCGCCTTCCCCTTCCTCCCCCGCCACCTCACCCTGGCCGCCTTCCTGACGATCGGCATCCCCTCCTTCGTGCTCGCCCTGGCGCCCTCCGACGGGCCGCTCTACCGGGGAAGGCTGCTGCGGGCGCTGGCCGCCTTCGCGGTGCCGGCCGGGCTGGCCACGGCGATCGGCTCGATCCTCTCCTTCTTCCTCGTCGACACCGTCGCCGGCGCCAGTCTCGATGCCGGCCGCACTGCGGCGACGACGACCCTGATCGTCCTCGGGCTCGCCTTCGTGCTCCTGCTCGAGCGCGGCCCCGGCCGCGAGCACATCGCGATCCAGAGCTACATGCTCGCCCTGGTCGCCGGCCTCGGCGCCCTCTACGCGCTGATCCTCGCCGCCGCCCCGATCCGCGACTTCTTCGAGATGGAGCTGATCAGCTCGGTCCAGTGGTTCCTCGCCATGCTCGCCGCCGCAATCGGCCTAACCATCGCCAGCGTCCTCTGGCGGTTGCCCCAAATCGAACGACTCGAAGCCCCAGCCGAGCCCGAGGTCAGTCCCGCGGTGGAATCACGAACTGCGTGACAATGAGATTCGCGGCCAACTTAGCCTCGCCGTCGCGGATGCGGTCGATCTTGACCTCGAGCACGACCGTGCTGCGACCGACGTGGAGCGGCGTGGCGACCGCGACGACCTCATCGCCATCCAGCCCGGCGGCGAAGACGTTCAGCTTCAGCTCGATCGTGGTGAAGTCGTGGCCTGGGGGGATGTTGCGGAAGGTCGCCCAGGCGGCGACGGTGTCGCCAAGCGCCGTCCAGGCGCCGCCGTGGACGTAGCCGCCGGGATGGAGGTGGCGGCGGTCGACGACGATTCGGCCGCGCGCGTGCCCGTCCTCGATCTCCAGCGGCTCGATCCCGAGATCGCCCGGGAAGCTGTCGCCGAGAAAAGCGCGGACGTTGTCCGGGGTGATCAGCGAACGGTCGGTCATCTCGGCCGCGACCCTACCGCTCCGGATCGAGGCCAAACCCCTCGAGACCGTGGTCGCCGTAGGGCTCGTCGCGCTCCCGCACCGCCTCGCGGAAGCCGGACTCGGCGGCTCGGCGGACGAAGGCGTGGCCCTCCTCGGTGTGGCGGGCGATGCCGTCGAAGAAGGTGCCGAGGACCTGCGTTTGCGCCAGTCCCTGGGCGTGGACGGACTGGTTGACGAGCAGCTTCATCATCACCAGCTGGTTGATCGGCATCCGCGCGACCCGCTCCAGCAGCCGCTCGAAGCGGGCGTCCAGCTCCGCCGCCGGGGCGGCCTCCGTGGCCAGCCCCCACTCCGCCGCCTCGGCGCCGGTCAACGAGTCCCCGGTCAGCAGCAGTCGCTTGGCCCGCATCGGCCCCAGCCGGCTCGCCCACATCGCCGTCGTCGGCGAGCCCCAGACCCGGGCCGGCGGGTACCCGATCTTGGCGTCCTCGGCGATCACCAGCAGGTCCGAGCACAAAGCCATGTCGGTGCCGCCGGCGACGCAGTAGCCGTGGACCTTGCAGAGCACCGGCTTCTCGGAGTGGAAGAGGCTCATGAAGCCGCGCACGTTGCGCGACATGAACTGGTAATCGACGACCGGGTCCCAGTTGGTTTCCGGGGCATGGTTGGCGCCGATCACCGCGGCGTCCAGCGGCGAGCCCGGCGGCGCCGACCCCGCCATCTCGGTCATCTCACCCGCGCCCTCGGCCGAGGCGACCAGGTCGTAGCCGCCGCAGAACCCGGTGCCGTTGCCGGCCAGGGCGATCGCGTGCACCTCGGGGTCGAGGTTCGCCCGCTCGACGCACTCGGCCAGCTCAACCGGCATCGCCCGAGTGATCCCGTTCCCCCGCTCGGGCCGGTTCAGCGTGATCCGGGCGACCCGCTCGCCCGTCTCATAGGTGAGCGTCTCCAGCTCCAAGCGGAGCTCAGTTCATCCGTTCCACCAGCATCGCCTTGCCCTGACCCCCGGCGACGCACATGGTCTCGATGCCGACCTGGTGGTCGTCGGTCTCCATCACGTTCAGCAGGGTGCCCATCATCCGCGCGCCGGTCATCCCGAACGGGTGGCCGAGGGCGATCGCACCGCCGTGCGTGTTGAGCTTGTCGATCGAGATCCCGCACTCGTCCATAATCGGGATCACCTGGGCGGCGAAGGCCTCGTTCAACTCGACCGTGCCGACGTCCTCGATCGTCATCCCGGAGCGATCGAGCACCTTCTTGATCGCGCCGATCGGGGCCACGCCCATGTACTCGGGCTCGTTGCCCCAGGTGGCGGCGGTGACGATGCGGGCGCGCGGGGTCAGGCCCAACTCCTTGGCCTTCGTGTCGCTCATCAGCAGGACCGCGGCGGCACCGTCGTTGAGCGGGCACGAATTGCCGGCGGTGACTCCGCCGCCGCCGAACGCCTCGGGCAGTTCGGAGAGCTTCTCCAGGGTCGAGGAGGCGCGGGGGCCGTCGTCCTTGGCGACCTCGGTGCCGTCGGGCAGCGTCACCGGGACGATTTCGCGGTCGAAGAAGCCGTCCTCCTGTGAGCGGACCGCCAGTTCCTGGGAGCGCTGGGCGAACTTGTCCATGTCGGCGCGGCTGACCTCGTAGTGCTTGGCCACGTTGACCGCCGTCTCGCCCATCTGGATGTAGGCGTCGGGCTGCCCGTTGTTGCCCTGCAGGTTGGTGTTCTGGTCCTCGCCCCCGGCCGCCTCGGTGCGCTCGTTGTAGCGGCTGACCCACTCGACGCCGACCGCCAGGTAGGCGTCGCCTTCGCCGGCCTTGATCGCGTTGCCGGCCTGGCCGATCGCGTCGAGACTGGAGGAGCAGTAGCGCGCGACGGTGATGCCGTTGACGGTCTGCGGCAACTTCTCCGAGAGCAGCGAGATGATCCGGCCGATGTTGAAGGCCTGAAGCCCTTGCGGCATGCCGCAGCCGCAGAAGAGCTCCTCGATCATCGCCGGGTCGACCTCGGGATTGCGCTCGAGCAGGCGGTCGACCACGTAGGCACCCATCTCGTCCGGGCGCAACCCGGAGAGGGAACCCTTGAAGGCCCGGCCAATCGGGGTCCGCAGGGTGTCGACGATCACTGCTTCAGGCATGCGTTTTTCTCCTTGAGCGCTAAGTGGTTGGTTATCCGGCCAGGAGCGTAGTTGACCGAGATTGCGGGCGTCTTGTGCGAAAACGCACGTATTTCATGCGTTCTTGTCCCCTGCCTGCGTTACATTCGCCGCAATCCACCTCGCGAACAACGCGAGCTTTGCCGCGCCGCGGCAGCGAAAGGAGGGTCCTTCATGCCCGAGGGCTACTGCGTCAAAGAGCGCAAGAAGGTCGAGATCAAGGACGCGAAACAGGTCACGATGAAGAACGGTCGTCCGGCTATCCAGGGCACCTGCCCTGACTGTGGGACGAAGATCTTCAAGATCGGCAAACTCTAAGCCGACCCCTGAAGCTGCCGCATCCCCGGTGCCCGCGCAAGCGGGTGCCGGGTGTTGTCGTCTGATCTCTTCGTCTGACCTCTTCGCGGTCTGAACCTGAGCTGGTCCCTTTGCGTAGGCCAAGTGTCGTGACTTTCACCATCCACCCAGTGCCCCGCTGAGTGCCTACCGGGTCCCTCAGTCGTGAGCAGGACGTTCGCGCCGCCTACGCGGCGTATTCGGGCGAGCTCTACGGGTTCGCGATGCGTTCGCTCGGGGATTCCGGCCTCGCCGAAGAGGCCGTGCAGGAGACCTTCCTGCGCGCCTGGCGCGCCGGTGAACGGTTCGATCCGAAAATCGGCTCCCTCAGGACCTGGTTGTTCGCGATCCTGCGAAACGTCGTGATCGACCTCGGCCGAGCGCGCGCTGTGCGCCCCGGGGTCGCCGAAGGAGGCGTCGAGCCGTACGTCGAGCCGCTCGACGAAGCGCTGACGTCGTGGCAAGTGGAGGAGGCAATGCGACGAATCGGCGAGGACCACCGGCGTGTCCTGGTCGAGACGTACTACCGTGGTCGTCCCTACGCCGACGTTGCAGAGGAGCTTGGGGTTCCCGAGGGGACCGTCAAGAGTCGCGTCTATTACGGCCTGCGAGCCCTGCGGGTCGTTCTCGAGGAGATGGGCTATGAAGACTGACAGCTGTCGTGACTGGCGAGCCTCGCTGGGCGCCTACTCGCTCGGGCACCTAAGTGCCGACGAGCGCGCCGGCCTGGAGGCGCACATCGAGGGCTGCCCGGACTGCCAGGCGGAGGTGGAGTCCCTCACCGACGTCGCCAAGCTGCTGGCTGTCGCCGACCCCGCGCACTTCGGCCCGGCGCCGAAGCCCTCGCCCGAGCTCGGCGAGCGGATCACCGCGACGATCGGCGCCGAGCGCAAGGTCAACCGGCGCCGGCGCCAGCGGCGCTTCGGGTTCGCGCTCAGCGGCGGCCTCGCCGCCACCGCGGCGATCCTCGCGATCGTGATCCTGCCCGGCGGGGGCGGCCAGCCCGAACAGCGCGTCGAGTTCGCCTCGGTGCCACGCGACGTCAAGATCTGGGCCAGTCTGGAGCCCCACGCCTTCGGCACCGAGATCCACATGTACGTGAAGGGCGTCCGGTCGGGCACCCTCTGCCAGGTCTTCCTCAAGGACCAGAAGGGGGCGTCGGTATCGGCCGGCACCTTCCGCTACCGCTGGGGGGACGACTCGCAGGCAGTGCTGAGCTCCGCCCTCGACATCTCCAGTACGGAGGCGATCGAAGTACGGGCGGGCGGACAAACCTTCGTCGCGCCGGTCGACCCGAAGACGACCGCCTCCTAGCGAGCCGTGCTTCAGCCGCGCTTGCGGTAGGAGATGCTCGGCGGTACGAGTGCCCGGACCTCGGCGAGCAACCTGGCCGAGAGCTCACCCGGGTCCTCCCCGGGTTGCGGCTGGCCACCGGCTGGGTCGAAGAACCGAATCCGTATCCGCGGCCGGCGGGGGAAGCCGGTGAGGTCGGAGGTCCCCTCGATCGCGACCATGCTGATGTGGGCCTCGGGCACTTCAAGGGCGAGGCGGCCGACGCCGCTACGCGCCCGCAGCTCCTTGCCTCGCGACCGGGTTCCTTCGGGGAAGACGCCGATGCAGGCCCCTTCCCGCAGCGTCTCGATCGCCCGCGCCAGTGCCTGGGCGTCGCCGGCACCCCGCTCGATCGGGATCTGGCCCATCCCATTGAGGATCGGCGCCAGCCCGCGCACGTCCCAGAGGGTCGATTTGGCGAGGGCGCGGATCTGCCGGCGCCGGCGCGCGGCCACCCCGACCATCAACGGGTCCCAGTGGCTGTCGTGGTTGCCGACGACCAACAGCGGTCCGCTCGCGGGCAGAGAGTCCAAGCCCTCGACCTGCAACCTGCCCCAGCGGGCGACCGGCCGGTTGAGGGCCATCGCGACGGCGTAGGTTCGGGTTCGCTCGCGCATCGGGGACGTGATTTCTACGCGTTTCCGCGCCGTTCGGTTCAGACGTCCAATTCCGCCGCACCCCACGAGAGGTCCCCTAAAGTGTCATTTGTGTCGCAGCGGCCGTTGGAGCTGATCCTCGCGCGAAACCTTATGTCCGCGCTCTCGACCCCTGCTTTCCTCGTCGACGAGGGAGGCATTCTCGTCTTCTACAACGAGGCCGCCGGGATCTTGCTGGGCAAACGCTTCGAGGAGCTGGGGACGGTCGGCCCGCAGGAGTGGGGCGCGCTCTTCGGCCCCTTCGACGGCGACGGCGAGCCGATCCCCTACGACGACCTGCCCTTGGTCACGGCGGTCCGCAACGGCCGGCCCGCGCACGCCGAGTTCGCGGTCCGCTCGACCGACGGCGTCCTCCACTCGGTCGAGGCATCGGCCTTCCCGATCCTCACCGCCCATGGCTCCAGGGGGGCGATCGCCGTCTTCTGGCCCTCGCAAAGCGTCAACGGGGCCGGCCCCGCATGAAGGTGAAGCTGTGGGGAACGCGGGGCTCGATCCCCTCCCCCGGACCGGAAACGATCCGCTACGGCGGCAACACCTCCTGCGTCGGCGTCACCCTCTCCGACGGCTCGCTGCTCGCCCTCGACGCGGGCACCGGCATCCGTTGCCTCGGGCTCGACCTGGACGACCAGCCGGCGCGGCTGCACATCCTGCTCACCCACCTCCACCTAGATCACATCCAGGGACTGGTTTTCTTCGCGCCCGCCTTCCGACCCCAGACCGAGATCGTGATCTGGGGCCCGGCCTCGCCGGAGGCGTCGCTGCGCGACCGCATCTCCCGCTACATCTCGGCGCCTCTCTCCCCGGTCGAGGTTCGCGAGCTTCCGTGCGACGTTTCCTTCCGCCACTGCCCGGAGACCGAGTGGGAGATCGGCCCAGCGCGGATCCGCGCCGCCTCAGTCGCCCACCGCGGGCCGACGCTCGGCTACCGGATCGACGACGGCGCCTCCTCGCTCGCCTACATCCCGGACCACGAGCCCGCGCTTGGCGCCGACCTCGACCAGCTCGAGGAGGAGTGGATCTCCGGCCTCGGACTTGCCCGCGATGCCTCGATGCTGATCCACGACGGCCAGTACGCCGACACCGAGTACCCCGACCACGTCGGCTGGGGCCACTCGGCACTCTCCCACTCGCTCTCCTTCGCCCGGCGGGCGGGCGCCGAGCGCACCGTCCTCTTCCACCACGACCCGATGCACTCCGACGAGTTCCTCGACCGGCTCGGCGCCGAAGCGCGCCAGGGCTGGGCCGCCCTCGGCGGCGACCCGGCGGCGATCGAGCTGGCCGCCGAGCGGGCCGAGTACGAGCTGCCGGTCCGAACACCGACCCCAACCGCGAGCGGCTGAGCGCTACGCTGCCCTTAGATGCCGGCCACCCCCCGGATTGAGGCAGCGGCGGAACGCTCCCAGCTGGTGCGCGACGCGCTGCAGATGGCACACCAGGCGCACGCCGGGCAGATCCGTAATGGCAGCGGCGGGATGGCCTACGTGGACCACCCCCGGGCGGTCGCCGAGCTGCTCGCCGCAGAGGGCTACCCGGACGAGGTCCTCGCAGCGGCGCTCCTGCACGACGTGGTCGAGGACAGCGAGATGACAGTCGAGGTCCTGCGGAAGGTGTTCGGCTCGGAGGTCGCCGGGATCGTCGCCGCGCTCAGCGACGACGAGTCGATCGATCCCTACCGCGACCGCAAGGACGAGCACCGCGAACGGGTTCAGGCCGCCGGCGGGGACGCGCTGGCGATCTACGGTGCCGACAAGCTGAACAACCTGGGCAACCTCCACCGCGCGCACGCCGTCGACGAGAGCGCGGTCGAGGGCGAATTCAATGTCCCGATCGATCTCAAGCTCGACGTCTGGGCCGACGACCTCGCGATGCTTCGCGACGAGGCGCCCGAGCTTCCTTTCCTGGATGCGCTCGAGGCCGAGCTCAACGCTCTTCGGGCTGAACGAGGAGCTCGGAGCCCTCAGCCCGGAGCGTAAGCCGGCGCCGCAGCGGCAACGCGAACCAGAACCCGGAGAAGCCGATCACGGTCAGCGCGGTGGTGACCACGGTCGCGACGGTGCCGAAGAGGACGTCGGTAATCAGCATGATCGCCCCGGTCATCGCCAGGGCGAGAAAGATCAGCCCGGCGATCGAGAACCGGTTCGAGTAGAAGACCAGCCGGCGCTTCTGTTGGTAGTGAAAGGTAAGCCGGTGATAGGCGGACGGGGAGATCAGCAGCATCGCCGAGATCGCCGTGCAGAGCAGCGTCCCGAAGTAGGCGTCCTTCTGGAAGGAGGTGATCTCGGTGAAGTTCTGCTGGAACGGGACCGCCAGCAAGAAGGCGAAGAGCACCTGGACTCCGGGCAGCGCCACCCGCAGCTCCTGCAGCAGCTCGCTGAGGTTGCGGTCGAGGCGTTCGCCTTCGCTCTCGTCCCGACCCAAATCGCGTTCGGTGGCGTCGCGTCCCGGCGAATCCTCCATCTCCCCACGATAGGCCAATAGGGAGCGAGCAGCGTAGGATCGCCGCACGATGGGACGGCTGGCGGTGATCCTCGGCAGCAACGCGCTCGGGCCGGGCGGTGAGGAGATTGCGGCGGCGGCCGCGGAGCACGGGGCGGCGATCGTGCAGCGGCACGGCGGACCGGAGAGTGTCTATGTCCTGCCGCACGCGATCGACCACCACGCCAACCTGGCGCCGCTGGTCGAGCAGGGATGCGACCGGGTGCTGGGGATCGGCTCGGTCGGCTCGCTCAGGGCGGAGCTGCCGGTTGGGACGCTGGTCTGCCCGGACGACTTCATCGCCCTCCACCTCGGCCTCTCGGTCTTTGCCGACGAGCGCGCTCACACCGCCCCGGCCTTCCACCCGCACTGGCGCGAGGAAGTGATCACCGCTTGGGAGGCGGGCGGGCAGGCGCCCCGCGACGGCGGCGTCTACTGGCAGACCGTCGGCCCCCGGTTCGAGACCCCAGCCGAGGTCCGCCTGATCGCCGCGCACGCCGACGTGGTCGGGATGACGATCGCCTCGGAGTGCATCGTCGCCGGCGAGCTGGGACTCCAGTACGCCGCCCTCTGCGTCGTCGACAACCTCGCCAACGGGGTCGGGACGGGGACGCTCAGCGTCGCCGAGCTGGAGGCCGACCGGGCCGCCAACGCGACCAGGCTGCGCGACGGTCTGGCGGCGGTGCTGCCGCGGCTCGGAGCGGTCGGCCGGTGAGCCTGGCGGTCACCGGCGCCCTGCTCGAGGGCGAGCGGGTCGGGGTGCGGTGCGAGGACGGGCTGATCGCGGCGATCGGAGCCGGCGTCGAGCCCGCCCCCGGGGAGGAGACGATCGACGCCGCCGGCGCCCACCTGGTGGCGCCGCTGGTCAACGGCCACACCCACGCGGCGATGACGCTGTTCCGCGGCTCCGGCGGTGACCTGCCGCTGATGCCGTGGCTGGAAGAGCTGATCTGGCCGATCGAGGCGAAGCTCGACGCCGAGGACGTCTACTGGGGCACTCGGCTCGCCTGCGCGGAGATGATCCGCACCGGCACCACGAGGTTCTGGGACATGTACTGGCAGCCCGAGGCCTCGGCGCGAGCGGTGGCAGATGCCGGGCTGCGGGCGACGATCGGCGCCCCGCTCTTCGACCACGACGGCGACGCCGAGCGGATGCGGAGCTCGGCCCTGAGCAGCCTCGAAGCGCTCTCCGGTTTCGGCCCGGCCGTGTCGCCCGCACTCGCCCCCCACTCCATCTACACGGTCAGCGAGGACTCGCTGCGCTGGATCGCCGAGCTCGGCTCCGAGCGCGGGCTGCCGATCCAGATCCACCTCTCCGAGACGGCGAAGGAGGTCGAAGACTGCATCGCCGCCCACGGCGAACGCCCCGCCGCCTACCTCGATCGGCTGGGGATGCTGAACGAGCGCGCGGTGCTCTCCCACGGGGTCTGGCTCGACCCCGACGAGCTCGCCCTGATCGCCGAACGCGGCGCGACCGTGGTCACCAACCCGGTGGCGAACATGAAGCTCGCCGTCGGCGGCGTCTTCCCGCACCCGGCGGCACGGGCGGCTGGCGTCGCGGTGGGCCTGGGGACCGACGGCGCCGGGTCCAACGACTCGCTCGACCTGTTCGCCGACCTGAAGGCCTTCGCCCTGGCCCAGAAGCACGCTGCCGGCGACCCGACCGCGATCGACGCGGCCGAGGCCTGGGCGGTGGCGACCGGCGTCCGGGCACCGCTGCTCGGCGCCGGCGACCCGCTGACGGTGGGCGCCGCGGCCGACTTCCTGCTGCTCCGTCCCGACTCCCCCGAGCTGGGGATCGGCGAGCTCACCGCCGACCTCGTCTACGCCGCCTCCGGCTCGGTCGTCGACACCACGGTCGTCGCCGGGCGCGTGCTGATGCGCAGCGGCAAGGTGCCGGAGCTGGCGGAGATCGTCGCCCGCGCCGCCGAGCGCGCCCGCCGCCTCGGCCTCTGATCGAGTAGATCGGCACTCACGGGGGTATAGGCTCGTTGCAGTGCCCACGGGCGAGTCCGCCAGCGCCATGCAGTCACAACCCGGAGCCTCCTCCGTCACCTACGTGGGCGCAACCAAGCGCTACCCCGGCTCCGACACCCCGGCGGTCGACAATCTCACCCTCGAGGTCCCGGCGGGCGAGATCTGCGTGCTGGTCGGGCCCTCGGGCTGCGGCAAGACCACGGCGATGCGGATGGTCAACCGCACCGTCGAGATGACCGAGGGCGACATCCTGATCGGGTCCGAATCGGTGCGCGAGCGCGACCCGGCACGACTGCGGCGGGAGATCGGGTACGTGATCCAGCAGATCGGCCTCTTCCCCCACCGCACCGTCGCCGAGAACGTCGCCGCGGTGCCGCAGCTGCTCGGCTGGGACAAGGATCGGACGAGAGCACGGACCGCCGAGCTGCTGGAGCTGGTCGGCCTCGACCCCGGGCTGGGCGATCGGTATCCCGCCCAGCTCTCCGGCGGCCAGCAGCAGCGCATCGGGGTCGCCCGCGCGCTCGCCGCCGACCCGTTGGTGATGCTGATGGACGAGCCCTTCGGCGCGATCGACCCGATCAACCGCGAGCGTCTCCAGAACGAGTTCCTCCGCCTGCAGGCGGAGCTGCGCAAGACCGTCCTCTTCGTCACCCACGACATCGACGAGGCGATCAAGATGGGCGACCGGATCGCGGTCATGCGTGAGGGCGGCAGGGTCGAGCAGTACGCGACCCCGGCGGAGCTGCTGATGGCGCCGGCGACCGAGTTCGTCGAGGACTTCGTCGGCGCCGACCGGGCGCTAAAGCGACTGGCGCTGATGCGGGTGTCCGACATCGACCTCTGGAAAGCGCCGCTTGCCCACGTTGGCCGGCCGACCACCGAGCTGCGGGCGATGCTGGCGGAGCCCGACGTCGAAGTCCCGTACCCGCTGCTGGTCGACGACGAGAATCGGCCGCTCGGCTGGCTCTCGGACCGCGACCTCGCCGGCGAGCGGGTGCCTCCCCGGGCCGATTCCCCGCTCGGGCCGGTGCTGGAGCTCGACGACGTAATGCGCGACGCCCTCGCCGACCTGCTCCAGGGCGAGGCCCAGTACGCGGCGGTTACCGATCACGACGGGCGGGTCGCCGGAGTGCTCTCGGTCGAGATCATCTCCGAGTTCCTCGCCTCGCCGCAGGCCAAAAGCGAGGAGCACCCCGCTGTGGAGCGTCCCCATGGGTAGCCCGGCGCCGCTCGCCGCGGTGGGTGAAGTCGGCAAAGGATTCATCCAGGAAAGGAGCTCCGACACCCTCCCCTGCCAGGCGGACACCGGCAAGCTCTTCTGCTGGGACTGGGCGACCGAAAACATCGACCGCTACGGGACCCCGACCGTCCAGCACCTCGAACTGGTCGCGATCTCCGTCGTCCTCGGGTTCGGGATCGCCTTCGCGCTCTCGCTCCTCGCCCACCGCCGCCGCTGGCTGCAACCGCCGCTCCTGGCGGGCACCGGGATTCTCTACACGATCCCAAGCATCGCCTTCTTCTTCCTCCTGCTGCCGATTACCGGCCGCGGACGCGAGACCGCGATCATCGCGCTCAGCGCCTACACCCTGCAGATCATCTACCGCAACACGATGGTCGGCCTCGCCAACGTGCCGCCGTCGGTCAAGGACGCCGCCCGCGGGATGGGCCAGACCGACCGGCAGATCCTCTGGAAGGTGGAGCTGCCACTAGCGACGCCGGAGATCGTCGCCGGGTTGCGGATCGCGACCGTCAGCACCGTGGCGATCGCGACGCTTGCTGTGTTCGCCGGAGGGGGCGGGCTCGGCACCCAGATCTACGGCGGCGGCAACCTCAACTTCACCACCAGCATCATCATCGCCGGCGGCATCGCGATACTGATGGCGCTCCTCTTCGACTTGATGCTGCTCGGAGCCCAGCGCTTGGCGACCCCCTGGCGAAGGGTGAAAACGGCATGAGCCACGCCTTCCTCTCCGAGCCGGCCCTCGCCTCCTTCGGCGGCGCGATCGAGTTCATCTTCACCCCGCAGAGCTCGAACGTAACCGGCGGCAAGACCGTGGGGGGCATCGACCAGGTGATCGAACTGACCCTGAACCAGCTCGAAGTAACCGTTTTTGCGATGGCGCTCTCGCTGCTCATCGCCCTGCCGATAGGGCTCTACCTCGGTCACCGCGGAACCGGCGAACTGCTCGCCATCGGCCTCGGCAATGCCGGTCGCGCCGTCCCCGAGCTGGCGCTGATTGCCTTCATGGCGGCGGCAATCGGGGTCGGGATGCTGAACCTGACGATCGCGCTCGCGGTGCTCGGCGTGCCGCCGATCCTCACCAACGCCTTCGTCGGCGTCCGCCAAGTCGACCGCTCCACCGTCGAGGCTGCCCGGGGCATGGGCATGACCGAGCTGGAAATCCTGCGCAAGGTGGAGGTGCCGCTGGCGATCCCGACGATTTTCAGTGGCATCCGCGGCGCCACGATCGCGATCGTTGCGACGGCGACGATCGCGCCCCTAGCCGGGGTTCTGACCCTCGGCGACTTCATCATCAACGAAAACGTCTACGGCGAGAACGGCGTGCTGGCGGGGGCGATTCTGGTCGCCCTGCTTGCCCTCGTGCTCGAGTTCGCACTCGCCGGGCTGCAGCGCCGTCTCACTTCAGACGGCCTCAAGCCGAGGACCACGTGACTTGTCCGAAAACCACCCCAAGGAGGCACCAAGTGAGGATCGATCGAACCAGGCTGCGCGTCGCAGTGGCGGGGCTGCTGGCATTAGCGCTGGCACTCGTAGTCACCGCGTGCGGCGACAGCGACGACGACACCACCGAAGCGGCGGGTGACGGCGGGGGCGCGATCGTCTCCAATCCCGACAACGGGAAAGTCACCCTCACGATCGGCTCGAAGAACTTCCCCGAACAAGAAATCCTCGGGGAAATCTACGCGCAGGCCCTGCAGGCGGCCGGCTACAAGGTGAAGTCCGACCTCAACCTCGGCTCTGAAACCGTGGCGTTGAAAGCGGTGCAGTCAGGCGCGATCTCCGGATACCCGGAGTACGCCTCGACGGCGCTGACCTCGTTCTTCGGGGTCGAACCCGAAGAAGTCCCGTCCGAGGCAACTGAAGCCTGGGAAAAGGCGAACGAAGAATTTGAAAAAGAAGGCCTCACCGCGTTCGAACCAACCCCGTTTGCCAGCGCCAACGCGGTCGGGACGCTGGTGAAAACCGCCGAAGAAAACGACCTGAAAACCGTCTCCGACCTCAAAGGCGTCTCCGAAGAAATGACCCTCTACGGCTCGCCCGAGTGCCGTCAGCGAATCGACTGCTTGGCCGGGCTCGAAAAGTACTACGGGCTCAAATTCAAGTCGTTTAAGCCGGTCGACATCGGCCTCCGCTACACCGTTCTCGAAAAAGGACAGGCCGACCTCTCGATCCTCTTCACCACCGACCCGCAGCTCTCGGCGGAGAAGGACAAGTTCGTGATCCTCGAAGACGACAAGGAAGTCTTCCCGGCCGGCAACGTCATTTTCGTGACCAAAAAGGCGACCGCGGAAAAAGCCGGACCCGACTATGAAAAGACGATCGTCCAGGTGCAGGAAGGCCTGACCCTGGAAGTGATGCAGGAGCTTGATGCTCGGGTCGAACTCGAAAAGCAGACGCCTAAGGAAGCGGCGGCGGCGTACCTGAAATCGGCCGGGTACACCGGGTAGCTCTGGCTACAACCGGTTAAGCGGTGGGGAGCCGGGGCGAGGGGTTCGCCGGACAAAAGCGGGGAGTGTCCGGCGAACCCCTCCCCCCGGCTCCTCGATCGCGTACCTGGTGGAGCCAGACATGCGCCGCCCAGGCTGCGCCGAGGCCGGAGACGCCGGCCAGGAGCAGGGCTATGCGGGGGTCGTAGGTTTGGGCTAGCCAGCCGGTTAGGGGGCCGCCGATCGGGGTCGAGCCTAGGAAGACGACCGAGTAGAGCGCCATCACCCTGCCCCGCATCTCCGGGGAAACGGCGAGCTGGAGGGTGGAGTTGATCGTCGCGGCGAAGGTGACTGCGGCGGCGCCGAGCAGGGCCAGCATCGGGATCTCCAGGGCGAGGGTCGGCATCGCCGCGGAGAGCAGCGCGAGCAGGCCGAAGGCGAGTGCGCCGCCGGCGATCAGGCGCGGGCCGGTGTGCCCGTGAGCGCCGGTGACCAGGGCGCCGACGATCGAGCCGACCGCCATCGCCGAGACCAGCGCCGCGTAGGCACTGGCACCGCCGTCGAAGCTGAACTTGGCCAAGAGCGGCAGCACCACCTGGAAGTTGAAGCCGAGCGTCCCGACCAGCGCCATCAACGCCAGCGGCACCAACAGCTCGGGGGTGCGGAGGACATAGCGCAGCCCGTCGCGGATCGCGCCCGGCGCCCGCTCGACGACCGGCGGGGTGTGCAGACCGCGTGGGTCCATCCCCCAGAGGGCGAGGATCATCGCCGCGAAGGTGAGCGCGTTGAGCCCGAAGCAAGCGACCACGCCGAGGGTGGCGATCAGGACCCCGGCCAGGGCGGGGCCGATGATCCGGGCCGCCTGGACGATCACGCTGTTGAGGCTGACCCCGTTGACCACCCGCTCGGGCCCGACCATCTCGATCACGAAGCTCTGGCGGGTCGGGTTGTCGATTGCGTTGACCAAACCCATCGCGAACACCGCCAGGTAGACCATCCAAGGTGCAACGACGCCGGTGGCGGTGACCGCGAACAGACCGACCGCCGGAATTGCCATCAGCAACTGGGTGATCATCAACAACTGCCGCTTGGGAATCCGGTCGGCGAGCAGGCCGCCCCAGGCACCGAACAGCAGCATCGGCAGGAACTGCAGCGCCGTGGTCGCGCCGACCGCGACGCCTGAGCCGGTGAGGCTGAGGATCAGCCAGATCGCGGCGACCGTCTGCATCCAGGTGCCGGAGAGGGAGATCAGCTGCCCGGCGAAGTAGCGCCGGTAGTTGGGAACCTCGAGCGAGTGGAAGGATCGGCGCAGGGCGGCAGTCATGAGGCCCGCCCGCGCCCGGGCCGGTCCTCCCGCATCCGGTCGAGGATCTCGGCCGCCCGCTCCAGCGTTTCCACCTCGTCGGCGGGAAGGTCGCGCATGCGTCGCGCCAGATAGGCGTTCTTGCGCCCGCGCAGCCGCCGCAGCCGCTCGCGGCCGGCGCCGTTGAGGCTGATCAGGAAACTGCGCCCGTCGGCCGGGTCGGGAGTGCGCTCGATCAACCCCTCCCGCTCCAGGCAACCGAGCGTCCGGGTCACCGTCGGCCGCTTCACCCGCTCGATCTCCGCCAGCTCGCTCGGCGTCAACGGCCCATGCCGCTCAATCGTCGCCAGCGCCGCGGTCGAAGTCGGCGTCAACCCGCTCGTCTCACCCGCCGCCTCCTGTCGCAACGCCCGCGCCGTCCGCACGATCGCCATCCGCAGCTTCGCCGCGGAGTCGGTAAGTGAGGTGTCCTTGGTCTCGGGAGTCATTGATTAGCCTAGATAATTAGTTTAGCAAACTAATTATCTGAGGCGAATCCGCGTCAGTGTCCGATACGCGGACACTGACGCGGATTCGACCCTCTATCGCGACGAGCAGCGCGGTCGCCGGGTCCGTTAGCCTGAGGCAGGGTGTCATTCGTGTGCGGGGTGGTTCCCCGCGTCGCCAGACTCGGCCCGCTCCGGCGGGTCTTGTCGTTTCTGGAGACGCTTTTGGCGCGGTGAGCCACCGTCCTCGCAAGGGTGCGGCCGTGAGGTGTCGAATCAGTCGCGGTGAGCTCCGAAGTGGCAGAGGCAGAGGTTCGCTACGAGGCGGGGATGGACGCGCGCAGCACGCGGGTGGCGGAACGGCTGAATACGCCAATGCTGATCGCGGCGGCGTTGACGTTGCCGATGGTGGCGATCACCGAGTCGCACCCGGGCGGGACGCTGGAGGCCGTCGCGGTCGCGCTCAACTGGATCACCTGGGGTGCCTTCGCGGTGGAGCTGGTGGTGATGCTCGCGGTCGTCCCCGAGCGGGTGGCCTGGCTTCGCCACCACCCGCTCGATCTCGTCATCGTCTTCCTCACTCCCCCGGTCCTCCCACCCGGGCTTCAGGGACTGCGGTTCCTGCGCCTCCTCCGGCTCCTGCGCCTGCTGCGCCTGGCACAGCTCTCGCGTGAGGTCTTCTCGCTCGAGGGGCTGCGGTACGCGCTGCTACTTGCGGTCCTGACCGCGGTCGGCGGCGGCGCTCTCTTCTCCGCCTTCGAGCGCCAGAGCCAGCACCTCAACTTCGGCGACGGGCTTTATTGGGCGATCACGACGATGACCACGCTCGGCTCCAACATCTACCCGACCACGACCGGCGGCGAGATCGTCTCCGCGGTCATGCTGATCGTCGGTATCGGGTTCGTCGCCCTGCTCACCGGCGCCTTCGCGCAACGCTTCCTCGCTCCCGAAATCGCCGTCGTCGAGGAGGAGCTGGAGGAAGAGAAGCTGACTGCCGAGGCGCTGGCGCTGCGGGAACTGCGAAGCGTCCAGGAACAGCTGCAGGCGCTCGAGGTCGCGGTTCAGCGGATGGTCGAGCAGCGCGGCGAGAGCTAGCTGCTCAGCCCGCCTTCGCTTCCTCGGCGGCGATCTTCCCCTCGAGCTCCTTCATCACGTCGGGGTCGCGCAGGGTCGTCACGTCGCCCAGGGCCCGGCCCTCGGCGATGTCGCGCAGCAGCCGGCGCATGATCTTGCCGGAGCGCGTCTTCGGCAGGTCCTCAGCCCAGATGATCCGCTGGGGCCGGGCGAATTTCCCGATGTGGATCGCGACCGCCTCGCGGACCCCCTCGAACAGCTCGTCGCTGGGCTCGGTGCCCCCGCGCAAGGTGACGAAGGCGCAGATCGCCTGCCCGGTCCGCTCGTCGGACTGGCCGATCACCGCCGCCTCGGCGACCTTCTCGTGGGCGACGATCGCCGACTCGACCTCGGCGGTGGAGAGTCGGTGGCCGGAGACGTTGACGACGTCATCGATCCGGCCGATCACCCAGAAGTAGCCGTCGGAGTCGCGGCGCGCAGCGTCGCCGACCAGGTAGCGCTCCCTCCCGAAGCGGGAGAAGTAGGTCTCGACGAAGCGGTCGTCCTCCTTGTAGAGGCCGCGCAGCATCGAGGGCCAGGGGCGCTCGAGAACCAGCAGGCCCTGCCCTTCGGCGATCGGCTCGCCGGCGGACTCGTCGACCACCTCGGCCTCCACCCCCGGGAACGGCGTGGTGGCCGAGCCGGGCTTGGTCGCGGTGATCCCCGGCAGCGGCGTGATCATGATCGCGCCGGTCTCGGTCTGCCACCAGGTGTCGACGATCGGACAGCGCTCTCCCCCGATCACCTTGTGGTACCAGAGCCATGCCTTCGGGTTGATCGGCTCCCCCACCGAGCCCAGCAGCCGCAGCGAGGAAAGGTCGAACTTGCCGGGGATGTCCGCCCCCCACTTGATGAAGGTGCGGATCGCCGTCGGCGCGGCGTAGAGGATCGTCGCCTTGTAGCGCTCGACCAGCTCCCACCAGATTCCCTGGTGTGGATGGTCGGGCGCTCCCTCCCACATCACGCTGGTGGCGCCGTTGGAGAGCGGGCCGTAGACGATGTAGGAGTGGCCGGTAACCCAGCCGACGTCGGCTGCGCACCAGTACACGTCCTCCTCGGGCCGCAGGTCGAAGACGTAGCGGTGGGTGGCGGTGACCCCGGTCATATAGCCACCGGTGGTGTGCAGGATCCCCTTCGGCTTCGCCGTCGAGCCGGAGGTGTAGAGGATGTAGAGCGGGTGCTCGGCCTCCATCGGCTCGGCGGGGCACTTCGGGTCGGCAGCCGCCATCGCCTCGTCGTAGAAGAAGTCGCGGCCCTCGGTCATTGGGCAATCGATGCCGGTGTGGCGGACAACGACGATCCGCTGCAGCGACTCGAGGTCGCCCATCTGCTCGTCGACGGCGGGCTTGATCGGCGCCGTCTTGCCCTTACGGCGGGCGCCATCGACGGTGATCAGTGCCTTCGCCGCTGAGAACTCCATCCGCTCCCGAACCGACTCCGCCGAGAAGCCGCCGAAGACGACGTTGTGGGGAGCGCCGATCCGGGCGCAGGCGAGCATCGCCACCACCACCTCGGGGATCATCGGCAGGTAGATCCCGACCACGTCGCCCTTGCCGACGCCGAGGTCCTTGAGCGCGTTGGCGAAGCGCTGGACGTCGCGGTGCAGGTCGGCGTAGGTGATGTCGCGCTCCTCACCCTCCTCGCCGCGCCAGTGGTAGGCGACCCGGTCGCCGTTGCCGGCCTCGACGTGGCGGTCGAGGCAGTTCGCCGAAGCGTTCAGCCGGCCGTCCTCGAACCACTTGTAGAAAGGCGGGTTGGAGTCGTCAAGCCCCTTGGCAGGCTCGACGTCCCACTCGAGCAGCTCCTTCGCCTGCGCCATCCACCAGGCCTCGGGGTCCGCGCCGGCCTCCTCGTACACCTTGGGGTCACTCCACCGAGCGCGCTCACGGAACTCAGCCGGCGGCTCAAACCGCTCGACCTCAAGTAACGCCTCCAGCTCCCGCTCCAGATCCATCCGGCAAAAGGATAAGTCCACAGCGCAAAGGCGCGTGCGCCCTGGGGTCAGTAGCCGGCCGGATGCCTGGCGATAAAACCTTCCGTAGAAGAGGCCGGCGAGGAGTGCCAGCGCGGGCCGGCGCCGCCGGAGGTGTCGAAAGCAAGGCCGGCGATGATCATCCAGGCGTGTTCGGCGTTCCCGTACACGGTGATCCACCTGCCCGGGCCCGGTTCGCCCCAGGTCGAAAGGCCGGTTGAGTCGAGCGGGCTTTCGAGGAAGCCGCCGCCGTGCAGGGCGAAGCTGACCGCGCCGGAGCAGTCGTAGCCCGACGATTCGAAGGAGCCGTGGCCGCCGCCCCAGATGTAGGGGGTGGTGGCGATCGCGTTGGCGGCGGAGATTGCCGCCTGGACCGCCGGCGGAGCCGAGGCCGGGGCACTGGCTTCGCTTTCGTTGATGAACCCCGCGGTCTCCCCAGGGGTCAGCGGCGCCGGCACTTCGCCCATCGGGACCGATCCGCCTTCGGAGGCGATCTGGTTGGAGATCGCGGAGAGGTTGGAGCTAAGCGCCGATTCGCGCTCTTCCAGAGATTCCAGCGCGGCCTGGCGCTCGGCCTGCGCGGCCTTAAGTTCGGAGAAGCGCGACTCCGCCTCGGCCTTCGCCGCGGACACTTCCTCCTCGATCGCGGCAACCGCGTCACGTTCCTCTTCGATCTCAGCGCGGACCTCGGTGAGCCGGGTGACAGCGTCGGTCACTTCGTCGCGCAGCGTCTTGACCCGGTCAACGACCGAGTCGTCGTAGCTCTGGATCCGGCTCAGGTATTCGGTCTGCGCCGACATCTCAGACCAGTCGCTCGATTCGAGCACGGCGTTGATCACGTCCGGCGAGCCCGTTTCGTAGATCGAGACGAGGCGCTCGCGCAGCACTCCGAGCGCGCGCCGGAGTTGCTCGCGGACCCGTTCGAGGTGCTTTTCTTCGGCTTCCAGCTCAGCGGTCGCCCGGTCAAGCGCCTCCTGCTTCTCGGCCAGTTCCGCCTCCACCGCCGCCTGCTTCTGGCGCAGGGCCGAGACTTCACCAAGCATCGAGTCGATCGCCGCGTTCTGTTCGGCGATCGTGTCCGCCACCGCGGCCTGGCTCGCCCGCACGTCGTCGAGCTTGCCCTGGGTGGCGTCGAGTTTCTCCTGCAGGGTCGCCGAGGCGCTCGACTGCAGGGACACCGCCAGCGCGCAGAGGGCCGCCAGCAGCAGCGCCGCGAACAGGAGCGACCGCCGCTTGGCGGCGCCCGGGTGCGTATCGGAGAAGTAAGCCCGCATGGATTCGACGCCGTTCCCGGGAGGGGATCCGGCGAGTTGCGCAGGCTAGCGAAGAAGCCTGAAGATTGTTAGGAGTTGCTAATAACCTGCAACTTAGCTTGCAAAACTCCAGCTATTGGAGGAATTCGGCCGCCCGCGTAGAGCGGGCGGCCGAAGCAATCCTCAGGCCAGCAGTTTGGCCTTCGCCTTCTCGAACTCGTCCGAGGAGAGCGCGCCCTTCTCCTTCAGCTCGTTGAGCTTGTGCAGTTCGTCGGCGGGGCTGCTGTGCGCCTGCTCCCTGATGTAGGAGTCGAAATGTTGCTTCGCCTCCGCCTGGGCTTTGATCGTTCGATCCCGCATGCCGGCGCCGCGGGCGATCAGGTAGATCAACGCCGTGATGAACGGGATGAAGACGAGGAACAGGACCCAGGCGGCCTTCGCCCAGCCCGACAGCTCGTGGTCCCGGAACAGGTCGGAGAGGATCGTGATCAGGATCCAGATCCAGATCACGAAGAAGAAGATCTCGAGTGCGATGAGGAGAAGTTCCCCAAAGCTGATGTCAGCTAAAGGCAAGGTGCTTCCTTTCACTCGGGTGGCTGGCTGTCGCGGCGCGCTGCCGTCTTGTCCTGCTTCCCTACGCTAGCCGCCGGACCTGCCTCGCGCATCCGTACTTTTCACCGTGAACAGAACGACCGCGACCGAGGTCGCGAGGTTGAGACTGGAGACTCCCTCCCGCATCGGGATCGCGACCCGGGCCTCGGCGCGGTCGAGCAGCGCCGAGCTGATCCCGTGGCGCTCGGTGCCGAAGGCGAGCACCGCGCGCTCCGGCAGCCGCTCGGGCGAGAGCTCCTCACCCTCCGGGTCTATCGCCAGCAACGGCCGGTTGCTCTCCGGCAGCTCCTCGATCGCCCCGACCGGGAGCGCGAAGTGCAGCCCGGCGGCGCCCCGCACGGCATCAGGGAACCAGGGGTCGTTTTCGCCGGTGGTGAGGACGGCGGCGGCACCGCCGGCGGCAGCAACTCGCACGCAGGCGCCGATGTTGCCCATGTTGCGCGGCTGCTCGAGCAGGACGACCGGGGCCGGCCCGGGGTCCGCCAGGGTTCCCGCCAGGTCCAGCGCAGGTCGGCGGGCGATCGCGGCGACGGCCGTGCGCGGCGGGCGCGGCACCATCGCGGCGAGGTCCTCCGCAGACACTCGGCTCACCATCGGCGCCAGCCGCCCGGCGAGGTCGGGTGCCAGCTCCTGCGCCAACTCCTCCAACCGGTCGGGATCGACTGCGACGGCCTCGCGCACCTCAGCCCCGAACCGCAGCGCGTGCTTGAGGGCGTGGAAGCCCTCGACTACGGTCAGCTCGGGATCGCGGCGAGCGGTGCGGAACCGCACCGTGAGGTCATGGTCCATCGCCGCATCATTACCGCACGACCTCGAACTGGCTCATCAGCCCGTGGTCCTCGTGGTCGAGCATGTGGCAGTGGACGAGGAACTTGCCGGCGTACTCGGAGAAGTGGCCGGCGAGCAGGACCCGTTCGCCCGGGTGGACGAAGAAGCTCTCCTTGAGGCAGCGTTCCCAGGGCGGCGGAGGCTTGCCATCACGGGAGAGCAGGTACCAGTCGGAGTGGTGCAGGTGCATCACGTGGGCGACGCGGGTGCGGTTGACGATCTCCCAGGTCTCGGTCGTCCCCAGCTTCGGGAAGTGGTCGGCGCGGGCCGGGTTGAAGGTCTTGCCGTTGATCTGCCAGGTGGTCCTGAAGGCGCCGCCGACCGTGATCGTCCAGCGGAAGTCGGGCTTGCGCTTCGCCTTCCTCACCCAGTCCGGGAGCGCTCGTAGCCGCCGCGGCACCCGGGTGCGGTCGGCCTGCCGCCCGGGCTCGACCCGGAACTGCATCAACGCCCCGGCGTAGCAGCGCGAGCCGGCGGTGTTCGGTCCGGCGTGGCGCTTGGAGCTGCGCAGCTCGACCGCCTCCCCCCCGGCGCCGGCGAAGTCGACGATCACCTCCGCCCGCTCGGCCGGCCCAAGCAGGATTTCGCGGCGGCGCACCGGCGCCGGCATCAGGCCGCTCTCGGTCGCGATCTGGACCATCGGGGCGCCGTTTGAGAGGTGGAGGTTGTAGCTGCGGAACTGGGAGACGTTGAGGATCCGCAACCGGTAGCGGCGGGCGCTCACCCTGTGGTGGGGCATGAAGACCCCGTTGACCAGGATCGCCGCGCCGAGCACCTTGTCGCCCGGCGGCTGCAGAGTCGGAAACGGGTCGACCAGCCGGTTGTGCCGGTCGAAGCTGCGGTCGGCGATCATCAGCGGGATGTCGCGCTCGCCCGAGGGCAGCGGCAACGAGGCGTCGAGCTCGTCGTCGACGATCCACATCCCGGCCAGCCCGCGCCAGGTGTTGCGGGCAGTCCGGTCGAGGCGGTGGTCGTGGTACCACTGGAACGAGGCGCGTTCCGGCCGCCCGTCCTGCCAGAGGTCGTAGACGTAGGTTTTCCGCCCGCCGGGCGGGATCAGCAGGTCGTTGCCCGACTGGCTCGCGGAGAGGTCGCCCGGGATTCGGCAGAAGTAGGAGACCGGCTGGCGCGCGGTGAGGCCGCCGGGCTGGCCGTCGAACCGGCTGCGGTTGTGGCCGCCGTGCAGGTGCACGGTCAGCTCGCCGGCCTTGGCGGGAAGCTGGTGGTGGAAAGTGACCCGGGTCCGCTGCCCGGCGGGGCGGCGGACGGTCGGGCCGGGGAAGCTGCCGCCGAAGGTCCAGAGGCTGGTCTTCGGGCCAGGGAGGATCTGGGCCTCGGCCTCGCGGATCGGGATCTCGATCCGGGAGTCGGTGAGGACCCGCGGGATCGGCAGCTCCTGGCGAAACGGCTCCGCCGCCACCGCCTCTGCGACCTCGTCGCCGAACGGCAGGGGCGCGCCGCGCCCCTGCCACGGCAGCAGGGTCGCGAGCGCGCCCCCACCCAGGGCGCCGAGGAAGGCTCGGCGCCTCAGGCGGCGCGGGGGTGACGGAGGACCAGACGTCTGGCTAGCCCGCCGGCAGGACCGTGGTCGTCCCCTGCATCGAGGGATGGATCGCGCAGAGGAAATAAATCGGCTGCGGTCCGGCGCTGACGTCGACGGTCACTTTCTGGGTGAAGGACGTGTTCGGTTTGTTGCCGGTGAACCAGGAGTCGCCCTTTTTGGTCGTAGTGCCCATCGTGCTCCAGCCTTCGAGGCCCGCCTCGGCCGGGTTCTTGGTGACTTTTTCGCCTTTAACCCCGTGCCACTGTGCAATCGCCCGGCAGATGTGTTTCGGGGCGAAGCAGTTCTGGCGAGCTTGCGGCGTCTTCGGCAACGAGCCTTTGGTCACTAGCGAGAGGGTGTGCGGGCCGACCTGTTTCGGGTTCGTCTTGTTGACGACTTCCAGTTCGTCACCGGCGTGCACGGTCTGCGGGCCGACGAACTTCAACTGCCCTTTGACGATCTTCATCTCGATCACGTCTTTGACCCCGGGTCCGGTCGGGGGCGTGACGGTCGCTGCGCCGGCGAAGCCGGGCCCTACCGCCACGAACATTGCGATGGTTGCTGGGACCGCGACCACCAGAGCCCGAAGGCGAGGGCGGCGGTTCTTGGCATCTAGCACTGTTATTGCCTTTCTGTCCAATTTGTTTGCGCTTCGAGCCTGACTGGTGTAGCGCAAAGTAATAGCGAAGAGGCCAGGGCGCAAGGGCCACCATGCCCCGCCACGAGGCTTGGATAGGCTGAGACGAGTGGCCACCTTCCTCCACACCTGCTACCGAATCGGGGAGATCGATCGCTCGGTCGCCTTCTACGAAAAGCTCGGCTTCGAAGAGGTCGCGCGGATGCCAATCGGGGACGAGGCGATCAACGTCTTCATGGGGATGCCGGGAGAAGACCCGCGCCTGGAGCTGACCTACAACCACGGCGTTACCTCCTACCACCTCGGCACCGGCTACAACCACATCGCAATCGGTGTCGAGGACCTCGACGGCACCCTCGAGCGCCTCGCCACCGAAGGCATCGAGCCCGAGAAGCCGCCCTACCGCCCCGGCGGCCGCACCGAGGGCTCCCGGATCTGCTTCGTCCGCGACCCCGACGACTACCGCGTCGAGCTGATCGAGACCGGCTGACCCGGCCTCGGCTTAGGTCGTGCCGATGCCGCCGCCGACGGACGGAGGGGTCGAGGGCGCGGGGGGCGGCGTGGCTGGTTCGGCAACCTCTCCCTCTTCGCCCTCCTCGGACTGCGGCTCCTCGTCTTCCTTCTCCTCATCTTCTTCCGGCTCTTCGGCTTCGAATTCTTCGTCTTCGGGGGTCACGGCTTCCGAGGAGGACGAGGTGTGGTCGCTCTCCAGGCCGGAGAGTTCGGGCAGGCTCGTCGGTACCTCGAATTCGGGGCATTCGCCTTCGTGGGCGGCTTCCATGTAGGCGCGCCAGATCGGCCCGGCGGTCGTGCCGCCGTACCCGGTCGGGTCGCGCGACTGGGGGTGGCCGACCCAGACCGCGGTGGAGAACAGCGGCGTGTAGCCGACGAACCAGGCGTCGGATTCGCCCTCGGAGGTGCCGGTCTTGCCCGCCGCCGAGCTGCAGCCCATCGAGGTGTAGCCGGCCCCCGTCCCCTGGGTGATCACGCCCTCCAGGAGGCGGGTGACTTCCCAGGCCTGGCCCGGGGTGAGGACCCGTTCGCCGGGATCGGTGTCGAACTCGTCGGTTTTCCCGTTGGGGAATTCGACCCGGCTGACCGCGGTTGCATCGTGGTGGATGCCACCGTTGGCGAGGGTCGCGTAGGCGCTCGCCATTTCCAGCGGGGTTACGCCGATGCTGAGACCGCCGATCGACTCGGCCGGGACCGATTCAAGCGGCGCTTCGATCCCCATGTCCTGGGCGGTCTCGGTGACGTTCTCCGGGCCGACGTCGAGGTCGAGCTGGGCGAAGATCACGTTGACCGAGTGCCAGGTGGCGCTGGCCAGCGACATTACCCCGCCGCCGGACTCGGCGTTGTTGACGGTCCAGTCGCCGCCGTAGGGCAGCTCCAGCGTCTTTGGCGAGCTGCCGTCGTAGTAGGTGGAGTCCGGGTCGACCCCCTCTTTGATCGCCGCCGCCAGCACGAAGGTCTTGAATGAGGATCCCGGCTGGCGGTGTGCCTGCCAGGCGTAGTTGAACTGGCTTTCTGAGTCGTAGCCTTCGGTCGAAGCGAGGGCGACGATCCCGCCGGTCTCCGGGTTGACCGAGGCCAGACCCGAGGCCGGCCCCCCTTCGGAGTAGCAGACGTAGCAGGAGGCGACCGCTTCTTCGGCCTTTTCCTGGAGGCTGGGATCGATCGTGGTGTAGGCCTTGAGGCCGCCGTTGCGCACGGTGTTGATCCCGTAGCGGTCAATCAGTTCCTGCTGGACCAGGTCGAACAGGAAGGGGTCCTTGATCACCTGGTACTTGTGGCCGGGGTCGAGCCCGAGGCCCGAGTCGCGCGCCTCGCGGAATTCGGCGGGAGTGATGTAGTCCTCCTCGAGCATCGCGCTGAGCACCTCGGTGCGGCGCTGCAGCGCCGCCTTGGGGTCGAGGAAGGGGTTGTATTCGGAGGGCGCCTGCGGCAGGCCGGCGATCAGCGCCGCCTCGGTCAGGTCCAGCTCTTTGGCCGGCTTGTTGAAGTAGGTCTGCGCGGCCGCCTCGGCGCCCACCGCAGTCTGCCCTTCGACCGTCCCGTAGGGGGCCGTGTTCAGGTAGGAGGTGAGGATCCAGTCGCGCGAGCGACGCTCGAAGAGCTCGGTGGCGAGGTGGGCTTCGACCAGCTTGCGTTTGATCGTGTCTTCGGGGTTCTGGATGTAGAGGTTGCGGACCAGCTGCTGGGTGATCGTCGAGCCGCCCTCGACCGCTTCGCCGGCTTCGGCGTTCTTCACCGCGGCGCGGACGATCGCCTCAAAATCGATCGCGCCGTGCTCAAAGAAGCGCTCGTCCTCGATCGCGACCGTGGCGTCCTTGAGGGTCTGCGGCAGCGCCTCCGAGGAGACAGGCTGGCGGATGTTGTTCGAGCGGATGAACCCGATCAAGGTCCCGTCGGCCGCGTAGATCGCCGAGGACCGGCCCTTCTGGACCGGTTTCAGGCTCGACAGCGGCGGCGCCGACTCGTAGATGTTCAGCGCCCAAGCGACGGCGATGCCGCCGGCCACCGCGAGCAGGGCAGCGAGGACGCCGGCGGGCAGGGCGATCTTGTGCCAGCGTGAGTTGTGCGGCTTGCGTCGCCGCCTGCGAGTCCGGGTCGCCATCGAGAGGCGATTCTAGAGCGACGGGGTCGCCGGCCAGCCGGTTGTGCGAGCCCCCGCAATCCCCCTGCCAGCCGGGTCGGGGCCCTGGCTACGCGCGCAGCCGGTAGCCGCGGCTGAAAAGGCGCAAGTTGAAGGCGAAGAGGGCGAGGGTGGCGGCGGTTAGGGCGAGCATCGAGAGAGGGATGCTGACTTCGGTGTAGTCGAGGAAGCCGTAGCGGACCAGGGCGATCATGTAGTAGACCGGGTTGAACTGGGTCAGCGTCTGGAACGGCTCGGGCAGGAGCGAGGCGGAGTAGAAGACGCCGCCGAGGAAGATCAGCGGTTGCAGGACGAAGGTCTGGGCGAGGGCGACGTCGTCGAACTGCTCGGCGCGAACGCCGATCAGCACCCCCAACTGGGAGAAGAAGAACCCAACCAGGAAGAGCGACGGCGCCAGGACGAGGATGTTGTCGACCGGCAGGTCGACCAGGAACGAGGCGGCGACGAAGGTCAGCAGCGCGACCAGCATGCCGCGCAGGAAGCCGCCGAGCGAGAAGGCGAGCAGCAGCTCAAGCGGCGAGGCCGGCGAGGAGAGCTGGTCGTGGATCGCGCCCTGGAACTTCTGCTGGAGGATCGAGGAGGAGTTGTTGGCGAAGGAGTTGGTCGCCCAGGCCATCATGATCAGCCCGGGGATGACGAAGATCACGTAGTCGATCCCGTGCAGCTGGTCGATCCTGGAGCCGAGCGCCGCGCCGAAGACCGAGATGTAGAGGAAGGTTTCCAGCAGCGGCGCACCCAACGTCTGCTTCTTGATCTTCATGAAGCGGCTGACCTCCCGCCGCCACAGCGTCAGGAAACGGATCTGCGCGGCGCTCACGTGATGACCTCCTCCAGGTGAGAGCGCGATAGCTCCTTGCGCCCGACCAGCGCCAGATAGGCGTCCTCGAGGTTGGGCACCCCGTAGCGCTCGGCCAGCTCCTCGCTCGACCCCTGGGCGGCAATCTGGCCGTCGGCGATGAAGGCGATCCTGTCGCAGAGCTGCTCCGCCTCCTCCAGGTAATGGGTGGTGAGCAGGATCGTCGTCCCCTCCTGGTTGATTTTCTGGACGTAGTGCCAAAGCTCGAGCCGCAGCTCGATGTCGACCCCCGCGGTCGGCTCGTCGAGGATCAGCAGGCGCGGCCGGTGCATCAGCGCTCGGGCCAAGATCACCCGCCGTTTCATCCCGCCCGAAAGAGTGCGCGTGCGTTCTTCGGCCTTCTCGGTGAGGGAGAAGGTCTCCAGCAGCTCCTCGGTGCGCTCGCGGCGCTCCTTCTTCGGCATGCCGAAGTAGCCGGCGTGGAAGTCGAGCGTCTCCTCGACGGTGAGGAACCAGTCGAGATTGACCTCCTGCGGTGCCAACCCGATCGCCTGGCGTGCCGGGGCGTAGTCGTGGATGGCGTCGTGTCCGAACACCTCGATCGTCCCCCCGGTCGGCTGGGCGAGGCCGGTGGCGCAATGGATCAGGGTCGACTTACCGGCGCCGTTGGGACCCAGCAGCCCGTACATCTCGCCCGGCTCGATCTCGATCGAGACGCCCTTCAGCGCCTCCACCCCGGTCGGGTAGCGCTTCTCGAGCTCGGATATGCGCAGGGCCTTCTGACTCATCGCGACGGCTAACGGTATTGGAGAGTCCACCTCGGCCCGGAGGTGCTGTACGTCAGGTCGAGCCGCGTCGTTCCACCTTGAAGCTGCGCTTCGCCGGCGTCTTGTCGACCATGCCGGGGAGGACGGCTCGCACCTCGAAGCGATAGCGGCCCGGCTGCAGGCGGTAGGTCTTCGGCGATTTACAGGACTTGAAGCCCGGCGCTTTCGGAGCTTTGGCTTTTCTGCCGGCAAGCCGGATGAGGCGGCATTGGAAGCCGGCGGCGGTCTCAGGCGAGGAGAAGCGGAACTTGACCGTCGCGCGTTTGCGCGTCGTCAACACGGGGCTCTTGGGACCCTTGTCGATCTTCGTCCGCGGCTCGCCGATCGTCGGCGGACCGGGCGGTCCGGCGGGCGGTTCGAGCCCGCTGATGCGGCCGATCTTGTTCGACGTCTGCAGGGTCACCCAAAGGGTGTTGCCCGGGCCGGCGGCGATCTGGCGCGGGCCAGAAGCGGCGGGAAAGCCCGGGGCGAGGGTGGTGGCCTGGTTGTCGGCGGTCAACCTGGTGACGTTGTTGGAGTTGAACTGGGCGAACCAGAAGGCGCCGTCAGACCCGAGGGCGACCCCGAAGGGATCGGTCCCGGTCGACTGCGTGAGCAGCAGGGATCCCGGGGGCGTCAGCAGGCCGAATTCGTTCGAGGGCACCGAGAAGGCAACCTGTCCGCCAGGCGCGCCGGCGACGCCCTGCGAGTTGCTGGCCAGCGGAAAGCTGGTGGTTTTCGGAGGGTCGTCGGTGGTCGCCATGACCACGCGCTGGCTGGCGAAATCGGCGATCGCTAGCAGCGAGCCGGCGACGTCGATGTCGCGCGGTCCGAACCCTGCCACCGGGAACGCCTTGAAGCCCGCGGGGTTGGCCGGCGGGACCCGGACCAGATTTTCGTTCGTCGCCACCCAGAGATTGCCGTCGGGGCCGGCGACAATCGAGCTGGCCCCGAGAATTTGGGCGATTTCCGTTTTCTGCTTGGTGCCTTCCGGGTTTCCGGGCGCGAAGCTCGTCACGCCGCTGGCCTGGGTGATCCAGAGCCTGCCGTCGGGACCGGCGGCGATGCCCAACGCGCCGTTGACTTCAAGGTCGAATTCCTGGATCGTGCCGGAGGGGGCAACCCGCGCGACGTCTTTCGCACCATCCACCGTCACCCACATGTTGCCGTCGGGGCCGGCGACGATCTTGTTGTTCGCGCCCAGTTCGCCGGCAATTGGGAATTCGCCGCTGACAGCGGGTGCGGCGGCAGCCGAAGCTGGGAGAAGCACCAGCCCCACCAGCCCGATCAGGATGCTCCGCATGCCGCTTCGCGACGTCACAGTCAGGGCTACGTCGAAGGGGGCCGTTGGGTTCAGGAAACCAGCGCTTTAGGCTGCCCCAATGGCCGCCCCGCTGCTCGCCGTCGACGCGCCCTCGATGCTGTTCCGCGCCTTCTACGCGCTGCCGAGCAAGATCGTCGGGCCGGACGGGAAGCCGGTGAACGCGCTGCTCGGGACCGCCAACATGGTCTTGCGAGAGGTCGAAGTCCACGAGCCCCGCGCCGTCGTCCTCTGCTTCGGGCCCGATGCCGCCTCCTACCGGACCGAGCTGTACCCGGCCTACCACGCCGAGCGCGAGGCGGCGATGCCCGACGAGCTGGCGCCGCAGTTCGCCGCCTGCCGCGACTTCTTCGAGGCCTTTGGGTGGACGGTGGCGACCAGCGACGATCTCGAGGCCGACGACCTGCTCGGCACCTACGCTCGCCGCGAGGCGGAGGCGGGTGGACAGGCGCTGCTGCTGACCGGTGACCGCGACATGTACCAGTGCGCGGCGGAGCAGGTGAGCGTCCTCTACGTCCGCACCGGCGGCGGCAAAGGCGCTGAAATCGTCGGGCCGGAGGAGGTGCGCGAGCGCTACGGCATCGGTCCCGAGCTGGTCCCCGACTTCATCGCCCTGCGCGGTGACCCCTCCGATGGCCTGCCCGGCGCCAAGGGGGTTGGCCCGAAGACGGCGGCGGAACTTCTGCGCAAGCACGGCTCACTCGAGCAGCTGCTCGACAACGCGATCCGCGAGCCACGGCCGAAACTGCGTGGGGCCTTGATCGAGGCCCGCGAGGAACTGCTCGCCTTCAAGGACATCGCCACCCTCCGCGACGCCGGCGTCGAGCCGCCGCCGGACACGCCGACCGACTGGGCCGGTGCGGCCGCCGCCGCCCGCGAGCACGGGATGAACCGCCTGGCGGAGCGCCTCGAAGCGAATTCCGGCTGACGCTGGCGACCTTTTGGTCCCTATAGGGCCCAAAAAGTCGCCAGCGTGATCGTCAGTTGGGCGACGGCGACGCTCGCAGGGCGACGACGAGGCCCCAGCCCGAGACCGCGGCCCAGACGCCCTCGAGTAGGACGAAGCCCCATTGCGAGGCGAACACCGCGAGCACGGCGAGAATCGCCGACCCGACCAGGTTGAGCGCCAGGTAGACGCGAGAGTCCGGCCGCATCCGCTCGAACTGGACCGCGCCGAAGGCGAAAAGGATCAGCATCGCGCCGACGATCTGGATGACCTGGTCCACGAGCGCCAGCCTAGAGATGCCTGCCCCTTGACCTTTTGACCCCGACAGGGCACTATTTCCGGCCGCGATTTCGCGGACAACGCGAGGAGGTCGCTATGGAGCTGGGATCGGTTTTGAAGAGGGGCCGAGCCGCACGGCGAGGACGGCCCGGCAGGCTGCTGATCGGACGGCGGCGCGCCGCCCGCAGGGCCGAGGCCTATATCGCCGATTACACCTTCCCGCCGCACATCGCCCGCCGCGTGCGGCGTCGCCATCCGGAGCTGGACGACGCCGGTTGGCCCCTGGTCGAGCGTGGACTTCGCGAGTGGTTCGTCTGCTGCGCCTGGCGTGGCCGCACCGTGCTCGGGATGCCGTCGCGTCTGGTCGATGAGGCCTGGCACGAGTTCATCCTCGACTCGATCAGCTACACGCGTTTCTGCGACGTCGCCTTCGGTGGATATCTCCACCACACTCCCGACGAGGCGGCACCGACCCCGACGGCGGGCTCAATGGGAACACTGTCCTTGCCTGGGACCGCTCGGACATGGGCGCAAGCGAGGACCCGGTGCTCTGGGACCTCGACGAACGGCTCGGGGTAGAGAACCCGCTCGGCGTCAGCGGTGTGCAATTGGCTGCGATTCGGTCCCACGCCTCGGCCCCGGTTGCCGGATGGGTCGGTGCTTCCTGCGCCGGCGGCTTCGGCAGCGGGGGCGAAGGCGGTGGCGCCGGCGGAGAAGGAGGCGGTGGCGGAAGTGGCGGTTGTGGAGGTGGTGGTGGCTGCGGAGGGGGAGGCGGCGGCTAGCACCGAATCCCTACGCCCGGTGCTCGGGATTGGGGAAGTCGAAGCGGCAGCCGGCGTCCCACTTGGGGCGCTGGTTGCCGTGGGCGGGGATTCCGCCCGCGTCCTTGAGGATCCGCGCGAGGTGCAGCATGTTCCAGGCCGCGAAGGTCGTGTTGCGGTTGGTGAAGTCGTTCTCGGGGCCTCCTGAGCCCTCGTCGAGGTAGGACGGGCCGGGGCCGGCCTCGCCGATCCAACCGGCGTCGGCCTGGGGCGGGATCGTGTAGCCAAGGTGCTGGAGTGAGTAGAGGACATTCATCGCGCAGTGCTTGACCCCATCCTCATTGCCGGTCACCAGACAGCCGCCGACCCGGCCGTAGTAGGCGTACTGACCGGCCTCGTTCAGCAGGTGTGAGTTGCCGTAGAGACGCTCGACTATCTGGGTCGCGATCGAGGACTTCTCGCCGAGCCAGATCGACATCCCGAGGACGAGGATGTCCGCCGCCATCACTTTCTCGAAGAGCTGCGGCCACTCGTCGCGCTCCCAGCCGTGTTCGGTCATGTCCGGCCAGACGCCGGTGGCGATCTCGTGGTCGACCGCCCGGATACCTTCGACCTCGACCCCGTTCCGCCGCATGATCTCCATCGAGATGTCCATCAGACCCTGGGTGTTTGAACCCTCGGGGCTGCGCTTCAGCGTGCAGTTAATGAAGAGGGCGCGCAGGTCGGTGTAGTCGGTCTCGCTGGTCTCGCACAGCTCCGCCTGCATCTCGGTCAGCTCGGTCACTCCTCCTCCTCAGTCGGTGCGGTCGTTTCTTTCAGCGCGTCCCATCTGGTGACGAAGAACCCGAGTGCCGCGGCCGGCTGGTCGTCCTCGTCGACGAGGTCGGCGTAGGCGAGCTCGGCGCCTTTGAACCCGCTCGCGTTCCAGAGATCTCCGGAAACCTCTGCGCTCCAAGGGCTGACGTAGAGATAGGGCTCGGCGTGGTCCTCGTCGCCCGGAGAGAGCCCGTAGTTGGCACGGAGACCGCGCCCCTCGGGGCCGAGTTCGATCGCGATGTCGAAGTGCTCGGGCCAGAGCCGCGGCACCGTCGCCTCGTCCTCGGGGGCCGCGCGGTCGACGAGTTGGGAGAGAACCTCTGCGCCGAACCCGTACCACTCGCCCAGAGCCCGGGACGCTGCCAGATCGACCTGGAGCGAACCCGAATCGAGCCGGGCACCGGGCGGCAGAAGGTCAGCGATCGCGCTCGCGCCCGCGGCAAGCGAGCTCAGCGTGCCGCGGCGCTCCTCGCCGTCGACGCGATGGACCAGCTCATCGCCCTCGACCCAGACCTGGTGGACCACGCCCTCGAACTCGAACTCCGGCGTGCCGAACCCACCCGGCATCGCCCGCAGCGAGATCTCGTTGTCGGGCTTGCGCGCCGGGGCGACCAACTCCTCGGCGACGCGATGAAGCGCCGACATCGTGGCGGCGAACCCGTCCGGCAGCGGTTCGAGGCGCGGGCTCATCCCTACCAAGTGTCCACGAACCGGTGGCCAGCGCTCGCTCGCGGCGGACCGGCGGCGGCCAGGGTCGCCGCCAACACCGGCCGCGTCTCGGCCGGGTCGATGACGTCGTCGAGCTCGAACAACGCCGCCGCGTTCAGCGCTTTCGCGTTCTCTTCGGCCGCAGCGGTCAGGTCGCGCACACGGCGCTCGCGCTCTTCCTCATCCTCAATCGCGTCCAGCTCCTTGCGCAACGCCAGCCGCACCGCCCCCTCCAGCCCCATCGGCCCGAGGTGCGCACCGGGCCAGGCGACGGTAAGCAGCGGCTCGTGCAGGCTGCCGCCTACCATCGCCTGGGCGCCGAGGCCGTAGCCGCGGCGAAGGACCACGGCGAGCAGCGGCACCCGCAGGGCGGCGCCGGCGACCAGCAGCCGCGAGGCGTGGCGGACGAGGCCGGTCGCCTCGGCCTCGGGGCCGACCATGTAGCCGGGGGTGTCGATCAACGAGACGACCGGCAAGTGGAAGGCGTCGCAGAGCTGCAGCAGGCGCGCCGCCTTGTCGGCCGCGGGGCCGGTAATTGCGCCGGCGACGTGGCGGGTGTCGTTGGCGATCACGCCCACCGGCCGGCCCTCGATCCGGGCCAGGGCGGTGATCATCTCCGGCGCGAACCGCTCGCGCAGGAAAGTGACCGAGCCCTCGTCGGCGATCGTCTCGAGGATCGGCCGCGGGTCATAGGCGCGGCGCGCCCGCTCGGGCACCAGCTCGCGCAGGCGCGACTGGTCGGGCGCCGGCCCAGGCGGGGTCGGCCCCTGGAAGTAGGCGAGCAGCCGCTTGGCGAGCGCCGTCGCCTCCGCCTCGTCGGCGGCGACCAGGTCGACGACGCCGTTGGCCGCCTGGACATCGGTCGGGCCGACCTCATCGGGGTCGACCTCACCGAGGCCGCCGCCGGCGATCATCGCCGGCCCGCCCATCCCCAGGGAGGCGTTCTCGGTGGCGATGATCAGGTCGGCGCAGCCGGCGATCACGGCGTTGCCGGCGAAACAACGGCCGGCGACCACGGCAATCCGCGGCACCACGCCCGAGAGCCCCGCCCAGAGCGCGAAAGCGCGGGTGTCGAGGGCAGAGACGACCGGATAGTCGGTGTCGCCCGGCCGGCCCCCGCCGCCCTCGGCGAAGAAGACGACCGGGAGGCGCATCCGCTCGATCAGCTCGAAGAGGCGGTCCTTCTTGCGGTGCCCGACCGCCCCCTGGGTGCCGGCCAGGACCGTGTAGTCGTAGGAGAGCACGGCGCAGGCGGCTGCCTCGCCGAAAAGATCGCCATTGACACGCGCGGTGCCGCCGATCAGCCCGTCCGCCGGGGTGCGGGCGATCAGGTCGTCAACCTCGCGTCGGCCCCGCTGGGCGGCGATCGCGAAGCGGCCGTACTCGACCAGCGAGCCAGAGTCGACCAGGGCCTCGATGTTCTCCCGGGCGGTGCGCCCGCCGCCGGCGTGGCGGCGCTCTACTGCATCGGACCGCGCCTCGTCGAGGGTGAGGGCACGGCGCTCGAGCAGTTCGGCCAGGTCGGCACGCATCGGCCGATCCTAGATCGTCGCCCCGCCCGGGGAGCGCCGCGGTCGCGACGGTTGGCGAGACTAGGCTTGCGCCGTGCCCGAGCGCCAGCCGCCAAGCTCGTTCGCCCGCCGGCTCGCGGGTGCGGTGACCGGGCCGCGCGGCCGCTGGGTGACGATTGCGGTCTGGGCGCTGCTCGGCGTCGCCGGCTTCCTCGGCCGAGAGGAGATCGGCGGGGTCACCGCCGCCGGGCAGACCAGCTTCCTGCCGGCCGACGCCGAATCGACCCGCTCGGTCGAGGCGCTCCAGCGCCTCGGCGGCGGCGAAGAGGTGCCGGCAGTGATCGTCTTCGAACGCCACGGCGGGCTGCGGCCGGCGGACCTCAACGCGATCGGCCGGATCGGCGTGGGCATCGACCGGCTCGGGCTGACCGGCGCGACGCCGGTGATCGACCCCTTCTCGGCCGAAGCGGGGCGGCCGCTCGGCGACGTGGCGAGGATCGCCAACGGGATCGGGCCGATCTCCCGCGACGGCGAAGCCGCCCTGGTCGTGCTGGCGATCGACGCGGGGAACCGCGGCGCGGTCGCCTCGGGAGTCGCCGAGGTCCGCCACTACCTCCGCGAGCACGCCCGTCCGGGACTGCGCGCCTATGTCACCGGACCGGCCGGGATCGCCGCCGACCTCGAGCGGGTCGCCGACGACGCCGGGGAGACGCTCCTGGTCGCCACCCTCAGCCTGGTCCTGGTCCTGCTGCTGGCGGTCTACCGGGCCCCAGTGCTGGCCCTGCTGCCGCTGCTCGTCGTCGGCTCGGCCTACCTGGTCGCGGTCGGGATCGCCTACCTGCTGATCGAGGCGGGCTGGATCGTCGTCAACGCCGAGGGGACGATGCTGCTGCTGGTGCTGGTCTTTGGCGCCGGCACCGACTACTCGCTGCTGCTCGTGCACCGCTACCGCGAGGAGCTACAGGCGGGGCGCGGGCGCGCCGATGCCCTGCCCGCCGCGCTCGCCGAGAGCATGCCGGCGATCGCCGCCTCCGGCGGCACCGTGATCGCGGCGGTGCTGGTGCTGCTGCTCGCCGAGCTGGAGTCGACCCACTGGCTCGGGCCGATCCTGGCGATCGGGATCGCGACGATGCTGCTCGCCGCCTTCACCCTGCTGCCGGCGCTGCTTGCGCTGCTCGGCGAGCGCGCCTTCTGGCCCGGTGCCGTCTCGCCGGCGCGCCAGGCCCACGACCGCTGGACGCGGGTGGCGGAGTTGGTCCGGCGGCGTTCTGGCCGGATCGTCGTCGCGGTCTCCGCGGCACTGCTCGTGCTGGCCCTGGGCAACCTCACCCACCACGGCACGATCGGGTTCGGCCAGGGGATCACGCGGGCGACCAACTCCAGCCGCGGCACCGAAGCCCTCGACCGCCACTTCCCGCCCGGGCTCGGCTCGCCGCTGAACGCGGTCGTCGCCACCGAGGCGGTCGGGCGGGTGGCGCGCGGGCTGGAACGCCTCCCCGCCGTCCAGCTGGCCCTCCCCGCGCCGGTGCCGGACGGCTCGAGCGAGGCGGTCGTCGTCCTCGTCCTGCGCGGGAACCCCTATTCCAGCGATGCCTCCGATGCGGTGCGCGACGTCCGCGACCGGCTCCACGCGATCGACCCCGGCGGCCTGCTTGGCGGGATCCCGGTCGAGAACTACGACGTCGAGCAGACCAACGCCCGCGACACCAAGCTGATCGTGCCGCTGATCCTCCTCGTCGTCGGGCTGATCCTCGCCGCCCTGCTGCGGGCGCTAGTTGCCCCGGCCTACCTGATCCTCACCGTGGTCGCCTCGTTCGCGGCGACCCTGGGCCTGATGACCTTCGCCTTCACCGAGGTGTTCGGCAGCGACGGCCTCGCCTTCAACCTGGTGCTGATGGCGTTCCTCTTCCTTGTCGCGCTCGGGGTCGACTACAACATCTTCCTGATGGCCCGGGCGCGCGAGGAGTCGGCCACGCGCGGTACCCGCGACGGCATCCTCATCTCACTCGTCAACACCGGCGGGGTGGTGACCGGCGCCGGCCTGATCCTCGCCGGCACCTTCGCCACCCTCACCCTGTTGCCGCTCGAGGAGCTGGTCCAGATCGGCGCCACGGTGGCGGTCGGGGTACTGCTCGACACCTTCGTGGTCAGGGCGTTGCTGATCCCGGCGATCACCTACCGGCTGGGCGAGCGGGCCTGGTGGCCTATTCGGTGACTTCGACGGTGCCCTTCATCGTCGGGTGTATCTCGCAGAAGTAGGTGAAGGTGCCCGGGTCCTTGAACGTTTCGGACTTGAGCTTGCCCTGCTCCAGGGTGCCGGTGTCGAAGCTGCCGTCGTCGGCGGTGGCAGTGTGGGGAGCGGTGTCCTCGTTCTGCCAGATCACCTTGCCGCCGGCCTGAACGACGACCGGGTCGGGGTCGTAGGTGAATTCGACGATCTCGACTTTTTCCGAGCGCGCCGCTTCGCCGCTTGGCGCCGGCTCGCTGGCGCCAGGTTCGCTTTCACCCGGTTCGGTGGTTTCCGCGGCGCCCCCTCCGGGGGACACGGTCTCCGTAGTCGTGTCGTCGTCCCCACCGCAGGCGGAGAGGACGAGCGCAAGTGCTATGAGCAGGGAGCCGAGCGAAATCTTTAATTTCATGCGGCCCCCCTACCCACTCCACGCCACGTCAATCAGTAACCCGGGCCGCGCTTCATCCGCTTGCGCTCGGCCGGGTGGGCGCCGCCCTTCTCCTCCAGCGTCGCGCAGGCCTGGACGATATCGGCGGCCAACCGGTCGACCTGCTGCTTGCTCAGGGTCTGCTTGACCAGGGCGCGCATGATCTTCACGTCCTGGGCGTCGGGCGGCATCGTGTAGGCGGGGAGCATCCAGCCGCGCTCGGCCGAGAGCTGCCAGGAGACGTCGAACTCGTCGTAGTCCTTTTCGCCGGTGAGCTTGAAGGCGACCAGCGGCAGCTGCTCGCGGTCGGCGCCGATCAGCTCGAAATCTCCGGTCGCCTCGAGCTTGCCCGCGAGCGCCTTCGCGTTCTCCTCCATCGCCTTCAGCACGTAGGTGTAGCCCGAGCGCCCGAAGCGGACGAAGTTGTAGTACTGGGCGAGCACCATCGAGGCGCCGGTGGAGAAGTTGAGGGTGAAGGTGGCGTCGGTCTTGCCCAGGTAGTTCTCGTAGAAGACGAGTTCCTCGGCGAGGTCGGCCTTCTCGCGAAAGACGAGCCAGCCGACGCCGGGGTAGACGAGCCCGAACTTGTGGCCGGAGACGTTGATCGAGCGAACCTGCTCGAGCCGGAAGTCCCACTCCGAGTCGGGGTAGAGGAAGGGCCAGACGAAGCCACCGCTGGCGGCGTCGACGTGGATCGGCACGTCCAGCTCCTTTTCGCCTTTGAGGTCGAGCAGGAGCTTGTTGATGCCGACGATGTCGTCGGAGTGGCCGGTGAAGGTGGTACCGAGGACGGCGGCGACGCCGATCGTGTTCTCATCGACGTGGGGCTCGACGTCTTCCGGCCCGATCACGTACTTGTTCTCGCGCAGCCGCACGATCCGCGGTTCGACGTCGAAGTAGCGGCAGAACTTTTCCCAGACCACGTGCACATCGCCGCCGAAGATCAGGTTCGGCTTGTCGGTCGGCTTCGATTCGGCTTCGCGCCGCTCTTTCCACTTCCACTTCAGCGAGAGGGCGCCGAGCATGATCGCCTCCGAGGAGCCCTGGGTACGGGCGCCGGTCGTCTCCCCCGGGGCGTGGTAGAGGTCGGCGAGCATCCGGATGCAGCGCTGCTCGACCTCGGCCGAGATCGGGTACTCGGCGTGGTCGATGAAGTTGCGGTACAGGTTTTCGCCGATGATCCGCTGCGCCTCGGGCTCCATCCAGGTGGTGACGAAGGTGGCGAGGTTGCGCTGCGGGTCGCCCTCCAGCGCCAGTTCCTCGTCGACGAGCCGCATCGCGTCGAGCGCCGACATGCCGCTCGCCGGGAACTCACGGTCTGGAGCGTCCTCGGTGAGGAAGCGGTTGCCGTAGAGCGCCGCCTCCTGGTCAGGAGAGAGGTCGGTCATTCGACGCGGTAGAAGATGTGAGCGACGCCGGGGGCGTCGACGACCCGCGTCTGCTCGAGCTTCACGTCGGCGTCGCCGAGCCCGTCCAAGAGCCTGGTGCCGTCACCGAGCAGGATCGGCACCTGGTTCAGCAGCAGCTCTTCGAGCAGGCCGGCCCGCAGGCACTCCTGGATCGTCTCTCCCCCACCACCGACGGAGACGTCCTTCTCCCCCGCCGCCTCGCGGGCCAGCTCGACCGCCCGCTCGACCCCCTCGGTGACGAAGTGGAAGGTGGTGCCGCCGTCCATCTCCAACGGCTCGCGCTCGTGGTGGGTAAGGACGTACACCGGGACGTGGAAGGGCGGTTCGTCTCCCCACCAGCCCTTCCAAGGATCCTCGCCCCAGGGACCTCGTTCGGGACCGAACATGTTGCGGCCCATCACCACCGCACCGGTGCCGCTGAAAGCCTCCTCCATCACCGGGGTGCTGGCGTTGACCTCGCCGCCCTCATAGCCGTGCGACTGGCGCCAGGCGGCGAGCTTGACCACCCATTCGTGCAGCGCCTCGCCGCCTTCGCCGAGCCCGTGCCCCTCGCTCTGGTTGGGACCGGCGACGAAGCCGTCGGCGGAGACCGAGATCTGGCACTTGACCTTCCCCATCTCTCGTCCCGCGCGCCTAAACGGCGCCGCCGCGCGCGGCCTCCTCGACGGTCAGCTCGGCGGTCGGGTTGGCCTCCAGCCGCTCGTCGGGGATCGGCTCGCCGCTGCGGATCGATAGCCCGTAGGTGCCGGAGGCGAGGCGCTCTTCGGCCCGCTCGATCGCGACCAGCCGGGCCTTCAGGTCCTCAGCGATGCCGGCGTCGAGCTGATCCTGGTAGAGGGCCTCGGAGTCGTAGTCACCGGGCTCGCGGCGCTCGTCCGACTCTTCGGGGCCGGCGCGCTTGCTCGTCGCCAGGTCGGCTTCGATCCGCTCTCTCTCCGCTGCCAGGAGCTGTTTGGCGCGCTCGGGGTCCATACCCCAACCGTACCGCCGCCCGGCCGGTGGCGAAAGGGCGGCTCCGCTATCCTGTTTGAAGACTAACTACAGAAATTGGACTTGGATATGACCTATCTCCTGATCCCACTTGACGAGACGATCGTCTTTCCAACCATCACCGCGACCCTGCCGATCGACGTCGGCGAGGAGGAGCGCGTCTTCCTGATCCCCCGTCGCGACGGGGAGTTCGGCCGGGTCGGCGTCGTCGCCGAGGTGATCGAGCACGGTCGCTCGCGCCGCGGCCAACCGGTCGCCACGGTCGTCGGCCTGCACCGCGGCCTCGCCGGGATCGCCCAGGCGGGTGAGTCCGAGACCCTGCGGGTCGAGGTCCAGGAGATCCACGACGGCCATCCCGACGACGAGCACACCCGCGAGCTGGCCCGCGAATACCGCGCCGTGGTCGAAGAGATCCTCGAGCTGCGCGGCGACGACGGCCGCATCGCCGCCTTCCTGCGTTCAGTCGAGGAGCCCGGTGCCCTGGCCGACACCTCCGGCCTCAGCCCCGACATCTCCAGCGAGGGCAAGCTGCGACTACTGGAGACCGTTGACGTGACCGAGCGACTGCGGATCGCGGTCGAGCTGCAGCGCGAGCGCCTCGCCGAGCTGCAGGTGCGCAGCAAGATCCGCGACGACGTCGAGTCCGGCGCCCAGAAACAACAGCGCGACTACTTCCTGCGCAAACAGATGGAGTCGATCCGCAAGGAGCTGGGTGAGGACGAGGCCGACCTGATCGGGGAGTACGAGCACAAGCTCGCCGAGGCCCAGATGCCGGAGGCGGTCGCCGAGCAGGCCGAGAAGGAGCTGCGGCGGCTCGAGCGCCAGGGCGAGCAATCCCCTGAGTCCTCGATGATCCGCAGCTACCTCGACTGGCTGATCGCGGTCCCCTGGTCCAAGCGCTCCGAGGAGCGGCTCGACCCCGAGCACACCCGCAAGGTGCTCGACGAAGACCACGCCGGCCTCGAGGACGTGAAGCGCCGGATCACCGAGTTCATCGCCGTCCGCAAGCTGCGCGAGGAGCGCCAGATCGAGGACGAGGGCCGCGCCAACGGCGCGATCCTCACCTTGGTCGGACCTCCCGGCACCGGCAAGACCTCGATCGGCGAGTCGATTGCCCGGGCGCTGGGGCGGGAGTTCGTCCGCATCAGCCTCGGCGGCCTGCACGACGAGGCCGAGATCCGCGGCCACCGCCGCACCTACATCGGCGCTCTGCCGGGACGGATCGTCCGCGCCTTGCGCGACGCCGAGACGATGAACCCGGTGATCCTCCTCGACGAGGTCGACAAGGTCGGCGCCGATTGGCGCGGCGACCCCTCGGCGGCGCTGCTTGGAGGTGCTCGACCCGGCCCAGAACCACTCCTTCCGCGACCACTACCTCGACGTCGAGGTTGACCTCTCCGAGGTCGTCTTCATCGCCACCGCAAACATCACCGACACGATCCCGGCTCCGTTGCTGGACCGGATGGAGACGATCGCCTTCGACGGCTACACGACCGAGGAGAAGCTGGCAATCGCCCGCGGCTACCTGCTGCCCCGGCAGCTGAAGCGCAACGGGCTGCACACGGAGGAGATCGAGGTCGGCGACGAGATTCTGCGCAGCGTCGTCTCCGAGTACACCCGCGAGGCCGGCGTGCGCCAGCTCGAGCGCGAGCTCGGCAAGCTGCTGCGCGGGGCGGCGACGCGAATCGCCTCCGGCGAGGCGACGACGCCGATCGTCCTCGACCCCAACGCCGTCCACGACGCCCTCGGCCGCCAGCGCTTCTTCCAGGAGTCGGTCGAGCGCACCGCGATCCCCGGCGTCTCGACCGGCCTCGCCGTGACCGGGACCGGCGGCGACGTCCTCTTCATCGAGGCGACCGCGATGGAGGGCGACAAGGGCCTGGTCCTGACCGGGCAGCTCGGCGACGTGATGAAGGAGTCGGCCCGGATCGCGCTTTCCTACGCCCGCTCCCACAGCGGGGAGCTGGGGATCGACCCGGCCGGCTTCCAGCGCGAGTTCCACCTGCACGTGCCTGCCGGCGCGATCCCCAAGGACGGGCCCAGCGCCGGCACCGCGATGACCACGGCGTTGGTCTCGCTGCTATCGGGGCGGCCGGTGAAGCACACGGTCGGGATGACCGGCGAGGTCACCCTGCAGGGTCGGGTGCTGCCGATCGGCGGGCTGAAGCAAAAGGTGCTGGCCGCGCACGCGGCCGGGCTGACCGAGGTGATCCTGCCCGAGCGCAACCGCGGCGACCTCGACGAGGTCCCCGAGGAGGTGCGGGAGCAGATGACCTTCCACCCGGTGATGAGCGTCGAGGAGGTGCTCGAGCGAGCGCTGGAGCCGGCCGAGAAGGGCGCCGATGTCGCCGCGATGTCGTAGCTGCTCGCCCGTTCCCTCGGAGCTGCGCGCGGCGGCCGGGCTGCTCGAGCGCCGCTGGACGATGGCGACGATCTACGCCTGCTCGAGTGGCGCCACCCGCTTCAACGAGTTCCGCCAGTCCCTCCCCGGCGTCTCCCCCACCACGCTCTCGGAGCGGCTCGAGCAGCTCGAGGCGGCCGGGATCGTCGAGCGCCACATGGTCGCCGGCCGTCCCCCTCACACCGAGTACTCACTGACGGGACGGGGCGAACGCCTAGCCCTGGCCGTCGCCGGGCTGCTCAAGCACTGAGGCGACCTCCGGCTGCGGAGACGGTGCGCTCCGCTCGATCGCCAGCAGGCGGAAGTAGAGGACGGAGGCGACGAGCCCCTCGACCGGCGCGGTCACGGTCGAGGCAAGGGCACTGATAACGATGCTGACGATCGGGCCGTTGGCAATGGCCATGGCTATCGCGGCGAGGGCGATCGCTACGACGACAACGATCACGCCGGTGATGATCACCACGCCGAAGACCCGCCAGCCATTGCCGCGCACCAGCTCACGTGAGCGACCGAAAGCGTCGAAGACGCCGGAACGCTCGATCACGATGACCGGGGCGAAGACCGCCCAGATCGTCACCAGGATCAGGCCGGGGACAACCAGGAGGATGAACCCGAAAAAGATCCCGATGAAGAAGAGCACGCTGGCCGCGATCAGCGGCAAGAGGACGGGCAACACGGACCTGCTCAGCTCGCCGACGGAAAAGTCCCTGCGGCCTTCTTGGACGTCGCGGACCAGGCCCACGACCATGCCCATGTAGAGCGTCGTGACGATCGTGGTGACAACGAGCTGGATCGGGGCGAGCGCCAGATCGCCTTCCGTCAAGCCGGTGACAATGGCGGCGATGAGGAAGAGCCAGAAGGCGACCGGCAGCAGCACCCGGGCCTGCTCGCGGTAGATCTCGAAGACCTGCCGCAGCGTCCCGCCGATGTCGAGGTCCGCCTTCAAGGCGTTACTGATGTCTGGGTAGGGCCCAGGAGCAAGGGACCGTGGAGGACGGTGACGGAAGGGAACATGCCGCGCTTACGGTAGTTGAGCACGGAGACGTAGTTGGAACCCCTGTTGTTGCTCGTGTCCATGGTCTGCATCCGTAGTCGCCGGGTCGGGACGTGGTGCCCGGGGTTGTAGGTGTCGCCGCGGAAGAAGGTGATTCGCTCACCGTCGATCCACATCTCGACGAAGCCGCGGCTGGCGAGCTTGCAGTGCACCAGAACCTCGATCCACCTGCCGCGCACCAGCGGCATCTGCCACGGCTCGTCCCAATCGTAGGTCCGGTTCCGCGACCAGTGAATGCGACCGCGGTGCACCTCGATGTGCCAGGGCGGGGTGCCGTAGTACGGCCGCCCGAAGGGTCCCTCGAGCACCGTCACCCAGCCCGGGACCGAGGCCGGGAAGCTGCGCGGCAGGAGGAATTTCGCGCTCCACCAGAACTCATCGCCAGGCTGGATCGTCCTCGGCGAGAGCAGTTCTGCTCGCGGGTCCTGGGTCGGCGTCACCGGATAGACGTCGCCGTCGGCGACGGTCATCTTGAAGACGTCTTCACCGCTGCCGGCGGGGTCGGGCACTTCGGTGACCGCGCCCGGCGCCGACTGGTTGAGGTCGAAGCTCTCGATACTCGAGCCGAGAAACGGGGGCACCGACGGCGGAGCGGACGCCGCGGAACCGAAGACCCCGAGCGTCATGCAGGAGACGATGGCGATGCACCCAAGCACCTCTTCGAAGATACCCGGCTCCCGGGCCGGAGCGTCCTATCGCCGCAGGCAGATAGCCGTCGCGGTGATTTCTCCGCGGAAATCCGAGGCGTTGGTCCCGGACACCTGCCAGGTGTTCGGGGCGTCCGGCCGTGGTGAAGAGTCGAGGAGGACCATGCCGGTGATGGGATTGATCCAGCGCCCACCCCCGGTCAGTAGCCGCGAGTCCGCCGGGCACGCGGCGTCGGCGATCCCGCCCCCTCTGCTCGCGACCCCCGTCACGTCGCCGGGGACAGTGAAGGTTTCGCCGAGCTGGCCGCCACCGATGACCGCAGTTTCGAGTTCGCCTCGCAGGAGCGTGCCGTCGGCGATCTCGACCGAGCCCACCGAGCCGTCCGCGATCCTGGTCGCCGTGATCGTGCGCAGCGCGAACTCGCCGCCGAGGATCCCGCCGTCGGCGATCTCCACGGAGCCAACCGTGCCGGGTCCAAGCTGGGGGGCCGGGTAGGAGCCGGTCAGGTCGCCGCCGGCCGGGCCGCTCGGCGGCAGCGCGGTCGGCGCGTTCCCTTTCAGCTCTGCGACGGTCGCCTGAAGCGAGGAGACCTGCCCGGCGAGCGCCGTCGCCCGCTTGGTCAGCGCCTTGACTTGCTTCGCCGTCCGCTTCGCCGCGGCGGTCGGCTTCGGGTTCGCCGCGCCGGCGGGCCCGACCGGGAACAGCGCCCCGGCCGCGAGGGTCGCCGCGATCCCGAGGATCGCGATCCGTGCGATTCCCGCCCTGGTCATGCTCACGCCTTGAGGCAGACTGCCCTGGCGGCTAGCGTTACCTCGGTTCCCGACGTATTCCGACCGGCCACCTCCCAGGTGTTGAAGGTGGCGGTTGAGGGGGCCGACGTGGTGGTCTCCAGGCCGCGGAGGATTCTGCTCCACTCCGCGCCTCCGCCGATCAGGCGGGAACCAAAGGGACAGGTGGCTGCCTGCGTACCGGACGCGTTGCCGCCGATCGGGTTGGGAGCACTTTCGATGACTTCGATGTCGCCCAGCTGGTTGCCGCCGATCAGCCCGGGGCCGAGGTCGGCTCGCACGACGGTGCCGTCGGCGATCTCGACCGAGCTCACCGAGTCGGCGGCGAGCTGCGCCGAGCCGATCGCGTCGGGGGCGATGTCGGTCCCGAGGATCCCGCCGTCGGCGATCTCCACGGAGCCAACCGTGCCGGGTCCAAGCTGGGGGGCCGGGTAGGAGCCGGTCAGGTCGCCGCCGGCCGGGCCGCTCGGCGGCAGGGCGGTCGGCGTGTTCCTTTTCAGCTCGGCGACGGTGCCCTGCAGCGAAGAGACCTGTCCGGCGAGCGTGTCCGTCAGCCGCTTCAAGGTCTTGATCTGCTTTGCCATCCGCTTTTCCGCGGCGGTGGGTTTCGGCTTCGCCGCCCCGGCGGGCGCCACCGGGGACACGACCCCCGTGACGAGCATCGCCGCGACCGCGACGGCGGCCATCCTTGCTCTTCTTCTGTTCTGCAACATCGTGCGCTGATTTACCAACGGCACCCGCTCGCGGTTCAACGACTGGACGACCCTATGAGCCCGCCTCTCGCTTAGGATCGCTCTCCCGCCAGGAAGGAGAGAGGGATGAAGATGCGCGCCGCGGTGCTGGAGGAGTTCGGAGAGCCGCTCAACGTCCAGGAGGTCGAGCTCGGCGAGCCTCAGGCGGGCGAGGTGCTCGTACGCCTGCAGGCCTGCGGCGTCTGCCACACCGACCTCTACGCCGCCTCCGGCGCCGACCCGTCGGGCTACGCGCCGACCGTGCTCGGCCACGAGGGCGCCGGGGTGGTCGAGAAGGTCGGCCCCGACGTCGCCTCGCTCGCCCCCGGCGACCATGTCGTCACCCTCTTCTCGCCGCAGTGCCGCGAGTGCGTCCACTGCCAGGACCAGCGGACCAACCTTTGCCTCTCGATCCGCGAGCGCCAGAACGAAGGCTTCCTGCCCGACGGCACCACCCGGATCTCCCGCGAGGGCGACGGGATCCGCCACTTCATGGGCTGCTCGACCTTCGCCGAGTACACGGTGATGCCGGAGATCGCGCTGGCGAAGATCGACCCCGAGGCGCGGCTGGACCACGCCTGCCTCTTCGCCTGCGGTCTCTCGACCGGTCTGGGCGCGGCGATCAACACCGCCGCGGTCAAGCCCGGCAGCACCTGCGTCGTCTTCGGCGCCGGCATGGTCGGGCTCGGCGCCGTTGCCGGGTGCCGGCTGCAGGGGGCCGAACGGATCGTCTGCGTCGACCTCTCCCCCGAGCGACTCGAGCTGGCCCGCGGCCAGGGCGCGACCGATTTGCTCCCCGCGGGCGAGGACACGGTCGACCAAATCCTCGAGATGACCGGCGGGTTCGGCGCCGACTACACCTTCGAGGCGACCGGCCTGGTTGCGGTGATGCGCCAGGCGGTCGAAGCGGCGCGGATGGGCTGGGGCCTGTGCACGGTCGCAGGCGTCGCCGGCAAGGGCGAGACCCTCGACATCGTCCCGCGCCTGCTGATCACCGGCCGCCGCGTCGCCGGCTCCTCCTTCGGCGGCGTCAAGGGTCGCGACCAGGTCCCGGTCCTAGTCGAGCGCAGCATGGCCGGCGAGATCGACGTCGAGCCCTTCATCTCCCACCACCTCAGCCTCGACGAAGTCAACCGCGGCTTCGAGCTGATGGAGGCCCAGGACGGGATCCGCAGCGTGATCGAGTTCGGCTAAGAGGGAGTCTCGCCCTTGGGGGCGTAGCGGTGGTGCAGGATCAGCGGGTTGCCGTCCGGGTCGTGGAAGATCGCCTGGTGGCACACGCCTGAGTCGATCCACTCCATCGCGAACTCGACGCCGTCGGCCTTGAGGGCATCTCGAGCCTTCTCGACATCGGCGACCTGGAGCGCGATCGGGGCGGAGTTGGGACGCGCCTCCGGCTGGCCGAACCCGCTCGGGTCGAAGATCGCCAGCGTGACCGGGCCGGCCTGGAACTCGGTCGCGGGCCGGTCGCCCCACCGCTTGCCTTTCTCCAGTCCGAGGGTCTCGCCGTAGAAGGCGACGGCGCGGTCGTGGTCGCGGGTCGGGATGCAGACAAAGTCGACATCGGTCACCGCGTTCGGGTCCAAGGTCATCTCGTTCCTCCTCGTCGGTTGGGGATTCATTTCTACCGGACGAGGTTGAGTAGGCGCGGAGGCTGGTGAGATGAGGGCCAGCCCCCGCGCCTCCGCCCGGGCGGGGCGGGGTGGCAGGAAGATCTGGGAAGAATTCAGCTGCGCAGCTTCGCGACCCCTTTCACGCAATTGCTGAACGGCGTTCCTTTGACGCCTTTGACGTGCTTCTTGCTCATGCCTTTGCAGGCCTGGCGCGCCGTGATCCGTTCGTCGTGCGCGGCCTTCGCCATCGCGGTCACGCACTGGCTGAACGGAGTGCCTTTCTGGCCCTCGACGTGTTTCTTGCTCTGGTCCTGGCAGTAACGCCCGTAGGCTTTCGCCTTCTCGGGCAGGCCGGCTTTCGGGCCTGGGGTTTCAGGCGGACCCGGGGCGTATTCCACTCCCGGACCGTTGCCTTTGCCGTTACCGGGAGAGGCAAGGGCCATCGCCGGTACCGCAATCAAGAGACACCCCGTGATCACGGCGGCAATCCTCGTGTAGCGCTTCATGCTTCCCCCTTCAGGTCAGTGACATTCCTGACCTTGAAACGGGGTCGCGCAGGAGTTGTCAGGCCATACCTCGGTCAGCCTTCGGGTTTGCCCTGCCTGGAGGGAACGCCGGCGTGGTCCGGCAATTCACCGGCGTTCGCCTGTCCCGGCTGGGCCTGTGGGGGGAGCGCGGTCGGGTCGATCGGGGCTCGCGACTCCGGTCGGGGCGGAGGCGGGCCCTGGCCCGCCTCCGGAGGGTTTTTTCCCTGGCCACTGCCCCCTTTCGCATTCGGGTTGCCGCCTATTGCGTTGGGGTTCCCACCCATCGCATTGGGATTGCCGCCGTGAGCGTTGACCGACCCCGCTCCTTTGCCACCGCTCTTCTCATGTCCTTTCCCGGCGCCACCGCCGGAGGAAGATCCCCGGTCCTGAGGGCGAGTGGTGGCACTCGGCGTGCCTCCCGGGTCCCCTGGTGGGGCACTGTTCTCTCCCCCCGCGCTCTCGGAGGGCAGCGCCACTCGGCTCGCCGGCGAGGTAGATGCCTTCCCCACGTCGGTGCTTCTTTTCCGATCGACGGCCTCCTGTGGCGCCGCGGCCGCGCTTCCGGCGGGGGTGCGATCGCCCTTCACCGAGGCCGGAGCATCGCCGCCGGTGTCGGGAAAGACCCGGACCATTCCGGCCTGGTCCGCCGCGCCGACGCCGATGGCGCCGGCCACCACCACGGTGGCTACCGTCTTCGCCGCGGCGGAGGCGGAAATCGTGCCGCCGGCCGCCCCCGCCCCCGCGGCAGTCCCACCCGCGGACCCGGCTGCGCCGCCGAGCACGCCCTTCAGCAGGCCCGCCGCAGCCAGCGCCGGAAGCGGCGAGATCGCCGCCATATCGGCGCGGCGGCTGGAGATCGACTCCTCGAACTCGCGGCACGTCGCGCACTGGCGCAGGTGCGCCCGTACGTCCCGGCGACGGATGACACGGCGATCGCCGTCGGAGAGCTTGCGGCGCACCTCATCGCACTCCATCGCCCGCCCCCTCTCCATCTCCTGCAGCCCGATCCGTGCCTCGTAGACCGTCTGCCGGGCGACCGCCGCGGAGGTCTCGAAGGCCGAGCCGATCTGGTCGAAGCTGAGGCCGCTGAGCTCCCGCATCACGAGGGCGCCGCGCTGACGTTCGGGAAGCTCGCGCAGGTCGGCGATCAGCTGCCGCAGCCGCTCCCGCGTCTCGAGGCTCGACTCTGGCCCGTGGGTGCCGGCAAGCGCCTCGGGGTCGATCGCGTCGAGCTCCCGCCGCTTCCTCAGAAGTTCGACCGACTCGTTGTGGGCGATCCGGTAGAGCCAGGGCTTTAGGTGGACACGGCGATGCTCGCCGGGAAGCGCGCCCAAGACCTTGATCATGGTGTTCTGCAGCGCGTCCGCGGCGTCCTCGGAGTTGCCGAGCAGCGCCGCGCAGTACCGGAAGAGGTCCTGGTGATAGCGCTTGAAGATCGCTCCGAGGGCGCGCCGATCCCCGCCCGAGGCCTGCTCGGCGAGGCGTTCGTCGGTCTGCGTCGATTGCGCCACGGCTCAGCAGCGCGTTCGGCATCGTTGGACCACCAATCAAGAGTAGGGGTCAGAACCTCCACTGAGTGAACGAATCCGCACCGCCGGTGTCAGGCCCAACGTAAAGACGAGGCAGTCTGGGTACCGCTAATAGGCAGCGGGCGGGGGCGGATCCCGCCGCTCGTCGACTCGAGGATCGGTACGGGCCGCCCGGCGCGTCCAGAGTCCGTACTGGATAAAACCCAGAACCAAACCCGCGAGACCGGCAAGCATCAGGATCAGGCCCACGGTGTCGAGGCTGACTCCCTCGACATGGACGTTCATGGCAAACCGCAGGATCGCGCCCACAGCGATCAGGAATATGGAAGCCCCGATGGTCACCCCAAAGGGTTACCCCGCCCGGCGTCGCGGAAACGTCAGGTCGCCGCGGTAGCGCCGATCAGCCAGGTCGAGGCCGGCGCCAGGACGCCATCAGGGCCCTCGAACTCGGTCAGCGCCTGACGGATCTCACGGGTGATCTTGGGGCGGATCTCGTCGATCCGGTCGCCCCAGAGCCGCAGCAGCTCTCCGGCCGGGCCAATGGCGAGCATCAGGTCCACCGCCCCGTCGAGATCCTCGCCGATCTTGATCGGGATGTCGCAGCGCCGCAGGGCGATCTCCTCGAAGCCGGCGATCTTCAGCTGCTCGGTGACGGTGTCGGCGTTCGCCATCGAGAAGGGGCCAGGGCCGCAGGTCGGCTCGTCGGTCTCCTCGGGGGGCTCGAGGTACTGGTCGGCGACTAGCTCAGCGCGGTGCATCCAGTCGTTGTCGAGCTTGCGGCGCCAGACGGCGGCGCATAGCCGCGCGCCCGGGTTCATCGCCGAGCGGATGTTGGTCAGCGCCGCGACGGGGTTGGCGAAAAACATGATCCCCATCCGCGAGAAGACGTAGTCGAAGGGACCTCCCAGTTCGGCCACCTGCACATCGGCGACGCGGAAGCTGGCGCTGGCGACGCCGGCCTCGGCCGCCTCGCGCTTGGCCAGCTCGATGAACGGCGCGGCGACGTCGACCCCAAGCGCCTCGCCGTCGCCGACGAGCCCCGCGAGCCGCTGCGTGGTATCGCCGAAGCCGCAACCGACGTCGAGTACCCGGTCGCCGGGCCGTGGCGGGTAGGCGGCGATCGCCGCCTCGCCGTGCGCCCCGAGCCCGTCGGTGACGATCGGGCGGAAGCGTAGGAACCGGTCGAAGAGCGGCCCACTCCAAGCCTCGGCCGCCTCGACGTTGGACGCTGCAACGGTGTCCATGGAGAAAGCGTACCCCGGTCGGAGCCGCCGAGTGTGATTTCGCTCCGCCCGCACCCCTAGACCGAAAACAGGCTCCATTCGCCGGGCACACCCTTCAGTGCGTGCGAGCCGCGCGGCTCGAAGGCGATGTCCGAGCCGACCACGAGGTCGCGAACGGTGCTCGAGACCAGCACCTCGTTCGGGCCCGCCAGCCCACTGATCCGTGCCCCGATGTTGACCGCGATCCCGCCGATGTCGTCTCCCCGGATCTCGCACTCCCCCGTGTGCAGCCCAGCCCGCACCTCGATCTCGAGCGGGCGCACGCTGGTGGCGATCGCCTGCGCGCAATGGATGCCCCGGGCGGGCCCGTCGAAGGTGGCAAGGAAGCCGTCACCGGTCGCCTTCACCTCTTCCCCCCGGAACCGGGCGAGCTGTTCCCGGACAACCGCGTCGTGGCCCTCGAGCAAATGACGCCAGCGACGATCGCCCAGCTCCGCGCCGCGGCGGGTGGAGTCGACGATGTCGGTGAACAGCACGGTGAGGAGCTGGCGCTCGGGATTGGGCTCGGTACGCGACCCGGTGAGGAAAGCTTCCACCTCGCTGAGCAGAGCGTCGGTGTCGCCGGCGAAGGGGAAGTGGTCGATCCCGTCGAGGACGACGAATTTCGAGCCCTCGATCTGTTCGCTGACGAATTTGGCTCCCTCGACCGGCCAGAGCAGGTCGCCGGAGCGGTGCAGGACCATGGTCGGCACCGAGATCGCCGGCAGGACCTCCCTGATGTCGACCTCGGCGGCGAGGTTGGCGACGGCTCTCGCCATCCCCGGGCTGGCCGAGAGGCGCTGGTACTGCGCCCACCAACGGACGAACTCCGGGTCCTCGGCGCGGCTCGGCGCGTAGACGTCAAGGAAGACCCCGGTCCCCCATTCGAGCTCGATCATCTCACCACCCATCTCCACCTGCTCCCGCTCCGGCGCCCACGGGTAGTCCTCGGTGGCGATCCCCTTCGCGTAGGACCCGTACATGACCAGGGCCCGGGTGCGCTCGGGGTGGCTGGCGGCGAACAGCGCGCACATCGGCGCGCCCTCGGAGACCCCGAACAGCGCAACCCGCTCGGCGCCGACCGCGTCGAGGACGGCGACCAGGTCTTCCATCCGCTCCTCGAGGGTGGTGGCGTCCTCGACCGGGTCCGAGAGGCCGGTGCCGGCCTTGTCGAAGACGATCACCCGGGCGAACGTGGAGAGGCGCCGCAGGAACAGCTCGATCGCGGGCTGTTCCAACCCCGCCTCGAGATGGGAGACGAAGCCCGGCACCACGACCAGGTCGATCGGCCCGTCCCCTCTGACCGCGTAGGCGATGCTCAACCCACGGCTCTTCGTGTAGGAGATATCGGATTCCACGATCTGGCCCGAAGGTACCAAGGCAGGGGATTTCCGCAGGCGACTGCTACCGTGGATGGGTCGGGTTTGGCCGATTCGCCACCCGAGAGGTTCCGTTTCCTCCGTGTGCCGCCTGGCGCCTAGGGGCTGCTGGATCTCCCTAGACGTTCTAAAAGGAGCACAAGAAATCACTTCATTTGCCGATCTCGGCATCTCTAAACCTGTGGTGTCCGCACTTGCACGCCGCGACATCACCAAGCCCTTCCCTGTCCAGCAGCTCGTCGTCCGCGACGCCCTCGCCGGCCATGACCTGCTCGTCCAGTCGCCGACCGGCTCGGGCAAGACGCTCGCCTTCGGCATCCCGCTGGTCGATCGCATCGAGCCCAGCCCCGAGCGCATCTCGGCCCTGGTCCTCGCCCCCACCCGCGAGCTGGCGAGCCAGATCGTTGAGGAGCTGCGATCCGTCGCCGACGCCCGCGGGGTGAAGATCGCCGCCGTCTACGGCGGCGTCGGCTTCGGCCCGCAGATCAAGGCCGCCCGGCGTGCCGACATCCTCGTCGCCACCCCCGGGCGGCTCGAGGACCTAATCGCCCGCGGGGTTGTCTCGCTGGACCGGGTCGGCATCCTCGTCCTCGACGAGGCCGACCGGATGCTCGACATGGGCTTCAAGCCGGCCGTCAGCCGGATCGTCGCCTTGACCCCGCGCCAGCGCCAGACGCTGTTCTTCTCGGCGACCCTGGAGGGGGCGACCGGCAAGGTCGCCGCCGCCTTCACCAGCGACGCCCGCCGTCACACCCAGGCCGCCGACGAGACCGCCAAGGCCGACATCGAGCACCGATTCCTCCACGTCGACTCCCAGAGCGCCAAGCTCGACCACCTGGTCGAGCAGCTGCGCGAGGCCGAGGGTGGCAGCACCCTGGTCTTCGTCCGCACCAAGCGCGGCGCCGACCGGCTCGCCAAGCGGCTCCGCAGCCGCCAGCTCGAGGCGGCGGCGATGCACGGCGACAAGAGCCAGCGCCAGCGCGAACGGGCGCTGGCCCGGTTCGAGGCCGGCGAAGTCGACGCCCTGATCGCGACCGACGTCGCCGCCCGCGGCATCGACGTCGCCGGGGTCACCCACGTGATCAACTTCGACGCCCCCGAGGACCGCGACTCCTATGTGCACCGCATCGGCCGCACCGGTCGCGCCGGGCGCCGTGGGACGGGCATCAGCTTCATCCTCGCCGACCAGGCCGACGAAGTCCGGCGCATGGCAGGCGACCTCGGCCTCTCCCGCGAGTTCGGCGGCGCCGAGGGCGAGCTGAGGCCCGGAAACAGCCGACCACACAACGCGTCGGGCCGTTCGCGGCGCCGTCGGCGTCCCAAAGCGAAGGCTTCCCGGTGAGCGCGGCAGCCCGCAGGTGGACCTGCTGCCGGTGCGCGATGGCGCTCGGCCGCATCGACGACAAGCCGGTGCCGCTTCCCGAGAGTTGGGAGAGCGGCGCCGATGGGGACTTCTGCCTCGCTTGCCGCCGCGCTCGCGCCGCCGACGCGGCGCAGGCCGCGGCACCGCCCGATTGCACCAGGGAGGCAAGCGCCAAGGCGCGGCGCACGGGGTTGATCGAGTTCGAGGTACGACGCACTCCCGATCTCACCGACGGCGTCATCGCCAGAGCGTGCCGCACGAGCGCCTCGGCGGTCGCCGCCGCCCGGCGCGCCTCGGCGGTCAGCGGGTAGGGACCTGCCGATGACCTCGGTTCAGATCGGCGTTGCGCTGGCTCTCCTCGCCGCCCTGATGGCGAACCTGGCCGCCCTGCTCAAGCACCGGGGCTGCCAGCGCGTCGCCCCCGTCCACATCCGGCGGCCGTTGCAGAGCGCCCGGAGTCTCGCCCGGTCGCGCTGGTTCGCGCTCGGCTGGGGCCTTGCCGCGGTCGCCTGGCTGGTCCACGTCGCGGCCCTCTCGATGGCGCCGATCTCGATCGTGCAGGCGGTGCTTGCCGGCGGCGCCGTCACCCTGGCGGTGATGTCGCAGCGGCTCTTCGGCGACGCGGTCGATCGGCGTCAGTGGCTGGCCCTGTTGCTCGGCGGCGCCGGGCTGGCGCTGCTGGCGGTAACGGTGCCGCAGTTCAGCGGCAGCCACTCCGAGTTCGCCGCCGGCCCGATCCTCGGCTTCGAGGGAGGGCTGACGCTGGTGGCGGCCGGGCTCGCGCTCGGACACCGCTCCGAGCGCCTCGCCGCCCGCCGCGGAATCCTCCTGGCCGCGCTCTCCGGCACCCTCTTCGCCCTCGCCGGAGTGGCGATCAAGGGGCTGACCGGCGCCGAGGGAGTCGGCGCCGCGATCGTCGTCCCCTGGGTCGCGATCATCGTCGTCTTCGGGGCACTTGCCCAGTACACCGCCGTCGCGGCGCTTCAGCGCGGCGAGGCGATTGAGACGATCGGCCTGATGGGCCTGGTCGCCAACGTGACCCAGATCGCCGCCGGCGTCCTCGTCTTCGGCGACCCCCTCTCGGCCGACCCGCTCGGGATCGCCCTACAGGCAACCGCCTTCGGGATGGTCTGCCTCTCCGCGCTGCTGCTTCCTGCACAGGCGCGACCGGCGACCCATCCGGCACCTGCGCCGCTCGCTTCCTAAGGGCACCGAACAATTCAACGACTCGGCTCCGCCGGTCGAGCGATACTTCGACGATGCTGACCCGGCCGCGGCCAGGCCGCATTTCGGCGCTCCTCGCGCCCGCCCTGGCTATGTGCTGGCTGTCGAGCGGCCTCGCCGACGTCGCATCGGCTGCCGAGCGAGTGACGATCGGCCATTCGGTGCTGGGCCGTCCCATCGTCGCCACTGTCAGCGGCGACCCCAAGGCCCCAGATCGGTTCCTCGTGATCGGCTGCGTCCACGGCAACGAGCCCGCCGGGATCCGAGTCGCGCGCAGGCTCCTCGCGAGTGCCCGGCCGCGCGACGCGGCGCTCTGGGTCGTGCCCTCGCTCAATCCGGACGGTGTCGCCGCGGGCACACGGGGAAACGCCCGGGGTGTCGACCTCAACCGTAATTTCCCCTTCGCCTGGCGACCGTTGGACGGGCTCGAATACTCCGGCGCCCGCCCCCTCTCGGAGCCGGAGTCCCGCGCCGCCTGGCACCTGATCAGGCGGGTGAACCCCGACGTGACGATCTGGTTCCACCAGCCTTTCGGCCTGGTCGACCGCTCGGGCGGAAATCCCGTGATCGAGCGCCGCTACGCAGAGCTGAGTGGATTGCCGCTGGTCGGCCTCCGCCGCTACCCGGGAAGCGCTTCGAGTTGGCAGAACCACGCGTTGCCGCGGAGCACTGCCTTCGTCGTCGAGCTTCCCGCCGCAGCAGGGAGCGGCCTGGTCGGGCGCGCCGCGACGGCCGTCACGATTCTCGCCACCGAGTACGCGAGCGCGCACGTCGGTGAGGCTAGGAATCCAGAGCGTCCTCTGGCAGGCTCGCGAGGTCCTTGGAGACCAGATCGCGAGCGTCACAGCTGACGAGGACGCGCTCGGCTTCCCTCGCCGCTGCCACATAGGCGGCGTCATAGACGGAGATCCCGTGTCGATCGGCAAGATCGGCGGCGCGGGCGATCAAGGGGCCCTTGGCCTCGATCACGCCACCATCCTCCGCGATCCGATCGACCGCATCGAGCAGCGGCGCGACGGTTGCCGGGGCGCGCCAGGCGCGGATCGCGACGTTGGCCACCTCGTAACGCACAAGGTCGATGGTGGTAAGCGTGAAATCGGGGGCAGTCAACAGCGCGCTCGCGGGCGCGTGGCAATCGTCCTCGGGATCGAACGCGGCAAGGATCGCGCTGGCGTCGAGCAGCAGCGTCGTCATGGTCGCGGGCGCGTCGCCTTCAGGCGCTCTGCGACGTCTCCGCCATGGGGGGTGAGGTCCCGCAGCAACGCCTTCATCGCCGCCGCCCGGTCGGTCCGCCGGTGCCGCAGAGCGTTCTCGGCGAAACCACGAAGGACCGCGCTGCGGCTGGTGCCGGCACGGCTTGCCTCCGCGTCGACCTCCCTCAGGAGATCATCGGGCATTGAGACCATTACCTTTGCCATCCAGTCCAGTATACCTGGGTATACCGACATCGCCGGCACCGTTTCTCGGTCGAGCAAATGGCTCATGCCCGTATAAGGCGCGGCCGCCACTGTCTCTCCCCCTCAGGAGAGCGTCAGCACGTGGGCGCGGGCCGGCTCGACCTTGCCCTCCAGCACGTCGAGGTAGGCGCCGCGGACGGCGTCGAAGCCCTCGCCCGGGATCGGCTCGAGCCAGGCGCCCACCCACTCACAGAAGGGGTGCCACGCGTCGGCGACCCGCTTCTCCATCTCGGCCGGACCCCAGTCCGCGGAGCGCTTGGTCACCCGGTCAGGGGCGAAAAAGAGGGTCGGCGTCGGCCCCGGCAGCTCGCCGGCGCCCGCCTGCATCTCCTCCCAGTGCGTCATCCCGACCGCCATGCTGTGGACGAGCTGGTCGCCGTAGTGGGAGTGAACTGCGAGGCGCACCCCGCCGTCGCCGGCGATGTCGACGAAGGTGGCGGGGCCCGGGTCGAGCGACTCGATCGCGTCGTAGGTGACGGTGCGGTCGTAGATTCCCAGCTCCTCGACGAAAGCGGCGTTGCCAGGCGAGGTCAGCCCGACCAGCTCGACCTCCTCGCGCTGTGCCAACAGGAAGGCCGCGGCGATCGCCGTCTTGCTCGAGGCACTGGAGACGAGGATCGGCCCGCGCGCGGACAGCCCCTCGTCGGCGATCTGGTCGTCGATCAGGAAGGAGGTGAAGAAGAGCGGCCGCAGCAGCATCTGCATCGCCTCGGTATCGGCGCGGTAGAAGGGGTCGGCCGCGGTGGCCAGGTAACCGTGGTAGGCCGAGGGCAGCGCCGCCCGGTGCGGGGAGCCGTCGATGAAGCCGCCCTCTCGGACCGAGGTCGGCGTGACGACGAGGTGCGAAGAGGAGGGCAGGTACCCATACAGGCGGGTGCCGGCCTCGACACCCTCGGCCTCACTCCGCTCGACCTCGGCGAAGCCCCACATCGGGAGACGCCCCCAACCGTCGGCAGCGGGGAAGAAGTCCCAGTAAGACATCGCCTCCCCGAACACCGCGTAGGTGACGTTGTTCGCAGTCAGCCCGAAGGTGTCGACCCGGAGCAGCGCCTGTCCGGCCTCGATCTCAGGTGCCCCGCCCTCCTCGACACGGCACTCGCGAAGGTCATCCCGCTTGACCAGGAAGTCAGTCATGCCTTTGATGCTCTCACGTCGGCGCCATCGTGCGCAGACCGGCGAGGCGAGCAACCGCTGCTTGGCGCTCGTCGTAGGTCACGAACGCTTCGATCGGATCGAGGTCAACCGCGGATGCGACATGGATCGCGTCGAGTGCCCGCAACGCCGGCTCGGCGAGCGCCCCGGCTCCGGCGAGCAGATCGCGGTCGAGCGGCCGCAGCGCAACCGCGTCGACCAGCTCTCCGGCCCGTTCAAGCAGCAGATCGAGCGGGAGCGCGGGCTCGCGTGCGGCCGCGCGGCGGATCGCGCGCGGGATCTCGGTGAAGACCAGCTCACTGCTGACCAGATCCGCTCCGCCCAGGTATTCGCGCAGAGCTGCCGACTCGGCCTCGTCGCGGACCAGCTTGAGCAGCGCAGAGGTATCCGCGTAGAAGACCGCCACGACTCAGCGATCGCCACGGATATCGTCGAGGGCTTGGCTCAGCGCCCGGGGGTCGCCGGTCAGCTCCAACGGCCCCGGTAGGCCCGGCCGCACCGGACGCGACACCCGTCCCTCGGCGATCAACCGATCCAGATCGGGACCGGTGCTCGGCGCCGGTCCCAGCTCGGCAACAGGCCGATTGCGATCAGTGACGACCAACCGCTCCCCGCGGCTCACACGCCGCAGGTAGACGCTCAGGTTCTGTCGCAGCTCCGCAACCCCGACTGAATCGCCCATGTACATGAAAGTAGCAGATTGCCAAGGCGCCACCGCTGCCTTCCGGTTGGCGAAGTCCCGCCTTCCTCGCGCAGCGCCGGAGAGGTCACCGGTCGGGTCCCGCCAGCGCCGCAGCGGCCCGGAGATCCTCGAGCACCCTGTCCCTGACCGCCCCGATCAGCGCGGTTGCCGCCCAGCAATCGGGTTCCCCAGCCGCCTCGACCGCAGGAAGGCAGCTGCCGACGAGCATCTCGACCAGCACCGCACCGTTGTCCTCGCCCGGGAAGGCTCCCTCCGGCAACTCCTCGAGCAACGAGGAGAGAACCCCGCCGAGGGCGAGCGCCGTGCGCAGCAGCTCGTCTATCAGCACCCGCGCCGCATCGGCGCCATCCGCTCCTCCGTTCAAATGGCTCACCTCCCCATAAGGGCCGGCGGCGGCAAGTTCTCCCCCCTCCCCCAGGAAACCTATAGCCAGGGATCAGCCTCTGGACGTGCAGGGAAAGACGTGGGCCACGCCGAGCTTCGTGCCGTCGCTGAACAGGACTTGACCGTCGGTCTGCCAGTGACCGGTCGGACAGCTGGCCGTCAGGAAGTTCTTCTTCTGGCCTTTGTAGGAGAACTCGCGGTCCACTTTCAGCTTGAACTCGGTGACCGAGCCACTGCCCCCGGCGATCCTGGGGATCTGCGCTTCGATGCGATATCCAAACCGGCCGCGATGGATGCGCGTGATCTTGGCCGGCACGACGATGGCGGTCGGCGCCGGCACAGAGAGGTAGGCGTGGATGAAAACCCGCGTGGTGCGGCCACGGACGCCGCCATTGAAAAGGACGATCGCCCCTCTCGCGGAAAACGGCTGCTGGTCGGGGAAGGCCACCTCCGCTTCGGCCACGCCCGAGCCAAGTACGGCGCCGGCGCAGGCACTCCTGGCCGCCGCGGTGGTACTCGCCACGATCTGCCCCGGCCTGCAGGTCGGCAGACCCACCGCGTCGATCTGGATCGTCTTGTCCACGTCAAACGCGACGTTTTGAAGCGCAGGCGGATGGCTGCCATCATCGGTCCAGATTTCCCCTTCGAGGCGTGCTCTCACCGGAGCGGCTTCATGCTTCGGAAGCTTGGTGGGCGAGATGCCACCGCTACCCGCGAGGTAGAGGTTGCCCGCCTTCACCACCACGCGATCCGCAAGGGCGGTGGCGGCGCAGATCAGCGCAATACCAGCCGTGATTGCGATCGCCCGAATCAGGTATCTGCTCATGCATCTACCTTGCCCGGCGAGGAGCTGCGTTGCTTCCCCCATTTGGGGCGCTGCCTGCTCGAGATTCACCAAACGGGGAAAGGACCATTGCGTTTCCGCGGAAACGCAATGCCGGGGATTAGGAACTAGTCGTCCAGTCGCAAGGCGATCTCCAGGTCCGTCGCGAAGGTCTGAAGGGGTCGACCGAGGAGCTCTTCGACGGCGCGAATGCGATTTCTCACCGTACGACGATCAACACCCAGAGTGGCGGCGGTCGAGGAAATATTTCGCTCGGCCGCGAAGTAGGCGCGCAGCGTCTCTCGCGCGACCTTGCCGCCGTCCCGCGCTTCTTCAAGCGGTGCCAGGTAGAGCTGGCGCAGCGAGGTGACGATCAGATCATCGCGAAGGATCGATGCCACCAGAGCGACATCGACATAACGGAGGATCGCCTGCCCTCTGCGCTCGGCGATCGGCAGCGCCGCCTTCGCCTGGCGGTGACTGAACCGCCAGCCGGACAATCCCTCACCGGGCTCTCCAACGGTCACGAACACCCGGTCCGGAGAAAGGTCGTCAAGCGCCCGCAGGGCTTGCTCGACGGCGAGCGGGCGGCTGCCACCGAACCAGCAGGCCCACGTCGGCTCCTCCTCTCGGCAGACGGCAAGCAGGCGGCGGTCGAGCCTCGTCGCCAGCTCGCCCATCAGCTCTTGCGCTCCCTCTCCTTTGGCCATCAGGGCGAGGTGATGGGCGTCTAGGTCATACCCGAGCTCGGAGTGATCGACCAGCTCGCCGGCGAGCAGCCTCTTGACGCACTCGCGACGGCGCTCCGCGGCGCTGGTGGGCCGGCTCTTCGCCTCGCGAGCGTGCTCGGCGCTGACGGCGTCAAGCAGACGATCGCCGAGCGTCGCCTGCGCGCCAAGGAGGCGCCGAAGGGCTGAGTTCGGGACTTTGGCCCGCTCCGCCTCTTCGACGAGGAAATCCCCGAAGAGAGTGTTGCCGGCGAAGTAACGACGCACGACGGTGTCGAGAGCAACGCCGTCGCGAGCATCCAGACGGGCCTGCGCGAGCAGGACCGTTGGAACGGGCGGAGCCTGACGCTCACCGACCTCGAGCACGGCAAGCCGGTGAGCTATGGCGGCGGAGAGGGCTGCGTCGAGACCCTGGAGGTAGGAGGGGTCGGCGACGTCTCGGGGGTCGGAGATTGCGTAGACACGAGTCGCAACGGCCGCTTCCAGCTCGGGGAGCCGCTCACGCAGGCGGGACGCAAGTACGGAGCGGGTCTCATCGAGGGAGCGTGCCTGTGCCGATGCTCGCTCGCTCACGCGCTCACCTTACAGCGACAAACCACACCCCTTCGACGTTACCCCGGGGTGTTGTCCAGCGAGTGATCTGCCCGTTAGGCGGCCACGGGTACCCGCGAACGATCGCCAAGCACGACACGGGCGCCTCCGACCGGGCGTACCGTGATGTTCCGTCGCTGGGCCACCTCGACACGGCCGTCGGCGGCGCTTACCTCGCAGCTCGCCAGCAGGGTTCGCAGCACCACCTTCATCTCGAGCATCGCGAAGCTGGCGCCGAGGCAGCGGCGCCGGCCGCCGCCGAACGGGATCCAGGTGTAGGTCCCGGGGGTCTCGTCGAGGAAGCGGTCGGGGCGGAAGGAGTAGGGGTCGGGATAGATGTCGGGGTCGTGGTGGATCAGGTAGCTGTTCGCGACCAAACTGCAACCCGGTGAATAGGTCCAGCCACCGACCTCGATCGGCTTCGCCACCAGCCGCGGCGCAACGTTCGGGAGCACAGGGCGAGTTCGCAGCGTCTCTTGGATCGTCGCGGTGACATAGGCGTCCTCGCCGGCGTCGACCTCCTCGACCAGCCGTTCGAGGACCTGCGGCTCGTGAACGACTTGGGCGAAGGTCCAGGCGAGAGAGGAGGCGCTCGTCTCGTGACCGGCGACGAGCAGGGTGAGCAGCTCGTCACGGATCTCCTGTTCGCTCATCGGCGATCCGTCCTCGTGCCTCGCCTCGAGCAGCATCGTGAGGACGTCGTCGCGGTCGGCGCCCTCGGCCCGCCGCTCGGCAATCAGCGCAAAGATCAGCTCGTCGACCTCCGCCTGCGTCTGCACGAAGTGGGCAAACGGACCCGCGCGTTCGGCCGCGCGGGCCAGCAGGCTGTCCGGTTTCGGCGGCATCAAACTGATCGGGCGGTCGCCGAAGACGAGCATCTCCTGCAGCCGCTGCCTCAGCGCGTCGAAACGGGGGCCCGGGTCGAGGCCAAAGACGGTGCGGAGAATCACCTTCAGCGTCAGCTCCTGCATCCGGGGGTGAAGCGCGACGGGCTCTCCCGTCGGCAGCGCCGCGACCTCCTCCCTCGTCACCTCTTCCATCAATCCGGTGAGGCGCTCCATCCGCTCGCCGTGAAACGCCGGCAGCATCAGTTTGCGTTGCTGCATGTGCGCCGCTTCGTCGAGCAGGATCACCGAGTTGCTGCCGAGGATCGGCTCCAGCACCCTGGCGCCCTGGCCTGGACGAAGGACGTCAGGCGGAGCGGTGAAAACCTGCTTCACCTGGTCGGGCTCGGTGAGCATCACGAATGGCGGCGTGAACGGAAGCCTGATCGTGAAGCGCTTGCCGTAACGCGCACGACAGCGCTCGAGGAAGGCGAATGGCCTGGCCCAGAAACCGACCATCTGCATCGCCGGCGGAAGCGGCGGACCGGGCGGTAAAGCGGAACGTGACCTCATGGCTGCCTCCTACTGGACGGAGTCCCTTCACTCATAGTCGCACCGAGGAGGCACCGGCCGTGAGATGCCTCACACATCACCTCACTGAACGGAACGGTCGCGGACTAGGCGTTGCCACAGAATCCGCAGCGAGGCGTACCGACTCGACGGTCTTCCTGGCAGCTCGAGCAGCTGGCAATCACCGATCGGCCACACCCCTCGCAGTGAGGCTTGTCGCCGAGGGGGAATCCGCAGAACGGACACTCTCCACGGCGAACCCGCCGTGCTGGCACACGTTTAGCGAGGAAGCGCTGCAGGGCCACGAACGCAGCCAGGGTCAGGGCGATTCCAACGATCGAGATCGCCAGAGGCCCGACCTCGTCGAACTCGATGTAGCTGTCGGTGTAGTCCCCAGCCATGACGATGGCAAGAATGGCGGTGGCCCCGATCCAGGCAAGCGCGGCGGGGAGATAGCGGGAGTGCCGGGACCGGAGACGGCCGAGCAACCGGTAGGCGCCTCCGAGCATCAGGATCAGCAAGGCCATGCGCAGGAAGAAGACGATCCGGTCGTGCCGGGCGCGATCCGCATCATCACGCTCTGCGGCGACCTGACGCAGCTCGGTCAACTGTTTCTGTGCCACCGCTGCCCCGGGACGAGTCCGCGCCTCGACCGCGGCGGCGGCTGCCAGTTCCTTCGAAGCCCCGGCGAGCTTGGCCTGGGCGGATTCGTACTCCACCCCCAACTCGGCCGAGGGTTCGTCGGCGTCCAGTGCCGTGCGGTAGGCCTCGCGGCGAAGCTCCAGTTGCCGGGTGGCCGCCCTGCGATCGACCCGAGCCGCTCCGACCGAACGGACCGCTTGCCGGTGGTCCTGGATAGCCGAGATTTCTGCGCGGTCGAGGAGCTCGCGGTTTGGCACATAGAAGGTCGAGTCCGGCTGGGCGACCTCGTCGAGCTTGATGTAGCCCCAAACGGCGCCGATCGCGATGAAGACGGCGAGAACAACGGCGAGGACCTTCTCGCTACCGGTCGTCTCGATCTCTCTATCTCCCTGCCTGCTGCCCGCCGGCCGGAACCGGCTCTTGCCCTCGCTCATCCTGTTTCTCCTGTTCTGTCGTCGTGCGGCGGTTTCGTCCTGGGGCGAAGCTCGATCACCAGCTCGCAGTCGAGGGCAGCGGCGATGCGCGCGAGGGTGTCGATCCGAGGTGGTCTCGCACCCCGCTCCACCCGGGCAATCGCGGACTGCGTCGTCCCACAGAGCTCGGCCAACTCCCGCTGGGAGATCCCCCACGCCTGGCGCCGCTCCGCGACGCGCTCAGCGATCAGACCGAACAGCTCTCGATCGTCGGGGTCGCCTCCCCCGCGCACGGCCTCGCGAAGAGCCGCGAGCTGGTCGTCCAGCCGACTGGCAGATTTGGGACCGCGCTTCGTCATAGCAAGATTGCTATCTATAGCAGACTTGCTATGAGGCTCTCCCAGACGGTCAGCTACCGACGTAGTCCGCGAGGTGCTCGCCGGTGAGGGTGGAGCGGGTGGCGACGAGGTCCGCGGGTGTGCCCTCGAAGACGATCCGGCCGCCGTCGTGGCCAGCGCCGGGGCCGAGGTCGATGATCCAGTCGGCGTGCGCCATGACCGCCTGGTGGTGCTCGATGACGACGACCGACTTGCCGGAGTCGACGATCCGGTCGAGCAGACCGAGCAGCTGTTCGATGTCGGCGAGGTGGAGGCCGGTAGTCGGCTCGTCGAGGATGTAGACGCCACCCTTCTCGGCCAGGTGGGTGGCCAGCTTGAGCCGCTGCCGCTCGCCGCCGGACAGCGTGGTGAGCGGCTGGCCGATCCTGAGGTAGCCGAGCCCGACGTCGGCGAGCCGCTGCAGAACCTTGTGAGCCGCCGGGATCTTCGCCTCGCCATCGCCGAAGAACTCCTCGGCCTCGGTCACCGACATCGCCAGCACCTCGCTGATGTCTTTCCCGCCGAACTTGTACTCCAGGACCTCGGCCTGGAACCGCTTCCCTTCGCACTCCTCGCAGATGGTGGCGACGCCGGCCATCATCGCCAGGTCGGTGTAGATGACACCGGCGCCGTTGCAATTGGGGCAGGCGCCGTCGCTGTTGGCGCTGAACAGTCCCGGTTTCACACCGCTGGCCTTCGCGAACGCCTTGCGGATCGGGTCGAGCAGCTTGGTGTAGGTCGCCGGGTTGCTCCGTCGCGAGCCGCGGATCGCGGCCTGGTCGACCGTCACCACCCCGTCCCGCCCGGACACCGAGCCGCGGATCAGCGAGCTCTTGCCCGAGCCCGCCACCCCGGTAATCACGGCCAACACCCCCAGCGGGATGTCGACGTCGACGTCCTGCAGGTTGTTGGTGGCGGCGCCGCGCACCTCCAGCACCCCCGACGACGCCCGCGCCGAAGGCTTCAGAGAGGCGCGGTCGTCCAGATGTTGCCCGGTGAGAGTGTCACTTGCCCGTAGGCCCTTGACGGTGCCCTCGAACACCACCTCGCCGCCTTCGGAACCGGCGCGCGGGCCAAGGTCGACGACGTGGTCAGCGATCGCGATCGCCTCGGGCTTGTGCTCGACGACCAGCACGGTGTTGCCCTTGTCGCGCAACTGCAGCAGGAGGTCGTTCATCCGCTGGATGTCGTGCGGGTGCATGCCGATCGTCGGCTCGTCGAAGACGTAGGTGACGTCGGTCAGCGACGACCCCAGGTGGCGGACCATCTTGGTGCGCTGCGCCTCGCCGCCCGACAGCGTGCCCGACGCCCGGTCGAGCGAGAGGTAGCCCAGCCCGATCTCCACGAACGAGTCGAGGGTCTCCCCCAGCGCCGTCAGCAGCGGCGCCACCGACGGCTCGTCGAGGCCGCGGACCCATTCGGCCAGGTCGCTGATCTGCATCGCGCAGGCGTCGGCAATGCTGGTCTTCTTGATCTTCGACGACCGAGCCGCCTCGCTGAGCCGGGTACCGTCGCACTCGGGGCAGGTGGTGAACGTCACCGCCTGGTCCACGAACGCCCGGACGTGCGGCTGCATCGCCTCCCGGTCTTTGGAGAGGAACGACTTCTGGATCTTCGGGATCAGGCCTTCGTAGGTCAGGTTGATGTCGTCGACCTTGATTTTGGTCGGCTCCTTGTGGAGCAAGTCATTGAGTTCCTTCTTGGTGAACTTGCGGATCGGCTTGTCGGGGTCAAAGAAACCGCAGCCCCTGAAGATGCGGCCGTACCAGCCATCCATGCTGTAGCCAGGGATCGTCAGCGCACTTTCGTTGAGCGATTTGGTCTCGTCGTACAGCGCAGAGAGGTCAAAGTCGGTGACCGAGCCCCGGCCCTCGCAACGCGGACACATGCCGCCAGTGCGGCTGAAGCTCGCTTTCACGGTCTTCTTGGCACCGCGTTCGACCGTGATCGCGCCTTTCGCCCGGACCGAGGCGACGTTGAAGGAGAACGCCTGGGGTGAGCCGATGCGCGGCTTCCCAAGTCGACTGAAGAGAATGCGCAACATCGCGTTGGCGTCAGTGACGGTGCCGACCGTGGAGCGGGCATCGGCGCCCATCCGCTCCTGGTCGACGATGATCGCGGTCGTCAGCCCGTCGAGAACGTCGACCTCGGGGCGCGCCAGCGTCGGCATGAAGCCCTGCAGGAAGGCGCTGTAGGTCTCGTTGATCAGCCGCTGCGACTCCGCGGCGATCGTGCTGAACACCAGCGAGCTCTTGCCCGAGCCGGAGACACCGGTAAACACCGTCAGCCGGCGCTTCGGGAGCTCGATGCTGACGTCCTTGAGGTTGTTCTCGCGCGCGCCCTGCACGCGGATCAGGCCGTGGCTGTCGGCAAGGTGCGTCACCTGCGAGATCGTGCCACAGCGCGGGTACTAGCTCGCTGTTGCGTGGTGGGAGTGGTGGCTCAGTCGGCCAGGATCGTGAACGTTCGCAGGGTCGCCTTGGAGCGATTGCCGGCCGCGTCACGAGCCGTAAGCGTGAGTCGGTAGCTGCCCGGCTTCATCCGCTTGGTGCCGATGCGGCCGCTGAGCGCGACGCGGCCGGGCCCCTGCTTGATCGCCCGCGTCAACGTCGCGACCTTCCGACGGGGCCGCACACGCTCAATCCGGATCGAAAGCGCCCCCGCCTCACTGCTGGAGAACCGCAGCACCCTCGTACGCGACAACGACACACCACTCAACACCGGCGCGGTCGTATCGGAACCGGGCGGCGTGGCTCCCCCATCACCCGGTCCGCCCCCCGAGACCGGCGGCGAGGGGGGGCCGAACTTGACGAAGTCCGCCGGGCCGCAGCTCGGAGCGGGCCAACTGTCGCGCGTCGACGTGATCGGGCCGGTCACGCCGCCCTGGCTCGCGAAGTTGTCGCAGAAGATCCCGTGCGTCGCGCCGGTTGCGACGTTGTCGGAGGTGTCGAGCGTGCCGACGCCCGACAGCGAGCCCGACGTGCGGACCGCGGCGCGCAGCGCGCCGCCGAATGTGTTGGCTTCGACGCGCACGTCGGTCGTGCGAATGCCGTCCGTGCCACCCGAGCCGAGCGCGCGCACGCCCGACATTTCATTGGCCACCGCGCCGCTGTAGCTGATCGCGTTGCGCCCGACATACAGACCGACGAGGCCGCTGCTGCTGACGACGTGAAAGCTGGTCCGCTGGACGAGCATGTTGTCGCCGATCTCGAGGTGGTCCGGCGTGCCGGAGCCGTGCGGTCCCGCGCTGATCACCGCGCCGGGGCCCGCGCTCGGTTCGCGGGTGATCGAGTTGTGGAGGATGCGCGTGCGGGCGCTGTCTTTGCCGACGGAGATCACCGGCGTGGCCGTGGCCTGCGTGAGCGTGATCTCATTGTGATCGATCTCGACGTCGTCCGACTGGAAGACGTCGATGCCGCGCCCGTCGAGCACGTTTTCGGTCACGCGCGCACGGTCGATCAGCTGCAGCTGGATCGCGCCGACACCGTGCGGGCCGGGCGACATCGTGAACGTGTTGTGCTGGATCAGCACGTCGCTGGTGTCGCCGGTGCCCTCGAAGTCCAGGTCAGTGTTGCCGACGGCGCCGAAGCGGTTGTCGACGATCTCGAGTTGCGTGGTCCCGCTGTGCACCGCGACGCCGCTGCGATCGCAGTGGACGAAGTCGTTGTCGCGGATCTTTACCCGCGCGATCTCGCGACCGTCGTTGAAGCCGACGAGCTGGACGCAGTCGCCGGACTTCACGCCCACACGGATCGGGTGGTTGAACGAGACGCGCGAGATCTCTGCGTCGGTTGCCGGACCGAGGAGCTTGACCGCGTGGGTCTGTTCCACCGTGTCGGTGATCGCCCCCGTGGCGATCGACAGGTCATGCAGCGTCGAGCCGACTCCCCCGATGCGGACCCCCTCCCAGTCCTGGCCACCGGTTGAGCCCCTGAACGCGAGCACGGTGCCCGGGCCGTCGCCATAGATCTCCGCGCCCGAGGCATCGAGCATCATCGGCGGGCGGCGGGCGGGCGGCGTGAACTGGATCGAGTCGACGTCGTACCTGCCGGCCGGCAGGTACGCGCATCCCTGCGAAGTGAGCGCGTTCTGGATCGCGACGCGATCGTCGAGGCCGTCGCCCGGAATCGCGGATGGAACAGAGCAGGCGGCGTCATGCTCGGCGGTCGAAATGCCCTCGAAGTCGACCGCCCGCAGCTGGGCGCCGGCGAGCGCCGACAGAGACATCAGGGCAAGCAGAGCGAGGGCGAAGATAAGGAATGCGCGGCGCCGTGAGATAAGAATCGTGTCCTCGGTCGGAGTGCCGACAGTAGCCCCGGCAGGCTGAGGGCTCAGACATACGTCTAGCGATGAGCTACAACCGCTCGGCCGGCGGCGCGACCCGAGTCGCCTCGATCGCCTCGGCGTAGACGCCGTGGCGGGTGTTGCGGGGGTGCAGGCCGACGATGCCGAAAGCCTCGCGCATCGCCTGCGCCAGGGTGTGCTTGAAGGTCGGCCCGTGCCAAGCATGCGCTTCCTCCGCTCGACCGACGTGGAGGTGGACGAGCTCGTGAAGCAACGTCTCCAACAAGTCGCCGGCGCGCGCTCCCGGGTAGACGGTGATTGAGAGCCGGTACTGGGACGGCACCGCGAAGCCCAGGCGGATCGGCCGCCGCTGAGCGCGCCGCACCTTCAGCTCCGGCGCCCGCTTGGCCAGCGGTCCGGAAACGAAGACGGGCAGCGCCCGCAGCCGTTCCAGTTCGAGGTCGAGCTCGACCCCGGCGACACGGTGGTAGGACGGGTGGCGCCTCAAGCGTCGAAGCCTGGCGAAAACGTCGAATTCGCGCGTCCTCGTTCGTCGCATGGGTAGAGGGAGCTCAGAGGAAGCTCCCGTGACAGAAGGAGAATCGAGATGGGCAAGCTGATCGCAACCACGCAGGCCACCCTCGACGGCGTCATAGACCCAGTCGGCGAGTGGGTGCAGCCCGGCGGAGACCACGCCGATTACTCGTTCGAGCGTCAGACGAAATCCAGCGGGCTGGTGCTGGGCCGAAAGACCTATGAGGGGCTGGCGGGATACTGGCCGAGCCAGTCGGGCAAATGGGCGGACATGGTCAACCCGATGCCGAAGTACGTCGGGTCCAACACCCTGTCCGGCGATCTCGAGTGGAACGCGACCCTGCTCGAGGGGGACCTCGAGGACTCGATCCCGAAGCTGAAGGACGAGGTCGACGGTGATCTGTTCCTGCACGGGAGCGGCGAGTTCGCCTACACCCTCGCCGAGAAGGGCCTGGTCGACGAGTACGAGATCTACCTGAACCCGATCGTCTGGGGCGAGGGAAACGTCCACGTGCTCGGCGACAGAGGGACCGTCCGGATGGAGCTCGATGACATGAAGCGGTTCGACTCCGGAGTGGTGCTTCTCACCTACCTTCCGGCATCTTGACCGCGACGCCGGCGTCGGCGGCCGGCGCCGCATAGGCGGCAGCGAGCGTCGCAACCGTCTCGTGGGCGTTGAGGCCGCTTGGGTTTGGGACCACCCAGAGGGCGGCGCCGGACCAGCGACTCGCGCTATCGAGCGTGTCCGGCTGCCGGCCCAAGGTCGCGCCTCGCTCGCCGAACGCGTCGCGATAGGCGGTGACGCCGGCGATCGCGACGACCGCAGGCCGGTGGTCGGCGACGAACCGCTGCAGCCGCGCGCCGCCCTCGTACAGCTCCTCGCGCGAGAGCTCGGAGGCGCGCGCGGTGGCCCGCCGCACGAAGTTGGTGATCCCGATGCCCCGCGCCACAAGATGCGCGCGATCGGCATCGGTCATCCCGGCGACCCGGTCGACCTCGTAATCGGTGATGCCGGCCGTGGCCAGCGCCGGGTAGAAGCGATTGGTGGGATGCGCGAAGTGGGTCCCGACCGCCGCCGTCCACAGGCCCGGGTTGATGCCGACGAACAGCAGCCTGAGCCCTGGCCCCACGAGATCGTCGACCTCGCAGCCGCGGAACGCCTCCAGCTCCAAACGCGTGAATTGCATCCCGCGATCCTGCCCGAGCGACGCCGCTGCCGTCGCGCGACCCAGGTACATGCGGTGGCCGTCGCGCGAGGACGAAAAGGAGAGCACGAGCTCCTTTCCACCCCAAATTTATCGCACGCATGGGGCTTGTAACAAGCCCCTGCTCATCTGTATAACCGCCGGCCGCAAGCACGAACCTACGGGCGAGGAGAGTGGTGAAGTGAGTGTGAACGGACATACGGTGGTGATCGCCGGAGGCGGTCCGGCGGGGATGATGCTGGCGGCTGAGTTGGCGTTGGCGAAAGTCGACGTCGCGGTTGTCGAGCGGCGTCCCGATCACGAGCTCGTCGGGTCACGGGCCGGCGGTTTCCACTCGCGCACGATCGAGGTGCTGGATCAGCGTGGGGTCGCTGACCGGTTCCTCGCGGAGGGTCAGGTGGCTCAGGCCGCAATGTTGGCCACGACGGTGTTGGACATGAGCGACTTCCCGACGCGTCATCCGTATTCGCTCGGGATCTGGCAGAACCAGATCGAGCGGATCATGGCCGCCTGGATCGCCGAGCTGCCCGTGCGGATCTACTACGGACGCGAGGTGACGGGCTTCGCCCAGGACGACACCGGCGTCGACGTCGAGCTGTCCGACGACCAGTCGCGGCGGGCGCAGTACCTCGTCGGGTGCGACGGAGGACGCAGCGTCATCCGTAAAGCAGCCGGGATCGAGTTCCCCGGATGGGATCCGACCAGGAGCAACCTGATCGCCGAAGTCGAAGTGACCGAGGAACCGCCGCAGGGCACTCGCCACGACGCCACCGGCATCCACGGCCTGCAGAGGTTGGAGGACGGGAAGACGGTGCGGGTAATCGTGACCGAGCAGCAGCTCGGGCCTGGCAGCGAGCCCACCCTGCGCGACCTGAGCGAGGCGTTGATCACGGTGTATGGCACCGACTTCGGGATCCACAATCCCACCTGGATCTCCAGGTTCACCGATATGACCCGGCAGGCAGCGACCTACCGCGCGGGACGAGTCCTACTCGCCGGCGACTCGGCGCACGTGCACTACCCGGCGGGCGGACAGGGCCTCAGCCTCGGCGTGGGAGACGCGGTGAATCTGGGATGGAAGCTGGCTCAGGTGGTAAACGGAACCTCCCCTGAGAGCCTCCTGGATACGTATCAGGACGAGCGCCACCCGGTCGCTGCCCGCGCGATCCAACACACGATGGCTCAGGCCGCGCTCCAACGCCGGGACGAGCGCATGCAAGCCCTGGTCGATGTGGTGTCGGAGCTGGCGATCATGGACGAGCCGCGCAAACGGCTCGCCGGGATCATCTCTGGGCTGGACATTCACTACGACCTCGGCGAGGGCCACCCCCTGCTCGGACGCCGTGTGCCCGATCTGGACCTCGTGACCGCCGGCGGCCCGCTCCGAGTCTTCGAGCTGCTGCACGACGCCAAGCCGGTGCTGCTCAACCTCGGTGAGCCCGGCGACTTTGACATCACTCCATGGACTGACCGAGTCCAGTTGATCGACGCGCGCTACAAAGGGGAGTGGAAGCTCCCGGTACTCGGCGCGGTCACCGCTCCCACCGCCGTGCTGATTCGGCCCGACGGATACGTCGCCTGGGTCGGAGAGGGAACCGACGCGGGACTCTCTGGAGCGCTGACCACCTGGTTCGGACCGCCCACTGCGATGTAGCGCTACTGCTTTTCGGTGTCCTTACCGGGGCCGCCAACCAGCTTGTCGTTCCCGCTGCCGCCCTTCAAGGTGTCGCGGCCGGGTCCGCCGAGCAGCTTGTCCCCCCCAGCGCCGCCGCGGAGAAAGTCGTCTCCGAGCCCACCGTCGACTTTGTCGCTGTCCGCGCCGCCACCCAGCCTGTCGTTGAGGTTGCCACCGGTGATGGAATCGAAGCCGAGCCCACCGTCGAAGATGTTGATGTGACCTGGAGCCCCGACGAATTTGTCGTCGGAGAATTCGGTGGGATCGGTCACCGTGGAGATGGCGTGGATCTCGATCGGCCCCTGGCCGCCACCCAGGCTGTCGGGCAGCTGCGAGAAGTCGTAGAGAGTGGATACGCCCGAAGAAGCCTCGATTCGCCTCAGGTCGCGGCAGTAGGCAGGACCGTCGTCGACGGAAACGCCGCTGACGGTGATCTCGCCGTCACTCGCGCACCGAGGGACGATTTTTCCCTCGCCGCCGCTGACAGTGAGCACACCGTTGGCGAAGGTGCCAAAGGCATCCGCCCTCGCCGGCATAAGCACCGCAATTACCAGCGCGAGCGTCGCGCCGATCAGCACCCAGCAGGATGATCCACCGAACCGGAGCCGAAGCGATGTGATCGCCGCCACAAATCAAGAGTTTAGACCCGGAAAGGAGAACCCTGGACCGGATGGTTCGGTCAGCCTTGGAGCGTGAAGCCGATCGTGCCCACGGGTTCACCGGCGTTGAAGAGCGAATCGCGCGGGCTCGCCGCAAACGCTTCGTTGAAGAGGGCGGCCCCGTGACTCGAGAGATTCGCAGTCACGGGGGAGGCCGAGATCGTGCCCGCTTGTCTGTCGGACGTCAGCGTGGACCCGGCGAAGTCGACCGTCGCGATCGCCGCCTTCTCCCTCGACTTGTTGGAGGACACGATGGACACCCAAGCGTTCACGGTCTTGGCGGCGAGATCGAGCTCGATCGGGGCGAGGAACAGGTCCCGGAAGAAGACCGGGCCGCCTCCCACGGTAAGGCGCAACCCGCCGGTCGAGCCCACAGTTCCCGAGAGGCCGGGAGCTATCGCCCCATACGAGATCGGGAAATCAAAGGTCGGCGCGACCGCACTCGCGGCAGCTGCGAGTTCGAATGGCGACACCGCCACTTCCCGGGAATCGAGCTTGGCGCGGAAGGCCTCGTCGAAGGTGAGGGAGATCGCCCCCGCGTGTGCCTTGATGGTTCTGAGCTCGAGGTCCAGGCTCATTCCCGCGAGCCTGCGGTTCCCCCTGAAGAGCCCTGGCCGCCCGAGCTCCCGGTTGAGGATGGCCGCCGCCCCGACGGTCAGCCGCAGGTTTCGCATCGTCAGCTCAGCGCCGAACCCGTCCCTAACGACCCCGACGCTCCGGAAGGTGGCGATGACGCGTTGCTCGCCCGCGATTCTTGCCCCCAGTTCTCCATGGGTGATGTCAAGGCCGATCTTGCTCAGCTCCACGATTTTCCCCCCGGAGCCGAACTTGACCCCGCCGAGCGGGATCGCAACCCCCTTGGCCGGAGGCCCTTCCATCTGGCCACCGTCGATCGGCATCGTCGCGACGCGGCCACGCACCTTCGCGGGACCAAGGCCCGAGAAACGGACGCCAGCCTTGTTTATCTGCCTCTTGAGACCGCCATCAAGGCTCAGGCTCCCGGTCCCGCCCGCGATTGACGTCGCGGCGGCAGGGCTCGCCAAGCCGAGGAGAAGAAGCAGCAAAGCAATGAGAGTCGACCCTGCCTTGATGCGGCCAATATAAATGAAAGGGTTCTCAAATCGCGGGCGGGGATCCGCCCGAGGGGCGAGCGCCGACCGCCGCCCCGAGGGATCTCGTCAGAATGGCGCCGTGACCGGAAGCGAAGGATCGGGGGCGGTTTCGCCGACGGCCCACTACACCGGGCAGACCTGGGTCCGGAACGGCCTCTCCCATCCTCAGCTTGCTACGTGGCAGGGGCGGATGCTTCATCGCGGGCTCGCTTTGCCCCTCGCGGCAAGCAAGACGCTCGGCGGGCCGACGCTGGAGGGGCTGCTCCTCGCTCGTCACCGAATCATCGACTCGATCCTTGACGATCTAATTCGCGGCGGCGTCAGCCAGGTGGTTGAGGTCGCCTGCGGGATGTCTCCCAGGGGCTGGCGGTTCACCGAGCAGTTCGGCGAGCGGCTTACCTATGTCGAGGCGGACCTGCCGGGGATGGCACAACGAAAGCGCGACGCGCTGGGCCGGATGGAGTCGCTGACGGACCGCCATCGTGTGGCCGACTTGGATGTCCTCCAAGAGGGTGGGCCGGGCAGCCTCGAGGCTCTTGTCGAGACCCTGGATCCGGCCAAGGGACTGGTGATCGTCACCGAGGGCCTACTGACCTACCTGGACGACGACACCGTAGACGCGCTCTGGGCCCGGATCGCCACCGCACTCGGGCGGTTCGACAAGGGCGTCTACCTGTCGGACCTCCGCTTTGCGAGGCGGGACCGGGGGCTCCCGGAGCGGACTTTCGACGTGATCCTCGGCGCCTTCGTGCGCGGCAAGGTCCACGCCTATCGCGGCGACGAAGCCACGGCCGAGGCAACGTTGCGCAGCGCCGGCTTCGAGGAAGCCCGGCTGCACCGTGGAGATGAGCATCCGGCGGCCGCGGACGTTCGCAGCGATCCGGGCGCGGGCGTGGTCTGCATTATCGAAGCCAGCTGCGGCTAGTCGCCCATCGGGCCTCTTACATCCGCTCCCGGAGACGTGCCGTCCATTGCCCATGGCGTCGCCGAAGCTCATCTTCATCGAGGTCGGCACGACCCAGCGGCAGGTAGTTCGGGGTCCAGGACCCAACCGCGTCGTCGGACCGCGCGACGGCCCAGCAGTCCCAAAGGCGCATCTCCTCGACAGGCTGGCCGGTCCCTGCTTCATAGGCCGCAAGAAAGTCGTCGGCAATTTGCTCGTCGAACAAGAGGACGAGATCGAGTCGGCACCAGCCCAAGTCGAAGCCAGGTGGACCGCGTGACCCGTCCGACCAGTCGACGACGCCCGTGAGCCGTCCGTCCCGCCAGAGGACGTTGCCCGACCAGTAGTCGCAGTGGGAAAGCACCTCCGGCGACGCGACAACCTGTGACCAGCGAGACCGAACTTCCGCCGCCAGCGGGCCCCCCAATATCTCCTGAGAGCCTCCGCTGCGGTCGAACACGCTCGGCAATTCCCCCAACCGCTCGGTCGGCACCGTGTGCACTGCGGCGAGCGCGCGACCTAACTCGCGCGCCCACCCCTTGGGGTCAGTCGGGGTGATGTCCGGCTGACCGTCAAGCCAGGTGATCAAAGAAGTCGGGTACTTCGACCATCGGCCATTCGAGTCGACGCCGAGCGACACCGGGACCAAACCGCCGAGCCCCTCGAGGGCCCGTAGGACACGCTGCTCACGCAAGGGGGCAGGGTCGTCCACCGGAAACTGGCGGACGACAACGCTGGTCGTGGGATTCTCGGTATCAACTCTCCAGGTGTCCGCGTGCTGGCCGCCTTCGAGGCGCGCGGCACCCACGACCACGGCTGAGGAGCCCGCCATGCGCCGGATTTCCTCCAGTGCTCCAGATGAAGGCAGCGCCTCGGATCGAGTCATCGCCGAACTCTAAGTCGGCGAGAGCGAAACGCCGGGAAGCTCGGCAAAGCCGCTTCGATCGAGGCTCAAGACCTGCCGCTCCTGGGCGCGTGCCGTCGCAGCGATGATCAGATCGTGGGCGCCGCGAGGGGTACCTCTTTGCCGAACGTGCGCCAACAGGACAGCGTGGGCCTCGGCTACCTCGAGGTCATAGGGCTCAACCGAGACGGCGTCGAGAACCGCGGTGACGAAGCGCTCGCGCTTTACCCGCCGGCGCCCTTTCGCCAGCTGAACACCAACCCTCAGCTCTGCCACGGTGATCGCCGCAACAGCGACATCGTCACTGTCACCGATCGCCTCGTCCAGTGCAACGCCCCCGCGCTCGGCATCGACCAAAACCGTCGTGTCGAGGATTAGTCGTGCCAGGGGTCCGTCACAGGATCCATGCTCTCGCGAAGCTCCCGCACCTCATCCGCCCAGGCATCGTCGGGCCGATTCGCGCGAAGCGCCTCCTTGAGCGCCTTCCCAGTTCCGCCGCTTGCGGGACCGATGGTCGCCACAGCCCGGCCGTGACGGACCACGACATAGGACTCTCCGCCCCGCTCCACGTCGTCCAAGACCTCCGAAAACCGGCGGGACGCATCGGTAGCGCTCAGCTGCTTCACAAAATCAGATTATCAGATCTTTGACCGCCAAGGGTCCCATAGGATTGCGCCGTGCCGTTCACTCTCAGGAACCTCAAGGGGGACTTGGAGGACCTCGGGTCCAACTTCGACGGCGCGCCCGACCTTGAGTTCCGCCTCGCAACCAAGGCACTCGAGCTCGAGCAGTCCGGGCTTTGCTACCAGCGCGTCCCGCCCGGCTATCGCTTTCCGTACGGCCACACGCACAAGAAGCAGGAGGAGGTGTACGTGGTCCTGCGCGGGAGCGGGCGGATGAAGCTCGACGACGAGATCGTCGAGCTCAAGGAATGGGACGCGGTGCGCGTCCCGCCCGGTACGTGGCGAGGCTACGAGGCCGGGCCGGAGGGCCTCGAGATCCTCGTCATCGGCGCGCCCAATCTCGGCGAGGATCCGCGCGAAGACGTCGATGGCCAGCGCGACTGGTGGGCTGACTAGCGCCGCCCCAGTGCCTTTTTCGCCGTGTTCGAGGTCTCCCCAAAAACGCGGGAGCTAGGGAGAATTCAAAAGCTGTGCTCTCCCGCATAGAGCAAATCTGCTCCCAAGGAGGGAGCGTGAGTGATGAGCTGGCGGCTTAGAGGCGCGCCGTCGCGGCCTCAGATGTCCGCGCATCGTGGAAGGCGATGACGACGACTCGATCCTCATTCTCGATGTAGAACTCATCACGCGCTTGGCGCGTGACCTCGATCGTCGGCATCGGCTAAAGCTCTGAGAGCGGCACCGTCTCGCCGCGCCGAGCCTGCTCGATCGACTCCTGGGCCCGCTCCCATGCTCCAGGAATCCCGTCAAGGATTTCAGTGATCCGCGAGGCATCGGGGTCAGCTTCGTCGAGCGCGCTGGAAAGAAGAGAGCGAGCCAAGGTCCCCTCCTGAACATGCGTGCGCTCGGCCAAGCTCGCCAGCTTCTGCGCGTAGTCCGGCTCGAGAGTGACGTTGATACGGCGGTTCCGCTCAGCCATGGCCTTAGCGTACACGGAAGGGCACAGGACGTACAAAGAAAGGGGTCGCACCGTCGCCTGAGCAACACAGCGCCAACAGAGGGCGCGGGAGTCGAACTGGCGATGAAGTAGACGAAATGCCTCCCGCGAGGGAAGGCGGCAGTCAGCCTAGACCGACTCCGCCTCGAGTCGGTTGTATAAGGGGGTCAACCGATGGCAGACCGGGCTCGCAAGCGGGAATGGGCGAAAGTGGAGGCCAAGCTGCCCGGCTACCTCGAAGCGCTATTGGATTCCGAGGTGTTCGGCCGTGGTCCCGGCCGGGAACCGCCGCCGCGCGAGCATGGCGTCTATCTATTCACCGAGGCCGGCAGACATCTCTACGTCGGTCGATGCGGTCTCACTGATCGCGCCGCAAAAAGGGGCAGGGGACATTCGAACTTCCGCACCCGCCTCGCCGGCCACACGCGCCCCTCTTCCGCCCACAACCAGGCGACCTTCGCCTGGCGGCTTGCGGTGGAGGCCGTCGAGGGCCAATTCGAGGGATTGCCGACCACCCGCGCGGAGCTGCAGCTCGACAGTCGCTTCCGCCGGGAATTCCTGCGCCAGAAGGAGCGGGTCTCCGCGATGGATTTCCGGGTGGCGACGATTTCCGACAACTTCGAGAGCTACGTCTTTGAGCCCTATGCAGCGCTGATGCTTGACACGCCATACAACTCCTGGGCGACGAGCTAGAAACCCAGGTCTGCCGCGGTCTCCACTTGGCAACCCTCCAGGCGGACTCGCCAGTGACCCTCCCGCCGGCACGCTTTGCCGCTGTAATGTGAGACATGGCCCGAACCTCATCGCAGGGCGCTTCCAGGCCGAGGGTTCTCATAGTCGGCGGCGGCGTTGGCGGGGTCGAGGCGATGGTTGCTCTGCACGACCTCTGCGGAGACCGAGTCGAGATTGCAGTCCATGCGCCGAGCCGCGAGTTCCTTTACCGACCCTTGGCTGTCACCGAGCCCTTTGGTGCCGGCGAGGTGCTCAGGTTCGATCTTCAGGAGTTGACCGAGCGCTGCGGCGCTTCTTTCTCCCTCGACAGCATCGTCTCCGTGGACACGGAGGAACAGCGCGCCACGACGCACGACGGGGATGAGGTCGAATACGACTACTTGGTCGTGGCTCCCGGCGCGCGGCTGCTTTGGCCCGTTCCCGGCGCGGCGACGTTTTGGGGAGGCTCAGATGAAGACGCGTCCGCTGATGTGGTGCGCGAGCTCAAGGCCGGCACCCTGCGGAGGGTGATCTTCACGATGCCGGCGGGGCTTGGCTGGCCGCTACCGATCTATGAGCTGGCGCTTTTGGCCGCAGCCCAGTTGAAGGATTCAGACATCCCGAGCGCGGCGCTGAAGATCGTCACCCCGGAGGACGCGCCCCTTCAGTTGTTCGGGGTGCACGCCAGCGAACAGATGGGCCAACTGCTCGCCGAGCGTGGGATCGAGATTGTCACCGGTGCCAGCCCCGTCAAATTTGAGAATGGGCAACTGGACGTCGCGCCAGGGGACTCCATCGAAGCCGACGCCGTAGTCAGCGCGCCAAGTTTCGAGGGAAGGTCCATTGACGGTCTTCCCCACGACGAGGACGGCTTCATCCCCGTTGACGAGCGCAGCCTGGTTCGAGATCACCAAGATGTCTTCGCCGTCGGCGACGTGACGAACTTTCCGGTCAAGCAGGGCGGCATCGCGACCCAGCAGGCAGACGCCGCCGCGGAGGTGATCGCGGCACAGACCGGCAGCCCGGTCGAACCTCAACCGTTTGAGCCGGTACTGCGCGCGGTGCTGCTCACCGGGAAGGAGCCCAAGTATCTCTATGGGAAGCTGGGCGGCGGCCACGGAGAAACCTCGACCTTCAGCGACGATCCGCCGTGGCGCGACGAAGGCAAGATCGTCGGGAAGTACCTGGCGCCATTCCTGGCCTCGACCTCCGACGCCGCCGCGCGAGCCCTTCGGTCTTCGTCGGATCGCCCCTGACTGCTTGACATGCCGGAGGTGGTCGTCTTGCTGCTGGCCGCCTGTGGCACCACCCTTGCCACCGGCCTCGGGGCGATCCCGGTCTTCTTCCTTGGTCATCGCGCGGCCCAGCTGACGCCACTTCTTCTGGGCTTCGCGGCCGGGGTGATGGGTGTGGCATCGATCGCCGGCCTATTGATCCCCGCCACCGAAGAAGGCTCGGCCCTGGCGGTCATCAGTGGGCTCGCCGCGGGAGCGGGGCTGCTGGGCGTGGCGCGTTCGCGGCTGGACCCTCACACCAGCTTCATGGGCCGCTCGGGTCCCGGCGCCAGCACCTCGGCCCTGGTCTTCCTCGTGCTCTTCGTTCACAGCCTTCCCGAGGGGTTCGCGGTCGGCACGGCCTTCGCCTCTGACCGCGCCGGACTAAGCCTGTTCGTGATCCTCGCGATCGCGATCCAGAACATCCCCGAGGGGACCAGCGTCGCGATCCCGATGGCAGTGGCCGGATTCAGCCGCACCCGTCAGTTCTGGGCGGCAGTTGCTACCAGCGCCCCGCAGCCAGTCGGTGCGTTGCTCGCGTTCCTCCTCGTCGAGCAGATCCAGGGGTTGCTCCCCTTCTCATTCGCATTCGCTGCTGGGGCGATGCTCTCGTTGATAGTCATCGAGATGCTGCCAAAGGCTTATGCGAGATCGACGGACCGCATCGGACCGAGTGCCGGCATTGCCGTCGGCGGCATCCTGATGTTGGCGCTGAGCCTCCTGCTGGGTGTTTAACACAGCGGAAAGGGCGCCTATCTGTCGTCTTCAATCCGCGTGGCTCTTTCGGCAATCTTTTGGATCGCTCTTTGACCGGCGCGATCTAGCCGGATAGCGCCGCGGTAGACGGTCCTATGGCACCCGGTAGCGCTCCGGGACGAAGGTCTGAGTGTCGAGCGGAGGGCGGGTGTAGGCACGCTCCTGGCGGGGCGGGAACTCGATCTGCCCCTGATCGACGGACGCATAAGGGATCTGTTCGAGCAGATGGGCGATCAGGTTGAGCCGGGCGGTGCGCTTGTCGTCCGCCTCGACCACGAACCAAGGCGAGTCCTCGGTGTCCGTCTGGGCGAACATCTCGTCCTTGGCTTCGGCGTAGTCGACCCAGCGTGCTCGCGCCTCGACGTCGACGGGGCTCAACTTCCAACGCTTCGCCGGGTTGTTCAAGCGGGCCTTGAAGCGACGCTCCTGCTCCTCGTCGCTGACTGAAAGCCAGTACTTCAGAAGCAGGATCCCCGAACGCTGGATGATGCGCTCGAATTGGGGGCAGGTCCGCATGAACTCCGCGTACTCCTCGTCGCTGCAAAAACCCATCACCCGCTCGACGCCAGCGCGGTTGTACCAGCTGCGATCGAAGAGGACCATTTCTCCCGCAGCGGGGAGCTGGGCGACGTAGCGCTGGAAATACCATTGCGTCCGCTCCCGATCGCTGGGAGTGCCGAGCGCCACCGTGCGAACGACTCGGGGGTTAGTCCGTTCGGTGATTCGCCGGATGACGCCGCCCTTTCCGGCCGTGTCCCGACCCTCGAACAGGACGACGACTTTCAACCCCTCCCGCACGATCCATTCCTGCAGTCGCACCAACTCGACCTGCAGGTGAGTCAGCTCCTTCTGGTACTCCCGCTTGTCGAGGACTCGCGTCTTCAGGGCTTGAATCCTTCGGATTAGGATTGAGCATATTCGGGTCAGGCTCAGCCGAGACCACGAGGACCGGATCGATAACTCGGAGTCCAATTACCGAGGCGCAGCTCGTCCGGCGGCACAGGCTCGCTATATCGACATGGGTTTTCCGCTCTCTCCCATAGAGCAATTTTGCTCGCTGAGTGAGAGCAGAAAATCGAATGCAAGGCTTCGTCAAATAGCGGGAAGGATCCGATCTCTCGATTGACCGAAAAGTCGCCCGAGCGGCAATAGCGGGGGCAGGATTCGAACCTGCGACCTTCGGGTTATGAGCCCGACGAGCTACCTGGCTGCTCCACCCCGCGGCGGACATTGGATGGTAGCAATGGGGGTGGGATCCGGGGGCTGGGTCGAGGGCTTTGCACAGGGGGCTTTGCGGCTGGGCTCGCTCTAGAGTGGCCGGGATGGCAGCGGGCTCGAAGCGGGTGGCGGTGATCGACGTCGGGACGAACTCGACGCGGTTGCTGGTCGCCGATGTCGAAGGGACACGGGTCTCCCCGATCGAGCGGCGCAGCACGGTGACGCGGCTGGGTCGGGGGGTCGACCTCTCGGGGCGGTTGTCGGCGGAGGCGATCGAGGACGCCTGCGCGGCGATCGGCGAATACGTGGACTTGCTGTGGGAGCTGGGGACCGGGACGGTGGCGATGATCGCGACCAGCGCGGTTCGCGACGCGGGCAACGGGGACGCCTTCGTCGCCGAGCTGCGGGAGCGGTTCGCGATCTCGGCCCGGGTCCTCGACGGCTCCGAAGAGGCCCAACTCACCTACCTGGGAGCAACCGCGGAGCATCGCCCGCAGCGGCCGACCCTGGTGGTCGACATCGGCGGCGGCTCGACCGAGCTGATCGTCGGGACCGGCGAGGAGGTCTCCTTCCACGCCTCCCTCCAGGCCGGCGTCGTCCGCCACACCGAGCGCCACATCGCCACCGACCCGCCGACCGCAGTCGAGCTCGAATCCCTCGCCGGCGACGTCCGCGGCGCGATCGAGGCGGTGCTCGACGGAGCCCCCGCCGCCGAGCAGGGAATCGCCGTCGCCGGCACCCCGACCTCCCTGGCGGCGATCGAGATGGCGCTCGATCCCTACGACCCCGAGCGGGTGCACGAACACGTCCTCGCACTGCCCTCGATCCAGCGGATGCTCTCCCAGCTGGCCTCGGTGCCGCTCTCGGAGCGAGTGGAGATTCCGGGCCTGCACGCTGACCGGGCGCCGACGATCGTCGCCGGCGTCGTGATCCTGGTTGAGGCGATGCGCGCCTTCGATCTCGAGCAGATAGCCGTTTCGGAGCACGACATCCTGTATGGGACCGCGATCACCGCTGCGTCGCAATGGTGAGACAGTCAGTAATAGACAGAAAGACTTCGAGCTACCAAGTGGACAGGTGCTCCAAAACGACAAGGACATATGGGTAAGACGCCTACCTGAACCCAGAAAATTGAGTAGCCAAATGCTACCTTATTTTTAGTAGGAAGGTCCAGGGTACCTAGACGGATCGGATAGTCGAGCGCATAATCGGCTGACCGGGAAAGAGGTGGGGAAAAATCCTTACCTTGACCCTGGTAAGGGCTTAGGCGATTGCCGCATCATGGCGCCTCCCGCCGTCTGAGCCCGACCAAATACATGGTCCCTGAAGACGTACCCCTGCCCGTCCTGAGGGACCAACTTGAATCGGCCGCCAGCAATGGCGGCCGATTCTCGTTTAGAGGACCGGGCGCCTGAGCCCGCCCCGCAAGAGGCCCTACGCCAGATTCGATTTGCGCGGGTAGGCGATCTCGGGATCGGTGAGGACGTTGACCAGCGTCGGGCGACCCGAGGAGAAGGCCCGCTCCAGAGCCGGCCGCAGCTCGTCGGGATCGCGCACCAGGATGCCGTCGCAGCCGAGCGATTCGACCAGCTCGTCATAACGGGTCTCGGGACGCAGCTCGGCGGCTACCGAGTAGCCGTAGAGGAACTTCATCGGGTGGTGCTCCAACGCCCAGATGCCGTTGTTCCCCATCACCCCGACGACGCCGAGGCCGTGCCGGGCCATCGTGTCGAACTCCATCCCGGCGAAGCCGAAGGCGCCGTCCCCGAGCAGCAGGCAGACCTGCCGGTCCGGGTGTGCGACCTTGGCGCCGATCGCCTGTCCCGGCCCGGCGCCGAGGCACCCGAACGGACCGGGATCCATCCAGCATCCCGGCTGGTAGGTGTCGATGAAGCGGCCGGCGTAGGAGACGAAATCGCCGCCGTCGCCGACGACGATCGCGTCGCGATCGAGCACCTCCCCCAGCTCCCTGTACACCCGCACCGGGTGAAGCGGCGAGCGCGAGTCGTCCAGCTCCTGGCGCTCCGCCGCCCGCTTCTCCTCCTCGACCGCCCGCAACTGCTCCAGCCAGGGGCCAGTGCGCGGCGCCGTGCCACCCACCCCCTCCGCGATCGCCGCGAGGCCGGCGGCGACATCGCCAACCAGGTCGACGTCGGCGGCGCGGTTGGCGCTGAGCGTGTTCGGGGAGACGTCGAGGCGGACGATCTTCGTCTCCTCGCCGAAGCTGCCGCCGAAGCCGAGCCTGAAGTCCATCGGCACGCCGACGACGAGTGCGACGTCGGCTCCCTTGAGCGCGGTCCCGCGGGCGCGGCTGAAGGCCAGCTCGTGGTCCGCCGGCAGGCAACCGCGGCCGAGGCCGTTGAGGAGGACCGGAATCCCAAGCGCCTCGGCGAGCGCCTGCAGCTGCGCCTCCCCGCGAGCCCAGTAGAGGCCGGTGCCGGCCATGATCGCCGGCCGCTCGGCGGCGGCGATCAGGGCGATCGCCTCCTCCACCCCCTCCGCCGGCTCGGCCGCTCCCGGCGCGGGCGGCGCCGGCACCTCGGCGTCGGCCTCGGTGAAGACGACGTCGAGCGGGTAATCGATGAAGGTCGGGCCGCTCGGCGCCTCGCCGGCGAGGTCGAGCGCCGCAGCGGTCCTCGCCGCGATCAGGCCCGGGTCCTTGACCGTCTCCGCCGACTTGACCAGGGGCGAGACGAACGGCAGGTGGTCGATCTCCTGCAGCGAGCCGGAGCCCCACCGCATCTCCGGAGCGCGCCCGCCGAGCACGCAAACCGGGGAGCCGTTCGCCTGGGCCCCGGCGATCGCGCTGAGGCCGTTGGTGACCCCGGGCCCGGCGGTGAGTGCGGCGACCCCGACGTTGCGGGTCGCCTTCGCCAGCCCCTCGGCGGCGAAGGCGGCGGTCTGCTCGTGGCGCACGTCCACCAGCCCGATCCCCTCCTCTTTGCAACCGTCGTATATAGAGAACAGGTGTCCCCCCGACAGCGTGAAGAGGTGATCGACCCCCCGCGACTTCAAGACCTTCGCGACTATCCGCCCCCCGTGCTCAGCCATCGACTGAGCCTATCTGGCGAGCGAGTGCCCGGGGCGGGACTCGAACCCGCAAGCCCCCTAAGGGGCAGCGCCTTTTAAGGGCGCCGCTTTTGCCAGTTTCGCCACCCGGGCCAGGCGATGGTAGCCGCCCCCGGCCCCCGGGTAAGAGCCTCTAAAACCGCAATAAATGTTCTGGGACCGAAACTCAGGCGCTGTTACGGTGTCCCTAGTCGTAGAAACGCAGCCTTCCCTGGGAGAAAGACTTGGAGGCATCAGCACTAACGCAGGCCAGTCGCCGCGGGCTCATCGCCCGGCGATCCCCGTTGCTCAAGCTGCAGGGCGACGAGAAGCTGATCGCGATGGCCCGCAGTGGCAACACCGGGGCCTTCGAGACGATCGTCGACCGCTACCAGGGTCGGCTGCTCGGCTTCTGCCGGCAGATGCTGGGCTCCACCGAGGACGCCGAAGACGTCCTGCAAGAGGTCTTCGTCAACGCCTACCGGGCGATGCTCGCCGACGAGCGTGAGATCAACCTCCGCCCGTGGCTCTACCGGATCGCCCGCAACCGGTGCCTCAACCAACTTCGCAAGCCGACCGCAGACGCCCAGGAATCGATGGACATGGTCCCAGCCGTCGAGGCCTCCTCGACCGCCGAGCGGGTCCACAACCGCGAGGAGTTCCGCCAGCTGCTCAACGACGTCAGCAAACTCCCGGAGACCCAGCGCTCCGCCCTGCTGCTGCGCGAGATGGACGCGCTCTCCTACGAGGAGATCGCAGCGGCGATGGAGACCACGGTGCCCTCGGTCAAGTCGCTGCTGGTTCGGGCGAGGATCTCGCTCGCCGAGGCCAGCCAGGCTCGGCTGCTCACCTGCGGCGAGGTCCGGGTCGAGCTCTCCGAAGCCTCGGAGGGCCTGCGCAAGGTCTCTGCCCCGGTTCGCCGCCACGTCCGCGAGTGCGAGGAATGCGCTGACTTCCGCTCCCAGGTTCGCTCCAACGAGAAGGTTCTCGCGGCGCTTTTCCCGGTTGCCCCGCTGATCGCCCTGAAGGGGTTCATCGCCTCCAAGCTCGGCCTCAGTGGCGCCGGAGCCGGTGGCGCCAGCGCGAGCGCCGGAGCCGGCGCAGCGGGCGCTGGTGCAGTCGGAGGCGTCGGCGCCGCGGCGATCGGTGGCGGTGGCGCGGCCGGGGGCCTCGGCGCAATTGGCGGCGCGATCGGCACCAAGGCCGTAGCCGGTGTGGTCACCGCCGCGGTGCTCACGGCTGGCGCCGTTGAGGTCAAGGAACACAGCTCGAGCCCGGTCGACCCCGCCCCCAAGGTTTCACAGCAGTTGACGCAGCCGGAGCCCTCGCTGGCCACCGCCGTCCCCACCAAGCTTCCGATCAAGGACCACGAGGCCACCCCGGCACCTCAACCCGCGCCGGTGCCGGTGCCGGTGCCGGTTGAGGAGGAGGCCATCACGCCGCCGCCCGAGGAAACGGCCGGCGAGTCGGCTGCGACCGAGGAGGGCACCCCGGCTGGCGACCCGAACTCCGAGGGTCTCACTCCAGCCTCCCCCGAGAGCCCTGGTGCTCACGGTGGCGGCACCGTTGTCGTCACGGTCGCCCCTCCGCCCCCCGCTCCCCCAGCGCCTCCCGCGGCGCCGCCGGCGGAACCCCCGCCGCCTCCGCCGCCGGTCGTCGAAACTCCGCCGATCCCGACGGAGCCTCCAGGCGTCATCACCGGCGGCGAAGCGCTGCCGGCCGTAAACGTCTCCTAGCTACCCCAGGCCGATGACTTTGAGGCGCCGCATCAGGCAGGTGCCGGCGAACTCGCGGGTCTCCTCGAGCGTGTAGCCGAACAGCTCGAAGTCGGCGCCCTCTTCCACCCACGGCGGCGAGAGCACCTTGTCCGCGACCGGCAGCGACTCCTCGAGGGTGCGCTGGATCGCCTGCTTGTAGCGATCGTCCTCACGCGCCTTCTCGCGCAGAAAGACCGAGCCGAAGGCGACGTGGCGATGCTCGTCGCGGGCGACGTTCTGGAAGCCTTCGACGAAGGCCGGCAGCGTCCCTTCGCTTTCGTTGTAGTCCATGATGAAGTGCTGGCCGGTTAGGGCCAGCATCCCCTCGATCACCATGTGGTAGAGCGTCACCGCCTCAACCAGCGCCTCGGTGTCCTCCGGTTCAGCCGAGAGCCGGTCGGTGCGCTGCTTCAGCATTTCGTCGAAGAGGCGCCCGAAATTGTCGTTGAGGTGCTCGGAGGTCTGCTCCAACATCTCGCCGAGGTCGTCGGACTCGAGCACCCCGACCTCGCTGTAGAAGCGCTCGAAGAAGCGCACGTGCCGGGCCTCGTCGGCGATCTGGGTGCAGAGGAAGATTTTCTGGTCCTCGGTCGGCGCCGCCCGCATGATCGGCCCCAGCTCCTCGGCGACCTTCTGCTCACCGATAAAGAAGGAGGAGAGCCCGTACATCCTCTGGAAGCGCTCCTCCTCTGAGATCCGCTCGTGCCAGTCCTCGCGGTCGCGGCTGAAGTCGAGCTCCTGCGTCTGCCACTGCTGGCGCTCCCAGAGCAGGTAGAGCTCCTTGTAGGTGAGCAGTTTGATGTCCGCGGTGCGGTCGGCCGCCTCCATCAGGGCGGGGTCGGCCGTCTCCTGGAAATCGGCACGCCCGGTCCTCGATCGGATCCCAGTTGCCTCCTTGGCCTCCATCTCGGCCCTCCTCGGTCGCCTACAGCGGTTCGAGCGAGCCTAGCACCGGACTGGCCAGCCGGCCAGTTCAGACGGAATTCGACTCGCCGGGCGCGAAGATCCTCACCCGCGAGGAGGTCTTCGCCTCGACCTCCGCCTTGAACGCCGCCGTGTTGGCCTCGATCGCGGGGAAGGTGTCGAAGTGCATCGGGATCACCGTCTTCGCCCCGAGGAACTCGGCCGCGATCACAGCGTCGTGCCGGTCCATCGTGTAGTGGCCGCCGATCGGCAGCAGTGCGACGTCAATGGCGTGGCGCCGGGCGATCAGCTGCATGTCGGTGAACAGGCAGGTGTCGCCGGCGTGGTAGACGGTCGTCCCACCGATCTTGACCACCAGGCCAGCTGCGGGACCGATCGCGATCCCATGCTCGGCGCTGAACGGGTCATCGGCGGAGCCGGGGATCGTGTTCGTGTGCCAAGCCGGGACCAGGGAGATGTAGCCCCACTCGTAGGAGACCGTGCCACCGAAGTTGGGGTCCTTGACCGACTCGATGCCCTGGCCTTCCAGCCACTTCGCCAGCTCGACGATCGCCACGCACTCCGCGCCGGTCCGCTTCGCTACCGGGACCGCGTCGGCGATGTGGTCGGCGTGGCCGTGGGTGATCGCGACGTGGGTCGGCTCCACCTCCTCGGCGGTGACCACCGCGACGGGGTTGTTCGGCTTCAGGAACGGGTCGATCAGCACCGTCGTATCGCCGTCGCTCAGTTCGAAGCAGGAATGGCCGTGGAACGCGATCTCCATCTTCAAATCTCCTCGTTCGAATCGGTTGGATCAGACATCTCTTCCTTCAGTGCCCAGCCTACGGCCACCCCAACCATCATCCCCATTCGGGCCTCCTCGGCGAGCAGCGCCCGCACCGACGCGAGCCGCTCGTCGGGGTCGGGGACCGTGGCGGCCCTCAGCGTCTCCGCCTCGTGGGGCTCACCGAACCAACCACCCTCGGCGAGGGCGGCAGCAAGGACCTTCTGCAGTGCGGGCGCGGCCTGGGCGACGACGCGCTCGGCCTCGGAGAAGCGCTCCGGGTCGAGCAACCGCTCGATCGCGGCCTCGAGGTCACGCTGGTCAGGCACGTTCGCAGCCTATTGGGAGGAACGCAGCGCCGAGGCCGCCAGCCCGGCCAGCCCTCCCACCGCACCGCCGACCAGGCAGGCGACGAGGTCCGCGGAGGGGACGAACAGGGGCAGCGCGATCAGGACCGCCGCCGCGACGGCGACCCCGATCAGGTCGTACTCCTCGTCGATCGCGCCGTTGGATTCGGCGCGGCGGATCGCGAACCAGGCGGCCACGGCGCCCAGGGCCATCCCGTTGCCACCGGCGATCACCGTGAGGCCGCCCTGGGCACTGGCAACGCCGTCGGCGGCGAGCGCGCCCAGGGCGCCGCAAGCGAGCAGCAGGATCGCGGTCGGCGCGGTGCCGAGACGACGCTCCACGCCGGTCGAGAAGATCGCCAGCCCGACCGCGACCACGAACAGGTAGCCGACGTCAGCGTAGGCGAAGGGTGCGGTCAGGTATCGCCACCAATCGTCCTCGAACGGGATCACCAGGCCGCCGTAGGTGGAGATCGATTCGCCGCCCGCGGTGTGGACCAGGAGCAGGATCGCCGAGCCGAGGATGACCGCCAGCGTCGCGTAGGGGCGCTCCGGACCGGAGCGGCGCTCGGCGCGTGGGCGGCGACGCGGCAGCAGGCGACGACGCCGACGCGGGCGCAGGGCCTCGAGGGCGTCCCCGCGGCGCTCGAGCTTCGGTGCGCGCTTACGCAGCCGCGCGCCGCAATATGGGCACTCGGTGACGTAAGGACTGACCTCGGAGCCGCAGTTCTTGCAGATGACGCTGAGCTCAGTCTCGCTCATGGTTATCGAGAATACCCCCCGTGTGCCCCTGCCTCCCGACCTTTCCCGGTGGCATACTGCCAATACACCCATCCTGAGGAGGAATCCACGTGGAGCTGAAGAGTCTGACCGAGCAGAAATCGCTGCTAGCGACCCTGCCGCCAGGCAAAAGAGCCCGTCTTCACCGGCTGCTTTTCGAGTTCGGTCCCGGCCACGGAACGCTGATGCTGCTGCCGATCGATCAGGGGATCGAGCACGGCCCGCGCGATTTCTTTCCCAACCCCGCCTCCAAGGACCCCGACTACCAGTTCCGGCTCGCCGCAGAGGCGGGCTACTCGGCCCTCGCCTGCCAGATCGGGATGGCCGAGAAGTACTACCCCGACTACGCCGGCCGGGTGCCGCTGATCCTCAAGGTCAACGGCAAGACCGATGTGCCCTCCTCGAGCAAGGCGTTCTCGACCTGCAACGCGAGCGTCGAGGACGGCGTCCGCCTCGGGGCGGACGCGATCGGGTACACGCTCTACGTCGGCTCGCCGCGCCAGGACGAGGACCTTGCCCAGCTGCGCCAGGTGCGCCAGGACTGCGACCGGTTCGGGATGCCGCTCGTGATCTGGTCCTACCCGCGCGGCGAAGCAGTCGAGGGCAAGGGCGGCCAGAACTCCTTCTACGCGATCGACTACGCGGCCCGGATGGCGATGGAGATGGGTGCCGACATCGTCAAGCTCAACATGCCGAAGATCGACCCCGCCAAGGACAAGGACGCTCCCGCTCCCTACAACGAGATGGAAGTCGACCAGACCGAGGCGATCCGCCAGTGCGTGGAATCCGCCGGCCGCTCCCTGGTCGTCCTCTCGGGCGGCTCGAAGACCGACGACGAGACCGTGCTGCGCAACACCCGCGAGGTGATGGAGGCCGGCGGCTCCGGCGTCATCTTCGGCCGCAACGTCTGGCAGCGCGAGTGGAACGACGCCCTCGAGATCATCGCCCAGATCAAGGAGACCCTGCTCTCCAACGTGCGCAGGACGCCGTAGGGGGAGAGATCGCCGCCTCTTCGGCTTGAGCGAGAGTGGGCATGGGCGGGAATCGAATCAGCTGGCTGGGCAGCGTGGTGCTGCTGGTTTTCGTCGCTGTCGTGATTTTGTGGCCGCGGGAGGGAGCCCGAGGCGGTGAAGAGGGGCCTCCGACGGCGCAGGCGTTCGTGACGCGGGTAGTCGACGGCGACACGATCGAGGTCCAGCTCGGCGACCACATCGAGGACGTCCGCTACATCGGCGTCGATACTCCCGAGACGGTCAAGCCGGGCACGCCGGTCCAGTGCTTCGGCGCCCGCGCCTCGCGCTTCAACCACGGCCTGGTCGAGCGCCACTGGGTCCGCCTGGTCTTCGGGGTTGAGCGCCGCGACGTCTACGGCCGGCTCCTCGCCTACGTTTACCTGGGCCGTCTCTTTGTCAACGCGGAACTGGTGCGGCGAGGGCTGGCGCGGACGCTGACGATCCCGCCCAACGATCGCTTCGCACCGCTGTTCGGGCGGCTTGAGCGAGGCGCGGCGAGGGCAGGGCGGGGCCTCTGGGGCGCCTGTTGATCGTGAGCGGAGCATGAGTTCCCGATCACGCTTTGCTACGGTGCGCCGCGGCCCCCGGGCCATCTTTTTATGAGAATGCGACAGAGCATCTCCCAGTTCGAGACGGCCTTCGAGCAGGAGACTTCACTGGAGCGTCGGCGGCGCGAGCAGCTGCGCCGGCGTGCCGCCAACCGCTCGCGTGCACGCAGGATCACCCGCACCGAGCAGGAGGGCAAGGTCCGCTTCAGCGTCCTCGCCGTGTGCCTGACCGTGACCGTGGTCGTGGTCGTGGTCGCGATGTTCGAGGCGCTCGCCTTGCTGATGTCCTAGCCCCCTCCTAGCGCTCCGCGAACGAACTCCCCCTTTGAATAGACTCGCGCGCCGATGGCCAGACGCTCACTGAAGCCGCAGCTCAACCAGATCCGTGCCTGGGTGCACCAGGGTCGGACCGACGCCTGGATCGCCCACCAGCTGGAAATCAGCGCGACCGAGCTGCGCGAGTTCCGCAAGCAGTACGACCTCACCCCCGACGACGAGAACGCCGGCTCCAGCGAAGTCGACCTGCGCGACGAGATCGAAGCCGAGATCGAGGCGGCGGCCGCCGAGCAGGCACAAGCCGAAGCCGAAGAGCCCGAGGACGCTGATGATGACGAGGGCGAGTCGGGTGAGGAGGATGGCGAGGGCTCCGGCGGGGAGGACCGCCCACGCCGCCGACGCCGCCGTGGGCGCCGCGGTGGACGTGGACGCCGCAAAGAGCTAGAGGCCACCTTCGACCATGGCGAGACCGACGGCTACGGGCTCTGGCTCGATGCGGCCGTCAAGGACAACCCCGTCTACACCGAGCACTGGGCCGGCAAGCGCGATGTCACGGTCAGGATCGAGGCTGACCAGATCGTGATCCGGCGCGCCGGCGAGCCCGCCGAGCCCACGGAGTCCGAACAGGACTCCGAAGCGGATTCAGACTCAGACGATTAGCTGCCGGCCGCCGGCGAAGTCGGTGGCCCCCCGCAGGTAGAGCCAGAAGGCCGCGTCGCCGAGCGTCTGGGCGTCAGCCTCGATCGCCGGGGCGACGTCGATCGCCACCTGCTGGCACCAATCGGTGCCGCGGCCGTACAGCTCGGCCAGCTCTGCCGCAGTGAAGGTCGGGCCGATCCGCCGGCGCAACTCTTCGCGGATCGTCTCGACCACGCGGTCGGCGAGCCGGCGCGACCGAGGCTCGTCGATCGCCTGCAGCGCTCGCCAGCCTTCCTCCCACTGAAAGAGCGCGTTCTCGAGGGGATAGCCCACTCCGGCGGAGGTTACCCAGCCGGCGTGTTCGGGATCTCGCGAAGCGGCGCGTTGGCGCTGCCGCAGGCGCTCGGGTCAAGCTGTCCGCGCACCTTCCACACCGTGGCCGGGCCGCTGCGGAGCACCGGGGAGACCGCGCGCTCGCCGCGCAACCAGCGCGCCTCGGGCGAGGGAATCGGCCGATCGGGGTGGATGAAGTTGAGGAACGGGGCGGTGACCAGGTAGTCGAGCCCGGCCGCGTTTACAGCAGCTCGGAACGCCGCGCAGTCGGGGATCGCGTTGAAGGCGCCGTGCGGGCCCTCGGCACCGAGATAGCGAACCTGGTTGGAGAGATCGGTCCCATAGAAGCCGTACCCGGCGAAGCCGGCGCTGGTGCCCGCCAGCCCTATCCGGGCGCCCTCGATGCTCCGGGCCCAGCGGTAGGCGGAGTCGAGGTGCATGCCGGGGATGCTTTCGGCCGCCGCCTCATTGCGGTAGCGTTCGTCGAGGTAGTGGCGCTGGACCGGGTACCCGATCGCGACCACCGCGAGCGCCAGGGCGGCGAAACCGCCGAGGACGATCCCCCGGCTAGCGCCGCGACCGCGGGCGTAGAGCAGCGCCGCCGGGACCGCCACTACGAGGAAGGCGAAGACGATCGCGAAGACGCGGGAAGGGTCTCGGAGCACGATGTCGGGGCGGTCGGTTGCGACCAGCACCACCAGGAGGGCGCCGAGCAGCCACCACTGCCGGCGCCGGTCGTCGAGGAACCGTGGCAGGGGCAACAGCACGATCGCCGCCAGCAGAGCGGGGATCACGTACCGGATGTTGATCCCGAAAGCCTCAGGCGCGCCCTCGACCCCGGCTGCGCTGAGAGGGGTGAAGAGGTAGGCCAGCATCCCGAACAGCGCCACTCCCCCGCTCCAGCGCACGACCCGGTCGCGACCGCAAACCAGGGCGATGGTGGCTGCCGCGACGGCTCCGAGCACGACGAGCGGCCACAAGCCCCCGAAGGCCTCGTGCAGCCCTGGCCCGAAGTAGTCGTGCCAGACGCCGGTGTCGGTGGCGTAGTGGACAATGTTGAAGTCCGGCCGCGCCTCCTGCAGCCGTTCCGGATGAGGCAACGAGAGCGGGCCCAGGCTCTCCACCTCGGGCAACGGGCTGCCGGCGACGACGAGGTTGCGCAGGTACCAGAAGCCGCCGCCGAGCAGGGCGGGAACGAACCACCAGGCCGCAGCGGCCCACCTGCGCCCCGCCGGCGCCAGTACGACCACCGCGAGCGTCAACGCAGCCGCCATCGCCATCACCGTCAGCCTCGTCCCCGCCGCCAGACCGACCGCCAATCCAGCCGCCGCCAGCGCCCATCCAGGCTCAAGATGCGTTCGCATCTTCCCTCTCATGGCAGAAGGAAGTGCGAACGCGGGATTGGATTCTCCTCTCCCGGACGTTTTGGTGCAGCCCGCCCAAGCGGTCAAGAGAATTGCAACCGCTGCCAGGACCGGCGCGGCCGCCGCCAAATCGTTCTTCGCAGCCCCCGGCTCCCGCACCACCAAGGTGTGGCACTCGAGCACGATCGCCGCGGCAATCACCGTCAAAGACCCCCGCCCATACGGCCTCCCAATGCACCACGCAGCCAAGAACGCAATCCCCAACCACCCGAAGTTGAGGAACAAAGACAACGTGTCCCGGTCCGTCAACACGATCCCGACCGCGTGCAGCAGCTCCGAGTTCTGCGGGTAAAACCAGTTGGTGAAAACAGTCTCCGGGTGATGCATCCCCGTCACGGAGTGGCTTTGCACCATCTCGACCGAGAAGGGCATGTGGTACCAGAGCGAATCGAAGTTGAAGATGCCCCGGTCCAGCGCGTGCTTCGTCGTGATCGCCCAGTGCCCGACGACGACGGCGATGACTCCGACCATGATCACCAGGCCCCAGAGGCTCTCGGGCTGGGGCGCATCCGGGCCGGCGGGTCCTGTCACCGCAGGGGACCCCCCATCCCCTCCGGTAGCTAAAGCTTCCTCGGGGATGGGCCCCCCTACGGTGCCACCCCCCGGCAGGAGGGCGATCCCGATAGCGAGCAGGATGCAGGCGGCAACCAGGGCGCCGGCGTAGAACAGCGAGAAGACGCCCAGGAGCTCGGAGACCCAGATGAGGAGGGCGATGCCGACGATGGCCTCGACCAGGCGGGCGGGGGCGCCGTGCCAGGTCGGAAGCAGGCGAGCTCTGAGGCGGTAGGCGGAGAAACCGATTGAGCCAGCGACCACCGCTAGTTGCGCGACTCCCAGCAGGTAGGAGCCGAGGCTAAGCATGGCGGGCTCCTGGGAGGCGGGCTAGTTGAGCCCGCGGATTACGACCGGGGTCTCCCCTTCGGCGACCATGCCCTGACCTCGCGCTTCGCGGTTGAGGACGATCGGGTCGTCTGAAGACTGGACGCGGTTGTGGAGCTGGCGGTTCTCGTCGAGGAGCTCGTGCAGCTGGGCTTTGGCCGACGTAGTGGCGGTGTAGGTCTTGACGAAGTCGATCGCCGGGTTGAGGTAGGAGTAGAGAACCGCGGCGAGCACTACCGTCAGCGCGATCCGCCCGACCCTGTCCCACTTGATCCGGCTCGCACCCCTGCGAGCCGCGGGGCGTCTGCGAGGTGCCGGACGTCTTGCCACAGCTGCTTATTTGCGATTTCGGCACGCATTCCTTCACTGCATAAGAGCGTGCGGCTGCGTCATCCAGTCGTACGCGAGAACGCACGCAGACCGGGAAATTCCGCCGCCCCCCCCAGCTCCTCCTCTATCCGCAGAAGCCGGTTGTACTTGGCCACCCGGTCCGAGCGCGAGGGGGCGCCGGTCTTGATCTGGCCGGCGCCGGTGGCGACCGCGAGGTCGGCGATCGTAGTGTCCTCAGTCTCCCCCGAACGGTGCGAGATCACAGTCGTGTAGCCCGCCTCGCGGGCGGTCCGGATCGCCTCCAGCGTCTCAGTCAGGGTGCCGATCTGGTTGACCTTGACCAGGATCGAGTTGCCGACGCCGAGCTCGATACCGCGGCGCAGCCGCTCTGGATTGGTGACGAAGAGGTCGTCACCGACCAGTTGCACGCGCTCGCCGAGCCGGTCGGTGAGAAGCTTCCAACCGTCCCAATCCTCCTCGTCCATGCCGTCCTCGATCGAGAGGATCGGGTAGCGCGAGCAAGCGTCCTCCCAGTAGGCGGCCATCTCCTCAGGGGAGAGGGTGCGGCCCTCGTGCTCGAGCACGTAGGCGCCGTCGGCAAAGACCTCGCTCGTCGCCGGATCGAGGGCGATGAAGACGTCTGAGCCAGGCTCGTACCCGGCCGCCACAACACCCTCCAGGACAGCTTGCAGGGCCGCCTCGTTGGACTCCAGGTCTGGAGCGAAGCCGCCCTCGTCGCCGCCAGCCGTCGAGAGGCCGCGGGCCGACAAGGACTTCTTCAGGGCGTGGAAGACCTCGGTGCCCACGCGCAGGCACTCCGAGAAGCTGCCGGCGCCGGCGGGAACAACCATGAACTCCTGGAAATCGACCGAGTTGTCGGCGTGGGCCCCACCGTTGAGGACGTTCATCATCGGTACCGGCAGGAGCGTCGGCTCACCGCCGCCGTAGAGCTCGGCGAGGTAGCGGTAGAGCGGCTGCCCGGAATCGGCCGCGGCTGCCTTGGCAACGGCGAGAGAGACGCCGAGCAGCGCATTGGCGCCCAGCCGGCCCTTGTTGGGGGTGCCGTCGAGCTCGATCATCGTCGCGTCGAGCGCGCCCTGTTCGGTTGCGCGAGCGCCGGTCAGGGCTGCGGCGATCTCACCGTTGACGTTGGCGACCGCCCGCGAGACCCCCTTCCCCGCCCAGGCGTCGCCGCCGTCGCGCAACTCGACCGCCTCGAACTCGCCGGTGGAAGCGCCGGAAGGAACCGCGGCGAGCCCACGGGCACCGGACTCGAGGACGACCTCGACCTCGACCGTGGGGTTGCCGCGCGAGTCGAGGACCTGCCGCGCGTGGACCTTGGAGATCGCGCTCATCTATTCGGAACCGGCCTGTCGCTCCGCACTCACGGGCGCGCCAGTCTAGTGACCGAGGTGGCGGTAGGGCGGGCTATTCGCCCGTCGGAGGAGCGCTCGGCGGCGGCGCGCTCGGCGGAGCGCCCGTCGGAGGGGCACCCGTCGGCGGCGGGACCGCGCCGCCTTCGCCGGGGGTGACGCCCGTCGTGCCAGCGGCCTGCGGCCGTGGACGCTGCGGGAACGGTTCGCCTTTCGGCTGGGTCGGAGTGACCGTGCCGGGAAGAGCGGGAACCGCCTGGGCGACCGGCGCCGGGCATTCCGTCGCGGCGACTTCGGGGTCGGCTTCATAGCAGGCCGGCACAGCGCTTTCGGGGTGGCCGTCGGAGACGTAGTTGGAGCAGTTCTGGACGAGGAAGCCGGGGGCGCAGACGGTCCGGGAGATCCACTTGCTCTGGTAGCCGGCGACGAATTCTTGGAGCGCTTCTTCCTGGTTCTGCTGGGTCAGCGTGGAGCTGATCTGCTGCGTGACTTCAGGCAGCTTCTGAATTTTTTCGGGGTTTATTTTCACCGGTTCGACCAGCAGGTAGCTGCCGGAGTTTTTGACCGGCCCGGCGAGCTGGTTGGTGGGAGTTTCGAAGACGGCTTTTTTCAGTTCGCCTTTGAGGAATTCTTCGGGGACCCCGGTCTGCAGCCCGCCTTTGCCTTTGGTCGACGGGTCGGTCGAGTATTTGGCCGCGACTTTGTTCCAGTTCGCCGGCGAGTTGTCTTTTTCCAGCGCTTCCTTGGCTTTTTCGACTTCGGATTTGTTGGTGTTGATGATCACCCGGACGTCGCGACTGGGGGGCGTCGTGAACTGGCTGGCCTTTTCGGCGTCGTAGTAGGCCTGGATTTCGTCTTTCGACGCAGGCCCCGCGCTGTTGCTGATCGCTTCCTGGATCTGGGTGCTGAGGACCTGGACTTCGACCCGCCGTTCGACGTCTTCGGGGGTGAAGCTCGAGTTTTTGAGGAATTCCTGGTAGGAGCCGGGCGCTTTGAAGTTTTCTTTTTTGATCTGGGCGAGTTCGGTGGCGATCTGTTTCGGGGTGACCGAGATGCCGCGTTCTTCGGCCTCGCCGCGAAGCCAGACCTGTTCCAGGGTTTCGGTCATCGCCGCGGTCTTCAGTTCTTCGTATTTTTCGCTGCCCTCTTTCGGCAGTTTTTTCTGACCCCCCTGAGCAGCCTGCTGGGCAAACGAGCGTTTGAATTCCGCTTCGCTGACCGCGCCGACCTCGCTGGGCACGCCCTCGACCATCGCCACGTCGCCGGCGGGCACGCTCGGCTGGCCGACCCCTTGGGCAACCGCGAAGCCGACGAAGAGACCGACGAAGAGCACGCTGAAGACAATCAGCGCAAGGCGCCTGAGGCCTGATCCCTTCCCCGCCGGCTGCTTCTTACTCTTCCCCGATTTCGGTGCCACGAATTGGGCAGCATAGACAAATCGAATGGCGAGGGGACGCGCAGCGCTCAGGCAGCGGCGCCCTCGACGGCCCGGCGAGCATCCCGCAAGCCCCCGGCCATCGCCAGCACGGCCGCGAGCCGCTCCTCCGGATCGCCCGCGACCCGCACCGCGGCGGTCTGCTCGCGCCATTCGTAGAGGGCGCCCTCGACCCGTTCGGCGAGCACGCCAACCTGGTCGGAGTCGAGCTCGACCCCGGTGACGCTGAGGCGGCCACCGCGGAACTCGACGCTGCGAGCGCCCGCCAGGCCGAGTTCGATCCGCGCCCGCTGCAGCTTCAGCAGGTTCTCCGCCTGCGGTGGCATCGGCCCGAAGCGGTCCTCGAGCTCGTCGCGGATCGCCCGCAGCGCGCCCGGCTCCCGCGCCGCGACAACGCGCCGGTGGATGTCGATCTTGGCGGCCTCGAAGGGGACGAAGGTCGCCGGCAGGTAAGCGTCGACCGGGACGTCGAGGCGGACCGGCTCCGGGCCTTCCTCCGCGGCTCCGCCCTCCCCTCCGGCCTCAGCGACCGCCTCGTCGATCATCTGGCAGTAGAGCTCGAAGCCGACCGCGGCGACGTGGCCGGACTGCTCGTCGCCGAGCAGGTTGCCGGCGCCGCGGATGTCGAGGTCACGCATCGCGATCCGGAACCCGGAGCCCAGCTCGGTGTGGTCGGCAAGCGTCGAGAGGCGGGCTGCTGCGTCCTCGGTCAGCGCCTCAGCGGAGGGGTAAAGCAGATAGGCGAAGGCGCGCTCGCGAGAACGCCCGACGCGGCCACGGATCTGGTAGGCCTGGGAGAGTCCGAGCTGGTCGGCGCGCTCGACCACCAGCGTGTTCGCGGTCGGAATGTCGAGGCCGGACTCGATGATCGTCGTCGTCACCAGGCAGTCGGCCTCGCCACGGAGGAACCCGAGCATCGTCTCCTCGAGCGCCCGCTCGTCCATCTGCCCGTGCGCTTCGGCGAACCGGGCCTTCGGCACCAGACCGCGGAGCCGCTCAGTCACCTCGGGCAGGGAGTCGATCCGGTTGTGGAGGACGAAGGCCTGGCCGCCACGCTCGATCTCGCGCTCGATCGCCTTCCGCACCAGGTCCTCGTCATAGGGCCCGACGTAGGTGCGAACCGGGCGGCGGCCCTCCGGCGGCGTCTCGATCACCGAGATGTCGCGCAGCCCGGCGAGGCTCATCTGCAGCGTCCGCGGGATCGGCGTCGCCGAGAGCGCCAACACGTCGACCTTCAGCTTCAGCTGGCGCAGCAGCTCCTTCTGCTTGACCCCGAAGCGCTGCTCCTCGTCGACCACCACCAGCCCCAGCTCCTTGGCGCGGACGTCGCGGGAGAGCAAGCGGTGGGTGCCGATCAGGACGTCGACCTGCCCGGCCTCGAAGTCCTTCAGCACCGCTTTCACCTCGGCCGGCGGGCGCAGCCGGGAGACGCTCTCGACCCGGAAGGGGAGGTCGGCGAGACGCTCGCGGAAAGTGCCGAAGTGCTGCTGGGCGAGGATCGTGGTCGGCACCAGGACCATCACCTGCTTGCCGTCCGCCGCCGCCTTCACCGCCGCGCGCAGGGCGACCTCGGTCTTGCCGAAGCCGACGTCGCCGCAGACCAGCCGGTCCATCGGCCGCTCCCCCTCCATGTCCCCCTTGACCGCCTCGATCGCTTCCATCTGGTCGGCCGTCTCCCGGTAGGGGAAGGCGGTCTCCATCTCGATCTGCCACTCGCCGTCGGGGGAGAAGGCGTGGCCCTTGCGCGCCCGCCGCTCGGCGTAGAGGTTGAGCAGCTCCCCGGCCAGCGCGCCGGCCGCCTTGCGCGCCCGCGCCTTCATGTTCTGCCAGCGTTTGCCGCCCAGCGCCGAGAGCGACGGGTCGCCGCCGGCGCCGACGTACCGGCTCAGCTTCGCCAGCTGGTCGGTGGGGACGTAGACCCGGTCCTCACCCTTGTATTCGAGGTAGAGGTAGTCGCGGGTGACGCCGCCGACGTCGCGCGTCTCGAAGCCGGCGAAACGGGCGACGCCGTGGTCCTCGTGGACGACGTAGTCGCCGACCCGCAGTTCGCTGAAGGCGAGCCGGCCGCGCCCCGCGCCCGGCGCGGGCTCGTCGGTCCGTTTTCGCCGGTGGACAAGGCGGCGGAACGGGTAGACGGCCAGCCGCAGTTCAGGGCTGACGAAGCCCTCGCGCAGGCGGGCCTCGGCGAAGGAGAGCCCGGGGTCGGGCGGCAGCCGGCCGCCGTCGAGCAGGCGGGCGTCGATGCGGTCGAGGCCGTAGCGGGCGCGCTCGGCCTCGCCGCGGCTGTCGAAGGCGACGACGGTGCGATAACCGGAGCGGACGAGTTTCTCCAGCTCGCCCTCGGCCTCTTTGACGCTGCGGGCAGGCGACTCGGCGCGGGCGGCGCGGAAAGCGTCCTCGTCGTCCTCCCCGGCGCCGGTCAGCGAGAGCGCTGCCCGCTCGGCCAGCGGCGCGGCGACGTCGACGTAAAGGTGCTGGGCATCGTCGGCGTGCATCGCCGTGGTCGCGTCCTGCCAGTGGTCGCGCAGGGCCGGCTCGATCTCCTCGGCGGCGGCGAGGACGACCGCGGCGGCCGCAGGGACCAGATCCAGCGGCGCCCGGAAGCGCTCCAGGGGCAGCAGCTCGGCGAGGTTGGAGGGCCGCTCGCCCTCCTCAGCGGCCTCCAGCGCCGCCAGTTCGGCCAACTCGCGGTGCTCGGAGTCGAGCTCGGCCGCCGGCGCCAGCTCCACCCGCTCCGCCTCGCCCAGCGAACGCTGAGTGAAGGTCGAGAACCAGCGCATCGACTCGACCTCGTCGCCGAACAGCTCGATCCGCACCGCCCGCTCCTCCGTCGCCGGATAGACATCGAGGATGCCGCCACGGACCGCGAACTGGCCGCGCTCCTCGACCTGCTCGACCCGCTCGTACCCGGCCGCGACAAGATCCTCGGCGACCGCCCCCAGCTCGATCTCCTCACCGCGACCGATCGCGAACCCGTGGGGGCGCAGGGAAGCGTCTGGGACCGCCTCAGCGAGCGCGGTGGCGCTGGCGACGACGATCGCATCGGGCTCCGCGGCGAGCGCGTCGAGGGCATCGATCCGGAGCCCGACCAGGTGCGGGGGCGGGGTGATGTGGGAGGCGTATCCGGTCCCCCGCGAGGGGTAGAACCGGACCCGTCGCGGGGCCAGGTAGGAGCGCAGATCGGCGGCAAGGTCCCGGGCGGAGCGGTCGTCGGCGCTGACCAGCAGGGCCGGGCGGTCGGCGAGTCCCCGGTCGTCCTCCAGCAAGGCCGCCAGCAGCAGCGGCCGCAGCATGGTCGAGGCCCGGACCATAGCCGCCTCGCCGCCGTCGGCAGCAGCGCGCACTCGACCAACGAGCGCGTGCACGCGCTCGTTCTCGGCAGCGATCTCGAGTAAGGGCCGAAGACTCACTCAGAGAACGGTAGCCCTGGGCCCGACCGTTGCCACTCGACCTGGCCCACGCCCTCCTGCGCCGAGCGGCCCTCGACGTCGTCCCACTCGTGCAGCATCCGCTTCAACTGGGCCACCGCCTCGGGCGGGTGGGCCGCCACCGCGGCTGCCAGCTCCAGGGCCGCGTCCTCGGTCGCGGCAGCGGGCGCGACCCGGTTGACCAGGCCCAAGCGCAGCGCCTCCTCGGCGCTGACCGTGCGCGAGGAGAGCAGCAGGTACTTGGCGGCGGCGAGGCCGCAAAGGGTGACCAGGCGGGCCGGGCCGACCGGTACACCGAGGGCGGCGCCGGGAAAGCGCATCCGCAGGTTGGAGCCGCCGACCCGCATGTCGCAGGCGACGGCGATCTCAGCTCCACCACCGACGACGTCGCCGTGGCAGGCGGCCACGGTCGGCTTAGGGAAGGCGACGATCGCGTCGTAGACATCGGCAAAGAGCTGCATGCGGGCGATCTTGCCCTCCTCGTCGAGCTCCTCGCGGACGTCGGCGCCGGCGGAGAGGCCAAGGTGGTCGGAGGAGCTGATCACCAGCACCCGGACGACGTCCGATCGCGCCATCGCCAGGTGCTCGAGCAGCTCGACCAGTATCTGGGTGTTCATTGCGTTGCGGGCCTGCGGGCGTTCGAGCCGCAACAGGGCGATGCCGCCCTCCTTGACCCCGTAGCTGGTTACTCGCTCCGTCATTCGGCGTCGGAACCTAGCCGCTCGACCAACCTCTCGGCCTCCTCGGCAGCACTGGCGACCAGCGCCTCGACCTCGGCCCGCGGCTCGCGGAACCGACCGAGCACATAGGAGGAGACGATCTCGGGGTCGGTCGAGTCCGGCCGCCCCACCCCGACCCTGACCCGCCAAAACTCGGCGTCCCCGAAGCCGCGTTTGAGGCTCTTGAGGCCGTTGTGGCCGGCCAGCCCGCCGCCGAGGCGAACCTGGATCTCGCCGAACGGGAGGTCGATCTCGTCGTGCAGGGCGATGACCCGGTCGAGCGGCACCTTGAGCGAGCCCCGGGCCGGTCCGGCGGAGTCACCGGAGCCGTTCATGTAGGTCAGTGGTTGGAGGACCGCGACCCGCGGGCCGCCGGGGCCAGCCCTGCCTTCGAAGAAGCGGCCGCCGAACTTTTCCCGCGGCCGGCCCATGTCCCAGCGCCGGCAGAGCTCCTCGGCCACCCCGAAACCGACGTTGTGGCGGTCGCTCGCGTGTTCGGGCCCCGGGTTGCCGAGACCAACGATGAGGATGCGATCGCCCCCCTCGCCACTTATCTCGCGACGGCGGCGGAACAGCGACAGGGCTAGTCGCCCTCGGAGTCGCCCGAGTCGCCGCCCTCGCCCTCGGCGGCCTGCTCGCCCTCGCCCTCCTCGCCCTCGCCGACCAGTTCGGTCTCCTCCTCGACCTCGGGCTCGGCCACTTCTTCCACCCGCGGCGGGGAGAGGGTGACGATGGTGATCTCCTCGGGATCGTCGGCGATGAAGGTGACTCCCTCGGGCGCCGCGACGACCGAGAGCTGAAGCGTGTCGTTGATCTCCATCGCCGAGACGTCGACCAGGATCCGGTCCGGGATCTCGGTCGGCAGCGCTTCGACGGTGATCTCGCGGGTGACGTGCTCGAGCACGCCGCCGCCTTTGACGCCGGGGGCGGTGTCGGCCCCCTCCAGCTCGATCGCGACCTCTGCCTGGATCGCCTCGTCGAGCTTCACCTCCTGCAGGTCGATGTGTTGGAGGCTGCCTCGCACCGGGTGCATCTGCTGCTCCTTGACGACCACGGGGACGGCCTTGCCGCCGTCGATCTCGAGATCGAAGAGCGCGGCGCCCTCGCTGATGATCGTCCGCACCTCTCGTTCCTGGACCTGGAACGGGATCGCATCCGAGCCGCCTGAGTAAACGACTCCGGGCACCAGGCCCTCGCCGCGCAGGCGGCGCGAGGAGCGCGAACCGAAGAGGGCGCGCGGAGCGACTTTCAGGGTGGAACGGGAAGCGGCCATCGGACGGGAGAGAATAGAGAAACCCGACGGAAGACAGAGCCTGTGGCAATCTTTGGCCGTGGCCGAGGACTCCAAGATTCCCAAAGGCAGGCTGCGACGGTCGGCAAAGCTGGGCTCGATCGTCGGTGTGCAGGGCGCCCGCTACGCGGGAACCAAGGCCACCAACGTCGGCCGCTCGGAGGAGGGCAGCAAAGAGCGGCTGGAGCAGCGCCACCTGGAGACGGCGATAAAGATGGTCGGCGCGCTCGGCGAGATGAAGGGCGCGGCGATGAAGCTCGGCCAGTTCGCCTCTTTCATCGACACCGAGTTCATCCCCGAGGAGTACCGCGAGATCTACCAAGAGCAGCTGGCGAAGCTGCGCACCGACGCTCCGGCGATGCCGTGGAGCAAGATCGAGACGGTGCTGGAGGGCGAGTACGACGGCGAACCGCTGTCGGAGCTGTTCGCCGAGTTCGAGACCGAGGCTTTCGCCGCCGCCTCGATCGGCCAGGTGCACAGGGCCGAGCTGCTCGACGGCCGCCAGGTCGCGGTCAAGATCCAGTACCCGGGGATCGCCGAGGCGCTCGAAGCCGACCTCCGCAACGCCGGCACGATCGTGCGGCTGGCGCGGGCGCTTGCGCCCGGCCTCGACGCCAAGGCAATCGCCGAGGAGTTGCGCGAACGGGTGATGGAGGAGCTCGACTACGAGTACGAGGCCCAGAACCAGCGGTCCTTCGCCCGGGCCTACCGCGAGCACCCGTTCATTTACGTGCCCGAAGTAGTGACGCGGCTCTCGCGGCGGCGGGTGCTGGTCACTGAGTTCGTCGAGGGGATGGGGTTCGAGGAAATCAAGGATCTGCCGCACGAGGAGCGCAGCCGGTTCGGCGAGGTCGTCTTCCGCGGCAGCTTCGGCTCGATCTACCACCTGCAGCACTTCAACGCCGACCCCCACCCCGGCAACTACCTGCTGATGGAGGACGGGCGGGTCGCCTTCCTCGACTTCGGGATGACGAAGAAGCTCGACCGCGAGCAGATCCTGCTCGAGCAGCGCGCCTTCGACGCCGCCTCGCGTGACGACCCGGAGGCGTTCCGCCGCGCCCTGCACGATCTCGGCTTCGTCAAGAAGCCTTCCAAGCTCGACGCCGAGCGGTTGCTGGACCACATGCGGGCGGTCGGCGGCTGGTACGTGGAAGACCGCGAGATCGAGATCAGCGCACGACGGGTGATGAAGATCATCGAGTCGACCAACGACCCCCGCTCGGAGTACTTCGACTTGATGCGGCGCCAGTCGCTTCCGGCCGACGAGCTGATGGGGCAGCGGATGCAGATCGGCGTCGTCGCCGTGCTCGGCCAGCTGCGGGCGAAGCGCAACTGGCACCGGATCGCCCGCGAGTGGGTCTACGCAGATCCGCCTGCAACGCCGCTCGGCGAGCAGGAGTGGGAGTACTTCGAGGAAAGAGGACTTAGGCGAACCCCGGGGCTGGCCGAAGCCCTGTGATCCCGGACCATCACCAGGAGGAGCGACGATGACCAAGATCCGCCGCGGTTGGGCACTGACCAAGAAAAGCTGGGCGCTGCTGAACGAACACCGCGAGCTGATCCGGTTCCCGCTCTACGGCGCTGTGGCGACGACGCTACTGGCGATCGTCACCCTCGGCCCCGGGCTGTACCTGCTCGACCAGGACGAGCTGGCCGGTGCGATCCCGCTGCTGGTGATCGGCGTCTACGTGCTCAGCGTCGTCGGCTTCTACTTCAGCGTCGGGCTCGCCGCCTGCGCCGACATGATCTTCCGCGGCCAGGAAGCGAGCGTCAGCGACGGGCTCGCCGTCGCTCGTTCCCGCTTCACCCAGATCTGCGGCTGGGCCGCGATCTCCACCGCGATCAGCGTGGTGATGGGCGTGCTCGAGAACCAGGGCGGGATCGGCGGCCAGATCGCCGCCCGGCTGGTCGGCGCCGCCTGGTCGCTGGTCACCTTCCTCGCCGTGCCGGTGATCGCGATCGAGGGCACGGGCCCATTCGAAACGCTGAAGCGGTCGGCTTCGATGTTCCGCGAGCGCTGGGGCGCGCAGATCACCGGCAACATCGCGATCGGCGCCGCGATCTTCCTGATCGGCGTACTGCCGGCCGCGATCCTGATCGTCGCCGGCGTTCTCCTTTGGTCCTCTGCTTCGTTCGCCGGCGCGCTGCTGGTCGTGATCGGCGCCCTGGTGCTGGCGATCGCGCTGCTGATCTCGCGGGCGCTGAGCGGCATCTTCGGGGTCGCGCTCTACCGCTACGCCCTCGACGGCCAGGTGGTGGGCGGGTTCACCGCGGAGGAGCTGGAGTCGGCGGTCAAGCCCAAGAAGGGCGGCCGCAACGCGCCGCCGACGGCGACGCCCGGCACCGTCTAGCGTCCCGCGCTGGATGCCCGAGCTCGAGGTCCGCAATCTGACGAAGCGCTACGGAAAGACCGTCGCAGTCGACGATCTCTCCTTCACGGTTGAAGCCGGCCAGGTGACCGGCTTCCTCGGCCCCAACGGCTCCGGCAAGACGACGACGATGCGCGCCCTGCTCGGCCTGCTGCGGCCGAGCAGCGGCGAAGCGCTGGTTGAGGGTGCCTCGCCGGTCTCGATGGTGGACCCGTTGGGGACGATCGGGGCCGCGCTGGAGGCGACCGCCTTCCACCCCGGGCGCAGCGGCCGCAACCACCTGCGCACCCTCGCCGCTGCCTCCCGGATCCCGTTCTCCCGGGTCGAGGAGGTGCTGGAGATGGTCGAGCTGACCGGCGCGGCAAAGCGGCGCGTGAAGGGCTACTCGTTGGGGATGCGCCAGCGCCTGGCGCTCGCGGCGGCGCTGCTCGGCGATCCCCGGATCCTGATCCTCGACGAGCCGGCGAACGGCCTCGACCCGCAGGGGATGCGGTGGCTGCGCGATCTGCTCCGCGGCCAGGCCGCCGCCGGGCGCACTGTGTTGGTCTCCAGCCACCTGCTCAGCGAGATCGCCCAGACCGCCGACGAGCTGGTGGTGATCCGCGAAGGAAAGCTGATCTCCCAGACCTCGCTCGCCGAATTCACCACCGGCGGCGCCGGCCGGATGCGGGTGCGGGCGGCGCGGCTCGACGATCTGGCGGGCGGCCTGAAGGAGCGTGGGGCGAGTCTCGAGCGCGACGGCGATGACGCCCTGCTGGTCGCGGGGCTCACCGCGGAGGAGATCGGTGAGCTGGCGCTGGAGCGGGGGATCGCGATCCACGAGCTGGCGCCGCAGCGGTCGAGTTTGGAGGAGCGCTTCCTCGAGGTGATGGGCGAGGAGGAAGCGGCATGAGCCTGCTCAGGAGCGAGTGGATCAAGCTCTGGTCGATCCGGACGACCTGGACGATGCTTGGGATCGGCCTGCTGATCGAGGGTCTGTTCGCCGGCCTCTTCGTGGGTCTGGTGCCGCTCGACGACATCGGCAGCATCGATGAGATCGCGACCGGGACCGGGCTGCTGCTGACCCTGGTGCTCGTGCTCGGCGTGCTCGTGACCACCTCGGAGTTCCGCTACGGCACCGCCAGCTCGACTTTCCTCGCCGCGCCGACGCGCTACCCCGTGCTGGCGGCGAAGCTGGGCTTGGCGCTCGCCGCCGGCGTCCTTGCGGGCCTCGCCTTCACCGTCGTCAACGCCGGCCTGGCGCTGCCGATCTTCGACAGTCGCACGGGCAGCCTGCCGTCCACCGACAACCTCGTCTCGATCTACGCGGGGGTGACCGTCTCGATGGCGCTGATCTGCGCCTTCGGCGTCGGCATCGGCGCGATCGTCCGCAACCAGGTCGCCGCGATCATCGCCGCGATCGCCTTCTTCTTCATCCTCTCGGCGCTGCCGGAATTCCTCCCCGGCGACTTCGCTGACTACTTCCCGGCGCAGGCGATCGGCTCGCTGCAGGGCCTCAGCACCGATACCGAAGATGGCGGCCTCGGTCAGGTCGCCGGTGGATTCGTGCTCAGCGCCTGGGTGGCGGTGCTGATGGTCGTGGGCACGGCGCTGATCTGCCGCCGCGACGTCACCGACTGACCCATTGACCACTCCACAACGGGGTCAATGGGTCAGTTGTGAGAAGAGGCGGGGGTCGTTGGAGCAGATGCCGGTGACGCCGGCCTCGACCAGACGCTCCATCCGCGCCAGGTCATCGACGGTCCAGGCAATCAGCTCGACATCGGCGAGCTTGCAGATGCGGGAGAGGCGAGAGCTGATCAGTGGGTGGTAGACCCACATCGCGGTGACACCGAGCTTGGGCAGCTTCTCCGCTGCCAGCCCCGGCAGGCGGTAGCGCATCGCCACAAGCGCCGCCGCCATCGGCAGCTTCGCCCACCGCTTCCTGGTCCAGTCCTTGGTGACTTTGGGATAGGTCCAGCCGCGCCGCAGCTCCGGCTCCAGCTCGAGGACCTTGCCGAGTGAGTACAGCTCCATCGTCGAGACCATCGCCCGGTCGAGCAGGTCGCGCTCGCGCAGCGCCTCGACCAGCTCCTCCTCGCGGCCAGGGAGTTTGATGTCGAGGTCGATCTCGACCCGGTCCAACGGCGGCTCGAGGAAGGCGTCGAGCGCCTCGGTTAGCGACAGCGGCGTGCGACGCGCGGCATCTCCCCAGTCGTGGGCGACCACCAGCGGCGCCCGCTCCTCCAGCGGCATGTGAGCGTCGCGCAGCCAGAGCACGTCGAGCTCGATCGTGTCGACCCCCGCCTCAATCGCGGCCCGAAAGCTCTCCAGCGTGTTGCCGGGGGCGATCAGGTCAGCGCCCTTGTGGCCGACCAAGCGCAGCTTCGCGGGCTGCTCGGCGGTCACCATCGCCGGCGCCTAGAACAGCTGGTTCTCGCCGGCGAAGATCTCGGAGACCGAGTCGTCGGTGAAGATCCGCCGGATCGAGTCGGCAAAGGTGCCGGCGGTGGTGAGCACGGTGATGTTGTCGGGGGCGCCGGGGCGCAGCGGCAGCGTGTCGGTGACGACGATCTGCTCGATGCCGGAGTCGGCCAGCCGTTCGTAGGCGGGCCCCGAGAAGACGCCATGGGTGGCGCAGGCGATCACCTTGGCCGCCCCCTCGTCGAGAACGGTCTCGGCGGCGGCGCAGAGGGTGCCCGCGGTGTCGATCATGTCGTCGACGAGCACCGCGGTCTTGCCCTTCACGTCGCCGACCACATAGCCGATCTCGGCGACCTGCTGGGCCGGGCGCTCCTTCTCCATCACCGCCCAGTGGGTGCCGACGCGGCGGGCGAAGTTGCGTGCCGTCTTAACCCGACCGGCGTCCGGAGACACGATCACCAGGTCCTCTGTGAGGTTCTGGTCGACGAACCACTGGGTCAGCATCGGCATCGCCGTCATGTGGTCGACCGGGACGTGGAAGAAACCCTGGACCTGGCCGGCGTGGAGGTCCATCGTCAGCACCCGGTCGACGCCGACGCCCTCCAGGCACTTGGCGACAATCCGCGCTGAGATCGGCTCGCGGGGGGCCGACTTCTTGTCCTGGCGGGCGTAGCCGTACCAGGGCATCACGGCGATGATCCGGTGGGCGGAGGCGCCCTGGGCGGCGTCGATCATCGTCAGCAGCTCGATCAACGAGTCGTTCGGGGTCATCCCGTTCTGCTCGTTGGCGCAGGTCGACTGCACGAGGAATACGTCGGCGCCGCGGATCGACTCCTCGTAGCGGCAGTAGACCTCGCCGTTGGCGAAGGTCTTCAGCGTCACCTGGCCGAGGTCGAGCTCGAGCTTGCCGGCGACCTTCGCCGCCAGCTCCATCGAGCTGCGGCCGCCGAAAACCATCATCCGCTTGGAGTAGTCGTGGGGGAAGGCGGTGGCCGCCTGCGGGCGCTCCTCGATCATGCTCACGGGCTCTTTTCCTCTCGCATCTTCGCCGCCTTGCGGGCCGCGTATCCGTCGATGTTCCGTTGCGCGTTCTCGCTTACGGCCAACGCCCCATCGGGCACGTCGTCCTTGATTACCGCGCCAGCGCCAGTGTAGGCGGCGTCCCCGACTTCTACAGGCGCGATCAGCATCGTGTCAACGCCGATCCGCACATCGCGGCCGATTACGGTCCGGTTCTTGCGGAATCCGTCGTAGTTGGCGGTGACCGTGCCCGCCCCAAGGTTGCTTCCGGGACCGACCTCGGCATCGCCGACGTAGGCCAGATGGGGGACCTTGGCGCCCTCGCCGATCTCCGAGTTCTTGATCTCGACGAAGGCGCCGGCCTTGGCGCCGTCGCCGAGCAGCGCCCCCGGCCTCAGGTAGGTGAACGGGCCGACCGAGCAGCGGTCTCGGACCTCGCACTCGACCAGGTAGGAGTGGACGACGCTCGCCTCGGCGCCGACCGCGCTGTCGATCAGCGTGGTCAGGGGCCCGACCACCGCGGCGGTACCTACCTCGGTCTGGCCGCGGAGGCTGGTGCCGGGCTCGATCCGCGCGTCGGCGCCGATCTCGACTCCAGCGTCGATCCAGGTCGAAGCGGGGTCGACGACGGTGACGCCGGCGAGCATGTGGGCCTCGAGGATGCGCCGGCGTGCCTCAGCCTCGACCGCGGCGAGGTCGGCGCGGTTGTTGACCCCCATGGTCACGGCGAGATCGTCGGCGAGGTGGGCAGCGACCGTGTGGCCGGCCTCGCGCAGGGCTGGAAAGACGTCTGGCAGGTAGTACTCGCCCTGGGCGTTGTCGTTGGAGAGCGTCGCCAGGGCGGCGGCCAGGGGGGCCGCATCGAAGACGTAGGTGCCGGCGTTGACCTCGCGGATCGAGAGCTGGCCGGCACTGGCATCCCCGACCGCTTTCGCCTCGACCACGCGCTCGACATCGCCCTCCTCGGTGCGGAGGACACGCCCGTAGGCACCCGGGCTATCGAGCTCGATCGTCAGCATCGTCGCCGCCGCCGGCGAGGCGGCGTGGGCGTCGAGCAGCGAGGCGATCGTGTCGGTCCCGATCAACGGCACATCGCCGGAGAGCACCAGCACCGTCTCGCTCTCCTCGATCGCCGGCAGCGCCGCCCGGATCGCGCCGCCGGTACCGTCGGACTCGGGCTGGACCACCGTCTCGACCCCCTCCGGGAGAGCGGCCGAGATGTCGTGCCCCGGAGAGACGATCGCCGCCACCCTGCCGGCCCCGGCCTCACGCGCAGCCAGGATCGGCCAAGCGACCATCGGCTGGCCGCAAACAGGGTGCAGCATCTTTGGCAAGCTCGAGCGCATGCGGGTGCCGGCGCCGGCCGCCATCACCAGGACCAAGGGGGAACTCACCCACAGATCGTATTGGCAAAGGGACTGGGTGCCCTCTCTCAGAGGCCGTTGCGCAGCAGATTGCGAGACGCGCCCGAGCCGGCGCATCCCGGCGTCCTCGGTCGCTCACGTGCAGAGCACGCTTCGCTCCCTGCGTCCTTGGCCTGCTTGGCTCAGGCGCGTCTCGGCTCGGCCTGCGAGAGGTCTTTGCCGACCAAAGCGACCGAAGTCAGGGTCCAGCCGGCGAAGATGAGGTCGATTCCTACTAGGAGGCCGATGGCCCAGTCGGCGGAGCTGGGGAACTTGGCGAGGACGAGGATGCCGATCAGGAGGCCGGCGACGCCGCTGAGGCCGACCAGACCGGCGTTCGGCTGGCCGCGGCCGATGAAGGCGACGGTGATCCGGGTCAGTCCCATGAAGAGGAAGTAGACGCCGAGGACGAAGGTCAGGGTGAGGGTGCCGTTATGGGGTTCGACGATCAGCCAGAGGCCGACGATCACCGTCAGCACCGCCCACAGCATCCGCAGCAACAGCGAGCCGACCGAGTGGGCCGAGAACGCCGCCGCGACGAGGAAGGCGCCGGCGACGAGAAGAATCCACCCGATGAAGATCGCGGTCCCGACCGAGGCGACCGCCGGGACCAGGATCGCGATGCAACCTAGGACGATCGCGAGGACGCCGACGAACATCAGGGCCTTCCAGCTCCTCGCCAGGCCTTCGCGGACTTCCGGATCCAGCGACGCTCCTCCGATCTCCACGTCGAGAACCTTAGGCGTACCCGCGGATGGGACCGACGAGGACTGCATTTACCACCGTATAGGGGGCAAATGCAGTCCTCGTCCCCTCGGCGCTAGGCTCGGAGCCCGATCCGGGGTGGTGTAGTTGGCTAGCACGCCAGGTTTTGGTCCTGGAAGCGAGGGTTCAAGTCCTTCCCCCGGAGCTGCGGGCGCGCGGCGCCGGGCTCGCGGCCCCTAATCCTCAGCCGCGGCGCGGGGCACCTTGCCGCCTTTGGCGCCGGGCTCGTGGGCCGGGCCGCGGGGGGAGGCGATGCCGAGGACGCGCATCGCCTTCAGGCCGAGGCCCAGCTTCTCCCGCCCCTCGGTGGCGGAGACGTCGTGGCCGCACAGCTCCTTCACCCGCTCCAGCCGGTACCGGATCGTGTGGCGGTGGGTGAACAGCTGTTTGGCGGTGGCGGCGACGTTGCCGTCGTTCTCCAGATAGGCCTCGACGGTGGTCACCAGCTCGGTCTCGTACTGCTCGTCGTAGCTCACCAGCGGCTTGATCGTCTCGGCGTAGAACCGTTCCAGCTCGCCAGGGTCCTCGCTCATCGCCGGCAGCAGCAGCCGGTAGGCGCCGGTGTCCTCGAAGGCAAGGGTGGCGTGGCCCTCGGCCTCACCGACGTTGACCGCGAGCCGAGCCTCGCTCCCCGCCCGGTAGAGGTCGACGGGGTCAGCGCAGCGGCGGCTGCGCCCGGTGGTCATGTGAAAGCCCGCGAGGCTGTCCTCCAGCTCCCGCGCCAGCCCGGCGGCGGCGCGGGCCAAGCGCTCGTCGTCCTCGGCCGGGACGATCACCGAGACCTCCGCCGCGACCTCGCCCTCGCTGCTGGTCGCCAGCGAGCCCGGCGCCAGGGAGCGCAGCGTCCGCATCGCCAGAGTGAGGACGCGCTCGCGCCACTCGCCCGCCTGGGCCGCTCGCGGCGCTGCGCGGAAGACGAGCACGCCGGCGCCCCGGTCGAGGTCTGCCCCCAGCTCGGCCGCACGGGCGACGATGTCGCCACGGTCGGTCACCTGGCGGGAGAGCACCGCCGCGACGAAGGCGCTCGCCACCTCCTCGCTCTCCCACTCCGGTGAGCGGGAGCGCTCCAGCTCCAGGGCGAGCAGGGTGGTGATCATGCGGGCGATCGCCGGGTCGGGCGGCGCCTTGGCCCGGTAGCGCAGCTCGCCGACCGCGGCGTCGGCGACCCGCAGCTCGAGCCTGGTCACCCCCTCCCCCCCGGAGAGCAGCTTCCGCTCCTGGTCCGGCGAGGCCCCGGCCACGGCGAGAACCGCGCTGGAGCGGTCGATCAGGGCGACGCTGGCGTCCAGCAGCCGCGCCGCCGCCCGCGCCACGGCGGGCAGGCCGGCGCCCGACTCGACCGCTTCGGAGAGCGCCTCGAGCAGGCCTGGCTCGCTTGCGTTTGCAGGGCTTTCGGTGCCCTTCGGTGGTGCGGGCATCCGCGCATTATCCCTGGGCTAGAGCCAGACGCGGCTACTCGCGACCGAGGAATTCGCTGATTTCCGGGTAGTACAGGACGATCACCAGCCCGATCACGACCCCGAGTACGATCAGGGCGGCGAGGACGAAGACGGCGAGGAAGCCCGCGGCGGCCTTCTCCCAGAGCCTGCCGTGTGCGCTCAGGGCAGGGCTGAGGATCAGGGTCACGAAGACGACCAGGCAGACCAGCCCAGCGCCGCCGAAGAGCAGGTACTGGTTGCCGAGTTTGGTCAGCGCCAGGACGGTCACTGTCGTGGATTCTGGCGCACCTGGGTGATGACCAGAGCAACGGCCCCGCAGAGCGCGAACGCCGCCGCGCCAAGCGCCCAGCCCGCGTTGACGTCGCTGAGGTAGTGGACGTTGAGGTAGACGCGGGAGAGCCCGACCAGGGCCGTCAGCACGACGCCGCCGATGACGACCGCGGTGGCGCGCGCCATCCCCACCCGCAGGCGCATCACGATCGTCACCGTGAGCCAGACGTAGAGGACCGAGTGGGCGGCGTGGCCGCTGGGGAAGGAGCTGCCGGAGTAGCCGGTCAGCGGGTCGGGCGGTCGCGGCCGGTCGACCGCGTCCTTGATCTCGTGCATCCCGATCGAGATCAAGGTCATCCCGACAAGCAGGACCCAGAACTCGGGCCAGTGGCGGCGGGCCGCAAGCATTGCCGCGCAGACCGCGGTCAGCCCCCAGGTGAACCAGCCGGAGCCGAGCGCGGTGACAACCCGCGAGACCTCGGTCAAGAAGCCGCTGTGGAGGTGTTCGACGAGGTCGATCGCGGTGCCGTCCCCCGGCGTCGGCCCCGGGTCGCGGCCGATGATGACGATGTAGGAGACGAGAACGAAGAGGGCGACCGAGAGCACCGCCATCAGCGAGGTGAACTCGAGCCCGAAGGTGCCGCCGGGCGTGACCCGGTTCCAGAGGAAGCGCAGCTGCGGCTGGTAGCGGCGGCCGAGCGCGACCAGCCACCGGGTCACCACGTGGTCCTCCATCCAGCGCACCGTCGCCTCCCGGTTCTCGGCGACCCGGAAGAAGCGGTAGAGGAAAACCGACCCGGCGATGACGACGATCAGCGTCCCGAGCAGGAAGATGCCTTTGCCCGCGTACTCGGCAGCGGTCTCGACGCTGCGCGAGAAGAAGTACCCGATCAGGATGTGGAGGCTCGCCCAGAGCCCGGTGCCGAGGATGCTGTAGGGGACAAAGGCGCGGTAGTTCATCCCGGAGCTGCCGGCGATGAAAGGGGCGAGGGCGCGGACGAGGCTGATCCAGCGGCCGATGAAGATCGTCTTGCCGCCATGGCGAGAAAAGTAATCCTCGACCCGTTCGAAGCGCTCGTGGCTGATCCCGACACGGGACCCGTGTTTGAGGACGAAACCGCGGCCGAGACGGCGGCCGACGAAGAAACTGGTCGTGTCGCCGAGCCAGGCCGCGAACCAGGCGATCGCGATCAGCAGGTAGATGTCGATCGCGCCCTGGCCGGCGACCGCGCCGCCGATCAGCATCACCGTCTCCCCCGGCACCACCAGGCCGACGAAGGCGCCGGTCTCGGCGAAGGCGAAGACACCGACCAGCAGGTAGGTCCAGGCGCCAAGCGTGTTGGCGATGTCTTCCAGCAGGCCCTGGAGGTCGAGGCTGCCGAGCTCCCGGCTGACCATGTAGTAGCCAAAGGCGACCGCCGCCGCCAGGGCGAGCAACAGAATCCGTTTGCGGTTGCTCGTCGCCTCCCCGCCCAGCCTCACGGCGCCCTCCCCGCCTCGCACACGATCGCGTCGTCGCGGCCGAGGGCCTCAGCCGCCGCGCAGGCGACGGCGCGGTCGCGGAAGAGCCCGACCGCGGTCGGCCCCGATCCGCTCAGCAGCGCGACCGGGGCTCCGGCTTCCCGCAACTGCTCGAGCGCCTCGCCGATCTCCGGGCGAAGGGAGCGAACGGCGGGCTCGAGGTCGTTGACCAGCAGCTCGGGGTAGGAGAGCGGCGACGCGCCGGCGCCGGCCACCTGGCGCAAGCCGGCGGCGAGCTCCTCAAGCGCCGCAGGGTCGCGGCCCAGCCCGAGGCGGTCGGCCTCGGCGAAGACCTCGGCCGTGCTCAGGCCACCGCCGTCCGGCAGCAGCACCGCGGCGTGCGCTGGCGGCTCCGGCAACGGCTCGACCCGCTCGCCGGCGCCGCGGACCAGCGCCAGCCCCGGCCGCAGCTGCGAGGGCACATCGGCACCGAGCTCCGCCGCGAGCGCAAGCGTGTCGTCGACCTCCCCCGCGGCGAGGCGGAGGATCGCCGCCGCGTCGGCACTGCCACCGCCCAGTCCCGCCGCCACTGGCACCCGCTTGCGGATCTCCACCCGCAGCGGCCCGCGCTCCCAGCCGCGCTCGCGGAGGGCGGCCAGGGCGGCTGCGGCCAGGTTCTCTCCCTCGACACCGGGGCAGAGCACTTCGTCGCGCTCGGCCTCGGAGACCTCGATCAGGTCCGCCAGGCCAAGCGGCTCGAAGAGGGAACAGAGCTCGTGCAGCCCGTCGCCGCGAGGGCGGCCGAGATAGAGGCAGAGGTTGAGCTTTGCGGGGGCATGGAGCAGCATCGGTTTCGTCCCGGCGATCACCCTTCGGCCCCCAGCTTGGCGGACAGGGCGGCGAACTCCTCGGGGGAGAGCGCCTCTGCCCGCGCGTCCTCGGCCAGCCCGAGCTCGGCGAGCGCCGCCCGGGCCGCCGCCAGCGAGCCCTCGGTGCCGTGCTCGAGGGAGCGGGCGAGCGACTTGCGCCGGTGAGCGAAGGCGGCACGGACCAGCTCGTGGGTCGCCCGGTCAGCGCCGGGGCCGGTGCGGCGCAGCCGCAGGATCGCCGACTCCACCCGGGGCCGGGGACGGAAGACGGCCGGATCGACGGTCCTCGCCAGCTCCACCTCGCAGGCGAGCTGGACGATCACGCTCGGCGACCCGTAGATGCGGCCGCCCGGGGTTGCCCGCAAACGATCGGCGATCTCCCGTTGGACCATCACCGTCCAGCTCAACAGCGAGGGCAGCAGCTCGACGGTGCGCAGAATCAGCGGCGTCGCCACCGAGTAGGGGAGGTTGGCGACCATCGCCGTCGGCGCCGGATCGAGGGCGGCGAGGTCGAGCTTCATCGCGTCGCCCCAGTGCAGGCTGACGTTCGGGCGCGCGGCCAGCTCCGCCAGCGCCGGCTCCAGCCCCCGATCGATCTCGACGCTGTGCAGGTGGGACGCAGCGTCGGCGAGGCGCTCGGTGAGCACCCCTTCGCCGGCCCCGACCTCGAGCACCACGTCGGTCGGGGACAGCGCCGCATCGCGGACGATCGCGTCCAGCAGGTTGGGATCGGCGAGGAAGTTCTGTCCGAGCCTGACCACTGGGCTACCAGCCGAAGAGCGCGCGGGCGTTGGTCTCGACGGCGCGCTCCAGCTCTTCGTAGGTGACCCCGCGGACCTCCGCGATCACTTCAGCGGTGGCGACGACGTTGGCGGGAGCGTTCCGCTTGCCGCGCACCACCTGGGGCGAGAGGTAGGGCGCATCGGTCTCGACCAGGATCCTGTCCTCGGGAATCTCGGCCGCAGCCTCGCGCAACCCCTCGGAGCGCGGGTAGGTGGCGTTGCCGGCGAACGAGCAGTACCAGCGGCGCTCGACCGCCTCGGCCACCCGCTGCGGGGCACAGAAGCAGTGCAGGATCACCGTCAGGCCGGCTCCTTTCGCGTCCAGCGTCGCGATCACCTCGTCGATCGCCTCGCTCGACCCCTCCGGTTCGCGGCAGTGGATCACGATCGGCAGCCCCGCCTCGGCGGCGATCTCGATCTGGGCCGCGAAGGCGCGGCGCTGCGCCGCCGCGGTGGCGGTGTCGCGGTAGTAATCAAGCCCCGTCTCCCCGACCGCCCGCACCCGCTCGTGGGCGGCCAACCGGGCGATCTCCGCCGCCGCGGCATCGTCGAACCCATCCGCCTCGTTGGGATGCCTCCCGACCGCGGCGAAGACCCCGTCGTGACGCTCAGAGGAGGCGATGGCCTCGGCGTTAGTCGCCTCGTCGAGCCCCACAGTCAGCATCCTCCCGACCCCCGCCGCGGCGGCCGCGGAGACCAGCTCGGCCTCGCTTCCCTCGCAGAGGAAGAGGTGGGTGTGGGAGTCGATCATCGGCTCGTCAGCCTACCCCTGCGATATGGCAATAGCCTTTCGCCGCGATGGCCGACTTCGCCGACTATTACCGGGAGATCTACGTGCGGGGGCTCGGCGGCGAGACGCCTGCAATCCCGGTCGCCGTCGCCGAGCTGGAGCGCCAGGCCATCGCGGCGATGGATCCGCGGGCAGCCAACTACGTCGGCGCGGGGGCCGGCAGCGAGGACACGATCGCCGCCAACGCGGAGGCGTTCCGGCGCCGGCGGATCGTCCCGCGGATGCTCCGCGACGTAGCCGAGCGGGACCTCTCGACCACCGTGCTCGGCACCGCGATCCCGGCGCCGCTGATGCTCGCCCCGATCGGCGTCCAGAAGATCCTCCACGAGGACGGCGAGCTGGCCACCGCCCGCGCCGCCGCGGCGCTCGGCACGCCGATGATCGCCAGCACCAACTCCCACTTCTCGCTCGAGGAGATCGCCGAGGCGAGCGGCGAGGCGCCGCGCTGGTTCCAGCTCTACTGGGCCAACGACCGCCGCCTGGTCGAGAGCTTCGTCGGCCGCGCCGAGCGGGCCGGCTACGGCGCGATCGTCGTCACCGTCGACACCTTCATCCCCGGCTGGAAGCCGCGCGACCTGCAGCAGGCGTGGCTGCCGTTCCTCAACGGGATGGGCGTCGCCAACTACTTCCAGGACCCGGTCTTCCGCGAAGCGCTGGAGAAGACGCCGGAGGAGGACCAGGGCGCCGCCACCGGCCACTTCCTCGGCGTCCAGGCCAACCCCTCGCTGACCTGGGACGACCTCGCCTGGCTGCGCGAGCAGACCGAGCTGCCGATCCTGGTCAAGGGGATCCAGCACGTCGACGACGCCCGCGAGGCGGTCCGGCGCGGCCTCGCCGGCATCATCGTCTCCAACCACGGCGGCCGCCAGGTCGACGGCGCGATCGCCTCGCTCGATGCCCTGCCCGCAATTGCCGAGGCGGTCGGGGGCCAACTCGCGGTCCTCTTCGACAGCGGCGTGCGCGGCGGCGCCGACGTGCTCAAGGCGCTCGCCCTCGGCGCCGACGCGGTCTGCCTCGGCCGCCCCTACGTCTGGGGTCTGGCCCTGGACGGGCAAGCGGGGGTCGAAACGGTGCTGAAGATGGTCCTCGCCGAGCTCGATCTGACGATGGCGCTCTGCGGCCTCATCAGGCTCGAGGAGATCGGCGAGGACACTATCCTCGACGTAGCCGCCTAGCCCCCACCGCGCTCGTGCCCGGGCAGCTTCACGGTCAGCTTGCGGGTGTTCGACTCGTCGTCGCGCCCCGTCGTCCGCACGGCGATCCGCGCGCGCAGGGCTCCTCCCCTCCCGAGCTCACGGAGGCTCGCCTTCACCGAGCGGGGCAGCGCCAGTCTGAACGCCGCGGTCGCACCGGCGTCGATCGTCCTGGGCGGCATCGTGATCTGCGCGGTCGCGCCTCTCCCGTCATCCCCCGGCAACGCGATCCGGCAGGAGACGCCGACTCGCGCCCTCTGGACTGGTCGCAGCCTCACCACGATCACGTAGCGATGCGGTTTGCCTTTCAGGAACCACAGCGGGGGGCAGGTGTCGTGGAATGCGGCCGTTTCCGGGCACTCGTCCTGGCTCGCGTCGCCGTAGCCATCGCCATCCTCGTCGATCTCGACCACCGCGATGACCGGGGACCCGAGCCCCGCCTCGCTTTCGAAGGCCCTGGTCTCGTCGACGGCGACGCTTCCCCTGAACACCGCCGACGAGCCGCTCCATTCCCCATCGCAGACGAATGTCCCCGCCGGGCCGTGGAGGCCGATGTGGTCGCCTGCCTGCACCGGGATGCGAGCGGGGACCGCTTCCGTTCCCGCGGAGAAGGTCGCGACGGCACTCTCGGCGACCTTCGTGTATTCGGCGCCGCCGTTGACCTGCCGGAAGACGCCGAGCTGTTGCGCGAGCGGCGGAAGCCCTGGCCCGACCCTCACTCCCCAGTTGACGATCACAGCGCGCGCCTCCTTGACGAGCGGCGAGTGTGGGTGGCCCTCGATCGGAGAGGCCAGCAGGGTCAGGCCAGCTCTGCTGCTGTCGGCGACGCAGCCCCAGCCGGCTTCGTGGGAAATCGCCGCCGAGGCGTTGGGCGCGGCGAGCAGGAGGAGGCCGGCCGCGACGACCCCGACCGCGGGCCCGAAGCGCCTACGCATCTTTGCTCGCCCCCTTCAGACTCACCGTCAGCCTGCGGTCGGAGGCCCGGCGGGCCAGGTCGGTGGCGCGAACGGTGATATTCGCCCGCAGCTTGGCCTTGGAGGAGAGGGCCCGTAGCCGGCGCTTGACTGCCTCTGGTAGGGCCAGCTTGAAGGTGGAGGTCGCGCCGCCGGCGAGAGTGCGGGGCCGGCCCGCGTTCAGCCCGACGACGGAGGCGGTCGGGTTCTTCGAGGTCCCCGCGCTACCGGACGCCTGCCTGGCGCCCCATTTGACGAAGCCGAAAACCTTGACCGCGGCTTCAGAAGCCACCCTCGCCTTGACGAGGATCGCCCGCTTCGTCGTGACGACGTCGACGATCTCGGGCCTCACCCTGGGGCAGTCCCCCTGATGCGCGGCACCGGCCGGACAACGGTCCTGGGTCTCGTCGCCGTAGCCGTCGCCGTCGCGATCGGGCTCGACCGTCACCACCACCGGCGTCCCCACTCCGCCTTGAGCGGCGAAGGCCTTGATCTCGCCGGTTGCGACTCCGCCCTGGTGGCGAATCGAGATGGCGCCGCTTTCGTTGTCGCAGAAGACCGTTTTCACAGGGCCATAGAGCCCGACCGAGTCGCCTTCGGTGACCGGGATCCGGGTCGGAAACGAGTTCGCGCCCTCGACCAGGGGCTCGGTGTCGCTCTCGCCGATCTTCTTGTACTCGCCTTTTTCGTTCTGTACCTCGAACACCTCGAGGCGCTGAGCGACTGGGCCGATCCCGGGCCCGAGCTGGACCTTCCAGCCGGTGATCACCTTCCGGCCTTCGGGAGGAATGGACGGCATGAACGGCAGGCCCGAGCTGCCGGAGGCCAGCACGGTCAGGTTCGGTTCGCTGTCGTTGGCCGTGCAGCGCCAGCCAGCTTCCTCGGCGGCCGAGGCGCCGGGCGCCATCAGCAGCAGGGCCGCCAGGGCGATCGGGATTGAGATACCGCAATGTTTATTCATTGCGGGTGTCAACCGTGACCCAAGCGAAAGTTGCGGCCCGCCCGCGGGATCGCGAGCGCCGTCCCGCCTAGGCCGGGGTCTCGATCTTCGGGAAGAGCGAGGGCACCCGCTCGACGCTCTGGCCGCCAGGGCGGGAGCCGAGCTCGGCCAGGGCCCGGCCCTCTTCGCCGAGCGCCGCCAGCAGCGTCTCGGCGCTCCGCGGTAGATAAGGGACCAGGAGCAGCGTCGTCACCCGCAGGCCCTCGACCAGGTTGTAGAGGACTTCGTCGAGCCGCTCGGGGTCGGCCTCGTCCTTGGCCAGTACCCACGGCTGAGTCTCCTCGACGTAGCGGTTGAGCCGCCGCACCAGCTTCCAGGCCTCCTCCAGCGCCTGGGTCAGCTCGGCCAGGTCGAGCAGGTCGGTGAAGCGCCCGACCACACCTTCAAAGTCCTCGGCCAGGGTCGCATCGACGGCGGCAATCGGGACGGTGCCGGCTCGGTAGCGATCGACCATCGCCAGCACCCGGCTCGCCAGGTTCCCGTAGTCGTTTGCCAGCTCGGTCTCGTAGCGGGCCTCGAAGCCGGCGGTCGAGATCGAGCCGTCCTGGCCAAAGCTGACCTCGCGGAAAAGGTAGAAGCGCAGCGCGTCGGCGCCGAACCGGTCGATCACCTCGAACGGGTCGAGGACGTTGCCGAGCGACTTCGACATCTTCTTCTCGCCCATCAGCAGGAAGCCGTGGATGACCATCCGCCGCGGCGGCTCGAGGTCCGCGGCCATCAGCAGCGCCGGCCAGATCACCGCGTGGAACTTGAGGATGTCCTTCGCCATCACGTGCAGGTTGGCCGGCCAGAAGCGGTCGGTCAGGTCCTCTCCCTCGCGGGCGAAGGTGAGCGCGGTGACGTAATTGAGCAGCGCGTCGAACCACACGTACATCCGCTGCTCGGGGTCCCAGGGAAGCCGCATCCCCCACTTCAGCTTCGGCCGCGAGAGCGAGACATCCTCCAGCCCCTGCTTGATGAACGCCACTGCCTCGTTGCGACGGTGCTCGGGGACGACGAAGTCCGGCCGCGCCTCGTAGAGCTCCTCGAGCTGGGACTGGAATGCGGAGAGGCGGAAGAACCAGTTCTCCTCCCGCACCCGCTCAAGCGGGATCTCGTGGATCGGGCAGGTGTTGCCGGGGCCAAGCTCGCGCTCGGTTTTGAAGTCGGCACAGCGCGGGCAGTACCAGCCCTCGTAGACCCCTTTGTTCACCCAGCCGTTGTCGTAGACCCGCTGCATGATCTCGCCGACCTTCTCGGCGTGGCGCGGGTCGGAGGTGCGGATGAAGAAGTCGTTGGTGGCATCGATGATCGGCATCAACGCCTGGAACTTCTCGGCGTTGCGGTCGGCCAGCTCCTGCGGCGAGATCCCCTCCCGCTCGGCCGCGTTCTCGACCGGCTCGCCGTGCTCGTCAGTGCCGGTGAGAAAGAACACGTCCTCGCCTCGCTGGCGCATGTGACGGGCCAGCACGTCGGCCGCCATCGTCGAGTACGCGTGGCCGAGGTGCGGCTCCGCGTTGACGTAATAGATCGGGGTGGTGACGTAGTAGGTCACGAGGGGACGCAGGCTACCTGCGCGCCTCGCGGCCGGTAAGGGCCTTGTAGAGGTCGTTGGCGCGGGTACCGGTCAGCGCCGCGACGACGCTGGCGGCGGCGCGCGGGCGGGCGCCGGACTGGACCAGGTGGCGGAGGGCGTCGACGGCGAAGCCGACGTCTTTGTCGTGGTCGGCCGAGGCGGCGGGGGCGATCACGAGCACGATCTCCCCTTTGACGTCGCCGCGGAAGCGTCGCGCGAGTTCGCCGAGCGAACCGCGTGAGACCTCCTCGTGCATCTTCGAGAGCTCACGGCAGACGGCCGCTTGGCGGTCGGGTGCGAGCGAGGCCAGCGCGGCAAGGGACTCCCCCACCCGCCGCGGCGACTCGAAGGCGACCACGGTCTCCGCCGAGCGCAGCACCCGCTCCATCTCGCCGGCGCGGCGCGGCAGGAAGCCCTCGAAGCGCCAGCGGTCGGTGGGCAGGCCAGAGGCGACGAGGGCAACGGGCACGACCGAGGGGCCGGGCAGGACCCGCACCTCGAGGTCGCGGTCGATGCAGCGGCGGATCAGCTTGTAGCCGGGGTCGGAGATCGCCGGCATGCCGGCGTCGGAGACCAGGGCGACGATCTCGCCCCGCTCGACCCGCTGCGCCAGCTCGGTCGCCCGCGCGGTTTCGTTGCCCTCGTGGTTGGAGACCAGGCGCGGCGCCGGCCGGATCCCGAGCTTGTCGAGCAGGGAGCCGGTGCGGCGGGTGTCCTCGCAGGCGATGTAGTCGGCGCTGACCAGGGCCTCGCGCACCCTCGGCGTGACGTCGTCGAGGTTGCCGATCGGGGTAGGGCAGACGACCAGCATCCCCGGCATCAGCCCGCCCCTTTCTCCAGTTCGATCCGGGCCATCGCGGCGGCGCCGATCATGCCCGCGTCCGGCCCCAGCTCCGCCGCCACGACCGGGATCTCGTTCATCGGCCGCAGCGCCCGCTCACGCAGGGTGCGGCGGGCGGAGTCGAGGAGCAGGTCGCCGGCCGCCATCACGCCGCCGCCGACGACGATCACGTTCGGCTCGAAGGTGTTGGCGAAGGTGACCAGGGCGGCGCCGAGCCGGGTCCCGACCAGGTCGAAGACGGCGATCGAGGTCGGGTCGCCGTTGAGCGCCGCCTCAGTCACAGCCCTGCCGTCGATCCGGTGCCCTTCGGCGAGCATCGTCGCCAGCACCGAGTCGGGGTCGCTTTCGGCGGCCAGTTGTCCCTCGCGCCCAATCGCGGTCCCTGAGGCCATCGTCTCGACGCAACCGCGGCCCGGACAGTTGCCTTGGCAGCGCGGGCCGTTGATGTCGATCACGGTGTGCCCAAGCTCGGCCCCCGACCCGGTCGCCCCACGGTAGATCTCGCCGTTCAGGATCAGGCCGCCGCCGATCCCGGTCCCGATCGTCAGCATTACCGCGTCGTCGGCCCCGCGAGCCGCGCCGAAGAGGTGCTCGGCGAAGGCGGCGACGTTGGCGTCGTTGTCGACGAAGACCGGCAACCCGACCCGCTCGGCGACCAGGTCGCGGATCGCCAGGTCGGCCAGCGGCAGGTTGACCGCCGAGACCGCGACCCCGCGCTCATGGTCGATCGTCGCTGGGATGCCAAGACCCACCGCGGCGGCGTCAGGCCGTGCCGCGTGAGCCTCGCTCACCTCGCGCACCAACAGCTCGACCAGCTCATCCTCGGTCTGCCCAGTCGAAGCCTCGCGCTCCTCGTAGAGCACCTCGGTGCCGGCGAGCGCCCCGACCAGCATCTTCGTGCCGCCGAGGTCGACCCCGATCGTCTCGTTGGCACTCACGGACGTTTGCGGGCTGGAAGGCGAGCGATCAAGAAGGCAAGGCTAGCCGGACGTTCCGGCTAGCGCTCAGTGGGCGAAACGCGAGGCAATGCAGCGATACAGCGGGCGCTCAGGGCTTAGGCGTACACGGGCGAGAGACCGTCGCCTGGACGGTGGGTCCGTTGGTGAAGACCGCTTTCCCGTGCACCTGGAGCTTGCCGTCGGTGCATTTGGCCGTCAGAACTCCGGGTTTGTTGAACGTCAGGTTGAACTGCGTGACCGAGCCGCTGCCGCCGGCGATCTTCGGGATGGAGGCCACCGAGAGGAGGCCGTAGCGACCTTTGCGGATCTTCTTGATCTTCACCGTGGTGACGATCGCCGCAGGCACCGGGACGGTGAGGTACGCGTGGATGAACAGCGTCGTCACCCCCCCTTTGAAGCCGCCGTTGAAGGCGATGATCTTGCTGTGGGCGAAGATTTCGGGCTGTTCTTTGAACTCGATCCCGGCGGTCGCATTGCCGCTGCCGATGATCGCCGGCCCACAAGCGGCTTCGGCGGCAGCGGTATTGGTCGATTGCAGCTGACCCGACGTGCAGGTCGGCAACCCTTTGACATTGATCGCAGCGTTTTTGTCGCTTTCGAGGATGAATTCTTTGAGCGCGGGGGGGTGTTCTCCTTTGAGGTTCTCGATCTTGCCCGAGATGAAAAAGGTGATCGGCGTCGGTTTGGTCTTTGACAGCGCTTTCGGTTTGAAGCCTCCGTCGAAGGTTGCCTTGAGATCCCCGACGATGATGACCGTGGGCTTCGCCGCGGCTATCCCGGCAAGCACCGCGCCAGCAAGGACGCCGATCGCAAGGATGAAAACCACACGGTTAGAGCCTCTTCCCCAAAGCGCCTTCACGTCTCCCCTTCCCGTCGACGAACGCCGAAATACTAGACGAGTACGTACCAAAAAGCGAACGGTTAGGTTTTTACTCCCATGGTGGAGGGGTCGCGGAGTTCGATCCACAGTCCTTCGGAGTAAGCACACAGTTCGCCGTCGGGGCCGTGGATGGCGGCGGCGCCGCGGTGCTTGCGGCCGTCGTGGCCGAGCAGCCAGGCGACGACCGTGTGTGGCTCGCCGGGAATGACTGGGGCGACGAGGCGCCCGGTGAGGGCCGCCAGGACGCTCGGGCCGGCGTCGTTGAGGAAGGCCGGCGCGGCGGTGGGACAGTCGAGCGCCGCCCAGACGACCAAGGGATCAACCCCGCCGTTCTGCGCCGCGAACTCAGTCGCGGGCGTCCAGGGCCCGGCGAAGAGGTCGGCATCGCCGACCGGGCCCATCTCGATCGCCACCGCCTCGTCCTGGGAGCGTTCCGGGCCGCACCCGAAGCAGCCCGGGAAAGGGTGGCGGTCTGCCCATGGGGACTGCGCCGAGGCACGCTTCGCCTCCTCCCACGCGACCGGGTCGGGGACGTCGAGCTCGAAGTCCGCCGCGCTGCCCTCGGCGACCAGGCTGTCGCCGTCGAGGAGCCGCACCGTGCCGTCGTCGCCGGCCGCGATTTCCAGCGGTTCTTCCAGCGGCGGTGGCAGACGGAGCGAGACCGCCGCGCACGGTCCCTCGATCCGCTCCGCGAGCAGCCCGCACGCATAGCCGCCCTGGGCCGAGTCCGGCGGGCCGCGGAAGCGTCGCTCGATCATCACCCGGTCGCTCATCGCAATGGAGGGTACTCCGGGATATCCGACGAATATGGTTTCCGCCCTCCTATGCCCGACGATGGTGAGCAGCGGCGCCCGGAGCCGCCCGAATACAACGTCTACCGCTCTCGCAGGGGTCTTCTCTCCCGCCTGCGCTCGGCAGATCTTTCCTCCCTGCGCGAGCGGGCGAAGCTGCCCTCGCGGAAGCGGGAGCGCCGCCCGGACGACGGCGACGAGCGCGAGCGGCGGCGGCCCCGTGTCCCGCGGACCGGGCTGCGGAAGGTCCTCAAATGGGTCGGCCTGGCGGCGCTGGGATGGATCCTGCTCAGCTTCCTCGCCTTCGCCATCTCCGCCCAGCTGCAGTCGTTCAAGCTCTCCGGCGAAGCCAGGGACGCGCTGCACGGCAACCCCTTCCTGCTGCCCAGCGCGCAGACGATCCTCGTGCTCGGCACCGACGCCCGCCCGCCGAACACCAAGGAGCCGGGAGCCGCGCCGTCGGAAAAGTGCTTCGAGCAGCAGTCCCGCGGCGACGCCCCCCATGACGGTTGCTCCCAGGGCCAGTTCCGCGCCGACACGCTGATGCTGATCCGGGCCGGCGGCGGCGCCTTCCGCAAACTCTCGATCCCGCGCGACAGCTTCGCGGAAATCCCCGGCCAGGCGCCGCAGAAGATCAACGGCGCCTTCGCCTTCGGCGGCGCCGCCCTCCAGATCAAGACGATCGAAGGGTTCCTCGATATCGAGATCGACCACGTCGCCATCGTCGACTTCACCGGCTTCGAAGATTTGATCGACGCGGTCGGTGGGGTCGAGGTCGACGTCCCACAAAAGCTCTGCGCCGACATCTCCGGCGGCGCGGGGGGCGGCCAGGGCGGCGTCACCCTGCGCCTGGGAAAGGGCGAGAACACGCTCGACGGCGAAAAGGCCCTCGCCTACGCCCGCATCCGCAAGCCGAGCGAATGCCCCGGCCCAGGGGCGAGCGCCTTCAGTCTCGGCTACGACGACATCGACCGCGAGCGGGCGCAGCAAGCGGTGATCAACGGGATCAAGGACCGGCTCACCGACCCGCTCCGCGTCCCGTACAACTTCGTCCGTGGCCCGATCATCGGCTGGGACGCGCCGAAGGCGTTCGTCAGCGACATGGGCTTCTTCACCATGCCGCAGCTGATCCTGGCCGCGGCGATTGGCGGCAGCGCCCCCGCCGACGTGCTCTGCGGCGGCGAGAACGCAGGCTGCGGCTTCGGGCCCGAAGGCAGCATCGAAGTCCCCGAATCGGTCCGCCGCCAGGCGGTCAACCGGTTCCTGGACGGCTGAGGGGCTCTAGTCGGCGGTCGAGGCGGCCGGTTTGGAGTCGCCTGACTTCGACTCGCTCTTCTTCGAGTCCGAGGAGCCCGAATCGGAGGTCTTGGACTCGCCCGATCCGTCGCTCGAGGCGCCGGAACCGTTGGCGGCACCCTTCTTCTTGCCGTAGTCGGTGTTGTAGAAGCCCGACCCCTTGAAGTGGACCGCGACGGGGTGCAGGACGCGGACCGCGGGCGCGCCGCACTCCTGGCACTCGGTCAGCGCCTCGTCGCTCATCTTCTGGATCACGTCGAAGACGTGGTCGTTGTCGCATTTGTACTCGTAGATGGGCACGGCTGCGGGATTATCGCAGCCGATACGGTTCCGCCATGGCCACCACCGAGCCAGAGACGAGACCGACCGAGGTCTCGATGGAGGAGATCGTCGCGCTCTGCAAGCGGCGCGGCTTCGTCTTCCCGTCCTCGGAGATCTATGGCGGGCTCGGCTCCACCTACGACTACGGCCACTACGGGGTGCTGTTGAAGAACAACGTCAAAGCCGAGTGGTGGCGGGCGATGCTGCAGGAACGCGGTGATATCGTCGCGATCGACTCGGCGATCCTTCAGCACCCGCGGGTGTGGGAGGCATCGGGCCATCTCGAGGGGTTCACCGACCCGCTGGTCCAGTGCCTCGGCAAGTGCAAGCGGCGCTGGCGCGAGGACCACTTGCGCGAGGCGGTCGAGGCGGAAGGCGGCGATCCCAACGCCGAGCTGCGCTGCCCGGAGTGCGGTGGCGAGCTCTCGGAGCCGCGCCAGTTCAACCTCATGTTCGAGACCCACGTCGGCCCTGTCGCCGGCGAGGGCTCCGAGGTCTACCTGCGCCCGGAGACGGCGCAGGGGATCTTCATCAACTTCAAGAACGTGCTCGGCTTCGCCCGCAAGAAGCCGCCGTTCGGGATCGCCCAGATCGGTAAGTCCTTCCGCAACGAGATCACCCCCGGCAACTTCATCTTCCGCACCCGCGAGTTCGAACAGATGGAGATGGAGTTCTTCGTCCCACCCGCCGAAGCCGAGAAGTGGCACCAGCACTGGATGGAGGAGCGCGAGCGCTGGTACACCGACCTCGGGGTCCGCCCGGATCACCTTCGGGTCCGCGCCCACGGCGCCGACGAGCTCTCCCACTACTCCTCGGCGACCAGCGACATCGAGTACCTGTTCCCGATCGGGTGGTCGGAGCTGGAGGGAGTCGCCAACCGCGGCGACTTCGACCTCACCCAACACGCCAAGTTCAGCGGCGAGAAGTTGGAGTACTTCGACCAGCAGACCAAAGAGCGCTACGTCCCACACGTGATCGAGCCGGCCGCGGGCGCCGACCGCGCCACCCTCGCCTTCCTCGTCGACTCCTATGAGGTCGAGGAGGTGGAGGGGCGCCAGCGCACCGTGCTGCGGCTACACCCGCGCCTCGCCCCGGTCAAGGTCGCCATCCTGCCGCTCGTCTCCAAGGAGGGCATGCCGGAGAAGGCCCGTGAGATCTTCGACGAGGTCCGCCGCAAACTGCCCGCCGAGTTCGACGAGGGCGGTTCGATCGGCAAGCGCTACCGCCGCCAGGACGAGATCGGCACCCCGTGGGGGATCACGGTCGACCACCAGACGATGGAGGACGACACCGTGACCCTTCGCGACCGCGACTCGCTCGAGCAGACCCGGGTGCCGATCGCCGGCCTCGGCGAGGAGCTCGCCGCCCGGCTTGAGCAGCCCTGGCGTAGCCCGAAGCTGGGGTAGGAACACACGAGTATCCGTCTTGGTCCGTGAGCTGGGGTAGGCTCGCCCGCAAGTCCCCCACACGATTCACGAACGGAGGCGAGATGGCCTACGAGATGAAGATTCGCGGGACCGAGCACGAGGTGAAGGTGCGAAACCCATGGGCCGTCGCCCTGCTTCCCATCATCACCCTCGGCATCTACCACCTGGTCTGGTGGTACAAGATCAACAAGGAGCTGAAAGCTTACGGTGAGGCGAAGGGCTTCGACCTCGGCCAGAACCCGACCAACTCACTGCTGGCGCTGTTCCCCGGCGGGATCATTGTCATCCCAGCGCTGATCAGCTACTGGAACGGCACCAAGCGCGTTCAGGGCGCATCGAAAATCGCCAACCGAGAGCCGGTCAACGGATGGATCGCGCTGATTCTCTTCCTCCTCCTCTCACCGGGAATGTGGGCCTACCTGCAGGTCTCGCTGAACCACGTCTGGGAGCAGGATGCGGAGCCGCTGCCGGGACAGCCAGCGCCCCCGGCCAGCTCGGAGATGCCGCCGCCGGCACCACCGACTGAGTCTTAAGCCACTCACTCGCGAATCCGCACCAGTGTCCGCATACCGGACACTGGTGCGGATTCGGCGGTTCAGGAGTCTTGGATCAGGCCGACCAAGTTGCCTTCGGGGTCCTGGAACTGACCGAGGGTGACCTCGGGCATGATCGTCTCGGGGCCCATCACACGGGTGCCGCCGAGACTCTCTGCCTTCTGCAGGCTGGCCTCGACATCCGGAACCGCGACATAAAAGGTGATGTGACCCTCGTAGCCGTCGGGTCCCTGACCGATGCCCCCGGGGATGCTTTTCCCGTTCGAGCTCTCCTCCTCCTCGACGAGCGCGTAGTTCATCGGGTTGTCGGCCTGCATCTTCCACTCGAACATCTCGGCGTAGTACTGCTGCAGCTTGCCGCCGTCCTTACCGACCACCTCGAAGTGCACGACTGGCTGTCCCATGTCTCTCCTTTTCATCGCGGTTCCATGAATTCCAGCACTTCGCTCGCCTCGGCTTCGAGCGTCTTGGCGTCCTTCTTGGTGACCCGCTCGAGATTCTCGATCGTCACCTTCCCTCCCGCCAACCGCCAGGTCGCAACCGCGCGCCCCTTGACCAGGGCGAAGGGACGGAAGATCCCGTTGATCGTCACCAGCAGCTTGTGCGGGCCGACGACTTCATCGCGGGAGGTCCAGCCGAGCAGAAGGGGGTCAAAAGCACCGAGTAGGCGCGGTGGCGGAAGCGGCTCCGGTGCGGCGCGCTTGGCGAGATCGACCAGCCCGTCCCCCCGCTCAGCCAGCTCGGAAGCGATCGCGGAGAGGCCCGCGCGGGTATCGCGCAGTGGCAGGCCCGCCCACCGGGCGAGATCGCGGTCGTCCGCCGGCCCGTGACCGACCAGGTAGCGGCGGGCCAGCTCGGCGAGGGCAGCCTCCCGGTCGACCGGCTTCTGCGGCCCGAGCCAGTCGCGGGTCAGCGCGTAGGCGTGTTCGGAGCCGACCATCGGCCCCCGTACCGCCACCCCCCGCAAGGTCGCCAGGAAGAGCAAGTGGACCAGGGCCTGGCCCTCGGTCCTGATGCCGGCCGAGTCGAGACGGTCGCGCAGTTGGGGCCGCGTCAGCGGCCCCTCCTCGGCCAGCGCCTTCTCGATCGTCTTCATGCCGCGCTCGGCGGCGTCGGACTCAACGCCCTCCTGCTGGAGGCGGCGGGCCGAGGAATAAAGGAGCGGCGGCGTGGTCAGGGCATGCAGCCACGGGTAGTCCTCACTCCGAACCAGGTGCAGGGTCCCTCGGTTGAGCCAAGTGATCAGCAGGGACCGGTCCTCGGTCAGGGCGCTGTCGACGTCGGCGGCGGTGAGCCCCTCGGTGCGGGCCCGGACCGCCAGCCGAGCCCCGCGCGGGTCCTGTCCCTGAACCGCCAGCAGCCGCTCAGCGACCTGTTCCGGAGCCTTCATCGGCGGCCCCGAGAGGCCCTGGGCCGTAAGACGTTCGGTGATCGGCGAGGTCTTCACCCGGAGGTGGGCTTAGACGCGATCGAGGATCATCGAAGCGACCAGCGTGCCCATGACCACCACGCCGAACCGGTACATCACGGCTCGCAGCTGGTCGATCTCGGTGCGCAGCTCGCCGAACCCGGTGTGCATCTCGGACCGGAGGTCGCGGATGTCGCGGTCGACTCGCTCGAACCCGGCGTCCATCCGGTGGGAAAGATCATCGAGCTGCTCGTCGGTCCAGGTCACCCGCTGCATGCCCGGAGCATACCGAGCTACCCGTGACAAAACACCGCGTCTTCGTCAGAACTGTGTGCCGTCTCTGGCGTGACTATTGAACGCCGAGCAAATCGACCACGAAGATCAGCGTTTCGTTCGGGCCGATTTCGGGTGGGGATCCTTCGGGGCCATATCCCTGTGCCCCGGGGACGACCAGTTCGCGACGGCCGCCGACCTTCATCCCCGCTATGCCTTCTTCCCAGCCGGTGATTACCAGCCCGGAGCCGAGGCCGAAGACGAACGGTTCGCCGCCCCAGGAGGCGTCGAACTCTTTCTTAGTTTCCTGGCCGACGCCCACATAGTGGACCGCGACTTCGTCCCCCGCTTTGGCTTCCCTACCGGTACCGACGACGAGGTCGTTCTCTTCCAGCGTTTGCACCGGCCCACCCGACACGACGACTTCGGGCTTCGTTTTCCCCACTTCCGAGGGCGAGGCGCTGTTGGCCGCGGACGTCGTTTCGCCACCCGAGTCCGACGAGGAGTCGTCGTCCCCACCGCAGGCGGCAAACGCCAGCGCTAGAAAGATCGAGAGAATTGAAATAATCAGTCCTCTTCGCACGGCGGGCATTCTAACCATGCTTCGCGCGATTTGCATAACGCTCAGCGATTGCCCTTGCCTGAAAGGAAGTTCCAGGCGCGTTGCAGGAAACCCGGTTCGGACCCGCGGAATTCGCCGGGGTTGACGTCGATCATGCCGGGGTTCTCCCCCGGGGCCCCGAGCTTGGCCGCTTCGTTCGCGTCGATCTTCAGGACCACGCCCTGCTCGAAGATCTCGCCCACCTCGGGCGCATCGACGAACTTGTGGCCACCGGGACCTCGGGTCGTGTCGAAGATGATCCCGTCGAACATGTCGGCCTTGCCGTCTTTCAGTACCTCGACGAGACGGCCGAGCTCCTCGCCGTCGCTGGAAAAGACAAGCACGCCCTTGCGCACCGCCAGGTAGGAGCTTGGGGGTCCGAGGTCGTCCACGGCGCCGAGCCTAGCGGACGACGCTCCCCCCTTAGATGGTCACTTAGACTTCGCGCGGGACAAAGGAGGAGCAATGAGCTTGAACCTGGCATCGATCGTCACCGAGACCGCAGGCCGCGTGCCGGACAACCCCGCCGTGCGGCTGAACGGCGCCGAGCTGACCTACGCCGAGCTCGACGACCGCAGCGCCCGCTTGGCGGCGCTGCTGGGCGAGAAAGGCGTCAAACCGGGCGACCGGGTCGGGGTGATGCTGCCCAACGTGCTCGAGTTCCCGATCGCCTACTACGGCGTGCTCCGGGCCGGCGCCGTTGTGGTGCCGATGAACGTGCTTTTGAAGCGCCGCGAGATCGCCTTCTACCTGGAGGACTCCGGGGCCAAGCTGCTGCTCGCCTGGCACGGCTTCGCCGAGGAGGCGCGGGACGGCGCCGCCGACGCCGGCGCCGAGCTAATCGAGGTCGAGCCGGCGGCGTTCGCCGCCGCCCTCGCCGAGCACGAGCCGACGCCCGGCCTCGCCGACACGAATGAGGACGACACCGCGGTGATCCTCTACACCTCGGGGACCACCGGCAAGCCCAAGGGCGCCGAGCTCACCCACCTCAACCTCCATCGCAACGCCGACGTCACCTGCCGCACCACCGCCGAGATCTCCGCCGGCGACGTCGTCCTCGGATCCCTGCCGCTCTTCCACTCCTTCGGCCAGACGGTGAGCATGAACGCCTCGCTGATGGTCGGTGCCTGCCTCACCCTGCTGCCGAAATTCGATCCCGGCGACGCACTGGAGACGATGCAGCGCGACCGGGTCACCCACTTCTACGGGGTGCCGACGATGTACGGGGCGCTGCTCCACCACCCCGACCGCGACCAGTTCGACACCTCGACGATTCGCATCTGCATCACCGGCGGCGCCTCGATGCCGGTCGAGGTGCTGCGCGGGTTCGAGGAGGCGTTCGGGTGCCTCGTCCTCGAGGGCTACGGTCTCTCCGAGACCTCGCCGGTCTCCTCCTCCAACCACCCCGACCGCGAGCGCAAGCCGGGCTCAATCGGGACCCCGCTGGAGGGCGTCGAGATGCAGGTCGTCGACGAGGACGACAACCCGGTGCCCCAGGGCGAGGTCGGCGAGATCGTGATCCGCGGCCACAACATTATGAAGGGCTACTGGCAGCGGCCCGACGCGACCGAGGAGGCGATGAAGGGCGGCTGGTTCCACAGCGGCGACATGGCCCGGGTCGATGAGGAGGGCTACTTCTACATCGTCGATCGCAAGAAGGACCTGATCATCCGCGGCGGCTACAACGTCTACCCGCGCGAGGTCGAGGAGGTGCTCTACGAGCACCCGAAGATCCGCGAAGCCGCCGTCGTCGGCATCCCCCACGATGAGTGGGGCGAGGAGATCGGCGCCGCGGTGGTCCTCCACGACGGCGAGGAGCTGGGCGAGCGCGAGGTCAGCGAATACGTCAAGGAGCGGATCGCGGCCTACAAGTACCCGCGCCAGGTCTGGTTTCTCGACGATCTGCCCAAAGGCCCAACCGGCAAGATCCTCAAGCGCGAGATCGAGACTCCTGCGCCCCAAAGCGGGTAAGGCGTGCATTGATCAGGTAATTCGTACCATTACCTGGTCCAACCGCACACTCGGGTGGGCACCAGGGGAGGCGCCTGCCCCCGAGAAAGGAGCAACCATCATGCTCAAGAGACGACTGACCGCGCTCGCCGCGGCCATCGGTATCTGCATCACCGGCGCGGCGGCCGCGCCGGCCTCGTCGTTTGCCGTTGATCCGATCCTGTTCGTACACGGCTTCGGCAGCAGCGCTTCAACCTGGAACACGATGAAAGGCAGGTTCGAAAAAGACGGCTGGCCCGCCTCGCACCTCAGCGCCTACAGCTACAACACCTCGCAATCGAACAAAACCTCCGCCGAAAAAGAGGTGAAACCACGGGTCGAAGCCCTGCTGAAAGCAACCGGCGCAACCAAAGTCGACATCATCGCCCACTCGATGGGCAGCCTCAATAGCCGCTGGTACGTCAAGTTCCTCGGCGGTGAATCGACCGTCGACGAGTGGGTCTCGCTCGGTGGGCCGAACCACGGCACCAACTTCGCGTTCTTCTGCTTCACCGCATCTTGCGTGGAGATGAGGCCGGGCTCGACCTTCCTCAACACGTTGAACGCGGGAGACGAGACCCCCGGGGCCGTCAACTACGGCACCTGGTGGTCTCCCTGCGACGAAATCATCAACCCCGATTCCAGCGTCCCACTTACGGGGGCGAAAAACACCGAAACCGCCTGCATCTCCCACTCCGCGTTGTTGACCAACGAAGCGGTCTACAACGGGGTCCGGGAATTCGTCAAATAGGCGAATCTGGCGCGAAACTGGCTGCATAGCCAGTTTCGCGCTACTCTCGTCGTACCAGCCATGCGACACCAAAAGGAGAAGAGATGAGCGTCGCCTCCCAGAGCCTGATGGACAACGTCACCTACGAGGATCTCTACCGCCGGTGGGAGCAGGGGAACTGGAGCGCCTACGACATCGATTTCTCAGATGACCGTGCTGGCTGGGACTCGCTCACCGACATCCAGCGCCGCTCGGCGATGTGGATCTACTCGATGTTCTTCTACGGCGAGGACCGGGTCGCCGACACCCTCGCCCCCTACATCACCGCTGCTCCGACCGAGGAGCAGGCCTATTTCCTCGCCACCCAGCAGGTAGACGAGGTGCGCCACTCGGTCTTCTTCCACCGCTTCTTCAAGGAGGTGATCGGGGTCGGCGGCGAGTCCATCCAGTCGACCCTGGCCTCCACCCTGCCCCAGCTCAACTGGGGCTACCGCGGCATCTTCGACCGCCTCGACGTAATGGCCGAGGAACTGCGCAAGGACCGCTCGGTACCCAAGTACGCACAGGCGATCACCCTCTACCACCTGATCGTCGAGGGCAGCCTGGCCCAGCCCGGTCAGCACTTCATCGAGGACTTCTTCGCCTCCGAAGAGACGATGCCGGGGTTCAGCTCCGGGATGGCCAATGTCTCCCGCGACGAGCAGCGGCACATCGGCTTCGGGGTCAAGGTCCTCTCCGAACTGCTCGGCGAAGGGAACCCTGGCTGGGAGGAGAACCGGGCGGCGGTGGTCGAGTTGTTGAAGGGGGTTCTGCCCTACGGGCCGGCCGTCTTCTACCCGCCAAACCTGGACCGCTCCTACACCGAGTGCTACGGCTTCTCGCTCGAGGACATCTTCGCCTTCGGCCTGAAGTTGATCCGCCAGCGCTGGCGGACGATCGGGTTCCCGACCGAGGAGATGCCGCCGGGAGTCTTCCCCTTCGATCCTGCAGTCTCCGAGGAGGAGGTCGCCGAGCGCCAGGTGAAGATGATGATGGCCGGGATCCTCGGCCCCCCCGACGGGCCGACGCCGGACTCCTCGCCTGAGCTCCAGCGCCTCTACTTTGACTTGGTCAGCCGCGTCGCCGATCCGGCCGCCGCCAACGGCTCGCCGCTCGTCTACCAGTGGCAGTTCACCGATGCCGATCCCTGGCACCTGATCATCGACAACGGCTCGACCCGATCAGAACCCGGGCAGGCTCCCAACCCAACCGTGACGATCGAGACCACCTGGGCGGACTGGATCGCGTCAGGCAAGCCGGACGCCAACCAGATGAAGATGGTGCTGCAGCGCCGCATCCGCCCCCGCGGAAAGATCCGCGAGCTGGCGCGGATGCGCAAGGTCTTCGGCTGAGCTCCAGGCGACTTATTCGGCATATAGCCGAGTAAGTCGCCTCGCTCAGGAGATCGGTGGCCGGCGGTCTGCCCAGGGCCGCTCCGCCTCGATCTGGGCGGCGAGCGAGAGCAGGGTGGCCTCGTCGCCCGGGCGGCCGATGATCTGGACCGAGAGCGGCATCCCGTCCTCGGCGAAGCCGGCCGGCACCGCCATCGCCGGGTTCCCAAGGTGGTTCCAGGGGATGCAGTAGGGATAGAACCGGCTCATTCCCAGCAGCGTCCAGAGAGCACCCCGGCCCTCCCAGCGCCGCACCGGCAGCGCAGTGCCGCCCATCACCGGCGTCATCAACACGTCGAAGCTCTCGAAGATCTCCCCAACGCGGGCTGCATCGGCCCCTTCGGCCCGCCGAGCACCCTTGAGGACTTTGTCCGGGACCAAGTTGCCGAGCCGCCCGAACCCGCGCGTGCGCCGTTCGAGTCGCTCGGGCTTCGGCACCTCCGCGACGTCCTCAGCGAGCCCGCCCAAGTAGCGCGGCACGGTGTTGTTGCCGATCGAGCCCCAATCGGGGTCGCGGGCCTCGGTCTGGTGGCCGAGTGAGCGCAACGTCTCCCCCATCGAGTCGACCGCGCCTTTGGCGACGTCGGAGACGGTGACCGGTACGAGTGCCCGGGGCACCGCGGTCGAGCAGGCGATACGGAGCTTCCCCGGCGGTGCCTTTGCCGACTCGGCGAACGGCCGGTCCGGCGGTGCCGGTGCGCCCGGCTCCGGGGAGCCGCCGGAGGCGACATCGAGCCAGAGTGCCGTGTCCAGGACGGCGCGGCTGACGCAGCCGTTGGCCGAAAGGCCCAGCCAGTGCTCGAGCCGCGGCGCTAGCGAGATCCTCCCGCGCTGAGGTTTGAGGCCGAAGAGGCCACAGCTGGCCGCCGGGATGCGGATTGATCCCGCCCCGTCGGAGGCGGAGGCGACCGGCACCATCCCGGAGGCGACTGCGGCGGCGGAGCCGCCGCTCGATCCACCGGTGGTGCGCTGGGGGTTCCACGGGTTGCGGGTCACGCCCCAGGTCGCCGACTCGGTGAAGCCACAAACCGCCAGCTCGGGCAGCAGCGTCTTGCCGACCACAATCGCACCCGCCTCGCGCAGGCGCCGAACCATTTCGGAGTCCGCGGTGGCGGGATCGGGATAAGCGTCGGTGCCGCGAGTGGTCAGCTCGCCGGCGAGGTCGACTTCGTCCTTGAGCGCGATCGGGATGCCAAGCAGCGGCCGCTCGTCGCCTCCCTTCAGCCGCGCCTCGGCCTGCTCGGCCTCGAGCAGCGCCCGCTCGGCGAGCACGACGCGGAACGCGTTCAGTTGCGGATCGAGCCGCTCGATCCGGTCGAGGTGGAGCTGGACCAGCTCGGTCGGGGAGACCTCTCCCGCCCGCACCATCTCCGCCTGCCGCGCCACACCGGCGAATGCGATCTCCTCTGCGCCCTGCACGGGCGCAATCCTACGCGCGCTCAGGCTTCGGCGGGCTTGGGCTTCCCGGACTCGAAGCTGAGGTCGGGGAGAGCGCGGTCGAGCCAGGCGGGCATCCACCAGTTCCAGTCGCCCATCAGCTTCATCGCCGCCGGCACCAGGATCAGCCGCACCAGCGTCGCGTCGATCGCGATCGCCACCGCGGAGCCAAGGCCCAGCTCCTTGATCGAGGGAACCCCGGTGAGGACGAAGACGGCGAAGACCGAGGACATGATCAGGGCCGCCGAGGAGATCGTCCGGGCGCTCGAGGAGAGGCCCTCGGCGACCGCCCGCTCGTTGTCGCCGTGTCGCAGGTAACGCTCGCGGATCCGCGACATCAGGAAGACCTCGTAGTCCATCGAGAGGCCGAAGACGATGGCGAAGATCAGCGGCACGTTGATCGTGTCCAGCGCGCCCTGGCTTTCGAAGCCGAACAGGCTGTCGAGCCAGCCCCACTGGAAGATTGCGACCAGGATCCCGAAGGCGGCGCCGATCGAGAGCAGGTTCATCAGCACCGCCTTCAGCGGCAGGATCAGCGAGCGCAGCATCACCATCAGGACGAGGAAGCTCAGCGCCAGGACGAAGAGGACGATTTTCCAGATCGAGCCGCTGATCTGCTCGCGGACGTCGCGGCTGCGGGCCGTTTCGCCGCCGACGTCGATCGTGGCCCGCTGTGCAAGCGCGGTAGCGGGGGCGCTCTGGCGCAGGCGCTCGACCAGCGCTCTGGCGGCATCGGACTCGCTGGCGGCGCTCGGAGTCGCCTGGAACAGCACCGAATCGCCGCCGAAGGCCGGGGGAGCGACCGCGCGCACGCCCGGGGTGGACTCGAGGCTCCGCCTGAAGCCGCCCACGGCGGCGCGGTCCGCACGACTCGGCGAGCCGGGGAAGGCGGCGACGACCTGGATCGGATCGGTACCGCCACCGAGCTCCGCCTGGGCGAGTTCGGTGCCGACCCTGACGTCGCTGTCCTTCGGGAACTGCCCGAGCGCCTCGGTTCCCGTCTGTAACGAGAGGATCGGGCTGGCAAGGAAGAGGAGCACCGCCGAGACGGCGATGACCGCCGTCCACGGCCGCGCCATCACCCGCGCCGTCCACCGTTCCCAGAAGCTGGGGCCTTCGGTCGCGACAGCCGGCCGGCGCCGGTAAAAGCGCTGGCGGAGGAGTCGCTTGGCGCCGCCGATGATGCCGCCGGGGAGCACCCGATCGCCGAGCATCGCGATCAACGCGGGCAGCAGCGTGATCGCGGTCAGGATCGAGACCGCGACGACGGTCATCGCTCCCAGCGCCATCGAACGCAGGGCCTGGTTATCAACCATCCACAGCCCCGCCAACGAGACGATCACCGCGATCCCGGAGAAGGTCACCGCCAGGCCGGAGGTCGAGAGGGCCCTGGCGCGAGAGATGCGTTTCTCGTGCCCGGCTTCGCGCTCCTCGCGGTAGCGGGCGAGGATGAACAACGAGTAGTCGACCGCGACCCCGATCCCGATCATCGAGGCCATGTTGGTGACGAAGACCGAGGTCGTCATCTGCAGCGAGATGAAGTAGATCAGCGCTCCGGTGACCAGGACGCTGACGAGGCCGAGCGTCAGCGGCAACGCCGCCGCGGCGAGCGAGCCGAAGACGACGAGCAGGATCAGGGCGACGATCGGGAAACCGGTGGCCTCCGCCTGGGCGAGGTCTTCCTTGGAGATCTCCTGCATGCCGGCCCAGATCGTCGGCTGGCCGATCAAGTACGGCGTCACCCCGGCCTCAGCGGTGCCGGGGTCGAGCTCGCCGCGCAGGGTCGTGGCGGAGTCGATCAGCTCATCGGAAGAAAGGTCGCTGCGCAGCGGGATCACCGCTGCGCCGGTGCGCTGCAGCTGGGCGCGCCCGTTGCGCGCGGCCGCGGGGGTCAGGATCACCCCCTCCAGCGTCGCCACCTCGCCGCGGACCCGGTCGACCGCCGCCGTGCGCTCCGCCGGCGAGGCATCAGGGGCCGCCTTCAACAGCACCGAGATCCCGTCGGCCTGGGAGCCGAAGTCGGCCTGGAGCGCCTCGCTCACCTGCTTGGACTGACTGCCGGGAACGTCGAAGCCGCCGCCGGTGAGGTGTTCGGTCTGACGCGCGGCGAAGGGAAGCGCGAGGAGGACGATCGCGACCCAGGCCGCCAGGACCCACCGTCGCCGCCGGCCGAGGACCCCCGAGAGCCTGTTCATCGAGTCGCGCATTGGCTAGGTAGCCAGTCTTCCGCGCGACCGGCGCTCAGTCTGTGAGCGCGATCACTCCGTGAGCGGCGTCACGCTCGCGAGACCGCCTCGCGCCGAGCTACTCGGAAACGAGCAGGTACCGGGCTGAGGCGCTTCCTGCGGCCAGGGCCTCGGTGTTGTCGCGGCTCGGGTCCGAGAGGGCCTGCAGGGCAAAGCCGTCGCCAAGCGCGAACAGGTAGGAGACGACGGCCTCGGCTCCGAACCGGAGCTTCAGCACGCCCTCGCCTTCCTTCGCCCGGAGGACTTCGGCGACGTGAGAGCGAGTGCGGACGAAGAGCTGCCCCACCTCCCGCTGGATGTCGGGGTTGCGCCGGCCGGCGCTGAACAGCTCGTAGAGGAGGAGGAAGTAGCCGGGTTCGTTCTCGATCATCTCGGTGAGGCTGGAGACGAGCGCGTCGAGCACGTCATCGGCGGTCTTTGCCTCACCCAGCCTCTCGTCGAGGCGGGTAACGCGCAGCTCGGTGTCGCGGCGAGCCACCTCGACCAGCAGCCGCTCCTTGGTCCCGAAGTAGTAATGCAGGAGGCCGCGGCTGACGCCCGCCTCGCGGGCGACGTGCTCGAAGGTTGAGCCGGCGGCACCGCGACGGGCGACGCTGTCGCGCATCGCGTCGATGATCCGCTGCGCCTTCTCGCCGCTCAGCTCGCGTTCTTTGGTTGCTACCTCCATACGGCCAGTCTACGGAGCCACCGGGCGGTGGCCGCTGCGCTAGGAGCCGTTGATGCTCGTCGTGCTGGTGTACTCGAACTCCTCTTCAGCACCAAAGAGGGTGTCGAGCACCGCCTTGCGCGCGCCCTCACTGAGGACCAGAGCGATCCCGGCGGCGACGATGCCGAACAGGAGCAGGCGTCCGATGCCGCCCTTGCGCTTCTTCGGAGCACGCAGGCGTTCGGATGCGTCACGCAGGTTCTCGGCCGCGGTCCGCAGGTCCTTCTGGACCTTCTTGTCGCTGGTCACGGCCTTGACCGGGCTCTTGCCGTTGCCGGTCGCGCGACCGTACGCGCCACGGGCGGCTTCGAAGGCGTCCTTGAGGCTGTCGCGCAGCTCGTCGTCCTCCATCAACCGCTGTACGTAGGGATTCTCACGGGCAGTTTCGTAGATGTCGCCGGCCCGCTCCGCCTTCGTCTTGCTCATGCGTTCTCCTCGCTGGATTCCTGGGCAATACCCAGAATAGCTACCCCCGACTGAACGTGGCCAAGCAGATCAAGGACGCAGGGCGCGCCGCGTGCTCTGCACGCAAGCGACCGAGGACGCCGATATGCGCCGTGCCACGTTCAGTCGAGACCCACGCCATCGAGGAGGACGCCGTTAGTGCGGAAGTTGAGATCGACGCTGTCGACCCGGCGCAGGCGCAACGGCACCAGGCCCGGTCCAGGCAGGCGGTAGCGCCTGATGAACAGCTGCCCGACCTGTTCCCGGCCGGTTTCGCGGAAACCGGGACCGAGCAGGGCGCGGGAAGGCGGCGGCATCTCACCGTAGGAGACGAAGTTCAGCTCGCCGATCAGCCAGCCGTACCCTTCGGACGGCGTGACCTCGATCGCGCCGGTCTCGAGGTAGTCGCGCAGCGGTGCCTGGCCGATAGTCCAGGTGACGGTCGCCCGCGGCGCGTCCGGTTCTCCCATCTCGGTCGCGACGGCGCTCCAGTCGGGTCGGTGCAGGTCCGGGGAGAAGCTGGCCCATACCGAGAAGCCGAACGAGTAAACGAGCAGGGAAGCGCCGACCACCGCTCCCAGACGGCGCGCCGTCGGCATCGTCACGGCGATGGCAACGACAACCAGCAGCGGCAGGACGGCCGGGATCAGGTTGCGCGCCAGGACGAAGTCCTTTCCCCCCGGGAGGACGGCCAGGAGGAGCGGGATGCCAACGGTCGCGAGGGCAACGCTCGACGGGACGATCGCCGCGCGGCGATCCTCGCGCTCCCCGCGGGCAAGGAGCAGGAGGAAGGTGCAAAGGCAGAGAAAAAGCGGCACGATGGCCAGCTCCGGCCGCTCGGGCCGGGCGATCAGGTCGGCCGTCTCACCGACGACGAACGCCGACGCTGTCTCCCAGATCCGGTGCCCGAGGCCCGAGAGGGAGATCCATTCGGCGTGCCCGTGCGACATCTGGTGCAAGGCCAGCGGGGCGAGCAAGAGGCCAGCGAGACCGACGATCCAGAGCCCGCCGAGACTCGCCCGCCCGCGGCGGCGGACCAGCAGCACGACCTCGGCCAGGATCGGGAAGACGGCGAAGTAGTGGGTGGCCAGGGCGAGGGCGGAAGCGATGCCCCACCCGGTGAGATCTCGAGGGCGGCCGTGGCGATATGCCCGCACGCAGTAGAGCAGGGAGATCCCACAGAGCAGCACCACCAGCGCGTAGGCACGCGCCTCCTGCGAGTACCAGAGCATCAACGGGCTGACGGCGACCAAGGCGGCCGCCATCAAGCCAGCCCTGCGGCCGCGCAGCTCGAGCCCGATTAGGTAGGCGACCGGGACAGTGGCGACACCGGCCAGTGCCGAGAGTGAGCGCAGGCCGAACTCGCCCGTGCCGGTCGCCTGGGTCCAGAGCCAGGCCAGCGCGTAGTACAGCGGCGGCGCCGACTCGCTGAACCCGACAACGTCCATCGCCCGCAGGAAGTCACTGCCGAGAACCCGGCCGGCGGTGATCGCCTCGTCGTGGTGGTAGCTCTGCACCCCGAGGGTGGCGAAGCGGAGCAGCGCCGCCAGCGCCGTCAGCCCAGCGACGATCCAGAAGGCCCGCGAGCGAGCCCGCGCCGCCTCGCGGATCGATTGTGCGTAAGCCGTGGGCCGACCACGGCCGAGAGTCGCCGCCTCCATCGCCGGCTAAGAGAGCGCCACGTCGAGTGCTTTGGAGACCTCGCCGACGAAAACGAACTCGAGACCGCCGAGCTCGCGCTCGGGTATCTCGGCGACGTCTCCCCGATTGCGCTCCGGCACGATCACCCGCTTGATCCCCGCCCGCTGGGCGGCCAGGGACTTCTCCTTCAGGCCGCCAATCGGCAGCACCTGGCCGGTCAACGTCACCTCGCCGGTCATCGCCACATCGTTGCGAACAGGTCGGCCGCCGACCAGAGAGGCGAGCGCCACGGTCATCGCGATGCCGGCGGACGGGCCGTCCTTGGGCACAGCGCCGGCGGGGACGTGCACGTGCAGATCGTGCTCGCCGAACCACTCCTCACCGAGACCGGGATCGATCTCCCCCCAGTGACCGCGCACCCAGGAGAGCGCCGCCTGCGCCGACTCCTTCATCACGTCGCCGAGCTGGCCGGTGATCGTCAGCTTGCCGGAGCCCGGCATCGCCGTCGCCTCGATGAAGAGGACGTCGCCGCCTGCCGGCGTCCAGGCCAGGCCGGTGGCGACGCCGGGGACTTTGGTGCGGCGTTTCTGCTCGGCGAAGACGCGGCGGCGGCCGAGCAGCTCCCGCGCCTTCTTCGCCGAGACTTTGACCTTTCGCTTCGCCTTCCCCTCGGCGACCTGGCGGGCGACTTTGCGGCAGATCGCGCCGAGCTGGCGCTCGAGGTTGCGGACCCCCGCCTCACGCGTGTACTCCTCGATGATGGCGGTCAGTGCCGCGTCGGAGAACTCGATCTGGGAGGGACGCAGGCCGTTGGCCTCGATCTGGCGGGAGATCAGGTAGCGGCGGGCGATCTGGCGCTTCTCCTCCAACGTGTAGCCGGCCAGCTCGATCGTCTCCATCCGGTCCAGCAGCGGCCCGGGGATCGTGTCGAGCACGTTGGCGGTGGCGATGAAGGCGACGTCGGAGAGGTCGAACTCGAGGTCGAGGTAGTGGTCGCGGAAGCTGTCGTTCTGGGCCGGGTCGAGCACCTCCAGCATCGCCGAGGCGGGGTCACCGCGGAAATCGGCGCCCATCTTGTCGATCTCGTCGATCATGAAGACCGGGTTGCGGGAGCCGGCGTCGCGCAGGGCGCGAATGATCGTCCCCGGCATCGCACCGATGTAGGTGCGGCGGTGACCGCGGATCTCCGCCTCATCGCGGACGCCGCCGACCGAGATCCGCTCGAACTCGCGCCCCAGGGCCTTTGCGATCGAGCGCCCGAGGCTGGTCTTGCCGACCCCCGGAGGCCCGACGAAGCAGAGGATCGGGCCGGGCGAGTCGGGGTTGAGCTTGCGCACCGCGAGGTACTCGAGGATCCGGTCCTTGACCTCCTCCAAGTCGTAGTGGTCGGCGTTGAGCACCTTGCGGGCGTGGGCGATGTCGAGGTTGTCCTTCGTCCCCTTCGACCAGGGAAGCTCCACCAGCCACTCCAGGTAGGTACGGATGACGCCGTGCTCGGCCGCCGCCGGCGGCAGTTTCTCCAACCGCCCCAGCTCGCGATCGGCCGCCTTGCGCGCGTGCTCGGGTAGCTCTGCGGCCTCAATCCGTTCGCGCAGTTCGTTCGCTTCGGCCTGCTGCTCGTCCCCCTCCCCCAGCTCGTCTTGGATCGCTTTCATCTGCTGGCGCAGGAAGAACTCGCGCTGCCCTTTGTCGACTTCGGACTGGACCTGGGTCTGGATCTGCGTCCCGAGCTGTACGACCTCGAGCTCCCGGGCGAGGATCCGGGAGAGGTGGCGCAGCCGCTTGGCGACGTCAACCTCCTCCAGCAGTTTCTGCTTCTCCTCGGTGCCGATCCGCAGCGACCCCGCGATCAGGTGGGCGAGGGTGGCGGGGTCGTCAATGTTGGCGACCGCCAGCTGCAGCTCCTCCGGCAGGTAGGGGATCTGCTCGATGATCTCCGAGAAGGTGCCCTGGACGTTGCGGCTCAGCGCCTCCAGCTCGGGGCTGGGCTCACTGACATCGGGCAGCTCGGAGATTCGCGCCACCAGGTAGGGATGCTCGGCGACGTAATCACCGAGCCGGATCCGTTGCATCCCCTGGACGAGGACGCGCAGCGAGCCGTCGGGGACCTTGATCATCCGGGCGACCATGCCGACCACACCGACGTCGTAGAGGTCCGCCGGGTCCGGGGCCTCGATCTCGGGGTCGCGGGAGGCGACCATCGCCAGCATCCGGTTGGTCCCGAGGACGTCGTCAATGAGCTGGATCGAGCGCTCCTGGCCGACCGCCAGCGGGGTCAGGGTCTCGGGGAAGGTGACGGTGTCGCGCAGCGGCAGGACCGGGAGCGCATCGGGCAGCGGCTCCTCGGCGCGAAGCTCCCCCTCGTCCTCCAGCGGCACGTCAACCACCTCGAGGACCGGTGCGCCCTCCATCAACTACGCCCGATCGGGACCCGTCGGGTGGTCTCGCCAGGGTCGCGCAGGGGCAGTTCGATCCGCAGCACCCCGTCTTCGTAGGTGGCGCTGGCCTGCTCGGCGTCGACCTCGACCTGCAGCTCGACGACCCGGCGGAAGGGGCCGGAGGGGATCTCGATCTGCTGGTAGACGCGACCTTCGGTCTCCTGCACCGCCCGTTCGCCGACGATCGCCAGGTGACGGCCGCTGACCTCGATCCCGACCTCGCTCAGCTCGACCCCGGCGAGGTCGACCTTGACCACGGCCCGTTGCGGATCGCCGCAGTAGTAGACGTCTACGTTGGGAGAGAACCCACTGCTGCGGCGGCTGACGTACCGCCCGCGGCTCCAGGAGTCGCCGAGCATTTGGTCCATCTCCCGTCGCATTCGCGCGAAGTCGGCGAAAACATCACGTTGGGGCATCAGCAAAACATAACCGCGCAGCTCCGGCGGGCGGGTCCTGTCGGGGAGATGGGGTCCTCGTCCTCGCAAGCTGCGGGCGAGGACCCCAGATCTCCCCACCACCCGCCCGAGAAGCGGGTTATGCCGGACGGGATGCCCAGCGCGGAGCTCGCATGAGCAAGACCGGCTGTTTGGGCGGAACGAGTCCCTCGGGGCGGCTGGGCCGGAACGTCGCGCATGGCTCGTTCAGCTCGAGGGCGCAGAGATTGTTCTTGTGGAAGAAGCAGTCCTCGCAGGTGGGGGGCTTTGGCTTGCGGGGCATCGGGGCGGCCATATTGGCACCGTCGCGACGCCTGTGCGAGCGTCAATTCCGCAAATCGCTACCACTTTGAAACGCCTTTGTCACAGCTTCCCCGCGTCTTGCGGGAGGACCGGAGGCCGTCGCTAGTATTGCCCTAGATGGAGAGCCACCAACGCTCCGAGAAGCTCTCGGCATCGCCCCCGCTTTTCAAGAGCGAATTCCTCAACTTCTTCTCCCGGGTGCACCCGTCGATCCCGGCGATCATCTTCGTCCCGGTGGTGGTCGCGATGGAGTGGCTCGGGGCGGCGGACGGCTACGCCGTCTGGGAGCTGGTGGTCTACTCGCTGGCAGGGGTCTTGATCTGGACCCTGACCGAGTACTGGCTGCACCGCCTCGTCTTCCACTGGGAACCGGACAACAATTTCGGCCGGCGGATGCACTTCATCATCCACGGCATCCACCACGACCATCCCAACGACAAGATGCGGCTGGTGATGCCTCCGTCGGTGGCGATCCCGCTCGCCGCCCTCTTCTTCGGCGCGTTCCTGCTGATCTTCGGCAACCCGCTCGCCTTCCCGATCTTCGGCGGCTTCATCCTCGGCTACCTCGGCTACGACTACACCCACTACTACGTCCACCACTTCGTGCCAAAGTCGGATCTCGGCAAGCGGCTGCGCGAGCAGCACATGCGCCACCACTTCCAGGACCACCGCTACGGCTACGGCGTCTCCTCCCCCCTCTGGGACGTCGCCTTCCGCACGCTGCCAAAGCAGCGCAACAAGCAGAGCTAGCTCGAAGCCGAGCGACAAGGAGGAGCCGTGGTGCCCTCCCTCAGAAGCCGTCGCGCAGCTGGTCGCTTCCCGTGGTTCGAATTGTCCGTCCATGAGCTTCTGCTGGAGGGCACCACGGCTCCTCCTCGACACGCAGCTCCGGGCTCAGAGTTCCCTTGCGGGCGTGTGGGAGAGAGACCGAGTGCCACTCCCCATGAAGCTCAAGGACCGGCAAGCCGAAGCGCGGAAAGCGATACAGCTGCGCGACGGCTTCAGGGGGAGTGGCACTCGGTCTCTCTAGCGGGATGCTCTGAGGGCGATCTCTAATTCGAAGCGGGCGTCGGGGTCGTCGAGTTGCTCTCCGAAAAGCTCCCGGAGGCGGGCGATTCGGTAGCGGGCGGTTTGGGGGTGGATGTGTAGCTCGGCGGCCATTGCGACGGCATTGCCGTGGTGGCGGACGTGGGCTAGGGCCGTTTCTCGCATCCGCGCGCCAGCTTTCTCGGTAAGCCCTTCGAGCGGTGCCAAGCGACGCTCGGCGATCCGCGCGGTGAGCGAGGTGTTCTCCGCCAGCAGCAGCTCGGCGAGGTGCTCGTCGGCCCTGAGCAGGCCTGAGCCGGGGAGCGCGCGCGCCGGGGAACGAAGCAGGGCGAGGGCGAGGGTCCAGGATTCGGCCGTCTGCGCCGGTACGACGGCCGGACCGAGCGTCAGGGGCGCTCTCTCGGACCCGCGCCGCAGGGCGTCTGGCCGGCCGGGACCGTCGGGGTCGGGGACGAGAAGGCACCCCGACCCTTCGAACGGGATCGCCAAGGAGTCGGGCGGCAGACGGCGCGAGACCTCCCCCAGGTCATCCTCGGCGCAGGCGACGGCGGCGATGCGTGCCGGCACGGCCCAGCCCGCTGCCTGGGCTGCCGCCGCCAGATCCGCCGGGCTCGCCGCCGGCTCGGCCAGCAGCAGCATCGCCAGCTCGTACCGGCGGCTGCGGCGGATGTCCTCGACCTCGGCGCGCGCCTCGGCGTAGCCGTCGGCGGAATCGGCTGAGAGCTCGTCGATGTAGGCGAAGATCGCCTCAGCCAGGAGCGTCAGCGGCTCAGCCTCCAGCCCGGCGCGGCGGCAGGCGGCGGCGATCCGCCGCCAGGCCACCCGGGCCCCGACCCGGTAGGCAGCGAGCAGAGAGTCGAGCGCCCTGCCCTGGCGTTGCTCGCCGCGGCCGAGCTCGACGTAGACCTCACGCCCCTGCTCGCGCCCCGCGTCGGGGTCGCGGACCAAGGCGACGAACTGCAGCAGCGCCTCGCCCACCCCGGCGCGGATGCCGCGGCCGAACCGACCCTCCAACGGCCGCGCGTACTCGGGAACCTCGCGGGAAATCGTCGCGAGGATCTCCTCGGTGATCGCGCCGAGCTCCGGCTCGATCACATCCGCGACGCGGTCCGGCAATCCGCGCCAGGGCTCCGAATCCAAGGTTTTTGTCATCTAAATGACAAGAATAGCTCACCAGAACGTTGCCACAGCGCTAATACATGTCGCCCAACTCACCGTACGGTCTAGGTATGAGAGAGATGACCCGCACCGAAAAGACCGCCAACCTGGGGGCCGTCGTGGTCCCGTTCGTCGCCACCGTCGTCGCGATCGTGCTGCTCTGGAACAGTTTCGTCAGCCCGGCCGACCTGGTGATCGCAGCGGCGATGTACCTGCTGACCGCGATCGGGATCACGGTCGGCTACCACCGGCTCCTCACCCACCGCTCCTTCCAGACCGCAAAGCCGATCGAATACGCCTTCGCCGTACTCGGCTCGATGGCAGTCCAAGGCCCGACCATCGCCTGGGTCGCCGACCACCGCAAACACCACGCCCACACCGACGAAGAGGGCGACCCGCACAGCCCCCATGTCGCACCCGATGGCGGGGTACGGGGTGTCTTCTCGGGCCTCTGGCACGCCCACACCGGATGGCTGATGTCCACGCAGGGCCGCGCCGACTGGAAGAAGTACGCCCCCGACCTCTACGAGGACCGGGGAATCCGGGTGATCAGCCGCCAGTTCGTACCTCTGGTGCTCCTCAGCCTCGCGATTCCGGCCCTCGCCGGCTATCTGGTCAGCGGCTCTCTTCTCGGCGCCCTGACCGGCCTGTTGTGGGGCGGCCTGGTGCGGATCTTCTTCGTCCACCATGTCACTTGGAGCGTCAACTCCGTATGTCACTTCCTCGGCAGCCGCAGATTTGACACCGACGACCGCTCCACCAACGTCTTCTGGCTTGCTCTCCCCTCACTGGGGGAGTCCTGGCACCACAACCACCACGCCTTTCCACGGTCTGCCGTCCACGGTCTAAAACGGTGGGAGCCCGATCCCTCGGCGATGATCATCTCCGCTATGGAGAGAGTCGGCCTGGCCCGAAACGTGATCCGAATTTCGCCGGAACGGCAGGCCGAACGCTCTCTTTAGGGCCATTTCTTTCACCATCAGGCACCGGGTCGCTCGGCTAAACGGCCAAATAGCGGGTCGGAATTGAACATTTCGACCGTCACAGTGAGTATCACTCTGCCACACTCATGGTAGGCAGGAAAACTGGATGGAAAGGAAATCGATGCCCAGCACTACGAACGTACTCGACGAGGCCAGGGAGCTTGTCCAAAAACGGCTCGCTGACCTCGATGATGAGCGCAAGCGTCTCGAGCGCGCTCTTGCGGAGCTTGGTGGCAAAGTGGCCAAGCGCGCTCCGGGTCGTCCCCGAGGAAGCAAAACGGCCTCGACCAGTTCCGGCTCGGCTCCTCGCCGACGCCGTCGTCGCGGTGGCACTCGCGCCGACCAGGCCGTCAACCTGATCACGAAAGAGCCCGGCATCAGCGCATCTGATGTGGCCAAGGCCATGAAGATCAAGCCGAACTACCTGTACCGGGTGCTCGGCGACCTAGAGAAAGAGGGTCGGGTCAAAAAGCAGGGTCGTCAGTACTACCCCGCCGGCTGAACCGCTCTCACCGTACTTCCAAGAGGCCGGCCCCGCGAGGGGGGTCGGTCTCTTCTCTAGGTACGACTCCTAGATCAGCCCCAACTGGCTGACGGCATCGCGCTCTTCCCGCAGCTCCGTGGCGCTGGCGTCGATCCGTTGGCGCGAGAAGTCGGGAACCTCGAGCCCCTGCACGATGTTCCACTCACCGCCGCTGCAGGTGCAGGGCGCTCCACAGATGATGCCCTCGGCGATGTCGTAGGAGCCGTCGGCGGGCACCCCCATCGAGACCCAGTCGCCGTCCGGCGTGCCCAGGACCCAGTCGCGGACGTGGTCGATCGCGGCGTTAGCCGCCGAGGCCGCGCTAGAGGCGCCGCGCGCGTCGATGATCTCGGCCCCCCGTTTCGCCACCCGGGGGATGAACTCCTCGGCGATCCAAACTTCATCGTCCACCGCCCCCCAAGCGCTCTCGCCCTCGACCTTCGCGTTGATCAGGTCGGGGTATTGGGTGACGGAGTGGTTGCCCCAGGTGGTCATGTTGGTGACCGCCGTAACCGGCTTGCCGAGCTTGTTCGCGAGCTGGGAGATCGCCCGGTTGTGATCGAGGCGCATCATCGCCGTAAACCGCTCGCGCGGGACATCGGGTGCGTTGGACATCGCGATCAGGCAGTTGGTGTTGGCTGGATTGCCGACGACGAGCACCTTGACGTCGTCCGCAGCGCCGGCGTTGATCGCTTCGCCCTGCGGCTTGAAGATCCCACCGTTCGCCTCCAGCAAGTCCGAGCGCTCCATGCCGGGGCCGCGCGGCCTGGCGCCAACGAGCAGGCCGACGTTGCAACCCTCAAACGCCTGCTTCGGGTCGTCGCTGATCTCGATCCGGCGCAGCAACGGGAAGGCGCAGTCGTCGAGCTCCATCGCGGTGCCCTCGGCGGCCTTGATCGCGTTCGGGATCTCAAGCAGGCTGAGCTCCACGGGGGTGTCCTCGCCGAGCATCTGGCCGCTCGCGATCCGGAACAGGAGCGCGTAGCCGATCTGGCCGGCCGCGCCGGTGACAGTGACTTTTACGGGGGTGCTCACGCGAAATCTTCTCCTCGAGTTGGGGTGTTGGGGAACGCTATGCCATCACCTGCCGGAGGTTCTCGTCGATCGAGCCGAGAAACTCCTCCGTGGTTTGGAACTCCTGCCCGCCGCCGACCAGCAGCGCCAGGTCTTTGGTCATCTTGCCGTTCTCAACCGTCTCGATGCAGACCCGCTCGAGGGTCTCCGCGAAGGCGGAGACCTCCGGCGTCTCGTCCATCCGCCCGCGCGCGGCGAGGCCGCGGGTCCAGGCGAAAATCGAGGCGATCGGGTTGGTGGAAGTCGGGTTGCCTTTCTGGTGTTGCCGGAAGTGGCGGGTGACGGTGCCGTGCGCCGCCTCGGCCTCGACGGTCTTGCCGTCGGCGCTCATCAGCACGCTCGTCATCAACCCAAGCGAGCCGAACCCCTGCGCGACGGTGTCTGACTGCACGTCGCCGTCGTAGTTCTTGCAGGCCCACACGTAGCCGCCATCCCACTTCAAGGCGGCCGCGACCATGTCGTCGATGAGACGGTGTTCGTAAGTGATTCCCGCCGCCTCGAAGTCGGCCTTGAACTCACTCTCGAACACCTCCGCGAAGATGTCCTTAAAGCGGCCGTCGTAACGCTTCAGGATCGTGTTCTTGGTCGACATGTAGACCGGGTAGCCGCGCTCCAACCCGTAGCGCATAGAGGCTTGGGCGAAGTCCCGGATCGAGTCGTCGAGGTTGTACATCGCCATCGCGATACCGGGGCCGGGGAAGTCGTAGACGTCCAGCTCGACCGGCTCGGAGCCGTCCTTGGGGGTGTAGGTCAAGGTCAGCGAGCCCTCGCCGGGGACGACCAGGTCGGTGGCGCGGTACTGGTCGCCGAAGGCGTGACGGCCAATCACGATCGGCTTGGTCCAGCCCGGCACCAACCGTGGGATGTTCGAGATCACGATCGGCTCGCGGAAGATCACGCCGCCGAGGATGTTGCGGATGGTGCCGTTCGGCGAGCGGTACATCTGCTTCAGGCCGAACTCCTTCACCCGTGCCTCGTCGGGGGTGATCGTCGCGCACTTGACCCCGACGCCGTGGTGCTTGATCGCGTTGGCGGCGTCGACCGTCACCTGGTCTTCGGTCCCGTCGCGGCTCTGGATCGAGAGGTCGAAGTACTCGAGCTGGATATCCAGGTAGGGCAGGATCAGCTGCTCTTTGATGAACGACCAGATGATCCGGGTCATCTCGTCGCCGTCGAGCTCGACGACCGGGTTCTTGACCTTGATCTGGGTCACGGGCGGGCGATGCTATCTCGCCGGGGAAGCTCGTCGCGGCGCGGCGGGCGGGCGCCCGGGCTGCCACAATCCGTACCCGATGGCAACCGTCGAGCGCCAGATCTTCGGTACCCACGAGGTGGTCAACCAGGCGACGCCGCTGGTCGACTACAACGTCTTCGAGACCGACCGGGCGCTGGCCGAGGCGGTTCGCCGCGACGGAGCGGAGTGGGCCGAGGACCGGATTTCCACGGTCGGCGCGCTGGCCGGCAGCGCCCAGGCGATCGAACTCGGCGCCCTGGCAAACGAACACCCGCCGAAGCTGCGCACCCACGACCGCTACGGCCACCGGGTCGACGAGGTCGAGTTTCACCCGTCCTGGCACGAGCTGTTGGGCGAGGCCGTCAAGCACGAACTTCACTGCTCCCCTTGGAAGGACCCGCGGCCCGGCGCCCACGTCGCCCGCGGTGCCGCCTTCATGTGCATGTCCCACGCCGAGTGGGGAATCGCCTGCCCGATCTCGATGACCTACTCGGTGATCCCGGCCCTGCGCGCCCAACCGGAGCTAGCGGCCGAGTGGGAGCCGCGCTTCTTCTCCGCTGAGTACGACCCGCGTAACGCGCCGGCGCCGACCAAGACCGGGGCGCTCGCGGGCATGGGGATGACCGAGAAGCAGGGCGGCTCGGACGTGCGGGCGAACACGACGACGGCCCGGCCGGTAAACGGCGGTGGGCCCGGCGCCGAGTACGAGCTGACCGGGCACAAGTGGTTCATGTCGGCGCCGACGTGCGACGCCTTCCTTGTTCTCGCCCAGGCCGACGGCGGCATCTCCTGCTTCCTCTTCCCGCGCTGGACCCCGGACGGCGAGCGCAACCGGTTCCGCCTGCAGCGGCTGAAGGACAAGCTCGGCAACCGCTCCAACGCCTCCAGCGAGATCGAGTTCGACGCCGCCTCCGCCTGGCTAGTGGGCGAAGAGGGAGCCGGTGTGCGGACGATCATCGAGATGGTCAACCACACCCGGCTCGACTGCGTCCTCGGCGCCGCCACCGGGATGAGAGGAGGGGTCGCGCAGGCGATCCACCATGCCTCGCACCGCTCGACCTTCGGCAAGGTCCTGACCGACCAGCCGCTGATGCAGAACGTCCTCGCCGACCTCGCGGTCGAGTCGGAGGCGGCGACGATCTCGGCGATGCGCCTGGCCCGGTGCTACGACGAAGTCGCTGCTGGCGACCAGGAGGCCAAGAACCTGCGGAGGATCGCCAACGCGGTGCTCAAGTACTGGATCTGCAAGCGGGCGGTGGTGCACGCCGGCGAGGCGCTGGAGTGCCTGGGCGGCAACGGCTTCGTCGAGGAGTCGGGGATGCCGCGCCTCTTCCGCGAGAGCCCGCTGGGCTCGATCTGGGAGGGATCGGGCAACGTCCAGTGCCTCGACGTCCTGCGGGCGATGGTCAAGACCCCGGCCGCCCTCGAGGCCTTCTTCGCCGAGGTGGAAGAGGGCGCCGTCTCCGAGCCCCGCCTTGACGCCTACGCGAAGTCCCTGCGCGACGATCTGCCCGGCGACATCGAGACGATCGAGGCCCGAGCCCGCCGCGTGGTCGAGCGGATGGCGCTGGCGATCCAAGCGTCCTTCCTGGTCCGCTACGGCGACGAAGCGGTCGCCGACGCCTTCTGCGCGTCTCGGCTCTCAGGCGACTGGGGCCAGGCCTTCGGCACCCTGCCCCCCAGCACCGACTTCACCCGCATCATTGACCGCCACCGCGCGGTCGCTAACTAGCCCGCCTGGGCGTCCCTCAGCGCGCGGCCGACCTGCTCGACCGTGATCACCCCGGACAGGCGTCCGTCGGCGTCGACCGCCATCAGGGCGCCCAGCTTGCGCAGATTCTGGTTGCTCAGCAACGAGTCGAGCGGGGTGTCATCCCTGACGAACAAGGCATGGTCGTGGTCGACCAGGTCCGCCACGTTGGAGCTCGCCCTTGACACCTCGGGCACCTCGTCGGCGCGATCGCGTTCGAGCAGGCCGAGGAAGCGGTGGGCGGCGTCGACGACCGGGAACCAGGGCCACCGGTAGCGGAGGAAGTACTCGTCGAGGGCGCGCTCGACGCTGATGTCTCCCGGGATCGCCACCGGCTCGCGGTCCATCACGTCGGCGACCCGGACGTCGCCGATCCGGCTGGTGATCGCGGTCTGCATCGCGGCGCCGCGGGCGGAGCCGTTGATCACCATCCCGATCAGCGCCAGCCAGACGCCGCCGAAGACGCCGAAAATCGTGTCCGTCACCGCCATGTAGATGCCGGCGCCGATGAAGAGGTAGCCGAAGATGCGGCCGAGGCCGGCGGCGAAACGGGTCGCCGCGTTGCGGTCTCCGGTCCGCCACCAGGCGATCGCGCGGGCGACCCGGCCGCCGTCCATCGGGTAGGCGGGGAGCATGTTGAAGACGAGGACGAGGAGGTTGATCGAGGCCAGCCAGGCGACCATCGCCATCACCCCCGAGACCCCGGCAGTGGTTTCGAGTACCGCCGCTTCCTTGAACTCCTCCCACCCGACCGCCGCAATCCCGCCGAGGGTGAGGATCACGACCAGCGCCAGGGTTACCAGCGGCCCCGCCAGGGCCACCTTCAACTCCGCCCCGGGGCTGTCAGCTTCGCGATCCATGCGCGCCATCCCGCCGAAGATCCAGAGCTGGATCCCGACGATGCCGATCCCGTTGCGCAGCGCGGCGAAGGCGTGGCCGAGCTCGTGCAGGAGGATCGACCCGAAGAAGCCGACGGCGCTGAGCACGGCAAGTATGAACGGGGTCGTGTCGGAGCTCGATTCGCCGAGCAGGTCACTGTAGAAGTTCGACATCCAAAGGATGACGAGGAAGAGGATCAGGAACCACGACCAGTCGACCGCGATCCGGATGCCTCGCACGTGGAAGAGGGTTATCGAACCGCCGCCCAGCATCTGCCCATGGTAAGCGGGTAGCTTGCTCGACTGATGCCGGATGACCGGGAGTGGATGCGGGAGCGGCTCGAGGAACTCGAGCGGATCGACCGCTCCTCGGCCTCAGACGGCGAGCGGCGCGCCGCCGAGTGGGTGGTCGAACGGTTCGCTGAGGTGGGCGCGGAGGCCCGGATCGAGGCAGAGCCCGCGCACGGGACTTACTGGTGGCCGCTGGGGCTCGGCGCCGGCCTCGGCGCGCTCGGCGCGCTTGCGGCGCTGCGCGGACGGCGGCTGCTCGGCGCCATCCTCGGCGCGATCGGGGGAGCCGGGATCGCCGACGACTTCCCCCCGGGGAAGCGGCGCCTCCGCCGCGTCCTCCCCAAGCGCACCACCTACAACGTCGTCTGCGAAATGGGCGACCTCGACGCCGAGCGCTCCGTCGTCCTCATCGCCCACCACGACGCCGCCCACTCCGGCCTCGTCTTCCACCCGGAAATCCCGCAGATCGCCAACCGGCTGGGGCTGATCGAGCGCTCCGATACCAGCCCGATGCTGATGGCGCCGGTCGTGGGCGGCCCGCTGCTCGCCGCACTCGGGGCCCTCACCGGCCGCCGCCTGCTCGCCAAGCTGGGGCTGTTCCTCAGCACCGGCACGGCCGCGGCGATGACCGAGATCGGGATGCGCAAGGTCGTCCCGGGCGCCAACGACAACGGCACCGCGGTCGTCTCCCTCCTCGCCCTCGCCAGGCGCTTCGCCTCCGACCCGCCGGAGGGCGTGCGTGTGGTCCTGCTCTCGACCGGCTCGGAGGAGTCCTTCAGCGAGGGCATGAAGGCGTTCGGCGAGCGCCACTTCCCGAGCCTGCCGAAAGAGAGCACCTTCTTCCTCTGCCTCGAGTCGATCGGCTCTCCGCACCTGCTGGTCCTGCGCGGCGAGGGGTTCCTGAAGATGCGCGAGTACCCGCCCCAGGCGCTCGCCTTCATGGACGGGCTCGCCGAGGAGCTGGACATCTGGCTTTACCCGAACCTGCGCCTGCACAACGGCACCGACGGCCTCGAGTCGATGGCGGCGGGATATGAGACCGCGGCGCTCTGCGGGTGCACCGACCTCAAGCAGCCGGCCAACTACCACTGGTCCCACGATCTCGCCGAGAACGTCGACTTCAGCACCGTCGCCGACGCCGTCCGCCTCTCCGACGCGGCGGTTCGCCGCCTCGGCGAGCGCTGGCTCTGACGCCAGCGAGTGTGACGAATTCCGACTACCGCCTCGGATTTTCCGGCTATAGAGTCCCGCCTCGTGCCATCCCATGACGTACTCGTAATCGGCGCCGGCCTCGCCGGGCAAAGGGCCGCTCTCGCCGCCGCCGAGGAAGGGGTCTCGGTCGGGATCGTCAGCAAGGTCCACCCGGTCCGCTCCCACTCCAACGCCGCCCAAGGCGGGATCAACGCCGCGCTCAACCCCGGCGACTCCTGGGAGTCCCATGCGTTCGACACGATCAAGGGGTCCGACTACCTCGGCGACCAGGACGCGATCGAAATCATGACCCGCGAGGCGCCGGAGGAGATCCTCCACCTCGAGCACCTCGGCGTCACCTTCCACCGCAACGAGGAGGGCAAGCTCGGCACCCGGGCCTTCGGCGGCGCCTCCGCCGCCCGCACCTACTACGTCGCCGACATCACCGGCCAGGCGATCATGCACGTGCTCTACGAGCAGCTGATGAAGCACTCGGACCGGGTCGCCCGCTACGAGGAGTGGTTCTCCACCGCCCTGGCGCTGGACGAGAACGGCGAGTGCTGCGGCGTCGTCACCCGCAACGTCGCCGACGGCTCGATGGAGCTGTTCCGGGCGAAATCGGTGATCCTCGCCACCGGCGGCAACGGCCAGGTCTGGAAGCCAACCACCAACGCGCTGATCTGCACCGGCGACGGGATCGCGATGGCCTACCAGGCCGGCGCCAAGCTGATGGACATGGAGATGATCCAGTACCACCCGACCACCCTGGCGGGCAAGGGGTTCCTGATCACTGAGGGGGCCCGCGGCGAGGGCGCCCACCTGCTCAACAGGAACGGCGAACGCTTCATGGAGAAGTACGCGCCTAACAAGATGGAGCTGGCCTCGCGCGACGTCGTCTCCCGCGCCGAGCAGACCGAGATCAACGAGGGGCGCGGCTTCCCCGACGGCACCGTCGCGCTCGACGTCACCGTGGTGCCGAAGAAGCGCGTGCACGAGGCGCTGCGGGAGATCGTCCTCGTCGGCCGCGACTTCGCCGGCGTCGACATCACCCGCGAACCGATCCACATCAAGCCCGGCAACCACTACACGATGGGCGGGGTCAAGACCGACGTCGATGGCCGCACCGACATCCCCGGCCTCTACGCCGCTGGCGAGGCCGCCTGCGTCTCGGTCCATGGCGGCAACCGGCTCGGCGCCAACTCGCTGCTCGACACGCTGATCTTCGGCCGCCGTTCCGGCGCCGACGCCGCTGCCCGGGCAAAGCGGATCGAGGGCTCGCGCCCCTCCCCCAAGGTGCTCGAGGACGAGGAGGCGACGATCGGCGCAATCAACGCGCGGGAGAAGGGCTCCGGCCGCCGAGTCTCTGAGATCAAGCAGGAGCTAGGGACGACGATGGACGCGAAGGTCGCGGTGTTCCGCGACGAGGCCGGAATCCAGGAAGCGCTGGACACCGTCCGCCGACTCAAGGAGGAGGCCGCCACCGCCTACATCGACGACCACGGAGCCGTCTTCAACCAGGACCTGCTGGGGGCGATCGAGCTGGGCTACATGCTCGACAACGCCGAGTGCACCTGCGTCGCCGCGCTGGAGCGCAAGGAGAGCCGCGGCGCCCAGTACCGGACCGACTTCCCAGAGCGCAATGATGATGAGTGGCTGAAACACATCGACCTCGAGCTGACCGACGACGGGCCCGAGATCTCATACTCCGAGGTGACCATCACGCAGTGGGAACCGGAAGCGAGGACCTACTAGTGGCCGACTACACGATCAAAGTCCGCAGGTTCCAGCCGGAGAGCGGTGCCGGGCCCTACTGGGAGGAGTTCAAGGTCGACCTCGAGCCCTCGCTCTCGGTGCTTGACGGCCTGCTGCAGGCCAAGGACCGCGACGACGGCTCGCTGGCGGTCCGGTGCTCCTGCCGGGCGGCGATCTGCGGCTCCTGCGGGATGAAGATCAACGGCCAGTCCGGCCTCGGCTGCAAGACCCAGATCGGCCACGCCCAAGAACTTGCCGCGAAGAAGGCGAGCGCCGTGGGTGGTGACGGCACGGACGTCCCGATCGTGATCGAGCCGATGGGCAACATGCCGGTGGTCAAGGACCTGATCACCGACATGGAGTCGACCCACTGGGAGAAGATCCGCCGGGTCACCCCCTGGCTCCTCCCGCACGGCGAGCCGCCCGAGCGCGAGTACGTGGTCGAGCCGGAATCGATGATCGACATCACCCAATCGATGGCCTGCATCCAGTGCGGCGCCTGCGTCTCCTCCTGCCTCTCGATGGAAGCCGACCCCGACTTCATCGGACCGGCGGCCCTCGCCAAGGCCTACCGGTTCGTCGGCGACCCGCGCGACGCGGAGACGGTCGAGCGCCTACACGACTTGGCCAACGACCCGCACGGGATCTATGACTGCACCCACTGCTTCAGCTGCATCGATGCCTGCCCCAAGGGCGTGGCGCCGATGGACCAGATCATGCGGCTGCGCCGCAAGGCCGGCGAGGAGGGGATCGAAGACCCCAACAGCGGCCACGACCACGAGATGGCCTTCGTCAAGATCATCGAGAAGAAGGGGACGCTGGACGAGTCGCTGCTGCTGCAGGAGTCCTTCGCCCCAGGAATAAAAGGCAAGCTGAAACCGACCAAACGGGCGATCAAGGAAATGCTCGGCTCGCTCCCGACCGCGCTGCGCGGGATCAGGACCGGCAAGATGCGCTCGCTGCCGAAGCTGATCCCCGGTGTGCACCACAAGCTCCCCGGTGGCGCCCAGGACGAGGTCAAGGCGATCTACCGCCACGCCGAGGAGCACAACGAGGAATTCAACCTGTACATCAAGGGCGAGGAGGGCGACGAGGAGGCGGCGATCGAGGAGGGTCTCGAGCCGCCTCGCCTCAAAGCCCCCGCCGCCGAGGAGGCATCAGAGTGAGCGAGACCATCAAAGTCGCCTACTGGCCCGGCTGCGTCTCGCGCGGCTTTACCCCCGAGCTGCACGGCTCGATGGCCCTGGTCGCCGACCGGCTCGGGATCGAGCTGGTCACGCTTGACCGCGCGAACTGCTGCGGCGCCGGGGTTATCGCCGAGCACAACCAGGAGCTGGCCGACACGCTCAACGCGCGCACCTTCGCCCTCGCTCAGCAGACCGGGCTCTCGATGATGAACATCTGCTCGACCTGCCAGGGCGCCCAGTCGGAGTGCCAGCAACGGCTCGACGCCGACTCGACCTACCGTGCCCACGTCAACGAGGCGCTCTCTGGCCAGGGCCTCGCCTACGAGAAGGACAAGGACGGGTTCACCAACAAGAACTTCCTCTGGCTGCTGGTCGAGGACTACGGCCTCGACCGCCTCGCCGCCCAGGTCAAGCGACCGCTGAGCGGGCTGCGGGTCGGGCCTTTCTACGGCTGCTACATCGTCCGGCCAAAGGAGCGCCTCGGCTACGAGGAGCACCCGGACCGCGACATCTATCTGGAGCAAGTGATCAAGGTGCTCGGCGGCGAGGTCGTGGAGTACGACGGCGCCCGCAAGTGCTGCGGCTTCCCGGTGATCACGATGAACCGCGAGACCTCGCTGAAGCAGGCCGGGACCCATGTCGGCGACGCGATCGACGCCGGCGCCGACTGCCTAGTCACGCCCTGCCCGCTCTGCCACCTCAACCTCGACATGCAGCAGCCCGAGGCGGCAAAGGTCGTCAACCGCGACCTCGGCCTCGCCGTACTTCACCTGCCGCAGCTGGTCGGTTTGGCGCTCGGCGCCGAGCCGAAGCAGCTGGGGATGAGCAAGCACATCGCCTCGACCGGCTGGGTCGAGGAGCGCCTCGGCGCCGGCGCCGCCGCCTAGAGCTGCAGCGTCGCGAACAAGCCGACGAAGGCGGCCAGGATGCTCGCCAGGCCGACGAACATCGACCGGTGGATCTGCTGGAGAGACGCATCGATCGCGTTGAAGCGGTGCTCGAAATGGTCGGATTGCCGGTCGAGGCGCTGATTTACTTCGCCGAAGCGCCGGTCCACGTCTTCGAAGCGCTGGTCGACGTTCTTTTCGACGTGGTCGAACCGCTGGTCGACCACGTCGAAGCGATCGTCCACCCGCCCTGAGAGGGCGTCGAGGCGGTCGTCGTTCCAGTTGCTCCTTGCCTGCTCCATCGTTGAGCAGCCTAGCAGACAACACATTTCACGTTGTCAGCAAACTGCAACATTTTTGTGAATTCTGAGATGGGCAGAATCGGGGAAGGATTTCGGGCCCCAGGCGTCCTTGGCTTTAGACGCATCTCTCCGCCGCAGCAGGCGGGCCCCGAAACCAAATCTTGGGAGGTATCTCCAAAATGTCCTTTTCCCCGAAGTGGGCGGCGCTTGCCGTTGCCCTGACTTCGATCGCGCTGCTGGTCGGCCCCGCATCGGCGGGCGCAGCCGTAGCGATTCAAGTGCAGGGCAACCTGCTGACCGTCAACGGCGACGGCGACCCAGACGTCATCACGCTCACCGTGGTTGACGTCGCAGGGACGCCCAAGATCGCCGTCAACGGGACGGCTACGGGCCTCACGGCGGACGCGAACGCGGAAATCGTCGTCGCGTCCGGCGGCGGCAACGACACGGTCACCGCCACCGCGCTGGTCGCCGGGACCTACAAATCCCTGGTCCTGGGCGGCGGAGAAGGCAACGACACGCTCCGCGGCGGAGCGGTCAACGGCGACGTCCTCAACGGGGATATCGGCAATGACACGCTCATCGGCGGCGGCGGCACCGACACCGTCAACGGCGGCGAAGGCAACGACCTGATGGTCTGGAACAACGGGGACGGCTCTGACGTCAACGTCGGCGGAGAAGGCAACGACACCACCGAAAGCAACGGCAATGGCAACGCCGAGGAATACACCTACGCGCCGGGCCTGGATGTCGGGCAGGTGCTGTTCAACCGAATCAGCGCGGGTGCATTCGAGATCAAACTGATCGCCGAGAACCTCGTCGTCAACGGCCTCGCGGGAGATGACACGTTCGCGGCAACCGCCCCCGGCCTCGCCGGGCGGACCCTGATCACCGTCAACGCCGGTGAAGGGAACGACACCGTCGGCGGTGGAGACGGCAACGACCGCCTCGTCGGCGGCCCCAGCCTCGCCCCCGGCGTCGACACCGTCAACGGCGGCGCCGGCGACGACCTGATGGTCTGGAACAACGGCGATGGCTCTGACGTCAACGATGGCGGCGACGGCACCGACACCGTTGAAAGCAACGGCGCGGAAGTCGCTGAGGACTACACCTATGAGGCCGCAGCTGGCCGCGTCCTGTTCAAACGAGTCGCGGGTGCCCCAGGGTTCACGATCGACTTCACTGCCGAGAAACTGCTGGTCAAAAGCCTCGGCGGAAACGACACCTTCAAACAGGAAGGCCTGGAGCTCCTCGCTCCCCTGACCTCGATCACGGTCGAAGCCGGTGCCGGCAACGACACGATCAACGGCAGCGACGGTGGCGATCGCCTCCTCGGCGGCCCCGGTACCGACACCGTCAGCGGCGTTGACGGCGATGACGTGATGGTCTGGAACAACGGTGACGGCACCGACGTCAACAACGGCGAAGGTGGCAACGACGAGGTCCTGATCAACGGCAGCACCGGTGCCGAAGGCGACGTCAACACCTACCGCCCGGTCGATCCCGCGGACGACAACAACCTGCGGGTGCTGGTCGCAAGGACCAACCTGGTCCCCTTCACGGTCAACTTCGATGCCGAGAAACTGACCGTCAACGGTCTGGCCGGCAACGACACGATGTCGCCGGACCCGGCGGCCCAGACGGGCCTCGCCACCCGCACCTCGCTGACCCTCAACGGCGGTGACGGCCTCGACAACCTCACCGGTGGAGACGGCAACGACCTGATCAACGGGGACGCCGGCAACGACACCCTGACTGGCGGCAAAGGCGCCGACACCGCCAACGGCGGCCTCGGCGACGACCTGATGGTCTGGAACAACGGCGACGGCTCTGACGTCAACGTCGGCGGAGATGGCAACGACACCACCGAAAGCAACGGCAATGCCAACGCCGAGGAATACACCTACCAGCCGGGCGCCGACGCCGGGCAGGTGCTGTTCAACCGGATCAGCGCGGGTGCGTTCGAGATCAAACTGATCGCCGAGAACCTCGTCGTAAACGGCCTCGCGGGCAATGACACGTTCACCGCGACGGCTCCCGGCCTCGCCGGACGGACGCTGATCACCGTAAATGCCGGTGAAGGGAACGACACCATCGGCGGTGGAGACGGCAACGACCGCCTCGTCGGCGGCAAAGAAGCCGACGACGTCAACGGCGGCGACGGCGACGACCTGATGGTCTGGAACAACGGCGACGGCTCCGACGTCAACGACGGCGACGGCGGCATCGACACGGTCGAAAGCAACGGCGCAGAAGTCGCCGAGAAATACACCTACGAAGCCGGGCCGAACGATCGCGTCCTGTTCAAGCGCATCGAAGGCGCTCCCGAATTCACGATCGACTTCACCGCCGAGAAACTGCTCGTCAAGAGCATCGGCGGCGACGACACGTTCGAACAGGCCGGCGCGGGGCTCCTCGCTCCTCTGACCTCGATCGCGATCGAAGCCGGCCTCGGCAACGACACGATCAAAGGCAGCGATGGTGGCGACCGTCTCGTAGGCGGTCCCGGCACCGACGACGTCAGTGGCAACGCGGGCGACGACCTGATGGTCTGGAACAACGGCGATGGCTCTGACGTCAACGTCGGCGGAGAAGGCAACGACACCGTCCAGAGCAACGGCAACGACAACAACGAGCAGTACACCTACCAACCGAGTCCCGACGCCGGGCAGGTCCTGTTCAACCGAGTCGGCGCCGGCGCCTTCGAGATCAAACTGATCGCGGAGAACCTGACGATCAACGGTCTCAAAGGCGACGACACGTTCGCTGCGGCGGCCGCCGGCCTCACCGGGCGGACCCTGATCACCGTCAACGGCGGAGAAGGCGCCGACACCGTCGGCGGCGGCGATGGCAACGACAGCCTCAACGGCGACGGGGGCAACGACAGCCTCGTCGGCGGACGGGGTGCCGACACCGCCTCCGGCGGCGAAGGCAACGACGTGATGATCTGGAACAACGGCGACGGCACCGACGTCAACAACGGCGGGGACGGCGAAGAAGACGAAGTCCTGGTCAACGGAAACCTGGATGCGGGCGACGTCAACACCTACAGGCCCGACCCGGCTAACGCCGGACGGGTGGTGTTCGCGCGCACCAACCTGGTGCCGTTCACGATCAACCTCGACGCCGAGAATCTCGCCGTCAACGGCCTCGGCGGCGATGACACGATGTTGCCGGACGCGGCCGCCGCGGTCGGGCTCGCTGGCCGCACGACGCTGCTGCTCACCGGTGGCGCTGGCAACGACACGATCACCGGTGGCGACGGCAGCGACACGATCCAGGGCGACCAGGGCACCGACGCGCTCGACGGCGGCGCCGGCGAGGATCTCATCCTCGGCGGAACCGAGAATGACCAGATCGCCGGTGGCGCGAACAACGACGACCTGAGCGGCGACGGCGGCGATGACCGCCTTCTCGGCAACCAGGGTGTCGATGTCGTGCTCGGCGGCCCGAACGACGACGTCATCGTCTGGAACAACGGCGACGGCAACGAAGAGGCAGTAGGAGAGGCGGGCAACGACCGCCTCGAGGTCAACGGCTCACCGGCTGCCGGCGACGAATTGAGACTGGTCGCCGGGCCGATCTCGAAAGTCGAACGGACGAACCTAGTCCCGTTCACGATCGAGCTGCCCAACGGGCGTGGTGAATTCGAGCAGGTCGCGGTCAACCCAGGAAACGGTGACGACACGTTCACCGTCTCCCCCGGCCTGGCCGGGCTGCTCGTCTCCGCCGACGGCGGTGCGGGCAACGACCGGCTGGTCGGCTCCGAGGAGATCAACACCTTCCTCGGCGCTGCCGGCAACGACACGCTGCTCGCCGGAGCCGCGAACGACACGATCAACGGCGGCGACGGCAACGACACGGCCGACGGTCAGGCCGGAGACGACCAGCTGGCGACTCGCGATGGACAGAGCGACATCGTCCGTGGAGGTGCCGGCACCGACTCCGCCGTCACCGACGCGCTCAAGGTCGACACCGTAACCGAGGTCGAGAACCTCGATGCGACTCCGGAGCCCCCGGTCGCACCGCCAGTGGCGCCCCCAGTGGCACCGCCGGTTGCACCGCCGGCCCGTGACAACGTCGCGCTCCTCCCGGTGCTCGGCAAAATCACGGTCTCCCCGAGCGGTAAGAGGCTGGTCGTGAAGGTGCCGGTCTCCTGCCCGGCCCGCGAGGCCGGCGGGTGCCGGACGACCCTGACCGTGGAAACCGTTAAAGCACCACGCACGGTCCTCGGCTCGAAAACCGTCCGAGTCGCCTCCGGCGGCAAAGCGACGGCATCGATCCGCCTCTCCTCCCGCGCCGCGCAATTTGCCATCAACGGCAAGGTGCTCCCGGCCCGGCTCAAGATCGCGAGCACCGACGCGGCAGGCAACACCGCCAACCGCACGGCGCCGATCACCCTGAGGCTCCCGCGCTCCTAGAGGGCGGGTCGAATTGAGAAAAGGCCCCGCCGTTTGGCGGGGCCTTTTCTTTGCCTCACCCGGAAAGCTGGAAGGAATCTGCAGTCTCGGCGTCCTCCTGTGTAGATGCGCCTCTTTGCCCTCGCTTTGCTGCTCCTCCTCGCAAGCGCCGTCCCCGCCGAGGCGGCGGTGACCAGCGAGGTCGTTGACGGCGCCTTGATCGTGCGGGGCGACGAGGAGGCGAACGAGGTCGAGCTCACCGTCGAAGGCGGCAGGATCGCCGTCAACGGCACTCCCACCGCCCTGGTCGCGGGTGCGAACGCGAGGATCGTCGTTGACAGCTTTGCCGGCACCGACAGGGTCGACGCCGGCACGCTGCTCGCGAACCAGTACGCCAACCTCTCCTTCACCGGCGGCGAAGGCGACGACCTGCTCACCGGCGGTGACCGCAGCGATCTCCTGATCTGGAACGAAGCCGACGGCGACGACACGAGCACCGGCGGCGATGGCAACGACGGGGTCCTGGTCAACGGGAGCGCCGCGGCAGCCGACGTCCTCTCATTCAGGCCGGCTCCCGGTGGGCTGGCACGCGTCGCGCTGATCCGGACCGCGCCAAGCACCTTCGAACTCAATTTCGAAGCCGAGCACATGGAAGTCATCACCTTCGGAGGCAACGACATAATCGCCCCCGACCCCGCTGCCCCAACGGGGATCGGAAGCCGCACCGAACCGATCCTCCACGGCGGCGAGGGCGCCGATGAGATCACCGGCGGTAGCGGAAACGAAGAGATCCGCGGCGAAGGGGGCTCCGACACGATTGACGGCGGTGACGGGCTCGACGTCATTTTCGGGGAAGAAGGGTTCGACCTCCTGGACGGTGGCGACGAGGAAGACACGTTGATCGGCGGCCCCAACGCGGACACCGTCAACGGCGGCGATGACCCCGACTTCATGCTCTGGTTTGACGGAGACGGTAGCGACACCGTCGACGGCGGTGCGGGCGGAGGTGACGATCTGCTGGTCGACGGACGCGACAACGCCGGCGATGCCTTCTCCTACGGGCCGGATCCCGATGGCGACGGGCTCCTATTTTCCCGCACCAACCTGGACCCGTTCACGATCGAGTTCAACGCCGAGATCCTCTCCGTCAACGGGAACGGCGGCGGCGACGTCATCGTCCCCACGGGCCCAACGGGGATTCAGACCTTCCTCGACGGAGGCGGAGGGGATGACGAGGTCACGGGCGCGAACGGCGTCGACGGGATCCTCGGAGGCGGCGGTGCTGACGTCCTCGAAGGCGGCGCGGGAATCGACCAATTGTTCGGGGAGGCTGGCCAGGATCTAGTCGGCGGGGGCGATGGCAACGACCGTCTGCTCGGAGGAACCGACAACGACCGCCTGGAAGGCGACGGCGGCCAAGACCAGGTGTTCGCCAACGAGGGCAGCGATGTGATCGCCTGGAACGAGGGCGACGGCAGCGACGGCGTTTCCGGCGAGGCGGGATTCGACCGCCTCGAAGTCAACGGCAGCGACGCCGGCGGGGACCATTTTGAGCTGGTGCCCGAGCTCGGGATCACCAGGCTCAAGCGCACCAACCTCACCCCCTTTGTGATCGAGTTCCTCAGCCTGACGATTCCGGCGGAACGAACCGGCGGCATCGAGGAAGTGGTGACCAAAACCGGTGCGGGCAACGACACCTTCACCGTCTCGCCGGGTCTGGCCGACCTGGGCGTGGTCGCGGACGGCGGCCCAGGCGACGACGAGCTGACCGGGGCCGAGGAGGAAGACCTCTTCCTCGGCGGTACCGGGAACGACACCGTCGTGCTCGGCGGCGGCGAAGATTTCGTCAACGGCCAGGCGGGCGACGACCGGCTGTTTGCCCGCGACGGGGAGAGCGACGTCGTCAACGGCGGCCCGGACCAGGACAGCGCCCTGACCGACACGTTCGCGATCGACGTCGTCAGCGAGGTCGAGGATCTCAACGGGACTCCGCCTCCGACCGAAGAGCCTCCCCCGCCGGAGCGTCCCCCGGCTCCGCCGGTCCGGCCTCCAAGCCCGCCGATCGCCGACAACGTCGCCCTCCTGCCAAAGCTCGGCGGGGCCGCGATCGCGAAGAGCGGCCGAAGGCTGGCGGTGAAGATCCCGCTCTCTTGCCCGGCCGAGGAGGCCGGCGGTTGCCGGACCACGCTCACGGTCAAAGCAACGCGCGGCGGCACCACCCTCGGCTCGAAGGCCTTCCGACTGGCGGCCGGCAGCAAGACCACGGCCACGATCCCGGTTCCCCGGGCCGCGAGGCTCGCCCGGAACGGCAAGCTCCCAGTCCGAATCCGGATAGCCACTGCCGACGCCTCCGGCAACACCGCCACCCGCACCGTCGCGGTAACGCTCCGTGTGCCGCGCTAGAGCTGCAGCGCGGCGACAAGGCTGGCCAAGACGGTGAACATGCCGCCCAGCGTCACCCACATCGATCGGTGGATCGAGTGGATCCCCGACTCAATGTTGAGCAGACGTTCGCCAACCTGATCGATGCGCTTGCTCACTTCACCGAAACCCCGGGTGGTTTCCCTTTCGAACCGGTCAAAACGGCCATTGACTTCCTGAAACCGGCGGTCGACTTCCCCAAGGCGATGGTCGATCCCTTCAAACCGGCGGTCGACTTTCTCCCCGATATTGTCGAAGCCTTCGTCCATTCGCGACTCGAGGTGGTCGAGACGGTCGTCGCTCCAACTGCTCTTCGGCTGCTCCATGGTCTTCACGATAGCAGACAATACATTACGTCCGAGACGCCCGGGGCTAGACGTTGCGTGAGGCAGCCAGCTCGACGACCTGCCCAGCAGGCGCCTCTGACGAGGCGACGATCACACAGGTGTGGCCCTGCTGGGTCCAGGTGACGACGGTGTTGGGGCCGGCATCGGCGACGTGGTAGGTGTTGCCTTCGCGGACGACCTCGCGCCCAACAGGGGACTCGTCGAGTGGAGGACCGTCGACGACCGAGTAGCCGAGGCGAGCGCCATAGCCGTCTCGGTAGAAGACCGTGGTGACGGGCCGGCCCGAGACCTCGTCGTTGCGGAGCCCGACCGCCTTGACGCCGAATTTGCCCTGCCAGTCGGGGAACTCGATCGCGCCGACGCTTGCGTCGAGCACCGGCGGGTCGCCGCCGGCGGGTGCCGGCGCGGCCTTGGTCGGAGAGAGCACGGCGACTGCGTCGACCTCGGCGAGCGACGGCTCGCCCCCTCCCCCACCGGTCTGAGTCACAACTCCGGCGGCCAGGGCAAGCGCTGCGACGCCGGTGCCGAGGACCGCAAACCGGTGGCGCCGCCAGAACGGGAGCCGTGGCTGACGCGCCGCGCGGGCACGGTCGGCCTCGATCCGCTCGCGCAGCGCCTGGGGAGCGTGGACCCGGGCGACCTCGGCCTTGATCAGCGCCTCGCCTTTACGCGCCAGCGCCATCTCCTCCTCGCTCATCTGGGTCTCGTTCTTGTCGCTCATTTCGGCTCTCTACCTACATTGACGACATCCGGGGCCGATTCCATCCCGCGGGCAACCTTCGCCCGCGCGCGGAAGACCCGCGAGGTAATCGTCGCCTCCTTGGCGCCAAGGAGCTTCGCGGCTTCTCCATAGGTGAGCCCGACCACGTCGACGGCGACCAGTGCGTCGCGGAACGGTTCTTCGAGGGCCGCGATCTGGCCGAACACCTCCCGCGTCTCCACCGCCTGCTCGGGCCGGGTCGCGGAGCTGCGGTCCGCCTGCTCGGGCTTTTCGTGCAGCGGCTCGGGGGCGAGTTGCCTGGCGGCGGTGCGCCGGGAGCTGACGAAGGTGTTGCGCAGCACCTGGAGCAGATAGCCGAGGTCGTCTTCGTTGCGGATCCGCCGCGGCTTCGCCAGAACCCGGGCGAAGGTCTCCTGCACGAGGTCCTCGGCATCGACCCGCGAGCCGGACATCGCCCAGGCGGCACGGAAGAGGCGATCGACGTGATCGCCGAGGGTGCTGGGGTCGAGGAGGCGCCCGGCTTCGGTCACTGATTCCGAGCTTAACGAGCGGCTGGATCGCGGCGGCCAGGGTCTCTGGCCAGACCCGTCCTTTCGGCCATCCAGCGGGCGCCGACGGTGTCGGTGAGGCCGTGAACGACGATCGACACGATGATCGTGATCGCGGCGACGTCGAAGATCAGCTCCCCCTCGCCGACCTGGGACTTGAGCACGAAGAGGGCGAAGAGCATCGAGGCGACCCCCTTGGGTCCGAACCAGGCCATGAACAGCTTCTCCGAGCGCGGGATGCCGGTGCGCAGGAAGGAGAGCAGCACCGCGGCCGGGCGGGCGAGGAGCAGGGCGAAGAGGACGAACAGGACCAGCGGCGGGACGCTGTGGTCGAAGCCGGTGGCGACGATCAACCCGCCGAAGACGAAGAAGGTGAGCACCTGCAGGATCGCGCTGGCGTTCTCGGCGAACTCGACGAAGCCGTCGGGGACCTCGCGCTCGCTCGCCGCCATCGCGATCCCGCAGACGAAGGCGGCGATCAGCCCGTTGCCGATCGTGACTTCGGCCAGGCCGAAGGCGAAGAGGGCGACCCCGACCGCGTAGATCCCCTCATACCGGGCGGTCAGGCCGCCGCCGGGGAGGCGGTGGTGCAGACGCCCGGCGAACGCCCCAAGTGCAATGCCGATCGCCGCCCCGACGACCGCCTCGCCGGCGAGCTTCGCCGCTTCGCTTCCCGCGTCCCCTCCCGGCGAGGCAAGGACGAGGAAGAAGAGGACGAAGGGCAGCGCCAGGCCGTCGTTGAGACCGGACTCGAGGTTGAGCGTGTGGCGAACCTTGCTGGGAACCAGCCGGGAGGTGACCACCGCCGAGGTGACGACCGGATCGGTCGGTGAGAGCACCGCGGCGAGCAGGAACGCCTCCGCCCAGCTGAGGTCGGGAAAGAGCGCCTTCGCCGCCAGCGCCAGCAGCGCCAGCGTGATCGGCATCGCGATCGTCAGCGCCCGCGCCACCGGGCCCCAGTGCCTGCGCAACAGCTCTCGCTCGACAAACATCCCGTCGGAGAAAAGGGTGAGGACGAGGGCCAGCTCGACCAGCTGGACAATCGCCTCGTCGGTGGCGTCGACGTGGACGGCACCGGTCGCGGCCAGGGCGATGCCGAGGGCGACCGAGAGCACCGAGGCCGACAGCACCGTCCCCCTCATCACCCCCGAGAGCGCGGCGACGACCGCCAGCAGACCCCCGAACAGCAGCAGGGCCTCGGCGAAGCCGATGTCCACCGGCTAAGCCCGGACGCCCAGGAGTTTGCGCTCGACCAGCAGCTCGGCGACCTGGACGGCGTTGGTGGCGGCACCCTTGCGGAGGTTGTCGGAGACGATCCACATGTCGAGGGCGCGATCGTTGCCGGGGTCGCGGCGGATCCGCCCGACGAAGACGTCGTCCTTGCCGGCGGCGTCGATCGCCATCGGGTAGCGGGCCGCGGCGGGATCGTCGAGGACGGTGACGCCGGGGGCCGCGGCGAGCAGCTCTCGCGCCCGCTCGGGGTCGAGCGGCTCCTTGGTCTCGACGTTGACCGCCTCGGAGTGACCGGTCACCACCGGCACCCGCACGCAGGTGGCGCTGACCCTGATCGCCTCGTCGCCGAGGATCTTGCGGGTCTCGTTGATCAGCTTGCGCTCCTCGTCGGTGTGGTCGTCGCCCTCGGGGAAGCTGCCGGCCTGGGGCAGCGCGTTGAAAGCGATCTCGTGCGGGTACACGTCCGCGTCGGCCTCGCCGCCGTCGAGCACCGCCCGGGACTGGCCGAGCAGCTCGTCGATCGCGGCCTTGCCGGTGCCGGAGACGGCCTGGTAGGTGGAAATGACCAGGCGCTCGATCCCGGCCTCGTCATAGAGCGGCTTCAGCGCCACCACCATCTGCATGGTCGAGCAGTTGGGGTTGGCGATGATCCCGGCGTGGCCCTCGGCCGCCTCGGGGTTGACCTCGGCGACGACCAGCGGGACGTCGTCGTGCATGCGCCAGTAGCTGGTGTTGTCGACGACGGTTGCGCCGGCGGCGACCAGGCGCGGCGTCCACTCGGCGCTGACCGAGCCGCCCGCCGAGGAAAGCACCAGGTCCAGCCCCTGGATCGAGTCCTCGCTCAGGGCCTGGCAGGTGAGCGCCGAGCCGTTCCACTCCAGCGATTTGCCGACCGAGCGCTCGGAGGCGAAGGGGACGACCTCGGTCGCCGGGAATTCCCGTTTCGCCAGCAGCTCGAGGATCGTGGTGCCGACCAGCCCGGTCGCACCCAGCACCCCGACTCTGTATCCGTCGTCGGCCATGACGCGAGTATGACCCCGCTCAGCCGGCGACCGTCGGCCGGTGATCGGGCCCGGTCGGGTCCTCGGGGGCGATCGCGTCGGCGCCCAGCTCGAACGCCTTGTGCAGGGCGTTGACGGCGTCGGGGACGCGGTCGGCCGAGATGACGCACGAGATCTTGATCGGCGAGGTGGAGATCATCTCGATGTTGATCCTTTCGGCGCCGAGCACCTCGAAGACCTTGGCGGCGACGCCCGGGTGCGAGCGCATGCCGGCGCCGACGATCGAGACCTTGCCGATCCGCTCGTCGGTACGGATACCGCTGGAGACGTCGCCGAGCCCCGCGATCGTGTCTGTAGCGGTCCTCAGGTCGGAGCGGTCGACGGTGAAGGAGAGGTCGGCGAGGTGGTTCCCCCCCACCGGCTCGTTCTGAATGATCACGTCGACGTTGACGTGGGCATCGGCGAGCGCGTGAAAGATGCGGCCGGCGACGCCGGGCTCGTCGCGGACACCGGTCAGCGTCACGCGGGCCTCCGCGTCGGAGTGGGTCACGGCGGTTACGAACGGCTGCTCCATCGTCTCTTCCTCTGAGATGACGAGGGTACCGGGGCCGTCCTCGAAGCTGCTGCGGCAGTGGATGCGGACGCCGTGGTTGCGGGCGTACTCGACCGAGCGCAGCTGCAGCACCTTGGCCCCCGAGGCTGACATCTCGAGCATCTCCTCGAAGGAGACGTGGGACAGCTTGCGGGCGCCCTCGACGATCCTCGGGTCGGCGCTGAAGACCCCGGAGACATCGGTGTAGATCTCGCAGACGCCGGCGCGCAGGGCCGCCGCCAGTGCCACCGCGGTGGTGTCGGAGCCGCCGCGGCCGAGGGTGGTGACGTCGCGGCTGTCGGTGGAGACGCCCTGGAAGCCGGCGACGAGGACGATCCGGTCCTGGTCCAGCGCCTCGCTGATCCGGTCGGCGCGGACGTCGATGATCCGCGCCTTGGTGTGGGAGGAGTCGGTAACGATCCCGGCCTGGGACCCGGTCAGGGAGATCGCCTCGTGGCCCATGTCGTGGATCGCCATCGCGCAGAGCGCGCAGGAGATCCGCTCCCCGGTCGAGAGCAGCATGTCCATCTCTCTGGCCACCGGGCGCTCGGAGATCTCACTGGCCTGGGCGACCAGTTCGTCGGTGGTCTTGCCCCGGGCCGAGAGCACCGCGACGACCCGGTTGCCGGACTCGCGGGCGGCGACGATCCGGCCGGCGGCGCGCTTGATCTGCTCGGCCCCGGCGACTGAGGTGCCGCCGAACTTCATCACGACGATTTCCGATCCAGCTCCACTCATGGCGCTTTGAGGATAGTGGCGGGCGCCCCCACCCACTCCGGTGCCTACTCGGCCCCGCCGAGGTTGCCGAGCATCGCCTTTTCCGCCATCCGGATCAGGCCGAGGCCGCTGTGCGGACGCATGTCGCTGCTGCGCACGCGGACGTGGGAGCCGTGCGGCCCGACCACCTCGACGATCGTGCAAACGTCGCCGATTTCACAGTCCTCGCCGTAGTCGCCTTCGATCGCCTCCATCTGCTCGGCCACGACCCGGCCGATCTTGCTCTGGTCGAGCCCCATTTCGAAGTCCTTTCTCGATCCGTCTTCTTGTCTCAGTTTCGCTCTGCAATGCTAAAAAGATGGGGAACATACGTTTGGGTCAGCCCTTGACTACGTCCGACTAACTAGCTACCTTCCAAAGCACTACTACGGTCTCCTTATGGCGAAAAGACCCCCTGGGGTCTTCTGCTTCGGCAGATAGCTGTCTGGGGGCCGTTAGTAGTTGTCTTCAGTAGTAAAAGGTCTCTCCAGACTGCCAGATGTTCTTGTTCGTGACGACCTTGCTGCTCAAGAGATCCAGGAAGGTCGAATCTTCTCGCTCCCAGGCTCGCTGGACCGCCCAACAACAGTAGTCGGCAACCTGAATACACGGATCGCTGTCGGCAGCCCAGAAAGCGACCCGGTGACGTGCAGGTGAGACCTGCTTGACGACATCGCCGACCGCGTCGCTGAAGAGGCGGCGAGCCTGGGGACCAAGAAGACGCGACGCGCCAGCTCGCCTTGCAGGTGCGATTCCGCTTTGCGCTTCTCGAGCACAGTTGCGTCGATCCGGATCGGAGACCGCATCAGAAGGTCGAAAACCGCGTCGCGGACCGCCGGCGTGTCATCGGTCGCATGAAAGGGCTGCGGGAGGTTGATCCCCTCCCAGGTGAGAGAGCGACGGAGATGCGCCAGCGCGTCACCGGTGCGGCAGTCGTCCATGGTGACGGTCGTCAGGATGAAGTATCGGCTCGCGCCCTTCTTCCGACTGAAGTCGAAGTTCCCCGCCTCATCCGCGAACATAAAGCGATCCGCCATCCCGCGGGCACCATATTCGGCCTTCGAATGGACTGAGCGTCCACGCGATCGGCTACCGCTTCAGGTCGCCCTGCGCCGAGCCGGTGTCTTCGGCCCCCTGCGTGCGCTCGTCGCTGGCCAGGCCGGCGAGGGTGAGCGTCCCGTCTTCGCCGATCGTCGCGGTCGCGACGATCGAGTCGCCGAGCTGGAAGCCGGCGGTCTTGAAGCGGCCGGGGAGGCTGAGGACGATGTCCTTGCCGCTCTCGCGGAGATCGTCGGCCGAGATCGCGATCTGGCCGGTGGCCGGGCAGATCGCGGTGAGGATGCCGGCCAGGTCGAGGTAGGTCGCCGGCTCGGGTTCGACCTTCAGGCTGCGCTGCGTCGCAATCATCGCCGGCTCCGGGGGCGGTTTCAGACCCGGGTCGGCCGCGCAGGTCGGGGCGACGGGGAGCGGATCGGCCGGCGGGACCGGGGCCGGTGGCGGGGCTTCCACCGGCACCGGCTTCTCGATCTGTGCCGCGACGGTCGCGTAGGCGCCGAGGACCGGCAGCTGCGCCTCGGTCCCGGGGGCTGCGTGGACCAGGATCGAGGAGCCACGGCCCGAGACCGTGTAGCTGGGTCCCAGGGGGTCGGGGTCAACGAAGGTCACCACACCCCTGAACTCGGCCCGGCGCGAACCGCCCGAACGCTCGCGTGAGGCCTCGCCGAAGGTGTTGTTGGCGAGCGGGTTGCCTTCCACCTTCAGCTTGGTGCCGGGCGGTGGCAGCTTCGGCGCGTGGATCGAGACCAGTTCCCCACCCGCGATCGCCATCGTGTAGCTGCCGGCGGCCGGGTTCGCGTGGACCACGGTGCCCTCGAGCAGCTGTCCCTCCGGTTCTTCTTCGGGCTCTTCGTTTGGGGGCGCTTCTTCGACCGGTTCTTCGGGAGCCGGTTCGACCGGGTATTCCGTTTCCGGGTAATACGGTTCTTCGAACGATTCTTCGGTTTCGAAGGGTTCGGATTCCGGTTCCGTGAAGGGTTCCGGTTCATTCGCGGCGCTGCTTTCTTCGGCTGGGTCTTCTGAGGAGGAGGGCGCGACGGCGACGATCTGGCCGCTGGGAGTGGCGAAAGTGCCGGACGCGCCGGGCCCGATCGCGACGCCCAGGAAGAGGCCGAACCCGAGCGCCATTGCCGCCAGCGTCGGTGACCAGCGGCGATCGGTGATCACCAGCGAGACACTGCGGAGAATCTTTTCGCGCAGCTCGATCATGCCGACCGCGTCTTCGCCGACTCGGAGCCGTTGGCCGAGCCCTGTGGCATCAAGTCCTTGCCGCACTGCCAGCAGAACACGGCCCCGCGGGCGTAGAGGGCGCCGCAGTAGCCGCAGGCGCCGGCCGCGCCGGCGTCGTCGAGCTTCAGCATCCGCTCGACCTCGGCCAACTCTGCGTCGACCTGCTGGACCTTTGCCGCCTGGCGGTTCAGCAAGTCGAGGCGGAAGTGGTCGCGAATCGCCATCTCATAGGCGATCCCACCGAGGTCCCACTGCAACTCGGCCAGCTTCTCGGCGAGGCTGTCGCGCCGCTTCCTCAGGTCGTCGATTGATTGCTCGCCGCTCATTCGATCGTCGTCCCCCCGCTGCCGCCCCCCGGCGCCTTGCCGTCTTCGGGCGGGGGCGCGCCGGGGGTCGCTATTTCGTCGGGAAGTTTGGAGCTCGCATCCGAGTAGCTTTCGCCGCTCTGTTCTTCGAGGCCCTGGAGGGCGTCGTCGCTGACCACCGGCGCCGAGCCGGTCCCGGCGCTGCCGCCGGCGACCGCGCCGTTGGCGGTGTTCTTCTTCGCCCCCTTCGGGCCGGCCGCTTTGTCGCCCTGGGAACCGCCTTCGGCACCGCCGCCGGACGCGGTGCCACCGGATTCTTCGCCGACGGTGACCACCTGGGGCGGCGGTGCGCTCTCGGTCGAGCCGGTGCCGCGGCCGATCAGGACGCCGATCAGGAGCATGATCCCGAGCACCGCGATCCCACCCGCCGCGGCCAGGGGCGCGTAATCGCGCTGGGGTTTCTCACCACCTCCAGGGGCGGGCGGTGAGCCGCCCGCGGCCTCGGGAATTTTGGCGACGCCGGGGGCCGCCGCCTTGTCTGGTTTCAGGTGACGCCGGAAATCGACCCTAGCCTCACCACGGCGCTTGCCGCAGTTGAGGCAGTAACGCTGATCGGGGGCTAGCGCGGCGGCGCAACGGCTGCACGGCTCACCCGGCTCACCCGGCTCACCGAGGGCCGGAGATTTCTGCTTGGACTGCAGTGGCTCGCTCATTCTTCCTCGAATCCGGGTAGCGTCGGGAACAGGGTCACGGAGACATCTGCCTGCCGTGGGTCGCCGATGAAGTAGATGTTGTAGGGGAGCGGTTTGGGCTCGGGCTTGACTTTTTCGATCGCCCCGCGCCCGGCGGCCACCACCTCGTCTCCCTCACGGGCGACTGCGTAGAGCAACACCCGGGACTGGTCCTGGCCAGACTCGTTGACGATGTTGCCGTCGGCGACGACGCCGGAGAACGGATCACCTTCCAGCTTCGGCTCGGTGGCGGTGAACTTCGGCACCTCGCCTGAGAACGGCGTGCCGCCAGCCCCCACCGTCACCTCGACTTTCTCCGGCGTCCCCGTGGCGAGGACCTGGTCGTGAACCCAGAACATCGTCTCGCCCGCCTCGACATAGGGGATCGCGGCGAGCCCGGTCTCGAGGCCGGGCAGGTCGTTCCTGTAGACGCTCTTCCCTTTCGCGTCGCGGACGTCGATCGCGATCGGGACGTTGACCAGGTTGCGATCGGAGTCGTTGCGGACCTCGACCACGACGGCGCTGCCCGCTTCGTCGGTCAGCAGGGTGCTCGAGACGACCACCACGTTTTTGCTGCGCTTGGAGATCTTGAGGCCCTTCTCCTGCTTGACCGGGCCCAGTTCCTCGGCGATCTTGGCGCTTTTGCTCTGGGTCGATTCGCATCCGGTCGTAACCAGGGCGACGCCGGCAAGGGCGAGTATCACCGGGAAGGGGCGCAGCGGCATCATCCGAACGCACCCCCCACGTACTCCCGCGTGCGCTGCTGGGTCGGGGCGCCGAAGACCTGGTCGGCGGGGCCGTACTCGACCAGCTCGCCGAGGTACATGAAGCCGACGTGGTCGGCGACCCGCAGTGCCTGCTGCATGTTGTGGGTGACGATCACGATCGCGACCTCCTCGCGCAGGCGCAGGATCAGCTCCTCGATCACCTGGGTCGAGCGCGGGTCGAGCGCCGAGCAGGGCTCGTCGAGCAGCAGCACCTCGGGGCGGGCGGCAAGGGCGCGGGCGATGCAGAGCCGCTGCTGCTGGCCGCCGGAGAGGCGCAGGGCCGGGTGGTCGAGGGTGGAGCCGACCTCCTCCCAGAGGCCGGCGCGGCGGATCGCGTCGGCGACGGGTTCCTGCAGCGTCTCCTTTCGCGGCCGGCGCGAGCCCTGTTCGCGCAACGCGTAGGCGACGTTGTCGAAGACGCTCATCGGGAACGGATTGGGCTGCTGGAAGACCATGCTGACGCGGCGCCGGAGCTCGGTCACCTCCATCCGGTCGATGTCCTCGCCGTCGAGGGAAAGCCGGCCGCCGCGGGTCGCGGTCGGCGTCAGCTCGACGAGGCGGTTGAAGGAGCGCAGCAGCGTCGTCTTGCCGCAGCCGGAGGGGCCGATCAGGGCCAGAACCTCGCCCTGGCGGACCGGCAGCGTCACCCTGTCGACCGCGAGCTTCTCGTCGTAGGCGATCGAGACCTCCTCCGCCCTCATCCGTTCGACCTTCGGACCGGCGCTCGGCTCCGCCCGCCGGACAGGCGAGGCGGCGACGCCGATCGGGCCGTGGCCGTTGGCCGAGCCGGGGGGCGGCTGGACGACCGTCGGCTCCTGGTCGACGAGGATCCGGCGCACCGGGGGCGGCGGCGTCAACAGGTCCTCATGCTCGCGGCCCGCGGGTGCGTTCAGTGAGTCCATTGCGGAGCCCTCCCACGCGCCAGTCGGGTGACGACGAAGTTCAGCAGGATGACCAGGATCATCAGCACGAACGCCGCGAAGTAGGCCTTTTCGGGAGCCAGGCCCTCGCCGGCGGGAGAGTTGAGGTACACGTAGCTGGTCAGGGTGCTGCCGGTCCCGCGAAAGAGGCCGAAGACGCTGCCCTCGGCGCCGTTGAGGATCTGCAGGGTGCCGCCGAGCAGGACGATGACGATCGCCGTGTCGCCCGCGACCCTGCCCATGCCGAGGGCGGTGCCGGTGCCGATCCCGGGGCGCGCCGCCGGCAGCAACACGCGCCGGATCGTCGCCGCCTTGGTCTTGCCGAGGGCGTAGGAAGCCTCGCGGACGTGACGGGGAATCGCGTTCAGGGACTCGCGGGTGGCGCCGACCACCAGCGGCAGGGCGATCAAGGACATCATCGAAGCGGCGGCGATGAAGGACCGGCCGAGCACCGCCCCTTCGGCGCTGTAGGTGAGGAAGCCGAGCCACTGCTGCTGGAAGAAGACGAGGCCGAACATCGCCAGGACGACGCTGGGGGTGCCGGCGACGATCTCGACCGCGGATTCCACCGCCCGGGCGAGGCCGGCGGGGCGGCCGTACTCGGTCAGCCAGACCGCGATCACAACGCCCAGGGGTGCGGCGATCAGGGTCGACATCACCAGCAGCAGCGCGGTTCCGATCACCGGGTCCTTGAAGCCGCCGCTGGCGGACTGGTCGAGCTCCGAGTTGGGACTCTCGAAGAAGAGCCCGAGGTCGAAAAACTGAGCGCCTCGCACCGCCATGTAGATGACGATCGCGCCGGCGATCCCGATCAGCGCCAGCCCGGCGCCCCAGGAGAGGAAGTACCCGATCTGGTCCCGCAGCGGCCAGGTCCGGATGCTGTCCCGGGGCGCGGTTGCGACCGGCGTCTTGTCCACCGGGGGGGCCGTGGCGGTGGGCGTCATGGCTGCACCCCGTATCTGCGCATCGATTGCTTGGCGGCGAACCCGGCAAGCGAGAGGAACATGCTCGAGACGAGGAGCACCGCGGCAAAGGCGAACAGGGTCTGTCCGAAGGGGCGGACGCCGAGACCTTCGACGTTCTCAACCAGCGCCGAGGCCAGCGGCCGAGTCGGCTCGAAGAGGAAGGTGATGCCGTCGATCGGGTTCGGCGCGAAGCTCGCCGAGCCGGCGACCATCGAGAGCATGATCGCCTCGCCGAGGGCGCGAGCCGTCGCCAGCACCGCGGCCGCGACGACCGCCGGCCTGGCCGTCCGCACCGCAATCGACCAGGTAACGCGCCACCGGTTGACGCCGAGCGCCGCCGCGCCTTCGGTCCAGCCCCGGGGAACCGCCCGCAGGGCGTCGACCACGATCGCGATCATGATCGGCACGATCATCACCGTCAGGATCAGGATCCCGACCCCGATTCCGCTGCCTTCGAGCTGGACCACATTGGCGACCGATTCCTTGCGCCCGAGGCTGATCAAATGCTCTCCCACCCAGGGCACGATTACGAGGATCCCGATCAGGCCGTAGACGACCGAGGGGACCGCGGCCAGCAGGCGTACTACTGGCTCCAGGACCCGAGTCAGGCGGGCCGGGGAAAACTCGACGATGAAGATCGCCGCCAGCAGCGAGAAGACGACGCCGATCATGACCGCGCCAGCGGTGACCACGAAGGTCCCCCAGATCAGCGGCCAGGCCCGGATCTCGTAGACGTAGTCGGCGGGACTGGAGGGCGAGTTGAAGATGTCCTCGAGCTGCTGGTCGACGTCGCCGCCGGAGCCGAACCAGGCGAGGCCGTTATGGGCGAACGACGGCCACGCTTTGGCGAAGACGAAAACGATCATGCTCGCGATCAGGACGAGCACCAAGCAGGCGATCGCGCCGAGGATCCGCTCGACCGCCCGATCGCTCACTAGCGCAGCGGTACCCAGTCGCTCGCAACGATCTGCTGCCCGGCAGCGCTGCGGGCGAACTTGATGAACGCTTTGGCAACGCCGGTGGCGGCTCCTCGGCTGACCAGGTAGAAGTTACGGCTGCCGGCGTACTGGCCCGACTTGGCGTTCCGAAGCGTGCAGGGAACACCCTCGTAAGGGATGGTGTGAAGGCCGCCGGTGAAGGCGAAAGAGGCGTACCCGATCGCATTCGGGTCCGATTTGATCGTCTGAGCCTGGAGGCCGTTGGACGATTTCGTCGTTGCGCTGCTCGCCACGCGCAGGGTCTGTCCCATGAAGATGTTCTGGAATGCGTCCTGGGTACCAGAGGCGGCGGTACGGACGACGAGGTCGATCGGCCCGCTCGCGGTCGCCCCGGGAACCTGGCTCCAGCTGCGCACCCGGCCGGAGAAGATGTCCTGGACCTGCGTCTGGCTCAGCGAGGCGATCCGGTTGGAGCTGTTGGAGACGATGCAGACCGCATCGCGGGCGATTTTGTTGAAGACGATGCCGCCGGGATCGGCAGCTTTCGGGTCGCGGGAGGACATCCCAAGGGTGACGCGACCGCGGGAGACGTCGGTGATCCCGATGTCGGAGCCGCCCTGCAGAATGGTGACTTTGCTGCCTTTGCCGGTGGGCTGTTTGACGAAGGCCTTGGCAAGGGCGGTCGCCAGCGGTGCGACCGAGGTCGATCCACTCATGGTGATCGTGGCGGCATGAGCAGCGGTGGCCGCGGTCATCGGCGCGCAGATGGCAAGCGCAGCCGCTGCGGCCAGAAGACGGTTGCGTTTCATTCTGCAGTCGCTCCCTGGTGGCGGTGGGTTATGGCTACTGACGTCGCGCCCCAGTGTCGGGGCGGCACCGCCTCCCGAAAGTGAACGCGCAGTAACCGATTGGAGAAAAACTGGTTAAAGCGTGCCGAGACTTTCTCCATTTCGAAACAACTTCTTTACCTCTGTGACCAGGTGTCTGAGGAAGGGTTGCGATCGTGCCTCGGCCTCTGCCCGCTCAGCCGGAGACTCGTCGGATCGCGAACCTGGAGATTCGCCCGTCCGAGTTCCAGGTCCTCATCGACGGCCGTCGCGTGGGCCTGACCGTCCGCGAGTTCGAGCTCTTCCTGGTGCTGAGCGAACGCCTCGACAGTGTCATCCAGCGCTCTGAGATCTACATGCTGATGTGGGGCAGCCCGATGCGCCACCGCGACCGCTCGGTCGACGTCCTCGTCCGCAAGATCCGGCGCAAGCTCGAGCTTGCAGCCCCGGACTGGAGCTACATCCACACCCATTTCGGCATCGGCTACCGCTTCAACCCCGAGCCGGCCGAGCAGCCCGTCATTTGAGCTCCCCGGCGCGGCCCTGGGTGAAGTTGAAGGCGCAACGGAAGTTCTCCGGCTGGTCCACCGGCTTGCCGCCGGCGAAGCCACCGAGGTTGCCGTTGTCGTAGACAGTTATGTATTGGAGCGTTTCCGGCGCCGGGTCGGCCGGGACCGGAATCGGGTCGGGCTCCCCCACCTTGGGGTCGCCGCGGGAGACTTCGCTGACGCCCATCGACCCGGCGGCGCGGCCGCCGGAAGCGGTGGTGGTGAGGGTGGCGCTCATCTCGCGCCGGTCCTTAAGGCCGTCGGTCGGGTCGATGTCGGTCGAGGCGGTGACCTCGTTGTCGTCAACCCGGCCGGCGAGCTTGACCCGTTTGGCGGCGCCGATCAGCTGCGCAGCGGTAGGCAGGTAACCGCCCAGGGCGGCACACTTCTGGGTCGCGAAGAAGTAGTCGTTGCGGCCGATCTCGGTCCGTTCCAGGGGGTAGGGGTTGGTCATCATGCAGACGGTCCCGATCTTCACCGTCTCCGGCGAGCAGCGGGCGAAGACGCCGCCGGGGAGGACGCTGCGGGGGAACTTCTTTTTCGCGTTGAGGCGCAGGATCCCGAACTTCTTCGGCTGCAGGCTCGGCCCCGGCAGCCGCCCCGCTGCGCCCACCTTCCCCACTCCGGCGAGCACGAAGGCGCCGAGGGCGAGAACCAGGGCAGCGGCGGCAAAGAGGTTGGTCAGACTAGGATTGCTCATGGTCGGCTCCTTCGGTTTCGGTCGGTAGTCGTCGTTGCTGGACTGGGAACGGCTCGGGCCCGGCGCCGGGCGCCGGGCCCGCCCCGCACAGAGGCCCCGGCGAGGGCGAGGATCAGAACTGCCCCAAGCAAGTAGGTGGGCGTTGCCAGCCCGCCCTCGCTGCTTTCGTGGCGCGAGAAAGCCTGGGATTCCTCTATCGCGGCCTCCTCTTCACGCTTCTCTTCCACCTGGTAGGTGCGGGCCGGCGCCCCGCCGGGGGGCAGCGGCCGCACGATCGGGGGTGGTGGAGGCGGCACGATCGCCGGCACCAACGCCAACGGCACGGCCACGAGGGGAAGGAAGGGGTCGACCGGCGTCGGCGGAGGTGGCGGCGGCGTCGGCGGAGGTGGCGGCGGCGTCGACGGCAACGCTGGTGGGGAGAAACTGAGCGGCGGGTTGGACGGCGGCGTCCCCGGCGGCGGCGGAGGAGCCGGGGGGACGGCGCCGGCCGAGTTTCGGACGAAACGGTCGGGGCGAAGCGGGCGGGTGCCGCAGGGGCGCTGGACGCTGCCGCCCTGCACCCGCACCTGTTCGGAGTAGGAGAAGCCGCCGGCGCTGACCGTGACCGTCGTCGTCCCGGCGTTGAACGGACAAAGCAGCGAGGAGGAGTTGTCGGTGACGACCTTGTCGTTCTGGTCGATGAACGGCTTGCGGAGGTTGGTCGAGGCCGGGTCCTGTTTGACGAAGTCGGCGATGTCGGGGTCCGAGGAGGTGAACGAGTACTCGAGCGGGATCCGCGCCGCGCAGCCCGCGACCAGGCACTGGTTGGGTGGGAAGAGGGTGTAGGGATCGCCGCCGGAGGGGTCCGGGGTCCCCGAGCCGGCGGAAGCGCGCCCCCACCGATCGCCGCCGCGCGGGCGCCGGCCGAGGCCGCGAAACAGGGCCGGGCGGGAACGCCGCAGGAGCGTGCCGTCGGTGGCCTCCAAGGAAAGCTCTTCGATCACCGGGAGCAGCCGAACCCGGAGCGGCGCGCGGTTGCTTCCCGGGTCCCGTTTCGCCGCATCGATCTCGAGCACGAGTACGCCGCTGTCGCCGAACAGTGCGTCGGCGACCTCGAGCCCGACCGCGCCGCTCACCTGGGAGCGGTAGCCGAGGCTGCCGATCCCGAAGCTGGGAATCGTCGCGCCGCCACCGGCTGGCACTTGCATCACCCGGTTCTCCTCTGGGCGGTCGAAGAGGTAGGCGGAGGCGCCGCCCGCGACCAACACCTGGGCGACCTGGGTGCCGTCGGCGGCGACGTTGAGTTTCGGAGTGAAGCTGACGTTGAGGCTGCGGTTACCCATCACGATCGAGGGAATCCCCTTGGCGTGAGCGTCGGCGAGGACCGCCTGCAGCCAGGGCAGCTGCGGCTCGGCGGGGTTCTGGTGGGGATCGCTCGCGGCCAGCGAGCCGAGCGAGTTGTCGATCACGATCACCCGCACGGTCCCGGCCGCGCCGGTGCTGTCGAAGGCGTAGTGGGTGCGAGCACCGGCCCCCGGAGCGGCGCCAGGAATGCCCGCGGTCGAGATGCCGGCTGGAGGGGCGCCGGCGCCGAGCGGCGCGGGGAAGGAGGCGAAGGCACGTTGGAAGGCGCCCGCACCGATTTCGTTGGCGGCGTCGTTGGAACCGAGCGCCGGGAACACCGGCACTCCCGGAACCGAGCCGAGCAGGCTCGCGTAGCGGGCGGCATCTGGGTCTTCGAGCCCGCTCCTGACCCGGTTCCCGGTGTAGAGCAGAGCCCTTGGGCCGTTGCCTCCGCCCAACGCGGCGACGGTCCCCAGCGCCGTGACGAGGCCGCGATCCGGCCCGATTCCCTGCGAGGCCAAGTCCGAGCAGCTGGTGTCGCACTCGGCGTGGCCGGCAACGGCGAACCGCACCACCCCGGGCGGCGTTGGCACCGCCACCCGCCCCGCCGCTGGCGGAGCGCCGCCTGCCCCGTAACGGAAGATGGCGGCGGTCTGGACCCGTTCCCGGATCGCCCGCCCGGCGCCACCGCGCGCCGAGGAGCCGCGGCCGACCGAGTCCGAGGCGCCGCTCCAACCACCCACAGCCCACCCATTCCCGGCCGAGTCGAGCAGCAACGAGAGGACGGGGTCGCTCTTCAGCGGTCGGTCATCGCCCGAGGCCGCAAACGCGGTCCGCTGCTCGTCGAACCACCCGGCGGCGGTCTCCCGCAACAGGTATCCATCGCCCGGCAGCGGGAACGGGGGAAGGATCGGCGGCGGCAGGGTCGGGTCTTGCGGCGGCAGGTCGTCGGCGGGCGGGAAGGTCAGCTGGGGGATGACCGAGACGATCGCGCGCACGGGCCCGCCGGAGCGGACGGCCGCGGCGGCGATCACAGTCGAGCCGGGCAGCGGCTGGTCGGAGAAGCGCCAGGCAGAGCCGGGGCCGTCGCGCTCGATCACGATGTCGCGGCCTGCCGCCACCGCTCCCCCGTCAGGAAGCCCGGCGACGGCGACGAGCCTTGGGCTGCCGGAGCGGACCCTGTCGAGCAGTTCCTTCGCCGAAGCATCGACCCGCCACCCGGCGCCGTCGTTGACCAGGAGGTTGCCCCCGGCCGCGACGATTGCCTGGCTGCCGGCAAAGGCGATCGAGGTCAGGTCGGCCCCGGTGCCCTCGGGCGGAAGCGGGTCCTGCTCCCAGCTCTTGCCGTAGGAGAGCAGGGCACCCGCCTTGCCGACGGCGTAGCCGCGATCGGGGTTGGCCGGATCGAAGGCGATGTCCATCAGGTTGCCCTCGAACCCGATCGGGACGCCGGGGTCGGGGACCCAGAGATCGTCGGAGGCATTCCACATCCACATCGCGCCGAGGTCACCGACCGCGTGGGCACGCCCCCGCTCGGGCCAGGCGGTACCGCGAAGGGTCACCCTGCTGACGCTGCCGCTGGAGGAGAGCAGGAACTCGCGTTGCCAACCGCGACCGGGCTCGTAGCGCATCACCGCGCCATCGGCCCCGACCGCGAGCGCGCCGGACCCGAGCGCGCCCGGCGGCGCTCCGGGCGCGGCGGCGATGTCGGCCAGCGGGGCCCGGACCGGGATCGGCCACGGCTGCAGGGTCTGCGGCGCGACCTTGGTCGAGATCTCGACCGGACCCTCGAGCCAACCGTTGTCCGGGTTCGTGAACGCCCCGCTGGGCCGGAAGCCGGTGCCGGTGCCGGGCATCCGTTCGAAGGCGCCGTCGTCGAAGCGCAGGTAGGTACCCCGGTTGCTTTCCTCGTTGCCCCCCGGGGCGAGCGGGTTAGTGATCACACGGGTGCCGAACCCCGTGCCCGCCCAGGCGAAGCTGCGGTAACCACCCTGCCGTGAGAATTTGGCGCCGAGCCCGGCGCCGCAGATCGCCGCATCGCACCAGGTGCCGGTGACCGTGTCGGTGGAGGAGTCGAAGAACAGGGTGATGTCCTGATCGACGCTTTCGACCTGGGCGCCCAGGTCGATCCAGACCCCGTCCTGGGTGACCGTCAGAGGCTGTGAGGCACCGCTGATCGGCGCCGCCCCGAGGATGCCCGGCCCGTTGCGGGTCGCGAACGCAGTCCCCGCCAGTGGCCGCTCTACCCACAGCGGCCCCCCGGGAGTCGTGGTCCGCTCGAGCAGGATCACCGAGCGGTTGAGCGATTCATCACCCTCGGCGATGGCCCAGGCGTTGCCCAGACCGGTCGCCGCGATAGCGAGGATCCTGAACCGGGTCTCCGACCCGGCCGGGATCTGGATCGGCTCACGGGTCCATTCGACGCCGTCGAAGTGGACGATCCCGGTCGCTGCCGAACGACGTTGCGGCCCGAAGAAGAGGCCGGTGTGGCCGGGCTCATCGAAGGCCGCCACGGCGATCGCGCCGGAACCCTGTTCCTCGGCGAGCGCCTCGGCCGGCGCTTCCCCTTCGGGCGGCAGCAAGACCCCGGGCGGTGGGGGCGGCGGCACCCGCCACCTACCACCGGGATCGTGGTGGATGACGACAACCTGTTCGGAGACCGGCCGGCGCAGGTCGCGGCCAACCAGGACACCGCCCCCGGCCGGCGTGATTCGTGCCGAGAGGCGGTTGGGGATCGGGCCGCGGTAGGGCTGGCCGGCCTCGTCGAGCGGGGTATCGAAGACCTGCCAGCCGTTGTTCTCGGTGTGTCGCACAAAGGCAAGCTGGGGTCCCAGCGCACCGCCCGGCAGGGGCGCGATGTCGACCGGCCTGGTCCCCACCTTGACCGAGCCGACCGCGAGAGGCAGCTGGCGGTACCCCCAGGTCTCCCCGCCCGCGCTGGCGCCCATCAGCGTCATCCCCGGGTCGACTGCCCCAAGCAGCGGCAGCGGGCCCGTGCCAGGGGGCGCCGGGTCACCGCTGCCCGGCGCCGCGAGCACCAGCACTAGCGCGAAGGTAGTGACGAAGGCGGCCAGGTTGCGGCGGTTCCGCGCCACAGCCCGTGGACCAATGCTCACTTTCGCTTCACCTCAGAGATGCGGAAGGCGAGCCCAGTCGGGTATTTCTCGCGGCTGAGGCGCAGGGTCAGCTCGTGGCGGCCCGGGGCGAAGACCTGGGTCTTGGTCTGGGCAACCGTCCTCCCCCCCTTTTTCGCCAACAGGGCCACCTTGGCCTTGCGGGTGACGGTGAAGGAAACGGTGAGGCTGAGCCCTTTGAGGTCGGAGCGGACGTTGCGCAGCAGCGCCGGCAGGCGCCTGACTTTCCGTTTAGGCGGGTCGGCGATCGGGTTCCGCTCGAGCTCGGGGGGCGCGAAGAGCTGGGAGTCGTCAGTCGGCGGTTTGTCGGGGACGAACTGTTCCGCCGCCTCGTTGGGCCTGAACTCGATCGTGCCGAGGAAGGCCGGGTCGGTGTCGAGCGGCGGCGGCGGGTTTTCGGTGTCGCTGAAATGGAAGAGCCAACCGGCCTGGGTCACCATCCAGCAGTCCTCCGGTGCGGGACAGGCGACGCGCGCGGCGCTTCCCCGACCAGCGCCGGCAGCCGGCAGCCGGGTGGCGGTCGTCGTACCGTCGGGCTCGATCCGGGCGACGGTGGCTTTGGTGTTGGTGGCGCGGCGATCGGCGAAGGGGACGACCGTGACCAGCGCTTCGCCCGTGCCCGGGATCGCGGCGACGTCGCCGAACCGGTCGGTGGGACCGAAGGCGGTGCCGCTCAGGCTCAGCTCATCGAAGCCGGTGCCGGTGAGACGGGCGGCGAGAGGCGGCCGCGGGACGGCGCCATCGACCGGTGCCGAGGGGCCCGAGGCCGCGCCGCCTCCGACCGCCCAGAGGTCGGTCCCGTCGCTGTCCAGCCCGAGCAGCTCGGTGCCGTCGGCGGGAACTCCGGGCAACGGTGCCGGCAAGAACGGGTCGTTGGAGAAGGAGCCGTTCTCGATCCGGTGCAAAAGGCGCGGCACCGCCTCCGGTTCGGCCAGCTCAACCGGTTCGTCCCGGTTCTCGGGGGAGCGGCCGACCAGCGTGCTCTCGAACAGTTCCCCGTCGTGGAACTGCATGTCCGTGACCCCCCGTCCCTGCGGGCCGTAGACCGTCTCCAGGTTGGTTCCGTCCCAGTGCAGGTGGAAGGCACCGATGCGCTCGCCGAGGGCGTCCTGCGAGCCAACGCCGCCGAACCAGCAATCGTTGGGGCCGTTGCAGGTGGCCGACGCCATCCGACGGAACGGGTCGGCGGCATCGACCCTGGTGCTGAAAGAGCCGACCACCTGGCCGTCTTTGAAGCGACAGAGGCTCAGCCCTGAGCCGATCCGCGGCAGGCTCGGTTCGCTGACGACCCAGAACTCGGTCGGGCCGGCCCAGGCGATCCGGGCGGTGTCGCCGGGACCGCCGCAGACACTTGCCAGCTGGTGCCAGCTCTGGCCGTTCCAGCTCCAGACCCCCCGCGGCACGGCGCCGTTGCCGGCGACCGTCAGCAGCCCCCGGTTCGGCGCCCAGAACTTGAGGTCGCCGGGCGCGCCGAGCGGGACTTTGAACGGCGCCCCCGCCGGCGGCGCCGGCTGCTCCAAGCGCCAGATCGGCTCGGCTGACGCAGATGCCGCGAAGGCCGAGAGGGCGAGGGTCGCGATCAGGCCCGCGAGCGTCGATGTGACCCGCCTACTCACCTTCCTCCTGCGGCTGGTGCTCGGGGGTCGGCGGCGCGACCTGGTGCTCGCCGAGGTCCAGCAGCGTCTCTTTGACGGTTGAGAGGACCGCGTCCAGCGCGACCCCGGAGAGCGTCTCGTGCTCGATCAGCGCGTTGGCCGTCTCGTACACGGCGTTCCAGTTGCGGTTGAGGATCTCTTCGGCCCGGTCGACCGAGTCGCGGACAATCCGCTCCACCTCGCGGTCGATCAGCTCCAGAGTCGCCGGCCCGACCGAGCCGAGCTCCTGCAGGGAAGCGCCGAGGAAGACCTCGCCGGCTTTCTCGCCGATCGTGATCGGCCCGAGCCCGTCGGACATGCCGTAGGAGGTGACCATCTGCCGGGCCAGGCCGGTCGCCGCGTGGAGGTCGTCGTGGACCCCCGAGGAGACGACCCCGAACTCGATCTTCTCGGCGGCGAAGCCGGCGACGATCGAGATCAGGTGCCGCCGCATGTCGGGCTCCTGCATCACCATCGCGTCGCGGTCGGTCAGCATGCTCGCCGCGGTGCCGAGCTGGCGACCGCGAGCGATGATCGAGAGCTTCTGGGCGGAGACCCGCTGGCCGATCGAGCGAGTGACCACGGCGTGGGCGGCCTCGTGGATCGAGATCACCCACTGCTCCTCGGGAGTGAGGACGTGGCTCTTGCGAGCCGGCCCGGCGACGACGCGGTCGATCGCCTCCTCGAGCGTCGCCTGGTCCATCTCGGTCCGGCCCTCGCGCACGGTCAGCAGGCCCGCCTCGTTGATCACGTTGGCGAGCTCGGCGCCGCTGAAGCCGGGGGTCAGTTTGGCGATCTCCTCAAGCGAGGTTCCGGGCGCGAGGGGCCGACCGCCGCAGTGGAGGGTGAGGATGTCGAGCCGGCCGTGGACGTCGGGGACGTCGACGGTGACCTGTCGGTCAAAGCGTCCCGGCCGTAGCAGCGCCGGGTCGAGGATGTCGGGGCGGTTGGTGGCGGCGAGCACGACGATGCCCGCGTCCCCCCCGAAGCCGTCCATCTCGACCAGCAGCGCGTTCAGGGTCTGCTCGCGCTCGTCGTTGCCCTGCCCGACGCCGGCGCCGCGCTTGCGCCCGGCGGCGTCGAGCTCGTCGATGAAGATCAGCGCCGGCGCCATCTTGCGCGCCTTGGCGAAGAGGTCGCGGACGCGGGCCGCTCCGACCCCGACCAGGGACTCGACGAAGTCCGAGCCGGAGAGCGAGAAGAAGGCGGCCTGCGCCTCGCCGGCCGTCGCCTTGGCCAGCAGGGTCTTGCCGGTACCGGGCGGGCCCACGAGCAGCACACCCTTCGGCGCTCGCGCCCCGACCGATGCGTATTTGCTCGGGTCGGCCAGGTAATCGCGGATCTCCCGCAACTCGGCCACCGCTTCCCCCGCTCCGGCGACCTGGTCGAAGGTGGTGCGATCGGGGGACGCTTCGCCTTTCTTGCGGCCCTTGCCGGTGAATTTGGAGAAGCCGGCGAAGGCACCGGCGCCGCCGTCCTGGCCGAGCCGGGTGAAGAGGACGAAGAGGCAGACCAGAAGCAGGATCGGAATCAGGAACTGGACCAGGATCTGCTTTGAGGGCTTGTCGGCCTGCTGGTCGACGGAGACGACCGCGCCGCTTTCGGCGAGCGTTTTGATCAGGCCGTTGGTCTGCGCGTCCGAGCTGGGATAGGCGGCGTACACGGTGCGGCCGTTCTCGGTGTCGATCACTACCCGCGCGTCCTGGTCGAGCAGGGTGGCAGTCCTCACCTGTTTGCTTTCGGTCAGCTCGATCACCCGGCTCAGCGGCACCTTTTCCCCGGCCGAGCTGGGCTGGATCTCCCCCAGTAGGGAGAAGAACGTGATCGTGAGCAGGATCGAGGCGACGATCAGCATCGTGTTCAGCGGGTCTTTGAGGAACCACCTGCCGAGCCGGGCCAGCCGCTCGCCCACCGCCTCCAGGACTTCACGCCCAGCCGCCGGCGTCGGTTTTTTCACCGGCAGGCGTGGAAGCTTCCCGGTCTTCTGCTCATCGCTTTTCTGCATTGCCATCCGTTTCTTGACCTGGTCTGTTCAGCTCGCCCCCACTCACCGCTACGGCACCCGGGCTCATTTGAGCCCGGGTGCCGTGCCTGCGGCGAATCGGGAACCGTGTCGCCAAGTGGCGAGCTATTCCGCGCTGTCCCTGCACACCGTCATTTGGTGTTCAACTTCAGGGTCACCGCGGTTTTCGACAACTTGGCGGTGCCGCCGATCGGCGTGAAGGTGATCTCCAGGTTCACCTTCAGCGTGCCTTTGTCACCGAGCATTTTCTTCGCCGCGGCGCTCGGCTTGAGCGTCAGTTTGAAGGTGCCGGATTTGCCGGCGGTGAGGGTGACTTTGCCGACGTTGACCGATTTGGTGCCGACTTTGGCCTTGCCGACCATCACGACTTTGCCCGCGCCCGGGATTTTGACCGAGATGGTCGCCTGCCCGTTGGAGGACGAGATCGTTTTCTTGATCACCGAGAAGTTGTTGCTCGGTGGGACCGGGATCACCGGCGGCGTCACGACCGGCGGTTTCGGCGGCGGAGGCGTGACCGGGTTTTCGTTGCCGCCTTCGCCCTTGTTGTAGTCGATGTCTTCGACGCCCGCCTTGGCGATCGCGAGAATCCCAGGCGGGAGTTTCACGTAGTCGTTCGCGGTCAGCAGCAACTGGCCGTCGTTGGAGAGGATGAACGTGAAGTAGTCCTTCACGGTCCGGGCCCTTTCCTCCTCGAGGGTGCTGACGCCGTAGACGTCAGCGTTATCGTCGAAGGCCATGCCGTAAGTCATCGTGCAGAGGCCGTAGCCGGTGTTCGAGTTGACGCCGCTCGCTTTCGACCAGTCGCCGAGGGTCGTCGCGGCGGTTTCTTTGAATTCGGTGTTCGAACAGCGGGCGCCGGTGGCTCCGTCGGTGCGGAAGCCGTTGGCGTCGGAGGTCGGCTCCAGGAAGGCTTCGCTGCCGTTCTGAAGCTGCGTCCAGTAGGTGTCGTTGTCACCCAGGCCCGCCCCCTCCGGGGTGATTGCCAGGCTCGGGTTGGCTTTGCGCGCGGTGGCGATGTCCGCGTACCCGACCGAGCCGTCGATTTCGATCAGTTTCGCCGTCTGGTTGGTCGCGTTGCCGGAGCAGGAGCTGGTCAGGTGGTCGTCGGCGTCGTCCTCTTTACCGGGTGCCGCGGCAGCGCAGCCCTGGGCGTTGGGGGTGCCGAATTCCGCCCCCGGCCACTCGCGGTTGCCGTTCGTCCCGGTCTGGAAGGTGGTCAGCCAGCCGCGCGCCCCGTTGATCCGGTCGAGGTAGTCCTTGAACGCAAACGTGGTCCCGGAGTTGTCGAACCGGACCACCCGGATGATCGGTTTGTCTTTGCAGTCGAGGTCCGCTTCCAGAGTCGGGAAGACGTCGTCCCAGTTGAGCAGCGTGCCGGCGTCTTTGTCCTGTGACCAGATCGCCTCCCACTGGGCCTTGGTGAACCGCACCCGGACGACGTCGTCGGCGACGCCGTCACCGTCGAGGTTCTGTTCGGGAGTCTCGGCTGCATCCGGCAGCAGGGTGACGTCGCAGTTGTTGGGGAAGTTGACCAGCGGCGCCACCGCCCCGACCGCGATCGGGACCTGGTGGATCAGACCCTCGTCGCCTTCGGCAACGGTGCCCGCCTGGATTTCGTTCTTCTGGGTCGTGCTGAGCGGATCGTCGGTGCCACCGAACCGTGGGTCGGCGCCGCCGCGCAGTTTCATCCCGTTGATGCCCGCCCCGGAGCCGGCCGGGTCGTAGGTGATGTTGGGCCCGTCTTCAGCGCAGAACGTTTCGAAGAACGTCTGCTCCCAGGCGCCGTGGGCGGCCTGTGCGAAGGAAGCGCCACGGCCGAGCACATCGGCTCCCTGGCACTGGGGGGTGGTGAAGGCGGCATCTGCCCGGGTGACGAGGCAGAGGGCCGTCAGGGCCGTCAACAGCAGGGCGAGTGCCCCTACTATGCCGGCGTTCAGCCCCCGGGTGGAGGCGCTGAAACTGCGGCTCATTGGACGTATTCCTTTCATCGCAAGGGATCTTTCAGGGAACTTCGGCCGCAGAGTCACGGGCAGCAGATGGCTCTGTCAAGCGCCTTCACAGGCTTTCTACGCCACAGTTACAAGCCGTTATCAATTGCTTCACCAGATCGTTTCCAGTCGGCAACCGAATCACCGCAATCGGCCCGGCTTGCCGGGCTCCAACTCCTGGCGGAAGACGATCTCGCGGGCGACCGCGGCACGGCGTCCGCCACGCGCCGCGACGAAGGTGACGAAGGCCCGGCCGGGGATCTCGCCGCGCCGGCGCAGCTCCGGGAGGTAGCGGTCGACCGGTTTGAGGATCAGTTTCACGGTCGACCGTTTGGTCCCGCGGGAGCGCCCTTTCGCGGTCGCCAGGGCTTTCACCCGCGGCGGCTCGCCGACCCGCGCTTTGGCGAGCGCCCTGACCCCACCGGCGGCCGGGACCGAGACCGTCAGTTCGACCACCCCACCCGCCCTCGTCCGGGCGCGGGCGCTTATCTGCGGGCCGCCGGAGTTGGTTTCGATCGTCGATCCCCCATCCCCCCCGTTCCCACCCCCACCGGGGAGCTCGGCACCAGGGTCGGGCTGCTGCTCGACCAGGAAGGCGTCGGCGCGCTGGTTGGCGTCGCCAAAGAAGAGGTTGCTGGCGAAGGAAACAAAGGCGATCCGGCTGCCGTCGCCGGAGAGGGTCGGCTCGGCGACGACTGGCGCGTCGGTGTCGCCTTCGGAGACCGAGCGAGTGGCGCGCTCAACCGTCCGCGCTCCGAGGTCGACCACGTAGAGGTCTTGGGTGTCGGGCACCGCCCGCTGGGCGCCGAGCTGGGAGAGGGTCGGCAGGGTGAATTTGGTCCGCGCGGTGATCACCGCCAGCCGCCGCCCGTCGGCCGACATGCCGATGCTTTCGATCGGAGCGCTTTCCGCCGTGCCTTCGGCGCCCTCTCGGGTTAGCTCGACCGTCGACACCTTCCGGGTCAGGCCCGGGGACATGTCGGTGACGAAGAGGTCCAAGCCGATCCCGGTGCTGACGTTGGGACGGGGGCCGGAGTTGGTCAGGTAGGCGACGACGCGACCGTTCGCGCTCATCACCGGCAGCAAGTTGAAGTTGGCGCTGATCCCGATCTCCGAGCGGCCCAGCGGCCCGAAGCAGGGACCGGTCGTGAATTCATCGAAGAACACCGGGCCGGACGGTTCGCAGGCCGGGTCCTCGGGGTCGGCGATCCCGGTGATCCGCCGCGTCGGCGACGCGGGACCGTCAGCGATGCGGCGCCAGAGGTAGTAGGAGAAGCCCGGAAGTTCGGTGTTCTCGCCGTCGACGAACTCGGTCTGAAGAGGCGCGTTCTGCCCAGTCCAGACGACGGTGCTGCCGTCGCCGCTGATCCCCGCGCCGCCGATCGCCCCTCCGGCCGGCAGCCCGCCGGTGGTCGTGGTGACAAGCGTGGTCGTGTCGGCCTCGCGATCGCGGACGAAGACCTGGAAGCCCGGGGTGTCGGTGCTGGGACGATCGGGCAGGTCGGAGGCCGGCTGGGTGACCCGGAAGACCACCTTGGTGCCGTCGTGGCTAATTGCCGCGCCGCGACTGACGTCGGCGCCGGGGTTGCCGGCGGTGGCGGGCGTCGCCGGCGGCGCGTAGGACGCCGGTACGTCGCCGCCGTCCTTGGCGGAGACCAGGTCGAAGGCGCCGGCGTCGTCTATCGGCACGGTCATGTCGCGGACGTAGGCATCAACGTTGTTGTTGGTGTCGACCGGGGCCAGCTGCTGGGCGGTGGAGAAGGCGATGAAGCGGCCGTCGGCGCTGATCGAGGGATTGGTGGCGCCGCGCAAGAGCAGGGTGTTGGTCGCTTCGTCGCGGAGGTCGCCGTCGGCGACCAGCTCGAGGACCCGCGTCTGGGTGTCGAACCGGAAGATCCCCCCGGCGCGGAATTGCCCGGGCGGGTCGGGATCGTCGTCGGCGAAAAAGTTCCGCGCCCGGGTCTGGATCGCGACGTAGCGTCCGCCGGCGGCGATCGCCGCGAACTGGGTCGCGTCGTCGCCCTGCTCGAGGCGCTGGAAGTCGGCCGAGACGATCTCCGCGCCGAAGCCGTAGAAGGCGCTCGCCGACGCCGGGACCAGCATCGCCGCAGCGGTCGCGGCAATTGCCGCCCAAAGCGTGAGGCGAAGCGCCTTCATCCCACCCTCACCACCTCGGTCCAAGCCGTCCGGTTGCCGGCCCGGTCGCGTGCCTGCACCCGGATCCGGTAGCTACCGGGGCCGGAGTAGGCGTGCTCGACCCGGACGGTCGGCGGCTTGCTTTTTTTCTTCGGCTTCGGCGCCCGCCGCTCCCGCCGGAGGGGCGCGGCGGAGGCGGAGGCGCCACCTTCGCCGAAGGCAACCCTGACCGAGCCCTTGCGCAGGGTCGAGGCCGTCCTTTTGCCACCGTCGGTGACGACAACGGTGACCCGGCGCCCCCGGCGTTTCAGCTTCACCCTGGGTGGTGCACGGTCGACCAGGAGAGTGCCGACCCGGCTGCCGGTTTCCTGGCCCCCCGCGTCGGTGGCAAAGATCTGGATCCGGTGGCGGCCGTTGCCGATGTCCCCGCCTTTGAGGAATGCGCTGCGGCGGCGGATTCCTTCGCGCACCGGCTCGTCGTCGACGCTGACGGAGTAGCGGACCCGGCTGATCGCGTTCGGGCTCTCGTCCCAGGCGATCCGGACCCGCTTCTTCCGCTGCCACCCGTTCGGGAGCAGCACCAGGAACGGGTCCGGTGGGGCGTCGACGACGGCCGCGGCGATCTGCGCGTTGGCGCCGGTTCCCTGTTTCCAGGCGACGATCGCGTCGCCAAGTCCCGACCCGCCCATCACCAGCCCGCCGACCTGGCCGCCGCGTGGAGCGGTCAGCCCGGTCGACTCGTCGACCCCGTCGGCGCGCAGCTCCCACACGCTGACCAGCCCGACCCCGCCGCGTTGCTCAACCCAGGCCGCGACCCCCGCGCCAGTCTGGGCCCGGTCGATGAGCGGGCCTCCGGCGATGGTGCTGGCGCCCTCGTCGATCCGTTTGACCCGCTCGGCGGCGACTTCGTCGCCGGCGCCCTGCAGCGTCGCCGCGCCGTCGCCGAAGGCGGTCAGGTAAAGGCTGCGAGCATCGACGGCAACGCTCGGCGACCCGAGCGCCCCCCGCACCCCCCCATCGCCGAGGTGGGCGCCGGCGAACTCCTTCGCTTTCTCGGAGAAAACGTCGGGCATCTCGTTGACCATCAGGCGCGGTGCGGTCAGTTTGCTCGCCTGGCCGGGCTGCTGGCGGAAGGCAACCGCCGCCTGCCCGAACCCGGCGACGTCAAGCGAGAAGGCGTCGGCGGGCCCGCGGAGCGGCGCTCCTTCCCAGCTCGACGGGCTTGCCTGGATCGGGATGCCGACGTTGGTGCCGAAGAGGCGGCGGGCCCAGATCCGGTCGACGAATTCGTCATCGGGCTCCTGCCAGGCCACCACTCCCTGGCCCTGGACGTCGATTCCGACCTCGGGCGCGTTGTCGGCGGTCGGGATCCGCACCGGGGCGACCGGGTTGCGGTCGATCGGGGTGCCGAGCACCGACCAGAGGCGGGAGTTGTAGCGGGCAACCCGGGTGTCGGCACCGAGGTAGCCGGGCGGGTTGGACGGGCTGCGGTCGGTGACGACGCGATAGACCAGGTAGGCCTGCCCGCCTCGGTTCATCGCCAGGTCGGGGTAGGTCGAGGTGGCCTCGCCGAGGTTGAAGTCGACCGGCACCGGTACCTGGAACGTGGTCGCCCCTGGGTCGAGCGTGGCCGAGAACATCCGGTCGCTCTCGAGCCCGAACTCCTGCACCCAGGTGACCAGCAGCCGGCCGCCATCGCCGGCCCCGATCCGCGGCCAGCTGGAGTCGAACGCCTGGCCGACGTCGACCCGCTGAGGAGGGCGCCAGGCGCCGTTGCGGAACTGGACGACGAAGACGTGGCTGCGGCCGCCGACCTGCCTCAGGTAGACGATCCCGCCGGTGCCGTCCTCGGACATCGCGGCGTCGCCGATCTCCAGCACCTCGGCGCTGGGACCGTCGATCGGTTGGACGTCGAAGACGATCGCGCCGCCGACCGCCGGGGTCAGCAGGAAGGCAGCGATGGCTGCACAGAGAACAGTGCCCAGCCGCCGGGCGGGCGAGGTCGGAACGCGCATGTGAGCGCTACGTTCCCGCGCCGACGTATCAGAGTTGTAATGAAGGCGATACCAACTGGTTAAAGCCGGTGAGACCTAAGCGAATGCCTGAGCGGCGCGGCGACGAAGGTCCGCGTTGAGCATCCCGGTGACCTGGCTCGGGGCCTCGCCGGCGGATGGCACGGCGTCGCCGATCAAGCCGGTGGCGCGGAAGCCGAAGAGCGGTGCGTCGAAGCCAACCTCGCGGACCTTGCGGACCAGGCGAACGGCGCTCTGGGTGTCGGCGCCAGGGCCGCAGAGGACGATCGCGGTCGGATCGAGGGCGGCGAGGGCGCGCTCCAGCCGCTCGTCACCGAGCTCGTTGGAAAGCACCAGAACGCGGAAGCCGGCCCGGCGCAGCGCCAGGTCGAGCGCCTGAGCATGAACCTCCTCGGCGTCCTGGCCGGCGCTCGCGTCGAGCAGCAGGATGCCGGCCGGGCGCGAGGCGGCGGCGGCGAGGCGGCGGGCGCCGTGCAGCCAACCGGTGGCCCAGCGCGAGGCGAACTCGAGCTCGGCCTCACGGCCGGGGTCGGCGGCCAGCTGGTCGATCGCCGGCAGCAGCATCTCCTCCACGGTCCGCTCCAGCGGTCGCAGGGCGAGGCTTTCCTCGATCACGAGGTCGGCGGCGGCCTCGTCGAAGCTCTCGAAGGCGGCGAGCAGGCTGCCGCCGCTGGCGGGTGCCGACTGGCGCTGACGCGCGAGTTCGATCGCCGAGGAGATGTTGCCGGTCTCCGCCAGCGCGTCGCGCAGCGTCTGCAGCTCGACCAGCTCGTAGTTGCGGTGGTTGCCGACCGTGCGCTTCGGGGTCGGGTAGCCGTAACGGCGCTCCCAACTGCGAAGCGTGTTGGGGCTGACGCCGAGGACTTCAGCGGCTGCGTTGGTTCGGATTCCGGGCATCTCTAAAAGGTGGTGGTTTGCGGCCTATTCGCGGCCGCGGAGCGATTCTCCCACCGGAAATTCAGGTTTACATCAGTTATCGGCAAATTCGCGGAATCTGTCAGCGATCTTGCAAGGCCCCCACGCCTACGGGCTGGCCAACTGCCCGCGCTCGCCACATCGCCGCGTCGGCCTTACGGAGCAGCTCCTCGGCGTCGGAACCGTGTTCCGGACAGGCGACGACGCCGGCGACAATGGTGATCCGGAGCCCCCCCGCCCGCTCCAACTCCTCGAGCTGGCCGAGCAGCCGCTCCGCCATCTGCATCCCTTCGACCGTGCGGAGGTTCGGCGCCAACACGCAGATCGCGTCCTCCTCCAGCCGGAAGACTTCGTCGACGATGCGGATGCTCTCGCGCAGCGCCGCGCCGACGACCGAGAGCACTGTCTCTGGTCCGGGGGCGGCTCCGCCGTTGCGCGCGTCCGGGCCGGACGCGTCGAAGACCGCGAGTCCGAACGGGTGCCCGTAGCGACGGTTGGTCTCGACCAGCTGCTCGAGCCGGCGCCGCATGTGACCGGGGTGGTAGAGGCTCGCCAGCTCGCGCGGCTCATACATCTCGCCCGGGTCGGCGATCGGCGCTTGCGGGGAGGGAGCGTCCGTCGTGGCTTGGGGTCGGACGGCCGCGTCCACCGCGGACGCGGTCACGCCGCCGAAATCGACGGCCAGCCGTTGAGTGGCCTCGGCAAAGGCCTCGCTATCTGCTCCGAGCTCGTCGCGCAACCTTCCAATCAGGTCGGCATGCATCGCCGAGACCTTGAGCGCGAGGCGGCCGGCGGCGGAATCCCCCCCGGCTCCGTTCTGTGTTTCCGTGTGGCCAGCCACAATCTGACCTTGGCGGACGACGCGGACGGCGGAGCTGCAAAAAGTCGCTATTTACGGAGCGACACTCGTCCAAAACCGGAGAAAACTGCGCTTAATCCAGACTTCGCCGGCCCGCAAGGGCCTTGCCGAGCGTCACCTCGTCGGCGTGCTCGAGGTCGGCACCCACCGGCAGCCCGCTCGCCAACCGGGTGACGCTGACCTGGCCGCGGAGCCGTTCGGCGATGTGGAGGGCGGTCGCCTCGCCGGTGGTGGTGGGGTTGGTGGCGAGGACGACCTCACTCAGCCCGCCCCGCTCCACCCGTCGCAACAGCTCGGCGATCTTCAGGTCCTCCGCGTCGACGCCGTCGATCGGCGAGAGCGCGCCGCCGAGCACGTGGTAGAGGCCGCGGTATTCATGGGTACGCTCGATCGGGATCACGTCGGCGGGCTCCTCGACCACGCAGATGATCGAGCGGTCGCGGTTCTGATCGGCGCAGATCCGGCATTGCGGTCCCTCGGCCAGGTTGAAGCACTCCTCGCAGAGCCCGACCTTCTCCTTCACTTCGCGGATCGCGTCGCCGAGGGCGAAGGCCTCTTCGTCGGGCGCCCGCAGCAGGTGGAAGGCGAGCCTCTGGGCGGTGCGCTGGCCGATCCCGGGCAGGCGCGAAAGCTCGGCCACCAGACGCGCGAGCGGCGCCGGCCCCTCGGTGCTCAACCCCCCAGGGCCCCCATGCCGCCGCCGAGCCCGCCGGTGATCCCGCCCATTTTCGAGCTGGCCAGCTCCTGCGCGGCGCGCAGGCCCTCGTTGACCGCGGCCTGGACCATCTCGGCCAGCATCTCGGCCTCCTCGGGGTCGATCGCCTCGGGGTCGATCGAGATCTCCCGCAGGGTCATGTCGCCGCCCATCTTCACCTTGACCATGCCGCCACCGGCGCTCGCCTCGACGACTTCGTCTTTGAGCTGCTCCTGGGCCTGCAGCATCTCGTTCTGCATCTGCTGGGCCTGTTTCATCAGGGCGTTGACGTCGAAGCCCCCGGGTCCTCCTCCTCCTCGAGTCACCTAACTGACCTCCTCCGCATCGAACTCACTCTTCAGCCGCTCCAGCAGCTCGTCCTCGTTCATCTTCTCGCCACCCTCGGCGGCCGGGGTCTCCGGCTCGTCGCTTCCCTCTGCGAGCACGTAGACCGGCTTGAGGCTCTCCCCGACAACCGCCTCGAGCGCCTCGGCCACCCGTTCACGCTGCTCAGGGACCTCCGCCTTTCGTTTGTTGAAGGTGGCGCCGGCAGGAAAACTGATCTCGACCGTCTTCCCCTCGACGTCATACCCCACCGGCTTCGCCTCCTCGAAGAACGCGGCGAGCGCCGGCGCAGTCTTTCCCAGCTGATCTAGCACCGCCGGCCAGTAGCCCTGCAGCTTCTCGAAGCTCAGCTCGTCGCCGCTCCGGTCCGCGGGTCCTGTCGCCGCAGGGGACCCCCCACCCCCTCCGGTAGCTAAAGCTTCCTCGGGGGCGGGCCCCCCTACGGCGCCACCCGCGGAAGGAGCGTCTGAGTCTGAAGCTGATTCGTCAGCTGGCGGGGGTTCTGCCGTGGGTGGCGTCGGGGGTGCCGCTTCGCCCGCAGCTTGCGAGGACGAAGGGGTACCCCCGGCGACAGGACCCGCGGGCTGACCGCCTCCAGGCAGCTGATTCTCCAGCCGCTCGATCCGTCGTAGTAGTCCCTCCGTGGAGGGATCGAGGTCGGGACGTGCGGCCTTAAGAAGCGCGATCTCTACGGCCATGCGGGCATCGTCGCCCTCGCGCACAGCGGTCAAGGCCGCCGCCAGCTCGTCGATGGTGCGGACCAACGTGGCAGGCCCCACGGAGCTTGCCTGGGTCTGCAGCCGGGCAGCGTCGGTGGCGGTGACGACGAAGGAGGCGGGTACCTCGCCGGTCGTCTGGGTGATCAGGAGGTGACGGAGGTGGGCGAGCAGGTCGCGGGCGAACTGCGAGGGGTCTCGGCCCGAGCGGGCCATCTTCTCGACCCCGAGCAGGACCGCCTTCGGGTCCTCGGCAGCGACCGCGTCGACCGCGTCGAAGAGCAGCTCCGCGTCGGCGGCACCGAGGATCTGGAGGACGTTGTCGAGCTCGACGTGGCTGCCGCCGAAGGCGACCAACTGGTCGAGCGTGCCGAGCGCGTCGCGGAAGCTGCCGGAGGCCGAGCGGGCGATCATCGCCGTCGCCCCCTCGTCGACCTCGATCGACTCGGCGGCGGCGACCCGGCTCAGAACCTCGGAGATCTGCTCCAGCGAGGGCCGCTGGAAGTCGAAGCGCTGGCAACGGTCGGCGATCGTCGCCATCACCTTGTGCGACTCGGTGGTGGCGAGGACGAAGACGGTGTTCGGCGGCGGCTCCTCGAGCGTCTTCAGGAAGGCGTTCCACGCCTCCTTGGTCAGCATGTGGGCCTCGTCGAGGATGTAGACCTTCCAGTGGCCACCGGCCGGGGCGTAGGCAACCCGCTCGCGCAGGTCGCGGACGTCATCGACGGAGCGGTTGGAGGCGGCGTCCATCTCGATCACGTCGATGGAGGTGCCGGCGGCGATCGTCACGCAGGACTCACACTCCCCGCACGGGGTGACGGTCGGCCCGCCGCGCTCGCAATTGAGCGAGCGGGCGAGGATCTTCGCCATCGAGGTCTTGCCGGTCCCGCGCGAGCCGACAAAGAGGTAGGCGTGGTGGACCTTGTCCTGCTCGACCGCGTTGCGCAGGGTCCGGACCACGTGCTGCTGGCCCACCACCTCCTCGAAGGAGCCGGGGCGGTGGCGGCGGTAGAGGGAGGTCGAATCGGCGCTCATCGGGACTCCGGCCAGTGTATCCACGGGCTCCGCCCGCCCCGGTACCGTGCGCGCGTGCCACCGAGGGTCTCCAGCTGGCTGGTGCCGGCCGCCTGGGTTGCCGCGGTGACCGCGGCGCTGCTGCTCGTCTTCCCGGTCGGGTTCCCCAACTACGACACGATCTACGCCCTGGTCTGGGGGCGCGAACTCGCGCACGGGGAGAGCCCGGACTACGGAGCGGCCCTGCCCCCCACCCCGCATCCGCTCACCGACCTGCTCGGGCTCCTCGCCACGCCGCTCGGCGATGGCGCGATCACGGTGACGATGATCGTCGCCTACGCCTCGCTCGGCCTGATCGCCTACTTCGTCTACCGGCTCGGCTCGCTCTGGTTCGACCGCTGGATCGGCGGCGTCGCCGCGGCGATTGTCCTCACCCGCGCGCCCTTCCTCTCCAACGGCCTGCGCGCCTACATCGACCTCCCCTACATCGCTCTCTGCCTCGGCGCGCTGATGATCGAGGCGAAGCGACCGCGCGCCGGGTGGCCGGTGCTGGCGCTGCTAGCGCTGGCCGGTCTGCTGCGCCCCGAGGCCTGGCTCTTCGCCGGGGTTTACTGGCTGTGGCTGGTGCTCGATGTTCGAACTGATGACCACATCATTCGTAATGAAGGGGTCTCTGGACACAAATGGGCGCTGGTCTGGCGCGGCGAGCGTGGAATCGCCGAGCTGGCCTGGCTTGCGGCCCTCGCCGCCGCCGGCCCGGTCCTCTGGCTCCTCTTCGACGCGATCACCACCGGGGATCCGCTCTACTCGCTGACCGGGACGCAGGAGACGGTCGAGACGCTGCAACGGCAGACCGGCCCGGTCGACCTCATCCTCTACGGGCCGCGCCGGCTCGGCGAAGTGCTGCAGTGGCCGGGCATGGTCGGCGCCCTCGGCGGGGTCGTCCTTGGGTTCACCTTCCTGCGCCGGCGCTCGGCCCTTGGCCTCGTCGCCGCCGCTCTCGCGCTCTTGGCCTTCGCCCTCCTCGCCTGCGCCGGCCTGGCAATCATCGCCCGCTACACGATGCTGGCGGCGGCGGTGCTGGCGATCTTCGTCGCCCTCGCCCTGCTCGGGTGGCGGCTGCTCGACTCCGGCGATCCGTGGCGCCGGCGCTGGCAATGGTTCGCCGCCCTCGTCGCGCTGATGTTCGTCGTCTGGCTGCCGAACCAGTGGGATCTCGACTCGACCGTCCACCGCGACCTCGAGAACCAGGGCCGGATCGAGGACGACCTCACCGACCTCGTCGACGCCGGCGCCTTCGAGCCACTCTGCGGCCCGATCGCCGTCCCAAACCACCGAGCCGTGCCGCGGCTCGCCTTCGGGCTCGATATCGAGCCGACCCAGATGCTCAGCACCAGCGAGGAAGGATTCCCGGACCGCGGCTACGTCGTCGCCCCGGCCAACGAGTTCGTCATCCACAACTTCATCCTCGATCCCAACGACCCGACCCGGTTCTCGCTCGACCCCCCGCCGCCACGCTTCCAGCCGGTCGCGCGGAACGAGTCCTGGCGGGTCTACCGCAGCTGCTAGCCGCGCTCGACCGCTTCGACGGCGGCGTGGGTGAAAGCGGCGAGGTCGGGATCGACGAGGTCGACCTGCGGCGGCAGCTCGACGTGGAGGTCGTTGGAGGGATCGATCTGCGCCCGCAGCCGACCGGCGCGCGAGTCGAGCACGTGGCCGCCGCGGCCGCGGTCCTCAGTGATGAAGTGCAGGTGGTAGCCGCCGACCTCGATCCCCTCGACGTAAGCGGGGAAGCGGAAACCGAGCATCGTCCCGGCGACGTCCTCCAACTCGAAGACGTGCTGCTCGGCGACTACCTCGGTCAGCGGCCGGTACGGCGGCTGCTGGGCTGGAACTGAGCGAGCGCGGACCAGGTCGAAGCGCCCGTCGAGCCGGATCGCGCACGACGAAGCCCCGTCCGGAACCAGTGCGTCGAGCCGCTCCAACAGCTCGGCATGGGAGAGATCGCCATCGATCCGGGCCTCCACGGTGGGCTCGAACTTGGTGACGACCGCGAACGGGGTCTTCGCCCTCGCCGGCACCGGGTGGATGTCGCCGTCGACGTCGGCCCGGTAGAAGGCGCCGTCGATCGCGATCATCTCGCCGTCGAGGCCGTTCAAGGTCCCGAGGCCGAAGTCCCCGTGCTCGGCCAGCTCGGCGAAGCTGAGGTCGCCGTCGAAGGCGCCGTCGAGCAGGGCCCCGATCGTCGAGGCCTGGAAGAGGACATGCGGGTCGCGCTCCGCGTGCAGGTCGGCTCGCCGCATCGACTCCACGTGCAGCGAGCGAATCCAGCGCTCGTCGAGCATGAGCGGAAGTCTCGCCGATGTGGGTGGAGCGCGTCACCTGCAAGCATCAGACGCGATGGCAGCGATAGAGCTGAGCGGCGTTGTCAAGACCTTCGGCCCGATTACGGCGGTCGACGGCCTTGACCTCGAGGTGCCGGAAGGCATCTGCCTCGGCCTGCTCGGGCCCAACGGCGCCGGCAAGTCGACGACGATGCGGCTGCTGACCGGGCAGGCGATTGCCGACGCCGGCAAGCTGCGGGTGCTCGGCCACGAGCTGCCCGGTGAGGCCAAGGCCGCGCGAGCCGAGATGGGCGTGGTGCCGCAGCTCGACAACCTCGACATCGACGTCACCGTCGAGGAGAACCTGGCGATCTTCGCGCGCCTGTACCGGGTGCCCGACGTTCGCGCCGCGGTCGACGCGGCGCTCGACCTCGCCCGCCTGCAGGAGCGCCGCAAGGATGCGGTTGAGGAGCTCTCCGGCGGCATGCGCCGCCGCCTTCTGCTGGCCCGCGGACTGGTCCACGAACCGCGCCTGATCCTGCTCGACGAGCCGACCGTCGGGCTCGACCCACAGATCCGCACCGAGCTCTGGACGCTGATCGGCAACCTCAAATCGCGGGGGACGACGATCCTGATGTCGACCCACTACATCGAGGAGGCCGAGCGCCTCGCCGACGAGGTAGCGGTGATGGCCGCCGGCCGGATCATCAGCCGTGGCCGGCCGGCCGAGCTGATCGTCGAGCACGCCGGCGAGCAGACCGCCGAGGTCTACGGGCCACCGGAACGGTTGGCCGAGGTCCGCTCCGCCGCCGAAGCCGGCGGCCTCTCGGTGCGCCCCGCCGGCCCGGCGATCGCGATCGTCGGCTCCGAGCGCGGTGGCAACGGCGCCATCCCAGATGACGCGGTCCACCGCGCCGCCTCGCTGGAGGACGTCTTCGTGCTGCTAACCGGAGAGGAGGCCGAGTGAGCGCCGAAGCAAAGGCGATGGGACGGCTGGAACCAGCGGCGATCGCCGGGATCATGAGCCGCGAGGCCGCCAACTTCCGCACTTACTGGAAGGGCACCACCTTCTCCAGCGTGCTGGAACCGATCGTCTACCTGCTCGCCTTCGGGCTCGGGCTGAGCGCAACGCTGGTCGACGAAGTCAACGGTGTCCCCTACATCGAGTTCGTCGGCACCGGCATGGTGGCGACCGCGGTGATCTTCTCCAGTGCCCTGCCGGCGATGTTCGGCACCTTCGTCAAGCACCGCTTCCAGAACACCTACGACGCGATCCTGGCGGCGCCGGTCGACGTCGAGGAGCTGGTCACGGCGGAGATGTTGTGGATCGGGATCCGCGCCGGCATCTACGGCTGCATCCCGCTGCTGGTGACGATCGCCTTCGGCCTCGACCCGGCGCCGGGGATGCTGCTGGTGCCGCTGTTCTGCTTCGTCACCGCACTCGGCTTCGCCGGGTTCGGGGTGGCGATGGCGGCGACCGTCGCCAAGATCGACCAGTTCAACTACGTCACGGCGCTCTTCATCACGCCGCTCTTCCTCGTCGCCGGCACCTTCTTCCCGATTGACGGCCTCCCCGAGGGGGTCCAGGTCGTCGCCCAGGCAAACCCCCTCCTACAGCTGGTCGAACTGGTCCGCGGCGGCGCCTTCGGCTACGAGGCAGTCGACCTCGCCCGGTTCGCCTACCTGGTTGTGTTTGCGTTCACGACCTGGCGGATCGCGGTGCACCAGATGCGCGCCCGCCTGATCGACTGAGCGGCAGCCCGATGTCGCACTTCCCTCCGGATAGCGAGAGAAAATGCGACATCGAAAACGGACCGTGCACCCGCCTTCGAAGCGAGGTCACCGGGCGTGTCCGTCGTTTTAGGCTCTTGCCGGGCTCACCTGCGGCACCCGCGGCATCCGCTTAAGGCTGCTTCCTTCCGGACCTGACCTGATTCGCGTGCCCACGTCGCGCAGGACCCGGCCGTCAACGCCGCCGCGACGCACTGACCCCGACGGCCAGCCCCTCGGAACGGGATTCGGCCCCGCTAGAGCGGATTGCGGGTTACAGGGCACCGCTGATTCCCCGCCTAGCACGGTCCACTAGTGATCCTACCCCTCAGACGTAGGATTGTCCGGGTTGAGCGCGCTGCCGATAGCCGAGATCCAGGTCGACACCGGCTCCTTCTTCGCGATCGTGATGGTCGCCGCGGTCGCCGCGATCACGGTCGCCATCGTCCCCAAACGGTTCGCGCCGCCGGTCGTCGTGCTCGAGCTGATGCTGGGGATCGTGATCGGGCCCGACGCGCTCGGGATTGCCCACACCGACGACTTCATCGACTTCTTCTCCAACCTGGGGCTGGGGATGCTGTTCTTCTTCGCCGGCTACGAGATCGACTTCGAGAGGATCCGCGGCCGGCCGCTGGTGCTCGGGGCCTGGGGTTGGGTGCTCTCGGTCGGGCTGGCCTTCGGGATCGGCGGCATCCTCGCCGGCGCCGGGGTGATCGTCTCCTTCCTCTACACCGGGGCGGCGATGGCGACGACCGCGATCGGCACGCTGATCCCGATCCTGCGCGACAACGGCGAGCTGAAGACCGGCTTCGGCAAATACCTGCTCGCGGCGGGCGGCGCCGGCGAGTTCGGGCCGATCCTGCTCGTCACCCTCTTCTTCTCGGCCGAGAACCCGCTGCACGAGGCGGCGATCCTGCTCGCCTTCGTGCTGCTCGCGATCGCTGTCGCGCTGTTCTCGGTGCGCCTTGCCGGGCACACCTGGCCGGCGCTCGAGCGGACCTTCGAGTCGAGCAGCCAGCTGGCCGTGCGGGTGACGGTGGTGCTCGTCTTCGGGCTGGTGCTGCTGGCGGGCCAGCTCGGCCTCGACGTGCTGCTCGGCGGCTTCGTCGCCGGCCTGATCACGCGGATGGCGCTGAAGGGCCACGAGCTGACGATCTTCGAGTCGAAGCTGACCGCGGTCGGGTTCGGCTTTTTCGTCCCCTTCTTCTTCGTCAGCAGCGGCATCGCCTTCGACCTGACCGCGCTCGGGTCGGCCGCGGCACTCGGCAAGCTCGCCCTCTTCTTCGTTCTCTTCCTGGTTGTGCGCGGCGCCCCGGCGATGCTGCTCTACCGCAAGGTCCTCGGGTTCCGCGATCGTGCGGCGCTGGCCTTCTACTCGGCGACCGAGCTGCCGCTGGTCGTCGCGATCACGACGATCGCGATCGAGACCGGCAAGATGCGCGCCTCTACGGCCGCCGGCCTGGTCGGTGCGGCCATGCTCTCGACCCTGGTCTTCCCGTTCGTCGGCCTGGCCTTCCGCAAGGCGTCCGAGCGTGCGGGCGAAAGCGAGGCCGGGCCGCCGGACGAGGGTCCCTCCCCGGAAGGAGAGGACCCACTCGCCCCGCCGCAGCCGGCCGTCTAGCGCCGGACCAGCCTCAGGCTCTTGAACATGGTGGCGTTGGCGCCGCCCGCGCGAACGCCCATCTTGAAGAGGAGGCGTTTGCGGGAGGTGAGCTTCGGCCAGGCCTTCGGCTTCACTTTGAGGGCGAACCGCTTCGTCTTGCCCTGGGCAACCTTGGCCCTGCGGGTGCCGGTGGCCGGCTTTTTCTTGTTCAGCAGGCCCCGGAGCGACATCAGGCACAGGCCATTCCCCTCCCCTGCACCACAGATTTTCCCCGTAAGATCCGGCTCCCGGGGCGCGTAGCTCAGTGGGAGAGCGCTCGCTTCACACGCGAGAGGTCGCTGGTTCGAAACCAGCCGTGCCCATAGGTTGAACACCCATTGGTCAATCAGACGCCGCTTGATTCCGCGATCAACCTCATGGCTGCTCGCTGGCTGGGAAGGACAAAGGGCGCGAGGACGATGTAGGCCCCTGTGTCGTCGCTGATTTCAACAACCCGCCACCAGCCGCTGTCCGATGTGATGACGACCTTCACGTCGTCGATTGGCCATTGCTTCAACTCCCCTGTGACCTCCGCTAAGACGCCGGATCCCTTCTGGCCAGAGAGCAGGTGCAGGGTGCCGAGCTCGTCCAGAGCCAATCCCATGTAGTCCGGAAGTGCCTGGCCTCGCCACGAACGGTCGCCGAAGCGCTTTTCCAGCCGTCGCCTGAGGATCGAGCTGATCGGCCAATAGAGGTAGGTGTACGACGGGAGCTCGAGGATAACTTCCGGACGCGCGACGATCGTCACCGCGCGCATAGCCGGTCCACCCCAGCCCTCGATGATCTTCCGGGCAAGCCTGGTCCCGAGAGGGCGAGTCTGCCTGGCCCGCTCGCCCGTCACCTGCTCCGCCGAGTCAAAGGTCCATAACCCGGGTCATTGCGCGTGCGCCAGCCGACCGTCAGAGCACGGGCCGTAAGCGCCGCCATCGCCGCCGGAATCACCAAGAACGCAAAGAGTGGAAAGAGGTCCACGAGACTCGGCGAAGAGCCACCGCGGTCGTCGAAAGGATCGGTGAGGCTTTCAGCAGCAAGGCCGAAGCCGCCGAATGCCCCGACCACGGCCGCCAGCAGCGCTCGGGCAAATGCACGGCCATAGCTCTGAGCACATGCCCCTCCGAGGAGGACAGCTACGAAGCTGGCTGATCCTGCTGCTCCAATGGAGATCACCCTTGAAGTAGCTGCCACCACGGCGAGGCCGACCACAGCAACGACCGCCGCGTCGATCGCGAATCTCCACCTCTCCAGCACGCGCGCCATCGTTCCAGACCGCTATCTGGCCAACCCCTGGCGGACCAGCTGAGCTACGACGTCCGTCCGCCGCTGCCTCATCGGAACGCTTAGAAGGCAAAGTTGGTCACCCGCTCCCCGAAGGAGCCGAGGGCTCCTACTCCTCGTCTGGGTCTTTCTCCGACGGAGACGCCTTGCCCTCAGCCCAACCGGGATCAATGCCCTCGCTTGCCAGTAGCTCGGCATCTAGCCGCAGAATGTCCTGCATGTCTTTTCCCTCGGGCAATAGGTAGCCAGCCGGCAAGTTCATTGGTTCCATCCCGCTACCCTCCTTACCAGCTCGTAGACCTCTTGGGACAGCCACGGCGGCCTATCGGTTGCACTCTCACGGCGACGCCGAATCATCAGCATTGCGTATATCTCCGCGACGATCTCATGGGTGTACTCGCGGCGAAGGTAGCCCGACGAGCGGACGTTGTCAGCAAGCGCCGGCGGCACACGCTCGAGCAGGTGTTTTCCCGCCGCAACGTCGTCGGCGGTGGCTCGATGGAGCGAGAGCGCATGAGCCCACTCGTGCCACGCGATCCGGGCGAGTGCCCAGGTCAGCGTCGAGTGGTCGAGGTCGGCAAGGCTCGGGTGGCCGATGTTGATCAGAACCAGCCGGGCCTCCGGTAGCCAGAGACCCACCGCACGATCCGCACGCCGTCTATCAGAAGCCCCCAGAACACCGAACCCTCCGGAACGGCGCAGGTCATCGGCGTAGGTCCCAAGCGGCCTATCTGTCACCTCCCACGCGTCTGCCCGGATCGATTCGAGCAGGCTGCGCGCCTTGACTGGGAGGTCGCGCCACGCCTGCTCCACGACGTGCCGGGCGAACTTGGGCTCCGAGCTCATCTGCCTCTGGGTCGCGGTCGGACACGCATTGGTACCGACCGTACTCGGTGACGCCGGCGCGCCCCAGCCCCACCCCTCCCCATCTAGGGGGACTCAAATGGGTCCGACCCGGTCGACGTTCCCGGCTGTCCGCTAGCTCTCCTGTATCACCGAGAAGATGTTCCCGGCCGGGTCCTTGAACCAGGCGATCGGCGGCCCGTTTCCGCGCATCACACCCTTCTCATCCTGGTCGAACCCGTCGTAGCGCTCGAAGCTGACGCCGCGCTCGCTCAGCCCGTCGACCGCCGCGTCAATGTCGTCGACCTGGAAGTTGAGGACGGTGTAGGTGGCTGGGACGAAGTCGGGTTTGACGTAGACGAGCGTTTCGCGATCGGCGGCGTGGTTGATCGCCATCACCCCGTTCTCCTCGTCCATCACGGTGGTGTTCAGTCCCAGCGTCTCCTCGTAGAACTGCCGGGCGCGCTGCAGATCGTCAACCGCGAACCCGCTAAATGCTTTGGTGTCGCCGAGCATGGTCTGCTCCTTTCGGTCGGTTCCTTTCCACTACCCATTAGACCGCCCGGATAGCACAAATTCATCGCTCTAATCGGTGTCCGACGGGGGGCGGCGCCTGCCGCGCTTTCGCTCGCCCCTGCGGCGCTTGGTTTCGAGCCGGCGCTGGCGCGAGGCCCGGGTCGGGCGGGTGGGCCGGCGCCGGGGCGCGACGCGGAGGGCGGCGGCGATCTTCGCCGCCAGGCGTTCCAGCGCCAGCTCGCGGTTGCGCGCCTGGCCACGCGCGTCCTGGGCAACGGCGACGACGGTCGGCCCGGCGCGCTCGAGCAGCCGCGCCCGCTGACGATCGTCGAGCGTCGCCGAGGCCTCAACGTCGAACACGGCTTCCACCCGCGAGGCGGTCACGTTCGCGTGCTGCCCGCCCGGGCCGGAAGAGCGGCTGGCCCGCAGCTCGATCTCCGCCAGCGGGATCGAGAGTCGATCGTCGATTCTCAGCTCGTCCGCCACGGGTCGCTCGGCTGCCCGCTCCTCAGCCCGACAGCTCGGGGATGTGGCGGTCGAGGTGGCGGGCGATCGTCTCCCGCACCCAGCGCTGGGTATCGGCGTCGGCCATCCGGTAGCGGCCGAGCAACATCTTCTGGTCGTCGAGGGGCAGGCCGGCGATCTCCCAGCGCACTGCGAGGCGCTCGAACAGCGCCTCCGAGCGGCGGTGCCAGGCGTCGTCCACCGAGGCCACGGCGCCCTTCGGCGGCTCGCCGATCTTCGCGACCGTGCCGGCGCTGAGCGACTGGCGCAAGGTCAGCACGTTGCCCTCAGGATCGGTGTAGTCGACGGTCGCGGCCTTCTCCCGCGGCCGCCGCGACTTCCTTCGCTTCGCCATCGGGCCGAGTTTGCCACTCGCCCGTGCGGGAATACCGTGGGGGCGTGGAAAACGTGGCCTTCCTCGGCATCCCGATCGACTCTGTGGGTCGCAACGGCGGCACCGAGCACGGCCCGGCGGTGCTGCGGAAGCTGGGACTGCCGGAAGCGCTCGGCGGTGACGACCACGGCGACCTGGCGGTACGGATCCGCGGCGAGGAGCGCGATCCCGAAACCGGGATCCTCGCCTCCGCCGAGGTGCTCGACACCACCGCGGCGATCCGTCCCGCGGTCGCCGAGTTGATCGGCGCCGGCGCCCGCCCGTTCCTCGCCGGCGGCTGTTGCGCGGAGCTGCCCGGGGCGCTGGCGGGAGCGCGCGACGCGCTGGGCGCCACCCTGGGACTGATCCACCTGGACGGTCATCTCGACCTCTACGACGGCGCCACTTCGACCACGGGCGAGGCCGCCGACATGCCCGTCTCGGTCGCCCTCGGACTCGGTCCCGACGCCTGGGTGCAGGCGGCCGGTGGGGCCACGGTCACGCCGCAGGGCACCGCGATCCTTGGCTTTCGCGACCGCGCGGAGTCGATCGAAGACGGGATGCGCCAGCCGGAGACGCTCGACCCGGTGCCGACCCTCCATCCCGCCGAGGATCTGCGGGCGCGGCCGGGGGAAATCGCCGCCGCGGTCGCCGGAGGACTCACCGAGCAGGCGCCGTTCTGGCTCCACTTTGACGTCGACGTCCTCGACCAGGCGGTCTTCCCCGCCACCGACTATCTGATGCCCGGCGGCCTGGACTGGGATCAGGTGCGGGCCGTCCTAGGGCCGATCCTCAGTTCTCCGGGCCTGATTGGCGCCTCGGTCGCCTGCTACAACCCGGACAAGGACCCCGACCGGAGCTGCGGTCGAGCCCTGGTCGAGGCGCTGCGCGCCTGACGGTCAGGCCAGCGCGTCGATCTTCGCCGCCAGCTCGAAGTCGTTCGCGGTCAGCCCGCCCTCGGAATGGGTGGAGATCTTCACCGTCACGGTGTCCCAGGAGATCTCCAGGTCCGGGTGGTGGTTCATCTCCTCGGCGGGATCGACCAGGCTGTCGACGAAGCGGACGGAGCCGACGAAGTCCTCGCGCTTGAACTCCTTCACGATCGCCTCCCCCGACTGCTCCCAGCCGGACAGCTCGGCGAGCCTCTCCTCGATCTCAGATTGGCTTAAGAGCGCCATCGCGCCTATGCTTGCAGGACGAAGATGGCGGTGCAATCGGGCGGCTCGACCCCGACCCTCTGGCAGATCCAGATCTCGCACTACAGCGAGAAGGCGCGCTGGGCGATCGACTACAAGGGCGTCGACCACGTGCGCCGCGCGCCGCTTCCCGGGATGCACATCCCGATCGCCCTCTGGCTCACCGGCGGTGCCCACCCCACCTTTCCGGTGCTGGAGTTGGACGGCCGGCGGATCGGCGACTCGACCGCGGTGATCGCCGCGCTGGAGGAGCGCTACCCCGAGCCGCCGCTCTACCCGGAGGACCCGGCGGAGCGCGCCAGGGCGCTGGCGCTGGAGGACTTCTTCGACGAGGAGGTGGGGCCGCAGATGCGCCATCTCGCCTTCTACGAGCTGATCAACGAGCCGGAGATGGTCGCCGAGGTGGCGGCGGAGATGGCGCCCGCCGCGCTGGCCAAGTCCAAAGCCGTTGCCGGCGCCTACGCCCGGGTGTACACCAGCGTCCGCTTCGGCGCCAACAAAAGGGAGGGCGCCGAACTGGCGAAGGCGAAGATCGCCGCCGCGATCGACCGCCTCGACGCCGAGCTGGAGGCCAACGGAGGCGAGTACCTGGTCGGGGATCGGTTCAGCGTTGCCGACCTGACCGCCGCCTCGATCCTCTATCCCCTGGTCAGGCCGCCCGAGGGGCCACAGCCGGTGGACGCACCCTCACCCCCCGCTTTCGAGCGCTTCCGGGAAGGCTTCGCCGACCGCCCGGGCTTCATCTGGATGGAAGAGATGTTCCGTCGCCACCGCGCCCCGGCCAAACCGGTTGCGGCGACCGCGAGCGTCTAGCAAGACGCCGCAAAGGCTCAGCCGCCGATCGGCGCCCTCGGGTTGGCGCCCCAGAAGACCACGGTGCCGAGCATGCCGATGATGTGGACGAGGATGATGTTGACCACCATCGACTGGGCGGTGGCGGTGCCCACGCCGACCGGTCCACCGGAGGCCGTGTAGCCGTAGTAACAGCCGACGAGGACGATCGCCGTCGCCATCACCATCCCCTTGGTCAGGCTGAAGATCAGGTCTAAGGGATCCTGGAACATCCAGAAGATCAGCAAGTAACCACCGGAAGAGACGTCCCCGACCTGGTCTACGACGGCAATGTAGCTGGCGAAGTAGGCGATCCCGATGCCGACGAGATAGAGAAAGGGGATCGCAATCCAGGCCCCGAGCAGACGGGTCGCGGCCAGAAACGTCACCGGTTGGATTCCCATCACCTCGAGCGCGTCGATCTCGTCGGAGATCCGCATCGCACCCAGCTCGGCGACGATTCCGGTGCCAACCTTGGCCGAGAGGATGTAGCCGAAGGCGTAAGGAACTCCCTCTCGCAGATCGCAGTAGGCCGAGAAAAGACCGGCAAGGGACGGGGCGCCGATCGAGCGGTTGAAGTAGGCGCCCTGCAGCCCGCACTGCAGGCCGAGGATGAAGACGAAGGCCCAGATAACCAGGGCCGAGCCGAAGATCAGGATCCCCGCCTGGCGGAGACCCTCGCCGAAGAACCGGAAGACACGGCCCGAGAGCACCAGGCCGGCGACCCGGGTGCCGAAACGAGCGATCTCGCCGAAAGAGGCGAGCCAGCCGCGGGGGAGATCAAGCCAGCCGATCACCGGATCGATTGCAGTTCGGGATTGGAGGCGAGAAGGAAAGAGGTGACAACGAACTGGAAGAAGAAGACCGCGACCAGGGAGATCACCACCGCCTGGTTGACCGCGCGCCCCACTCCCGCGGCGCCGCCAGAGGCCGCCATCCCCTTGTAGGAACAGACCACGGCGATGATCGCGCCGAACATCGTGCACATCAGGACCGAGGCCCACAGGTCCGTCACCGTGGCGTTGGTGAAGAGAGTCGCAAAGAAGCCACCGAGCGACTGGTCGTAGAGCAGCTCGGCTGCGATCCCGGCGGAGAGTCCGAAGACGATCGCAAAGATGTCAAGTAGACCGGTAACGACCATCAGCGCGAGGAAGCGCGGCACGACCAGGTTCTTGACCGGGTCGACGCCCAGGACCTGCAGGGCGTCGAGCTCCTCACGGATCTTGCGCGCGCCAAGGTCGGCGGTGATCGCGGTCCCGGCGACGCCCGCGACCACTACCGCCGTCACCAGCGGGCCGATCCAACGGATCGCGGTCAGAACGAAGAAGCCGCCCAGCCGGTCGAGGGCGCCAAACAGAGAGAGGACGCCGGCCGCCTGCAGCCCCGGGGCGCCGAGGCAAAGAGCGAAGGTGGAGATCAGCAGCGGAAACCAGGAGAGTTTCAGCACGAAGAGGAACTGCCAGACGAGCTCCTCGCCGTATGGATACGGCCGCTTGATCGCTGAGACGATCGTCCGAGTGGTGAGGATCATCATGTTCCCCACCTCCACGAAGACGTTTGAGGCCGAAGCGCTGCCCCTTGCTAGTGCTTCGCGCGCCACCAGCCCATCGCCCTGCCGAGGGGACCGTCACCGGGCTCGCTGCTGCGCAGGCCCTCGTCGCCCTCGAACGCCCGCTGGCGCTCGGCGCGAGCCTGCGCTTCCCGCCGCGCCCGCTCCTCCGCCACTTTGCGGGCTTCGGAGAGCTGGGCGATCAGCGTGTCGCGGGTCTGCTCCAGCTCCTGGACGCCGGCGACGTGGGCAACGGCGCGAAGCGGCGCGGTCGGCAGCTCGGCATCGAGGTAACGCGCGTAGCTCGCCAGCTCCGCCTCGAGGCGGCCGATCTGGCGGCGCAGCTCCTGGCGCACCTCGATCGCCTCGCTCTCCTCCCCCGGATCGGGAAGGCCCGGCGGTGGTGGTGCCGGAGCCTCCCCCCCAACATCGCCGGGGATGCTTGCACAGGCCATCGCGACGACGGCGAGGTCGCGTAGGCCAAGGCCGGCTTCCCGCGCCCGGTCCAGCGCCTCGGCCGCGATCCTCTCCAGCTCAGGGGCGGGCTCGACGCCGCTGGCGACGAAGGTGCCCTGGCCCTGACGGCTGATCACCAGGCCTTCGGCCTCGAGCCCCTCGTACACCGCCCGCACGGTGTTCAGGTTGACCCCTGCCCACTCGGCGAGGCGGCGAAAGCTCGGCAACCGCTCGCCGCCGGCGAGTTGGCCAGTGGAGATCAAGGCCCGCAGACGCCAGGTCAGCTGCAGCCCGACCGGCAGCTCGTCGCTGGGATCGATCGCGAATGGGTTGGGCCCTGCCTGCGCGGCTTGCTGTGCCATTAGAAAACACAGTAGTCGCGACAGCTGTCCTAGTCAACTAGCACATTGAGAAACCGGCGTGTTAGGGCCTTAGGGCTTCAAAACGATCTTCAGCGCTTCGCGGTTGGCGAAGAGCCGGTAGGCCTCACTGGCCTCGTCGAGCGGCATGTGGTGGGTGACCAGCGGCGCCGGATCGAGCTTGCCCGCCTCCATCAGCGCCAGCACGCTGTCGACGTGGCCGACCACGTTGGCAAGGCCGAGCCGCAGCTGCAGCCCCTTCAGCCAGGCGAGACCCATCGGCACCTCGAAGCGGCCGTCGTAGGCGCCGATCCCGGAGACGACGCCGGCGTCGCGGGCGAGGCTCACCGCCAGGCCCAGCGGGGCCGGATCGCCGACCGCATCGACGGCGACGTCGACGCCGAGGCCGCCGGTGGCAGCGCGGACCTCCCGCTTGGGGTCCTGCTCGGTCAGGTGCAGGGCCGTCGCCCCGAACTCGCCCGCCATCGCCAGCCGCTGCTCGACCGTGTCGATCGCGAAGACCTGGGAGGCACCGGCGGCGAGCGCGGCCTGGACCGCGCAGAGCCCCACCGGGCCGAGGCCGAGGACGGCGACCGTGTCGCCGGACTGCATCCCGGCGTGGGCGATCGCGTGGTACCCGGTCCCCATCACGTCGCCGGCGAAGAGGGCGACGTCGTCCGACATCCCCTCCGGCACCCGCCGCAGGGTCATGTTGGCGCGCGGCACCAGCAGCTGCTCGGCCTGGGCGCCCTGGAGGTCCCCGAGGTTGGCCCCGTGGCCGAAGGTCTGGCCGCGAAGGCAGCGGTGGTACTCGCCGCGCAGGCACAGCTCGCAGGTCCCGCAGGCGGTCTTGAAGCAACCGAGAACGCGATCGCCGGCAACAACCCGCTCGACCTCGGGCCCGACGGCGAGGACCGTGCCGACGAACTCGTGTCCGATCGTGAAACCCGGCTCGACCGGGACCCGGCCGTGGTAGATGTGGAGGTCCGAGCCGCAGACCCCGCTCGCCTCGACCTGGACCAAGGCATCGTCGGGCGCGCCAATCTCGGGCTCCGGCTTGTCCTCGACCCGCACCTCCTCGGGCGCCTGGAAAGTGACCGCGCGCATGGGCGGAACGCTATCCGTCAGCCGCAGGTCAGGGGCTGACGCCGGCGACCTGGAACCGGTTGCCCTCGCCGGGACTGGCGGTCTCCGCGATCCGCGCTTCGAGCGCCAGCTCCTTCTCGAAGTCAGCCGCCTCGCCGTGCTGGAAGGAAACGTCCTTGCCCTCGAGCAGCTCGATGAAGACCTCGACGAAGCGGGCGTCCAGCTGTTTGCCGGCAACCCGGCGCAGCTCGAGGATCGCGTCGTGGCTCGACATCGGCGTCCGGTAGGAGTCGCGGGCGGTCATCACGTCGTAGGTGTCGGCGACGGAGATGATCCGGGCCAGCTCGGGGATGTCGTCGCCGACCAGGCCGCGCGGGTAGCCCTTGCCGTCGATCCGCTCGTGGTGGGCGAGGATGATCTCGGCGACCGGCCCGTAGCCATCGAGCGAGGAGACCACCCGGGCGCCCTGCTGAGGATGGCGCTTGATCAGCATCCAGTCCTCGTCGGTGAGCGGCACGTTGGCCTTGAGGATGCGGTCGGGAAGGATGAACTTGCCGATGTCGTGCAACAGCGCCGAGATGTGGACCAGCTCCTCCTCGCGGCGGGAGTAGCCGGCCTTCTGCGCGATCGCCCGCGAGTAACGCGCGACCGCGGCCGAGTGCCGCGCCGTCATCTGGTCCCGCAGGTCGAGCGTGCGCAGCATCGCGCTCAACATCCCGACCTGGAAGCTGGCCAGCTGCTTGCTGCGCAGCTCCAGCTCCTCGGCCCGTTGCTGGGAGACGAGCAGGGCGCCGAGCAGGTACTGGAAGGTGACCAGGACGACGCCGAAGAGGGCGACCCCGGCGAGGCCGACCTGGACGTAGAGGTAGGCGACCCCGACCGCCATCAGCGCCGCCATCAGCTCCGACGGCAACAGGGGGATCAGCGCGCTCCGGACCTTGGCGGCGAAGGAGCTCCGTTCGAGGTAGCAAGCGTCGGCGGCGATCATCGAGAAGTTGATCGCCAGCGCCAGCAGGAAGGTGGCGAAGACGAGCAGGTAGAAGACCGGGTCGCCGGTGGTGATGCCGGCGTCGTCGATGGTCAGGTGGAAAGCGATCCCGGAGACCAGCGGGAAGGTCACGTAGGTGAGCAGGTTGACCGCGAGGTCGTGGCGATCATCGCGCCAGCGGAACCACCCGATCAGGATCGACGAGGCTCCGATCACCGCCGCCGGAGCACCGCCGAGGAAGACGATCGCGAGGACAATCGCGAGGAAGCTGCCGGAGATCTTCAGCTTCGACTGGGTCTCGATCGCGGTCAGGTCACTGAAGACCGAGAACCCGAGCAGGATGCCGAACAGCGCGAGGTCCCAGTCGGCGGTCGGGGCCCGCCAAACCGCGAGTGCGACCGCCGCGAGCGTCGCCAGCGACATGAGGGCGCGGTTGGCCGTGGTGGGTCGCGTCTTTTCCATTGGTTACGGCTGGACCAGTGCTGGGACTTTGATCGTTGCCGCCGCAGTCCATGGTTCCGGAAGCAACGCCGGTTCCCTGCGACTGGCAGCGAGCTTGCCGCATACGCAACTTGCAGCAATCAACGCTACAGGCAACTCCAGCACTACTCAAGCCACTTCGAGCCCTCCTTGACCCCCTGAGAGGGGCGTTGCACCGGCTATTGCGTGGGCTCCGGGGCAGGCGCGGCGGGCTCGCCGGAGAAGTCCCACGCAGACAAAAGGGCGCCCTACTGGACGCCCTTCGTCAATGAGCCAAGCGCTGACCGGCGCTTGGTTTTGAAGTCATTACTTGCGGTAGCCCATATGTTTTTCCCCTTTCCTAGAAGCCCAGAAGCTCTGCAAGACGTTCAGAAACTCATCCGTTGCGTGGGAACTTTGTACCACAACTCGGCGGAAACTTGTGCATCTGCAGGAAAACTTGTGCAGAAATCGTCTAGGGCAGGTGGCCAGTCGTGCGTAGCCCTGCCCTAATTGCGCCCCTTCGCGGGCGCACGTTCCGGCGCCTCGCCGCCTCCTACACGGTCAACGAGCTGGGCGACTGGATGGGGATCGTCGCCCTCTCGGTGCTCGTCTACGACCAGACGGGCAGCGCCCTCGCCACCACCCTGCTGTTCCTCGCGAACAGCTTTTTGCCGGCGATCCTGGCCCCGCTCCTGGTCGCCCGGGCGGAGGGCCCGCCGCCCCGGTTCGTGCTTCCGGTGCTCTATTGCGGCGAGGCGGCTGCGTTCGGCGCCCTCGCCCTCTTCGCCTCGCATTTCTCGCTCACCGCCGTGGTCGTGATCGCGGCGATCGATGGCGCCCTCGCTCTGGCGAGCCGGTCCCTTACTCGCGCGGTGGTCGCCGCCCTGCTCGAGCCGCGCGACCAGCTCCGCTCCGGCAACGCCCTGCTCAACATCGCCTTCACCGGCGGAGCCGCGCTCGGCCCGGCGCTCGCCGGCCTGGTGGTCGCCGGCTTCGGCGTGCAGACGGCGCTGCTCCTGGACGCGATCTCCTTCTACGCCGTCGCCTGGATCCTGTTGACGGCCGGGCCGCTGCCCCGCGCCGAGCCCGAACCGGGCCGGATGCGCGACCGCGTCCGCGCCGGCATCACCTACATCCGCGAAAAGGTCGTGCTGCGCCGGCTGCTGGTCGCCCAGGGCGCCGCCTTCGTCTTCTTCGCCACCGTCCTCCCGATCGAGGTGATCTACGCCAAGGAGACCCTCAACGCCGGCGACTCGGGATATGGACTGCTGCTGGCGAGCTGGGGTGCCGGGATGGTCCTCGGCAGCTTCGTCTTCGCTGCCGTCCGACGCGCCTCGCTGGCATTACTGCTCCTGGTCAGCACGCTCGCGGTGGGTGCCGGGTACCTGGGGCTGGCGGCGGCACCCACCCTCGCCGTCGCCTGCGCGGCCTCGGTCCTTGGCGGCGCCGGCAACGGTGTGCAGTGGGTGTCGGTGATCAGCGCGGTCCAGGAGCTGACTGCCGACGCGATGCAGGCGCGCGTGATCAGTGTCCTGGAGTCGATCGGAGCGGCGATGCCGGGGCTCGGGTTCGCTCTTGGCGGGGTGGTCGCGGCGGTTGCGACCCCGAGGGCGACGTTTCTGGTCGCCGGGCTGGGGGTACTGGCGATTCTCGCCCTGGCGGTACCGTTACTTGGTTCGAAATGGCTTGAGTATGCGCCAAAACGGCGTTCATACAAAGGTTCATTCGGTCTTGACGGCGAACAGGACGTTGTGCTGGAGTTGATTCCCAGGGGTACGCCCACTCAGCCGGACTCGGAGGTCCAACCTTGACGAAGCTTCGAAGCTCGTTTGCAGTTCTGGCACTTGCAGCGGTCTCGTCCTTTGCACTGGTCTCATGCGGGGACAGCGACTCAGGTGGTAGCGACGACGGGGGAGGCGGAACCCTCAACATCACCTACTCCGGGCCCCCCGACTACCTCGATCCGGCCCTCTCCTACACCGCGGAAGGTTGGACCGCGATGAACGAGGTCTACATCCCGCTCCTGACCTACAAGCACGCCAACGGCACCGCCGGCAGCGAGGTCGTACCCGGCCTCGCCAAAGATCTGCCGAAAATCACCAACGGCGGTAAGACCTACACCCTCTTCCTCCGTCCCGGCCTCAAATACTCCGACGGCACTCCCGTCAAGGCATCCGACTTCCCCTTCGCCGTCGAACGGATGATCGAGCTGACCTCCGGCGGCACGCCCTTCTACACCGGGATCGTCGGCGCCGAAGAATTCGCCGAAACCAAGAAAGGCGGCATTCCGGGGATCAAAACGAACGACCAGACCGGCGAAATCGTCATCAACCTGACGAATCCGCGCGGAACGTTCACCAACGAGCTCGGCCTGATGTTCGTAGCGCCGCTCCCCCAGGACACCCCGATCGAAGACCTCAGCGCCGACCCGCCGCCCGGCACCGGCCCGTACTACATCTCCAAAGTCCAGTCAGGCAAAGGCTGGGAATACGAGCGCAACCCGCAGTGGGCGAAAGCGAACTCGAAAGCTATGCCCGAATACCCCACCGGCTCGATCGACAGCGCCAAGGTCACGACCGTTAGCAACGCCCAGTCCCAAGTCGACGACGTCGAACAGGGCACCTTCGACTGGATGCAGAACCTGATCCCGGCCGATCGCTTCGCCGAAGTCAAAAACGAATTCGAGGGCACGCAGCTACGGATCGAGCCGACGATCAGCATCTACTACTTCTGGATGAACACGACCGAGCCGCCCTTCGACGACCTCAAAGTGCGGCAGGCTGTCAACTACGCGGTCAACTCCGCCGCGCTGGAACGGATCTACGCCGGCCAGCTCAAGGGCGTCCGACAGATCCTGCCCCCGGGAATGCCCGGCCACGAGGAATTCGACCTCTACCCGTACGACGTGGCGAAAGCCAAACAGATGATCAAAGAAGCGAACCCGTCTGACATGGACATCACCGTCTGGGGCGACACCGAAAGTCCCAACGACGAGGCGGCCGAATACCTCGACGGCGTGCTCCAGGAACTCGGCTTCGACACGACGCTGAAAATCCTCAACGCCGAGAACTACTTCACCGTGATCGGCAACGCGACGACCGAGAACCTCGACGTCGGTTGGTCGGACTGGTTCCAGGACTACCCGCATCCGAACGACTTCTTCCAGCCGCTGCTGGCCGGAGAAAGCATCCTCCCCAACAACAACGGCAACTTCGCCAAGATCAACGATCCGAAGCTGAACCAGAAAATCACCACGCTGGGCGAACAAGAACTCGGGCCCGAACAGGAAGCGGCCTACGCCGAACTCGACAAAGAATTCATGGAACAGGCGCCGTGGGCGCCCTACGGCGCGCTCACGGTGTCGACCTTCGTGTCTGACGCGATCGACCTCGACAAGGTCATCTTCAACATCACCCTGGGTCAGTACCTGACCAGCTTCGAGTTCAAGTAGGGAACGGCAATGGGTGAAGCAGAGCGAGGGCCGTGGGCGCTCGCTCTGCGCCGTTTCCTGCGCAACCGACTCGCGGTCGCGTTCCTCGGCGTCTTCGTGCTGATCGTGCTCTTCGTGCTGGCGGCGCCGCTGTGGGCCGACCACGTCGCGGAAACGGGCCCGAACCAGACCCACACGCTGGAAAAGCTGACCGTCGACGGCGAGCAGCGAGAAGTCGTCAACGTCGAAGGCCGGCCGATCGGCCCGCAGTGGTTCGGTGCCGGCGGCAAGTTCTTCCTTGGCGCCGACGGTCGCCTCGGCCGCGACGAGATGGTGCGGCTGATGTACGGCGGGCGCACCTCGCTGCTGGTCGGCGTCGGCTCCGCCCTGATCACCACCACCCTCGCGATCGTCCTCGCCCTGCTCGCCGGCTACTTCCGCGGCTGGGTCGACACCGTGATCGCCCGCACGCTCGACGTGATCTGGTCGCTGCCAGTCTTCCTCGTTGCGATCGCGCTCGGGGTGACCCTGGCCGTAGGCGGGCTGCAGCTCGGCCCGATCGAGATCTCGGGCGGTTCGCTGTGGATTCCGATCCTGGTGATCAGCTTCTTCACTGTGCCCTACATCGCGCGGCCGATCCGCGGCGAAGTCCTGGCACTGAGCGAGAAAGAGTTCGTCGAAGCCGCGGTCGCCCAGGGCGCCAGCCCGGTGCGGGTGATGTTCGGCGAGCTGCTGCCCAACCTCGCCTCGACGATCATCGTCTTCTTCACCCTGACGATCGCGAACAACATGCTCTTCGAGGCTGGCCTCTCCTTTCTCGGTGCCGGCGTGCGTCCGCCCAACTCCTCCTGGGGCACGATGATCACCGACGGCGTCGAGCTGCTGAAGACGCAACCGCTGCTGGCGATCATCCCCGGCACGATGATCATGCTGACGGTGCTGGCGCTCAACATCATCGGTGACGGTCTGCGCGACGCGCTCGACCCGAAATCGAAGCTGCGGCTCGAGGCCCACACCGGTACGGCCGTTTCGAAAGCCTCAGGGTCGGAGGCGGCGGTCTAGGTGGCCCGCTTCATCCTCAGGCGCCTGGCCGGGATGGTCGCTGTCCTCTTCGTCGTCTCGGTGATCGTCTTCCTGATCTTCAACGTTGTCCCCGCGACCAACCCGGCGCAGCTGCTTGCCGGCAAGAACGCTGACGCACTCCTAATCGAAAACATCGAAGCGGAATGGGGCTTCGACAACTCGCTGCCTCAGCAGTACTTGACGATGATGGAGAAGCTGTTTACCGGTGAGCTGACCTCCTATCGCCCGCGGATCCCGGTCGACGAACAGATTGTCGAACGGATCCCGGCGACCCTCTCGCTCAGCATCGGCGCCGCGATCATCTGGCTCTTCTTTGGCCTGCTGCTCGGCTATCTCTCGGCCCTGCGCGCCGGTGGCTGGCTCGACCGGCTCCTCACCGGGGCTTCGATCGCGGGCGTCTCAATTCCGGTCTTCCTGATCGCGCCGGTGCTGATCCTCGTCTTCAGCAACGAGCTCGAAATCCTGCCCAACGGGCAGTACGTCCCGCTGACCGAGGATCCATGGGAATGGCTCCAGCACCTGATCCTGCCCTGGATCACCCTGGCGATCCTCTCGATCGGCTTCTACAGTCGCGTCCTGCGCTCGAACATGCTCGACGTCATGAACGAGGACTACGTCCGCACTGCGCGGGCCAAGGGCCTGAGCGAGCGGCAGGTGATGACCAAGCATGTCCTGCGCAACTCGCTGATCCCGATCATCACCCTCTTCGGGCTCGACTTCGGCGCGACCATCGCCGGCACCGCGATCATCACCGAAACGATCTACAGCATCGATGGCGTCGGTAGGTACGCGGCGGAAGCCGTCTCCAGTTTCGAACTGCCGCCGGTGATGGGAGTGACGCTCTACGGAGCCTTTTTCGTCGTCTTCATCAACGCCGTGGTCGACATCGTCTACGCCTACCTCGACCCGCGGGTGCGGCTCGGAGAGACGTCTTCATGAGCAGCGTGCCCCTGCTCTCCGTCAGGGACCTGAGGGTCGGCTTTGCGACCGAAGGCGGTCTGGTGCAGGCCGTCGACGGGGTCAGCTTCGAGGTGCGCCCGGGTGAGGTGCTGGCGATCGTTGGCGAGTCGGGCTCGGGCAAGAGCGTTACCGCGCAGACTCTGATCGGCCTCACCCGTTCCAACAACTCGCGGATCGAGGGTTCGGTGAAGCTCGACGGCAAGGAGTTGACCGACGCGAGCGACGCCGAGCTGCAGCGCCTCCGCGGGGAGCAGGTGGGGATGGTGTTCCAGGACCCGATGACCTCCTTCAACCCGGTCTACCGCCTAGGTGCGCAGATCGCCGAGGCGATCCAGGCGCACCGCCCCGAGGTCGGCCGCGCTGACGCCCGGGCACGCGCGATCGAGCTGTTCGACTCGGTCGGGATCCCCAATCCCGAGCAGCGGGTCGACGACTACCCGCACGAGTTCTCCGGCGGGATGCGGCAACGGGCGATGATCGCGATGGCGCTGGCCCTGGAGCCAGAGGTTCTGATCGCCGACGAGCCGACCACCGCCCTCGACGTGACGATCCAGGCCCAGATCCTGCGGCTGCTGGAGGACCTGAACCGCGAACGAGGGCTGGCGACGATCCTGATCACCCACGACCTCGGCGTGGTCGCCGAAATCGCCGACCGGGTGCTGGTGATGTACGCCGGCAGGATCGTCGAGCAGGGCACCCTCGACGAGGTCTTCTACGACCCTCAGCACCCCTACACCTGGGGGCTGATCGGGTCGCTGACGCGGCTGGACCGGCCACGCCCGAAGCGGCTGCCACAGATCAGCGGGGCGCCACCGTCGCTGCTCGATCTGCCCGAGGGATGCGCGTTCCGGCCCCGCTGCCCGCACGAGTTCGGCAAATGCGCGCAACTGCCCGGCCTCGACGCCCGCCTTGCCGACGCGCCAGCCCACCGCGATCGGTGCTGGCTTGACCCGGAGCAGAAGCGGAGCAAGCGCCAAGTCGAGGGACAGATCGGGCTGGAGGCACCGGCATGAACGGCGGCGACCCGCTGCTCGAGGTCACTGACCTGGTCAAGCACTTCCCGGTCAAGCGCGGCATCCTGATTGACCGCGAGGTCGATCAGGTCAAGGCGGTCGACGGCATCAGTTTCAGCATTCCCCGCGGTGAGACCCTCGGCCTGGTCGGCGAGTCCGGCAGTGGCAAGTCGACCGCCTGCCGCGCTGTGCTGCAATTGATCAAGCCGACGTCGGGCTCGGTCCGTTTCGAGGGCCGCGAGATCGCCGGACTATCGCGGCGCCAGATGCGGCCTCTGCGGCGTCAGATGCAGATGATCTTCCAGGACCCCTACGCCTCGCTCAACCCGCGCAAACGAGTCGGCCAGATCGTCGGCGACCCGTTGCGGCTGCAGGGTGTCGCCTCCGGTGCGGAGATGCGCCGCCGGGTCCATGAGCTACTCGAGCGGGTCGGCCTATCTCCCGAGCACTACAACCGCTTCCCGCACGAGTTCTCCGGCGGACAGCGGCAACGGATCGGGATCGCGCGGGCGCTGGCGCTGCAGCCGAAGCTGGTGATCGCCGACGAGCCGGTGTCGGCGCTCGACGTCTCGATTCAGGCGCAGATCGTCAACCTGCTCGACGACCTCCAGGACGAGTTCGGGCTCACCTACCTCTTCGTCGCCCACGACATCGGCGTCGTCCGCCACATCTCCGACCGGATCGCAGTCATGCACAACGGCAAGATCGTCGAGCAGGGGACCGCCGACCAGGTCTGCGAACACCCGACCGACGCTTACACCAAGAAACTGCTCTCGGCGGTGCCGATTCCGGACCCACGCGAGAGCCGAGCCCGCCGCGAGCGCGCGGCCGCCGGGTGACGCTGCCGCTCTCGCCGCCGATCAAACCGCAGCTGGCGCTGACGCGCAAACAGCTGCCGGTGGGCGAGGAGTGGGCGTATGAGCCGAAGCTCGACGGCTTCCGCGCGATCGTCTTCGTCGACGGCGAGGACGTCTACATCCAATCGCGGGGCGGCAAAGAACTGGCGCGCTACTTCCCGGAGCTGAGCTTCGCGCCCGGGCGCTGGGTGCTGGACGGCGAGCTGGTGATCCGAGACGCCGACGGCAACCTCGAATTCGACGCCCTCCAAGAACGCATCCATCCCGCCCAGTCTCGGATCGAATTGCTCTCGAAGGAGATCCCGGCGGAGCTACATCGTCTTCGACCTGTTGGCGGAGGGGGACGAGTCATTGCTGGAAGCGCCGCTGGCCGAGCGCCGCCGCCGCCTGGAGGGGATTGCCAAGGAGGCGGGGCTGGAGCTGACGCCGCTGAACCCCGATGACGGCGCAGGCAGAGACCTGGCTGAACAGCATCGAGGGGGTGATGGCGAAGCAGCTAGACGCCCCCTACCAACCCGGCAAACGCAAAGGGATGGCGAAGGTGAAGCGCGAGCGGACGATCGATTGCGTGGTGATGGGCTGGCGGCCGGGGAAAGAGGAGGGCACGGTGGGCTCGCTGATCCTTGGCCTCTACGACGGCGAGGACCTGCGCACCGTCGGCCACATCTCCGGGTTCAGCATGGCGGCGAAACGGAGCATGCGGGAGATGCTGGCGCCGCTGGAGACCGGCGAAAGCGGCTCTGCCGAGCCGAGTCGGTGGACCGGCGGCCGCGACCTCGAGTGGGTGGCGCTGCGACCCGAGCTGGTGATCGAGATCGGGTACGACCACGCGGCGAGCGGCCGGATCCGGCACGGGGGGCGATTCCACCGGTTCAGGGACGACAAATCCCCACAGGAGTGCGTCTTCAGCCAGCTGGACGAAGGGGGCTAGAAGAGGGGTTGCTGGCCGGACGGGTCCTGTCCCGGGGAGAGGGGCCTGCGCGCGAGGGGGGTCTTCATGCGGCTTCGGCCCCATCCCCTGACACCCCGGGTCGCGAGCTTGCGGTGGGCGGGCTTCATGTAGGCGCGGCGGCTGTAGAGCTGCTCGTATTTGGGCAGGAGGTCGGGCCGTTTTACTTGCAACCAGTCGAAGAAGACGTCCTTGACCTCGTCGCGGAGGTGGAGGGCGACGCCGCCGAGGAAAGTGGCGCCGGCCTTGTGGGCTCGCTCGACTATCGGGCGAACCTGGTCGGGATCGTCGTTGATGCCCGGCATCAACGGCGCGATCAGAACGCCGGAGTCGATCCCCCGTCGGCGCAACTCGGCGACCGCATCGAGGCGGGCGGCGGGGCTGGGCGTGTGCGGCTCGGTCGCCCGCCAGGTGTCCTCGTCGAGGGTCGGGACCGACATGTTGACCGAGACCGGCAGCCGCTTTGCCATCCGCTCGAAGATCTTCACATCGCGCATCGCCAGCGGCGACTTGGTCAGCACCGAGACCGGCGTCTCCGCCTTCTCCAGCGCCTCGAGGATCTCCGGCATCATTTTGTAGCGACTCTCCACCCACTGGTAGGGATCGGTGTTCGTCCCCAACGCGACCAGCTCCCGCTTCCAACTCGGCCGCGCTAACTCCATCCGCAACAGCTCGGGCACGTTGACCTTGACCACGATCTCCCGCTCGAAGTCCCGCCCCGCGTCGAGGTCCAGGTAGGTGTGGGTCCTGCGAGCGAAGCAATTGTGGCTGACCACGCCATTAGCGATGAAGTCACCGGTCCCGGTGGTGATGTCGAACATCTCGATCTCCCGGCCCAGCGGTTCGATCGCGACGATGCCGCGGTCGGCTTCGATGCCGACAAGATGGTCGTCCAGCGTCAGGTGCGGGCGCGAGATCTCTTTCCCGTCGCCGCCGACGTGCTTCCAGCCGCGCCTGGTCAGAAAACGGTGGTCGCCACTGGCGACCAACTCGGCGCCGTCCTCGAGCAGGACCCGGTAGCCGGGTTTGCGCGTCCGCCAGTGGGCGAGCACCTCGGTCGGGGCGTAGGCGCTGCGGGTGGCGCGCCGCACCCGGCCGATGATCTTCTCCCCAGCCTCGAGGTCGCCCAGCGGACGCGACTGGCCGTCGGCCATCAGGATCGGCGTCTCACCCGCCAGACAGTAGGTGCAGGCATGAGTGCATCCCCTGTAGGGGTTGATCGTGTAGCTGAAGCCGTAGCGACCGCCGGGGACGTGGTTGAGGGCCGAGCGGGCGCGGACCTCGTGGAAGTTGATCCCCATCGCCTCCGGGGCGTCGAAGGTCCGGACCACGGTGCCGTCGCCGACCCCCGGCAGCCGGAGGTCGTTCTCGACACGTTGTTCGTCCCAGCGCATACGAACATACGTTCGCATACCCCGCCGACGGAACTTCGGCCGGCTAGCCCGGCAACTGCCCCGCGATCACGTAGCGGAGCACGTCGACGACCTGCTCGGGCGTGCGGGCGGTCGCCTGCGCGGCCCGGTCGACCTCCTTCAGCGCGTGGTCCAGCTCGGGGTCGTGCAGGGTGACGATCGGCTTGCCCAGCGCGGTGGCAAAGCCGGCGTCGAAGGCGGCGTTCCACTGCCGGTACTTGTCACCGAACCGGACGACGACGACGTCGGCGTCGCGGATCAGGGTCTGGGTGCGGATCGCATTGACCCCGGCGCCCTTGTGATCGCGCCAGAAGCTCTCCCCCTCCTCGCCCAGGGTCCCGGTGCCGGCGTCATCAGAGGCGGCGTGGTCGGTAACCGGCGCCGAAAACGAGACCGGCAAGCCTGCCTCCCGCGCCCCCGCTTCAATCCGCTCACGCCAATCGCTGTGTATCTCGCCAGCGAGATACACGCTCCACGTGCGCTCAGCCATCCCCTCCACCCGCGTTCTGCTCTTCAAAGTGCTTGCTCAGCATCGTCACCTGGCCCTGATAATTGGAGCCGAGGCTGGCGCCATAGAGGCGCTCGGCCGGCGCCGCCATCCACTCAAGCCCGAGCTTGCAGACGGGTTGGCGGTGCTCGACCATGAAGGAGACGTCGCGGGCACGAACCTCGAGCGCCGCGCGGCTGCCGTGGCGGCCACCGGCCGGGTCGTAGCCGAAGCCGGGGTCAAAGAACCCGGCGTAGTGGGTGCGGAGCTCGCCGGCGGTCGGGTCGTAGGCCATCATCTCGGCGGCGATTTGCGGCGGGATACAGACACCCTCGGCCGAGAGCAGGAGGTAGAAGATCTCCGGCTCCAGCACGATCCGGCCACCCGGCTCCGGATAGACCGGGTCCCAGTAGTCGGTCCAGCGGTAGGCGCGGATACGCGCCAGGTCGACCGGGAGGCTGTTCTTCTTCGCCCGGTAGCCGACGGTGCGATCGCTCGGCCCGGAGAGGTCGACGCTGAGGAAGAGGCCGTCAGCAACGTCCAGCTCGGACTGGCGCAGCGCGTGGGAGTCGAGGTAGAGCAGCGGGAACTCGTCCTGGAGGGCGCGGATCTCAGTGTCGTCGAGGCGGACGTCGCCGCGGGCGAGCCGCAGCTGGTTCAGCGAGAGGCCGGTCTTCACCTGGATCGCGAAGGAGCGGGGGACGATCTCCAGGTAGAGCTTGCCCCGGTAGCCGCCGCGGATGTCGTCGAAGCGGTGATGGCGGTCGGTTATTACGCGGGTGAAGACGTCGAGCCGCCCGGTCGAGCTCTTCGGGTTCGCCTTGGCGCGGATGTCCTCGGGCAGGGCCAGCTCCTCGATCAGCGGCACCAGGTAGGGCCGGTCGCGCTCCAGCACGGCCCCGTCGCGCAGGTCGACCCGCTGGAAGGCGAGCCCGTCGATCTTCTCCTCGACAGTGGAATCGACGTCCGGGAGGAAGGAGCAGCGCAGTGCCCAGGCGAAGTCGCCGAGCCGGAGGTCGATGCTCGCCGGCTGCACCGCTTCGGGCCGGATCCTGTAGTCGCCGGAGCTGACCCACTCGTTCTCGATCGCCCGGTCGAGCTCCTGGGAGGGCAGCACACCCGCGCCCGAACCCGGCCCCTGCTCCTCGACGGCGCCCTCGCCCGCGCTTGCCGGCTCGATCATCCCCCGGAGACTATTCGCCGCGCCTCGGCGGCGCCAAGGTGCGGCGTCAGCGCAAACTCGAGCACGACCGGAAGCAGCTCGTCGATCTTCTCCACGTCGCCGTCGAGCACCTGCCGGGCGAGCAGCGAAGCGATGCCACCCACCACCGCCTCGTCGGTCGCTTGCGGAACCTCACCTCCATCCGGGCCCTGCGGAGCCCCCTCGCGCAAGTAGCCGACGAAACTCTCCAGGGCGGCCTGGTAGCGGTCATAGATGCCGCGGCCAGCCCGCAGGCCCTCGACCAGGGAGATGCTCGCCAGGGCCGGATCAGAGGCCAGGGTTGTGAGGAGCGAAGAGATGCCGTCCCGCACCCGGGGCGGCCATTCCTCGACCTCGTGTTTGCCGCACGCCTCCAGCACCGGGTCCCGGATCCGGTCGATCGCCGACTCGTAGGCGGCGTGGAAACAGTCATCCTTGCTGCCGAAGTGCTTGTAGAAGTCACTCTTTGAAACGGCCGCTTTCTGGCCGATCAACGACACAGTGGTCTTCTGGTACCCGACTTCGTACAGCGCTTGGGTGAGCCCCGAGATCAGCCGTTCACGCTGATTCCGGGCGACAAACTCGGGCGAAAGTCCATGTCGTCCACGCGGCAATCGGTCCATTCAGGTATTGGAGTCTGCCACCGTACTGTCACTTTCGCCTCCCGGTTCCGAACTTATTTTGGCTACACCGTGGTACGGAGAAAGCAGGAATTCCGATAGTTCGGGTAATAGGTCCTCCGCTCGCTCCGCCTCACCGCGCCTGATCTGCTGGTTTGCGATCCAGAAAACTCCCCCGACCAGCGTCTCCTCGATCGTGTCGGGCAGGCCCGACTCCGGCGGGACGGCCCTTCTCAGCATCTCGACGAACTCGTGCACCGCGGCGTCGTATCGGGCTGCTGCCTCCGGGGTCGCTGAGAGCGCCTCGATCATGCACATCCGCGCCGCCACCGGCTGCTCGGCGAGGAACCCCAGGAAGGCGGCGAGGCCGGCGTCGACACGGCGCTGCCAGGGGCCTTCGCTTTCCGCGCAGGCCGCCGTAACCCGGTTTCGAAGCTCAGCCAGGTAGAAGTCCACCGCGGCAAGGAAGAGCTCTTCCTTGCCATCGAAGTTGTCGTACAGGGTCTTGCGGGCGACCTTGGCACGACGAACGATGTCGGCGATCTTCGTGGCTTCGTAGCCTTTTTCGGCAGTCAGCTCGGCGACCGCGTCCATCATTCGGCGGCGCTTGTGGCCCGCAATGAAGTCCCTGGGAAGCTCGGGGCGTTGTGGGTTCACAAACACTCCCGCGGGTCAGGTGGGAGCATGGTTTGGAGGATATCCATGGTGCTCCAGAGCGCACCCCAACCCACCTTCTTATCTGGTACCGTGAAGAAACTTAGATCGTATTTAATAGAAACTTCAGGGTTTCTGGGTGCCATCCGACCGAATCCATCTGAGTCAGGAGATCCTCGCATCAGTGGTCGGGGAAGGGTGGCCTCCGGACCAGATCGACGCCGCGGTCGAGATGCTCGCCAACGGCGACGGGAAATTCCCCTCGGGGGTCCGAAAGCTCCCCTCAGACCTGATACGGACGCTTCAACGTGAGCGTTTAGTCGCGGCGATGCTCAATGCGGCGGCCGAGCTCGGATACCGGGAAGCCAACGTCCAGGACGTGATCGAACGGGCCGGCGTCTCCCGGCCCACCTTCTACGAACACTTCACCAACAAGGAAGACTGCTTCCTCGCCGCCTTCGACACAAGCACGGTAAGGCTGCGCAAGAAGGTCGCAGCCGCGGCCCGCAAGGGGGGTGGGGTCTGGCGCGATCGGACCAGATACGGGCTTGAAGCACTGCTCCACTTCATGGCCGCGGAGCCCGACACCGCCCGAACCCTCGTTGTCGAGGCCCGTGGGGCGAGCCCGGACGCTGCGCTTCGCCGGGTCGCGCTGCTCGACCACTTCACCGGTTGCCTGGAAAACCAGGCCTCCGAGCTACTCACCGACCCCCCGTCCAACCCGGTCACCGCCTCGGCGATCGTCGGCGGGATCGAATCCCTCCTCTACTCCCGCCTCTGTAAGGGAGAAATCGAGGAGATCGAGGATCTGCTGCCCTCGCTGATGTACTTCGTCGTCCTCCCCTACGAGGGGCACGCGGCGGCCGGCGAGGAGCTAGCCGTCGGCTGAGATACGGTCACCACAGATGCGCTCGCCGAAAATCGCCCGGGTGGCGCTCGGTTTCCTCTTCCTCTCCGCCGTGACGATCGGCCTGGTCGCGACGCTCTTCCCCCGCGAGTTCTACGACGACTTCCCCTTCGTCTCCCACTGGGTGGACCTGCTGCCGCCCTACAACGAGCACCTGGTCACCGACGTCGGCGGCCTCTACCTCGGCTTCGCCGTCCTCCTCGCCTGGGCCGCCCGGACGCTAGACCGCACCCTGGTCCAGGCCGTCTGCGCCGCCTGGCTGCTCACCGCCGCCATCCACCTCTTCTTCCACGTCACCCACCTCGACAACTTCGACACCGGGGACGCAATCGCCGAGATCGCTTCCCTCGCCCTCCTGCTGGTGCCCCCGCCCCTAGCGATCTGGGCCGTGTCACCACCCGAGCCTCAACCTTCTCCCGGTCGCTGAGCCAGCGGAGTTCAGCTGTCGTTAAAACCTGATTGGACACATGAAAGCACCAGATCGGACACATGAAGCGGTTATAATGGACACATGACCGAGCTGGAGCTACTGGCAAGCCAGATTGGCGCGAACGAGCGAACCCTGCGTCGCGCATTCAATGAAGGAACCCTGCGGGCAGAGCGTCCGACGCCGCGCAAGCTGAAGCTCGATGCCGCCGAGAAGCAATACCTACGTCGCTCCTGGAAACTGCTCGCGGCCCTGCGAGAAGCGCTTCGAACCGAGCAGAACGTGCGCTTCGCGCTCCTTTTCGGCTCGGTCGCACGAGGAGACGACAGCGAGGGAAGCGACGTCGACCTGATCGTCGAGATGCGCGATTCGTCGTTGGTCCGCATCGTCGACCTGGAGCTGAAGCTCGAAGAGCTGCTCGAACGGCGTGTGGATGTGCGCACGCTGGAGGACGCCAGCGCCAATCCGGTGCTCCTAGCCGAAGCCGTGGCGGAGGGCCGCACGATCGTCGACCGCGAGGAACGCTGGGCCCAGCTCGGCTCCGAGGCCGAGGTGATGGATCGTCGCGCTCGGAGGCACCTGCGCAAGCACAGCCGCCGTGCTCTGGCCGGGATCGATCGCCTCATCGCCGAGGCCTGAGTGTCGAAGCGTCTGCACAGCGAGATCGTTGAGCGGCTCGACAGTCTTCCCGACGAGATCCTGGCACTCGAAAGCTCGATGGAGGAGTTCGGCGAAGGCTTCGAGCTGAAGGAGTTCAAACGAGCCTTCGAAAAGAAGGACGGGATCAAGGCTTACAACAAAGTGCAGGCCGTCGAACGTGCCTTCAGTCGGGTGCAGAACTACGTGGTCGAGCTTGCGGAACGGGGGTGTCGACTGGCGCAGCTGGAGCTTCCCGATACCCATGAGGCAAATTCGGCCCGGGCGTTCGATGCATTGAAGGGCGCCGGCGTAATCGACGCCTCGCTCTGCCGGAATCTGAGGCGCACTCAGAAAGCGCGGTCGGGTGTCGAGCACGACTATCCCGGGATGAAAGCCGGTCGACTGCACGCAGCAGTCGAGCTGGGGCTCCCCGCCGCCCGCGAATTCATCCGGCCCTACAGCTCCTGGATCGCGCCTTACTTGAAATAGCCGGTTTGCTGAGCGAGGCCAATCAGCAGTAAGAGCCCTTCAGCTCCAAAGCGGGGAGCGGCTCTACAAAGCGGAGGGGGTGGGATTCGAACCCACGAGCGCCTTGCGACGCCAACAGTTTTCGAGACTGCCCCGTTCAACCACTCCGGCACCCCTCCAGGGCTTCAACAAGCGGAATCCTAGCGAGGACTCAGGGGGTCAATGCTCGGACCAGATCGGCGGCGGGACGGAGGTCGGTAATGCGCTTGACGGTCTCGCCGGCGTAGAGCGGGCCGGCGTCGATCAGGGTTTCGGGGCCGTCGTCGATCGGGCCAAGCGGCGAAAGCAGGCGGCTGCTGGGACGCTGGGCGAGGATCATCCGTTGCTGGAACACGCCGGGCATGTAGCGCGCGCCCGGCGCGAGCAGGCTGTTGAGCGCCCGGTTCAGAGCTGGCCCGCGGGGGTCGCCTTTCAACCACCGTGCGGTGGCGGCGTTGGGAACGACACGGTGCGGCGCCGGCCAGCCGGCGCCGAACAGCTCGGTGAGGATGGTCTCGTCCGCGTCGAGCAAGCGCTGCACGTAACCGGGGTGCGCGCGGCTCTCCTCCGAGAGCAGGAAGCGAGTGCCCGCCACCGCGGCGACCGCGCCCGCCTCGAGTGCCCGGCGGACATCGCCCCGCTCCGCGATCCCGCCGGCGAGCAGCAACGGATACCCGGTTGGCAGCGCACTCCGGACCCGGTCCAGCAGCTCGAGAGCGGTGATGGTCCCGCGCACGTGTCCGCCCGCCTCGACGCCCTGGACGATCACGGCGTCGGCCCCTGCCGCGTGGGCCGCGTGGGCCTCGACCACCGAACCGCATTGGTGCATCCAGAGGCCCGGGGTGCGTCGCCGGGGTCGGCCCCAGAAGGTGACGACGACGTCGGCCTCTGCCGCCGCGGCGAACCAGTCGCGCCGAACGAAAGGCAGCAGCAGGTTGACCGCCAGAGGGCGGCGGGTGAGCGCCCGAGCTGCCCTCAGCTCACGGCGAATCTGGTCGGCGCCGTTGACAGCGATCGTCCCCAGCCCGCCCGCGTCCGACACCGCCGTGGCCAACTCATGGCGACTGAGCCCGCCCCCCATTCCCGCCTGGACGACGGGTACTTCGACGCCGAGGCGCTCGAGCAGTGACACCTATCCCAGGCTATCCGGATCGAAGCCAGGTTCTAAGGCTCAGGCGGCGGCGCGGTCGAGCTGGTCGAGAAACGAAGTCAGGTGGCCGCCGACGGTTTCATCGTCGCCATCACCGAGATGGCCAGACAGGTACAGCGGTTCACCACCGGTCCAGAGCACACCTCGCAGGATCGGGTCGAAGGGCTTGGGAGCGCCCACGTGGTCCAACTCGGCGGCGATCGCTTCGGCGGCGGCGTCAGCCTGCTGGGTCGCGATCCCACCCTGCTTGACCGGGAAGTTCGTCACGTCCCCCACTGCGAAGGCGTGCCGCAGTCCGATCACCCGGCCGTGGTCGTCCACCGCGACGAAGCCATCCCAATCGGCGGGGACGCCAACGATCCGCCGGCCCTTTATGCGGGGCAAGCTGAGGACGGCGTCGGCCTCCACCGCTCCGCCGGGCGCGATCCGCAGCTGGCCACCGTCGTAGGCGATCGGGTGGGCGCCGGCGACCACCTCAATGCCCCGGTCGGCGAGTAGCTCGGCGACCCGGTCGCTGGCCCGCCGGCCGAAGAGCTGGAGCGGCACCTCCTCGGGAGTAACGACGAGGAGGCTGCCACTCTCGACTCCCCCCTTGGCGAGCTCGTTCGCTGCGAACAACGCCAGCTCGTACAGCGGCAGGGACCAGCCGCAGCCATCCGGTTTGGTGAACGCCACTCGCCGAAGTCTCCGCTCGCGCAGGCCGCGGACCAGCTCGTGGACTCGGCGATCGTCCGGCACACCCCAGAAGGTCACAGCGCCTGGCACTCCGGCCACGAGGCACGACCCCGGGGCAACGATCAGGTGGTCATAGTGAATTTCCTCGCCCTCGTGCGTCCGCGCCCGCCTCACCTCGTCGTCAACGGAGACGATGCTGTCGAGCCGGAAGTCGGCGTCGCAGCAATCGGTCAGCCGCCGCAGGTCGTAGCGAAAGGCATGGGAAGCGCCGTAAGGCTCCCCCACCGCGTACGGCCGGTAGACAAAGTCCTCCCGGGGCGAGCACACCTCCACTTCGACCCGCTTCCCAGCGAGGTCCCGAAGGGCGATCGCGGCCTCGAGCCCGGCGATCCCACCCCCGGCCACTAAGACCCGAGATCGGTACGAACCCATTGCAGAAGTCTCCTCTCACGAGGAGCCTGGGTCATCCGGGAAAGCCCATCCTCTCGGGTGTGGCCTTTCACCGATGGACGCGGGATAGGGTCGGGGCGAAGGCCCGATGCTCTACTTCAGCCACCCGTCCAGCCTCGAGCACGATCCGCGTGAGCAGATGCCGGCGCATCCCGACACGCCCGAGCGATTGGTGGCAATCGAACGCACGCTGGCCGCCCGGGATTGGCTCGGCTGGGAGCGGCGCGAGGCCCCAGCCGCTGACGAGAGTGAGCTGGAGCTAGTCCACAGTTCCCCCCACGTCGCCTCGGTCCGCGACCTCTGCCTCGCCGGTGGCGGCGCGATCGATGCCGATACCGTCGTCGGCGAGGCTTCCTACCGCGCCGCCCTGCACGCTGCCGGAGGCGCCTGCGCGGTCACCCGCGCCCTGCTCGGCGGCGAAGACCGAATCGGCTTTTGCGCCGCGCGCCCATCGGGGCACCACGCCGAACCGGAGCGGGCGATGGGCTTCTGCCTCTTCGACAACGTCGCGATCGCCGCCGAGCTGGCGATCCGGGAGCTGGGCGCCGAGCGGGTGTTCGTGCTCGACTGGGACGTCCATCACGGCAACGGGACCGCGGAGGCGTTCCGCCATCGCTCCGACGTCCTTTTCGTCAGCATCCACCAGGCTGGGATCTACCCCGGCACCGGCCAATCCACCGACTTCGGCTCCGGTGCGGGCGAGGGGTACACGATCAACCTGCCGGTCCCTGCCGGGTCCGACGAGGAGATCTGGCTTTCGCTGATGGAGGACATCGTCGTGCCCGCCGCGCTCTCCTTCGATCCCGACCTCGTCCTCGTCTCGGCCGGGTTTGACGCCCATCGCGACGACCCGCTTGCCGACTGCCGCCTGGAGACCGATTCGTTCGCCCGGATGGCCTGCCAGGTTCGTGACATGGCGGACCAAGTGGACGCGCCGCTGGGGGCGGTGCTGGAGGGCGGATATAACCCGGCGGCGCTGGCCGAGTCGGTCGCGGCTACGCTGGCCGCACTCGGTGGCGAGGGGTAGCCGGCTCAGGCGTCGATCAGGCCGTGCGCGAGCGCGTACCGGGTCAGCTCAGAGCGGCTCACGAGTCCCAGCTTCTGCTGTACGTGGGCACGATGCGTCTCCACCGTGCGCACGCTGAGCGAGAGCTGCTCGGCGATCCCACGATTGGTGTTGCCGAGGGCCATCAAGCGCAGGACCTCCGCCTCGCGCGGGGAGAGGACCGCGCTCTCCCCCTCACCCTCCTCCTCGAGGCCCGCCACCACCGCCGCCGGCAGGTACTCGCGACCCTCCGAAGCGCGGCGCACGGCATCGACCAGCTCCAGGTGTGCGGCGTCCTTGACCAGGTAGGCGCGCGCGCCGGCATCGATCGCGCGGCGAGCCAGCGTCGGAGCGCGTTCCACCGTCAGCAGGACGATCTCGGTCCCGGGCGCCTCTGCTCGCAATCCAGCGACCGCGTCGACGGCGAGGCCGTCGGGCATGTTGACGTCGAGGATCAGGACACCGGGCTGCAGCTCGGCGACAGCAGCCTTCGCCGACCGGATGTCGGCGGCCTCCCCGACCACCTCGAAGTCCCCCTGTCCCTCCAACAGCGCCTTGAGAGCGCCGCGGACGACCGCGTGATCGTCGGCGAGGACGATCGTGATCGGCGCCTCGCCGTCGCGTTCGAGCCCCGTCATCCTTCGCCAGCGTAGCGCCGACGTTGCGGTGAGACCGAAGTACTGCGTAGTACTAACCCCGGATGTGGGGCGCGCGATGCCGGGCGAAGATGGCTTGAGCTGGCTCCGCAGCCTGCGACGGCCACTCCCACGGCCAAGCGGGCACGGGGCCAGATGAGGAGGAGCCCAATGGAGCCCTCCGCTGCGAACGCCTCTGCGTCGCCCCGTGTCGGCGCGGAGGCCTCGCAGCCAGGCATGCCAGCCCGGCGCCCGCCCTCTCGCCTGGCAGACTGCGGTGGGAGGCGACTCCGTGACGGAGGACGAGCGGCAGATCACCGTTGCCCTGGCCGACGATCACAACGTGATCCGCGCTGGCCTACGAAGCATGCTCGAAGCGGAGCCTGGCCTGCGGGTGATCGGCGAGGCGGCGGACGCCGAGTCGGCGGCGACACTCGCCCACGACCGCAGACCAGACGTCCTGGTGCTGGATCTGGCGATGCCCGGAGCAGAACCGGCGGCCGATATAGCGAGCTTGCGCGAGAGCGTTCCCGGCATGGCCATCGTCGTCCTGACGATGCATAGCGACCCCCGAAAGGCCCGCAACCTGCTCCGCGCCGGGGCCGCGGGCTTCGTCCTCAAGCAGGCGGCCGAGCGCAACCTGACTGAGGCAATCCGGGTCGCCGCCGAGGGTGGCTCCTACATCGACCCAGAGCTGGGCGGGGCGCTCGCCAAGCTGGAGGCGGACCCGCTGGACGGGCTGAGCGCGCGCGAGCGCGACCTGCTGCGCCTGCTAGCGCTCGGCCACACCAACCGTGAGATCGGCGAGCGGCTCTTCCTCAGCGTGCGGGCGATCGAGGTCAACCGGGCGCGGCTGATGGAGAAGCTAGGGATCGAGTCGCGTCCCGACCTGGTCCGGTTCGCGATCGCGCACGGTGTGATCGAGACCGGAAGCGACAGCGGCGGCTGAGCGTCAGCCGGCCTGGATCGGGACCCGGGCCATGATCCGGGTGCCACTCTCCGGCTCCGAGACGACCTCGATCTCGCCGCCGAGCAGTTGGATCCGCTCCCGCATCCCGGTCAGGCCGCGACCCCCGGAGACAGCATCAGGGTCGAACCCGCGACCGTTGTCCTGCACGGCGATCCGAACCTGCCGGTCGATCATCTGGGCGGTGACACTGACGCTGCTCGCCGCCGCGTGCTTGAGGACGTTGCTGAGCGCCTCCTGAACCAACCGGTAGACGACCCGCTCCTCCTCCCCGCTGAGCTCCCCGTCGATCTCGATCGTGGTCTCGACCTCGAGCCCTCCCCGAGCCGACGATTCCTCAGCGAGAGCCTTTAACGAGCCGGCGAGGCCGAGCCGCTCCAGCGATGCCGGGCGAAGGTCGTTGATTAGCCGGCCCAGCTCGTTGATCTGCCCCTCGAGGCGCTCGACCATCTCCTCAGCCGCCGCCTCGATCCGGCGCTCTCGATCGGACGCCTCGCTCTGGATTGCGGTCGCCAGAGAGATGCGGATCGCGGCGAGGCCCTGCAGCGCGCCGTCGTGGAGCTCGCGGGCCCAACGCTCACGCTCGCGCTCGCCGATCTCGACCTGCTGCTGAAGCCGTTCGGACTCGACGTTCTGTGCGGTTCCAACCGCGGTCGCGGCGCTGGCGGCGAACGCCTGCAGGAGGCGCAGGTCCTCCTGGCCGAATTCCTCGCCCCCGGCCACACGGTCGAGCGCCACCAGCGTCCCCACCGCGTGACCACGGAAGTGGAGCGGAACCACCAGGGCGGTCTCCGCGCCAAGCCGCTCCCGCAGCCGCTCACGGTCCACGCGCCGGGAGACGCGCTCTTCCATCGCAGCACCGAAGACCGAGTCGTCGACCGGGATCCGCAGCTCGCTCTCCGCCGCGCTGACTTCGCCGGCCCGGGCCGCCACCTCAAGCCACTCGCCGTCGCGCAGGAGGACGAGCACCGCACGAGCGTCGACCAGGGCCCGCGCCCGCTTGACGATCAGGTCGAGGACCCGCTCGACATCGGTCTCGCCCCCAACCGTGTGCGCGATGTCAACGGAAGCCTGGGCCTGCCTCAGCGCCTGCTCGGCCTCCTCCTCGCGTTCGCTCAAGCTGGTGTAGAGGCGAGCGTTCTCGATCGCGATCCCGGCCCAGATCGCCAACGTTCTCGCCGCCTCTTCGTCCTCGGAATCGAACTCCTCGGCGCCCTGCTTCTCAGTCATGTAAAGGTTGCCGAAGGTCTCGCCGCGAACCGTTATCGGTACCCCGAGAAAAGAGTGCATCGGCGGGTGGCCGGGAGGGAATCCGTAAGCGTGGGGATGCCGTTCGACGTCGGCCAACCTCAGGGGCGCGGGGTTCCGGATCAACTCGCCGAGAACACCCCGCCCGCGCGGAAGATCGCCGATCTCCCGTTTCGTCTCGTCGTCGATGCCGAGGTAGATGAAGCGCTCGAGCTCGGTGTGATCAGGGTCTAGCACGCCGAGCGCCGCGTACCCGGCCGAGGTGAGCTCGCGCGAGGCCTCCACCACCGACTGCAGGAGGGCCTCAAGGTCAAGCTCCGAAAGAAGCGCGGTGCCAACGTCGACCAGCCGCCGGAAGCGCTCTTCTTGCGATTGGCCGCCCGATTGGTGAAATGAATTCACTGCGCTCAATCATCGCTGAGATCGAGGCGCTGGGGCTTCGAGACAAGGGTCGGAGGGCGGCAAGCCTCTAGGCTTCAGCGCAGCCCGGAGAGGTGTCCGAGTGGCTTAAGGAGCGCGACTGGAAATCGCGTGGGCGGGGTTAACCCGCCTCGTGGGTTCGAATCCCACCCTCTCCGTTCAGACGGCGCTATATGCCTTCGCACAGAATGCTTGCCGTAAAAGCTGTCCTCATAGCCTCGGCCCTGCTTGTGCTCGGGTCCATCTTCAGCCACGAGTCCCGGGCCGCCGAATGGCAGGAACTGCCCGTCGCGCCAGAACTTGGACCCGCCGTCACCAGCCACCTCGAGAAGGTCGCAGGCCGCGGAGAACGGTTCGGCAATCATCCGGGGGTCGTCGCCAAGATCGGCGACAGCATCACCGCATCCCCATCGTTCCTGCAGGCGCTGGCGTGTTCGTCGCCCCAACTTGGCGAATGGGAAGAGCTGCGCGGGACGTTGGGGTTCTTCGGCCGGACCGCTGTGCCTGGTGGCTCCGAGGAACCTCAGTGCCCGGTCAGCAACAGCTATTCGCGCCTCGGGCTAGCCGCGGTCGGAGGATGGCGGGCGGCTGATGCCCTTGCGCCACGCGAATCTTTCCCGGAGTGCCAGGGGCTGCCCGCCGTCAGCTGCGAGCTGCAGCTGCTCCGCCCATCGGTTGCCCTGATCATGTTTGGAACCAATGACTTGGAGGAGATCACCGCGGTCCAGTTCCGCCTCGACCTTGCCCGTGTCGTACGGCTCGTGTCCAGCGCGGGAACCATCCCGGTGATCAGCACGATCCCGCCTCGGGCAAGGCAACCGTTCTCGCCAAGGGTCACGCGCTTCAACGCCGAGATCGCCGGCCTTGCCGAGAACCGGGCGCTGCCGCTTTGGAACTACTGGCGGCAGATGGTCGAGCAGGGTGTTCCCCGCGCGGGTCTGAGTCGCGATGGTGTCCACCCGAGCGTTCTCTGCCCACCCTGCACCGCGATTGACTTCGGGCCGGTGGGAATGCGACAGGGATATGCGCTGCGGAACCTCGGAGCCCTGCGTGTCCTGGATCGCCTGCGCCGGGAAGTCCCGCTGGTAGACAACGGGTAAGTACCAGGTGTCTAACCGGGGACACCGCGAGGGCGCACATGCTTCGTCACCAGCGTACGAAGCCAACGGATCAGGGCATAGGTCCCGATAGCCAACGCAAGGGTCCCGCTCACAGCAAGTCCCCAGCGGATGGGGATTGCCAGCTCGGTCGTGGAAAGGGAGCTCTGCAGAGCGACGAGGAACGGGATATGAACGAGGTAGATCCAGAAGCTCGCGTCCGATAGATAGCGCAGCACGCGCGACTCCTTGCGGATGTGTCGCGCCAGCACCCCCCAGATTCCGAACAGGGTGAGCCAGCAGACCATGCCCACGGTGAACAGCCCATAAAGGCGCAGCTCATCGATTTCGGCCAGGATGCCCGGCGTGCCGACGTTGCCGGTGAAGTCGCCGTTGTCGTAGAAGAGGAGGAAGGCGGGCACGGCGATCAGCACTCCCGCCCCGAGTCGCAGCCAGGCACCGCGCTTCAGCCCTTCGACAAGATTGCTCTGACCGCTGAGAAGCCAGCCGAAAAAGAAGAAGAGGCTGTAATAGGCGAAGAGAGTCGGGGCTGGGACCAGCGAATTGGACGCGGTTCCTCCCGCCACCCACCCGGTCTTGGCGCTCAGGATCGCCGCGCTGATCGACGCCAGGACGGGAACGGCCCACCATGACCTCATCAGGGCGCGAAAGCCGCGGTTGAGCGCCGCCCCCAGTCCGGGGGCCCGCTGGAGCGCCAGCCAGACTCCAATCGCGATCAGAGAGATCATCAGCAGGTAGGCGATGAACCACAGGTGCCTCGGCGAGAGGTTGAAGACGTTGGCGATATCCAGTTCTCGCTTCGGCGGAAGCTCACCTTTGCGCGGCCAGAGAGCCGCCGCACCGATGACGAGGAAATTGGCCAGCGGCACGACCGTCAGCATCCCCACGGCCAGCGGCAGGCCGAGCCGGCGAAACCGGGCACGTAGCTGGCGGACAGCGGTAGATCGTCGCAGTGCGCTGGCGGCCAAGAAACCAGAGATGGCGAAGAACAGGGGCATGTGCCAGGTATGGACGAACCAAACGACGGCATCGACGATCTCGGCTCCCCCATCGCCCTTCTGGACATAACGGGCAGCGTGGTATGGGATCAGGAGGAGGATCGCCGATACCCGGATCGCATCCAGGTGGTGGCTACGTTGGCTCCTACCCTCAGACATAAGACCAGGGTAGGCACTTCAGGTGGCCGAGTTCAGATCCTCCGCAGGACGAGGCGATCCTCGCCGGCCGCTCTGACCTCCCAGGCCTGCCGCGGCCGGTCGCCCGCCGGGTCCAAAACCAGCCGGTCGCCCTCGAGTGACCACCGGCCGCTCGACTCCTCGGGGACGTCTACCGGCCCCGGCGAGTGCTCCACGTAGCTGCCGTCCGGGCGCAGCTCGAACGCCATTCGCCCGCGCGAAGGCGGCAGCGGATGGTCGGCCGGCCGGAACACCATCTCGCTGCCGCGGTCCTCCTCGTGAGAGTGAACCCAATGCCCTCGAAGCGCTTCCTTCCCGGGTCCGGCCACCCGAGGATGATCTCAGAGGCCTGCCAGTTTTTTCCTCGGTCCGGCGAGGGTCGCGTTCATCCGCGCGACCTGGCCCGTCGTGAACATGAACATCGCCGCGTCGTCGACATAGTCCATGTAGTTCATGAACATGTCGCCGCTCGGTCCGTTGTTGCAGGTGATGTGGGGGAATTTTGGTTTTCCGTAGTTCGCTTCCCGCGCTTTCGGCGTATCGGCCACGAAGTCGTCGCCGGTGCAGTCGTTGCGGTCGCCCCAGATGTGGCGCAGGCCGAGGTAGTGCCCCACCTCGTGCGTCGCCGTGCGGCCCTTGTTGAACGGGGCTTTGGCGATGCCGGTCGTGCCGAAGGCGGTGCTGAGGATCACGACGCCGTCGGTTTTCGACGGTCCGCCCGGGAACTGGGCATAGCCGAGCAGGCCGCCGCCGAGATCGCACACCCAGATATTCAGGTAGCGGTCGGTCGGCCAGGGATCGACGCCACCGGTTTTTTTCGCCTTGACCGTGTCGTTGGGGCCAAACGAGGTGGCTTTGGTCGCGGTGCGGGTGATGCCGGAGGTTTTTTTGCCTTTCGGGTCTTTGGTCGCCAGGGCAAACTGGATGTTGGAGTCGATCGCGAGGCTTTTCCATGCTTTCGGCAGTTTTTTCAGATCGGGGTTTTTTGCCCGGTAGTCCTTATTCAGAGATTCGATCTGGCTTTTCACCTGAGCGTCGGAGATGTTCTCCGCTTCGGTGTTGTAGACCACATGAACCACGACTGGGATCGTGATCAGTTTCGCGGTCACACGCATCGCCTGCCCGCTGTCGATGCTGCTGCGCGTCTCCTCCTCCGCTTTGAGCCTGTATTTGCGGTATTCGGGTTTCGTTTCGGCCAGCAACTCGTGCACCACCATGTGCGCACAGGTGCGGCGTTTGGGGGTTTTCACGGGGCTCATCGATCCTCCCTTTTCCTTTGAGATTTCCCGTTTACTCAAAGTGGAGAGACTCCCACATCGGGTTCGGTGACGCCAGGGCCATTTGTGACTAAGTTGTGGAGTTGCGCTTGGCGGCGAAGAAGTCGCGGAGGAGCGCAGCGCACTCCTCTTTCCTGACGCCGGGGATGACACCGGGACGGTGGTTCAGCGCGGGGTGGGAAAGTACGTCGAGGACGCTTCCGGCGGCGCCGGCCTTGGGGTCGGGGGCGCCGTAGACGACGGTCGGGATGCGAGCCAGAACGATCGCGCCCGCGCACATCGCACACGGCTCGAGGGTGACGTAGAGGGTCGTACCCGGCAGCCGCCAACCGCCGAGCGCCTCAGCCGCGGCCCGGATCGCCAACACCTCGGCATGAGCGGTCGGGTCGCCTCGGCGCTCGCGCTCGTTGCCGGCGAGCGCGAGGAGTTTGCCGTCGCGAAAGATCGCGGCGCCGATCGGGACGTCGCCGTGGTCTCCAGCCAGCCGCGCCTGTTCGATCGCGACATCCATGGCCTCACTTTGCGCGGTCGCCAATTCGTCCATCGATGGGGGAGTATGTATGCCTACAACTTCCCAGGATTTCCGGTGTTAGCGGAAGAGCTCACCCGGACACTCACGGGATCGGGACGAGCGAAAAGACTTCAGATGAGACGACTCCTTTCGCTTCTCGGTGCCCTCGCGGCGACGGCCCTACTAATCACCGGCGCCGCTCCGGCGACGGCCGAGATCGGCGTCGCGCCGAACCGCGGGTTCGTCCCGCGCGAGGTCGTCTACAAGCTCCAGGGGCAGCACCTTGGCCGGGCCCTCTCACTGCCGGCGGGTGCCGACGTGAGGGCGGCCGCGCGCGCGCTGCGGAGCAACCCCCGAGTCGTCTACGCCGAGCCCAACTACATCGCCACCGCCTCGGCCGCCGTCCCGGTACCTGCGCCACTCGCGCTCCCCAACGATCCCGGGACGATCGTCGCCGGCACCGGTGCTGAAGCGGCATCGGAGGCCGGCAGCTGGGCCTCCAAGCAGTGGAACTTCCTCCCCTGGCAGGAACCCCCCACCCCGGGTCTACCAGTCTCGCCCGGGGGCATCGACGCGGTCGGCGCCTGGCAGAACCTAGCCCGGCTCGGGCGCCCCGGCGCGGCCGGCGTGACCGTCGCCGTTCTCGACACCGGCATCGCCTACCGCAAGCGGTCTGACGAATTCGCGCCCAGCCCTGATTTCAGCCCGGAGCAGTTCACCGGGGAATTCGACCTCGTCGATCGTGATCTGGTCCCGCTCGACGAAAACGGCCACGGCACCCACGTGGCGGGGACGATCGCGGAGCAGACGGACAACGGGATCGGGCTCACCGGGCTCGCCTACCGGGCCAAACTGATGCCGGTCAGGGTCCTCGACAGCCAGGGTCGCGGAGATGCGGTCGAGATCGCCAACGGCATCCGCGTCGCGGTGGCCCACGGCGCCGACGTGATCAACATGAGCTTCAACTTCGCCTGCGGCAAGCGCGTGCCGGTCGTCGACGAAGCCCTCCGCCGCGCCTACCAGGCAGGCATAGTCGCCGTCGCCTCTGCAGGAAACATCGGCTCGGAGGGCTGCGTCTCGGAGCCGGCCACCGGCCCCCGGGTGATCGCCGTTGGCGGCACCACCGAGGGTGGCTGCCTGGGTAACTACTCGCTGGCGGGTTCTATCGACGTCGTTGCGCCGGGCGGCGGCGAACCGATCGCCGGTTGCCCCTCGGTGCTGTCGCGGCCGATCTTCCAGGTGACCCTGCAACCGGGATCGACCACGGCCTTCTCAATACCCAGCGACTATCTCGGCACCTCGATGGCGGCGGCACACGTCTCCGGCGTCGCCGCGATGGTGGTCGCGATCGGATACCACCGCAAGGGACCCAATCGCCTGGCACCCACGCGCATCGTCAACGCCGTGACCGGGCGACTGCGGAAGACCGCCCGTGACCTCGGCCTGCCGCGCACGCAACAGGGTGCCGGCCTGATCGACGCCAACCGCGCCACCAGGCGCAGGCCGTTTCTCAACTAGGTCGTGCGGATGATCATCACGCTGCACGGCGCGTGATGGGAGATGTTGTTCGGGACGCTGCCGAGGATGTAGCGGCGGGCGCCGGTCATCCCCTTGTTGCCGACCACAATCAGGTCGGCGCCGGTCTCCTCGGCGACGTTGAGGATCGCGTCGGCGGGATCCGCCTCGACCGGGTGGGTCTGGACCTCGACTCCCTCTTTGCGGGCAGCGGCCGCCGCGGCATCGAGGATCAGGTTGACGTCCTCGCGCGGGCCGATCTCGTACTGGACGTCGGCGGGGGCGTCCAGCTTCTCGCCCGCGACCCGCCGGCCGGACACCGGCGCGAAGGCGCTGACGATGCTCAGCTGCGCGCCGGTCAGCTTGGCGAGCTCGGTCGCCTGCCGCACCGCGTTGGCGGCGGTGTCAGAGCCATCGGTCCCAACCACGATGCGATTGAACACGCCGCCTCCTAGCTCGGTCGTTGGACGGGACGGATACTAACGCCGGGACTCGGCAGGAAGGTCGCGGAAGCCGTCGCCGAGGATTTCGGTCGGCGTGGTCGCCAGGCGGACGATCGCGATCGCCATCGACGCCACCAGGCAGGCGACCAGCACCACCAGCCCCGCTTTCCAGATCCACGGCACGCGGCGAACCCTAGATGGTTGGTCCAGCCTCCTTCGCCGGTGGGTAGGCTGCTCAACATGGGATTGGAGAAGGCGGCCGAGGGAGTCTGGCTGTTGCGCGGGGACGTCCGCGGGGCGATGAACATCTACTTCCTCGACGACGGCGACGGGGTCATCCAGTTCGACGCCGGCACCAAGAGCATGCGCAAGAAGGCCCGGGCGGCCGCCGAGCAGCTCGGCGGCGTCAACCAGGTGGTGCTCGGACACGCCCACGCCGACCATCGCGGCACCGCCGGCGCGATGGGCGCGCCCGTGTTCTGCCATCCCGACGAAGTCGCCGATGCCGAAAGCGACGCCGCGATTGCCCCCTACATGGAGCTCTCGGAGCTGCCGGTTGCCTGGGTCCGCCGGATCTACCCGTTCCTGCTGCGGCGGTGGGACGGCGGCGCGGTGAAAATCGACGGCACGGTCACTGAGGGAGACACCGTGGCCGGCTTCGAGGTCATCCACTTCCCCGGCCACGCGCCGGGCCTGATCGGCCTCTGGCGCGAGAGCGACCGAGTGGCGATCGTCAGTGACGTCGTCTACCTGGTCGACTCGACGCGGCTCAAACCGTTGCCCGAGGGCGAGGCGAGCGTGCCGCACCCAGCCTGGGCCTGGGACCACGCCAAGGCGAAGGAGTCCCTGCGCCGGCTTGCCGCACTGGAGCCGCGGGTGGTCTGCGCCGGGCACGAGCCGCCGCTACGCGGGGACAACCTCCGCGCGACCCTGGAACGGGCCGCCGAGAAGTACTGAGAACGCCCGCTCCCGTATAGGTTGCAGGCGCTGATGATCGGGACCTACGCCTCGGCGGCGCTGATCTGCGCCGTCTCCCTCCTCGCTGGGCGGGCGACGATGTCGCTGGCCGGACGGCGATCGTGGTCCTGGCTGGAGCCGGCGGTCGGGTTCGGCGTCGTGGTGACCGTCACCGGCGTGCTGGCGCGGGCGCCGGGCCACGGCACCAGCGCCACCCTCGGCGTTCTGGCCCTGGTCGCGGTCGCGGCGCTGATCGCCTGGCGCCTCCCATTCGCGGCGCCCGCGGCGCTGAGGACCGGAGTGCCGGTAGCGATCGTCGTCCTCGTCGCGCTGGCGATCCCGTTTGCGGTCAGCGGGCGCTGGGGCCTGCTCGGGGTCGGCTTCAACAACGACCTTGGCCTGCACCTTGCCTGGGCCGAGTGGCTGCGCAGCGGCTTCGGCCCGGCGCCGGAGCCCGGCTACCCGCTCGGCCCGCACAGCCTCGCCGTTGCGGTCGCGTCCTTCCCGGGGATCGCCCTCGGCCAGGCGTTCATCGGTGAGATCGTCGCGATCGGCGTGCTCACCGGCCTGACCGCGCTCGGGGCGCTGCGGGAGATGTCGCCGGGGCGCAGAACCGTCGCCGCGGCGCTGGTCGCCCTCCCCTACCTCGCCGCCTCCTACTTCGCCCAGGCCGCCTTCAAGGAGACCGCCGAGGCGCTCTTCGTCCTCGCCTTCGCGGTCTTCCTGATCGCGCCCGAAGAGTTGCCGCGTGGCGCCCTAGCCCGGATCGGCTTCGCCCTCCCACCGCTGGCGCTGGCCGGCGGCATCCTCTTCTCCTACAGCTTTGCCGGCCTCGCCTGGCCGGTCGCGATCCTGGCCCTCTGGAGCCTTACCCTCCCCGCCGTCCGCCGCTCGCTGCGGCCCCGGGCGCTGCTGAAGTGGTTGCTGCGGCCGGTGACCCTGGCGGCGATCGCGATCGCCGCGGGGCTCGCCGTGGTCCTCACGGTGGTCGGCCCGTTCGGGTTCGCCGGCGGCTTCAACAAGGTCGCCGGCAGCAACACCTACGGCCCGGTCTCGCCGCTGGAGGCGCTCGGCATCTGGCCGGCCTCCAACTACCGGCTCGACGCCGCCGGGGGGGCACAACTGACCGGCCTCTGGGGGACGATCGCGGTCCTCGCTCTGCTGGCCGGAGTCGCCTGGTGGGTGAGCCGGCGCGAGTTGACGATCCCGATCGCGCTCGGGGCCAGCGCCGCCCTTTACCTGATCTCGCTCCCCTTCAGCGGCGACTACTCGCAGGCCAAGGCGCTGATGATCGCCGCCCCCCTGGCGATGCTTGTCGCGATCCGCCCGCTGCTGACCGAGTTCTCACGGCGCCTCGGCTGGACGGTGCTGGCGGTCGCGTTCGTGGGGGGGGCGGTGTACTCGAGCTTCCTCGCCTTGCGGGACGCACCGGTCGGGCCGCCCGGGCACGGCGCCGAGCTGAGCGCTTTTCTGCCGATCGTTCACGGCCAGCCGGTCCTCTACGCGGGCCAGGACCGCTACGCCGCCCACAACCTGCTCGGCGCCGACACCCACGTGCCGCTGGTCGAGTTCCCCGACGCCGAAGTCGCCGCCAACCCCGAGAAGCCCTTCGACACCGGCGACGCCTACAGCCCGATCGATTTCGACTCCTTCTCCAGCGGGACGCTCGACCGCGGTCCCTACGTGATCACCGGCAGGGCCGCCTGGAACAGCCAGGCGCCGGCCAACTTCAAGCGGATCGCGGTGACGCCGTCGTTCGTGCTGTGGAAGCGGACCGGGCCGACCCTCGAGAACCGCCACGTCCTGCTCGAGGGCACCGAGGCGGCGGCGAAGGCGGGGTGCGCGGCGCCGGAGATCCGCCTCCTGCTCGCCGACGGCGGCCGCGCCTCGCTCTTCACCGACGCGGTGATCGGCCAGAAAGACGAGTGGGTGGAGGACAGCGTCCTCGGTATGGGCGAGGAGAGTGCGTCGCAGGCGTTGGAGCTGCCCCCCGGCACCTGGAACCTCTCGCTCCAGTACTTCTCACCGGTTGACCTGACGCTCTCGGCCCCGGGCTTCCAAGAACCGTTGAAGGCGGCGCTCGACGGCCAGCGCCCGAACACGATCAGTCTCGGCAACAACGGCCAGTTCTGGCCCGCCGGCCGCTACCGCAGCGACGGCGGCAGCACCCGCTTCACCGTCACCACCCCCGATGCCAGTGCCCTGCAGAAGCTCACCGGATACGACGGCAGGGCCTACCTGGGCGAGCTGGTCGCCGTCCCCGACAAGCCGCACCGCATGGTGCCGCTTTCGGCAGCATGCAGCGGCTGGATCGACTGGTACGCCTCGCCGACCGCGCCCTGAGAGCGGGTCAGACGGCTTTCGCCGCGAGGCGCTCGGGGGAGACGCGGACGACGTCCCAGACCAGGCGCGCCTTCTCCAGGCCGTCGATGACTAGGGCCGAGATGTCGAGCTGGTAGCGACCGAGGCCGTGGGTGGCGGAGGTCGGGAAGGCGTGGTGGTTGTTGTGCCAGGCCTCGCCGAAGGTCGGGATCGCGATCAAGGCCAGGTTGCGGGACTCGTCGGCGGTCTCGAAGTCACGGTTGCCGAAGACGTGGCAGAGCGAGTTGATGCTGTAGGTGAAGTGGTGAAGGACGAAGACCCGGACCAGGCCGCCCCAGAGCAGGCCGGTGAGGCCGGCGAACAGGGTCCCCCCGATCACCCAACCGAGGGCGAAGGGGAGCAACAGCCCGAGGATCGCCCAATAGATGAAGGTGCGATCGACCCAGCTGATCACCGGGTCCTTGATCAGGTCCGGCGCGAACCGTTCCCGGTTGCCGCGCTGGGTGTGGATGAAGAGCCAGCCCATGTGGGCGTGGAAGAGACCGCGCATCGCGCCGCTCCAGCCGTGACCGTGGTCGACGTGGGGGCTGTGCGGGTCGCCCACCTCGTCGGAGAAGGCGTGGTGCTTGCGGTGGTCGGCGACCCAGGAGATCACCGGGCCCTCGATCGCGGCCGAGCCGAGAATCCCGAGCAGCCCGTGCAGCCACGGGTAGGTCTTGAAGCTGCGGTGGGTGAGGTGACGGTGGAAGCCGACGGTGATCCCCAGCCCAGTGAACACGTACATGCCGACGAAGAGGAAAACGTCGCTCCAGTGCAGCGCGCTACCCCAGACCTGCCACCCGGCGAAGCCGATCGCGACGAAGGGGACCAGGGTGACGAGACCGGTGATGATGCGGTCGCGCGTCTCGTTCTCCACGGGCTGGATGTCGCTCGGGAGTGGGCCTGCGCTCGCCATCACGGCGATCATACGGGGCGGAGCCGAAGCGATGTGAACCTTGGGCTCGGCTCGCCAGGCGTCGCTAGAGTCCCCGCGATGCCGTTTGCCACCACGGCCCCGCTGCGGCGGGAGATCGAAGCCCGGATCCCGGAGCGACCGTTCGCGGTCGAGTTCTGGGACGGCACCCGGCTGCCCGCCACCGCCGAGGGCGGGCCGACCTTCCACGTCCGCTCCCCCCGCGCCGCCGCCCACGCGCTGCGCGCGCCGGGCCAGCTCGGCCTCGGCCGCGCCTACGTCAGCGGCGAGATCGAGGCCGACGACATGGACGCCGTGATCGCCCTGCTCGACTCCTGGAAGCCGCCCGTACTCGACCGCGCCGACCAGCGGGCGCTGCTGGTCGGCGCCGTCCGTGCCGCCGGCCTAACCCTGCCGCCGAAGCGACCGGCCGCCGAGCTGCGTCCCAGCGGCCGCCGCCACAGCAAGGAGCGCGACGCCCGCGCGGTCCGCCACCACTACGACGTCTCCAACGAGTTCTTCTCGCTATTCCTCGACGAGTCGATGACCTACAGCTGCGCGATCTTCTCCCGCGGCGCGAAGACCTTGGAGGAGGCCCAGGAAAAGAAGCTCGAGACGGTGGCGCGCAAGCTCGCCCTGAAGGAGGGCGACAGGGTGCTCGACGTCGGCTGCGGCTGGGGCGCCTTCCCGCTCTGGGCGGCGACCAAGCACGGTGCCAGCGTGGTCGGAATCACCCTCTCAGAGCCCCAAGCCGAGGAGGGCCGTCGCCGGGCCGAGCAGGCGGGCGTCTCCGACCGGGTCGAGATCAGGGTGATGGACTACCGCGACCTGGTGGGAGAGCGCTTCGACGCGATCGGCAGCATCGGCATGGTCGAGCATGTCGGCGCCTCCCAGATCGACCTCTACGCCCACACCCTTGCCGGGTTGCTGGAGCCGGGCGGGCGGCTGCTCAACCACGGGATCACCCGCCTCCGCCACACCGACGGTGAGGCGGGACCGTTCTCCGAGCGCTACGTCTTCCCCGATGCCGCCCCCCTGCACCTCTCGCGCAACCTGCTGGCGCTTGAACGGGCCGGCTTCGTCACCCACCACGTCGAGGACTTCGCCCCCGACTACGCCGAGACGCTGCGCCACTGGGCGAACCGGCTCGACCAGAACCTCGAGCGGGCGATCCAGATCGCCGGCCCCGAACGGGTCCGCGTTTGGCGCCTCTACCTACGCGCGGCGCGCAACGGTTTCGTATCGGGATTTACGTCTATCTACCAGGCGCGCTGCACTCTGGCTTAGACCGGAAAGCCCGAGGTGACGTCCGGGATTGCCCAGTCTGCTCCGGTGTCATTGAGCTGCTCGACCGCGTAGGCGCCGGTGGCGACGCCGACCACCCTGATGCCGGCGCCGTGACAGGCACTGACGTCGCGGGGGGTGTCGCCGACCGCGATCGTGGTGGCCGGGTCGAGCGGCTTGCCGGCGACCTCGGCGCCCCGCTCCAGCGCCCTTTTCGTCAGCTCGGTGCGGTCTCGAGCGTCAGAGCCGTAGCCGCCGAAGGCGAAGTAGCGGTTGAGCTCGCCGCGGGCGAGCTTGATGTGAGCGGCCGATTCGATGTTGCCGGTGACGATGCCGAGCAACACCCCCTGTTCGGTCAGCCGCGGCAGGATCTCCTCGATCCCCGGCATCACCCGATAGCCATCGGACTCCGCCACCGCATCGGTGAGATGACTGAGATAACCGGCGACCGCCTGCGCCCGCTCCGCCTCGGTCCCGTCCCGACCGATCACCTCACGGAAGACGATTTCGACGATTTCGGGATCGGTCATCCCAGCGTGGGTGTGCTCGTCGATGTCGGCGTCGACGCCATGCAACTCGCGGAACGCCCGCTGCCAAGCAACGGCACCCGCCCCGCCGGTGACGAGGAGGGTGCCGTCGATGTCGAAGAGGACCGCCTCGATCACGCCCCGATCAACCTACAGGCGGTCCCGTCGTCAGGGAAACATTTCCTCCCCTATTTCGGCGTTGCGTTCACACTGCTCCCACATGCCCATGATTTCGAGCCCCCTATCCCAGTTACCTCTCTGTAATTCCCTCTGCCCCCACGAATACAGGGAGTAGCACTCAGCGCGCACTGCCAGCGCCGACGCTGGAGTCACTGCCTGCACCGCTCCGACCATCGCGACCACCGCCGCGAGAGTGGCGATGATGCTCCTGCCGCGCCGGCGCGGCGGCCTGCGGCCGTAGGTCGTTTTCGTCGTTTCCATTGGTCCCTCCTCCAATGAGATTTGGCTACCGCAAGGCAGCCTTCTTGCGCGCTCAACATAGGTCGCGGCAACTGCGGCGCGCTCGAAAAACGAACAGCCGTCTAGTGCGACCGGGGGGATCGCCGCACGGGTTACCGGGCCCTGTGTGCCGCCAGCGTCATCCGCCGCGCGAAGCGACTGTGGTGGCGGGAGTGGGACCGCGGCTTCGCGGTGCCGGCGAGTGCGGCCGTGGCCACGCCGCCGTCCGCGGCGATTCTCAGCTTCGCCGACTTGGGGCCGGCTCCGCTGGGAGCGAACCGGACCCGCACCTCGCAGCCGGCGCCCGGCGCCAGCACGGCGTCGGTGCATTCGTCCCCGGCGAGGAGGAACTGGTCGGAATCGGTGCCGACCAGCGAGGCGGCGCCCAACCGCAGCGGAGCGGTGCCTTCATTGCGGACCAGGAAGCCGTGAGCCCTGCTCCTCGCCCCAGCCCGCTGGGAGCCGAAATCGAAGAAGCCTGGCGCCAGGGTCGTCGCCGGAGCGACGCCCTCGCCGCTGAGCATGACCATCGTGCCGCCTTCGGTATCGCCAAAGAAGGCGAGCCGGGCGACCTTTGGTCCGGGACTGGAGGGGGCGAAGCGAACGTGTGCGGTGCAGTTGGCCGCCGGCATCAACGGCGCCGCCGAGCAGTTCTCGTCGATCAGTTCGAAGCTGCCGGCGTCTCCGCCGGCGATCACGCCGATGAAGAAAGAGGCAGGAAGGTTGCCGGAGTTGGTCAGTGTGACGGTCCGGACGATGCCGGCGCCTCCCGCGGTCGCGGTGCCGAAGTCGACCGGGTTGGCGTCGGCTTCGACGATCGGCCGCCCACCGGCTCCGGTCAGATCGGCGGTGAAGGAGTAGCCGTTGACTCCGGCGCGCACCGCAGCGATGTAGGGAACGGCGTCGCGGGGACCGAAGCCGACCTGGACCGAGCAGCTTTCTCCCGGCTCGAGCGGGTGGCTCCAGCAGTCGCTCCCGCCGGTCCAGAAGGCTTCGCGGCCGGGCCCGGTCGTGTCGATGTTGTTCAGCTGGACCGTTGCCTCGCCGGTGTTGGTGAGCTGGAAGTTGGCGCTAGAGGAGCCGGAGTTGACGTACTGCAGGCCGAAGTCGTAGCTGCCTGGCTGGAAGCTGAGCTGCGGCGGCACCGACTCGCCGGAGAGCTCGAAGGCCTCCTGTACGCCGTTGACGCGGACCGTCAGGGTCGCCTGCTTGGCGCCGACGCCGCCGGGGGCGAAGGTGACCCAGACCGAACAGTGCTGCCCTGAAGGCAGCGGTCCGCCGCAGCTGGTCCCGTTGAAGATGAAGTTGCCTGCGTCGGCGCCTTCGATTCCAACGCCTTCGATCCCGACTTCTTCGCCGCTTTCGTTGGCGACCTGGAACTCGCGGCCTATCTGATGGCCGACGGTGGTCTTCGGGAAGGCCGCGGGCGAGGGCGAGATCGCCAGTTCGCCGGGGAGCGGAGCGGCGAGCCCAGACGCCGGCGCGGCAAGCGCGGCGAGGACGAGGAGGACGGTGACAGTGGTGCCGATCAGCCTCGGCCGGGCATTAATGGTTGGCATGCCAGGCCATCGGCCCCGCCCCCACTTCTGTTGATCTTGGATGGAAACCCTCATCCAATACTCAGACGCTTTGGTACCGCTCACAAACCGCTCAGTGCTCTCCCTCGAGCAGGTCTCGCTGGCTCAACACATAGAGCAGGGCGAGTGAGGGCAGAACCACCACCGCGGCGATCGCGAAGACGATCATCACGATGTCCAGGGTCGGGCCGGGCGCCGCAGCCTGGTCAATCCGGAGGCTGGTCGGGAGCAGGTAGGGGAACTGGGCGACGCCCCACCCCCAGATCACTGCCACGACGGCGCCAGCGGCGAATGGTCGCAACGCCAACTCGGCTACTCGGGGCGCTTTTGTCGCCCTAGGGGTTACAAAAGCGCCCCGTGGCCGAACGAGGAGCACGAGCACCCCGATCCCGCAGACCGCCGAGAGGATCACCAACGGCAGCCCCTGGTCGACGAGGCGGTCGAAGATGTAGCGGGCTTCGGCGTGCAGCTCGACCAGGCCGACCACAGCGGCGACCCCGGCCACGGCGGCTGCGGCCAGCGCTCGCCGCACGAAGTAGCGCTCCATGTCCCGCTCGCCGGCGCGGCGCGCGTCGCCAACCAGGAAGACCGCGGAGAGGTAGGCGCCGGTGGCGACGAACATCGCCCCGGTCAGCAGCGGCAGCGGCTCCAACCAGCTCGAGAAGGGGTCGCCGTTGCCGTCCGCCGGCACGTTGCCGGAGGCGATCGCGCCGACAACGGTCCCCATGAAGAAGGGGGTGAGAACGGAGGAGAGGGCGAAGGTCGCACCGGCGGCACGACGCGCCTGGAACCCCTCGATCGACTTGCGGAAGGCGAAGCCCGCGCCGCGCAGGACGATCCCGATCGCCGCCACCGTCAGCGGCACGTACAGCGTCGTCATCACCGCGCTGAAGGCGGGTGGGAACGCGGTCCAGAGGACAACGAGGATGAAGATCAGCCAGACGTGGTTGGCCTCCCAGACCGGGGTCAGCGAGCGCTGGATCAGGGCTCGCGGCCGCTCGCCCTTCTCGGCGTCGCCGGCGATCAGGTCCCAGAACCCGCCGCCGAAATCGGCGCCGCCGAAGAGTGCGTAGAAGGTCGCCCCCACCCAGAGGATCGCCGCGGCGGCGTCGGCCTTGCTCATCTTCCCGTCCCCCCGCTCACCGTCGGCGGCGCGTAGGGCGTGCCGGGGTCCTCAGCCGTCGCACCGGCCTCGCGCCAGCGCCGCGACATCCCCCGCAGGATCACGATCGCGGCGGTGCCAAGGCCCGTGTAGAGCAACAGCACGAAGCCGAAGACGAACCAGAGGCCCTCCGCCTCGGTGACCGCTTCGGAGGTCCGCATGTAGCCCTGCACGATCCACGGCTGCCGCCCGACCTCGGTGACGATCCAGCCGCACCACAGGGCGAGGATCGAGGCCGCTCCCGAGACCGCGACCGCGCGCAGGAACCAGGGCGTCTTCGGGATGTCACGCCGGCGCCACCAGACGAACGCGACCCAGATGCCGAGTCCGAGCAACGCGGTGCCGATGCCGACCATCGCGTCGAAGGAGAGGTGCAGCAGCGTGTTGGCGGGCGGGCGCTCGTTGGGCGGGATGTCGTTGAGGCCGGTGACCACGGTGTCGGCGCTGAACCCGACCAGGTAGGAGTCGAGGTCGGGGATCGGGATCGCCCACTTCACCCCGTCGGAGGTGCAGATGCCGCCGACGTACTCGGTCTGGTGGTCGCCGGTCTCATCGATGCACTCCATCGCGGCGAACTTGGCCGGCTGGTGGTCGGCGACCGCGCGGGCGGCGGTGTCGCCGACGAAGATCTGGATCGGGGTCGCGATCAGGCCGATCGTCAGCGGGATCAGCAGCCCCAGCCGGTGCAGGCGATCTCGTCGCCCCTTCAGCATCCCGACCGCGTAGATCGAGGCGACCAGGAAGCCCGCCACCATGTAGGCGGCGAGGATCATGTGCGGCACCTCGTACCCGGTCGCCGGGTTGAGCAGGACCTTGATCGGGTCGGTGTCGATCACCTTCCCGGCCGCGTTCAGGGTGAAGCCCTGGGGCTGGTTCATCCAGGCGTTGGCGGCGACGACCGAGAAGGCCCCGCCGATCCCGGTGACCACCATCGGCACCCCCGACCAGAAGTGGGCCCAGCCGCCAAGCCGCTTCCAGCCGTAGATGTAGATCGCCAGGAAGATCGCCTCGACGAAGAAGAAGATCCCCTCAATCGCGAAGGCGATCCCGAAGGTGGAGCCGAAGCGGTCCATGAAGTGCGGCCACAACAGCCCGAACTCGAAGCTGAGCACGGTCCCGGTGACGGCGCCGACAGCGAAGGTCACCGCCATCGCCTTGGACCACCGCCGCGCCAGCTCGATCGCGTCGGCGTCGCCCCGTTTCAGCCCGATGTAGTTGGCGACCAGGATGATCGCCGGCAGCGCCACCCCGAGGCAGGCGAGGACGATGTGGAAGCCGAGGGTGAAAGCCATCTGCTCGCGCGCGGCGAGCAGATTCGATGCCGACGCCGCCAACGGGAGCGGGTCGAGCGCGAGCATCTACTCCTCGGCCGGTCCCTCGCGCCGCGCCTCGCGGTAGCGGCGGATCAGCGCGTTGGTGGAGCTGTCGTGGCGCATCTTCGGCTCCTCGGCGGACTCCAGCTCGGGGATAATCGCGACCGCCAGCACCTTGCCCAGCTCGACCCCCCACTGGTCGAAGGAGTCGATCCCCCAGGTCGCCCCCTGGGTGAAGACGCTGTGCTCGTAGAGGGCGACCAGGGTGCCTAGGCTCTCCGGCGTCAGTCGGTCGGCGAGGATCGTGTTGGAGGGGCGGTTGCCCTCCATCACCCGGTGCGGCACGACGTCCTCCGCGGTTCCCTCCGCGCGCACTTGGTCGGGCGTTTTGCCGAAGGCGAGCGCCTCGCCCTGGGCGAAGACATTCGACATCAGCTTGTCGTGGTGGTCGCCGAGCGGGTTGTTGGAATGGGCGAAGCCGAGGAAGTCGCAGGGAATCAGGCGCGTCCCCTGGTGGATCAGTTGGTAGAAGGAGTGCTGGCCGTTGGTCCCCGGCTCCCCCCAGTAGATCGCGCCGGTGTCGTAGTCGACGCGGGCACCGTCGATGGTGACGTGCTTGCCGTTTGACTCCATCGTCAGCTGCTGCAGGTAGGCGGGGAAGCGGTGCAGGTACTGGTCATAGGGGAAGACGCCGCAGGTCTGGGCGCCGAAGAAGTCGCTGTACCAGACCGCCAGCAGGCCCATCAGCATCGGCAGGTTGAGCGCCGCCGGGGTCTCGCGGAAGTGCTCGTCCATCGCGTGGAAGCCGGCCAGCATCTCCGCGAACCGGGCCGGGCCGATCGCCAGCATGGTCGAGAGCCCGATCGCCGAGTCCATCGAGTACCGGCCCCCCACCCACTCCCAGAAGCCGAACATGTTCTCGGTGTCGATGCCGAACTTCGCCACCTCATCGGCGTTGGTGGAGACGGCGACGAAGTGCTTGGCGACCGCCGCCTCGTCTCCGCCCAGCCCGGCCAGCGCCCACTCGCGGGCGGTGCGCGCGTTGGTCATCGTCTCCAGCGTGGTGAAGGTCTTCGAGGAGATCACGAACAACGTCTCCTCAGGGACGAGGTCGCGGGTTGACTCGGCGAAGTCGGTGCCGTCGATGTTGGAGACGAAGCGGAAGGTCATCTCCCGGCGGCTGAAGTGGCGCAGCGCCTCGTAGGCCATCACCGGGCCGAGGTCGGAGCCGCCGATGCCGACGTTGACGACGTTTCGGATCGGCTTGCCGGTGTGGCCGCGCCACTCGCCCGAGCGCACCCGCTCGCAGAACGCGGCCATCCGGTCGAGGGTCTCGTGCACCTCCTTGACCACGTCGACCCCGTCGACCACCAGTGAGCGGTTGCGTGGCATCCGCAGCGCCACGTGGAGGACGGCGCGGTCCTCGGAGACGTTGATGTGCTCGCCGGCGAACATCGCTTCGCGGCGCTGCTCGACCCCGCGCTCGCGGGCCAGCTCGCCGAGCAGCATCACCGTCTCGTCGGTGATCCGGTTCTTCGAGAAGTCGAGATAGAGGCCGGCGCCCTCGGCGACGAGCCGCTCGCCGCGCTCGGGGTCGGCGGCGAACAGGTCGCGGAGGTGGGTATCCCGGACCTGCTCGTAGTGGCTGCTGAGCCGCCCCCAGGCGGGCAGCTCCCGCAGGGGTTTGAGCTCGCTCACCCCGCGGTGACCCCGCGCTGTGACTCGATCGAAGACAGCAGGTCTTCCCAGGACTTGTTGAAGCTCGCCTTGCCCTCCTCCTGGAGCCGGGCGGCGAGGGCGGCGACGTCGATCCCCGCCTCGGCGAACTCGGCCAGAACCTGCTCGGCATTGCCGCCGTCAGAGGGCAGCAGGTCGCCGACCTCACCGTGGTCGGCGAAGGCGAGCAGGGTCGGCTCGGGCATCGTGTTGACGGTGAACGGCGAGGCCAGGGCTTCGATGTAGAGCGTGTCGGAGGCTTCGGGGTCCTTGGTCCCGGTGCTGGCCCAGAGCATGCGCTGGGGACGAGCGCCCTCGTTGAGCAGCCGCTGCATCCGGTCGGAGTCGAGCAGCTCGTGGTAGGCGCGGTAGGCGCGGCCGCCGATCGCCACGCCGAGGCGGTTGCGCAGCCCGTCGGGCACCTCCTCGGAGACGGCGACGTCCCAGCGGCTGATGAAGAGCGAGGCGACCGAGGCGACGTTGGGGTCCAGCCCGGCCTCGATCCGTCGTTCGACCCCGCGCAGGTAGGCGTCGGCGGCGCCGAGGTACTGCTTGTCGTCGAACAGCAGGGTGACGTTGATCGGTATCCCGGCGAAGATCGACTCCTCGATCGCCTTGCGGCCGGGCTCGGTCCCCGGGATCTTGATGAAGAGGTTGTCGCGGTCGCCCTTAGCGTGGAGCGTCGCCGCCTGCTCGATCGTCGCCTCGGCGTCGTCGGCGAGCAGCGGCGAGACCTCCAGCGAGACGAAGCCGTCGACGCCATCGGTGCGCGCGTGCACGCCGGCGAAAAGATCGGTCGCGTCGCGCAGGTCGGCGAGCGCCAGCTCGAAGAAGATCTCCTCCTCGGAGCCGGCGCCGGGGGCGAGCTCGGCGATCTGCTCGTCGTAGGCCTCGCCGCCGGAGATCGCCTTGTCGAAGATCGTCGGGTTGGAGGTCAGCCCGGTGACCGAGAGCTCGTCGATGTAGCGCTTCAGTACCCCTTCTCGGAGCATCGGCCGGGTGATGTTGTCGAGCCACAGGCTCTGGCCCAACTCGTGCAACTTCGCGGTCGGTTTCACGCGGCCTCTCCTTCTCTGATTCGGTTCTTCGTCTTCTCGAGCGCTTCCCGCGCCGCCTCGGCGATCTTGTCCGGGGTGAAGCCGAACTTCGCCTGGACGTCCTTCAGCGGCGCGGATGTGCCGAAGGTGTGCATCCCGACCGCAACGCCGGTGGGGCCGACGTAGCGGTCCCAGCCAAGCGTCGAGCCCTCCTCGACCGAGACCCGCGCCGACACCTCCGGGGGCAGGACCTCGTCGCGGTAGGCCTCCTCCTGGCGGTCGAACAGCTCCCAGCAGGGCAGGCTGACAACGCGCGAGCGGACACCTTCGCCAAGCAGCTCCTCGTGGGCGCCGAGCGCCAGGGCGACATCTGAGCCGGTTGCGATCAGGATCACCTCGGGGTCGCCATCCTCGGGGTCGGCAAGGACGTAGCCGCCGCGCCGCAGACCCTCGGCGGGGGCGTAGCGCGCACGATCGATCACCGGCACGTTCTGGCGGGTGAGGACAAGAGCGACCGGCTGGTGCTCCCGGTCGACCGCTGTCCGCCATGCCTCGGCCACCTCGTTGGCATCGGCGGGGCGGATCACGTCGAGGCCGGGGATCGCCCGCAGCGAAGCCAGCTGCTCGACCGGCTGGTGGGTCGGACCGTCCTCGCCCAGCCCGATCGAGTCGTGGGTGAAGAGGTGGATCACCGGCAGCTCCATCAGCGCCGAGAGCCGGATCGCCGGGCGGGCGTAGTCGGAGAAGGTCAGGTAGGTCGACCACAGCGGCCGCAGCTTCGAGAGCGAGAGCCCGTTGGAGATCGCCGCCGACTCATGCTCGCGGATCCCGTAGTGGAACTGGCGGCCGCGGTAGTTGGGCGGCTCGAACTCCAGGTCCCCTTCGCCCTCGAGGTCGAGCCGAACCGAGGTCGAGTCGGTGAGGTCGGCCGAGCCGGCCACCAGCCAAGGGATCTTCGCGGAGATCGCGTTCTGCACCTTGTTGGATGCCTTGCGGGTGGCGATCCCCTTCTCGTCGGCCTCGAAGCCGGGGATGTCGGCGTCCCAGCCGTCGGGCAGCTGGCGCCGCTGCATCGCCTCCAGCTCGGCGGCCTGCTCGGGATGCGCGGAGCCATAGGACTCCAGGAGGCGCTTCCACTCGGCGCTCAGCTCGGCGCCTTGTTTGCCGACCCCTGCGGCGAAGCGCTCTTTGACCCCGTCGGGGACGAGGAACTGGGCGTCCTCAGGCCAGCCGTAGACACGCTTGGTCTCCCGCACCTCCTCCTCGCCGAGCGGTTCGCCGTGGGCGGCGGCGGTGTCCTGCTTGTTTGGCGACCCCCACCCGATGTGGCTGTCGACGATAATCAGCGTCGGCCGGTCGACCTCGGTCTTGAACTCGTCGAAGGCGCGTTCGAGAAGGACTGTGTCGTTGGCATCGCCGACCCGGGTGACGTTCCAGCCGTAGCCCATGAAGCGGGCGGCGACGTCGTCTTCGTAGGCGAGCTCGGTGCGGCCGTCGATCGTGATGTGGTTGTTGTCGTAGACCCAGCAGAGGTTGTCCAGCTTCAGGTGGCCAGCGATCGAGGCGGCTTCGCTGGAGACACCCTCCATGAAGCAGCCGTCGCCGGCGAAGGCGTAGACGTCGAAGTCGAACAGCGTCGCGTCGGGCCGGTTGAAGCGGGCCGCCTGCCACTTGGAGGCGATCGCCATCCCGACCGAGGTCGCGATCCCCTGCCCGAGCGGGCCAGTGGTGGTCTCCACACCGGAGGTCCAGTGGTACTCGGGGTGGCCGGGGGTGCGCGAGTCGAGCTGGCGGAACCGTTCGACGTCTTCGAGGCTGACGGCGGGCTCCCCGACGACCTCGTAGTCGGGGTCGACGGCCTTGACGTCGGCCAGGAACAGCAACGAGTAGAGCAGCATTGAGGCGTGGCCGTTGGAGAGGACGAAGCGGTCACGATTGGGCCAGATCGGGTCGGCCGGGTCGAAGCGCAGGTAACGCTGCCAGAGCGTGTAGGCGACCGGCGCCAGCGCCATCGGCGTGCCCGGATGGCCGGAGTTGGCCTTCTGGATCGCGTCGATCGACAGCGTGCGGATCGTGTTGATGCAGAGCTGATCGATGTCCTGGTCCATACCGGCCACCGATCCTAGATGGTTGATTCCATCCACCGCGAGCGCGTCAGGGTTCGATCCGGGTGACCGTACCGTCACCGTTGTTAGCTACCCAGACCGCGTCGGCGCCAACCGCGACCGCGCCCGGGTCGGGGCCGACGTCGATCGGCGAGCCAACCCGCTCGCCGCTGTCGATGTCGAGCCGGAGCACCGTGCCGTCGAGCGAGTTGGCGACCCAGACGAGGCCGGTCCCGGAGTCGATGCCGCCGGGGCGGCCGCCGACGTCGATCGGGTCGCCGACGACCCCCTGGATCGAGGGATCGACCCTGGTGACGGTGCCGGAGCGGCTGTTGGCGACCCAGACGAGGCCTTGGGCGACGGTGACGCCGGCGGGGCCCCGGCCGACGGCGATCGGCGGGTCGGCGCGGACGCTGCTGAGGTCGATGCGGCGCACGGTTCCGCTGGAGGCGCTGCTCGCCCAGAGCCCACCGGCGCCGACCGCCAGACGCAGCGGCGCGGCTCGCGGGACGATCCCCCGCCGGTAGACCCGGTTGCCGCCGCGGGCGTTGATCGCGGTGATCCCGGCGCCGTCTTCGTCGGCGACCCAGACCCGGCCGCCGCCGTAGACGATCGGCCCGGGGCGGCCGCCGACCTCGATCCGCTTCAACACCTCCCCGGCCTCCGGTGAGACCTTTAGACCTCGCCGTCGGGCGGGTCGGATACCCAGACGAAGCCGCGCCCCAGAGCCACCCCAGAGATTCCGCGCTCGAGGTGAACGGGCAGCGCGGCGGCTTCGCCGTTGGCCGGATCGAGCGAGGTCAGGACCCCGTCGCGTTCGCTGGTGACCCAGACTTCGTCGCTGGAGGCGGCGATCCGCAGCGGCGGCAGGCCGGGCCGGATCGGCGTCGAGACCGAGAGGTCGTCGCCCCCGAGCAACGAGAGCGTCAGGACAAGGGCGCCGGCGAGCACCGCGACGCCCGCTCCGGCCCACTGAAGCCTCCTCCCCCGCAGCCGACCGAGGCCCCAGCCCGAGCTGCGCAGCGGTCGCGTGCGCTCTCCGTCCCCGGCCGAGAGCACCCGGGTGGGACGCGTCGCCGACCCCTGCCGCTCGGAGGCCGCGGCGATCAGTGCGCCGGAGCTCGGGTAGCGGTCGGCCGGGTCCTTGGAGACCGCCCGTTCGATCACCGCCTCGAGCCCCACCGGGATTTCCGGCTCGGTGTCGGCGTCCTGACGGGCGAAGGGGACGATCCCGGTCAGCGCCTCATAGAGAACGCAGCCGAGCGCGTAGATGTCGGCGGCCGGCCCGACGGTGCCCCCGCGCCACTGCTCCGGCGACATGTACTGGGCGGTGCCGACCACCGAGGCGCCGCTCGCCGCGCCGCTCTCGTCGAGAGCTTTGGCGAGCCCGAAATCCGAGAGGAAGGCGCGGTCGCCTTCGACCAGAACGTTGTGCGGCTTGACGTCGCGGTGGACGATTCCGGCGGCGTGGGCCGCGTCGAGGGCGTCAGCGATCTGGGCGAGCAGGGCCAGCGCCTCGGCCGGCGGCAGCGGCCCGCGCCGGTCGATCAGCTTGCGAAGGTCTCCCCCCTCGACCAGGCGCATCGCCACGATCAGCTCGCCGTCAAGCTCACGCGAGTCGAAGATCGGCACCACCGAGGGGTGGTCGAGCCGGGCGGCGATGCGCGACTCACGCAGGAATCGCTCGCGGAAGCCCTCACGATCGGCGAGCTCGCCGGCGATCACCTTCAGCGCCACCGGCCGTTCCAGGCCGAGATGGGTCGCCCGGTAGACGACACCCATGCCGCCGCGAGCAATCAGGGCGTCGATGCGGTAGCCGGCGACGGTCGAGCCGATGGTGATCTCCCCCATACGGCCGGGTTATACCCGCCCGCGCGGAGGGGGTGTCTGAGCTGAAGGGGTCTATATGACCCCTAAGCTCAGACACCCCCAGGGTGCGGCGTCGGTCCTAGCGCTGCGGGACCGGCTGCCAGGCGATGACCGGACCGATCGTGGTCGTCACTTCGTCACCTTCGGTACCGCCCACCGACTGGGCGTAGCTGCTGCGGCCGGTGGCGACGTCGATCACCGAGATCGACTGCTCTTCTTTGGTCGCGGTGAAAGCGGCGACCTGCTTCCCATTGGATGAGAAGACGCTGTTGGTCTGCGAGTTGTCAGGCAGGTCCGTCAGCTTGCGGCCTTTGCCACCGAGCACCCTGACCCAGAGGCCCTGGTCGCGGCGGAACAACAGCGTGCGGCCGTTTGCGGCCGCGTCTTCGACGTAGGCCGAACCGGTGCCCGCGATCAGCTGCCGCACCTTGCGGCCGTTCTCGGCCATCGCGTAGATGTCGGCGAAGGCCGCCGGCCCTTCGGTGCTCTCGCCGCGGCTGAACACGATCGTCCCGTCGAGATGACGGGGCGCGAACTCGTCGACCCCCGGCGTCCGGGTCAGCCGGCGCAGTATCGCCCCCGACGGTTGCACCGTGAAGATGTCGTCCGCGGTGCCACCTCCCGGCTGGCCGAAGCTGCGCACGAAGGAGACCGTGCCCCCGTTCGGGGAGATCGAGGCTTCGTGCTCGTCGCTCGGGTTGGCGCTGAGCACGTGTACGGGCCCGCCGCCGACCCTGACCGTGTAGAGGTCACGGGCGACGCCGGCAGCCGAGCTGCGCTCGAAGAGGACGTAGCGGCTGTTGGGCGATACCTGCGGCCGCGAGTCGATCTCCGGCCCAACGGTCAGCCGCCGCTGCCCAGAGCCGTCCGCCCGCATCGAGTAGACGTCGCCTTCGCGGACGAAGGCGATCGTGCGCCCGTCAGCGGAGAACGACGGTTCGGTGTCGGCCGGATTTTCGGTGAGCTGGTTGAGGCGCTGGTTGCGGACCGCGAAGATGCCGCCTTCGGGGTCTTTCGGCGGAAGCTCTTTCCCCTCCGCGTCTTTCTGCACCCGTTTGTCCTCGGTGACTTTCGAGAAAACGATGGCACCGGTGGACGGTGCTGCGCTCGCGGCCGCCGCAGGAACCGCCAGGGCGGTCAGCACGAGCAGGGCGGTGATGATGGATCGGTAACGCATGGCTGCTCCTTTCCGAGCAAGTGATTGATTGCGTCACCGATGCTCGGGGCTGGAAGCGAGCCGGCCAACGCCAGCTGCGCCCTCCACCGGGCCAGGTCTGGCCCGGTACGAGCCACCCTTCTCTGGCCGGGTCAGCGCGGCCGATCGAGGCCCAGCTCGATCACGCGGGCGGCGATCTGGCGTGGCCGGTCGCGGCCCGCCTCGCCGCCAACGCCGAGCTTGGCGGCGAGCGCGTCGAGCCGGCGCTGGGCGGTGCGCTCGCTGACGCTGAGCGCCTCGGCGATCTCCGCCCGGGTCGCGGGGCGACCGGCGAAGGCGCCCTCGCTGCGGTAGGGCGCAACCAGTGCCGAGGCGGTCGCGCGCTCCTCCGCGGTGAGGGCGACCGAGGGCTCGCCACTCGGCACGGTCGCCCCGACCGGCGTCACCGACCCGGTCGAGATTTCCAGCCGGTGGCCGCCGACGATCAGCGTGTCACCGTCGCGCAACCGCCGTGGGCGGTCGAGCGGCTCACCGTTGAGGGCGGTGCCGTTGCGGCTGTCGAGGTCGGTCGCCATCAGGGTCTCGCCGCGCATCTCGATTTCCAGGTGGTTCCAGGAGACCGCCTCGTCCTCGAGCCGCACATCGGCCTCGGGCGAGCGCCCGACCACGGTCCGCTCACCGCTGAGCGGCACTGAGCGCGGCGCATCCGCACCGGACGAGAGCCAGATCCGCGCATCCATCGAGCCCGAGGATAGAGTCCCAGCGGTGAGTGCGGCCGAGACGGAGAAGCGGCTCGCGGCCGAGGCGGCCGCGGATCTGGTCGAGGACGGGATGACGGTCGGCCTCGGCACTGGATCGACGGTCGCCTTCCTGCTGTCGGCGATCGCCAGCCGCGGGCTTACCGGGATCCGGTGCGTCGCCACTTCGGTTGCCACCGAGGAACAGGCACGCGCCCTCGGCATACCGGTGGAGGAGTTCAACACACTGGAGCGACTCGACATCGCGATCGACGGCACTGACGAGGTCACCCCCGACGGCTGGCTGATCAAGGGGGGCGGGGCAGCCCACCTGCGCGAGAAGGTCGTCGCCGCGGCCGCCGAACGCTTCGTCGTCGTCGGCGATTCGACCAAGCCGGTAGAGGCGCTGGGCGGCCCGGTGCCGCTGGAGCTGCTCGCCTTCGGGGCGGCCTCAACGCTGGCGCGGCTCGGCCCCGAGGTCCAACTTCGCGACGTCCCGGTCAGCCCGGACGGCGGCACGATCGCCGACTACGGCGGCGCCATCGGCGACCCGGCGGCGCTGGCGGCAAGGTTCGATGCCGATCCAGGCGTGGCGGCCCACGGCCTCTTCCCGCCGGAGATGGTCACCGAGGTGCTGATCGGCCGCGGTGAAAAGATCGAACGACTGGGTACCAGAGACCCACATGGCGTTCGAGACGGCTGACGCAGATCGGCTCCGCGCACAACTGAAGGGCGACCTGTTCGCCCGCGGCAAGGCGGGCTGGGACGAGGCCCGGTTCGGCTTCAACATCACCGTCGACCCCCAGCCGCCGCTGGTGGCCGTCCCAGCGGACGAGGCGGACATCGTTTCCGTGATCCGGTTCGCCACAGAGGCCGGCCTCCGGGTCGCAGCCCAAAGCAAGGCTCACAACCCCGGTCCGCTGGGTTCGCTCGAGGACGCGATCCTGCTGCGGACGACGTCGATGAAGGGGGTCGCGATCGACCGCGACACCGGCCGTGCCAGTGCCGCCGCCGGGGCGTCGTGGTCCGAACTCGTCCCGGGTGCCTCGGAGCTCGGCTTGGCGGCGCTGCACGGCTCCGCGCCGGGGGTCGGGATCGTCGGATACCACTTGGGCGGCGGCACCGGCTGGTACTCGCGCCGCCACGGGCTCGCCTGCAACCACGCGACCGGCTTCGACGTGGTCGGCGCCGACTGCGAGACCTGGCGGGTCGACGCCGAGAGCGACCCGGAGCTGTTTTGGGCGCTGCGGGGCGGCGGAGGCGGCTGCGCGGTGGTCAGCGCCGTCGAGTTCGAGTTGCTGGAGATGCCCGAGGTCTACGCCGGGGCGCTCTTCTTTCCCTTCGAGCGCGCCGCCGATGTCCTCCACGCCTGGGACGAGTGGACCGCGACCGTGCCCGAGGAGATGACCTCGGTCGGGCGGGTGATGCAGTTCCCGCCGATCGAGGACATCCCCGAGCCGATCCGCGGCAAGGCGTTCACGATCCTCGAGGCGATCTTCATCGGCGGCGAGACCGAGGGTGCCGAGCTGACGGCGCCGCTGACGGAGCTGGGCCCGGTGATGAACAGCCTCGCCACAGTGCCTCCGGCGGGCATCGCCGACCTCCACATGGACCCGCCCGGGCCGGTCACCGGCGTCAGCGACCACATGCTGCTCGACCTCACCCCGCAGGGGATCGACGAGATGCTCGAGGTCGTCGGCCCCGGCTCGGGATCGACCCTGACCTCGGTCGAACTGCGTCACGGCGGCGGTGCGCTGTCGCGGCCCCCGGCGGACGCCGGCGCCCTCGCCACCCTGCCCGGCTCCCACAACATGTTCGCCGTCGCCTCCACCCCGGACCCGTCACTGGTGCCACCCGCCCGCGAGCGGCTCGACCGCCTGACCGCCGCCCTGGCCCCCTACGACGCGGGCCGCTACCTCAGCTTCTGCGAGAACGCCACCGAGTTCTCCACCGCCTTCCCACCCGAGACCTGCGAGCGCCTGCGCGCGGCGAAGGCGAAGTACGACCCCGACGGCGTCTTCCGAGCCAACCACGAGCCCAGCGCCGCCTGACCGGCGCGCCGCGCCGGTCACCGATCAGGCCGCCGCCAACAGCTCCTCGATCACGGCGGCGTCAAAGGGATCGACCCGGCGGATGCCCTTGACGCCGTCGAAGGCGCGGTCAGCGGTGAGCACAGTGTCGATCTCATTGGTGACACAGGTGCCGATGTGGAGGCGGTCATTGGTGTCCAGCCGCGAGTCGGGCATCGAAAGCGCGTGCTCGAGTGCCTCCTCGGTCACCGGCAGGAGGGGAGTGAAAAGGGTCAATGCATTGCCGACCACGCTGTCCAACCTGCCCTCGAAGTCACGCTTGGAGACGTGCCAAACCTCCTCGAGCACCGCTGGCGAAGTCCGTCCCTCGGCCTCTCCGGCTGCAATCGCCTTGAGCATCCGAACGCAGTTGTTCCGAGCGGCGCCCGGGAAAGCGCTGTAGAGGATCGCATTGGCGTCGACGAAGAACGTCATCCGGGTGCTCCCTCAGGCGGAAAGCGGGTCGCCTCGTCGTGGGCCTCGGCGAGCATCCGGTTCATCTCCTCCACGGAGATGGAAGGAAGGCCCTCTATTGCCGCGATCGCCTCGACGGCGGCGATCCGGTCGTCCCGAGTGATGCCACCGAGGCGATCGTCGACCGCGTCGCGGATCACGCTCGCGACGGAGGCGCCGCGCCGCTTGGCCTCCTGCTCGAGGCGACGGCGCTGCTCCTTGCTGATCAGGATCTGCAGCCTCTCGGTGTACATGCGCATAGCATACACATGAAGACTCGGGCCGACGGCGGTGGCGGTCATGGCGGCAGCCTTGCAGGCAAAGAATCACGTGTGGTGCGCACTTCTGGCCAACTTTGAGAATTCTCAATCGCGACTTCGTGACATCCCGAGGCGGAGCGCCTAGATGTAGTTCCTAAGCACGTTGTTCATCCGGACCTCCTTGGAGGCTGGCGGTGTCGAAGCCCCAGCAACAAGGAGGAACCGGATGAAGCTCCACGCTAACGCGCCCCTCGGCCCGAAGGGGAGAGCGATCATGGTCAAGAGGGTGCTCGCGGAAGGGATCGCGCTCGCGGAGGCGGCCGAGGCCGCCGGAGTGAGCGCGAGGACCGCCGGCAAATGGGTGCGCCGCTACCGCGCCGAAGGCGAGGCCGGGCTGCTCGATCGCAGCTCTGCGCCGAAGCACGTCCACAACGCCACCGAGCCCGAGCGGGTCGAGGCGATTGCCGCTCTGCGGCGGGTGCGGCTGACCGGCCCGGAGATCGCCGAGACCCTGGAGATGCCGACCTCGACCGTCTCTGCCGTGCTCAAGCGGATCGGCCTCGGCAAGCTCTCCCGCCTGGAGCCGACGGAGCCGATCCGCCGCTATGAGCGCTCCCGGCCAGGTGAGCTGATCCACATCGACGTCAAGAAGCTCGGCCGGATCAGCGCCAAGGGCGCGGGGCACCGCGTTACCGGCAAGCGCAACACGGAGATCAAGCGGCGCAAGGGCGGGGCCCTGCGCACGGGGTGGGAGCGGGTCCACGTCTGCGTCGATGACGCCACCCGCCTCGCCTACGTCGAGGTCCTGCCCGACGAGAAGGCGACCACTGCGATCGGCTTTCTGCGGCGGGCGCTCGCCTTCTACCGCTCCCACGGGGTCGAGGTCGAGCGGCTGATGACCGACAACGGCTCCGCCTACGTCTCGGTCGCCCACGCCCTCGCCTGCAAGGCCCTGGGGATCAAACACCTGCGCACCCGCCCCTACCGGCCCCAGACCAACGGCAAGGCGGAGCGCTTCATCCGCACGATGTTGCGGGAGTGGGCCTATGCAGCCGTCTACGGCTCATCTCCCGAGAGGGCCGCGGCCCTCTCGGGATGGCTGGAGCGCTACAACTTCAGACGACGACACGGCGCCCTCGGCCACCGGCCGCCGATTCAGAGGCTGCGGGAGCTGACCGGGAACAACGTGGCTGGCATCTACACCTAGACGAGGATCTTCAGGCGCTGGGCCTGGCGGGTCGCCTCGGCCCGGTTGCGGACCCCGAGCTTGCGGTAGATCGCGCTGGTGTGCTCCTTGACCGTGTGCGGGGAGAGGTGCAGGTGGGCGGCGATCTCCTTGTTGGTGGAGCCGGTGGCGATTAGTGAGAGGACCTGCTGCTCGCGCTCGCTGAGCGGCGAGTCGAACGCAGCGGGGTCGGCGAAGACCTCGGTGCCGAGCGAGACCGTCCGCACAGCCTTGACCACGTCGACCGCTGATGAGTCCTTGGAGATGAAGCCGGAGGCGCCGGCGGAGCGGGCGACGGACGGGGAGATGACGCCGGCGCCGGAGACCAGCAGCACCCGCGTGCCGGGACTAGCGGCGCGGATCTCCTCGCACACCTCCGCCCCGGATTCCGTTCCCAACAGCATGTCGACCAGGGCCACCTCGGGATGGACCCGCCGGCAGATCTCCACCGCTTCGGTGCCCTCGCTTGCGGCGAGGCAACGCTCGACCCAGCTCTGGCGCTCCAAGAGCAGGCGGAACCCCCACTGGACCACGTCATGGTCATCAACCACCAGGACCCTCAGCCCGTGCCCCTCGGAGCTCATCAGGAGCCCACCGGGACGACGAGCCGGACCCGCCAGCGGCCGCCGGGGGCGGCACCGAACTCGACCAGGCCCTCGTATCGCAGCGCCTCCAGCGCGGCGAGCCGCAAGCCGAGCCCGCCGCCGCGGGTGGCATGGCCGTCGCCGGCGCCGTCGTTTTCGACCGCGAGCGTGAAAGTGTCCCCGGCAGAGGCAACGCGGACCGTGATCTCGGTCGCCTCCGAGTGCCGGTCGGTATTGCGCAGCGCCTCGGCCAGGACCGACTGCGCCAGCTGCTCGAGATCCGGCGGGACCTCGACTCCCTCTTCCCACTCGAGGCGCAGCTCGGGACGCCGCACCCGCAATCTCTCCAGGATCTCGGAGAGGCTCGCCTTACCGACGCCGCGCGGCGGCGCCACCGGCCGGGTCAGCACCCGGCGCAGGTCGCCGACGACCGAGCGCAGCTCTTCCTGACAGCGTCTGCGCTCCTCACCCGAGAGCCCGTACTCGGAGCCGAGCACCAGGGTGACGCCGAAGAGCCGCTGGATCGCGTTCTCGTGCAGGTCGCGGGTCAGCTCGACCCGTTCCGCAAGACGGCGCTCGCGTTCGCGATGCTCGGTCGAGCGCTCGACGCTGGCGGTCAGCGCGGCCAACCGACCCAGGGTCAGCATCGTCTCCCGCTCGCCGTCGTCGAGGGCGAAGTCTTCGCCGCCGCGGTCGGCGAGGATGATCCCGAGCCAGCGCCGGGCGGCGGAGATCGGCGTGCAGGTGATCGTCGTCGTGTCGGCCAGCTCGGCGTAGCGGTCGGGGATGTAGGGGGCGAGGTCGCCGGAGATCTCGACCACCCGGTCCTCCTCCAGCGCCATCTGCGCGATCGGGGTCTCGTCCAGGGTGCCCTCAATCTGCCGCACCAGTTCGGGGTCGAGCCCGAAGGAGCCCATCGGGATCACCGTCCGGTAGGCGTGGTCGTGCAGCAACAGGGCCGCCCGCCGCATCGTCGTCAGCGTGCAGACCGCCCGACAGACCCGGTCGTAAAACACACCCGATTCGGTCGCCGCATCCAGTTCCGCCAACAACCCGGCGAGCACCTCGACGGTCCCGACACGCGGCGCCACTGCGGTGGTGGCGATACCGGAGTTTTTCATTCCCTCCTTGAGCTTACGCTCAGGCGGGATTGCTCTCGCGAATCCGGTCCAGACGCCGAAATGCCGGGTCGTCTTCTCCGACCAGATCTGCCAGCGTTTCGGCCGCGGTCTCGATGTCCTCCGGGGTGGCCAGGGCGACCGCCTCGATGTCGCCCCAGTCTTTGGTGCGATCGAAAAAGGACTTGAAGAGGACCAGTGAGGCGCAGTCGAGGACGGGGATCTCACGTCCCACCAAACGCACCCAGACGACTGCTGACGCGACTGCCTCGTGAAGCGGCAGATTGTTGAGGAAGACATCGATCGGCACGCCGTCCCAAATCAATCTCGTCTGGCCGTCGCGTTCGACCGCCGCAATGTCCTCGGGCGAGACCTTGACCCCGTCTGGCAGTCCGGCAAGCACCTTGGCGGCGTCTGCCGCGTCACAAAAGATGTTGACGTCGAGATCGCGCGTGCCGCGTGGCTCCTCGACGCAGTACGCGAGTGCGATCGCGCCTCCGAACGCATGTGGAAGCGACTGCGCCTCCAACGCATCGTGGATCGCGAAGAGCTTGTCGACCAGCTCGCTCATCTGGCTCATCCAGCCCTCTTTCCCAGTCGATCTACGAGGGGGGGGAACTGCATCTCGGCTCGGGGCCGAAACGGAAGCGCCTCGGCCAACTCAAGCACCTGCACCAAGATCCGCCCAGCGCGGTCGGGGTCGACCGGCGGTTTCCGTTCAGCCAGCTCGAGGTCAAACCCGCCTGCCGTCGCGAGCTTCAGCAGCGCCTCAGCGCTGGGCTCACGCCGACCGTGGAGATAGACGTTCAGAACCGACCGGGGTATCCCCGCGCGACGAGCCAGCTCAGCCTGGCTGAGCCCGCTGCGACGGCAAATCTGATCCACCATCGAAGCCGAGATAGAGCCATGCGGAGCGGCGTTCTCAACGGCAGCCATAGTGAAATGTTAGCGAATCCGCTAACTTACCGTGCCTAAAGTGCCGTTCATGCCCGCTGCCGCCTCGTCGGCGAGGACGAGCATGTCGTCGTTCTCTACCCGGCCGGCGGGGATCGAGGGGTCGCCGGCGAGCAGCTTCGCCAGCGGCTCGCGGCCCTTCTCGCCCAGCACCAGCCAGAAGATCGTGCGGGCGCGGGCGAGCTCGGGATAGGTGAGGGTCATCCGGCGGGTGTCCTGGTACTCGCCGGTGGTGACGGCGACGCGGCGGTCGTCGACCTCGAGCACCGGGTCGCCGGGGACGAGCGAGGCGGTGTGGCCGTCGGGGCCGAGGCCGAGGTGGACGTAGTCCAGTCGTTCGGGGAGCTGGGATTCGTACTCGGCCGCGGCGGCGTCAAGGTCGCGGCTGGTGACCGGCATCGGTTGCACCGCCGGCTGGTGGGAGATCGAGAGCATCTGGATCAGGTGGGTGAGGTTGCGCTCGTCGCTGCCGGGCGGTGCGACCCGCTCGTCGACCTGGAAGATCTGCGTCTGCTCCCAGGGCATGTCGGGGCGGTCGCCGAGCAGGGCGATCATCCGCCACGGCGTGCGCCCGCCGCTAAGCCCGAGCGCGAACTCGCCGCGCTCCGCCACCGCCGCCTGGCCAGCGGCTGCGATCAGCTCGGCGCCGCGGGCCGAAGCGGCGTCGCCGTCGGCGAAGACCTCGAGCCTTGGGGCCACGAGCGCCCCCTCAGCTCGGCTTCTCGTCGTGGCCGCCGAACTGCTTGCGCATCGCCGAGAGCACCTTGTCGCCGAAGTCACCGAGCCCGCGCGAGTAGAAGCGCTCCTGCAGGGCCGCGGTCAGGACCGGGGCCGGCACCCCCTCGTCGATCGCCGCGATCGAGGTCCAGCGGCCCTCGCCGGAGTCCGAGACCCGCCCGGCGAAGTCCGAGAGGTCGGGGGATTCGCGCAACGCCGCCGCGGTCAGGTCGAGCAGCCAGGAGCCGATCACGCTGCCCCGTCGCCAGACCTCGGCCACCTCGGGCAGGTCGAGGTCGTACTGGTAGTACTCGGGGTGATCCAGCGGTGCCGTCTCCGCGTCGGCTTCGCGCTCCACCTTGCCGGCGTTGGCGTTCTTGAGGATGTTCAGACCCTCGCCGTAGGCGGCCATGATCCCGTACTCGATCCCGTTGTGGACCATCTTCACGAAGTGGCCGGCCCCGTTCGGTCCGCAGTGCAGGTACCCGTTCTCCGAGGGCGAGGGGTCGCCGGAGCGCCCCGGGGTGCGCTCGGCCGACTCCACCCCCGGTGCCAGGCTGGCGAAGATCGGGTCGAGCCGCTCGACCGCCCGGTCGGGACCGCCGATCATCAGGCAGTAGCCGCGCTCGAGGCCGAAAACGCCGCCGCTGGTGCCGCAGTCGACGTAATCGATCCCCTTCTCCCCCACCTTCTCGGCGCGGCGGATGTCGTCGCGGTAGTAGGAGTTGCCGCCGTCGATGATCGCGTCGCCGTCCGCGAGCACCGCGGCGACGTCCTCCACCGTCTTCTCGGTGATCTCCCCGGCCGGGACCATCACCCAGACCGATCGCGGCGCGCTCAGCTTCGAGGCCATCTCCTCCAACGAGGACGCGCCCTCCGCTCCGTCGCCGGCCAGTTGGGAGACCGCGTCGGGATTGACGTCGTAGGCGACGATCGTGTGGCCGTCCTTCATCAGGCGCCGAGCCATGTTCGCGCCCATGCGTCCGAGACCGACGATTCCGAGTTCCATCGCGAACCTCCGCTGGTAGCTGACTGGACGGAGCGAGCTGCCGGGCTCGCAGCGGCCATCGTACTTTCAGCGGGTTCTACGGCACTGAGGTGCCGCAGATCTCGAAGCCGAACCTCCGCCCCAAGCGATAGGCCTCGCCCGTATCTTGTTCGATGATGGAGAGCGCTCGATCGCCTTCCCCGTTCTCCACCGAAACAGCTAACTCGCGTCGGAGCTCGATTGAGGATTCGGCAGCCTCGAGCATCGCTTCGAGCGTTCGAGCGTCCGAGGGCGGTGGGCCGAGGGTGCGGATCTTCAAAAGGGTCATCTCCGAGAGGGAGGCGATCTGGCGCTGCGTGCCGGCTACCACCTTGCGGATGTCGGCCGAGGTCTTGGAAGCCTCGAACAGTTTTTCGACATCCCCCGAGACCGACTCGCTCAATCTTTCGAGCGGCGCGACGCGCGACCTCAGCTTTGAGTCGAACGCTTTGCAGATCGCATCCGCCTCGGCGATGAACTCGGTCTTGCTGAGCGGGGCTTCGCCCTTCGACCCAGCGTTGGCAGCCGGAGAAGTGGTCGAGCCACAGCCCGCCACGCCGATCGCGACCGTTGCCAAGATTGAAAAACCGAGATGTTTCACGCCGCGCACCCTAAAGGCCTGAGCTGTCACCGCCTGGCAGGGCGCTGACGTTGACCCGCGCTGCGTTAGCCTCCGCTGCGATGGCGAAGGACGCTGAGCACGCCCGCGACGCCTCCGCCGACGTCCTCGCGATCTTTGGGATCAGCGGCGACCTGGCGAAGAAAATGACCTTCCGGGCGCTCTACCGGCTGGAGGCTCGGGGCAAGCTCCACTGCCCCATCGTCGGCGTCGCGATCGACGAGTGGGACGACGAGAAGCTGCGCGCGCACGCCCGCGATGCGATCGGCGCGACCGTCGCCGATCCCGACGAGGACGTCTTCTCCCGCCTCGCGGCGCGCCTCACCTACGTCCAGGGCGACTACGCCGACGCCGACACCTTCGAGCGGGTCGGCAAGGCGCTCGGCGAGTGCAGGCGGCCGGTCTTCTACCTGGAGGTCCCGCCCTCGCTGTTCGCGACCGTGGTCAACGGCCTCGGCAAGGCCGGCCTGACCGAGAACGCGCACGTCGTGATCGAGAAGCCCTTCGGCCACGACCTCGAATCGGCGCGGGCGCTGAACGCCGAGCTCTGCGAGGTCCTCGACGAGGACCAGATCCTCCGGATCGACCACTACCTGGGCAAGGAGCCGGTGATGGACATCAGCTACCTGCGCTTCGCCAACTCGGTCCTGGAGCCGGTCTGGAACCGCGAGCACGTCTCCCATGTGCAGATGACGATCGCCGAGAACTTCGGGGTCGAGGACCGCGGACGCTTCTATGACGCGGTCGGGGCGATGCGCGACGTGATCCAGAACCACGCGCTGCAGGTGCTGGCGCTGGTCGGGATGGGGCCGCCGACCGGTAACCACCACGACTCGATCCGCGACAAGAAGCTGGAATTCTTCAAAGCGACCCGGTCTGCCGACCCGGAGCGGTACGTCCGCGGCCAGTACGAGGGCTTCCGCGAGATCAAGGACGTGGCGTCGGACTCAACCACCGAGACCTTCGCCGCGATCGAGCTCGAGGTCGACAACTGGCGCTGGAGCGGCGTCCCCTTCTTCATCCGCACCGGCAAGTGCATGCCGGTGAAGTCGAGTGAGGTGACGGTCGCCTTCAAGCGGCCGCCGCGGCTCGGGATCGGCAGCAGCAAGACGCCGGAACCGAACCGGATGACGATCCGGATCGAGCCCGAACCGGGGGCGCGGCAGCGCCTGTACGCGAAGAAGGCCGGTGAGGAGGCCTTCGACACGGCCGACCTCGAGGTGCTCTTCGAGAAGGTCCCCGGCGAGGACCCCGAGCCCTACGAGCGCCTGCTCGGCGACGCGATCTCCGGCATCCACCAGCTCTTCACCCGCCAGGACGCGATCGAAGAGACCTGGCGGGTTGTGCAGCCGCTGCTCGACCAGCCGGGCCCGGTCCACCCCTACGAACGGGGTACGTGGGGACCGCCGGAGGCTGCTGATCTGACTCGCGGCATCGCTCAGTGGTACGAGCCCTGGCTCCCCGCTACTTAACAGACTGCTACGTTTTTCAAGTTCGATGACGCCGATCACTCGCCGCCGCCTGCTGGCCTCGGCCGGCGCTGGAGCGGCCGGGATAGGCCTCGGCGCGAGTGGCTACCTGATCGGGCGGGAGTCGGCTGAGGCCGACGAAGACCCCGGGGCGACGGTGCCGTTCTACGACGAGCACCAGGCGGGGATCGCAACGCCGGTCCAGGATCGCCTCCACTTCGCCGCCTTCGACCTGCTCACCGAGAGCCGCGCCGAGCTGCGAGAGCTGATGCGAGAGTGGTCGCGAGCCGCGGCGGAGATGTGCGCCGGCCGGCTGGTCGGCGAGGTCAACGGACAGCTGGGGGCGCCGCCCGACGACACCGGCGAGGCAGTCGGCCTCTCCGCCGCCAGACTCACCGTCACCTTCGGCTTCGGCCCCAGCCTGTTCGAGAAACGTAGCCTCGGCCTGAGCGCCAGCCGCCCCGCCGCGCTGAAGCCGCTCCCGCCGCTCCCGGGCGACGAACTGAACGAGCGGGAAAGCGGCGGCGACATCAGTGTGCAGGCCTGCTCCGACGATCCCCAGGTCGCCTTTCACGCAATCCGCAACCTGGCCCGGATCGGAAACGGCGCGGTGGCGATCCGGTGGTCCCAGATCGGGTTCGCCCGGACCTCCACCACCAGCCGCAAGCAGGAGGCGAGACGGAACCTGATGGGGTTCAGGGAAGGCGCCGGGAACCTCCGCGGCGAGGACGAGGAGGCGATGGACACTTGCGTCTGGGTCGGGGGAGATAGCCGACCTGCCTGGATGCGAGGCGGCACCTACATGGTCACCCGCCGGATCCCGATGCAGCTCGAGACCTGGGACCGCTCCTCGCTGGAAAAGCAGGAGCGGACGATCGGCCGCGCCAAGTACAGCGGCGCGCCGCTCGGTGGCAACGACGAATCCGATCCGCCCGACCTCAGCGCGATCGAAGAAGGCAAGCCGGTGATTCCCGACAACGCCCACGTGCGCCTGGCGTCTTCGATCGACCCAAGTGAGCGGATCCTGCGCCGGGGCTACTCGTTCACCGACGGCGTCGACCGGCGTACCGGCGAACTCGAAGCCGGCAACTTCTTCATCTGCTTCCAGCGCGATCCCGGGCGCCAGTTCGTCGCGATCCAGCGCCGCCTCGGCACCTCCGCCGATGCCCTCAACAAGTTCATCCGGCACGTCGGCAGCGCCGTGTTCGCGATTCCGCCCGGAGCGTCTCCAGGTGGGTACGTCGGCGAGGGACTGCTCAGCTAGAACGCAACCCGCCGGGGGAGCGCCTAGCCTGGCCTCTCCGATGGACCACGGAGAACGAGCAGATTCGCTCCTTGAGGAGCTTGGGTACCGCGAGTGGCGTACCGGGCAGCGCGAGGCGGTAATCGCGGCACTCGAGGGGCGGGATTCTCTGATCGTGATGCCGACCGGTGGGGGAAAGAGCCTCTGCTACCAGCTGCCGGGGCTGGCGAGCGAGGACCTGACGATCGTGGTCAGCCCGTTGATCGCCTTGATGAGAGACCAGTGGCAGCGGCTGACGGCGGCCGGCCACCCGGTGGCGATGATCTCCTCGGGGATGGACGAAGGGGCAGCCAGGGAAGCGATCGGGATGGTGCGGAGTGGCGAGGCGCGGATGGTGTACTGCGCGCCGGAGCGGTTCGCCTCAAACGTATTCCTCGACGCGCTCGCGGAGCGCAGGATCGACCTGCTCGCGGTCGATGAGGCGCACTGCGTCTCGGAGTGGGGACACGACTTCCGCCCCGACTACCTGCGCCTGCCGCAGATCGCCGAGCGGCTCGGGCGGCCGACGGTGATGGCCTGCACGGCGACCGCGACCAAGCCGGTAGCGGCGGAGATCGCGGACCGCTTCGGGATGCGCGACCCGCTCCAGGTTCGCTCCGGCTTCGACCGTCCCAATCTCTCCTTCGACGTCGTCGCGCTCGAGGGCAAGGGTTCCAAGGCACGGCGGCAGGCGGTGCTGGAGGCCGGCCTCGGCGACCTCGCCAACCGGCCGGCGATCGTCTACTGCGGCACCCGCCGCGACACCGACGAGGTCGCAGCGGCACTACGCGAGGCCGGCCGGAACGCCCTCGCCTACCACGCCGGGATGGAAGCGGAGGAGCGGACCGACGTCCAGCGCCGGTTCATGGGCGGTGAGGCCGAGATGATCGTCGCCACCAACGCATTCGGCATGGGGGTCGACAAAGCCGACGTGCGCTCGGTCTGGCACATGGCGATCCCGACCAGCGTCGAGGCCTACTACCAGGAGGCCGGGCGCGCGGGGCGCGACGGCCTGCCGGCGCGAGCGGTCCTGCTGGCGATGAAAGCCGACCTCGGCCGGCTGGTGCGCTTCAACCAGCAGCGCGCCGGCGACCCGGATCTGGCGATCGCCCACGAGCGCGGCTGGCGCGCCTACAAGGCGATCAAGTCCTTCATCTACTCCGACCGGTGCCGCCGGCGCTCCCTGCTCGACCACTTCGGCGACCGCGAGGCGGGAGCGCCGCTGGAGCGTTGCTGCGACGTCTGCGACACCCGCGGCTGGCTCCCCGACCCGGAGACGATCGCGGTGCGCCGGCCGCCGCGCGCGAGCCGCTCGGTGGCTCCCCCGCCGGAGCTATCGCCCACCGACGCGCCGCTGTTCGAGGCGCTCAAAGCCTGGCGCCTTCGGGCCGCCGCCGGCAAGCCCGCCTACACCGTTGCCAACAACCGCACCCTCGCCGCGGTCGCGGCGGTGCGGCCATCCGACACCGCCGCGCTGATCGAGATCAGCGGCATCGGCCCGAGCTTCGTCTCCAAGTACGCACCCGAGGTCCTGGCGATCGTCGCCGAGCACCCCGGGGCAATGGCCGCCTGACCTAGGTTCTTAGCGCTTCAACTCCTCCTCGCGGCTCCTCGCGCGTTCCTCGTTGAGCTCGGCCTCGACCTTCGCTCGCTTCGCCCGCTCCTCAGAGATTGCCGCCTCGGTGCGGCTCTCCTCCGCCCGCTCACGATGATGGCGAGCGTCGTCGGAGCGAGCCTCCGTCTGCGTCTCGGCGAGTTGACGCCGGCGAGTGTTCTTTTTCGCTGCCGCGATCAGCATCGCGATCACGATCAGAGCGACGACGACTATGACGATGACTAGTGCGGTCGACATTCTCTCTCCTCCTAGTTCGTTGGTTCTCTTTCCAGCCGGCTAGTCGCGAGACCGCCGCGCGGTCAGCCCCTCGAGGACGACCTCGATCGGCGAGCGGGTGCGCCCGTTGCCGTTGGAATCTTCGCGCGCGCGTTGAAGCTCGCTCGCGAAATGACCCATCTGGGCGCCGAAGACACCGACCCGCTTGGCCGCCTTGGCGAGGTCCCCGGAATTGACTTTCGTTCCGAGCCCCTTGTGGCGACGTGCCTGGTGGGTGCCGAGGGCGATGCCTCCCGCCGCTCCGGCCAGTGCGGCTCCGCCGGCGAGCAGCGGCACTTTCGCTTTGCTGGCCGCGCGGCCCACCGTCTTGCCGGCGTCCACGGCGGTCCTGCCCGCGTCTTTGGCCGTGTTCTCGACCACGCTCACCGGGGTCGGTTTGCTCGCGTTCTGCGATTTGCTCGCGTTCTGACGTTTCGCCTGTTTGGTCGCCGACCGTTTCGGTTTTTTGGTCGCCTGTTTGGTCGATTTACTTGCTGAGCCTCTGGAGCGCGCGCTGGGTTTTTTCTGACTGCGTGAGCGCCGCCGCGAGGCCGTTTGGGCCTGTGCCATCTGTTCTTCCTCCTTGGTTAAAGCCTCCCGTCCTTTGCGTTACCCGGCTGGGCGGTGAGTCAATCTCGCTCCGAGCGCGGGCGAAATCTTCCACCCCGCCCTGATCGGTTCCGGCTTCGCGCGTGTTCGGGCAAGGTGATGTCGATGGCTTGGTCGAAGAGGGCGCGGGCGCTCGTCCGCGGGCGAGGTCGAGCGACGGGCGCAACTTGCGCCGCCGTCGCGCTGCTCGCCGTCGTCGGCGTTTCCCCGGCACAGGCCGGGCTGTTGGAACCGCGTGGCGACAAGGTCTACTTCGGCATTTCCGACACCGGCGACCCGGCCCACTTCGGCCAATTCTCCGACGCGGTGAACAAGCACCCGGCGGTGATCGAGTCCTTCCGCACTTGGGGCAGCGACTTCCCCGAGTCGATCGTCCGCTGGCAGACCGCCCGGGCACGGCCGATGATCCACATCACCACCGCCGACTCCGGCGACGGCCACGAGCTGATCTCCCCCCAGGGGATCGCCGAAGGCGGCGGCGACGAGTACCTGGTCCGGCTCAACCGACTCTTCCACGAGAAGAAGATGCGCGCCTACGTGCGCCCACTGGGGGAGCCGAACCGGTGCCTCAACGTCTACGCCTCCTACGACTGCGGCGGCAATTTGCGCGACGCGGCTCACCGACCCATCTGGTACAAACGCGCCTTCCGCCGGATCTACGTGATCGTCCACGGCGGCGGCAAGCGGCGGATGATCAACCGCCGCCTCGCCGAAGCTGGCCTGCCGCCGTTACAGGTCAACCTCGGCGGCCTGCCCGCGGCGCCGGTGGCGATCGTCTGGAGCCCGCTGCCCTCCGGCTCGCCGACCGTGCCCCAGAACCGGCCTCGCCACTTCTACCCCGGCTCGCGCTGGGTCGATTGGGCGGGGACCGACTTCTACGCCGCCTACCCGGAATGGAAGTCGCTCACCGGCCTTTACCGCCGCTTCTCTGGCAAGCCGTTCGCGATCACCGAGTGGGGTGTCGAAAGCGGCGACGACCCGGAATTCGTGCGCAAGCTGTTCACCTGGGTCAGGCGCCACCCCCGATGCAAAATGCTCGTCTACTACCAGGACTTCGGCGCCACCAGCAACTACCGGATCCAGAACTACTCGGCCAGCCTTGAAGTTCTCAAGGCCCAGCTCCACTCGCCGCTTTTCCCGCCCTTTGCACCGGGCGCGCCTCAGCTACCGCCACCACCGCCCGGTGGGGTTGGAGCGCAGTGATGCTCGAGTACCCGGTGAGGTAGATCCGGCGGCCGTCGGAGATCACCGGGCTGTAAGTCCCGCGCGGGTAGTGGAAGACCTCGCGGCCGCTCCTCATCATGTAGCCGGTGGTACTGGTGCCGTTGAACTCGGCGACGTAGACGATGTCGCCGACGGCCGAGAGCGAGCCGATCACCTGACCGCCGGCCGAGCGACTCCAGCGCAGGCTCCCGTCCTTGGCGTCGAGCGCGTAGACGTTGCCGTCGAAGGAGCCGATGAAGACGGTCGGCGGGCTGTGCTGGGTGTTGGCGACGGTCGGCCCCGAGTAGGCGTAGCCGCCGGTCGAGTAGCTCCAGGCGAGGGTGCCGTCCCGGATGTCGTAGCTGTACACGCGGCCGTCGTTGTTGCCGGCGTAGACGCGCCCGTAGGCGACGGCCGGGGACGAATAGAAGGCGCCGGTGGTGCCGAACCCCTGGCCGAGCGAGCCCGACTGCCACTTGATCCCGCCGGTCTTCGCGTTGACCGCGTTCATCGTGCCGCCGTAGTCGCCGACGTAGAGGGTGCCGCCGTAGTAGGCCGGGGCCGACTTCACTTCGCCGCCGAGCTGGGTCTCCCAGCGGACGTCGCCGCTGACGGTGCTGAGGGCGAAGAGAGAGCCGTTCTCGCAGCCGAAATACACGGTGCGGCCGACCACCACCGGCGAGGACTCGGCCCGCCCGGGCAGGGGGCGCTTCCAGATCGTCTTGCCGGTCTTGGCGTCGAGCTTAAGGATGTGCCCGGGGACGAGGTTGACGATGTAGAGACGGTGGCGGTAGTAGGCCGGCGAGGAAGCGTTGAGGCGGCCGATCCGGCGTTCCCACAGCACCTTGCCGGTGTCGGCGTCGAGAGACAGGGCCCGGCCGCTGTTGTTGACCAGGTAGAGCTTGCCGCCGACGTAGATCGGCGGGAACTCCAAGAGCGGCCGGTCGGTGTAGCGCCAGAGTTTGCGGAACGGCGGCTTGATCCCCTTGGCCGGCAAGTAACGAGTGCGGGCGCGGTCGAACCCGAACAGCGGCCAGTTGACGGTCTTCGCCTTTTTCGGCGCCTGCTTCGGTTTCTGCGGCCTGAAGATCGCATCCGGGTTGTGGACGTCTGCCGGGCGCTTCAGCGATTCGTAGGCGACGATCACCCCGGCGACCCCGATCGCCGCGGCGGCGATCAGGCCGATCGCCAGGCGGCGGTGCTCACGCCGCAGCCGCCGCGGGTCGCGCAGCAGCCGCAGGGCCTCTCGAAACCACAGGCGGGCCTTGGGCCCGCCCTCAGCCATTCGCGGCGGCGCGCCGCTCGGACTCGGTCGAGATCCCGTTGAGCAGCTGTTTGACGGCGAGCTTGGCGACACCGACCACAACGGCGCCGGCCACCGGCAGGGTCGACGTCGTGCGGACCGCGTAGACCACTTTGGTGCCGTCCCCCTCGGGGGTCAGCTGGACGGTGCCGACGTGGTCGCGGAGCGGAGCACCAGAGAGCAGCTTGTAGGAGAAGCGGGTGTTCGGCTCGTAGTCGATCACCTCCTCGCGCAGCGCCGGCCCGACGCCGCTGAGAACGCGGATCGCACCGACGCCGTTCGGCGCCGGCTCGCCCTCGCGCTCGAGGGCGGACTTGCGCACCGGGGTGATCTCGGCGTAGCGACGGTGGTCGGTCAGCACCTCGAAGACGATCTCCGGTGCCGCGGCCACCTGGCGCTCGAAAGTGAAGGATGCCATCGGGGAAGGCTATGCCAAGTGCCAGCGCTGCGGGTCGGTGCCGTCCACCGTGACCACCTCGCCGGCGATCGCCATGTGGTCGAGGCAGGAGAGGACGATCTGCAGAGCCCAGGCGCTGGCGGGGCTGTTGACGTTCTCCGCGCCGATGATGTCGGCGACGATCTCGAAGGCGGTCCGGTCGCCCTTGCCGAGCGAGGCGCGGACTTTGCCTAGCAGCTCGTCGACCTGCCGGCGCGCCTCGGTGATCTTCGCGCCGGGGTCGCGGAAGGTGCGGCCGTGGCCGGGCAGGCAGAGGTCGACCTCGAGCGGCTCGATCTCGCTGAGGCCGGTGAGGAACTCGCCCACCGGATCGGGGCTGTGGCCGTAGTCGAAGAAGAGGACCGTCCGCCCGAGCAGGTGGTCGCCGGAGATCAGCAGCTTGCGCTCGGGCTGATGCAGGACGACGTGCGAGGGCGCGTGGCCGGGCGTCTCGTACACCCCCCAGGTGCCGAGGTCGGTCTCGACCTCCACTCCCGGCAACAGATCGCGGTCGGGGATCCGGATCGCGTCGATGCCGGTCTCCGAGCCCTTGCGCGCCTCCCGGTAGCGCTCCAGCCCGGCGAGCGGGACGCCGCTCTGGCGGGCCACCTCGATCCGCTGCTCCAGCGCCGCCGCCGGGTCATCGGCGAGTAACCGGACGTGCTCCCAGGCGGGGTGCATCCAGAGCTCGGCGCCGGATGCTTCGCAGATCGGCGCCGCCAGCCCGTAGTGGTCGGTGTGGGAATGGGTGCAGACCAGCAGGCGGACGTCCTCGACGCTGAATCCGGCCTGGGCGAGGGCGAGGTCGAGCTGGCGCATCCGCCCCGTCCCCCCCATCCCGGTGTCGAAGAGGACGATGCCGCCATCGGCGGCGACCGCCCAGGCGTTGCCGTGCGGGACGCCTGGCCAGGGCAGCGGCAATCGCAACCGCCAGATGCCGGGCAGCACCCGCTCGGTCCGCGGCGCCTCCGCTCGTGCGTCGCCTGCCATCCGGGCATCCTCTCAGCCGCCGCCGATGGGCCGATCACGGGCGCTCGAACTCCTGCATCGCGCCGGCGAGGGCGAAGCAGAGGGCGCCGGCGAAGGTGCCCCAGTTGGCGACGGCGACCGCCACCTCGTCCCCGGTCTTGGGCCGCACGAAGGCGGCGACCGCGGCGGCCATGAAGAGCGCGGAGCCGAGCTGGTTGACGACGACGATCCACCAGCCAAGGTCAGCCCGCCGCCCGCGCGGGCGGTCGTGGTGCATCTCGGTCAGTGCCAGGTGGCCGGAGACAAGGAAGAGGACGCAGCCGACCACTTCGGGCGACCACACCAGCCGATCTGCCTGGGCTGCGCTGAGGTCGCCGATCAGGGCATCCAGCAGGCTGGCGCCGAAGAACAGCGTGCCGGCGAAGAGCACGACCGCGCTGGACCAGTCGAGCCGCCCCGGCTCGAGGGACCACCAGCGCCATGGCTCCGCCCGAAGGGCGCCGTTGGGCCCCGGCCCGCGCGGTGCGTTCACCGCCTGCAGCACCGAGGCGTAGCCACCGGTGCTGAAGAAGACGCCGCCGAGCAGGTAGACAGCCGCGGCGAGACGCGGCCCGCCGAGGTCGCACTGCGCCAGGACCGCGCCGAGAGCGAAGAGCGAGCCACCGGCGACGAAGGCGGTCGCGGCGACCGCGTTGACGAGCGTCAACCGCCGCGCCGCCGCCTCGTCCACCGGTGAGCTGCCTACGGAGTGACGAAGGTGGCGGGGTCGGGACCGATGCGCCCGCCGGAGTCGAGCCGGCCGATCGCCGCCATCTCCTCCTCGCTCAGCTCGAAGTCGAAGAGCTCGAAGTTCTCCTGGATCCGCCGTGGAGTCACCGACTTGGGGATGACAACGTTGCCGATCTGCAGGTGCCAGCGCAGAATCACCTGGGCCTGCGTCCTGCCGTGGTCGGCGGCGATCGCCTCGATCGTCGAGTCCTCGAGCAGCGCGCCCTGGGCGAGCGGGCTCCAGGCCTCGGTGGCGATCCCGTTGTCCTCGTGCCAGGCGCGCAGCTCGGCCTGCTGGAGGTTCGGGTGCAGCTCGATCTGGTTGACCGTCGGCAGCAGCTCGGCCTCGGCCTTCAGCCGCTCGAGGTCCTCGACCCGGAAGTTGGAGACGCCGATCGTGCGCGCCCGGCCCTCCTCGTGGATCTGTTCGAAGGCGCGCCAGGTGTCGAGGTAGCGGTCCTCGGTCGGTACCGGCCAGTGGATCAGGTAGAGGTCGACGTAATCGGTGCCGAGCCGACCGAGGCTTTTCTCGCAGGCCTCCATGGTCGAGTCGTAGCCCTGTTGGGAGTTCCACAGCTTGGTGGTGACGAAGACCTCCTCGCGAGCCAGGCTGGACGCCTCCAGCGCCGCGCCGACCCCGCGCTCGTTGCGGTACGCGGCGGCGGTGTCGATGTGGCGGTAACCGGCGGCGAGCGCCTCCTCGGTGATCTCCTGGGTGTCCTCCGGCGGCACCTGGAAGACCCCGAAGCCGAGCTGGGGGATCTCGACGCCGTCGTGGAGGGTGACGGCGGGGACGGCCACGTCAGCTGGTGGCGAGGCCTATGGCCAGCAACGGGAAGGCGAGCATCACGCCGAGGTAGGCGCCCATCGCGGCGCCGCTGCGGAGGCTCGCGGTGCGCGAGCGGGCGCCGGAAATGACGCCCACCAGGAAGATGAAGCCGGCGATCCCAAGGCCGATCCAGAAGACGGGAGGCATGACGCGGCGACAATACCGAACCTAGGTGGCTGTGGAATCGTCCAGCTCGTGCAGGAATCTCTCTGGGCGCATCAAAACGCCCGCATATGAGCTCAAACGGGGGTAAGAACAGCAAGCTGATCCTGGCGGCGATGATCTTCGCGGTGTCGATGACCTTCATCGACCAGACGATCGTCGCGATCGCGATTCCCACGCTGCAGGAAGACCTCTCGCTCTCCTCCACCGGGGTGCAGTGGATCATCAACGGGTACCTGCTCTCGCTCTCTGCGCTGTTCGCCTTCGGCGGCCGCCTCGCCGACATCGCCGGGCACCGCCGCATGGTGGTGATCGGCGTCGTCGTCTTCGCCACCGCTTCAGCTCTCTGCGGCGCCACCCCCACCGGCTCGCTCGACGAGGCCTGGATGATCTTCTTCCGCATCGTCCAGGGCGCCGGGGCAGCAATCATGTTCCCCGCCGCGCTGGCGATCGTCCTCGGCGCCTTCCCGGTCGCCGAGCGCGGCCGGGCGATGGCGATCTTCTTCGCTGTCGCCGGCGGCCTTACCTCGATCGGGCCGCTCGCCGGCGGCTACCTGACCGAGTGGACCTGGCGGGCGATCTTCTGGGTCAACGTCCCGGTCGCGATCATCGCCCTGGTCCTGACCGCGATCTCCAAGCCCGACAACGAGAAGCACCCGGCGCCGCTTGACTACCGCGGCACCGTGCTGGTCTCCGGCGGCATGGGCCTGGCGGTGCTCGGCCTGCAGCAGTCGAGCGTCTGGGGCTGGGGCAGCGCGACGACCTGGCTCTGCATCGCCGCCGGGATCGCCCTGCTGGCCGGCTTCGTCGCCTACGAGCTGCGGGCCGCCAACCCGTTGCTGCGGATCCGGATCTTCGAGAACCGCGCCTTCGCGGTCGACAACGCGATCCTCTTCCTGCTGATGATCCCGTTCGTCCCGCTCTTCTTCTTCGCCAGCATGTACGCGCAGATCTCGCTTGGCGAAAGCGCCTCGGAAACCGGCCTCTACCTCTTGATCTTCTTCGCCGGTTTCGCGGTCGCCTCACAACGCGGCGGCCAAGTCCTCGACAAAGTCGGAGCGCGGCCGACGATGGTGGCCGGCTGCGCCATCGCCGCGGTCGGGTTCTACCTCTGGGGGGAATCGCTGACCGAACTCTCCGTGAGCGACCAGTGGTACTACATCGTCCTCGCCGGAGCCGGGGTCGGGCTCGTCCTCAGCCCAGCCAACACCGACGCCCTCAACCGGGTACCGAAGAGCCGCTACGGGGAGGCGACGGGGATCACCCAGACGGTGCGGAACTTCGGCTCCAGCATCGGCCTCGCCGTGCTCGGCACGGTGCTGATCCTCGAAAACAAGGCGAACCTGGAGGCGAGCCTCGGCGACAAGGGCGTGCCGAAGAGCACCGCCAACGAAGTCGCCGATTGCGTCAGCCAGGGCGGCGAAGCCAGCTGCGAAGCCGTCGCCGAGAAAGCCGGCAGCGGCGCGGCGAAGCTCTTCTCCACCGTCCCCCACGACTTCGCCCTCGCCTCCCAAACCGTCTTTTACGCGATGGCGGGGGTGATGGCGGTCGCCTTCGTCGTCGCCCTGGTCGCGATGCCGAGCGGCAAAGTCGAAGAGGAGATCACCGAGCCGGGCGAGAGCGGTTAGGTTGGACCGGTGAAACTGCTCGCCTTCAGCGACCTGCACCGGGACCTCGGGCAGGCCTCCACGCTGGTCGAGATGTCCGCCGAGGCGGACGTCGTGATCGGCGCCGGCGACTTCGCCTCGATCCACGAGGGCCTCGAGGAAACGATCGGCGCGCTGGCGGCGATCGAGACGCCGAGCGTGCTGGTGCCCGGCAACAACGAGACCGCCGACGCCCTGCGCGCCGCCGCCGACGCCTGGCCCGCCGCGACCGTCCTGCACGGCGAGGGCACCGCGATCGACGGGATCGAGTTCTTCGGCCTAGGCGCCGGGATCCCGGTGACCCCGTGGGAATGGAGCTTCGACCTCGACGACGAGGCCGCAGCAGAGATGCTGGCCCCCTGCCCCGAGGGCGCGGTGATGATCCTGCACTCACCGCCGCGGGACCACTGCGACAGCGCCGACGACGGCACCCACTTCGGCAGCCCAGCCCTGCTCGCCGCGATCGAGGAGAAGCGCCCGCGGCTGGCTGTCTGCGGCCACATCCACGAGTCCTGGGGCTGCGAGAGCGACGTCGGCGGCATCCCCGTGCGGAATCTGGGGCCGTCGGGCACCTGGCTCGAAACGTAGGGCGGCGCCGTTTGTCGGCGCCACTAGGCGGGAACCGTGCCGCCCCCGTCGATGACCCAGCGGTGAAGGGACTCGGGAGCAATATCGGCCCCGTTGGGCCAAACGAGGGTTCCGAGCTCCTCGTCAAGTTCGACCTTTGCGAAGTACTCGGGAGTGGCCAGGCGCTCGAAGATTCCGTGCCACGACTGGCTCGAGAAGTCCAATTTTCCCTCCGCGCCATCCTCAAAGCGCAGCCAAAGGAGATGGTCTCCAACAGTCCTCACTTCGGTGACGTGCACGATCTCCGGCATCACGCCGATGCTAGGGAAGCGGCGCGATTCTTTCCAGCCGCTCCCTATTGCGGGCGCGCCGCCAATTGGCCGCGAGCTCCTCGGCGTGGAGACTCGCCCACTCTCGCACCAGGGTCATTGCTCTCGGTGGGAGGGATCCGCCCAGCACCTCCAGCGTCCCGATTTCGATCGACGCATCATGCTGGCCGTACCTTGCGTGGAAATGTGGGGTTCCATGCTCCCGGTAGTACATGGCGATGACGATCCCGTAGAAGCTGCTGAGGCGGGGCATCGGCAGAGCGTAGGGAGCGGACCCGCACATTTGGTGCGCCGAATGCGCCAACTTCGTGACGGCATACTTACGAATGTGGGACATCGCGTACTCAGAGCTGCTGACGCCCATTGGCGGCCCTCGAACCAGATGTCGGTCCTCAACACCGACCTCGGCAGGCAGCTGGAGGCGGACTCGCTCGGGGCGCGACTGTGGCGACTGGCGCCCGGGCAGGCCTCGACCAAGCACCGTCACGAGAGCGAGGAGGAGCTGTACCTGCTGCTGGAGGGCGAGGGCCGGGTCCGGGTGGACGACGAGGTCCTGACGCTGGCCCCACTCGACGCGATGGTGGTCGAGCCAAACACGGTCCGCCAGCTCTTCAACGACACCGAGGCCGACCAGCTCTGGCTCGTCGTCGGCGCCCCGCCGATCGAGGTGGCGAGCACGCTGGAGATGAGCGAGGAGCAGCTGCGCTGGATGTACCCAGACGGCCCCAAAGCGCTGCCACCTGAGCTGGGCGGCTGAGCGCGGCGGCTAGCATCGGGGGGCTCCCATGCAAGCCGAGCCGACCCCCGGAGTTGCCTTCGAGAGCGGGCCCGGCCGCTGGCTGCTCGCCGTCGCCGTGCTCGGCTCCGGGATGGCCTTCCTCGACAGCACCGTGGTCAACGTCGCCCTGCCGGACATCGGCCGCGACTTCGACGCCGACACCAGCTCCCTGCAGTGGATCCTCAACGGGTACCTGCTCACCCTCGCCTCGCTGATCCTGCTCGGCGGCTCGCTCGGCGACCGCTACGGCCGCCGCCGCGTCTTCGTCGCCGGCGTCCTCCTCTTCACCTTCGCCTCGCTGCTCTGCGCTGTCGCCCCCAGCGCCGAGGCGCTGATCGGCGCGCGCCTGCTGCAGGGGATCGGCGGCGCCCTGCTGACCCCGGGCAGCCTGGCGCTGATGGAGGCCAGCTTCCGGCCCCGGGACCGGGCACGGGCGATCGGCGCCTGGTCGGGGCTCGGCGGGGTGGCGGCCGCGCTTGGGCCGCTGCTGGGCGGCTACCTGATCGGCGCGATCTCCTGGCGGGCGATCTTCCTGATCAACCTGCCGCTGGGCCTGTTCGTCGCTTGGGCGGCGGGGCGCCACATCCCGGAGAGCCGAGACCCGATGGCAAGTGGCCATCTCGACCTCCGCGGCGCCGCGCTGGCGGCCATCGGCCTCGCCGGGACTACCTACGCGCTGATCGAGGTGCCGGACAAGGGAGCCTCGGCGGCAATCCTCGTCGCCGGTGTCGGCGGCGTTCTCGCCCTGGTCGCCTTCTTCCTCGGCGAGCGCCGCAGCCCCAACCCGATGCTGCCGCTGGAGATCTTCTCTTCACGCCAGTTCAGCGCCGCCAACGCGGTCACCTTCGTCGTCTACGCCGCCCTCGGCGGCTTCTTCTTCCTGCTTGTCGCCTTCCTCCAGGTCTCGATGGACTACACCCCGATCGAGGCCGGCGCCGCCTCGCTGCCGGTCACGCTGCTGATGCTGGTCTTCTCGGCGCGCTCGGGCGCGCTCGCCCAACGCATCGGCCCCCGCATCCCGCTCACGGTTGGGCCGCTGGTGATCGCGGTCGGGCTGCTGATGCTGGTCGGCGTCTCCCCCGGCGATGAGTACCTGACCGCGATCCTGCCGGGGGTGATCGTCTTCGGCCTCGGCCTGACCCTGGTCGTCGCCCCGGTCACCGCCACCGTCCTCGCCGCCGCCGACACCCGCCACTCCGGGATCGCCTCCGGGGTCAACAACGCGGTGGCGCGGGTCGGCGGGCTGCTCGCGGTGGCGGTGCTGCCGCTCGCCGCCGGGCTGACCGGGGACAGCTTCTACGACCCCGCACAGATGACCGACGGCTTCCACATGGCGATGGTGGTCTGCGCGGTGCTCTCGGCGGCGGGCGGCGTGCTCGCCTGGGGGACGATTTCCTCCGAGGTCCTGCACGCCGAGCCCGAACCGGGCGGCGACACCCCCGACCGGCTCGCCACCGACCACACCTGCGGGGTCGCCGGCACCCCGCTGCGCCCGGGGCGGGAGGCCGAGTGCACTCCCGAGCCGGAGCTTGAGCTGGAGACGCTCCAGCGATAGGGCGGGTCCGACCGCTCACCGACCGGCGATCAGCGCGCCGGCGAGGAGCGCCGCGGCTCCTCGGCGCAGCACCTCCATCGCCACCGTCCCGATCAACTCCCGCCGGCGCTGCTGGAGCTTCCCGACCGGCGCCAGCCGCTTCGGCTCGACTTCCGGCCCCGGCGGGGCTGCCGCCCTGGCCCGCGCGTAGTCAAGGCAGCCCAGGACCCCCTGCGCGATCAGCTGCGCCCGGTAGTCCGCCCCTTCCGGGGTCGGGTGAAGGTCGTCCGGCTGCATCAACTCCGGCTGGGTCTCGGCAACGCCCGCCCAGTCGGGGACCTGGGTGCCCGGCCGCGAGGCGGCGAACCCCGCCACCACCCTGTTCTTGCCGGTGTTGTCGACGCCGTCGACCGTGTAGCCGTGGATCGTCGGCACGACCATGCACCGTTCGCCGACCGTAGCCGCCACTTTCTGCAGGTTGCCGGCGAGGATCTCCGGATAGGCGGGGTTGTCGTTGGTCCCCGCGTCGAACACGACCACCGATTGCGAGGGCTCATAGCTTTCCTGGAAGAGGTCGAAGATCTGGTAGCTGTTGAAGCCCCCACCGACGTTGATCGTCAGCGTCACACCCGGCAGGTACCGCTCCAGGTAAGGAGAAGTCAGCTCCTCGAGGCTGTCGCCGACGAGGAGCACGTGCGGGGTCGCCGCGCCGGCGGGCGCCGCTCCGCCGAACAGGGAGAGCGCCGCCGTCGCCGTCGCGATCGCCGCCACCGTGAGCCTCCACCGCCGCATTCGAGCCCTGTTTGTACACGACATAGACTTGGCCGGTGCCTGTCGCAACTCGGCTCTGCCTGCTCGGCTGCGGCCTGGTCGCGGTGCTCGGGATGGCGTCCTGTGGCGATGGCAGAACCGAGACCGCCTCCGGGCGCGACACCGCCGCGGAGCCCCAAGCGAGCCCTGTCTCACGGACCACCGGCAAGAGATGCCAAGGTCAGGTCGGCGGCTTCCTCAGCTCGATGGACTCCCTGCGCAGGCGGCTCGCCGTCGGCCTCGCCTACGAGCAGTACGTCGACGAAGTCGAAGGGGTCCGCGCCGCTTACCGCCGAGTTCCAACCGACGACCTCCGGATCGAGTGCCTGATCACCGTCGGCACTTCTGCCGAGAAGGGCTTCAACCAGTACATCAACGCCGCCAACACCTGGGGCGAGTGCATCGGCGAAGCCGGCTGCGAATCGGCGACGGTCGAACCGGTGCTGCAGCACAAGTGGCGCGTCGCCTCACGCCACCTCTCCCAGGCGCACCGCGGACTACGCAAGCTCGGCGCCGGCTAAGGCGCCGAGAATGAGCGAGGGCCGCCCGAAGACGGCCCTCACCAGGTGCTTGTTAACGAGCGCGGGAACAGCGGCCGAGTGGGACAACGCCCGGTCTCCCTTTGCCCGCCGGTGCCCGGGGTGGATTCCGCCGGGCCGAGCAGCACGGCCTAGCGGCCCTGCACCTCCAGAGTCCCTCCAAGCATGTGACTCAAAATAGGACCACCTCCTTTCTCTGGTGATCCGATTGAAGCAGACGCGGCAGTCGCGCCGCCTGCCGGTCAGCCAGTCTCGAGCGGTCGGCGGGCGATGTAGGCATCCTGCAGCAGCGGCCACTCGGGGGAGCCAAACTCGAAGGCCCTGACGTCGGCGAACTCGGCGAGCAGATGCTCGGTGACGTAGGGACGCGGGTGGTACGCCGAGCAGACGTTGCTCCCCGCCATCCGCGGCCGCTCGACCACCAGCTCGCCGCGGTCGAAGCACTCCATCCGCTCACTGGTGAGGCGCTCGCGGACCGACTCGCCGAGCACGCTGACGATCAGCAGCCCCCCCGGGCGCAGCAGGCGGCGGAACTCCGCTACCCAGGCACCCTGCAGCGGCTCGCTGAGGTGGCTGAGGACGGAGAGGGCGTAGACCAGGTCGAAGCTTTCGGACTCGTAGCCGGTCGGCGGGTCCAGCTCGTTGCGGCCGGCCTGCAGGAAGGGGAGGTTGGCGTCGCACCAGGAGACCAGCTCATCGTTGTAGTCGCTGCCGTGCACCTCCGGGCCGTCGAGCGCAGCCCAGTTGCGGGCGACCCGGCCGCACCCGCAACCGAAGTCGAGGATCGCCCCCATCTCTCCCATCTCGGCCCCCTCTTCGGCGACGGCCGCCCGGATCGAGCCGGCCATCAAGGCGCCGATCTGCAGGAACCGCTCGCCGTCGCCACTGCGACCGTCGACCAGGAGACGCAGCCGCGAAGGCGGCAGCGGCAGGCCGTCGGGGCCCACCGAGGGCCCGGCGCCCGCCCGCATCGCCAGCCATTGCTCACGCAACCGCTCCACCGATCCCAGCACCCTCGCCCGATCTAGCCCGTCCGCGATCCTGCTCCGCGTCTGCTGCTTCACCCGTTCCTCCCTTGCCAAGGTCGAGGCTTCGCCACACTTCGTTTCTGCCCGCCATCCAGACCCTAGTGTCTGGATGGGCGGACCTGTTGCGACCGAAACCGGCGCCCGGGCGATTCGATTCGGTTCGGCAGGGACGCTGATCGCTAAGTGCGGGGTGCGGGGCAGCGAGGCGAGCCCCACGGGACTAGGACCGCGCGACTACACCATGCAGGCGCTCGTGAACACACCAGCGGTGAGGTCACGCATTGCCGCGTACTCTTCGGCCAGCGAGAGGTGTTCCCGGTTGTGGGATATCCCGTAGCGCGTGGACCAGTGGCTGGCCAGCCCCGCGTATCGGTTGTACTGGGCTTGCAGGTTCGCGCAGTACGTCATTGCGCTGGCCTGCCCCGGGGCAAACCCGAGGAGGGTGACGGCAAGGAGGGCGGGAGCGACCGTTTTGGCGAGCAGCTTGCGAGTTCTCATGATGGCCTCCGGGTGAGCTGCCGGGCTTGGCAGGGCGTGGGCTGGGAGGAGCCGACCCTACGTCGCGGTTGCGAACTTCTGCCTGAACGTTGAAGTGGCGCCTCAACCAATCGTCGATCACATCTCGCTAGGCATCGTCACGCTTTGACGGGGTGGGTTTCGCTAGTCGCCGTGCCCAAAGCGGACGTCGGGCAGGGTGCGGTTGAGCCAGGAGGGCATCGACCAGGCCGCCTGACCGGCGAGCCGGAGGAACACCGGCAGCAGCAACAGGCGAACCGGGAAGGTGTCGAGGAGGACGGCGACCCCGAGGATCACCCCCATCTCCTTCGGTGGCAGCGGTCCCGAGAGGGCGAAGGTGAAGAAGACCGCGACCATCACCGCGCCGGCGGAGAGGACGACGCGCCCGGAGCGGGCCAGCCCGCCGACCATCGCCTGCTTCGCGTCTCCCGTTTGCTCCCACTGCTCCCGCGCCGAGGAGAGCAGGAAGACGGTGTAGTCCATCGCGATCGCGAAGATCATCGCGAAGAAGAAGATCGGCCCCCAGGCGTCGAGGAAGCCCTGCGATTCGAAGCCGAGCAGACCGCTCAGGTGACCGTCCTGGAAGATCAGCTTGGCGACGCCGAAGGCGGCCGCGGTCGAGAGCAGGTTGGCGAGAACCGCGATCGCCGCCACCAGCGGGGCCTGGAAGGCGATCAGCAGGAGCAGGAACCCGAGCCCGATGACGAGCCCGATCGCCAGCGGCGCCTTTGCCGCCAGCGCCGACTCGAGGTCGTGGTTCTCGGCGGCCGCGCCGCCAACCAGCGCGGCCGGGGGCAGCGTGTCTCGCAGCCGCTCGACCGTGTTGCCGAACTCGGTGGTCGCGGCGGCGCTGGTCGGCACCGCGCCGATCAGGACCGCATCGCCTGCGCCGGCAACAGGGGCGGCGACCGAAGCAATGCCGGGGTCGTCTTCCAGCCTTTCCCTCACCGCCGTGCGGGCCGAGCGCGGCGCGGTGACTTGCACCGTTGCCGGCGCGCCCGCGCCGAAGGCGGCGCTGAGGTGCCGGTAACCGACTCGCGAGGAGTCGTCCTTGGGGACAACCTTGATCGACGGCATCCCCGTCTTCAGGCTGAGGGCCGGGTGGGCGAGGCCGACGAGAAGGACAAGGGCGATGCCGCCGAACAGGAATGGGCGGCGCCACAGCAGCTCCCCCCAGCGAGCCAGCCGCGGCGAGCCGCGATCGCCGCTTCCGGCCCAGGGGAGGGACAGTTTGTCGACCCTGGGCCCGAGCTTGGCCAGCACTGCCGGCAGCAGCGTCAGCGTCGCCGCCAGCACGAACAGGACCGAGACCATGATTCCCAGCGAGACCGAACGGAAGGCGGGGCTGGGGACGAGCAGCACCGCAGAGATCGAGACGAGCACGGTGAGGGCGGAGAAGAGGACCGCCTTGCCGGCACCGTCCATCGTCTCGGCAACCGCCTCGACCGCGGTGCGCTCACCCGCCAGGGCGCTGCGGAAGCGCATGACGACGAACAGCGCGTAATCAATGCCGAGCGCCAGCGCGAACATCAGCGCGAAGTTCATCGCCCAGATCGAGATCGGCGAGATCAGGGTGCCGAGGTAGAGGACGCCGGCGGAGGCGATGAGGCCGATGATCGTCAGCATCAGCGGCAGGCCCGCGGCGACCAGCGAGCCGAAGGCGAGGACGAGAATCGCCAGCGTCACCGGCCAGGAGATCAGCTCCGACTTCAGCATCGCCTCGCGGTTGGCTTCGTTGAAGTCCGCCCACATGGCGGCGGCGCCGGTCAGGTTCGCCTCGGTTCCTGGCCCCGCCGCGGCAACGATCTCGGGCCTGAGGCGATCGGCGGCGGCGACCATTTCGTTCGGTCCACGGGCGGCGGTGCCGAGAACGATCGCGGTTAGGCCATCGGCGGAGATCGACGCGCCGGGGCGCGGCGGGACGACGGCGCCGACCGCAGGGTCGGCGGCCAGCACCCGTTCAACCCCGGCCACCGTGCGCTGGAGCCGTGGCGCGCTCCCTCCGGCCCCGGGGGAGGAGTGGACCGCAACCTGGAGCGCGTAGGAGCCGACGCCGCCGAACTCGCGCTGGAGCTGGTCCCGAGCCTGGACGGACTCCGAGCCGCTGGCCTCCCAGCCGGCGCCGGAGAGCGCCGTCTCGACCCGGGGCGCCAGCAGGCCGAGGCCCACCGCGATCAGCGCCCAGGTGAGGAAGACTGCCCGTCTATGGGTCGCGACGTAACGCCCCAGCCTCCCGATCGGTCCCAGCTTCTGTGCCGTCTCCATTTCCTAGCCTCCACCATTTCACAAATTAACAGTTGTCCAACTTATCAGTTGTGAATGGTAGAATAACACGATGAGGGAGAGTCAACTGACCCCAGAGGCAGCGGAGCTGATCGCGCGCCGTTTTCGCGCCCTCTCCGATCCGACCCGGCTACGGATCCTCGACGTCCTGCGCCGCCAGGACGAGGCCTCGGTGGGGGAGCTCGCCGAGCTGGTCGGGGGCTCGCAGCAGAACGTCTCCAAGCACCTCAGTGCCCTCCACGCGGAGCGCTTCGTCTCCCGCCGCAAGCGCGGGACCAGCTCGATCTACCGAATCGCCGACCCCGGCGTCCACCAGATCTGCGACGGTATCTCGGCCGGAATCGAGGCCCAGCTGGCGGAGATGGAGGCGGTCCTCTCCGGCTGAGCCCACTTACACCGTGGGCGCGGTTTCACTGCCGACGGGCTCGGAAGCGCAGGGTGTCCTTGGCGAGGTTCCTGTTGCCAAACCGCTGGTAGCCGCCGGTGCGGCACTCTGCGTCGTAGCTGGAGAGGGAACGGAAGCTCCCGGATACCGATCCATGCCGCACCCTGCCTGAAAGCAGTTCTTCATCGAAGCCAGAATCTTCCTCTCCTCGGTCTTCGAACATGAACCGTCCGCTCTGGTGGACAGGGACCGGAAAAGTATGAATTACGGTGGCATCGAGCGGCGGGTCCTTCGAGCCGAAGTAGCTACGTATGCGATTGCGATACCGCCCGCGGTGCGGCCTGGTGCAATACAGGCCGGCGGCGATCCGCGCGTAGACGATCCTCTGGCCTTTGACCCGGAATTCGACCTCGATGCCCTCGCCCCCGCCGCGGTAGGTGGCCGCCTCGGCGCTCGCCGCCGCGCCGGCAAAGAACGCGACCAAAAGGAAAATCGGGATCAGGAGCTTGCGCATTGGAACCTACCTCTCGAGGATGAACATTAAAAGGGCAGCTGACCGCTGCGGAAGTCGACCAGCCGGGTGGAGCCACCTTCCCAGGCTTCCACACCGCTGTAGCCGCTGGTGAAGGTCGCATCCCCGGCCGACAGCAACACGGAACCTTCCTCGAAGGCCAGGAGCGTGCCGGATTTCTGGACGAGCGCAAGTCGCGATCCTTCGGACAGCCTGACCTCTGGCTCGAAGGCGAGCAACGTCTCGACCCCGTCCTCCCATTTCCAGAGTGAGACGTTGAAGAACGTCGTCCCCCTTCTCTGGCCCTCACCGAAGGAGAGGGCGTAGCCCGACCTGGTGCCCGCCGGGTCGGGCATGTTCAGCAGGAGGGAGAAGCCGGGTCCGGATTGGTTCGGGAAGGTCATGAGCGTGGCGGAGACCGCGGTCCCCGAGCCGGCATCGGCGAAACTTTCTTTTTGCCAGAAAGCGCCGTTGATCTCTAATTCGTCAAAGGGGCCCCAGCCTTCTTCCACCTGACCCGTCGGGTGGCCGGAGGCGTCGCTGGCCCAGCTCAGAGCGGCCCAGGCCCCGTTGCCGGAGAGTGGGCTCTCGTTGGTCGCAAATGCATCGGTCAGCGGCAAGGCTTCGAGGGCCTCCCCCATCGACAGGGTCCTGAAGGTCCGATCGGTCCCGTTGACGGTGCCCCCGTCGCTGGAGGCAACGACGCGGTAGTGGTAGGTGGTGCTCGGCTCCAAGCCGCCGATTGCCTCGGCGACCGTGGCGTTGTCGGTTCCCGAGCCGAGCAGCCTCGGCGATGCCGGGGCTTTCTCGCCATAGGCGGTCGTTTTGCCGTATTCGAGCTGGTAACTCGTGGCCGAGCCTTCGGGATTGACACGCGCATTGAGAACCGCCGAGGTCACCGTGACGCCGGTTGCCGGTTCGGTGGTCGCGACAGGCGGCCTCGGGGTGGTGAAGGTTTCGTCGCCGCCCTGCGTCAGGCCCGCCCCGTTGGAGGCGACAATGCGGTAGTGGTAGGTGGTGTTCGGTTCGAGGCTGTCGATCGCGGCGCTGACCGCGATGTTCTCGGCGCCCGCGCCGACCGCTTTGGAAGCCAGAACCGGGAATTTGCTGCCGTAGGCGGTCGTCTTGCCATATTCGAAACGGTAGGTAGTGGCGGTGCCGCCCGGGTTCACGATTGCGTTCAGGTTGGCGGAGGTCGCTTTGACAGCCAACGGTGCCCTGGTGATCGCGACCGGCGGCAGTTCGTCGCAATCGTCGCCAAGGCCGTCGTCGTTGCCATCGCCCTGCTCGGGGTTGAAGGCCTCCGGGCAGTTGTCGGAGGCGTCTGCGATGCCGTCGCCATCGCCGTCCGGCGGTTCGCAGGCGTCGCCGACCCCGTTCAGGTCGGCGTCGGTTTGATCGGCGTTCGACGTATCCACGCAGTTGTCGATCCCGTCGGTCACGCCGTCGCCGTCGCCGTCGCTCGTTTCCGGCTCGGGCGCCAAGAGGATTTCCGCTTCCTGCGCCTTGCTCGAGGCGAGCTGGTTGATCACCTCGGATTCGGGCAGGGCGCCTTCGTAGGTGTTGATCTCGTCGACTGAGCCATCGAGGAAGTGGGTCAACCCCGGGCTGGTGCCGATCAGGTCTTCCGCCGACTGGACTTCTCCGGGAAGAACGCTCTGCCCGTAGCCGAGCCGGTACGGAAAGCCGTCTACGTAGAGCTCGATCGTTTCGCCTTCGAGGGTGCCGACGATCTGGTGCCACTCCGCGTCCTCGATCGGCCCGGCCGTACTCACCTCCGGCGCGCCCGCTTCTGAGCTCGTGCCGAAGACCAGCTTGCCCTCGGCGGAGCGGTAGAGGTAGGTCCCTGCGCCCCCCTCCATGCTCGAGAAGAGGTATTCCCTCTCGACCGGCGGGCTGTCGAACTTCACCCAGAGCTCAATCGAGTAGCCGGCCTCGACTTCTTCTTCGGCCTCTTCGTCCTCGGCTCCGCCGGGAGCGGCTTCGTCGCCGAGCCTGATGTAGTCGTTTGAGCCGTCCAGCTCGACGCCCGTCTCTTCGGCGGCGTCGAACAGCGCCCCTTCGGCTTCCAGGGTGGGACCGGGACCGTTGACCGATGGGCCGATGCCGGCCGCTACGTAGGTGCCAGCGACCCCTTCGTCGACGAGGTTGGCCGCGATCGTGCCTTCGCTCTCGTCCAGCGGGTATTCGCTCGACGCGACCGGCGCCGGCGCCGGCCCAGGCAATTCGTCAGCGATGTTGGGGAAGGCAACTCCCTTCTGATCGACGATGGGGCATTTGTGGGTCACCCCCCGGTCCTCGGGCAGATCAACGTGGGCTCGGTCGTTTTCCTGCCCTCCGCAATGGATGTTCTGGTCGGCCTTATGGCCGTCTCTGGCGTTGAGCGTGTCGGGGCCGCCGAAGCCGATCAGCACGTCGCGCCCACCGCGCCCGATCAACTGGTTCGGCCCGCCGTTGCCTTCGAAGACGTCGTGCTGCGGAGAGCCCTCGAGGTCGCTGATGCCGGCCAGGGTGTCGAACCCACCGTGGGGACAGCGGTGCCCGGACCTGCCGGACTGGCCGAGGTCGCCAGTCGTCAGGTCCACAAAGACGCCGACCCCCACAGGGTGGAACTGCGCGTTGTCGGCGCCGCCGCCGCCGATGATTTCGTCTTGGTCGCAGATCCGCGAGGAGACCAGCAGGTCATCTCCTCCCGCTCCCACCGCGCGGTCCCGTCCGTCGCCTTGGATGATCCCGTCGTCGCCCCCGCCGCCATTGAGTATCTCCGTTCCCCCGGGACCCTGGTTATGTCCGTCGATCAACAGCTCCTCCAAGCTCCCGCCGTCGAGCCCATCGGCACCTGGTCCGCCGTCGAGCTCGACGGCGGCGGGCCTGGGGTCGGCGATCGCGCCGACCGAGAGACGATCGTTCCCCGCTCCGCCGAAGAGGACCAGCGCGCCGAGGTCCTTGTTCCTTTCCATCGGGCAGTTGGTGACGGTGGACCCTTCCACGTGCGTGCACCCGCTGACGGCTTCGACGTTCACCGGGCCGGTGAGCTGGACGGTGTTCGCGTTCGGGTCGTAGTTGGCGGCAACGACGTCTCCGTCACTGCTGCCCGAGACGAAGACGTCGGCATCCTCGCCTGGAGCTCCGGGCCTCTGGATCCCGATCGCGACCTTGCCGCGGTCGCGACGCCCGATCGCGCGGCCGGCGCCGCAGGAGGTCACGTTGACGCTGCCCGCGCAACTGTCCTGTTCGGAATCCCCTCCGTCGAGGCTTGCATCGCCGGAGCCTTCCAAGAAGTCACCGTGAGCACCGCCCTTGATGGCGTCGGCGCCCCCTCCCCCGAAGACGACGTCGGCGCCGGGACCGGCTTCGATCGTCTCTTTCCCGCCGGAACCCCTGATCACATCGGCAAAGGGAGAACCGACGATCCGCTCGAAGCTCCCCGGGACTCTCACACCTGCATTCCCCGGTTTGGCGGTCCCATCCGGGATGTACAGGTAGTCGAGGCCACCCCCGGCTCCTTCACCGGCGTTGTCCCCGGTCCCCCTGCCACCGCGAAGGTCGATGTAGACGCCGTGTTCGCCGGCGACGCCGTCGGGGAAGTTGAGCACGTTGGTGACGCCGGTCTCGTTCGCGGAGTAGCCGGGTGGCACGGCGTCGGCGTAGCTCAGGGTGTCTTCCCCGCTGTTGCCGGACAACTGGTCCTGCCCCTGGCCGCCGCGCAGCGCGTCGTCGTCCTCTTCACCGACCTCTTTGTCGGCGCCGGGGCCGCCATCGAGCCGATCCGCCCCTGGCCCGCCGAAGAGGTCGTCATCGCCGATGCCGCCGAAGAGGACGTCCTTGCCGCCGTTGCCGATGATCTCGTCGTTGTTGCGGCCGGCGCGGATGATGTCCTCGTCCGGTCCCCCTTCGATTTTCTCGCTCTCGGGCCCGCCGATGATCACGTCGCAACCCCCCATGCCGCGGATCGTCTCGATCCCGGCACGCCCGATCAGGATGTCCGACCCATCCGAGCCGCGAAGCACAGCGGCACCTTTGTCCACATGAACGTGAGCAGTGCTGGCGCCTTTGGTGCACTCTCCCGCTTTCGAGCTGAGGCGGAGGATCGTTCCCTCATCGGGCGTGAACTCGTTCCATTCGGCTTTCGAGGAGGTGTGCCCAAGGGCATCGGTGCCTTCGACCCGGAAGACGTGCGCGCCGAGCACAGCCTGGTAGGGCAGCTCGAGCTCGCGGCTGATCGTGTCGGGGCAGGTGCCAAACCTGCCGATACAGGGCATCTCGTCGGAGTAGATGAGCTGGCCGTCGACGAAGACCCGGATCGTCTCCATCCCGGCGCGCAGGCTCGACGGCGAGGAGGCATTGCCGTCGCGGAGCTCCACATGCAGGGAAACGCCCGGGGTGCCGGGTGCGCGCAGCTCGCCGTTCGCCACCGGCGCCGCCGGCGGTGAGGTGTCGACGACGAAATGGCGTGCCGCCGGCGTCGGGTCGAGGGTGGTTGCGGCGTTGAGCGCCCGCACCTCGAAGCTGTGCTCTCCCTCGGAGAGTCCGGTCGTGCTGAGGCCGCTCGCCGGACAGGGGGCGAAAGCGGCTTCGTCGAGTCGGCATTCGAAGGATGCGCTCTGGTCGGCCTCGTATTTGAAGGTCTGGCTGGCGACGGCGATGGGCCCCGTGGGGGCCGACAGAAGCCTCGTCTGTGGAGCCGTCGTGATGACCGCGAACGAGCGCGTCGCTGCGGTGACATCGACGTTGCCGGCCCGGTCGACCGCCCGCACCTGCAGGGTGTGGTCGCCGTCGGACAGGGCCGCGCTTGGCGTCTGCGTCGGTCCCGGACCCGAACAGGGGGCGAATGGGCTGGCGTCGAAGCGGCATTCGAAGCCCGAACGCTGCTCGCTGGAGGCGAAGCCGAAGGTCGGGCGCGAATCGTCGGTCGTGGCGGCGGGACCGGATTCGACCGCGGTATCGGGCGCTTCGGTGTCGACGGTGAATCTCCTCGCAACGGTGGTGAGGTTTTCGGCCGAATCGGCGGCCCTTGCCCTGAAGGTGTAGGGGCCGTCCTCCAGCGGCGGCGACGCGGTGTCCGATTCCGGGCCCGAGCACACCTCGAAGCTCGTTTCCTCGAGCTCGACGGCGGCGGCTTCGGTCGAGCAGGAAAGCGTCGCCTCGGCCGCAGCCGAGAAGCCGAAGGTCGGCGTCGGGTCGCTCGTGGGTCCCGTCGGGCCGCTCTCGAGTTTGAGCGCCGGTGCGGTGGCCTTGACCGAGAAGCTCTCCGAGGAAGGCGTCGGGTCGGCGTTCCCGGCGAGGTCGACCGCGCGAACCGAGAAGGTGTGCTGCCCGTCGGCCAGCGGGTCGGCGGGTTCGAAGCTTTCTTCGCCGCAGGGAGCGAATCCAGCCGCGTCGAACCTGCATTCGAAGCCGGCGTTCGACTCACTCGAGCTATAGGAGAAGGTGGGGACGGGATCGCCGGTCAGGCCGGTCGGAGCCGCATCGATCGAGGTATCCGGAGGGGTCGTATCGACGGTAAAGCCGCGGGTCGCCGTCGCCTGGTTGCCGAGGCCGTCGATCGCCCGCACCCGAAAGGTGTAGGTCTGGTCGGAGAGCGGTGAGGCCGGGGTGTGGGAGGCGGCGTTCGAGCAGGTGGCGAAGCCCGCAGCGCCGGTGTCGATCGAGCACCTCAGGGTGGCGCCAGGTTCGGCGACGAACGCGAAGGTCGGTTTGGCCGAGCTCGTCGGTCCCGAGGGCCCGGTGCCCAGGCTGAGCGTGGGGGGCGTACCGTCGACCGTGAACGAACGGGTGGCGGGTGAGGGATCGGGAGCGCCGGCGGAGCCGATTGCGCGGACGCTGACGGTGTGTGGACCGTCGGCAAGCGGTGGCGTCGAGAAGCCGCCGCTTGAACAACTGGCGAACGCCCCTCCGTCCACCCTGCAAGAGAAGGTGGCCCCGGGCTGAGTCGCGTGGTAGGTGAACGTCGGCGTGGTGTTGTTGGTGGGTCCGCTGGGCCCGGTATCGATGACCGTGTCCGGGGGGCCGACGAAGAAAGTGCGCGAAGCGGCCGAAAGGTCGGTGTTGCCGGCGGGGTCGACCGCCCGCACCGCGAAGGTGTGAGAGCCGGCGGCAAGGCTGGGCGTGGTGAAGCCGGAAATCGGGCAGCTGGCGAAGGTGCCCGAGTCGAGCCTGCACTCGAAGCTCGAGTTCGGCTCGGTCGCGTGGTAGGTGAAGGAGGTCGTCGTGCCTGCGATCGCGCCGTTGTTGGCCGGCCCAGAGTCGATCGCGGTGTCGGGAGGGGTTCGATCCACGGTGACCGTGACCGTCTGTGGGGCGGATTGGTGCCCAACCGCGTCCTGGGCCCTGATCGTCAGCGTGTTGTTGCCCGGGGGCAGCACCGACGGGTCATAGATCACCGGGACCCCCGACCAGGCAGCGGGCGCGCAGGGCGACTCGGTGAGGCCCGTGCAGCCGCGGAAGGTGAACCAGGTCCTGATTTCGCCGTCGCTGCCCATCGCTTCCGACTTGACCAGGGAGACACCAAGCCCCGGGTCGCTCGCGGTGATCGTGATCGGGGCCGGGTCGTGACTCACCGGCCGCCCCGGCCCGGTTGGCGTCCCGAGCGTTGGAGCCTCGGGGTCGTCGAGGAAGATCGTCGCTCCGCCGACGTAGAAATCGTGGCCGCAGGTGAGTTTCGAGGAAACGTTGCCGGTACCGATGCCGACGACGGCCTGGCGGCTGCCCGGCCCGCCGACGGAGCCGGTGTTGAAGGTGGAGCCGGTGCTGCTCAGCGGTGAATAGATGCCGAGGCTGGCAAAGGCGCCCGCGAAGGGGTTGAAGATGCCGACATAGCCATGCGGCTGGTTGGTAAAGCAGTTGTTGACGTCGCCGTTGTTGGGGCCGAAGATCACCTGCCGGATATAGGACGTCGAGCCGGGAGGCTCGTAGGTGAACTGACCCTTCGTATTCGCCCCGTAGAGAACGTTGTTGCCTCTGGAACGGGCGTAGAGGCCCGGGCCCCAGCAGGTGACGATGCATCCCGTCGAGTGTTCGTAGGGCCCCGTTTCGTGCCAGCTCCAGTAGCCGAGAGCGTGGGTGTTGAAACCGAAGTTCCAGGACTCCCAGTGCTCGATGATTTCGGGGTCCACCAGCAGGGGATAAGCGACGTCGAGAGAGCGATGCTGAACCGCGAGGACGAGCGCGCTGTCTTCCACGGCCATCGTCACCGGGATCTCGTCCCCCTGGGCATCGACGGCCCATGGCGCCGGGACGATCGCAAGGGACTTCCCGGCCGAATCGACGACCTCCGCCCCACCCTGGCCGTCGGCTCGGAGTTTCGTCCCCGCGGGGAGCGAGAGCTGGTAGCGGAACTGCTCGGGGCTCTCAGGGGAGCGCAGCTGCTGGAAGATCTCGACCCCGCCCGTCAGGGGCGAGACCAGCGTGTCGGTCTCGATTCCCGATTCCGGAAAGAACAGGTCCTTGTCGCCGAAGCGGTGGGCGCTCGGGTCGCCGTCCCCCGGCAGGTCGGTCACCGCGATCCCACTCTGCAGCTGGATCGAGCCCGAAGCTGAGTCCGGCAGCCGAACCCCGCTCAGGGGCACCCGGGGCACAAAGCCGCCGCCCGAGCGTTCGAGGGAGAGGTCCACCGTCTCGGTCTCCCCGTTCTCTGCGGTCCTCAGGGGGATCGGCGATTCGACCAGCTCGCGCTCGCCTTCCTCGTCGGAGACCCTGGCCGCGTAGGTGCCAAACGTTTTCTCGACATCCAGGTCGGTGATCGCACGGGCGGGGTCGGAGTCAAGCTCCTCCAGCTCCTCGGCAAAGGTTTCGGCCAGCAGGGCCTGGGCTTCGGCGTTGGAGAAATCCGCGTAGGCCTCGCGCGAGACTTCGCGCTCCCGCTGCGCCTGCGGGCTCGCCAGCTCTTCCGCGCGCGCCTGCTTCTCGGCCGCGTTCTCGCGTTCGCCCTGGACGAGGGCCTGGCCGATGCCCTCGGGGCTGGACGGCGGTTCGGCCCCTCCAGCGTTGGTCGCTGCACCCGTCGGGTCAACGGCCGCGTTCGATTCCGGATCGGCGAGCACCGGCGCCGCCGAGACCGCGGTCAAGAGCAGGGCAAAGGCAGCAATCCTGCGCAGCCGCGCTCGGCTTTTCCTCCGCCCCGCCCAATTCACGAATTTCCCCCTTGTATTGAGAGCCGCCAGATCGGTCGAGGAACCTATGCCGGGGTGACCGGTGCGTCAATCCGGCGCAGACGAATGGCCGAGAACCCCGACCGAGACGACACAGATCGCCGCCGAAGCGCTGCGGGGCCTCAGTCGCTCAAGCCTCCAGCGCTCTCCAAGCACCTCCGGAAGCAGCTTGACCAAGTGGAGCACGAAGGAACGCGCCCGACAGGATTCGAACCTGTGACCTTCGGTTTCGTAGACCGGAGGGCTGAGGCTTGGTGGAGAGGTTTGCGGCGGTTTTGTGGCCGGGATGCGACCTGACGGTGCTGTCGAATCAGCTGAAGGAACGAGCGCCGCTTGCAGACAATAGCTATCGTTGCGATCCGTGGCCCACAAGCGGATCAAGACCGAGCACGCTGGAGCGAAGAACGGCGGCGGCGCATGGATGACGCGTGCTGAGGCAAAGCACACCGCAAAACGCCAACGTCGGCAAGCAGACCAAGCCGGAGCGCAGCGAGAAGAGGATGGGCCCGAGATGGCCGAGCGGTGGGCAACGGCAAACGCCCGCGAGGCAATCCGCGAGGAGCCGTGGTAGCCGAGGGGAGGTCTGCTGGCTCGCTTGGCAGAGGAGGGACGTCGCCTCGTGCCCACGGAGACTCGGGTCAGCAGCGTGCAATGAGCTGGTGGATGCGTTCGCGGACCAGATCGGCCCGATCGGCTCCAACCGGACCGTAGCTGGCGGTTGCGCCATCCACCGCGTAGTCGAAGTCCCGCGCGGCCTGAAGCTCAACGAGCTCGTCGATCGCGACCAGCTCCAAGATGGTTCGCTCGCGCCTGGGCAGGCGATCCATCGCCCGGTAGAGCTGGCGAGAGCGTGCCGCGGCGTCGATCCGCTCGTCCAGCCGCGCCGCGTCGTCCTCGTCGAGCAATGCGCTGCCGCGCAGCCGCTCCTCCCCCACCCTCTGGCGATCGCGCCGGCGGCCATCGTTGGCGACGAGGGCTCGGGCGATCCCGAGAAGCCAGGTCCGCACGGCACCCTCCGCGCGCCGACCCGGCGGACCCTTACAGAGGCGGCGACGGTTTGGCTGGAAGGTGCCGAGCAAGGCGAGGTTCGCGGTGCTGGCCAACGAAGGTGCGATCAGGCGACCGGCTATAGCAAGCCCAAATGGGCAGGCCGGATCATCCGTTAGATGCAGACGGATCGACCAAGCACACCGGCTCGTTTGAACGCTCGTGCGATCAAATATCTGTCTGCAGCATCACCGCCGGGGCTAAGTGGAGCCGTAAGGTCGCATCACCTATTTACGTTCCAAGGCAACCCAAGGAGGTACCTGTTGAGAAAAGCGATCGACAAGAGGCTGGCTGAATCGCGCGCCAGGGTTCTGATTGGCTCAGTGGCGACCGCCGCCACCCTCGCATTCAGTATTCAAGCAATGGCCCCAGCTACCGCTGCGGCACTTCCGGTAGCGACCTGTCTGGGCTACGAAAAAACTGCCAGGAAACTCTTCTGGGAAGACCAATTCTATTATGCGGTGCAGTACTGGAACCTGGCGGACAGATGTTGGGAAGAGGTGGACTACGAAGGGTGAATTAAGGTACGTACGAGGGAGTGAGGAGGTCTAGTCGCAGTACTTGGTCGAGACCTCCTTCCGACCTTCATTCCGCCATAGGGATCAACCGCAACGCAGTCCTCCGGTCCCACGCCTTTGACCCGATCTAGGCCCAGACTCACCTCTTAGCTAGGTCGAACGTAGATGGACCGGAGCCCGCACGAGGGCCTGGATCGACCTCGCTCAGACCTCACCTTGCCCCAAGGCTTGCCCCAGGTGCGTTTCTGGACGTGCCCAGAACAACAGAAACCCGCTTAGAAGCGGGTTTCCGCAAACGCTCCCGACGGGATTCGAACCTGTGGCCTTCGGTTTCGTAGGCTGGGAGTTCGGCGCTTGACAAGTGGCGTTGCGGCAATCCTGCGACCAGCATGCGACCGAGATCGTTGGGATAGCGGATAGAGGTGCAACGATTCAGCAATGCCGCCGCCCGTGAAGGGGTCTGTAGGAGACGTATCGACCGGGGAGCTGACGATGGCTGCCCTTGGCCAACGGCTCTCCTTGGCTGAAGCCTTTGGCTTAGTCGAATCCATCACGTACGAGCCGTCCGACGAGATGGGCGAGGCCCCTGGTTCGCCATCGGTTTGGGTCGGGAGCGTCGGCTACGAAAAGCACCGCTCGGTCGAAGCGTTTGCTCGCCTTGTCGCGCAAGCGGGAGTCGAGCTCCTAATCGACGTTAGGGAGCTGCCGATTTCACGGCGCCGCGGCTTCGCAAAGTCGGCTCTGCGCGAAGCGCTAGCCGAGCAATCAGTTGAGTACCTCCATATTCGAAGCATGGGTAATCCCAAGGAATTTCGGGACCTCTACAAGTCCGGAAGGGTCGCCGAGGGCCGGGCGGGGTTCGAGGAGCTGCTTACCAGCGAGCGCATGGAGGACCTTCGCGGTCTCGCTGGATTGATTCGAGAGAAGCCCTGTGCCGTAATGTGCGTCGAGGACGATGAGAGCATTTGCCACCGCCAGGTGATTCTCCACGCGCTTCGGGATGAACTCGGCCTCGATCTAGACGTCGCCCACATCGCCTAGAGCAAGCTGCCCTGGAGGAGGCTGGTCGCGCCTAGGCGGCCACCAAACACCAAGAACGAGGAACGCTTCGAGATGCTGGTGCTGATTGCCGACGATAAACGCGGTTTCTTTGCTTGGGCCGCACATCTCGTCCAACCACTTCTTCTTGATCTTGTCCTGCCAATCGTGATCGTTGCGGACCCGGTGGTACAGCGCCGCAATCTCCCAATCAACAATGGACTGGGTATGCCCATTGCACTCCTCGGCTGAGCACAGATAGCTGTACTGAAACCGGTACGGAATTTGCTCCAGGGCCCTGCGCTGCTGCTCAAGATCATCCTGACCTAGGAGTGATCCTTGCGATGCAAATGCATCAGCCATCTCGCTCTTCTGAGGGTCTTTCTCGACGGGCTCAATAATTAGATCGCGGACCTCCCGGGGACGAAACATCGCTAAGGAGAGGCCGGTATCCCGCTGTGCGCTCCGAATGGCGCACATCGAATCCGCCATCGCGGGCTCAACGATGGGACGACGCGCTTGCCAGCCATTCGCCGAACTCAGGACCGATCCAGCCACCTGAATCGAGTCAGTATCGACCCGCCATGACTCAGGTCTCCGGTCATCGCGGGGCCGCTGGACTCTTGCCCTGATGGGCTCGTACTTGCGGAACTTTTGACTGTCTTCCAGCGTACGAAACGGCACGGGGTACAGACGCAGCCACCCCCCGCCTTCCATGTCTAGGCCAGCGATACACGAGACCTCGCCATAGCGGCGGCTCAAAGCCGGGTACGCCTTTACCAGCGGCAAGAACTTGATCTCGTGGGGCTCAAGAGAGGACACGAATCGGCGATGCTACGGAGGGCACCGGCCACGTTCCCAATAGGAACCACATGAGAGCTTCCCTCTGGGCCTCGACGTAACTTTTCCGAATCCGGCCATCACTCGATGGCTGCTTTTACTGCCGGGAAGCAGCCCCCGAGAGCATGCGTGTATCGCGCCAGCATCGTCTCAACGCGATGGCCCGCGATCTCAGCCAGGTCAGCGTCGTTGATGCCTGCGGCGCGGAGATTCGTGACATAGCTGTGGCGGCACTCGTGCGGGCGGATGGCTAGGCCGGAGGCTTGCTGGGTCGGCTTCCAGACGTCCCGGTAGAAGTTGCGCTCGCGCCACATGCGGCCAGTTGGGGTCGTGAAGAAGAGGTCGCGGTCAGCGCCATTGAGATTGATCTGGGCTTCGAGCGTCCAGGCGAGGGTCGCGGGGACGGGGACGACACGTCGTGCGTCCTGCTCGCCGTGGTCGGTCTTCGTGCCGTCGAGGATCACGCCCTCGTGGGCGGTGCGGCGGACCTTCAGGGTCTCGCCGTCGAAGTCCTCGCGGAGGAGGGCGCTCCACGCGTCCTAGGTCAAAAGCGAGCGGCGTTTGCATCGGGTCACCGGCCGAGACGAGACCGAAGGTCATGCCCCTGCCGCCCCTCCCTACTGGCGGCCGCCGCATGGCGAAGCCGGGCCAAAATCGGCCGCCCGGAGGGGCGGCGTGCAACACCCCGAAGCCTGAAGACAAAAGGCTGCGGCCCAGGCATGGAACCGGAGGGTGCGTACTGTGTCGGGCTGTCGGGGTTGAAGTCTGGGGAGGGCCTAGAGATGCTGCCGGGACGTTTCTTTGGCTGCCTGCATTCGATGCCCTGGGTCCCTCTTGACTTAGAGACTTCCGATTCATGAGTTCTGGATGGGCGGATGGATTTATGGGGTTGTTGTGACCGGAGTTGATGCCTTAGATGGCTCCGACCTCCTCGTCGTCGAGGATTTGGTGGAAGCGCAGCGCTGCCCGGGTCGGCAGCACCAGCCCTTCGCAGCGAAAGAGCAACCCAACCCCGATCAGCTCGCGGACGGCCCTTTCGATCCGGTCGCCTTCGGCGAAGTCGTGTGAGTCGTCGGTCAGCTCGCGGATGAGTTCCAGCAGGCGGATCTGCGTCGGGTAGATCGAGAGGACGTGAATCAGGACGACGCCCTGGTCGTGGAGTTCCTGAGCGGCGTTTGATCGCGGGCTGCTCGCACCGCGATCCATAGAGTCTTGGTCAGCCATGAGGAGCTCTGCCTCCTTGTGGTCAGGCCCTCGGTTGGCGTGACAGCGCCGCCGGGGGCCGCTTGTTGAGGCCGGTAGCCAGCTACCGTTCCCGCTGCGATCGGCCTGGTGAGAGCTATGCCGGTCGCCACGGGGCCGGCGACTCCACTCGCGCGGCCCCACTTATGTTTGAGGCGCCAAGGCTAGCACCTTTACCCAAATCTATTGTGAATCCTCGTACTCCCCAAAATCCCAAGTCTCAGCAAGCGCTCGGCAAGGCGATCCGGCAGCTACGCAGCAAGCAGGAAGACAGCCAAGCGACCCTCGCGAAGGAGGCCGGGATCACGCCGAACATGCTCTCCCTGATCGAGCGAGGCGAAGGGAATCCGTCCTGGGCGACCGTGGAGGGAATCGCGAAGGCGCTCGGAGTATCCGTAGCGGAGCTGGCAAAGCTCGCCGAGAAAGAAAAATGAGACAGAAATGAGACACCGACACCCCGGAACGCCTGGGAATCGCTCGGAACGCCGCGGCACCCCGATCCAACCTCCGACCGCGCAAACGGCTCTGCAATAGGCAAAGCCCGGCTCCTCCCGGAACAACGAGGAACGCGCCCGACAGGATTCGAACCTGTGACCTTCGGTTTCGTAGACCGACGCTCTATCCGGCTGAGCTACGGGCGCGGGTTGGGGTGGGGAACCCGAGGGCGATTCTACGGGCTCAGTCGCCCGGAGAGCCTAGCTGGCGGGGGCTTTGAAGCGGACGTGCCAGTGGACGGTGGCGGTGGCGACCTGGGTGCCGGACTCGTCGGTGAGGACGACCTGGCAGGGGAACTCGACCTTGCCATTGGAATCGAGGGTGGCGAGGGCCTCGGCGGGGTCGACGCCGAGCTTGGCGGTCGCTCGGATCGGGCCGTTGGCGATCTTTTCGTAGGCGATCTCGGCGCTGCGGGCGAGCGGGGTCACGTCTCCCATGCGCTCGACGAAGGCGCCGACGAAGGCCGCCCCCGAGGCGGCCTCGGCGGCGGTGAAGAGGGCGCCGGCGTGCTGGGAGCCGACGTGGTTAGTCAGCTCGGGCCGCTCCGGCAACAGCACCTCGGCCTCGCCCTCGGCGATGCTGGTGATCTCCACGCCGACGTGGCCGGCGAACGGCACGGCCATCGCCATGCCTTTTGCGATCGCGTCGAAGTCGGTCATCGCCGGAACCCTACCCGGCCGCGGGCACTCAGCGGCCGTGGAACTCTGCGTGGCCGGGCCCGCCCCTCTCGAGAAAGGTGCGGACCGCCCCCTGCAGGTCCTCGGTCGCGAACAGCTCGGCGGCTTCGGTGCGGATCGCCTCATCGGCGGCCGGGATGCCCCCTTCGCGGAAGCGGCGCAGGACGTGCTTGGTCATCGCGTGCGCCTTGGTCGGCCCGGCCGCCAGCTCGGCGGCGAAAGCGCGCGAGCGGGCCTCGAACTCCTCCGCGGGAAAGATCAGGTTGACCACGCCCCACCGCTCCATCTCCTCCGCCGAGAAAATCTCGCCGGACATCACGAAGTGACGGGCCCGGCCGCTGCCGGCCCGCTCGGCGAGGCGCTGGGTACCGCCCATCGAGGGCGTCAGCCCGACCACTTTCTCGACCAGGCCGAACTTCGCCTTCGGCGAGGCGACGATCAGGTCGCAGGCGAGCGAGATCTCGAAGGCGGCGGTCAGGGTGAGGGCGTGGGCGGCGAAGACGATTGGCGCCGGCAGCCGCTCCAGCGCGTCGATCATCCCCAGCAGGTCGTCCCAGAGCCGGCTCCCCTGCCCGGGGTCGAGGTCCTTGAAGACGTGCACATCTACGCCCCCGGACACGGCCCGTCCCTCGGCCCGGATCAGCAGTGCCCGCGGCGGCACCTCGGCGAGGTCGGCGATCGCCGCCTGGATGCCCTCGATCATCGCCTGGTCGAAGAGGTTGAGCGGCGGGTTGTCGAGGGTGAGCACCGCCAGGCCCCCCTCCTCGCGCTCCAGGATCACCGGGCCGCCGGACTCAGGGGACACGGTGCACCTCGAAGAGGTTCGTCCCCAGCCCCTGCTCGGGCAGGCCTGCGGTGATCGCGATCAGGTCGCCGGACTCGGCGACGCCGTGGCGGGCCGCCATCTCCGCGCAGGTGTCGAGCAGGACGCGCACGTCATCACCGTAATCGGTGCGGACGGCGGTCACTCCGAAGAGCAGGTTGAGCCGACGGACCGTCTCGATCCGTGGCGAGAGCGCCAGCACCGGCACCTTGGGCCGGTGGGCGGAGACGATGCGGGCGGTGCGTCCGCTGGTCGTCGGCACCACCATCGCCTTGAGGCCGAGCCGGTAGACCGCCCCGACGGCGCTCTGGCCGACCGAGTCGGCGATGTCCTGGGTCGCCTGGTCGGTGCGGGTGAAGAGCCACTCCCCGTAGCGCAGGTCGGGCTCGGTGGCGCGGGCGATCCGGTCCATCACCCGCACTGCCTCGACCGGGTGCTGGCCGACCGCGGTCTCCTCGGAGAGCATGATCGCGTCGGTCCCGTCGTAGATCGCGTTGGCGACGTCGGTTACCTCGGCCCGGGTCGGGCGCCGCGCGGTGACCATCGAGGCCAGCATCTGGGTCGCCGTGATCGAGGGCTTGGAGCGGGCGCCGGCGGCGCGGATCATCCGCTTTTGCACCACCGGGACCTCGGCCAGGGGCAGTTCGATGCCGAGGTCGCCGCGGGCGACCATGATCCCGCCGCTGGCGCGCTCGACGATCTCGTCGATGTTCTCGGCCGCCTGCTGGCGCTCGATCTTCGCGACCAGGGGGATGTCGGAATCGTGGGAGCGCAGCCGGTCCATCACTGGGACGAGGTCCTCGGCGGAGGAGACGAAGGAGACCGCGAGCAGGTCGATTTCATGGGAGACGGCGAACTCGACCCAGTCGAGGTCTGCATCGGTGGTCGTCGGCAGCGTCGTCCCGCCGGGGATGTTCATGCCCTTGCGGGAGGAGAGCGTCCCGCCCACCTCGACCTCGCACTCGACGCCGTCGGACTCGGGATCGCTCACCCGCAAGCGGATCGCCCCGTCGGCGAGGTAGACGAGCTGGTCCTCTTTCAGCCCGGTGACGCCGGGCCAGGAGACCGGGATCTTCTCCGCATCGTCTTGGACGTCCCCGGGGGCCAGGGTCACGTGCATGCCGGTCTCCAGCTCCGCGAAGTCGTCGCGCAACTCGCCGATCCGCAGCTTCCGCCCGGGCAGGTCGCCCAGCACCGCGACCTCGCGGCCGACCGTCTCGCTGGCGCGGCGGATCGTCTCGATCGTCTCCGCCTGGCGGTCCGGGCCGGCGTGGGAGAAGTTGAGGCGGAAGACGTCCGCCCCTGCCGAGATCAGCTGCTCGAGGACGCCGACGTCCCAGCTCGCCGGGCCGACCGTGGCGATGATCTTGGTGCGTCGCTCGACGTGCGCGCTGGGTGAGATTTCGGAGTTTGCCGGCACGCAGGCACTGTAGAGGGCGAGACGAAGCTCACAGAAGTGTGCACTGATCGATGTAACCTTGGTGAGATGCCGTCGAGCGCAGCTACCGTCGAACCGACTTCTCAGGCCCCCGACGGGCTGGTCGGAGAGGCGACCCCCTCCCCCGCCGGCCCAATCGAGGCCGCCGAGCAGATCGGCCTGCCGGCGCCGCCGGCGATCCCGCTGCCCCGCCTGACCCAGTCGCTGCGCTTCACCCAGCGCCAGATCGAGTTCGTCTTCCGGGCGCGCCGCGAGCTGGGCGAAGTCTTCCGGATGCGCGGGACCATCCCCGGCGGGCCGATCATCACCAGCCATCCCGACCACGTGCGCTCGCTGTTCACCGCCAAGCCGGAGGACGCACCCTCGCTGACCGGGGAGTCGCCGCTGCGGCCGATCCTCGGACCCAACTCGGTGCTGACCGCGGTCGGGCCGCGACACATGCGCCAACGCAAACTGCTGCTGCCGCCGTTCCACGGCGAGGCGATCGAGGGCTACGCGCAGATGATCGCGGCGGCGACCGAAAGGGAGATCGACCGCTGGCGGGTCGACGAGCCGTTCTCGCTGGCGCCCCGGATGCAGGCGATCACGCTCGACGTGATCATGGCCGGCATCTTCGGGGTCGAGGGCCGCCCGGCGCCGGGCACGCCCGAGGCGCGGCTGCGGCACACGGTCAAGCGCATGGTCGCGGCATCAACCCGCCCGGGCGCCCAGGTCACCGAACTGATCCACATCGGCCGCGAGGAGGCGATCGGGCCGATGCGCGCCGGGCTGGCGCTGCTCGACCGTCCCACCTACGCGGTGATCGCCGCCCGTCGCCGCGCCGCAGACCTCGAGGAGCGCCGCGACATCCTCTCGCTACTGCTCCTGGCGCGGACCGAGGAGGGCGAGGCGCTCGACGACAAAGAAGTCCGCGATGAGCTGCTGACCCTGGTCCTCGCCGGGCACGAGACGACCGCCAACACCCTCGCCTGGGCCTGGGAGCGGCTGACCCGCAACCCGGTTGCCCACCAGGCGCTGCTCGACGCCGTCCGCTCCGGCGACGGGGCCGAGGAGCGGGTCGAGGCGACGATCGTCGAGGCGATGCGCTCGCGGCCGGTGATCCCGCTCATCGGCCGCCGGGTCACCGTTCCCTGGCGCCTCGGCGAGTACGGGGTGCCGGCCGATACCCCGGTGGCGATGAGCATCCTGCTGGTGCATCACCGTGAGGACGTCTACCCGGAACCGTTCGAGTTCCGGCCCGAGCGCTGGCTCGGCCGCAAGCCGGGGACGTACGAGTGGATCCCCTTCGGCGGCGGCATCCGCCGCTGCCTCGGCGCTGCTCTGGCGATGGCCGAGCAGCGCGTCGTGCTGGAGGCAATGGCCCGCCGCCTCGACCTCGAGCCCGACCGCCCCGAGCCCGAGCGCGCCGTCCACCGCAACGTCACGATGATCCCCGCCCGCGGCGCCCGCGTCGTCATCCGCGCCCGCCACGACTGAGCGCTCCCTGGCGCCCGAGCCTCCGCTCAGCTCCTACAATCGTGGGCGCATTCCCGGAGAGGTGGCCGAGTGGCTGAAGGCACTCGCCTGCTAAGCGAGTAGGGGGCGCAAGCTCTCTCGAGGGTTCGAATCCCTCCCTCTCCGCTGAGAGCAGGTCGATAGCCCTATTGGCGTTCGGCGTGGCAGGCGCGAGTCAGAGGCTCCGTAGCTGTATCTGAGTAAGGGAGTGGTTGAGCATCGTCTCGGCGTCGCGCTCGTTGCAGACCAGGCCCTGTTTCAAATAGCTGCCTGGATAGTCGACGCGATCGCGGTAGGTGACCGTGTTCCAGTCCCTGTAGATCGAGGGGAGTTCATCTGCCGAGGCGAACTGACGGCCGCTGCCTTCCTTGCCCTTGATAATCGCTATGACCTCACCGGTGTCGTCGTAGTCATCCGTAGCCAAGAACTCGGCAATCGCCCGCATGCCGCCTTCCGGGCCGATACTGACGACGATGTAGTAGATGCGGTCCTGGCCATGTACTCGAGCGCGGCAGCATTTGCCGATCGCCAGACGGGCCTTGCCTTGCGAGGTCCAACCCTCATAGATCAGGAACGGGTCATAGATGTCGTGATCCTCGCCCCAGGTGTAGCGGACACCGGAGTCTTTTTTGACCAGTTGCCATTCATTGGGCAGCTCGACTTCGGTAGCGGGGGATCGGGTCTCAACCGGCGGCAGCTCGTCGCCGGTAGAGGGTCGGTTGACGACGTCGCGTAGCGTCGCGACTCCCTCATCAGAGATCTCGAGGACAACAGGAATGCGTATTGACATTGGAACCCCTTGGTCGGTTTCTGTACCTCAACTAATATCATATCTATTCAACTTATGCTAGTTGAGTAGATCTGATCCTTGATGGAGGTGGAACCGCCAACGCAGAGGGCCGCACTCGCAGAGGTCCGGCGCATGATCGCGTCGCAATAAGAGAGTCCGCCGACGCTGCTGCTTAGGCCGCTTCCGCGGCCTTCTTGAGCACAGGCGCCGGGGCCGGGTCCAGAGGCAACACGATTGCCTCGCGGGTGAGGGGAGCGGCGGGGCGGTGGCCGCGGAGGCGCTCGTGGCTGCAGACGACGTAGCACCACTCCATCAGGTACATCCGGGAGGCGGGGTCGATCTCCTCGATCGTCGCGCCCACCAGGTGGCGACCGTCGACCTCGCGGCAGGAGCGGATCTCGACCTGGGCGGCGATCTCGTGCGCGGTGCCGGTGGCGTCCTGGAGTTCGAGCAGGACGGCGGGGCGCTCGCCGACCTCCACCGGGGCGTCGAGGACGAGGCCAACGCCGACGGCGCTGGCGTCGACCAGCCGGCCGCCGACGTGGCCGGCGGAGGCGAAGCAGTGGGCGGGAGCGTCGCCCTCGAAGCGGTAGACCTGGCGGCGCTGCTGGCGGCGGCCAACGACGAGCAGGGTGCGCAGGACGCGGCGCAGCTCGATCAGGCCTAGCAGCGGCACGACGACCGCGGCGAGTCCCGGCAGGTCGGGAAGGGGACCGACACCGGCAAGGTCGAGCAGGCGCAGCACCGTGCCGACGCCGAGCACGACCGCGGCGATGATCACCAGGTGCAGCTTGCGCACCGCGCCGATGCCGCCAGCGTCGGCTCCCTGCTTCGGGGTCACCTTGAAGGCGGTGCGGCCGGGACGGAAGACGCAGCGCAGTGCCCGCGTGTAGATCTCCATCGTCAGCAGCTCGTAGTGGGCAGTCTCGCCGATCTTCATGTAGCCGCGGGTGAGGGCGGAGCCGGCGAGCAGGTTGAGACTGACGGCGGGGAACCAGAGGGCCGCCAGGGCAACGGCCTCGACCTTCATCGGCAGCTCGCCGGTCAACATCACCACGGCCAGCGTGACCAGCAGCAGCAGCCGCATCGGCGGCGCCAGGTACGCGGCGAGGCTGGTGAAGTAAGAGAGGCGCTGGAGCGGCCGCAGCTCGCTGGCTCGCAGGGGCGACTCGGGCAGGGTGAAGACGGCCAGGTTGCCGCGCGCCCAGCGGTCGCGCTGCAGCAGGTAACCGTCAAGGTCGTGCGGGGCGAGGCCCTGGACCAGGACCTCGTCGTGGTAGCGGCTGGTCCAGCCGTGCCGCTGCATCCGGATCGTCGTGTGGAAGTCCTCGGCGATCGTCTCGGTGGCGACGCCGCCGATATCCAGCAGCGCCTGGCGCCGCAGTAACGCCGCCGAGCCACACCAGTAGGCGGCGCCGTGGCGGTCCTTGCCGGGGGAGACGACGCGGTAGAAGAGCGACTGCTCGTGGCGGCCGACGACGTAGTGCTGGACCGAGTCGTGGTTGAAGAAATCGTGGGGGCTCTGGACCAGGGCGACCCGCTCGTCGTCGAAGTAGCCGACCATCGCATCGAGCGCGTCCGGCATCGGCACGTGATCGGCGTCGAGCATCAACACCAGCTCGCCCTCGGTGCAGGGAAGGGCGGCGTTGATGTTGCCCGCCTTGGCGTGGGAGTTGTCGGGACGGGTGAGGTAGCGGGCACCGGCGACCCGGGCCAGCTCCTCCATCTCCGGCCGGCGACCGTCGTCGAGCAGGTAGGTCGTGTGCGGGTAGGTGAGGGCGCGGCACCCGGCCAGCGTCGCCGCCACCACCTCGTACGCCTCGTCGTAAGTACAGACGTAGACGTCGATGCCCCGACCGGGGGTGGTGGGCGGGCGCACCGCGGGCGGGCGCGACCACGAGTACCAAGCCAGGGTGCCGAGCGCCCAGAACCCGTAGATCTCGGTGACCAACAGCATCACGAAGAGGACCGGGCTGGCCCCTTCCCCGCTCCACCCGATCCGCCAGGTCAGGTATCCGACGCCCCATAGCAGCGCGCAGAGGGCGAAGGCGCGCAGTGGCACCGGGTGGCGGTCGAAGAACCGCCCGATACGGGTTTGCTCGCTGGCCTGCACGGGGTTGCATCGACCTCCCCGCTCGCCGGCTTGAGAACTCGAATCAGACCGTCACCTGCGCGGGCGAGGGTAGGCTGACGCGGTGCTGGCTCCCCTCCAGTCCCACGAGCGCTACGAGCGGATCTTCGCCGAGGTCGAGGCGCCGTTCGCCTTCGTTGACCTCGACGCGATGTGGGCCAACGCCGACTCGATGCTCGAGCGCGCCGGTGGCAAGCCGATCCGGGTCGCCACCAAGTCGCTCCGGTGCCGGGCGCTGCAGGAGGCGATCCTGCGCCGGGACGAGGGCTTCGCCGGCGTTATGACCTACACGCTGCCGGAGACGCTGTGGCTCGCCGAGCAGGGATTCGAGGACCTGCTGCTCGCCTACCCGACTGCCGACGTCGGGGCGCTTGGCGAGCTGGCGCTGCGCTCGGCCGCCAATCCGGAAGCGGCGCCGGTGGTGATGGTCGACTGCGTCCGGCATCTGGAGATGATCGAGTCGGTGCTCGGCGCCGACGCCGCTCCGGTTCGCGTTTGCATCGACATCGACGCCGGCTGGTGGGCACTGGGAGGCCGGGTCAAGGTGGGAGTGAAGCGCTCGCCTGTGCGCACGGTCGAGCAGGCAGTCGAGTTGGCGCGAGAGATTGATCGGCGACCGAAGATCGACCTGGTCGGGCTGATGGCTTACGAGGGACACATCGCCGGGGTCGGGGACCGCCCGCCGGGGCGGCGGATGCGCGGCGCCGCGATCCGGTACATGCAGCGCCGCTCAGCCGCCGAGCTGGCCGAGCGACGCGGGGCGATCGCCGCCGCGATCGCGGAGTTCACCGAGCTGGAGCTGGTCAACGGCGGCGGCACCGGCAGCCTCGAACTGACTTCGATCGAGGAGGCCGTGACCGAGGTCACGGCGGGGTCGGGGTTCTACGCCCCCACCCTGTTCGACCACTACAGCCGCTTCAGCCTGACGCCGGCGGCGGGTTTCGCGCTGCCGGTCGTCCGCAAGCCGTCGCAGAAAGTCGCGACCGCGCTCGGCGGCGGCTACCTCGCCTCCGGATCCGGGGACGCGGCCCGCCTCCCCTCCCCCTGGCTGCCCAGCGGGCTCACGCTCGACAAGGAGGAGGGCGCCGGCGAGGTCCAGACGCCGCTTTTGGGAGAAGCCGCGGCCGAGCTGCAGATCGGCGACCGCGCCTACTTCCGCCACACCAAGGCCGGCGAGCTGTGCGAGCACTTCGACACCCTCCACCTGGTCGAAGGCGACCGGGTCGTCGACGCCGTCCCGACCTATCGGGGCGAAGGCAAGACTTTCCTCTAGGGGCCGAGAACGCGCGCCGCGTACTCGTTGGTGAAGGTGTGGGTCGGGTCGAGCTGGTCGCGGGCGCGCTGGAACTCCGCCCAGGCCGGGTAGCGCGGCGCCAGGGTCTCGGCGGTCTGGAAGTGGCGCTTGCCCCAGTGTGGCCGGCCGCCGTAGGAGTTCATGATCTCCTCGACCGCCTCGAAGTAGGGGCGCCACTCCATGCCGCGGTACTGGTGCACGGCGATGTAGGCAGTGTCGCGTTCATGTGAGGGGCTGAGCAGCGCGTCGTCGCCGGCGGCGACCCGCATCTCGATCGGGAAGAAGACCGGGTACCGGTTCGAGCGCACCCACTCGATCACCCGTCGCGCCGCCTCCGGCCCGTGCTCGCGCGGAACCCCGTACTCCATCTCGGTGAAGCGGACGCGGCGCTCGTTGGCGAAGACCCTGTCGCTGCGGTCGATCGTCCGACTCCCAGAGGCGAGCCGGGCTGCCAGCCGGGAAAGCGACGGGATCGCCCGGGGGAACAACCGGCCGGTGGCCGAGAGCGCGCCGAGCGCCCAGTTCTCCAGCACCACGTCATTGAGGTGAGTGGCGAGGTGGCCGCGGGGGCGCGGAGGGTCGGTGGTTCGGTCGCGTTCGAGGACCAGGGCGCTGTCGGCGTAGGGGAAGGTGAAGAGCTCGAAGTGGTCGTGCGCGTCGGCGCGCTCCTGGAAGCTGTCGAGCACCTCCTCGCGGGGGTGGGATGAGTCGATCCGCTCGAGGACGAAGGCCGGCACGCAGCGCAGGACCACGGTGGAGATCGCGCCGAGCGCGCCCACCCCGACCCGCGCCGCCCGCAGCAGATCGGGTTCCGCGGCGGCGGTGAGCCACCGGGTGCTGCCGTCGGCCAGGACCAGCTCCAGCTCCTCCACCTGGGCGGAGATATTTCGCAGGCCCGCGCCGGTGCCGTGGGTCCCGGTGGAGATTGCCCCGGCGAGGGTCTGGCGGTCGATGTCGCCGAGGTTCTCCATCGCCAGCCCGAGCGCCGCCAGTTCCTCGTTGAGGTCGGCGAGGACCGTGCCCGCTCCGACCTCAACCAGCCCCGAGGAGCGGTCGGCGTCGGCCACTCCTCGCAGCGCCTCGATCCGGACCATCGTGCCGTCGGTCATCGCCGCCTCGGTGAAGGAGTGGCCCGAGCCGGCGACGCTGACCTTTCGGCCGGCGCCGGTTGCGGCGGCGACCTCCTCGGCAAGCTCCTCGCGGCCCGCGGGGCTGACGATCCGGGCCGGGTGGCAGGACTGATCGCCGGCCCAGTTGACCCACTCCCGCGCGCCGCTGTGACCCTCGCCAGGCGCCATCGTGCCAGCCTAGCCGGGGACCGGCTGGGGATCCTCGACCGGAGCCATTGCCCGGAAGGCGTAGAAGACGGTGGCCAGCAGCAGGGCGGCGATCGCGATGCTGGGAAGCGCGTTGCCGGTGAGGCTTGCGACGACGCCGCCACCGACGCCGCCGATCACTTGGCCGGAGGCCCAGGCCATGTTGGAGAGCCCCGCCGCGAACCCCTGGTGCAACCGGCTGGACTCGGCGATGTCGGAGATCAGAGTCAGGGCTGGGGCGAAGCAAAGGCCGGCGCCGAGTGAAGTGACGATCAGCGCCGCCAAGACGCCCCCCAGGGTCTGCGCCAACGCCACCGCGACCATCGCCACTGCGCAGATCGAGAGACCGAGCACATAGGGTGCTCGCCGCCCGATCCGGTCCGAGAGCCGGCCGGCGATCGGCGCCAGCACCGCCTCCAGTCCTGCCCCGGCGATGAACCCACCGGCAATCACCCCGTGCCCGCCGCCGAGCGAGTCGATCCGCAACGGGACCAGCACCTCGATCGCGCCGAACATCACCGACGGGACAGCGACGAATGTGGCCGCGTCGAGGACCGGGCGGCTGAGGATCGTCGAAACAACGTCCCGGAGGTTCTGGTATTCAGGCGTGCCCGCCTCCGGCAGCCGGGCCGCGGCGTAGGCGAGGCCAAGCGCGACCACGAGGACCGACCCGAAGACCAGCTCGGTCCCGATCGAGGCGGCGGCGGCGCCGAGCACCGGGCCGAGGAGCGCGCCGGCGACCGCGGTGCCGAGGGCGGTACCGATGATCGAGCCGCGTTTGTCCTCCGGGGCCATCGTGATCAGCCAGGTCAGCGCTCCCGACCAGATCAGGGCGCCGGCGACCCCCTGGGTGAAGCGGGCGGCGTCGAGCAGGAGGATCTGCTCGACCAGGCCGAAGATCAGGCTGGAGACGCCGAGGATGAGGAGGCCGTAGATGACCGTCCGCCTCGGCCCCAGCCGGCTGGCGACGAAGCCCGCCGGGAGAGAGGCGATCAACGTCCCGGCCGCGTAGCTCGCCGAGAGGATGCCCGCCTGGGCCTTGCTGAGCCCGAGATCGGCGACGTAATCCGGCAACAGTGGCGCAATCGCGGCGAAGAAGGCGACGTCGAAGAAGATCATCGCCGACGCCAGGACTAGCAACTTGCGCATATCCAAATCCAATCAGTACAAGCGAGCTTGAGCGGCGACGCCTGCCTCTAGCATTCCAGGCGATTGCACCCGGAGGGGTGGCAGAGCGGTTGAATGCGGCGGCCTTGAAAGCCGTTGGACGTCGTAAGGCGTCTCGTGGGTTCGAATCCCACCCCCTCCGTTGCCGCTTCGCTGTGTGAGAGGCTCCGCGACGTGGACATCCTCACCGTGCTGCCGCTGGCGTTCGTGATGGTCGCCGGCCCGCAGATCATCAGCGCCGTCTTCTTCGCCACGGCGGATTCGTGGGGCCGGTCCTCGCTGGCCTACGTGGTCGGAGCGGCGCTCTCGGTCCCCCTGGTGGTCACCGTCGGCTATCTGCTCGGCAACGTGCTCGGAGACAGCGAGGGCTCCGGGCTGAGCACGGTCGACTACGCGATCATCGCCCTGCTCATCTTTGCGATGGTCCACAACTTCCGCAACCGGGCGGAGAGCGAGCCGCCGAAATGGATGGGGAAACTGCAGTCGGCGACCCCGAAATTCGCCTTCGTGCTCGGGTTCCTGCTGCTCGGCTTCTTCCCCAGCGACGTCGTCACCTCGCTGTCCGTCGGCGGTCACCTCGCGAGCGACGGGGACCCCTGGGTGGACGTGTTGCCCTTCATCGGGCTCACCCTGCTGTTTCTCGCTGCCCCGGGGCTCCTGGTCGCGGCGCTCGGCCACCGCGCGCAGACGGTCCTGCCGAAGGTGCGCGACTGGATGGACACGAACTCCTGGATCGTCAACGAGTTCGTGCTCGCCTTCTTCGTCGTGATCATCCTCGCCGGGTAGCGGCGGCGAGAACGCCCCGGTGGGTGCGGTGGGGTCTACTCGGAGAGCTCGACGCGCTCGATCGTCTGGTCTGAGACCGGCCGATCGGAGCCATCCGTCTCGGTCGACTCGATCGCATCGACGATGTCCATCCCGTCGGTGACCGCGCCGAAGACCGTGTGCTTGCCGTCCAGCCAGGGCGCCGCTCCGGTGGTGACGATGAAGAACTGCGACCCGTTGGTGTTGGGACCCGCGTTGGCCATCGCCAGTGCTCCGCGCACGATCTTGTGATCGTTGAACTCGTCCTCGAAGGTGTAGCCAGGACCACCGCGGCCGGTCCCCTCCGGGCAACCCCCTTGGATCATGAAATCCGGGATCACCCGGTGAAAGACGAGCTGGTCGTAGAAGCCGTCGGTGGCGAGCTTGCGGAAGTTCTCCACCGTCTTCGGCGCGTCCTCGTCGTGCAGCTCGAGGACGATCGCTCCGGCGCTGGTGTGCAGGGTGGCCTTGGACATTCGCCATCACCCTACCGCCCGCTGACATGGATGGTCACCGAGCGTGAGGAGCCGAGGACGTAGGGCCAGCGCTCTTCCGGCAGGACGGCGGCGCGCAACCTGATCGAGGCCCCGTCGCTGACGTAGCGGAAGCGGTACCGGGCACGGAACCGGCCGCTGTGGTCGGTGCGGGTGACGAGCACCGGGCGCCACCGCTTGGTGGCCGTCTCCAGGTACTGGATCGAGACCAGCTTGCCGCGGCGGGGGATCGGCGCGCCACGGCTGCGAACCCGGCCGCTCAGCCGCACCGTTTCGCCGTTGGCCAGCTCCCGCGGCACCACCCGCAGGGTGGCGCCAGAGCGCACCCGCAGCTCCAAGGCCTCGCGGCTGGCCGGCTCCAGCCCGACTTCACCGGGGAAGGTGACGGTGACCCGGCGCGAAGTGCCGGGTGGCATCCGTAGCTCGAACCCTCCCCGCGCACCGGTCTCGACGGTGACCGCCGTCGTCGGCGCCAGCGCCCCGCGGGATGGGTGGGCGACCACCCTCAGGGCCCGCCCGGCGATGCCGACGCCGTCGGCCCGGGTGAGCCGGCCGCTGAGCAGCGCCGGTGCCCCGAACTGCACGGTCAGGGCGTCGCCGCGACCGGCGCCCCCACGCAACCGCGCGAACAGCCTCGTCTTCGCCTTCGGCACATGCGCCGGCGCAATCTTGCGCACAGCCATCTCGGTCCCGTCGGCTCGCAGGGTGGTCGAGGTCCGGTTGCCGGCGGCGTCGAGGACCTCAGCGCGGAAGACGTAGGTGCCGAAGCCGAGTTCGGGCATCGGCGCGACCAGCTGGCCGGCGCCCGCTTCTCCCGGAAGGAGCTTGGCCGGCAGCTCAATCCAGCGCTCCGCGTCGGCGCGGCGATAGTAGAGGCTGCCGCTCGCCGGGCCCGAGTGGAGGTCACCGACGTCAGCGATCACCTGGGTGGGGATCGCGGTGCCCTCGGCATTGTGGAAAGCGGTGGTGGGCGCGATGTCGTCCAGGCGCAGCGGGACCGTGACGGCGCTCGTCGGGTCCTCGTTGCCGGCCTGGTCCCGCAGCCAGACCTGAAGGGCGTAGCTGCCGGATGCCGGCGTCGAGAGGTTCTCGAGCGAGGTCCGACCGCCGCCGGGCGCGAAGCGCACGCCGCCGTCGAAGCCGCCAGGCCCGCTCAGCCGCCACCCCGCCCCGGCGATCGGGCTCGCCGGTCCCTGCCCCGGGTTCTCCCAGCTGAGATCGAAGTCGTTCAGCCTGCGCCACCCGTCACCGCCGACCAGCGCGGTGGAGCGGGGATGCGCGGGCGCGTTGTTGTCGATCAGAACCGTGTGCGGCAGGGTGCAGTTGGTGTTTTCGGCGAAGTCGGTGGCGCACGCTCGGGCCGCGTGCGGCCCGTCGCTGAACGCGGTCGTGGCGATCGCCTGGGGGGCCGCCGCGGCCAGCTCGCACGGGCGCATCCGCATCCCTCGCCACTGACCGCCGATCGACGCCTTCGCGCACGAGAACTCGGTCAGCCCGACCCGGGCGCCGTCCAGCGTCGTCTCCCCGAACCGGACCCCGGAGCCGAGGTCCGCGGTCGAGACGAAGGCTTCCTGGACCCCCCGTCGCCACCCGCCGGCGACGAGGCTGCCGCCGAGGCCTGCCCCGGGTATCGAGCTGTCATCCAGGGTGATCGTCACCGCCCGCAGCGCCGACCACGATCCCGGCGCCAGCGAGCAAAATTTGCTCTCGGCACGGGCGCAGAGCAGCCTGTCCTCGATCGCGGCCATCGGCGAGGCGAAGCCGACGACGAACTCCCGCGGGGTGACGTCGGTGGTCGCGGCGGCCCTGAACGGTTCGAAGCCGCCGCCGAAGTTGACGCTGCCGATCCGCTGCTCGATCCCGTCGTGAAGGGCGTGCCACCAGGTCCCCCGGAACTGGGTGATCGTGGTGCCGGCCGGCGCGCTCCAGCGCCAGCGGGCGAAACGGGTGCCGGAGACCGTTCCCTGGGCCTCCCGGGTAAAGCTCTTGGTGTGGGCGCCGTCGAAGGGGTCGGAGCCCGGTGGCGGTACGCAGAAGGCGTCGGGACGGAACTTGACGCCGCCAGTGGTGTCAGCCCAGTCGGCGTCGGCACCGACGAACCAGCCGCACTGGGCGACCGCGTACTTGCCGGCCCGCGCCTCACCCGCCGCGACCAGCAGCAACGCCACCGCCAGCCCGATCCCCATCGCGACAATCCGGCCAAGCCCGCCTCTCGTTCCCGACATCCGTCCTCCGATCGATCGCCTGCGTACAGGGGGTTAAGTCGTGGGCGGCGAAAACTCTCCCCCTTGGCCGTTGAGTGCCGGGCCGGCGCCTTTGCGAGAATGGGCGCGATGGCGCTTCCGAACAAGGATCAGGTCACCGAGCAGCTGCGTGCGGTCATCGACCCCGAGCTGCGCCGCTCGATCGTCGAGCTGGGCATGGTGCGCTCGATCGAGATCCAGGAGAGCGGCCGGGTCGAGGTCGTCGTCTCGCTGACCACGGCCGGCTGCCCGATCCGCTCCCACTTCGAACAGGCGGTCGCCCAGCGGGTCTCCGCGCTCGACGGGGTGACCGAGGTCGCGGTCGGCTTCGACGTCCTCTCCGACGACGAGAAAGGTCAGCTCCAACAGACGCTCGGCCGCGGCAAGCTGCCGCAGGGCGCCTTGGCCAAGGTCAAAAACGTGATCTGCGTCTCCTCCGGCAAGGGAGGCGTCGGCAAGTCGACGATGACCGCCAACCTGGCCGCGGCGCTGTGCGCCGAAGGCCACCCAGCGGGCGCCCTCGACTGCGACGTCTACGGCTACTCGATCCCGCGCATGCTCGGGGTCAACAACAAGCCGGAGGTCAACGGCGAGCGCAAGATCCTGCCGCTGGAGGCAGCCGGCGGCGTCAAGGTGATGTCGATCGGCTTTTTCGTCGAGGAGAACGCGGCGGTCGTCTGGCGCGGCCCGATGCTGCACAAGGCGATCCAGCAGTTCCTCGAGGACGTCGCCTGGGACGAGCTGGAGTACCTGCTGCTCGACCTGCCGCCGGGGACCGGCGACGTCTCGATGACGCTCGCCCAGCTGCTGCCGCAGGCCAAGTTCCTCGTCGTCACCACCCCGCAGCCTGCAGCCCAGTCGGTCGCTCGCCGGGGCGCCGAGATGGCGAGGAAATTCGACCTCGAGATCCTTGGCGTGGTTGAGAACATGTCCGGCTTCACGACCCCCGAAGGGGAGCGCTTCACGATCTTCGGCGAGGGCGGTGGCCAGCTCCTCGCCGATGAGCTCGACGTCCCGCTGCTGGGCAAGGTCCCGCTCTCAGAGCCGCTGCGCGAGCACGCCGACACCGGCTCCCCCCTGGTCACCGCCGAGCCCGACTCCCCAGCCTCCCAGGTAATCCGCCAGGTCGCCCGCGGCATCATCGCCTGCACCCCGCAGGAGCTGCCCGTCCTGCAGGCGGCCCCGAACGCAGCCGAAGCGCCCCCGGTCGGCGGAACGCCGCTGCCGGTCGTGCAGTAAGCCCACTCGGCGCTCGTTCACACCCCTTTCTCATCGTGGCAACGCCTGCTTAGCAAGCGGGGTGGGTCGCCTTCTTAGGTTCGCCCGGAATCTCACTTTCCGAAACGACGACAAGGAGGCAACACCCCAATGCGAGCCAAGCGGAAGCACCTCGCGCTCTTCGCGGTCATGGTCTTCTCCGCCATCGCCGTGGCCGGCGCCGTGGCCACCGCCCATTACGACGACGGCGCGGAGGACAACTCGCGAGAGATCAGGCAGCTGATCGACTCGGACAAGCCCAAGAACGTCATCCTGCTGATCGGCGACGGGATGGGCGCCAGCGAGATCACCCTGGCTCGCTACTACGGCGTGGGTGCCGCTGGGACGCTGAACATGGAGACGCTGCCGTTTGCGGGCGAGCTGATCACCTACGGTCTCTCGGCCGGCCCCGGTCCCGAGTACCCGCCGAATTACGTTCCTGACTCCGCCCCGACCGCGACGGCCTGGTCGACCGGGAAGAAGACGATCGACGCGCGGCTCTCACAGGGGCCCAGCGCCGCGGAGAACATCCCCGGATCCAACGCGGGCTACAGGACCACGTTCGAGATCGCGGACAAACGCGGGATGCGGGTCGGCAACGTCTCCACGGCTGAGATCACCGACGCGACCCCGGCCGCGCCCTCTGCGCATATGTCTCAGCGGGCCTGCCAGGGACCGGCGGACACCCGCACGATCTGCCCGACCGAGGCCAAGGGCGCCGGTGGGCTCGGCTCGATCGCCGAGCAGCAGGTCGATCACCTGCTCGACGTCAACCTCGGTGGCGGCCGCAACCGCTTCCTGCAGACCCTCGACGGCAGCACGGACACGGTCATCGACTACGCCAAAGACGAGGGCTACCGCTACGTCGAGACGGCGAGCGATCTGAGCGCGATCACCTCGCTGTCCAAAGGCCCGGTGCTCGGCCTCTTCACCACCGGGAACATGACCACCGAGTTCAAACCGCTGGTCGCGGCGCCGACGCCGGGGGCTGGTGGATCCGCATTCCGGTGCGACGAGACCAACCGCCCGGCCAACGAGCCGGGCCTGGAGGCGATGACCAAAAAGGCGATCCAGCTGCTGGAGAACCGCAGGGGCTTCTTCCTGCAGGTCGAGGGAGCCTCGATCGACAAGCGTGACCACGCCTCCGACGTGTGCGGGCAGATCGGCGAGAACCTCGCCTTTGACCGAGCGGTCGGCGTGGCCCTCGCCTACCAGCGCCAACACGACGACACGCTGGTGGTGATCACCGCCGACCACTCCCACACCAGCCAGATCGTCCCCGCCGGGCAGGACACGCCCGGCTTCTACGCGACGCTGCAGTCGGCCGACGGAGTGCCGATCCGCGTCTCCTATGGCACCGGCAAGACGCCGGGCGGCCAGACCCACACCGGCGCCCGGGTTCCGGTTGCGGCGATCGGCCCCCAGGCGACCAACGTGATGGGCATCCGCGACCAGACCGACCTGTTCCAGACCCTGATCGGTCGCGACGGCTGACCCTTCTGAGGGGCGAACCCCACCGCGCGGCGGCCGCCGCGCGGTGGGCGGCCGTCGGATCCGCTGCGCTTCGGCCTACGCAGAAGCCTTGCTCTTGTAGTACTCGGCGTTGATCTCGGCGTATTTGGCCCACTCGGCCGGCAGCTGGTCCTCGGCGAAGCAGGCGTCGACCGGGCAGGCCTCGACGCAGGCGTCGCAGTCGATGCACTCGTCCGGGTCGATGTAGAGCATCTCGACCGAGTCGTAGTCCGGCTCGTCGGGCGTCGGGTGGATGCAATCGACGGGACATACCTCGACACAAGAGTTGTCCTTCTGCCCAATGCACGGCTCGGCGATGACGTAGGTCATTCGGAGGTTTCTCCTAAGTCGGTTTCCGAGTGCCTGCCGGGTGCCCCGGCCAAGCACGAGCGCTCATTTTACGGATTTAGGATGATGGGTCGGTGCTGCTGCTGACGGGGGCAACCGGAAGCGTCGGATCGCGACTCCTGCCACTGCTGCTGGAGAGCGGCGAGCAGGTGCGCTGCCTGGTGCGTGAGCCGCGCCGGCTGGGGGCGCGGCGGGTCGACGTGCAGATCGCCCTCGGGGACCTCGGCGAGATGTCGGATCCCTACCTCGTGCGCCAAGCGCTTCGCGGGGTGGACACCGTGATCCACCTGGCGGCGACGATCCGCGATCAGCCGCCGAAACGGATCGAGGAGCTGAACGGGCTGGCGACGGTGCGGCTGCTGCGGGCGGCGGAGCGCAGCGGGGTGGAGCGCTTCCACTTCTTCAGCGCCCTCAACGCAAACGCGGCGCAGCGCACCCGATTCTTCCGAGCGAAGTGGTTGGCGGAGGGCGCGGTCTCCTCCTCGCCGCTGCAGACGACCGTCTTCGCCCCCTCGATCGTCTATGACCACACCGACCCGTGGATCACGCTGCTGCGGCGCTTCTCCTTCCTGCCGGTGCTGCCGGTCTCCGGCGACGGCCAGGCGGCCTTCCAACCGATCTGGGCTGCTGACGCGGCCCGCTGCGTGATCGGCGCTCTCTCTGTCGGGGAGCCCCGCGGTCGCTACGAGCTGGCCGGCCCCGAGACCCTCACCTACGACCAGATGTCCGACCTGGTCAGCCGCATCGCCGGCCGACCTCGGCCTCTGGTGCACGTTCCCCTGTCGCTGATCCGCTCAAGCTTGATTGCACTCCGCTCCGTTTTCGGCGAGGCCGTGTTCGCTACCTGGGAGGAGGCAGAGTTGATGGAGATCCCAATGACGAGCGAGCGAGGCACGGCCGATGCGCAGGCCCTTGGCGTCGAGCCGCGAAGGATGAGCGATGTCCTTGAAGGTTCCTAGGCGCGCCCTTGCGCTTGCACTGCTGATCCTGTCCCTCACCGCCGGGCAGGCGTCGGCGCTAAGCCTGGTCCCGCCGAAACCGAGCGTCCTGCTCGGCGTCAGCGACCGGGGCACGACGATCGAATTCAACGAATTCGCCGCCGTGACCGCCAAGCATCCCGCCCTCCTGGAGACCTTCCACCCCTGGGGCAACAGCCTCAACGCCGCCTACGAACGGTGGCGCGAAACTGCCACCCGGCCGATCCTCCACATCTCCACCGCGGACGACCAGACCCTGGCCGAGCTGATCACGCCCCAGCAGATCGCCCTCGGGGCCGGCGACGACTACCTGCTGCAGCTCAACGACTTCTTCGCCACCCGCGGCCTGCCCGCCTACATCCGCCCGCTCGGCGAGCCGAACCGGTGCCTCAACGTCTGGTCCCCGGTCAACTGTGACGGCTCCCAAAAAGGCGGCGAACACACCGCCGGCTGGTACAAACAGGCCTTCCGGCGCATTGCCGCGATCACCCGGGGCGGCGGCACCCTGGAACAGATCAACCTCACCCTGGCCGAAATCGGGCTGCCCCCGGTCAACCGCACCAAAGGCTCACCGCCGGTGAGCCTGCCGGCGGCGCCGGTCAGCATCGTCTGGAGCCCCCTGCCCGGCGGCTCGCCCCGCGTGAAAGGGAACTTCCCGGGCAACTACTGGCCCGGCAGCCGCTGGGTCGATTGGGCCGGGACCGACTTCTATTCGGAGTACCCCGTCTGGAAAGACCTGCAGCGCTTCTATGAAGGCAAACAGTGGAAGCGCAAGCCGATCGCGCTCACCGAGTGGGCGGTCTCCGCAGCCGACGACCCCCGCTTCGTCAAACAGCTGATCGCCTGGATCGTGAAACGCCCGCGGGTGCGGATGCTCGTCTACTACACCGGCTTCGGCGCCGGCAACCCCTACGACCTAAACCTCTACCCGCGCACCATGAACACCCTGCGGCTGAAGCTGCGCCGCGCCAACTTCCTCTCCACCGCCGATTACAACGCCGGCCTGCTACCCCCGCTGCCACCGAAACCGCCGAAAACGGCGAGACCGTAGGGGCCACTCGATCCGATCCGCACCGGGCCGGACCACGGGCCCGACCCGATGCGAGCAATGTTGCCGCCGCATACAGAACCCACTATGCGGTCCTAAGCGTTAGTCATCCCACTGTTGTTGTCGCAATCGGGGGCTGTGGTACGCCTTTGTCAGCCTCCATGCGCTTTGTGAGCAACGCTGTCAGCGTGCCCGGTTCGCCGCCGATTTCCAGATTTTCGCTCGTTGACGCGTCTATCTGCAGTGTCGCGCCTTTGGGTTTCGCGTTGACGGTTCCGGTGATTTCCGCTTTGCCGTTGAGTGTTTCTTCTTTGCAGCCCGTCAGTTCGAAAATGGAGAGCGCTTTTCCTGGTGACGGTTTGATTTCGATTTCTTCTTTCCCGGCGACCGTCACGGCAGAGGCGTTTTCGATGGGAATCGATTCTTTTGCGACTTTGCATCCCAGCGATTCCGGAGAGGTGGTGCAACCGTTCACGGTGACGTTGAGGCCTGCCCAACTGACTTTCTCCGGTGGACCGGGTTCGTTCGTCATGGTCGTGGTGGCATGCACGTTGGCGCATGTGATTGTGATTTCTTTTCCATCCTTGATGTAGTGGTACACCAGGGTAGTCGGATTTTTTGTTTCGTTTGCGGTGTTCGCATTGCTGATTGTGATTTTTGTTGGTTCTTTCGCTGGAATGCTTACGTGACCGAAATCGCCTTTTCCGGCACCCACATTTTCCGAACAGTGCCCATCTTTGAAATTGCCAGTTTTTCCTGCGGTAAAGGCGCATGTGAACGCTGTTGTGCCTTTTGCGGATGCAGTCGGTGCCGAGAGGGCACTGGAGGCAAGCGCGCAAAGCAGTGCGAGGCCTATTACGGCCCTACGTCCGTTCATCTCATCACTCCCTAGGTCGTTGACACCGGGGCGGGATGCCCCGTGGAGATTGTCCAACGAGATGACCTGACAACAAAGTTTGTCTTACCGATGTTTTCTATCTAGGTGCGCGAGCATAGGAGTACGTCGGTGTCAGGCATGAATTCGCCAAACAGCGAGTCGCACACACCTGCGCGCGTGCTGTTTGGTGGTCTACCCGAACGTCCAGCGGATGTGGGTGTAGGGGGCCTTGCCGAAGCCGCCCTCGCCGACGTCGAAGTGCCACTCGATGAGACCTGCATTGACCACGCTATAGGGGCGAATGCAGGTTTCGTCGCTGAACGCCCGACAAAAGAAAAGGGCCCGGCGTTTGCCGGGCCCTTCGAAATCGCCGACGCGCTGGGGCGCGTCGTTACATCATCCCGCCCATGTCCGGCATGCCGCCGGGCATTCCGCCACCGGCGCCACCTTCCTCGGGGGGCTCGGCGATGATCGCCTCGGTCACGAGGATGTTCTTCGCGATCGAGGCGGCGTTTTGCAGCGCCGAACGGGTGACCATCGTCGGGTCGATGACGCCGGCTTTGATCAGGTCGCCGTACTCACCGTTGGCCGCGTTGAGGCCTTCTCCGGCCTTCAGGTCGCGGACCTTGTTGACGACGACCGAGCCCTCCTCGCCGGAGTTCTCGGCGATCTGGCGGACCGGCTCCTCGAGCGAGCGGTGGATGATCCGGGCGCCGGTGACCTCGTCGGGGTCGTCGGCGAGCTTCTCCGGGTCCAGCCCGCTCTGTGCGTTGAGCAGGGCCACACCGCCACCCGGCACCACACCCTCCTCGAGCGCAGCACGGGTCGCCTGCAGGGCGTCCTCGACGCGGTGCTTTTTCTCCTTCATCTCGGTCTCGGTGGCGGCGCCGACCTTAACCACGGCGACACCTCCGGCGAGCTTCGCGAGGCGCTCCTGGAGCTTCTCGCGGTCGAAATCGGAGTCGGTGTTATCGATCTCCTGTTTGATCTGCTTGATCCGGCCTTTGATGTCATCGCCGGAACCGGCGCCGTCGATGATCGTCGTCGTGTCCTTGGAGACGACGATGCGACGGGCCTTGCCGAGCTGCTCGAGCTGGGTGTTCTCGAGTTTGAGGCCCATCTCCTCGGTGATCACCTCACCGCCGGTGAGGATCGCGATGTCCTCGAGCATCCGCTTGCGGCGGTCGCCGAAGCCGGGCGCTTTCACGGCGACACCGGTGAAGGTGCCCCGCAACTTGTTCACGACCAGGGTCGCCAGGCACTCGCCCTCGACGTCCTCGGCCACGATCAGCAGCGGCTTACCGCCCTGCATAACCTGCTCGAGCACCGGCAGGATGTCCCGCACGGAGCCGATTTTCTGGTTGGCGATGAGGATGTAGGGCTCCTCCAGCACCGCCTCCATGCGGTCCTGGTCGGTGACCATGTACGGGGAGATGTAGCCCTTGTCGAACTGCATTCCCTCGGTGAACTCCAGCTCCATGCCGAAGGTCTGGCCCTCCTCGACGTTGACCACGCCGTCCTTGCCGACCTTCTCGATCGCGTCGGCGATCACGTTGCCGATCTCGTCGTCGGCGGCGGAGATGGCGGCGACGCGGGCGATCTGGTCCTTCCCCGCGACCTCCTTGGACTGCTTCTCGCGCAGGTTGTCGACGACCTCGTCGACGGCCTTCTCGATGCCGCGGCGCAGAGCCAGCGGGTTGGCGCCGGCGGCCACGTTCTTGAGGCCCTGGCGGACGATGATCTGGGCCAGCAGGGTCGCCGTCGTGGTGCCGTCGCCGGCAACGTCGTTGGTCGCCGTCGCGACCTCGCGGACCAGCTGGGCGCCCTGGTTCTCGAAGACGTCCTCGACCTCGACCTCGCGGGCGATGGTGACGCCGTCGTTGGTGATCGTCGGCGCGCCGAATTTCTTATCGAGTACGACGTAGCGACCCTTCGGGCCGAGGGTGACCTTGACGGCGTTGGCGACGGCATCAACGCCGGCTTGCAACGCGCCTCGGGCCTCCTCTGCGTACTTCAGCTCCTTGTGAGCCATTTGGTTTCAGTCCTCCTTGTGTGACAAGTCCGGGATGGGTGGCGACGTCAGCCGAGCTTGGCCAGAACGTCCGACTCGCGCAGGACGAGCAGTTCGTCGCCCTCGACGGTTACCTCGGTCCCTCCGTATTTGGAGTAGAGGACCTCGTCGCCCTCGGCGAGGTCGAGGGGGCGGCGGCTGCCGTCCTCGTTGATCGCGCCGTCGCCGACCGCGACGACCTTGCCCTTCTGCGGCTTCTCTTTGGCCGTGTCGGGGAGGACGATGCCGCTGGCGGTCGTCTCCTCCTCCTCGATCGGCTTGACGATTAGCCGGTCCCCGAGGGGCTTCAGCTTCATCCGTGAACCTCCGTTATCGGTAACTGGGTAGATGGAAAAGTTGGGAAATGCCGCTGGAAAGCCGTTTCCGGCGCCTTAGCGACCTTGGCACTCTACGGGTGGGAGTGCCAACGGAAGTAAAGATAGCGATATCCGCCCACCGGTCAAGACCCAAGATGTCGTACTTCCTCCCGCTATCCGGGAGGAAGTGCGACATCAAGCCGGCGCTCAGTCGGCCGCCAGCAGGCGGCATCCGAGCAGCGCGGCGATCCCCTCGCCGCCGCGGCGCATCACCCAGTCGTGGTTCCACTCGAAGGCGGGGCGCAGCAGCGGCGCCATCAGGTTCATCCAGGACCTGGTGGTGGCGACGTTCCACTCGTAGAGGACCGCGGTGACGCCCTCCTGCTCGTAGAGCCGCCACCGCCCCACCCCTTCCAGCTCCCCGATCGCGTGGCCTTCGAGCAGGTGCGGGCGCTCGACCCGCGCGGTCGTCACCTCGAACTCGACCCGGTAGGGCAGCAGGCTCTTCCAGACCAGGCGCGAGACGGTGCCGACGTCGCCGTCGGGGCCCGGCTTCAGTTCTTCGGCCTCCTCCACCCCGCGCCACCACGACGGCCACCGCTCCTGGTCGTGGATCGCCTCCCAGACCGGGTCGCGGGGGGACTCCAAAAGCCAGGTGGTGAGGAACGCGTAGTCCGCCATCAGCTCCTCCCCGCTGGGGCGAGGGGGCTAGTTGTGGTGCGGGGTCTCGCCATTGCCCAGGTGCGCCCGGGGCGGCTCGACGATCTGGGAGAACCGGATCACGGTGGCGACGTCGTCCTCGGAGATCGGCCGGCTGTAGATCTGTTCGAGGAACCTAATCGTCTCCTCGAGGCGGCGGAACTCGGGGTTGTCGTGCTCGATGTCGCGGCGCGAGAGCTCGCCCAGCGGCTTCACCTCGACGTCATCGATGACCGCGGTAAAGATCTTCTCCCGCGGGCTGTGGCGGAAGCCGACCGTGATCCAGACGACCTGCCCGCGTTCGTACTTGCCGCTCTTGTCGCCGAGCCGGATCGTCGCCGTCTTCCGCCCTCGCTTGAGCTGGTCGATGAAGACCGCGGAGTAGAAATTTAGGACAAAGGTGCCGCCTCGCATTTTCGCCGCGAGCGTATAGGACCGCGCCTGACCGGGCACGGGCACCCGCCATCTGGACGGGTATTCGACACCCATAATTCGAGTTCTCCGCGCTCGGGGCCGATGTGGAGAGCCAGTGGCATCCGCGAGTACCCATCTTCGGCTCTTTTTCGTGGCCCTCTGCTGCGCCGCCGGCCTGCTGCTGGCACCGCTGGCGAGCGGTGCCGCAGCGAAGTCCTGCGCCGGCAAGAAGGTGACGATCAAGGGCACCCCCGGCAACGACGTGATCGTCGGCAAAGGGGCCAGCGATGTGATCGATGGCGGTGGCGGCGATGACCGCATCCGCGGCGGCCGCAATGGCAACGACACGATCTGCGGCGGTCCCGGCGACGACATCCTCAAGGGCCAGCATGGCTATGACTCCCTCTACGGCGAGGGGGGCAATGACCGGCTGGGCGGCGAAAACGGCTCCGACATGCTCGACGGCGGCGGCGGCGATGACCAGCTTGCCGGGGCGAAAGGCGGCGACAACCTGCACGGCGGCGGCGGCGATGATCAGCTGACCGGCTTCAAGGGGCCCGACGACCTGGACGGCGGCTCCGGCAACGACTTCCTCGACGGCCAGCAGGGCAGTGACGGCCTCGACGGTGACGGCGGCGAGGACAAACTGGTCGGCGACAAGGGCAATGACGACATCGACGGCGGTGGCGGCAACGACCAGATCGAGGGCGGTCCCGGAGACGATCCCCGCCTCGACGGCGGCGGCGGCACCGACACCGTGTTCGGCGGCTCCGGAATCGACCACGTCGACGGCGGACCGGGCGACGGGGACGTTGCCCGAGGCGACGGGGGTATCGACACCCTTTCTGGCGGCGAGGGCACCAACGACATCGTCTCCTACGCCAGCGCTACCCGCGGCGGGATCATCGTCAGCCTGACCACGAACAAGGCGAAAGGCGATGGCCACGACGACCTCAACGGGTTCGAGGACGTGGTCGGCTCGCCCCAGGGCGACACGATCGTCGGCGACGCCAACCCCAACCGGCTCGACGGCGGCGTCGGTAACGACGTCCTCGACAGCGGCGGTGGTGGCGGCGAAGCGTACGGCGGCCCCGGCACCGACAGCTGCACCGGCTTCTCAATCGACCACTCCTGCGGCCCTGAAACCGGGGCTCCCCCCGGCGTCGCCTCGGTCATCCTCAACCAGGGCCTCGACGGCTCGAGCCTCGTCATCCAGGGCAGCGTCGGTCTCGACCAGATGCTGATCTCGAACACGGCCAGCGGCTGGATCGTCAACAACAGCGACTCCCTCTTCGCCGGCGAAGGTTGCCTTAACAACGGCGGCGACATGACCGTGGTCACCTGCGGCGGCGGACCTGCCCTGAGCCTGATCGTCGTCACCGGCGGCCCCGGCAACGACATCATCGTGATCGACCAGAGCGTCCCGGTGAACACCAGGGTGCGGGCAAACGGCAATGCGGGCAACGACACGCTCCAGGGCGCCGACGGCGACGACGTGCTCGAAGCGGGCGAGAACTACAACAGCCCCGACAACGGCAACGACAACCTGCTCGGTGGCGGCGGCAACGACGTGCTCTACGCGGATCCCGGCGCCGACAACCTCGACGGCGGCATCGGCGACGACCTGCTCGTCTCCTCCGTGATCGTCTGCCAGGGTCACACGCTCGACGGCGGCGGCGGAATCGACACGGTCTCCTACGGGCGCTCAGACGCGGCCATGCGGGTGCAGCTCGACGCCACCGGCGCGCCGCCGGGATGCGGCACCCCCGACCAGCTGTTCGGCAACAACGAGAGCCTCGAGGGCTCCGACGGGCCTGACGTGCTGATCGGAGATGGCGGCCACAACAGCTTCCTCGGCCACCTCGGCGCCGACACCTTCATCGGCAAAGGCGGCGATGACTTCATCGACGCGGCCGACGGGCACCGAGACCGCAGGATCGAGTGCGGCGGCGGCGATGACGAAGTCGTCCGGGATCGCGCCGATCCGGATGGCTCCGGCTGCTAGAAGCGCTTCGCAACCGGCACAGCCGGCATGGATAGATCGTCTAGGCCGTGAACTCGGCCTTGGGGAGCGGCGTATCTCCGTATCGCCGTGGTTCCCCGCTCCTTCTCTCGGTCCTCGCTCGCACTCGTCGTGCTGTGGGTCGCCGCCGTCTCGTTCGTGGCGATGACCGCCTCCGGGCATGGCGCGACCGCCTCCGCGGCTGCTACCTGCCTCGGCCAGAAGGCGACGATCGTCACCGCGGCCGCCAGGATCGTCGGCACCAAGGCGCCTGACACGATTGTCGTCAAGGGCGGCAGCGGCCACACCGTCGCGGGGCTCGGCGGCAACGACCGGATCTGCGGCGGCCCGGGGAACGACGCGATTGACGGCGGCAAAGGCGTGGATCGGATCAGCGGGGGCCCGGGTGACGACAGGGTCCTCGGCTTCAAAGGCCCCGACAAGCTGGACGGCGGTCCCGGTGAGGACTTCATCGACGGGCAGCAGGGCAGCGACGAGGTCAGCGGTGGCGGCGGTAACGACGAGCTGCTGGGGAATAAGGGCAACGAGGAGATCGCGGGCGGAGCCGGCGACGACGAGGTGGACGGCGGGCCGGGAGACGACGGCCTCGTCGACGGCGGGACGGGCACCGACATCGTTACCGGCGGGGCCGGCACCGACAAGGTCGAAGGCGGGCCGGGAGACGGTGACGTGGTCAGAGGGGACTCCGGGCCGGACGTTCTCTCGGGAGGCACCGGCGCCCTGGACATCGTCTCCTACGCCAGCGCCACCCGTCGCGGGGTGAGCGTCGACCTGGGCACGAGCCAAAGCAAAGGCGACGGGCAGGACTCGCTGAATGGCTTCGAGGACGTGGTCGGCTCACCTCAGGGAGACACGATCGCCGGCGACGGCGGCCCCAACCGTCTCGACGGTGGTATCGGCGACGACGCCCTCCTCAGCGGCGGGGGCGGAGGCGAGGCCTTCGGCGGTCCCGGCACCGACATCTGCACGGGCTTCGCGCTGGTGAGCTCCTGCGGCGCGGAAGCAGCTCCTCCTCCGAACACCTCCTCGGCGACCCTCAACCGGGGCCTCGACGGCGCTAGCCTGGTCGTCCAGGGCACCCCCGGGGCGGACCAGCTGCGGATCTCCGGCGGGCCCGACAGCTGGGTGGTGAGCGGAGCCGCCCGGATGTTCGCCGGGGAGGGCTGCGCTGAGCCGCCCGGAAGCACGACCGCTCTCACCTGCTCCGGGGCGATCGGGTTGGTGGTGGTCACCGGCGGGGACGGCGACGACGCGATCGCGATCGATCCCGGCGTCCCTTCGAGCGTCGAAGTCCGCGCCAACGGCAACGCCGGCAGCGACACGCTCGAAGGCGGGCCGGGAGCCGACGTGCTCGAAGCTGGTGAGAACTACAAAGGCCCCAATGACGGCAACGACCTGCTCAGCGGCAACGGCGGCACCGACGTGCTCTTTGCCGACCCCGGTGCCGACCAGCTCAATGGCGGCCCCGGCACCGACCTGCTGGTCTCCTCGGTGGCGACATGCCAGAACCACACCTTCGACGGCGGGACCGGCATCGACACCGTCTCCTACGCCCGCGCCGCCGAGGGCATCCGCGTCAGCCTCGCGGGGACGGGAGGGCCGGCCGATTGCGCCGACCCGGACCAGCTCCTCGCTGGCGAGAGCCTCGAGGGCTCCGACAGTGCCGACGTCCTGATCGGCGACAACGGCCGCAACAGCCTGCTCGGCAAGCTAGGCGCCGACACCCTGATCGGCAAGGGCGGGAACGACTTCCTCGATGTCGCCGACGGCCGCCGCGACAAGAGGGTCGACTGCGGCGCGGGCGGCGACGAACTGGTCAGCGACGCCGCCGACCCGGCGCCGGTCAGCTGCTAGCGGAGTCCCGCTAAAAGCCCTCCTCGCCGATCAGCGGCACGAACCGGCACGGACCGATCGCCTTCGCCTCGACCTCCTCCCCCCTGCGACGCAGCACCGTCAGCATGTCCGCTTCCTTCATCGCGATCGGGAGCACGAGGCGGCCACCGTCGGCGAGCTGGTCGATCAGCGCGGGTGGTGCCGCCGGGGCGGTGGCGTGGACCGCGATCGCGTCGAACGGGGCACGCTCGGGGACCCCGCGGCTGCCGTCGCCGACCAACAGCTCGACGTTGGCGATGCCGAGCTGGGCGAGCACCTCCCGCGCGGCGCGGGAAAGCGACTCGTAGCGCTCAACGCTCACCACCTCGGCGGCGAGCTGGGAGAGCACCGCGGCCGAGTAGCCGGACCCGGTGCCGATCTCCAGCACCCGCTCGGTCCCGCTCAGCTCCATCGCCTGGGAGATCGCGGCGACGATCCAGGGCTGGGAGATCGTCTGTTCCTCGCCGATCGGGAGAGCGGAGTCGGCGTAGGCCCGGTGGCGCATCCGCGGCGGCACGAACGCCTCCCGCGGGACCGCGCCCATCGCCTCCAGGACTCGCTCGTCCTCGATCCCCCGCCCCTGCAACTGGCGCTCGACCATCCTCGCGCGGAGGCCGGCGAAATCGGTCATCGGCCCAGTAGAGCAGAAGCCCCCGCGGCGGGCCGTTCGGGCCCGCCGCGGGGGTGAGTGTCAGGTGGCCTGCCTACGGGCAGGGGAAGGGCGGGTGTTCGCCGACGCCGAGGCGGACCTCGGTGCCGGGAATCACTTTCACCCCGGGGAACGGTTCCTGCTCGGCGACGACGCCGATGTTGGAACAGGTCTGGTCTATCACCGGGCTGAAGCTCTGCGACCAGAGCCCGGCGTTGGCGATAATCGCCGCCGCCCGTTCGGGGTCGAGGCCGATCACGTTCGGGACCGTCGCGGTGCGGCGGTTGCCGATCGTGATCACCGCGCCGGCCGACGTGGTCCCGATGAGCGTGATCGTCGCTTCGCCGAGCGGGTTGGCCCAGGTCCGACCCACTCTGAGAGAGGGCAGGTCACTGGTAGTCGGGGTCATGTCGAGCAGTTGCGATACCGGCCCGAATTGTCCGGAGACCTCGCGCCGGAGGAATACCCCCGTGCCGCCGGCGTCGAATTCCTGCAGCACCGAGTTAGGGGGCCCATCGATCCCGATCGGGCGCCGGTACTCGATCCACAGCGTCGTCGGCCCGTCCTGGAGCCGTATCGCCCGTTGGCCCGAGAAGCCCGAGCCGATGAACGGCTTGATCAGCCGCATGCCGGTCTCCGGAGCCCTCATGTCGACGAACTGACCGTTCAGCCAGCCAAGCTGCCTAGCGTAGATCGCGTTGAAGGACAGGCCAAGACCATTGCTCATGATCTCGAAGGGGTCACCATTTTCCTCAATGATGCAGTCGTCGTTGAGGGTGACCGGTTTAAGGTCATCTCTGCAGTGCAGGAGCGCGGGGTGCTCTCCTATGGCGAGGCCGAGATAGTGACCGAGCTCGTGGAGCAGCACTCTCCGGTCCGAGATCAGCACGCGAGGCGGGACCACTCCCAAGGTGCCTCTGCGTCTTGGGAGGTGCACCCCCAAGTTGCAGAAGTCCTTGCTGTAGACGACGTTGAGCAGGTTGTAACTGGTCCAGTCGATCCCGGCCCCGTCGAGCTTTGCGTAGACGGCGTTGAGGAGACTCGCCCAGAAGGATTCCTGCGCGTCTTGGGTGCAGGAGGGCGACGGGATGTTCGGCTGAGGGATCGTGTAGGAGCCGCCCGCCGTCGCCTGCCACCCGGGGAAGGTTCCAGGCGGCGCCGACTGCGCGAACCAGCTGTTGACGAACCCGTTGAAGTAGTCGACGTACTCCGTAAGCTTGCCCGTCTGCAATGGAGCGTCGTTCTCTGAGGAGCCGGTGCCCCAGCCGACGTTGACCACCAGCACTCTGTGTGGCGCCGGTCCCGGCGTCGGGGTGGGGCTAGGGCCTTCTTCGGGCGGCGCTTCTTCTTCGGGCGCTTCGTCGGGCGGGGGCAGGCAGAGCGGGTTGCAGATCTGTGCGTGCGCCTGGTCCGCCACGATCGGGGCGCCGATCGCCGCGAGCAGCAAGGTGGCGACCAGCAGCGGCCACGCGCCTTTCAGTCGTTCCATCTAGGGGGTCCTTTCAGGCCTTCCCATACCTGGGGTCGTCAGGATGAGAAACTCGATTGTCTTGCGACCATTGCACGGTTCCATGACAGCATGGAGAAGCTGGACGGATTGCCTAGGTCCGGTTGCGGCTGGAGAGGCGCGACGCCAGCAGCGGCGGGCCGGGTGGCCCGCCGCTGGGTGAGTGTCAGGCTGACCTGCCTACGGGCAGCCGAAGCCCGGGTGTTCGCCGACGCCGAGGCGGACCGGCTGCTCGGGCAGCCAGCGGGTGCCCGGGAACGGTTCCTGCTCGGCGATCGTGCCGAGGTAGGAGCAGGTCTGGTCGATCACCGGCTGCCAGGGCGCCGGGTTGAAGCCCAGGTTCCTGAGGATCGCGTAGGCCCTTTCGACCTCCATGCCGCGGACATCGGGCATGGTGACGCGCCGGGTGGAGAGCGTCACGCTCACACCCGAGGGACCGGCGCTGTTGACCGTGATCTTCATTTCGCCGCCCGGTACGTTCCAAGAGCTGCCAACCGGGAGCGGGGCGTCATTGCCGTCGTGCCGCCCATCTTCCGGATTCGACGGATTCCAGGAGCCCGGGGTCATGTCCAGCAGCTGCGACTCGCCCGGGGATGGCTCGCGATGGATGATGAGACCGTCCTGCTCCGTTTGGGCATTGCGCGAGTACACCGGGTCATCGACCCCAATCGAGGTCCGGTATTCCAGCCAGTACGTCGCGCCGCCGTCCCGCAGTCGCAGGGCGCGTTCGGAGCGCACCGAGCCGGTGAACGGCCGCAGGAAGAACGTTCTGCTGAAGTCCCCGGCGGTGACGTCGTAGAACTGGTTGTTCAACCAACCGAGCTTGTTCGCGTGGATCGCGCCGAAGGCGCGGGGGCCCCCGCCCATCCTGCTGTAGGGGTCGCCGTACGTGAACGCTTTGCAGTCGCCGCTCAGGACGACGGGCTGTTTGCTCTGGTCGTAGCAGCGCAGGAAGGCCGCGTGTCCCAGGCCTGCGTGGTGGCCCAGCTCGTGCTCGGGGGTCCCTAGACGGTTCGTCACCAGTATGTGGCGACCCAGGTGAACCCCGGCAAGGCAGTGCACCGCGTTGTTTTCGTACTGGATCATGACCATGGCGTAGGCGTCGGGGTTGAACCCACGCTGCCTGGCTTCGGCCTCAGCCTGCCTTACCAAGCTGTCCGTGAATTCACCCCCGTCCTCCAATATGCCGGTGTCATTCGTTTTGGCGCATCGTCCCTGTGCGTGTTCCTCGGCGGTGACGATCCCTCGAGGCGGCTCGATCATGTATTCGCCGCCGTTCGTCGCTCTCCACTCCACGAACGGCGCCGGAGCAGCCTGTTTGGTGAAGGTGTCGTTGATGCGATCGTTCACGTGGTCGACATAGGCCTGGTTTCCGGTCAGGCGAGATTCGTACCGGGAGTCGGGATGGTTCCAGCCGACGCCGATCACCAGCATCGACCTGGTCGGCGGCGGAGTTGGGCTGGGCGGTGGCGGTGGCGGCAGTTCTTCGCCCGGCAGTTCTTCTTCCGGTGGGGGGATGCAGGCCGGTTTGCATTTCAGGGCGTTTGCCTGCTCAACGGCGATGGTGGCGCCCACCGCCGCGAACAGCAGGGCGGCGGTCGCCGCCACTACCAGCGGCAGAAATCTCGACCGTTCGGTCATCTCAGTCCTTTCAGAAACTCGGTTGTCTTGAACCGGCGACAGGTTCGCGACGACCCGGCACGAGCTTGTGAAGGTCCTGTGGTGGCCGACCGTTTCTAGACGGATCTCGGAGCTCGAGCCAAACGGACTTGCCTAGAAGCAGGGGAAGGTCGGGTGCGGTTCGCCGACGCCGAGGCGGACCTCGGTGCCGGCAAGCACCCTGGTGCCCGCGAACGGTTGCTGATCGGCGACCACGCCGAGAAAGCCACAGGTGTAGTCGATTACCGGGCTCCACCCGTTCGACCACAACCCGGCGGCGGCGATTATCGCCTGTGCCCGACTCGGATCGAGACCCCGGACGCTCGGGACCGTGACCCGCCGGGAGGCGATCGTCACGTTTGCGCCCGCGGTGCTGAGGCTGTTCAGGGTGATCTTCATTTCGCCCCCTGGGACCTCCCAGGACCTGCCGACGGGGAGTGGGGCATCGAGGGCGTCGTCAAAAACCGTCGGCTGCACCTTCGAACCGGGCGTCATGTCAAGCAGCTGCGAGCTGCCCGCGGTCGGCTCGCGGTGGATGACGAGGCCCGACTGAGCGGTGGAAGGGATACCTCCGTAGAACGACGGGTCGTCGACCCCGGTCGGCGTCCGGTATTCGAGCCAGTACGTCGCGCCGCCGTCCCGCAGTCGCAGGGCGCGGTCGGCGCGAACAGGATCGGTGAACTGCCTGATCGTCCGGGTAATCGTGAAGTCCCCCGCGAGGACGTCGAAGAACTGCCCGTTCATCCAGCCGAGTTTGTTCGCCTGGATCGCGTTGTAGGCACGGCTCCCACTGCCCATTGTGGAGTAGGGGTCCCCGTAGGCAAACTGTTCGCAAGCGGGGCCCACCGGCGTCGGTCGACCGCCCGGATCCTGGCAGCGGAGAAAGGCCGCGTGACCGAGGCCGAAGTAGTGGCCGAGCTCGTGCGTGACGACCCGCCCCAGGCCGGTCAGGTAAACGCGCCTTCCCGAGGACAGCCCGCCGACGCACTGCGCGCCGGCGTTCCTGTACTGGAAGACCACCGCGTCGTAGCCGTCGGGATAGAAACCCTGCTGCCCGGCCTTCGCCTCCGCCCGGCTCGTCAGGGTGTCGAAGAATTCTCTCGCGCTCGGACTCGAACTTGCCTCATCCTGGATACCGGCACACTGCCGTTCGCGCTCTCCCGGCGGGATGATGCCTCTCGGCGCCTCGATCATGTATTCGCCGCCGTTCGTGGCCCGCAGCCTCACCCACGGCGCGGGGGCGGCCTGTCGGGAGAAGAAATCGTTGGTGTGTTCGTTCAGGTAGGCGACGTAGGTGTGGTTCTTGTTTTCCAGTTCCGAGGAGGTCCCGGGATCGGGGGTCTGCCACCCCACGCCGATTACCAGGACGGACCTGGTCGGTGGCGGCGGGGGCGGGGGCGGTGGAGGTTCTTCGCCCGGCAGTTCTTCTTCCGGTGGCGGGATGCAGGCCGGTTTGCATTTCAGGGCGTGGGCCTCCTCGGTGGAGACTGCAACGACCGCCGCGAATAGAAGGGCGGTGGTGGCGACCAACACCTGGAAGATCCTCAACCGTTCGATCATTGAACGAGATTGTCTTCCCCCAGCCACGGGTGCTAGACGCGAGGTGGCACAAAAATTTGCACGACGGTTAGTCGAGCACTCCCACCGCTCGAGACCGGACGGAACCGACCGCCTGTACTCAGTAGATGTAGTTACGCAGCTTCGGCGGGTCGAGCACGGTGACCCGGCCCCGGCCGCAGCTGACCACGCCGGCCCGCTCCAGCTCGGCGAGGAAGCGGCTGACGCTCTCGCGGGAAGTGCCGGCGAGCTGGGCGAGGTCGGACTGGTTCATCCGGATCGTCACCGAGCCTTGCTCGCCGCCGTTCTGAGCCTCGCTGCTGAGTTGGGCGAGGATGCCGGCGACGCGGCTGGGGACCGTCTGGAAGGACTGGCGGGAGATCCGCACGTTGGCGGCGCGTAGGCGGCGGACCAAGCCGGCGACGAGCTTCAGCGCGATCTCGGGATGGCGGGCGAGCAACGAGCGGACGTCGCCGGCCGGCAGCGCCAGCAGCTCGCCGTCGGTGAGCGCCTCGGCGCTGGCCGAGCGCTTGTCGCCGTCGAGCATCGCCAGCTCGCCGAAGATCTCCCCCGGCCCCAGGGTGGCGAGGGTGATCGCCCGCCCGTCGGTGTGCTCGCGGGTGACGCGGAAGCTGCCCTCGCGGACGATGTAGCAGGCGTCGGAGTTGTCGCCCTCGTGGAAGACCCGAGTCCCTGCTGGGAACGAGCGGGGGACCGCGACGTGGGAGAAACGCTCCAGCTCACCCTCCTCGAGGTCGGCGAAAAGCGTCACGCTCTTCAGCAGGTCGACCGCGCTCTGCTCCCCGTCGGACACGGGCCGATTATGCCAACGGGGCCTTGAGCTCAGGCTGAGGCGGTCAGTTTGCGCGGTCCGCGGCTGAAGCCGGCGCCGATCAACGCCTCCTCGTGGCCGGACCCGATTACCGCCTCGCCGTCGAGCTTCTCGATCGCGAGTTTTGGCAGGTGGCCGGCGGAAACGGCGTCGGCCAGCGCCTGCATCGCCACCTGCAGCTCCGCCCCGTCGAGCGGCGCCAGTCGGAGGATCCCGCGGCCGCCGCGCTCGACGAAGACCACCGGCTCACCGTCGCGGAGCAGCAGGTGGGCGCCGGGGGTGCGGCCGGGACGGCGGCCTCCCTCGAGCTTCGGCCAGGGCAGCGAGGCGCCGTAGGGATTGGCCGGGTCGGTCGCCGCCAGGACCAGGTGGGAGCCGTCGGCTTCGGGCAGCGAACGCAGCCGCTCGACCGCGCCGGGGAGAGCGAACTGGGCGCCGCCCAGGCCCTCGACGAAGTAGCCGCGCCGAGCCGTACCGAGCAGCTCAAGGTTGCCGAGCTCGCCGTAGAGGGTGGAGAACCCGCCGGGGACGCCCTCGGCGAGCACGGTCTCGCGGGTGACGATGCCGTAGCGCTCCATCATCAGCTCGGCTTGGGCGCGCAGGCGGGCACCGGGGCCAGGAGCGTTGGCGAAGAGCGGCTCGGTCAGTGACCACCGGCCCTGGACCGCGGCGCCGGCGGTGGAGCGACGGCGGGCGAAGCGGCGGCCAGCCCGCTCCTGCGAGGCGACCGCGCGCAGGCGGGGGGCGCGCAGCGGCGAGAAGGCGTCATTGGTGACCTCGCCGTTCCAGGCCATGTCCCAGAGGGCGTTGTGGAGCTCCTCGGCCGGGTGGTCGAGGTCGGCGAGCAGGTCGAGCCAGAAGGAGGGGCCGGCGGCGAGGCGCTCGCGGATCGCCGCGTGGACCTCGCCCCCGGGCACTTCCAGCTTCGCGTTCGAGGGCGGCGGCCCGGCCAGCCGCACGTCCTCCCTGAAGTAGAGGGCGACGCGGCCGTCCGAGCGCCCCAGCGCCCCGGCCCCGACCCAGACCAGCTCGCCGCTGGTGCAGAGCTCGTCCAGCCAGGTCGGCGAGTAGGCGCCGAGGCGGCGTGGGAGGACGTCGCGCTCCCACACTTTCGGCGTCAGCGCCACCCCCTGGAGCGGCACCAGCGCCTCGCGCAGCCGGTCGGGGCCGGCGCCGGCGGGGCGGAAGGCGTCGACGTTCTGCCAACTCGGCAGGAAGCGGGCCAGCTCGGTGCGGTCGGCCGCCTCGACCTCGCGCCGCAGGCGGGCGAGGCTGGCGCGGCGGACCCGCCGCAGCACGTCGGAGTCACACCACTCGCGCTCGGTCCCGCCCGGGGCCAGCTCGCCACGGACCATCGCCCCTTCGGCCTCCAGCTCGCGCAGCGCCGGCGAGGGGTCGACCCCGTAGCGGGCAGCGAGGCGGGCGGTCGGGAAGGGGCCGTGGGTGCGGGCGAAGCGGCGGACCAGGGCGCGCATCGCGTCGGGGTGCTCCTCGAGGAAGGTCTCCGGCAGCCCGGCCGGCGGCGGCACCCCAAGCGCGTCGCGGTAGAGGCCGGCGTCCTCAGCTGCGACGTAGCGCTCCTCACCGCCGATCCGGACCTTCGCCACGCGGCGCTCGGTCTCCAGTTTCTCCAACATCGAGGCGGCCGAGTAGCCCTCGGCGACCCGCTCGGAGCACTCCTCTGCAGTCAGGTCGCCAAGGTTGCGCAGCACCTGCTGCAGTGCGTCGCGATCGCCGGCGCGGCCGGCCTCGGTGCGGTGCTGGAGCTGGGCCTCGACTTCCTCCAGGGCCTCGGGGTCGATCAGCTCGCGCAGCTCCTCCTGGCCCAGCAGCTCGCGCAGCAGGTCGCGGTCGAGCGCCAGGGCGGCCGCCCGCCGCTCGGCGCTCGGCGTGTCCCCCTCATACATATAGGTGGCGACGTAGTCGAACAGCAACGAGGAGGCAAACGGCGAGGCGGTCGGCGTCTCCACCTCGACCAGGCTGAGCTGGCGAGCGTGCAGCTTGCGCAGCAGCTCGCCCAGCGAGGGCAGGTCGAGAACGTCGCGCAGGCACTCGCGGTAGGTCTCGAGGATGACCGGGAAGCGGGGGAAGTCCCGGGCGACCTCGAGCAGGCTCTGGGACTTCAGCCGCTGCTGCCAGAGCGGCGTGCGCTTGCCCGGGTAGGCGCGCGGGATCAGCAGCGAGCGGGAGGCGTTCTCGCGGAAGCGGGCACCGAACAGGGCCGAGTTCGAGAGCTCGCCGACGACCAGGTCTTCCAGCTCGTCGGGCTCGATCAGGACGAGGTCGGCCGGCGGCGGCTCGTCGGCATCGGGCAGGTGGATGACGATCCCGTCGTCGGACCAGATCGCGTCGGCCTCGAGGTCGTGCTCGGCGCGGACCTTTCCTGCTAGGGCCAGGCCCCAAGCGGCGTGGACGCGGCCGCCGTAGGGAGAGAGGACGCAGAGGCGCCAGTCGCCGATCTCGTCGCGGAAGCGCTCGACCACGATCGTCTCGTCGGAGGGGACGACCCGGGTCGCCGCCTGCTGCTCGCGCAGGTAGGTGACGAGGTTGTTGGCGGCGCGCGGGTCGAGGTCGTACTCGGCAGCCAGCTCCCCCGGCTCGCGCGAGACCGCCTCGCGGGCGAAAGCGCCGATCGCCCTGCCCAGCTCCGCCGGACGACCGATCCCGTCGCCCTTCCAGAACGGGACGGCGCCGGGAGCGCCGGGCGCCGGGGTGACGATCACCCGGTCGCGGGTGATTTCCTCGATCCGCCAGGTGGTCGCGCCGAGCAGGAAAGTCTGGCCCGGGCGGGCCTCATAGACCATCTCCTCGTCGAGCTCGCCGACCCGGCGGCCGTCGGGGAGGTGGACCCCGTATAGGCCGCGGTCGGGGATCGTGCCGGCGTTGGTGACGACCAGCTGGCGGGCGCCTTTGCGGCCGTGGACGGTGCCACCCGTCCGATCCCAAACGATCCGCGGACGCAGGTCGGCGAAGCGGTCGGAGGGGTAGCGGCCGTCGAGCATGTCGAGGACGTTCTCCAGTTGCTCGCGGGAGAGGTCGTGGAAGGGCTCGGTGGCGGTGACGATGCGCTCGACCTCGTCGACCTCCCACTCGTCGAGCGCCGCCATCGAGACCAGGTGCTGGGCGAGCACGTCGAGCGGGTTCTGCGGAATGATCGTCTCCTCGATCTCCCCTTCCCGCATGCGCCGCGCGACGACCGCGCACTCGAGCAGGTCGCCGCGGTATTTGGGGAAGATTCGGCCCTTGGACACCTCGCCGAGCCCGTGCCCGGCGCGACCGATCCGTTGCAGCCCCCGGGTCACCGACTTCGGCGACTCGACCTGGATCACGAGGTCAACCGCCCCCATGTCGATCCCCAGCTCCAACGAGCTGGTCGCCACCAGGCACGGCAGCTCGCCTGACTTGAGCATCTCCTCGACGATCGTGCGCTCCTCGTGGGAAAGGGAGCCGTGGTGGGCGCGAGCGATCTCGACGGGGGCGCTCCGGTCCGCGGGTCCTGCCGCCGCAGGAGCGTTCCCGAGTTGCTCGGTAGCTGGCAGCTCACTTTCGCCTTCGCCGTTCGCAAGCTCGTTCAGCCTTTTGGCCAGGCGCTCGGAAGCTCTCCTGTTGTTCACGAAGACGATCGTCGACGTGTGTTCCTGGACCAGCTCCAGGAGCTTCGGGTAGATGGCGGGCCAGATGGAGCGGACGTGGGCGGAGGGCTCGACTTCGGAGGGAGGGACGCCGTCCTCGCTGGGGTAAGCAGACGCCCCCGGGTCGGCCATGTCCTCCACCGGCACCACGATCTCCAGGTCCAGCTCCTTCGTCCGCCCCGCATCGACGATCCGACAGTCCCTCTGGGGACCGACCAAAAACTTCGCAATCCGCTCGAGCGGCCTCTGCGTCGCGGACAGCCCGATCCTCTGGATGCCTGGTGAACCCGTCCCTGCGGCGACAGGACCCGCCGCCCGGGACGCCTTCGCCAAGTGCTCCAACCGCTCCAACGTCAGGGCAAGATGAGAGCCCCTCTTGGTCTGTGCCACTGCATGGATCTCGTCCACGATCACGGCCTCAGTCGTAACGAGAATCTCCCGGACAGCAGACGAAAGCATCAGGTACAGCGACTCCGGGGTCGTGATCAGGATGTCCGGCGGGTTTTTGCGCATCGCCCGCCGCTCGGACTGCGGCGTATCCCCGGTCCGCAACCCGACAGAGATCTCGGCGCCGATCCCGCGCAACGGCGCCCGCAGGTTGCGCTCGATGTCGTAGGAGAGCGCCTTCAGCGGCGAGACGTAGACGATCCGGACGCCGGTCCCCAGCTCCGGCGAGCGGGCCAGCTTGTCGATCCCCCAGAGGAAGCTCGCAAGGGTCTTGCCAGACCCCGTCGGAGCACAGATCAGCGCATTCGCACCACCCGAGATCGCCTCCCATCCCCCCGCCTGAGCAGGCGTCGGCCCCTCAAAAGAAGCTTCGAACCACTTCCGCACGGGCGCGCTGAACGGCCCCAACGGATCAGACCCCACCCTCTTCTTCGCCTCAGTCGCCAACCCACCGATCTTACGCAGTAGCGCGATTGCCCTTTAGGTCGCTATACGTCCCAAAAGACAATCGCGCCGCTCCCAGATCGAAAAGAAGCTTTCGCCGAGCCTCCGGAGGCGGTCGTTGGGAGACCCGGGTGCCCCCTCCCGGGAGGCTCAGGGACAGACGTTTCGAACCCCGGGAGCGCGATCAGCTGCGCAACGGCCTCCTGGGAGGGGGCACCCGGGTCTCTGACCAACCCCCTACGGAGTCCCGCCGGCGAACCTCACGTATTCGAACCAAGACCGCTTCGGCGTAAACCCGTCACCGAAAAGCCCGGACCCGCCGCAGAAGTTGCAGCTGCCTTCCTGGTCGTCGACCGAGAACCAGTAGACGCTTTTCAGCCGCCATTTGACCTGGTTGCGTTTGAACAGGGAGAAGGAGCCCTTCAGCTGCTTGGCCTGCCCACCGACCCCCTTCTTGAAGAGGTCGGCCCGTTCTGGGCGCTCTGAGCTCCAGCCCAGCTCGGTGACCGCGAGGCCCTTGCCCGCGTCGCCGTTCTCCGCCATCACGCCGCGAAGTTCTTCGACCGCGCCGGGAAGTTCGTTGAAGAAATAGGTGTATGGATGCAGGGCGACGCCGTCGAACTTCGTCTTCACCCCGGGCGTCAGCCGGTACATGTCTTCGAGGAATTTGGCCGCGAAGTAGTTGCGCTTTTTTTTCGCTTTCGACGGCCCGCCAATCCCGTTCTTTGGCCGCGCGAACATCCCGCCGAGCAGCACTTTCGCTCCCGGGTCCACGCCTTTCAAGGCCGTGGAGGAGAGCTTTACGAGCTTGCCGTATTCGGCTGGGTTGGGCTTGGCGACAAAGAAGACGAAGTTCTGCTCGTTCCAGATCTGCCATTCCCTGATCGGCTGTTTCGGGATCAAGGGGTTCTCCGACCAGAGGGTGCCGTTTGGCCCGTATCTCGCTACCGCTCCCCTGAGCAGGTTCGACCACGCGCCAGCGGCCGGCCCGGTCGCCGGCAGGCGCGCCGGCGCTTTGACCACGTTCCCGCTTTCGACGAACCTGGCCTGGGGCACGGCCCAGGTTGGCGCGCCGGTGAAGAACGGAAGCACCCGGATGCCCGACGCAGCCGCCTGTTTGACCAGCACATCGGTGCCGGACCAGTTCAGGGCGCCACCCCTTTCCGGTTGCACCCCGCCCCAGATGATCGGGATGCGGATGCTCTGCACGCCGCCGCGCTTCAACCGCTCGAACTGTTCCTGGCTCGGCGTCGCCTGCGGCACGACGCCCCAGAAACCGGCCGGGAGCGCCGACGCTGAGGAGGCAAAGGCAGCCATCGCCACGACCGAGACCACCAGCGCCGCCGTCCAGGCACGCGCACGCCGACCAAAGGACATCGACTCTTTCGCCATCGCTAGCTCGCCTCAGGCGAGATCGGAGAGCCCGGCCCTTGGCGCTTCTGCTTGATGACCACCGCACCGATCGAGATCGCCGCAAGGGCCGCAATCGCGATCAGTATCGGGACCAAAGGCGAGGAGCCGCCGTCGTCGCTCGAAGAGGCATCGCTGCTTGCAGGCTTGGCCTGGGTGAGGGTGCCCGGCTTACTGTCCGCGGTCGCGCCATTGCCTGGGCTACCCTGACCGTTGCCGCCGCCACTCGCCGTGCTTGGATTGTTGCCGGCGTTCGCAGATGGCCCTGACGATGACCCGCCAGAAGAAGATCCGGATCCCGGCGTTCCAGCCTGCCCGCCGTCCGAGGCGGTGGCGCCCCCATTCGAGTCGGAGTGCGACTCACCGTTGCCGGGCGGGTTATCTGAATGCGTCGGAGGGTGCTGGTGTCCTTTAGCCGTGGGGATTTCCGATTCGTACTGGGGTATCTCCGAAGCGGCGTGAGCGAGCACCGGGAAGCAGGCCAATGCCACAAGAACAAGCACTGAAAGAAGCGAGGCGGAGGATCGGGCCGAGCTACGGCCGCGCTGACGGCGGGTCCGATTCATGGCGCGCAAGGTTAGAGGAATCATCGGCGTTGATCGCTCCGGCGACTTTGATCCTTGGTCTGGCGCTCGCCGGAGGCGGCTACGCGTTGACTCCCCGACATGTCGCTGGGCTAGTGGCATGGCTCCTCCTCGTAGGCATGCTGGCCCTTGGGGCGGCCGGGCGGGCCACCCTGGGACGGCCGTTTTATTGGACGAGTGGGCTGCTTGCAGTTGTGGCGCTTTTCTCAGGGTTCTCATCTCTCTGGTCCGGGTCGGTTGAGCTCAGCGTGATCGAGGCAGACCGTGTTCTGGTGTACCTCGGGTTCTTCCTTGCCGCTTTCTTAATCGCGCAAACCGACCAAAGGCGCCAACGTTTCGCTGAAGGCATTGCAATCTCTGTGGCGACCATCGCCGTACTCGCCCTGGCCAGCCGGCTTTTACCCGATTTGCTCAGCGTCGCCGAAGGCAACGGCACCGGGCCGCGCCTACGTTATCCACTCGGGTACTGGAACGCCGACGGCATCGTTTTCGCGATCGCGGCGGCGTCCTGCCTGTGGATGAGCCGGCACTCGCTGGTCGGCGCCCTGCGCTGGGCGTCCGTCGCGGTGCTGCCGAGCGTCCTGTTGGCGCTCTACTTCACCTACTCGCGCGGCGGTCTACTGGCCCTGGCGATCGCCTGCGGCTGCCTGATCGCGCTATCCCATGACCGGCTCTGGCTGCTGGGGACGCTGGCGATCGGCGCTATTGGGGCGCTGCCGGCGCTGATCGCGGCGCAGGAGCGGCACAGCCTTGCCGACAACATCGGCAACCAGGCCGCGGTCGACGAGGGACTGGCCGTCCTGGCGATCCTGGTCGCCGGGACCGCGCTGGCGCTGGCGCTCTTCGCCGCCCTGCGGCGGCTCGAGGGCGGCGGCGGGCGGCTGGCGGGGCGGGCGGTCGAGCTATCGAGGAACCCGGTGGTGCTGAAACGGATCGCCGCGGTCGCGGCCGTGCTCGCGATCGGCGCGACGATCGCCGTCGGCGGCCGGGCCTGGGATCAGTTCACCAGCCCCGGCACCGCCTTCCCGGACCGACCATCGGAACACTTCAGCGATCTCTCCAGCGCCAACCGCGACGAATTCTGGGGGGTCGCGCTCGACGCGGGCGGCGAAGAGCCGGTGCTCGGGCACGGCGCCGGCACCTACCGGTTCTCCTGGAACGAGCTGCGCTCGATCCCGATCCCGGTCCGCGACGCCCACTCCCTCTACCTGCAGGCCTTCGCCGAGCTGGGCGCGATCGGTGGGCTGGCGGTACTGGCGATGGTGGCGGCGCTGCTGTGGGCGGGCTTCGCCGCCTGGCGAGCGGCGAGCGGACGGTGGCGCGAGCTATACGCGCTGCTCTTCGCGGTGCAGCTCGCCTTTGCGGTCGGCGCCGGGATCGACTGGTTCTGGCAGATCCCCGTCGTCGGCGGGATCTTCTTCCTGGTCAGCGGGGCACTGGTGGCGGCGCGTTGCGGCCAGCTGAGCCGGGCACGAGCCGAGGGCAACGGCCTTGGCGAACAGCGGCACTACGGCTTCACCGTCGCCGGGCTGGCGATCGCCTGGCTGGCCGCCCTGGCCCTAATCGGCCCGCTGCTCGTCAATCGGGAGCTGAACGCGAGCCGCGCCGCGGCCGCCGAAGGCAACCTGCCCGTGGCAATCGACCGTGCCAACACCGCCCAGACGATCGAGCCCTGGGCCGCCTCGCCCTACATCCAGCTCGGCCTCCTAGCGGAGGAACAGGGCGACTACGCCGGCGGCGTCGGGCGGATCACCCAGGCGATCGAACGCGAAGACCGCAACTGGCTCCTCTATTACCTGCGGGCGAGGATGGCGCAGCAAGCCGGCGATACCGCGGCCGCCCGGGCAGACCTACGCGAAGCCCAGCTGCTCAACCCCGAAGAAGCATGCCTCCAGGGCGGCTTCAGGGGTTGCGGATGAGCCGCCCTCCCAACGCCGGGGGGAAGACCACCGTGCCGGTCGGGCAGGGACCGGAGCCCGCGCAACCCGCTGAGGAGAAGAACCGGCTCGGCGTGACCGGGCCGCGCGGGTCGCGCCAGCGTGGCGCGCTTTTGCGGCGGCTGCTCGCGACCGGAGACTGGGCCGCCCTGCTGGGAACGCTCTGCGTGGTCACCCTGGCGACCTCCTCGACGACGATCGCGACCCTGTTCTGGGCGGTGCTCTTCAGCCCGGCCTGGATCATGGTGGTGAAGTTCCACGGCCTCTACGACAACGACCACCGCAGGATCCGCCACAGCACCCTCGACGAGCTGTCCTCGCTGATCTCGGCGAGCGTCCTCGGCACGCTCCTGCTCGACGGCCTGCTGGCGCTGAGCCCGGCCGGGCCGCTCTCGCCGCTCAGCGCGATCGCGGTCGGCAGCGGCACCCTGGTCGCCAGCTTCGTCCTGCGCGGAACGCTGCGCTTCCTCTGGCACCGCCTGACCGGCGTCGCAGCCGGGATCGTGGTCGGGCCGGCGGCGCTCGTCGACGTCGTCGCCCGGCGCGTGTCCACCCATCCCGAGACCCGCCTGGTGCTGGTCGGCTACCTCTCCGCGGAGAAGGAGGCGGCCGCCGCGGAGCTGCCACGCCTGGGTTCGCTCCGGGACATCCCCCAGGTCGCCCGCGAGTACGCGATCGAGCGTGTCGTCGTCACCGAGCAGGAGATGAGCGAGCCCGACGCCGAGCGGCTGATCGAGGAGTGCAAGGCGGAGGGCCTCGGCCTCACCTTCCTGCCCCAGCACTACGGCCTGCTCGGCCCCGGGATCGAGCTCAACCGGCTGGCCGAGCTGCCCGTGCTCGACTTCCGCTTCAGCGACCCGCCGCGCTCGACCGTGGCGATGAAGCGGGGCGTGGACGTGATCGTCTCCGGCGCCCTGCTGGCGCTGCTCTCGCCGTTTTTGGCCGTGCTCGCGCTGCTGATCCTGTTCGACTCCGGCCGCCCCGTCTTCTTCCGCCAGCGCCGCGCCGGCAAGGACGGCGAGCCGTTCACGATGCTGAAGTTCCGCACCATGGTCGGCGACGCCGAGGAGCGGCTCGGCGAGCTGGTCGACCTCGAGAAGCTCGACCAACCGGCCTTCAAGATCCGCGACGACCCGCGGGTGACCCGGGCCGGACGGCTGCTGCGACGGACCAGCGCCGACGAGCTGCCGCAGCTGTTCAACGTCCTGCGCGGCGACATGTCGCTGGTCGGGCCGCGACCCGAGGAGGAGAGCGTCGTCGCCCTCTACGACGAGCGCCAACGGATGCGCCTGGCGATCAAGCCGGGGCTGACCGGCCCGATGCAGGTCTACGGCCGCAGCGACCTCACCTTCGAGGAGCGGCTGGCGATGGAGCGCGACTACCTCGACAACCTTTCGCTCGCCGGCGACCTGGCGATCCTGCTGCGGACGCCGCTGGCGATCATCCGCGGCGACGGCGCCTACTAGCCCGCCCCCGATGCCGGCAAGGCCCGACCTCGAGGTGGCGATCGTCGCCCACGGCGCCGAAGCGCTGCTGCGGCGGTGCCTGCGCTCGCTGGCCGAGTACCCGGCCGGCGGGGAGATGCGGGTGACCGTGGTCGACAGCGGCAGCCCCGACGACACCCCGGAGATGGTCGAGCGCGAGTTCCCCTCGGTGCGCCTGCTGCGCCGCGGCAACATCGGCTTCTCCGCCGCCAACAACCTGGTCCTGCGCCAGAGCGAGGCGGCGGCGGTGCTGCTGCTCAACCCCGACACCGAGGTCTACGCCGGCACCCTCGACGCCGCCCTCGGGCGGCTGCGCTCCGATCCGCGGGTCGGGATGGTCGGCGCCAAGCTGGTGACCGAGAGCGGTGAGCTGGACCACGCCTGCAAGCGCAACTTCCCGACCCCGCTCTCGGCCCTCGCCCACTTCACCGGGATCGGCCGCGCCGACGGCGCCTCCGGCGCCCTCACCCAGTACCGGGCCACCCACCTCGGCGACGACGAGCCGGGCGAGGTCGACGCGGTCAACGGCGCCTTCATGCTCTGCCGGGCGGAGGCGGTGCGCGACGTGGGCCTGCTCGACGAGGGCTACTGGCTCTACATGGAGGACCTCGACTGGTGCCACCGGTTCTGGGACGCCGGCTGGAAGGTCTTCTACGAGCCGGCGAGCGTCGCCCTCCACGTCAAGGGCGGCTCCAGCGACTCGCGCCGCGCCCCGCGCCAGGAGATCGCCTTCCACCGCGGCATGGGCCGCTTCTACCGCCGCTTCGACGCGCCCGAGCGCAACCCGGCGCTCAACCTCGCCGTCTACGCCGGGATCGGCGCCAAGCTGGCCACCAGCCTGGCGATCACGGGCCTGTCAGCAGCGGACCGGACACCCCGCGATCGGCTCGAGGGTCCCTGATAGCTTCCGCCCACCCACCACCCGTGGACAGGCAGGATTTGTCGACGTCCTACTCCCCAGAGTATTTCCAGGGCATCGCGGCCGATAGCGACGGCTCGGCCGAGGTGGTCGTGCCGATGCTGATCGACCTGGTCGGCCCAGCTTCGGTGATCGACGTCGGCTGCGGCACCGGGACCTGGCTGGACCACTTCCACCGCTCGGGGGTTCGAGAGATAACCGGTGTGGACGGCCCCTGGGTCGACAAGTCGGCGCTGTCGATTCCCCAATCCTCGTTCGAGGTGATGGACCTGGCGCACCCGCCCCAGCAGTCGCGGACCTTCGACCTGGTCGTCTCTCTCGAGGTGGCCGAGCATCTGCCGGCGGACTCGGCCGACTCGTTCGTCGAGCTGTTGACCAGCCTCGGCCCCGTCGTCGCCTTCTCCGCCGCCATCCCCGCCCAGGGCGGCAACGGCCACGTCAACGAGCAGTGGCCGATGTACTGGAGCGATCGCTTCGCGGCCCGCGGCTACGTGCCGTTCGACCTGATCCGCGCGGAGATCTGGTCGGACGAGCGCGTCGCCTGGTGGTTCCGACAGAACCTGATCCTTTATGTCGACCGCGAGCGGGTCTCGCGGTACGAGCGGCTCCGCGACCTGCCGGTGCGCGAGGTTCTACCCCTGGTTCACCCCCACCTCTACTCCGCGCACCTTCACGCGGCGGCGTCGAGCTAAAACGGCAGCGAGTCGGCGATCTCGGTGAGGCGCGGCGCCGATTTGTCGCGCTCTGAGAGCAGCGGCTCGGCGACCTGCCACTCGACGCCAACGTCGGGGTCGTCCCAGGCGATCCCGGCCTCGGTCGCCGGGTCATACAGGCTGGAGAGCAGGTAGGAGACGTCGGCGAGCTCGCTGAGGACGGCGAAGCCGTGGCCGAAGCCGACCGGGACGAAGAGCTGGCGGTGGTGGACGTCGTCGAGCACGTGCGCCTCCCACTGCCCGTAGGTGGGCGAGCCGCGGCGCAGGTCGACGGCAACGTCGAGGATCTCGCCGCGCGGGCACCGGACCAGCTTCGCCTGCCCCGGCTCGGTCTGGAAATGGATGCCCCGCAGCGTCCCTTTCGAGGAACGCGAGTGGTTGTGCTGGACGAACTCGACCCCGACGCCCAGCTCGGCCCAGGCATCGCGGCTGTAGGTCTCGACCATGAAGCCTCGCTCGTCGCCGTGCACCTCGGGCTCGAGCAGGACGACCCCGTCGAGCTTCGTCGTCAAACGCCGCGGCATCAGCCCAGCGACCGCCCGTACTGCTTCTCGTAGTACTCGCGGTACTCGCCGGAGCGGATCGGCCCCCACCACTCCTCGTTGTCGCGGTACCAGGCGACCGTCTTCTCGAGGCCCTCGGCGAAGTGGACCCGCGCCTCCCAACCCAGCTCCTCGCGGATCTTCTCGGAGGCGAGGGAGTAGCGGCGGTCGTGGCCGGGGCGGTCGGTGACGTACTCGATCAGCGACTCGTCGCCGCCGGCCAGCTCGATCACCCGCTTCACCACCTCGATGTTCTCGCACTCATCGGGGCCGCCGACGTTGTAGGCCTCGCCGGGCCGGCCGTTCATCAGCACCGCGTGAATGCCGCGGCAGAAGTCCTCGACGTAGAGCCAGTTGCGGACTTGGCGCCCGTCGCCGTAGACCGGCAGCGAGTCTCCGTGGATCGCGTTCAGGACCATCAGCGGGATCAGCTTCTCCGGGTACTGGCGCGGCCCGTAGTTGTTGGAGCCGCGCACGATCGAGGCCTCGATGCCGTAGGTGTGGACGTGGGCGGAGACCAGCAGGTCGCCGGCCGCCTTGGTCGCCGAGTAGGGCGAAGAGGGGTCCAGGGGCGAGGTCTCGGTGAAGGAGCCGGACTCGATCGAGCCGTAGACCTCGTCGGTGGAGACCTGCAGGTAGCGGCCGACCCCGAGCTCGCGAGCGGCGTCGAGCAGCGTGCCGGTGCCGATCACGTGGGTGCGGGCGAAGGCGTCCTGGTCGTCGATCGAGCGGTCGACGTGGGACTCGGCGGCGAAATTGACGACGGCGTCGACGCCCTGCATCGCCTCGCGGACGATCGCCGGATCCTCGATCCCGCCCTCGATCAGCTCGGTGCCCTCGGGCAGGTTCTCGCGCCGGCCCGCATAGGTGAGCTTGTCGAGCACGATCACCTCGTGCTCCTCGCCGGCCAGACGCACGTAGGTCGAGCCGATGAACCCGGCCGCGCCGGTTACCAAGAGCTTCATGCCGCCTCCTCCTCCATTCCTCGTTGGGCGAGATACCCAGCGATGCCGTCCCGCCAGGGCGGCAGGGTGATCGCGTGCTCGCGCTGGCTGGTCAAGGCCGAGAAGGCGGGACGTCGGGCCGGGCGACCGAGCATCTCCGTCGTTGCCGAAAGGACCTGGCACTCGACCCGGGCCTGCTCGAAGATCTCACGCGCAAACTCATACCAGGAGCACTGGCCGGCAGCCGCCATGTGGTGGATGCCGAACTCGACTCCCTCGATCAGGCGGACGATGCCGTAGGCGAGGTGCCAGGTGTAGGTCGGCGAGCCGATCTGGTCGCGGACGACCAGGACCTCGCCGTGGTCGGCTGCCAGCCGCAGCATCGTGGCGACGAAGTTGGGGCCGGCGATCCCGAACAGGCCGGCGGAGCGGACGATGAAGTGGCGGTTGTTGGCGGCGGCCGTCGCCTCCTCCCCGGCCAGCTTGGTGCGGCCGTAGGCCGACAGCGGCGCCGGCTGGTCGGTCTCCACGTAGGGGCTGCCCTTGGCGCCGTCGAAGATGTAATCGGTGGAGACGTAGAGGACCGCGGCGCCGACCTTCCCGGCAGCAGCGGCGACATTGCCGGCCCCGGTCCCGTTGACGGCAAAGGCCGCCTCCTCCGCCTCCTCGGCCCCGTCGACGTCGGTCCAAGCGGCCGAGTTGATCACCACGTCGGGCCGCTCGAGGTCGAACTTCTTCGCCAGCGCCCCGGGGTCGGTGATGTCCAGCTCGGCGTGGCCGAAACCGACCACGTCGTGACCGGCGTTGCCGGCGGCGAGCAGCAGGTCGCGGCCCAACATCCCGGCGCCACCGGTAACCAAAACCTTCACAACACAGCCCTCACCAAGTGCCCTATCTCGCAACGTTCGACCGGAAATGACGGTCCCAGATCACCGCCATACGGCGTCCTCGGTCGCCCAAATGGCGCTGCCATTCGGGCTCCCTGCGTCCTTGTCTGGCGGCGCCCGGACCTCGTCATTTCTCGGCCAACGTTACGAGACAGCGCACTAGACGATTTCGATCTCGGAGTTGTCGCCGACCAGCATCCGGATCGTCTTCGGCATCCCGTCTGAGCGGCTGAGCTTGACGTTGCGGCCGAGCAGGCTCGCCTCCATCCGCGTGCCGAGGTCCTCGACCAGGGAGCCGGCGAGGACTATCGAGTGCTCGACCTCGGAGCGGCGCACGCAGACGTCGTCGCCGATCGAGGTGTAGGGGCCGATGTAGGCGTCCTCGATCCGGGCGCCGGCGCCAATCACGGCCGGGCCGCGCACGGTGGACCGGACCAGCGTCGCTCCGGCCTCGATCACGACCCTGCCCTCGACCTTGGAGTCCGCGTCGACCTCGCCCTCGTCCCTCGACTCCAGCTCCTCCAGCACGAGCCGGTTGGCCTCGAGCATGTCGGCCAGCTGGCCGGTGTCCTTCCACCAACCGCGCACGACCTCTGAGGAGACCTGGTGCCCGTCGTCGATCAGGCCCTGGATCGCCTCGGTTATCTCCAGCTCGCCGCGCCAGGAGGGCTCCAACTTGCGAGCGGCGTCAAAGATCGAGGTGCTGAACAGGTAGACGCCGACCAGGGCCAGGTTGGAGGGCGGGTCTTTCGGCTTCTCGACTAGCCGCACGATCCGCTCCCCGTTCAGCTCGGCGACCCCGTAGGAGCTGGGATCGTCGACCGGGGTGAGCAGGATCAGCGCGTCCGGCCCCTCCTCGACGAAGGTCGAGACCAGCCCGCGCAGGCCGTCGCGGAGCAGGTTGTCGCCGAGGTACATGACGAAGGGCGCGTCGCCGATGAACTCCTCGGCAGTGAGGACCGCGTGGGCGAGCCCAGCCGGCTTGTCCTGGAGGATGTAGGTGATCTCGGCGCCGAACTCCGAGCCGTCGCCGGCCGCCTGCTTGATCTCCTCGCCGGTCTCGGGCGCGATGATGATCCCGATCTCCTTCACCCCAGCGTCGACCAGGGCCTCGATGCCGTAAAAGAGCACGGGTTTGTTGGCGACGGGAACGAGCTGCTTCGCCGAGGTGTGGGTTATCGGGCGCAGCCGGGTTCCCGCGCCGCCGGAGAGGATCAGTCCCTTCAGGGGCTCCATGAGAGGCTGCAACCCTACTCACTGCGATTAAGAGCTGTGCAAACCGCGGTTTACATCCCCAACTACAACGGAGCGCAGCGGATCGGGCGCGCCCTGCGCAGCCTGCGTGAGCAGAGCCGCCCGGTCGAGGTCGTGGTCGCCGACAACGGCTCCACCGACGACTCGGTGGCACTCCTGCGTGAGGAGTTCGGCGAGGTGAAGCTGGTCGAGCTGGACCGCAACGCCGGCTTCGGCCCGGCGATCAACCGGGCCGTCGCCGAGCACCCCGCCGACTCGGTGATCCTGCTCAACAACGACGCTGAGTGCGAGCCGCGGTTCGTCGAGGCGCTGCTGGACCAGCTCGGCGAGGGGGTCGGCTCGGTCGCCGGGGTGATGCTCCAGGAACGCTCACCAGGCCTGATCGACTCCGCCGGGGTGGTTGCCGACAAGACCCTGATGGGGTTCGACTACCTGCATGGCGAGCCGGCCGACGCTGCACTTTCTGCCGCCAACCCGCTCGGGCCGACCGGCGGAGCGGCGCTATACCGGCGGGAGAGCTTCGAAGCGGTGGGCGGCTTCGATGAGCGCATCTTTCTCTACTACGAGGACCTCGACCTGGCGCTCCGGTTGGCCGCCGCGGGTGCCCGGTGTCGGCTGGCGGGAGAGGCGCGGGCGCTGCACGCCTACTCGGCCAGCCTCGGTGCTGGCAGCGGGCGCAAGTTCGCCCACACCGGCTGGAGCCGTGGCTACATGCTGCGCCGTTACGGCGTCATGTCGGAGCCGGGGCCTGCCTTGCGCGCGCTCGCCTGCGAGGGCGCGATCTGCTGCGGCCAGCTGGTCATGGACCGGACGGCGAAGGGCCTCGGTGGGCGGCTGCGAGGCTGGCGCGAGGGCGGTGGGCTGGCGCCGCGCGACCTCGACGGAGTGCCCCTGCTGGACATCTCGGCCCGCGAGGCGCTCCGATTGCGCCGCCGCCGCCGCGGCTAGGAGCGCAGGATCCGGGCGCGGGCGCGCCTGAGGAAGCCGCGGGGGCCGCTGCGGAGGCGGGCGACCTCGCGCTCCAGCGGGGCTTGGTGTGCCGCCAGCGCGTCCCGCTCCGCCGTCACCCCCCGCAGCTGCTCGGTGGCTGCGTCGCGTTCGCTGGTAAGCCGCGCCAGCTGGCGTGCCGCCGTCAGCTGGCCGAAGTGTGGCGAGTCCCTGCGGCCGAGGGTGAGGCTGCGGATCTCGGCGGCGAGCTCGGCGTTGACGCGGAGTAGCTCCTCGACGCGCTGGGCTTCCTCGGCTCCAGATCCCGGATCGCTCATCTCTAACCCCTGGCGGTCCACCGGGTCGAGCGCAGGGCCAGGCGAGCCTTGACCTCTTCCCAGCTTCGCTGGTGGACCCTCCCGTCGTGGGCCTTCGAGAGCGACTCGGCACGGAACCGGTAGCTGGCGAGTCGCTCGGGGATCACGGCGCCAAACCTACCGTCAGCCCGCAACGACCTGTAGAGCTCCCAGTCCCCCTGCATCCCGGAGAGCGGCTCGTACCGGTAGCCGAGCTCGGAGAACAGCCGTCGCGGCAGCACCGCGATCGCATCGCCGTCCAGGTTTGCCAGATCCTCCGCCATCACCGAGTTGCCGAGCGGCGTGTAGGTCTGGGGCATCGGGGAACCATCACCGTCGATGAAGCCGAGCCAGCAGGTGACGTAGGCAAGCTCCGGCTCGCGCTCGAGGAGCGCAACCGCCCGGGCGACGAACTCGGGCCCGAAAACGTTGTCGGCGTCGAGCATCGCCAGGTACTTGCCGGTCGCCAGCGCGGCCCCGAGATTCCTGGCCGTCGGCTCCCCCTGGTTCAGCTTGGTCACGACGGTTACCCGGGGATCGGCCGAGAACCGGGCGAGGATCTCGTCCTCGGGCTCGAAGGAACCGTCGTTGACGATCAGTACCTCGAGGTTGCGATGGGTCTGATCGAGCAACGACTGGACCGCCTCCTCGGCGTAGCCGGACGAGTGGTAGTAGGGGACGATCCCGGTCACCAGCGGCTCCGCATCGGAGCGCGTCGGTGCCGCGGGGCGCTCGACGGTGCTCAGCATGTCCTCGTATGACGCCAGCGTCTGCTCGGGATCGGTGAGCTCGCGCACCCGCTCCCTGACAGCGCCCGAGGACCTGACCCGCTCGACCGCGGCGCGGTCTTCGAGCAACCCGGTGAGGGCTTTGGTCAGAGCCTCGGAACCGAGATCGTCGGCGTGCCACCCGGTCACCCCGGGATCGACGATCTCGGCGGGGCCGCCGACCGGAGTGGCGAGGATCGGCAGGCCCGCTCGCATCCCCTCGGCCGCGACATTCGACCAGGACTCGAAGCGGGAGGGGATGACGAGCAGGTCGTGCGCCTCAAAATGCCGCTGCAGCTCGCGGTGGGGCATCAGGCCCACCAGCCGGACACGAGGGTCTTCGCAGCAGAGGGACTCGATCGTGGCGCGAACCGACTGGCCGATCGGCGCGGTGGCCGTATCGGCCCCGATCATCGTCAGCTCCCATTCGTCGTGCGGCAGGCCCAGGCACGCCTCGACCAGGTCGATCGCGCCCTTGGACCGCTGCAGTCTGCCGACGTAGAGGAGCTTCAGGGGACCCTCCGGGTCGCCCGGCGGCGTACTTGGACCGCTCACCGGCACCTCCAACGACGGTCTGATCCGCACCGCCTCCGGGAGCTCCAGATCGGAGTAGTAGCGGCGGTAGAGGTCGAGCGTGTCGCCCCCCCGCCAGAGCACGCGGTCGGCGAGGCGGAACTGCTCCCGCTCGAGACCGGAGACCACCCGCGTCTCGGTGCTGGTGGCCCCGTCGTGCAGGGAGATCAGCTCGAGCGTGCTGGCCAGCCTGACGCCGACGAGGGTGTCCTTCAGCAACGGGTTCCCGGCGCGACGCGCCTGCAGCGGAACCAAGCCGTGGGCTCGGTAGTCGCAGACCTCGAGGTAGTCGGGGCCGGCAGAGCCCTCGTAGGCCCGTTCGATCGCCTCGAGGGCCGCGGCCGAGCGCCGGTGATCGTCGCAGGCGAAGGCGTGTTCCACACCGGGCTTGGCGAAGACCTCGCGGACGCCCACAGCGGGCTCAGGGACGTATGTCTCCGGGTCGGTCCCGCTGTGGATCAACGTCACCTCGTGCCGGCTCGCCAGCAGCGTGGCGAGGTTCCTCAACGAGTGGCCGATCCCACCCCACGGAGTGTGCTCGGAAGAGACGAAGCAGATCCTCATCCGGGGCATCTCACCTCCCCAGCCAGCGGCGGGCACGATCGGGGTCTCCCTCGCGGCGCAGCCGCCGCCGCTCCCCAAGCAGAGCAGGAAGCCATGGGAGCACCGAGACCTTGCCGCGCAGCGTCGCCCACAGCCGCCGCTGGGAGGCCGCCCGCGCCACCGAGCCGGCCTCGACTGCCAGAATCCGCGGCAGCGCGCCCGCGGGCATGAACTTGGCCTGAGTGGCGAGCCTGTTGCGAGCCACCAGACGGGCGTTCTCTGCCCCCGGCTTGGCGAAGCCAGCCTGCCAGGAGGCGTTGCCGACGTGCCAGACCACCGCCTCGGGCACGTAGGCGAAGCCCCAGCCGGCGATCCGCGCTCGCACGTTCAGGTCGACGTCCTCGTAGAAGGCGAAGTAGCGCTCGTCGTAGCCGCCGAGCTGGTCGAACAGCTCTCGCCGCAGCAAGCACGCAGCGCCGCAGACGCCGAAGATCTCGCGACCGCGCAGGAGGGCCTCGCCCTGCGGCTCGCCGGCGCCAACCTCCAGCGCCCTGCCGTCGCGGGTCAGGGCCTGCCCGGCGCTGTAGAGGCGGGCGGTGGCGACGTCGCGGTCGGTCGGCTCGGCCTCGAGCTGGAGGATCCGCGCCTGCACGCCGCCGAGCGAGCCGTCGCCATCGAGGGCCTCCCGCAGCCGCACGATCGCGCCGGGCTCCAGCACGGTGTCGGCGTTGAGGACGAGAATCGCGTCGGCGCCGACGCGGGCGACGCCGAGGTTGACCGCGGCGGCGAAGCCGGTGTTGCGGGAAAGGGAGACGTGGGCGACCCCCTCCCGCTCCAGGTAAGCGAGGGTCCCGTCGGTGGAGCCGTTGTCGACCACCATCGTCTCCAGCTCGATCTCCTGGCCCTCCAGTGACGCCAGGCAGGGGGGCAGGAGGCCGGCCGAATTCCAGCTGGGAACCACGACCGCGACTGTTCGATCCGGGCTCACCCGGCGCAAGCCTAAGAGCTGGGCGCTCGTTGCTGCACGCCGGAGAGGGCAGGTAGCCTCCAGCCATGTCCACCCAAGGCAAGACCGGTGAGGCCACGCCGGTGCAGGCGCCCCAGCCGCCGATCTACATGAACGCCAGGGCCGAGTTCGCCGCCCGGTTCCTGTTCGGCGAGGGGCTCGAGATCGGGCCGCTGCACCAACCGCTGGCGCTGCCCCCCCACGCAAAGGCCCGCTACGTCGACCGGATGAAGGTCGATGAGCTGCGGCAGGAGTACCCCGAGCTGGCCGACTGGAATCTGACCAAGGTCGACGTCGTCGACGACGGCGAGCAGCTGCGTACGGTGGCGGAGGAGTCGCAGGACTTCATCGTCGCCAACCACTTCCTCGAGCACTGCGAGAACCCGATCCGCACGATCGAGACCCACCTGGGCAAGCTGAAGCCCGGCGGCATCCTCTTCTACGCGGTGCCGGACAAGCGCTACACCTTCGACTTCCGCCGGCCGGTGACCCCGCTCGAGCACATGGTCGCCGACTACGAGCAAGGCCCCGAGCGCTCGCGCAGCTCCCACTACGAGGAGTGGGCGCGGTTCGTGATGAACGAGCACGACCCGGCGGAGATCGGCGCCGCCGAGCAGGGGAACTCGGAGGAGTGGATCGCCGAGAAGGCGCGTGAGCTGGAGCAGGCCGAGTACTCGATCCACATGCACGTCTGGACCCAGGCCGAGTTCCTCAAGCTGATCCTCGCCTGCCGGGAGCGATTCGGCGACGCCTTCGACATCGAAGCCGCGGCGCGCCAGCAGATCGAGTTCATCGTCGTCCTTCGCAAGCGCGGGCCGATGCCGGAGCCGGAGCCGGCGACGCCGGCCGCGGGCCTCAACGGCGGCCCCAGGGTTGGCGGGTTGGCGCGCTGGAAGGCGAGGGCCCGCCGGGCGCTGGGGACGATCCGGGCGAGGTCCGGCGCCGGGGGGCGCGGCCATAGGTGAGCACCGCTAGTCCCCCGGACGTGGACCGGCGGCGCCGGCCCGGCCCCGATGCTCCCCTCGCCGTCGAAGCTCGGGACCTGAAGAAGAGCTTCCGCATCCCGACCCACCGGGTCGACTCGTTGAAGGAGCGGATGGTCCGGCCCTTCTCCTCCCGCGACTACCGCGAGCTGAAGGCCCTCGACGGCGTCTCCTTCGAGATCCGCAAGGGCGAGTTCTTCGGCATCGTCGGCCGCAACGGTTCCGGCAAGAGCACCCTGCTGAAGCTGCTCGCGAGCATCTACCGGGCGGACGCGGGGACGATCCGGATGGCCGGGCGCCTGGCCCCGTTCATCGAGCTCGGGGTCGGCTTCAACGTCGAGCTGACCGCGCGCGAGAACGTCGTCCTCAACGGCGTGATGATGGGCCTGACCCCCGAGGAGACGCGGCGCCGGCTCGACGCGGTGATCGAGTTCGCCGAACTCGGGGACTTCGTCGAGCTGAAGTTGAAGAACTACTCCTCCGGGATGCTGGTCCGGCTCGCCTTCTCGGTGATGATGGAGGCCGACGCCGACGTGCTCTTGATCGACGAGGTGCTGGCGGTCGGCGACGCCGCCTTCCAGCAGAAGTGCGCCGACGCCTTCCACGAGATGAAAGCGAGGGGCAAGACGATCGTCCTCGTCACCCACGCGATGGCGACGGTCGAGGAGTACTGCGACCGGGCGATGCTGATCGACGACGGCAAGGTCAGCCATATCGGCGACCCGGGCGAGGTCGGCAGGAAGTACCTGCGGCTCAACTTCGAGCGCGGCGCCGACGCCGGCGGCGGAGCGATTCCCCAGAGCAGCGACGTCCGCCTCCTCGACGCCCGGCTCGAGAACGCCGACGGGGAGGCCAGGACCGCGGTCGAGCAGGGTGAGGAGATCAGGCTGGCGCTGGACCTCGAGGTCGCCGAGGACGTCGCCGGGGTCGAGGTCGGCTTCATGCTCGCCAACGCCGACAACCTCAACCTCTTCGGGTTCGGGACCGCCGTCGAGGGCAGCGGCGAGAAGAACCTGCTGCGCCGCGGCGAGCGGGTGACCGTCCGGTGCACCCTGGAGAACCCGCTCTCGCCGGGTCGCTACTTCCTCCACTGCGGCATTACCCGCAACGAAACCCTCGCCGACGCCGTGCTCTACGTACACAACGCGATCGAATTCGTCGTCTTCGGCGACGAAGAGGTGCACGGGGTCGTCTCGATCCCGCACCAGATCGAGGCCAACGTGGCGCCGGAGCAGCGATGAGCACGACCGAGGAGAGCCAGGAGCTGCGCCTCGTCACCGGCCCCTCCGCCCTCGGCGGCGGCCGGCGGCGCTTCCTCGACCTGCTCTGGCTGATCTCGGTGACGGAATTCAAGCGCACCTATTTCGGCACCGTGCTCGGCTACCTGTGGTCGCTGGTTCGTCCGCTGATCCTCTTCGGCGTACTGCTCTTCGTCTTCACCAAGGTCTTCAAAATCGGCAGCACCCTGGAGAACTATCCCGTCCTCCTCCTCCTCGGCATCGTCCTGTTCACGTTCTTCCAGGAAGCGACCCAGAACTCGGTCACCTCGGTGGTGGCCCAGGAGGGAATCGTCCGCAAGACCCAGTTCCCGCGGCTGGTGATTCCGCTCTCCACCGTCCTCACCAGCGCCTTCAACTTCTGCCTCAACCTGATCGTGGTCTTCGTCTTCATCCTCGCCTGGGGAGTCGACCCGGCCTGGACCTGGCTGCTCTTCCCCCTGGCCCTACTGGCGCTACTGGTGTTCACGGTCGCGATGAGCACGATGCTCTCGGTTCTCTACGTCCGCTTCCGCGACGTCGCGATCATCTGGGCCGTGCTCGCGCAGGTTCTCTTCTACGCGACGCCGGTCCTCTACCCGATCGAGGCCCTGGGGAGCCAGACCTATGAACGGGTGCTGATGGTCAACCCCCTTGCGCCGATCTTCGAGCAGGTGAGGGTGTGGGTGATCGAACCCGACGCCCCGACCGCATCCGCGGCCGCCGGCGGCTGGGTCGGCCTGCTGCCGGCCGCGGCGATCTTCCTCGGGGTCTGCGTCTTCAGCATCTGGATCTTCAACCGCGACGCCCCGCGGATCGCCGAGAACCTGTAGTCAGCGGCAGACCAGGGCCCGCTGCCGAGCGCCCACCGTCAGATGCCACGGCTGCGGGGCGCCGTCGCGCGGAATTCGCAGCAAGGTCATCGAGTTCCCCGGTGCCCCTTCGGTGCTCACCGGGTACTCCCCGACCGCGAACCGGCGCAAGGAAAAGTCCCCGTGCGGACCCGGCGCCAGCTCGATCCGGGTGACGCCGGGAGAGACAGGGATGTCGGCACCGCCTCCACCGCCGCTACCAACGACCACGCAGTTCTCACCGGTCCCGTCGGGGTCGTAGGAGCCCAGGTAGGTGTCGGTCCTGAGCGGGAGGGCATTGGCGAGGACGATGTCCGCCTGTCTGCGGCCGAGCTCGGGGGCGTCCTCGAGCTCGGCTGGGGAGTAGCCGGGCGAGCCATACTCACGCACGGCGGGCAGGTACTCGGCAGCGTTGATGTCGATCAGTGAAGGCGTGCCGGCAATTTCCGGAGTCAACGCGAAGCTCGGCGCGACGGTACGGCGGGCGATGTCGATCGCGCCGGTGTCGGCCCGGGTGAGCACGGTCTGTTCCTTGAACACATCACGGCCGTCAACCAGCGGAGCGAAGTTCGCGGCGACCGCCGCGAGCACAACGGCGCCCATTGCCCAGAGCGCGCGGCGGTCGAAGGGGACGCCGCGAAACAGCTCGGCGACGAGCAGCAGGGTGAAGGCGGCGCCGGCGTAGGCGTAACGGCTGGTGGTCGCCTCGCGGCCGGGGATGTAGTTGAAGGCGGTGAGCAGCCAGAAGCTGGCGGTGGCCGTTGCGATCGGCCACAGACGCGGCGAGAGCCCCGGCCGGCGCTGCAGCCGGAGCAGGAACAGGCCGGCGAGGAGGACGAGCAGCGGCCATCCCCAGCCGGGCTGATCGGCGCCCGGGAAGGGGGCCCTGGTCAGGCCGAAGAGGCTGTCGAGCGAGGAGGCGAGGCCGTTGAGCAGGTAGACCGGCGAGGAGATGACGTTGTCGGCCGAGACGTGGTTCTGTGCCGTGTGGCCCCAGCCCAAGTACCAGGCCCCAAACAGGAGCAGGGGGATCGCGACCACGTAGGTCCGCGCGAGGCCGCGCTCGCGGCGCCGCTGGAAGACGTCGACGGTGGCAGCGAGGACAAGGGGGATACCGAGGCTGGAGAACCCCAGCGAGACCACCAGCAGCAGGCAAGCGACCCGGTCACCGAGCCGGTCGTCGCGCTCAAGCGCCAGCAACATCCCGACCCCGGCCAGCATCGAGCCGACGAAGCCGATCTCGAAGGGCCAGAGCAGGACCTGCCAGGCGGGCCCGACGAAGAGCAGCAGGGAAGCCGCCGCGACCGCCGGCCAGTCTCCTACGCGGCGGCGGACATAGACGAACAGGAGGACCGCGGTGGTGGCAAGCATCAGCGTCAGCAGCACGTATTCCGGCGCCGCCGAGGTCATGCCGAACAAGGCCAACAGCAGCTTCTCGATCGCCACCGGGATCAGGACGATGTGCTCGTTATGCGGCGCGAGGAACGCGTCGGCGGAGAACTCCTGACGGTGCATGAGAAAAGCCCAGGTGTCCTGGTAAAAAGTCAGGTCCGAGGCCAGAACCGACAGCAACACGATGGAGCCGATTACGACGAAGGCGAGAACGACGATACTCTCGATCGCTGGGTCCCTGTATCGCATTTCCTTGATCTCCCTGGAGGTCCTGGTCGCCGCCGACGCGCGAGTGTATTGTCAGCCGCCGCCGGTCAGCAACGCTGGGAGCCACGCGGGGAGGCCAGATCCAGCTGCGAATACACCGTGAGCGGGCAACGATGCTGGGGCTTTGGGGCCTCGCTGCCCTTGCCTGCGTTCTCTCTCTCGCCGCCCCTCCACCCGCCGGGCTGCACGGCGGCAAGGGACAACAGCTGCTCGATCTGGTTCGGGTCGCATCGGTTGCGGGCCTGGCGGTCACGCTCATGTTCGGGCCAGGGGTCCTTTGGCGCGCGGCTTCGGACCGGCGGGTCGGGCTCGCCTTCCTACCGCTTCCTGGCCTCGCCCTCCTCGCGCTCACCGGCGGGATCGTCTGGGCGCTCGCCGATAGCGTCGAGCCGCGGCTGGTCTGCTTCGTCGTCTTTGCGCCGGTCCTGGGGTTGCTGCTGGGTGGGCTGCTGGGCACCGGGCCCGAAGACCTGCTCGAGCGAGAGGAGCAGACCGCCCTGCTGATCGTCGGCTGCGCCCTAGGGCTGGCGATCGCTCGCTCGGTCTGGTCCCCCGGCCCCCAGGGCGAGCTCTACGGAGGCCTGGTCTCCCGCACCCTCGAGGTCGGCGACCGTTCCGATGCGCGGCTCTCCTACACCGTGGTTCAGCTGACGGCGCACGGGACCGCTCCGTTCAGCGACCTTGGCAGCTACTACTACTTTCCTTACAACTTCTCGTCCCGAGGCCCCCTGGCCGGGCTGGCGAGCACCCCGGTCGTCTTCCTCAACGGAGGCGAGCCACCGGTGCGGCACGCAATCGATGCATGGCAGCCCTTCGACCGCCAGGGATACATGGCCTACCGGGTGGCGATGATGACGTTCGCCGCCACCGCCTTCGTCGCCCTCTGGGACCTGACTCGCCGCGTCGCCGGCGCTCAGGCGGCGAGAGTGGCCCTGATCCTCGCCGTCACCACCCCTTTCCTCGTCCACGAGATCTGGTTCACCTGGCCGAAGCTGCTCGCCGCCACCTTTGTGCTCCTGGCCGGCATCTGCGTCATCGCTCGCCGGCCGCTGAGCGCCGGCTTGCTGGTCGGAGCCGGTTACCTGGTTCACCCCGGCGCCCTGCTGGGGCTCTCGGCGCTGGCGCTTATCGCCCTCTGGCCGATCTCCGGCGCCCAGTGGCGGCGGCCGCAACTGAAGCAGCTTGCCCTGCTTCTGCTCGGCGCCGCCGTCTTCGCTCTCGCCTGGCGATTGGTCAACGGGTCGAACTACACCCAGAGCGGCTTCATCGACTACTTCACCAGCACCGGCTCCAACCTCAGCCCCGGCGTGGTCGAGTGGATCGGTTACCGGGCCGCATCGCTCGGAAACACCGTCGTGCCGATGCTGCTTCCGTTGGGCTTCCCCGACAACGTCTCGATCAACGTCGTCGAAGGAACCTCGCCTGCCGTCATCCACTTCTTCTTCCAGTACTGGAACGGGGTGCCGTTCGGCCTCGCGATCGTCTTCTTCCCGCTGCTGATGCTTAGCCTCTGGAGAGCGTTCCGGCTCTGGCCGTGGCCTGTGTTCGCCGTCGTGATCGCGCCCTTCGTCGCCTTCACGATCTACTGGGGCGGCACCCACTCGGGGATGCTGCGCGAGGGGCTCCAGGCCTGGGTACTGACGCTGTTCGCGGTGATCGCGGCTCAGCAGCGCCAGGCCGGGTTCCCGTGGTTCGCGTCGCGGCCGGTGAAAGCGCTGCTTGCCCTGCGGACGGTCGAGGTCCTGCTCGTCGCGGTCGGCCCGGCCCTGGCCACCCATCGGGTGCTGATCAGCCCGGTCTACACCGTCAACGACATCGCCGCGGTGGCGGCCATGCTCGGATTCTCCGCCTGCCTCGTCGCGCTCGTATGGTCGGCCTCTCCGGCCGGCCTCAGGCGGCTCGAGAGCGAAGCGCCAGCACGCCATACCCCACCAGGCTCGCCGCCACAACAAGGGCCGCGAGCACCGAGTACGAGCTCCCCGAGACCGGGTTGAGGACCGGAGCGTAGAGCGCGAGCGTCAGCGCCGCCCAGACGCCCGCGTAGTAGATCGCGAAACGGGGCGCGATCGCCCGCAAGCCCGCGACCGCGCCACACATTCCCAGAATCGGGATCAGGTAGGTACCGATGTGGATCGAGGCCCGCGCAGGTTCGCTGCCGAAGAGCAGAAGGCACCAGGCGACGGTGCCGACGCCGACGAGCGCGAAGCAGGTCAGCGCGAAGCGCCACTCAGGCGCGGTGCGCCGGCCGCGTTCCCGAGCGAGGGCCATCGCGACGGGCACTAGCAGCAACAGCCCCATCGACGGCAGCAGATAGAAGAAGAGGATCGCCCGCGCGTTTTCGACGGCGGGCTCGAGCTCGCCGGAGGCGGTTGCGTCAACCGCGTTCTCGGCGAGGTCCAAGGCAGCCCCACCGCCGGCGACGGTGGCGAAATTCTCGGCCTTGTTGTGGATCGCGCCATCGAAACCGGCTTCGCGGTAGGAGTCGGCGATCGTCTCCCCGGTCCCGCGGTCGTCGATCTCGGTGACCCCAGCGAGCATCCACTTGGTCAGGCGGTTACCCGGCGGGTCGCCGTAGCTCTGGTACGCCATCCAGGGACCGACGACGGCGAGCACGACCACAATCGCAGTGGCGAGCCAGCGCCAGCTCGGGAGCCCTCGGAAAGCGACGATCAAGACCAGCGGGAGGACCCCGAAGACACTCGAGCCGTGGCTCATCATCGCCACCCCGAGGAGCACGGCGACCAGTCCGGCCGCCCAGAGGTTCCGGCGCGCCTCGGTCCATATCGGCGTCACGACGAGGGCCGCCGCGGCGAGAAGCATCGCGGTTGGCAGCAGCTTCGGCCAGACAAAGAACCCGTTGACGATCGCCAGCCCGCTGACCAGCACCGCGATCATCGCCAGCGCCCGGGTCACGCGGCTGACGCAGGCCGCGATCAACAGGGCCCAGAGACCGACGATCCAAAGCTGCTGTAGAACCACGCCCAGCACCTGGTAATGCAGTTCCGAGTCGGCCCAGCCGAAGGGGCGCTGGAGCATCGCGTAGCCGGTCTGGAGCGGCGGCCGGTCGCTGGACAGCCAATCGGGCAGGAACCTGGGAGACGCGCCGTGATGCCCGTGCTCGAAGAACCAGTCAGCGAAGAAATACGGAATGTAGTTGTCGGACGGGAGCTGTCCTGAGAAACGGGTGGTGGCCAGGCCGAGCGCTTCCGATTCGCCGCCGTGGAGGAAGCCGAGGAAGACCAGGAAGACCGATCCGAGCACCCAGAGCAGGAGCGGCGTAGCCAGCTGCTGCAGCAGCGAGGAATCGATGCGTCCGCCGTACAACGTCCAGGCGAGCAGGGCGGCCGAGCCGAAGAGGGCGAAGTACGAGAGCGATTCCCCGACCACCGGGTCGGCGTAGTAGGCCCAGAAGGAGAGCATCGCGAGACCGCCGCTGGCCGCCAGGGCGACCGCCAGAAGCCTGGGCACGCTGCGCACGCCGCGCCTCGCCGCGAACAGACAGGCGGCGACGCCTGGGAGAGCGGTCAAGGCAAGGTGCGCCGCGAGGATCGCGAACAACTGTCCACCTGCCATCCGCGACAGATTCGCACAACCCACTGGGTAGACTCGGCCCCGATGGCAGATCAGACGACGCCCGTCCAGGCGCCCACCGAAGCCGGCGACCAGATCGAGTACGGGGCCTTCTACTACCGCCACGATTGCGGGATCCCGTACGAGCGAAACGACCACTGGCTCGGCTTCTTCGAGAGGATCGCCGACTCGATCGTCCGCGAATTCCACCCGGCTTCGGTCCTCGACGCCGGCTGCGCGATGGGATTCCTGGTCGAGGCGCTGCGAAAACGGGGGGTCGAGGCGCACGGGGTCGACATCTCCGAGTACGCGATCTCACGGATCCATGACTCGGTCGCCGAGTACTGCCGTGTCGCCAGCCTGGCCGACCCCCTGGAGCGCCGCTACGACCTGATCACCTGCATCGAGGTGGTCGAGCACATCCCGCCGGAGGAGACCGACCCGGTGATCGCCAACCTCTGCGCCGCCACCGACCGCCTGCTGCTCTCCACCACCCCCCAGGACTACGCCGAGGCCACCCACCTGAACGTGCGCCCGCCCGAGGACTGGTCGGCAAGGCTGGCCCGCGAAGGCTTCTTCCGCGACCTCGACCACGACCTCTCCTACCTCACCCCGTGGGCCGCCCTCTACGTCCGCCGCGACGAGCCGGTGCCGGAGACGGTGCGCCAGTACGACCGGTCCTGGTGGCGGCTCCGGCACGAGGTGTCCGAGGTGCGCGGTGCGCTGCTCGAGGCCCAGGACAAGCTCGCCGAGCTGGAGGCCTGCGAGGGCGAGAACCGGCCCGAGCTGCTGAAGGAGCTCGACCGGCGCAACGAGGAGCTCCTGCGGCTGCGCGACCTGCTGATCGGCAAAGACCTCGAACTGGGCGCGGCGCGAGGGCAGGTGGCCGCGCTCACCCACCAGACGCAACGGCTGACCAGCATCTCCAGCCGCCTGCAGTCGCGGCTGCCGCTGCTGATGCGCTTTGTCGGCCTGGCACAGCGGGCGGTTCGGTCGCTCCGCCGGGGCTAGCTCGGTGGCCGAGCCCCGCTTCTCCGTCCTTACGCCGGTCTACGACACCCCGGCCGACGTCCTCCTGGCGATGCTCGCGTCGGTGCGCAAGCAGACCTTCGAGGACTGGGAGCTGTGCATCGTCGACGACTGCTCCGGCGAGCCGCACCTGCGCGAGATGCTCGAGCAGGCAGAACGCGAGGACCCGCGCATCCGGGTGGCGTGGAGAGCCGAGAACGGCGGCATAGTCGCCACCTCCAACGACGCCCTGGAGATGGCCCGGGGCGAGTTCATCGCGCTCCTCGACCACGACGACGAGCTGCACCCCGACGCGCTCGCCCACGTTCACGAGGCGATCCTCGCCGGCCCCGAAGCCGACTACGTCTACACCGACGAGGACAAGATCGACCGCGGCGGGCACCACTCCGGTCCGTTCTTCAAGCCGGACTGGTCGCCGGAGCGGATGCGGACCCAGATGTACACCTGCCACCTCAGCGCGATGCGCCGCTCGGTGGTCGAAGATGTCGGCGGGTTCGACCCGGAGTTCGAGGGCTCCCAGGACTGGGACCTGGTCCTGAAGGTGACCGAGCGCGCTCGCGCCGTGCTCCACGTGCCCCAGGTCCTTTACCACTGGCGGATGCTCGAGACCTCGGCGGCGGGCGGCGGCGAGGCGGCCAAACCGTGGGCCTTCGAGGCGGGCAAGCGCGCCGTCCAGGCCCACTGCGACCGGATCGGCCTACAGGCGGAGGTGCGACGCGATGAGACCGACGCGGGCGTCTACCACCTCGAGCCGGCCCTTCGCGACCAGCCGCTGGTCAGCATCGTCATCCCCACCTGCGGGCAGGTGCGGGAGGTCCGGTACGAGCCAGTGGTGCTGGTCAACAACTGCGTCCGCAGCATCGTCGAGAAATCGACCTACGAGAACTACGAGATCGTCTGCGTCACCGACGCCTCGACCCCGAAGCACGTCTACGCCGAGCTGGAGGAGATCGCCGGCGAGCGGGTGCGGTTCGTCGACTACGACCGCCCCTTCAGCTTCTCGGCAAAGATCAACGCCGGCGCGATCCGCAGCGAGGGCAAGCACCTGCTGATGCTCAACGACGACATCGAGGTCGCCACCCCGGACTGGATCGAGCGCATGGTGATGTACTCCGAGGTCGAGAAGATCGGGGTGGTCGGCGGTCGGCTGCTCTGGGAAGACGGTCGTCTTCAGCACGTCGGCGTGCTGTTCGAGGAAGGCCTGCCCGGGCACCCCGGCTACGGCTTCGAGGGCGAGTTCCGCGGCTACGCCAATTCCGTCCGGGTGGCGCGCAACTGTCTCGCGGTCACCGGAGCCTGCCTGATGACCAGGCGCGAGCTGTTCGACGACCTCGGTGGCCTGACGACGATCCTGCCGGTGAACTACAACGACATCGACTACTGCTTGAAGGCCTATGCCCGCGGCCACAGAACCGTCTACGACCCGGATCTGGTTATGTACCACTTCGAGTCCTCGACCAGGTCCTCGGAGGTCGAGGACTGGGAGAAGGACACGTTCAGGTTGCGCTGGCAGTCGGTGACCGCGCGCGACCCCTACTCGAACCCCCACTTGCGACACGGATCCCCACGCCTGATTTCACCCTTCGCCTGGATGAAGCGACGCCCCAAGCTGGCAGGGCGGGCCCTCGGCAAGCAGTTCCTGGTGATCGGCCGCAAGGAGGGCTGACGTCGCTCCCGGGCGCCTCAGGCGGGCGATTGGCCGGGAGCCGGCCCCGGCAGCCGAAGGGCGGCTCGACCATCCCGCCGACGGGGCCACGGTGCAGCGGGGGGCGTTCACCGTCTCCGGCTGGGCGATCTTCCCGGCGGCGGCGACGTCGCGGGTGGAGGTTCGTCTCGGGGGACAAGCGCTTGGGTTGGCCCAGTTGGGAGTCGCCCGTCCCGACCTGGAGGGACGGAGCGCCAGTAACGACGCGATCCTCGCGGGTTTCACCCTCTCCGCAGACCTCAGCAGCCGGCCCGGAGAGGACGGCCCGGTGGCGCTCGAGGCGGAGGCGGTCAGCGTCGAGGGCGAAAGACTCGAGCTCCCCCGGGTCGAGCTGGTCCTCGCTCCGGCACCGGTCCCGCCAACCGCCCCCGCTCGGCAGCGCACCGCGGCGACGCGGCTGAGCGGCCGCCGACTCCTCGTCTGCACCCACCAGCTCTGCCTCGGAGGCGCTTCCCGGTACCTGTTGGAAACGCTGGAGGCGCTGATCCGGGCGGGGGCCGCCGCCCCAGTCGTCCTCAGCCCGATCGGCGGGCCCCTGCAGCCATATCTGGAAGAGCTGGGGATTCCCGTCCATGTCTCCGGCCCGATCCCGCTTGACGACCCCAAAGCGCTCGACGAGCGGGTCGAGGAGATAGCCGCCTGGGCCGGCGCGCAGGGGGTCGAGCTGGCCTTCGTCAACACCGCCTCGCCGCTGACGCTTTGCGGGGCCGAAGTCGCCCGGGAGCTGGGCATACCGGCGGTCTGGGCGATCCACGAGAGCTTCGATCCGGCGATACTGTGGGGCAACCTGGCGCCCGAGCTCCGGCGCCGGATGGAGGAGGTGCTGGGCGAAGCCGCCCTCGCCGTCTTCGAGGCCGATGCCACGAGGCAGATCTACGAGCCGCTGCTGCCAGGCCGGTGCCTGACCGTCCCTTACGGCCTCGACCTGGGGGCGATCGACGAGCTGCGGGCCGGCTTCGACCGCGACGCGGCCCGCCGGCACCTCTCGGTGCCACCCGACACGGAGCTGATCATCTGCGTCGGGGTGATCGAGCCGCGCAAGGCGCAGGCGTCGCTTGCCCAGGCCTTCGACCTGATCGCCGAGCGGCACCCGAATGCCCGCCTCGCCCTGGTCGGGGCCGAAGAGACGGCCGACTCCGAGGCGCTGGCGCGCTGGGTGGAGTCGTCGCGCTTGGCCGGGCGGATCGAGGTGGTGCCGAGCACCCCGGAGGTCCAGCAGTGGTACGGAGTCGCCGACCTGCTCGTCTGCGCCTCGCGCATCGAGTCGCTGCCGCGGGCCGTTTTGGAGGCGATGGCCTGGGAGCTACCGGTCCTCTCGACCGCGATCTTCGGCCTCCCCGAGCTGATCGACGACGGCTCGACCGGGTGGCTCTGCGAGCCCGGCGACACGCGGACGCTGGCCGATGCTCTGGAGCGGGTGCTCGCGATCGACCCCGCCGAGCGCCGCCGGGTCGGCGTTGCCGCGCGGCGGCTGGTCGAGATCCGCCACGACCTCGACGCCTACGCTGCCCGCGTCGCGCAGCTATTCGACCAGGCGGCCGAGAGCCCTAGGGGCGCTCGGCCGGGGAATCCGACCGCTTCCTAGGAGACTGGCCGACCCGGTAGTCCCCGCGGCTGAGCGCGTTCTCCAGCCAGACGTAGAGGACGATGAAGAGGTAGCGGCTGCCCATCTCTTTCATCGCCAGCTTCGGGACGCCGCTGGTCCGGTTGGTCCAGGAGGTCGGGATCACCTCGTAGGAGTGGCCGCGGACGATCGCCTTCAGCGGCATCTCCACGGTCAGGTTGAAGTGCTTGGAGAGCAACGGCTGGATCGTCTCGATCACCTCGCGCCGGTAGGCCTTGAAGGCGTTGGTGGTGTCGTTGTAGCGGTGGCGGAAGAGGACGCGGATGAACCAGTTGGCGAGCCGGTTGATCGCCAGCTTCAGGCGCGGGTAGTCGTAGATCCTCGCCCCCGGCACGAAGCGGGAGCCGAAGGCGCAGTCCCAGCCTTCCTCCAGCAGCCGGTGGTAGCGGACCAGGTCCTCGGGGTCGTCGGAGGCGTCGGCCATCACGATCGCGACCGCGTCGCCCTCGAAGACGTCGAGGCCGGCCCGGATCGCCATCCCGAAGCCGCGCTCGTAGTGGGAGCGGTGGCACCGAACCCGTGGGTTGTCGGCGGCGATCGCTTCGACCACGATCGCGGTCGAGTCCTCGCTGGCGTCGTCGACGACGACCACCTCGTAATCGATCCGCTCACGCTCCAGCGCCGCCGTGACGCCTTCCACGGTGGCCCCGACGGAGCCCTCCTCGTTCTGAGCGGGCATCACGACCGAGAGCTTCACCTCGCGCTCACCGTCCACCGGTCGAGGTTCTGCTCGTACATCTCACTCAGGATCTCCTCGATCCCGTAGCGCAAGGTCCAGTCCGGGTGGTCGGCCTGGAACGGCGCCAGGTCGGAGATCCACCACCGGTGGTCGCCGATCCGGGGCTCCTCGCCCATCTCCCAGCTCAGCTCCCGTCCGGCGATCCGCTCGCAGGCATCGATCGCCTCCAGCATCGAGCAGTTGCTGAACCGGCCGCCACCGATGTTGTAAACGGCGGCAGCGCGCGGCCGCTTATGGAAAGCGGCGAAAGCGGCGATCAGGTCGGCGCTGTGGATGTTGTCGCGGACCTGCTTGCCCTCGTAGCCGAAGACCGTGTAGGGGGTGCCGGTAACGGTGCACTTCATCAGGTAGGCAAGGAACCCGTGCAGCTTGGCGCCGGCGTGCTGGGGACCGGTCAGGCAGCCGCCGCGGAAGCAGACGGTCGGCATCTCGAAGTAGTAGCCGTACTCCTGCACGAGCAGGTCGGCGGCGGCCTTGGAGACGCCGAAGAGCGAGTGGGTCGAGGTGTCGATCGACATCGAGGCGTCGATCCCCTCGTAGTAGTCGTGCGACTCGGGCAGCTCCAGGCGCTTCTCGAGCGATTCGAGCGGCAGCCGGTTCGGCGTGTCGCCGTAGACCTTGTTGGTCGAGCAAAAGATGAAGGGCGCCTCGGCGCAGTGGGCGCGCGCCGCCTCGAGCAAGTTGAGGGTGCCGTTGGCGTTGACGCCGAAGTCGGTCTGCGGCTCGCTCGCCGCCCAGTCGTGGGATGGCTGGGCAGCGGTGTGGATGACCAGCTCGATCGCGCCGGCGTGCTCGCGGAAGATCCGGTCGATCGAGCCGGCGTCGCGGATGTCGGCGTTCTCCCAACGGAACTCGGGATGCTCGGCGACGAGGCGCTCGGTCACGTGGGAGGTCGAGGACTCCGGGCCGAAAAACTGGGCCCGCATGTCGTTCTCGATGCCGACGACGTCGAAGCCCTCGGCGACGAAATGCTCGACCGCCTCGGACCCGATAAGCCCCCCGGCCCCAGTGATGATCGCAACCGGCATTACCGCCTACTCCCTTCCCCCCGCGGGGGCGTTGATTTCCAGCGCTTCGGCGATCCGCTCGTCGTCGGAGACGATCCAAGCGTGGATGTCGGACAGCACCTGCTCGGCGCTGCGGCGGGGACGCCACTCGTCAAGGCCGAACAGCCTCGCGCAATCAGAAAGGTATACGGGCACGTCCCCGGCACGGGTCTCGGCGACCGGCTCGATCGGCACCTCGTTGCCGGTCAGCCGGCGGCAGATCTCGGTCGTCTCGGCTAGCGAGAGGCTGCACTCGCGGCCTCCACCGGCGTTGACGGTGCGGCCGTCCCAGGCGGCCGGGTCGAGCAACTGGCGCTCGACCAGGTCGACCAGGTCCTCGACGTGGAGCAGGTCGCGGACCTGTTTGCCCTCGCCACCGAACCCGATGTAGGTGAGCGGGTTGCCGAAGTGGTGGGCGAGCATCCAGTGGGTGAACACGCCCTGGTCGACCTTGCCCATCTGCCAGGGCCCGGCGATCACCCCGCAGCGGTCGATCACCGCCGGCACCCGGAGCCCCGCCCGGTACTCCTCGATCAAGAGCTCGGCGGCGAGCTTGGTGGCACCGTAGAGGGTGCGGGGGCCGTCCATCGGGAAGTCCTCGGAAATTCCGGCGGGTGAGACACCGGCGACCGCCTGCTCGGCGGCGATCTCGAACCGGGTCGGTCCCTCCTCGAGGCCCAGCTCGACCTGTGGCGCGACCGGGTAGACCCGGCTGGTCGAGAGGAAAACGACGAAGGCGCCGTCGCGCCGAGCCAGCTCGAGGCAGTTGTAGGCGCCGGTCAGGTTGGTGTGGACGAGGTAGCCGGTATCGCCGTCGACCCCGCTCATCACCGACGACTCGGCCGAGCACTCGATCATCGCGTCGATCGGCGGCAGCGCCTGCAGGTCGCCCGGCTCGCGGACGTCGCCGCGAACGAACTCGACCCCCGCCGCCTCCAGCCGCGGCAGGTTCAGTTCGGAGCCGCGCCGGTAGAGGTTGTCCAGGGCGAGGATCTCCCAGCCCGAGTGGCGCGAGGCCAGCGAGACGGCCAGGTTGGAGCCGACGAACCCGGCGCCGCCGGTGATCAACAGGCGGTTCATTGGCGGCGGACGCTACCGGTCCCAGGCGGCGCACGACGGGTCTCCTCGCTTCGCTAGTTTTGCCCGGTGCTCGGCTCCCGCTCCGCATCGTCCCTGCCGAGCCCGCCCCACGACCTGCTGCAGCGGATCGGGCCAATGGGAGAGGCCGAGCCGGCGCAGGTTTACGAAGAGACCGGGCGGGCGCACCGTGGATTGATCGAGGATCTGCTGCCCGACGATTGGTCCTGGGCCGGGAAGCGGACCCTCGACTTCGGCTGCGGGGTCGGCCGGTTGATGCGGCAGTTCGCGCCCGAGGCCGAGGAAGCCGAGTTCTGGGGATGCGACATAGACACGACCAGCATCGCCTGGCTCAGCGACAACCTCTGCCCTCCCTTTCACGTCCTCGAGTCCGCTGAGGAGCCCGACCTCCCCCAGGAGGACGGGTTCTTCGACCTGATCTACGCCTTCAGCGTCTACACCCACCTCACCGACAACTGGGCGGCCTGGATGCTCGAACACCACCGGGTGCTGGCCGACGGCGGCTACCTTCTCGTCACCTTCCTCGGCGAGGGGACGACCGAAGCGCTGGTGGGCGAGAAGTGGGACGAAGACCGGATCGGAATGAACCCGCTCCTCTACGGCAACCCCTGGGACCTCGGCGGGCCGATCGCCTTCAACTCCGAGTGGTGGATCCGCGCCCACTGGGGGCGGGCGTTCGAGATCGTCAGCCTGAACCCACACGGCGGCGGCCCTTTGTTCGGCCACGGGATCGCGCTGCTGCGCAAGAGACCCGGCCGGTTCACGGTCGAGGACCTGACTCGGCTTGAGCCAGGCGAGCCACGGGAGATCGCCGCCCTTCAGCACAACGTCGCGCAGCTGCGCGACGACACCCTGCGCCTGCGTGAGGCACTCGCGAGGAGGAACGAGCTCTTCGCCACGCTCGAAAACACGGTGTCCTGGCGGCTGACCGCGCCGCTTCGCGCCGCCGGGCGGCTGCTGCGTGGGGACTAGGTCGTTCGTTGGGGGTTTTCGGCGACCCCGATCCGTCCGGCGAAGAGCAGTGTTTAGGCTCTGACGATGCTCCGAGCAGTAGGGATCCTGGCGGCAGCGCTAACGCTGCTCGGTGCCGGCTCAGCCGGGGCCGCCACCCTGCAGCCGATCGGGGAATTCGACGAACCGGTCTACGTCACCTCGGACCCCGGTGACGCGAGCCGGCTCTTCGTGGTCGAGCGTAAGGGCCGGATCCAGCTGGTCGAGGACGGGGTCAAAACGCTTTTCGCCAACCTCGAAGCGGCGGTCGGGTGCGGGGGCAGCTGTACGGGCGAGCGGGGACTGCTCTCAATCGCCCTCTCCCCCGACTTCCCGCAGAGCGGGAGCCTCTACGTCGACTACGCGAACGACGCCACCGGCACGATCCACGTCGAAGAAATGACCGCGGCGGGGCCGGACCATGACACCGCGAACCCGGCCACGCTCGACCCACTGCTCGAAATCCTCCACCCCGGGAAAGCCAACCACAACGGCGGCCAGCTCCAGTTCGGCCCCGAAGGGCACCTCTACGTCTCCACCGGCGACGGCGGCGGCCCCGACGACGAAATGCGCAACGCCCAAGACCTCGACAGCCTGCTCGGCAAGATCCTCCGCATCGACCCCGACCCGAGCGTGCTGTCGAACTTCAAAATTCCCGCCGACAACCCGTTCGTCGGCAAAGCCGGTGCAGATGAGATCTGGAGCTACGGCCTGCGCAACCCGTTCCGGTTCTCCTTCGACAAGACCACCGGGGCGATGCTGATCGGCGACGTCGGCCAGGACGCGCGTGAGGAGGTCGACCACGCCCAGGCCCCACTGTTCGGCGCCGGTGCCAACTACGGCTGGAGCTGCCGCGAGGGGCTGATCGCGGGGCCCGCCGAGGACCCCGCCTGCGACGGGACGGATGCGAGCGACTTCGTCGACCCGGTCTTCGACTACCCGCACCTGGACCCCGGCGGCGGCGCGGCCTTCGGCTGCGCGATCATCGGCGGTTACGTCGCCCGCGAACCGACCCTGACCGAGCTCTCCGGGCGCTACGTCTACGGCGACCTCTGCACCGGGGAGATCCGCTCCCTGGACCTGCGGGCGCCGTCTGGCAGCGACCGCTCCGAGAAAATCGTCGTCCCCGACCTCAACTCGTTCGGGGAAGACGCCTCCGGCCGGCTCTACGCGGTCTCCGGCAACGGCCCCGTACACCGCATCCTCGCCTCTCCCCTGATCTCGCCGCCGGTCCTCGCCCTACCGCGGACCTTCCCCTTCGTCGGTCTCAAAGTCGTCAGCCGGCCGCTCAAACGCGGCGGCCGGGCGACGATCACCGTCTACGTCTCGCCCTGTTTGCGGGACCGAGCCAGATCGACCGCCGTGGTGCTGCGGGTCGGCCAGCGGCGAGTGGGGCGCAAAAACCTGAGCCGGGCCTGCACGGCCAGCTTCCGGCCAAGGATCAACCGCCGCTCGAAGCTGCGGGCGCAGCTGCTTGAAAACTCGGCCTACCTCGGTGCCGAATCGAAGGGCCTGACGATCAAGCCGCGGCCGCTGCTCAAGGCCGGGCGCGGCCGCGGGTAATCCCGACGAACGCCCTCCAGGCGGGCTTCGCGTGGAAGTTGTCACCGGCGTAAAAGAACCCGACGGAGTCGCAGAAGGTGCACGACCCGTGGAGGTCTTTCCATGAGTACCAGTAGACCTGCTTGAGGTTGAGCCGCCGCTGGTTGTCGATCAGGTAGCGGTAGGCACCGCGCAGCTGCCTGACCTGGCCGCGGATGCCCTGCTCGAAGGCGACCACCCGCCGGTTGTTCTGCGAGCCCCACCCCATCTCGGTCACGTAGAGGGCCACGGGATCCTCGTTCTCGACGGTGACCTCGTGGATTTCCTCGGTCAGTTCTTCCAGCGTTTCCGCGTCGACCGCGTAGGGGTGCAGGGCGATCCCGTCGAAGAGATTCTCGATCCCCGGCGTGCGATAAATAGCTTCGAGGAACTTGGCCGCCGGCATCCCGCGCGCGCCACCTGCGGTCGGCTTGCCGAAGAGCCCGGTGAGGACGACCCTGGCGCCGGGGTCGACTTCTTTGATCGCCGGGCTGGAGATCTTCAACAGCTTGACGTAGCGCTGCGGCGAGACCGGGAAGGCGAAGTAGTGGAAGTTGGCCTCGTTCCAGACCTGCCAGTCGCGGATCGGCAACGGCCGGGAGATCACCGGGGTTTCCGGTTCGTACACGGACACGGGGGGTTTAACCGCCCCGGGCGCGTGCTCGGCCCAGAATTCGCCGCCCGGGCCGTAGCGCTTGACTGCGGCCCGTAGAAAAGCCTTCCAGGCCGAGCGGGCTTTGCCGCTGTCGACCGGCAACTTGGTCCCTTTGGCCGAGAGCCAGGCGGGAGTGTCGATGATGAACGGCAGTACCTCGAGGCCGCGTCGCGCCGCTACCTCCACCACCGGGTCGAAGGCGGCCCATTCGTAGGTCCGTTTGGGGGTCGGCTGGATCGCCGACCAGATCATCGGCCAGCGCACCCGCTCGATCCCGCCCGCCTTCATGTAGCGGACATCTGCGTCGGTCAGCTCCGTCTGCGGGGCGATCCCGAAGAATCCCGCAGGGGGCGCCGGGGGGGCCTTAGCCGAGCCCACCTGCGTACCGGCAAAGAGCGCGGCACCGAGGCAGACGATTAGGAGCAGGACGACCGGGAGGCGGCGGTTCATCGAGTCGGGAAAACTAGCGATCGCATCCCCCACCAACACGGCCGATTGCCGCATGTAGCGATGAATGCCCCTATCTCAGTAGGTCCCGCCGAGCTTGCGGTGGTCCCAGGTGGCGACGCGGACAGCAGGGAAGCTGATCGCGACCCGCTTCGGTGCCTGCGCTTCCAGCGCCGTTTTGGCGTCCCCCTCGATCGAGGAGATGCCGCCGGCGTAGCGTAGCGTCAGCTCTTCGGCGAACCCGACCACGGTCTCGGGGTCGCGGTGGATCTCCGCCTCGGCCTCGATCATCGCCCCGCGCAGCTCGCCGTACTCGTGGCCGGTCTCGACCAGCACCGTCGCCTTCGGGTCGCGTTCGAGGTTGCGAACCTTCTGCGATTTCGCGTAGGTCCAGATCCAGATAACCCCGTCGCGGGGGACGAACCAGAGCGGCATCGAGTGCGGCCACCCGCGCGGCCCGATGCTGGTGACGACGGCGATGCGCTCGGCGTCCAAGAGCTCGGCCAGCTCGGCGTCCGAGAGCTTGATCTGGTCGCGGCGGCTCACGGCGAGACCCTATGCGACGGAGAAGGTGCGGCGGTAGGCAGTGGGGGTGGTCGCGGTGACGCGACGGAAGTGCTCCCGGAGTGAAGCGGCGTTGCCGAAGCCCGAGCGCCAGGCGACCGCCTCGACCGGCAGGTCGGTCTCCTCGAGCAGCCGGCGCGCCTCCAGCACCCGCTGGGTGAGCAGCCACTGCAACGGCGTCGTCCCGGTCTCGGCGCGGAAGCGGCGGGCGAAGGTGCGCGGGCTGACCCCGGCGTGGGCGGACATCGCGGCGACGTCGAGTGGCTCGCCCAGCCGCTCGGCGATCCAGCGGCGGGTCGGCTCCAGAGAGCCGGAAGCCTCCGGCTGCGGCGGTTTGAAGAACTGCGCCTGGCCGCCTTCGCGGTGCGGGGCGGCGACCATACGGCGCGCCACCTTCTCGCCGATGGCGGCGCCGAAGTCCTTCCGGATCGCGTGCAGGCTGAGGTCGATGCCGGCGCTGAGCCCGGCCGAGGTCATCACCTTTCCTTCGTCGACGTAGAGGGCGTCGGCGTCGACTGTCACCGCCGGAAAGCGCGAGGCGAGCTCGCCGGCAAACGCCCAGTGGGTGGTGGCGCGGCGGCCGTCGAGGATCCCGGCGTGGGCGAGCGCGAAGGCGCCGGCGCAGACCGAGAGCAGGCGGGCACCGCGGTCGGAGGCGGCACGGAGGGCCGCGTCTGCCTCCTCCGGCAACGGCGCGAAGATGTCACCGTAGGCCGGCACGACGATCGTGTCGGCGGTCCGCAGGGCGTCGAGGCCCGCCTGTGGGGTAACGCCGAACCCGCTCTGCGTCCGCACCTCGGCCCCTCCCACCGAACAGGTGGAGAACTCGTACAGCAGCTTGCCGCGCCGGGAGGCCAAGCCGAACGCCTGCGCCGGCGCGGCCAGATCGAAAGGGACGACCCACTCGAGGCAGAGAGCGACCACGCGGTGCATGGCAGAAACCTAGCGAACATTGGCATTCCTGCCTCTGGACGGGGTCGAGATCTGCCGCGATCATGCTCGCCATGAAGACCAAGATCCTGATCTTTGAGGGCCTCACCGCCCTCGACGCGATTGGTCCCTACGAGGTGCTGCGCTCGGTCCCCGGTTGGGAGGTCGCCTTCGTCGGCAAGTCGCGCGGCGAGATCCGCACCGACAGCGGCCATCTCGGCCTCACCGTCGACCTCACCCTGGACGAGGCGACCGACGCCGACATCGTCCTCGTCCCCGGCGGCGCCGGCAACCGGCCGCTGCTGAACGACGAGGAAGTGCTCAGCTGGCTGCGCGAGGTCGACAAGGGCACCAAGTGGACGACCTCGGTCTGCACCGGCTCGCTCGTCCTCGGCGCCGCCGGCTTGCTCGACGGTCGCAGCGCCACCGGCCACTGGCTCTACCTCGAGCCGCTGCGCGGCTACGGCGCCGACCCCGTCGGCGGCCGCTTCGTCGAGGACGGCAAGGTCGTCACCGCCGCCGGCGTCTCAGCCGGCATCGATATGGCCCTGCACCTGGTCAGCCGCGAGGCCGGCCCCGAGGTAGCCCAGGCGGTCCAGCTGGCGATCGAGTACGACCCCCAACCCCCCTTCGACGCAGGCTCCCCGGAGAAGGCGCCCGACGCGATCGTCGAGCTGGTCACCACGATCTCCAAGACCGACCCCTCGCTGAGCCCGCTGACGGACTAGAGACCCCAAGGCCCTAGAGGTTTCCCGGCTCGGCGATCCAGAGGCTTTCGTAGACGAGGCCGGTGTGCTCGGCGATCAAGTCGTAGTCGCGGTCGTAGTGGAGGACGCCGGTGCCGGCCCGGTGGGCGCAGGCGGCGATCACGACGTCGGCCAGCGGGATACGGTGGTGGCCGACGTGGGCCAGGTCGCGCTGGGCATCCAAGGCCAGGCGTTCGACCTCTTCGTCGACCGCTACATGCGGTAGCCGTCCAAGACGGTCCATCATCGTCTTGTGATCGGCCGCCGAGAGAGCCGAAAACCCGGCCTCGAGCAGGAACGGCAAGCAGGTTGCCAACTGCCGCCTATCCATTTGCTCGACCACCATCTCCGCTCGCGCCTTGGGAATCGACCCGCTGATTAACCGAGACCAGGCCGAATTGTCGAACAGGGGCACGCTAGGGCGCGTCGGGGTCGTCGTCCTCGTACCTGGCAACCAGACCGAGGTACTTGACTTCTTCGGCCGCCTTGAGGTCGACCTTGGGGCCATTGCCCGTACGGATCCATTCGACCATGTCTTCGATCGCCCGGCGAGTCTCCTCGCTCTCTGCTTCGAGCTCTCGAACCTTGTCCTTGGCCCCACGTATGACCAAGTCGGCGAACTCGATCGGCTCTCCCCCCTCGAGCTGCCGCAGCTCGTCGAGCGCCGCTTTTACGGGCTCGGTCTCGGTGATCATATGGCGGGGTCTATTGGTTGGCGCACGCCAAGTGTAGCACCGTGCAACACCTTCCCCTGACCTTAGACCGGCGGAATCAGCTCCAGCTCCTGCCACGGCCCCTCGCCGCACATCGGCTGGGTGCGACCCTCGAGCCAATCGGCCTGGAGGTCGTCGTAATGGGGGCTGGCGGGGTGGCCGGACTGGCCGGTGAACATCTGCCAGCGTGAGCGGTCGGGGTCACACGGGTCGGCGGCCATCCGCCAGCTCGGTGCCCAGACCGCCTTGTAGGGGTCGTTGGGGTCATAGGCGATCTGGCTGACCGTCTCCTGCGCGCCCCCGGCCCGCAGGCTGCGGTTGAGCAGGCGGCGCAGCAGCGGGTTGGCGGCGCCAAGCGGGTGCGGGAACTCCATCTCGTGCACCCGGCCCCAGCGCCACTGCTGGGGATCGGGGCCGAAGCGCTCCTCGAGGTCGTCGAGCGCGCCCGCCAGCGCTTCCAGGACCAGGTCGTCCCAGGGACGGCCGATGAGCTCCTCGTCCCCCTCCTCCCAGAGCGACATCAGGTGCGAGTGCCAGCGCCAGGGCGAGGTGATGTGGGGGGTGAAGCCGTTGTCGGCGCGGTCGAGCCAGCGCTCGCAGAGGTCGCGGTCGCCGATCGCAGCCCGCGCGACTTCCCGCGCCAGGCGGAGCAGGAAAGCCTGGTAGATCGTCCCGGCGATCGTCTCGGGGCCGAGGCAGCCGTCCCAGCTGCGCAGGCGCTCGATCGCGCTGAGCTCGCGCTGGCCGCCCGGGGTGAGGCGGCCGAGCCGGCGCGCGGCCTCCAGCCCGGGCAACGAGAGGTTGTCGGACTGCATCGCCTCGAAGCTCTCGAGGTCGTGCTCCTCGCTCTCCCCCAGCAGCTGCTCGATCCGCTTCGCGCGGAACCCGTCGAGCCATTCGCTGGTGATGTGGTGCGGGTAGTCGTCGCCGACGATGCGGTTGTTGGCGGTGACCAGGAAGCCGCTCTCGGGGTCGACGACCTCCGGCAGCTCGTCGTAGGGGATCGTCCCCTCCCACTCGAACTCGCCGCTCCAGCCCGGCTTCGGCAGGTCGGGGCAGCCGCCGGGGCGCAGCGGCAGGCGGCCGATTAGCTTGTACCCGATCGAGCCGTGACGGTCGGCCCAGATCAGGTTGGACGCCGGTGAAGTGTGGTCCTCCAGCTTCGCCACCAGCTCCGGGCCCGAGGAGATCTCGGTCAGCTCGAACATGCCGGAGAAGGTGGTCGGCTCATCGAGGGTGAGCCAGCGCAGCGCCAGCGGCTCGGCCTCGTCAGCGCCGAGCGCCTCGTTGACGATCGGGCCGTGGTGGGTCGAGCGGACCTCCAGCACGACCGGCTCAGAGCGCCCCTTGACGGCGATCTCCTCGCGCACCGTCTGCAACGGCAGCCACTCGTCCTCGAACAGGTAGGTGTCGCCGTCGATCCGCTCCACAAAGAGGTCCTGGATGTCGGCCATCACGTTGGTGAAGGTCCAGCAGACGTCGTTGTTCTGACCCATGTAGACGCCCGGCATCCCCGGCATCGAGGCGCCGCGGACGAAACGGTCGCCGTGGCGCAGCGCGACCTCGTACCAGATGCCAGGCATGCTCGGGGGGAGGTGGGGGTCGCCGGCGATCAGCGGCGAACCGGTGGCGCTGAGGGCGCCGGTGACGGCCCAGTTGTTGGACCCGCTGGCCTCAGCCGCGAGGCCAATCGAGCGGCGAACCGCGTCGATCTGCTCGACCATCGCGATGCCGTCCCCCGACCAGGCTTCCTGGGTTACGACCGGGTTGCCGGCTGGGTAGGCGGGGTCAAGCTTCGCGGTCAGCTCGGGCCCCAGGGCCCGCACCATGTCGCCACGCAGGAGCTCCCGCTCCCAGTTGGTCGAGAGGCCGAAAGCGAGCAGCTTGCCGAGGCTGAGGATGTCGACCGGCCGCCAGGGCTCGAAGCGGAGGCGGAGCAGCTGCATCTCGAAGGGCGGCGGCGCGGCTGCGGCCCCGGCGTTGATCCCGGCGCAGAAGCGCTCGAGCATCTCCCGCAGTCGCGGATCCAGCGCCGCCTCCTCGGCGCGGGCGGCGCGCCGGATGCCGAGCGTTCGCATCAGGCGGTCGATCGGGAGGCCCTCGGCGCCGGCCATCTCGGAGACCCGGCCCTCGACCACGCGGCGGTAGAAGTCCATCTGCCAGAGGCGGTCCTGCGCGTGGCAGTAGCCCTGGGCGAAGTAGAGGTCGGGGTTGGCGTCGGCCTCGATGTGGGGGACGCCCCAGCGGTCGCGGCGCACCCGCACCCGGCCCTCCAGCCCTTTCACCTCGACGGTCCCCCGAGTCTTCGGCAGCGGCCGGCGCGCCAGCCAGTGCCAGGCGGCCGCCGTCCCCGCGGCGGCGAGGCCGGTCCCGGCCACCCCCGCCAGCAGTCCGGCCCGGGCCGCTCGATTCGCCTTTGACCGCTTCACAACTGTTTGTGTATCAGGTTTGGCCAGCCAGCCAAACCCCGGGGCGAGGCCTGACAGCGCTCCTACGCGGTTAGATCTCCCGGCAGCCGACCCTCTTCCTCGAGCTTTTCGAGGTGGGCCTCCATCGCCATCGCCGCCATCGGCAGCAGCTCGACCGGGATGTCATCCCAGACCTTGGCGAGGAGGTCGGCGCGGGAGCGCTCACCGTCCTCCAAGGCGACGAGGAGGCGGCGCTCGCGCATCTCGCGGTGCTCGACGTATTCGGCCAGCTTGGCCGCCGGGTCGGCGACCCAGGGGCCGTGGCCAGGGCAGATCAGCTCGATCTCCTCCTCCTGCAGCAGGCGTAGCGAAGTCATGTAGGCGGCGAGCGAGCCGCCACCGGGCGGGACGATCGTCGAGCCGAGGCCGAGCACGAGGTCGCCGCTGAAGCAGACACCGCCGTCGGCGAGGAAGCAGACGTGATCGGCGGCGTGGCCGGGGGTGGCAAGAACGCGCAGACCGGCGTGGGTCTCGCCGCCCTTCGGCAGGATCACCTCGGCCCCGAGCTGGTCGGCTCCCTTGCTGTGGTCGCCGTGTGAGTGGGTGAGGAGGACGAGACCGATCCCGCCGCGCTCCTCCGCCGCTGCCCGGATCGCGTCGAGATGGCCGGGGTCGTCGCTGCCGGTATCGATCACCGTGCACGGATCGGCCCCGTACACGTACGTGTTCGTCCCTTCCAAGGTCATCGGCCCCGGGTTCGGGGCGACGATCCGGACGATCTCCGGGTGACCTGGGGCTTGATCGGACGAGGACTGCATTTGCCCCCTATAGCGTGGTCAATGCAGTCCTCGTCAGCCCTCGACCTCGCGGGCGATCGCCTCGCGGGCGTCGGGGGGCTCGAGCACGACCAGGTCGCCGGCGCCGCGGAGGATCTCCCGCACCAGCCAGGGCTTGCCGGCGTAGGGAAGCTCGACCACGACGGCGCCGTCGGCCAGCTCCTCGACCACGGTGCGCTCCTCGCGCAGCCAGCGCGCCCGCTCCGGCGAGACCCAGACCCGGGCGACCTCGGCGGTCGGCACCTCGCCGTGGGTCATCCAGCCCTCGACCCCGGCCAGCTCCTCGACCTCCGGCCGCGGCTCGAAGTGCTCTTTGGAGAGGCTGACCTCCTTGATCCGGTCGAGCTTGAAGTGACGGACGCCCTCTTTGTTCAGGTCGTAGCACTCCACGTACCAGCCCTCGCGCCCGTTCTCGAGCCGGTAGGGCTCGACCCGGCGGTCGGTGAACTGGTCCTCGTTCTCCTTGTAGTAGCTCAGCTCCAGCACCCGGCTCTTGGCGATCGCGTCGTTGACCGCCCGCGCCACCTCGGCATCGCCGCCACCGACCGAGGCGATCTCGAGGCCCTCCTCGGAGGGGTCGTGGCCGAGGGCACGGACGATTTTCTTGCGGGCGCTCTGCAGGTCGGACTGCGGCAGGTGGTCGCCGAAGAGGTCGATCGCCGCGACCAGGGCCTTCGCCTCCAATGGCAGCAGGCGCGCCGGGCGGGCGAAGTTGTCGCCGTAGGGCTCGGAGTCGACCTCGATCTCGTCGCCGAGGATTTCCGCGTAGAGAACGTAGGTGCCGCCGCCGAAATTGACCACGTTGAGTAGCTCGACGTCCTCGCGCAGCTCCTCCCCGGTCAGTTCGAGGCGCTCGCGCAGATCGGCGATCTCCAGCCGCTCCCCCTTTTTCGCCGCTTCGATCAGGAGGCCGGCGAGGGTGACGAGGCGGGCGAAGCGCTCGGGGCGGATCGCGGCCTCGCCGCGGCCGTTGGAGCGCGAACGCTTGGGCGCGTCCCGAAGCGGCCGGTCGACGATCTCGGCCGGCTCGAAGCCGTTCTGGTGGCGGTCGCGGAGCAGCGAGAGGCGCGCCTCCACCTCCTCGCGCAGGTCGTCGGGCGCAAGCACCTCGGCGTTCTGGCGCCAGCGCAGTACCCAGGCGATCAGCTCGCGGTCAGACGCGTAGCTGGTCTCGAAGACCCTGCCCTTGCCGGGGGCACCGTCAGCCTTTTTCACTCCACGCAGCTCGCCGTAGGAGCCGAAGTCGCGCTCGATCAACCACGCGATCCGCTCGCGGATGAAGATCTTCGCCGTCCCCTTCTCCTCCCCCAGCTGCCAGTCGGCGCGGCTGCCGTAGTCGCGGCGGTCGAAGTCCTCCGGTGGCGAGAAGTCGTGCTCGGCCTTGGATGCGTACCCGACCTTGCCCTGGATCCGCGAGAGCCGGAACACCCGCACCGCCTCGCGCTCATGGGAGTGACCTATTAAGTAGAACTGCCCGCCGCGGAAGACCAGGTGGTAAGGGTCGACCTTGCGCTTCTCGGTCTCGCCCCGCTCCATCGTGAAGTAGGTGAACTCGATCGTCTTGCGCCGCGAGATCGCGGTCTCGATCTTGGAGAGGCGCTGGGAGAGGTCGCGGCCGCCCGCGGAGGCGGTCATCGCCATCTCGACCGGCGCCCGCTCGCCCTCGCTGATCGGATTCGGGTGCCCCCAGGCGACCTGCTGCAGGGCCAAGCGCAGCGGCTCGGCGTAGGCAAAGCCACCGTCGGTGAGCAACAGCAGCGCGGTGCTCAGCGCCGCCAGCTCGTCGTCGGAGAACTTGATCGGGTCGAGGTAGAAGTTCTCCGGCGGCAGTGAGTAAAGCTCCGCCTCGAAAAAGCCCTCGCCGGGCTTCTCGACCCCGAGCTGGATGCCAAGGCTCTCCAGCTCCGCCCGGTCGGCGTAGAAACGACGCGCGAACGCGTCGTCGTTCATATCGCTGTAACCCTCCACCTCTCGCTTGATCTCAAGCGCCGACACCGGACGGCCCTGCGCCATCAGGAACGAGATCAACGAGAGCTGGCGAATCAGCTTCTCGGTGTCCTTCGCCACGCCCCGCAAGATAACGTGCAGCCGGCCCCGGTGACCCTCCTCCGCCTACCCCTCGGCTGCCTTACTTGGAGCATATTGCGGCTGACTATTTTGGCCGCGGTGCTGGTAACCGCCTACTTGGTGGTCGCAAAGCCGCTCATCGATCAGGCCGACAAGGCGGTCCGGCCGGCCACCGACCGGGTCGACAAGCTCAGCCGCTGCATCGAGAATGCGAACGGAAACGCACACCGCGTTTTTCGCTGCACCGCAAAGTTCTGAGACGCTGGCTCAGGCCGCGGCGCGCTGGCCGAAGTAAGCGGAGCCGGAGAGCGCGCGGTCAAAACCGGACCATGACTCGCCGGCGGGAAGCTGGCGCTCGAGGCGGTCGAAGCTGCCGAGGCGGCCGCCGAGGTTGTCGATCATGTGGACCAGCACCGCCTCGCGGGTGGCGGGGACGACCGGGGAGCCGTGCTCGAGCGATCCGTGGTGGCTGAGGATGATGTGGAGCACGGACTGGGCGAGCGCCGGGTCGAATCCCGGCAGCTCCTCGATCGCCCGGCGAACGGTGTAGTAACCGAGCGGGATCTCACCTTGGAGTCGGCCGGCGTCGGTGAGGTCGATCGCCAGCGGGTCATCGTTGTAGGCGACGGTCTTGCCGATGTCGTGCAGCAGTGCCCCGGTGACCGCGACGTCGCGGTCGATCCCGGGGAAGAAGTTGGCGGCGGCCGACACAGCCTGGGCCACCGAGAGGGTGTGCTCGAGCAGGCCGTGGCGGTAGGCCTGGTGGTAGACCTTGGCCGCCGGCGCGTCGCGGAACCGGGCCCAGGTCTCGGAGCCCTCACCGAAGAAGCGGCCCAGCAGCTCGCGGAGCTGGGGGTCCTGGACGGTTGAGAGGAGCGCCCTCAGGTCGCGCTCCAGCAGCTCCAGAGAGACCTCGGACTCGGCGGCGAGCTGGTCGGTCTCGTACTCGCCCGGCTCGGCCTCGCGCAGCTTCGCGATCTTGATCTTCGGGCCCCAGCGCTCGCTCACCTCGAAGACGCCGCTGACGAAGACCGCGGTGCCGGTCGCGCAAAGTGCGTAGAGCGCCTCAGCCTCCTCCCAGCAGACCGCCTCGGCGGCGCCGGTGGCGTCGCCGACGGAGAGCCGCAGCCACGGCTCGCCGTTGCGCTTGCGCCGTAGCTCCCGCTCGCGGACGGCATAGACGCCGGCCACCGTCTGCCCGTCCTCGAGGTCGCGCAGCGCGACCCGTGGGCCCGGCTCCGCCGACTCCGAAGCCGACTCCGTCGTCGCTTCAACCGGAACCGCCAGGCTCTCGATCTGCGTCTGTTCCTCCATCGCCAAACCCAAGGTAAAGCGGCGAGCGGACGCCGGATCGAGACCTGCCCACCGAAGCCACCCGCTAGCTTGAGGTGCTGCAGATTTGGGCGACTATCCAGGAGGTTCTTGTATGAGTGCGGTTCGGCGACGACTGACCTACGCAAACGTGATCGCGACCTTGGCGCTGTTCCTGGCGCTGAGCGGAGGGGTCGTCTGGGCGGCCGGGAAGGTCGGGACGAAGCGGCTGAAGGCCGGTGCCGTCACCGCCGGGAAGATCAAGCGAAACGCGGTGACCTCGGTGAAGATCCAGTCGAACGCGGTGACCGGGCCGAAGATCAAAAACAACGCCGTCAGCTTCGCCAAGCTCGCCCCCGCCACCAACATCGTCCTCAACACCGCCAGCCCACCGATCCCCGTCGGCGCGACCACCCCGGCGAACGTGCCGCTCCCCGGCCGGACCTCCTTCACCTCTCAAGGGGGAGTCCTCAACCTCCTCAACGTGGAAGTCAAAGGCAACCTCCAGCGAGTCGGCGCCGAACCCTGCAAAGTGACCGTCGTCCCCTTCGTCAACGGCAGCGCCTGGGAGTTCGGCGAGGGATCGCTCACGGTCAGCGCCTTTGCCCCGACCCCGGACGATCCGACCGGCCTTTCGCCGGTCAGCGGCGCCACCGGCCCAATCGGCCTGACCAGCCCCGGCGCCACCCAGACGGTCGGCGCGAAAGTCTTCGGGGACCCGCGCTGCAGCTCGGGATCGAACGTGACGGTCGCGATCGCGGTGACGCAGCTGAAGTAGGCAGGACGGCAGGCGTCCCAGGGCGGAGTCTAGGATGGCCCGCGAATGGCCAAGAAACCGCCCGTCGCCGATCCCGCTGAGGACTTCCCCCGCTGGTACCAGGACGTCCTCGCCAAGGCCGAGCTGGCGGAGAACGGACCGGTCCGCGGGACGATGGTGATTCGCCCCTACGGGTACGCGATCTGGGAGGGCATCCAGGCCGACCTCGACCGGCGGATCAAGGCGGCCGGCGCTGAAAACGCCTACTTCCCGCTCTTCATTCCCGAGGGGCACCTGAAGCGCGAGGCCGACCACGTCGAGGGCTTCAGCCCGGAGCTGGCGGTGGTGACGGTCGCCGGCGGCAAAGAGCTGGCCGAGCCGCTGGTCGTGCGGCCGACCAGCGAGACCGTGATCGGCGAACTGATGGCGAAGTGGATCAGCTCCTACCGGGACCTGCCGCTGCTGCTCAACCAGTGGGCGAACGTGGTTCGGTGGGAGCTGCGGCCGCGACTGTTCCTGCGCACCACCGAGTTCCTCTGGCAGGAGGGGCACACCGCCCACGCGACCGCCGAGGACGCGGCGGCCTACGCCCTGCGGATCCACCTCGAGGTCTACCGAGACTTCCTTACCGAGATCCTCGCGATCCCGGCCTGGGTCGGCCGCAAGACCGCCCGCGAGCGGTTCGCCGGAGCAACCAACACGCTCACCTGCGAGGGCGTGATGGGCGACCGCAAGGCGCTGCAGCTGGCCACCAGCCATGAGCTGGGGCAGAACTTCTCCCGCGCCTTCGAGATCAAATTCTCCGACGCCGAGGGCGCCGAGCAGCTCGCCTGGACCACCTCCTGGGGCTCCACGACGCGACTGGTCGGCGGCCTGATCATGGCCCACGGAGACGAGCGCGGCCTGCGCCTGCCGCCGCGGATCGCCCCGATCCAGGTCGCGATCGTCGTCGTCCGCGACGAGGATGGCGCGGTCGAGCGCGCGCACGAGCTCGCCGCCGCGATCGCCGCCGCCGGCGTCCGGGTCAAGGTCGACGACGCCGTCCACGTCGGCTTCGGCCGCCGCGCGACTGACTGGGAGCTGAAGGGGGTGCCGGTGCGGATCGACCTCGGGCCGCGCGACCTGGCCGAGGGCGTCGCCACGATCGCTCGCCGCGACCAGGAGGAGCGCAGCCAGGCCCCGCTCACCGAGCTGGCGAGCCTGGTCCCTGACCTGCTCGACCGGATGCAGGCCGAGATGCTCGCCGAGGCGACCCGGTTCCGCGACGGGGCGACGGTCGAGGTCGAGACGGTCGCCGAGGCCACGGAGGCCGCCCAGGACGGCGTCGCCAGGATCGCCTGGGAGAAGCTCGGTGCCGACGGCGAGGAGAAACTCCTCCAGGACGGCGTCAGCGTCCGGTGCATCCAGCGCCCCGACGGCTCCGTCCCCGCCGCAGACGACGAGCCCGACTTGGTCGCGCTCGTCGCCCGGGCCTACTGAGGCAGCGATCGCCCGCGTGTACTAGAAGACTCGAGAGAGCAGGAACCCGATCCCAACGACCCAGGGGACGGTGAAGACCGCGACGATCAGGAGGACGACCGCGAGGCCGAGCTTCTCGGTCCAGGTGGAGGAGACTTCCGAATAGGCTGCCGGACCGGGCGCGAAGTCGTCCTCGGGTCCTCTCACCTCGACGCCGAAGTAGCTCTGGTGGCGCCGGAGCCCCCGACCCGTGACCTCGACGCGCGCGAAGAGGTCCGAATCGTGCGGGTCCATGTCCCAGAAGGCGTACGTCTTCGACCTGTACTTTTGCCCGGACGGCACTGCGATGTCGGTCTCAACCGGGTTCTCGACGAGATCGAGCAGGGAGTCGAAGGGCATCCCCGCTAGCTCGCGAAGGCGGTCTTCCGTTAGCCGCCGGGCCTCCGACATCCCGCTCACCCAGCGACACGACAGTTGCGGGTGAGGGTCTCCGTCAGGGTCGGGCCGCCAGTGAAGTCGAGGCGGGCGCGGGCCATTGGGAAGACGGCACCGGGGAAGCCCTTTGGGGCGGGACAGCTGGCGCTCAGGTAGCTGCGGGTTTGCCCCCGGTGGCGGAACTGGCGCCGCAGGGTGAGGGAAATCTGGGTTACGTAGGCGATCCTCGCCGTGACCTCCGGGAGATTGGCCCTGAGCACGGTGCCGAAGGCGTCGCGGTCGTGCTCGATCCGCAGCGGGAAGGTGTAAGAGGTCGGGATCGGCTCGGTGCCGAAGACGTGGGCGAGGATGACCGGGCGGCCGCGTTCGGTGCCGTTGAAGGCGACCAATCTGCCCTTGGAGGGGAACGGCGACTGCTCGGGGATGACGACGTCGGCGCCGAACCGGCCTTCGCCGACCTTGGCGGAACCGCAGGCGCGCAGCGCGTCGGCCGTGCTCGAAGGCTGGATCCGCTCGATGCGACAGGTGGGCAGCCCGGCGAAGTCGAAGCGGCCGTTGCGGTTGATCGCGATCTCGATCCTCCGCAGCTGCGGAGGAGTACTGCGATCGATGGTCGTAACCCTCGCCCCCAGGCTGACGGCGATCGGCGCGGAACCGCTGCGGGGCAGCTTGGTGGGGTTGATCTTGCCCGTAAAGGAGACCCGCAGCTCCCCGCGCTGGATGATCTCGGCCGGGGCCTCGGCGATCGCCAGCCCGAGGCAGAGCCCGGCGATCGCCAGCCCGGCTGGGATCCGGAGGCGGCGCCGGATCGATTGAAGCTTCACGATCGGCCGCCGATCGCCCCTAGGTGAACTGCGACGGGTTAGCGGCGCAGTAGCGGAATTCGAAGGCGAGCACCTCGTTGTTGGCCCGGTTGGCGGTCTGGGTGAGCCGAACCGCCATCTTCTGGGCGCCGAACTTGTCGCCCTTGCGCAACTTGGTGGCGGTGGTCTGCAGCAGATCCACCTCTTCGGAGATCAGCTTCAGCCAGCGGCCGAGCCGGGCGGCGTCGGCGGGCGGCTGGGGAACGGCGCGGAGCTGGCGCAGGGTGCTGCGAAGCGCCGAGGCAGCCTTGGCGAACTGCGCGGCGGCGGGCTTCAGCTGGTCGTTGCGCACTTTGGTCCGAACGCCCTCGAGGATCCTCGAATTGGCTTCGGTGTTCTTCTTGCAGATCGGTTCGGCCTGGGCGACATAGCCTTCCCGCGTCTGCGCAGGATCCACGGCCGCCAGAGCCGTCGGCGCGAAGGCCGCGATTGCCGCGATGCTGAAAGCGAGAAGTCTCATCGAATTGCCTTTCCTTGCCTGACGGATGGCCAGGGCCGGAATCGAACCGGCGACACCACGATTTTCAGTCGTGTGCTCTACCAACTGAGCTACCTGGCCTGGAGGCACGGCCCTGCCCGCACCGAGGGGAAGGCTAGCGGGCGCTGGGCGGTCGGGGCTGATTGCATTGGGGCGTGGTCGGGCCCCGCGCAGCGCTGGCGCTTCTTGCCGCCGTGGCGGCGGGGATCGCGGTCACGTCCGGGGGGTCGGAAGCGGACCCGCGGACGCCACCGGCGCTGCCGGGAATGCCGGCTCCGTTCCTCGGGACCGCTGTCGTCGGCAGCGGCGGCCTGACGGCCGCGATCGATGCCTACGGCGCCGTCGTGGACGTGCGAGCGCCCGGTCCCACGGGAGCGGCGCTGATCGAGAACCCGGTCGATCGACAGGCGGCCGGGAGCGTCTCTCCCCGAACCGGGATCGTGCCGCTGGTGCGGGTCGGGGATGGCCCGGCGCTGGCGATGTGGGAGGCGGAGTCGGTCCGGCAGCGCTACCTGGCGGGGACGAACGTGGTGAGGACGGTCGCGACCTTTGCGCTCGGCTCCGGACGGCGAGACGCGGTGGAGGTCGAGATCACCGATGCGGCCCGAGGCCAGGAGCTGGCGCGGCTGGTCAGAGTGAGCGGCCCGGCAGGGGTTCGGTTGGAGCCGAGGATCTCGATCGACGTGGAGATGAGTGGGCGGCGCGGGTGCGCGGAGGAAAGGCGCGGGCGGGAGCTGGCACTGGTCTGCTCGCCTACGACGACCGGGACCGACGTGTTCACTGAAGTGGAGCGGGTAATCGACGAAGCGGCCGAGAGCGATCGCGGTTGGCTCGAGCGGGCCCGGCCGCTCGGTTGGGAAGCACCGCGATGGGCGAAGCGGATGTACCGGCGCTCGCTGCTCGTCCTGCGTGCGTTGACGGACCAGCGCACCGGCGCGGTCGCGGCGGGTGCCCGGGATGGCTGGGCATACGTCTGGCCTCGGGACGCCGGCACCGCTGCGCTGGCACTGGCGGCTTCCGGCTACCGAGCCGACGCGCGCCGGATCGCCCGCTTCCTGATCGGACTCGACATCGACGCAGCCGCTCGCTTCGACGGCGATGGCGTCCCAGTTCCCGGTCGCGCTGCTCAGGGAGACGCGGCCGGCTGGGTCGCCGCAGCAGCTCGCGCCGTCGGCCTCGCCCTCCCCGTCCGGGCCCTGGCCTGGCGCGAGCTCGCCGACTACCAGGAGGGAACCCCGGGCAACTACCTCGCCAACGCGATTGCCGTGCGCGAAACCCACCTGCATGAGGCCTTCGGGAACGGACGAGGGCTGGTGCGCCGCGCCGGCGATCCCAGCTCGGGGTTCGACTCGGCAGCGGCCTGGGGGGTGCGGCCGTTCCCGCAGCCAGCGCTCTTCCCCGCGGCTCGACGGACGCTGCTCCGCCTCGCCGCCGAGGGCAACAAGTTCGGGATCACACCCGGGCAGGACTGGCCGCACGCCGACCCCTGGACCGCGCCCACCGCCTGGAGTGCCTGGAGCCTCGCCGCGCTGGGCGACCGCGGCGCCGCCCTGCGGCTCCACGCCGACCTGCGCCGCGCGGCGACGCCGGCGGGGGACCTTCCGGAGCGGGTGGACGCGCGCACCGCGGTGCCGCGCTCAACCACGCCGCTCCCCTGGTCGCACGCCTTCGCGATCCTGGCGCTGCGCGAACTCTGGCCCGCCCGCTAGATCTGGGGCGGGCCGCGGTCGCTCCCAGGCTCAGCGCTTCGGGCGTGCCTTCACCGGCCCAACGGTCCATTTGTAGACCACCGGGGTGGGGTCGGCAACGCCCTGGGCACTGACCGCTTTCACCGTGAAGGTGTGCGCCCCGTTCTTGACTTTGACTTTGAACGGCGAGGTGCAGGCTTTGAAGGCTTTTTTGTCCACCTTGCATTGGAAGGTCGCGCCGGCCTGGTTAGAGCTGAATTTGAACGTGGCCACCTTCCCCGCCGTCCGTTTGCTCGGTTTTTTGGCGAGCGTCGTGTCGGGCGCAACCGGGGGAAGGGGCGCAACCGGGGGAGGCACAACCACGACCGAAGGCGGCGCGGTGACCGTCACTTTTGCCGTACCGCTGCTCTGGGCGTGGGTCGGGTCGCCCTGATAGCTCGCTTTCAGTTCGTGGTCACCGGCTTTGCCGGGGGTGTAGGCGACGACCTGGCAGGACACTTTGGCCTGGCCGTTGGCGGGCAGGTTGCACGATTTGGCCGCCAGAGTGCCCTCGCCGCTGACGATCTCGAGTTTCACTTCGCCGTCCGGATGGGTGGCGCCCGCGGCGGTGTCCTCGACCGTGGCCGTGCACTGGCTGGCGCCCGCGCCGAGCACGAGGCTCGCGGGAGCACAGACCAGGGTGGTTTTGGTCGGGCGCAGCACGGGTGGCAGCTGCACCGCTTCGACGTCCGCTGCGAGCGTGCCGGCGGAAGCCGCGTGTTTGTCTCCGTCGCCGGGGTAGCTCGCCCGCAGGAGATGCTCGCCTGCCACGGTCGGTTTGAAGTCGACTTCGGTCTGGCAGGTGGCCCGCGTCGCCCCTCTCGGTTCCAGCGTACAGGTGACCGGGGTGAAGCTCCCGTCCTCGGCCTCGTCCTCGAAGGTGACCGTGCCGCCGGCCGAGGATGGCACGCCATTGTTTCCGGTGTCGATAACAGTGGCCGTGCATTTCGTGCTTACGCCAGTGGTGAACGTCGCTGCTCTGCAGGTCAGTTCGGTTTCGGTGTCGTTGGGCTGCGCGTTGACCTGAATCGGTATCGATTTGACAGAGCTCGCATGAGCGCCGCCGTCCCCCGGGAAGGCCGCTTCGATGGTGTGGCGCCCCACGGTGGTCGGTTTGAATTCGACTTCGGTCTGGCACCGTCCCTGGGTATTACTGATCCTCTCCAGCGTGCAGGTCGTGGGAGTGAAGGTGCCGGGCTGCGTGGTGTCGTTGAAGTTGACCACCGCGCCGGCCAGCGAGGAGGCGGGGTTGTTATCGGAGTTGTCGGTGACCGTGGCGGTGCAGGTCGTGGTCCCGCCGCTGATCAGCGTCGTCGCTCTGCAAGTCAGGTCGGTGCTGGTGGTGTTGGGCTTGATGTTGACCTGGAACCCGGGCGCGTCGAACGAGGTCAGGTGGGCGGTATCGCCCAGGTAGCTCGCTTCCAGCCGGTGGTTGGCGACAGTGGTCGGTTTGAATTCGACTTCGGCCTGGCAACTGGCGACGTTCGCCCCAGTGGTCTGAAGCTGGCAGCTGGCGGGAGTGAAGGTGCCCGCCTGCGTGTTGTCTTTGAAGGAGACCGTGCCGGAGGGCGGCGTCGGGACGCCGTTGTCGGCTTTGTCGGTGACCGTGGCGGTGCAGTGGGTCGATTCGCCGGTGATCAGCGACTCCACCTGGCACCTCAATTTGGTCTCGGTCGTGTTGGGCCGCGCCCTGACCGGCACGGTCAGCGTTTTGCTCGAGGGTGCGTGGGCGGCGTCACCCTCGAAGGTCGCTTCCAGGACATGGTTGCCGATGACGGTCGGTTTGAAGTCGACTTCGATCTGGCAGGTGGCGGTCGTGTTCGTGAGATTGGCCAGCGTGCAGGTGGTGGGGCTGATCGCGTCCTCCTGCGTGTTGTCTTTGAACGTCACCGTGCCGCCCCCAAGCGGAGAGCCGGGCCTGTTGTTGGCTCTGTCGGCGACCTCGGCCGTGCACTTGGTCGATTCGCCAGCGATCAGCGGCGTCGCTCTACAGGTCAGTTTGGTTTCGGTGTCGTTGCGCTGGGGGTTGACCTGTATTTCGAGCGTGCCCGTGGAACCCGTGTGGGCGGCGTCGCCCGGGTAGCTCGCTTCCAGCGCGTGTTTGGCAACCGTGTTCGGCCTGAAGTCGACTTCGAATTCGCAACTGGCCTGGGTCGCGTTGATCCTCACCAACCGGCAGCTTGCCGGCTGCGGGAAGGCGGCGGGCTCGACTCTGTCGGTAAAGGTGACGAGGGCACCTTCGAGCGATACCGGCGGGCCGTTGTCGACTTTGTCGGTGACCGTGGCGTCGCATTTCGTGGTTTCGCCGCTGAACATCGAAGGCGCTTTGCAGCTCAGTTCGGTTTTGGTGGAGTTGGGCTGCAGGGGAGCATTGACCGTGAGGTTCACGGTGGGGCTGACAGACGGGGCGTGTTTGCCGTTGTCGCCGGGGTAGCTCGCCTTGAGGGTGTGGATGGCGACCGTGTTCGGTTTGAAGTCGACTTCCACCTGACAGACGGCCTGGGTCGCGTTTTTCCGCACCAGCGTGCAGGTGGCCGGCGGCGAGAATGCCCCGGCCTCGATGTCGTCTTCAAACGTCACGGTGCCGCCCGCGAGCGGGGAGGCGGGATTGTTGTCGGCGTTGTCGGTGACCGTCGCGGTGCATTTGGTCGATTCGCCGGCGATCAGGGACGGCGCTTTGCAGGTCAGTTCGGTTTCGGTGGTGTTGGGCAGCGGTTTCACCTCAACTCCCAGCGTGCCGATCGAGCCGGAGTGGCCTTTGCCATCGGTCGCGAAGCTCGCTTCCAGCGCGTGATTGCCGAGCGTGGTCGATTTGAACTCGACTCCGGTCTGGCAACTGGCCTGGGTCGGGCTGATCCCGACCAGCGTGCAGGTGGTCGGGGTGAGGCTGCCGGTGGCCTGCGTGTTGTCTTTGAAGGTGACGGTGCCGCCGGTCAAATCCCTGGCCGGGCTGTTGTCGCCTTTGTCCGTGACCGTGGCGGTACACGTGGTCGCTTCGCCGCTGAAGACGGTCGCCGCTTGGCAGCTCAGTTTGGTCTCGGTGGTGTTCGGGGGAGGAATCTCGTCCGCCCCAATATCCGGCGCGGGACCCTGTTTCCGCGCTTCGCCGTCGATGTCGATTACGCCGCTGAAAGCATCCGTCACGCCTTTGTCGATCGTCGGCGAGCTGAAGGTCTGGTGGATGTTGTCGCCGGCAAGCAGCGGAGGAGCGGTGATGTTCCCGCGGCTGACGTCGCCGGGAGACGTGATTGAAATGTTCGCGGTCGGATTCGGCGGTTCGATGCTCGCGTAGTTGGAGTGATCGAGCGCGACACGCACGTCGGCGACGGGAGTTCCGGCGAAGGTAGGGGAGTTGGCTTGTACGTCGACTTTCGTGCCCTCCGCGATCACGGAGCTCACGTCGGCGTTGAGTTCCCCGCCACCGAGACCCAGGCTTTCGATCCTGAAGCGCATCCCGACCGATTCAGGCCCGGTCGATACGGCGGTGACGTTGCGGAACCTCAGCTGGAAGCTCTCCGCACGTTCGGTGAACGCCGAGCCGCCGGCCGCAGCGGCACCGCTGCCGCTGCTGAGGCAGGCGGTGTCGCGAAGAACCCCAGATTCGATGCTGCAAGTCGTGGCGTTGGGCGCGGAGGTTCGGGCGACGACCTCGTCGACTACCGAGGTCCGAGCAAAGATCGCGGGTCCGGCTTTGCTGTCGATTTCGACGTGACTGATTTTTGCGTCCGACGCGAAGACCCCGTTGTCGAGTTCGATCAGAGGCCGCGGAGCGCCGGCCTCACCGCGAAACGTGATGCCCGATTCAAGGGAGATCCCCGCGCGGTTGCCGAGATCGGCTTTCGTGTATTTCCCGGGTGCGAGCACGACCTCGGATCCGGGCACGACGCTGGTGCCGGGCGCCTCGGAGCTCGCGGCATTGAAGAGGGAGCAGGGGTTCGCTCTGTTGGTACACGGATCGAGCCCGGTGCCTCCGGGAGCCGCAAAACGGATGGCGCCAGGGACGATGACCTTTACCTGAGTGGCGGCGGTTGCAGCTTCGTGGATGTCGTCGCCGGGGTAGCTGGCTTGGATCGTGCGCCCACCCGCCGTCGCGGAACTGAACCCGACTTCGCAGTTGCTTTCGAACGGGCCACTGGGACTGGGCCTGAGCATGCAGGGGTTGTTCGTGAAGACTCCCGTGCCTCTGCTGTCGGTGAAGGTGACGATGCCGGACGGGAGGTTCGTGTTCGGGGGCAGCAGTTCGTGAGATGCCCGGACGTTGCAGGACGTGGTTTGGCCGACGGGCACCTGCGTAGAGGAGCATTTGACTTCCAGGAAGACTCGGGCGGTACCCGCCGCGCTCGCGGTCTGCGCCATCAGGCCACTCGCCGCCAAGAGGGCGAACGCAGCCAGGGTGATCAGGGCCAGACGGGAGAGAATCGAGTTGCTGGTCGCTGCAGAGGGGGTAAGCACGGGCACGTGGCTCCTAACGCGGTTGAGGGCCCGGATACGCGACAGAGGAACGGCCGCAATATGCGAGACTGCGAATCGGGCTTACCGACGCACGACGTCTCCAGTTCAGTGCTGGACGAACGTCATCGGCCACTTCAGACAAATGGCCGCGAGAACTAGGGACGGCGCCAGCGGAAAACCATGTAGTGCAGGCGGCGGCGTCGGAGAGGCGAACGACCGCAGGTCAGAGCGCCGCGATCGCCGCCGCGACGGCGTCCTCAGCCGTGTTCGCCGCGACCACGCCGGGGGCGTCCCTTCACTGCGCTCCCGCTCCTCTCATCAGCCTCATCAACTCCAGCGCCCCACCCTTGTGCAGCGGTTCGTTGAGGTTGCCGCACTTCGGGCTCTGCACGCAGGAGGGGCAGCCGGACTCGCACGGGCACTCGGCGATCAGCCGCTCGGCGTCGCCGAGCAGGCGCTCGAACTGCTCGAAGCCGCGCTGGGCGATCCCGACCCCGCCGGGATGGCCATCGTAGATGAAGATCGTCGAGCGGCCGGTCTGGAAGTGGACGTTGGTGGAGAGGCCGCCGATGTCCCACCGGTCGCACATCGCGATCAGCGGCAGCACCGCGATCTGGCCGTGCTCGGTCGCGTGCAGGGAACCGAGCAGGGCCTCGCTCGGCAGCGCCCCGGTGAGACGCTCCGGCAGCACGTACCAGAGCGCTTGGGTGACGAAGTTCTGCTCAGGCAGCTCCAAGGCGACGATGTCGATCGGCTCCTGCTCGGAGATCGAGACCCGCTGGAAGGCGATCACCTGCTCGGTGACGGAGACCTCGCCGAAGCTGAGCTGCACGCCAGCGACCTCGCGCCGCTCGTGCTCGCGTTCGATGTAGATCTCGGTCTCCTTTTTCGGCCGCGTGTACCAGTCGCCGTCGAAGGCGGAGACGACCGCCCGCCGCTCCTCGACGTCGAGCCGCTCGACCTCGTAGGAGCGGCCGAGGTGGAGGTAGACCGCGCCCGGGTGGACGGTGGTGAAGGCCCGTTCGGCCTCGACCAGCCCCAGCATCTCGCCGGAGTCGCGCTCGATCACCGCAACCGAGTCGGCCGAGGCCGAGCGCAGGGCGATCCGCGAGGCGACGAAATCGGCGCGCCGCGGCAACAGCCGCCCGCCGGCGTCGCGCAGCTCGCCGGCCGCGGTCAGCCGCTCCGCCCGCTCGCGCCATCCCTCGCCGAAGATCTCGGTGTCCTCGTCGGAGAGCGGCAGCTCGTAGGCGGCAGCGACAAGGTGACGGGAGGCGATCTGGTCGTTGTCGTGGTCGAGGATCGCCGCCTCGACCGGGCGTTCCAGGAACTCCTCCGGGTGGCGGCAGAAGAACTGGTCGAGGGCGTCCTGGCCGGCGACGTAGACGGCGAGGCCGCGGCGGCGCCGGCCGGCCCGGCCCCACATCTGGCGCAGGCTGGCCACCGTCCCGGGGAAAGTGACGCAGATCGCCGCGTCGAGCTCGCCGACGTCGATCCCCAGCTCCAGTGCGTCGGTCGCCACCACCGCGAGCAGGTCCCCGGCGCTCAGCTTGGCCTCGATCTCGCGCCGCTGCTGCGGCGTGTAGCCGCCGCGGTAGGGGGCGATCCGCGCCGCCAGCTCCGGCTTGCCGCGCCGCTCCAGGTTTTCGCGGGCAAAGCGCTGGATCAGCTCGATCCCGCGGCGGCTTTTGAGGAAGCAGATCGTCCGCACCCCCTGGGTGACCAGCTCGGCCAGCAGGTCGGCCGCCTCCGAGAGCGCAGAGCGGCGCGTCCCGCTCGTCTTGTCGATCAGCGGCGGGTTCCACATCGCGATCTCGCGCCCGGCCCGCGGCGCGCCGTCGTCGTCGATCAGCTCGAACGGGGTCCCGACCAGCCGCTCGGCCAGCTCGACCGGGTTGGCGATCGTCGCCGAGGCGAGCAGGAAGCGCGGCTCGGAGCCGTAAGCCCGCGCGGCGCGGCGCAGCCGTCGCAGCACGTTGGCGACGTGGGAGCCGAAGACGCCGCGGTAGGTGTGGGCCTCGTCGACGACGACCCAGCCGAGGTTGGAGAGGAAGTCCCCCCAGCTCTTGTGGTTGGGGAGCAGCCCGACGTGGAGCATGTCCGGGTTGGTGAGGACGAGGTTGTTGCGGCGGCGGATCGCCGGGCGCTCCTCACGCGGGGTGTCGCCGTCGTAGATCGCCTCGCGCAATCCGGGTGGGCGCAGCTCGGCGAGCTTGCGCGCCTGGTCCTGGGCCAGCGCCTTGGTCGGGTAGAGGTAGAGAGCGCGGCGCTTGGGCTGGCGGGCGATGCCGTCGAGCACCGGCAGGTTGAAGGCGAGGCTCTTGCCGGAGGCGGTGCCGCTGGTGATCGCCAGGTTGGAATGGGCAGCCGCCTCGAAGGCCTCGAGCTGGTGGGTGTAGAGGCTCTCGATGCCGGCCCGCCGCAGCGCCTCGGCCAGCCCCGGGTCGAGTGCCTCCGGCAGGCCCACCGGGCGCGACCGGCGCTCGGCTTCGGAGCTCTCGGCGACGATCCGGCCGTCGCGGCGGGCTGGATCGATCGCGACGGACCAGGGATTCTCCAGCAGAGAACGGGGGCTGACGTTCACGCAGGATCTGGCGCGCGGGACGATTGATCACGACGGATTTCGCTCCCGATCCGGAGATCGACCGGCACCTCGACCTCGCCCTCCAATGCCTCCCAGACCCGTAGAAAATCAATCGTGCCCTCGACATCGTGGACCCGCAGGAGGCGGCCACCTCGTGCCAAACCGGAGGCCAGTGCTGCAAAAGTCCCGGCGACTCGCTCGCGTGGCTTGCGTCCAGTCAGGGCACCGATGAAGTCCTTGCGGGAGATCGCCAGCATGATCGGGCAGCGGAACTCCGCAAGCCGATCGAGATCCCGCAGCGCGGCGACAGTCTGCCTGGGCGTCTTGGCGAAATCGGGCCCCGGGTCGAGGACGATCCGGTCGCGAGAGATCCCCGCGTTGGTCACCCTATCCAGGCACTCGTGAAAGAAATCGACGAGATGATCGACGACTCCCCTTGGATAAAGCCGGTCGTCCCACAGGGGTGTCTTCGGAGGGGTTGCGGTGTGCATCAGCACCACGCCCGCTTCGCTTTGGGCACAGAGCTCGACCATCTCGGCGTCTCCCAGGCCACTGATGTCGTTGACAATCGACGCCCCAGCAGCCAGCGCCGCCGCCGCCGTCTCTGACTTGTAGGTGTCTACGGCAACCGGCGCGCCAAGTGCCACCAGCGATTCGATCACGGGCAGAATCCGTTCTACCTCAACCGCCGCAGAGACCGGTGGACGGTTGGAGACGTTCGATTCGCCACCCACCTCCACGATGGCTGCGCCCGCCTCATAACATGCCAACGCATGCTCGATCCACTGGGAAGGAGATCGTCGCCTCCCGCCGTCCGAGAACGAGTCGGGCGTTGCGTTCACAACGCCCACGACAAGGGGGCGGCTCGTATCCAGGGCAAATTGCCGCGCTTTGAATATTGATGAATTCATTTCTCCAGCATTCAATCTTGGTAGTCGGATCATGCTAGCCACCTTCGACCATTCCCAGTTCGAGCTTCAGAGTCTTCTCCGTCGCAAGCGGGTGTCAGTGACCGTCTGCATACCTACGCGTGAGACCGCGGACACCATCGGGGAAACCGTAGGCACGATCGCCAGCCTGCGAGAGCTGGGCTTGGTCGACCAGCTCCTGGTGATCGACGCCGATTCCGACGACGGCACCGCGTCGCTCGCCCGCGCTGCCGGCGCGGACGTCTACATCGAGACCGACCTGCTCCCTCAGTTCGGCCCTGTTCTGGGCAAGGGGGATGCGATGTGGCGAGCGCTTTCGGTTGCCGCGGGGGAGATCGTCGTCTATCTCGACGGAGACGTTCGAGATTTTGGCGCCCACTACGTGACCGGACTGCTCGCACCGCTGCTGGAATCCGAGAGGACTGCATTGGTCAAGGGCTTCTATCGGCGCCCGCTAGCAATCGACGGTCTGGAAATCGAGGACGGTGGGGGCCGCGTAACCGAGTTGACTGCGAGGCCGCTGCTCGAGCTTCTCGTGCCCGAACTGGCGGCGTTTCGGCAGCCGCTCGCCGGCGAGTGTGCGGCGCGGCGCTCCCTACTGATGGAGATCCCCTATTGCTGCGGCTACGGTGTCGAGATCGCGATGCTGGTCGAAGCCTGGCGGCGATTGGGGCTCGCCCGCATGGCCCAGGTGGGGCTCGGCAGCAAGCGCAACTCCCACCAGTCGCTGGTGAAGTTGGCGGAGATGTCGCGGGAAGTGATTGAGGCCTTGGCCACGCAGATCGCGATCGACGGAGGCGGCAAGACAGCCGGGTCGATCAAGCCAGCGGAGGGCTGGAAGGCTCACCTGTGCAGGAGACCACCTATGGAGAGTCTCGCGATGGACCGAACGCAGATCGGCGGAGCCTCTGCCACCCAACCGGTCTCCTAGAGACGGCTTATCCGACTCCAGAGCTCGTCGAATCGTTTCTTGGCCTCTCTCTCTTCCGGGCCCCCGTTGCCGACCTCGCGGATCCTGATGCGGTCGGTAGGTAGGTCGGGCGCGTGCTCCATGCGCGGCAGAATGAGCTGCCTCACCTGGTAGGGGCTCGATTCTCTCCCCTCGTCCTCCTGCTGCTCGAAACAGCCGACGGCGGAGGCCAGGGAACTGTTCCAGCGATAGTGAAGTCGCGTCGACGCCCTGTCGGCGCTGGCCGGCAGATCGAAGAGGACGATCCTGCGCACGCGGCCCCTCCGGCCCAGCGCCAGGGCGAGTAACGCGGAATCGAGCCGCGATCGCAATGGGGCCCACTCGTCGAGCCACCGCCGATCACACTGGATCAGATCCACCTCGACCGTCCCGGACACCGAGGCGGCGATCCGATCCAGGGCTTGATCGAAGTCTGGCGGGATGGCGGGATCGTCGGCAGGCAGTGGTGTCTCGACCGCAACCGGCATAGGCGGCGGTCGCGAGGGGAGAGATCCTGGAACGATCCGGCAGACAAACCGCGCCGCATCGATCAGGGCACGTTCCTGATCAACCGCCAGCGACGGCGCGCTCACTTCGTCGGTGGAGGTCAACTGGAGGCCGAGAAGCGCCGTGCGCGCGAGCAGCGGACGCGGCATCCCAGCGACGAATGCCCGCAGCTCACTGAGTTCGTCTTCGGTTGCCTTCTTCTCCAGCGGAGTTAGGCGCAGGCAAACCGCCAATGCGCACGCCTCCGGGTAGCGGTACAGGGGTACGAGGGGTGGAACCAGAGCCGAGTCCGAAAGCTGGGACAGCTGCTTGGACACCACGGTCCAGAGGCTTCCGTCTGGCCGGTCCGTCAGCAACCAGGAGAGATCGGCGACTGGTTCTCGACCGCCCGGCTTATATCCGCCGCCAGCCAAAAAGAGGTTGCAGGCAACATGGCGATCATCCTGGCGACTCTCCTCGCCCCATGCCAGATCGACTCCAGCTCTGGGCGACGTCGCCGCCAGGCGAATAGACCCGAGCTCGAGGGCCAACAATGGCAGCCCTCCCGCTCGGTCGACGGCTGCTCTTCCCTCCGCGGTGACCGGCGACTCCTCAGCATTGGCGCTAAGCCGTCGCTCAATCTCTGTAAAAACGTCGTGGCCCTCCCAGTAGGAGCCGAAAAACTTCCTGCCGGTGAGTATTTCGCAGGTCGCGTAAAGGCCGACGCCGAACGGACCGGACGGCGACTCAGCCGCGCTCCAAAGCCAGACGAGGGCGCTTTCGGGATCCGATAGTCCCGCCCGCCAAGGATGGTCACGCGGCATCTTCATGCCAGGCGGATCTGGGTCTACGGCCCACCGGGCGGCCTGTGGGATCTCCGTGCAGGTCGCGCGCAGGGCATCGAGACGAGCTGCTGCGGCTCCAGCTCTCGTCCGCAACTGCCTCTCTGGGTGACCCAGCAGGACGCTTGTATCTCGCGTCATCGCTCCGGCGGTTCGGCAGAGCGCCGCCAGGTGGCGAGCTACGAGCACCTCGATTCTCCGCCGGACGCCGGGATCGTCCTTGGCGATGTCCACCCAAAAGGCACGTCCGGCAGTGTCGATGACCGCCTGACCGGCGCGTACCAACGCCACCCGTGCAGCATCTTCTCCGAGCTGTCCGGAGTGGATGCGGGTCGCCAGCTGCTCGAAGATCGTTCGCTGGACGCGCTGCACGGTGTCGACGCTGGCGAGGTATCGGCTGCACTCCTTTGAGCCGGCCTCGGTAAGCGCCCTCTCCGCGGCCGCGCGGACCTCGTCGACGAGCCTGACGATTGCCTCCGTGTCCCGCCGGTCCGCATACTCTCGAAAAATGTTAGGGACGGCCTCAATCGAGACGCCGCTGCGCTGCGGGGGACTCCAGGAGCCGATCGCCAGGAAGCTGGCGGGGACATGGTCATCGGTATCGATATCCCCCAGCTCGGGTTCTCGCGGAGCGGTCGGTCCATTCACCTCCAGGATCGATCGTGCAAGCAGGTCCACCACCAGCCCCCAGCGCCCGCAGTCTGACGAAACCGAGATAAGGCTCCACAGGCTCCAGCTCGCCAACGGGATCGCAGCTAGCGCCAGGGTCAGCGCGAGCGAGCTCAGAAACGAGCTGTCGATCTCCGCGGACAGGAGCGCAGCGATCACCGACGCGAGCGCGACCAGGAACCAGAGAGGGACACGCGCACGACCAAGCATCTCCCACGGAGTCGGCCACCGTGACCCTCCGTCGATCGAGAAGGCGACGATGATCGCCATCGACGTCAAGAACGTGCCGAAGACCGCGATAGCGAGTCCCGGCGCCGCGTTTACCCTCGCCTCCCCGGCGACAAGCGCGGCGCATACCGCCGTGCCAGCGGCCGCAACCACTAGGAGCAGTGCTAGCGCAACCTTCTTCTTCTGGCCCCTTGCGCCCATCCGATTCACATCCTTCCGCATCCTGCCCCGAAAGGGCGACGAACTGAGCGCTCTGGTTCACTACCTGACCTGCCACTGAGATGCGTCTACACGGACCTCGACGGGACCCTCCTCGGCAGCGGAAGCTCGCTCTTCCGCGACCCCGACGGCGGCTTCTCGCTCGCCCAGGCACGGGGCCTGGAGGCCTGCCACCGGGCCGGCGTCGAGGTCGTGATCATGTCCGGGCGCCGTGAGCCCCAGGTGCACGAGGCGGCCCGACTGCTCGGCCAGACCTCCTACATCTACGAGGCCGGGTGCGCCTTCGCGATCGACGGCGAGAAGACCCTGATGACCGGCGAGATGGTCCCGAATGAGAACGGCACCGTGTTCGAGCAGATCGAGGCGCGGGGCGTCCCGGCGATGCTGTTCGAGCATTTCGAGGGGCGGCTCGAGTACCACTCGCCCTGGCACGAGGGCCGCGTCCTCTCCCACCTCTTCCGCGGCAAGGTCGACGTCGACGAGGCCAACGCCCTGCTCGGCGAGCACGGCGACGACGACCTGCGGCTGCTCGACAACGGCGCGATCGGCAGCCGGATGGCGACGATCGAGGGACGGACCCACTGCTACCACCTGGTGCCGCGGATGGTCAGCAAGGGAGGCGCGGTGGCCGCCCACGCCCGTGCCCGCGGCTACGACCCGGCGCACTGCGTCGCGATCGGAGACTCGGTCGAGGACCTCGAGGTGGCGGCCGCGGTCGGCCGCTTCTTCGTCGTCGCCAACGGGCCCGAGAACGACCCCGGCCTGCGCGAGGCGATGCCGAACTGGGACAACGTGACCGTCACCGAAGGCAGCATGGGAGACGGCTTCTACGAGGCGATCGTCTCCACCCTGATGGAACGGCGCTGAGCAGCTACTAGTATCGATCTGGACCGCAGTCGAAGCTTGAGAGAGGGAGAGAAGTGTCGGCCGAACACGCAACCGTCGCCGAGCAGGAGTACCTGGAGATCATGTTCTGGCTCGAGGAGGCCGGGCTGCCGATGACCGGCGCCAATATCGCCCGCGCGATGCAGCTCTCGCCGCCGACCGTGCACGAGATGGTCGGCCGCCTGATCGACGACGGCTACGTCGAGCGCAACCCGAACAAGTCGCTCGCCTTCACCGAGTCCGGCCGCGAGCACGCCAGCCACATCGTCCGCCGCCACCGGATGATCGAGCGCTTCCTCACCGACGTCCTCGGCATCCCCTGGGACGAGGTCCACGAGGAGGCGGAGCGGATCGAGCACGCGATGTCCCCGGTTCTGGAGGAGCGGATGCGGGCGGCGATCGGCGACGCCACCACCTGCCCCCACGGCCACCCGATTGTCGAGGGCGTGCGCGAGCGAGGATCGTTGCTGGCCGACGTCGAGGTGGGAGCGGACGTCGCCGTCCTGCGCTTCGAGAACGAGGCCGAGGAGCTGCTGCACTACCTCAAGGCGGCGGGGTTGTACCCGGGCCTGGAGGGGAAGGTCGAGGACTCAGACGACGAGCGGGTGACAATCCTCGCCGGCGAGGACCGGCACGAGGTCAGCCGCAGCGTCGCCGAGACCGTCTCGGTGCGCGCCGACCCCGCGCCGCCGCCGCGGGCCGCGATCCCGGAGCAGCTGGTGCTGTCGTCGGATCGCTACGGGCGTTAGGCGGCGCCCACACCCAACGGTCCGGCCTACTGCGGAACCTCCATGGTGATGATCGGCGCTGAGGTAGGCGCCTTGCTGCCGCCGCTCGGCTCGGAGGTCACCATCACCGTGTCGACGCCGTCCATCTCGGCGATCGTGGTCGAGGCGTTGCCTTCGCGGTTGGGGACGAACAGCGCCGGCACTGCTTCGACTTCGCCGTCGCGGCTGACCCAGGCCTGGAGCACACGGCCTTCCGGGAGCTGCTTGACGTTGGCCAGGTGAAGGGTGCCGCCGGCGCCCTCGCCGACCATCTTCGCGGTGACCCCGGGGGCGTGGCCGGCGACCACGGTGCTGGACGAACCGTTGCCGCTGGAGCCATCGCTGCCGATCTCGTATCCCATGACCGCGACCGCGGCCAGAGCGACAGCGGCGAGGCCGGCAGCGGGACGCCACCCAGGCCGGCCGAAGCGGAGGCGGCGGGCCCAGCCCGGGGAAGTGAGCCGCGCCGCGCCGCCCGGAGCGGCGGCGGAGGTCCTAGCATCGGCGCGGACCTCCTCCATCAGCCGTCGCCTCAGCTCGCGCGGCGGCTCGCGCCGCTCGACCGACTCGGGCAGCGACCGCGCCGCCGGGGTCAGCCAGCGCAGCTCCGAGCGGCAACGTTCGCAGCCCTCGATGTGCCGCTCCAACTCCGCCGCCTCACCGGGGTCGAGCGCGCCCAGCGCGTAGGCGGCGATGTTCTCGTTCCAGCGATCGTGGTTGGTCTCAGTCATGCCAGTCCCTCCGCAAGCTCGCCGCGAATCTTCTCCAACCCCAGCCTCATCCGTCCCTTCACCGTGCCCAGCGGTACCCCGAGCATGCGCGCGATCTCCGACTGGCTGAAGCCGCCGAAGTAGGCGAGTTCGATCACCTTCGACTGCTCACCGGGCAGGTGCCCGAGTGCGCCGCGCACCTCGGTCGCGGTCTCGTGGCGCATCGCCTCCTCCTCGGTCAGCTCCTCGGCCGGGCGCTGCTCGAGGATCGCCTCGTCGTCGAGGGTCAGCTTCGGCGCCTTGCCCGCCCTGCTGCGGAGCGCGTCGATCGCGCGGTTGCGGACGACGCTCAGCATCCAAGAGCGAACGCTGCCGCGGGTCGGGTCGAAGCGAGCGCCGCTGCGCCAGATCGAGATGAACGCTTCCTGGGTGACGTCTTCGGCGGCCGCTCGTTCGCCGACGATCCTGTAGGCCAGCGAGTAGGCGACGCCGCCGTGGCGGTCGTAGAAGACCTCGAAGGCCGCGGGGTCCTTTTCCCCGATCAGCGGCATCAGCTCCTCGTCCGCCAGCCGCTCGGCCTTCTCTCGTCTCACGCTCATCTCGACCCCATCTGTACCCCGTCATCGCCTTCTATGCGATGAACGGTTCCACCGCCTTCAACACCTGCGCTTCGTCGAGCGTCGGGTCGAAGGCCTCGGGGGACGGTTCTTCGGAGTTCTGCAACCGGATCGCCGCCGCGTGGCGGGCCTCGACCTGGACGATCGTGCCCGCCGCTCCCAGCACTTCTTTGGACTTGATCGCGGGGGCGGCGCCGTTGTAGGCGCTGACCCCGGTGTCCTCAAAGGTCTGGGCGAGCTTGAGGAAACCGGCCGTGTCGGAGTAGGGGAAGTCGAACTTCGGTTCCGCCACCGGCTTTCCACCGAGCTGCTTGACCGTCGCCTTCAGCGCTTCGACGTGCTGCTTCTCGTCCTCGGCGAGGAGGGCAATGAGGCTCTTCAGTTCTCCCTTCGCCATCGCCCGGCCCTTTGCTTCCTCGTAGAAGGTCGCCTCCAGGTACTCGAGGGTGAGGGCGAAGTTGACGATCTCGATGTCGCCGGCGCCCGACTTCGCCAGGGCCCGGCGGACGTAGGGCCCGACCATGAAGGTGCCGTAGACCGCGCCGGCCGCGAGCGCCCCCTTGAGGATCACCTCGCTGCGGGAGAGGTCGCTGCTGTCGTCGGCGACCTCGACGCCAACCAACTCCGGATTCGTTAGTTCCTCGTGGCTCATTTCCTTCTCCTTTCGCTTTCCCGCCGGCTCAGCCGACGATGAACGGTTCGACCGACTTGAGGACGGTCTTGGCGTTGGCCGGCTTGGCGAACGCCCCGTCCGGGGTGATCGGCTTGCCGAGCAGGGTGTTGAGCGCGGCGGCGTGCCTGCCCTCGACGCTGTGGATCGCCAGCGCCGACGCCAGCACTTCCGGGCTCTTGATGTTGGTCGCCTGGCCGAGGTAGGCGGCGGCGCCGATGTTCTCCACCGTCCCCGCCAGTTCGAGCACCGACTTGGCGCTCGTCAGCGGGAATTCGGTCTTCGGTTCCGGTGCCGGCTTGCCGCCGAGCTGCTTGACGGCGGCGGTGAGCGCGGTCACGTGTTCGGCCTCCTCTTCGCCGAACTTGCGGATCGTCGCCAGGTCCGAGCCCTTGAAGAGGCCGCTCTTGACCACGTCGGCGTAGAAGGCCGCCTCCAGGTACTCGAGCGTGAGGGCGTAGTTGACGATGCCGATGTCGCCCTTGCCGAACTGCTCGGTTTCGGTGCTGTCGCCCTGCGGCATCGCGGCACTCGTGGTGGTGCCGTCGTCGTCTCCGCAGGCGGCCAGCAACGCAGCCGCTGCCGCCGAGCCGCCACCTACGGCGAGGAACTTGCGGCGGGTGTGCGTGCTCTCAGCCATCTCTCCTCCTCGGTCGGATTTCGCTTCTGGTGGACTCCTACGGGAGGGACGGGGCGGCCGGATCAAAATCGGGCGAGGGTGATCCGAATCGGTGGAGACCGCGTAGTTGCCGGCATGAGATTCAGAGCGACTTTCTTCCTGGTCGTCGTTTCCGCCCTGCTGGTGGGGTGCGGGGGCAACTCCGAGGACTCGATGACGACCTCGGGCTCGGGCGAGTCGGTGAGGATCGCCGACTACCTCTACGAGCCCGGCGACATCGTCGTCCCGGTCGGGACGAAGGTCACCTTCACCAACGAGGACTCGGCCCCCCATACGGCGACCTCGAAACGGCAGGGCGCCTTCGAAAGCGGCAGCATCGGCAAAGGCGAGACCGGCTCGATCCCCTTGGATGAGGCCGGCACCTTTGCGTACTACTGCGCCTTCCATCCCTTCATGAAGGGCACGATCACGGTCGAGTGAACGTCGGCGGGCGCGGTGGTCGGCCGGGGTTCAGGCCGGGGTGCCGGCGCGCATGCGCTCGAGCGCGGTGGCGATCCGGGCGACGCCCTCCGCCACCCGCTCCGCGGGCACCGGGGCGAAAGAGAGCCGCAGGCTGTTCTGCCCGCCCTCGATCATGAAGTCGGGGCCGGCGACGAAGGTCGCCCCCTCGGCCTTGGACTCGGCGAGGAGCGCCAAGGTGTCGGTTCCCTCGGCGAGGTCGAGCCAGAGGAAGTAGCCGCCGTCGGGGACGACGAACTCGGCCTCGGGGATCTGCTCGCGGAGCGCCGCCACCAGCGCGTCGCAGCGCTCCTTCAGCGCTCCCTTGACGAAGGCGATGTTGCGGTCCAGGGCGCCGGAGCGGCAGAGGTCGAGGACGATCGACTCGGCCAGCATGTTCGGCGAGATGTAGGTCTCGTTCGCCCGTTTGGCGAGCTTCGCGATCTCCTCGGCGGGGCCGGCGAGGTAACCAACCCGGACGCCGGGGCTGACGGTCTTGGAGAACGACGACGCGTGGACGACCCGATCGGCGCGGTCCAGTTCGAGCATCGTCCCCAGCGGCTCGCCCTCAAAGGGCAGCTCGCGGTAGGGGTCGTCCTCGAAGATCCAGAACCCATGCTCGGCCGCCAGCTCGACCAGCCGCGCCCGCTTCTGCGCCGAGAGCGTGCAACCGGCCGGGTTGTGGGCGTTGGGGATGACGTGCGCGAGCTTGATCGGCCCCGCCGCCAGGGCCTCCTCCAGCGCCGCGACATCGAGACCGTCGGCCTCCAGCGGCACCGGCACCAACTCGACCCCGATCTGTTGCAGGAGCAGCAGCGTGCGGTCGTAGGTCGGCTGCTCGACGACCACCCGGTCGCCGGGCGAGAGCAGGTGCTGAAACAGCATTGCCCCGGCCTCCAGCGACCCGTTGGCGATCATCACCTGGGAGGGATCGAGCCCACCATGCCGCTCGGCGACCCACTCGCACAGCCCCGGATGGCCGATCCCGGTCCCGTAGGAAAGTGCCTTGTCCCAGTCCTCCGCAAGCGCCCGCGCTGCCGCCTCCCGCACCGCCTCGTGGGGCAGGATGTCGGCGCTCGGCGCGCCCCTCGCAAACGAAATCGTGTCGCCGGCCATACGCCACCGACCCTAGCAACGCCCCGCCCTCCCCGACCCCAGCCGCCGCGGCCGTCCGAGGGGGGCGAAATCAGGGCGTGTCTGAGCTTAGGGGTACATATGACCCCGGGAACTCAGACACCCCCTTGTGGGCAGCGGGGGAGGAGCGGCGGCGCGAGGCGGGAGCAGGCGCTGGCGCAGTTGGCGACGCGGCAGCATGGCGTGGTCGGGCGGCGTCAGCTGCTAGCCCTCGGATTCCGGGAGGAGGCGATCAAGCTGCGCCTGGCCGCTGGCAGGCTCAGCGCGCTCCATCAGGAGGTCTACGCGGTGGGGCACCTGCGAATCGACCGGCGGGGATATTGGTGGGCGGCAGTGCTGGCCTATGGAGACCGGGCGGTGCTGAGCCATCGCAGCGCGGCGGCGCTTTGGGGATTTGCAAGGGAGCGTGGGCCGGTAGACGTCACCGCGCCGGCCGGTCGGCAGGGAGTCTGCAGACGCACGGGTGCCTGGATCCATCGCTGCAAGCTCTACCCCGAGGACCGCGCGGCTCGCGACGGGATTCCGGTCACGACCGTCGCCCGTACGCTCTTCGACCTCGCCGAAGTGGACGACGAGAGCCGTCTCCGCCACGCCTGGGAGGAGGCGGACCGGCTCCATCTCCTCCAACTCCGCGCGGTCGAGGAGGTCTGTGAGCGCGGCTACGGCCGCCGCGCCCTGCGGCCGATCCGTCGCCTGCTCGCCGAGGCCCGCGCGCCGTCTCGGACCCGTTCCCCGCTCGAGGATCGCTTCCAGGACTTCATCGTCGCCCACCGCCTGCCGCCACCGGCGACCAACGTCACCGTCCTCGACCACGAGGTCGACGCACTCTGGCCGGCGGCCCGCCTCGTCGTCGAGCTGGACAGTTGGGAATACCACCGCCACCGCGACGCGTTTGAGCGAGACCGCGCCCGCGACCCCGAGCTCCTCCTCGCCGGCTACCGCACCATCCGCATCACCCACCGCAGGCTTGACAGGGAGGCCGCAGCTCTCGCCGCGCAGATCCAGAAGCTCTTGGACCAGGCTGCCCCGAGCCCTGCGAGCCGCTAGGAGCCGCGCAGCATCTCGACGGCTATCGCGGCCGCCTCGGTCGGGCTCTCGCCGACCCGCACGCCCTTCGCCTCGAGCGCTTCCTTCTTCGCCTGCGCGGTCCCAGAGGAGCCCGAGATGATCGCGCCGGCGTGGCCCATCTGCTTGCCGGGCGGCGCGGTGAAGCCGGCGATGTAGGCGACCACCGGCTTGGAGATCTCCGCGGCGATGAACTCCGCCGCGCGCTCCTCGGCGTCGCCGCCGATCTCGCCAACCATCACGATCAGCTCGGTCTCGGGATCGGCCTCGTACAACTTCAGGATGTCGATGAAGTCGGAGCCGACGATCGGGTCGCCGCCGATGCCGACGATCGAGGAGTTGCCCGCACCTGCCTGTTTCAGCTCGTTGCCGATCTGGTAAGTCAGCGTCCCCGACTTGGAGACGACGCCGATCGAGCCGGGCTCGAAGAACTGGGCCGGGATGATCCCGACGTTGGCCTTGCCGGGCGAGAGGACGCCGGGGCAGTTCGGCCCGATCAGCCGCACCCCCGCCTCCTTCGCCTTCCAGTAGGTCCTCAGCATGTCGAGCACCGGGATCCCCTCGGTGATCGCGATCACCGTGTGCACACCGGACTCGATCGCCTCGTCGATCGCCGGCGCCGCGAACCGCGCCGGCACGAAGATCATCGAGGTGTTGGCGTCGGCCTCGGTGACCGCCTCCTTGATCGAGTCGTAGATCGGCACACCCTCGACGTCCTGGCCGCCCTTGCCGGGCGTGACCCCGGCGGCGAGGTGGGTGCCGTAGGCGCGGTTGCGCATCCCGTGGAAGGTGCCCTCACGGCCGGTCAGGCCGGAGACGACCAGCTTGGTCTCCTCGCCGACGATGATGCTCATGACGCGCCCCCCGCCAGCTCGACCACGTGGCGCGCGGCGTCCAGCATCGTCTTCTCCTGGTGCAGGTTCGGCAGGTTCGCCTTGGCGAGGATCTTCAGCCCCTCCTCGGAGTTGGTGCCGTCGAGGCGCACAACCAGCGGCACGCCGAGGTCGAGCTGGCCCGAGGCGGTGACGATCCCCTTGGCGATCTCGTCGCACCTGGTGATGCCGCCGAAGATGTTGAAGAGGATCGCCGTCACCTTCTCGTCGGAGACGATCACTTCCAGGGCGTTGACGATCGCCTCGGCTTTGGAGCCGCCGCCGGCGTCGAGGAAGTTGGCTGGGGCACCGCCCGCCTGGGCGACGACGTCCAGGGTCGACATGCAGAGCCCGGCGCCGTTGGCGAGGATGCCGACGTTGCCGTCGAGCTTGACGTAGGTGAGGCCCTTCTCCTTGGCCATCGCCTCCTGCGGGTCCTCGACCGTGTCGGCGATCTCGGCCAGCTCCTGGTGGCGGAAGAGAGCGTTGCCGTCGATCGTCACCTTGGCGTCGAGGGCGACGACCTCGCGGCCGGCGGTGACGATCAGCGGGTTAACCTCGATCAGCGTCGCGTCCTCCTCGCTCGCCACTTCGGCCAGCTTCACCAGCACGTCGGCGGTCTCGTCGAGCGCGTCATCGGCCAGCCCGGCCTCCTCGGCGATCGCGCGCGCCGCGGCGGCGGCGAACTCGCGGGTCGGGTCGATGTGACGCTTGACCAGCGCCGCGGGGTCCTCGGCGGCGACCGCCTCGATGTCCATCCCGCCCTTCGCCGAAACCATTGCCAGCAGCTTCTTCTCGCCGCGGTCGAGGATCACCGACGCGTAGTACTCCTCGGCGATGTCGGAGCCGCCCTCGACCCAGACCTGGTCGACCCGGAAGGGGCCCTCGCCGTGGGGGCCGACGATGTCCATGCCGATGATCGCGTCGGCGTGGGCGCGAGCCTCATCGGCGTCGGCGGCGATCTTGATACCGCCCGCCTTGCCGCGTCCGCCGATCAGCACCTGGGCCTTGATCGCGCACGGGTAGCCGATCCGCTCGGCCGCCGCGACCGCCTCGTCGACGGTCGACGCAACCTCGCCGCCCGGCACGGCGATCCCGTGCTTGGCGAACAGCTGCTTTCCCTGATACTCGAGCAGATCCATGAGGAGGGCGCCCGCGGGCGCGGTCGCGCACCCTATCCAAGATCGATCCCGCCGCGCCCGGTGGGGAGGGTGGCGCCTTTGTCAAGGGGCGCTTGGCATAATGCCGCGCCTCGCCATGGCCCTTCCCGCTCTCAAAACCATCAAATGGGTTACTGCCGATTGTTACGGCACCCTGATCGACTGGGAGAAAGGGATCATCGAGGCCTGCAAGAAAGAGGCGGCCAAAGATGGCTTCAGCTTCGAGGAGGGCCCTTTCCTCGCCCGCTTCATGGAGATCCAGGCCGAAATTATGGCCGGCTCCTACGAGCTCTACGCGGAGGTCCTGCGGCGGACGATCGTCAAAGTCGCCGGCGAGCTGGGCTGGGAGGTCGAGCCATCGCGGGCCCAGTTCCTCCCCAACAGCGTCGCCTACTGGCTGCCCTTCCGCGAGGCCAACGCGGCAATGGACCGGCTCGGAAAGCGCTACGACATCGGGATCATCTCCAACATCGACGACAAACTGCTGGGGATCTCCCGCCGCCACCTGCGGACCGAACTCGACCTGGTCGTCACCGCCCAGCAGGTACGCAGCTACAAGCCGGACCCGGTCCACTTCAAAGAGTGCGCGCGCCGGATTGGCGGCAAGAAAGGCTGGGTCCACATCGGCTGCGACTACGCCACCGACATCGCCCCAGTGCTGAAAATGAACGTCCCAGTGATCTGGGTCAACCGCCACGGCGAGAAACTCGAAGGCCGCAAAGCGCCCAGCGCGACGGTCAAAAACTTCCGCGACGCAGCGAAAAAGCTCGGCGCGTCCTGAGCGTCTTCTAGCGTTCCCTGCGCAACTCCGGCGCCACGCGCCGGTTTCGGTGGGCAGGCGCCACCTGATGACCATGTTCTCGCATCCCAGGACACAACTACGTGCCCTTGCGGCAGCGCGCTCCGCGCTGGCGATCGCCGTGCTGGCCTTGATCGCCAGCCTCGCGGTGGCCGGCGCCCAACGCGCCCAGGCGGCTCCGAGCACCGACACCCCGGCCCCCGCCAGGGCGAAAGCGGGCGCATCGGCCGCTGCTCGGCCGAGCTTCGTCGTGATCCAGACCGACGATCAGACCCTCGACAGCCTCTACTCCGCCTTCACGCCCCTTGGCGGCGCCCCAATTCCGGCGATGCCGAACACGCTGGCGCTGATCGCCGGGCGCGGCGTCACCCTCAGCCGCTACTACATCCCCTATCCCCTCTGCTGCCCGTCCCGGGTCAGCCTTTGGACCGGCCGCTACGCGCACAACCACAACGTGCGCGGAAACGTCCAGCCCGAAGGCGGCGCCTCCGGATTCTCCTTCCGCCAGGGCTTCAGCCACAACGTCGCCACCTGGCTGCAGGGCGCCGGTTACCGGACGATCCACGTCGGCAAGCACCTCAACGGCTACGGCGACGAACCGTTCGACAACGGCACCGTCGTGCCGCCCGGCTGGGAGGCCTGGCACTCGGTGCTCAAGGCCGACACCGACCACTACTTCTACGGCTACAGGCTGAACGACAACGGCGCGATCGACGGGCCGTTCGGCGACTCCGGCAGCTGGGAGACCCGCGAATACGGCGAAGTCGACGACTTCGGCTGCCCGCTCGCGCCGCTGAACGGCCTGCCCTGCCTCTACCAAACCGACGTCCTCAGCCGGATCGCCAGCGAAGAGCTGGCAGGAACCGCGCCGGAACGACCCTTCTACCTGCAGCTCGACTACACCGCGCCGCACGGGGACTTCCGCAGGCCCGCTGGTCCCGAGCCGGCGCCGCGCCACTACGACACCTTCTCCGGCGCCGCGTTGCCGCACACCCGCGCCCAGGGGGTGAACGAGGGCAACGTCGCCGACAAGCCCAAATTCATCCGCGAAGCCTCCTATCTCTCCCCCACTGAGCTCCACACCTACCGCGTCTACTACCAGAAGCAGCTGGAGGCCCTGCGCGCGGTCGACGACGGCGTCAAACAGGTGGTCGACACGCTCGGCTCGCTGGGCCGGCTCCGCAGCACCTACATCATCTTCACCAGCGACAACGGCTTCTTCTTCGGCGAGCACCGCCTCACCGGCGGCAAGTTCCTCGCCTATGAGGCCTCGACCCACGTGCCGTTCCTGATCCGCGGTCCCGGCATCAAAGCGGGGGGCACTACCGGCGAGCTCGCCGCCAACATCGACGTCACCCCGACGATCCTCGAGCTCGCCGGTGTCGCGGCGGACAAAAGCGTCGACGGGCGCTCCCTCGTGCCCTACATCAAGGACACCACCCTGCGGAGCCGGCGGCCGATCCTCTTCGAGTCCTTCGTCGAGACCAGCGACGTCGTAGCCCACGGCGGGGACCCGGCGGCCGTGCTGCGCGCCCGCCCCAACAAGCCCGCCGGAGCGGCCGCGTCGATCGTCGCACCGCCGAAGGACTACCAGGGGATCCGCCTCGGCCCCTACAAGTACATCGAGTGGCCGAACGGCGAGAAAGAGATGTACGACATCACCAAAGACCCCTACGAGCTCAACAACATCGTTCGCGACCGTAACCTCCGCCCGCACCGGAACTTCCTCCACAACGAACTGCTCCGCCTGCGCGAATGCTCCGGCAAATCCTGCCAGGAAGTAGCCCCCAAATTCCCGCCCACCCGCGATGAACAGCGCAAGCTCAAACGCGAACGGGAAAAGCGGGAACGGGAACGCGAAAAGCGGGAAAAAGAACAGAAACGCAATTAGCCGGGACCGGTGGGAAGGGTCCCGCTGAGGCAGCGCCAGAGGGGCCGGTGGGTGGGTCCCGCTGAGGCAGCACCGGCAAAGCCGGTGCAATCCTGACGGCGCCTAACGGCGCCGGACATACGCGACGAGTCGTGGAGCCTCATCGAGACCCACCCACCAGCCCCTTCCCCACGGCCCTCCGAGCTTCTTCAAGCCGCTGTTTGCCAAGCTGAGCTAGCCGCCGAAGCTAGAAAGCAAACGACCCGCCGGAGCGGGTCGAGGCTGGTGAAGTGGGGAACCACCCCACAGGCGGCTGATAACCGATGCCGAGATTATCACGGCGACCGCCCAACACTCGATTCGCTCCAGCGGGAAGAGAACTGCGGTGGGCGCCGGACTCGAACCGGATTCCGCTGGTTAGACGGAACAGATCGGTTATCAACCGCCTGGGGCGCGCCTGTCCCCTTCACCCACCTGACGCAGACAATAGCTTTTCAGACGTTTGTCTGCATTCTTTATTGGCTTAGCCTCACCGGCTCCGCCGATGCTGCCTTTTCAGGGGCCTACCGACCCCGCCATCGCACAGCCCTACTCGATGACGGCGATGACGTCGCCGCTGGAGACCGAGGCTCCTTCGGAGACGTTGAGCGAGGTCACTTTGCCGCTCCGATGGGCGGTGATCTCGTTCTCCATCTTCATCGCCTCGATCACGCAGACCAGGTCGCCCTCGGATACCTCGGCGCCCTCGGCGACGGCGACTTTGAGGACGGTGCCCTGCAGGGGAGATGGGAGTGACTCGGAAGAGGCTGCCGCCGCACCACCAGACTTGCGCTCGCGTTTCGGCGGCTTCTTTCCACCGCCGGCGGCTGGGGCGGCGCCGGCGACCGCCTCGCCGATCACCTTGACGTCGAAGAGCTTGCCGGAGACCTCGACCTTGTAGTCACGGGCGAGGAGCTCGGCGCCGTCCTCGGCCGCTGGGGCCGGAGCGGCTGCCTCGGGGGCGGTCGACTTGAGCCACTCGCGGTCCTCCATTAGGTCGCGGCAGGTCTCCCCTTTCGCCCACTGCTCGGTCGCCAGGATCGCCGCGTGGAAGGGGATCAGGGTGGTCAAGCCGCCGATCTCGTACTCGCCGAGGGCGCGCAGCATCCGCCGGGTCGCGTGCTCGCGGTCGACGTCCCAGACGATCAGCTTCGCCACCATCGGGTCGTACATCGGCGTCACCTCGGAACCTGCCTCAACCCCGGAGTCGACTCGCACACCCGGCCCGGCCGGCTCGCGGTAGGTCGTGATCGCGCCCGGCGCCGGGGCGAATTTCTTATGGGCGGCCTCGGCGTTGATCCGGCACTCGATCGCGTGGCCGCGCAACTCGACCTCGTCCTGGGCGACGCTGAGCGCCTCGCCGGCGGCAACCAGCACCTGCTCGCGGACGATGTCGATGCCGGTGACCATCTCGGTCACGCAGTGCTCGACCTGGACCCTGGTGTTCATCTCGAGGAAGAAGTAGTCGTCGCCGACCTGCAGGCCCTCGACCGTGCCGGCACCGCGATACCCAACCGCGGCCGCGGCGTCGGTGGCGATCTTGCCGATCCGGTCGCGCATCTCCTCGTCGACGCGGGGGCCCGGAGCCTCCTCGATCACCTTCTGGTGCCGGCGCTGGATCGAGCAGTCGCGCTCACCAAGGTGGATCACGTTGCCGTGGGAATCCGCCAGGACCTGGACCTCGACGTGGCGCGGGTCCTCGAGGTAGCGCTCGACGTAGACGCGGTCGTCGGAGAAGAACTTCTCGCCCTCGCGGGCCGCTCCCTCGAACGCCTCCTCGAGGTCGTCGGGCGTCATCGCCACCCGGAACCCCTTGCCGCCACCGCCGCCCGCGGCCTTGCAGGCCACCGGGTAGCCGGCGTCCTCAGCCTGCTTGCGCGCCTCCTCGACGTCCTTCGCCGGCGCCGTTGCCCCAGGCACGATCGGGACCCCGGCCTCGGCCATGATCTCCCGCGCCCGGGTCTTTGACCCCATCGCCTCGATCGCCTCCGCCGGCGGCCCAATGAAGACGATCCCGGCCTCATCGCAGGCCCTAGCGAAGTCGGCGTTCTCAGCCAGGAACCCGTATCCGGGATGGATCGCCTCCGCTCCGGCCTCCTTGGCCGTCGCGATGATCTTCTCGATGCTGAGGTAGCTCTCCGCCGGCACGGCCGGACCAATCAGGAAGGCCTCGTCGGCCTCGCGCACGTGCGGCGCATCCCGCTCGATCTCCGAGTAGACGGCGACCGACCCGATCCCCATCTCCTTCAGGGTCCGGGCGACCCGGATCGAGATCTCGCCGCGGTTGGCTATGAGGACCTTCTGGAACACGGCGGCGCAGTCTATTTATGTAGGCGGCGTGGCGGATAGGCTGCGCTCCGTGCTGATCGAGCTTCAGTCGCATTCGACCGTCTCCGACGGCCAGCTCCCCCCCGCTGAGGTGGTCGAGAGGGCGGCGGCGGCTGGGGTGACGACGCTGGCGCTGACCGACCACGACGCGATCGCGGGGGTCTCGGAAGCGGCCGACGCGGCGGAGCGGCTGGGGATCGAGCTGGTGCCGGCGATCGAGATGTCTTGCGTCCATTCCTACGCCGAAGACCTGCACATATGTGGCTACTGGGTCGACCTGGGGAAGATCGCGGCAGCCTGCGAGCGGGCACAGCACGAGCGGGTGACCCGGGCCGGGGAGATCGTCGAGAAGCTCCGCGCCGAGGGCTTCGACCTGCACCTCGAGGACGCCGTGCGCGAGGCCGGCGACGCGCTCTCGATCGGGCGGCCGCACATCGCCAGAGCGGCCGGCGCGACCGGCGACCTCGGCCCCTTCTTCGAGGAGTACCTGGTGCCGGGCGCGAAGGCCTTCGTGGCCCGCCGCTGGCCCACCGCCGAACAAGCGATCGAGCTGATCCGCAACGCCGGGGGCGCCGCCGTCATCGCCCACCCCTACTGGGACATCTCCGCGCCCAACGAGGTCGACGACCTGATCCGCTCGCTCGGCGCCGACGGGGTCGAGACCTTCTACCCGACTCACAGCGAGGAGCAGACCGCGCACCTGCTGGAACTCTGCGGGGAGCTCGACCTGGTCGCTACGGCGTCATCCGACTACCACGGCCCCACCCACAAGACCTTCTCCGCCTTCGGCGCTTATGAGACCTACGGGCTTGGCGAGCCGCAGGTGCCGCCGCGCTCGAGTTAGCTGGCCAGCGCCCTAGAAGGCGCGCTGGCCGCCGTCGTAACCGGGGAAGATGCGGGGTGGCAACGACGGCGGCCGGCAGCAGCCTGGCGATCTGCTCCGGTTCCATGATCCGAATCGCGATCGCCTGTGATGAACCTCACTCACTCAGAGGGACTTACGATCATTCCTACCCGCAGGTTCAAAAAGGCCAATGCCGACCTGTCCAAACTCGGACCGGCATTGCGCCAATATGTCTAAGTGACCTACGCCGCAGCCGCGACCGGCAGCAGCTGGCGCTGCTCCAGGTAGGCAATCAGCTTCAGCGCCGACTCCTCGGCCGATTCGGCTTCGGTGTCGCAGACGACCTCGGGGTTCTCCGGAGCCTCGTAGGGGTCCGAAACGCCGGTGAATTCCTTGATCTCGCCGGCAAACGCTTTTGCGTACAAGCCCTTGACGTCGCGCTCGGCGCAGGTGTCGACCGACGCCTTCACGAAGACCTCGATGAACCGATCGCCCATCGTCTGCCGCGCCTCGGCGCGGATCTCGGCGTAGGGGGAGATCGCCGCGGTGATCACCGGGACGCCGTTGCGGCTGAGTAGGTCAGCGACGAAGGCGATCCGGCGGATGTTGGTGTCGCGGTCCTCTTTCGAGAAGCCGAGCCCCTTAGAGAGATTTTCGCGCACCACGTCGCCGTCGAGGATCTCCAGCTTCGAGCCACGCTCGCGCAGGTGTCCCTCCAGCAGTCGGGAGATAGTCGTCTTGCCGGCACCGGACAGCCCGGTGAACCAGAGGGTGAAACCGTTCTCGCCAGCCATGCTCGTTCAGTCCTCCTTGTAAGCGTCGATAAGGATGTCAGCGACCTCGTCGCGGGAGAACTCGTGCGGCGGCCTTTCGCCGTTGCCGAGCATCTCGCGGACCTTCGTTCCGGAGAGGAAGAGGTGCGCCTCGTTGTCGTGGGGGCAGGTCTTGCCGGAGGCCAGACCCTCGCACTCGTTGCACCAGAAGGTGTGCTCGAACATCAACGGCTCGATCCCGAGCTCGTCGATATCGATGTCGTCGAAGATCTTCTGCGCGTCGTAGGTGCCGTAGTAGTCACCCGCACCGGCGTGGTCGCGGCCGACGATGAAGTGGGTGGCGCCGTAGTTGCGGCGGACGATCGCGTGCAGGACCGCCTCGCGGGGACCGGCGTAGTGCATCTTCGCCGGCTTCACGCCGAGCACCACCCGGTCGGTCGGGTAGTACTTCTCCATCAGCACCTCGTAGCACCGCATCCGCACGTCGGCGGGGATGTCGCCGGCCTTGGTCTTGCCGATCAAGGGCTGGATGAAGAGCCCATCGCAGGTCTCCAGCGCGGCCTTGGTCAGGTACTCGTGGGCGCGGTGGATCGGGTTGCGGGTCTGGAAGGCGACGATCCGCTTCCAGCCGCGGTCGGCGAAGTCCTGCTTCGTCTCGGCCGGGGTCTTGTAGCGGCGCATGAAGGCCTCGTCGTGGTCGGGAAGCGCGTCGACCTCGATCGGCCCGGCGATACACCGGTTGCCCTCCTCGTAGATCGCGGCGACACCCGGGTGGCCCTCCTCGGTGGTCCCGTAGACCAGCTCGGCCTCCTTGCGGACGTCGCGCTCGAAGATCTCCTCGACCGTGATCCGGCCCAGCGGCTTGCCTTCATCGCTTGCCAGCTCGACCACGTCGCCGACCGAACACTCCAGGTCGCTCGCCAGAGTGATCGGGATCGGCCAGTAATCACCGGCAGCGGTCCGCATCTCGGTGCAGACGCGCTCCCAGTCGGCGGAGCCCTGGAAGCCGGCCAGCGGCGCGAAACCGCCGTTGCCGATCATCTCGAAGTCCGCCGTGTGGCGCTCGGAAAGGGTCAGGGACAACTCAGCCATCGTCTCGCTCATCGGTAGGTCTCACCAATCGGTCGGGGAAGGTATTGGATGCGCCGCGGTCCGCGGCGCTAGTTGATCCCGCACTCGGTCTTTTCGACCCCCGCCCAGCGGCCATCGCGCAGGTCGCCGCCCGGCCCGACCGGCTGCGTGCAGTGGGTGCAGCCGATCGACGGGTAGCCGCGATCGTGGAGCGGGTTGTACGGAAGGTCGTGCTCACGGATGTAGTTCCAGACGTCGCGCTCGGTCCAGTCGGCGAGCGGGTTCAGCTTCCAGAGGTTGAAGCGCTTGTCCCAGCCGAACTTCGGCGTGTGAGACCGGCTACTGGAGTCCGCCCGGCGGACGCCGGCGACCCAGCAGTCTACGGAAGAGAGCGCTTGGCGCATCGGCTCAACCTTGCGGATCCCGCAGCAGGAGTCGGGGCTGCGCTTCCACAGCTCGTCGCCGTGCTCGGCGGCCTGTTCCTCCAGGGTGAGGTTGTGGAAGCGGTCGAACTCGATGTCGAGCGCGTCCGCCAACCGGTCCCGGGTCTCGTAGGTCTCCGGGAAAAGGACGTCGGTGTCGAGGTAGAAGAAGCGCGCCTCGGGGTTGATCTGGCTCGCCAGGTGGGCGGTCACCGAGCTGGTTTTCTGGAACGAGCAGGCGATGTAGTGCTCGGGCCCGAAGGCGTCGAACATCCACTCCAGCGCCTCCTGCGCGGTGCGGTCCTCGAGTTCGGCGGCGACCGTCTCGTGGTCGGTGATTGTCGGCACCGTGCCGGAAAGGGTGATCGGGGGTGGCTTCATCGCTCTCGCGTGCGCTAGATCGCGCACTCCCCCTCGCCGCGCTCGACCTTGTAGGGACTGGAGCGGTTCCAGTCGATGAACTGCTGCATCGTCTCGAGGCTGAACTCGGCCGGCAGCGTCAGCTCCTTGACCGCGGCTTCGAAAGTCTCGGCACCGGTCCGCTCGGCGAAGGCGTTGAACTCCTCGCCCTCGTTCCGCTCGGCCTCGTACAGGCGCAACCAGCGCTCGACCGCCTCGGGGACGCGCTTGGCCGGGAGGCGGGACTTCAGCCGCTTGCCGAAGATCACCTCGCCGCCCTCGAAGTTGCCGCCGATGTGCGGGATGTAGGCGGGCATCTGGCGATCGCCGAGTTTCAGCGAGGCGCCGTAGAAGCCGATGTTGGAGATGTGGTGCTGGCTGCACCCGTTCGGGCAGCCGCTCATCTTGATGTGGACGCGGCGGGTCAGCGGGTCGGTGATCTCCATCGCCTCGACCCGCTCCTTGATCGCCCGATTCAGCCCCATCGAGCTGGTGATTCCGAGTTTGCAGCTGTCGGTGCCGGGGCAACTGACGACGTCGGTGACCTCGCGGGCGCCGGCCTCGCCGAGCCCCAGCTCGGTCAGCCGGGTCCAGACGTCGTAGAGGGCCTCATCGCGGACCCAGCGCAGGACGAAGTTCTGCTGCACGGTGCTGCGAGCGTGGCCGCCGGTGTACTCGCGCATGATCGCTCCGAGGCCGCGGAACTGGTCCGGCGTCAGGTCGCCACGGGTGATCTTCACCTCGACCGTGGAGAAGCCCGCCTGGCGCTGCGCCTGCACGTTGCCTTCGAGGAAGCGGTCGAACTCGGTGTGGTCGCCGTTCGGCGAGGCAGGCGAGAGCGGCGCCTCGGGGGCGTTCGCCTCCTCGTCCTGGTCGAAGCGCAGCCGGTCGACGTCGAATTCGCGCTCCGCCACCCAATCGCCGGTCAGCTCCTCCTCGACAAGGTCGCGGAAGGCATCGATGCCGATCTTGTCGACCAGGACCTTGATCCGGGCGCGGGCGCGGTTGACGCGCAACCAGTCCTGCCGGTCGAAGATCCGCAGTGCCGCCTCGGTGACCTTGAGGTAGTCGCCGTTGTCGGCCTCGACGAACTCGTACAGCGTCGGCGCGACCCGGGCCATGATCGAGGTGCCACCGCCGACCCGGACCTCGAAGCCCTTGACCCCGCCCCTTTCGCGGGAGATGAAAGCGATGTCGTGGATGCCAGTGATCGCCCGGTCCTCGTCGGAGCCGGTGAAGGCGGTCTTGATCTTGCGCGGCATCAGCTGCGTGGTCGGGTGGCGGACGAAGTAGCGGACGTAGGCGCCGGCGTAAGGCGTCGGGTCGAAGATCTCGTCGGGCGCGACGCCGGCCCAGGGGTCGCCGGTGACGTTGCGCACGGTGTTGCCGCAACCCTCGCGGGAGGAGAGGCCGACGGCGGAGATCTCGCGGATCAGCGCCTCCATGTCGCGCAGCGGCACGTGGTGGATCTGGATGTTCTGGCGGGTCGTGACGTGGCCCTTGTCCAGGGGCGCGTAGCGCTCGACGACGTCGCCGAAGGCGTCCATCTGGTCGGGAGTGACGCCACCGAAGGGCAGCTTCACACGGACCATCTGCACGTCGGGCTGGCGCTGGCCGTAGACGCCCTGCTTGAGGCGGAAGCCGATGAACTGGTCTTCGGGCAGGCGCTGGGCGAGAAACTCCTCGGCTTCGTTGTCGAAGTCATCGAACTCGCGCTCGATGATCGGGATCACGTGGCCGGGGACGTTCGCGTAGGCCTCTGGGTTCTCCAGGCTGCCCGGGCGTCCCTTGCCCCGCTGCTCCTTGTTCTCCGTTACGGCTACCTCCACGGAGAGAAAAATAGCAAAACCTGACCGGGATTCGGGTATTTACCCTCCGACGGCCCGCTTTCGTGCCTGGAGCACGGCTGCGGCCTCGCCCGACTCGGCTACATAACCCCCGTCCGGAGCGAGAGGCAGGCCCTCCTCGGCCCAGCCGACGATGCCCTCTTCGAGCTTCATCGCCTGGTACCCCGCCTCGGCCAGCGCCGCCGCTGCCATCGTCGAACGGTTGCCGCCACGGCAGTAGAGGACCACCGGCCGGTCGGGGTCAATCTCGCCCGCCCGGTCGGCCAGCTCGTCCAGCGGCAGGTGGGTCGCCCCCTCGATCCTGCCCGCCTCCCACTCGTGGTCGGCGCGGACGTCAACCAACTGGGCCCCGTCCTCGATCAGCTTGCGCGCCTCCGCGCGATCGATCTCCTGCGGCTCCGCCATCAGTCGACCTCGGTCCCCTCGATCAGGAAGGCAACCCGGACGTGGGCGCGGTACTCGTCGAGGTTCTCGCCACGGATCCCGGTGGAGACGATGTCGACGGCGCGGATGTTCCGGAGCGACCCCTGCGCCTGGTTCAAGGCCTGTTTCGCCGCGTCGTCAGTGGACGTCTTCGAGCTGCCGACCAGCTCGATGATTTTCACCACAGCCATCTCTCTCCTCCTTGTGGATCGTGGACGGTCTCCTTGGCCCTTACCCCCTCCACCAGGGCCGCACGCTGCCACGGGCCGATCGTCTCCCTCTCTCCGCCCGCTGGCGGCGCCGTCTCGGCGAGGAAACGCTCGACCGCTGCCGCGATCGCTGCCGCCTCGTCCTCGCTCGGGCTCCGCCTCATGCTCGAAGCCTAGATGACCACAGCGTGAACATCGGCAGGCGCGATCGGCCCCTACTCCTGGGCGACGCGCCTGGCCGCCTCGGCGCCCAGGTAGGGGGTCAGCGCGAACTCGACCAGCTCGCCCTCCAGGCCCCCCAACTCCTCCGGCCTACCGGCCGCGAGGCGCTGGTAGACGATCCAGATGATGCCGCCGACGACCGACTCCTCGAGGGTCTCGGGCAACTGCTTGGCCGTCGAGCAGCGGCGACCGAGACGGAACATCGGCGTCACCGCGCGCAAGGTGCGCTCGTAGAGCTCGGTGGCTGCCGGCCCTGCCGCCGGGGCGTCGAGGAAGAAGAGCCGGACCAGGGCGGGCTCGGCGGTGGCGAAGGAGAGGAAGGCGCCGATACCGCCCCGCACCCGGCGTGCCCAGGACGGTGGCGCCTCCAGCACCGCCCGCTCAACCCGCCGCATCGCCTCCTCCCCGGTCAGCTCACAGGCCGCAAGGAAGCACTCCTCCTTGTTGGCGAAGCAATCGTAGAAGCTGCTCCGCGCCACCCCGGCCCGCTTGACGATCGCCGCGACGGTCGTTCGTTGGTAGCCGCGCGCACCTACCTCCTCAGCGAGCGCGCGGATGATCCGCGAGCGCTGGTGGCGCTCGACGGGGCTCGCCTCGGGCTCCGCGCGAACGGTCTCCGCAAGCGCCGCCTGCTGCTCCTCGGTCACAGAGTCCATGAACAGCCTGACTTACCCCAAAAGAGCGCCGAAGGTCAGGCAAATGGCCAGATATCGGCCAACCGACGAGAAATTATCCGCGGTGAACAAACCGCGGTGTCGGAGATAGAAGACATTGCTTGAAGTTTGTTGATCATTTGATCGCCGAGGCGGACACTCACTCATAGCGGGCTTATCCCGCCTAGAAGACATACAGCGATCTAAGGAGCGATCAAGATGATCGGACGTAGAGCAATCGTCGGCCTCTCGCTGCTTTGCGCACTCACGTGCTGTGCGTTAGCCGCGTCAAGCGCAATGGCCGTACAGGGCACAACAGCCTTCACATGCAAGCCGGAACCAAAACCCGGGGCGGGTACGAAAGGATTCGAAGACGAGCACTGCACCAAAGCAGTGGAGGGCACGAAAGCCAACTGGGTGCACGAGGAGATCAAACCTGACACCAAAACAGAGGTAACCGCGACCAACAATGAAACAACGACCAAAGTTTCGCCCTCAAGACTGAAGCTTGCATACAAAGAAGTAGACATCGAACTAGAAAGCGACACCTTTCAGACCTGCGCGAAAGGAACTGACCTGGAAAACTTCGTGGAATCCGGCCAAATGCGAGTCGAAGGGAATCTCTGCGGCGAATTCACCAAAGTCGTCTTGGTCAAAAAACCAGCGGGCTGCGTACTCGAAGCGGAAAACATTGTGATTATCCCTACGCGCGGCTACCTGACCTCCGTAGTGAAATTCTTCGCAGAAGAAAAAATGCACGTAACGATCAATCCCGAAGAAGAATCGTTCGCCCATTTTACGCTCGAAAAATGCACTAATGCTGAATTCGACGGCGACTACGAAATCCTAGGATCCGCGCTCGCCAATTTGCGTCAGGTCGCCGACCCCGTGCTCGACGGGTCGACAATCAACTTCACCACAGCGTTCACTGGACTGACGCTGGAAGTTGCCGGTCCTGAAGGCCCGACCAGCCCGGCCAAATTTGAAGGCAAATTCACACCTCGGATGGAGGCAGTGGAGGGGAAACAGGGAAATCCCATCGCTGGCACAACAACCAAAAGCTAGGCAGCTGCAAGTCGTCAGCCGTTGAGGCCGGGGACCGGCTCGCCGTTTTTGACGATCGCGCACCTCACCGGCCCTGGGTCGAAGGGGTCGATGAGGGCGCGGCCGGTGGAAGGGCCGCGGGCCTCTTTGCCGGGTTTCGGCGGTCGCCGGCCGGCGCACTGGATCGATTCGTCTTGGACGCCGTCGCGGGCGTCGATCACGTCGTCGCCGCCGTTGCCGAAGAAGACGTCTTCCCCCGGCTGGCCGAGCATGCTGTTGGCGCGGCCGTTGCCGATCAGCACGTCGTTGTCGAAGGAGCCCTCCATGTCCTCGTTGGTCCGGGAGAGATGGACTTTGTCGCAGCCCCGGATCGTGTCGATGTAGGCGACGTGGCGGGGGAAGGAGATGATCAGCAGGCCGGGGTGGGCCTGGGTCTCGGCGAAGGAGGCGTCGTCGCGGCCGGGCCCGCCGACCAGGGCGCCCCCGGCGCAGCCACCGCCGGCAGCGAGGAGATCGCCGTTGGGGCCTCCGTAGAGGAAGGTCGGGCCCGGCAGGCCGCCGACGAGGCCGTCGGCACCGGCGCCGCCGTAGAGCCGGTCGCTGCCGCGGCCGGCCTCGATCAGGTCGTCCTCGGGACCGCCGTGGATGGTGTCGTTGCCGAAACCGCCGGCGAGGCGGACGTTGCCGACCGCCAGCATCGAGCCTTCGATCGTGAGGCTGTCGTTGCCGGGGCCGAGGTCCGCGGTCAGCCACCGCGCCGGCCCACTGGTCGGGCAGGAGACCTGGGTTGGGACGCCACCGATGTGGGTGCAACCGGGGCCGATCGCGACCCCTTTGGACGCCGTCACGCCAAAGCTCTGGCTCGCTTCGTCGAAGACGACGATGAACCGGTCGGGACCGCCGCCGCCGACGATCTGCAACCCGGCGCCGCCGCCGAGGGCCGGGTTGAGCTGGATGTAGGCCGAGGCTTTCGGCGGCCTTTCTTTGCCGCAGGAGGCGGTGCGCCCTTTGGCACCGACGCAGCCGTCGCGTCCCTGGCCGCCGCTGATCTGGTCGGGACCGCCGCCGCCGATCAAGCGGTCATCGCCGGCGCCGCCCTCGATCGCGTTCGGGCTCTTGTTGCCGATCAGGGTGTCGCGGAAGGCGGAGCCTTCGAGGCTCTCGAAGCCGAACAGCTTGTCGTGGCCATCGCCGCGGGCTTTGTGGGCGCGGAGCGAGACCCAGACCCCGGATCCCTTGCCGCCGGCGACCGCGGTGGCGAAGGAGGCGATGTCGCCCTTGCCGGCGCCGCCGGACATCCGGTCGTAGCCGTAGTCGCCGTGGACGAGGTCGGAGACACCGGGGCCGCCGTTGACGATGTCGATGCCGAGGTCGCCGGCGGCTTCGTCGTAGTCGCCGGCGCCGCCCAGCACCTTGTCGTCGCCGAGATCGCCGATCGCCTGGTCATCGTCGCCGGCGCCGCCGTCGACGGTGTCGTTCCCACGCCCGCCGTGGACCAGGTCTGCCCCCGGCGCCCCGCAGAGCAGGTCGTTGCCGAGGCTGCCGTAGATCTTGTCGTCGCCGTCGCCCCCCCAGATCACGTCCCGATCGGGAGTCCCGTAGAGCACGTCGTTGCCGTCAGTCCCGACGATCTTCGCCTTCCGCCCCTGACAGCGCGGCGGATCGTCGGTCGTGGCCGACAGGGCGTTAGTCGTGAAAACCACAACCAGAAGCGCCGCAGCGCAGAGTGCGAGTACCCCCCTCATCGGAGGGGAGCATATGACGAGGTCCAGGCGCCACCGGGCCAGGACGCAGGGAGCCGTAGTAGCAGCGCTACTTCGGCGACCGAGGACGCCGCCCGGTGGTGATCTGGGGCCGTCATCTGCTCCCCTATTCGAGGTTGATCATTACGTGCTTGATCTGCGTGTAGTCCTCGAGCCCGTACATCGACAAATCCTTGCCGTAGCCGGACTCCTTGAAGCCGCCGTGCGGCATCTCGGCGACGATCGGGATGTGGTCGTTGATCCAGGTGCAGCCGAACCGCAGCGCGTTGGCGACCCTCATCGCTCGGCCCACGTCCCGGGTCCAGACCGATGAGGCGAGCCCGTAACGGGTGCCGTTGGCCCACTCGATCGCCTTCTGCTCGTCGATGAACGGCTGCACCGTGATCACCGGACCGAAGATCTCGTCTTGGATCATCTCGTCGCCCTGCTCGAGGCCGGCGACGACCGTTGGTTCGAGGAAGTAGCCGGGCAGGTCGGGCTTGGCACCGCCGGTGACGATCTCGGCGTTGTTCGGCTTGCGCTCCAGGAAGCCCTCGACCCTTTCCCGCTGGAGCGCGGAGTTGACCGGGCCGAGCGTCGTCTCGGCCGACAGCGTGTCGCCGAGGACGAGCCCCTTGGCCTCGTTCGCGAGCCCGTTGACGACGTCGTCGTAGACGTTCTTGGAGGCGAGGACGCGGGTCGCAGCGGTGCAGTCCTGGCCGGCGTTGTAGTAGCCGGTGCCGGCGATCGTCTCCATCGCCGTCGCCATGTCGACGTCATCGAAGACGACGACCGGCGCCTTACCGCCGAGCTCGAGGTGGACGCGCTTCAGCGACTCCGCCGCAGCCTGGGCAATCCACTTGCCGGTGCCCGGCGACCCGGTAAGGCTGACCATCCGCACGTCCGGGTGGGTGACCAGCTCCGAGCCGGCTGGCTGGCCGTGGCCGCCGATCACGTTGAAGACTCCGGGCGGGAGGATGTCGGCGCACCACTCGGCGAACTTCAGCGTCGTCACCGGCGTCGTCTCGGCCGGCTTGAGGACGATCGTGTTACCGGCCGCCAGGGCCGGGCCGATCTTCCAGATCATCATCATCATCGGGTAGTTCCACGGGGTGATCTGGCCGACGACGCCGATCGGCTCGCGCCGGATGAAGGAGGTGTGGCCCTCCATGTACTCGCCCGCGGCGCGGCCCTCCAGGCAGCGGGCAGCACCGGCGAAGAAGCGCAACTGGTCCGCCATCACCGGGACTTCGTCCTCCATCACCGCGGCCCGCGGCTTGCCCGCATCGGCGGACTCGAGGTCGCCGATCTCCTCGCCGCGCTCTTCGATCAGGTCGGCCATCCGCAGCAGCGCCCGCGCCCGTTCGTTCGGCGGGATGGTCGACCAGCTGCCGTCCTCGAAGGCCTTGCTGGCGGCGGCGACGGCGCGGTCCACGTCCTCCTTGGTCGAGAGCGGCGCCTCGGCGATCACCTCGCCGGTGGCCGGGTTGACCACCTCCTCGCTGCCACCCTCAACAGGGTCGACGGCCTCGCCGCCGATGAAGTTCTTCAGCTTGGTCTTCGTAACCGTCGCCATGTTCCTAGCTCACCTCCACCTTTCCGATTCCAGTTTCAAGTCCTAGCGCCTGCTCGACCGGCACGTACTCCGCCCCGACTCCCTCGGCTACCGCGGGATGAGTCACCTTCCCGGCAGCGACGTTGACCCCGGGGCGCAGGCCGGGATCGCGGCGGATCGCCTCGGCGACACCATGGTCAGCGAGGGCGATCGCGTAAGGCAGCGTCGCGTTGGTAAGCGCCTGGGTCGAGGTGATCGGGGTCGCCCCGGGCATGTTTGCAACGCAGTAGTGCAGGACCCCGTCTACCTCGAAGGTCGGTTCGCGGTGGGTCGTCGGCCGCGAGGTCTCAAAGCACCCGCCCTGATCGATCGCGACGTCGACGAGGACCGCGCCCCGCTTCATCAGCGACAGCTCCTCGCGGCGGATCACGTAGGGCGCTCTCGCCCCGTGGACGAGGACGGCGCCGATCACGAGGTCGGCGCGGGGAAGCATCTCCTCGATCGCCAGCGTGGTCGAGTAGACGGTCGAGCAGCGGCCGTTGAAGGTGACGTCGAGGTCGCGCAGGCGGTCGATTGAGCGGTCGAAGACGAACACGTCGGCCTCCATCCCGATCGCGATGAAGGCCGCGTTCATGCCGACCACCCCGCCGCCGATCACCATCACGTTGGCGGCAGCGACACCGGGGACCCCGCCGAGCAGGATGCCGCGGCCGCCGAGCGGTCGCTGCAGCATGAAGGCGCCGGCCTGGGTGGCGATCTTGCCGGCGATCTCGCTCATCGGCGCCAACAGCGGCAGCCGTCCGCGCGAGTCCTCGACCGTCTCGTAGGCGATGCAAGTGGCGCCGGAGTCGCAGAGGCCGTGGGTCTGGTCGGGATCGGGCGCCAGGTGCAGGTAGGTGAAGAGGAGCTGGCCGGGGCGCAGCATCGCGATCTCCGGCGGCTGCAGCTCCTTGACGTGGAGGATCATCTCCGCCTCGCCGAACAGCTCGGCCACCTCGGGCACGATCCTCGCACCCTGCGCCGCGAACTCCTCGTCGGTGATCGCGCTTCCCTCTCCAGCGCCTGTCTGAATCAAGACTTCGTGGCCGTGATCGGTCATTTCGCGGACCCCGGCGGGGGTTATCGCGACCCGGTACTCGTCGGCCTTGATCTCGGTGGGGACTCCTACCTTCACGCAACCAGCTCCTTTGCCCTCAGTGCCAGCCAAAACTCGATCCTGTCGTGGGCCCGCGAGAGGTCGCGCCCGGTCAGCTCCTCGACCTTGCGCATCCGGTAGCGGAGGGTGTGCCGGTGGCAGTAGACCTCTTTGGCGGCCCGCTCCCACTGCCCGTTCTGCTCTATGAACGCCTCCAACGAGCGCAGCAGCTCGCCGCCGTAGTCCTCGTCGCCTTTTTCGATCGGGCCGAGGACGCTCTCGCAGTAGAGCCCGAGCGCCTCGTCGTCCTGGATCGAGAGCAGCAGGGTGAAGGCACCAAGGTCTCGCCAGGAGGCAACCTCGGGCGCGGCGCCATTGGCGAGCCCAGTCGCCTCCAGGGCGCAGCGCGCTTCGTGGAAGGAGTGGCGCAGGTTCTCCGGCGGGCCGGAGCGGCTGGAAGCGGCGCGGACCTCCCCGCGCCCGGCGAGCAGCGCCCGGCGGACGTCGGCGGCGAGGTCGATCGGGTCGCGGTCGGCGGCGTCGACAACGGCGCAGAGCAGTTCGCGCCCGCCGACGGTGTGGGGAGCGACGACGGCCGGACAGGCGTCGGCGGCGAGGGCCCGTTCGAGCGCCCCGGTGGCGGCGGCGGGGTGCTCCAGGGAGAAGACCAGGACCGCCGCTTCATCGCTGATCCCGAACGGCTCCAGGCGGCGGCGCAGCTCGCTCGCCTCCATCCGCCCGCCGAGGGCGCCGGCGAGCACGTCGCCCGCCAACCGCCGCTCGGTCTCGCGGGCGACCCGGCGGCGCATCAGCTCGAGCGCGACGACGGCGACCGCCTGCTGCAGGATCAGCCGCTCAAAGTCGCCGAGGCCGCCGGAGTCGCGGACGACCACGACCCAGGCCTGTGGCGGCCCGCCGCCGGGCGAGATCACCGGGTGGGCCAGTGCCCGGCCGGCGACCGAGGGATGGGAGGGGATGAAGGGATGGCCGTCGACCGCGTGCCCAAGCGCCTCTTTGCGGATCCCGCCGATCGCGTCGGCGGAGAGCTCGCGGCGGAAGCCCCGCCCTGCCAGCCGCTCGCCGCGGCCGTCGAGGATCGCCACGGTGCCGCCGACAGCGGAGGCGACGGTGGCGGCGATTTCCTCCAACCCGCGTTCCTCCAGCACCAGCCGCTCCAGCCGCCGCTGCACGGCGATTCCCCGCTGTAGCACCTCGTACTGCTCGTTGACCAGGCGGGCGAAGGCTTTCTCGGTGATCGCGATGAACGGGGTCGAGTAGGGCACCTCGAACAGCGGGAAGTCGCGTTTCTCCGCCTCCTCGACCAGCGCTTTCGGCAGTTTGCGGTGGCTGAAGCCGATGCCGAAGCCGAGGCCCGCGAGGTTGCGGTCGGCGAGCAGGCGGATGAAGGAGCGCTGCTTGGCCGCGCTGTCGAGCGGGATGCCGGTGGTCAGCATCAGCTCGCCGCCCGAGAGCCACGGCGTCGGGTCCTCGAGCTCGGAGATGTGGACCCAGCGCACCGGCGCGGCAGCGGCATCCGCGCCGGCCGCGAGCTTCAGATCGAGCTCATCGAGCAGACTCTGGACGGTGAGCACCGGGGTCCCCTAGGCCGCAACCAGGTCCCAGGCTTCGGCGAGGACCTCGCTGAGCACGTTGTGGATCTCTTCGAACTGCTCGGTGTCGGCGATCAGCGGCGGCGCCAGCTGCACAACTGGGTCGCCGCGGTCGTCGGTGCGGCAGATCAACCCGCGCTTGTAGAGCTCGCCGGAGAGGAAGCCGCGCAGCAGCCGCTCGGACTCCTCGTCGTTGAAGCTCTCCTTGGTCTCCTTGTCTTTGACCAGCTCGAGCGCCTGGAAGTAGCCGGCGCCGCGAACGTCGCCGACGATCGGCAGCTCGCCCAGGGACTCCAGCATCTGGCGGAACTCGGGCTCCTTCTCGCGCACGTGGCCGCAGAGGTCCTCGCTCTCGTAGACGTCGAGGTTGGCCATCGCGATCGCCGCGGCGACCGGGTGGCCGGCGAAGGTGAAGCCGTGGGCGAAGGACGCGTTGCCCTGCATGAACGGCTCGGCGACCCGGTCGGAGGCGATCAGGGCGCCCATCGGCGCGTAGGCCGAGGTCAGCGCCTTGGCGACGGTGACGATGTCGGGCTGGTAGCCGAACCGTTCGCAGCCGAAGTAGTGGCCGAGGCGACCCCAGGCGCAGATCACCTCGTCGGAGATCAGCAGGACGTCGTGGCGGTCGCAGATCTCGCGGACCCGCTGGAAATAGCCGTCGGGCGGGACGAAGCAGCCGCCGGCGTTCTGAACCGGCTCGAGGATCACCGCGGCGACGGTGTCGGGGCCCTCGAATTCGATCCGCTCCTCGATCGCGGTCGCCGCCCAGAGCGGGTGGCGGTCCTCAGGCCAGCGGTAGATGTTGGTGTTGGGGACGTGGCAGCCGCCCGGCGCCAGCGGCTCGAACTGGGCGCGCAGGTCGGGGATGCCGGTCGCCGAGAGCGCTCCCAGCGAGGTGCCGTGGTAGGCGACCTCGCGAGCGATCGTCTTGTGCTTCTGGCCTTTGCCGTGGACGCGGTGGAAGTTGCGGGCGAGCTTCAGCGCCGACTCGACTGCCTCCGAGCCGCCGGAGGTGAAGAAGACGCGGTTGAGGTCGCCGGGCGCCAGCGAGGCGATTCGCGCCGCCAGCTCGATCGCCCGCGGGTGGGCATAGCTCCACAGGGTCGAGAAGTCGAGCTCTTCGAACTGGCGAGCAGCGGCTTCTGCGAACTCGGGCCGGCCGTGGCCGGCGTTGACGCAGAAGAGACCGGAGAGACCGTCGAGGTAGCGCTTGCCGTGCTCGTCATAGACGTAGCAGCCGTCGGCGCGGGTGATGATCGGGATCTCGTGGTCGGGGCCGTAGGCTCCCATGCGCGAGAAGTGCATCCAGAGGTGCCGGCGTGCCAGCTGTTGAAGTTCCGTGTCTACTGCCTGCGGCGCGGTGGCCATCCCCATCTCCTCTCCCCTACGACGTTATGGATAAAGCTAACTCCACTGTGCCACATTCGCAAGTGGTCATTGGGTCAAGTCCGAGGCGAGGCGTTGTACAAAAGGTACAATTACACGCTGTTCTTTTGGGACATTCGCCACTTGCGCAGTGATCCAGCGGGGCTTACCTTCGCTTGGGGTACCAAGCCGTACAGGGAAAACGGATAGAGGAGGACAAGGTGGAGAGTGCATCAGTCCCCAAGCCGGCAGCGACGGTCACCGCGACCTCCGCGGTCTACGGCGACGTCTTCGTCGCCGTTTTCGGGCCTGCGCCCCCGGGTATTCGGGGGGTTGGATCGCCAACCACGAACCGGCGGCCACCGAATTGGGAGAGGGGCCGATGAACGAAGCGAGTGGCCGCGCCGTAGGTCCCGACATCGAGACTGCGGTTGATACGGCTCCCAGCAGTGAGACCTCGAGCGTCGCGCTGCGCGGCGTCACCAAGCGTTTCGACGATTTCGTCGCTGTCGACGACCTCAGCCTCGACCTCGCCTCCGGGGAGTTCTTCACCCTGCTCGGGCCGAGCGGGTGCGGCAAGACGACGACGCTGCGAATGATCGCCGGGTTCGAGCGCCCCACCGCAGGCGAGATCAGAATCGAGGGCGATGACGTAGCGGCGCTGCCGGCCCACCGCCGTCCCACCAACACCGTCTTCCAGAGCTACGCGCTCTTCCCCCACCTCAACGTGGAGGCCAACGTCGGCTTCGGCCTCAAGCGCAAGAAGGTCGGCAAGGACGAGATCGCCGAGCGAGTCGCCGCGGAGCTGCAACGGGTCGGCCTGGCGGCCGAGGCCAAACGCCGCCCGGCGCAACTTTCGGGAGGGATGCAGCAACGGGTCGCACTGGCGCGCGCGCTGGTCAACCTGCCCAAGGTGCTGCTGCTTGACGAGCCGCTCGGCGCCCTCGACCTGAAGCTGCGCAAGGGCCTGCAGGTGGAGCTGAAGCGGATCCAGCGCGAGGTCGGGATCACCTTCGTCTACGTCACCCACGACCAAGAGGAGGCACTAACGATGAGCGACCGGATCGCGGTGATGAACCGCGGCAGGGTCGAACAGATCGGGGTGCCGGAGGACGTCTACGAGCGTCCCGCCACCACCTTCGTCGCCGGATTCATCGGCGTCTCCAACCTGATGCCCGGGAAGGTCTCGGGGACCGGCAAGGTGCAGCTCGAGCACGGGCCCGAAGTCACCGGCGACACCCGTGAGATGGCAACCGGCGAAGGCTGTTATGCGGTGGTGCGGCCGGAGAAGCTGAAGGTCGAGCTGGTCGGCGAGGGCCTCACCTCATCGAACGGGTTGCCGCGGGTCGAGGGGGTCGTCGAGAGCTCGCTTTACCTGGGAACTGCGACGCAGCTGGTCGTCGGCCTCGGCGAGGACGTGCGGATGACGGTCCTCGTCCCCAACGCCGATGAGGCGGAGCGCCAGAGGCTGCCGGGAGGCGGCGCCCGGGTGGCGTTGAGCTGGGAGCCCGAGCACATGCACATGGTCAGCGAGTCGCCAGGGGGCCTCGCCGGAAATGACTGACAACGACAGAAAAGGGATGAGGGACATGAGCAAATGGAAATCTGGAAAGGCGGGGCCGGCGATCGCGGCGATCGCGGTGTTGCTGGCGACGCTCGGCCTCGCCGCGTGTGGCGGTGGGAGCAACGGGGGCATCGAGGGCGGTAGCGGTGGGGAAGCCGAAAAGGTGACGCTGGAAGGAAAGCCCAGCGGCAGCCTGACGATCTCCAACTGGCCGCTCTACATCGACGAAGAAACCGTCCCCAACTTCGAAGACGAGAGTGGCGTCTCGGTCAAGTACATCGAGGACATCAACTCCAACGAGGAGTTCTTCGCCAAGATGCAGCCGCTCCTCGCGAAGGGTGAATCCGGTGGCCGCAGCGTCTTCGTGCTCGCCGACTGGATGGTGGCCAAGATGCACGAACTCGGCTACCTGCAGGAATTCGACAAGTCGGCACTGCCCAACGTCGAAAAAAACCTCGTCCCCAGCCTGCAAAGCCCGTCGTTCGACCCCGATCGCGCCTACACGGCACCGTGGCAGAGCGGCATGACCGGGATCATCGTGCGGACCGACCTGGCCCCCGACGTGCGCTCGATCTGCGACCTCTTCGATCCGAAGTACAAGGGCAAGGTCGAGATGCTGAACGAAGTGCGCGAAACGGCCGGGCTGACGCTGAAGTGCGAAGGGCTCGACCCCAACGAAGCCACCGAAGCCGACTGGATGAAAGCGATCGACAAAGTCGGCGCGGCCGCCGACTCCGGGCAGATCCGGCGCTTCACCGGCAACGACTACGCCGGCGACCTGACCAGTGGCAACGCCGTCGCCGTGATCGGGTGGTCAGGCGACGCGGTCCAGCTGCAGGCCGACAACCCCAACATCGAGTGGCGGATGCCTACCGAGGGCTGCATGCTCTGGTCAGAAAACATGGTGATCCCTGTGGGAGCACCGAACCCCACCGCGGCGGAGGCGTGGATGAATTACGTCTACGACCCGAAGGTTCAGGCCAACATCGCGGAATACGTGAACTACGTGACGCCGGTTGACGGGGTGAAAGAAATCCTCGCCGGACGCAATCCGGAACTCGCAAAGAACCAGTTGATCTTCCCGAGCTCCTCGTTCACGAAAAACTGCTCGGATTCGCCCGCACTGCCGGGCGAAGAAGGGGAAAACATCACCCAGGCGTTCAACGCCGTACTGACTGGTTAGTCCGATGAGGCGCCGGATCGTCCCCTACTTCCTGCTCGGCCCGGGGGCGATCTGGCTGCTTCTTTTCTTCGTCGTCCCGCTTTTCTACCTGGGGCGACTCTCGCTGGAGTCGGGGTCTCTCGGGAGCCTCGAATTCACCTGGCACTGGGCCAACTACGGCGACGCGCTTTCGCTCTATGACACCCAGTTCATTCGCTCCTTCCTATACGCCGGAGTGGCGACGCTGCTCGCGCTGCTGCTCGCCTACCCGTTGGCCTACGCGATCGCCTTCAAGGCCGGGCGCTGGCGCAACTTGATGCTGTTCGCGGTGGTCGCACCGTTCCTCACCACCTACCTGATTCGCACCCTGGCCTGGCAGACGATCCTGTTCGACGACAGCCCGGTGGTGAGCGTGCTGCAGTTCATCGGCGTCGTTCCCGAGGGCGGCCGGGTACTGGCCACCGGGCCCGCGGTTATCGCCGGCCTCACCTACAACTTCCTGCCCTTCATGGTGCTGCCGATCTATGCCAGCCTCGAGCGTCTCGACGTCCGCTTGATCGAGGCCGCGAAGGACCTCTACGCATCCTCCCGGCAGGCCTTCTTGAAAGTTACGCTGCCGCTCTCGGCCCCGGGGGTGGTGGCCGGCACGCTGCTCACCTTCATCCCCGCCTCCGGCGACTACATCAACGCCCAGTTCCTCGGCAGCGCCAGCAACTCGATGATCGGCAACGTGATCCAGGCCCTCTACCTGAAACAGACCGACTATCCCGCCGCGGCGGCGCTCTCCTTCGTCCTGATGGCGCTGATCCTGGTCATCGTCCTGATCTACATCCGGTTCGCCGGGTCGGAGGCGCTGATGGGGGAGGAGGCGAGATGAGCGGGGCCTGGCGCTGGCTGCGCGAGCACGCCGTAAACATCGTCGCGGCGATGGTCGTGGTCTACATGCTGGTCCCGATCGCGGTCATCTTCTTCTTCTCCTTCAACGACCCGGCCGGCCGCTACAACTTCACCTGGGTCGGCTTCACGCTGGAGCACTGGGGCAACGCCTTCGGCATCCCAGAGCTGAACGAAGCCCTGGTCACCAGCCTCCAGCTGGCACTGCTGGCGACGCTGATCGCGACCGTTATCGGGACGATGATGGCGCTGGCCCTGGTCCGCCACCAGTTCCTCGGGCGTCGCGGCGCCAACTTCCTGATCGTGATCCCGATGGCGACTCCGGAGGTCGTAATCGGCGCCTCGCTGCTCTCCTTCTTCCTCATCCTCGGATCGCCGGCGCTGGGCTTCCAAACCCTGCTGATCGCCCACGTGATGTTCTGCATCAGCTTCGTCGTGGTGGTCGTGCGCTCGCGGCTGATCGGGTTCGACCGGCGGCTCGAGGAGGCCGCCCAGGACCTCGGCGCCACCCCGCTCCAGACCTTCCGCCTGGTGACGCTGCCGCTGATCATGCCGGGGATCTTCGGCGGTGCGATGCTTGCTTTCGCGCTCTCGCTCGACGACTTCGTGATCTCCAACTTCAACTCCGGAACCACCGTGACCTTCCCTCTCTACATCTTCGGCGCCGCCCAGCGGGGAATCCCGGTCGAGGTAAACGTGGTCGCGATGATCCTCTTCGGCGTCACCGTCGCGGCGATGGGCCTGGTCACCTGGCAACAGCAGCGGGCCGAAAAGATGGCTTCCGTGCGTCCCGAGCCTGAAGCGACGGCTGCCCCCTCCCGTCCGGCAGGAGCGGCGGTCTGATGGCGGGGACGACGACTGGACAGGCGTTCGCCGAGCAGGACGGAACCGGCGCGGAGGCTCCGCGCCTGCGGAACTACGTCGGCGGCGAGTGGCGGTCGGTCGAGGGCGTCGAGGCGCTGCCGGACGTCCACCCGGTCAGCGGCGAGACGGTGGCGATGGTGCCGCTGTCCGGCGCCGCGGCGGTGGACGAGGCGGTCACCGCCGCCCGTGCCGCGCAGCCCGGCTGGCGCGCCGTGCCGCCTCAGCAGCGTGCGCGGGCGGTGCTGGCGCTGCGGGCGGAGCTGCTGCGCCGCCGGGGCGAGCTGGCGGCTCTGGTCTGCGACGACATGGGTAAGACGCTCTCCGATGCCGACGGCGAGGTCGGCCGCGGGCTGGAGTCGGTCGAGTCGGCCGCCGCGATCCCGCACCTGCTGAAGGGCGAGAACCTCGAAGGCGTCGCCCGTGGAGTCGACGTCGAAATGGTCCGCCAGCCGGTCGGGGTGGTCGCCGCGATCACGCCGTTCAACTTCCCGGCGATGATCCCGCTCTGGTTCCTGCCCTACGCGATCGCCTGCGGCAACACCTTCATCCTCAAGCCCTCGGAGGCCGACCCGCGCCCGTCGGGCCTGATCATGGAGGCGGTCGATGCGGTACAGGAGATCCCGGCCGGGGTCGTCAACCTGGTCCACGGCGCCCGCGACGCGGTCAACGGCATCCTCGACCACCCCGGCATCGACGCGATCTCCTTCGTCGGCAAAGCAGAGACGGCGCGGATGGTCCACGAACGCGGCGCCGCCTCGGGCAAGCGCGTGCAGGCCCTGGGTGGGGCGAAGAACGCCCTCGTCGTGATGCCCGATGCCGACCTGGAGAAGGCGGTGCCGGCGATCATGGGCTCCTCCTTCGGAGCGGCCGGGCAGCGCTGCCTCGCCGGCTCGGTCTGCGTCGTCGTCGGCAATAGTGAGCGCCACGAAGAGGTGCGCGCGGCTCTGGTCGAGGGCGCCTCGGCGCTCAGCGTCGGCGACGGCGCTGCCGACGGCACCGACGTCTGCCCGATGGTCTCGGCCGCCGCCCGGGAGAAAGTGGTCGAGGCGCTCGCCCGCGCCGAGCGGGATGGTGCCGAGGTCCCGCTCGACGGCCGCGGCGACGCTGGGCCGGCCGGGACGATGCTCGGCCCGACGATCGCCACGGTCGCCGATCCCGAGGGCGAGCTGGCCCGGGACGAGCTCTTCGGCCCCCTGCTGGCCCTGCACGAGACGCCCGACCTCGACACCGCCCTGGAGTTCGTCAACGGATCCCGCTACGGCAACGCCGGCTCGATCTTCACCCAGTCCGGCGATGCCGTGCGCCGCTACCGCTACGGCGTCGAGGCCGGCATGCTCGGCGTCAACGTCGGCGTCCCCGCCCCCGTCGCCTGGTTCCCCTTCTCCGGCTGGAAGGACTCGATCGACGGCGACCTCCACGCCAACGGCAGCGACGCGGTCGAGTTCTACACCCGCAAGAAGGTCGTAACGACGCGCTGGTAGGACTGGGCCGGGCTTAGCCCGGCCCAGTAAGTGTGTCCTATGTGACTGTTGTGAGGGCGATCGGGTTACCGCCACCTGACATCTGTGGTGTGAATCTACCTTTGATTGCTGCGCTGCTCGTGCTGAATTTAGCTGTCTGCATTTCGTTCGCGGATTCAAGTATCCATGTCGCTCCGCTATGCGAGATCGCTGCCGAGGGATTCGGTGCTCCTGTCGCAATCACGGAACCGGTAACCGGGAACGTTTTATTTCTAAAAATGCAGTCCACCTCGGACCCGAAGGGAATTTTTGTAAGGTCGGTTCCATCTTCGGTTAGTTCCAAGCCCATCGCTTTGGTTTCGCTTTGGAATTTAAGCCCTTCGACTCCTTTGATTTTGGCAATAAGTTCGAGGGGCTCTTTGACGGTGCATTTGGCTGGTTTTGTTACTTTACATTTGGTTCGTTCGAGTTTGATTGTCCCTTCGACTGTATGTTTGCCTTCATTCTCCACGTTCTGCATCCAACTATTCGAGCTGGTGACAGCTTCGCACTCAATTTCAATATTCACGCCAAGGTGAGTTGAGGTCAGGATCATCGCTTCGGCTTCACTTGTGTTGTTTTTGACATTCTGGTTGGTTACATCGATTGCTGTTGTCTGACCGGAACTGATGGCAACGTGCCCGTAGTCACCGGTTCCTGCTGCGACTTTTTCGTCGCAGTGGGGATCATCGAAATCGCCGTTGCCAGCCCCTTTCACACATGTGACCGCTGTTGTGTTGGTCGCTGCTGCGCCCACCTGCGCCGAAGCACTCTGCACTGACACGGCACTAAGCACAAGCGCGCAGAGCAGCGCGAGGCAGATGGTCGTTCTATGTTCGATCATTTGACTCTCCTTTGCTTCCATTTCAACCGAGCTTAGACCGAGTAAAAAACCAACTGGACCAGACCTATTGGTCCGGCCCAGTTGGTTACCCGAACTAGGAACTAGGTTGCTTCAGCTATATGCCGACGCTATGTGACTGTTGTGAGGGCTATCGGGCCACCACCTTCGGCCATGGTCGCTGTACCCTTGCCCGTGACGGTCAGTACGCTGGTGCTGAATTTGAGTGTCTGCATTTCGTTTCCGGTTTCCGCTATCACTGTCGCCCCGGCGTGTTTGTTTGCTTTAGTCGGTTCGACCGCTCCTGTCCCTATTGCCGAACCGGTGATCGGAAACGTTTTGCCTTTGAACGTGCATTTTTCGCCTTCGAAAGTCACTTCGGCGAAGTTTTTGCCTTCATGCTGAGTAACTTCGACCCCCATCGCTTCTTTTTCAGTTGCGCCGTATTTCAGGCCTTCGACACCTCTGCCTTTGCCAATTCCGACAATCGGCTCTTTGACGGCACAGTTGAGCGGTTTCACCACTTTGCATTTGCTGAAGGAGCCAGTAGCTGTTCCTTCCACTGTATGTTTGCCTTCTTTTTCTACGTTTTCAATCCAGCTTCCCGTATTCGTGACGCTTTCGCAGGTGATTTCAATGTTCACGCCGAGAAATATCGTTTTCATAATCCCTGGTTCTGCTTCGGTTGTGTTGCTCTTGGTTTTTGCGTTGGTCCCGTCGGCTGCTGTTTGTTTGCCCGCTTCGATGGCGACATGACCGTATTCGCCGGTGCCCGCAGTGACTTTCAAGTCGCAATGCGCATCACTGAAGTCGAGGTTGCCCCCGCCTTTGACGCATGTAACCGCTGTTGTGTTGGTCGCTGGCGTTCCTACCTGTGCTGACGCGCTCTGAGTTGCGAAGGCGCTAAGCAGAAGCGCGCAGAGCAACGTGAGGCCCGCCGTGGATCTACGTCCAATCATTTGACTCTCCTATCGCTAGTTTGCGTAACAGCCTGAAAGGCTGCCTACGCCAGCGTGCGGGGGAAAGGCTCGGCCGTCAAGTTTCCCTGCCCAATGTTTTCTATCTCGCCTGAGCTCTCGAGTTCCAGCGACACCGGGCCAGACCTATGGGTCCGGCCCGGTGCCAACTCAAACTAGAAACCAGGTTGCTTCAGCTACACAATCACTTATGTGACTGTTGTGAGAGCGATCGGGCTGCCTCCGCCAGACATATTGGTTGTGAACTTCCCGGTGAAGTCAGCGTTGCTCGTGCTGAATTTCAGTGTGTCGAAAATTAAGATTCGGTATACTGATGTCGCGCCACTGTGTTTGGTCGCTTGGGTCGGTTCCGGCGTTCCCGTCGCAACCGTTGAGCCGGTCACAGGGAACGTTTTGCCTTTGAACGTGCATTTTTCACCTTCGAATGAGATTTCGGCAAAGTTTTTGCCTTCCGGCGCGGTGAACTCCACTCCCATCCCTTTTTCTTCTGCTTCGAATTTGAGGCCTTCGACGCCTTTGCCATTGGCCGTGGTTACAATCGGCTCTTTAACGGTGCAGTTAAGCGGTTTCACGACTTTGCATTTGCTGAATTTAATTATGACAAAGGTAAAGAATGTATGTTTACCTTCTTTTTCTACGTTTTCAACAGAGCTGCCTTCGGAGCCCACGGTTTCACACGTGATTTCAATGTTCACCCCAAGGTGCGAAGTGGTGAGTACAGCCGGTTCCGCTTCGGTTGTGTTGTTTTTGGTTTTGTTATTAGTTATATCGACGGCTGTTTTGGTTCCTGCGCTGATGGCTTGATGGCCGAAACTTCCAGTACCCGCGGTGACTTTGTTGTCACAGTGGGCATCTGAGAAGTCCAGATTGCCGCCACCTGCGAGACATGTAACCGATGTTGTGTTGGTCGCGTGTATGACTACTATTGCTGAGGCACTTTGCGCTGCAAAAGCACTAAGCAGGAGTGCGCAGAGCAGCGCCAGGCCGGCCATGGCCCTACGTCTAATCATTTTGACCCTCTCCTTATCGCTGGTTTTAAGGCGGTTGGTGCACCACCAGAGTGCAACAAAGAGAGCTACTAGTCAAGGTACTGTGCGTAATGACGCAGCTCGCCTCAACGCACACACTCGAGTACCTTAGAGCTAGAGGAAGTCGTCGCCGACTCTGCCGTGCCGGTCGACGACCGCGGGCAGTTCTAGTTCGCCGTCCGTCCGGTGGCGTGGAAGTAGATCGGGCTTTCCAGGAGGTGGTCGAGCGGCGGGTGAAGATCCGGGCCTTGCCGAGCTACCGAGGCCGGTGGGCAGTTGCCGGCGGCGAATGGGGCGGCGTGCAGAGATGCCAAAGATCCTTGCACTGTCTTCCCTCGAAGGGTCGTTAGGGGGAGCGACCAAAAAACAAGCGCCCCGGGCCGAACTAAATCGTTCGACCCGGTAGAGACGACCAGAGGGCGTCTCCTGCGAGAATTCAGCGGAGAAGACGAAGAGTCGATTTTCTATCTGCGCTGGAAACCGTGCTCAGCGCTTCTTGCAACCCGTCCCAATCCGCGCTTCAGAGTGCTGCACCCGGTTGTTGTGGGCGCTCATCTTCACGGTGGCGAGGTTGGGCACCTTGCAGATGTTGGCGGAGTTGACGAAGACGCCTTTCTTGCCGCCCTGGAAGGTGAAGACCGCCTTGGTGATCGGGGCATCGGGCAGGGAGGCGAAGGTGGTCCTCACCCGGGAGGATTCCGAGCCCTTTTTGGTCACCGCGTCGACGAAGCCGACCGCGATCACATCAACTCTGCCGTGCAGGTCCAAGACCACGTCGGGGAGATCGCGTTCGCCGCCGTTGGCGCGGAAGTAGACCGGGCCTTCCAGGGGATTGTCGAAGAGCGGGGTGAAGACCCGGACCTTGCCGAGCACCGAGGCCGGCGGGCAGTTTTTGGCGGCGAACTGGGGCCTGGTGCAGGGGTTGGCGATGTGGTTTTGGTCGATGAAGGTGGTCGGCGGCAGAATTACCACCGCGCGGCGGGTGTTGGCCTGCCCGGAGGGCTGGGTCAGGGTCGCCTTAAGCGCTGGGTGGCCGCTTCGCCTGGTGGCGCCGTTCATCTGCAGCTTGAGCTTGGGGGTGTAGGAGAGCGCTCCGCAGCCGCCGACCTGGAAGCGGTTGTTGAGCGGGGCGACCTGACCCGAGGTGGAGATCGCTTCCCCGCTTACCGCCTTTGCTTCACACGAGGTCGGGTTCAAGACGTAGGCGGAGCGGTCGATCTTGACCGCGACCGTGCGCACGTCGAGCGGGATGCCTTGGAGGATGGTCGGTAGGGGGTCGCTCTTGACCGTCCCCTGTCCGGTTTCGGGGTTGACGTAGAGGGCGGCTCTGACCACCACGGCGCCGAGGTCGAAGGGCCCGGCTACCGCGGGGGTGACGATCGCCAGGCTGAAGGGGGCGCCCTTGTAGGGGCCGGCTAGGTAGACCTGGCCTTGGACGAAGAGTTGGGAGCCCGAGCCGGCGCCGACGTTGACCACTCCCAGCGCAGAAGCGGCCGGGCAGGAGGGGGATGCCTGCTCCAGGGCGCCCTGGCCCGGGGCGCTGCGCGCCGCGGCGGAGGCGATCTGGGCCTCTGAGCATTCCGCCACCCCTCTGAAGTTGGCGGTGACGCCTGGGGGCAGGGTGGTGTTCAGGGCGCTTAAGCGCTGGGAGCCGTTGGCGCGGCTCATCTTCAAGACGAAGGGCGAGTAGGCGCCGGCGAGCGGCTCGACCACGCCCGCTTCAAAGCTCGGGGCGTGCGGCAGCTGGGCCTCGGTGGGGGCGCAGGGCCCGCCGCCGGGGGCCTGGGAGACGGTGAAGGAGTCGGACCGCAAGGCGGTTGGCCCTTCGGGGCTCGACCACGGGGTGAGCTCGGCGGCGGTGGTGTAGGTGCCGCAGGTCTGCGGGGTGGTGAGCGCGGCCCTGGGGCCGCCGAAGAACTCGAATTCGAAGTCTTCGAAGGGCAGCTGGGGGTTCTGGGCGACCACCGTTCGGATCTGGCCGGTGAGCGGGTCCGGTTCGACCTTGCCGGCGAGCTTGACCAAGACGCCGCTTTGGGGGTCGTCGACGACGATGTAGAGGGCTATCAGGGAGTTGAAGGGGTTGTTCAGCTGCTGGGCGAGGTAGACGGTGCCGGGGGCGGGGTGATCGAGCAGGGGGGTTTTGACGGTGACCGTGCCGACCTTTGAGGCATCGGGGCAGCTCGGGGCGCCCTGCAGGCCGATCCCGATCTGGGCCTCCGAGCAGCCGGCGCGGCCGATCCCCGCCGAGGGGTTGACCGCCAGGCCGACCGGCAGGGTGACCACAGCGTCCTTCAGATGCGCGGTCGAGGTCGCGGTGCCGTCGGGGTCCCCGGCGGGGGGGAGTTTGGTCTGCGGGATGTTGAGACCGAATTCAAGGCCGGTCGGCGAGTCGGCGGTGAAGGTTTCGGGCTTTGAGGAGATCGTCGGTTTGAAGGGCGGTTTGTCGCAGGCGGTGATCCCTTCGGGGGCCCCGCCGTTGCCGCCGATCACAGCGCTTTTCTGTTGGGGGTTTTCCGGTTCCTCCACCGAGAGCACCGTCGCGCTCACCTGCAGCGGTTCCCCGCAGGAGGTGGGGAGGCTGAGGAAGGCTTCTGGCTCGAGGTTGCTCGCGCAGCCTGGGACCAGTTCTTCGTTGGGCAAAAGGCAGTAGCGCTCGGCGTCGTGGCTACCTTCCGCCGGCACCCCCCAGATCGTCTGCTTGACCGAGAGGATCTGCTGGGCGGTGGGGATGGTGATGTCAGAGACCCTGACCCCGTAGTCGCTCTGGCGAAGCGAGGCTTCCTGGAAGCTATTTTCGTTGATCACGCTGAACCCGAGCGAGGCCGGCACGCCGAAGGGGGGGACGAGGTTGTAGACGGGGATGATCGCGGGTTCGGGGATCCCCACGATCCTCACCTCGGCGATGCCGATCTGGGAGTCGCCGGGGCAGTGGGGGGTCTGGCCCTCGAAGAGATCCGCGGGGCAGGGCGGCACCGCGCGGGGGTTGCCGACCAGGCCCGGTGGCAGGTCGACGATCAGCTCGCGAAGCGTTCCTTCCGGGATGCCTTCGGAGTTCTGGTTGGTTTCGAGGTTGACCTCGAACTCGAAGGGATGGGAGCCGGCAAGCAGGCTGGTGAAGCCATTCTTGTCGAGGCTTTTCACGCTCAGCACGTCGATCCCGAACTCCGCCCGGGCGAGGCCGGGGGCCCAGAGCGCTCCCAAGAGAAGAACGAAGAGCAGGGCGGCGCCGATTGGCTTGCGGGCGCTCATCGTGAGCCTCCCCGCTTAGCCTGGCCTTTCTTCTTCTTCTTTTGCTTCTTCTTCACGCACTTGCCCTTCTTCTTCACGAAGCCCTTCTTGCAGCCCGGTTTGTTCTGCGGCGGGTTGCCGGGGCCGGTGAAGCTCTGGCTACTCGGAGTTGGCTGGGGCGGTGGCGGTGGGATCGGCCCCGCGCAGGCTTCCCCGTTGCAGATCGGGGGCTGGGGTTCGATCAGGCCGCCGTTTACCCGGGCGTCGTAGAGGTCGAGCTGGGAGTCTTTGTCGCGCAGAAGGAGGCGCTCGCGGGTGATGAAGAAGGCGTCGTCTCCACTCGGGGTGGAGTCCACGAACATCGAGTCGTTGGCGGCGCGGCCGCTTGAGATCAGAGAGACGCATCCGCCCGCTTCTTCGCAGCTGCCGACCCCGTCGGGCTCCCACTCATAGACGTCCATCACCGAGCCGTTGGTGTCCTGGGGTAGGAGCGTGTCCTGGCTTTCGAAGAAGAGGCGGCCTTCGCCTTCGGTGGAGAGGTTGCCGGGTTGGCGGAAGGCGCCGCTCTGGGGACGCAGCAGGCTCAGGTTCGAGGAGCCGAGCGGCCGCTGACCGCTCGGGTTGCACGAGGCGCAGCTCAGGGTCTCGGAGTCGGCTTCATAGACGAAGACCTCGAAGCAGATTGGGTTTCCGCCTCCCCTGCACTCGCCGCCGCCGGCGCGCAGGTTGTCGTAGCCGGTCAGCGTCGCCCGCGTCATGAATGCCAGAAGAGAGCCGTCCGGGCTCACCTGTGCGGTGCGGTTCGGCTCAGAAGTCTTCCAAGTCCCGTAGCGGCCGAGGGTGGCGAACGAGTTGTCGTTCGCCAGCAAGATCCCGATGAAACTCATCGCCCCTTCCTCCCAGGCATAGAGGTTGAGCTCCCCCGCTTCGGCTTCTTCGCCGTTTTCGTTTTCCTCGCTGCCGGTCAGATCCGCAGTGGCGACGAAGTAGATCTGCGAGAGGTCCTCGCTCGCCCCGAGGATGCCTTCGAAACCGCCTTCGCCTTCGGTCAGGTCGTCGCCTTCCACGTAGGCTTCCGGTCCTTCGCTCAGCTCATAGAGTTGGCCGTCTGAGAGCAGGACCGAGCTGCCGTCGGCCGAGGCGGTCAGGAAGCAGGCGCGGTTCTCTATGAGGACCGTTTCTTTGCAGCTGCCGGGACCCGGCACTTCCAGCGTCTCTTCGCTGTCGACGCGCACGTAGACCTGGCCGCTTGCTTCCTCAGACCAGAAGATCCGGCTGCCGTCGTCTGAGATCGCGTGCTCGACGTCGGCGACCACGAGCTGAGAAGAAGCCAACAGCCGGCCCGAGCCGAGCACCGCATCTTCAGCCGTGGCTGCGTTACCTGGCAGCACGTTGACCAAACGCAGCTCGCCTTCTTCCCACTCATAGAGGTTGCAGACACGTGAGAAGTTGCATTCGCCCCCGCCTTCGGCGATCGGCGGCGCCGCCGGGGCCACTCCGGGCACAGCTTCGGTCAGCGCGTCGTTGGCTTCGAAGATCAGGTGGCTGAACTCGGGGACGAAGGCGCTGCCGGAGTTGGCGCCCGCGTAGCTGGCCCGAAATTCCCCGGTGGAGCGAACCGGCGGTTCCACGGTCACCAACGGTTCGAAGCCGCCGGCATCGTTGCGCAGGTAGAGGTTGGGGAAGGCTTTCCCTCCCTGGGTCGGAGCCAGCGGCGAGAGCGGCGGGCTTTCCTGGAACAGCACCCCCTGGGAGAGGTCGGAGGAGAAGGCCAGGTACCGCCCGGTCGTGACCGGCGTGCTGAGGCTCTGCCACGACCATTCGCTCGTGCCGCGCCCCGAGAGGTACTCGTTGGCGCCGGCGGCGAGGCCGCCGGAGAACGGCTGGCCCTCATACAGCACCGAGTTGCCGTCCGCGGTCGTCTGCGCAGGCATCGTCGGGGTGTTGATCCCCGGCATGCATTCGGTGCAGCTTTCGCTCAGATCCCCCACTGGTTCTGGCGGGATCACCTCGCCGGTCTTCACCGGTGGGGAGACCATCTCGTATTTGCGGTTGTCGGGAAGCTCGACGTTGGGCAGGGCGAAGGTGGTGAATTTGCCGCCGGGCCCTACGCTCGAGGCATCGGAATTGGTCGTGACCAGGCGGAAGCGGTAGGCGGTCTGGGGGTCGAGGCCGGAGAGCTGCTGGGCGACTTTGACGAAGGCGCTGCCCGAGCCGACCGCCTGGGAGGAGGTTTCTTCGGCCTCGGCGAAGCCGTTGACCAGGAACTGGGCTTCGGTGACGTATTGGACACCGAAGCTGGTCGCTTTGCCGTTGGGGTTGACTTCGCCGCTGATTTTGGCCCCGGAGGCGGTCACCTGGGAGACCGATTCTTCCTTGATCGAGGGGCCGAGGGTGAGGAAGTCTTCGTTGCCGCCGGGGACGGTTTCGCCGGGCGCGTTGTTGGCGTTGGCGGCGCGGAGCTGGAAGTGGTATTCGGTGCCCGGGTCGAGGCCTTCAATGTCGGCGTGGACTTCCACCGGTTCGGTGCCTTCGCCGACTTCTTCGAAGTCGGGGTCTTCACACGGAGCGGCCTGGCCATAGGTGGTGTCGCCTGGCCCTTCAAAGACCCCCCACTCGAAGAAGCATTCGGTCAACGGTGCCCCGTTGGGGTTGACTTCTCCGTTCAGGGTGGCGCTTTCGGGGCCTATCGCGGTTGCCGGTTTGGTGATCGCGGTTGGGGTGTTGACTTCCGCGAAGGGGATGACCTGATCCGCTGCCGGGTCGGTGGCGTAGACGGTGCCGGTGGCGCTGTCGACGGCGAGGCCGCCGCCTTCGCTGAGAACACCCTGCGTGATCGTTTCGGTGGGCGGACAACCTGCTTCGGGGGCAGGGTTGCAGCCGGTTCCCACCACTTCCCCAGAGGGTTCAAAGGCGTAGCGGTTGATCTGCCCGGTCGTGAGGACGACGAAGAGATCGCCGTTAGAGGGATCGACGGTTAGCCCGGCGGAGTTGTCCGGAAGGCTCACCCTGCCAATCTCCGTGCCGTCGGGGTTCAGTTTCTGCGCGCGGGGTTCGCCTTGCATCTTGAAGAAGTCCCCGCTTGCGTCGACGCCAAGACCGCCTGGGGACCCAGCCCCAGCGGCCGGGAGCGTTGAGAGTGGCGTTCCAGCCTCGGTGAACCTAAAGATCCGAAATAGAGGCTGTGATCTATAGACATCGAGATTGCCCGTGGAATCAACTGCAATTCCACCGATCTGCAGGAAAGGCCCTTCGGAAGCCGTTGAACCATCGAGCTGTCCGTCCCCATCCCAGCTGGAAACCAGAGTGCCGTTCGCTTCGAACTTGGAGATCACGTTGGTAGCGCTATCGACGACGTAGACGTCGCCGCTCGAAGGGCTGGCCGAGTTGTCGACGGCGACGAAGGTCGGTTTTTCGAAAGCGCCCGGCGCGGTTCCCGGGGTGCCGGCCACACAGCCGACCGAGCAGACATCTACGCCCGGACCCCCGACATCTTGCCCAAAAGCGCCAACGAAACCGCCGTTGGAGGCGAACACGGTGACCCGGTGGTTGTCAGTGTCGCCGACGTAGAGGTTGTGGGCGGTGTCGTTGACCGCGAGGCCGCTGCCGGCACTTCTGGGCACGGTCAAGTGCGGTGCTACTAATTCCAGTTCCCCGTCACCTGAGCCGGTAGAGCCAAGAGACGGCTGGGGCACATAAGCCCCGAAGGCCGTAGCTGGAAGCAGGCAGGCTGAGGCGGCAGCAAGCAGCAACATGAGCCAGAAGCCACGGATCGACAATGAACGACCACCACTGCCAAGCCATTGACCTTGCACCCTGCCCTCCTCCCTCAATGAGGCCCTTTCCCCGTTCCCTAATACATACCGCAGCGTTCCCGATGCTCGACAAGCAGATCATAGATTCAAGGGGTCGTCAAGTGGCCATCCTGAGAATCCCAAAAATTGGGTAGTGCTCGGCAAGCAAGCACCGGGCCGACTCAATCGTCGACCCGGTGCTCTTAGACCTACGCGCTAGATCACCAACAGCTCTACAACAGACCTATGTAGCTGTTGTGAGGCTGATCGGACTTCCTCCACCAGACATATTGGTTGTAAAACTCCCGGTGAAGTCAGCGTTGCTCGTGCTGAATTTGAGTGTGTCCATTTCGTTACCGGTTTCGTAGTTCGCTGTGGCGCCACTGTTTTTGGTCGCCTGGCTCGGGTTCGGCGTTCCTGTTGCTATCGCCGAACCGGTCACCGGAAACGTTTTGCCTTTGAACGTGCATTTTTCGCCTTCGAAGGTAAGTTCAGCAAAGTTTTTACCTTCATCTTGGACGAATTCCAGCCCCATCGCTTTGGTTTCGGCTCCGAATTTGAGACCTTCGACACCTTTGGCTTTAGCGATGGTTTCGATCGGCTCTTTGACGGTGCAGTTGGCAGGTTTTGCCACGGTGCATTTGGTGAATTCGACTTTGACTGTTCCTTCTACTGTGTGTTTACCTTCTTTTTCTACGTTTTCGAGGAAGCTGTTAGAGCTTTTGACGACGGTGCAAGTGACTTCCACCTGCACCGCGAGGTGCGTGGTGTTGAGTTTCGCGACGGTCGATTCGGTTGTGTTGTTTTTGGTTTTGTTATTGGTCACTTCAACATCTGTTTTGGTCCCGGCGCTGATGGCTTGATGGCCGTGGGTCCCAGTCCCCGCCGTGACTTTGGTGTCACAGTGGGCGTCTGAGAAGTCCAGGTTGCCGCCACCTGCGACACATGTGAACGCTGTTGTGTTGGTCGCGTGCGTTCCCACTTGCGCCGAGGCGCTCTGCACTGCAAAGGCGCTGAACAGAAGCGCGCAGAGCAGCGCGAGGCCGGCCGTAGCATTACGTCCGATCATTCTTGATTCTCCTTTATTGGTGTGGTGCCGGAGGACCTCGTCATACGCAGCAACGATCCTCCCCGGCTTGCCTTAGGGGCCTAGTGGCCCCTCCCTTGGAGGCCTAAGTGGCCTCGCGGTACAGCCTCGCACCACTGGCATAATCAGTCAAGTTTTTTAGCGCAATGTTTTCTATCTGTGCTTGAGAGGCGTGCTCAGCGCTTCCCGCACCCCGTCCCGATCCGCGCTTCGGAGTGCTGCACCCGGTTGTTGTGGGCGCTCATCTTCACGGTGGCGAGGTTCGGCACCTTGCAGATGTTGGCGGAGTTGACGAAGACGCCTTTCTTGCCGCCCTGGAAGGTGAAGACCGCCTTGGTGATCGGGGCATCGGGCAGGGAGGCGAAGGTGGTCCTCACCCGGGAGGATTCCGAGCCCTTTTTGGTCACCGCGTCGACGAAGCCGACCGCGATCACATCAACTCTGCCGTGCAGGTCCAAGACCACGTCGGGGAGATCGCGTTCGCCGCCGTTGGCGCGGAAGTAGACCGGGCCTTCCAGGGGATTGTCGAAGAGCGGGGTGAAGACCCGGACCTTGCCGAGCACCGAGGCCGGCGGGCAGTTTTTGGCGGCGAACTGGGGCCTGGTGCAGGGGTTGGCGATGTGGTTTTGGTCGATGAAGGTGGTCGGCGGCAGAATTACCACCGCGCGGCGGGTGTTGGCCTGCCCGGAGGGCTGGGTCAGGGTCGCCTTAAGCGCTGGGTGGCCGCTTCGCCTGGTGGCGCCGTTCATCTGCAGCTTGAGCTTGGGGGTGTAGGAGAGCGCTCCGCAGCCGCCGACCTGGAAGCGGTTGTTGAGCGGGGCGACCTGACCCGAGGTGGAGATCGCTTCCCCGCTTACCGCCTTGGCTTCACACGAGGTCGGGTTCAAGACGTAGGCGGAGCGGTCGATCTTGACCGCGACCGTGCGCACGTCGAGCGGGATGCCTTGAAGGATCGTCGGCAGGGGATCGCTCTTGACCGTCCCCTGTCCGGTTTCGGGGTTGACGTAGAGGGCGGCTCTGACCACCACGGCGCCGAGGTCGAAGGGCCCGGCAACCGCGGGGGTGACGATCGCCAGGCTGAAGGGGGCGCCCTTGTAGGGGCCGGCTAGGTAGACGTTTCCCTGCACGAAGAGCTGGGAGCCCGAGCCGGCGCCGACGTTGACCACTCCCAGCGCAGAAGCGGCCGGGCAGGAGGGGGATGCCTGCTCCAGGGCGCCCTGGCCCGGGGCGCTGCGGGCCGCGGCGGAGGCGATCTGGGCCTCTGAGCATTCCGCCACCCCTCTGAAGTTGGCGGTGACGCCTGGGGGCAGGGTGGTGTTCAGGGCGCTTAAGCGCTGGGAGCCGTTGGCGCGGCTCATCTTCAAGACGAAGGGCGAGTAGGCGCCGGCGAGCGGCTCGACCGCGCCCGCTTCAAAGCTCGGGGCGTGCGGCAGCTGGGCCTCGGTGGGGGCGCAGGGCCCGCCGCCGGGGGCCTGGGAGACGGTGAAGGAGTCTGACCGCAAGGCGGTTGGCCCTTCGGGGCTCGACCACGGGGTGAGCTCGGCGGCGGTGGTGTAGGTGCCGCAGGTCAGCGGGGTGGTGAGCGCCGCCCTGGGGCCGCCGAAGAACTCGAATTCGAAGTCTTCGAAGGGCAGCTGGGGGTTCTGGGTGACCACCGTTCGGATCTGGCCGGTGAGCGGGTCCGGTTCGACCTTGCCGGCGAGCTTGACCAGGACACCGCTTTGTGGATCATCGACGACGATGTAGAGGGCGATTAGGGAGTTGAAGGGGTTGTTCAGCTGCTGGGCGAGGTAGACGGTGCCGGGGGCGGGGTGATCGAGCAGGGGGGTTTTGACGGTGACCGTGCCGACCTTTGAGGCATCGGGGCAGCTCGGGGCGCCCTGCAGGCCGATCCCGATCTGGGCCTCCGAGCAGCCGGCGCGGCCGATCCCCGCCGAGGGGTTGACCGCCAGGCCGACCGGCAGGGTGACCACAGCGTCCTTCAGATGCGCGGTCGAGGTCGCGGTGCCGTCGGGGTCCCCGGCGGGGGGGAGTTTGGTCTGCGGGATGTTGAGACCGAATTCAAGGCCGGTCGGCGAGTCGGCGGTGAAGGTTTCGGGCTTTGAGGAGATCGTCGGTTTGAAGGGCGGTTTGTCGCAGGCGGTGATCCCTTCGGGGGCCCCGCCGTTGCCGCCGATCACAGCGCTTTTCTGTTGGGGGTTTTCCGGTTCCTCCACCGAGAGCACCGTCGCGCTCACCTGCAGCGGTTCCCCGCAGGAGGTGGGGAGGCTGAGGAAGGCTTCTGGCTCGAGGTTGCTCGCGCAGCCTGGGACCAGTTCTTCGTTGGGCAAAAGGCAGTAGCGCTCGGCGTCGTGGCTACCTTCCGCCGGCACCCCCCAGATCGTCTGCTTGACCGAGAGGATCTGCTGGGCGGTGGGGATGGTGATGTCAGAGACCCTGACCCCGTAGTCGCTTTGCCTGAGCGAGGCTTCCTGGAAGCTATTTTCGTTGATCACGCTGAAGCCGAGCGAGGCCGGCACGCCGAAGGGGGGGACGAGGTTGTAGACGGGGATGATCGCGGGTTCGGGGATCCCCACGATCCTCACCTCGGCGATCCCGATCTGGGAGTCGCCGGGGCAGTGGGGGGTCTGGCCCTCAAAGGCAGCCGCCGGGCAGGGCGGCACCGCGCGGGGGTTGCCGACCAGGCCCGGCGGCAGGTCGACGACCAGCTCGCGAAGCGTTCCTTCCGGGATCCCTTCGGAGTCTTGGTTGGTTTCGAGGTTGACCTCGAACTCGAAGGGATGGGAGCCGGCAAGCAGGCTGGTGAAGCCATTCTTGTCGAGGCTTTTCACGCTCAGCACGTCGATCCCGAACTCCGCCCGGGCGAGGCCGGGGGCCCAGAGCGCTCCCAAGAGAAGAACGAAGAGCAGGGCGGCGCCGATTGGCTTGCGGGCGCTCATCGTGAGCCTCCCCGCTTAGCCTGGCCTTTCTTCTTCTTCTTTTGCTTCTTCTTCACGCACTTGCCCTTCTTCTTCACGAAGCCCTTCTTGCAGCCCGGTTTGTTCTGCGGCGGGTTGCCGGGACCGCTGAAGCTCTGGCTACTCGGGCTCGGCTGGGGCGGTGGCGGTGGGATCGGCCCCGCGCAGGCTTCCCCGTTGCAGATCGGGGGCTGGGGTTCGAACAGGCCGCCGTTTACCCGGGCGTCGTAGAGGTCGAGCTGGGAGTCTTTGTCGCGCAAAAGCAGTCGCTCGCGGGTGATGAAGAAGGCGTCGTCTCCACTCGGGGTTGAGTCCACGAACATCGAGTCGTTGGCGGCGCGGCCGCTTGAGATCAGAGAGATGCATCCGCCCGCTTCTTCGCAGCTGCCGACCCCGTCGGGCTCCCACTCATAGACGTCCATCACCGAGCCGTTGGTGTCCTGGGGCAAAAGCGTGTCCTGGCTTTCGAAGAAGAGGCGTCCTTCGCCTTCTGGGGAGAGGTTGCCGGGTTGGGGAAAACCTGGTTGGACGATGCCGCTGATGGGTCGCAACAGGCTCAAATTGGAGGGCCCGAGCGGCCGCTGGCCGCTGCGGTTGCACGAGGCGCAGGTCAGGGTGTCGGAGTCGGCTTGATAGATGAAGACCTGGAAGCAGGCTGGACCCTTACCAACGGTGCACTCCCCCCCGCCGACGAGCCGGTTGTCATAGCCGGTCAGCCCTGCTTGCGACATGAACGCCAGGCGCGAGCCGTCTGGGCTCACCTGGGCGGTGCGATTCGGCCGTGAGGCTCTCCAGGATCCATAGCCACTCAGAACACCAAACGAGTTGTCCACTGACACCAGCATCCCGACGAAGCTCGCCTCCCCTTCATCCCAGGAGTAGAGGTTGAGCTCTCCCGCTTCGGCTTCTTCGCCGTTGTCGTTTTCCTCTTCGGTCAGATCGGAGGTGGCGACGAAGTAGACCTGCGAGAGGTCCTCGCTTGCCCCGAGGATGCCTTCGAAGCCGCCTGCGCCTTCGGTCAGGTCCTCGCCTTCCACATAGGCTTCCGGCCCTGCGGTGAGTTCGTAGAGCCGGCCGTCGGAGAGCAGCACCGTCGTCCCGTCTGGGGTGGCGGTGAGGAAGCAGGCGCGGTTGGTGAGCGGCACGCTTTCTTTGCAGCTGCCCGGGCCGGGGATTTCAAGCGTCTCTTCCCCGTTCACGCGAACGAAGACTTCGCCGCTTGCTTCCTCAGACCAGAAGATCCGGCTGCCGTCGTCAGAGATCGCGTGGTCGACGTCAGGGGCTTCGAGCGATGAGGAAGCCAGCAACCGCCCTGCGCCGAGCACCGCGTCTTCGGCTGCGGTGTCGCTGTCCAGGACGTTGACCAGGCGCAGCTCCCCTTCTACCCACTCATAGAGGTTGCACTCGCGCGAGACGCTGCATTCCCCTTCACCTTCGGCGATCGGCGGCGCCGCGGGGGCGATTCCCGGCACCACCCCGGTCAGCGCGTCGTTGGCTTCGAAGATCAGGTGACTGAACTCGGGTTCGAAGGCGCTGCCCGAGTTGGCGCCCGAGTAGGTGATCAGGAATTCCCCGGGGGAGCGCACCGGCGGTTCCACCGTCATCAGCGGCTCGAGGTTGCCGACCTGGTCGCGCAGGTAGAGGTTGGGGAAGGCACTGCCTCCCTGGGTCGGCGCCAGCGGCGAGAGCGGCGGGTTTTGCTGGAACAGCACTCCCTGGGAGAGGTCGGAGGAGAAGGCCAGGTAGCGCCCGGTCATGGTCGGGGGGCTGAGGCTTTCCCAGGACCATTCGCTCGAGCCCCGCCCGGAGAGGTACTGGTTGGGCCTGGCGGCGAGACCGCCGGAGAAGGGCTGGCCCCCATAGAGCACGGTGTTGCCGTCCTCTATGGTCTGCATCGGCATCGTCGGGTTGTTGATCCCCGGCAGGCATTCGTCACAGCTGCCGCTCAGGCTCGAGTCGGGTTCCGGCGGGATCACCTCGCCGGTCTTCACCGGCGGGGAGACCATCTCGTATTTGCGGTTGTCGGGAAGGTTGACGTTGGGCAGGGCGAAGGTGGTGAATTTGCCGCCCGCGCCCTCGCTCGAAGCATCGGCGTTGGTAGCGACCAGGCGGAAGCGGTAGGCGGTCTGGGGGTCTAGGCCGGAGAGTTGCTGGGCGACTGCTTTGAAGGTGGCGCCCGAGCCGACTGCCTGGGAAGGGCTTTCTTCTGCTTCGGTGAAGCCGTTGATCAGGAACTGGGCCTCGGTGACGTACTGCACGACGAAGCTCGTCGCTTTGCCGTTGGGGCTGATCTCGCCACTGATCCTGGCTCCGGTGGCGGTCACCTGGGTGGCCGATTCGTTTTGGATCGAGGGGCCGAGGGTGAGCAGTTTTTCATCGCCGCCGGGGATCGATTCCCCCGGGGCGTTTGAGGCATTGGCGGCGCGCAGCTGGAAGTGGTAGGTGGTGCCCGGGTCAAGTTCTGGGAGCTCGGCGTGGACCTCTTCGAATTCGGTGCCTTCGCCGACTTCTTCGAAGTCCGGATCGACACAGGGGACGGTCTGGCCGTAGGTGTTGTCTCCTGGCCCTTCGAAGACCCCCCACTCAAAGAAGCACGCCGTGAGCGGTACCCCGTTGGGGTTGATTTCCCCGTTCAGGGTGGCGCTTTCGGGGCCGATCGCCGTCGCCGGTTTGGTGATTACGTCGGGGACGGTGACCAAGGCGAAGGGGATGACCTGATCGGTTGCCGGGTCGGCGGCGTAGACGGTGTGGGTGGCGCTGTCGACGGCGAGGCCGGCGCCTTCGGTGATGTCGCCGATGGAGAGTTCAGAGGGCGAACAACCCACGAATGGAGCCGGGGTGCAACCAGTGTCCGCCACTTCGCCCGAGGGTTCGAAGACGTAGCGGTTGATCTGTCCGTTCATGAGGACAAGTAAGAGATCACCGTTGGAGGAATCGACGGCGAGCCCGGCGTTCGAGGTCGAAATGGTGACCTGGCCGATGTCCGTGCCGTCAGCTTCGAATTTCTCCACGCTGGGTTCGCCGTTGACCTTGAAGAAGTTGTCATCGGGGTCAACGCCAAGTCCGTTCGGGGCACTGCCACGAGGAGTTTCGACTTCCGTGATGAAGCTGCCGTTCTCCGCGAACGAGAACATGTGACCTGGGTTCCCCGCCTCCAACACAAACAGCTCGCCGGCAGTGTCCACAGCGATTCCGACGATCTGTTCGAAAGCTTCTGAGCCGTTACCCGAAAGCTGCCCACCTACTCCCCAGCTGGTGACCAGGGTGCCGTTGGCTTCGAACTTGGAGATCACGTTGGTGGCGCTGTCGACGACGTAAACGTCGCCGCTCGAGGGGCCGGCGGAGTTGTCGACGGCGACGAAGGTGAGTTCTTCGAAGGCGCCCGGTGAGGTCCCGGGGGTACCGGGAAGACAGCCGATCGTGCACACGTCGATGCCCGGACCGCCGACGTCAGCGCCGAAGGCCCCGACGAAGCTGCCGTTCGCGGCGAAGACGGTGACCCGGTGGTTGTCGGTGTCGCCGACGTAGATGTTGTGGGTGGTGTCGTTGACCGCGAGGCCGCTGCCAGCGGTTCCAGCAATCAAGTTAGGCGCAACCAGTTCAACCTCGCCGACACCAGAGCCCGGCGAGCCAAAGGATGGCTGGGGAACGTATGCGCCGGAGGCGGGGCTTGGAGCCAAGCACGCCGAAGAAAAAACTAGCGCAAGAATGATCTGAAGGGTTCGGTTGGAAGGTAGTCTGATGGTCCGGTCCTTAATAAGTACCCGTGCAGTTCCTATTTCGGGGGAATACAGCATAGATTTCGGAGATGTCAAGCAAGCTGCCCTGTGATTACCTACAATTCGGTAGGTCCTTACGCTAAATCCGCCGGGCCGGACACACTGGTCCGGCCCGGCGGATGGGACTGCGAACTACGAATGCTTCCTGCTACACAACGAATGCTTCCTGCTACACAACTGGTGCTATGTGACTGTTGTGAGGGTTATCGGGTTACCGCCGCCTGCCATTTTCGTTGTGAATGTTCCTTTGAAGTCCGCGTTGCTCGTGCTGAATTTGAGTGTGTCCATTTCGTTTGCGGATTCGAACATCGATGTCGCACCACTGTGTTTGGTTCCCTGGCTTGGGTCTGGTTTTCCTGTCGCGATTGCTGAACCTTTCACCGGGAAGGTTTGGCCTTTGAAGGTGCATTTTTCGCCTGAGAAGGGGACTTTGGCGAAATCTCCTCCGTCTTCGACGAATTCCAAGCCCATCGCTTTGGTTTCAGCACCGAATTTGAGGCCTTCGACACCTTTGAAGCTGGCAATGGTTTCGATGTTGGTGGTGGTGCAGTTGAGCGGTTTTTTGACTTCGCATTTGGTGAATAGGACTTTGGCTGTGCCTTCTACTGTGTGTTTGCCTTCTTTCTCTACGTTTTGAATCCAGTTTTTGCCTTCGCTTTTGACCGTTGCGCATGTGATTTCGACGCTCACGCCGAGGTGCGTGGAAGTTAGGGTCGCTGACTCCGCTCCAGTTGTGTCGGGCGTAGTTTTATCGTTGGTGATTTCGATTTCTGTTGTGTCTTTCGATTTAGGAAATTCTTGGTGAGCGAAGCTTCCTTTTTCTGCCCCGACTTTTTCGTCGCAGTGTTCGTCTTTGAACTCCCCTTTGTTGGCTCCGACGTTCACACATGTGAACGCTGTTGTGTTGGTCGCGTGTACTCCCACCTGCGCCGCGGCGCTCTGAACTGCGAATGCGCTGAACAGCAGCGCGCACAGCAGCGCGAGGCCGACCGTAGCGTTACGTCCGATCATTTTGACTCTCCCTTAGATTGGTGTCTTTGCTGAAGAGGCTCGCCGGGGATTAGTCCGGCCGCATCTCCAAGGCTGACGAGCTAGAGGCGCCCGCCTGCCGCAGACTCTCACCGCAAGGGGCCGTTGGTCAAGTTTTTCCGATCAATGTTTTCTAACTACGGAAAAGACACACGGGAGTATGCATATGCGCGGGAATGTGCGGTACAACAAGCGGCGCAAATGGAACCGGGCCGGACACACTGGTCCGGCCCGGCGGATGGGACTGCGAACTACGAATGCTTCCTGCTACACAACGAATGCTTCCTGCTACACAACTGGTGCTATGTGACTGTTGTGAGGGTTATCGGGTTACCGCCGCCTGCCATTTTCGGTGTGAATGTTCCTTTGAAGTCCGCGTTGCTCGTGCTGAATTTGAGTGTGTCCATTTCGTTTGCGGATTCGAACATCCATGTTGCACCACTGTGTTTGGTCGCCTGGCCCGGGTTTGGTTTTCCTGTCGCTATTGTCGAACCTTTCAACGGAAACGTTTGGCCTTTGAAGGTGCATTTTTCGCCTGAGAAGGAGAATTTAAGGAAATCTCCTCCGTCTTCGACGAATTCCAAGCCCATCGCTTTGGTTTCAGCACCGAATTTGAGGCCTTCGACACCTTTGAAGCTGGCAATTGTTTCGATGTTGGTGGTGGTGCAGTTGAGCGGTTTTTTGACTTCGCATTTGGTGAATAGGACTTTGGCTGTGCCTTCTACTGTGTGTTTGCCTTCTTTCTCTACGTTTTGAATCCAGTTTTTGCCTTCGCTTTTGACCGTTGCGCATGTGATTTCGACGCTCACGCCGAGGTGCGTGGAAGTTAGGGTCGCTGACTCCGCTCCAGTTGTGTCGGGCGTAGTTTTATCGTTGGTGATTTCGATTTCTGTTGTGTCTTTCGATTTAGGAAATTCTTGGTGAGCGAAGCTTCCTTTTTCTGCCCCGACTTTTTCGTCGCAGTGTTCGTCGCTGAAGTCTCCTTCATTGACGCCTACTTTCACACATGTGAACGCTGTTGTGTTGGTCGCGTGTACTCCCACCTGCGCCGCGGCGCTCTGAACTGCGAATGCGCTGAACAGCAGCGCGCACAGCAGCGCGAGGCCGACCGTAGCGTTACGTCCGATCATTTGACTCTCCTTAGGTCGCTGGGGTGACGCGGTCGAGTGACCGCTGAAGTGATGGTGCAGCGAGGTAGGTGAATAGTCAAGGTTTTGTGCGCAATGGTGCGGCTTTCGGGAGCGCACACACTTGAGTGCCTCTAGGTGATCGGTGTCACCGGCCGATGTGGAAGCCGATTCGCTCGGGGATCCCGGCTACGGCTGACGCGACCCTGGAGGGACGTCGGTCGGCGAGCTCGGCGTTCTCTTTGGCGAGGATGCCGAGGCGGATTGCTTCGCCGCCGATCCAGTGGAAGGGCTCGGGGGGGACACGGCGCGGGGAGGGGTCGACGAAGGCGAGGCGGGAGGCGTTGTCGCGGCGGTCAAGCGCGAGGGAGGCGAGAGTGCGACCGACCATGTGGGATGGGCCGACCCCGTTGCCGGTGTAGCCGGCGGCGGCGAAGACGCTACCCCCATGCAGCGGCATGACCAGCGGCAGGTGGGTCGGGGACGCGTCGATCGGGCCGCCCCAGGCGTGCTCGATGCGGCGGCCGGCCAGGCCGGGGAAGTAGGTGTGGAGATGCTCGGTGGTCTCCGCGATGACGCCTGCGTCCATCTCGGCCCGGCCGTTCAGCCTCGCCCCCATCGCGATCCGTCCGCCGCCCCAGCCGAAGAGAATGCGGCCGTCCGGGGTGGTGCGGAAGTAGTTGATCAGGGCGCGGCTGTCGGTGATGCACTCGCCGCCGGTCCAGCCGATCTCCTCGAGCAGGTCCGGCACCGGCTCGGTCAGCACGATGTGGGAGGAGGCGACGCTCAGCCGGCCCCGCAGCGGCCAGCCGCGGCCCTTGGCGGCGGCGCCGATCGCCAGCACGGCGGAGCTGGCACGAACAGTGCCCGCTGCGGTGCGCGCCTCCACCCCGCCGGGGTCACGAAGCTGACGTACCGGCGTGGACTCGCATACCTCCACCCCGCGCGACCGCAACCGCTCGCGCAGTCCCAGCGCCAGCCGTACCGGCTGCACGGTGGCAGAGCTGGGGTAGAAGGCACCGCCGCGGAAAACGGGGGACGCACAGCGCGCAGCGACCTCCTCAGGAGTGAGCGGCCTGACCGCCTCCGCGACCCCCAGCTCCTGGCACGCGTCCACCGCTCTGTCCCAAGTCCCGTCATGGGCCGGCGCGGTCGAGACCTGGAGGTAGCCGCCCTGCCGGAACCAGGCGTCGACCCCCTCGCGCTCGCAGAACTCGCCGATCCCGTCGGCGGCGCGGTCGGCGGCGCGGGCGACGGCGAGCGCCGCCGTGTCCCCCCAGCGCGCCCGCATGCTCGGCAGCGAGAACCACATCACGTTGCAGAAGCCGCCGTTGCGGCCGCTCGGCCCGGCGGCACAGGTCTCGGCCTCGAGCAGGACCACCCGCGCGTCCGGCTCCAGCTGCTTGACGTGCCAGGCGGCCCAGAGGCCGGTGAAGCCGCCCCCGACGACCACTACATCAGCGTCCCGGTCGCCGTCGAGCGGCGGCAGTGGCTCGGGCGTCCCCGCCTCCTCCAGCCAGTAGCCGTATCGCGTGTGCTCCATCCCTCGCCGATTGTCCATTACCGGCAGGGCCGCCGATTGTCCAATACCGGCAAACACCCCTCCGCGAATTGTCCAATACCGGCAAACCGGCCGGCGTAGACTCGCGCTCGATGCCCGATCTGCCCCCCCAGGAGACCACTCCCTACGTAGACGCGGTGCTCGCTTACTCCGAGCGCGACCCCGGCCGCTACCAGGTCCCAGGCCACAAGGGCGGCCTCGGCGCCGACCCGGCGATGCTCGAGCTGGTCGGCGAGGCCGGCCTGCGCAACGACATCCCCTCGATCACCGAGGGGGTCGACCTCGGACCCGAACCGACGCCCTTCCAGCAGGCTCAGCTGCTGGCCGCAGAGGCCTGGGGAGCGAAGCGGACTTGGTTCCTGATCAACGGCGCCTCGCAGGGCAATCACAGCACCTGCATGGCGCTCGCCCACTACGGCAAGCGCGTCGTGGTCCAGCGCAACGTCCACTCCTCGGTGATCGACGGGATGGTCCTCAACGGGATGCACCCGACATTCGTCGCGCCGGAGCTGGACCCCGAACTGGGGATCGCCCACGGCCTCACCCCGGAATCGCTGGCCGCCGCGCTGGACGAAACCCCGGACGCGGTCGCGGCGATGGTCGTCTCGCCGACCTACTTCGGCGCCTGCTCAGACGTCGCCGGCCTGGTCAAGGTCGCCCGCGAGCGCGGCGTGCCGTTGATCGTCGACGAGGCCTGGGGCGCCCACCTGCACTTCCACCCGTCGCTGCCTCCCGACGCGCTGTCGTGTGGCGCCGACCTCGTCCTCTCCTCGACTCACAAGATCGTCGGCAGCCTCACCCAGGCGGCGATGCTGCACCTCGGCAACGGCGGTCGGCTCGACGCTGCGATCGTCGACCGCTGCGTCAGCCTGGTCGAAACGACCAGCCCCAGCGGCCTGCTCACCGGCTCCCTCGACGCGGCCCGGCGGCAGATCGCCGTGCGCGGCACCGAGGTGCTCGGAGAAACCCTCGAGGCGATCGCCGAGACCAGGGCCGAGATCGAGAAGATCCCTGGGCTGGCGGTGCTCGACGAGAGCCTGATCGGCCGCCCCGGAGTCGCCGCCCTGGACCCGCTGCGGCTCTCGGTCGACGTCCGCGGCACCGGCTCGACCGGGTACCGGCTGGCCAACATCGCCTTCTACTCCAGCGGCATCGACCTCGAGCTGCACTCGGAGAACGTCGTCGTCGCGATCTTCGGCGTCGGCGAGCCGCCGAAGCAAGCCGGCGAACGGCTGGTCGCCGCCCTGCGCGACGCCGTCGGCCGGCTCGAGGCCGAACCTGGCCCGCCGCAGTCCCACCTTGCCCCGCCGCCGCCCTGGGGCGAGCTGGTGATGACGCCGCGGGAAGCGTTCCTCGGTCCGCAGGAGGTGATCCCCTTCGATACCGCCGCCGGGCGCATCGCCGCCGAGGGCCTCGCCGCCTACCCCCCGGGCATCCCCAACGTCCTCCCCGGGGAGCGCCTCACCCCGGAGACGCTCGACTACATCCGCGAGAGCGTCGCCCACGGCGGCCACGTGCGCGGCTCGAGCGACCGCGAGCTGAAGACGCTTCGGGTAGCCCGCTAGTACCCCCTACCGCCCCCCGCAACCCGTCCCGATCCGCGCTTCGGAGTGCTGCACCCGGTTGTTGTGGGCGCTCATCTTCACGGTGGCGAGGTTCGGCACCTTGCAGATGTTGGCGGAGTTGACGAAGACGCCTTTCTTGCCGCCCTGGAAGGTGAAGACCGCCTTGGTGATCGGGGCATCGGGCAGGGAGGCGAAGGTGGTCCTCACCCGGGAGGATTCCGAGCCCTTTTTGGTCACCGCGTCGACGAAGCCGACCGCGATCACATCAACTCTGCCGTGCAGGTCCAAGACCACGTCGGGGAGATCGCGTTCGCCGCCGTTGGCGCGGAAGTAGACCGGGCCTTCCAGGGGATTGTCGAAGAGCGGGGTGAAGACCCGGACCTTGCCGAGCACCGAGGCCGGCGGGCAGTTTTTGGCGGCGAACTGGGGCCTGGTGCAGGGGTTGGCGATGTGGTTTTGGTCGATGAAGGTGGTCGGCGGCAGAATTACCACCGCGCGGCGGGTGTTGGCCTGCCCGGAGGGCTGGGTCAGGGTCGCCTTAAGCGCTGGGTGGCCGCTTCGCCTGGTGGCGCCGTTCATCTGCAGCTTGAGCTTGGGGGTGTAGGAGAGCGCTCCGCAGCCGCCGACCTGGAAGCGGTTGTTGAGCGGGGCGACCTGACCCGAGGTGGAGATCGCTTCCCCGCTTACCGCCTTGGCTTCACACGAGGTCGGGTTCAAGACGTAGGCGGAGCGGTCGATCTTGACCGCGACCGTGCGCACGTCGAGCGGGATGCCCTGAAGGATCGTCGGTAGGGGGTCGCTCTTGACCGTGCCCTGGCCGGTTTCGGGGTTGACGTAGAGGGCGGCTCTGACCACCACGGCGCCGAGGTCGAAGGGCCCGGCAACCGCGGGGGTGACGATCGCCAGGCTGAAGGGGGCGCCCTTGTAGGGGCCGGCTAGGTAGACGGAGCCCTGCACGAAGAGCTGGGAGCCCGAGCCGGCGCCGACGTTGACCACTCCCAGCCCAGAGGCGGCCGGGCAGGAGGGGGAGGCCTGCTCGAGGGCGCCCTGGCCCGGCGCGGTGCGGCCCTGCGCGGAGGCGATCTGGGCCTCCGAGCATTCCGCCACGCCCCTGAAGTTGGCGGTGACGCCGGGGGGCAGGGTGGTGTTCAGGGCGCTTAAGCGCTGGGAGCCGTTTTGGCGGAAGAGCTGAAGGACAAAAGGTGAGTAGTCACCCGCAATGGGATTTTCCGTCCTGGCTTCAAAGCTCGGGGCGTGGGGCAGCTGCGCCTCGGTTGGGGCGCAGGGGCCGCCGCCGGGGGCCTGGGAGACGGTGAAGGAATCGGTGTCAAAAGCGGTTGGCCCTTCGGGGCTCGACCACGGGGTGAGCTCGGCGGTGGTGGTGTAGGTGCCGCAGGTCAGCGGGGTGGTGAGCGCGGCCCTGGGGCCGCCGAAGAACTCGAATTCGAAGTCTTCGAAGGGCAGCTGGGGGTTCTGCGCCACCACCGTCCGGATCTGGCCGGTGAGGGGGTCGGGTTCGACCTTGCCGGCGAGCTTGACCAGGACCCCGCTTTGGGGATCGTCGACGACGATGTAGAGGGCGATTAGGGAGGCGAAGGGGTTGTTCAGCTGCTGGGCGAGGTAGACGGTGCCGGGGGCGGGGTGATCGAGCAGCGGGGTTTTGACCGTGACCGTGCCGACCTTTGAGGCATCGGGGCAGCTCGGGGCGCCCTGCAGGCCGATCCCGATCTGGGCCGGGGAGCAACCGGCGCGCCCGATCCCCGCCGAGGGGTTGACCGAGAGCCCGGCGGGAAGGGTGACCACCGCGTCCTTCAGATGCGCGGTCGAGGTCGCGGTGCCGTCTGGGTCTCCGGCTGGGGGGAGTTTGGTCTGGGGGATGTTTAAGCCGAATTCAAGGCCGGTGGGCGAGTCGGCGGTGAAGGTTTCGGGCTTTGAGGAGATCGTGGGGTTGAAGGGGGGTTTGTCGCAGCCGGTGATGCCTTCGGCGTCCTCCCCACCGATCACCACGGTCTCCTGCTGGGGGTTTTCCGGTTCCTGCACCGAGCGCACCGTCGCGCTCAGCTGCAGCGGGTCCCCGCAGGAGCTCGGCAGGCTGAGGAAGGCTTCGGGGGGGATGTTGCTCGCGCAGCCTGGGACTTTGTTGCCATTGGGCAGCACGCAGGTGCGTTCGGCGTCGTGGCTTTTTTCCGCCGGCACCCCCCAGATCGTCTCTTCGACCGAGATGATCCGCTGCGCGGTGGGGAGCGTGATGTCTGAGACCCTCACCCCGTAGTCGCCTTGGCGAAGCGAGGCTTCCTGGAAGCTGTTTTCGTTGATCACGCTGAACCCGATCGAGGCCGGTACCCCGAAGGGAGGGACGAGGTTGTAGACGGGGATCACCGCGGTGTCTTCGAGACCCGAGAGCCTGACTTTGGCGATGCCGATCTGGGAGTCACCCGGGCAGCGGGGATCTTGGCCCTCGAGGACATCCGCGGGGCAGGGCGGCACCGCGCGGGGGTTGCCGACCAGCCCCGGCGGCAGGTCGACGATCAGATCGCGAAGCGTCCCTTCCGGGATGCCTTCGGAGTCCTGGTTCATTTCGAGGTTGACCTCGAACTCGAAGGGATGGGAGCCGGCGAGCAGGCTGGTGAAGCCGCCTTTGTTAACGCTGTCCGCGCTCAGCTCTTTGAACCCAAATGCCGCCCGGGAGAGGCTCGGGGCCCAGAGCGCTCCCAGGAGCAAGACGAAGAGCAGGGCGGCGCCTATTGACTTGCGGGCGCTCATCGCGAGCCTCCCCGCCTGCCCTGGCCCTTCTTCTTCTTTTGCTTCTTCTTCACGCACTTGCCCTTCTTCTTCACGAAGCCCTTCTTGCAGCCCGGTTTGTTCTGCGGCGGGTTGCCGGGGCCGACGAAGGGAGGCAGGGACCCCCGCTGAACCGGCGGCGATGGAATCGGCCCCGCGCAGGCTTCCCCGTTGCAGGTTTCTGCTGGGGGTTCGATCAGGCCGCCGTCAACCCGGGCGTCATAGAGGTCGAGCTGGGAGTCTTTGTCGCGCAAAAGCAGTCGCTCGCGGGTGATGAAGAAGGCGTCGTCTCCTGAGGGGGTGGAGTCAACGAACATCGAGTTGTTGGCGGCGCGCCCGCTCGAGATCAGCGCGACGCAGCCGCCCGGCTCTTCGCAGCTGCCGACTCCGTCGGGCTCCCACTCATAGACGTCCATCACCGAGCCGTTGGTGTCCTGGGGTAGGAGTGCGTCCTGGCTTTCGAAGAACAGGCGCCCTTCGCCGTCGCTGGAGAGGTTGCCGGGTTGGGGGAAGGCGGCGCCCTGGGGTCGCAAGAGGCTCAGGTTCGAGGGCCCGAGCGGTCGCTGCCCGCTCGGGTTGCACGAGGCGCAGGTCAGGGTCTCGGTGTCGGCGTCATAGATGAAGACCTCCCTGCACTCGCCCCCGCCGACGCACGTGTTGTCGTAGCCGGTCAGCGTCGCCCGCGACATGAACGCCAGCAGGGACCCGTCCGGGCTCACCTGCGCGGTGCGGTTCGGCGGCGGCGCCCTCCACGCTCCGTAGCGGTTATCGGTGCCAAGCGCGTTGTCGCTCGCCACCAGCCTCCCGATGAAGCTCGTCGCCCCTTCATCCCAGAAGTAGAGGTTAAGTTTGCCCGCTTCGGCTTCTTCGCCGTTGGCGTTTTCCTGGGTGCCGGTCAGATCGGAGGTGGCGACGAAGTAGATCTGGGAGAGGTCTTCGCTTGCTCCGAGGATGCCCTCGAAGCCGCCCCCCACTCCGGTCAGGTTGACCGTTGGTTCGTAGGCTTCGGGCCCCGCTTCGTCAAGCTCGTAGAGCTGGCCGTCAGAGAGCAGTACCGTGGTGCCGTCGGGGGAGGCGGTGAGGAAGCAGGCGCGGTTGGTGAGCGCAATGCTTTTTTTGCACGTGCCCGGCCCCGGGATTTCAAGCGTCTCTTCCCCGTCGACGCGGACGAAGACTTCGCCGCTTCCTTCTTCGGACCAGAAGATCCGGCTGCCGTCGTCGGAGATCGCGTGGTAGGTGTTGAGGAAGGCAGCCGGATCCAGCAGCCGCCCCGCGCCGAGCACCGCGTCCTCGGCCGCGGTTTCGTCGTCCAGGACGTTGACCAGGCGAAGTTCCCCTTCCACCCACTCATAGAGGTTGCAGCTCGATGACAATGCGCATACGTCCCCACCTTCGGCGATCGGCGGCGCGGCAGGGGCGATCCCCGGCACCACCCCGGTCAGAGCGTCGTTGGCTTCGAAGATCTGGTGGCTGAACTCGGCTTCGAAGGCGCTGCCCGCGTTGGCTCCGGAGTAGGCGATGCCAAAGTCGCCAGGAGAACGCGCCGGCGGTTCGACCGTCATCAGCGGCTCGAGGCTGCCTGCCTGGTCGCGCAGGTAGAGGTTGGGGAAGACTTTCGCTCCCTGGGTCGGCGCCAACGGGGAGAGCGACGGATCTTCCTGGAACAGAACCGCTTGCGAGAGGTCCGAGGTGAAGGCTTCATAGCGCCCGGTCATAGTCGGCGTGCTGAGGCTCTCCCAGGACCAATCGGTCGAGCCTCGTTCGGAGATGTACTCGTTGGGGCCGGCGGCGAGGCCGGCGGAGAAGGGCTGGCCCTCGTAGAGCACCGAGTTGCCATCCGCGGTGGTCTGGGCAGGCATCGTCGCCGTGTTTTCCCCCGGTAGGCATTCGGTGCAGCTGCCGCTCAGGCTTCCGTCGGGTTCGGGCGGGATCACCTCGCCGGTCTTCACCGGCGGGGAGACCATCTCGTATCTGCGGTTGTCGGGGAGCTCGACGTTGGGCAGGGCGAAGGTGGTGAATTTGCCGCCGGGCCCGAAGGAGGTGGCGTCGGCGTTGGTCGCCGCCAGGCGGAAGCGGTAGGCAGTCTGCGGTTCAAGACCGCTGAGCAGCTGGGAGACGGCTTGGGGCCCCGAGGAGGTGAGGGCGACGTCTTGGCCGGTTTCGGTGACGGGCTCTGAGATGGTGAGGGTGTTCAGGCCGACGGAGACGATCGTGGTTTCAGGCGGGATGCCGGGGCCTTCGATCGTCGCACCGACGCGGAAGACGCCGGCCATGGTCGTGACGCCGGTGATCGTGGGCGAGCCGGCGCTGAGGGGGACCGCGGTACCAGGCGCGGTGACCGGATCGGAGAGGGTGAGGGTGCCTGAGCCGACGGCAGTGATCGTGGTGTCGGCGGGAATGCCGGTGGCGGTGATCGCCTGGCCGACGGCGAAGGCGCCGGTCGAGGTGGTGACGCCGGTGATCGTGGGCGAGCCGGCGCTGAGGGCTACCCCGGTGCTGGTGGCGCTGGCCGCTTTGGAGAGGGCGAGGGTGCCGGGACCGACGGCGACGATCGTGGTTTCAGGTGGGATGCCGGTGCCTTTGATCACCTGGCCGACGGCGAAGGTGCCGGTCGAGGTGGTGACGCCGGTGATGAAGGTGGAGCCTTCGGTGAGGTCGCCGGTGCCGGTGGCAGCGGAGAGGTTGCCGGCGCCGGTGGCAGCGGAGAGATCACCGGTGCCGGTGGTGAAGGTGGGGACCGTGGCGGGCGGAACGGGGGCTTCGCTTGCGCCGGTGAAGGTTTCTCCTTGTTCTTGGAACTGGGCCTCGGTGAGGTACTCAACGACGAAGCTCGTCGCTTTGCCGTTGGGGCTGATCTCACCGCTGATCCTGGCGCCGGTGGCGGTCACCTGGGTGGCCGATTCGTTTTGGATCGTCGGACCGAGGGTCCGGAAGTCTTCGTTGCCACCGGGGATCGATTCCCCCGGGGCGTTTGAGGCGTTGGCGGCGCGCAGCTGGAAGTGGTAGGTGGTGCCCGGGTCAAGTTCCGGGATGTCGGCGTGGACATCTTCGAATTCGGTGCCTTCGCCGACTTCTTCGAAGTCTGGGTCTTCACAGGGGACGGTCTGGCCGTAGGCGGTGGTGGTCCCGAACTCAAAGAAGCACTCGGTCAGCGGCACCCCGTTGGGGTTGATTTCCCCGTTCAGGGTGGCGCTTTCGGGACCGATCGCACTCGCCGGTTTGGTGATCACGTCGGGAACGGTGACCAGCGCGAAGGGGATGACCTGGTCGGTGGCCGGGTTGGCGGCGTAGACGGTGTGGGTGACGCTATCTACTGCGAGGCCGCCTCCTTCGGTGACATCGCCAATGGAGAGTTCAGAGGGCGAACAACCCACCAAGGGAGCCGGGGTACAACCAGTGCCCACCACTTCGCCTGAGGGTTCGAAGGCGTAGCGGTTGATCTGCCCGTTCATGAGGACCACGAAGAGATCGCCGTTGGAGGAATCGACGGCGAGCCCGGCGTTGGAGGTTGAAATGGTGACCTGGCCAATGTCGGTGCCGTCGGCTTCGAATTTCTCAACGCTGGGTTCGCCGTTGATCTTGAAGAAGTTGTCATCGGGGTCAACGCCAAGTCCGTTAGGAGCACTGCCACGAGGAGTTTCGACTTCCGTAATGAAGCCGCCATTCTCTCCGAACGAGAACATGTGGCCTGGGTTCCCCGTCTCTAATACAAAGAGTTCGCCAGTAGAGTCCACCGCGATTCCGACGATCTGTTCGAAAGCTTCTACGCCGTTACCCGAAAGCTGCCCGTCGCCGTCCCAGCTGGCGACCAGGGTGCCATTCGCTTCGAACTTGGAGATCACGTTGGTGGCGCTGTCGACGACGTAAACGTCGCCGCTCGAGGGGCCGGCGGAGTTGTCGACAGCGACGAAGGTGGGGTCTTCGAAGGCGCCCGGGGAGGTTCCGGGGGTACCGGGGAGACAGCCGATCGTGCAGACGTCGATGCCCGGACCGCCGACGTCAGCGCCGAAGGCCCCGATGAAGCTGCCGTTCGCGGCGAAGACGGTGACCCGATGGTTGTCGGTGTCGCCAACGTAGATGTTGTGGGTGGTGTCGTTGACCGCGAGGCCGCTCCCGGCGGTACCGCCTATGAAATTAGGAGCGACGAGTTCGACCTCCCCGTCACCCGAACCGGAAGATCCGATCGGCGGCTGGGGTACGTAGGCGCCCAGGGTCGAAGAGGGAGCGAAGCAAGCCCACCCAACGGCCAGCAGGAGGACGGTCCAAGGGGTACGGCCGAGTGAGTCCCCGAACCCGCGAACGCGACGGTCTCGCACCTCGCCTTCCTCTCTCATAAACCCCTATCTCCTCATAGTCTGCCGACGAGTACTCTCCCGTTCCCAAACGACTGGGGAAGCAAACCATAGATCCCAGAAAGCGTCAAGTCCTCTCCATATATGACAATTCCTAAAAGTTGGTAGGTCTTGACGCTCGTTTGACTGAACCTACCGCGGCATACACCGGGCCGGACTCAGTAGTCCGGCCCGGTGACTGTCGCTTCAACTACGAGCTAGTTTCTCGAACAGCTACACAGCGACGCTATGTGACTGTTGTGGTCGTGATCGGGTTGCCTTTTTCGGCCATGCGGGTTGTGAATCTGGCGTCGAAGTGGGAACGGCTGCCGCCGAAGGTGAGTGTCTCCATTTCTTCTGCTGGTTTGTTGTCTTTGCCTGTTTCTACTGTTTCGTTGCGTTGGAAAATGGATGTCGCACCACTGTGTTTGTTCGTTGCGCTCGGTTCCGGTTTACCTGTCGCAATGGCCGAACCGGCTACGTTGAACGTTTTCCCGTTGAACGCGCAGGCTTCAACCCCTTTGTTTTTGAACGTAATTTCGGCGAAAGGTTTCCCTTCGTCTTGGGCGAATTCGATCCCCATTGTTTTTTCTTTGCCGCCGCCTTTAAGGCCTTCGACCCCTATGAATTTGGCGATGGATTTGATCGGCTCGGCGATTTCACATTTGGCCGGTTTCACGACGGTGCATTTGGTGAATTCGGCTTCTACTGTGCCTTCTACTGTGTGTTTGCCTTCTTTCTCTACGTTCTGAATCCAGTTTTTGCCACCGGCTTTCTCTTTGACGACCGTGCAGGTGATTTCGACGTGTACGCCGAGATGTACGCTTGTGAGGACTGCCGTGGTTGCTTTGGTTGTGTCATCGCTGGTTTTTTCGTTGGTCACTTCGATTGCTGTTGTTTCTTTCGATTTAGGAAATTCTTGGTGAGCAAAGCTCCCTTTTTCTGGTCCGACTTTGGTGTCGCAGTGTTCGTCGCTGAACTCCCCTTTGTTCGCTCCGACGTTGACGCATGTGAATGCTGTTGTGTTGGTCGCGGGCGTTCCTTTCTGTGCCGAAGCGCTCTGCGCCGCAAACGCGCAGGACACAAGCGCGCACAGCAGCGTGAGGCCGGCGGTGGTTCTACGTCCGATCATCGTGATGACTCTCCTTGAGTTGAGTGTTGCGAAAGACGCCTCATCGAGCATCAGCAGCTGCGAGGCGACTCCGGTCCTCTGACCTCAAGAGCCCATGGTGGGCCCTCTTGGGCCGCAGCGTCTCATCGTGTCCCCCTACCAGTCAAGCTTTTTAATCTGATGTTTTCTAACTCTGGCTTTGCACACATGTGAGTTTGCATAAGCGCGAAAGCGTGCGGCCCGGCAAAGGGCCGTCGGAGCCAGCCATCAACGTGGAAACCGAACCACTTCGGGATGTAGGTCACCGAGCCAGACTTGGATCCGGCCCGGTGATTGGCGCTTCAACTACGAGCTAGTTCCTCGAACAGCTACACAGCGATGCTATGTGACTGTTGTAGTCGTGATCGGGTTGCCTTTTTCGGCCATGCGGGTTGTCAGCCTGGCGTCGAAGTGCGCGGTGCTCGTGCTGAATTTGAGTGTCTGCATTTCTTCTGCTGGTTTGACTTGTTTGCCTGTTGGTTCTGTTTTGTTGGGTACGAAAATGGATGTCGCACCACTGTGTTTGTTCGTTGCGCTCGGTTCCGGTTTACCTGTCGCCGTAAACGCACCGGTTAATGGAAACGTTTTCCCGTTGAACGCGCAAACTTCGGCTCCTTTGTTTTTGAAAGAAAGTTCGGCGAAGTTTTTTCCTTCGTCTTGGGTGAATTCTACCCCCATTGTTTTTTCTTTGCCGCTGCCTTTGAGGCCTTCGACACCTTTGAATTTGGCGATAATTTGGATCGGCTCAGTGACTTCACATTTGAGTGGTTTCAGGACTTTGCATGCGGTGAATTCAACTTCTACTGTGCCTTCTACTGTGTGTTTGCCTTCTTTCTCTACGTTCTGGATCCAGTTTTTGCCACCGGCTTTGCTTTTGACGACTTCGCATGTGATTTCTGTATGCACGCCGAGATGTATGACTGTAAGGGTTGCCGAATATGCTTTGGTTGTGTCATCGCTGGTTTTTTCGTTGGTCACTTCGATTGCTGTTGTGGCTTTCGATTCAGGAAATTCTTTGTGAGCAAAGCTCCCTTTTTCTGCTCCGACTTTTTCGTCGCAGTGCTCGTCTTTGAACTCCCCTTTGTTGGCGCCGACGTTGACGCATGTGAATGCTGTTGTGTTGGTCGCGTGCGTTCCTACCTGGGCCGAGGCGCTCTGCGCCGCAAACGCGCAGAACATCAGCGCGCATAGCAGCGCGAGACCGGTGGTGGCTCTACGTCCAATCATCGTGAGACTCCTTTGGTCGTGGTGGCGGAGCCCTGCACGCCGTTTTCACTCCCGACGATCTCAGAGGGAACGCGTGTCGGTCAAGTTTTCCCGCGTAATGTTTTCTATCTACGCGGAGTGGCACATATGTGGGTTTCTTAAGGTGGGTAAAAGACGTGTAGTGACTACCGGCCGATGTGGAAGGCGAGGCGGGAGGCGTTGTCGCGGCGGTCGAGGGCGAGGGCGGCGAGGGTGCGGCCGACCATGTGGGAGGGGGCCGACCCCGTTGCCGGTGTAGCCGGCAGTCCGGCACAGGCTCGGTCAGCACTATGGGGAGGAGGCCACGTGCGCGGCTCGAGCGACCGCGAGCTGAAGACGCTGCGCGTGGCCCGCTGAATCGATGATCTAGGCTGCGCCGCGATGACCAGCTTCGACGCGATCGCCGACCTGCCGCTGGAGATCGAGTCGTGCGCGTTCGAAGGCCTCAGCCTCATCCTCCCCGACTTCGAACGGCTGACGACTGTGATCAAGTTGCGCGGCGGCGGCCACGAGGGGATCGGCGAAGACGTCACCTATGACGTCGTCGACCACATCGCCCAGCAGGACGCCGGCCCGCCCGAGGGGCTGGCGGGGACGAGTGGCTTCGCCGCCTTCTCCGACCGGCTCGGGGAGATCGACCTCTTCCCGGCCGCGCCCCCGGTCCGCGACGTTTCCCGCGCTTACCGCCGCTGGGCCTTCGAGTCGGCGGCGCTGGACCTGGCGCTGCGCCAGGCCGGGACCAACCTCTCCGCGGCGTTGGGGCGCGAGCCTCGCCCGGTCAACTTCGTCAGCTCGATGCGCCTCGGCCGCGAAGGCGAGCGCTCGTCAATCGAGCCGCTGCTCGCCCGCCTCGCCGCCCACCCGACCCTGCGGTTCAAGCTCGACCCGGTCAACGACTGGGATGACGAGCTGATCGCCGCGCTGGCCAAGACCGGCGCCGTCGACTCGCTCGACCTCAAGGGCTTCTACAAAGGCACTCCCGTGGACGTCGAGACCGATCCGGTCCTCTACGCGAAGCTGATCGAGGCTTTCCCCGAAGCCTGGCTCGAGGATCCCGACGTCACCGAGGAGACCCGGCCGCTGCTCGAGCCGGTCTCCCAGCGAGTGACCTGGGACGCACCGATCCACTCGATCGCTGAGATCGAGGCGATGCCCTTCTCGCCGCCGAAGGTGGTCAACGTGAAGCCCTCGCGCTTCGGGCCGATCCGCAACCTCTTCGCCACCTACGACTACTGCGAGGAGCGCGGCATCGGCGCTTACGGCGGCGGCCAGACCGAGCTCGGCCAGGGCCGTGGCCAGATCCAGTACCTGGCCTCGATCTTCCATCCCGACACCCCCAACGACGTCGCCCCCAGCGGCTACAACGACCCCGAGCAGGCGACCAAGCCGGGGCTTCCCTCCAGCCCGCTCGAGCCGTCGATCGACGCGCTCGGATTTCGTTGGGTCGCCTAACGCCCGCTTCGGCCAACCGAACTTCGGGTTTCGGCTACGTTGGGCGCCAGACCACGCCCGTCCCGAGAAGGAGCCGAGATGCCTGACAAGTCATTCGCCGACGCGCTCAACGAGCAGATCGCCAACGAGTTCGCCGCCTCCCAGCAGTACGTCGGGGCGGCCGTCTACTACGACGCCGAGACGCTTCCCCGCCTCGCCGCCTTCTTCTACCGCCAAGCGCTGGAGGAGCGCGAGCACGCGATGATGATGATCAGGTACCTGCTCGACGTCGACGAGGCGGTCCACATCCCCGACATCAAGTCGCAGGAGACGACCTACGCGGACGGGATCTCGCCGGTGAAAATGGCGCTGGAGCAGGAGAAGCGGGTCAGCGACGAGATCTTTGCCCTGTTCGAGCTCGCCCGCGAGATCAAGGACTACCGGGCCGAGCAGTTCCTGCAGTGGTTCGTCAAGGAGCAGGTCGAGGAGGTCTCGCTGATGGGCGACCTGCTGAACGTGGTCGAGCGCTCGAAGGACAACCTACTGCTGGCCGAGGACTACATCGCCCGCGAGAGCCTCGGCGAGGAGGGCGACGACCCGACCGCGCCGCCGGCTGCCGGCGAGGGTTAGCCGAGCCAGCCGGCGCGGCTGCGCATCGTCTTGATCCGGCGGAACTCGGCGATGTCCTCGCGCAGGGCGGCGGGCGCCGGAGCGGGCAGGAAACGAGCTGGGAGCGGGGACTCCGAGACGCCCTCCTCATGGGCGCTGACCCGGTAGGCGCGGGCGCCGCGACGGGCGGTCACCGCCGAGGGCGTCCCCTCACCCTCCCAGAGCAGGCCGGCGTAGTCGTCGAGGCCGTAGCCGCCGGGCATCCCGTCGCCAACCGCGCTCAGGTAGGCGGCGCGACGCTCGGGCTCGTTGTTGTAGTGGACGCAGAGGCTCCCGGAGAGCAGGCCGAGCCCGGCCGCCGCCAGCGGCTTGCCGGACGATTTGGTCACCCCGGCCTCGAACCAGCACATCGCTCCGGCGCTCTGGCCGGCGAGGACAATCCCCTGGCGCCAGGCGAGGCCGAGGATCGCAGCGATGTCGTGCGCCTCCCAGACCGCCAGCAGGTTGAGCATGCTGCCGCCGCCGACGTAGATCAGATCCTGGGAGAGGAGGTGGTCGCGCAGCGCCATCGGGCGTCGGCCGAGGCGGAAGAGGGAGAGGTCGGAGGGCTCGCAGCCGCGCTCCCCGAAGGCGGAATAGAAGCGGCCGATCTGGTCGGAGGTGTCGCCGCTGGCGGTCGGCAACAGGCAGATCCGCGGCCGCTCGGCGCCCCGCTCGCCGGCCAGCCGCAGCAGCAGCTCGCAGACCGCCCGGTCCGGCGGGCGCGAGCTGAACTCGTGGCCGCCGAGCGCGAGGATCCGGCGCACCGCCATCAAGCGGCAACGGGGGTCGAGAGCGCCTCCGGCAGGGGCGCCTCGAGCATGGCACCGCGATCGCCGAGGAACGCGGTGGCGATTCGCATCTCCACCACCCGGCCGGCGGAGAGGTCGAGGCGGTACCCGCGGGCCTCTGGCCTGGAGGCGATGACCCTGCTCAGTTCCTGGCCGGTGAAGTGCAGCGCGGCGCCGTCCTCGGCCGCGTACCCGGCCCGCATCCCCTCGCGCAGGAAGCGATGGTAGGACTCGCGCCGCTTCGAGCGCGGCTCGTAGTGGACGCAATTGCTGAACGGGAGGAAGCCCAGGCCGTCGAGCCTTCGCGGGGCGCCGTGGAACCCGGTGACCGCCTCCTCGAACCAGCACAGCGAGCCGGCCGAGAGCCCGCAGAGGACCACGCCCGCTTCCCAGGCCTCCCTCAGGATCCGGTCGATGCCGTGCGCCCGCCAGACCCCGAGCAGGCTGACGACGCTGCCGCCGCCGACGTAGATCAGGTCCTGGGAGAGGAGGTGGCGGCGCAGGTCCTCCGGTCCCTGCTCGCGACGAAAGAGGGAGATGTGGCTGGCCTCGCACCGGTGAGCGGAGAAGGCCCGGTAGAAGCGGACGATGTAGTGGTCGGCGTCGCCGCTGGCGGAGGGCAGGAAACAGACCCGCGGGCGCTCCGCCTTGCAGAGCCCCAGCACGTAATCGTCGAGCAGCGGGTTGCCCGACTCCATCGAGAAGCCGCCGCCCCCGAAGGCCACTATCTGTCGGGGTGCGGTCTCCATCGTTAAATGGTCGCCCCGGAGCGCCGCGCCGTCGTTGTACACCGGTCCGAACTTCTCGTTGCGGTGCTCGCCCGCGTGTACAGGCGCTACTGGAGCACGTAGGCGCGCCGCAGCTTGTTCCGCGCCCGGTGCAGCCTCACCTTGACCGTGCCTTCCGGGATCCCCAGCCGGTCGGCGATCGCGGCCTGGGTCAGGTCCTCGGCGTAGCGCAGCTCGAGCAGCCGCCGGTCGCGGTCGCTGAGCCGCTTCAGGGCGGCGTGGAGGTCGGCCTGTTCGACCGTCGCCACCACCTGCGCGTCCTCGACCCCCTCGTAGACGTCGATCGACGAGATCGGGTCAGGGCGCACTCGGGCATGCTGGCGAAATGCCTCGTTGCGGACGATCGCCGCCAGCCACTGCACGCGCCGGTCGGTGTCGCGCAAGGTCGAACGGCGACGCCAGGCCCGGAGCAACGCGTCCTGGGCGATGTCCTCGGCTTCGCTCGGATTGCTCGCGTAGCGATAAGCCATACGCAGACAGACCCTGTGCGCCTCACCCCACTCCCAGCCATCGTCGTTCCCGCGGCGATGCTCTATCGGAGTGCTGATCAAACGAACTTACATAAGTGATAAATGGACTGGTGTACTAGATCGTTGAAACTCTCTTGACTAAAGGTAAGGTCTGGGCCTAGTGACGGTGGAGATGTCAGGGGAACGGAATCCGCGCGCGGCCGAAATCGCCTACCAGGCGATCGCTCCGGTCTATGACGATTTCACCGCTCATCACGACTACGAGCTGTGGCTGGGCCAGCTCCTGCCCAAGGTCGAGGCACACGGGCTCGAGGGCAAGCGGCTGCTCGACGTCGGCTGCGGCACCGGCAAGAGCTTCATCCCGATGCTGGAGCGGGGCTGGGAGGTGACGGCCTGCGACATCTCCGCCTCGATGGTCGAGCTGGCCCGGGCCAAGGTCGGCGAGCGGGCGGCGCTCTCGGTTGCCGACATGCGCGAGCTGCCGGTGTTCGGCGAGTTCGACCTCGTCTTCTGCCTCGACGACGCGGTCAACTACCTCTTCGACGTCGGCGAGCTGGAGCAGGCGCTGACCGGGATGCGGCGCAACCTCGCCCCGACCGGGTTGCTGATGTTCGACGTCAATACGCTGCAGACCTACCGCACCTTCTTCACCGAAGAGGTTGAGGTCGAGCGGGACGGCCTGCGGCTCCACTGGCATGGCCGGTCCACCGCCGACGCCAAGCCGCGCTCGATCGCCGAGGCAAGCTTCGAGGTCGAGGCGCTCGACGGGAGGCGGGGCCCGGAGGTCGAGCCGCATGTGCACCGCCAGCGCCACTTCCCGGAAGAGGACATCTTGGGGGCGCTGGAGCGAGCGGGCCTGGAGTGCCTCGACGTCTACGGCCACGGCCACGACGCGATCCCCCACCAGCCGCTCGACGAAGGCGTCCACGCCAAGGCCGTCTATATCGCCAGGTCCAGCCGGTAGACGAGGTGTGGGATGCCCGCGTGGAGGGTGTCCCCGGTGAGCTTGAGGCCGGCCTTCTCCGCCACCCTGCGTGAGCGGAGGTTTCCGGGAAGGACCAGCGCGGCAACCTCGGCCAGCCCCAGTGCCCGGGCCCACTCCACCGCGGCCGAGGCCGCCTCGGTGGCGAGGCCCTGCCCCCACCGGTCGGGGCTGACCGCCCAGGGCAGCTCGACTGTCAGGTGGCCGTCGATCTCGGTCCAGCGCAGGCCCCCGCGCCCGACCACCGAGTCGTCCTCTCGTGCCACCAAGGCCCAGGGCCCGAAGCCGTGCTCAACCCAGTGGCGGCGGTCCTCGCCGAGCATCTCGGCGACTTCGCCTGGGTCGAACTGCTTCATCGGCGCCGGCCGCAGCCACTCGGCCACCGCCGGGTCGAGAAAGATCCTGCCGTAGTCCTCCTCGTCGGCGAGCTGCGGCGGCCGCGCCAGCAGCCGCGCTGTCTTCCACTCCTCAGCCATGCCGCCGACGCCGAGCGGGGAGCATCAGTCTTCGAGGCTGAAACCGACCCTGTGCGCTCCGGACTCGATCCGCAGGAACGCGACTTTGCCAAGGAAGAGGGAGATCACGCCGTCCTCCGTGTGGAGGTCGTGCCAACCACCCTTCTCGAGCTGCTTGCGAAGGTCCTTGAGGTCGTCGTCGGCGAGCCGGGCGGAGATCACCTGGCCACCCTCGAATCCGATCTCAACTCGTTGTGCTTCGGCCATCTCAGTGTCCCTCCGCGGGTTCGACGATCTCGGTCAGGACCCCGCCGGTCGAGCGGGGGTGCAGGAACGCAACCCTGCTGCCGCGGATGCCCGTCCGCGGCTCGGTGTCGATCAGCTCGATCCCGGTGGCGGCGATCCGTTGCAGGACGCCGTCGATGTCGTCGACGGCGTAGGCGACGTGGTGCAGCCCTTCGCCGCTGCGGGCGAGGAACTTGCCGACGGGGGTGTCGGGGCCGAGCGGCGCAAGCAGCTCGACGTGACCCTCGCCGACGTCGAGCAGAACCGCCTCGACCCCCTGGGAGGTGACCGTCTCGCGGTGCGCGAGCGTCATCTCGAAGCTCTGCTCGTAGAGAGCGATGGCCGCGTCAATGTCCTCGACGGCGACTCCGATGTGGTCGATCCTTCCGAACAAGGGCGGCAAGTCTATGCGGCGGGCGGCAGGTCGTCTTCGCCGTTGCCGCCCTCGACCCGGAGGATCTCCGCCATCGCGGCGAGGCCGACCTCGAGCTGCTCAGGGGTCGGCTCCCTGGTGGCGAGGCGGCGCTGGATCTCCCGTCCCGGCGTGTGGAATGCCTCGGCCAGCGGGTCGCCGTGGTGGCGGTCGCTCCAGGCGAACATCTCGACCGCGAGTGAGGCACCACCGAGGCCGACCGCGGCGCGGGCGACAGCGCTCGGGTGCTCGACCAGCCGCTCCAGCAACAGGGTGCCGCCGGCGGAGAGCACCATCATCGGCACCACCAAGTTGGAGCCGCACCGGTCGTGCTCCTTGGGAACGCTGGCGACGTCCTCGACATCCTGCTCGTAGGCGGCAATCGCCTTGTGCTCGACACCGTGGTAGGCAGCGAGATCGCGGTCGGTAAGGGCGACAATCGCCGGCAGCGCGCCGATCGCTTGCACCATCCCCTCGCGCAAGGCCGAGGCCCGCACCCGCCGGCGCAGCAGTGCGCTCAGCGCCAGGGTCGCGCCGACCGTCGCCACCACCCGCCAGTCCTCGAACGGCAGCCGCGCCGCGCCCAGACGCCGCCGGGTCAGCGGCAGCACCGCCATCGCCTCGGCCAGTTTCAGCGGCCCGCGCAGCCCGGGGATCTTCGCCACCAGGCCGGGGGCCAGCTCCGGCTTCCGCTCCGAGGCGACCTGGATCTCCCCGTCGCGATCGCGGACCGCCGCCGCCCAGTGGGTCGGCCCGTGGATCAACAGGCCGTTGCGAAGGGCCATTCCACCGAGCCGCAGGTGTTGGGTTTCCTTGGACGCCACGCGACCACGATAGGCCATCGCCGAAATGTGACAGTCACAAAAATGGAGGACGCCGAGCCCAGTCAACTCGGCGTCCTCTCCCCCCTGTGGAAATCCCGACCGGAGACCCCCAGTCCAGGCCTCCGGTCGGTGTCGGCTCTCCCTGGCTCTACTTGGAAAGCCGCCTCTAGAAACACCACCATTCCAGTGAAGTTGCGCAGGGTGTTACTGCCTGCCGAACCGGTGTCGCAGGTCGGCGAGCCGGCGGCCCAGCTCGGCCTCGAAGCCGCGGTCGGTGGGCTCGTAGAAGCGGCTTTCCTCGAGGCCCTCCGGCAGCAGTGGCTGGTCGGTGACACCGTCCGGTTCGTCGTGCGCGTAGCGGTAGCCGCTGCCGCGGCCGAGCTTCTCGGCGCCGGGGTAGTGGGCGTCTCGCAGGTAGTCCGGCGGGGTCTTGGCGCCGTTGGCGCGGACCTCGGCGCGCGCCGCGGAGAGCGCTTTGTAGGAGGCGTTGGACTTCGGCGCGAGGGCGAGGTAGACGGCGGCCTGGGCAAGGTTGAGCGCGCACTCGGGCAGGCCGACGCGGTCGACGGCGCGGGCGGCGGCGTCGGCGACGAGTAGCGCCTGCGGATCGGCATTGCCGACGTCCTCGGAGGCGAGGATGACCATCCGGCGGGCGATGAAGCGCGGGTCCTCGCCGCCCTCCAACATCACCGCCAGGTAGTAGAGGGAGGCGTCCACGTCAGAGCCCCGCGTCGCCTTGATCCAAGCAGAGACGAAGTCGTAGTGGCGGTCGCCCTGGCGGTCGTAGTCGAGCGCTTTGCGCTGCAAGGCGTCCTCGATCGCGGCGATATCGACCGGCTCGCCGCGGGCGCGCTCGGCGGCGCGCTCGAGGGCGGAGAGGGCGACCCGGGCATCGCCGCCGCTGCGCTGCGCCAGCATCTCCAGGGCAGCGTCGTCCACCGGCGGCGGGTCGGCCAGGCCGCGCTCGGGGTCCGATAGAGCGCGACGCAGGAGCGCTTCCACCTGCTCGGGGTCGAGCGGCCGCAGCTCGTAGATCTGGCAGCGCGAAAGCAACGCCGAGTTGACCTCGAAGTAAGGGTTCTCGGTGGTCGCCCCGATCAGCGTCAGCAGTCCCTCCTCGACCGCCGGCAGCAGCGCGTCCTGCTGCGCCTTGTTGAACCGGTGGATCTCATCCAGGAAGAGCACCGTCCCCCGGCCCGCTCCCTTGCGCCGCTCCCGGGCCCGCTCGATCACCGCCCGTATCTCCGCCCTGCCCGCGTTCACCGCCGACTCCTCCTCAAACGCCCCTTGAGATCCCGCGGCAGCTATCCGCGCAAGCGTGGTCTTGCCCGACCCCGGAGGCCCATACAGAATCGAGCTGTGGGGCTTGCCTTCTTCGATAGCAGTCCGCAGGGCCGACCCCTCGCCGAGGACGTGCTCCTGCCCCAGGAGCTCGTCGAGGTTCCTCGGCCGCATCCGCACCGCCAGCGGAGCGTCAGCAGCCGGCTGTTGAGCTTCCGATCTCCCGGTCTGGTCCGTATCGAAGAGCTTCTCGTCCATGACGGCGAGTATGAGGGAGCGCGTCGATGCGCAACGCACATCACTCTGGTTGCATAGCGACCCATGCCGCTGCCGCAGTGCTCATACGTGGTCTACGTCGACGACTCCGGAAACGAGAAAGTCGGGTCGCTCTGGACCGGGCTGGCCATTCCACTGGACCTCTGGACCGAGTACCTGGGCCGGTGGCTTGGCTTCAGAAGCTCGCTCTACAACAAACACGCGATCCCGGCCACGTTCGAGTTGCATGCACAGGCGCTTGGCTTGCGATCACCCCGGGCAAGCAACTCGAGGGCGAGTCCCAACGAGAGCTGGCTACCGGCGTCGATGGTCGCCTAGTTCCCCTGCTCCAGAGGGGGAGGGCCCAGCGAAAAATGCGGTCTCAGATCTTCGAGAAGGGGCTCAAGACGATCGGGACCTTCACGGAGGCCCGCGTTTTCACGGTCTTCAAGCCGAGTAGGCGGGGAAAGATCGCCCTCTATAGCGACCTGCTCTGCTTCCTTGAGGAATTCCTGGCGCAGGAGAATGCTCATGCGACCGTCATGGTCGATGGGGGTCACGACAGCGGTGGGCACCTGCACAACTGTCACCGGGCGCTGGAGATTCGCTCACGCCGAGTAGTCGAGGATGCCGGGATGCGTCGCTCACATGAGAGCCAGCTGCTTCAGATGGCCGACTGGTGTGCCCACGCCGCGTTCCAGAGCATCCAGGAACGGGAGGACCTCGATGTCCGGTTCAGGCGTCAGTACGAGACCGCCCTCGATCGGCTCATCGTGCGACCGTTTGACCAGCCCGAAGGACGATGCATCCGGGGACTCGACTGCGTCCCGGAAGCCGCGATGGCCCTTTGAGTCCCGAAAAAAGTACAAGCCCCGGTCTCCCAGGGCTTGTCTCAGACTGGACCCCAGTCTCGCCCGTTGCAGGCGTGAGGCCCGGATCGGACGATAGCGGATTCGACCCCCGCCTTACAATCGACTGATGGAGATCGCTACGCAGGTCCAGCCGTCCCTGTCCACCCTCGACTCCCTGAACCCAGCTACCGGAGAGGTAGTGGGGTCCGTCCCAACGATCACGCCGGAGCAGGTCCAGGCCGTCGTAGACGACGTAGCCCGCGTCCAGCCCGCCTGGGCGGAGCTGCCGTTGAGGACCCGCGCGACGTACATGAAGCGCGCCGCAGACGCGCTTCTTGATGAGATCGACGAGGTCGCCGAGCTGCTGGTACGCGAGCAGGGCAAGCCGCGGACCGAGGCCTACACGATGGAGCTGTTGCCGACGGTCGACGCCCTGCACTGGTGCGCCAAGGCCGGGCAGAAGATCCTCGCCGACGAGAAGGTGCGGATGACTCAGGCCTTCACGCTCTCCAAGAGCGGCCACTTCTCCTATGAGCCGATCGGGGTAGTCGGCGTGATCGCGCCCTGGAACTACCCCTGGTCGATCCCCTTCGGCGAGGTGGCGATCGCGCTGATGGCCGGCAACGGCGTCGTCCTCAAGCCGGCCAGCCTGACCCCGCTACTGGGCGAGAAGATCCGTGAGATCTTCGAGAAGGGCGGACTGCCCGAGGGTCTCGTCCGGGTCGTCCACGGCGGTGGCGCGGTCGGCGACGCGCTCGCCCGCTCGAGCGCCGGCAAGATCTTCTTCACCGGCTCGGTGGAGGTCGGCCGCCGAGTCGGCGAGGTCTGCGCCAGCATGCTCAAGGGCTCGGTGTTGGAGCTCGGCGGCAAGGACCCGATGATCGTCTGCGCTGACGCCGACCTCGACAACGCGGTCTCCGGGGCGATCTGGGGCGGTTTCGCCAACGCCGGCCAGACCTGCTCGGGGATCGAGCGCGTCTACGTCGTCCGCGAGGTCGCCGACCGCTTCGTCGCCGGAGTCGCCCGCGAGGCAGAGAAGATGCGCCTCGGCGACCCGCTCGAGTGGGAGACCGAAATCGGCCCGATGACCTCCGACGGCCAGTACGAGATCGTCGTCCGGCTGGTCGAGGAAGCGGTCGCCTCCGGGGCGACCAAGCTCTGCGGCGGCCCAACCGACGTCGCCGGACTGCCGGGCAAGTTCATCGCCCCGACCGTCCTCACCGACGTCACCCACGACATGTCGGTGATGCGCGAGGAGATCTTCGGCCCGGTCCTGCCGATCGTCGTCGTCGACTCCGAGCAGGAGGCGATCGACCTCGCCAACGACTCCGAGTTCGGCCTCGGCGCCTCGGTCTGGACCAAGGACCGCCAGCGCGGCGAGCGGATCGCCCGCCGGATCGAATCGGGGATGGTCTGGATCAACGACCACTCCTTCAGCCACGGCGCCTGCCAGTGCGCCTGGGGTGGCGTCAAGGACTCCGGCCTCGGCCGCTCCCACTCCAAGTTCGGCTTCTACGAGTGCGTCAACATCAAGATGAACGCCTGGGAGCCCGGACTTGCCCGTGACTTCTGGTGGCATCCTTACGACCGCACCCTTGGCGAAGCGATCCGCGCCTCGGCCAAAGCCCTCTACGGCAAAGGCGCCGTCCGCACCGAAGCCCTCCGCAAGGGCGCCGGCCCCCTGCTCCAGGTCGGCCGCCGCACCCTTAAGAAGCGCCGCTGAGCGAGTACCAAAGTCGGACAGTACTCATCTGTACACACACTCGTAGTGTGTGTCGCCAGATAGCGTGTGTTACCGAGGTCGCCTAGAGGAGTGGCCCTAGACGGGAGCGCCAATGGCCTGGTGGTTTCGAGCTCGCTGGAAGATTTGGAGTGAACCGAGAGAAAAGCCCTCTGCAGAGAGGTACCTTCCTTTCGACGAGTGGGCCCTGCGTTTCTACCGATTGGGATTTTGGCTGGCCCCTTCCTGGCTCTTTATCGACGCGGCGGATCGCTACCAGACCGAGGGCAAGAAAGGTAGGGAGCTGAGCCGAATCACCAAGGAGCAAAGGGCCGTCACCGCATGGTACGTAGTGGCCTGGTTCGTGGTCCTGGTCGCGATATGGCTATTCACTCCCGACAACGACACCATTGCGAAGTTCGCCGCGGGCGTTGCCCTCTTTCGCCTATTCGAGATAGCCATCACGATCCTCGGCTTCGTGCTCGATCAGCGCGAGCCGCAGATCGCAGGGAGCCTGATCACGATCGGGATCCTCGGCCTGCAGGTCGTACTCATCTTCTCGATCGTCGACAACGCCTTTGCCCACAACGACTTCCTGCTGCCGGGAGTGAACCCAAATGAGGAGGGGCCAAAACCCGCCGCCGCGACGCCACTCGAATACCTGTACCTGAGCTGGACTTACATGATCACCATCGGCAACGACTACACGCCCGTGAGCGAGACGTCGCGCTATCTCCAGGTAGCCACCACCAGCGCGGGAATTGTGCTGCTGGGTATCGTGGCGGCACGGGCGATCGGCCTCGTCGGCAGCACCGAGAAGATCGTCTCCGGACTGAAAAAGGCAATCAGAGACCTGAAGAAGGAGACTGAGCGCCTGGAGAAGGAGGTCCGAAAGCGACCGATTGACTAGGCGCTGGTGTCGACCAGCAACGCCAGCAAGAGCAGCCAGGTGTCGGTCACAGTGCCAGCGTAGACATGCTCCTGTGGCGTATGCGCCTCCCTGATCAGAGGGCCGAAGGAGATTGCGTCAAGCTCGGGCCTGCTCGCAACGAGAACCCCGCACTCCAGGCCCCCGTGGACGACTTCCATTGCCGGTGCTCCGCCATGGATGCGCTCATAGGCTGCCGCAGCGGCAGCGGCCAGCGGTGAGCCCTCTCGCGGCTCCCAGCCTGGGTAACTGCCGGTCACCTCGCTGCTCGCCCCAGCCCTTTCGCCCAACAGCTTCACCTGCCTGACCGTGGCGTCGAGTTCGTCGCTGGAGAGACCACGGATGCTGATCAAGATGTCGACCGTCTCCTCCTCGGTCCGTACCAGCGCGAGGTTCGCCGAGGTAGCGACCGTACCCTCGAAGCGCGAGCTCATCGCAATCACCCCATGGGGCAGGTCTCGCAGGAGGTCCAGGAGGCCGACCGAGATAGTGCGATCAGCGACGGAGGGACAGGGTGAATCAGCCGGGTCCAGCTCGATCGAGAGGCCGGGCTCGTCCTCACCCCACTCGCGCCTCAGCTCCGCTGTGACCTGGGCAGCGATCGTCGCCGCTTGGGCAATGCCGCCGCTTGGCACGGCGAAGAGAGCCGTTCCCTCGGTTGGTATGGCGTTATGAGCGGAGCCCGCCACCACGGATGCCAGGCGCAGGTCCACACCGCCGTCAATCAGCCGCTTGAGCGACGACACCAGCAGCTTGGTCGCGTTGGCGCGGTGTTCGTGGATCTGCACACCACTGTGTCCACCGCTCAGACCCGAAACCCGCAGCTCAACGCAGTCCCAGCCAGCGTCGAGTCTCGTCCGCTCGAGCGGGAGCCTCAGCGTAATTTCAGTACCACCCGCGCAACCCACCGTCAGTGCCTTGTCGTCCTCACTGTCGAGGTTGATCAGCGAACCCGCCTGGAGCAGCGAGGTGTCGAAGTGGAGCGCCCCCAACAGCCCGATCTCCTCCTCAACCGTGAACAGCAGCTCCAGTGGGCCGCAGGCAAGATCGTTCTCGGTAAGCAAGGCAAGGGCTGCGGCCACACCGATTCCGTTGTCGGCTCCAAGCGTGGTCCCCTGGGCAGAGATCCTGTCGCCATCGCGACACGGGACGATCGGGTCGCGATCGAAGTCATGCACGACACCGGCGGCGGCGACACAGACCATGTCGAGGTGGGTTTGAACCGCCACGGGCTGAAAAGCAGTCGCGTTGGAACGAGCCCCCGCCCGAACGAGAACGTTGCCGTAGGTGTCTTGCGAGACTTCCGCCCCGGCGGACTCGGCAACTTCGCGCACATAGTCGCGAGCGGCGCCCTCGCGCCCCGAGCCTCGTGGAATCCCATTCAGCGCGGCGAAATGACGCCACAGGCCGGGTGGTTGAAGACCGTTGTAAGGATCGCCGCCTATACGGCGGCCACGATAGCGGCTCCCCTCTGGGAGGGTTGACCAGGAAAGCGTGGACCCGTGCGCCGCCGAATCCGCGCGCTACGGCGCTGGACCTTCACAATCCGCTCGTGGATAACGGACCGCGACCACCTGCCGCCCGGGCCGTTGAGCCGGCCCTGCGGCTGAGCGGACTGCGGCGGGACTACGGCGAACGGACGGCGCTGGACGGGGTCGGGCTGGAGCTCGAGGGCGGGAGGACGCTGGTGGTGCTTGGGCCAAACGGGGCAGGAAAGACGACGTTGCTGCGGATCCTGGCGACGCTGCTGCGACCGAGCGGGGGCGAGGTCCGGGTGCTGGGGTGCTCATTGCCGGACGAGGCTTGGAAGCTGCGGGGGCGGATCGGGTACCTGGGGCACGAGCCGCTGCTCTACCGCGACCTCAGCGGACGGGAGAACTTGCGGTTCCACGCCCGGCTGCACGGGATCGACGGCGGGCGGGCCGAGGCGCGGATCGCCGAGCTCCTCGCCGCCACGGGGATGGAGCGACGCGCCGACGAGCGGGTCGCCGAGCTCTCGGCCGGGATGCGGCAGCGGTTGGCGATCTGCCGGTGCGTCCTGCACGAGCCGGAGCTGCTGCTGCTCGACGAGCCGGACTCCAACCTCGACGCGGAGGGGCGTGAGCTAGCCCGCGGGCTGATCGGGCCCGGCACCGGCGGCACCCGCGTCATCGTCACCCACGACCCCGACCGCTACCTGCCCGAGGCCGACCAGGTGCTCCGGCTTGGCATCGGCGAGATGGCGGCGGTCTCGTGACCCCCTCGCGCGCCGCCTTCGCGGCGATCCTCGGCAAGGACCTGCGCTCGGAGCTGCGCACCCTGCAATCGCTGCCGGCGATGGCGCTCTTCGCCGTCACCACCTTCGTCATCTTCCGCTTCGGGATCGACCGCACCAGCCTCTCCGGCAGCCTCGCCGCTGGCGTCCTCTGGGCGACCCTGCTGTTCGCCGCGGTGCTGGGGATCAACCGCCTCTTCGTCGCCGAGCGCGAGGAGGGCGGCTTCGACGCGATCCGTCTTGCACCGATCGACCGCAGCGTCCTTTTCGCCGCCAAGGCGGCGGCCCTACTCATCTACCTGCTCGCCCTAGAGCTGGTCGCGGTGCCGATCTTCGCCCTCTTCTTTCTCGACTCCCCTGCCGCCCTGGCGCCGCTGGTCCCGGTCCTCCTCCTCGTCGACCTCGGCCTTGCCGCCACCGGCACCCTGATCTCATCGATGGCGGTCAACTCGCGCGCCCGCGACCTCTTGGTCCCGCTGGTCTTGCTGCCCCTGGTCGTACCGCTGATGATCGCCGCCACCGGCGCCACCGAGCCGCTGCTGGCCCTGGGCGGTCCCGGTTACGACCGCTTCGGGACCTGGCTGGCGGTGCTCGGCCTATACGATCTGGTCTTCGCCCTGTTGGGCTACGCGGTGTTCGACTTCCTGCTGGAGGACTGAGCCGCCACCGCCTCCCCGACGCGCCTCCCGAGCATGTACGGCAAAGGACTGAGACCACTTTCGATCGCCACCGTGGCGATGCTCGCCGTGTCGCTTTCCCTGGTCTTCTTCTACGCCCCGCTCGACGCCGACCAGGGCTTCATCCAGAAGATCTTCTACCTGCACGTGCCGCTGGCGATCATGGCGCTGGCCGGGTTTGTCATCGGCGGCATCTTCGCGATCGCCCACCTGCGCACCGGCAACCGCCGCTGGGACGCCTACTCCTACGTCTCGATCCACATGTCGGTGATCTTCGGCGTCGCCGTCCTGATCACCGGCTCGATTTGGGCGAAGGCCTCCTGGGGGCACTGGTGGGTCTGGGACGAGCCGACCCTGGTCAGCTTCCTGATCGTCTTCCTGATGTACGCGACCTACTACCCGTTCCGCTACGCGATCGAGGACCCCGAGCGCCAGGCCCGCTACGCATCGGTCTTCGCGGTCACCGCCGGCGCCTTCGTGCCGCTCAACTTCATGGCCGTAAGGCTGGCCGAGAGCCTCGTCCACCCCCGCACCTTCGCCACCGCCGACGGCGGCCTGCCGGGCTCGATGATGTTCACCTTCCTCTGCTGCATGGCAGCGTTCGCCCTGCTCTGGGTGACGCTGGTCAAGTTCGAGCTGGCGGCGAAGAGCGCCTCCGGCCAGGTCAAGCGGCTGCGCCGCGCGCTCGACGCGCCCACCAGCGGCGGCGCCTCCCGGATCGCCCCGGAGGTGAGCTAGCGTGCCCGCCCTGCCGCTCGATGAGGCCGGCAAGTACGTCGCCGGCGCCTACATCGTCTTCGTCGTTCTGCTCGTCATCTACGTCGCGATCATGGCTTCGAAAGTGCAACGGATCGAGCGTGAGCTGCGTGAGCTGGCCGGCTTCGCCGAGCAGCGCAAGCAGGAGGAGGAGCGCGAGGAGATCAACGCCTGATGCCCGAGCTGCTCGCCCTCGGCGTCTCCCACAAGACCGCGCCGCTCGACCTGCGTGAGCGGCTCTCGCTGACCGAGGGCCGCGCGGTCGGCGTCCTCGGCGAGCTGACCTCGGCGACCGGGATCCACGAGGCGGCGGCGATCTCGACCTGCAACCGGACCGAGCTGTACCTGATCGTCTCCGACCCGGTCGAGGCGGAGTCGACAGGGCTCGGCGTCCTCACCCGCCAGGCCGAGATCCGGCCGACCGAGCTGCTCGGCCACCTCTACTCGTTGCGCTCGACCGAGGCGGCCCGCCACCTGCTGCGCGTCACCGCGGGCCTCGACTCGATGATCGTCGGTGAGGCGGAGATCCAGGGACAGGTCAAACGCGCCTACGAGCTGGCGCTGGTCGAGGGGGCGACCGGGCCGATCCTCAACCGCCTCTTCCGCGCGGCGCTCGCCGCCGGCGGCCGCGCCCGCGAGGAGACCGGGATCAGCGAGAAGGGGCTATCGATTCCGTCCGTTGCCGTCGAGCTGGCGCGCCGTACCCTCGGCGACCTCTCCGAGCGTCGTGTCCTTGTCGTCGGGGCCGGTGAGACCGCCGAGCTGGTCGCCAAGGCGCTCGCAGCCCGCGGCGTCGCCACCGTCTTCATCGCCAACCGCCACTACGACCGCGCGATCGGGCTGGCGCAGCGCTTCGCCGGCGGTGCCGTCCGGTTCGAGGAGCTGCCGGAGCAGCTGCAGAGCGCCGACATCGTCGTCTCCGCGACCAACTCCCCGCACCACATAGTCGAGCGCGACGACCTCACGCAGGTGATGAAGGCCCGCGACGGCCGGCCGCTGCTGGCGATCGACCTCGCCGTGCCGCGCGACATCGAGCCCGGCTGCCGCGAGATCCCCGGCGTCTCGGTGCACGACATCGACGACGTCCAGCAGATCGTCGAACGCAACGCCAGCGGGCGCGAGGCCGAGGCGAAGCGGGCCGACCCGATCATCGAGGCCGAGCTCGACCGGTTCGAGCGCTGGCTCGCCTCGCTCGAGGTGGTGCCGACGATCGCCGCCCTGCGCGAACGCGGCGACGAGGTCGTGCGGCGGGTGATGGCCGAGAACGAGACCCGCTGGGAGGACCTCGGCGAGGCCGACCGCGAGCGGCTGGAGGCGATGACGAAGGCAATCGCCTCGCGGCTCCTGCACGAGCCGACCCTGCGGATGCGGCGCTCGGCCGGCAACGACGACGCCTACTTCTACGTCAGCGCCCTGCGCGAGCTGTTCGGCCTCGACGCCGAGACCGAGCCGGAGATCGACGCCGGCGCCAACGTCACCGAGCTGCGCCGTAAGTCCAAATAGGAGCGACGTGGCCCTGCGCCTGGCGACGAGGGGGAGCGCGCTGGCCCTGACCCAGGCCCGCCTGGTTGCGGACCTGCTTGGCGGCGCGGAGCTGGTCGAGGCCTCCTCCGACGGCGAGCCGGGCGACAAGTCGCGCTTCGTCCGCGGGGTCGAGCGGGCACTGTTGGCCGGCGCAGCGGACGTCGGCGTCCACTCCGCCAAGGACCTGCCCGGGGAGATGCCCGAGGGCCTGGAGATCGCCGCGGTTCCGGCCCGCGAGGACCCGGCCGACGTCTGGATCGGCGAGGGAGCCTCGCTCGAGGACGCGCCGGAGGGCGCCCGGGTCGGCACCGCCAGCCTGCGACGCCGCGCCCAGCTGCTGGCGGCGCGGCCGGACCTCCGGGTTGAGGAGCTGCACGGCAACGTCGACACCCGGCTGCGCAAGCTCGCCGAGGGCGAGCTCGACGCGATCGTCCTCGCCGCCGCCGGCCTGCGCCGGCTCGGCCGCGCCGAGGAGATCGGGTTCGCGATCCCGACCGAGGCGATGGTCCCGGCGGCGGGGCAGGGAGCGCTGGCGCTGCAGGTGCGGGCGGATGACGAGGGCAGCGCCCCGGCGGTCGCGAAGGTCAACGACAACGACGCGCTTCGCGAGCTGACCGCCGAGCGGGCCGCCGTCGCCCTGCTCGACGCCAGCTGCGCGACCCCGATCGGCGTCCACGCCCGTGTCGACGGCGACGATCTTCTAATCGAGGCTTTCGTCGGCCTCCCCGACGGCACCGAGTGGCTCCGCGACCGCATCACCGGCACTGCCGCCGAGCCAGCCGCCGCCGGGGTCGCCCTTGCCGAGCGCCTGCTCACCGCCGGCGCTCGCGACCTCCTCGACCGCGCCGAGGCGGCCGCGTGACCGCACGGCCGGGAGTCGTCTACCTGGTTGGCGCCGGCCCCGGCGACCCGGGGCTGATGACGGCGCGGTCGCTGGAGCTGATCGCTGCCGCCGACGCGATCTTCTACGACCGGCTGATCCCGCCGGGGGCGCTCGACGGCGCCCGTGAGGACGCCGAGCTGGTCTACGTCGGCAAGCAGCCCGGGGTTCCCTCGGTGCCACAGGAGGAGATCGCGGGGCGGCTGGTCGAGACCGCGCGGGCCGGGCGCAGCGTCGTCCGGCTGAAGGGCGGCGACCCTTTCGTCTTTGGCCGCGGCGGCGAGGAGGGCGAAGCGCTGCGCGAGGCCGGGGTCGAGTTCGAGGTCGTCCCCGGGGTGACGGCGGGAGTCGCCGCCAGCGCTTACGCCGGGATCCCCGTTACCCACCGAGACGAGGCCTCCGCGGTCGCCTTCGTCACCGGCCACGAGGGTCCCGAGAAGGACGAGACGGCGCTCGACTGGGAGGCACTCGCCCGCTTTCCCGGCACCCTCGTCTTCTACATGGGCGTCAAGCGGCTGGCCGAGAACGCGGCGGCGCTGATCGAGGCCGGCCGCGACCCTGGCGAGCCCGCCGCCGCGATCGAACGGGGGACGATGGCCGGCCAGCGGACCGTCTCCGCGACTTTGGCGACGATCGCTGAGACGGTCGAGCGCGAGGGGATCGGCGCCCCGGCGCTGATCGTGGTCGGCCCGGTCGCCGCGCGCCGCGAACGGCTGGCCTGGCTGGAGCGGCGCCCGCTGCACGGTCGCCGCGTCGTCGTCACCCGCGCCCGTGCCCAGGCGAGCGGGCTGGCGGCGGCACTGCGGGCGCTCGGCGCCGAGGTGGTCGAGCTGCCGGCGATCCGGATCGAGCCGCGGACCAAGTCCGCCGAGGTGCACGATGCCGTCGCCTCGATCGGCGAGTACGCGCTCGTCTGCCTGACCAGCCCGAATGGGGTCCGGCTGCTGTTCGAGGCGCTCGCCGACGGAGGCCAGGACGCCCGCGCCCTCGCCGGCGCGACCGTCGCCGCGATCGGGCCCGGCACCGCCCGCGCACTACGCGAGCAGGGAATCGTCGCCGACGTCGTGCCGGAGCGCTTCGTCGCCGAGGCGCTGGTCGAGGCCCTGGCGGAGGTCGAGGTCGAGGGGCGCCGGGTGCTGGTCGCCCGCGCCGGCGAGGCCCGCGACGTCCTTCCCGACGCCCTGCGCGAGCGGGGCGCCGAGGTCGACGTCGTCGCGCTCTACGAGACCGTCCGCGAGGAGCCGGATGCCGAGGCGGTCGAGGCCGCGCAGGCAGCCGACTACGTCACCTTCACCTCCTCCTCGACTGTCACCAACCTGACCGCCGCCCTCGGCGATCGCTTTCCCCCTTCCGCCCGCGTCGTCTCGATCGGCCCTGTTACCAGCGAGGCCGCCCGTGCCGCCGGCCTCGAGGTCGACGTCGAAGCCGAGCGCCACGACATCGACGGCCTCCTCGACGCCCTGCTCGCCGACGCTCCGGATCGGCCGTCGAGCTGACCGGGGGAGAGTGCGGTAGTCCTTTGTGTCGCTATGCGGGACAAAGGACGAACGCGGTCGGGCTGTGAGGCGTTTGGGACGCCGCATCGCCACTACGCTCTCACCGAGTCCACCAACACCCGCGCTCGCGAGCTCGCCGCGGCCGGCGCGCCGCACGGGACCGTGGTCACCGCCGCCGAGCAGACCGCCGGCCGCGGCCGCCAGGGCCGCACCTGGAACGCCCCCGCCGGCAAAGCGCTTCTCTACTCGGCCGTCGTCCGCCCCCTCGACGACCGCCACCTACTACTGCCACTGGCGGTCCCGCTCGCCGTCTGCGACGCGGCCGAGGAACTCAAACCCGGGATCGAGTGCGGCGTCAAGTGGCCCAACGACATCCAGATCGCCGGCCGCAAGCTCGCCGGCGTCCTAATCGAGGCCCGCCCCCAAGATGGCTGGGCCGTCCTCGGCATCGGCCTGAACCTCTCAATCTCCCGAGACGAGTTTCCTTCCGACCTCCGCGACACGGCGACCTCGCTGCGCGGGGCCAACCCCCTAACGGCCGCCGCCACCCTGAGCCGGCGGCTCGAGGAATGGGTCGGCGCCACGCCGGACGCTGTCCTAGCGACTTGGCGCGAGCGCGACGCCCTTCGCGGGTGCGAGATCGCTTGGGAGGGCGGCTCGGGAGTCGCCGACGGCGTCGACGACCGGGGTTACCTACTCGTCATCGCCCCCGACGGCGACCGGGTCGCCATCGGCGCCGGCGAGGTCCACCTCACCCGCGCCTGACCTCTTGCTCGTCGCGGCTTTGCGCGCCGGCGGCTTCTTGCGCTCCCCGGCTTTGTCGCCGGCCACGTACTCGCTCTTCTCCGGGCCTTTCCCCGGCCGCCGCTTCTTACCGCGTTTGCGGCGCCGCTTGCCGCCTTTGGGGAAGTTCCGCAGCAGCTCGCGCGCCACGCCGGACGGTTTACGGGCCATCCGCATCCGGGCGCCGCGCAGCACCTCCTCGCCCTCGGGCGTGTGGGAGACGGCGGCGGCGAGCAGCGCCACCGCCAAGCGGCGGTCGTGTTTGCGGGCGGCGTGGACGAGGCGGCGGGCGTTCCGCCCGTGGGCGCGTCCGGAGGAGTTGACCAGCAGGCCCAACAAGCGCTTGGTCTCCGGCCAGCGCTGCACCGCGTACTCCTCGTGCACTTCGCGGGTGTAGGAAGCGAGGCGCCAGACCCACGCCTGCGCCTGGTCACGGCGCCCGATCCGCTTGTCGACCAGCGCCTGCAGCAGGGTCTTGGTCCCGGCCCGTTTGTCCTCCCGGCTCCAGGTGCCGACGATGTCGATTGCGTCATCGAAGGCATCGGGATCGCCGAGGTCGGCGATCTCGCCGAGCGCTTTCAGCCGCAGCTGGGAGTTGCGGTTGCGCTGCACGCAGGTCAGCAGGAATCGCCGGCGCAGCTCTTTGGTGCGGTCGTTCTGCAGCATCGCCCGCGCTCGTCGCCAGCCCTGGGTGTTGACCCGCGCCCCAGCCAGCGCCGCCCAGGCGTGCTGCTCGGGGTAGTCGAGGTTCTCCACCGCGATCCGCCAGATCTCCCGTTCCAGCACCTCCATCCGCTTCTCCTCAACGTCGGAGACCGGGACGATCCGGCGCTCGACCCGGACCTTGCGCCCGCGCCCGCGCCGCACCGGCCCGACCACGATCGCGCCGCCGCGGTAGACGTCGCGGTCGAGCAGGCTGTGCAGGGTGACGATCGTCTCGTCGTGGGTGGTGGCGGGATGGACGAAGTCGATCACCAGGCCGGCCTCCTTGCCCGGCGCCCGCCGGGTGACGCGGCCAACTCGCTGCTGGTAGATCCGCCGCGACGCGGTCGGCGCCAGGTGCATGCAGATCGTCGCCCGCGGCGAGTTCCAGCCCTCGGCCAAGAGCATCGCGTTGCAGAGGACGTCGACGTCGCCGCGTTCGAAGCCGGCGAGGATCTCGGCCAGCTCGCGCTTCGGCGTTTCGCCGGAGACCGCCTGGGCGTTGATGCCGGCGTTGCGGAACGCTTTGGCGACGTTCTTGGCGTGCTGGACCCCGGCGGTGTAGAGGACGCCGGGGACCTTGCGGAAGCGGGTCTTGTAGAGGTCGGCGATGGCGACGTTGAACGGCTCCTGGTCGAGCAGGGCAGCCAGCTCCTCCTGGTCGAAGTCCTGGTCGACCTCGCCCTTTCGCAGCGGCACCTTGGCGATCGTCCGCACCCCCGGCCCAGGTGGGATGCGCAGGCAGCGCAGCGGCGAGATCACGCCGCGCCGGGCAGCCTGGGCGAGGTCGAAGCGCGAGGTCTGGGTCGGGAAGAGGTCGGCGACGTGGCGGGCGATCAACGCCCCGGTCGCGGTCATGCCGATGAAGACGGGCCCGTTCCAGGACCGGATGCAGGCACTGGTTTTCTCGCCGAGCGCGGTGTGGGCCTCGTCGCAGATCACGATCGAGTACGCGTCGGAGACACGCTTGTAGTTGCGGACGAACCACTGGTAGGTCTCGACCGTGACCGGGCCTTCGGGGTCGTCGCGATTGTCGAGCAGCGGCGGCCGCAGCCGCTCCTTGTAGCCGCGGTCGGAGATCTCGCCGATGAACTGGTCGACCAGGTTGCGACGGTGGGTGAGGATGAGGACGCCGCCGGTCCGGGTCGCCTCGATAAAGCCGACCGCGGCGACGGTCTTGCCGGCGCCGGTGGCGTGCTCGAACCAGAAGCGGCGGGCGGCGCCAGGGTCCTCGGGCGCCTCCTCGATGATCTCCTCGTCGTCCTCGGCCGTCACCTCCCAGTCCTGCGGCTCCTCGTCGGGGGCCAGCTCCTCGTCCTCCTCGAGCACGGCCTCCGCATCAAGCTCTTCGCCGGCGCCGTTGACGTCGGCGGCCTCGTCAAAGTCCTCCTCGTCGTCGTCGCCCGCGACCGGCTCCTCGTCAGCCTCCGGCTCTTCCTCCTCGGCCTCGACCTCCTCCATGGCAACCGCGGCCTCGTCCTCAGCCTCCGCAACGTCCCCGTTGCCGGCGGCGATCTCCTCGTCGGAAACCACCTGCTGCTCGGCCATCAGCTCGGCCAGGGTCCCGGAGAGCGCGTCGACCTGGTGCGGGTTCAGTTCCGCGCCGTCGAGCAGCTTCGGCGGTTCGTCGGCCAGCAGCCGCTCCAGCCCGAGCAGCAGCGAGAAGTCCCGGCGCCACTCGATCGAGGGGTGCTCGGCGCCCGCGTCGAGCTCGCTCAGGGCAGCGTCGAGAGCGCGGCGGCGGGCGGTACCCGGCGCCAGCGCCTCCGGCTTCTCGCCGTCGAGCAGGAAGGGCTCGCGGGCAAACTCCGCCGCCCGCTCGATATCGGCGCCTGAGGGAACTGCCGCGCTGGCGGCAACGTCGCTGGTCTTGGCCATAGAGGCTTCTGGGTCCCGCCCCGCCGAGTACGAAGACGTACGGCCGGGGGTAGTGAACGGGGCTGACGGCGATTCCGTATCCCGTCTCCCCGGAGATCTCAGTGGTTCGCCAACCGCGAACCGAACGTACGTATTGTAATCAAGGAGACGATGACCACGCGAATTCGACTTGCGATCGTGCTCGGCGCGGCAGCGCTCCTGGCCGCAGCGACGAGCGGCTGCGGCAGCTCTAGCGGCGGCGACTACGGCGGAGAGGCTCCCGACTATGCCACCGCTCTGGCCGGCGCCCCGGCACCACTGGCGGCGCTGCACGCCCAGGGCGACGAGCTGCTCCCCGGCGGGCTGTCCGCCTACGACCGCCGGGTCGCGGCGCTGAAGGGATACCCGGTCGTGGTCAACTTCTGGGCCTCCTGGTGCGGGCCCTGCCGGCTCGAGTTCCCGATCCTGCAGAAGCTCGCCGCCCGCTACGGGAAGCGGGTCGCCTTCCTCGGCGTCAACTCCCAGGACTCCAACGACACCGCCGCCGGCTTCCTCGAGCAGGAGCCGGTCCCCTACCCCAGCTACACCGACCCCGACAAGGAGATCGGCAACTCGGTGAAGGCGACCGGGCTGCCCGACACCGCCTTCTACGACCGCTCCGGGAAACTGGTCTACCTGAAGATCGGCCCCTACTCCGAGGACTCCGAACTGGAAGCCGACGTTCGCCGTTACGCGCTGGAGAGCGGATAATCGATCCATGGAAGCGTTTGTCATCGTCGCTCTCATCGGTTTCGGCCTGCTGCTCGCCGAGCTGCTGCTGCCCACCGGCGGCGTCCTTGCCGCGATCGGCATCGCCGGGCTGATCGCCGGCGGCGTGCTGGCATTGGGCTCCGACAGCGACGCCGCCGATTACATTGGTCCGGCGCTGATCACGCTCGGCGTGGTCTCCGGGGTGGTCTTCTACTTCGTCACCCGCAAGGTGATCGAGGCGCACCGCGACCAGCCGGTCCTCACCGGCACCGAGGAGATCCTAGGCGCCGAAGCCGAGGCCCGCACCGAGATCGACCCTGATGGCCAGGTCTGGCTCCAGGGGGCGCTCTGGGGAGCGCGCCTCGCCGATGCCGCGGGCCCGGTGCGGCTGGGGGATAGAGTCACAGTCGAGGCGGTGGACGGGCTGACGCTGGTCGTTCGCCCGGTCCCCTCGAAGAACGTCCAGCCCAAAGAAGGAGTCAGTTGATGGAGGTCGCGATCGGAATTCTCGTCGTCCTGGCGTTCTTCGCGCTGATCGCGGTCGGGATGTCGGTGCGGGTCCTGCGCGAGTACGAGCGCGGGGTGATCTTCCGCCTCGGCCGCCTGATCGCCCAGAAGGGCCCGGGCCTGATCCTGCTGATTCCGCTGGTCGACCGAATGGTCAAGGTCGACCTGCGGACGGTGACGCTGAACATCCCGCCGCAGGAGGTGATTACCCGCGACAACGTCCCCGCCGGGGTCAACGCCGTCGCCTACTTCCGCGTGATCGACCCGCGCAAAGCGATCACCGAGGTCGAAAACTACCTCCTCGCCACCTCGCAGATCTCCCAGACGGCGCTGCGCTCGGTGCTCGGCAAGGCCGAGTTCGACCAGCTGCTCTCCGACCGCGAGCGGCTCAACGAGGAGCTGCAGAAGATCATCGACGAGTCGACCGAGCCCTGGGGGGTGAAGGTGACCGCGGTCGAGATCAAGGACGTCGAGATCCCCGAACAGATGCAGCGCGCAATCGCCCGCCAGGCGGAGGCCGAGCGCGAGAGGCGGGCCAAGATCATCAACTCCGAGGGGGAGTTCCAGGCCGCCCAGAAGCTCACCGACGCAGCCGACATCATCAGCACCAACCCGGCCTCGCTGCAGCTGCGCTATCTGCAGACGCTGCTGGAAATCGGCAGCAACCAGAACACGACCGTCGTCTTCCCGCTGCCGATGGACGTGCTCGAGCCGTTCATCGGCCGCGCCGACCACAAGACCGGGGGGAGCAAAGCCAAAGCACCGAGACCTCCGGCTCCGTCACCACCACCGCCGCCCGAGCCCCCAGCCGACCTTCCCCCCTCCCGGTCCTGAGCCAGCCCGAGATACGAATCGACCAGCTGAGTGGGCTGAGGACGATCCTCGCCCCCGGCCGGGCCGACCGCCCGGAGGGGTTCTCGGCGCAGGGGGCAGAGCCGAAGGGGCCGGAGAACTGCCCGTTCTGCGAGGGACGGGAGGACCGCACGCCGCCAGAGGTCTACGCGGTGCGGCCGGGCGGCGGGCCGGCCGACAGCGCCGGGTGGAAGACCCGGGTGGTGCCGAACCTCTATCCGGCGCTGGGCGGGGACAGCGCGGGCGGAGGTGATGGCACTGCGGACGCGGGCGGCGGGACGGGAGCGAGCGAGCCTGCCGCGGAGGCGGGATCCTTTGCCAGCAGCGGCGACCCGCTGCTGGCCTCGCGCCGAGCCGGCGAACCGGACCTCTTCTCCTCGCGCCCGGCGACGGGCGCGCACGAGGTGATCGTCAACGGTCCCGAGCACGTCACCGCGATGGCTGAGTTGGACGAGGAACAGTTCGGCGCCGCCATCGCCACCTGGCGCGAGCGGATGCGCGCCCACTCCGGCGCCTCCTACGTGCAGCTGATCGTCAACGAGGGCGGCGGCGCCGGGGCCTCGCTCGAGCACACCCACGCGCAGCTCTACGCGCTGCCGTTCGTGCCCGCGGCGGTGGCGCGGGAGCGGGAGCGCGCCGGCGCCTACGGCGAACGGACCGCCGGTGGCGGACTGCTCAGCGACGTCCTGGTCGAGGAGGTGCGACGCGGCGAGCGCCTGGTCGCGATCGACGATGAGGCGGCGCTGATCTGCCCCTGGGCCTCGCGCTCCCCGTTCGAGCTGCGGGTGGTCCCCCGGCAGGAGGAGGCGCGGTTCGAGGAGGGTGAGGGCGGGGCAGCGATGCTCCGCACCGCGCTGCGCGTCCTCGCGGCCCGCTTCGACGGCCCGCCGGAGCTGAACCTCTGGGTCCGCACCGCCCCCCACGGCGCCGACACCTTCCACTGGCATATCGACATCGCCCCGCGCCTGACGGTCAAGGCCGGGTTCGAGCTGGGAACCGGGATCGACATCAACGTCTACCCCCCCGAGCGCGCCGCGTCCGACTTGAAAGAGTGCCTCTGAGTAGGGTGCTCGCGTGCCGCCGAACCCACGCCCGATCCCACGCTTCATCGCCGACACCACCCAGGAGGGGATTCCGCACGGGCGCTTCGCCGAGCGCCTGCGGGAGGAGTTCGAGAAGGCTTGCAAGGGCATCGAGGACCTACCGACGGGGGCGGAGCTTCCGGCTGAGGTCGACTGGTTCCCGGAGCGCGCCTGGGGCGGCCGCGTCTGGGTCCCCTGCTCGGCGCGGACCGAGAGTGAGGAGGGCAACCTGGAGCTGTTCGGGCACGTCTCCTACGTGCTGCCGCCCGGCGGCGAGCCCGGCGAGTTCGCCGCCAAGGCCGACTTCACCGACATCCTCGCCGAGGACAACCCGGACTGGCAGGTCGACCTCAACGACGACGTGATCGGCCGCTGGCGCGGGGAGAACGGGCGCGCCGGCGCGGTCACCCTGGTCTGGGGCTGCCCCTTGGTCCGCGGCGCCGTCGCCGCCACCGCCGAGCTCGACGGCGAGACCGTCGACCAGGAGGTCGTGTCTCAGGGCCGCTTCACCCTGATCGCCCTCGACGCCCTCGAGGCCTACGGCGACGACGTCTTCATGGAGGTGAAGCTCTGGAGCCGCCGTGCGCTCGAGCTCGCCTCGGAGAGCCTCTACGCCTAGCCGACGGCGCCGGCCTCAGGCCAGCACTTCGATCTCGGCGCGCACCCCGGAACGACCCAGCCGCGCGTCGAAGGTGATCAGCGGTTCGTCCATCATCTCGGCGAGGGCGACGTAGAGGGCGTCATAGAAGGTGCAGTTGTCGCGCAGCGTCCAGGCGTACCGGAACAGGTGTTCATGCGGGATCCGACGGAGCGGCAGGTCGTCGAACATCCACAGCGCCTGGCCGGCAGCATCCTCGTCCAGCAACCCCCGCCGCACTCCCCGCCGCAGCGCCTGGCCAACCTCGGCATCGATCAGGTGCGGCGTCCACAGCGGCTCTTCGTCGGTCAGCAATCGTTCGCCGGCAACCTCGGCGTGCTCACCCGCACCGAGGTATTCGACGACCACCGATGCATCGACGACCGGCATCACTCACCGCGGCCTTCGCGAATGATCTCGACCGTTTCCTTGGTCGTCATCCGCGACGGACCAAGGGCCTGCATCCGAGCGTCTATCTCCGCCATGCTCATCTTCCTCTCGGTGAGGAAGCCCAGCTCCTTCTTGATGTAGTCGGACAGCGACATCCCCGCCGCCGCCGCGCGCATCTTCAGCTCCCGGTGCATCTCGTCGGGCACATTCCTGATCTGAATCATCTTGGACATGTTCTGAACATTAACCCCTGCCCCAGACATGTCGATCACCTGCATTCCCCTCATGCAAGGAATCCTGCCGATCAACCTGTGACGTGTGGTGCGCACATCGCACCAACTTCGACACCGATTCGTCATCTAAGAGAAAATCTTCCCTCCGCCCCGATAGCTCAGCTGGATAGAGCGATCCCCTCCTAAGGGATAGGCCGCTGGTTCGAATCCAGCTCGGGGCGTATGACCTCGGCGTTGCGCCGCTCAGCCGGAGGCCGCACGCTCGCGGGTGAGCCGACAGCAGCTGCGATCGGCCCGATCCGACATCCCCACACGCTTCGTTTCAGCGCTATCGCTTCTCCACATTTGAGGAGGGTGAAGACAGGTGCGCCACCCCCAAGTGTCCACGCTTTTTCTCCAAATCGCTCAGCGCATTGCGGACTATGAAAGCGGTCTGCTTGCTAGGGCCCTTGCACAGCCAAAGACGCCCGATCTCGATCTGCCAGTCTTCCGGACTGCCGCGAACGATCGCCTTAAAGACGAAAGGCCATCCCTTCTGGTCGAAATGTCGTTCGAGCCAGGCGCGACCAGCGTCACGGAGCTCTCGGCGCTGGGATTCTGGCAGCAGCGCTATGAACACGTGAGACCAGGCCCAGAAATTGTCGCTCGTCTCCAAGAGCAATTCCGCCTCTCGCCGGACCGTGGGACTGGCGGGTGGGCGGGCAACCAGTGTTCGCCACGTAACCGGCAGCCTCCGCGCATTCGTCTGATGGATCAGGTGCAGCCAGCAGAGGTCCAGCAGCTCTGTGTCGGGCGGCTCTCGCCAGAGGGACGCGAGCAGCCATCGCCAGTCGGATCTGCCGATGTGAGTGGAGAGCCATTCGATTCCTATCTTCCGCAGTTCTTTGTCGTTAGGGTTCTCCTTGCAGGCGGCCCGGAACCGCATCGGCCAACGCCGATCCTCCGCTCTCTCGCACAGCCACTTCTTCATATATCTGGAGTTGACCGAGGGGGCGTAGCGGCGCAGCTGCTCGACGATCCAAAACCAGCGGCCGTTGGGCTCATGGGAGTCGAGCCACTCGCAGGTGACCTCGGTCAACCTCGATCGATGACGGATCGCGTTGCTGCTGGCGACGAGCACCGGGTACCAGGTCTTCGACCACTCATCGGAGTTGGGATTGCGTTCAAGCCACTGTCCCCCGACCACGACTAGGGTCCGTGACAGGGGCGTTCTCGGCGCTGCTGCGAGTAGGGATCGCACGACCTGCGTCCAAAAAGTCGTGCCTTGCTCGGACTCTAGCGCCAGCTTGATCGCCCTTGGATCACCGTCGCCAACCTGCTTGGCGAGGAACTTGACCCCTTCGGTCGCGACTCGCCTGCTCGGCGCACCGCAAATCCTCTTCGTCACTTGTTCCTGGACATAACTCGGGCTCGCATGGCGCCGTGCAGCCCGCCAGAGCTTGGGATCGTCTTTGCTCACCGGCGCTCGCTCCAAAGCGGTAACAGCCAGCCGCTCGCAGCCGGGTCGGTGCGGAAGAAGCGCAAGGAAAACGTCGACCCAGGCCTCGTGCTGCGGGTTCGCCTTCAGCCACTGTTCGCCCCAGTCGAGCCTCTCTTTGGCGGGGGTGGACTTGTAGGTCACGGTGCGAAAGAGCTCGGGCCAGGCAGGATCATCGGAGTTGGCACCAAGCCAGACTTCCGCAGCACCGTCTAGAGCCTCAAGGTGCTCGGGGGCATGGAACTTGAGCGCCCGCCAGATCGCCGGAGCAGCAGCGGATGGCGTGCCCTCGGCGAATATCCACTCAGCCAGTGCCTCGGCGTGCCGTCCCTGCGAGAGCTGGACCCCGACGGCGAGAGCTTGAAACACCCAGGGGACGATCAACTCGATCCTCCGTTTGCCTGGCTCCTCGACCCAGATCACCTCCCAGAGCCGTTCGAAGAGTCTTTTGCAGAGCTCGCGAGGAAGTCCGGCGTGGCGGACGTTGAAGAGGAAGCTGCTGGCCCGGCTGGGAGTCGAGAGCATCGCCTCGAAGCCCTGGGTCAGGTGCCTTGCCTGCTCGTCGAGTCGCTGGGGCGTTACCAGCGCCTCATAGACCTCCTTGGCCAGCCGCTGATGGTAGATCGTGACCTGCTCCGCACTCTCCTCGCGGGTTACCTGTGCAACGCCCTCTGCGACCAGACGGTCCAACTCTTCCCTACCTTGGGCGAAGAGCGCTGTCGGCGCCGCAATTCCGAGCCGGTTGAGGGCAAGGGCCGCGAGTAGGGGCTCGGCTGCCTGCAGAGCCTGTGCCCGTGCAATGAAGCGCTGCGCAAACTGGGAAACGGTCCCGCCCCCGGTGCGGTCGATCTCCGCTTTGAAAGCGGCGACGACGAAGACAGGATCCGAAACCGCAGGCAGCTCCGACCCGGTTCGCCGTGCATACCAGCGCCCATAAACCGACTTCTCGGTTTCGTCGAGGTCAGGCACAGCGGTGGCGCTAACCTGAAAGGCCTCTTCGCGTTGGGCGAGCTGCGTGAAGGCTTCGTTGTACTCGTCCGGGCCGGCGGTGAGGACAAGACATCGGGAGACCAACTCGCTATCGAGACCGTGGGACATAAGCGATTCCCAGACCTGGCTATCTCGGTACGCGGGTGCGTAGAGGTCATCGATCGCAATCACGACGGGGGTCGGCTCAGACCTCCAGTAGCTAAGTGCTAGGTCGAGGTCGGTCGGAAGGTGCGACGTGAGGTGGACGGCCACCCTCCCATCGGCGACAAGTCGTTGGAGGGTCTGCAGCAAAAGGACGCTCTTCCCCGCACCCGAGGTGCCGATAATCCAATGCACTGGCAAAGCCTCTCCCTGCCCATCGAGCGCCGCATAGACTGCCGCAACGATCTCCTCGACCCGATCGCCCCTCTCCATGAAATACCCGTTGGAGAGATGGTTGACCGACGGTCGCTGGCCGAGGAGGATCCGGTTGTCGCCCTTTGTGGACAGGAAGTCGTCGTGTCCGAGCAAGCGTCCGGGCGGGGGCGCCGGCTTGAATTTGCGCGCCTCGGTCAATAGCCCTAAGAGCTCAGCGGCAATCGCTTCAGAGGCGCGGTCTCCCCCAAGTGCCTTAAGAACACTGCCCAACATCGAATTGGCCAGCTCGAAAGGTGCTTCATAAACCGGGAACAGCCTCGCGACAAGGCGCGCATAGGGGTCATCGGTCACTTGCGGCTCGAGAGTCCTAGACCTGACCTGCTGCCAACGGGTTCGCTCGCCCTCGGGGAGGTCCGCCTCCTCGAGTTTCCGGGGATCCCAGTTCCCCTTCCCACGCCTGCAGAAGGCTTGGTACCGGACATTTTCCTGCACTCGCGGGAACTGCTCTTCGAGGAAGATGTCGACTGCGATCGACTCGCGGGCGGTTGCGATCGCAGATCTCTTGGTCAGGGTCGCTTTTACCTGGTGGACGTAGACCAGCTCCCCGGTTGTCAGAGTCAAGTCGGATAGGGAATCAAACGAAACACCGCCAGGAGAGCCGCAATCGATCCGGTCCATGAACTCGTTGATCGAGACGGCGATCTGGAATGAGAATCCGCTCAGAGCCCGCCTGCCGCCTGCTGCACGTGCGGATCCAGCCGGGTGAGAGCGCCACGCCCGATCAATCTCCTGCAGGGAGTACTCATTGGACATCGGTGCGGACGGTAACAGCGGACAACAGAAAATCCACACTGAAGTGTGGCTTTGGTTCAAGAAACCAGTCGAATCTATTCAGCGCCTAGTGACTGAGCAAAGACTCCAGTCGAATCACGGGAGCTTCCATGTAGCCAGTCCCTTGAAATCTTGCTCAAGCGTTACCAACTGCGGGTGCGGCTCCGATTCGGTGTCGGGCATGATTTCGCCCACGTTACTCAAGAATGAAGCAACGCCGGTCACTGGACTGAGCGAAAACCAGAGTGGAACCTCGAATACCTTGCTTGGACAAGAAGCAGGCAAACTGTGAAACGTCTGTCACTGTGCTGTCGATATTCCGTACGCAATGGGGAAAGAAAATCGGCATGAAATTCGAAACTCCCCGAAAGTCCGGTACACGACAAAGATTCGCAGACCGGCTCAAACACGTCACTTCTCATTACTTTCAGCTATAGAAACTCATAGCTGAAAATCGACCTTGGCTATGAATTCGACGACCTGGCAAGGTCAGATGTCGCAGCAGAGACGCCGGGGCTGAAAGGGGCGCTGGTTCCTACCCAGGGGCCTTGAGCCGCTCGAAGTGCCTCACCAGGCCGCCGGCGTCGGCCTTGGCGTTGGTCTTGAGAGGGATCTCGATGCCGCGGACGGTGAGGGTGATGTTCTGGCGCAGCGCGATCCGCTTGACCAGGACCGAGTCGACCTGGGAGAGGGGGATCGTGGTCAGCAGGCTCTTCACGTTGCCGCCGATCCCGAGGCCGATCGGGCTGCTGATCGCCAGGGTGAGCAGGTGGCGGTTGGTGAGCACCAGCGCCATCGGGTTGGCGACCCTGACCTCGCCCTCGCTCGCGGCAGCCGCCGACCCGGCCACCTCGGACCGGCCGAGGTCCATGCCGCTCACGGCCATCCGAGTGAAGCCCTTGGCCTGGGCGATGCAGGAGGCGAGCACTTCCTCTCCCTCCTGCAGGAAGGGCCGTGCTCCCTCTTCGAACTTGGGCTCATAGGCGGATGCCATGGGGCGGGCACCCTTGCAGCTTCCGGCCCGTCCCGCGGCGGAATCGGCCAAGGAGGGACGGCTGTACGAGCATGGCGGGGGCTGCACTTTTTTGCCCGCAAGGGTGCAACTTTCGGCACCCCCACCTTGTTGCATCGAGAGTGCACGCCGTGAGGTTCCAGGGCTTGAGAGTTCGCCGCGCCCGCGCGCTCCTTTTGGGCGTGCTGGGGGCGCTTGCCGTGCTGACGATGTGGCAGGGCGCGCTGGCGACGAGCGGCGCTGGCGCCAGGACGATCGAGTTCGCCGGGCGTGCGGTGGAGGCGCCGGCCTCGTGGCCCGTCTTCCGCCTCTCCGAGCACCCGCGGATGTGCGTCCGACTCGACCGCCGGGCCGTCTACCTGGGGACGCCGGCGTCGAACCAGCGCTGCCCGGCCGAGGCAGTCGGCCGACGGCGGGCGATTCTGGTCGACCCCGCTGCCGCCGCCCGTGCCTCCTCCCTCCCGACTCTGCCCAGGCGGGTCGCCCGCGCCGGGGGCGCCATCTTCACCGGGCTCGGCTTCGACGCCTGCACCGCCCCGTCGTCCCGGACCATGTCGGCCTGGGCCCTCTCCCCCTACCGCGCGGTCGGCGTCTACATCGGCGGCCTCAACCGGGCCTGCTCGCAGCCGAACCTGACCTCGAGCTGGGTGACGGCCCAGACCGCCGCCGGCTGGCACCTGATCCCGACCTACGTCGGCCTGCAGGCGCCGACCAGCAGTTGCACCAGCTGCGCCAAGCTCACCGCCACCCAGGCGAGCGCCCAGGGCACCGCCGCGGCCATCGACGCCGTCGCCCAGGCCGCCGCGGTGGCGATCGGACCCGGCAGCCCGATCTACTACGACATGGAGTCCTACTCGCAGACCTCCTCCGCCACCGCCGCCACCCTCACCTTCCTCGAAGCATGGACCGCGAAGCTGCACGCGCTCGGCTACCTCTCCGGCGTCTACAGCAGCAGCGCCTCGGGCATCGAGGACCTCGCCGGCACGATCGGGACCGGGTACCTGGCGCCCGATGCCCTCTGGATCGCCAATTGGAACGGCTTGAAAAACACCGCCGACCCGGCGGTGCCCGCGACCGCCTGGGCGCTGCACCAACGGATCCACCAGTACAGCGGTGGCCACAACGAGACCTACGGCGGGGTGACGATCAACATCGACAGCAACTACGTGGACGGGCCGACCGTCGGCACGGCGCTGGCCGCCGGCGACGACCCGGTCGGGTTCCTCGACCTGGCCAGCTCGCCGAGCCCGGGCCAGGTCCGGGTGAGGGGCTGGGCTTTCGACCCGAACGGGCCGACGGTGCCGCTCGCGATCCGGCTCGTGGTCGGCGGCCAGGCCGGCGAACCGAAAGTGGCGACCTACGAGCTCGGCCCGATCGCGACGCGGACGCGGCGGGACGTCGCGATCAAGCACCCCGAGGCTGGGCCGCTGCACGGCTTCGACGTCGCCCTTCCCACCGTCAAGTCGGGCAAGCAGCGGGTCTGCGTCTACGCCGTCAACCTGGCGCCGGGGGTCGACCGCCGGCTCGGCTGCAAGCGCGCCTCGATCCCGGTCGCGATCTCCGTCTCCAACGTGAAGGCGAGCGGCAACCGGGTCCGCGCCCGGGTCACCTGCCAGTGGCCGGCCGGGACCCAGTGCCCCGGCCAGATCCTCCTGCGGGCCCGCTTCCGCGCCGCCGTCGCCAACTACCGCGGCAGCGGGCCGCGCACCCGGCCGATCAGTCGCGTGCTCGGGCGCACCGCGTTCATGCTCACCGGCAAGAGCGCCAGGACCTTCAGCGTCCCTCTCACCGCCGGAGGGCGGGCGCTGCTGCGAGCGAAAGGGACCCTGAAGACCCACGTCGTCTTCGCGATCCCCGGCGGCCGGCGGGTCCGCGTCCTCGACCTCGAGCACGGCGGCTGAACCGCCGCCCGACGCTTAGTCCACCTCGGCGCTCTCCCCAAGCGCCTCGCGCAGCCGTGCCAGCTCAGTGCGGAGGGAGGCGACCTCACGCTCCAGGCATGACAGGCGATCCTCGCCTGGGGCCTCACTCTCGGTGACGCTCGCCGTGATCTCCTCTGCGGGCGCTTCCTGTTCTCCGGCCGGCACCCCCTCCCCGCCAGCCGCCGCCTCCTCCTCGCCCTCGAGCAGCTGCTCGTAGCGCTCCTCCTTCTGGCCCGGCCGGCGCGACTGGCGGGCGACGAGCTCGCGGTCGACCAGGCGCCGGAGCGTCTCCTGGACCTCAGCGAGGCCGGCGAATGAGTGCAGGCGCTCGGTGCGCTGCTTCAGCTCGCCCGGAGTCTGGGGGCCGCGCAGCATCAGCACCGCCAGTAGCGATAGCTCGGCGGGGTCGAGGTCGAGCGCTTCCGGCAACAGGTGGCGATACTTGCGGGCACGGCTGCCGGCGCCGCTGGCGAGGCGGGTCCAGCCGCGCAGAGCCAATCGCCGCAGCGCCTCGGTAACCGTCTTCTCGTCGTATTCGACGACCGGGTCGCGGTTGGTCGACTGGTTACAGGCGAGGCGCAGCGCGTTGAGCGAGAGCGGGTAGGCGTCCGGGGTCGTGCGCTGCTTCTCGATCAGGCAACCGAGGACCCGGATCTCGACGGCATCGGGCTCCACTGGGTCACCCTAACCGCGGTCCGGCCGCTCCGGGTAGATCTCGTCGATCGTGACCAGGGCGCGGTAGGGCGCATCGGCGGCGGCTTCGATCCGCTCGCTGCCACCGGCGAGCCGGTCGACGACCGCGACGACGCCGGCCACCTCCAGCCCCTCCTCGCGGATTCGCCCGATCGCCGTCGCGGTCGAGCGCCCCGTGGTCACGGTGTCCTCGACGACGAGGCAGCGCAAGCCCGGCTCCACCGGCCCCTCGACCCAGCGCTGCAGTCCGTGCTCCTTGCGCTCGCCACGGACGAAAAAGGCGAGGAGTCCGGCACCGTCTGGCACCGCGATCGCCGCGCAGGCAGGTGGGATCGCCGCCGTCGCGGGGCCACCAACCGCATTCGCGCCGAGGTCGGCTGCGACAGCGGCGATCAGCTCGCCCGCGGCACGGAAGCCGGCCGGACGCATCAGCGTCCGCCGCGCGTCGACGTAGTACTGCGCGGTCGCCCCGCTCGAGAGCGTCACCTCGCCCAGCACCAACGAGTGTTCGCGCAACTCCGCGAGCAGCGTCTGCTTAGCGGCATCAAGGTCGGTCACCGCGCGCATCCTAGGCTGAATCGAATGCTTAGGAGAGCGAGTCGCCGAAGCCCTGGCGCCAGCTCGGGTGGTCGGGTGCCCAGCCAAGCTTGCGTTTGGCTTTGGCGTTGGAAGCGCCGCGGAGCGTTATCGCCGTCTGCGCCATCGCTTGGCCGGCGAGCAGTCGGGCGAGCCAGACCGGGACGCGGCGCGGCCGCTTCGCGCCGATGGCCTGGGCGTAGACCGGAGCCCACTCGTGCAACGGCGCTGGGTCGTCGTCGACGATGTTGTAGACGCCGGGGTCGCCGCCCTCGACCGCGGCAACCGTTGCCGCTGCCGCGTCCTCGATGTGGATGAAGGAGAAGACGCCGGTCCCTTCGCCGACGATCGGCGAGCGGCGCTTCAGCGTGTCTTCGGCGAGGGAGCCGCCTCGCCCGTAGTAGGTCCCAGGCCCGTAGAGCCAGCCGTAGCGCAACACCAGCCCCTCGATGCCCTCGGCCCCCAACACCTGTCGTTCGAGGTCAGCGAGGGCAACCGCCGCGTCGCCGAAGGCCCCCGGAGCACGCTCGAACAACGGCGCCTCCTCGTCCTTGACCAGGTCCCCCTCGGGGGCGTAAAAGAAGGCGACGCTCTCGGCGACGATCCGGCGCGCTCCGGCGGCACGGGCCGCTGCGACCAGGTTGCGCGTCCCCTCGACCCGCACCTTGTTGGTCGGCGAGAGGTCGCTCCTCGGCTTGAACTTCGGCGGCAGCGCCGTCAGCAGGTGCACGACCACCTCGGGCTCCGCCGCGCCAACCGCCTCGCGCAGCCCGTCAGCGTCGAAGGCGTCGCAGATCACCGCCTCGGCCCCGGCCGCGCGGATCTGCTCGGCCCGCTCCGGCCGCCGCGTCATCCCCGTCACCTCATGCCCAGCAGCCACCAAGCGCGGCAGCAGCGGTCTCCCGATCGCCCCGCTCGCTCCGGCTACGAACACCTTCATGACGGCCCCTCACACATCAGGCAGAGTTTTCCACTATCCGCCCGGATTCACCACCCGCCCCCTGGCGGATTAGAAGACGAAGATGGATTCGCCGTACTCGAGCTGTTCGTAGATCCGCGGCTGGTCGGCGATGAAGGTGCGCACGCAACCGTGGCTGGCGGGGTAGTCGGGCACGTCTTCGTAGCCGTGCACCGCGTAACCGCCGTGGAAGTAGAACGAGTAGTACATGCCGTGGGAGTTGTAGCCCGGTTCGCGCCGGATGAAGGTGAAGTGGCCGGTTACGGTCGGGGTCGAGGACTTGCCGGTCGAGACCGGGTAGATCGCGTACGGCTTGTCGCCCTTGGTAAGGACCATCACCTGCTTGTCGATCGAGACCTCGACGTGCTCGCCCGCCTTCGGGTAACGGACGTGGTAGCCGCCTCGGCCGCTGAACACTTTCTTCACCAGCCCTGGACCGGCCTTCTGACTGCGGTCCATCGAGTTGACTTTGCGGTAGGCGAGGACCTCGCGGCCGAGCCTGTCGTTGAAGCAGGAGCCGCCACCGGGGGCATATCCCATCTTCGCCATCGCCTTTTTGAAGCCCTTGACGACCCTGCCGCACTGGCCTGAGCGCAAGGACGGGAAGCTGACCCGCCAGCTCTTGCGCACGGTGGTGTCGGCGCCGAGCTTGGAGTTGGCGGTGTGGTGGGCGCTGACCGCGTACTTGCCGTTCTCCCGCAGGATCACGCTGGAGCGGAACACCCCGGCGCCGCCCTTGCCTTTGCTGACCGCGACTTTGTGGCTGAGCAGGCGGTTACCGTTGAGGTAGAAGGTGACCTCGACCCGCTGCCCGGGCACGAACGGCGAGAGGGTCCCGGTGACGGGCACCTCGTGGTAGATCGGGGCGCGGCCGTCGTGAAGGTGGCCGACCTGGACCTTGACCGTCGCCTCGGGGATCGGCTGCGCGTCGCCTTTGCCGCTGTCGGCCGCCGACGCGGACGCGGGCAGGATCAGGCAGGCCGCGCCGAGGAGGATCGAGGGGAGCCGGCGATTCACGGGCGAAATCCTACTGACCAAGTAGGGCGACACTGTTGTTCAGCATGTGCAGGAGGATCGCGGGGACGATCGAGCCGGTTTTCTCGTAGAGCAGCGCCAGTACGAAGCCGAAGGCGATCAACGGCGGCACCGCGCTGATCCCGGTGACCGCGTGCAGAGCACCGAAGACGACACCGCTGAGCAGGGCGGCGGACACCCGCGGCAGCTTCTCCCGCAGACCGCCGAAGAGGAACCCCCGGAAGCAGAGCTCCTCGCTGATCGCCGCCGCGAACACGATCAACAGGACCTGCACCGGGACCGACCCGAAACTCTCGGCGATATCCTCCTGCTCCGGCTGCAGGATCAGCGCCGAGTAGAGGATCGCGAACGCCAGGTAAGCCCCGACGGCCGCCCCCATCCACTTCAGCGCCGAGAGCTCGAACCGCCGGACGCCGAGCCGGCTGAGAATCACGCGCACGCTCTCGGCCCCGCGCTGGGCGACGATCGCCATCGGCACCATCACGAACCCGATCACCAATCCCAGCTGGGCGAGGACGTTGCCCAGCGTGGTCACGTCGCCGTTCGGCTCCTGTCCCCCGATCGCCGCCCCGAAGCCCCCCAGCACCAGCCCGGTGCCGACCGCCAGGATCACGCCGAGCACGGCCATCCCCGGCCCCCAGTTTGAGTAGGGGAAGCGGGCGGGCGGCTCCTCCGCGACTGCCTCCACGGCTAAGTTGGTGCTCATGACGCCCGCAGTTTCCCAGGTCTCGCGGTCCACTCGGACGCGGCTGCGCATCCTCCGCCGGCTCCTGATCGCGGCCGTGATCGTCGTCCTGGCGGCGATGGCGCTGAGTCAGTTCACCGAGCTGAAGCGACTCGCCACCGGCATCCTCGCCTCGACCGCGGTGATCGGTCTGGTCGTCGGCTTCGCCGCCCAGCACACGATCGGCAACATGGTTGCCGGAGTCCAGATCGCGGTCTCCCAGCCGATCCGGATCGGCGACCGGATCAGCTTCGACGAAACAGAGGGCCGGGTCACCGACATCACCCTCTCCTACACCTATGTCGACCCCGGCGACGGCAGCTCGGTCGTAATCCCCAACCAGCTCCTGGTCGAAGGGATCGTCCACAACCACTCGACCGAAGACACCGTCGCCTGACGGTCCAGACGCCGGCCCACCCGAAGTACCCTCTGCCGGGATGACGCAGCGCAATCGGCGACGGCAACGGCGCCGGGGAGGGATCGGCGGCAAGCTCCTCTTAATCCTCGGCGGAATCTTCGCTGCGACCGCGATCGCAGCGGTCGCGGTCGCCTCCTGGGTGCTCGATGTGGCCGCCGACGCGCCGTCCCTGGCCTCCTGCAAACCGGTCGAGCGGGGCGGCAACACGGTGCTCTACGCAGCCGACGGCTCGAAGCTCGGGCTGGTCGCCTCCCCGGTAGCGCACGCCTACGTCCCGATCGCGCGGATCCCGAAGAGTGTGCGGCTGGCGACGGTGGCGATCGAGGACGAGCGCTTCTACGAGCACGGCGGCGTCGACCTCGAGGGCATCCTCCGCGCCACGCTGAAGAACCTCGAAGCCGGCGAAGCGGTCGAGGGCGGTTCGACGATCACCCAGCAGCTGGTCCGGAACCTCTGCATCGCCAACCCCGAGCGCACTATCGAGCGCAAGATCGTCGAGGCGGAGCTGGCGATCGAGTACGCCAAGCGCCACTCGCGGCCGGAAATCCTCGGCTCCTACCTCAACGTCGCCTCCTACGGGACGGTCGACGGGAGCACCGCGGTCGGCGTCGGCGCCGCCGCCCGGTTCTACTTCTCCAAGCCGGTCTGGGAGCTGAGTCTGCCGCAGGCGGCGCTCCTGGCCGGGCTGCCACAGGCGCCCTCCCAGTACAACCCGATCCTCAACCCAGGCGCCGCCCAGGCCCGCCGCGACGCGGTGCTGCGGAAGATGGCCAAGCTCGGCTACATCACCGGCGAGCGAGCGCGGGCGGCCCAGCGGTCGGGGCTGCGGCTGGACCTCTCCGACAGCTACTTCGAGCACCGCGAGCCCTACTTCTTCGACTACGTCGAAAACAGGCTGATCTCCGAGTACGGGGCCGAGAAGGTGCGGCGCGGCGGGCTCCAGGTCCACACCACGATCGACCCCAAGCTGCAGCGGGTCGGCCTGGAGGCGATGCGCTCCTCCCTCCCCTACTCGACCGACCCCTCCTCGGCGCTGGTCTCGATCGACCCCCGCAACGGCCACATCCGGGGGATGGTCTCCAGCTCCCGTTACGACAGCATCAAGTTCAACCTCGCCGCCCAGGGGCGCCGTCAGCCCGGCTCGACCTTCAAGATGTTCGTCCTCACCTCGGCGATCAAGCAGGGGATCGACCCCTACTCGACTTACTACACCTCCAAACCGCTCAACCTCGACCTGCCGCGGTGGGGCCACTGGGAGGTCCACACCGCCGACCTCGGCTACCAGGGGAGGGTCAACCTGGCGCAGGCGACGGTCAGCTCCGACAACACCGTGTTCGCCCAGCTCGACCTCGACGTCGGGCCCGGGGATGTGGCGGCGACGGCGAAGTCGATGGGGATCACGACCGAGCTCGACGGGATCCCGGCCGAGGGGATCGGCGGCCTCCGGCTCGGCGTCACGCCGCTGGAGCTGGCCGACGCTTACGCGACCCTGGCTGCGGGCGGCATCCACCGCGACCCAGTCGCGGTGAAGCGGGTCGTGTTCCCGGACGGGCGGGTCGAGCGGCCGGAGCGGCCGCACCCGCGGCGGGTGCTCTCGCCGGCGGTCGCCTGGGAGGTGACCCGGCTGCTGCGCGACAACATCACCGAAGGCACCGGCACCGCCGCCTACACCGGTTGCGCCGGCCAGGCCGGCAAGACCGGGACCACCGACGAATACACCGACGCCTGGTTCGCCGGCTACCAGCCGAACCTTGCCACTGCGGTCTGGGTCGGGTACCCCGAATCGAACGACATCTCGATGTCGAGCGTGCACGGGATCATCGTCTTCGGCGGCACCTTCCCGGCGCAGATCTGGAACTCGCTCTACTCCGGTGCGGGGGTCGCCTGCGAAGAATTCGACGAACCGAGCCAGCGGATCAGCTGGGCCCCCTTCTACGGCCGGTTCACCCAGGCGGCACCGAGCAGCGACACGGGCGGCGTCGACGGTAACGGCGACCCGCCGCCGCCGGGGACCGACGCGGTCGGCGGCTATGACCCGGACGCCTACGCGCCAGGCGTCGGCCAGGAACCCTTGTCGCCGCCACCACCCTCGCCACCGAACCAAGGTGGGGTCGGCACGGGCGAATCGACCAGCGGGTAGGCGATCGACCCGGGGCTCGCCTATGGCCTGATGTGGGCCGGCTTCGCCGCCTACATCGGGGTCCTGGTCACCGCCCCGCGCCTCGGCGGGAGCGCGATCTGGGCGGTGATCGTGGTGCTCGTCGCCGGTTTCGCGATCGGCCCGGTCCTTCTCTCCCACGACGTCTACAGCTACGTCGACTACGCCCGCCTAGGCGTCCTCCACAACCTCGATCCCTACGTCCACCCGCCGTACACGGAGCCCGCCGACCCAGCCTTCGCCCACGTCACCTGGCCCGAAGCGACCAGCGCCTACGGGCCGCTCTTCACCCTCGCCACCTACCCGCTCGCCTGGCTGCCGGTGGGGGTCGCTGTCGCGACGCTAAAGGCGGTGGCGGCGCTGTCGGTGCTCGGCCTCGCGGCGATCGTGGGGCGGCTGGCGGCGTGGCGGGGATCTGATCCCGCCCGGGCTGCGGCCTTCGTCGCCCTCAACCCCCTGGTGTTAGTGCACGTGGTCGGCGGGGCGCACAACGACGGCCTGATGATGCTGGTGGCGATGTGCGGGGTCGCGGCCGCCTTATCCGTCCGCTGGGCCACGGCCGGCGCGTCCCTCGTCGCCGCGGTGGCGCTCAAGGCCTCAGCGGCATTCGTCGCGCCGTTCGCGCTCCTCGCCGCCGCGAGCCCGCCCCCCGACATCCGGTCGCACTTCCTTCCGGATAGCGAGAGAAAGTACGACCGCAAACGGGCGATCCGGCTGTTGGCCGGGGCCGGCGTCGCCTCGCTGGCGATCGGCCTCGCCGCCTACCTCGCGTTCGGCTGGGACTGGCTCGAGGCGTTCGGGCTGGCCGGCGAGAACCAGGGACGGACCAGCTACATGAGCATCCCCGTCACCTTCGCCCGCCTCACCGGCCTTGACGTCGACCCGGCCCGGATCGCGGCCCTCCTCCTCTACGCCACCGCCCTCGCTGGCCTGCTCGTCTGGGTCTGGCGCGGAGCCGACTGGGTCCGCGCCGCCGCCTGGGCAGCCCTCGGCCTCCTCCTCGCCACTTCCTGGCTCCTCCCCTGGTACCTCGTCTGGCCGCTCCCTCTGGTCGCCATCTCCCGCGACAAACCGCTCCAACTCCTCACCCTCGCCCTCACCGCCTACCAACTAGGCGCCCGCATCCCCCTCTGACTCAGGTGGTGGCCCGCTCGGCCTCGCGCTCCGCGGCTTCCTCCTCGGGTGACGCGTGGAGGATGCCGGTGGCGATGCTCCAGCCCTCGCGGCGGCCGAGGGCGGTCACGGCGGCGACGTAGATAAGTTCGCCGACCGTCATCACGCCGCGGACGGCGATCGCGATTAGGGAGCCGAGGGCAAAGCTCTTGCCGGGGAGGGCCGCCTTGACGGCCCAGGCGAAGGCGGCGTCGCGGACGCCGAGGCCGGCGGGGGCGACCAGGGTCACCAGGGCGGCGAAGTAGCCGATCGCCTGGGCCGAGCCGACCAGGAGGATGTCGTCGAAGGGGATGTAGGTGACCGAACGGGCGACGCAGTAGATACCGAACGCGACCACGACCCAGTTCAACGAATAGAAGACGATCAGGGAGACGACTCCGCGCAGCGGGATCACCGCCGGCAGCGGTTCGCGGCCGAACGCACGCAGCGCCCGGTTGGCGAGCGGGCCGAAGACGCGCGGGTGCAGCAGGGCGATCGCGACCGGGATCAACAGCAGCACCGCCCAGCGCACCGGCTGCCCCTGGAGGTCGGGGTGGTTGATGATGAAGTAGGAGGCGACGAGGATCGCGGAGGTGGCCGAGATCGCCTGTTCGTAGACGATGCTGGCGATCGTGATCCGCCGCGGTATCCCTGCCCGTTCGGAGAGCAGCACCCGGCCGAGCACGTAGAGGACGCTGCCCGGCACGTAGCGCGCCAGCAGCGGCTGCCCCCACGCCACTTGCGCCCGCCCGAACCCGATCGGGTAGCCGAGGAAGCGCAGGGTGAAGTCCCAGCCAAGGGCGCTGAAGACGAAGAAGGCCGGCAGGATGATGATCGCCGGGATCAGCCAGCCGACGTGGAAGTGCACGCCTTCGCTCTGGATCTCCGACCACTGGTCGATCACGGTCAGCACGAGGAAGCCGAAGACGAGCACGACCAGGCCGATCTGCAGGGCCAGGCGGACCCGGCGGCTGCGTGGCGGTTTGGTCCCGAACCGCGCCCCTGCGGCGCCGATCCGGTGAAGAAGTGGCTGATCTCTCTCCACGCTCTGTCGCACCTTAGTGACCGGGTCGGTTTGGGATAGTCAGTCCATGGGCGAGTTCGAGCTGCTGGCGAGGCTGCGTGAGCGACTCCCCGAGCCCGGCCCGCGGGTGGCGCTCGGATCCGGGGACGACGCCGCCGTCACCGTGCCCGGCGGCGCCACCGCGACCTCCGTCGACGCGCTGGTCGAGGGCGTCCACTTCCGCCGCAGCGAGGCCTCGCTGGCGCTGATCGGCCGCAAGGCGCTTGCGAGTGCGCTTTCCGACCTGGCGGCGATGGGAGCCGAGCCCGGCGAGGCTTATGTAGTGCTCGGCGCGCCTGCCGACCTCGGCGAGCCCGACTTCCTCGAGCTGGTCGACGGGATCGCCGGCCTCGCTACCGAAACCGGCATCACCGTCGCCGGCGGCGACCTCTCCCGGGCGCCGGTCCTGACCCTCGCCGTCACCGTGGTCGGACACGCGTCCACAGCGGAGCGGATGGTCACCCGCGGTGGCGCCCGCGAGGGCGACCTGCTCGTCCTCACCGGGGAGATCGGCGGTGCCGCTGCCGGCCGGCTGCTGCTCGACCGCCCCGAGCTGGGCGCCGCTGTGCCCGACCCGACCGCCGAACGTCTGCGCTCGCGCCAGCTCGAACCGGTGCCCCGGCTCGGCGCCGGCCGTGCCCTCGCGGCTGCCGGAGCCCGCGCGATGATCGACCTCAGCGACGGGCTCGCCGGCGACGCCGGGCACATCGCGACCGCCAGCGGGGTCGGCCTCCGGATCGATGCCGCTTCGCTGCCGCTGGCCAAGGGAGTCGCCGAGATCGCCGCAGCCGTCGGCCGCGATCCGCACGAGCTCGCCGCCTCCGGGGGCGAGGACTACGAGCTCTTGGCAGCGCTGCCGCCGGAGCGGTTGGCCGAGGCCTCCACCCGGATCGGCGAAGCCGCGGAAACGACGCTGACGCCCGCTGGCGCGGTCGTCGCAGGGGATGGGGTCGAGATCAGGCTGCCCGGGGGCGGGCTGCTCGAGGCCGCGGGGTTCGATCACCTCGCGCCGCCGGAGTGACGCCGGTCAGCAGCTCGCGAACGCCACGCCGCCGCAGCATCGCCACCGCGATCTGCGAGGGATCTGGCTTGTAGCCGCCGGACTCGACCAGGCTCTTTATTTCCTGTGCTTCCATCGCTCCTTTTTATCGGCCCGACAGTCAATATCCTTAGTTCTGAGTACTCGCACATGCGTCCAATTCTGTCCCCAAACTCCGCCCTTCACGGTCAGAACAGGCGTCACGACTACCCTTGAGCAGTGGCGAATGGGTCCCCACGCATTCTTCTGGTCGACGACGAGCAGTCGATACAGACGCTGCTCAGCTACCCGCTGCGCAAGGACGGCTACCACGTCACCTCCGCCCTCGACGGCGGCGAGGCCCTGCAGCGCTTCGAAGAGGGCCGATTCGACCTGGTGATCCTCGACCTGATGCTGCCCCGGCTCGACGGCGTCGAAGTCTGCCGCCAGCTCCGCTCGCGCAGCCAGGTGCCGATCATCATGCTGACCGCGAAGGCCAACGAGACCGACAAGGTTGCCGGCCTCGAGGTCGGTGCCGACGACTACATCACCAAGCCGTTCTCGATGCGGGAGTTCCGCAGCCGCGTCAAAGCCGCCCTGCGCCGCTCTCGGATGGGGGCCGAGACGACCACCGACGAGCGGATCGAGTGCGGCGAGCTGACGATCGACTTCGACCGCCGCATGGTCACGCTCGGCGACGATGAGGTGCGGGTCACCTACGTCGAGTTCGAGATCCTCGGCGCGCTGGCCCGCTCGCCCGGCCGGGTGCTGACCCGGGAGACGCTGCTCGAGCACGTCTGGGGGGACTCCGAGTACCGCGACCCGCGCACCGTCGACGTCCATATCCGCCACTTGCGCGAGAAGCTCGAGACCGACCCCAAGCAACCGGAGTATCTCTTCACCGTGCGCGGGGTCGGCTACCGGTTCCGGGAGTAGGCCTTGGCCACGGAACGCCGCCAGGGCAGGGACTGGATGCGGCGCCTCAGGCGGAGCCGGCTCGGCGGCCGGATCACGATCATCTCGATCTCGATCGCGCTCGGCACCGTCGCCGTCGTCTACATATATGCGGTCGCGATCGGCGGCGCCGCCAGCGGGCTGGGCGCGGTCAAGGGGCAGATCGTGATCGGCGGCCTGATCGCGGTCCTGCTCGCGACCGGCGTCGGGGTCTACTTCGCCCGCGCGGCGGCCAGCAACATCGCCAGCCTCCAGGAGGCGGCGCGAAAAGTCGCCGACGGCAACTTCGAAACGAAGATCCCGGTCGCCTCGGCTGGACAGCTGGGTCAGCTCGCTCGGACCTTCAACGAGATGCAGCGCCGCCTGGCCGAGCTCGACAGCGCCCGCAAGCAGTTCATCGCCAACGCCTCGCACGAGCTGCGCACGCCGATCTTCAGCCTCGGCGGCTTCGTCGAGCTACTCGAAGAGGAGGACCCGAGCCCGGAGGAGCGGGCCGAGTTCGTCCGCACGATGCGCCAGCAGATCGCCCGCCTGACCAAGCTGACCACCGACCTGCTCGACCTCTCCCAGCTCGACGCCGGCGCGGTCGAGATGCGGGCCAGCAACGTCGACCTCGGCGCCCTGGCGCGCGAGGTGACGCGCGAGTTCGGCGCCCGCGCCGACCTGCGTGGATCGCGCCTGGAGCTGCGCACGCCCGAGGTGCCGGCAATTGCACTCGGCGACCCCGATCGGACGAGACAGATCATCCGTATCCTGCTTGACAACGCCCTCACGCACACGCCGGAGGGCACCAAGGTAACCGTGAGCACCTACTCCGCAAACCGTCGCGCCGAGCTGACCGTCTCCGACGAGGGAGAGGGCATCCCGCAGCGCGCCCAGAACCGGATCTTCGAGCGCTTCTACACCGCCGACTCCGCCGGTGGCTCGGGGCTCGGGCTGGCGATCGCCAGCGAGCTGGCGCAACGGATGCATGGTCAGATCACGATCAGCTCCAGCCGTCGCTACACCGCCTTCACGCTCGACCTGCCGCCGGCCTCGCGGGAAGCGAGCGGGACGGTGCGGTCGCGGGTGCCGTCCAGGACGCCCTCGTGAGGCGGGCCGCAGCGCTCGCGGCGCTGCTGCTGTCCCTGGCACTGCTCGCCGGCTGCGGCTCGGATGAGGGCTCAGACCCGGCCGCCCAGCAGGCGCCCGCCGAGACGACCCAGCCCCAGCTCGCCGTCCAGGCCGCCAGCCCGGGCTTCGATGCAGCCGAGGTCTACCGCGAGGCCGCCCCCGGCGTGGTCACGATCCGGTCGATATTCGCCGGCGGCGGTGGCGCCGCCGAGGGCTCGGGCTTCGTCCTCAACGCCGATGGGGAGATCGTCACCAACGCCCACGTCGTCACCGACGAATCGGCCGGGCCGCGCGAGCCGGCCGACGCGGTCTTCGTCGAGTTCCCCGAACGCGACGTGGTGCCCGCCGAGATCGTCGGCTTCGACCCCTTCTCCGATGTTGCCCTGCTCAAGGTCGACCCCGGCGGGTTCGCGCTGCACCCGCTGGAGCTGGGCGACGACTCCGAGCTGCAGGTCGGCCAGCCGGTTGCGGCGATCGGCAGCCCCTTCGGCGAGCAGCAGTCGCTTTCGGTCGGCGTCGTCTCGGCGACCGATCGCTCGGTCACCTCGCTGACCGAATTCCAGATCGACGGCGCGATCCAAACCGACGCCTCGATCAACCCCGGCAACTCGGGCGGCCCGTTGCTCGACGCCGGCGCCCGCGTGATCGGGATCAACCAGCAGATCGAGACCAGCTCCGGCGCCAACGACGGGGTCGGGTTCGCGGTCCCGGTCTCGGCGATCGAACGCTCGGTGGCCCAGCTGCGCGACGACGGGACCGCCGAGTACGCCTACATCGGTGTCTCCAGCCAGCCGCTCTACCCGCAGCTGGCCGAGAAACTAGAGCTGGATACGGCCTTCGGCGGCCTGGTCAACACGGTGGTCCCGGGCGGCCCGGCCGAGGACGCAGGGCTGCAGGGCGCCGATGGCAACCTCAAATTCCAGGCTGGCGAATACCGCATTGGCGGCGACGTCATCCTCCAGGTGGACGGCGAAGACATCGTCGGGCCGAACGATCTCGCCCGCTTCATCTCAAGCCACCGGCCGGGTGACGAGGTGGCGCTGACGATCCTCCGCGACGGCGATCGCGAGCAGCTCCAGGTGACTCTGGGCAAGCGCCCGGAATCCAGTTCCGAAGGCTAGGCCGCTCCCCAAGCGGCGCTTCGCCGCGCGGCCGTGTAGAACTCCGGCCTTGCTCAACGAAGTCGCACTCGGCCAGAAGTCCCTCACTGACTACACGCACATAGTCGGCAAAGGCCTGACCGAGCAGATCCGCGAGCTGGCTGAGCCGCTGCAGGGCAAGCGCGTGCTCCACGTCAGCGCCACCGCGTTCGGCGGCGGTGTCTCGGAGATCCTCTACACGATCGTGCCGATGATGCGCGACGTCGGGATCGACGCGCACTGGCACGTGATCTTCGGCAAAGAGGAGTTCTTCAACGCGACCAAGCTCCTCCACAACGCGCTGCAGGGTGCCCCGGAGACGCTGACCGAGGAGCAGTGGGCGCTGTTCGACGAGATCAACGCGATGAACGCCGGGGGCCTGGAAGGCGAGTGGGACACGGTGATCGTCCACGACCCGCAGCCGATCGGGCTGCGACGTGGGGCGCTGGACAAGGCGCGTAACTGGATCTGGCGCTGCCACATCGACCTCTCGACCCCGAACCCGGCGCCGATCGCGCGCCTTTTGCCGCTGATCGAGGAGTACGACGCGACCGTCTGGCACATGCCCACCTACGTCCCCGACGGGGTCGACCACGGCAAGGACGGCGTCAACATCATCCCGCCGGCGATCGACCCGCTCTCGCCGAAGAACATGGCCTTCTCGCCCGAGGACGCCGCCTTCGTCTGCCGTCAGTTCGGGATCGACGTCGACCGGCCGCTGATCACCCAGGTCTCCCGGTTCGACCCCTGGAAGGACCCGATCGGGGTAATCGATGCTTACCGCGAGGTCACAAAGGAGGTGCCCGAGGCGCAGCTGGCGATGGTCGGCTCGATGGCGACCGACGACCCCGAGGGGCGCGAGTACTTCCAGCAGACCTTCGAATACGCCGACTCCGATCCCGACATCAAGATCCTCAGCAACCTCAACAACGTCGGCGCGATCGAGGTCAACGCCTTCCAGTCGCAGTCCGACGTCTGCCTGCAGAAGTCGATCCGCGAGGGCTTCGGGCTGACCGTGACCGAGGCGCTGTGGAAGGGACGGCCGACGGTCGCCGGCAACGTCGGCGGCATCCCGCTGCAGATCGAGGACGGGGTCGGCGGCTACCTGGTCAACTCGGCGTCGGAGTGCGCGCAGCGCAGCATCGAGATCCTCGCCGACCCGGAGCTGGGCAAGCGGCTCGGGCGGGCGGGCAAGGAGCACGCCCGGCGCGAGTTCCTCTCTCCCAGGCTGCTGCGCGACTGGCTCGAGCTGCTCGGGCGCCTGGAAGCCTGACCTCGTAACCTCTGGTGGCGTGGATCCCTCGCCACTGATCATCGTCTCGAACCGGGGCCCGCTCCAGTTCGAGCGCGACGAGGCGGGAGAGCGGACGGTGCGCCGCGGCGGCGGCGGCCTGGTGACCGCGCTCTCGGGGCTCGTCCGACACCGGGAAGCGCTCTGGATCGCTTCGGCGATGACCGACGAGGACGTCGCGGTCGCCGAAGAGGGCGGCCCGGTCGAGCTGACGGTCGACGGCATCGACTACCGGGTGGTGCTGGTCGGCAGCGACGCCGAAGCCTACGACCGCTTCTACAACATCATCGCCAACCCGATCCTCTGGTTCATCCAGCACTACCTATGGGACCTCTCCAACGCACCGGACATCCGCCAGGAGGAGCTCGACGCGTGGGACTTCGGCTACCAGGCCGTCAACGGCGACATCGCCGAGGCGGTGGTGCGGCAGATCGACGGCCAGGAGCGGCCCCTGGTGATGCTGCACGACTACCACCTCTACACGGCCCCGGCGATGATTCGGGCGGAGCGGCCAGACGTCTTCCTCCACCACTTCGTCCACATTCCCTGGGCGCAGCCCGACAGCTGGCGGATCCTGCCGGGAAAGATCCGCGAGGCGATCTTTCAGGGAATGCTGGCCAACGACATCATCGGCTTCCACACGCACGCCTACGGGATCAACTTCCTGCGCTGCTGCGACGAACTGCTGGAGGCCGACGTCGACTACGTGCGCGGGGAAGTGCGCCACGCGCGGGGGCGGACGCTGACCCGGGCCTACCCACTCTCGATCGATGCCGAGCGCCTGCAGCGGGCTGCGGCCTCACCCGAGGTGGCCGAGGCCGAGCGCGAGGTGCTGGAGCGGCGGCGCAAGCACCTGATCATCCGCGTCGATCGCGCCGACCTCTCCAAGAACGTGCTGCGCGGCTTCACCGCCTTCGACACCTTCCTCACCCAGCACCCCGAGTTCCGCGAAGAGGTCACCTTCATCGCCCACCTGCAGCCGTCGCGGCAGGACGTACCGGAGTACGCCGAGTACCTGGAGCGGATCGAGGCGCTGGTGGCGGTGGTGAACCATCGCCACGGAACCACCGACTGGATGCCGATCGACCTGAAGATCTATGAGAACTTCACCGACGCCGTCGCCCGCTACAAGCACTTCGACCTGTTGATGGTGAACTCCCTGTTCGACGGGATGAACCTGGTGGCGAAGGAGGCGCCGGCGGTCAACACCCGCGACGGCGTCCTGATGCTCTCCGAGAACACCGGCTCCCACCAGGAGCTGGCCGACTGCGCCCTCTCGGTCAACCCCTTCGACATCCAGGAGCAAGCCGACGCGATCTTCCGCGCGCTGACCATGGATGCGGAAGAGCGACGGCTGCGAGCGGCGCGGCTGAAGGAGATCATCTTCGCGAGGAACCCCGGCGACTGGGTGGACGACCAGCTGCGGGACATCGAGGAGGCGCGGGAGGCGTTGGCGTGAGGGCCTATCCCGGTAGGGGTTCCACTTAACTTTTTCGCGTGTCGGGGCAGTCGTCCGAGATTCGCGGCGCCGAAAAAGTACAAGACGTTCCACCCCTACCGGGATAAGCCCGTACGGCTCCGTCCGCGCCAGCGGGGGCGAGTTCAAGCCGCTTCACGACTTGAACCAGCATGGGAATCCGGATTCGGTGGAAGGGGCTCGGGAAAGTGGTCGCGGCGGGCGCTGCTGGGCTGCTGGCGCTGCAGGTACTGCCCGAGTTGCTGAAACCGCCCGAACCACCGCCACTGGGTGCGGACGTAGGACTGCCACGGATCACGCCGCCCCAGGAGCGCGGCAGTCCTTTGTCCCGCATACCGGGCAAAAGGACTGCCGCGGTCGCGCTTGGCGACGCGAAAGCTGTCGAACGGGGGCATCGGCGGCGGGCCCCTGCGCCGTCGTCTGCGCCACCGGCAGGGACGGCGGAGCCGGTAGCGCCCGCCCCAGTGGCACCGCTGGCCCCTGCCCCTCCTCCACCCGCACCGCTTCCTCCCCCGGTCGACGACGGCTCCGCGGAGTTCGCGCCGCACTGACCGGCGACCTTCTGGAGGCACCTCGCCGCTATAGTCACTCGCCGTTTGGCAGCACCACGCGAATACGAGCTGGTCCTTATGTTGGACCCCCAACTTGACGCCCCCGCACGCGATGCGCTGGCGCAGGATGCGCGTGGGCAGATCGAGGCTTCCGGCACCGTCAAACACGAGAACAGCTGGGGCCTGCGCAAGATGGCCTACGAAATCAACCGGCGCACCGAGGCCGACTATCGGTGGATGCGGTTCGAGGCCTCCAACGAGCTGCTCGACTCACTGGACCACAACCTGAAGATCGCCGACGGCGTACTTCGGTTCCGCGTCTTCAGGGTCGATCCCAGCGCCCCGGTGATCGTCCCGCCAGCCGCGACCGCCGCCCCCGGGCCACGCGAGCGCAGCGGCGGAGGAGGTCGCGAAGACGGCGGCGACTCCCACCCGGCTCCGGCACCAAGCAGCGACGAGCCCGCGGCGGCACCAGCACCGAGCGAGCAAGATCCCGCTCCGGCGGCGACGCCAACCAACGACGAGCCCACTCCCGAGGCGACTCCCACTGACGCTGACGCCGCTCCGGCGGCAGCGCCGAGCAGCGACGAGCCCAGTCCCGCGGCGGCACCGAGCGGCGACCCGGCCCCCACAGCAGCTCCCAGCACCGGCGAGCCCTCTACCGACACCGACGAGTAGCGCCGTTCGCGCCGCTCTTTAGGAGGAATTCGCCCCCGGGAGGGGGGAAGTCGCGCCGCGCGCGCTCTTAGACTGGAAGTCAACAACGAATCCAGAGGAGTGAGCGCTTTGGCAGCTTCAAACGTGAACGTGGTGGTCATTACCGGGAATCTGACCCGGGACCCCGAGCTGCGGCACACCGGTGGCGGAACGGCCGTCTGCGAGCTGCGCGTCGCCGTCAACAGCCGCCGCAAGGACGGCCAGACGGGCGAATGGGTCGACAAGCCCAACTACTTCGACGTGACGGTCTGGGGAGCGCAGGGAGAGAACTGCGCCACCTACCTGGCGAAGGGACGGCCGGTAGCGATCGAAGGCCGACTCGACTGGCGCGAGTGGGAGGCAAAAGACGGCGGCAAACGCCAGGCCGTCCAGATCATCGCCAACACCGTGCAGTTCCTCGGCTCCCGCGACGGTTCCGGCGGAGGTGGCAACGGCAACGGCGGTGGCGGCTTCACCCCGACCAGCGACGTCCCGGCCGACACCTCCGATTTCGAAGGCGCGGTCGCCGGCGGCGGTGGTGGTGGCGGGAGCGCCGAGGACGACATCCCGTTCTAGGCAGCGAACGGCCATTGGGCGCTGATCGGTAGCATCCGGCGTCCAATGGCCAGGTCTAGAGAGAGTTCTTCTTCGAGCAACGGCGGCCGTCGCGGTCGCCGCGGCGCCGACCGGGTGCGCCCGCGCAAGTACACGCGGGTCAACGCCGAGGTCATCGACTACAAGGACCTCAACCTGCTGCGGCGCTTCCTCTCCGACAAGGGGAAGACGCGCGGGCGCCGCGTGACCGGGCTTTCCCGCCGTCACCAGCGCCAGCTCTCGGTAGCGGTGAAGCGGGCGCGCGAAATCGCCCTGCTCCCCTACGTCGGAGAGCGCTGATGGCCCAGGCGATCCTGCTGGAGGACGTCGAGGCGCTGGGCGAGCGCGGCCAAGCAATCGACGTCGCCCCCGGCTATCTGCGCAACTACCTGATCCCCCGCAAGCTGGCCCAGCCGGCGACGGCGGGTGCGCTGGCGGAGGCGCAGCGGCGCCTTGAGGCAGCCGAGAAGGCGGAGAAGGCCCGGGTGGAACGCGAAACCGAAGCCGCCGGCCTGCTCTCGAAGACGGTGCTGACGATCCACCAACGGGCAGACGAGGGCGGTCACCTGTTCGGTTCGGTCGGCGCCAAGGAGATCGTCGACGCGCTCCGCGAGGCCCGCGACCTGCGCATCGACAAACGCAAGGTGAAGCTCGACCAGCCACTGCGCGAAATCGGCACATTCATGGTCGAGATCGAGCTTGCCGACGGCAGCACCGCCTCGGTCAAGACGATCATCGCCGAGGAGAAGTAACGATCTTCCACTGCGCGCGCCGCTAGGCTCGCCCCGTGGGATCACGACGTCTGCCGACCCGGCTCAGCCGCCGCGCGAAGGCGCGGACCCGGTTCGGGTGGGCGCGTTCGGAGCGGGCGACGGTGGGGCTCGCGGCAATCGCCCTCGGCGGCGCCGGCGCGGTCTTGGTCGACCAGTTCGGCCGCATGCTGCGCCGCCGGACGCCCGAGCATCCCGCTCCCGAGGCCCTGGTTGAGTCCGCTCCGGCCGCCGCCGCCGACACCGTCAGCGTCGCCGTCCGCGGCTACGTCGAGACGCCGCGCAGCGAGACCGTCCTCTTCAATCTGCTCAGCGGCTTCCTCGGCTCCTTCGCCCTCGTCCGCCTCTCCACCTGGGGCATCCGCGACCGCTGGGGGCCCTTCCGCAACGTCCGCATCGGCGGCCGCCACATCCACCACTTCGTCCCCGGCATCCTGATCGCCTTCACCGCCGGCACCGTCGCCCTGCTCACCGACGACGACCTCCTAGAGCAGCGCCTCGCCGTACCGATGGGCGCCGGCATCGGTCTCACCTTCGACGAGGCCGCCCTCCTGCTCGACCTCCGCGACGTCTACTGGACCCGCGAGGGCCTGCTCAGCGTCCAGCTCAGCCTCGGCGCCACCGCGATCCTCAGCATCGCCATCCTCACCCAGCGGATGCTCCGCCGCGGCGAGCGCCGCCAGGAGCAGGAGGGCCTGATCCCTCCCGCTCCCGGCCACCCCGGCGCCGGACCGGTGTCGCGGGTGTAACCGAAGCGCCAATTTCTTTCCCCGGCATTTGCAGATAAGGGTCACGTGCCCTGACCCCGCCTCTGGTTTGCTTGACCGACCGGCCTCAGGGAGGGCGATGCCGCCGCTCCGGGGCCTTAACTAGACACCCATGGCGCAACCCTCAACCAGCCACGTGCCGCCGCAAAACATCGAGGCGGAGGAGTCTGTCCTCGGGGCGATGCTGGTCGCTGAGCCGGCGCTGAGCCGGGTGATCGACGAGGTCAAGCTGAACGCTGCGGACTTCTACCTAGACCGCCACCGGGCGATCTTCGAGGCGGTCCACGATCTCTACGCGGCGGCCAAGCCGGTCGACGAGCTGAGCGTCAGCGAGGCGCTCACCCAGCGCAACAAGATCGACGAGGCGGGGGGCAAGCATTACGTCTCCGAGTTGGCGGCGAAAGTGCCGGCCGCGGGCAACGCCAAGCACTACGCGGAGATCGTCCAGCAGAACTCGCTCCTGCGGCGCCTACTCGGCGCCGGCCAGGAGATCCAGGGATGGGTCAACGAGCGGGCTGGAGAGCCGCGAGAGCTCTCCGAGCGTGCCGAGAAGCTGCTCTTCGACGTAGCCCACAAAGAGCAGGCATCGGACTTCCGCCTGCTCTCCGAGATCCTCCACGACGAGGTCGACCGCCTCGAGAAGCTCTCCACCGGCGAGACCGAGCTGACCGGCACCCCCGCCGGCTTCCGCGACATCGACGCGATCACCGGCGGCTTCCAGCCCGGCAACCTGATCATCGTCGCGGCCCGCCCGGCGATGGGCAAGTCAGCGCTGGTCGCCAACATCGCCGAAAACGTCGCGGTGAAGCGAGACATGCCGGTCGCCTTCTTCTCGCTCGAGATGTCGGAGGTGGAGCTTGCGCAGAGGTTCATCGCCTGCCGGGCGCGGATCTCCGGCGACAAGCTGCGCAAGGGCCAGGTCTCGCCGCGCGACTGGCCGAAGGTGGTGCGCGCCTGCAACGAGCTGGAGGAGGCGCCGCTGTGGTTCGACGACTCCTCGGACCTCGGAATCCTCGACCTGCGCGCGAAGGCGCGGCGCCTGCACGCCCAGGAACAGGACCGCGGCGGGCTCGGCCTGGTGATCGTCGACTACATGCAGCTGATGCGCTCCGACGACCCGCGTGCGAACCGGGTCGAGCAGGTCGGCCAGATGAGCCGCGGGCTGAAGATCCTCGCCCGCGAGCTGGAGGTGCCGGTGCTGGCGATCTCCCAGCTCTCGCGCGCGCCCGAGCAGCGGACGCCGCCGAAGCCCCAGCTCTCGGACCTTCGCGAGTCCGGCCAGCTCGAGCAGGACGCCGACGTCGTCGCCTTCCTCTTCCGCGAGGACTACTACCGCGACCCCGACGACGAGCCCGACGGCCTCGCCGACCTGATCGTGGCCAAGCATAGGAACGGGCCGATCGGGACCAGGAAGCTGGTCTTCCTCGACCGCTTCCCCAAATTCGCCGACTTCTCCGGCCAGGACGCGCCGATCGAGCAGCCGGTGGGGGAAGAGGCCCCACTCGCCGACGCCACCGCCGCGGGACCTGACTTCTGATGGCGATAGCCCGCAGCGAGCCCTTCCGCGACCAGGTCTGCCCGCACGGCGTCTGCGACGGCTCCGGCTGGATCCTCGGGCCCGAAGACGTGGCGCGGCCCTGCGAATGCCGCGCGGAGCGCCTCAACCGCGGGCGGAGCCGCGGCGTCTCCTCGGTGATCCCGCCCCGCTACCGCGGTGTCTCCCTCGATCGCCCGCCGGTAAGCGACATGGCGCGGGACCTGCAGACGAAAGGCGCGGTGGCCGAGGTGCGGGCGTACGTCGAGGAGCTGGAGGAGCGGCTCGACGAGGGCCGCGGCCTGTGGCTCTTCGGCGACACCGGGACGGGCAAGACGACCCTGGCGATGCTGATCTCCAAGGCGGCCCTGGAAGGCGGCCGCAGCGTCGCCATCTATTCCCTCCCCAAGCTCCTTGCTCGGATCCGGCGCACCTACGACTCCGAGCCGGGCGGCGACTCCTACCTCTCCTTCTTCGAGCGCCTCACCTCCGTCGATCTCCTCCACATCGACGATCTAGGCGCGGAGAAACGCTCCGACTGGGTGCTCGAGCAGCTCTACGCCCTGGTCAACGAGCGCTACGAGACCCAGCGCTCAGTGCTGATCACCACCAACCTCCCCCACGAGGAGCTCGAGGAGCAGATCGGCCCCCGCACCGTCTCCCGTCTCACGGAGATCTGCGACGAGGTCGCCGTCTTCGGCGACGACCGGCGGTACGGCAAGTACCGGAAGGTGGCCTAGGCAGACGGTCTCGCCGAGGCCTAGCGGATTTCCTGCTCCCACAGGGCATCAAGCTTCCATTCGCCTTTTTCCTTCCTCAGCGGGATTACGTAGTCCTTACCTCGGGTGCCGTGGTAAAAGGCGTAGCCGCGGTCGCCCTTGACTCGCAGTGCGTCGATCGGGCCAGGCAAAGTCCTGGCGCGGGCAGCTGCGGACAACCGTTTGCCTTGCGCTTCAAGAATTTTCAGACAGTCCTTTGCCACGCCCAGGCTCGAGGCCGTCTTTTCCACTTCCTTTGTTGCATGCTCGTCCAAATGAAAGCATTGGGCCATCCATGCGCCATCCTCGCGCGCTTCCTGGCTGGCTTCGATAAGGTCCGAGACAGCTTTGCGTTCGATGGAATCAGCCTCCTTGCCTTGGGCTGCGAGCCTCCCGTTGACGCCCGCTCCCAGGAACTCAACACTGGGTCCAGAGCCGAAACTTTCTGGTCGTGAAGCCCCACTGGAACCCGAGCGTGCGCTTGCGGACGTGGTGGTGGCTGGGGAACTCGAATCCTCCACCGAGCTCGATCCGCCGCCACAACCTGCTCCGACCATAGCTAGGAGGGCGATGAGCGCAAAAGGATGTAGTCGAGCACGATTGGCCACTTTGATCAAGGGTAACTGATCATTTGACGGAGGGGTCTTCCCCCGCCGTGGCCTATGGCTGTTTTCGGCGACGACCGACGGTACGGGAAGTACCGCCGGGTCGCCTAACACAATTCCCTTATTTTTTAGGCTTGTGCTTGAGCCTCAGGTCGACCTTGCTGTTGGCGGGCAAGGTCGTCCCGGCACCTGGGTTCGACGACTTGACAACCAGGGGCCCCTGTTTTTTCCCTTTTTTCGGTTTCGGCTTGGTTACTTTGCCGGTCGTGCAGTTGGCGTCCCTCAAAGCCGACTTCGCTTTACCGAGCTTCATGTTTTTGAGTTTCGGCACAACACAGTTCGGCGGCGGGGGGGGCGGAGGCGGCAACACGATCGGGTTGGCGTTGAACGTCGCCGTCACCGACTTCGCTGCGTCCATCGTCAACGCGCACGTTCCGGTCCCGGAGCACGCTCCGGACCAACCGGCAAAGGTCGAGCCGGGATTAGCTACTGCCGCGAGCGTCACTTCGGTGCCAAAGGCATAGCTAACTGCGCAGAAGCCACCGTTGCAGCTGACCGAACCCGAGCCGGTACCGGCGGCAGTGACCGTCAAGGCCGCAGGTCCTTCGTAGGTGTAGTCGTCATTCGGGAAGCTCCCCGAGGAAGTACCGCCGACCGTCGTCACCTTGACGTCGACTTTGCCGGTCGCGTGTGCCGGAGCGATGACGAAGATCGTTTCGTCATCTGCGATTTCGCACTCCGAGCTTGGGCAGGAGATCGAGGTGGTCCCAAATTCGACTTTCGATGCCCCCTCAAACCTCATCCCGAAGATTTCGACTTCGTTGCCGCCGGCGACCGGGCCTTTGTTCGGGTCGACTTCCAGGACCGCCGGAGGCGCTACATAGGTGTAGTCGTCAGCGCCAGTGTTGGCCGATTCGCCGCCTGCGGTGACCACGCGGACGTCAACCGGTCCGGCGGAATGAGCCGGAGCTTTGACTTCGATTTTGGTCGCGCTGTTCGAGACGAACGGCGAGCTCACAACGGTGGTGCCGAACTTGACTTCCGTCGCATTCCCCAGGTTGGTCCCTTCGATCGTCACCGTGTTCCCTCCCCCCGTCGAGCCTTCGGTCGGGCTGACGCTGGTGACGGCCGGAGCGACAACGTAGGTGTAGTCGTCGGCTCCGGTGTTCGCCGAGGGGCCCCCCAGGGTGGTGACGATGACGTCAACGGTCCCAGCGGCACCGGCCGGAGCGGTGACTTCGATTTCGGTCGCGCTTTTTACTTCCAGATCGGTGCCCAGGTTGGCGCCGAATTTGACCTGGGTGGCGCCGGTGAAGTTGGTGCCTTTGATCGTCACCGTGTTGCCGCCGGCGGTCGGGCCTTCGTCGGGAATGACTTCGGTGACCGTCGGCGCCGCGACGTAGGTAAAGCCGCCTCCGGAGCAGGTCGCGGTCCCACCAGGGGTAGTAACCGTGACGTCAACGGTCCCCGTCCCGGCGGGAGCGGTGACTTTGATTTCGGTCGAGCTTTCCACAACCAGGCCGGTGCCTGGGTTGGCGCCGAATTTGACTTCGGTGGCGCCGGTGAGGTTGGTGCCCGTAATCGTCACCGCGGTGCCACCGGCAGTCGGGCCTTGGTTGGGGCTGATTGAACAAGTGGGGGCGGCGACGTAGGTGTAGTTGTCGGCCGCCGTGTTGGCCGAGGGGCCACCCGGCGTGGTGACGATGACGTCAACGGTCCCCGTCCCGGCGGGAGCGGTGACTTTGATTTCGGTCGAGCTTTCCACGACCAGGCCGGTGCCCGCGTTGGCGCCGAATTTGGCTTCGGTGGCGCCGGTGAAGTTGGTGCCTTTGATCGTCACCGTGTTGCCGCCGGCGGTCGGGCCTTCGTCAGGGATGACTTCGGTGACCGTCGGCGCGGCGACGTAGGTGTAATTGTCGGCCGCGGTATTGGCCGATTCCCCGCCCGGCGTTACGACGCGGACGTCAACGGTCCCCGTCCCGGCGGGAGCGGTGATTTTGATTTTGATCGAGCTTTCCACGACCAGGCCGGTGCCCGGGTTGGCGCCGAATTTGACCTGGGTGGCGCCGGTGAAGTTGGTGCCCGTGATGATGACCGTGTTGCCGCCCGCGGGGGGGCCTTCTTTCGGTTCGAGTTTGGTCACCGTCGGAGGAGCGCGATAAATGTAGTTGTCGGCCGTGGTGTTGGTCGATTCGCCGCAGGGAGTTACGACGCGAACGTCAACGGTCCCCGTCCCAGCAGGAGCGGTGATTTTGATTTTGGTCGCGCTTTCCACGACCACACTGGTGCCCGGGTTGGCGCCAAATTTGACTTCGGTGGCCCCGGTGAAATTGGTGCCGGTGACGATGACCGTGTTGCCGCCAGCGGTCGGGCCTTCTTTCGGTTCGAGTTTGGTGACCGTCGGGAGCACACATGCTGCGTAGGTGTAGTCGTCAGCGGCCGTGTTGGGTGATTCGCCCGCGGCGGTGACCACGCGGACGTCAACGGTTCCCGTCCCAGCGGGAGCGGTCACTTCGATTTTGGTGTCGGTATTGGAGATGAAGTCTTCGTCATCGATCACGGTGGGACCGAATTTGACTTCTTCCGCGTTTTCTAGATTCGAGCCTTCGATTGCGACCGTGTTGCCGCCAGCCGGCGGACCTTGATCCGGTTCGAGGTTAGTGACTACCGGTCCGGTCGAATCGAAGACCGCGGTGAGGGTGAAGCTTTCTTCTTCGGCGAAGGCAAGGCATTCGGTTTCGGTGCCTTCGCAGCCGATACCCACCTGGCCGCCTTCGAGGCTCCATCCGACGAATTCAGAGCCGGGGTCGGGGACCGCGGTGACGTTGACGTTGCCCGAGGTGCCGAAGCTGGATTCGCAGTCGCCGGTGGGCGGCGGGCCCGAGCAGTTGATTTCGCCTTCGACTTCGCCCGGTTCGGAGAAGGTGAAGCCTTCGACCGTGCCCGAGCCGCTGCCTTCGATGTCGATCGTGGCGGTGAAGCCTTCTACGGGTTCTTCGTCGAAGACCGCGGTGAGGGTGAAGCTTTCTTCTTCGGCGAAGGCAAGGCATTCGGTTTCGGTGCCTTCGCAGCCGATACCCACCTGGCCGCCTTCGAGGCTCCATCCGACGAATTCAGAGCCGGGGTCGGGGACCGCGGTGACGTTGACGTTGCCCGAGGTGCCGAAGCTGGATTCGCAGTCGCCGGTGGGCGGCGGGCCCGAGCAGTTGATTTCGCCTTCGACTTCGCCCGGTTCGGAGAAGGTGAAGCCTTCGACCGTGCCCGAGCCGCTGCCTTCGATGTCGATCGTGGCGGTGAAGCCTTCTACGGGTTCTTCGTCGAAGACCGCGGTGAGGGTGAAGCTTTCTTCTTCGGCGAAGGCAAGGCATTCGGTTTCGGTGCCTTCGCAGCCGATACCCACCTGGCCGCCTTCGAGGCTCCATCCGACGAATTCAGAGCCGGGGTCGGGGACCGCGGTGACGTTGACGTTGCCCGAGGTGCCGAAGCTGGATTCGCAGTCGCCGGTGGGCGGCGGGCCCGAGCAGTTGATTTCGCCTTCGACTTCGCCCGGTTCGGAGAAGGTGAAGCCTTCGACCGTGCCCGAGCCGCTGCCTTCGATGTCGATCGTGGCGGTGAAGCCTTCTACGGGTTCTTCGTCGAAGACCGCGGTGAGGGTGAAGCTTTCTTCTTCGGCGAAGGCAAGGCATTCGGTTTCGGTGCCTTCGCAGCCGATACCCACCTGGCCGCCTTCGAGGCTCCATCCGACGAATTCAGAGCCGGGGTCGGGGACCGCGGTGACGTTGACGTTGCCCGAGGTGCCGAAGCTGGATTCGCAGTCGCCGGTGGGCGGCGGGCCCGAGCAGTTGATTTCGCCTTCGACTTCGCCCGGTTCGGAGAAGGTGAAGCCTTCGACCGTGCCCGAGCCGCTGCCTTCGATGTCGATCGTGGCGGTGAAGCCTTCTACGGGTTCTTCGTCGAAGACCGCGGTGAGGGTGAAGCTTTCTTCTTCGGCGAAGGCAAGGCATTCGGTTTCGGTGCCTTCGCAGCCGATACCCACCTGGCCGCCTTCGAGGCTCCATCCGACGAATTCAGAGCCGGGGTCGGGGACCGCGGTGACGTTGACGTTGCCCGAGGTGCCGAAGCTGGATTCGCAGTCGCCGGTGGGCGGCGGGCCCGAGCAGTTGATTTCGCCTTCGACTTCGCCCGGTTCGGAGAAGGTGAAGCCTTCGACCGTGCCCGAGCCGCTGCCTTCGATGTCGATCGTGGCGGTGAAGCCTTCTACGGGTTCTTCGTCGAAGACCGCGGTGAGGGTGAAGCTTTCTTCTTCGGCGAAGGCAAGGCATTCGGTTTCGGTGCCTTCGCAGCCGATACCCACCTGGCCGCCTTCGAGGCTCCATCCGACGAATTCAGAGCCGGGGTCGGGGACCGCGGTGACGTTGACGTTGCCCGAGGTGCCGAAGCTGGATTCGCAGTCGCCGGTGGGCGGCGGGCCCGAGCAGTTGATTTCGCCTTCGACTTCGCCCGGTTCGGAGAAGGTGAAGCCTTCGACCGTGCCCGAGCCGCTGCCTTCGATGTCGATCGTGGCGTCAAAGGCGGAGGCCTGCGCCGCCGGCACAAGCAGGAATGCCGTGGCGATGACAGTCAATAACGCGGAGCGGAGCCCGAGCGAGCGCGCACCAATCCCACTGGCAGAAGGCGCACCTCGGTCGTCAACCACGCCAGAGGCCTTAGTGCCGCAAGGGCTACCGGCCGCGCGTAGAAGGGACAGGGGCCTGCTGGGTGCGTTCACCTTGTCTGCCTTTCTGTCGGGTTTTCGCTCCGAAAAATCATGACGCTGCCAAGGAGGTGCCATTGACGGCGGCGAGCTTCCAGCGGCCGCCTTCGGCTTGAATCCGTATGGCTCGCTCGTCGTCTCCGAGAGTCTCGTAAAGGACATAGCCCCGGTCGCCATCGGCTCGAACCGAGTCGATGGCGACTCGATCGAGAGCGGCGCGCTCCGGGACAGGAAGCTTCCGCGTGGAGGAGGCGATGAAGCCCGGGCAGCTGGCGCCAAGAACGTTCTCATAGCGAGCAGCGGCTTGGGCGAGGAGGCGGCGGATCGGATCGGTGAGATAGGTGCAGGCACGAGCCCATCGGGCCTCGGCTCGGGCCTCGAGATAGCCGCGGAGCGCGGCCTCAGCCTGGTGAGCTTCAGCGCTGGTGACCTCGGAACCGAACAACTGTCGGGATCTTTCCGTCGCGCCCTTGGTGGAGACCCCTTCGTCCTCCCCACATGCCGTCAGCACCAGCGGTAACAGGGCCAGGACCAGAGGTCCCATGCGCACGGTCAATGCCGTCGCTCGACCTCTCGCCTCGAGGATCTCTGCCTTTCCCTGAACTTCCCCGCCCCGGAAACCCACGATCTCAGAATCGCCTCCATCAATGTTCCCAAATAGATACCGCTTGTTCCTGAGTCTCAGCAGTAGATCAGATTTCCGGTCTAAGTCAAGCGGCCAAGGCGCCCTGCGCCCGTCCCTCTCGCCCGTCAGAATCCCCGCCGATGCCTGGAGTCGTGATAGTCGGCGCCCAGTGGGGCGATGAGGGAAAGGGCAAGGTCACCGACCTGCTCGCCGAGCGGGCTGAGGTGATCGTGCGCTTCCAGGGGGGAAACAACGCCGGCCACACGATCGTGCGCGAAGGCAGAGAGTTCAAGTTCCACCTGATCCCCTCCGGGATCCTGCACTCCGACAAGACATGCGTAATCGGCAATGGAGTGGTCCTGGATCCACAGGTACTGCTCCGCGAGATCGACGGGCTCAAACGGACCGGGGTCGGGGTCAGCAACCTGCGGATCTCCGCCAACGCGCATCTGATCATGCCCTACCACGTGCTGCTCGACACCGCCGGGGAGACCAAGCTCGGGAAGCTCTCCATCGGGACGACGCGGAGGGGGATAGGTCCCTGCTACGCAGATAAGGCGCTGAGGCTCGGCATCCGGGTCCAGGATCTGCTCGACGAGAAGATCCTGCGGACCAAGATCCGCGCCGCCCTTGAGCCGAAGCAGCAGGCGCTGCGGGAACTCTCGGTGCAACGCCGCAAGCACTTGAAGGAAGCAGGCGAGGATGCCAAAGCGGCCGAGGAGCCGGTCGGCGTGCCGGACCCGCGGCTCGATCTGCACACGATGGTCGAAGAACACGTCAGCTTCGGCCACCGGCTGGAGCCACACATCGCCGACACCGCGCGCCTCTGCTGGGACGCCCTCGACGCGGGGAGCACGGTTCTCTTCGAGGGCGCTCAGGCTACCCTGCTCGATCTCGATCACGGCACCTATCCGTTCGTCACTTCCTCCAACCCGATCGCCGGCGCCGCCTGCGTCGGCGCCGGCGTCGGACCGACCGATATCGACGAAGTAATCGGAGTGGCAAAGGCCTATGCAACCCGGGTCGGTGCCGGACCCTTCCCGACCGAGCTGGAGGACGAGGTCGGGGAGCAGCTGGTTGAGCGGGGCCGCGAGTTCGGCACCACGACCGGCCGGCGCCGCCGTTGCGGATGGATGGATCTGGTCGCCCTGCGCTACGCGGCGCGGCTCAACCGGATGAGCTCGTTGGCGATCACCAAGCTCGACGTTTTGAGCGGACTCGGCCCGCTACGGCTTGCGGTTCGCTACCGCTCGAAGGAGGGCGCCGTCCTCGACACCTTCCCTTACCACCAATCGATTCTCCACTCGGCGACGCCGGAGTACGAAGAGCTGCCCGGTTTCGACGTCGACCTCGGGGGCTGTCGGGAGGAGACCGACCTACCCACCGAGGCCCGCGACTACCTTGGCTTCATCGCGGACTTCGTCGGCGTGCCCGTTCGCCTGATCGGGGTTGGTCCGGACCGCGACCAGGTGGTTTGGCTCCGGGGTTAGCGGCCTCTCCCGCCGTCAGCCGATTTCTTCGGCGGTCAGCGCAACGACCTTCCAGCCGCCCTGATCGATCATCGGGATGACGAAGTCTCGGCCCCTGGTGCCGTGGTAGAAGGCGAAGCCGTTGATGCCCTGATTGATCCGGAAGGCGTCGATCGGCCCGGTCATGGTGTTGGCGCGGACAGACGCGGGCGCCCGTTCGGCCTGTGAGCCAAGAGCCGTTGGACAGTCGACGTCGCCCAACGGCTGAGCGAAGTCCTCGACCCCTTCTCTGGTAGACGCCGCCAGCAACGAGCATTGGGTCTTCCAGTCGCCGGCCTCCCCCGCCTGCAGGAACTGTTCCAACACCTGGGAGGCGGCTTCGCGTTCCGCATCGCCCGATTCGCTACCGATTTTCGCGAGCTGCCCGTTTTCACCACTGCTCAAGAATTCCTTGCTCGGTTCGGCGTTACTCGATTCGGCATTGGAGTTTTCCAACCCTGAATTTTCCGAGGTGGCGCTAGCACCCGTGGTCGGTTCGCTTGGCGAGTCGGACCCCCCACAGCCCACCCAAAGCATCGCGGCGGTTAGGCCCATGACGATCGATACTCCTATGCCTCGCTCCCTGTGGCCCATGCTCGATCGCTATTCGAGTTCCGTGGTCGTCAAGCTGCCGACCTTCCACTCGTCATCCTCTATTTCCATTTTCATCGCCCAGTCTTTGCCTTGGGCACCGTGATATAGCGCCCAGCCTCGATCACCTTTGACCCGGAGGGCGTCGATCGGCCCGGTCATGGTGTTTTCACGGGCGCCCTGGGTTTCGGCCTTCGGTTCTCCCAGCGCTTCGAGGTCCTTCACGCAACCGTTACTACCGCCTTCGAAAGCAACTTCTTCTGCGAGTCCCTTGGTCGCGGCCGCCGACAGCGAGGCGCACTGCTCATCCCAGTTTCCAGCCTCGCGCGCCTCGAGGTTCTCCTCGAGCACCTCTGAAGCGTCGCCCCGTTCATCCCCGTCCGCTTCTTCGCCGAACTTCGGGATTTTGTTTTCACTGCCCTTGATCAGGAACGTCTTGCTTGGTTCGCCTTCGCCTTCGCTGGCATCGGAATCGGATCCTCCCCCACCACAGCCGGCGAGAATGCCAGCGATCACAATCGCCGCGACAAGCAGCCCTGCGCCCCGCTCGAGCATCCTGGCCACCTTCAAGGTTCCCTGTCCAAGATGTCGCCGACCTTCCATTCTCCGTCGACCTTTTCCATCGGCATCATGTAGTCCACGCCGCTGACCCCGTGATAGAGGGCATAGGCGCTACTGCCCTGGAACCGCAAAGCGTCGATCGGTCCAGTCATGCGATTCACGCGCAGGGTCCTGGTCCTCTGCAGCGGTTGAGCCCTGGCCTGCAGTTCCTTCGCGCAGCCTCCCCCACCTATGTCTTGAGCGACTGCCCCTTCGTTGACGGTTTTCACCGCCCCCGGCGTGAGAGTGGCGCACTGGGTAGCCCAATCCCCGGACTCGCGGGCGTCCAGGTTTTCTTTGAGGACGAGAGAGGCGGCTTCACGTTCCTCTGCGCTCGCTTCCTCACCGAATTTCGCGATTTTGTTTTCGCCCTTCTTGGTCAGGAAAGCGCGGCTTGGTTCGCCTTCACTCGGCGTGCTGGCCTCTACTTCGTTGCTTTCGTCGGCGTTGCTTTCGTCGGCGTTCGCTTCATTGGCTTCGTTGCTCCCGCTGGCCTGGCCCGCGTCAGCCGCACTGGCGTCTGAGTTCGATCCGCCATCATCAGAATTCGATCCGCCACCGCACCCGGCCGCAACGATTGCCAGCAGTGCTGCCAATATGAGCAGCCCCGCAATTCTTCCCCTGTTCCCCATAATCCTCAGGGAATATTAACCATATTTCTCTCGCTTTGGTACGCGGTAGTTCAAAGCAGCAAACTCGCGCATTCCTCTACAGTCTTTGGGGTGGCTTCCAGCAAACGCGCGGTCAAGCTGAACGAGCGGCTGCCACGGGGAAGACACGGCTTGCCGAGGGAGGCGGTGACCGAGTCCCAGCGCACCCGCATCCACCAGGCAATGATCGAGGTCGTCTCCGAGCGGGGCTACCCGGAGACGCGCGTCGTCGACGTGATCGGCGTCGCCGGCGTCTCGCGGAAGACCTTCTACGAACTGTTCGAGAGCAAGGAGGACTGCTTCCTCGCTGCCTACGACGTCCTGGTCGGAAACCTGCTGAGCGACACGGGGAACGGGTTCGAGTCGAAGCCCGGTGCGCCGTGGGCGGAGCGGATGACGGCTGGGATGCAGGCCCTGCTCGAGCACCTCTCAGAGCATCCGGACGAGGCCCGCTTCGCGGTCGTCGAGGTGCTGGCGGCGGGGCCGAAGGCACTGGCCCGGCGCGACGCCGCGCTGCGTCAGTTCACCGGCTTCCTTGAGTCGGGGCGTTCGGAGACCTCGGTCGAGCTGCCCGGCATCACCTCGCTGTCGGTCGCCGGCGGCATCAACGAGCTGCTCTACAGCGAGATCCTGCACGGAGCGGCTGCGCGGCTCCCCAGCCGCCTACCGGACCTGATGTTCTGGATCACGCTGCCGTTCCTCGGCTCCGACGGTGCTGCCGCCGAGCGGGAGCGGATTCGCCAGTCCCAAGCCGGCTAGGCCGGTCCTTTTCGTACAGGAGAGGGTTTAGGGAATTGCCCAAGTGGTAATTTGCTCTGCTGGAGGGATGTTTACCCAATTTCGACGGCTTAGGCTCGAGGACGGGCGGGCCGCAAAGGAGAGACATAGGGATATGCGCAAGTCTTGGATATTGACGATGGCCGTCACGGCCGCCATCGCACTGACCGTGGTGGGTATCGCCACCGCGGCTAACAAACCGGTGACGGTCCGCTCAGGAAACCTCGAACTCACCGTCAACGGTGGCTTCAGCCCCACCACCCTGCCGAAGAAAACGCTCGCTCCGATCACGTTTAACGGCTCCGGCAAAATCAAAACGCTCGATGGAACTCATCCGCCGGCACTGAAAGAATTCATCCTCGAAACGGACAAGAACGGCGTTGTGCAGGTCACCGGCTACCCGACCTGCACCTCAGGCAAACTGCAATCTCAGGACAGCCAACACGCGAAAGCCATCTGCAAGAGTGCGATCCTCGGGGAAGGCAAAACTGACGTCGAGATTGCTTTTCCGGAATCGAAAGTCGTTCCGGTCAAATCCCCGCTCCTCATCTTCAACGGCGGCAAGAAGGGCGGCGTGATCACCTTCTTTGTCCACGCCTACATCACGGTGCCGGTGCCCGCCGCGATCGTCACCACGGTGAAGGTCAAGAAAATCAACAAAGGTCGCTACGGCTACCTGACGACCGCCTCGGTCCCAAAGATCGCCGGCGGCAGCGGCTCAGTCACCTCATTCAGCTTCACGTTTGGCAAGAAGTACACCTACAAAGGCAAGAAAATGAGCATCCTCTCGGCGAAATGCCCCGATGGGAAGCTCCAGGCCAACGGCACCGCCGTCTTTGCCGACGGCACCCGGGCCTCAGCAGGCGTCGTCCGCACCTGCACCGGTAAGGGCTGAGCCGCGGCTCGCTGAAAGCGTCAGCAAGGATGCAACGGAAGGGCGGCCTAACGGCCGCCCTTCCTCTTTAGATCACGCAGTCCGTCAGTCCGTATCCTTCGGCCAGCTGGCTGGGCTCAGCGAAAGCGGCGATCGCGGCCGTCGGGTCGGCTGGGTCGGCTCTGACTTCCCTGATGCTCGCCTCGAAGGCCCTGACGATCGCTTCAATCTCGTTTTCGTCACCGGCGGGGGCACCGAGCTCGTCGAGCTCTTCGGTCATCTCTTCGACTGGCTGCAGGGCATCGATAGCCAGCTCGGAGACCTTCGGATCGCCATCCGCCGCTTCCTCCAGCGCCTCGCTCCGCTCCACCTCGGCGCTCTGGCAGATCGAGTTCGCCTCCTGAACGAACTGGGCCCTGTTCATCGGGTCGGCGGAGCTCGAGCCACCGCATCCCGCCCCGACAAGTCCTGCGATCACGCTTGCGATCGATACCGCTTTGAGGCCCCTAGCCGTCGTTGGCGTCATTGAGGTTCGCTGTTCCTGACCGCCACTGCAGCGGCACTCTGAAATCGGCCTTCCAAGATCGCCTCGTTCTCGCCGGACTCGGCAGGCAACCCGAGAATCGAGTTGATCAGCGGATCGATGAAGAAGGAGAAGATCCCTCCGCAACCACTCACCGACGGGGCTTGGAAGGTACCGTTCACCAGACGTCCTTGGTCGATCGTGATCAGGGTGAACTTCTTGTTGAATCTAGAGTTGCCGACCGTACCTTTGGCAGCACCGCTCTTACCGGTGGTGAAATCGATCTGGACCGGTTTGGAGTTGCTGCCGATGTAGCAGTTGCTCCCCAGGAGTGGGCTGTCCAGCTTGATCTTGACCGGGAGGCCCACCGCGGTACCCGTTGCGTTTATCAGGTTTTCCGTGCTCAGCTCGATCGCGCCGGCAGGGGCCGCGAGCTCGAGCGTCGCACTGACTTCAGTGGTCCCCTTTTTGATTTCCTCGTTGAACCAATCCTGGAGCGAACGGGGCCACCAACTGGGGGCGGTGGCCCCAGACAGCGCACCCGGAATCGGCTGCGGAGTCTCCGAAAGCGTCTCGCCAGTCTCGGGGGCGTAGAATTCGACTTCCTGCCCGGCACCCTTGAATCCGCCCTGCAGAGTAACCGGGCTCTTGATCGGGACGGTCCTCTTACCGATCGTGATCGAACCGCGATTGGTAACGGAATAAAGGCAGTCTTCCACCGCTTTCAGGCTCAGCGGGCAGTCGGCGAACGGCTTGAATTCACCTTGGGGACGATGCTGAGCCGCAGGGACGGTCGGCACGAGCGCCAGCGCGCCCATCAAGGACATCAAGCCTCCCACCGCGAGCAGCTTCCTCATCACCGATGCCTCGTCTCCCGTCTGCCGTCTCTTTCGCCGCCTCGAAGTAGCTATCACGATCTCTCGTTTTAGTCAAGCTTTTTATAGTGGCAGGCGCGGGGTCAAATTCAAACATGGAAACGCCCGCCACAAGCGTGGCGGGCGTTTCCAACGTCACAGAACTAAACGGTGCTCTACGGCTATTCGCTCGCTTTGACAGCTGCAGCGACAGCGCTCTTCAGCGTGCCTTCCAGAATCGCCGTGTTGCCCGATGCGTCGGGCAAGCCGAGGATCGAGTTGACCAGCGGATCGATCAGGAAGGAGAAGATGCCTCCGCAGCCATCGGCTGCCGGCGCCGCAAAGGTGCCGTTCACCAGCTGTCCACCGCTGATCGTGATCAAGGTGAATTCTTCGTTGAACACGAGTTCACCGACAGAACCTTCGAGTTCACCGCTTTTACCGGTGGTGAAATCGATCTGGACCGGCGCTTCATCCGAGCCGATGTAGCAATTGCTGCCGAGGATCGCGTTGTCCAGCTTGATCTTCGACGGCAGGCCGAGCGCGGTGCCTTCCTGGTTGATCAGGTTTTCCGTGCTCAGCTTGATCTCGCTTGCCGGTGCAGCAAGTTCAACCGTTGCGGTCACACCCGTGAATCCGTTATTGATGAATTCGTTGAACCATTCCTGCAGCCATTCAGGCCACCATTTCGGTGCAACGATCCCGAGCAAACCGCCAGGAACGGGCTGCGGGGTTTTCGAAAGGGTGTCACCGTTCTCGGCCCCGACGAAGGTAACTTCTTCGCCGGCTCCGAAGAACCCGCCCTGAAGGGTGACCGGGTTTTTCAGCGGAACGGTTTTCGTGCCCGCCGTGAACGAGCCACCATCCGTCACTGAGAAAACACAACCTTCCACTAGTTCGTTATTCAGCGGGCACTCGCTGAACTCCGCGAATTCCCCGGTCGGGTTGTGAGATGAGGCTGGAGCGACCGATGCGAACACCATGGCCGCCAGAGCCGTGCTTACACCCGCTGCTGCGAGCTTCTTCACGAACCTCATATTCGTCCTTTCATCCGTGTTTTCTAGCAGCACCGGGTGTGGCCAACTGGGGCCACACCCGGTGCTTCTAACTACTGGTTACTGGTTGAGATGAAGCTATTCGCTTGCTTTGACTGCAGAAGCGACAGCGCTCTTCAGCACGCCTTCCAGAATCGCGGTGTTCCCCGATGCGTCGGGCAAGCCGAGGATCGAGTTGACCAGCGGATCGATCAGGAAGGAGAAGATCCCTCCACATCCACTGGCTCCCGGAGCAGCAAAGACGCCGTTCACCAGTTTTCCACCGCTGATCGTGATCAGGGTGAATTCTTCGTTGAACACGAGTTCACCAACCGCGCCTTCGAGTGCACCGCTTTTACCGGTGGTGAAATCGATCTGCACCGGTTTCGAGTTGCTGCCGATGTAGCAGTTGCTCCCGAGGATCGCGTTATCCAGCTTGATCTTCGTCGGCAGGCCGAGCGCGGTGCCTTCCTGGTTGATCAGGTTTTCCGTGCTCAGCTTGATTTTGCTGGCCGGAGCGGCGAGTTCAACCGTCGCGTTGACGCCGGTGAAGCCTTCATTGATCAGGTTGTTGAACCAATCCTCAATGAAGTTCGGCCACCAGGTCGGCGCCGTGATCCCGAGCAGGCCCCCTGGGACCGGCTGCGGAGTTTTCGACAGGGTGTCACCGTTCTCAGCCCCGACGAAGGTAACTTCTTCGCCGGCTCCGAAGAACCCGCCCTGAAGGGTGACCGGATTCACCAGCGGAACGGTCTTGGTGCCCGCCGTGAACGAGCCACCATCCGTCACTGAGAAAACGCAACCTTCCACTAGTTTGTTATTCAGCGGGCACTCGCCGAACTCTTTGAATTCGCCTTTTGGGTTGTGCGATGAGGCAAATGCCGATGACGCAAACAACAGCACGCCCAAGACAGCGACCATGCCTCCCACTACAAGCATCTGCCCACGGTTGTGCGCAGGATGCCTTTGGTTCAAGAACCTCATGGTGGTCCTTTCATCTCGTTGGACTGGATCGTCTGTGAGAGTGAGCTTATTTCGGTGGCAGTAAGTTGATTCTTATGTGGCGCGTGGGCGCTCAGGTGATCAGTTGGTGAAGGTCACCTGCTCGCCTCCCGGTACCTCGCGCTCTGTTTCCCCGCAAATCGAACCGGCTCTCCCGTTCCCGTTTACGATTGCCATCCCGCCGGTTTTTCGCCTGTTCCCTGAGAAATATCACTCCGTTCCCAGCGGTTTTCTCAGTGGATCACGATTCAGCGGTGCAGTCAAGGGTTTTCAACTCGGAACCCTAAAATTCAGTAGTCGAGGCGTCTCAACGGACGCTTTGGCCTCTGGCCTCCGTGCTCAGGCCGCGACAAGTGGGCGGCGAGGCGCCGGCTTGCGCGAGGTCACGATGATGGGCGTCCCGTCCCGCGGCGACAGCGTGATGTTGCGGCGGCCAGTCTTCTCCGGGACAGCGTTGGCCTTATGGAGGTCGCAGCGGGCGAGGACCTCACGCAGGACGATGCGCATCTCGAACTCGGCGAAGGAGGCGCCGAGGCAGCGCCGGACGCCGCCGCCGAAGGGGATCCAGGCGTAGGTGTCGGGTCCGTCGTCGAGGAAGCGCTCAGGCTTGAAGGCGAAGGGCTCGGGATAGACGTCGGCGCGGGTGTGGGTGAGCCAGATCGCGGGAGTGACGTCGGTCCCTGGTGGCAGGGTGAGGCCATCGGCTACCAGCTCCTTGGCGAGGCGGCGGCCGGCGAGGGGGACGACCGGGCGTAGGCGAAGTGACTCGGAGATCACCGCCCGGAGATAGTCCCCTTCTCCATCCTCTAGGGAGTCGCGCAGACGGTCCAGGGCGCTCTGATGGCGAAGCAGAAGGTCGAAGGTCCAGGCAAGGGCGGTCGCGGTGGTCTCGTGTCCGGCCAGTAGCAACGTCATCAGCTGGTCGCGCAGCTCGGTGTCGCTTATCCGCTCCCCGTCTTCGAACTCGGCCAGCATCAGCATCGAGAGGATGTCGTCACGGTCCTCCAGGTCTGGCTTTTGGCGGTGCTCGGCAATCTCCGTGTAGAGGAGCTCGTCAACCGCGCGCAGCTGGCCTTCGAATTGCGCCCAGGGCCCTCGGCCGCCTAAGCGCCGGGTCGCCAGGCCGACCAGTTGCGCGCGGGGGGAGGCCGTTTCCTGCAGCACCGTCGCGAGCATTCCTCGCAGACGGTCGAGCCGGGGCCCCTCGGACACCCCGAAGACGGCCCGCAGGATGATCTCCAGCGTCACCGCCTGCATCCGCGTGTGGATCGGGAACTCTCGGTGGAGTGGCCAGGAGTCGATCTCGGCATTGATGATCTCCTGCATCATCGCCTCGTAGGAGCGCATGCGCTCGCCGTGGAAGGCCGGCAGCATCAGTTTGCGGCGTGCCAGGTGCTCGGCGCCTTCTTGGAGGAGCAGCGAGCGTGACCCCAGGATCGGTTCGAGGACGATGTTGCGGCCGGCGGGCAGTCCGTGGGAGCGCTCCGTATATAGGGCCTTGATCGCGGCCGGGTCGGAGATCATCACCATCGGCCGCTCGAAGCCGACGAAGCGGACGCTGAAGGAGTCCCCGTAGCGCTCGCGACAATCCTGCATGAACGCGAGTGGGCGGAACGCCCACCGCAGCATCTGTACGAGGGGACTGCTGCTGGGTTCCGGCGGTAGCGCCATTTGGCTGGATAGCATGGCACGAGTGACTGCCCTCGCGGACCTGAAGCTCCACTCCTCCGGCAAGGTGCGCGAGATCTACGAGTGGGGGGACGACCTGCTGATGGTCGCCTCCGACCGGATCTCGATCTACGACGTGGTGATGCCGACGCCGGTTCCCGACAAGGGCAAGGTGCTGAACCGGGTGTCGGAATTCTGGTTCGGGCTGACCGGCGATATCGTCCCCAACCACTTCCTTTCCGACGATGTGCCGGAGGACGTGAGCGAGCGGGCAATGCGAGTGCGGCGTCTGGAGATGTACCCGGTCGAGTGCGTGGTGCGGGGCTACCTCTCGGGGTCGGGATGGAAGGAATACCGCGAGCACGGGGCAGTCTGCGGGATCGAGCTGCCAGCAGGGCTGATCGAGTCCGACAAGCTGCCGGAGCCCATCTTCACCCCGGCAACCAAGGCGGAGATCGGCGACCACGATGAGAACGTCGACTTCGATCAGGCGGCGGAGATCGTCGGCGACCGGGCGTTGATGGATGAGCTGCGGCGGGTCTCGATCGAGGTCTACAAGCGCGGCTCCGAGCACGCGGCCGAGCGCGGGATCATCCTCGCCGACACCAAGTTCGAGTTCGGTCGCCATGCCGGCGCCGAGATCGTCCTCGGCGACGAGGTGCTGACCCCCGACTCCTCGCGCTTCTGGCCCGCCGATCGCTACGAGCCCGGCGCAACGCCACCGTCCTTCGACAAGCAGTTCGTCCGCGACTGGGCCAACGAGGCCGGCTGGGACCACACTCCGCCGGCGCCGGAGCTGCCAGCCGACGTAGTCGAGCAGACCCGCGGCAAATACGTCGAGGCCTTCGAGCGGATTACGGAAACGTCGTTCTGATGTGGAGGGCGTGCTGATGGCGAAGGCGCGGGTGCTGATCCGGCCGAAGGAGGGAATCCTCGATCCGCAGGGAAAGGCGGTCGAGCGAGCGCTGCCGGCGCTCGGGTTCGAGGGGGTCGAGCACGTACGGGTTGGGCGGATGGTCGAGCTGGAGGCGGAGGACCCAGAGCGTCTGGGGGAGCTTTGCGAGAAGTTGCTGGCCAACCCGCTGATCGAGGACTACGAGATTCAGACCCTGTGATCTGGGGGGTGCTTCAGTTCCCAGGGTCCTGCGACGAGCGGGACGCCCTGCACGCCTGCTCGCTGGTCGGAGAGGCGCGGCTGGTCTGGCACGAGAGCCGCGACTTCGACGGCGTCGACGGTGTCGTCGTCCCCGGCGGCTTCTCCTACGGCGACTACCTGCGAGCCGGGGCGATCGCCCGCTTCTCGCCGGCGATGGAGGCGGTGGCCGAGATGGCCGGGAGCGGCGCGCCGGTGCTGGGGATCTGCAACGGCTTCCAAGTGCTCTGCGAGGCGGGGCTGCTGTTGGGGGCGTTGCTCGTCAACGACAACCTGAGGTTCGTCTGCCGGCAGGTCGAGCTGGTGGCCGGGGATGAGCGCCTCTCGATCCCGGCCAAGCACGGCGAAGGCCGGTACTACGCGCCGGATGCGCAGCTCGACGCGCTCGAGGCAAACGGCCAAGTCGCCTATCGCTACGCGCCCGGGCAGAACCCGAACGGGTCGGAGCGCGACATCGCCGGGGTCACCAACGAGGCCGGCAACGTGGTCGGCCTGATGCCGCACCCCGAGCACGCGGTCGACCCCCTCACCGGCTCCACCGACGGCCTCCGCGTCTTCGAGCGGATGAGCAGGATCGCCGCGTGAACGTCGGCACCGCGAAGCATCGCGAGCTGGGGCTGACCGATGCCGAGTACGAGCTGATCGTCGAGAAGCTCGGCCGCGAGCCGAACGACGTCGAGCTGGCGATGTTCAGTCTGCTGTGGTCCGAGCACTGTGCCTACAAGCACTCGCGCAAGCTGCTGCGGCGGCTGCCGACCGAGGGCGAGCGGGTGGTGATGGGCCCGGGCGAGAACGCGGGCGCGGTCGACGTCGGCAACGGCTACGCGGTCGCCTTCAAGGTTGAGTCCCACAACCACCCGAGCGCGGTCGAGCCGTTCCAGGGGGCGGCGACCGGGGTCGGGGGCATCCTCCGCGACGTCTTTGCGATCGGCGCCCGTCCGATCGCGATCCTCGACTCGCTGCGCTTCGGCGAGCTCGACTCGGTCCGCTCCCGCCACCTGCTCGACGGCGCGGTGCGTGGGATCGGCCACTACGGCAACTCGATCGGGGTGGCGACGGTCGGCGGCGAGATCTACTTTGAGGAGCCCTACGAGCACAACTGCCTGGTCAACGCGATGTGCCTAGGGCTGGCGAAGCAGGAGGACATGGTCCGGGCAGCGGCGGCCGGGGTCGGCAACGCGGTGGTGCTGATGGGGGCCTCGACCGGGCGCGACGGGATCGGCGGCGCCTCGGTGCTGGCCTCGGCGGAGCTTGGCGACGGCGACGACGCGAAGCGGCCGACGGTGCAGATCGGCGACCCCTTCGAGGAGTCGAAGCTGCTCGAGTGCTGCTTGGAGCTGCTGGCGAAGGGGCTGCTGGTATCGCTGCAGGACCTCGGCGCGGCGGGGCTGACCTCCTCGGCGGGGGAGATGGCCTCCGCCGGGGGCGTCGGGATCGACCTCGACGTGGCCAAGGTGCCGCTGCGCGAGGCCGACATGGAGCCCTTCGAGATCATGGTCTCCGAGTCCCAGGAGCGAATGCTGGCGGTCGTCGAGCCGGCGCGGGTGGCCGAGGTGCAGGCGATCTGCGACAAATGGCAGACGGGATCGGCGCAGATCGGTGTCGTCACCGACAGCAGCCAGATCCGGGTGCTGCGCGGGGACGAGGTCGTCGGCGATATGCCGGTCGAGGCGCTGGTCGATGGGTGCCCGCTGTACGACCTCAGCCCGGCGGAGCCGGACGGCTGGATCTACGGGAACCGGACGACGCTGACCGCGGACGCCTCGGCTGAGGAGGAGCTGCTGGCCCTGCTCGCCGCCCCAAGCATCGCCTCCAAGCGCTGGGCCTTCGAGCAGTATGACTCGGTGGTGGGATCGCGCACGGTGCGCCGGCCCGAGTCAGCGGACGCCGCGGTCCTGGCCCTGCCCGAGGTGGGCAACGCGATCGCCGTCTCGATCGACGGCAACGGCCGCCGGGTCGCCTGCGATCCCTATTCCGGGACGATCGAGGCGGTCCTAGAATGCGCCCAGAACCTTGCCTGCGTTGGCGCCGAGCCGCTCGGCCTGACCAACTGCCTCAACTTCGGCAACCCCGAGAAGCCTGCCCCGGCCTGGCAGCTCGACCGTGCGGTGAGCGGTTTGGCCGATGCCTGTGAGGCGCTCGGCGTGCCGGTCGTCGGCGGCAACGTCTCTCTATATAACGAGGGACCGGAAGGACCGATCTATCCGACCCCGGTGGTGGGGATGGTCGGAGGGCTGCCTGACCCCGCGCGAGTCGCCGGCAGCGCCTTCGCGCGAGAAGGTGACGCGATCGCCCTGCTCGGTCCCTTCGCCCCCACGCTGGCGGGCTCGGAGCTGGCAAAGCAGCGGGGCGAGCTGGACATGGGGCTGCCGAGTCCCGACATCGCTGCCGTTACTGCCGCCTGCGCAATCGTCCGCGACGCTGTCCGCGCCGGCAAGGTCGCCTCCGCCCATGACGTCAGCGACGGTGGCCTCGCCTGTGCCCTGGCCGAGTCCGCGATCGGCTCCGGCCTCGGCTGCCGGGTCGACGTCCAGCCCCTGCGCGACCGAGGCTGCGCCCCGGAGGAGGCGCTGTTCGGCGAGGGCAGCGGCGGCTTCCTGCTCAGCGGCGAGCGCACGGAGTTAGAGGCCCTGGGGGCCGTCGTGCTCGGCGAGGTCGGCGGCACCGAAATCGAGATCGCCGCTGGCGACCGCAGCCTCAGCGTTAGCCTCGCCGAAGCCGAAAGCGCCTGGCATTCGCTGAACGCGGCGATGGACTGACGTAACGCATTGTCTGCAATACTGTCATCATGGCTTCCATGAGGCAGAACTGGACGGACGAACGGCTGGACGACCTGAACTCCAAGGTCGATCGCGGCTTCGAGCGGATCGACGCTGACCTGCGCGCGCACCGGTCCGAATTCGCCGCCCTGCGCTCCGAGATGAAAGCCGGCTTCGAGGGAATGTACCGGCTGATGATCCAGCTGGGCGGCGGGATGATCGTCGCGCTGATCGGTCTCGTGGCGACGCAGCTCTAGGCGCACCTGCCCGTCGGCCCGGCGGCAGGCTCGCGCCCGGTCCTGGGCCGCTGCTACCCTGCCGGGGTAGGCAGTCTGCCTGCGCGTTCCGTTCCCCATTGCAGCGAGGAAAGCGCGCCATTTTGACTTCGGCAGAGAGGGTTATGAGCGACCCCGACAGCCCCCGCGAGGAATGCGGGGTGTTCGGTGTATACGCGCCCGGCCACGACGTCGCCCGCCTCGCCTACTTCGCCCTCTACGCGCTCCAACACCGCGGCCAGGAGTCGGCCGGGATCGCCACCTGCGAGGGCGGGCACATCACCACCCTGCGCGACTCCGGCCTGGTCTCCCAGGTCTTCGACGAGGAGAAGCTGCGGGCACTGGAGGGGGACATGGCGATCGGCCACGTCCGCTACTCGACCACCGGCGGCGGCTCCTGGGAGAACGCGCAGCCGGTCTGGCGCGACGATGGCCGCGAGGTCGCGCTCGCCCACAACGGCAACCTCACCAACGCGGTGGAGCTGTGGAGCGAGCTGAAGGAGCAGGGAATCGATTTTCGCGGTACGTCGGACTCGGAGATCATCGCGGCGTTGCTCTCCTCCAACAGCGGCAAGCTGATCGAGGACGCCGTCGCCGACGTGATGCCGCGCCTGCAGGGCGCCTACTCGACCGTGGTGATGACGAAGCGGGCGATCGTCGCCTTCCGCGACCCGCACGGGATTCGGCCGCTCTCGCTCGGGCGGCTCGAGGACCGCTTCGTAGTCGCCTCGGAGAGCTGCGCCCTGGACATCATCGGCGCCAAGCTGATGCGCGAGGTGCATCCCGGCGAGATGGTGTCCCTGACCGAGCGCGGCCTCGAGACCCGCCAAGTGGTGAAGAGTGACCGCCAGGCGACCTGCGTGTTCGAGCACATCTACTTCTCCCGCCCCGACAGCCGGCTCAAGGGCAAGGTGCTGCAGCAGGTGCGAGGGCGGATGGGCGAGATCCTCTGGCGCGAGGCGCCGGTCGACGCCGACCTGGTGATCTCGGTCCCCGACTCCGGCAACCCCGCTGCCGCTGGGTTCTCCCGCGCGTCCGGCTTGCCTCGTGACGACGGCCTGATCAAGAACCGCTACGTCGCCCGCACCTTCATCCAGCCCGGCCAGGAGCTGCGCAAACATGGCCTGCGGCTGAAGTTCAATCCCCTCCCGGAGATCGTCGCCGGCCAGCGCATCGTCGTCGTCGACGACTCGATCGTCAGAGGCAACACCACCCGCCAGATCGTCGGGATGCTGCGCGACGCCGGCGCCCGCGAGGTCCACCTTCGGATCTCCGCCCCACCGATCCGCAACCCCTGCCACTACGGAGTCGACATGTCGACTCGCGAGGAGATGATCGCCCACAACCACACCGTCCAAGAGATCGCCGATGAGCTCAACGTCGACTCGCTCGCGTATCTCTCGATGGCGGGGGTGTACGAGGCAGTCGGCGGAGATCCCGCGGATCATTGCGATGCCTGCTTCACGGGGAACTACCCGTTGGGCGATCCCGACGAGGCGAACGGCAAGTTCGCCCTTGAGGACATCGCCGTAGTGCCCGCCAGCGGCTAGCGTCCCAGCGGTGAGCACCTTTCGTATCGCGGTCCTAGCCTCGGGAAACGGGACGAATCTTCAAGCGATCCTTGACGCGCTGCACGGCCACGAAGAGATCGAGGTGGTCGGGGTCGGGTCGGACAAGCCCGAGGCGCGGGCGTTGGAACGAGCGCAAGCGGCCGGGATTGCCACGGCGGCCTTTCCCGGGGATCAGTTTCACGATCGCGAGGATCGGGACGCCGCGCTCGGCGACTGGGTCGAGTCGCTGGAAGCGGACCTTGTCGTCCTCGCCGGCTACATGCAGCTGCTGAGCGGCAGCTTCGTCGCCCGCTTCCGGGATCGCATCGTCAACATCCATCCCGCTCTGCTCCCCTCGTTCCCCGGACTCGACGCGATCGGGCAAGCGCTGGCGGCGGGGGTCGAGGTGACGGGGGTCACCGTGCATTTCGTCGACGAGGGCGTGGACACCGGGCCGGCGATCCTCCGCCGTGAGGTTCCGGTCCCCCCAGACCGCGATCGCGAGGTGCTCGAGGCGGCGATCCACACGGTCGAGCACGAGCTTTACCCGGAGGCGATCCGCATGCTCGCGGAGGGCCGGGTTAGGATCGAGGAGAACGACCCGCGTGGGGTCGTGGTCGATGACTGAAGCAGCCGCAGACACCGAGACGGGGGCCGCCGGCGACGGGGCGATCCAGGTGCGCCGGGCGCTGATCTCGGTGTCCGACAAGACCGGGGTCGCCGACTTCGCCAAGGGGCTTGCCGCGCTCGGGGTCGAGATCCTCTCCACCGGCGGCACCGCGACCGCGCTCCGCGAGGCGGGGCTCGAGGTGACCGACGTCTCCGAGTTCACCGGCCAGGAGGAGATCCTTGACGGTCGGGTGAAGACCCTGCACCCACGCCTCCATGCAGCCTTGTTGGCGCGGCGCGGGGACGCCGAGCACATGGCGACGCTGGAGCGCGAGGGGATTGAGCCGATCGATGTGGTCTGCGTCAACCTCTACCCGTTCGAGCAGACCGTTGCCGGGCGCGACGTCGCCGCTCAAGTGGCAATCGAGAACATCGACATCGGCGGGCCGACGATGATCCGGGCGGCGGCCAAGAACCATGAGAGCGTCGCCGTGGTGGTCAAACCCGAGTCCTATGACGCCGTTTGCGCCGAGCTGGAGGAGAACGGGGGCGAGATCTCCGCCTCCACCCGACACTGGCTGGCGAACGAGGCCTTCGCGCAGACCGCGCGCTATGACGCCGCGATCAGCCGCTGGTTCTCGACCGAGTACGAGGACTTCCCCGAACACCTGGCGGTCGCCTACGAGAAGGTCCTTGACCTCACCTACGGCGAGAACCCCCACCAGCGGGCGGCGCTCTACTCGGAGGCGGGGGCGCGCAGCCACATCCTCTCCCGCGTCGCCAAGCTGCACGGCCGGGCGCTCTCGTTCAACAACGTGCTCGACCTCGACTCAGCGCGAGCCCTGGCTGGCGACTTCGTCGACCCTGCCTGCGTGATCGTCAAGCACAACAACCCCTGCGGGGTGGCGATTGGCGAGGACGCGCTCGACGCCTACCTCAAGGCGCTGGCCTGCGACCCAATGTCCGCTTACGGCGGCGTGATCGCGATCAACCGGCCGATCGACCCAGAGCTGGCCGAGGAGCTGCACAAGAACTTCGTCGAGGTGCTGATCGCCCCCGGCTACGAGGAGGGGGCACTCGAGGTGCTCCAGCAGAAGGAGGCAATCCGGATCCTCAGCGAGGAGGAGCGCCGCCAGCCCAACCCAACGGAACGCGACGTCAAGAAGGTCTTCGGAGGACTGCTGATCCAGGACCGCGATGGCGACCCTGAGCCGCGCGAGCTGATGGAAACGGTGACGGGCACCCAGCCGAGCGAGGAGCAGTGGGCCGACATGTACTTCGCCTGGACCGTCTGCCGCCGGGTCCGCTCCAACGCGATCGTGCTCGCCAAGGACGGCGCGACGCTTGGGATAGGCGCCGGCCAGATGAGCCGCGTCGACTCCGTCCGCCTCGCGGTCGAGAAGTGCCGCGACGCTCGCGGCGACGATGCCGACGCCCTCCTTGCTGAGTCCGCGCTCGCCTCAGACGCCTTCTTCCCCTTCGCCGACGGCCCCGAGCTCGCAATCGAAGCCGGCGCCACCGCCGTGATCCAACCCGGCGGCTCCAAACGCGACGCCGAGGTAATCGAGGCGTGCGACGCCGCCGGCGTGGCGATGGTGTTCACGAAGCACCGGCACTTTCGGCACTGACCCGTCGCGCGGCGTTCTACGAAACGCCCTGTCGGAGATATAAAACATCGCTCCAAATAATTTGACTGCTGCTTGGGCATGGGCGAGGATTCCGCCGACCGGACCCTGTCGGTCCTCCCCAATCAACTTAAGGAGTCATCAAATGATCGGACGTAGAGCGACCGTTGGTCTCGCGTTGCTTAGTGCGCTTGTCTTCTGCGCTGTAGCCGCGCAGAGCTCATTGGCAGCTAAAGCCGTCAACACAACAGCGTTCACATGCGTGCTAGAAGGCGGCAATGCAGACTTCGCAGATGCTCATTGCAATGAATTCGTCGGCACGGAAAAAGGGAAATATGGACATGTCGCAGTCACGGTAGGCGAAACAAAATCGCTGGATGCAACGAATCAAAAAGTCAAAAACAACACAACCGAAAACGGATCCATCACCCTCAAAAGCAACCACCTAGGTGCGGCTGTGGAAGTGACATGCGAAACGATGAAAACTGCCACCAGCAAATCGACCGTTCATAACGTCGAAAAAGAAGGCAAACATACAATGACAGGTAACGGGACGGCGGAATTCGAAAAATGCAAAGTGCTTAAACCGCTGAACTGCACCATCAAAGAACCGCTGACGGCCGCAGCGGACTTTGAAGGGGTCGAAGGGCTTGGCGAAAGTAAAAATGAGATGGGAGTCGAATTCAAACAACAGGAAGGCAAAAACATCGCGGAAATCTCTTTCGAAGGAGCAAGTTGCACCTTCAAAGGCAAAACCTTTCCAATCACCGGCTCGGCGATAGGAACATCAACCGTCTCACAGACCAACAAATGGACGGGAGCGACAATTGAGTTCTCCCCCGCAAACGGAATGCAGAGCCTCAAACTCAGCACCAGCGCAGCGGAAGTATTCATGACCGTCACACCGACGGGCTCCGGCGGAGGCGGACACCCGATTCCCATCACAACAACTACATAGGCCACGTTCTTCTAGCTGCTGAGCCAGGTCCAAGGCCTGGCCCAGCACTCGTCCTGTGAACCCCAGTGGCATAGATAGAAAACATTGCTCCAAATAAGTTGACTAACCGATAGGTTTGGTCGAGAATCTGCTCCGGCGGGGGTTTCCCCGTCCCTTGCCAAACCACCTAAGGAGCCATCGAATGATCGGACGTAGAGCGACCGTTGGTCTCTCGCTGCTTTGTGCGCTCATCTTCTGCGCCTTGGCCGCGCAGAGTGCATCGGCACAGATAGGAACGCACGCGACCAACACAACAGCCGTCACATGCGTGAAAGGCGGCGGCAGCATGGACTTCAAAGATGAACACTGCAATGAATTCGTCGGTGCGGAAAAAGGCGAATACGGCCATGTGAATGTAAAAGCAGGCGAAACAAAGGAACTCGATGCCAACAACAGTACGACGGTAACTCTCACTGCCATTCATCTTGGAGTGAGTGTGGAAGTTACCTGCGAAGTGATGAAAACGAACACGGCAGCATCGGATGTTCATAACATAGAAAAAGAAGGAAAACACACAATGACAGGTGACGGAACGGCAGAATTCACCAACTGCAAAGTCAATAAACCGTCGGGCTGTACCATCAAAGAGCCAATTGTCGCGAACGCGGACTTCTTGGGCGTCGAAGGCCTCAAATTCGGAGAAGAATCCAAAGCGATGGGAGTGGAATTCAAACAGCAGGCAGGAAAAAACCTTGCGGACATGTCCTTCGAAGGAGCGGTCTGCACCTTCAAAGGGAAAACCTTCCCGATCACCGGCTCGGCGATAGGTACATCGACCACGTCGCAGACCAACAAATGGGCTGGCGTGACAATCAAGTTCGAACCGGGAAATAGCATGCAGACACTCAAATTCTCAACCAGCAACGCGTCAGTTTCCATGACCGTTGTGCCGTCAGGAGCTAGCGGCGCCGAACAGCCAATTTCCATCACAACAGTCACATAACCGCATCAGCGAATGCCGAGACTGGGCCGGACCAAAGGGGTCTGGTCCAGCGAGGCACGAGCCATCACAGAGGTCTAGCCGATGATCGAAATCGAAGCTCTATCGAAGCGGTATCGCCAGGGCGGATCGACGCTGCCGGCGCTGTCCGAACTCAGCCTCGTAGTGGAGAAGGGTCAGGCGGTCGCCCTACTGGGCCCAAATGGCGCGGGGAAGTCCACCGTCATAGGAATCCTCTCGACGCTCGTCCGGGCGGACTCCGGCAGGGCAGCCGTCGCCGGATTCGAAGTGGCCACGCAGCCGCAGCGAATTCGGGAAGCGATCGGGGTGGTGCAGCAAGGGACCAGCCTGTATTCCAAGGGCCGCGTCCGACAGCTGTTGGTCCTTCACGCTCGCCTGCTCGGACTGTCTCGAGCAGGCTCAACCAGGCGAGCCGACGAACTCATCGAACTCGCGCGCTTGGAGAGCGTCGCCGAGAGAAAGGTGCGGGAGCTGTCCGGAGGGATGCGGCGCAGGCTGGACATCAGCCTCTCACTGGTCCATGAACCCCCGCTCCTTCTGCTCGACGAGGCGACGAGCAGCCTCGACCCCGTTTCACGACATGACCTCTGGGCCGAGTTCGCTCGCCTGCGCGACGACGGGACGTCGATCCTGTTTGCCAGCCAGGACATCGAAGAAACGGAGCGCTTAGCCGACTGGGTGGGACTGCTGGTGAATGGAACTCTGAAGGACATCCTCCCCCCATCCAGCGTGCGCGAGCTGTGGGACGAAGACGATGGCGACCTCGCTAGATAGGCCCCTGCTCCAGTCGACCTCGGGGCGTCGCCCGGCGCCATGGGGCGTGCAGGTCTACCTCCTCACCGGACGGGCAGCCGTCGCGTCGTTCCGAAACCCCGTCCTCCTTCTGAACCTGGTGCTCGCTTTGCTGTTCCTGCTCGTGTACGACGGCACGGTCGGGGGGCTGCAGTCGTTCATCCTCTTCAGCGGCGGCAGCTACTTCAACTTCATCCTTCCCGCGGCGATCCTGGCTGCTTCGATTGGAGGTGGAGCGGCGGGACTGATGCTGGTCTCCGACATGGAATCGGGGTACCTGCAACGACAGCTCGCGATGCCGTTGCGGCGCTCTGCATTGGTGACGAGCTTGGTCATCGTCGCCGCGTGTCAGGTCGTGCTTCAGACCGTGGTCGTGATCGCCTTCGGCCTCCTGTTGGGGGTCGAACCGCAGAACGGTCTCCCCAGTCTCCTCGTGCTGCTTGCGCTTGCCTTCGTCTGGGGCGCGGGGTTCGCCTGCTACTCGGTAGCGGTGGCGATCGTGACGCGAGACGCCCAGGCGACCGCGGCGGCCAACCTGATTTTCATCCCGCTGATCTTCTTCTCACCGTTACTGGTCCCCCACGAATACCTGAAGCCGTGGATGCAGGTCGTCGCCGACTTGAACCCGACGAGCTACGTGATGGAGGGAATGCGGTCAGTGCTCATCGATGGCTGGGGGGGACAACCGCTGCTGGAGGCTTTCGGGGCCTCTCTGGCGTTCGGGATCACGATGGCCGCGACGGCGCTCCTCGTCATCCGGTACCGGCTTTCGAACGGAGGCAGATGATGACCGAACTGGTCGAAGCACTCGGTTGGAGGGTCAGCTTCGCCAGCGAGATGCTCCTCCTTGCCATGATCGCGGGCGCCACCTTCGTCCTCCTGATCCTCGGGACCGCGGCGGCGGCCGCTGGGCCGGTCGCCGTCATAGTCGTGCAGGTCTGTATCTGGATCCTCTGGCTGGCGTGGTTGGGCCAGGCCTTCCCACGAAATGCCGAACGTGACGCGCTGGCTCCCTGCGCACTGCCCTACAGACGCGCGTTCACACGCGAAATCCTGTTCGGAATCGCGGTCGCCTTCAGTCAGATGCTGCGGCCGGCCTTCTATGGACTCCTGGCGAGCGGCGTACCGCCGGAGGGATGGGTCCCAGCTCCCCCACTAGTCGTGGTCGGGGTGCCGCTCGCGGTTCTCGGCCTGACCGTGATCGCGTTCGGGGTCTCGACGCTGGGCATGGCCCGCACCCTGTTCGTCTACGAGTATGTGACGAGCGCTCGGAGGGTCACCGTTGCGGGGATCTACCGAATCCTTCGCCACCCGCTCTTTCTCGGCGGCACGGCGGTATCGGCGGGCCTGGCGGCCCTGACCGGTAACCCGGTGGCAATCGCACTTGCTCTAATCAACATCGCCGTCGTGCCGATCTACGTTCGACTCGAGGACCGGCGGTGCTGCACAGTCCTGGGACGGCCGTACGCCGACTACCGGGCCACGGTCGGGGGGATGGTCCCACGGCGCCGTTCGCTGATCCGCTGATCAGCGCGCGCAGAGCAGCTACTGGAGACCAGGCGACCCAGTGCTGACCGCGACCTGGTCACTCCACGGTAGGCGGCTTCGACGATCGGCATCGTTACCCGCGAGAGCCGTGCAGGCCAACCGCCGCCGGGAAGCTGCCGGAGCAGCGTCGGAGCACCTTTCGCACCAGAGATCAGCTCGCCACTCGCGGTAACCAGATGTGCTGATGCGAGCTGCTCGGTATCGGTGAGGGAGCTAAGGAGTTTCTGACCCTCCGGACTTTGAATCGCAACCGGGTAGAGCCGGCGTCGTCTGTCCCAGCCGAGCAGCAGCCCCAAGCACGCCTTGCAGAACCCACACTCCCCGTCGTACAAAACCGTTAGTGCGGCACGATCGTCGGGAATCCCCATCAGCAGCTGTCGGGGAGACGGTCAGCAGCCGTCTCCGTCACCTCCTGCACCAGGCTTTCTTCAGTTTCTTCGCCTCGTGCCAGGAAGATGAGGGTTGCGACACACACTCCCGACTTGAGCACCACAGCATCAAGAGAGCCTTCGACGCTCGAGCTCGGATCGAGGACCAGGTACCGACGGGCCCAGTCTTCATCAGCCACGTCGGGGGAGGTAGCCGGACCGGTTTCGATGGTTGCTTCCGGGGGATTGAAGCCTTCCATCGCGCTGCCGATGCATTCGCTTCGTTCGTCGCTGGTCAAGGAATCGTATGCCTTGGTCGCCTTCTCCTCATCGGGGAATATCCCGATCGCCTCCTTCACCTCGACCGACCTGAACCCGAGCGGTCCGGAGGCAGCAAACTTCGTCCCGCCTTCCTTGAGGAACGGTTCGGGAGAACAGGGCTCAGGGAATTCTTCCTTCACCGTGGCGCCCGCGGGCAAATCCTCGAGGAGGATCAGGGATTGCTTCGCGTTCTTGTCTTCGGCGGGAGCGCTCCCACATCCTGAGATGAGGGCGGCCAATACTGCTACCAGCACCAAGACCCCAGCACGTAGCGGCACAATCATTGCGCAATAGTACTATTAATAATCAGAAATAGACTGTTTCTGATCTCGCGGGGCGAGCTCGTACCAACGGTAGCCGCTCGTCTCGCTTCGCTTCCTGGTTTCGCCCACGAAGTGCCCCCGGCGGGATTCGAACCCGCGCCGCGCGGCTTAAAAGGCCGCCGCTCTAACCAACTGAGCTACAGGGGCGAGGGGTCATCGTATAGAGGGACTTGGGCCGTCGGAGCAGGGGAATGGTCAGGAGAGGTCGGGTATTCCCTCGTAGGCGGTGGAGGCCTCGGCGTGGGTGCGGCGGGGGATGCGGCCGGCGCGGTGGGCGGCGAGGCCGGCGTCGACGGCGCCGCGGAGGGCGCGGGCCATGGCGGCCGGGTCGGAGGCGCCGAAGATCGAGCTGGCAGCGAGGACCGCGTCGCATCCCAACTCCATTGCCAGGGCGGCGTCGGAGGCGGTGCCGATGCCGGCGTCGAGGACGACTGGGACCTCGGCGCGCTCGGTGATGATCGCGATGTTGTAGGGGTTGCGGATGCCGGCGCCGGAGCCGATCGGGGAGCCCAGGGGCATCACAGCGGCGCAGCCGGCCAGCTCGAGGCGGCGGGCGAGGATCGGGTCGTCGTTGGTGTAAGGGAGGACGGTGAAGCCGTCGCCGACCAGCTGCTCGGCGGCGTCGAGCAGCTCGACCGCGTCGGGGTAGAGGGTGCGGTCATCGCCGATCACCTCGAGCTTGATCCACTCGGTGCCGAAGGCCTCGCGGGCGAGATGGGCGGTGCGGACCGCGTCGCGGGCGGTGTAGCAGCCGGCAGTGTTGGGGAGGACGAAGAGGCCGAGGCGGTCGACGACGTCGAGCACCGAGCCCTCGGCGGCGGGGTCGATACGGCGCAGGGCGACGGTGACGATCTCGGTGCCGGCGGCCTCCAGCGCCGACTCCATCTGGTCGAGCGAGCGGAAGCCGCCGGTGCCGGCGATCAGCCGCGAGGACCACTCGCGGCCGCCCAGCTCCCAAGTCTCGGCGCCGCCCTGGATCGCGGCGAGGACCTCGACCGCCTGGCCGCCGCGCAGAGCGGTCCCTTCCCACTGTCCCCGCGGGATGACTTCGCCGTCGAGGGCGACGGCGAGGCCGCGGGCATCCTGCTCGGCGCCGGACTCCCGCACAGCGTCGGCGAGCGTTGCGTCGGCTGGCAGCTCGCACAACTCCCCGTTCAGCTCGATCCTCATCGGGCGACCTCCGCCGGGATGCCGGCGAGAAGCTCGGCGATCGCTTCGCCGGTCAAGGGCGCCAGCAGAATCCCGTTGCGGTAGTGGCCGGTGGCGAGGAGGAGGCCGTCGATGGCACCGGGGCCGACCAGGGGCAGGTTGTCGGGGGTGCCTGGGCGCAGGCCAGCGGCCGAACAGACCAGCTCCATCTCGGCCACCTCAGGAAGGAGGCGGTAGGCCTCGCGAAGCAGCTCCAACACGCCCCCGGCGGTGACCTCGGTGTCGAAGCCGCGCTCCTCGACGGTGGCGCCGACGATCAGGCGACCGTCGCCGCGGGGGACCATGTAGACGCGCTCGGAGGCGACGATCCGGCTGGCCGGGGGCGTCGCGCCCTCGCGGGTCCGCAACTCCAATACCTCGCCCTTGACCGGGCGCACCGCCGGGCGGGCGTGCTCCGGCAGCCATCCCACCGCTCCCGACCAGGCCCCCGCGGCCAGCACCACGGCGTCCGCATTCAGCTCCTCGCCCGCGGCGGTCCGCACCCCGCGCAGACGCTCGCCCTCGAACAGGCCGTCGACCACCTCGGTCCCACCCCGGACCTCGACACCGGCCGCGTCGAGCGCCGCCAGCAACGCCGCGGTCAGCCGGCGGGGGTCGATCGCCGCCTCGCTCTTCGCGTGGACGCCGCCGTTGAAGGACGGAGTCAGGCCTGGCTCCAGCTCGCGGCAGTTGCGCGGCGCCAGCCAATCCGCGTCGAGGTCGAGCGAGCGCTGCAGCTCGTGGACCCGACGCAGCTGGGCGGCCTCGTCCCGGTCGAGGGCAACGTGGAGCGCGCCGAGCTGTTCGTACTCGGTGCTCATCCCAGTCTCCGCCTCAAGCGCCGCGACGAACTCCGGGTAAACCCGCGCCGCGGCCAGCGTCATCTCCAGCAGTTCAGGCTCGCCGAAGCTGAGCTCACCGACCGGGGCCAGCATCCCGGCTGCAACACCGGTCGCGCCCGCACCCGGCTCGCCCCGCTCCAGCACTGCCACGCGTGCGCCGCGTCGCGCCGCGTACCAGGCACAGCAGAGCCCGATCACCCCACCGCCTACGAATATCGCGTCGAAACTGCGCTTCTCGGTCAAGCCATTGCCTCCGCCGGCATTACCCGGATCAGGTCGAGACGGTCGGTGGCCTCGGTGCCACCCTCTCAGCCCTTTCGGGCTCCCGTACCTCCAGAGACTACCCCTCCGGCACGGGCTTCAAGCCATAATCGACGCATGAGCCTTTCGCTTCCTGAGGGTGAAGGGGCGCTGCGGCGCGAGCGCCTGCGGACCGCGCGCCTTTACTTCGTCTGCGACGCCCGTCCCGGCGGCCAGGACCCTGAAGCGCTAGTGCGCGCTGCGCTCGGCAGCGGCGTCGACATCCTTCAGCTGCGCGAGAAGGAGCTGGGACGAGCCGAGATCGAGCGGTCCGCCGCGGACTTCCGCCGCGTCTGCGACACCTACAGCGTTCTCTTCATCGTCAACGACGACCCCGACCTGGCCCGCTCCTGCGACGCCGACGGCGTCCACCTCGGCCAGGACGACGGCTCGGTCGAGGAGGCGCGCGAGCTGCTGGGACCGGACGCGATCATCGGGCTCTCCACGCATTCCGAGGAGCAGATCGCGGCCGCCGCCGATCGCCCCGTCGACTACATCAGCGTCGGTCCTATCTGGGAGACGCCGACGAAGGCGGGGCGGCCGGCGGTGGGGCTGGAGCTGGTCTCCCACGCGGCCGAGCGCGCGGCGCGGCCGTTCTTCGCGATCGGCGGGATCGACCCCGCGAACGCCGAGGAGGTCGTGCGCGCCGGGGCGCGGCGGCTCTGTGCGGTGCGGGCGATCCGCGATGCCGCCGACCCCGGCGCGGCGGCCGAGGCGCTGAGGTGCGCCTTCTCCGCGGCCGAGGGCGCCGCGAACACCCAGGACGCCCTGCTCGACCAGCCGGCACCCTGGAGGGGCGTGGCGCCCGGTGGCTGAGCAGCGGGCAAAGCGCAAGCAGCGCGGAGCCGACCCGATGGCGCGCGGCTATGCCAAGGCTGAGGAGCGGAACCAGGCGGCGCGGGAGGCGCTCGAGCCGTTGGGCGAGGGCGAGCGGCCGACGGTCGTGACGATCGGCGCGGTGATCTCTGGCCTCATCGCCGTCTCCATCCTCCTCGGCTACGCGCTCGGCGTCGAGGTCGACGGCGAGAGCCCGAAACTGCCGCAGGTGATCGCGCCGGCGCTGCTGATGGGCGTGATGGCCTGGGGGATGTGGCGGGCCCGGTACTGGGCGGTGCTGGGATTCCAGCTGGTCCTTGTATTCCTCATCTTCAGCGCCGTCTTCGGCCTCGCCGTGCAGGCCGCGACCGTGGCCCAGTTCGCCGTCACCTTCGGCTTGCTGGCGGTCGCCGGCACCTTCTTCTTCTTCATGGTCAAGGCGATGGCGCGAATCCAGATGCCAGAACGCGCGCCACGCGAGTAGCCGAGCGCGGTCCTTATATAGGCTCACGTGCCGATGGCCGAAACCTTCGACCAGATCGTCATCGGTGGCGGGCCGGGCGGCTACGTGGCCGCGATCCGCGCTGCCCAGCTGGGCCAGAAGGTGGCCGTGGTCGAGCGCGACAAAGCCGGTGGGCGGTGCCTCAACTACGCCTGCATCCCGGCGAAGACGGTCCTGCGCAGCGCCGAGATCTTCCACGAGGCGAAGAACAGCGCCGACCTCGGGGTGACCGTGAAGGGCGCCTCGGTTGACTGGCAGGCGCTCGGCAAGCGGCGGGCCGCCGTCTCGGCCTCGCTGTCCAGCGGCGTCGAAGGCCTCTGGAAGAAGAACAAGATCGCCTTCGTCGAGGGCGACGGCTCGCTGACCGCCGACGGCAACGTCAAGGTCGGCGATGAGGTGTACGAGGCAGGCGCGGTGACGCTCGCCACCGGCTCGGCGGCGCTGCCGATCCCCGGGGTCGAGTTCGGCGACCGGGTGGTCGAAACCTGGGGAGCCTGGTCACTGCCCGCGCAGCCGAAGAAGATCGCCGTGGTCGGGGCCGGCGCCTCCGGCGCCGAGATCGCCTCCGCCTACTCGCGCTTCGGCACCGAGGTGATCCTGATCGAGATGCTCGACCAGATCCTGCCGGCGGAGGACAAGGACATCGCCAAGGTCGTCGAACGGGTATTCAAGAAAGGTGGGATCGAGATCGCCACCGGGGCCCCGGTCGAGAACGTCGAGGCCGGCAAGACCTCGGTCAAGTTCACCTACGGCGACAACTCCGCCGAGGTCGACTACCTCTGCGTCGCCGGCGGTCGCGCCCCCGACGTCGAGGGACTCGGGCTGAAGGAGGCCGGGGTCGAACTGGAGGAGAACGGCAAGGTCAAGGTCGACGCCTACCAGCGAACCACGAATCCCAAGGTCTACGCGATCGGCGATTTGGTGAATGCCAAGGCGCTCGCCCACAAGGCTTCCGAGGAGGGGGTCGTCGCGGTCGAGACCGCGGCCGGCGCCGAGACCCACCCGGTCCAGCAGGAACTGATGGTCGGCGCGACCTTCTGCCACCCGCAGGTGGCCAGCGTCGGACTGACCGAGGCGGCGGCCAAGGAGGCGGGCCACGAGGTCAAGATCGGCAAGCAGAAACTAGCCGGCGTCGGCGGGGCAACTGTCTACGACGACAAAGACGGCCTGGTGAAGCTGGTCATCGACGCCCCCTACGGGGAGATCCTCGGCGCCCACATCGTCGGCAACCGGGCCTGCGACATGATCGCCGAGCTGGTCGCGACGATGGCGCTGGAGGGTGGCTACCAGGAGCTGGCCCGGATCGTCCACCCCCACCCGACGATCTCCGAGGCGATCCCCGAAGCCGCCCGCGCCGTCGAAGGCTCAGCCATCCACGGCTGAGCGCGCAACACCACTAAGTGCGGAGTGGCCATGATTAGGAAGCAGGTCTATCTGGGTGACGATGAGCTGAAGCTCCTCGAGCGCGCTTCCCACGAGACCGGAGCGTCCCGCTCAGAGCTGATCCGCCACGCGGTTCGCATGACTTTCGTCAAGCAGGAGGACAAGGCCGGGAGGCTTCGCGCGCTTGAGGCCAGCGCCGGCTCTTGGCGCAACCGGCGCACCAGTGGCGCCGGGTATGTCGACGATGTCCGCGGCGCTATCGACCCGCCCGGCCCTATTTCGACGCCGAGACCTCGCTGATCCACGAGAGGTACCCCTCGCTGCCCCGCTTGACGTCGAGCTGCAATACCTCCGGGGTGTCGTATGAGTGGTTTTCGAGGATGTAGGACTCGATCTCTTCATAGAGATCGGCGCGGGCCTTGAGCAGGAGCAGCACCTCGGGTCTTTCTCGACCTTGCCCTCCCAGGTGTAGATGGAGGCGATCGGCAGGAGCTGCGCGCAGGCAACGAGCTTGCGCTGCACCAGCCCACCTGCGAGTGACTCCGCTTCCTCCGACGACCCGGCCGTCGTCAGCATCACACTGTAGGCATCCGGCATGGCCCGTCCCAGGGTAGCTTTAGCGCTCAAGCGATGAGCCGCGCGATCTTCTTTTACGACCTCGGGTCGCCCTACGCCTACCTGTCCGCCGAGCGGGTCAGCGGTCTGTTCACGGAGGCCGGGTTGGAGCAGCCGGAGTGGCAGCCGATCCTGCTCGGTGGGCTGTTCCAGCGGTTCGAGCGGGACTCGTGGGGGAACGGCGCCGATCGGGAGGAGGGGATGGCGGAGGTCGAGCGTCGGGCCTCTGCCTACGGGCTGCCACCGATCTCCTGGCCCGACCCCTGGCCGGGCAACATGCTGACCGCGATGCGGGTGGCGACCTTCGCCAAGCAGACCGGTCGTGCCGTTTCTTTCTCGCTTGCCGCCTTCCGCCAGCAGTTCGCCGCCGGCCGCGACCTCGGCGATCCCGACAACGTTGCGATCGCCGCGGCGGCCTGTGAGCTGCACCCGCGAGCCCTGGCGAAAGCGGTCCAGACTGACGGCGTCAAGAGCGCTTTGCGAGAGGCGACCGACCGCGCCGGAGACCTCGGTGTGCGCGGTGTCCCAAGCCTGCTGGTTGGCGGTGAGGTCTTCTGGGGAGACGACCGCCTGGAGGCGGGGATCGAGGCCGCCCGGGAGGCCAGTTAGGTCGTGTAGCCCATGATCTAAGGTGGCTCGATGGCTGATCTGCCCGACGCCGCCACTTGTTATGAGCTGCTCGCGCGGATGGCGCTGATCCGCCGCTTCGAGGAGGAGGCGGGCCGCCAGTACCAGCGGGCCAAAGCCGGTGGCTTCCTCCACCTGGCGATCGGTGAGGAGGCGACGATCGTCGGCACCACTTCGGTGATGCGCGACGAAGACTTCCTGATCGGCAGCTACCGCACCCACGGCCACGCAATCGCCCGCGGCACCCCGCCCGAGCGGGTGATGGCGGAGCTGTTCGGCAAGGTCGACGGGACCAGCGGCGGCCGCGGCGGCTCGATGCACATCTTCGACGCCGAGCGCCGCTTCATGGGCGGCTACGGGATCGTCGGCGGCAACCTGCCGATCGCAGCCGGCCTCGGCCTCGCCTCTCAGTACAAGGGCGAAGACGCGGTCACCGTGTGCATGTTCGGCGACGGCGCCTCCAACGCCGGCAACTTCGGCGAGACGATGAACCTGGCGGCGCTGTGGACGCTGCCCGTCCTCTTCCTGGTCGAGAACAACCTCTACGGGATGGGAACCTCGGTCGAGCGCCACTCGGCCCAGACCGACCTCTCCAAGAAGGCGGAGGGGTACGGGATCCCGGGGACGCGGCTGGACGGGATGGACGTGGTCGCGGTCCGCGAGGGCGTTGCCGAGGGGCTGCGGGCGGCGCGCGAAGAGAGCCGGCCGACGCTGCTGGAGGCCTTCACGTATCGCTACCGCGGCCACTCCGCCGCCGACCCCGAGGTCTACCGCGAGCGCGAGGAGGTCGAGGAGTGGCGGCAGAAGGACCCGATCGAGACCTTCGCCAGGCGGTGCGTGGAGGCGGGCGTGCTGGGCGAGCGCGAGGTGGCGCAGGCGCGGGAGAAGGCCGACGAGGAGGTCGAGGCGGGGGTCGAGTTCGCCGAGGCCTCGCCGGAGCCGGCGCTCGACACGATGTACGAGAACCTCTACGCGGCCACCGACCCCGGCGGCTGGTACGCGGTCGACGAGCGCAGCCCGGAGCCGCACCGGGGCGAGGACGAGAGCCGGATGCCCGACGCGGCGCGGCAGCTGGCCGAAGCCGGCGCCGCCTACGCGGGGCGGGAGGAGGAAGGGTCGCGTCCCAACCCGGCGATCGAGGGCGACGCCCAGGACGGGGTCGAGGGACGGGTGGCGCGGGAGCGCGAGATCGAGGGGGAGCCGGAGGACGTGCCCGCCCGCGGGGAGGCGGAGAGCTGATGGCGACCGTGCGGATGCGAGAGGCGCTGCGCGACGCGATGGCGGAGGAGATGCGCCGCGACGAGGCGGTCTTCGTGATGGGCGAGGACGTCGGCGTCTTCCAGGGGGCGTTCAAGGTGACCGAGGGGCTGCTGGACGAGTTCGGCGAGCGCCGCGTGCGCGACACGCCGATCTCCGAGAACACGATCGTCGGCGCCGGCGTCGGCGCGGCGATGGGTGGGCTGCGGCCGGTGGTCGAGCTGATGACGGTGAACTTCTCCCTGCTGGCGCTGGATCAGATCGTCAACCACGCCGCCGCGATCCCCTACATGTTCAACGGCCAGGCGAAGGTGCCGATGGTGATCCGGATGCCGGGCGGCGGCGGCCACCAGCTCGGCCCCACCCACTCCCACAGCTTCGAGGCCCTCTACCTGCAGGTGCCGGGACTGCTGGTCGCCTGCCCCTCGACCCCGGCCGACGGCAAGGCGCTGCTGAAGGCGGCGATCCGCGACGACAACCCGGTGATCTTCATCGAGCACGAGAGCCTCTACGGGGCGCGCGGGGAGGTGGCGGATGGCGATGGCGAGCCGCTGCGCTTTGGCGAAGCGGCGATCCGGCGCGAGGGCGGCGACGTGACGATTGTCGGGGTGCTGAAGATGGCGCAGGTGGCCGAGGAAGCGGCGGTCAAGCTCGCCGAAGAGCACGGGGTCGAGGCGGAGGTGATCGACCCGCGCACGCTGCGGCCGCTCGACCTAGACACGATCCTTGAGTCGGTCCGGAAGACCAACCGCGCGGTGATCGTCGAGGAGGGATGGCCGCACGGCGGCGTCGGCGCCAACCTCTCGGCCCTGATCACCGAGCAGGCCTTCGACGACCTCGATGCACCGGTGCAGCGGGTGACCGGCGCCGACGTCCACATGCCCTACTCCAGGCGCCTGGAGCAGGCGGCGATCCCGCACGAGGAGCACGTGGTTAGCGCGGCGTTGGCGACCCTCGAGGGGGCGCGCTGATGGCCGACGTGGTGATGCCGCGGCTGAGCGACTCGATGGAGGAGGGGACGATCTTGAGCTGGCTCAAACAGGTTGGCGACACGGTCGCCGTGGGCGACGAGCTGGTGGAGATCGAGACGGATAAGGCGAACATGGCGTACGAGAGCGACCTGGCGGGGACCCTTACCGAGATCCTGGCTGATGAGGGACAGACGTTGCCGATTGGGAGTCCGATTGCTCGGATTGGAGGCGAGGACGGCGAGGGACCAGCCGCCGCACCCGCGGGTCCTGTCGCGCAGAGGGGGCCTTCGTCCTCGCAAGCTGCGGGCGAAGACCCCCTCTCCACGCCACCCGCGGATGGGGCGGATTCCGTCGCCGCGGCTTCAGCCGGGGAGAGAATCAAAGCGTCGCCGCTCGCGAGGCGTCTAGCTAGTGAGCGGGGTCTTGATTTACGGGAGCTCCGCGGCTCGGGGCCTGGAGGTCGGATCGTGAAAGCTGATGTCGAGGGTGCGGTCTCTCCCGCGGGTGACGCCGTAGGGGGGCCCACCCCCGAGGAAGCTTTAGCTACCGGAGGGGATGGGGGGTCCCCTGCGGCGGCAGGACCCGCGGGCCAGACCGCCAAAGGCGACGCCGTCTACCAGGAACCCACGAAACTCCAGGCCACGATTGCTCGCAGGATGGCGGAGTCGAAGGCCACCGCGCCGCACTTTTATCTCTCCAGCGAGGTGGAGATGTCTAGGGCGGTGGAGGCTCGGGCGGCTCTCAAGGCTGCCGCCAAAGAGGGGGACGTTGTTCCCTCTTTGAACGACATGGTGGTGAAGGCGGCGGCGATTGCCCTGCGGGAGTTTCCGAAAGCGAACGGGGCTTATCGGGATGGGCGGTTCGAGCTTTATTCGCGGGTGAATGTGGGGATTGCGGTGGCGGCTGAGGAAGCGTTGGTGGTTCCTACGGTGTTCGATGCGGATAGGAAGGGACTGAGGCAGATCGCCTCGGAGTCGAGGGTTCTTGCGGGCAAAGTCCGGGAGGGGAAGATCACTCCGCCGGAGTTGTCGGGCGCGACCTTCACCGTCTCCAACCTGGGGATGTTCGGGATCGATTACTTCGAGGCGGTGATCAACTCCCCGCAGGCGGCGATCCTCGCGGTAGGGGCGGTCAAAGAGGTGCCGGTGGTCAAGGGTGGCGAGATCGTCCCCGGCCACCTGATGGCCCTCAACCTCGCCTGCGACCACCGCATCCTCTACGGCTCCGAGGGCGCGGAACTGCTGGCCCGGATCCGCGGACTGTTGGAGGAGCCGGTGGGGTTGGCGCTCTGAAACTCGGTTAGGGTGTGGCCGTGGTCCTCTACACCTGTGGACAGAAGACGCTTGGGCCCGGTTTCGCCCACCCTTGCGCCAAGGCCGGCAAGGCGCTCGAGCAGGCGGGCTACGAGTACGAGCTGAAGACGGTCGGCGGCTACCGGCTGATGCCCTGGACCTGGGGCAGCCGCGGCGAGGACCGCGAGGAGGTCAAGAAGCTGAGCGGCACCAACGAGGTGCCGATCCTGGTACTCGACGACGGCGAGGTGATCTCCGGTTCCGGCTCGATCGCCCGCTGGGCCAAGGAGCACCCGCGCTCTCCCGCTAAGTCCGGCGGCTAGCTCAGTACTGCGCTTGCAACTCCTCGGCCCGGATCGCCTCGGCGGCGGTCACTGGGCCGATCACCGGTGCCAGCACCACATAAGTGAGAAGCGGTAGGAGCCGCGGTAGGTCCTTCGCCCGCCCCGCGGCGACCTCGGCCTGGGTGATCCTCCACCCGGCCGCGGCCGATGCTTCGGCGACCAGCTCGCTGGGCCGGTGCTCGAGGGGAATAGCCATTCGCAGCCGGTCGGCCGCGAAGGAGATCAGCTGTTCCCGGCGTTCGAGCCCGTCCCTGCCGGGAGCGTAGATGTCGACGAAAGCCAGGTGAGCAAGAGCAGGGTTGTGGGCGACTTCGGCGCAGAGGGCGCGGAGCCCCCGGTAGACCCTCCGCTCCCAACCAGCGGACCCGCTGGCCTCGTTCTGTGCCCGGGCAGCGGCCGAGACCGCCAGCGCCTCGATCGCCTCGAGGAAGCACTCGCCAGCGTCGGCGAAGCGGGCGTCGAAGCTGCGGCGGGAGACGCCCGCCTCGGCGCGGATCCGGGGGATCCTCAGGTTCGAGACGCCGCCGGCGGAGGCAAGCTTGAGGGTGGAGGAGAGAATGCGCCCTCGCTCCTCCCCCACCCGGCCGAGGATCTGGGCGCCCGGTTCCTCCCGCGCGTCGCCGTTGCGTGAGGCCGAGTCGAAGGGATCGCGATCGGGCGATTCCGCCGGCGCGTGCCGCCCCGACAGAGAGAGGATCCAGTCGGCGAGCGCGCCGGCGAGCGGGCCCAGCTCGGCACCGTCGCCGGCGAGCACCCGTGTTCGCGCAACCCGCATCGATGCGGCCGCCACTCCCCCGATGACCTGGCTGGGAGCCTCCTGCACGCCGGGGAGGCTGTCGATCAGGAGCCGCTCGAAGCCGCCGATCGCTTCTCTCATCCGCGGCCGCATCGCCGGACCCGCCGCGAAGGCCTCGATCAAGACCAGCCGGCTCGCTTTGGGATTACGCACGAGGTCCTCCGAGAGTGCTCTGAGGGAGGCCCTGATAGCGGCGTCGGGCTCCGCGCTGCCGTTGCGCGCCGCGTAGGCCCGCCGCAGGGCATCCTGGACCAGCCAGTCGTAGGTATGGGCGAAGCACTCCTCGGCGTTGGCGAAGTGCTTGTAGAAAGAACGGGTCGAGACCCCTGCCAGGCGGGTGAGGCTGCGCACGGTGACGCCCTCATAGCCGCGCTCCGCGCTCAGCTCGACCATCGCTGTTCGCAGGCGAGCCCGCTGACTGGCGAGGACCTCATCCTCCGAACGGCCGGGACCGGGCTTCAACTTCGCGTAGAGCGACCTGCGGGGTCGCGCTTCTCGGCCGTTGGACTGGGATGCCTCAAGCGCGGTTGGTGTCACCGCACCTCGCTTCCTCAGCTCCGCTAGACACGATCGCCCCTCTCCTGGCTTGGTGACCCGGCCGATTCCTGTATGCGAACGGCGTTATACCAATTGCTCAGGAATTTTTCAACCGATCAATTCCTCCGATCCAAGAGAGGCCCCGGACCCAGCGCGTTTGGCTGGACCCGAGGCCTTGAAAAGCGGGTGCTCGGCTAGTTGGCCGCAGTGACGGCCCAGGTGCCGTAGACCACGCAGGGCGCGGTTTCGCAGGCACCCACCTGAAGGATGACTCCCGAGGGCGCGGCTGCTTCGGGCCCTGACCCGAGCTGAATCGTGGGGTTGACGAAGGTGACTTTGTTTATCGGCGGAACTTCGTTCTGATCTTCGAACAGGGTGCCGATTTCCGAATTGATGTAGAGGCACAGCTTGCCCGGATCCGCCTGCGGTGATCCGCCGACGAGACCGGGACAGCCATTGGCGGTTCCATTTTCGTCTTTCTCGACCAGGACAGGATCGGGTGCGGCCAGCAATGGGATGTTGAAGGAAACCGGAACGACGCCGAGTTCTCCTTCTTCCTGGAGCGATCCCCAGGTCCCCGTCTCAGTTTTGCCTCCGGGCAGGACTTCGGTGAAGCCGGTTTCGCCGTCCTCGCCGTTCTGGCCTTTGACGCCGTTGCAGGCAACCGTGGTGTTCGCCCCTTTGAACTCGACGCCACCTTCCGTACAACCTTTCTGGTTACCCCCGAAGGCGGTGCCGGTCGGGCTTATGCCGGGGGCCCCGGCCCCACCGGGGTCACCCTTGGCTCCGGGTGCGCCGGGCGCACCGGCTGGGCCCTGCGGGCCGGTCGGTCCGGCTGGGCCCCTCGCTCCTTTCGGACCCCTCGGGCCTTTTTTCGTGGCCGAGGCTTCCGCCTTGCCGCCACCTGAGCTGTTGGCGGCAACGGCGCCGCCGACCATCGCGAAGACGAGCGCGACAATGGCGATCAGCGTCGGAGCGTTGAGATTCCTACGTAGCATCGAGAGCATCTATTCCTCCCTGTGGGATGTGGAGATTCCTGGCTACTTCTTCTTGTTCCTGCCGCAATCGATCTCGATCGGCGTCAGGAAGTCCCTCGGCTTGCCGTTCTTGCCATCCATCACGACCTTCGCCCTGCGCGGTGCAGCGCAGAGGTTTTGGCTGTTAACCAGCAGGCCGCGTTTGCCGCCGAAGAGCCGCAGGGTCGCTTTGGTGACCGGCGCGTCGGGCACCACGTCGAAGGTCGTCCGCAGGCGCGAGGTTTCAGAACCTTTCTTCACCACCGAGTCGACGTGGCCGACGAGCACCAGGTGGACCTGTCCGTTGAGGTCCAGCACGATGTCCGGCAGCGGATATTCGCCACCGTTGGCGCGGAAGTAGACCGACCCTTCAAGGGGGTTGTCGAGCAGCGGGGTGAATACCCGAGCACGGCCCAGCAGCGACTTCGGCGGGCACCTGCCTTCGGCGAACTGGGGACGGGTGCAGGGGCTGCCGAGGTGGGCGTTGTCGATGAACTGAGTCGGAGGCAGGGTCACGGCGAGCCGATCGATGCCCGCCTGGTTCGGACTCTGCCTCAGCACGGCGTTCAGTTCCGGATGCCCGTTGCGCTTCGTCTTGCCCGAGAGCGAGAGGGAGAGCTTTGGCTTGAACGGCAGGGCGGTGCAGGAGCCGACCTGGAAGCGGTCGCTGAGCGGCGCGCTGCCCCCGCCTTCGGAGAACGCCGAGCCCGAGAACCGCGATTCGTCGCAGGAGGTCGGGTTGAGGGTGAAGCCGGAGCGATCGACCGAGACCTGGATGTCCCGCAAGTCGAGCGGGATGCCGTGAAGGATCGTCGGCAAGGGGTCCGAGACCACCCGGATCCTTGCCGTCGCCGAATCGACGTGGAGGGCCGCCCGGACCACGACATTGCCGAGGTCGAACGGTCCGGTCACCGCCGGGGTGACGATCGCCATGCTGAGCGGGGCGCCCTTGTAAGGGCCGGCCAGGTAGGCCTTGCCGGTGCGTACGTAGACCGGGCTCGAGCCGGCACCCGCGCCCACGGTGACCGTCCCGACCTGGCTGGCGGCGGGGCAGGAGGGGCTGGCGATCTGGCCCGCTCCCTGGCCCGGCTGGCTCTGCGCGGCGGCCGCGGCGAGCGCGGCGTCACCGCAGTAGGGGATCCCGGCGAGCTTCCCGATCAGGCCGTCGGGCAGGGTGAGGTCGAGACCGGAGATGCGATCGGTGCCGTCGTTGCGGGTGAGCCGGAGCGCGAACGGCGAGAAGGCGCCGGCAATCGGGCTGGCGGTGCCGGCCGTGAGCGAGGGGGCGAAAGGCTTGCCTGACGGACAACCGCCCCCACCGGCGCCGGCGCTCACCTCGAACTCGGTCGCCGTCGTCACCGTCTCGCCGGGGTTCGCCCACGGAGTCAGCTCGGTGGTGACCGCGTACTCACCGCAGGCCGACGGAGTGATCAGGGGAGCGCGGGGGCCGTCGCGAAGGTCGAGCTCGAAGCGGCTGAACGGGATCTGCGGCAACTCGTCGAAGGTGGTGACCAGCTGGCCCGTCCGTGGGTCGGGATCGACTCGCCCGGCGAGGCTGACCGAGATACCCAGCGCGGGGTTCTTGATCACGATGTAGATCGCGAGCAGCGAGCCGAAGGGGTTGTCCTGCTGCTTGGCGACAAAGACCGAGCCGGTCAGCTCCTCCTCGAGCAGGGGGGTCTCGACCCTGACGCTGCCGATCTTCGAGCCGGCCGGACAGCCGGACCCGAAGGCCGAGCCGGCGGTCTCGGCGGCGATCTGCGCGGAGGTGCAGGCCTCAAGGCCCCCGGCTAGCGCCGGGTTGACCGTGACCCCGGGCGGGAAGGTGACGACCGCCTTCTTGATGTCCGATTGCGCAAGGGCGCCGGGGTCGCTGGAGACCAGGCCCGGATCGTCTATCTCGAGATCGAAAGCGGCGCCGGATGGAGAATCGGCCTGCGAGGAGGTGGGCGCCAGGGAGGCGTTGGGCTCGAAGTCGAGCTCTTCGCAACCCGTCACGCCCTCGGGGGGGATTGAGCCGTCGTCGGTGATGGCGGTAGTGCGGACGAACGCACCGGGTTCGGCCCAGGAATCGAGTGCGAACTCGGTCTCCAGCGGCCCACCGCAGGACCGCGGCATGGTCAGGAAAGGCGGTTTCTCACCCGCGGTGAAAGGGCAGTTCCCCTTCGAGGTCGGTACTCCCAGAACCTCCAGATCGAGGCAGCTGCCGCGGAGCGGATCGTGCGCGGCGCTCGACGGATCTCCCCAAACGATCAGCTCGGCGCTGTAAATCTGCAGGACCTGGGAGATGTTCCGAAGCGTGGCGACGATCCGGACCGGGAGACGCTCCTGGGGAGGGTGGGCCTCGACCTGGACGTCGATCGTTACCGGGACTTTGGCGAAGACAAAGCCGAGTTTCGCCACTTCTCCGGGGCCCGGCTCGAGGTTGTAGACGGGGAGAAAGGACGTCTCGGGGATCCCTTCCCCCGGCAGCGGTTGGTCGATCCGGCCCTGGAGGCCGATGATCCCGACAACGGAATCGTCGGAGCAGTTGGGCAGCACCGTTATGTCGCTGATTTCAATGAAGTTCGGCTGCGGGCAGCGCGGAGTCGCCTGAGGGTTGCCGATCAGCCCAGTCGGCAGCGCAACCTCGACGTCCTTGACCAGCTCCGCCGGCAGCTCCTCTCCGTTGGGCAGCGTCACCGTGTTGAAGGTCGTGGCGGTCGACATCGCGAACGGGTGCGAGCCCGCGTCCATCGCCGGTTCGCCGAGTTCGTCGCCAAACGTGACACCGACTTCTTTGAGGCCGAAGTCGGCCGAGGACGACGTGGCGAAAAGCAGGACCAAGCAGAGCGAGGCGGTGAGGGCGGCCGCGAAGGACCTCGCTGGGCTCATCGACTTCTCCGGCTCCGCCGCTGCTTCTTGTTCGGGACGCACCTGGTTTTGCCGTTCTTTCCGACCCTGTGCTTCCCCGGACCGCACTTGCGCGGCCGGACCGGTTTCGGCGTCGGCGGGCCGACGAAGGTGTTGCTCGAGGTCTGGGGCGGCGCAGCGGGAGAGCCGGCAGGCTGGCAGGCTTCGCCTTCGCACGGGGTCGGGTTGCCGGGCGGCGACGGGAAGCCGCCCTCAACGCGGGCGACGTAGATGTCAATCAGGCCGGGGTCCTGGGGAACCAACCTCTCACTCGTCCTGATGAAGACTTCGGAGCCGTCGTCGGAGGCGTCGACGAATTCCGTGTCCTTCTCGTCTTTGCCGCTGGAGATCAGGCTGATGCAACCGCCTGAGCTGGAGTCGAACTCGGCGCCCTGTGAGGCGCAGTCGCCGGTCCCGGCCAGCTCCCACTGGTAGACGTCGCGCTTCCCGTTCGTGTCGCGCTGGACGAGCGCGTCAGTGCTTTCGAAGAAGACCCGCTCGCCGCCCACCGAAAGCGCGCGCGAGGGATAGAACTGCGAGGACCAGGTGGGGATCTGCGCCGCCCCCCAGAGTCCGACCGTCCGGTTTTCTCCGACCAGGAGCCGGCCGGAGGGCCGAGCGCCGGTCGGGTTGCAGGAGACGCAGGTGAGGGAGTCGGCCTGTGCGTCGTACCGGAAAACCTCGTAGTTAGGCTCGCCACTGTCGAGATCGGTGCTGTCGTACCCGGTCAGCCTCGCCCGTGACATGAAGACGAGGACCTCCCCATCTGAAGTGACCCGCGTGGCCCGCTTATTCGGTCGGAGATTGACCGCTGCGAAGGGGTTCAGCCCGGAGACGTCGGCGGCGTCCAGAGTTGCCACGACCGTCGGTTGCTGACCGTTTTCCCGGAGGTAGAGGTTGGGTTGGCCTGCGATTGCTCCATCGGCTAGGTCTTCGGTCGAGACGAAGTAGATCTTCGAGAGGCTCTCGCTAGAGCCGACGACGCCGAGAACGCCGTCCGCAATGGTCGTCGGCTGACGCGTGTCCACGTCGAATTCGACCAGCTCTTGCCCTGGCGTTCTGAACAGAGCCGTGGCACCGGCCGGATCTGCCGTAACGAATTCGGCTGCGGGGGAGACGGCGATCGTTTCCTGGCCATCGACGCGTGCGAAGAGTTGGCCTCCGGGACCAGTGCCGAGCGGTTCGCTCCAGAAGACCCTCGAGCCATCGGAGGAAACCGCACCGAACAGACTCGCCGAGCGCCCTTGGGGATTGAAGAGATCTGAGCTTCCGACTCCCGCGGGCTGCAGCGCCGGCGTGTTGCTCGGCCGCAGGCTGACGAGCTTGAGTGATCCGTTCTCCGACTCGTAGATCTGGTTCAGCGCTTTGGCCGAGGCGTTCGCGGTCAGCTTGCCTTTTGCTCGGAAGATCGCCTTACTGCCATCCGCCGAGAGACCCTGCAGTTCGAGTTCGTAGGTACCGGGTCCTACGTCCGAAGGCTGTTTCGTCGTCACCGCCTCGTACGTGTCGGCTGCGGTATCGAGCCGGTAGATGTTGGAGAACCCAGCAATCCCCCCGGGAGCCAAAACGGGTTCGGTGGAGTGGGTGAACCATGCTTGGCCGAGATCAGGCGAGAAGGCCCGGAACTCGACGTCGAGCACCAGCGCCTGGAGCGGCGTCGCTCCCTCCTGGACCGGGCTGATCCCGTGGGTCGACCAGCCATTCGGACCACGCTTCGCGAGGTACTGACTGGAGTACGGGCTGCTCTGCGCATCGCCGAAGGCCCGGAAAGCCGAGTAGGTGAGCCCGCCCCCCGACTCCGCCGCCTGGTCGAGCCTCGCCGCGATGCAGCTGATGTTGCACTGGACGATGATGTCGCCGCCGGCTTTGTCGACCGGGGAGACCATCTCGTAGGCGCGGCAGTCGGGCAGGAGAGCCCCCGCCCCAGTACGGAACTCCTGGTTCGGGCAGTTCACCGTGGGCTGGAAGGGCACCGGAGTCCGGAACGTGCCTTCAAGTTCGTCGTCGCCCTGGCCGACGACCGGGCCGCCGCCGGTGCTCTCGGAGATGAAGCGGAAGAAGTACCGGGTACCCGGCTCCAGTTCGTCGAACTCGATCCCGGCCGTGGTGACGGGGGTGTTGACGATGCCCGCTCCCAGAAGGTCACCAGGAGGTGCGGGCTTGCTCGTGCAGCCGCCCTCGGAGCAGGGCTCGGTGCCGAATTCCACAAAGTACCGGGTGTCGGCCCAGAAGCGCGGGTTGATTTCAGCGTTGACCACGGCGCTTTCGGCGTTGACCGCACTGGCAAATTGCGCCTCGATACTCGGCGGAAAGAGGGGCGGCGGCCATTTGTCTGGTGGCGGGCCAAAGATTCTGGCGTTTGCGCTCACGTTGCCGTTATCAATGCCAACTACGAGATCGATCCCACCCGCCCCGGTCACGGTGTTCGTCGCCAGAGACCGAATTACGAGGCCCGCTGCAGACGGCGTCGGCCTGAAGTTGTCCTCGGCGGAAATCACCGGCGCTCCAGTAGAGTCGAACTCGACGATCCTGGGCGTGTCTCCCACGGACCGAAGAACCACCCAGACGTTCCCCAGGGCATCAGTCGCCAGCGCGGTCGGCTTGGCTACCGGGAGTTCGTCGAGGACGGCGCCGGTGTCGGGATCGAGGCGATAGACATCAGGTTGTGGGGATGGGGTGACAGCAGGCGCCTCCTGTGCGAAAGCGAAATAGAGATCCCCTGATACCGGGTCTACCGCCAGCGCACCGGGCCTGCCTGGTTCGGGGAGTGGGATCGAGTTGATAAAGACGCCGTTGGCGTCGAACTCCTGAATTCTGTCGTTGTCAGCGACGAAGATCTCGCCGGCCGAACCGGAGGCGATGTAGTTACCGACCGTTGCAGGCCGTTCTTCCACGCTGAACTGGCCGTCGCCGTCGCCTCGGATCCCGGGCCCACAGGTGTCCCCGGACGCGGCCGTGCAGGCATCTCCCCCGGTGGTCTGATTTACGCCTTTCCCAAACGTGAGGATGAAATCGCCGTCTGGCGAGAACTTCTGGACCCGGGAGTTCTCCAGGTCGAAAACAAGGAGGTTGCCGGCCGAATCGATCGCAATCCCCGCTGACAGCTTCAGCTGACCGGCTCCCCCTCCAGCTAGGCCAGGGAGGCAGGTCGCGGACGGCGGCGTTGCTTCGGGGCCGCAGGTCTGGAGTTCCGCGTCGCCGTTCCTGACTCCCCAGCCCCAGGCCTTGACGAACTCACCCCACGCGGTGTACTCGACGATCCGACTCGTCGGGCCAGCGGTATCGACGACGAAGATATGGCCGGTGGTCGGGCTGGCAACCATGGACCGGGCAAACTGGAATTGGCCCGCTCCGGAACCCTTCTGGCCAAGCTGCGTCAGCAACGATGGCGTGGCCGCCGCCGCGGAGGAGGCCAGCGCAACGCTCGATGCGATTGCCGTTAAAAGGCAAAGTAACCGTATCCATCGCCCGGCTTGCACCGAGTCGCCCCCCTCATTAGTCCCGTTCGATCCCTGTTGAACTTCACTCCCCCAGCTGCCGGCCTGCCTTGGGAAGAGGGCCGTGAGCTACGAGCGCTGAGCGATAATAAACACGAGGGGACTCTAATGTCAAGCGCTTGGTACGTAAGGAGTTCTAGTACACACTCCCGCGCTCTAGAGTGTTCCCAAGCAGTACGGTGTCGTTCGGCGGTATTGGAGTCTGAAAAAACCCAGGGCCGGGATCGCTCCCGGCCCTGGACTCTAAATTGTCACCGTGTATCGCTACATGGTGGTACTGCTTAGGAACGACTATTCGACGGAGACTCCAGCGCCTTCTGAACCTTCGACGGTGGAGGTCCCGGAGTATTCGGCAGTTTTAACCGTTCCGGTGCCTTTCAGCGGGCAGATGCCCGTGTCTTTGGTCTTTTCGGCGGTGATGCCGGTGACGGCCGCGGTAACTTTAACCGTGGTCGGCGAGGTTGCTTCGTTTTTGTAGGTGACTTTCGCGAGGTTGGTGTTGCTGCCTTCACCGATCAGGACTTCACAGGTCGAACCAAAGACCGAAGCGAAGATCCTGATTTTGTTTTCCCCGCAGGCCAGTCTGACGTTGCCGACAAGTTCCGCATTGGGCTGAAGGAACTCGTACTGACAACCTTTCATTTCGACTTTCGCCCCGACGAAGCCGAACGCGGTGCACCCTTTGTAGTCGGGCGTGACCGTGACGGTTTTCGACGGTGATACGACCCCGCTCGCTTCGAAGGTAGCGGTTTCGCAAGTGACCGCGCTTCCGTCGGTCGTGAACACGTGGGTGGTGTCCTGACCCGCGAACAGGTTCACGGGGCTTTTGGTGGCTTTGAATTCAGCCGCCGACGCAGCCGAAGCCATAACCGAAAGTGCCAGCATGGCCACGAGGGCGGTGCCGAGCATCTTCGTCAACTTCATCTGTTCTCTCCTTAATCCGGCGCGCTCCCGCACCGGGTTGAGTACGCCGCTACTCATAGGAGGTAGGCGGTCAAGTGGTCAAAGGATTCCGTCTATTTCACGGGCTGCAGAGGGGTTCGGTCGGCGAACAGATCCGATCTCCCTGCAAATCGCGTCCGACATGAGATTACGCGTGCGAAAATACGCGCCGCTCCGTCTGGTCCGTCCCGTCGGTCAGACGGGCAGCGGAGCCCGGAAAAGCGCTTTGTGCAGCCCCTCGAGCAGGGCGAGGGAGAGGTCGCAGTCGCCGCCGATCTCGAGGGCGTCGGTCTCCTGGTCCATGATCGCGCTGGTCCACCGGCTCGGGCCGCCCGAGGCCCAGGCCCCGGCGCGCCCTTCGAGACGCGAGGTGCAGGAGGAGACGACGCCGTCCTCGATCCCGACCATCACCCCCGCCAGCCGCGGCTCGCCGGCCCCGTTTCGAATCTCCACGGTGAGCCGACAGAGTCCTGAGAGGTCACTCGGCAGACGCAGCAGGGGGATCGCGAGGAGGAGGGCGGCCTCGGCGTCGATGCGGCCGACCGGAGCAGTGCCGGCTGGCGAGTGGAGGCGCTCCCAGCGCACGCCGGCGACGATCGGGGCGACCGCCCGGCGCAGCCACTCGGTGGCGCCGTAGGGAGTGCCCCGCGTGCTGCTGGGACGGGCCTCGATCTGGCCGGCCAGACGTAGAGCGCCAAGGCGGCGCTCGAGCGAGGGGTAGTTGAGGCTCGGGATCAGCCGGCTGAGCTCGGTGAGTGAGAGCGGCCGGGCCGCGAGGGCGCGCGCGATGCCCGATGACCAGCCCGCGACGAGAGCGTTGATCGCGCTCTTCCCTGCAAGGGAGCCGAGTTCGATCTCGCCGTCGGGCGAGGTGGCCAGCCAACCCTGCAGGGCCTCAGCGACCCGGAGCAGCTCCCGTCCCGGCGCCTCGAGCACGTAATCGACGGAGCCCGGGAAGCCATCCTGACGGCGGCGCTCGACCGCGCCGATCTCCACCAGGGTGCGGACGTGGCCACGCATCGTCGTCTGCGGAGGGGAGCCGACTGCCCGGCGCAGCTCGATCAGCGGCTTGGGCGCCTCCCCGAGCGCCTGCAGGACGTGAACCTTCAGCGGCACCGAGAGCAGCGACAGCGCGTAGGCCCCCGCCCTCGTCCCCGTTTCCCTCCCCGCTTGATCAGCAGAAACACTCAAGTTCTTTCGTTTATACCACCCCACAATCGCAACGCATTGACATGGCCGTTTAATCGATTATTCTTGCGCAACGGGATGAGCCCGAGGATGGACAACCGTAGATGACGACGCTCGTGACGCTCGGGCCGACGGGGACCTGCCACGAGCGGGCCGCGATCGAGTACATGGGGTTCCAGGGCATCGAGGATTTCGAGATCGAGCTGATCAACGACTTCTTCGAAGGCCTGGACAGAATCCGCGGGCACGACGACGTCTTCCTGATCCAGTGCAGCGCACACCCAAAGGTGCACGAGATCACCGAGCGACACTGGACGGAGGTCTTCGTCGTCGACACCTTCATCTACCCAACCAAGGCTCTGGCGGTACTGACCCGCCGCGAGGTCGGGCGGCCCAGGACGCTCGGCCTCGTTCCCGCAACTGCCGGCTACATCAACCGCGATGATTGGGAAGAGATCATCGACGTTCAGTCGAAGCCGATCATCGCGGAAGAGCTTCTGCGAGGCGCCTACGACTCGGGGTTGACCCACCTCGAGCACCTTGAGAAACACCCAGACGAGCTGCGGCTCGACCTCGAGATCGGCGAAATCGACACCACCTGGGTGGTGTACGGGACCAAGAAGCGGTTCAAGGGCGAGGTGATCGGGATCCCCTCCGCCGAGCTGTTCGGGGCTCGCTCCGAGCCGGCCGTCGTGTGAGTGTAGGTACCACTTTGGGTCTCTCGGTAAATCACCTATCTCTTTGTATTCTCTGAGCCATGGCGAAGCGGCGAGGGGCCAGGGGGACGGCAACTCCGCCTGCCGAGCCCGAGGCGAAGGAACAGGCAAAGGCCGAGAAACAGCTGCCCCGCGCGCTTCCACAACCGGCGGCCGCGGCGCTGGTCTTCGTCGCGGCAGGCGCGGTGTTGATGCTGGAGATCCTCGCCGTGCGGTTGCTGGCGCCCTATGTCGGCCTCACCCTGGAGACGACGACCGCGATCATTGGCGCCGCTCTCGCGGGAATCTCGCTCGGCGCCGCAGTCGGCGGGTACTTCGCCGATCGCACCGACACCCGACAGCTGATCGTCGGCCTCCTGATCGGGGGTGGGCTGCTGACCCTGCTGACGGTGCCGACCGTGCGCTGGCTCGGTCCCGGCGCCCGCGAAGGGGGCGACATCGCCGCGCTTGGGATCACGCTGGTGGCGCTGGTGCCGGCCGCCGCGGCGCTGAGCGCGGTCTCCCCCGCCGTCGCCCACCTGCAGCTGCACGACCTCCGGGTCAGCGGCACGATCGTCGGCCGGCTCTCCGCCTGGGCGACCGCGGGCGCACTGCTCGGCACCTTCGGCACCGGCTTCGTGCTCGTACCGCTGGTCTCGGTGACCACGGCCGTGCTCCTGATCGGAGCGGTGCTGATACTCGTTGGCCTCGGGCTCGGCGTGGGCTCGCCGCTGCTTTCGCCCGCCGCCATGATCGTGCTGGCAATCGCCGCCGTCGGGCTCGCGGCCCTGACCGCGACCAGGGACTCCCCCTGCCTGGAGGAAACCAAGTACCACTGCGTCAGCCTGGAAGCCGACCCGAAACGGTCGACCGGCTACGAACTCGTACTCGACGACGTCCACAACTCCTACGTCGACCTCAAGGACCCGACCTACCTCAATTACCCCTACGTGAAATGGATCGCCGCCGCGATCGACGCGATGAGCCCTGCCCCGAAGCCGCTTGACGCGGTCTTCGTCGGCGGCGGCGGATTCACCCTTCCGCGCTGGCTCGAGGCGACCCGTCCCGGCTCACGCTCCGAAGTGCTGGAGCTTGACGACGGCCTGGTCGAGTTCGACGAAGAGCGGCTTGGGCTGCGCACCTCAGCCGACCTGCGGGCCGTGGTCGGCGACGCGCGGGTGACGATGCGGGAGGTCGAGAGCGACAGCGCCGACGTCGTCGTCGGCGACGCCTTCAGCGGCTTCACGGTGCCCTGGCACCTGACCACCAAGGAGTGGATCGAGGAAGTGAGCCGGGTGCTGCGGCCAGGAGGGCTCTACGCGCTCAACGTGATCGACATCGAGGCGCTGGATTTCTTCGAGGCCGAGGCCGCCACCCTGCTCGACACCTTCTCCCATGTCGAGTTCCTCTCCTATCCGACCGAAACCGGAGAACCCGCGGGGGGGAACCTCATCCTGCTTGCCTCCGATAGTCCGATCGCGAGGCCCCGGGGTACCCGGCGGGAAGGGGGGTTCATCTACCGCCAGCCGGTGGTCGAAGCCCTCGCCGCGGGAGCTGATGTCCTCCGTGACGGCTACGCGCCGGTGGACCAGCTACGTACTTTCGAATGATCTCCGGCCCAGGGCCGGGCCTCTTCGAGCTGGGATGAAAGGCGTAGCAGGGTGGCCTCGTCAAACGGGCCACCGGTCAACATCGCGCCGACCGGCAGATTCTCCTCGGTGCGGTACAGCGGCAGCGAGACGGCCGGTAGGCCGGTGATGTTGCCGAAGGCAGCGAAGGAGACAGAGGCGACGACGTCGACCACGGGCTGGTCGGGGGTCGCATGCTGGGCGGCGAGGACAGCGCCAGCCTGGGGCGGCAGGATCGCCGAAGTGGGGGTGAGGAGGACGTCGAAGTCGCGACCCCAGCGGGCGACCTCGCGGCGCGAGAGCCGCTCCAGCGCCTGGGTCGCCATCACGTACTCGATCGCGTTGATCTTGGTGGTCGCGACCTCGTGGGCGTGGCGGATGTGGGGCTCGGTCCGCTCCCAGTCGATCCCGATGAAGTCGGCGAGACCACCGTTGGTCATCATCACGAAGGGCGGGATCATCTCCTCGGAGACGGTCGGCACCTCGACCTCGGAGACCTGGTGGCCGAGCTCCTCCAACAGCGCCGCGGCGTCGCGAGCGGCGGCCACGCAGGCAGGGTCGGTCGGGATGCCGAGGGGCGCCTCGGCCATCAGCCCGATGCGCAGGCTGCCGGGGTCGGCGCCCACCTCCTCGGCAAACGGTCGTTGCGGCGGCAGGGCGTTGTTCCAGGCCAGTGGGTCGGGGCCGGATATCTGGTCGAGGACCGCGGCGGCGTCGGCGGTGGTGCGGGTGACGACCCCCTCGACCACGGCGCCCATCCAGGTCTGCGCCCGGCGCGGGACGCGCCCGCGGCTGGACTTCAAACCGACCAGGCCGGTGTAGGCGGCGGGGATACGGATCGAACCGCCACCGTCGTTGGCGTGGCCGATCGGGAACATTCCGCCGGCGACCGCGGCGGAGGCGCCGCCGGAGGAGCCGCCCGGCGAGCGGTTCGGGTCCCAGGGGTTGCGGCTGGCGCCGTAGCGGCTGTTCTCGGCCACGGTCAGGGGGCCGAACTCGGGCGTGTTGGTGCGTCCGCAGAGGACGAAGCCGGCGCGCTGCAGCGCCTCGACCACCAACTCGCTCTCCTCGCTCGGGCCCTCGGGGGCGCCGTTGGAGCCGTAGGTGACTGGCCAACCGGCAACCGGCGTCAGGTCCTTGATCGGGATCGGCACACCGAGGAACGGCGCTTCGTCGCCGGCGGCGAGGCGGACGTCGGCGTCGCGGGCAGCGGCACGGGCCGCGTCGTCGTCGCGCCAGACGACGGCGTTCAGCTCCGGGTTGCGCTCGTCGACGGCGGCTAGGCAAGCCTCGGTCAGCTCAAGAGAGGACAGCTCGCGAGCTCGCAGCGCAGCTGCGAGCTCCAGCGCCGAAGCGGACGGGCCCATGCCTCCCACGGGTCAAGCATATTCGTCCGCCTCACCCCTTGTCGTGATGGCGCTCCTGGCGGCGGTGGCGGCGCAGGACTGGGGCCACGTAGCCGATCGCCGCGCCGATCGCGACGGAGGCGAGGATGACGACGATCAACGGTGCGTTGACGTTGACGAAGAGGACGTCAACGCGCACCTGCTGGGAGTTCTGCAGCGCCACGATCGCGACCAGGGCAACGAGGGCGCCGACGAGCCAGGCGCGCCAGTTGGTCGGTTTCTTCTCCGGGGCCATTCGTCAGTAGGCAGTGTTGCGGCAACGAGGGCGGGGGATCACCTTGTAGCGCGGGCCGCTGCCGCGCAGCCATAGTGCGGCGTCGATCTCGACCGGCGGCAGGTCCGGCTCTGCCCTGGAGAGCAGCTCGACCGCGTGGACCGCGCAGGCGCGCAGCTCGACCTCTTCGGGCGAGCCGTGCTCAAGCAGCTCGCCGTCTTCGATTCGCGAGGTCAGGCCAGGGTCGAGGCGCAGCACCCCGTCGACCCGGAGCACCTGGGGGATCAGGTTGTCGGCAAAGGCGGTGAGCCGGTCTAGGTCGGCTAGCTCGGCCGCGCCGGAGCGGTCGAGGTCGGCGGCGGCGAGCTGAGCGCGCTTGTAAAAGGGGATCGACATCCCCTCGTAGATGGACACATCTGTGAAGGCGTCCCAGCGGGCAATCAGGTCGGCGAGCGCCACGGCCGAGCCGCCGGCCGCGTCGACCACGGCCTCGAAGCTGCCGCCGTGGTCAACGAGCAGGTGGGTGCCGACGTTCCGCAGCGAGGCGGCGAACTGCGACATCAGGGGGTGCCCGGGGTCCTGGCCGACCACACCGGCGATCGTCTCGGCGTCCATCGAGGTCAGCTCGTCGACCGACCAGGGGCCGCGCACGCTGAACATCTCGGTTACGCCGGCGGCGATCGTCAGGTAGCCGCTGAGTCCAGGGCGTTTGCGGATCGTCGGCCACCAGCCGGAGCCGAAGTTGATCGCGTTGAGGCAGATCGCGAACGCCGCTTTGCTCTCCCGGTCGGCACCGACCAGCTCGGGAGCGGGAACCGCGTCACCGGCGCCGTGCGGCAGACCCGCGGCGTAAGCGGGGATGACGGAGTGATCGATCTCCACCGAGTCGGCTCGGTCGGCGACCCAGGCAACGGCCGCACGCACGCGTTCGGGAACGGTGCTTCGCTCCTCCGGTGGCATCCGCGTAGCCTTGCAGGATCTCTGTTCGACTCGCCACCAGCGCGGACGCCGGCGAGGTAGCGCGGCTGCTGCACGACTTCAACACCGAGTTCTCGGAACCGACGCCGGGGGTCGCGGCGCTTGCCGGGTACGCCTCGGACCTGCTCGAGAGCGGCGAGATCACGGTCCTACTCAGCGGCGAGGGACCCGACGGGATCGCCCTGCTCCGTTTCCGCCCCTCGGTCTGGACCGGCGCCCCCGAAGCTCACCTGCAGGAGCTGTACGTGGTGCCGGCACTGCGCGGGCAAGGGATCGGGCGCGGCCTGCTGGAGGCTGCGATCGAGGCGGCGCGCGATGCCGGCGCGACCGGGATCGACCTCAACACCGGCGAGACCGACACCGCGGCGCGGGCGTTGTATGAGAGCGCCGGCTTCACCAACCGGGAAGGGAGCCCCGACGGGCCCGCGATGCTCTTCTACGAGCGGGAGATCTGAGCCGAGAGGTCGGCGAACTCGATCCCGCCGGGCGGGTCGGCGAGGCCGGGATGGAGGAGGTGGGCGAGCAGCTCGACGCCGTCGACCAGGCGCGGCCCGGGGCGCGAGTAGGTAGAGGCGGCGTCGACGGCGAAGACGCGCGCCGCGCCCAGCGCCTCGATCCGGTCGCGGTGCTCGATCGCCTGGGCGCGCGAGTCCTCGACGTACCAGCCGCAGGGCATGACCACGACCAGGTCGGGCTCAAGGCCTTCCAGCCGCTCCCACTCGACCTCAGGCGACTTCTCGCCGGGCCGACCGACGACGTCGACGCCACCGGCGATCTCGATCATCTCCGGGATCCAGTGGCCGCCGACGAACGGCGGGTCGAGCCACTCGAGGGCGATCGTGCGCGGCCGCTCGGCACCGTCGACCGCGGCGCGGACGGCGACCAGCCTGCCCTCCAATTCGGCGCGCAGCTCGGCGGCGCGATCGGCGACCCCTGCAGCCTCGCCGAGCCTGGTGACGTCCTCGAGGACCTCGCCGAGGGTGCTCGGGTCCTGCTGGAGCACACGGGGCTGACCTGGCAGCCTCGCCGCCACCTCGACCACGTCCTCGAAGGAGACCGCGCAGACGTCGCACACCGCCTGGGTGACGATCAGGTCCGGCGCAAGCTGGGTCAGCCGCTCCTCGTCGAGGGTGTAAAGCGCCCGGCCTTCGCCGACGATCTCCTTCACCGCGGTGTCGATCCCGCCGGCGTCGAGCCCCTCGGGCATCACCGTGGCGGTCAGCTGGGGCAGCTCGCTCGCCGCTCGTGGGTAGTCGCACTCGTGGGTGACCCCGACCACCTTCTCGCCCAGGTCAAGGGCGAACAGCATCTCGGTGGCCGAAGGAACGAGGCTGGCGATCCGCATGCCGCCAGCCTACGCTCCCGTCGGCAATTAGTGGACTATCGGTTGACTATTTGGCGGCCGTAATCACCAGATTCGCCGCTCCCTGCATACCGGCTTTGTTGGGATGGATCGGGGCCGCGAGTTCGCCCGGGATGAGCGGTTCGACCCACCGGTTCGAGCTGCTCTTGCAGGCGTCGTGCCCGATGCTGGCTTTGTACCAATCGACGATGGTGGCGCCGTGGGCAGAAGCCTGGGTTGCCAGCATCGCGTTGAGTTTCTGCTCGGTCGAGCGCAGGTACGGAACGTCCTGGAACCCGATCGGCATCTGCGGCCAGCAACCGAACCCGGTCTCGGGGAAGATCGCCGGGTAGTTGAGGACGAGGACTTTCGCCGCCGGCGAGCGTTCGTGGATACCGTCGAGCACCGCCGCCACTTTCGGCGCCGTCGCCGTGATCCGTTCCGCCAGCTGGTCTTTGCCGCCGGCTTTGTATTTGTCCAGGCAGGGATGACTGAACGGGTTGATCGTGATGCAGCTCTGGGCGACTTCGGAGAAGCCGATGTCGTTGCCACTGATGCTGATCGTGACGATTTTGGTTTCGGCGTCCAGTGAGTTGAACTGCGGCGGGTTGGAGCCGAATTCGACACTCTGCGTTTCGGTCATGTGGACCGTCCGGGCGCCACTGCAACTCGGATCACGCAGGGTCAGACCGATGCTCGGTGCCGCCAGGTGGGCGTAGTTGTTATCGGACTTCAAACACCCGAGCGGCGCGATCTGGTTGGGGATCAGCGGCCCCGCGGCGTAGGAATCGCCGAGGGCGACGTAGTTCGGCGCTGCGCTTGCCGAGGCGGCCGCAAAGAGCGTGAGCGCCGCGACGGCGACGACCAGAGCCCACAGCCGTCGCAGGCGTTTCAGGGTTGGCGGATTCATTTACCTCTCCTTCCGTGTTCTGTCTCCCCACCTCTCCCTGGCCTCCGAATGCTCAAATTATCTCGAAGTAGACTGACGGTCAAGGTACCCAGTCGTACCTAAACCTAAAACCGAAAGGACGGAGACGAACATGGTTTCCAAGCTCAAGATCGGCGGGCTCGCCCTCCTCGCGGTGCTCGCGACCATCGCCGTGGCGGCGTCGGCTGCCCAAGCCGGGGAATTCACAGCGTCGGAATACCCGGCGACAATCACAGGCTCACAGACCGCCAAACACGATTTCAAATTCCAGACCGGGACCGTCAGCTGTGCCAAAGCGACGTTTCACGGCACCCTGGAAGAAGCGTCGGAAACGCTGACAGTCAAAGCTGACTACAAAGAATGCAAAACACCGAATGGCGGCGTCAGCGTGAAAATGAACAGTTGCGACTTCCTCCTCCACGCCGACGAAACAATCGAAAACGGCCGCGTCGACGGCTCACTCGACATCCAGTGCAACGAGGAAGGCGACGAGATCGAATTCGTCGAGCCGGCCAACGGCTGCGTGATCAAGGTTCCGGCCCAGGAAGGTCTGGGGACACTCGTCTACACAAACAAAGAAATGGCCGGCGATTTTGAGATGGACATCAACCTCACCGAAATGACCTACACACAGAACGAAAAATGCAACGAACAGGGCGTGTTCGAAGACGGTCAGTACCTAGGTAAAAGCACAATGCAGGCGGATGAAGAAATCAAAACCATGGTCTCCTGACCAAGCTGTCCGTACGCGCCTAGCTGACCTCTGAGTAGGCGGGCTCGCCCTCCCGTTCCGGCTCGGCCTCTGGGGCCGGAACGGGAGCCGGTGAGCGCAGGACAAAGATCGCGATCGCCACCGAGATCGCCGCCAGGCCGGCCCCGATCAACCAGGCGACGTGGTACCCGGAGGTGAGCGCCGAGGCCCGGGAGGTACCGTCGTCGAGCAGTGACTGGGTGCGCTCGTCGGCGAGGGTCGCGAGCAGCGCCAGGCCGATCGCGCCGCCGACCTGCATGCTGGTGTTGACAAAGCCCGAGGCGAGGCCGGAATCGCTTTTGGTTGCCCCGGACATCGCCAGGGTCATGATCGCCGGGAACGCGGTGCCAACCCCGGCGCCGATCAGGAGCAGCGGAGGCAGCAGGTCAGTTACGTAGTTGCCGTCGACCGGGGCGCGGGCGAACAACAGCAGCGCGACGGCGACAGCGCTAACCCCGGGGATCAGGGTCGTGCGGGGGCCGAAGCGCATGATCAGCTTTTCCGAGTAGCCGAGCGAGAGCGTCCCCATCACCAGCGTGGTCGGCAGGAAGGCGAGGCCGACCTCGAGCGGCGAGTAACCGAGCACCCGCTGCATGTAAAGGGCGCCGAGGAAGAACATCCCGAACATTCCCGCGACCAGCAGCGCCTGCAGGACGTTGGAGCCGGCGACGTTGCGGATCCGGAACAGCCGCAGCGGCATCAACGGGTTGGCGATCCGCGCCTGGCGGATGAGAAAGGCGGCGAGCAGCACCGCGGAGACGGCGCTGAGCGCGAGCGTGCGGGTATCGACCCAGCCCCACTCGGTGATCTGCAGGATCGTGAACACGCCGAGCATCAGCGAGACGGTGAGCAGGGCGGCGCCGGGGAAGTCGGCTCCTTTGTCCAGACCAATCCCCTCGCGGCTCTCGACGTAGCGCAGGGCCAGGTAGGCGGTGGCGATCCCGATCGGGAGGTTGATCAGGAAGATCCAGTGCCAGCTGATCGCGTCGGTGAGGACGCCGCCGGCGAGCAGGCCAATCGAGCCGCCGGCCGAGGCAACGAAGCCGTAGACGCCGATCGCCTTCGCCTGCGCCCCGGGCTCGGGGAACATGGTCACGATCATCCCCAGGATTACGGCGGAGGAGAGGGCGCCGCCGACGCCCTGCACGAAGCGGGCGGCGACCAGTATCTCCTGGGTCTGGGAGACAGCGCAGACGAGCGAGGCGGCGGTAAAGATCCCGAGTCCGACAAGGAAGACGCGGCGCTGTCCGACCAGGTCGCCGACCCGGCCGGCAAGCAGCAGCAAGCCGCCGAAGGGGATCATGTAGGCGTTGACGACCCAGGCGAGGCTGCTGTTGGAGAAGCCGAGGTCGTCCTGGATCGAGGGCAGGGCGACGTTGACGATCGTCGCGTCGAGGACGATCATCAGCATCCCCGCGCAGAGGACGTAGAGGGCGATCCAGCGGTTGCTGTCGTTCGTATGCGTGTTTTCGTTCGAGTTCATGCTCGTAGAGACTCCTCTGCGGGCTGGCACTAATGGTGCCTCGTCAATCGAGGCGATCTGGGAAGCCGAAGCGCTTGAAGACGGACTGGACGCGCTGTAGGTCGGCCGGACGCTCTGGCCACTGAGCATACCCGTCCGGGTCCTCGGCCAAACGCACGACGAAGGGGGTCATTGCCCCAATCCGGTCGCCGTCGAGGGCGCTCACTCGCCGTCGAAGTACTCGACGCCGCTCTCGCGGCGGACGAGCAGGTCGGTGTCGAGGTCGCCGGTCCAGATCCCGACCTTGTCGGTGTCGGGGTAGACGGTCGCGGTGGGGAGGACGACGTCGGAGAACATCAGCACGCGGACGGTCTCCTCGGTCTCGTTGCCGATCCGGTGCGCGCCCTCGGGGCCGCGCGGGAAGAGGACGACGTCCCAGGGCTCGAGCCGGTCGCTGCCCTCAGGATGGCGCAGCGTCGGCGTCCCCTCCAGGACCAGCAACCACTCCTCCTCGCCGATCTCGTAGTGGTAGGGGCAGACCGACTGCCCCGGCGGCACCTCGTAGACGCTGACCCCGGTCCGCTCGGCCCCGAGCACCTTGCCGAGCTTCGCCATCCCGGATCGAAAGCCCTCCGGATCCTCGGCGACGTACTCGAACACAGGGGAAGCGATGTTGATCCGCTTCATCGCTCCGAAGCTAGCAGCGCAAGGATCTAGCTAGATAGCTAGCTAGATATATGGTAGGCTGACCTCGTGAACGTGGGGATGCACGAAGCCAAGACGAACCTGTCCCAGCTCGTCGAGCGCGCGCTCGCAGGCGAGGAGGTCATCCTGACGCGCCGGGGCAAGCCGGCGGTGCGCCTGGTTCCGGAGCGCGCGGGAGGCTTCGCCTCGCTGATCGGTGTCTGGAAGGGACAGGGGTGGATCGCTGATGACTTCGACGAGCTGCCCGACGATCTCGCCGAGCGCTTTGGCATGAACGGTTGAACGTCCTGCTCGATACTCACCTGGTGCTGTGGTCGATGCTGGGGGAAATGAGTCGCATCAGCGAGAAAGGCCTCGCCGCCCTTGGATCGCAGGAATTCACCCCGATCGTCAGCGCGGTTTCGATCTGGGAGGCGGCGATCAAGCGCGGGCTGGGGAAGCTCAATGTCCCAACTGACCTCCTGCGGCAGATCGAAGGCGCAGGAGTCGAGCTGCTGCCGGTCACGCCGCGCCACGCCGATCTCGTCGCCTCGCTCCCCCTGCATCACCGCGATCCCTTCGACCGGATCCTCGTCGCCCAGGCGATGAGCGAGGGGTTGCCCCTTGTGTCCGACGACGAGGCGCTGCACCGTTACGAGGTCGAGGTCATCTGGTAGCTCCCGCCGCCGACAGCCCGGCCCGCTTGGTCGCAAGCTGGAGGTCGGCGTCCCAGGTGACGAGGACGACATCGTCGTCGAGCTCAAGGGCGGTGGCGAGGTGAACTGCGTCGTAGCCGCGGAGTCCGTATTCCTCCGCGAGCTCACCTGCCCGCCGGGCGAGCGGCTCGTCGACGCCGATCGAAATCAGCTCGTTACGAAGGTTCTCGAAGTCCCGCAGCGCTTGGGTATGCCCAGCCTTCGTCAGCCGGCCTCCGCGCTTGGCCGCGGCCAAGGCCGCTCGTCCCTCGGGATAGGCGAGGATGCTGGCCGCCGCGGGGTCGGCGCTGCTCCATAGTTCAGCCGCGGCCTCGGATCCCTCCTCGACGACTGCGAGCTTGATCAGCGCCGAGGTGTCGAAGTAGAGGATCAGCGGCGCTGCTCGGCAACGAGGTCCGATACGGGACCGGTGGCCTCTACTTTGGCTCGCCGAGGAGATCGGGGCGTCTCCGGCAACTGGACCAGGCCGCGGCGCGCTAGCTCATCGAGTGGATCGGCTCCGACGGCGCTGAGTCGAGCGATGCGCCTTCCCCGCCGGGTGACGACGATCTCGCCCCCTCGCTCGACTTGCTCCAAGTAGGAGCTGAGGCGGTCGTGCAGCTCTCGGACTCCGACCTCACTCTCTCGCTGATGTAGCGTCATGGAGCGAGCATAGCAGCTACATCCCTAGCCGCGGCGGCCGAAACTGTGGCCGGCGGGGGCGACTGTGCGGAGCTCGGCGACGGCGAGGTGGCGGCGTTCGCGGGGGGAGGGTGCGGCGGCTCTTGGCTCGGAGCGGGGCTTGATCTCGCTGGGCTCGAGCGGCAGGACCTCGGAGACGAGGACGTTGGTAGTGCCTTCGCGACGCTCGAGGCGGCCGGTGGCACGCAGGAGGGGGGCGGTGCGGACGAGGGAGCGGTGGCGGTCGTAGACGCGGGGCGGGACGATCAGGTTGATGGTGCCGCGCTCGTCCTCGAGCAGCATGAAGACGATGCCCTTGGCGGTCTCGGGGCGCTGGCGGGCGACGACCATTCCGGCGACCTCAACCGTGGCGCGGTCCTCGATCCGCTCCAGGTCTGTGCTGCGTGAGATCGACGGGTCGAGGCCGGGACGCAGCAGCTCCATCGGGTGCTTGCCGAGGACCATCCCGGTCGAGCGGTAGTCGGCGATCAGCTTGCCCCAGTCCCCGAGCGGCTCCAACGCGGGCGGGTCCGGCGGCTCGACCGGCAGCGCCAGCTGTGTGCCGCCGTTCACCCCGCGGCCGGCGGCGGTGACGCCGACCCGCCAGAGCGCCTCGCGCCGCTCGCTTCCCGCCCCTGCCGGGACCCCGTCCAGCGCCCCGGCCCAGGCCAGCCGTTCCAGGCTCGCCAGCCCGGCCCCCGAGCGCGAGGCCAGCTCCGCCACCCCCTCGTAGGGGCCGCCGCGCTCGCGCTCGGCCACCAGCGCCTCCATCTCTTCCTTGCGCACCCCCTTCACGTATCCCAGCCCGATACGGACCGCCAGCCCGCCCCGGACCTCCGCGGAAGCGCCCTCGCGGAGGGGAGATTCGACGTGGCAGAGGACGCGGCTGCGGTTGGCGTCGGGCGGGGCGATGCGGATGCCGCGGCGCTGGGCCTCGTGGACCAGGGAGTCGGGCGGGTAGAAGCCCATCGGCTGCTCGTTCAGCAGCGAGCAGAGAAACTCGGGGCCGTAGTGGATCCGCAGCCAGGCCGACTGGTAGGCGAGCAGGCCGAAGGCGGCCGAGTGGGCCTTCGGGAAGCCGAAGCCGGAGAAGCCCTGGATCTTGTCCCAGATCCGCTCTGCCAGCTCGACCGCGACGCCGTGCTTGGCGACGGCGCCGGCGAGGAAGCGGCGGCGGTGCTCGTCGATCGCCTGCTGGGAGCGCTTGCGGCTCATCGCTCGGCGCAGGCCCTCCGCCTCCGAGGAGGAGAAGCCGGCGAATGTGATCGCCACCTCCAGCACCTGCTCCTGGTAGACGATCGTGCCGAGGGTGTCCGCGAGGGGCGGTTTCAGCGACTCGTGCTCGTAGGGGACCTCGTACCCGGGGTCCTCGCGCAGGCGCTTGCGGCGCTCAATGTAGGGGTGGACGGCGCCACCCTGGATCGGCCCCGGCCGCACCAGCGCCACCTGCACGGTGAGGTCGTCAATGTCGCGCGGTTGGGTGCGGGGCAGCATCTGCATCTGCGCCCTGCTCTCGATCTGGAAGACGCCGGTGGTCTCGGCGGCGCGGATCGATTCGAAGGTCTCGGGGTCGTCCAGCCGGATCCGGGAGAGGTCGAGCCGCTCCCCCCGCGCCGCCTCGACCTCCTCGACGCAGCGCTCGACCGCGGAGAGCATCCCCAGCCCGAGCAGGTCGATCTTCAGAAGGCCGGCGTCGGCGCAGGAGTCCTTGTCCCACTGGACGATCTGGCGGCCCTCCATCGCCGCCGGCACCACCGGGCAGACGTCGATCAACGGCTCGGTCGAGATCACCATCCCGCCGGAGTGTTGGGAGGCGTGGCGGGGCAAGCCCATCGCGTCCTCGCAGAGCCAGAGCAGCGCTCTCCAACGGGGGGAGGCGGCGCGCTCGGCGCCGATTGCGGCGAGGACGTCGCGCTCGATCTCCCCCTTGGACTCGTGGAACCCGACTGTGCCCGCGACCTTCTCGATCTCCGCCGGCGGCAGGCCAAGCGCCTTGCCGAGGTCGCGGACGACGCCGCGCGGGCGGTAGGTGGGGAAGGCGGCGACAAGAGCAGAGCGATCGGCGCCGTAGACCTCGTGCACGCGCGGGATCAGCACCTCGCGGATGTCGCGGGGGAAGTCGAGGTCGATGTCCGGCATCGACCCTTCGACCTCGTCGTTGAGGAAGCGCCCGGAGAAGAGGTTCGTCGCGACCGGGTCGATGTGGGAGAGGCCGGTGAGGTAACAGACGATCGAGCTGACGCTGGAGCCGCGGCCGCGGCCAGGCGGCAGCACCGCACGGACCGAGGCGCGGCCGCGCACCTCGACCGCGACCTCGCGGGCCAGCTCCAGCAGCTCGTGGTGGAGGAGGAAGAACCCGGAGAGGCCGAGGTGGCGGATCGTCCCCAGCTCTTCGGTGAGGCGGCCTTCCGCGTCGCCGCGGCGCTCGTCGCCGGTGTAGCGCTCGGCGAGGCGGTGCCCGCAGAGCTCGGCCAGCTTGCGGTCGGCGTCGTCCTGTTCGGGATAGCGGTACCCGAGCTCGGTGGTGAGGTCGAACCGGAGCCGCTCGGCGAGGCAAACGGTCTCGGCGACCGCCTCGGGATGCTCGGCGAAGCGGGCGGCCATCTCCTCCGGGGAGGCCAGCGCTGAGCTGCGGTTTCCGCGCCGGCTCGGCTCCGACTCCTCCAGGGTCTCGCCACGACCGACCGCGACGAAGGCGTCCTGGAGACGGGCGCGGCGGCGGTTGTGGGCGTGGACGTTGCCGGTGGCGACGCAGGGGACGCCGAGCCGGGAGGCGAGCAGCCGGAGCCACCGGTTGCGGGCCCGGTCGTGACGCCAGTAGGGCCGCTGCAGCTCGACCCGGAAACGGTCGGGCCCGAAGGCGTTGAGGAGCCGCCGGCCGAGCCGCTCCCCGGCGGCGGTGTCGCCCCGCTCCCAAGCACCGGCAAGCGCCCCGTCCCTGGCGCACCCGGAGAGACAGACCAGCCCCTCCGCGTGCTCCTCCACCTGCTCGAGCGTGGCCGACGGCTGCATCGCCGTCCGCGTCCCGTTGTCCCGCGTGTGGGAGTGCGCGGCGGTGAGCAGCCGGCAGAGGTTGCGGTACCCAACCGCACTTTCGACGAGCAGAGTGAGATGGGCGAAGCCGGCCGCGGGTCCTGTCACCCCGGGCCCGATCCGCACAGTCAACTCCGCACCAGAGATGGAGTGGATGTCCACGCTTTTGCAAGCGTGAGCGAACTCCATCGAGCCCCAGATTCCGTCGTGGTCCGTCAGGGCGATGGCTGGATAGCCAAGTGAGGCAGCGGCGGTCGCCAGCTCCGACGGAGTCGATGCCCCGTCGAGGAAGGAGAAGGCCGAGTGGGCGTGCAGCTCTATATACGGGGAGGCGGTCATCGATCGATCCCGCCTCAGGCTCGTTGCCGGTACCAGCGCCCGGTGACGGCGCAGTGGAAGACAACGACCACGCGGCCGTCGGCGAGCGCCAGCTCGAAGTAGTGGCGGCGAAGCTGACGTGGGAGCCACCACCGATCTTCGACCACCCACTCCTCGCGGATCGAGTGGACGAAGGCGCCGTCGACTTCCAGCGGCACGCCCTCGGAATCGGCCCGGACGCTCACCCGCTGAGGGGCGTAGAGGCGGCGGATCCCGGGGGTCATGAGCTCGGGAAGGGCGTCAGCATTCCCCAGCGCTCCGGCACCCGCGAGGTGGAGTCGACGGGGAGGACCCTCAGCAGCGCTTCCGGCCCCTGGGCCACGCGGACCTGGCGCACCGCCTCGCCGAGACGGCGGCGGCGCGGCTCGGAGCCGCCGACCGCGAGCTCCAGCTGGTCGCCGACCGGGGGGCCGAGGCCGAGCGCCCGCAGCCGCAGCGCCTCCGCCGGCCCCGGCAGGTCCTCGAGGCGGGGGACGAGCAGGCTGCGCAGGGCCCTGGCCGAGGCGGTCGGCCGTCCCAAACCCTGCTCGACGCTCCAGCTGCCACCGCCACTGAGCAGCGCACCGAGGCGGAGGGCGAGCAGGGTCCGGCCGCGCCGCTGCGGGGCGGCGAGCAGACGATCGACGAGCAGCTCCAGGGCGTGGTCGAGCTGGCGCCCGGCGGTCCCTTCCGGCAACTCGATCTGCTCCGCCAGCTCCTCGTGGGGGGTGCGCGGCCGCAGCGGCTCCTCTTCGCCACGGCAGAGCCGCAGCGCCCGCAGGCCGGTCGGGCCGAAGCGGTCGGCCACCTGGTCGGGCGAGAGGCGGGCGAGCTCCCGCAGCGTCCCGATCCCCAACCGCTCCAGGGCGACAACGAAGTCCTCGGCCTCGCGATCGGGGACCCCGAGCCTGGTCCGGAGAGCGGCGACCGGGACCGGGCGGCACCAACCGCTCGCGGCGACGAAAGCGGCAAAGCGCCCCGGGCCGGTGGCGATCTCCGCCGGGCCTCCGAGCGCCTCCTCCACCGCCGCCCGCGCCACGGCGAGGACACCGGCGGCATCACCACCGTGGAGCCCGCGCAACCCGTCGACGGCGAAGAAGGCCTCTCCCGAGCGCTCCGACTCGACCGCGGCCCCGATCGCCTCCAGGGCCCGGACCATCGCCTCGGTCGCCTCGGCGGCGGCGACCGGATCGGAAAGAGTGACGCGCCCGGGCCGGAGCCCCCCGGAACGACCCGAGCGCGATGGAGACCACGAGCGACTGCCTATGACGCAAGCGATCTCCATACGAACATATGTTCGTATATCGACGGGGCCAAAGTCAAGGCGAATTTCCGGTCGGCGGGAGCTCTGGTGGCGGCGTTCCGGCCTAGCCGTAGAGCCCATTTACGAACTGGAATGTTTACTCAAATCTAGTTGTGCAGACACTCCCGGTGTGGCACCCTGCCCGCCGATGCCGACGCTTGCGACCGAGGACGGGCTGCCCGAGATCCTCGGTCCGGTGCCAGCGGCAGTCGAGGCGGAACTCGCCGGCCTGCGTGCAGCGCTCGACAAGAAGATCCCCGCCAAGAAGGTCGGCAAAAACGTTCTCGTCGGAACCTGGAACATCCGCGCCTTCGGCGATATGAGCGAGACCTGGGAGCGGGGCAAAAAAGACTCGCCGAAGCGCAACATGGCCGACGTCCTGGCGATCGCCGAGATCGTCTCCCGGTTCGACGTCGTCGCGATCCAGGAGTCGCGGGCCAACCTGAAGGCGCTGCGACACATGCTGAAGGCGCTGGGGCCGGAGTGGGGGTTGATCCTCACCGACGTCAACCCGCCCCCGGCCGGTAACGGCGAGCGACTGGCCTTCGTCTTCGACACCCGCCGCGCCCAGACGTCGGGGCTGGCGGCCGAGCTGGTCGTGCCCGACGAATGGCTGCAGAAAGGCGAGATCGCCGAGGGGGCGCTGCGCGAGCAGTTCGTCCGCACCCCCTACGCGGTCAGTTTCCTGGCCGGTTCGCAGACCTTCATCCTCACCACCCTGCACGTGATCTACGGCGAGGACGCCGACGACCGCACGGGCGAGCTGAAGGCGATCGCCGAGTGGCTGGCCAGCTGGGCGAAGCGGACCTCGGAGGACTACAACCAGAACCTGATCATCCTCGGCGATCTCAACGTCGACCGCGAAGGCGACCCCAACTACGAAGCGCTCACCTCCACTGGCCTACAGCCGCCGGCCGAGCTGAAGACCCAGCCGCGAACGATCTTCGACACCGAAGACGACCGCCACTTCTACGACCAGATCGCCTGGTTCACGGAGAAGGGCGCCGCCCAGCTGACGCTCCGCTACGACGGCCCCGGGCACGCCGACAGCTTCGACTGGACCGGCCACCTGCTGACCGAGATGACCTCGACCGAGAAGTCGTGGCACATCTCCGATCACTTCCCCCTCTGGGTCGAGTTCTCCCTCGAGCCCTAGATTTCGTCGCGGGCGACCCTCGCAGCCTCGGCGCTGCCGAGGTAGGGCGTGAGGGTGAACTCGACCAGGTCCGGCAGCAGGGCTTCGAGCTCCGGTGTCCTGCCGGCAAAGATGCGCCGTGAGATCAACGAGACCATGCCGCCGACCAGGGCCTCCTCGGTTGTCGGCGAGAGCCGGGCGAGCACCTCGGGCGGGCAGTCCTCCCGACCGGCCTGGAAGTAGGGAACGAGGCTCTGGATCGCGGCGTCGTAGCGCTCGACCACGACCGGGCCGGCAACCAGCGCCTCGACCATGCTGAGACGGGCCAGGTTCGGCTCGGCGGTGAGGAACCGGAGCATCGCCCCGACCCCGGCCCGAACCGCACGGGGCCACTCCTCCTCCTTCTCGAAGGCCTCGGCGACGCGTTCGCGCAGTTCCGCCATCACCGTGTCGTAGGCGGCGACGAAGCACTCGTCCTTGCTGGAGAAGTGCTCGTAGAAGGTGCGGCGCGAGACCGCGGCGTGGCGGGTGATGTGGGCGATCGTGGTGCCGCTGTAACCGTTCTCGGCAACCGCCTCGGCGAGACCGGCGATTAGCCGCTCGCGCTGGTTGTGGACGACGAACTCCCGCGGCAGGCCGTGTCGGCCGGGGGGAAGGCGGGAAAGCTCCGGTGGGTAGTCGTGCGTCTCGATCGAGGCGTTGGCGGGGTCCGGTGCCACAGAGGCGACGATAGCGGTCGGACGACTCCGGCCTATTAGCGAAAACGCCCAGACGGACGACAATTCCACTCAGTTGGGGGGTCGGGGCGGCTGCTCAGAGGCGGCTCGCTTCGCCGACTCTGCGCCGAGGTAGGGAGTGAGCGCGAACTCGACCAGTTCCGGGAGCAGCTCCTCGATCTGCTCGGTCTCCCCGATCGTGATGCGGTGGTAGATCACCCAGAAGATGCCGCCGATGATCGTCTCCTCGAGCGTGTCCGGGAGCTGGGCGCCGTGGCGGGAGACGGTGCGGCCGATCCGGAACAGGGGCACGAAGGCCTGCAGCGACTGCTCGTAGCGCTCGACCGATGCTGGCCCGGCGGAGAGCGCCTCGACCATGCAAGTCCTCGCCAGGGCCGGCTCGCCGGCGACGTAGCGCAGGAAGGCGGCCAGGCCCGCGTTGACGCGTCCCGGCCAGCTCTCGATCTCGCTCGCCGCCTCGACCACGCGACCGAGCGCGTTCTCGCAGGCGTACTCCTGGGCCGCCAAGAAGCACTCTTCTTTGGAGGAGAAGTTGTCGTAGAAGGTGTTGCGGGCGATGCCGGCGCGGCCGACGATGTCGGCGACGGTGACCGAGCGGTAGCCGCGCGCGGCGGTCTCCTCAGCAAGGGCAGCGACGATCCGCGCCCGCTGGTGCTGGGTAATGAAATCCCTCGAAAGAAGCTGGCGACCTGGGGGCGGTCGCATCGTCGACGCGCGTTGCACCACGAACACCAGAGTACCTGAACCTCTTGGCTTTCCAAGTGGCCAGAAACGCTGAATACCGATAAGGTACCTGAAGGCAGACAAGTTGTTCCCTTAATCGAACCTCGAAGGGTGCGGGACCCTGGAAAGATCGAAGCGCCAAAGGATCCTTGACGGCATGCTCGAGACCGTTGGGGCGGAGGGCTACGAGGCGACCTCGGTGCGCTCGGTGCTGAACCGCACCGGCCTCTACCGGCAGGCGTTCTACGACGACTTCGAGGACAAAGCAGACTGCTACCTGCAGGCACACGATGCCGGCGTCGAGCGGGTGGAAGAGCTGGTCCGCAGCGCCGCCCTCGAGGAACGAGGTTGGCCGCGGCAGCTCCGCGCCGGGTTGCTGGCGCTGCTCGACTTCCTCGATGCCGAGCCGGATGTCGGCCGCGCCCTGATCGTCGAGGTCCACCCCGCCGGGCAGGCAGCACGCGAGAGACGGGCCGCGGCGATGCGGCGGGCCTCCGGCTACCTCGACCGTGCGCGGCTGGAGGAAGGGTCGAAAGAGGCCCCCGCGATCGCCTCCGAAGCGGTCGTCGCCGGCATCATCGCCGTGCTCCACTCCCGCCTCGCGAGCCGCCGCGACGATGGCTTTCGGCAGCTCCTTCCAGAGCTGATGTACGTAGCGGTGCTGCCCTACTTCGGGCCCGAGGCGGCAGCCGGCGAGCTGCGCCCTGTGGCGTCCTGAGGAGCCCGGGCCGAGGATCAGTCGAGGGGTTGCGCGCCACGCGTACCAGCCGTACTCTGCTTCGAGATGGGTTCGTCACCGGCACCGGGTCCAGGAACCGCACCCGGCTTCAGTCCCGAGTTGCCGAGGGCATATGCAGTCCGCTCAGAGCGCGAGCGGATGCTCGAGGCGATGGTGCGCGTCGCCGCGAGCAAGGGGTACCAGGCGGCCTCGGTCGACGACGTCGTCAACGCCGCCGGGGTCACCCGCGAGGCCTTCCACACCACCTTCGGTGACAAGGAAACCTGCTTCCTAGAGGCCTACGACGCGGTCTCCGACGTCCTCGTCGCCCACGTCACCGCGGCCTTCGAGAGCGTCGCCGGAGAGCCCTGGCCCGACCGGGTCGTCGCCGCCCTGCGGGCGATGGTCGAGCTGCTCGCGGCGGAGTCGGACATCGCCCGGATGACGATGGTCGAGGTGACCGCCGTCGGCGAGGAGGCGCGGGTCCGGTACCGGGCCAACCTCAACCGGTTCGTGCCGCTCCTCGAGGAAGGCCGGGCGCTCTCCCCGCAAGGGGACGACCTACCCAGCGACACCGCCCGCTTCGCGATCGGCGGGGCGATGTCGTTGATCTTCGACGAGGTCCGCGCCGGCCGCGGCCCGGAGTTGCCGCGGCTGATTCCAGAGCTGACCTTTGCGGTGTTGATGCCCTACCTCGGCGCCGAAGCGGCCGAGGACGAGATGCGCAGGCTCTCCACCGAGTCCTGACCGCGACTCAGACGCCGGCACCGTGGCGGCCCTCGCCGCCGGCGAAGCGGGCCGCTCCCCGCACCGCGACCTCCAGCACCTCGACACCGAGCCGGCGCTCCAGCTCCAGGCCCTCGGCGAGCGACAACCCGGCGCCCTCGATCGCCCCGCGGCGGTCGGCGAGCATCGTCTCCTGAGGGAAGCCGGCGATCCGCTCGGCCAGCTCCAGCGCGCGATCCAGGTGCTTGCCCGGCTCGACGACTTCGTTGACGAGGCCGATCCGGTGCGCCTCCTCGGCGTCGACGGGACGACCGGTGAGGATCAGCTCCAGCGCCCGGCCCATGCCGACGACCCGCGGAAGCCGCTGGGTGCCGCCGTCGAGGAGGGGCACGCCCCAGCGGCGCTCGAAGAGGCCAAAGGTGGAGGTGGGGGTTGCGATCCGCATGTCGCACCAGAGCGCCAGCTCGACCCCGCCCGCCAGGCACCAGCCGTCGATCGCGGCGATCGCCGGCTTCGACGGGGTGAGGCGGGTCGGCCCCATCGGCCCGTCGGGGTGCGCGACGTCGAGGTCCATCGCTTTCAGGTCGGCGCCGGCGCAGAAGGCCTCGCCGCCGGCGCCGGTGAGGACGAAGACGCGGGCGTCGGGGTCGGCCTCGAAGTCGCGCAGGCCGTCGCGGAACGCCGCCGCCGCGGTGCTGTCGATCGCGTTGCGCCGCTCGGGACGGTCGATCGTCAGGACCGCAGCCGCGCCGACGCGCTCATACCGAACCTCCCCGCTCATCGCCGCCATCCTCGCACAGGGCAACCAGCTGGCGGGAAAGGAGCGGGCGGGCTAGTCGTGGCGAGGCTCACGGGGTTCGCCGTCGACGCCCGGCTCCCGATGCGGTGCGCCCCGGTCGCCGGCCGGGGGAGGGCAGGTCTCCCAGGGCCACCACCAAAGCTAGGAGGGCAGTCGGACGGTGGGCACAAAGACGCCACAAAAAAACGACCGGCGGTGATGTCCGTGGCCTGCCTCGCGCGTAGCCTTCGCGCTTAGAAGCTCGTAACACCACCTTCGAGACCTTCCTCCGCTTGGCTTCCGCGGTACCCGGTCTCTCCCGGTCGCAGATGCGAACTTAGCGCGATCTCAGCGGGTGCGCCAGGGGTCCCGTGGAAGGGTTCCCGCAAAGTCCGAACTAAAGGGTACGTTGACCGTCGCGATGAGTCTCGCATCGGAGGATTCGGCTCGGAGGGCGCGGCGCAACGTCGTCCTCACGGCGGCGATCGCGGGGCTCGGCGGGCTGCTGTTCGGCTACGACACCGGCGTCATCGCCGGCGCCCTGTTGTTCATCAAGACCGACTTCGATCTAGGCAGCTTCGCCCAGGGTCTGGTCGTCGCCGCCGTCCCGATCGGCGCGGTCGCGGGGGCGGCGTTCGCCGGCCCAGCCGCGGATCGCTACGGCCGCCGCTCGATGATCCTGCTCGCGGCCGCGGTCTTCATCGTCGGCGCCTTGGCGAGCGCTGCGGCGCCCGGCGTCGAGCTGCTGGTGATCGCCCGCGTCGTCATCGGCGTCGCGATCGGCCTCGCCTCGGCGGCGGCACCCGTCTACATCTCCGAGGTGGCGCCGCCGGAGAGCCGCGGCCGGCTGGTCAGCTTCTTCCAGCTGGCGGTGACGATCGGGATCCTCGTTGCCTACCTGGTCGGGCTCGCCTTCGACGCCAGCGAGGGCTGGCGCTGGATGCTCGGGCTCGGGTGCGTGCCGGCGCTGGCGCTGGCCTTCGGCATGCTGCGGATGCCGCAGAGCCCACGCTGGCTGGTGATGACCGGCGACGACTTCGCCGCCAGGGCGACGCTGGCGAAGATCCGGGTCGACGACCCCGACACGATCGACCGCGAGATCGAGGAGATCAAGGACTCGATCGACGACGAACCGGGGAGCTGGCGGGACCTCCTGCAGCCGGTGGTGAAAGCCGCGCTGGTGGTCGGGGTCGGCCTGGCGATCCTGCAGCAGGTCACCGGCATCAACACGGTCATCTACTACGCGCCGACGATCGTCGAATTCACCGGCATTGACTCCTCCGCCGGCTCGATCCTGGCCGCGGTCGGCGTCGGGGTCATCAACGTCGGCATGACCCTGGTCGCGCTGCGGCTGCTCGACCGGGCCGGACGCCGGACGCTGCTGATGATCGGCGTCTCGGGGATGTCGATCTCGCTGTTCGCGCTCGGCGCGGCCTTCATCGGCGGGGGCGGCAGTACGCTCTCCTCGGTCGTCGCGATCGCCAGCCTGATGACCTACGTCGCCAGCTTCGCGATCAGCCTCGGCCCGATCTTCTGGCTGCTCAACGCCGAGATCTACCCGCTCGCGGTGCGCAGCAAGGCGGCCGGGGTGGGGACGATGGCCAACTGGACCTTCAACTTCATCGTCTCGCTTACCTTCCTGCTGCTGATCGAAGCCCTCGGCCGCAGCGGCGCCTTCTGGTTCTACGGAGCGGTCGGCCTCTTCACCCTCGCCTTCTGCTGGAAGCTGGTCCCCGAGACCAAGGGCAAGCGGCTGGAGGACATCCAGGCGATCTTCCAGGCACGGGTGGAGCGCAGCCAGGCGTAGGACGCCGTCGCGGCGGTACCGGGTGCGGATACCCTGCCGGGATGCGGATCGACGAGATCATCGCGGCGCGGCGGCCCACCTTCTCGGTGGAGTTCTTCCCGCCGAAGACCGAGGAGGCGACCGAGCAGCTCTACGCGACGGCGCGCGAGCTGGCGGCGCTGGAGCCCGACTTCGTCTCGGTCACCTACGGGGCGGGCGGCTCGACCCGCGACGGCACGGTCGAGATCACCACGGCGCTGAAGGACGACCTCGGGTTCGAGACGATGGCCCACCTGAGCTGCGTCGGCGAGACGACCGAGGGCCTGGCGAGGACGCTGGACCGGATTGCGACGGCGGGCATCGAGAACGTGTTCGCGCTGCGCGGCGACCCACCGCGCGGCCAGGAGGACTTCGTCCAGCCGGAGGGCGGGCTGGCCAGCGCCGCGGAGCTGGCGGCGTTCATCGGCGCGGGGTGGGACTTCTCGGTCGGTGGCGCCTGCTTCCCCGAGGTGCACCCCGAGGCCCCCGACCTCGACACCGACCTCGCCTACCTGAAGACCAAGGTCGACTCCGGTGCCCGCTTCCTGATCACGCAGCTCTTCTTCGACAACCAGGTCTACTTCGACTTCGTCCGCGCGGTGCGGGCGCGGGGGATCGAGGTGCCGGTCATCGCCGGGGTGATCCCGGTCGCCAGCTTCGCCCAGACGAAGCGGATCTGCGAGCTCTGCGACGCCTCGATCCCGGCCCCGCTGGAAGCGGCCTTCGCGGCGGCGGGAGGGGACCCCGAGCGCGAGTTCGAGCTCGGCGTCGCCTACGCCTCCCAGCAGTGCGCGGAGCTGCTGATCGGCGGCGCTCCCGGGATCCACTTCTACGCACTCAACCGCGCTCCCGCGACCCGGGCGGTGCTCGGCGCCCTGCGCGCCTCACGGCCGTGGGAGCGGGTTCGCGGCGCCGCCGGCACCCTCGCCGGCAGCGCCGACTAGCGTCTCTGTAGGCTGCGCCGCCACGCATGGCCGACCAAGGGGACGAGAGAGAGAAGCTGCGCCAGGAGCGGATCGATGCCGAGCAGACGGAATCGCGCTCGCGCAACCGGCTGATCCTCGGCTACTCGGTGGCCGCGGCAGTGGTGTTGGCCGCCGCGGTGGTCGTAATGGTCGTCGCCCTCGGCGGCGGCGGGGACGACGGGAGCGGCAGCACGGCCGCGGGCGACTCCCACATCAACCTCAACCTTAATTACGGCTCGACCAACGGGATCACGCCCGACGGCCGGGCGGGAACGCCACCGCCGCCGGTGAAGGTCGCCGACCTCGCCGATGCCGCCAAACAGGCGGGCTGCGACCTGCGGCTGCGGCTGCCCGACGAGGGGCACGGACACCTCCCGGTGAGCGCGCCGGCGCCTGAATACGGGACCAATCCGCCGACCTCCGGCAACCACGTCGACGCGCCCTACCAACAGGCCGACGGCGCCTACTCGGAAACGCCGCGGGAAATGGACTTTGTCCACTCGCTCGAGCACGGCCGGATGGCGATCCAGTACTCGCCGGACCTGGCGGAGCAGGATCAGCTGGCGCTGAAGGGCCTCTACGACACGATGTACGGGGCGACGCTGCTCTTCCCGAACGACAACATGCCCTACGAGGTCGCCGCGACCACCTGGACCAACCTGCTCGGCTGCCCTACCTACAAAGGCGCAATCACCCTCGACGCGATCCGCGCCTTCGGCAAGGCGACCTGGGGCAAATACGGCGGCGAGCCTCCGCAGTTCTTCAAATTCACCGGGCCGACGCCGGCCGAGCCGGCTGAATAGCGGACGTAGGCGACTTGCTCGGCTATAGGCCGAGAAAGTCGCCTCAGGCCCGGTAGGCGGGGAAAAAATCGCCGCCGGCGCGGCCGCCGCTAAGACGCTCGTAGGCCTCACGGTCGCAAATCAGCTCGGAGGTGTGCCAGGGCTGTTCGCGGTTGGCGAAGCCGCGCTTGAACTCCTCGAGGGCGTCGCCGCGGGAGATGCCGCCGCCGAGGTTGAGGGGGAGGCCGAGGTCGGCGGAGTGCTCGACCAGGCGGGCGACCACGTTCTTCATCGGCGAGTCGCGCAGGTGGGAGTCGGCGCTGCCGCTGAGGTAGTAGTGGAGGTAGCCGTCGCTGACCGCGGCGATCGAGGCGGCGGCGAGCTCGCCGCCGGGGGCACGGGCGAGGGCGAGCCAGGTGCGATCGGCTTCGAGGATGCGGTCGAAGTAGGCGGCGCCGAAGAAGTAGTGCTCGGCGGCGCCGGTCCGGCGCATCGTCTGCTCGTAGAGATCGAGGAAGCCGGCCCGGTGGGCGGGCGAGGTGTCGCCTCCTGGGACCAGCGCGAGCTCGTAGCCGGCTTCGAGGTTGCGGCGAACCTGGCGGCGGTCGGTGGGACGACTCTTCGGCTCCAGCGCCGGGTCGGCGATCTGGACGACATTGCGCTCCGTGGCGCCCGCGAGCGGCGGCGCAGCGAGCCGGTTGCGTAGGAAGACGCTGACCAGCCCGGCAGCGGAGAAATCGATCTCAGCAGGATCGAGCGACCCGGCGCTTGCGTTCGTCTTTTGTCCCGTATAGCGAGACAAAGGACGAACGCGCGCAGGGAGGGCGAGGCCCGGGTAGCCGTAGGGGGAGATGGCGTCGCGCTCGGGGCCCTCGCTGATCTCGCGGACGATCAGCGGGGCTACCAGCGTCATGGCCTCCTCGGCGCCGCCCTCGGTCTCGATCCGCAGGGTGTGGGTGACGCCCTCGGCGTCGAGGAAGGGGCGCGAGCGGAAGAAGTCTTCACCGACCGCGGCTTCGCCGCGGTCCCCGATCAACGTGGCCTTGGCTCGCGACTCGGTCACCCGAGCAGGTCCGCGGCGGCGGCGCGGAACTCGTCGGGGAGCACGCCCCAGACCTCGCAGTCGTCGGTCGGCTCGCCCTCGCGTCGCAGGTGGGCACGCATCGTCCCCTCGTGCTTCCAGCCGAGGCTCGCCACCGTCTTCTTGGCGACCTCGTTGCGGGCGGGGATACGACCGTAGACGCGGTGGGCGCCGTACTCGTCGAAAGCCTTGGCGATCGTCAACGCCTCCGCGCGGGCGCCGACGCCCTTGCCGCGCACGTCGTCGCCGATCAGCGCGCCCAGCTCCGGCGCGGTCTGGCGGAAGAGGCCGTAGAGGGCGGTGAACCCGACCGGCTCCTCGTATCCCTCGACGACGATCGCGAACTTACGGTCCTCGCCGGAGTCGTCCATCGCCCGGGCGGTCCAGCCCTCCGCCTGCTCCGCCGAGAAGCCATCGCGCTGCTCCATCAGGGTCTTCGTCGCATCGGGGTTGTTGAACCAGCGGTGCACGGCCGCCGCGTCCCCCGGCTCGAACCGCCGCAAGCTCACCTGTGGCCGATCCGTCACGTCGCGAACCCTATCCGGCGCCTGGAGCCGATCTCAATCGGGGGCGAGACCTTGGCCGGTGAGGACGAGCCAAGCGGTGCGGGCGAGGATGCGGGCGTCGAGGGCGACGGTGCGATGGTCGACGTACCAGACGTCCAGCTCGATCCGTTGCTCCCAGGGGATGCCGGCGCGGCCCTGGACCTGGGCCCAGCCGGTGATTCCCGGCAGCACCTCGTGGCGGCGGCGCTGGCGCGGCGTGTAGTCGTCGACCTGGGCGGGGATGGTCGGGCGGGGGCCGACGATCGCCATCTCGCCGCGCAGCACGTTGACCAGGTTCGGCACCTCGTCGAGCGAAGTGCGGCGCAGGAAACGGCCGGCGCCGGTCACCCTGGGGTCGTCGCGGGCGACGACCGTCCCGACCCCGACCGGGTCGGACCCGAGTGCCATCGTCCGCAGCTTCAGCATCTCGAACTCGCGGCCGCCGAGCCCGACCCGGCGCTGGCGGTAGAAGACCGGCCCGCGGCTGCCGAGCTTGATCGCGACCGCGGCGGCGAGCAGGAAGGGTGAGAGGACGACCAGGGCGACAGCGGCGATCAGAATGTCGACGGGGCGGGGCATCAGCGGGTCCCCTCCGCCTTCTCCCAGCGCCCTGGAGCGCCGTGCCGCCACCGATCCCAGAGCCCGGCGGCGATCGAAGCGGTCGTCATCACGTAGTAGCGGGCGACGCGCAGCGGGGCGAGCGGCAGCACACGCCCGAGCAGCGCCGCGGCGATCAGCGCCACCTGGGCGGCGAAGGTGGCCGTGTAGACCCAGCCGTCGCCGAGCAGGGAGGCGTTGGCGACGAGCGCGATCGCGTGCAGAAAGGGGCTGAGGTAGCGGAGCAGCCGGTGCGAGGTCAGCTCGAAGGCGAACAGCGCCGAGTAGTCGCGGGGCCGGAGCATCCCTTCGCCGACGACGATGTCCCAGAGCCCGACCATCATCCGCCGCTTGCGGGCGAACTCCCCCTCCAGGGTCGGGACCATCTTCTCCTCGGCCCGCGCCCACGGCTCGTACACCGAGCGCAGGCCGCGCTTCGCCAGCCCGAAGGGGAAGCTGAGGTCGTGGCTGCCGGAGGGGGCGAGGGGGATGTAGGCGTCGCGGCGGACCGCGTAGATGGCCCCGTTGCCAGCGGTGACCCCGCCGAGCGCCGACTCCATCTCCCGCACCGCCATCTCGTAGCGCCAGTAAGCGCCCTCGAGGTTGTCGCCGCCGGCGTCGGTGAACCGGACCTGGCCGCAGACGTAGCCGACAGTGGGGTCGGCGAAGGGCTCGACCAGGCGGGCGAGGGCGTCCGGGGCCCAGACGCTGTTGGCATCGGAGAAGGCGAGTAGCTCGCCGCTCGCCCGCTCGGCGCCGGCGTTGAGCGCGGCGACCTTGCCGCCGGGTGGTAGCTCGAGGACGAGGTCAGCGCCGGCGGAGCGGGCGCGCTCGGCGGTCGCGTCGGAGGAACCGTCGGAGGCGACGATCACCTCCAGCAGCTCGCGTGGGTACTCGAGAGCGAGGGCGTTGGCGACCTTTGCGGCGATCACGTCCTGCTCGTCGTAGGCGGGGATGATGAGTGAGACCGCGCGACCTCCCACGGCGGGTCCTGTCGCCGCAGGGGACCCCCCATCTCCTCCGGTAGCTAAAGCTTCCTCGGAGATGGGTCCCCCTACGGCGCCACCCGCCGTGGGAGGTCGCAGGTGCACCAGAACCCACAGGACCAGCGGGTAGCCGAGATGCGTGTAAAGGATCAGGCCAGCGGAGGTCCAGAAGAGGATGGCGGCGACGGTGTTCACGCGCGGGCCTCGATCAGTTCGCGGTAGAGGTCGAGGGTGCGGCGGGCGGCCTCGTCCCAGGAGAACGGGCCGGCGGCGGCGCGGGATGCGGCGGTGGCCAGCTCCGCGCGGGCGGCCTCGTCGCCGACCAGCTCCTCGAGGACAGCGGCGAGAGCGTCGACGTCACCCGGCGGGACCAGGCGAGCCGCGCCGGCCTCGGCGACCTCCGGGAAGCCGCCGACCGCGCTCAGCACCAGCGGCTTGTCGAAGGCGAGGCCGGTGTAGAGCACGCCGGAGTGCTCGGCGTCGAGGTAGGGAAGCGCGACGACATCGGCGCGGCGGAAGATCGCCGGAACCTCGGCGTCGTCGACGAAACGGGGGACGATGCGGACCCGACCGGGCGCCTCGGCGGCGAGCCGGCGCAGCGGCTCGACGTCCATCCGCGGGTTGCCGACGATCCACAGCTCAGCGCCGCGGATGCGCCGGAACGCGGCCACCAGGTTCTCGATCCCCTTGTATGGACGGAGCAAGCCGAAGCAGAGGATCACCGGGCCTTCGGCTCCCTCCAGCTCGGCCGGCAACGGCTTCTCCTCCGGCAGACGGGTGAGGTAGTCGAAGGCGCCGTGGGGGATCACCCGCACCCGGCCGGGGTCGAGGCCGACCTCCTCGCGCAGGCGGGCGGCGCTGTGCTCGGAGTGCGCGACGACCGCGTCCATGTCCCCGAAGACCCGGCGGGCGGAAGCGACTTGGCGGCGGCTGGGCCGCGGCGGCAGGATGTAGTGGGCGGTCATCACCCGCGGGCGCAGACGGGGGAGCAGGCGCGAGTCGAGACCGGGAAGGGTCAGCCACTGGTAATGGAGGACGTCGGCGTCGGCGTCGCGGCGGAAGCGCAGCATGTCGGGGACGTGCTCGGCCAGCTTGAAGGGGCGACGGGCAGGCGCGTCGAGGCCGCGGGCGGCGGTGCGGCGGTAGAAGCGCTCCCGCACCCGGTAGCCGGCGGCGGGCGGCACCGGCCCGTAGAGGAAGCGGGTGGTCAGCAGCTCGACCTCGGTACCGGCACGGGCCAGCGCCGCGGCGAGAGCCCGGTCGTAGGGCGGCGTGAAAGCCGAGGGGTCGACAAGTTGAACTTTCATCGGCGTGGCTGTCCCATGTTGGTGGGACACGAAACACGCGATTATCGTGACCGCTGTGCCACCCACGCTCTCCTACTGCGTCGTGAACACGAACGGCCGCGAGCTCCTGCTTGCCTGCCTGGCCGCGATCGAGCGGACCCATCCGGCAGGCGTCGAGCGTGAGATCCTGGTCCTCGACAACGCCTCGGAGGACGGCTCGGCCGAGGCTGTGCGGCAACTGGGAGGCGATATCCGGCTGATCGCGCTGGAGCGGCGCACCGGCAAGGCGGCGAACGACTCGACCCTGATGCGAGAGGCAAGCGGCAGGTACTGCCTGCTGCTGAACGAGGACTCCGAGCTGCGGCCGGGCGCGGCGGCAGCGCTGATCGGTGCGCTCGACGCCGACCCGAAAGCCGCTGCGGCCGGACCGCAGCTGCTCGACTCAGCCGGCCGGCCCGTCCCATGCGCCTGGCGCTTCCCCGGCGTCGGGACCGCCGCGGCCGGGGCGGTGTTCCTGCACCGCCGACTGACCGTTCAGAGCACGGGCCGAGAGACCCGGCGGGTGGATTGGGCGCAGTCGAGCGCGCTGGTGGTGCGGCGCGAGGCCGCCGCGGAGATTGGCTACATGGACCCCGACTTCTTCGTCTACTACGACGAGTGCGACTTCGCCAGGCGCCTTGCCGACGCCGGCTGGCACTCGCTCTTCGTCCCCGACGCCGAGGCCGTCCACCACGACCAGCTCTCCACCGACCTCGCCAAGGGCCTGCCGCGGATAGTCGAGTTCCACCGCAATCGCGACCACTACATGCGTAAGCACCACGACCGATTCGCGGCCCTCGCCGTCCGCCTCCTCACCGCCTGGTCCTACGCACTCCGCGCAATCGCCGCGACCTTTCTCCCCAACCAGCCCGTCCGTGTCTACTGGGCCCACGCCCGCCAGGCGCTGCTGCCGGGGCGCGGCGAATCGCTCCGGGATCGGGCCCTGGATGACTGATGTGGCGTCCTAAAACAATGCTGTAATTGTTTTGACTATTCGGCGACAGGTGCGATTCTGGTTCGGGGGGAAATCTCCCACCCGGTCGCGGACGTCTGAGCCCTTCGGGCACAGTCGTCCGTCGACGACGCACCAACCTAAGGAGTCACAGAGATGACCGGACGTAGAGCCATTATCGGTCTTTCACTGCTGAGCACCCTCGTGTTCTGTGCTTTTGCGGCACCGAGCGCAACGGCCGTGCTCGGCACAACAGCGTTTAAATGTGTGAAAACCGATGCCGTCGGAGAGGAATTCTCCGACGAACACTGCACGAACCAGGAGCAGGGTAAAGCAGGGTTCACACAGATGCAGATCACCCCCAACACCGAAGCAAAAATCACAGTCAACAATTCAGTAACAGGAAGTGAAGTTTTCAATTCGAAACTGAGAGGCGTGGCAGCCGGGATCGAATTCACCCTGGAAGCCAGCAGCTTTCACTCGTGCGTGAACAAAACCACGGTCGAAAACAAAAAGCCTGGCGAACGAGGCGAAGCCGTGGGCAAATTCTGCGGTGAATTCTCCACCGTCAAAGTGAATAAACCTGCGAAATGCGAAATTGAAAAAGGCATCATCAAACTTCTCGAAAGCGGCACCGGCAAAACGATCGTCAAAGAAGTAGAAAAAAAACAGGAAATGTACATTGAATTCATCCCTCCCGAAGGAAAACCGTTCGCGGAATTCACCTTTGCTGGTGGCGAATGTGCGCTGAAAGGCACGAAAGTTTCCGTCACGGGGTCCGCTAAGGCGAACGTCACGACCAATGAATCCCAAACAGATGGAGCGACACTGAACTTCACCACAGCTCAAACCGGTAAAACGCTGAAAGCCGCAGGCAACGAAGCGGCATTCGAAGGCGTTTTTACACCGCGGGAAGTCAGCGCGGAAGCGCCGCCGGTTGTCTTGACAACAGCCAATTTTTGACAACAGCCATTGACTAGAACCGATCAATCGATAGCGCCGGGCCACTCGGAGGCCCGGCGCTACAGCAAGGACATCCTCACCCTCGAGCCATCTAGGTGCGGGCGTCCTCGTCCATTCGCTCCACCTCGTAGATCTCGGGGATCCGGCCGTCGACCGCGCTCGGCCGGGCGCGGAGGTCGGCGAGTAGCGCGCCGGGATGCCGAAGGAGAGCGAGCCAGCGGCGCTCTTCCGGGGTGAAGAAGCCGGTGGCGAAAAGAGCGAGAGGGTAGGCGGCAAGGAGGGCGGCGCGGCCGAGGAAGCCGGCGGCGCCGGAAGTTGGCATGACCAGTTCGCCCAGCCCGACCAGGACCGCGACCGCAAGCGTTACCCGGGCCAGGCGGCCCCACTCGTAGGGGACCGGGAAGAGACGCTGGGTGAACCCGTACATCAGCACCAGCACGACGATGTAGGAGGCGACCAGGGCGAGGCCGGCGCCGACAATCCCCATCGACGGGACCAGGATCAGGTTGAGGGCGACGTTGGAGACGAGGGCGCCGATCGCGGCGGGGAAGTTGAACTCGGTGCGGCCGGTCCTGCCGAGGATCACCACCAGCACCAGGTAAAGGGCATAGAGCGTGACCGCGGTGGAGATCAGCCCGACGGCCTCGTAGGAGTCGAAGAACTCCGGCGCCGCCAGCGCTCGCACGATCCAGCGGGAGAACAGCCACATCCCGGTGACGACGAAGGCGCACCCGGCGACGAACAGGGTGACGACGGTCGCGTAGGTGCGACGAGCCTCGTCGTCGTCGCGGATCGAGTAGGCGAGCGGCGGCCAGGCGAGCTGGAAACCTCGGACCAAGACGTTCACGCCCTGGGCGAACTTGACCGCCAACGAGTAGAGGCCGGCCTCGGCGAGGCCGACGGTGCGGACGATGATCAGCCGGTCGACGAAGTTGAGCAGGTAGAGAGAAACCTCGGCCGGCATCGTCGGCAGGCCGAACCGGAGCAGGCGACGCAGCAGGCCGCGGTCGAAGCGGAGGCTGAGCCGCCGGAACTGGAGCACGATCAGGCCGAGGACGAAGGCGGCGCCGGTCGCGTAGCTGCCGAGCAGGAGGCCGCGAGCGCCCTCGCCGGCCCCGAGCACGAGCACGACGGTCAGCCCGATCGAGGCGAGCACGTTGAGGATGGTGGTGACGAAGAACGCCCGCGCCCGCTCCTCGAGCCGGAACAGGGTCAACAGGAACTCGTACATCGTCAGCACCCAGAGGCCGGCGATCGAGATCCGCGCCAGGTCGGCGGCGGGTTCGTCGAGCAGGAGTTCGGAGATCGGCTCCGCGAAGGGCAGGGCGATGAGAGCACCGACGGTGGAGAACCAGAAGAGGCCGGCGAAGGTGCTGGCGACGACCCGGTCGGGATCCTCGTCGTCGCGGTAGTAGAAGCGCAGCACGGCCTCGATCAGGCCTAGCCGGACGATGATGCTGATCGAGACAACGGCGGCGAACATCACCTCGGCGGCGCCGTAGTCGGCGGGGGACAGGTAGCGCGTGTAGAGCGGCAGCAGCGCGACCGCGATGATCTTCGAGAGGATGCTCGCGGCGGTGTAGGCGGTTCCGGTCGTCGCCAGGCGGCGCAGGTATCCGGACACGGGCCGACCCTACGTCGCGTCCCGGACCGCGGCCAGCGAGGCGCCGACGGCGAGCAGGACCCAGGTGATCGGGTCCTCGAAGAACCCGGCGTAGGCGAACGTGTGCACAAGCAAGGCGACAAACGCGGCCAACACGGCGGCGCGGCCGGCGGGTCCTGTCCCGGGGATGGAGTCCTCGTCCTCGAGGGCTGCGGGCGAGGACCCCATCCCCGCGCCACCCGCCGGAGGCCCCGCTCTGATGCTCGACGACATCGTCCAAAGCGCCAACACGATCAAGGCTACGTAGAGCGCGAGCCCGACAAGGCCTTGCTCAGCTGCAACAGTCACCGGCTCGGTGTGGGAGATGGAGACGGGGACGTCCTTGTTCTCAGCTTGGTCGCGGTAGGCGCGCTGGAAGGAGCCCGAGCCGTAGCCCCATATGGGACGTTCGGCGAAGAGGTCGAGGCCACCCGAGACGAGGTTGGCGCGGCCGCTGGTGTCGATATTGAGCCGGATCTTGTCCGAGCCGCCGACCAGGAGCACGACCAGAACCGCTCCAACAGCTCCGACGGCCACAGCACCCGCGGTCCACTTCCAGCTCCACCGAAGAGCAGCAAGAACGGCGAGCCCACCGAGCAGTGCGACATAGCTCGACTGCGAGAACGTCTGCGCGAGCCCGAGCCAAAGGATCCCGACCAGCAGCGTCAGCAACGCAAAGTCCCGCCGCTCCTTCACCCAGAGCAACGCCGCCGTCGCAATCGTGATCACCAGAGCCAGATACCGCCCGTACACATTCGGATCCCAGAACACCGAGTTGACCCTGAAATAAGTGTGAAATTCATTCGACCGAATCACCTGGTCGTTCCAGAACAAGCTCCGCGTCACGTACTCCACGCTCCCGATCAGCACGAACACCACCGCCTCGACCCCGACGACGATCAGCACCCACGTCAGCAGCTTCCGATCCCAGCTGACCTCCCGCAGGAGCCCGTACGCCACGGTAAACGGCACTAAGAAGAAGCAGACGTTCTGAAGCCCCTTCGAGAAGTCGTCCGAGTAGAGCGTTTGCAGCGCGTAGAGCACTACAACGGCCGCGAGGATCCTTGGCAGCCAGGCTGCGGGTCCTCCGGCGGGTGGCGCCGTAGGGGGGCCCATCCCCGAGGAAGCTTTAGCTACCGGAGGGGATGGGGGGTCCCCTGCGGCGACAGGCCCCGCCGGCTGGCCCCGCCAGTCCCTTGCTGCTGCCGCAACCACGCCCCCGGCGATCACGAGATAGAGCGGGACTAGAAGGTTTGCCGTGTCACCTCCAGCATGGAGCGGTATCCGGAACGGCAAGGCAAACACGATGCCGAGCGGCATCAGCATGGGCCAGCGCCGGAAGACGTACGCGAGGATGCCGATCGACGCGGCAGCGATTGCGAGGAGCGCGACGATCCGGCCGGTGTCATGCCGTAGATCGACGATCTGCGCCGTGTGCCACTGATCGCCGAGGATCAACACCGGGAAGAGCCCGATCGCAAGCAGCATCGTCGCCGAACGCAGGCGGCCCGGAGGCAGGAGGATCGAGGCGGCGCTTGCCCCGGCCACGACCAGGACTCCCGCCCCGGCCAGGAAGTCGCTCAAGACGCCGCTCCCGAACCCTGAGCGGCCTGGTCACACGCCGAGCCGTCCTGCTGGGTCGCCCGGTGCAGCTTGATCCCGCCCGGCGCCACCAGCACCCGGGCCTGCCCCAACAGTTTCACCCGCAGCTTGTAACGCCCGGGGGGGGCGATGCCCCCGCCGCGCTGTCGGCCGTCCCAGTAGTAGGTGAAGAAGCGGTAGCGCTTGAGGAACTCCTCGCGGGCGAGGGTGACGACCACCCGCCCGCCCGGCTTCACCACCTGCACGGTGGCGTCGTCTGACTGCGTCACCCGGAACCGGATCCGGCCGCTGTCGAAGCGGCAATCCCCGTTCGGGGTGAAGCCGCGGCTGACCGGGGTGCCGAAGGTGACCCGGTCGAGGACCAGCGGGTCGCGCTTCAGCCGCTGCGCCCAGGCGAACGCGGCGACGGTCGCGAGGACCACCAGTGCGAAGACCACTGCCGCCGCACGCGCCTCAACCCGCCGCCGCGGCATTGTCCTCGCCGACGACGACCGCGACGTTCGCGCCTCCCGAGACGTCTTCGACTTCTTCGTTCATCAGCTCTTTCTTCGAAATCTGGAGCTGCTTGGCAACCGTGCGCGCTTCCGGTGCGTGGCCGCGGGTGAACATCACGACGCTGTCGGCGTATTTGGAGTCGCTGTTGCCGACCGCGCCGAGCTGGAAGCCCTTGCCCTCGACCTTGTCCCCGTAGGTGGCGGCCAACCCGGCCACGTCGGTGCCGTTGAGCACGGTCACCTCGACTTCGCTCGGCGAGATCTTCACCGCGGCTCGCTTGCCGTTACGCCCGCTGCTTTCGGACGAGTCGCTGGTGACCAGATAGGCCGTGCCGCCGGCAAGCACGAGCACAACCACGAACAGGCCGACCAGGTAGCGCGGTTCGGCGATCCGTTCACCGAAGCCCGAGAGCCCTCCCCGGATGCGCTCGCCGCGGGTCAGTTCCGGGAGGCCGGCCTCGCGCCTTTTCCGCCGCTCCTCCCGCTTGCTTACCGCCTCCTGTTCGACCGTCCGGCTCTCCTCCAGGGCGCGCAACTCCTCGGCGCGCTGGGCGGCGACGGCGGAGGTCGACTCCTTGCGCTCGGCGTCCCGCTCCGGCGCCGACCCTGCCCAGTCACGAAGCCGGCGGATGTCCCGTCCGTGGGCGAAAGAGAGCAGCGCCAGGATGGCGAGGCCAATGAACGCGGCCAAGCCTGCGAAGGCGCCGATCTGTTCGATCACCTCAACCAATGGGCTGCGAGAGGCTACTCGTCGTAGACGACCGTCGCGGCGTCGCTACCCGGCGCGGCAATCATCTCCACTACCCGCGCCGCCAGATTAGCCTCGTCCCCGGCCAGCACCAGGTGTTCCAGCGAGTTCAGGGTCGACTCCACCCACTCGGAGTCGAGCTGTGTCTGCCGAACCGCCCGGTTGATCCGTTTCGCCGCCGTCGGCTGCGCCTGCTCGACGCTCCCGAACAGCTCCTCGTGCAGCTTCTCGCCGGGACGCGGATGGGTGAACTCGACCGCGATGTCCTGCTCGGGCTCATAGCCCGCCAGCCGGATCATGTTGTGGGCGAGGTCGACGATCTTCACCGGCTCGCCCATGTCGAGGACGAAGACCTCGCCCTTGCCGGTGCCGATGTCGCCGGCCCGGATCACCAGCTGCACCGCCTCGGGGATCGTCATGAAGTACCGGGTCATATCCGGGTGGGTGACGGTCACCGGGCCACCGCGCTCGATCTGGCTGCGGAAGATCGGCACCACGCTGCCGGAGGAGGCGAGGACGTTGCCGAACCGGACCGAGGCGAACCGGGTGCCGGTGTGGGCCTTGCCGGCGGCCTCGACGATCCACTCGGCCATCGCCTTGGAGGCGCCCATCACCGTCTTCGGGTTGACCGCCTTGTCGGTCGAGATCAGGACGAAGCGCTCGACTTTCGAGGCGGCGGCGGTCTCGGCCGTGATCCGGGTCGCGATCGCGTTGTTGCGGACCGCCTCCAACGGGTTGGCCTCCATCAACGGCACGTGCTTGTAGGCGGCGGCGTGGAAGACGATCTCCGGTTTGAAGCGCTGCATCGTCTCCAGCATCCGGTGCGGCTCCTTGCAGTCGGCCAGCACCGCCTCGGCGTTGGTGAAGTGGCGCTCCTCGACCATCTCGCGCTCGATCTGGAAGAGGTTGTCCTCGGCGTGGTCGAGCATCACCAGCAGGCGCGGCCCGACGCGGGCGATCTGGCGGCAGAGCTCGGACCCGATCGAGCCGCCGGCGCCGGTAACGAGGACGATGCGGTCGTGGAGGTAGGCGCCGACGCGGTCGAGCTCGACCACGATCGGGTCGCGGCCGAGCACGTCCTCGACCTGGACCTCGCGCAGCTGCTTGTTGAGCTGGACGCCGCCGCGCAGCAGCTCGAACACGGTGGGCAGGGTGCGGACTCGGATCTCGCGGTCGCGGCAGGCGGCGACGACCTTGCCGCGCAGGGTCCCTGGGGCCGAGGGGATCGCGATCACCACCTCGTCGGGCTCGGTCTCGTCAAGCACCTCGGCGATCTCCGAGGTCGATCCCAGCACCTTCAACCCGAGCATCCGCATGCCGCGCTTGCGCGGGTCGTCGTCGAGGAAGCCGATCGCGGTGGAGCCGAGGTTGGGGTTCAGCTGCAACTCGCGGACGACCATCTGGCCGCCGGAACCGGCGCCGATCACCAGCACCTCGTGCTTGGGCAGTCGGGCTCCGCGCGAGGGCCGCTCGACGATCAGCCGGACGGCGAGCCGGGCGCCGGCGATCAACATCATCGTCAGGACGAAGTCGGTGACCACGACCGCGCGCGGCAGGGTGTGCGCGAACGGCTTGGCGACGGCGAAGACGACGACCAGGATCGCGCTGGAGACGGCGACGGCGCGGAAGATCAGCCAGAAGTCCCGACCGCTGACGTAGCGCCACCACTTCTGGTAGAGCCCGAAGGCGGCGAAGACGGCCAGCTTGCCGGCGATGACGAAGCCGATCGACTGGGCGAAGAGCAGCTCGTAGCGGTGCGGCACGCCCTGCGGTTCGTCGAGGAAACGCAGCTGGAAGGCGAGGAAATACGCGAGCGCCACGAGGGCCGCATCGGCCGCCACCTGCAGCACCCGGTTGCGATACACGGGGTGGTTCAACCGGCCCATAGGAGAGGGCGAGTTTAGACGCTGCACAGCTTCATCCATACAATCCGCCGCTCACGATGCCGATCCTGCTCGCCAGCGTTACCGACTTCTTCCTCGACCCGATCGTCAACGCCGGGACCGACTTCATCAGCGCCACCGGATTGCCGGCGGTTTTCGTGCTGATGGCGCTGGAGTCGGCCTGCCTGCCGGTCCCCAGCGAGGCGATCATGCTGTTCGCCGGCTCCAGCGTCGCCGCCGGAGACCTGACCTTGTTCGGCGTCGTCGCTGCCGGCGTGCTCGGCAACCTAGTCGGCTCCTGGGCCGCCTACGCGGCCGGCTACTACGGCCGGATCGACCTGCTCGAGAAGAACAAGTTGATCCATGTCAGCCCGAAATACCTGAAGTGGGCCGACGACTGGTTCGAGCGATACGGCGACGCCACCGTCTTCTTCTCGCGGATGCTGCCGATCGTCCGTACCTTCATCTCGTTGCCCGCCGGCGTCGCGAAGATGCCGTTCTGGCGCTTCACCGTGCTGACCCTCCTCGGCTGCATTCCCTGGGTCCTGATGCTGGCGCTGATCGGCCAGAGCGTCGGCGACAACTGGGAAGAGTGGCGGGACCACCTGCACTACCTCGACTACATCGTGCTGGCCGCGATCCTGATCGGTATTGCCTACCTGATCCTGAGACGGCGGCGCGGTGGCGGGTCCGGCGAGGAGCAGGCCGCGGCCGGGTCCGAGGCGACCGACCCGAGCGGCGCTTGAGCGAGGCCGGCGAGGGACGGATCGCCTCCCGGCGCGCGCTGGCGCTGGGCATAGTCCAGGGGCCGGCCGAGCTGCTGCCGGTCTCCAGCTCGGCCCACATCGTCCTCGTCCCCTGGCTCGCGGGTTGGGACTGGGAGGCGATCGACCCGGAGGTGCGAAAGAGCTTCGAGGTCGCCCTGCACAGCGGCGCCGCTGTGGCGCTCCTGATCGGACAACGGCGGGTGATCGCCGAGGAGCTGCGGCACTTCGACGGCCGGCGGGCGCTCCTGCTCGGCCTCTCCTTCCTGCCGGCGGCGGTCGTCGGCTACACCCTGGAGCGTCCGATAGAGCGCCGGCTCGGCGGTGCCCGGGCGACCGCCTACGGTCTGCTGGCGGGAGCGGCGGCGATGCTCCTCGCCGACACCAGACCGCAGCGGCGCGGGCGAGGCGAGGCGACCGCTGCCGACGGCCTGGCGCTCGGCGTCGCCCAGGCCGCCGCCCTCGCTCCAGGCGTCTCGCGCAACGGCATCACCCTCGCCGCCGCCCGCTGGCGCCGCTTCTCCCGCGACCAGGCGAACCTGCTCTCGCGGACGATCGCGCTGCCGATCATCGTCGGCGCCACCGCGCTGAAGGGCGGCCGGCTTGCCCGTCGGGGCACCACCCCGGAGCTGCGCCGCTCCCTTGCCCTCGGCGCCGCGGCCTCCTTCGCCTCCACCCTCGCCTCCCAGCGCCTGATCGGCCTGGTCGAGCGCGACCGCGCGCTGTGGCCCTACGCCGCGTATAGAGCCGGGCTGGCCGCCGTAGTTCTTGCAAAGCTGCGGCGCTGAATCCCAGTCGCCGAGGCTTCAGTATTGTTTAGTCCCTATGCTAAATTTGGCTCTCTAGCTAAATTTAGAGAGTGGGCTAAGCACTTATGAATCTGCCAGAGTTCAAGAACCCCTACCGGCCCGGCGCCGGGCACATGCCGCCTTATCTGGCCGGGCGGGAGAGCGAGTACGCCGAATTCGATCGACTCCTGGAACAGGACGAGATCCTCGAGAACCTGGTCTTGACCGGCTTGCGAGGAGTCGGCAAGACGGTCCTGCTGGAGACCTTCAAGCCGCGTGCGATCCAGGAGGGCTGGCTGTGGGCGACGGCGGACCTCTCCGAGTCGGCGAGCATCAGCGAGACCGCGCTGGCCGAACGCCTTCTGGCGGACCTGGCGTTGATCGCGTCCACCGCAACGGTCGCCGAGCCGTCGCCGGATCCGCAGGTTGGTTTTGCCGCATCCCCCGAGCGGCGGGAGGTGCCCCTCTCTCACGAAGTCCTGGTAGGCGTCTACGAAGGCACTCCGGGACTGACCGCGGACAAGATCAAGGCGACGCTGGAATTCGCCTGGGAGCACCTGCGACAGCGCGGATCCCACCGGGTGATCTTCGCCTACGACGAGGCACAGAACCTCTCCGACCACGCGAACAAGGATCAGTTCCCCCTCTCCGTGCTCCTCGATGTCTTCCAGTCGATCCAGAAGAAGGGAATTCCCTTCATGCTGGTCCTCGGCGGACTGCCGACCCTGTTCCCCAAACTCGTCGACGCTCGCACCTACGCGGAGCGGATGTTCCGAGTGATGACGCTGACGAAGTTGAGTGACGGCGAGAGTCGCGAAGCGATCCTCAGGCCTACGGAAGTCGCGGACTCCCCGGTGAAGCTCACCTCAGAGTCCGTCGCGGTCATCGTCCGCGAGTCCGCGGGCTACCCCTACTTCATCCAGTTCATCTGCCGCGAGGTCTACGACGTCTTCATCAGGCAGCATGCCGAGGAGGAGAAAAAGTTCGTCCCGGTCGAGGCGATCCAGCGCAAGCTGGACGCCGACTTCTTCGCGGGACGGTGGGCGAGAATCACCGACCGGCAGCGGGAACTGCTCTGGGTCGTCGCGCAGCTCGATCGCCCGGATGAGGAATTCACGATTCTCGAACTGACCGAGAAAGCGAAGAGGCTCCTGCCGAAGGCGTTCTCGCCTAGTCACGCGAACCAGATGCTGGCCAGCCTCGCGGAACGGGGAATGATCTACAAGAACCGGCTCGGGAAGTACTCGTTCGCGGTGCCCTTGCTGGGCCGCTTCATCGTTCGGACCTACGAACTCCCGGACGGTCCCCCGGGGTTGCGAGAATCGATCGCGTGAGCGATGCCTACGCGAAAGCCGGGGTCGACCAGGGGGCCGCGGACTCGGCGGTCGCCGGACTGGTGCGTGCCTTGGGGGCGATCCAGCTCGGGCGGCCATCGGCCCAGGTGCCGCTTCCCGGGCACTACGCGAGCGTGATCAAGATCGACGACCGGACTGGGATCGCGCTCTCCACCGACGGCGTCGGGACCAAGCTGGTGCTGGCCGAGGAGTTGGGGCGGTTCGACACGGTCGGGATCGATTGCGTGGCGATGAACGTCAACGACGTGATCTGCGTCGGTGCCGAACCTTTAGCGATGCTCGACTACATCGCGATCGAGAAGGCCGACCCGGAGGTCTGCGAGCAGATCGGCGTCGGCCTGGCCCGCGGCGCTGAACTGGCCGGGGTCGAGATCCCGGGCGGCGAGCTAGCGCAGCTCGGCGAGCTGGTCCGCGGCGTCGACGTTTCCGGCGCCTGCTTCGGCACCGTCGCGCTCGACGCGATCGTCGACGGAGCCGCGGTCGAGCCAGGCGATGTCGTCATCGGCCTTCCCTCCAGCGGCCTGCACTCCAACGGCTACACCCTGGCCCGCTCGGCGCTGGCCGGCATCCCCCTCGACGATGACCGCCTTGGACGGCCGCTCGGCGAGGCGCTGCTGGAGCCGACCGAGATCTACGTCAAGCCGGTGCTCGAGCTGCTGCGCTCCGAGGTTGATGTTCGTGGGCTCGCCCACATCACCTCCGGCGGGACCGGCAACCTGCTCCGGCTCGCCGCCGAGGTCGGCTACGAGATCGACGACCCGCTGCCGGTGCCGCCGATCTTCGAGCTGATCCAGGAGCGCGGCGAAGTCTCCGACGAGGAGATGCACGAGGTCTTCAACATGGGCTGCGGCTTCTGCGTTGTGGTCCCGGCTGGGGATGAGAGCGCGGCCCTCGGTCTGCTGCGCACCCACCACCCCGCCGCGAAGCGCATCGGTCGTGCGATCGACGGCCCGAAGACGATCCGCCGAGCTCAACCGTCGCGGTAGGAGGCGACATCGGCCAGCCTGGGACCACCGCGGGCGAACTCGCCGCGGCCCCGAGCGACCTCCTCGCCCGCTACGAGCAAAGTCGCCGCAGCCTCCACCCGGTGGTTTTCGCCGGTGACCTCTCCGATCGCCTCGAGCAGGCCGCCGCGAACTGGCGCCAGGAACTCGATCTCGAAGCGGGCGGTGAGGACGAAAACCTCGGACTCGGCGGTCTGGGCAGCGAAGAACGCGGCGTCGTCCAGAGCTTTGAAGTAGACGCTCCCGTGGAGGCCGCCCGCGGCGTGAAACGAGGATGGCTGCGCGGGCATCGTGATCCGCGACCGGCCAGGATCAAGTTCGATGGTCGGCTGGAAGTACTCGTTGACCGGGGCTCCGAGGTACATCCTCTCGAGGTCGCGGAGATGCGACGAGGTAGGCGTCATTCGGCAGGCGGCGACCACGGGCAGGCAGGGTCGTGGTAGCGGCGAACCTTTATGGACATTGAGGTCAACGCTATAGACCGCCGTCGCCTCGCCTCCTAACGTGTGTCCCCAGAACCCGATGGATTCCGCCCCGACCAGCTCGCAAATGATCGGCACCGTGCTCTCGGGCCGCTACAAGCTGGCGGCCAAACTCGGCAGCGGCGGGATGTCGACCGTGTACCTCGCCCGCGACACCACGCTCGACCGCGACGTCGCGGTCAAGGTGATGCACCGGGAGATGTCCGAGCAGCCCGACCAGCTGGAGCGCTTCCGCCAGGAGGCGCGGGCGGTGGCCAAGCTCTCCCACCCCAACGTGGTGGCGGTGATCGACGCCGGCGAGGACGGCGGCTACCCCTACATCGTCTTCGAGTACGTCGAAGGGGAAACGCTGAAGCAACGGATCGCCCGGGTCGGCTCGCTCGACACCCAGGAGGCGCTGGCCTACGCGATCGAGATCGCCCGTGGGCTGACCGTCGCCCACGCCCGCAAGATGATCCACCGCGACATCAAGCCGCAGAATGTCCTGATCGACGCCGAGGGACGGGCGAAGCTGACCGACTTCGGGATCTCGCGCCAACTCGAGCAGGATGGGATGACCGCGACCGGGCGGGTGCTGGGGACGACCGACTACGTCGCCCCCGAGCAGGCGATGGGCCGAGGCGTCGACCAGCGCTCCGACATCTACTCGCTCGGGGTCGTCCTCTACGAGATGCTGATCGGCCAGGTCCCCTTCCACGCTGACAGCCAGGTCGGGGTGGCGATGAAACACGTCAACGAAGAGCTGCCGGACGTGCAACAGCGCCGGCCCGAAGTCTCCGCCGCGACGGCGCTGGTGGTCGAGCGGGCGACCGCGAAGGACCCAGCCCAGCGCTACCAGGACGTCGGCGAGATGATCGACGACCTCTCGACCGCGCTGGAGGTCGAGGCGGCGCGGGCGGGGTCGACCACCGGCGAGGCGACCAGCGTGCTCGACGCCGTCCCGCCGGCGAAGCGAGAGCTCTCCACCCGCGGCCGCAGGTCCTGGGCGGCGATCGTGGTGCTCTTCGTGATCGCCGCCGGAGCGCTGCTGGCGGTGCAGTTCATCAGCAGCGGCGGCGGTGGAGGTGGTGGCGCTCTGAAGGGGAAGGGGTCGACGATCGGCCTCTCCTCGGCCTCGGACTACGACCCCCAGGGCGATGGCGAAGAGGATCCCGAGATCGTCGGGCTGGTGGTCGATGGCAACCTGACGACCGCCTGGAGCAGCGAGCACTACGACTCCGAGGACTTCGCCGGGACCAAGAGCGGGCCCAACCCCGGGGTCGGCCTCTACGTCACCGCGAAGTCGACGGCAATCCCGGCGAGGATGGTCGTGCAGACCCCCTCCCCCGGCTGGGACGCGGAGGTCTACGCCGTTGCCTCCGGGCCACCCGAAGAACTCTCGGAATGGGGCGAACCGATCGGCGAGGTGACCGAAGCCGAAGAGACCGAGGAGATTGAACTCAACCTGGCGACGCCGGCCAAGTACTTCCTGCTCTGGTTCACCAAAGCAGCGCCGTCGCGCGACCAGGAAGGTCGCTACCAAGTTGAGATCAGCGACATCAAGCTGATCGAGTAGCGCTCTAGAACTCGAAGGAGCGGGCGCGGGTGTGGCGCTCGAGGGCGAGGTGGATGAGGCGGTCGCAGAGGGCGGGGTAGGCGGTGCCGCTGGCCTCGATCAGCTTGGCGTAGACGCTGGTCTCGGTGAAGCCGGGCATCGTGTTGATCTCGTTGACCAGCACCTCGCCGTCGGGATCGACGAAGAAGTCGCACCGGGCCAGACCCGAGCAGCCGGCGAGGCCGAAGACCTCGACTGCGAGCTCGCGCACCCGGGCCGCGGTCTCCTCCTCCAGCGCGGCGGGCACCTTCAGCTCCATGCCGCCCTCGGTGTACTTGGCCTCGAAGTCGTACCAGTCCGAGAAGGCGACGATCTCCCCCGGCGGCGAGGCCTCCGGCTGCTCGTTGCCGAGCACCGAGCACTCGATCTCGCGACCGTGCGCCGAGGCCTCGACGATCACCCGTGGGTCGTGGCGCAGCGCCACCTCCACCGCCTCGTCGAGCCGGGCGAGATCGTCGACCCGGGTGATGCCGACGCTGGAACCAAGGCGCGATGGCTTCACCCAGAGCGGCAGGCCAAGGCCCTCGCAGCGCCCCCACCAATCCGCGCCTTCGACCGCGGTGAAATCGACCTGGGGAATCCCGTGGACCGCGAACAGCCGCTTCAACGTCAACTTGTCCATGCAGATCGCCGAGGAAAGGACGTCGGAGCCGGCGTAGGGGATGTCGAGCCACTCGAGCAGGCCCTGGACGCTGCCGTCCTCGCCGAAGGGGCCGTGCAGCGCCGGGAAGGCGACGTCGGCGCCAAGCAGGCCGCGGCCCGGAGTCAGCTCCACCGCGCCGCCGGCATAGCTCCAGCTGCCGTCGCGGGCGATCGTCACCTCGACCGCCTCGTGCCCGGCCTCACGCAGCCCGGCGGCCACCGAAGCGCCGGAGCGCAGCGAGACCTCGTGCTCGGAAGAGCGCCCGCCGGCGAGAACGGCGACCTTCATTCGGTTTCTTCTTCCGGTTCGGGGGCTGGACTGACTGCGGCGGGTTTGCCGACGACGATGGTTACTTCGGTGCCCGGTTTGAGTTCGGTGCCGGGCGGCGGGAACTGGTCGGTGGCGCGGCCGACTTGGCCGGGTACTTCGGTTTCTTCTTCTTCCACGCTCGGAACCAGGCCGGCGTCCCGGACCGCCTGCACCGCTTCGGAGCGGAGCCTGCCGATCACGTTCGGCACCTTTGCTTCGGCGACGCCCCTGGCGACGACGATCGAGACGGTCGAGCCGAGCGGCACCTCGCTTCCCGCGCTCGGCGATTGGCTGATCACCTGTCCCGCGGCCGAGGGGCTTTCTTCTTCGGAGACGCTGGGGACGAGGCCGCGGCCGCGGATCTGCTGCACCGCGAGCCGTCGCTGGGCGCCGACCAGGACCGGCACCTTCGCCTGCTTGGGACCTTTGGAGACGAAGATCGTCACGGTCGAGCCGCGCGTCGCGGTCGAGCCGCCCTTTGGTTCGGAATAGATCACCGCGCCTTCGTCGACCGATTCGGAGTTGGAGTCTTCGGTCGCGACTTCGAAGCCCGCCGCTTCGAGCTTTTCGGTCGCTTCCTCGGCGCCCAGGCCGTTAGTCGGTGGCACCTTGCCGGTGCCGGGGCCCTTGCTGACCGTCAGCGCGACCTCGGGCTTCGAACAAAAGAAGCTGAGAAAGGAGCAGTCGAGCGAGGTCTCCCCCGCCGGCGGATCCTGCTCGAGCACTTCGTCGACCGGCGTTTCGCGGTTCACCCTGGTGACCCCGACCGAGAACCCGTCTTGCTGGAGTAGCGCGACGGCAACGCTCAGCTGGCTGCCGGTTACCTCCGGGACGTCGGTGGTGGTGTCGCGGGTGAGGGCCAGGCCGACCAGGATGCCGACGATCGCCGCCGCCGCGAGCCCTGCCCAGAGCAGATGCCTGCGCTTGCGCTCGTCCTCTTTCTCTTCGGCCTCAGCCTCCTCCTCGGGGGTCGCGACCGGGGGCGGCAGCGGGGCGAAGGCCGCGGTCCCCGACCCCGGCCCGGGGTTCTTCATCGCCTCGTCGAGGGCGGCGATGAAAGCGTCGGCACTCTGGAAGCGCTCGCCCGGGTCCTTCTCCAGCGCCCGCATCACCACCGCGTCGAGCGCCGGTGAGACCCGCGGGTTGATCGAGCTGGGGCGCTGGGGAATTGCGGAGACCTGTTTCATCGCCACCGCGACCGCGCTTTCGCCCTCGAAGGGGACGCGGCCGGTCAGCGCCTCGTAAAGGATCACGCCGATCGAGTAAAGGTCGGAGACCGAGGTGACGTCGAGGCCCTGCGCCTGCTCGGGCGAGAGGTACTGGGGGGTCCCCATCACCGAGCCGGTCTGAGTGATCTCGGAGACGCCGGCGCGGGCGATGCCGAAGTCGGTGACGACAGCCTGGCCGTCCTCGTCGAGGATCACGTTCAGCGGCTTCAGGTCGCGGTGGACGACGCCGTGGCGGTGGGCGAACCCGGCCGCCTCGAGCACCTGGCGGATCGGGGCCACCGCCTCGGCCGGGCTGAGTCCGCGGTCGATCAACTCCTTTAGCGTCGGGCCCTCGATGTGGCGCATCGCGATGTAGTAAGTGCCTTCGAACTCGCCGCGGTCATAGACGGAGACGATGTTCGGGTGCTGCAGGCCCGCCGCCGCTTCGGCCTCGCGGCGGAAGCGCTCGACGAACTCCCGGTCCTGGGCAAAGCGGCGGTGCAGGACCTTCAGCGCCACCTGACGCTGCAGGTGGGTGTCTTCGGCGAGCCATACATCGGCCATCCCGCCCGACCCGATCCGGCGCAGGACCCGGTAGCGGGCGTCGATGACGCTTCCCTCTCGAACCTCAGCCACCCGCTCCTCCTCCGCTTAGCTCATTCGCCATTCAGGATCGTTTCCGCCACGTCGCTGAAGATCGGGGCCGCGACGTCGTTGCCGAACTGCAGCGTGCACTCGATCGACACCGCGATCGCGATCTCCGGGTCATCAGCGGGAGCAAAGCCGATGAACCAGGCCTGGTTCTCTTCGCTGCCCCCTCCGCACGCATCGTTGCCGGGAGTTTCCGCGGTCCCCGTCTTGCCGGCGACGGCGACCCCGGGGATCGCCGCGTTGGTCCCGGTGCCTTCGGTCACCACGCCTTCCATCGCGGTGGTCAGGTCCGCAGCGGTCTCGGCGCTGATCGGCTGGCTGTACTCGGAGGGGTCGAGGCGCTCGACCACGCGGCCGTCAGGGTCGACCACCCGGCTCCAGATCTGCGGCTTCATCAGCCTGCCCTCGTTGGCGACCGCGGCGGCGACCTCGGCCATCTGCAGCGGCGTCACCAGCAGGCGCTCCTGCCCGATCGCCACCCGGGCCAGGTCGACCGGGTCGTTCTTGTTGAGCAGGCTGCCTTCGCTTTCTATGCCGCTAGGGAGCAGCTCTTCGGAGGGCAGGTCGATCGCCGGGATCGAGCCGAAGCCGAACTTTTCCATCGTTTCGAAGAGGGCGTCCTGGCCGACTTTCTGGCCGAGCTGGCCGAACCAGGTGTTGACCGAGTTGGTCAGCGCGGTGTCGAGGGCGATCGGGCCGAAATCCTCGGTGAAGTCGTTGTTCAGCGGCTGGCCTTCGACCTCGAGGGTGCCCGGAGCGTCGATCGTCGTCTCCGGCGTGATCGTGCCGCTTTCCAGGCCCGCAGCGGCGGTAACGACCTTGAAGGTCGAGCCGGGCGGGTACCGGCCTAGGGTCGCGCGGTTGACCAGCGGCGTTTCGATCGTGTTTTCGTTCAGCTCCTTGAGTTCGAACGGCACCCGGTTGGGGTCGTACGGCGGGTTGGAGGCGAGGACTTTGACCCGCCCGGTCTGCGGCTCGATCGCCACCACCGCGCCGAAGCCGGTCGCCCCCAGGCCTTCCAGCGCGGTCCTCTGGGCCGCCATGTCGAGGTTGGTGACGACGTCGTTACCTTCCTGCTCCCGCCCGGTTAGCTGATCCAGGATCGAGCCGAATTCCGATTCGGTGCCGACCAGCTCGTCGTTGTGGAACTGCTCGAACTCGGTGTCCCCCTCACGCACAAAGCTGTACCCGATCGGGTGGCCGTAGAGCTTGCCTTCGGGATACCGGCGGACGAAGCGGAGGCTGTCGCCGCTGCCCTTCTGGACCGAACGGGCGATCACCGTGCCGTCGGCGGCGAGGATGCGGCCGCGGCGGATCTGCTGCTGCTCCAGCAACAGGCGCTTGTTGGCCTCCTTCTCCTTCAGCGCCTCGGCGTCGAAGACCGCCCACCAGGACGTGAACCCGACCAGGACCCCGAAGAGGACGACGACGAAGGCGAAGAGCTTGACGATCTGGCGGTTCACTCGGCCCCCAGGGCCAGCGCCCGGCCGCCCGGTTCGGTGGCCTCACGCCGGGCCCGGTCGGAGATCAACAGCAATAAGGCAAGGAGGACGAAGTTGGCGACGATCGAGCTGCCGCCATAGCTGACGAAGGGCAGGGTGACGCCGGTCAACGGGATCACCCGGGTGACGCCGCCGATGATCACGAAGGCCTGGATCGAGAAGACCGCGGTCAGCCCCGTCGCCAGCAGCTTCGAGAAGCCGTCGCTGGCGAGCAGGGCGATCTTGAAGCCGCGGGCCGCGATCAGCAGGTAGACCGCGACCACGCCACAGGCGCCGAAGAGGCCCACCTCGTTGACGATCAGGGCGTAGATCGTGTCGGTCTGGGCAGCTGGCAGCAGCGCAGCGTCGGTGCCAGGGATCGTGATCAGCGCCTGGCCGAAACCCTTGCCGAAGAGGCCGCCATCGGCCTGGGCGAAGATCGACTGCAGGATCTGGTAGCCGCTGCCGCTGGGGTCCTGGTAGGGATTGAGCCAGACCTCGATCCGGTCATGGACGTGCGGCACCGTGGAAGCGAAGAACCAGGCGCCGACGAGGAACATCGCCATCCCGATGACGACGAATGAGAAGCGGCCGGTGGCGACGTAGAGCAGGGCGAGAAAGGCGGCGAAGAACATCAACGAGCTGCCGAGGTCGCGGATGAAGACGAGCATGAACATCGAGGCCCCCCAGACCACCAGCATCGGCCCGAAGTGCTTCAGCGGCGGCAGGGTGACGCCGAGCACGCGGCGGGCGCCGACGATCAACACCTCGCGGTGCTCACGCAGGTAACTGGCGAGGAAGACGACGATGCAGATCTTCGAGAACTCGGCCGGCTGGAAGGCGAGCGGGCCGATCTTGACCCCGAGGTAGGCCCCGTTGACCTGCTGGCCGATCCCGGGCAGACGCGGCGCTAGGAGCAACAGCAGCCCGACCCCGGCGATCGTGTACCGGTAGCGCTCGAGCACGTCGTAGTCGCGCAGGAAGTGGATCGTCATCGCGAAGAGGACTAGTCCGAGGACGAACCAGTTGGCCTGGTCGCGGGCCAGGTCTTCGTCGATCCGGTAGACCATCACCAGCCCGAAGGCGGTCAGCAGCGCGACCAGCGGGAACAGGTAGGGATCGGCGTCGGGGAGGCGCAGCCGCAGGTAGATGTGGGTGGCGAGGCAGACGGCGAGGAAGTAGGCGCCGTAGATCAGGCTGAGGTTGCCGAGCCTGGCTTCCTCCTGGGCGAAGACGGCGGCGAAGCCAGCGGTCAGCAGGAGGGCGACCGGAACCAGGGCGCTCAGCTCCCGGTTCCGGGCGGAGCTCAAGGAACCCCCTGGCCCTGCTGGATTTCCTCCAGCAGGGAGACCGCGTCCTCGCGCGAGCGCAGGTCGTGGCCGGTGACCGCATCGCGGCGGCGGGCGGGGAGCCCCTCGGTCTGGATCGGGCTGGCGTAGCGCTCGTCGTAGAGCTGCATCCCGAGGGGCAGCTCGTAGGGCAGGCCGCGGTAGAGGGCGACGCGGCCGGCGGAGTCGGTGCCGAGGAACCAAACCTGGCGGTTGCCGTACCAGGCGCCGAAGGCGATCGCGCCGACGAGGACGACCGCGGCGATGGCCGTCGCCGCCCTGCGCAGCCCGCGGCGGCGCGGCCTCCCGGCCAGGTCCTCGCGGCGTTTGCGGGCGGCATCGGCGGCGGCGCGGCGGCGAACCTCGGTCGCGGTCAGGCCGGCCTCCTCGGCCGATGGCCCGACCAGGGTGGCGCCCTCCTGCGCCCGGGCCGGGGCGGCGGCGTCTTCGAGCCGGAAGGCGACGACGGTGATGTTGTCGCGGCCCCCGGCCCGGTTCGCTTCGTCGACCAGGGCGCGGACCGCCGTCTGCATCGTCGAGGCGCGGCTCAGCAGGCGGGCGATGTGGTCGTCGTCGAGCATCGTGGTCAGGCCGTCGGAGCAGATCAGGAAGACGTCGCCGGCCTGGGCGGGGACGGTCTGCAGGTCGACCTCGACCTCCGGCTCGGGGCCGAGCGCGCGGGTGATGATCGAGCGCTGCGGGTGGTCCTCGGCCTGGGCCTCGGTCAGCTGGCCCTTGCGCCGCATCTCCTCGACCAGCGAGTGATCGCGGGTGAGGCGTTCCAGCTTGCCGTCGCGCAACCGGTAGGCGCGGCTGTCGCCGACGTGGCCGATCGCCACCTCTTCGGCCTCGGGGTCGACGATCGCTGCGGTGATCGTGGTGCCCATCCCGGCCAGCCCGGGATCGTTGCGGGCGTGTTGGTGGATCGAGCGGTTGGCGCCCTCGATCGTCTCCCGCAGCACCCGCTCTGGCGGCGCCGAGGCAAGCTCGCCGGCGAAGGCCTCGGCGGCGGCTTTGGAGGCGACCTCGCCGGCCTGCGCGCCGCCCATCCCGTCGGCGACGACGAACACCGGTGCCCGGGTAAAGAGGGAGTCCTCGTTGGCGTTGCGCTGGCGCCCGGTATCGGTGCGGAAGGCCTGGTCGTCGATCCTCAGCATCGACCGCCTCCGGTTCCCCGTCGCCGCCTCACGTCGCCTCGAACCTGAACACGGTGTCGCCGATCTGCACCGAGTCGCCGTCGATCAACTCCGCCTCTCCCTTCAGGGTGGCGCCGTTGAGCAGGGTGCCGTTGGTCGAGTTCATGTCCTCGACGAAGAACCGTCCGCCGCGCGAGAAGACGCGGGCATGCAGGCCGGAGGCGTAGCGGTCTTCGATCTGCACGTCGGATTCCTTCGAGCGGCCGATCGAGAGTCCCCCGATCAAGTCGAAGCGGTGCTCCGCCTCGAGGCCGCCGCCGCGCTCGGCGATGAGCCAGCCCTCGACGTCGCGGGGCGCCCCGGTGAAGTCGGGCGCGGCGTGGAACCCGGTCGCATCGGGGGCTGGCGAGACGGTCCGGCGCAGGTCCTTGATCGCGCTGCGCGCGATCACCAGCAGGAAGAGGTAGAGAACGACTAGGAAGCCGAACTTGAGGGCGACGGAGATTGGGTCGTAGGCCACGCGCTAGCACCTTAATGACGGGTCCAGATCGCCACCAGAGCGAGCTGGTCTACTGCTCGATATCGAACTGAAAGGTGGTCGTCCCGACCGTGACCTGGTCGCCGGGGCTGAGCCGGGTCGAGGAGACCCGCCTACCGTTCACCTTCACCCCGTTGGTCGAGCCGAGGTCGACGATCTGCCAATCGCCCGAGTCCGAGCGGCGCAGCTCGGCGTGGCGGCGGGAGACGTTGGGGTCGGGGAGCACGCACTCGGCCGACTTCGAGCGCCCGATCGTCGCTCGCGGCCCATCGAGGACGTAGCGGCGGTCTTCGAGCGAGACCACCGCCCTGGTCTCGACCAGCGCCCCCATCCCCTGCTCGGCCCGCTTCGGTCGGGAGCGCTCGCGCTCGCGCACCGCCGAGTAGACCATCGTGTGGCCCTCTTCCCCCTGCTTCGGGGCCTCGCCCTCGTGGGCGGGCGGCTTGACCAGCCGGGCCTGGATCCCGAACTCGCCGAGGCGCAAGCGCTCGTCGGTGCTGAAGTCGACGGCGGGACGGGTCAACAGGTCATAGCCGCGCCGTCGCGCGTGGTCGAGCAGGTAGCCGGACAGCTCCTGCTCCAGGGAGCGCTCGTAGCCCTCCAGCTTCGCCCGGTCCTGCTTGGAGAGGTAGACCGTGTACTCGTTGGGGACGTAGACCCGCTGCACCGAGGCGGTCTTGTGGGCGTCCATTTCCTTCGCCAGTTTGCGCGCGAGTTCGACCGGCTGCACCTCGGAGCTGAAGGCGCGGCTGAAGACCCCCTCGACCAGGCCTTCGATCCGGGACTCGAGGTTGCGGAGAACGCTCACCGTGGGAAGCCTAGATGGTGGATTCGGCCGGGTTGGACGCGGTCAGGGGAGCGCGAGGCCGTGGCCGATCGCGAGGAAAGCGCCCACGGCGGCGGCGAGGGCGATGGCGCCGACACGAGGGCCGAGTTGGTACCGGGAACCGCGCGGGTGGTCGGCAAGCTGGTCGAGCGAGTCCTCGATCGCGTTGCCCAGCTCCTCCAGGGAGGGGCGGTGGCTCGGGCGGGGGGCGAGACAGGCGTCAACCGCAGCGCTCAGCTCGTGGGGAAGGTCGGGACGGAGCCGGCGCAGGCGGCGGGCGCGGCCGCCGATCGCGCGGGCGGTGGCGGCCGGGTTGGCGCGCCGGTTGGGGTTCTCCCCACTCCAGCACTCGTAAAGCGTCAGGGCCAGCGAGTAGACGTCGGCCTCCGGACCGGCGGCGCGACCCTCGGCCTGCTCGGGCGACATGTAGGCGAGGGTGCCGATCACGTCTCCGGCTGCGGTCAGCGGTGCGTCGTCGGCGAGGTGGGCGACCCCGAAGTCCATCAGCTTGGCGCGCGGCTCGCCCTCGACGACCTGGACGTTCTGGGGCTTGATGTCGCGGTGGACGACGCCGCGGGAGTGGGCGTGGTCGAGCGCCTCGCAGAGGTCGGCGCCGATCTCGCCGATCTCGCGGTCGGAGAGCTCACCTTCGTGGGCGAGGCGGGCCAGGGTGGACCCCTCGACCAGCTCGGTGACGAGCAGGGCGATGCCGTCCTCCTCGCCCATCTCATAGAGGGTGACGATGCCGGGGTGGTTGAGGCGGGCGGCGGCCTGGGCCTCGCGGAGCACACGGCGACCGGCCTCGCCGCGCTGCTCGATCGCCTTGACCGCGACCGGGCGCTCGAGGCGGCCGTCCCAGGCCTCGTAGACGACGCCGAAGCCGCCGCTGCCGATGCGGCGCTCGATCAGGAAGCGGTTGAGGACGAGGGAACCGACCAAAGCCTCTCCCACTTCGCCGGCGCGGTCGTCTCTCCTGCGCAAATGGCTCAGGAACTGGGAAAAAGGCACCGTTTGCCGCGATTATCGGCACTTCGACCACACCAGTGTTCATACTTCCGGCCCAGCAACCGAGCCCCGGAGAGCGCTTCTTGGAGGATTCCGCCCCACGCCGCCCGCATCGACGCCGGCGGCAGCAACGCCCTGAACGCCAGCAGATCCTGCTGCGGCGGGGGCTCGCCCTCGGTGGCGGGCTGGTCCTCGTGATCCTGATCGTGCTGGGGGTCAAGGGGTGCCTCGACGCGCGCGCCGACCGGGCGCTCACCGACTACGCCCGTAACGTCACCCAGATCGTCGAAGAAACCGAACAGACGAGCAAACGCTTCTTTGGTCGGCTCGAAGACCCCGGCACCCTCACGGTGACCGAGTTCGAGACCGAGGTCAGCGCCGACGCCAGCGCAATCGACAACCAAGCCTCACGGATCGACGGTCTCAGCGCCCCAGGCGACATGGGCAGGGCGCAGGAGGCGCTCGAACTCGCCTACGAGCTGCGCAGCGCCGCGATGACCCAGATCGCTGCCAAAGTCAGCACCGCGCTCGGCGACGCCGGCGCCGAGCAGGCAACCGGCGCGATCGCCCGGCAGATGGAGAAGTTCCTCGCCGCGGATGTCCTCTACGAAGACGTAGCCCGCCCGAGCATCAACGACGTCCTCACCTCCAACGGGATCGAAGGCAAAGACGTGCCCGAGAGCACCTTCCTCCCCGACGGGACCAAGTGGCTCGACGAAAGCGAAGTCAGCACCGCGCTCGGCTCGATCAGCGGCTCCGGTGGAACCGCGACGCCGGGCACCCACGGGCTCGGTCTACTCGGGGTCAGCATCAACGGGACCGAACTGGCCGAAGGCCTGATCTCGGTCAGCGGCGAAGGGGGGGTCGAAGTCGAAGTCCAGGTGCAGAACCAGGGCGAATCGACCGAGAACGGCATCTCGGTGTCGGTCTCGGTCGACGGCGGCAACACCCTGGAAGGCACGATCGACACCCTCGCCGCAGGCGAAATCGGGACGGTGACGATCCCGCTGACGCCGACGCCGAAAGGCGAAGTGACGCTGGAAATCGAGGTCGAGACCGTCCCCGGCGAGCAGATCTCCGAAAACAACGAAGCCAGCTACACGGTCAACTTCGAATAGGGGCTGGGATGCGGATCGCCTACCTCGGCCCGGCCGGCACGTTCACCGAGGACGCGCTCGGCGAGGCGGGCGCTCCGGAGGACTTCGAGCCGCTGCGCACGGCCACCGTCCACGACGCGATCATCGCCGTCGAGCAGGGCAAAGCGGACCGGGCCCTGGTCCCGTTCGAGAACTCAATCCAGGGATCGGTTCGCGGAAGCCTCGACGCGATCGCCTTCGAGGCGCAGGAGGTGACGATCGTCGGCGAGCACGACTACCGCGTCCGGGTCCACCTGATCGCCCGCAAGGGAGTGCAGCTCGACCAGATCGAGGCGATCCTTTCCCACTCCCAACCCCTGGCCCAGTGCGCGCACTTCCTGCGCGAGCGCTTCCCGGAGGTCGAACTGCGCAGCGTCAGCAGCACTGCGGCGGCGGTGCGCATGGTCAGCCAATCCGAGCGGCCCTGGGCGGCGCTCGGCGCTCGCGCCGCGGCCGAGCTGTACGGCTGCGAGCTACTGATGGAGGGGGTCGAGGACCAGAGCGACAACATCACCCGCTTCGTCTGGATCGCCCCGGCCGGCACCGAGGCCGGCGGCGAGGGCCCGTGGAAAACGTCGCTGGTCTTCTCCGAGCTGGGTCAGGACCACCCGGGCGCCCTGGTCGAAGCGCTGAGCGAGTTCTCCTCCCGGGAGATCAACCTGACCAGGATCGAGTCGCGGCCGCTGCGCCAGGGCCTCGGCCGGTACATGTTTTTCTGCGACCTCGAGGGCGCGGCCGACGATCCGATCGTCGCCGAAGGGATCTCCGCGCTGCGTGAAAAAGCGGCCTCGGTGCGCATCCTCGGCACCTACCCGGCGACTTAGAGCATCGGCAGGGGCAGACCTGCCTACAATCCCGAGCACGATGGCAAGGGTTCTTGTGCTCAATGCGACGTACGAGCCCATCAACGTCTGCACGTTGAGACGCGCCGCCGTGCTGCTGTTGAAGGAAAAGGCTGAGTTGCTCGAGCAGCGCGAAGGCGCCCTTCACTCCGAGCACATGACCCTCGAGCGGCCCGATGTGATTCGCCTGGTCAGCTACGTGCGGATCCCGCGCGAGGCCCACCGCCGCAAGATCACCCGCCGCGCCGTCCTCGCCCGCGACTCTTGGACCTGCCAGTACTGCGGCTCGACCAAATCCGGCCTCACCGTCGACCACGTGATCCCCCGCAGCCGCGGCGGCAAATCGGTCTGGGAGAACATCGTCGCCGCCTGCGCGACCTGCAACCGCCGCAAGGGCAACCGCCTTCCCCGCGAGATCCACATGCACCCGAAGAAGAACCCGAAGGCTCCCCCGCCGACGGTGTTCATCCAAGTCGCCAGCCCGAAGATCCCTCAGGCGTGGCAGCAGTACTTACCCCAGGCTGCTTAGAAGCGCCCAAAGCCGGGGTCGAGACCTGCTTTTACCCCCTATAGCGTGGTCAATGCAGGTCTCGTCGGGAGGATGCGAGCTACTGCTCGCTGCCGCTGCGGGACCTACCCACTTGCCCCATCTTGGGAGGCCCCGTCGACCGAGACGCCGTCCGCCACCGGCAGTTCGTCGGGCTCCGGCTCCACCTCGGCCGCCGCGCCCTCGTCGCTTTCGACCACCAGGGCGACGGCGCTGACGCGGTCGTCGTCCTTGATGTTCATCACCTTGACGCCTTGGGTCGAGCGGCCCATTTGGGAGATGCCGCTGACGGAGGTGCGCTGGACCATCCCGTTTTGGGAGATGAAGAGAAGCTCCTGGTGTTCGCCGACGATCAGAGCGCCGGCGAGGCCGCCCTTCTTCTCGGTCAGCTTCGCGGTCAGCACGCCTTTGGTCCCGCGACCCTTGACGGGGTAGTCGGCGACCGGCGTCCGCTTGCCGTAGCCGTTCTCGGTGACGACGAACAGTTCGGTGTCGTTGCGAGCGATGTCCATCGCCAGCACCCGGTTGTCCTTGGCGGAGACGTTCATGCCTTTGACCCCGCTGGTGTCGCGGCCCATCGGGCGCGTGAGCTTCTCGGAGAAGCGCGAGGCGTGGCCGGAGTGGGAGACCATGAGGATGTCGTCTTCCCCCGAGGTCAGCCGCACCTGGACCAGCTCGTCGCCATCGCGGACCTTGATCGCGATGATCCCGTCGGCGCGGATCGGCGTGTTGTAGGCGAGGAACTCGGTCTTCTTGATCAGGCCCTGTGCCGTCGCGAAGGCGAGGTATTTGTTCTCTTTGAAGTCCCGGGTCGGGATCACCGCCATCACCTTCTCGCCTTCGCGGAGAGGCAGCAGGTTGTTGAGTGAGCTGCCTTTCGCGGTGCGCGACCCCTCCGGCAGCTCGTAGACCTTGAGCCGGTAGACCTTGCCGCGGTTGGTGAAGAAGAGCAGGAAGTCGTGCGTCGAGCAGATGTGGAGGTGGGCGATGTAGTCGTCGTCTTTGAGGTTCATCCCCATGACGCCAACGCCACCGCGGTGCTGCTGGCGGTAAGTAGCGAGCGGCAACCGCTTGACGTAGCCCGACGCGGTCAGCGAGATCACCATCTGCTGGTCGGCGATCATGTCCTCGATCCCGACGTCGCCCTCGAAGTGGGCCAGTTCGGTGCGGCGCTCGTCGCCGTAGGACTCGACGACTTCGGCCAGCTCCTCCTTGACCAGCGCCATCACCTTCGCCTCGTCGCCGAGGATCGCCCGCAACTCGCCGATCCGCTCCATCAGGTCGGCGTGCTCGGCGCGCACTTTGTCGGCTTCCAGCGCGGTCAGGCGCTGCAGGCGCATGTCGAGGATCGCCTGTGCCTGCTCCCGCGACAGCTCGAACTGCGACATCAGGCCGTCGCGGGCGGCGTCGGGATCATTGGAGCTGCGGATCAACTTGATCACGGCATCGAGGTTGTCGAGCGCTACGAGCAGCCCCTCGAGGATGTGAGCGCGGGCCTCGGCGCGGCGAAGTTCGTACTGGGTGCGGCGGGTGACAACCTCGCGCTGGTGGTCGACGTAGTGGTGGATCAGCTCCAACAGGCTCAGCGTCCGCGGCACGCCGTCGACCAAGGCCACCATGTTGGCGCCGAAGGTCGTCTGCATCGCGGTTTTCTTGTAGAGGTTGTTGAGCACGACCTTGGCCGGCGGGCCGCCGCGCTTGAGCTCGATCACCAGTCGCATTCCCGAGCCATCTGACTCGTCGCGGAGATCGGAGATCCCCTCCAGTTTCTTGTCGCGGACGAGGTCGGCGATCTTGGTGACCAGGCCGCCTTCGCCGAGCTTCTTGACCGTGAACGGCAGCTCGGTGACGACGATCGCCTCCTTGCCGCCCTTCAGTGGCTCGACGTGCGCGCGGGCGCGGACCTTGATGCTGCCGCGGCCGGAGGCGTAGGCGTCGCGGATTCCCTCCCGGCTCATGATCCCGCCGCCGGGGAAGTCGGGGCCCTTGACGTGCTCCATCAACCCGGCCAGGTCGATCTCCGGGTCATCAATGTAGGCAGCTACGGCGCCAGACACCTCACGCAGGTTGTGCGGCGGGATGTTCGTCGCCATCCCGACGGCGATCCCCGAGGTGCCGTTGACCAGGAGGTTGGGGAAACGCGCCGGCAGCACCAGCGGCTCCTGGGTCGATTCGTCGTAGTTGGGGCCGAAGTCGACCGTGTCGGCGTCGATATCGCGCAGGAGCTCCGTCGCGAGCCGCGTGAGGCGTGCCTCGGTGTACCTCATCGCCGCCGCCGGATCGTCGTCGATCGAGCCGAAGTTGCCCTGCCCGTCGACCAACTGGTAGCGCAGGGAAAAGTCCTGCGCCATCCGCACCAGGGTGTCGTATATCGCCGAGTCCCCGTGCGGGTGGTACTTGCCCATTACCTCGCCGACGATGAAGGCGCACTTGCGGTAGGGCCGGGTGGGCTGCAGGCCGACGTCGTGCATCGCGTAGAGCACCCGGCGGTGGACGGGCTTGAGGCCATCGCGCGCGTCGGGCAGTGCCCGTCCGACGATCACGCTCATCGCGTAGTCGAGGTAGGACGAGCGCATCTCCTTCTCGAGCTCGCGCTCCTCTATCCGGCCCGTCAGAGCATCAAGCGCCATCAGCCGGTCACCTCGTGGAACGCGAATCTCCGCCTAGACGTCAAGGAAACGCACCTCCTTGGCGTGGGCCTCGATGAAGTCACGCCGCGGGGCGACCTGGTCGCCCATCAGCATCGAGAAGATCTGGTCGGCGGCGGTCGCGTCTTCGAGGGTGACCCGGGCCAGGGTGCGGCTGGCGGGGTCCATCGTCGTCTCGCGCAGCTGGTCGGCGTTCATCTCGCCCAACCCCTTGAAACGGGTCAGCTGGACGCCGTGGCGGGCCAGCTCCAGCACGGCCCCGCGCAGCGTCTGGAACGAGAGCGCGACGTTGAGCCGCTCGCCGAGGTGAACTTCGAACGGCGGGCGACCGACCTGCTTCAGCAACGCCTCGTGGACCTCGGTGAACTTGCGATAGTCGTAGTGCGTGAAAAGAGCGGCGGGCAGCCGGTGAGTGCGGGCGAGCCCGGTCTTGCGTTCGATCGCCTTGACCACGACGAGCTCGTCGGAGACCTCGAGCACCTCGGTGTCGAAGGGCGCTCCCTCCGGGGCTTTCGCTTCGAGCAGTTTGGCGGCGGCGGCAACACTGTTCGCGCCCTCGTCGAGCAGGTTCGACTCCTCGAGAAAGCGGACGACCTCGTGGCCGAACTCTGCCTGCAGCGAGGAGCCCCAGCCCTCGTACTCCTTCGAGCGGCGCACGTAAGCCTGCCACCGGCTTGGCGTCAGCTTCTTCTTGTCGCCGGCAGCGTCGATCAGGGTGAAGTTCTCGAGCTTGTCGCGCAGCAGCAGCTCCTCCAGTTCGGACTCACGCTCCAGGTAGGTCTCCTGGTTGCCCTGTTTGACGCGGTAGAGCGGTGGCTTTGCGATGTAGACGTAACCGGCGTCGATCAACTCCGGCATCTGTCGGTAGAGGAAGGTGAGGACGAGGGTGCGGATGTGAGCCCCGTCGACGTCGGCGTCGGTCGCCATCACGATCTTGTGGTACCGAGCGCCCTCGAGGTTGAACTCGTCGTGGACACCGGTGCCGATCGCGGTGATCAGGGCCTGGATCTCGTTGTTCGCCAGGACCTTGTCGATCCGGCTCTTCTCGACGTTGATGATCTTCCCGCGTAGCGGCAGGACCGCCTGGGTGTTGCGATCGCGCGCCTGCTTGGCCGAACCTCCGGCGGAATCGCCCTCGACCACGAAGATCTCGGCCAGGCTCGGGTCCTTAACCGTGCAGTCGGCGAGCTTGCCGGGAAGAGTCGAATTCTCCAGCGCTGACTTGCGGGTCAGGTCGCGCGCCTTGCGCGCCGCTGCGCGCGCCCGTGAAGCGTCGATCGCCTTGCTGATGACTCGCCGCGCGTCGGCCGGGTTCTCCTCCAGGTACTCGCCCAGCTTGCGATTGACCGTCTCCTCGACCAGGCCGCGGATCGGCGGGTTGCCGAGTTTGGTCTTGGTCTGGCCCTCGAACTGGGGGTCGTGCAGCTTCACCGAGATCACCGCGGTCAGCCCCTCGCGCACGTCCTCGCCGGCGAGGTTGTCGTCCTTCTCTTTGAGCAGACCTTTGTTACGCGCGTAAGCGTTCAGGGTGCGAGTCAGTGCCGCGCGGAACCCGGAGAGGTGGGTCCCACCCTCGTGGGTGTTGATGTTGTTGGCGAAGCTGAAGATCGACTCCTGGTAAGAGGTGTTCCACTGCATCGCCACCTCGACCTGACCCTCCTCTTTGCCGCCCTCGAAGTAGACGACCTTGCGATGCACCGCGTCCTTGTTCTCGTTGAGGTAGCGGACGAAGTCCTCGATCCCGCCCTCGTACTGGAAGGTGACGCTGTTGGTCTGCCCGCGCTCGTCGATCAACTCGATCTTCAGGCCGCGGGTCAGGAACGCGGTCTCCCGCAGCCGCTCCGCCAGGGTCTGGAAATCGAACTCGATCTCTTCGAAGATCTCGAGGTCGGGGAGGAAGGTGATCTTGGTGCCGTGCTCTTTGGTAGCCGTGCCCTTGCTCAGTTCCGTCATCGGTTTGCCGCGCTCGTAGTCCTGCGACCAGACGTGGTCGTCGCGCTTGATCTCCAGATGCAGCCGCTCGGAGAGAGCGTTGACGACCGAGACGCCGACCCCGTGCAGGCCGCCGGAGACCTTGTAGCCGCCCCCGTCTCCGAACTTGCCGCCGGCGTGGAGCACCGTCAGCACTACCTCGGCGGCCGGTTTGCCCTCCTTGGCCATCGTCTCGACCGGGATGCCGCGGCCGTCGTCTTCGACCGTGCAGGAATTGTCCGGGTGCAGGACCACGCGAACGGCGTCGCAGTGGCCAGCGAGGGCCTCGTCGACCGAGTTGTCGACCACCTCGTAGACAAGGTGGTGAAGGCCGCGGGGGCCGGTCGAGCCGATGTACATGCCGGGCCGTTTGCGGACCGCTTCCAGCCCCTCGAGGACGGTGATGTCCTTGGCGCCGTAGGAATCGGCGGCCTTGGCGCTGGCTTTCTTCTCAGGCAATGAGTCCCTTCCGGTTGACACAGAAAACCCCGACGCATGGAGGCTCGCTCCACACAGGCCGGGGCGTAACGCGAGTTGCCATAAGAATACCAGTTCGGCCGCTCGGAAGGCCGGACGGAAAGGCACAAATTACCTGCAAATCGTGCATAAAGTGGAACTAGAATTTGTCGGAATCGACACGGAACCGCAAACCCTTGGGAGCGCGGTCGCCGAGTTGGGCCCGCAACCGCTCCAAAAGCTGCTCCTGCATCAGGTCGAGCTCCTGCGCCCAGACGGCGTCGGCGCACTCAATTGTCAGCGTTCCGGCACGCTCGGATACCGGCGTCGCGACTGCGGCGAGCTGCTCGCCGACCATTTCGGCCCAGCTCGCCTGAGCTGCCGCCAAGCCCGTTTTCGGCGCCGCCTGTTCGCGAGCGGCACGAATCGCCGCGGAGGCCTGGCGGGGGGCGGGGCGGCGGCTCATGCGGCGGCTGCGCTCGGCATCTGCGGGGGAGGCATGCGGACCACCGAGCCCAGCGCGGCTGCTGGCACCGACTCCTCGTCGGCAGCGGTGATCAGGGCCTGGCCACCATCGCCGAGTCGGCCGACCAGCCGTTCGCGCCGGCCCGGGTCGAGCTCGCTCATGACGTCGTCGAGGAGGAGGAGCGGCGTCACCTGACGGGCAGCCAGTAAGACCTCGCGCTCGGCAAAGAGCAGCGCCAACAGAGCCGCTCGCTGCTGACCCTGGGAACCGTAGCGGCGCAGCGAGCGGCCGCCGGTCGCGATTTTCAGCTCGTCGAGGTGAGGACCCCATGAACTGCGTCCCATCCGGATGTCCTGCTCGCGGCGCTCCTCCAGTCCGGCTCGGATCTCCTCAGCGGAACCACTGGCCCGGGGCGCGTACTCGAGCGTGGCCCCGCCTTCCAGACCCAGCTCGGCTGCGGCGGTCGAGAACGGCGCGGCCAGCTCGGAAATAGCCTCCTCGCGGGTGGCGATGAGCGGTGCGGCGGCTTCGGCCAGGCCGACATCCCAGACGTCGAGGTCAGCCTCGGTCCGGTGACCGGCGGCGACCCGCGACACCAGGGCGTTTCGTTGCGCCAAGGCCTGGCCGTAGCGCTTGCGCAGCTCGGTTCGCGAGGGCCAACGCGCCGAGGCGAAGCCGTCGAGGTGCGCGCGGCGCTCACTCGGAGGGCCCTTGACCAGCGTCAACCGGTCCGGAGCGAAGACCGCCACCGGGGGGCGGCTGCGGGAAAGGGTCGAGGGATCGGCCGGCGAACCGTCGAGGAGGTGCCGCCGGCCCTCGGTCCGGCTGACCGAGGCGAGCAGCCGGCGTTCGAGGCCGTCGCCGTCGCGGACGGTCGCCTCCGCCCGCGCCAGCTTGCCGCCGAACGGGATCAGGTCGCGCCGGTCGGAGGTGCGAAAGGAGCGGCCGGTAAGGGCAAAGTAGAGGGCCTCGACGAGGTTCGTCTTGCCGACCCCATTGGGACCGACGACGCTGACGATTCCCGGCTCCAGCTCGACCCGCACCCGGTCGAGGCTGCGGACCGGCCTCGCTTCGATCGCGGTGACGAGCACCGGCCACTCCCTCCTCAGACGTTGAGGCGAATCGGCATCACCAGGTAGCGGAAGTCGTCTCCCTCCACCGGTTGCAGAAGGCCCGGCCGAAGCGGCGAGATCAGCCGCACCAAGATCTCCTCCCCGGCGACGCTTTCGATCCCCTCCTTGAGGAACTCCGGGTTGAACCCGATCTCAAGCGGCTCTCCCTCGAAGGCCGCCGGCATCGTCTCTACCGCGTCGCCGACGTCCGGCGTCTCCGCCGCCACCGTCAGCTCGCCGGAGGCGAAGGAGAAGCGAAGCGGGGCGTTCCGCTGGGCCAGCTGGCTCACCCGCCGGGCGACTTCGAGCAGGTCAGTGCGGGGAAGGCGCACGTCGTGCTCGTAGGACTCCGGCAGGAGCTGGCGGAAGTTCGGGAACTGGCCGTCGATCAACCTCGTGGTCAGGGTGACCGAGCCTGCCACGAACACCGCCTGGTTGGAGAGCAACGAGATCGTGGCCTCCTCGATCCCCTCGGAGGTGAGGATCCGCGCCAGCTCACGCAGGGCCCGAGCCGGGATATTGGCCTCGATCTCGCCGCCAAGATCGGCCTCGAGCTCGGTTCGCTTCACGGCAAGCCGGTAGGAGTCGGTCGCGACCATCGTCATCTCAGTGCCGGACCCGCTTACGAACACGCCGGTGAGCACCGGCCGCATGTCGTCCCGCGAGGCGGCGCGGGCGACGAGGTCGATGTCCGCGGCAAGCGCAGCGGCAGCGATCTTCAGGCTCGATTCCTCGCTCGGCTCCGGAAGCTTCGGGAAGTCCTCGGCGGGGAGCACCCGTAGGTGGAAGCTGGAGCTGCCGCTGCGGATCTCAACGTCGTGCTCTGCCTCGCGGGTCTCGATTTCAACGGACGGGTCGGCCAGTGACCGGGCGACTTCGGCAAACAGCCGGCCAGGTAGGAGGACCGAGCCCTCGCCGGCGATCTCGGCGTCGAGGGTCGTTTCGAGGCCCATGTCGAGGTCGGTGGCAGAGAGGGTCACGCGTCCATCCGCGGCGCTCAGCAGTACACCGGAGAGGGCCTGGGTGGCGGCACGGGTCGATACGGCCCGGGAGACGATCGAGAGCTTGGAGACAAGATCTTCTCGTTTGGTCGTGAGCTTCAAGTGTTGGATGCTTTCTTGAGTTGGAGTAGGACTTGTGGAAAGAGTTGGAGCCATCGGCTATTTGGCCTTGGGCCGCCGTTTCAAGGCTGTGGAAGCGATTGTGGAGAAGGCTGATTCTTGCAGCGTCATCGGCCGTCAGGGTCGAGTATCGGTTGGGCTGTGGATAGCGCCGCGTAACTCCCGGACTCTGCCGGCGAGCTCGTCGTCGTTGGCGAGGTTGGCTTCGAGGCGACGCAGGGAGTTGAGCACAGTCGAGTGATCCCGGCCTCCATATAGGCGACCGATTTGCGGCAGTGAGAGGTCGGTCAGCTCGCGGGTGAGGAAGATCGCGACCTGCCGGGCTCGCAATGGGGTCCTGGCGCGGCTTGATCCGACCAGCTCGGCCCTGGAGATGCCGAAGCCATCGGCAACGCGCTGCTGGATCTCCTCGACCGAAGTCGCCTGGGCCGGCCGGCCGCGCGGGATCACCTCGGCGATCAGGTCGGAGCTGAGTGGCCGGGCCATCAGCGAGGCGTGGGCGACGACCCGGGTGAGCGCGCCGTGGAGCTGGCGGACGTTGGCGTCGATCCGGTTCGCGAGCTCACCGAGTGCCTCGGTGTCGGCGATCTCGACCCCGGCCTCCTCGACCAGGCGCCGCAGGACGGTCAGCCGCGTGGCCAGGTTCGGCGGCTCGACCGCGACGGTGAGGCCCCACTCAAAGCGGTCCCGTAGCCGCGTTGCAAGCGTCGAGAGCTCGCTGGGGATGCGGTCGGCGGAGAGGACGAGCTGGCTGCCCGACTCATAGAGAGCGTTGAAGGTATGGAAGAACTCCTCCTCGGTGGCGGGCTTGCCCTCGAGGAACTGGACGTCGTCGATCAGCAGCACGTCGATGTCGCGGTAGCGAGCCTTGAAGGCCTCCGCGCCGGTCGACTTGAGAGCGGCGACGAACTCGTTGGTGAACGACTCCGCGGTGGTGTAGCGGACGATCAGGCCGGGGGCGTTGGCGCCGAGGTAGTTGGCGATGGCAGCCAGTAGGTGGGTCTTGCCGAGGCCCGGAGGGCCGTGCAGGAAGAGCGGGTTGTAGGCCTCCGACGGCGCCTCGGCGACAGCCAGTGCGGCGCCGTGAGCGAGGCGGTTCCCGGCCCCGATCACGAAGCGGTCGAAGGTGTAGTTGGGGTTCAGCTCGGGCCCCGGCCGATCCTCGCTCGGTTCCTCCGGAGCGAAGCTGACCCGGCTCAACCCGGTGCCGGTGTCGGCGAGCGCTTCGGCGATCAGCGATGAATACCGCCGCTCCGCCCAGGCCCGAACCCCCTCGGGAGCGCTCAGCCTGAGAGTGTCGCCATCGGCGGCAACGGCTTCGAGAGGCTCCAGCCAGAGCCGGTAGGTCGAGTCCGGGACCGAGGCCCGAAGACGGTCCTGGGTTGCCCGCCAAAGGGCGTCGGGGTCGGGTCTGGAGGAGTCATCTGGCACCTGGCCGGCGACCATAGCGGCGCGCCTGACCATGGGCCCGAGGCGCTCCGCAAATCCCGCAGAAAAGATTTCCCGGTTCCCTCCGTATACTCCCGCCGCAATGAAGCGCACCTACCAGCCGAAGAAGCGGAAGCGGGCTAAAACCCACGGCTTCCGGGCGCGGATGAGCACCCGCGGCGGCCGCGCGGTTATCAGGCGTCGCCGGCGCAAAGGGCGGAAGCGCCTCACCCCTTAGATGGCGTCGAAACGACGGCGCCTATCGCGCAGCGGCGAGTTCGACCGCGTCTACCGCGACGGCTCATCTCATGCGACCCGCTACCTCGTTCTCTACACCTTCCCCCGACGCGACGAGGAGCGGGAGGACGTGAGGCTTGGGGTGTCGGTAAGCCGCAAGGTGGGCGGCGCCGTCGACCGTAACCGGGTCAAGAGGGCGCTCCGGGAGTCCTTCTGGGGCCTGTCCGACCGGCTCCCTCCCAGGCACGACTTCGTCATCGTCGCCCGCGCGGAGATCTCCGACCTGATCGCCCGTGAGGGCAGCGGGGGCGTAACGAAGAACCTGGAAGAGGCTTTGGCTGGAGGGCGTTCCACGTGAAACGCATCCTGCTCGCCCCGATCCGTGCCTACCAGCGCTGGATCTCCCCCGCCCGCCCGCGCCGCTGCCTCTACGAGCCCACTTGCTCGGCCTACGCAGTCGAGTCGATCGAGCGCTTCGGCGTCTTTCGCGGCACCCTCCTCGCCTGCTGGCGCCTGTTGCGCTGTAACCCCTTCAGCCACGGCGGCTTCGACCCGGTTCCGGATCGGTTCACGCTGCGGGTAGGCCCGGTGCACCCGGCCGACTACCACGGGGAGGCCCGGCCGTAATGCTGCCGATCGCGAACATCCTCCAGCCGCTGATCGACATCGCCAACTCGGTCCTGTTGTTCTTCCACGACGACGTCGGCCTCAGCTGGGGCGGCGCGATCATCGCCCTCACCGTCTGCACCAGGACGGTGCTGATCCCGCTCACCTACAAACAGCTGAAAGGGATGCGGGCCCTGCAGGCATTGCAGCCGCAGATCAAAGAGCTGCAGGCGAAATACAAAAACGACAAACAGCGCATGCAGCAGGAAATGATGCGCTTCTACAAAGAGAACAAAGTCAACCCGCTTGCTTCCTGCGTCCCGTTGCTGGCGCAGCTACCGGTCTTCATCACCCTCTTCTACTTGCTGCAGAACGAGCTCCCGGACGACATCGGGTGCAAGGCGGGCGAGTGCGGCGCCGAAGCCTCATTCCTCTTCATCAACGACCTCACCGCGAAGGCGACCGGTAGCGAACTGATCGCGCTGCTGATCATCTACGTCGGCACGCAGCTGATCTCCGGCCTGGTGATGGCGGTCACGGCCGACAAAAGCCAGCGCATGATCATGTTCGCGCTGCCCCTGATCTTTGTCCCCTTCATCATCAGCTTCCCGGCTGGCCTGATCCTCTACTGGATCACGACCAACATCTGGACGATCGGCCAGCAGTTTGCGATCCAGCGGATCATTCCGGCGCCGGAACTGGCTACGCCTGAGGAGGTGGCGGCGGCTAAACCGCCTCCTCCGCCTCCCAAAAAAAAGAAGAAGAGACGGTAGGTCGGTTGCGGAGGGACCGATACCCCTCTCCACTTAACTTGCTCGGGTGAGTTGGTGTCCGCCGTCCGAGGGCCGGGCAACCGAGAAGTACAAGACGTTCCGAGGGGTATCGGTCCCTCCGCAAGCCGCCCTCCCGCTTCACTCGGTGGTGGGGACGAAAAGGGCTAGCCGCGAGGGCGCTTCTTGGCGATGCCGGGGCGGCGGGGGAGATTCGCTGGGGTCGGACCGAGCTTGCGGATGACGTGCAAGTGGCGGTGCTGACTTCCGGCGCGGTCGCCTACCTCGAGAATTTGCTCGGGGGACATTGCGAGCTCTTGGGACGCTCTCTCTAACTGGGACTCCTCGTCCGGATCGCGTTTGCCCTTCCAGGCTATGAGGACGGCATTTGGCTTGAGAAGTGGGGATGCGAGCTCGGCTAGGGTCGAGAGGCGGCCTACGGCTCGGGCGGTGACGGCGTCGTAGGCGTCGCGGCCGTCCGCGGACGCCCAGTCCTCGGAGCGGAGGTTGTGGACGGTGGCGTTGGGGATCTCGGCGCTCTCGATCGCGCGGCGCATGAAGTCGCACTTACGGCCGACCGACTCGATCAGGTCGACCTGGGCGTCGGGAAGAGCCACGGCGAGGGCGAGGCCCGGGAACCCGGCACCTGCTCCAACGTCGGCGATCCGCGAGGCGACACGTAGCTCGGGGATCTCGAGGCCGGTGATGCTGTCGGCGACGTGGACCTTCCAGGCACGCTCGTCGACCACCGAGCTGACCGAGGCACGCTCCTCGGCGAGCAGCTCGAGCACGACACGGAGCTTCCCTTGGGCCTCCCGGTCGAGCGAGGCCGTTCGGTCCGTGCTCACTCGGAGACGAGTGGGGCGACGACCACGCAGCGGTGGGGCTCGTCGCCCTCGCTGTAGGTCTCGACCCCGGCGCGCTCTTTGAGCCGTTCGTGGACGACCCGGCGCTCCTGCGCGCTCATCGGGTCCATCTCGACCACCCGGCTGGCGGCGAGGGCCTGCTCGGCGGCGCGGTCGGCGCGACCCTCGAGCGTCTCCCGCCGTCTGGCGCGGTAGCCGGCGGCGTCGAGGACGACACGCTTCCGCTCGCGCAGCCCGCGGAAGGCGGCTTGATAACAAAGCAACTGCAGGGCGTCGATCGTCTGCCCCCGCTTGCCGATCAGGAGGCCGTAGTCCTCGCCGCCGTCGACTGAGATCGAGATCCGGTCCTCGTCCTCCTCGACCGCGACCTCGCCCTCCAAGTCGAGTTCGTCGAGCACTCCCTCGACCAGGTCGCGGGCGCGCTCGGCGGGGTCCTCGGGCCAGTCAGCGATCTCGGGCATCCGGCGCAGCCTAAATCAGATGCCGCGACCGTGGGGGTGAATCTCAACCATCTAGGGTGACGGCGACATGGGCAAGGTGTACGCGGTGGCGAACCAGAAGGGTGGTGTCGGGAAGACGACGACCGCGGTGAACCTGGCCGCCTGCGCTGCCGCGGAGGGACAGCAGACCCTGCTCGTGGACCTCGATCCGCAGTGCAACGCGACGGTCGCTCTTGGCGCTGACAAGGAGATGCACCCCTCCTCCTACGACTGCCTGACCGGCGATGTGTCGGTGGCCGAGGCGGCTCGGCCTGCTGGTCCGGACAACCTCTGGCTGGTCCCCGCCAACCGCGATCTCGCCGGGGCGGCGGTCGAGCTGCCGCGGATCGACGGCTCGGAGACCCGCCTGCGCGAGCGCTTGGGCCCCGTGCGCGAGCGCTTCGCGGTCAGCCTGCTCGATTGCCCGCCTTCCCTTGGGCCAGTGAGCGTGAACGCTCTTACCGCCGCCGACCGGGTGATTGTCCCGGTCCAGGCCGAGTATTTGGCGCTGGAGGGGCTGGTTCAATTTCTCGAGACGCTCGGCCTGATCCGGCGCGAGCTAAACCCTCGACTTGAGGTCTCGGGTTTGTTGATCACCATGCATGACGAGCGCACCAGGCTGGCCCAGGACGTCGAGTCCGAGCTGCGAGACCACTTTGGCGGGATGGTGTTCGAGACGGTGGTCCCGCGCAGCGTCCGAGTCGCCGAGGCGCCGAGCTATGGTCTGCCGGTGACCGAGCACGCCCCCGCCTCGCACGGTGCTGTCGCCTACCGGGCGCTGGCGAAGGAGCTGACCAGCCGTGGCTAGCGGGACCAAGCGGGGAATCGGCCGCGGTCTGGCGGCGATTCTGCCTGAAGCCGAGGCCGACGGTGCCGGTGAGCTGCTCGAGCTACCGGTCGACCTGATCAAGCCCAACCCCGACCAGCCGCGAAGCAGCTTCGATCCCGAGGCGCTCGCCGCCCTCGCCGCGTCGATCGAGGCCAGCGGCATCGTCCAGCCCCTCCTCCTCCGCCCCCTCCCCGACGGCAGCTACGAGCTGATCGCTGGCGAGCGGCGGTGGCGAGCGGCGCAGCAGGCTGGCCTGGAGAAGGTCCCCGCGGTGGTTCGCGACCAGGCCCAGGCCGAGCGCTTGCAGGCAGCGCTGATCGAGAACATGGTCCGGGAGGACCTGAACCCGGTCGAGGAGGCGAAGGCCTGCGCTGCCCTGGTCGAGGAGCTGGGACTGACCAAGGAGGAGCTCGCCCGCCGGGTCGGCCGCAGTCGCCCCGCCGTTTCCAACCTGATCCGCCTGCTTGAGCTTCCCGATGAGACCCTGGAGTTGTTGGAGGCCCGCGAGCTCAGTGAGGGACACGGGAAGGCGCTGCTGGCAGCCACTGGCAACGACGTCCGCAGGCGCCTCGCCCGCGACGCGGTGCGGGGGGGTTGGTCGGTCCGCGAGACCGAGAACAGGGTCCGGCTGGCTAGCCAGCCAAAGCCTAGGGTGAAGGGGAAACCGCTTGATCCCGACGCCGAGGCGGCCCTGCGCACCGCCGCCGACGCGCTCGAGTCGGCGCTTGGCCACGAGGTCAGGGTCCGGCCGAAGGGTGGGGGGATCGTCGCCGAGCTTCGCTTCGACGACGTCGCCGAGGCAGAGGAGCTGGCCCGCAACCTTGGCCGCCAGGCGCCCCGCGCCGGCTGAGCCGGGGAAGCCGCCGCCGCTATCATCGCCGTCCCCGGGCGATTAGCTCAGTTGGTTAGAGCGCGTCTCTGATAAGGACGAGGTCCCTGGTTCGAATCCAGGATCGCCCACTGCGCCGACCTATAATTGGCCGCCTACCCACGGCCTGGAGCGTTTTCTCGTGCAGCAGATGCAGATCTATGGCGTCAGCTTCGACATGGTCGGCAAGCAGCCGATCGTGCTGTTGAAGACGGTTGACGGGAACCGGTTCCTGCCGATCTGGATCGGCCACCCGGAGGCAGCGGCGATCCTGATGAAGCTGCAAGGTGCCTCGACGCCGCGGCCAATGACGCACGACCTGCTCTCCGACATGCTCGAGAACCTCGACGCGAAGTGCGAGCGGGTCTCGGTCACCGAGCTGCGCGACAACACCTTTTACGCCTCGATCACCGTCTCGGTAAACGGGTCCGAGGTCGAGATCGACTCGAGGCCCTCCGACGCCCTTGCCCTCGCGGTCCGCGTCTCCGCCCCGATCTTCGCGGCGGAGGAGGTGATCGAGGAGTCGGCGATCGAGTTCGAGCACGAGGTCGAGGACACCGAGGAGGTCGTCGACAAATTCAAAGAGTTCCTCGACGAGGTCACGCCGGAAGACTTCGCCCAGGGCGAAAGCTAGGCGCCTAAGCCGCGGCCCGGTGCGGGGCCAGGTCGAGGATCCGCTCGACCAGCCGCTCGAAAGACATCCCGGCCGCCTCGGCGGCCTGCGGCAGCAGGCTGGTGTCGGTGAGGCCGGGGATCGCGTTCGCCTCCAGCACCCAGGGCTGCTCGTCGGCGAGGATCAGGTCGATACGGGCGAAGCCGGTGCAACCGAGCGCTCGGTAGGTGGCGAGAGCCGTTTCGGTGACCGCCGCGGCCGCATCGTCGGTGAGCTCGGCGGGACAGACGAAGCGGGTGCGGCCGATCTCGTAGCGCGCCTCGAAGTCATAGCTGTCGCCTTCGGCCGGGATCGCCTCGACGATCGGCAGCGCCTCGTCGCCGATAACGCTCACCGCCAGCTCGCGACCCTCGACGAAGCGCTCGAGAATCACCCGGTCGTCGTAGCTGAAGGCCGAGACCAGCGCCTGCGGCACCTCCGCCGTCTCGGCGGCGAACCGGACCCCGAGTGAGGAGCCGCCGCGGCTCGGCTTGACGACCAGCGGAAAGCCCAGGCTCTCCTCCAGCTGGCCGAGCGCGTCGGCGGCGCCCAGCTCGCGGAAGGCGGTCTCGTTGAAGGCAAACCAGTCCGCGGTGGGCAGGCCGGCCTCCCGGATCGTGTTCTTGGCCAGCACCTTGTCCATGCAGCGCGCGCAGGCCGCCGCACCGGGGCCGGTGAAGGGGATCCCGAGGATCTCCAGCAGCTCCTGCGCGGTGCCGTCCTCGCCGCCGACCCCGTGCATTGCGACGAAGGCGACGTCGGGCTCCTCAGCGGACAACCGCTTGACCAGATCGGCACCAACGTCGATCGCGACCACCTGGTGCCCGAGCCGCTCGAGCGCGTCCTCGACCCGAGCCGCGGAGCGCAGCGACACCCCGCGCTCCAGCGACCGGCCGCCCTTGAGGACAGCGACCTTCATCGCCCGGCCTCGCCGGACTTGCGGAACGGCAGGACGTTCTCCTCGACACCCGACTCCTGCTCGTCCGCATTGGCCGGGCGCCCCGGCAGCCGCTGTTCCCCGGTCAACGCCCCGTACAGCTCGACCTGCTCGGAGATCACCTTGCCGATCCGCCGGATCCCCTCGGTGATCTCGGCCTCATCGACCCCGGAGAAGTTGAGCCGCATCGAGCTCCCCCCGCGGCCGTCGACGTAGGCGGCCTGGCCGGGGACGAAGGCGACGTCGGCGCGCAGCGCCTTGGCGAGCAGATCGCCGGTGTCGATGTAGGAGGGGAGGGTGGCCCAGATGAAGAGCCCGCCTTCGGGCTCGGTCCAGGTCGCCTCGGCGGGGAAGTGGGCGTGCAGCGCCGCCAGCATCGCGTCGCGCCGTGCCCGGTAGACCTCGACCAGGTCCTCGATATAGCTCTGCCACTTGCCTTCGGCGAAGTACTCGCGGACGAAGTACTGGGTCAGGGTCGAGGTGCAGAGGTCGGCGGCCTGCTTGCCGAGGACGATCTTCTCCATCACCGGCGGCGGCGCCACCGCCCAGCCAAGGCGGATCCCGGGGGAGAGGATCTTCGAGAAAGTGCCGATGTAGATGACGAAGTCGCCGCCGTCGAGCTGGTAGAGCGGCGGCAACGGCTCGCCGCCGAAGCGCAGCAGCCCGTAGGGGCTGTCCTCGACCAGGAGCAGCTCGTGCGCCCGCGCCAGCTCGACCAGCCGCCGCCGCCGGTCGAGCGACATTGTCACCCCGGCGGGGTTCTGGAAGGTCGGCACCGTGTAGACGAACTTCGGCCGCCTGCCCGCGGCCGCCAGCCGATCCAGCGTCTGCTCGAGCAGGTCGATCCGCATCCCGTCGTCGTCGCAGTCGATCTGGATCGTGTCCGCTTGGTAGCTGCAGAAGACCGGCACCGCTCCGGGGTAGGTGGGCGCTTCGCAGATCACCACGTCGCCCGGATCGACCAGCGTCTTGGCGACGAGGTCGATCGCCTGTTGGCCGCCGGTAGTGATGATTACGTCCTCGGTGTCGACCAGCATTCCCTCGGCGCCCATCACCTGAAGGACGCAATCCTTGGTCTCCTCGAACCCCTCGGTGGGCCCGTACTGGAGCGCCTCGGCCGCGGACTCCTGGGCGATCCGGGTCATCTGCGCGGCGAAGCTCTTGGCGGGGAAGGTGGAGGTGTCGGGGAGGCCGCCGGCGAGCGAGATCACTTCCGGACGGGCGGTGATCGCCATCAGGTCCCGCATCGCCGAGGAACGCATTACCCCGGTCCGTTCGGCGAACAGGCCCGCGTAGCGCTCCAGGTCCCTGGTGCTGGTGTGGGCCCGCCGCCGGTGCGGCGGTTGCGGCATTTCGCTCATGCCAGAAGTGTGGCGGATCGACGCGAGGGCGCCAGGGAGGTTAGGTTTCGCACGTGGACATTCTCACCGAGCTCGGCCTCGGCATCGCGATCGGCATGCTCGCCGGCACCACTGGCACCCACGGCTCCGCCCGCGGCCGGATGACCCTGCTCGCAGCCGTGATCGGCCTCATCGTCGGGTTCCTGCTGGAGGGCCCGCTGGGGGCATTGCTGGGGCTGGCCGGGGGCGCAGCCGCCTGCCTGATAATCAGCGACCTTGTCTTCGGCGCGAGCAGGCGCGAAGGAAGCGGCGCCGGCGCGCTCGGGTTCATCGTCGCCCTGGCGGCGCTGGTCGTAGTCGCCATTGCGCTGCTGGTCCCGGTTGTGGTCCTGGTCGTGGCCCTCGGCCTCGCCTGGCTCGGCTTCTCCCGCCACCGTCGCGCCCAGCGCAAGCACGCCGGCCTCCGCGTCCTCCGCTAGCCGACCGCGTCGGTCGAGCATCATTCGGCGATGGCGCCGGCCAAGAAGCTGATCCTCACCTACGTCGATTCGCTGCGCACCGACATGCTCGAGCGGGCGATCGAGGAGGGGCGCGCACCGACATTCGCCGCCCTGGTGGAGCGCGGGACCCTGGTCCCCGACTGCGTCTCCAGCTTCCCCTCGGTGACCCCGGTCGCCTGCTCGGAGATGGTCACCGGGGTCGGCTCGGACCAGCACTGGATCAGCGGTATGAACTGGTACCACCGGCTCGAGCGTCGCTACGTCGAGTACGGGTCCTCGCTCGAGGCGACCCGCGCCTTCGGTGTCTTCCGCGCCCTCTACGACCTCGTCTACAACATGAACCTCGCCCATCTCAGCCCCGAGGTGGAGACCCTATTCGAGCGGCTCGACGACGCCGGCGCCCGCACCGCCTGCACCCCGTTCCTGATCTACCGAGGCCGCCACCGTCACCAGGTCTCCCTCGAGGGCCTGCTGCGCCGCGCGATCGAGACGACCAAGCTGAAGTTCCGCCACCACACCTGGGGGCCGACCGACCTCTTTTACGGCGACCTCTACGCCAGCCGCGCGGTGCCCTGCAAGTCGACCTCGATCCCAGGCAACCGAGACGGCTACGCGGCCTGCTGCGCGGTCGAGCTGATGAACGAGGACCGGTTCGACTTCCTGCTGCTCTCCCTGCCGGACAACGACAACTACTCGCACCGCCACGGTCCCGAGGCCAGCGTCGAGTCGATCGCCAAGGCCGACACCTGCTTCGCGACCCTGGTCGACGCCGCCGGCGGGCTCGACCCCTTCCTCGACGATCACGCGGTGATCCTCGTCTCCGACCATGCCCAGACCGACGTCCACCGCGGCCTCCCGTTGGCGGAGGTGCTGGCAACCGAGTGGTCGGTGCTGCAGCCCTCCGACGACCGCCCCGAGCGCGCCCAGTTGGCGGTTAGCCCGACCGGTCGAGCCGCCCACGTTTACCTGCTGCCGGGTAACGGAGACCGACCCGAGCCGGCCGCGGTGGGCGCCCGGCTGGGCGTGACCGAGGGGGTCGACCTGGTCTGCCGGTTGGAGGGAGCCGACGGGATGCCGCTGCGTCGCGAGGAGCCGGGGATGCCGGCCGCCGGCGATGAGTGGGCGGTGGTGGAACGGCCCGGGGGAGCGGTCCGGTTCCGGCCCGGGGGAGAGGTCGCCGACCTGCGCGGCGGTCGCTGGGAGGTGGAAGGTGAGATTGGAGTGCTCGATGCGACAGTGGAGGACGGCCGACTGCGCAGCGAGGTCTACCCCGACCCGTTGGCCCGCGTCTGGGCAGCGCTGACGGCGCCGCATTCGGGCGACTTCGTCGTCTCCCTCGTCGAGGGCTTCGAGGCCGTTGACTGGGGCGGCGTGTCCCACGCTGGCGGCGGCAGCCACGGCTCGCTCTTAGCCGGCGACTCTCTCGGCCCACTCCTCTTCGTCGGCTGCGGCCCGGACTCCGCCGCGGACCGCGAGCAGTGGACCCTCCGCGACGTGGCTCCTGCCGTGCTGGAGCACTTCGGGTTGGACATGTGATTCCTGCCGGGGGTGGCACAGGGGGAGGGGGGTCGAGGACGACCCCGCCCGCAGTGCCCCCCTCCCCCTGTGACAGGACCCGCGGCCTGACCGCCATTTTCCTCGCTGTCTTCCTCGCCCTCCTGCTGGCGGCTCCAGCGCAGGCGGCGATCTCTGAACAGCGGGCGACGGCGATCGCCGACAGGGACCCGAAGGTGGTGGAGCAGAGAGAGGAACACCCGGGGCTGGAGCCGACCGCGAGCATGGTCAACGGCAACTGGGAGGTCGCCTACTTCGCCGGGGGAGAGCAGGTGGCGCTGGTCGTCGTCGATCCCTCCATCGGTGAGGTCCGCGAGTCGTGGACGGGCTACCAGGTGGCGTGGAAGATGGCGCGGGGGTACTCCGGCGCCTTCGGCCACGCGCTCAACGCGCCCTACGTCTTCCTCCCGCTCTGCGCCCTCTTCCTGCTCGGCTTGGTCGACTGGCGGCGGCTGCGCCGCGTCGCAAACCTCGACCTCCTGGTCCTGCTCGCCTTCGGCGTCTCCCATTTCTTCTTCAACCGGGGGGAGATCGGCGTCTCGGTGCCGCTGCAGTACCCGGCGCTGCTTTACCTGCTCGGCCGCTGCCTGTGGATCGGGTTCCGCGGCCGCGGCGAGGGGCTGCGGCCGGTCTGGCCGGCAGCTTGGCTCCTTGTCGCCGCTCTCTTCCTGATCGGGTTTCGGGTCGGGCTCAACGTCGCCGACTCCGGCGCGATCGACGTCGGCTATGCGAGCGTGGTCGGCGCCGATCGGATCGCCCACGGCGAGCCGATCTACGACAACTTCCCCGAGGACGTCTCGCAGGGCGACACCTACGGTCCGGTCACCTACCTCTCCTACGTCCCCTTCGAGGCGATCTGGCCCTGGTCGGGAACCTGGGACGATCTCCCCGCTGCGCACGCCGCCGCCGTCTTCTTCGACCTCGCCACCTTCGCCCTGCTGATCCTGCTCGGGACCCGGATCCGCCCGGGGCCGGCCGGCCGCCGCCTCGCCGCCACCCTCGCCTTCGGCTGGGCCGCCTACCCTTACACCGCCTTCGCCCTGGAGTCGAACTCCAACGACACCCTCGTGGCGATGCTCCTGGTCGCCACTCTGCTCGTGCTCGCCAGGCCGATCGCGCGCGGAGCAATGGCCGCCCTGGCGACCTTCGCCAAGTTCGCCCCGGCCCTCCTGGCACCGATGCTCCTCACCTACGAGTCGAAGCGCCGGGCGATGACGCTCTTCGCCACTGCCTTCGCGGCGGTCACCGTCGCGGTCATGCTCTGGCCGGCGATCGACCCCGGCCTGGGCACGTTCTACGACCGCACCATCGCCTACCAGGGTGGCCGCGACTCCCCGTTCAGCATCTGGGGCCAGGTCCCATCCCTGGAGCCCCTACGCATAGCTCTGCTCGGCGGGACGGCTGCTTTGTCCCTATTCCTCGCGTTTCGCCCGCGGCAAAAGACGCTGGTCCAGGTTGCAGCGCTGGGAGCCGCGCTCCTGATCGCACTACAGCTCACGATGCAGCACTGGTTCTACCTATACATAGTGTGGTTCTTTCCGCTGCTTCTTGTGGCGCTGCTTTTCGACTCGAGATCGGCTCGGCCAGTCTGACGATCATCGGGAAGTAACCGCAACAGCGCATCCTCTACAAACTGACATGTAGGGGATAGAAAACATTGAGCAGGAAAACTTGACCATCAGCTGCTCTTCGTGGCACCCTGGAAGGGCGGTCCGACCTGGGCCGCCAAACGAGCTCGGAGGTCTTCACCAGGCGAAAAACCTCCGAGACACCACAACCAAGGAGAGCCATCAAAATGATTGGACGCAGAGCCGTTCTCGGCCTCTCGCTGCTCAGTGCGCTTTTGCTCTGCGCATTCGCAGCGCAGAGCGCCTCGGCGCAAAAAGCAGAAAACACAACAGCGTTCACATGCGTGAAAGACGGTAACAAAAAAGGTGAGTTCGAAGACGCTCACTGCGATAAAAAACATCCGAAAACTGAAGGCGAATACACGCATAAAGAAATCGCAAAAGACGTCACAACAGAAATCGAAGTAACCAACGAAAAAATGGGCGCCGCCACAAACGAAAAAACAAGCCAGGTCCTAAAGGCAACCGTTTTCGCGGTTAAAACGGAAATTACATGTGACACGGTTAAAAGCAGAAAAACCGCCGGAGTTGATAAAAACTTTATCCACAACGTAGAATCCGGCGCTGGCAAACACACAGTAACAGGTGAAGGAACTGTCGAATACACCGGATGTAAAGCTCTGAAACCAGCGAAATGCACGGTTAAAGAACCGATTATCGTCAAAGGCACCTTCCAGGGCGTCGAAAAAACAGGTCCGGAAAAAAACACAATGGGGATCGAATTCACACCGGAAAAAGACAAAGAAGGAAAAGCGCTGGCCTTCACGGAAATCACCCTGGAAGGGGCAGAATGCGCCCTGAAAGGCAAACCGTTCAAAGTGGATGGCACTGCGATCGCTACAGCCAACCCGACGGTTGGTGACACCGCCAAACACAGCGGTGCGACAGCGACATTCACCGAAGCGATGACCAAAGAAACCCTGAAAATCGGTCTAAACCCAGCCGAACACAAGGGTGGCTTCACAGTCAAAATGGCGAAAGTAGAAGGCGTAGATCAGAACCCGATCGTCCTGACAACAACCACATAGGTTGAAGGTGGGTCAAAGGGTTAACCGGCGGCAAGAGCCATCGGGAAACGACCGGAGCCGGGCGAGGAGCCCGGCTCCGGTTATTAAGGTCATACCGAATTTTGGGGGTTTCATCCTTGCCTCCTTGACTCCCTCGGGGAACCGTGATCCACTGAAGCAGCCGGGGAACGGAGAAGTATCTACTAAGTACGCTCCAGGGCTCGCCGGCGGTAATCGCTGTCCTTGCGGAGGAGGAAAACAGTGGCCCTGCGTCCCGGAACGATGCCATCGTTGCGGATCACCGGAGTTTTGGGGATTTTGCTCCTATGGGGCTTGTTGTTTGTGCCGAGCACTGCATCGGCAGCTGGAGTGCACATCTTCTCTGATTCCCTCGGCTCCAGTGGCTCAGGTGATGGCCAGCTCGAACTGGCGACGAACAGCGGCCTCGCGGTAAACGAAAGCACCCACGACGTCTTCGTTGCCGACACCGGCAACAGCCGGGTCGTTCAGTTCTCGGCGGGCGGTGACTTCATCCGTGCCTTCAGTGCTGGGTCATTCATAACGCCGGCCTTCATCGCGATCGACAACTCAGGTGGGGCCTCCGATGGTGACGTCTATGTCGCCGACACTGGCAACAACAGCGTCACCAAGTTCGAAGCCAACGGCACCCTGGTGCCCACCTGGGGCACTGGTGGGCAGCTCACCGGCAACGGCAGCGAAAGCTTCACTTCGATCGTCGGCATCGCAGTTGGCTCCTCCGGCAACCTCTCGGTGATGTGGGGGATCGCTCCGCCGGGGAAAATCTTCAACTTCACCGAGGCCGGCGCCTTCATCGGCCCTGTGATCGAAACCCCACGCGGCAGCAGTCAGCGCGGCCTTGGGGTGGATCAGGCCGGCAACTTCTTCAAGGTGAACGGCGTAGGCTTCGAAAGCGTTCATAAATTCCCGCCGACTGGCCTACCCGATGGCGGGCAACAGATAACTGCCGACAACACCTCTACCGGCTTCGGGGTCGACCCCGCCAGTGGCGAACTCTACGTCAGCCGAGGCGGCAGCGTAGTCGATCACTATGAATTCAACGGCACCGGCGAAGTGATCCAGTCAAACGGCTCATCCTGCCTTCCTGGGGGATTTAGCGGCTGCCAGCCGACCGTCAGCTTCGGCTCAGGCAATCTCAGCGCCGCCGCCGGCCTCGCGGTAGACGGCACCAACCAGACGGTCTACGCAGCAGACTCCGGAACCGATGAAGTCGTCGCCTTCACGCTCGTCGCCGTACCTATGGTGGCCACCTTACCCGCTACTGACGTGGGCACCGAAAGCGCCACCTTAAACGGCACCGTCAACTCCAGCGGAGAGGCGCTCACCGAATGCGCCTTCGAATACGACACCCTCGAATATGAGGAAGGCGAAGGTCCACACGGGACGAGCGTTCCCTGCGAAGACCCCAATGCAGCCGAAGTGGGAGAAGGCGCTGTGCCTGTCGCCGTTCACGCTGATATCTCGAACCTCACCCCCGGAACCGAATATCACTTCCGCCTGGTCGCCGCCAACGCGAACGGACCAGGGATAGGCGAAGACGAACAGTTCCTCACCCCCGGCCCGTCGGTCTCGGGGACCATGGCTTCGCAGGTGACCCCGACCAGCGCCAAGATCACCGGCCAGGTTAACCCGCGCGGTAACGCAACCGACGTCGTGGTGCAGTACGTCACTGACGCCAAATTCCAACTAACCGAATTCGATGAAGCGGTGAGCGTCCCGGCTGTGCCTGCTGAACTGGGGGCGGGCAATGCCTCCGAGGAAGTCACCCAGCTGCTGACCGGTCTTACCCCGTCGACCACCTACCACCTCCGGATCGTCGCGAGCAACGTGGTCGCGACCACGGAGGGAGCCGATGGGGAGTTCACCACCTTCGCGCCGGGGGAAGTGGCACTTCCCGACGGCCGGGCCTATGAGCTGGTCTCCCCGCCGCAGAAGGCGGGCGAGGTGCTCCCGCCGGAGCCCGACGCGGCCCTGGGTCTGGGGGGGAGCTGTAATGAATGCCTGCCGGGGGCAAACAACCAGATAATGCCGATGCAAGTCGCCCCGGACGGGGAGTCGGTGCTCTATGAGGGCCAGCCTTTCACCGCCGGGCTCTCAGCGGGCCCCAACGAGTACATCTCCGATCGCGGACCTGCTGGCTGGGGGACCGAGAGCCTCAGCCCGCCGGTGTTCAACAGTGGCTCCGGGCAAGGCTATCTGGCCTTCTCCTCAGACCTCTCACGCGGGGTGGTCTACCAAGTCGAACCGGCGCTCTCCCCGGAAGCTCCGACGCGGGGGGGCAAAAGCTTCGCCAACCTCTACCTACGGGAAGAGGACGGGACGCTTCGGGCGCTGGTGAGCGAGGAACCGCCGAACCGCGATCCGAGCTTCCCGACTCAGGGCGAGAACCAGTTCCGGATCGTCTACGCGGGGGCAAACGCAGGGGCGAGCTTTGAGCCGGCCTTCACGCACCTGCTGTTCGAAGCCAACGACGCGCTGACCGAGGCGGTGCCCGACGTCGCGCCGGAAGCGCCGGAAGTCGAAGCCGGCCAAGGATGCAGCTTCACGGAGCAGAACTGCAACCTCTATGAATGGGAAGAGGGCGAGCTGCGCCTCATAAACGTGCTGCCAGAAAACGAGGAAGCGGCCGGGAAAGCGATGATCGGCTCGGGGCGGTTATTGGCGAAACTGGCCCCTGAGGCTGAAGCCCCCAACGTCGACCACGCGATCTCCGACGATGGCTCTCGGGTCTTTTGGACTTCAGAAGAAACCGGACAGCTCTACGTCCGCGTCAACGGCGAAGAGACGCTGGAGGTCCCGGGCCCTGCCAGCTGCAAAGCGAGCGTCGCGCCCTCAGCACGGGTCTGTTTCCTGGCCGCCGCCGCCGACGGCTCGAGCGTCCTGCTCTCAGACGGCCAAGTCTATGAGCTAGACGAAGAAGGCGAAGAATATGAGCCGACCAGCGACCTGAGCGAAGGCGAAGGTGGTTTTGCGGGGATCCTCGGGGCGAGCGAAGATCTCTCGCGGGTCTACTTCGTCGATACGGAGGCGCTTAACGGAGAAGGCGAGGAGGGCGAACCCAACCTCTACGCGTGGGATGAGGGCACGCGCCACTTTATCGGGGTGCTGAGGGCGGGCGACAACGAATTCGCCTTTTTAGGCCGCTACGGGACGTGGAAGGCGGCGCGGCCGAACCGGACGGCGCAGGTGAGCCCGGACGGCGAGTTCCTGGCATTGATGTCGCAGGCGTCGTTGACCGGCTATGACAACAGGCTCAGCGGTGGCAGCTTCCGGGCGTTTGAGGTGTTCGTCTACGCGGCGGAATCGGAGACGCTTCACTGCGCGTCGTGTAACCCGAGCGGGCAGCGGCCGGTCGGGAAGTCGAACCTGAGCCTGATCAGGCCGGGGACCGTGGTAGCCCCAACCTTCCCCCCCTTCCCACAACCGGGCAACCTGAGCAAGGAGGGAGACGGCCGTCTGTTCTTCGAAAGCCAGGACACGCTCTCCCCGCAGGACGTCAACGGCTCGATCCAGGACGTCTACCAGTGGGAGCCCAACGGGGTCGGCAGCTGCAAACAAGCAAATGGCTGCGTTTCTTTGATCTCAAGCGGCCGTAGCCCCAATGACTCGATGTTCGTCGACTCGACGCCGAGCGGGGACGACGCCTTCTTCATCACCCGCGAGAAACTCCTGCCTCCTGACAAAAACGACCAGCTCGACCTCTATGACGCGCGGGTCGGCGGCGGCTTTCCCGAAACGGGAACCGAACCCTGCAGCGGGGAAATGTGCAAGGGCCCGATCGCGAGCCCGCCAGTTCAGCCCACTTCCGCCAGCAACACCTTCAGCGGCTCCGGCAACCCGCCGCGGTCGAAACCCTGCAAGAAGGGCTTTGTGAAGAAGCAGGGCAAGTGCGTGAAGAAGAAGCCGAAGAAGAAGAAAGCCAGACACAACCGCGGAGGAGGTCGATGATGGGGAGAAGTCAAGGCCTCGCCGCGATCACTTTTCTTTTCGTTCTTTTTGCCCTGGCCCCCGCAGCCCAGGCCGACTTCGGGTTCAACAGCCTGAGCGCCGGGTTCCTCGACGAAGACGGCCATGTCGAGCAGCGCGCCGGCGCTCACCCCTATGAATGGAGGCTCGCCTTCGCGATGAACCAGGACGGCGAAGAACGCCCGGAAGGGACGCTTCGCGAGCTGATCTTTGACCTGCCGCCGGGGATGGTCGGCAACCCGATGGCGGTCCCACGCTGCACCGGCGCCGAGTTCGTGGGCCAGATCGCCCAATGCCCGGGCAACACCCAGGTCGGCCTCGCCCGGATCAGGTTGTTCGGGCTCGAAGACACTGCCGAAATCCCCGTCTTCAACCTGACCCCGCCGCTGGGCGTGCCTGCCTCGTTCGGCTTTCAGCTCTTCGGCCTTAACAGCTTCCAGGAAGCCTCGCTGCGAACCGGGGCAGACCTTTTCGGGGCCGGCGGTTACGCGGCAAGCGTCTCCAACGTCACCGTTCCCAACGAACCAATCCAGTCGATCGACGCGCGCATCTGGGGGGTCCCGGCGTTCGGAGACCTGCCGGGAGAAGGACACTACGACGAACGTACCTGCATTGTTGCGGGCTCCTTTGTCACGGGTTGCGCGAGCGACGCTGCCGAAGTTCCCCTTCTCTCGTTGCCGACCTCCTGTGCGGGACCGTTGAAATGGACGGTCAGGGTCAGCTCGGTGGAGGAACCGGAAGCCGTTGAGGAAGACAGCGTGGAATCAGTGGGACTGGGTGGAGCCCCGGCGGGCCTCAACACTTGCTCGGGGGTGCCGTTTGCGCCGAAAATCAAAGCCCAGCCCGAAGTGGCCAGCTCAGACTCGGCCACCGGCTTCAAGGTCAACCTCGAGATCCCCCAGACCAACTCGCCCAACCTGCCGGCGACCGCACACCTGAAGGACACCGTGGTGACGCTGCCAGCGGGAATGGCGGTCAATCCCTCCTCTGCCGATGGGCTTGGGACCTGCTCGCTTTCTGAGATCGGGCTGGGGGGAACCGACCCCGCCCAGTGCCCCGACAACTCCAAGGTCGGCAGGGTCTTGGCCAACTCCCCCCTGCTCGACCACCCAGTGTCGGGCTCTGTCTATCTGGCAAAGCAGGGCGAAAACCCCTTCGGCTCCCTGATCGCCATCTACGTCGCCCTCAACGACCCCCTGACCGGGGTTGTGGTGAAGCTCGCCGGCAAGGTCGAACCGGACCCTGTTACCGGCCAGCTGCGCACCACCTTCCTCAGTAACCCCCAGCTGCCCGTCGAAAGCTTTGACTTCGAATTCTTCGGCGGGCCCAGGGCGCCGCTCACCACCCCGCCCACCTGCGGCACCTACGCGACCACCGCCAAGCTGACCCCATGGTCTTCCCCAGAAGGTGCCGATGTCACCCTCAGCACCACCTTCCCGATCTCGAGCTCCCCAGCCGGCCCTTGCCCGGCAACCGAAGCCCAGATGCCCCACTCCCCGAGCTTTGAAGCGGGAACGGTCGAACCGCTCGCCGGCGCCTACTCCCCCTTCGTGGTGAAGCTCACCCGCGAGAACGGCTCCCAGCGCATCGGCGCTCTCAACACTACCCTGCCGACCGGGGTGGCCGCCAACTTCACCGGCATCCCCGAGTGCTCTGAGGCCCAGATCGCCCAGGCCGCCTCCCGCGGCAACCCCGGCCAGGGGGCACTTGAGAAGGCGAGCCCCTCCTGCCCGGCTGCCTCCCAGATCGGCGCGGTCAACGTCGGCGCGGGCTCGGGCAACCCCCTCTACGTGCAAGGAAACGTCTACTTAGCCGGTCCCTACAAAGGCGCCCCCTTCAGCCTCGCGATCATCACCCCCGGCATCGCCGGTCCCTTTGACATCGGCACCGTGGTGGTGAGAGCTGCCCTCTACGTCAACCCCGAAACCGGCCAGGGCACGGTGAGAAGCGACCCGGTACCGAGCATCCTGCAGGGGATCCCGCTCGACGTGCGCTCGATCGCGGTCAGGGTCGACCGCTCCGGCTACGTTCTCAACCCGACCTCTTGTGAGGAAAAGCAGGTCACCGGCGAAGCGATCTCCACCACCGGAGCGGTCGCCCAGCTGAGAAACCGCTTCCAAGTCGGCGGCTGCAAAGGCCTTGACTACACCCCCAAGCTCTCTCTGCAGATGAAAGGTGCAGTCAGGCGAAGTGGCCACCCCGCGCTGAAAGCAGTGCTTACCCAGCCCTCCGGCCAGGCCAACAACCAGCGCACCGTGGTGATCTTGCCACCGACCACTTTCATCGACCAAAATCACATCGCCAACCCCTGTACCCGGCCGCAGTTTGCGGAAGGCAAATGTCCACCGGCCTCGGTGCTCGGCAAGGCCAGGGTCTTCACGCCCCTGCTCGCCAAACCGCTTGAAGGCCCGGTCTACTTCCGCGCCAACGGCGGCGAAAGAGACCTGCCCGACGTCGTCGTTGACCTGCACGGCCAAGTCGACGTGATCGCCGTCGGCTTCGTCGACGCGGTGACCAAGAAGGGCTCGGAATCCTCGCGGGTGCGGACCATCTTCGCCAACCTGCCCGACGCGCCGATCACCAAGGCGGTCTTCTCCTTCAAGGGTGGCAAGAAAGGCGTCTTCGTCAACTCGGCCAACCTCTGCAAAGCGCCCCCGATCGCCACGGTGAAGATGGTCGCCCACAACAACAAGATGCAGAGCTCCAACCAGCGGATCGCCACTAGCTGCAAGAAGTAGGTCAAGCGCGTTCCTAGCTGGCCCTGCAACCAGGACGGCGTTCGGCCGTCGGGGGTTGCTAGGCGCCGGGAGCCGGAGCCGGAACCATCACCCGCTCGTAGGAGTCAGCCAGCCCCCGCTCGTTGACCTCGACCACTGCCCCCATCACCCAGATGTCCTCCTCGGCGGTTTCGAACCTGGTCGGCATCTGGGTGATCAGCGAGGCCAGTGCCTGCTCCGGCTTCACCCCGAGCACGCTGGTGCGCGACCCGGTCATGCCAACGTCGGAGACGAAGGCGGTCCCCTTCGGCAGCACCCTGCCGTCCGCCGTCGGGACGTGGGTGTGGGTGCCGAGGACGGCCGCGACACGTCCGTCGAGGTGCCAGCCCATAGCCACCTTCTCGCTCGAGACTTCGGCGTGGAAGTCGACGATGACCGCGTCGGCCTCCAGCCGTTCGAGGATGCCGTCGACGGTGTCGAACGGGGAGCGGGCGACCCTGAGGCCGACGCCGCCGCTGAGGTTGATCACGCCGACCCGCATTCCGCCGGCCTCGACCACGGTGTGGCCGCGGCCCGGGTTCCCCTGCGGGTAGTTGGCCGGCCGCACCACCCGCTGCTCGCTTTCGAGGAACCCGTAGGCCTCACGGTGGCGGTAGACGTGGTTGCCGGTGGTGATCGCGCCAGCGCCGGACTCGTAGAGATCGTTGGCGGTGCGCTCGGTGATGCCCATGCCGCCGGCGGAGTTCTCGCCGTTGACGATCACCAGGTCGGGAGAGTGGCGCTCGCGCAGCGACGGCATCGCTTCACGCAGCCCCCGCCGCCCTGGGCTGCCGACCACATCGCCGATGAAGAGCACCCGCATCGCCCGGACCCTACCCGCCGTCACCGAGTTTGAGGTCCCTATGGGGACCAAAAAGTCGACCGCGCTTCAAACCGTTGCGAATCGGCGCAGCGCCAACCGCGCGAGCAGGCCGTAGGCGAGGGCCAGGATCACCAGGTGCAGCAGCGGCCCGCCGATCCCCGGGCCGGCGGAGTCGAGCGCCGAGGTCATCGCTTCCAGCGCGGGCTTGAAGGGGAAGACGGCGGTGAGGACCCGGATCAGGTCGTAGAGGCCGTCACCGATCGACCCCGAGGGGACGAGGGAGAGCAAGGCGACCGGCAGGGTCACCATGAAAGCGAGCAGGGAGACGGCGCGGACCTCCCGAGCCGCAGCTCCCAGGGCCGCCCCCGCAGCCCCCAGCGCCGCACCGCCGAGCAGGATCGCGACCAGCCAGAGGCCGACGCGGCTCCAGTCCAGCGGGGCGAAGATCTCCATCCCGGCAAGCATCAGCATGGTCACGACGAAACCGACCCCGACGCCGAGCAAAACCTTCTCGGTCAGCAGGGCCTCTGGTGAGACCAGCCCTCGGGTCAGCCTGGAGTAGGCGTTCTCCTCGCGCTCCAGCGCCAGCGACCCGGCGACCAGGAGGACGACGACGAAGGCGAGGGTGAGGACCGCGGCGACCGCGATCGCGAAGATTTCCAGCGGCGGGCTCGAGCCGCTGACCGCCACCTTCTTCACCTCGACCGGCTGCGCCACCCGTTCCAGCAGCGGCCCGGCGATGTCGAGGTTGTCGCGTGCCTGGGTGGCGAAATCGACCACCTCCCGCAGAGAGGTCCGCAGCGGCCCCCGGGGCAGGGCCGGTTCCAGCGCGGTGAGGATCTGGGCGGTCGCCCGCAGGCCGAGGATCTGGACCGCCCGCCCGAGCACCGGGAACTCGCCACCCTCGATCAGCAGGTTGAGGTATTTGCCGCCTTCGCCGGCGATGCGGCGGGCGATCGCCAGGTTCGCCTGCGCCAGCAGGGTCGAGATACGGTCGTTGACCAGCTGCGCCTTGACCGGGTTCTCTTGGTTGACGAGGACTTCGACTTCGGGCGTGCCCGGGGTCAGGGTCGAGAGCGAGTTGATCCGGTTGACCAGGTCGGCGGGGAGGACCAGCGCCGCGAGCACGTCTCCGGATTGGACCTTGGCGACGGCTTCGTCGCGGTCGGCGACTTGGACGCACTCGACCCGGCGGCAGATCCTCTCGTTGACCCCGATCGCCGGCAGCTGTGCGGTGCCGACCCGGACCCGGCTGTCGGATGGCACCTCGTTGAGGAAGGCGACCCGCGGCTTCTCCGGGCCGCGCGAGATCGCGAACCCGACCAGGACCGCGATCAGGATCGGGTAGGCGACCAGGAGCACCGCCTGTAGCGGCGAGCGACGCAGCAGCTGCAGGTCCTTGAGCAACAGCCAGCGCACGGCGTCAGTGCCCCCGGTGCTGCAGGTAGGCGACGAAGGCGGTCTCGAAGTCGCGATCGGCGGCCTCGGGAGCCTCCCGCCGGACCGCCTCGCGCAGCCCCTCGGCCGAGCCGTCGAAGACCGACTCGCCGTCGGCTAGGACCAGCACCCGGCCGCCGTAGCGCTCGGCCTCCTGGATGTCGTGGGTGGAGAAGATCACCGTGGTGCCGCCGCCGGCGAGGCCGGAGACGAACTCCCACAGCCGCGCCCGTTGGCGCGGGTCGAGCCCGACGCTGGGCTCGTCCAGCAGCAGGACCCGCGGTCGCGAGAGCAGGCCGACGGCGATGTTGACCCGCTGCTGGTTGCCGCCGGAGAGGCGGGCGACGATCTCTCCGCGGCGCTCGCCGAGGCCGCACAGCTCCAGCATTCCCTCGGTCGAGGCGCGCGGGTCCTCGTGGCCCTCGAGCCGCGCGAACAGCAGCAGGTTCTCCTCCACGCTCAGCCGCCGGTAGAGCGCCGCCTGCTGAGGAACCCACCCGACCTCCCCCTCTGGCGCCTGGACCTCGCCTGCGTCGGGCCTGACGATCCCGGCCAGGATCGAGAGCAGCGTCGTCTTCCCGGCCCCGTTGGGCCCGATGATCGCCACCAGCTCGCCGGCCCCGGCCTCAAAGCCGACCCCGCGCAATGCTTCCCTACCGTCGTAGTGCTTGACCAGCCCGCGTGCCTGCACTCGGGGAACGCTACTGGCGATCCTCGTTCCTTCCCTAAACTCGGCCAGATGCCCTTCCCCAGCACCCGCCTGCGGCGCCTGCGCCGTACCGAGACCCTCCGCGCGCTGGTCCGCGAGACGGAGCTCTCTCCCCAGCACCTGATCCAGCCCGTCTTCGTCGTTGCCGGCGAGGGGGTCCGGGAGGAGGTGCCCTCGATGCCCGGAATCGAGCGCTTCTCGATCTCCGGCTTGGTCGAGGAGGCGGGCGAGATCGCCGCCGCCGGGATCGGCGCGGTGCTGTTGTTCGGCGTCCCCGCGCTCAAGGACGAGACCGGGACCGGCGCCTACGACGACGAGGGGGTCGTGCAGATGGCGGTCCGCGCCCTCAAGGAGACCCACCCCGACCTGGTCGTGATCACCGACGTCTGCCTCTGCGAGTACACGTCCCACGGCCATTGCGGGTACGTCAACGAGGCCGGCGAAGTCGACAACGACATCAGCGTCGAGCTGCTCGCGAAGACGGCGATCTCCCACGCCGAGGCCGGCGCCGACGCGGTCGCCCCAAGCGACATGATGGACGGCCGGGTCGGCTCGATCCGGTTCCAGCTCGATGAGGAGGGCCACCCGGGAGTGCCGATCGTCGCTTACAGCGCCAAGTACGCCTCCGCCTTCTACGGCCCCTTCCGAGACGCGGCCGAGTCGACCCCCGAGTTCGGCGACCGCCGCGGCTACCAGATGGACCCCGCCAACGCCGCCGAAGCGGTGCGCGAGGCGGAGCTCGACCTCGACGAGGGCGCCGACATGCTGATGGTGAAGCCGGCGCTTCCCTACCTCGACGTCGTCCGCCGGGTCAAGCAGGCGACCGGCGCCCCGCTGGCCGCTTACCACGTCTCCGGCGAGTACTCGATGCTGAAGGCCGCCGCCGCCAACGGCTGGATCGACGAGCGCGCCGCGGTGCTCGAGACGCTGACCTCGATCCGTCGCGCCGGCGCCGACGTGATCGTCACCTACTACGCGAAGGAGGCCGCCCAGTGGCTTCGGTGAAAGTGCCCCAGTCGAAGGCCCGCTCCCGCAAGGGCGGCTCGGCGATCCCACTGGACGAGACCGACAAGCGGCTGATGAACCTGCTGCAGTCGAGCTTCCCGCTCGACCCCGAGCCCTTCGCCCTCGTCGCCTCCGAGGCGGAGCTGGAGACCGCCGACGTTCTCGCCCGCACCGAGCGCCTGCTCGAGGGCCGGATCATTCGCGAGATCACGCCGATCTTCGACACCCGGGCGCTCGGTTACGAGTCGATGCTGGTCGCCGCCAAAGTCGACGCCGAGAACCCGCAGCGCGCGGCCCGGATCGTCAACTCCCATCCCGGCGTCTCCCACAACTACCTGCGCACGCACGACTTCAACCTCTGGTTCACGATCGCCACCCCGCCGGACTCCGAGCTGGGCCTGGCCGGCACCCTCGACCTGCTGATGGAGGAGACCGGCGCCGTCTCGATGCGCCAGCTGCCGACCCTGACCCTGTTCAAGATCAACATGAACCTGGAGATGGAGCAGGGGACCGAGGCGCTGGCCGCCGCGATCGAGGCCGCGCCGCCGCGAGAGCTGGACGCGCAGCCCTACGACTCCGACGACATCGCCCTGATCCGGGCCCTGCAAGGCCCGATGGCGGCGGTCGAGCGGCCCTACGACGAGGCCGCCGCCGAGCTGGGGATCGACACCGAGGAGCTGCTGGAGCGCCTGCGCGGCATGATCGACCGCAAGATCCTGCGCCGCGTCGCCGCGATCCTCTACCACCGCCGCGCCGGCTTCTCGGCCAACGGGATGGGCGTCTGGAAGGTCCCCGAGGAGGAGATCATGGAGACCGGCGCCCGGATGGCCTCCTTCCGCGGCGTTTCCCACTGCTACCAGCGACCGACGTATGAGGACTGGCCCTACAGCGTGTTCACCATGGCCCACGGCCGCTCCAAGGAGGAGTGCGACGCGATCCTCGACTCGATCGCCGAGGAGTGCGGGATCGGCGCCGAGGGCCGGGCCACCCTCTACTCCTCGACCGAGTACAAGAAGATCCGCCTGCACTACTTCACCGACGAGTACGCCGCCTGGGAGGCAGAGCATTCCTAGTGGTGTGAGCGGGGGCTCCGAGGGGCTGTACGAGCGGGCGCAGCGGGTCCTGCCCGGCGGCGTCAACTCCCCCGTCCGGGCGATGCGCCAGATCGGCCGCAAGCCGATCTTCGTCGAGCGCGGCGAGGGCTGCGAGCTGATCGACGTCGACGGCAACCGCTACCTCGACTGGGTCGGCTCCTGGGGGCCGCTGATCCTCGGCCACGCCGAGCCTGCGGTCGTCTCGGCGGTGATCGAGGCCGCGAAGGGCGGCACCACCTACGGGGCGGCGACGGCGAGAGAGATCGCCCTGGCCGAGGAGGTCGCGGCGCGGGTCCCCTCGGTGGAGATGGTGCGGATGACCAGCTCCGGGACCGAGGCGGCGATGAGCGCGGTGCGACTGGCGCGGGCGATCACCGGCCGCGAGGTCGTGGTCAAGTTCGCCGGCGCCTACCACGGCCATTCCGATGGCCTGCTCGCCGAGGCCGGTTCGGGCCTGGCGACGCTCGGCGTGCCAGGCAGCCCCGGCGTCCCCGCGGCGCAGGCCGCCGCTACCGTCGTCGTGCCCTGGAACGACCGTGAGGCCGTCTCCCGGGCGCTCGAGCACCACCCGGTCGCGGCGCTCCTGGCCGAGCCGATCGCCGCCAACATGGGGGTCGTCCCGCCCGCGGCCGGCTTCCTCGAGTTTCTCCGCGAGGCGACTGCGGCCGCCGGAGCAATGCTCGTCTTCGACGAGGTGATCACCGGCTTCCGCGTCGCCCGCGGCGGCGCCCAGGAGCTCTACGGGGTCGAACCCGACCTAACCGTGCTCGGCAAGGTGCTCGGCGGCGGCCTGCCGGCGGCCGCCTTCGCCGGCCCGCGCGGGGCGATGGAACGGATCGCCCCGGCCGGCGACGTCTACCAGGCGGGAACGCTCTCGGGCAGCCCGTTGGCCGTCGCCGCCGGGCTCGCGACCCTGGCCCAGCTCGACGCCGCTGCCTACGATCGGCTCGGCGTCCTGACCGACCGCCTCGCCGGCGGCTTCGCTGCCCTCGCCGAAGATCGGCCGCTCCAGGTCGCCTCGGCCCCTGGGCTGACCACCCTTTTCTTCAGCGCCGACCCGGTCGCCGACTTCGCCGCCGCGAGCGCCTGCGACACCGAGGCCCACGCCCGCTTCTGCCGGGCGATGCTCGACCGCGGCGTCTACCCACCGCCCTCCCAGTTCGAGGCCTGGTTCGTCTCGCTCGCCCACGACGAGGGGACGGTCGACCGCACCCTGGAGGCGGCAGGCGAAGCGCTCGAGGAGGCATTGGCGTGAGCGCCGACGCTTATGTCCCGGATGGCGACCCGAGGGCGCCGGCCGACGCGCTCCGCCTCCTGGCGGCGCGCCTGGGCGAGGGCGACACGCCGATCTCGGCGCACGTGATCGAGCCCACCGCCGCGCCGGAGCTCGGTGCCATCGTCGCCGGGGGCCCCCGCACCGCGTCGGCCCCCGCCGAGTACGCGCTGGTGGTCGAGGCTGTCCGCGAGGGCTACCTCCTGCACTACGGGGAGTCGCGACTGCTGGCGGGGCACGATCCTGACCTGGCCCTGCTGGCCGGCGACTATCTCTACGCCCTCGGCCTCGACCGGCTCGCCTCGCTGGGCGACACCGCGGCGGTGGCGGTTCTCTCCAACCTGATCAGCACTTGTGCCCGCCTCCACGCCGAGGGCCGGCCGGACTCGGTCGCGGAGCTGTGGCGGGCTGCCGCCCATGAGATCGCCGGCTCGGGGTAGAGGCCGGCCGGGTGGCCGAGGCAATAAACTTCGACGCCGAGCGCGAATCGACTGTGGCTGAGGACGCGGAAAAGACCAACGGGGCCGACGCCCCCCAAAAGCAGCGGGATAAGCCCGACCCCCCCGGGTACTTCGAGGGCGAGTCGATGACCCGCCGCCGTGCCTTCACGATCGCCGCCCAGGGCATCGGCGGGATCGCCGGCGCCGCGATCGTCCTGCCCGCGGTCGGCTTTGCGGTCGCCCCGATCTTCCACCGTGGCAAGGAGCGCTGGGAGGGGGTCGGCCCCGTCTCGGACTTCGTCGAGGACACCTACCGCCAGGTCGTCTTCACCGAGACCGAGGGCATCGGCGACGCCGGCAAGACCACCGCCTACGTGCGCAAGAGCTCTGCCGACCTCGACGAAGAACCGGGCAAGATCGTCGCCGTCTCCAACCGGTGCGTCCACCTCGGCTGCCCGGTCCGTTACGTCGAGGCCGCCGGCAACTTCATCTGCCCCTGCCACGGCGGCGTCTACGACTTCCAGGGCAAGCGGATCGGCGGTCCGCCGGTGCGCCCGCTCGACCAGTTCCAGGCCCGGGTCCGGGGTGGCCAGGTCGAGCTCGGCCCCCGCTACAGCGTCACCTCGCAGATGGAGCCGGTCCGCGCCCGCGACCCCGGCGAGTTCACCGGCGGGATCTGGGAATACCTCTACCCGCCGCGTCCCTCGACCTTCCCACCGCCCTGATGCCGAAGATCCCCGACATCATCGTCCCGCCGCCACTGCGCAAACCGGCCAAGCCGGGCGAGAGCGGCGCGGCCAAGGGACAGGCGCCGTCCGACCTGAAGACGCCGCCGGAGCGCCAGACCCACGGCGACCGGCTGCTCGACCGCGGCAAAGAGGCCCCCGCCGACGTCCTCGCCTGGGTCGACCAGCGCACCGCCGCCAGCGGCTTCCTCACCGGGATGCTCTACCGCAAGGTGCCGAAGGGGACCAACTGGTTCTACACGCTCGGCTCCGCGACCCTCTTCGCCTTCATCGTCCAGGCGGTCACCGGCGTCTTCCTGGCGATGTTCTACACGCCATCGACCACCCAGGCCTACGCCTCGATCGCCCACATCAACAACGAGGTGCCGCTCGGCCAGCTGGTCCACGGGATGCACAAGTGGGGCTCCAGCGTGATGGTGATCCTGATCTTCCTCCACATGGGCCGCACCTTCTTCTTCGGCGCCTACAAGTACCCGCGCGAGCTCAACTGGGTGATCGGCGTGGTGCTGCTGATCCTGACGATGACGATGGCCTTCACCGGTTACCTGCTGCCGTTCGACCAGCGCTCCTTCTGGGCCTCGGTGGTCGGGATCAACATCAACGGGACCGGCCCGATCGTCGGCCCCTACCTGAGCGACTTCCTGCGAGCCGGGCCGGAGCTGGGAGCGACGACGCTCTCGCGCTTCTACGCGATCCACATGCTGTTGATCCCCGGAGCGCTGATCGCCCTGATCGGCGCCCACCTGTACCTGGTGGTGAAGCTCGGCACCACGGCGCCGCCGTGGGTGAAAGCCGACCGGCCCAAGGTCGCCGCGCCGGTCTCCCAGCTCGAGGCGGGCGTTGAGCGCGATGGCACCGGCAACGGGGCGGGTCCGGCATGAAGCCGCAGGACAAGCAGGCCTACCTCGAGGAGTACGAGCTGCTGAAGAAGAAGGGGAAGCCGTTCTTCCCCTACGCGGTGCTGAAGGACTCGACCATGGCCCTGATCGTGGTCGTTGTGATCATCGCGATGTCGGTGATCCTCGGTGCCGAGCAGGGGCCGAAGGCCGACCCGACTTCGACCACCTATGTGCCCCGGCCCGAGTGGTACTTCTTCTTCCTCTTCGAGGTCCTGCGCGTGATCAAGCCGCCGGAGCTGGTCCCGATCGCGACGATCGGGATCCCGACCATCTGCATGGTGCTGTTGCTTCTGCTGCCGTTCTATGACCGTGGTCCCGAGCGCCGCCCCGAGCGCCGCCCGATCGCCACCACCGCGGGGATCATGACCATCCTGGCGATGGGCTACCTGACCTACGCCGGCGCAGTCGCCGGGTCGCCGACCCAGATCGACCTCGAGGTGGCGCCGCAGTACGAGGCGGGTAAGGACGTCGCCGCCAGCGCCGGCTGCCTCGCTTGCCACAAAATCGGTGAGAACGGCAACGGCACCCTGGGCCCCGACCTGACCCACATCGCCCAGCGGATCCCCCGGGCCGCGATCGCCCGCTCGCTGGAAATCGGGCCGGGTATCATGCCCTCCTTCCGCGACCTGCCGCCGAAAAAGCTGAACGAGCTCGCGAATTTCCTCTCCTCGCTCGACTAAGCCCTCCCGGGACTCCGCCCAGTTCGCGGGGCAGGTCAACCGTATGTTCGACCGGGTCGCCGGGCGCTACGACGCGCTCAACTCGGTGATGACGGCGGGGCTTCACCACCGCTGGCGTGAGCGCGCCGCCGAGCGGACTGAGCTGGGGGCCGGCGACTCCGCCCTCGACGTCTGCTGCGGGACCGGCGACCTGGCGCTGGCCCTGGCGGGGCGTGTCGCCCCCGGCGGTCACGTGGTCGGTTGCGACTTCTCCGAGCCGATGCTGGACCTGGCCCGGGAGAAGACCGCCGCGCGCGGTGCTACCGGTGTCCGGTTCGAGTGGGCCGACGCGCTCCAGCTTCCCTACGACAGCGCTCGCTTTGACGGTGTCACCGTCGGTTTCGGCGTCCGCAACCTCGCCGACCTCGACCGCGGCCTGGCGGAGATGGCTCGCGTCCTCAAACCGGGCGGTCGCCTGGTCATTCTCGAGATCACCCAGCCCACCCGGCCGCCCCTCTCGACCTTCTACTCGCTCTGGTTCGACCGCATCGTGCCGCTGTTGGGCACCTTCTCCGGCGACCCCGAGGCCTACGCGTACCTGCCCGAGTCCGTGCGCAGCTTCCCCAGCCCTGCTGGGCTGGCGGCGAAGATGGACGGGGCCGGCCTCGAGCGGATCCGGTACACGGTGCTTGCTGGCGGGATCATCGCGATCCACAGCGGCGTCCGTAAGTGACCCGGCGCTCGGAGGTGCCGCCGCCGGTAACGGCGGTGCTCGACGCCTCCAGCCGCTGGCTACCGGCCCAGCTGGGCGAGGTCGAGGACCGGCTGCGCGAGGCGGTCGGCGGCCACGGCGAGACCCTCGGGGAGGACGCCACGGCGACTTTGGCGGCGGGGGGCAAGCGACTGCGGCCGATGTTGGTGCTGCTCTGCGCCGGCGAGAACGGCGGCGAAGCCGCGGTGCGGGCGGCGACGGCGATCGAGTTGGTCCACATGGCGACCCTGGTCCACGACGACGTGCTCGACGACGCGCCGCTGCGCCGCGGCCACCCAACGGTCGTCGCCACCTCGGGCCGAGGTCGGGCGGTGTCGACCGGGGACCTGCTCTTCTCGCGCGCCTTCGCGCTCCTGGCCGAGGCCGAGGACGCCCGCGCGGTGGAGCTGCTCACCGACGCCTCGGTCGCTCTCGCCCGGGGCGAGCTTGCACAGCGCCACGACGCCTTCAACATGGAAGTGACCGAGGAGCGCTACCTGGCGCGTTGCCGGCTGAAGACCGCGCGCCTGTTCGAGTGCGCCTGTCTGCTTGGCCACGACGGCGAGCACCTGCGCCGGTTCGGCGCCGAGGTCGGGCTCGCTTTCCAGCTGCTCGACGACGTACTCGACGTCACCGGCCCCCCCGAGCGGACCGGCAAGGCCCGCGGCACCGACCTGCTCGACGGCACCGTGACGCTGCCGCTGATCGAGGCGGCGGCGGTGGACGCCGGGATCCGCGCGACCGACCTGCACGGCCTCGACCCCGCCGCCGCCGCGGCGCTCTGCGACCGGATCGCCGGCACCGGAGCGCTGGAGAAGGTCAGGGCCCGGGCCCTGGAGATGGTCGCCGAAGCGAAGCGGCAGCTCCAGGGCGGCAGCTTCGAGCCCGAACAGAGTCGCCTGCTCGCCCTCGTCGCCGACGGCGTCGTCCAGCGCTACAGCTAGCGACGTCCGGCGAAATCGTCGGCAGTGATCAGGTCCGACTCGAGCGCGGTGACGAAGGCATCGGCCATGCTGGCCATGTTCTCGTGTTCGAACGCCCGCAGTTCGTCGGCCAGCTCGTGGGCGCCGAGGTCAAGCTGCTCGTCGAAGGCGTCGATCTCGGGCTCGCCGTAGACGCCCTCTGCGGACCACTCGCACTCGGGGCAGCGGCGCCAGACCCGCCAGTGGGCACGGTCCCCCGCCTGTTCCCAGCAGAGTGGGTGGACCAGGCAGGAGCCGCAATCCGGGCAGACGTGCAGCTTTTCGGGTCTCGGCGGCGTCTTGTGGCGGCTCAGCTCCTCCATGGGCTTAACTATCGAACCCGATTAATCATCATGTGATCCGGACATTCCCACATCGGGACCCTTAAAAACCCACTACCGAGTATCCAAAAGCCCAAGTCCAGTGATCCGGCCGCCGATCTGCCTCGTTACCATGGGCTAGATGCTCGGAAATATCGGACCTCTAGAGATCATCATCGTCCTTGTCATCGCCCTGGTGGTGTTCGGGCCGAAACGACTGCCGGAGCTCGGCAGCAGCCTCGGCCGCGGCATCCGCGAGTTCCGCAACACGGTCACCGGCGACAAGCACGACGATGACGACGACGCCAAAGAGCTGAGCGCCTCGCCGGCAACGGCCCCCGCTCCGGTCGAGAAGCTGGCCGAGGCCGAGGTCGCCCACGACAAACGCAGCTGAGGCGGGCTGGGATGGCCCGCCGCGTCAAGGCGGTCTCCCACGAGGATCGCCTCAGCCTCGTAGAGCACCTCGACGAGCTCCGCAGCCGGATCGTCGTCTGCGCCGCGGTCTTCGTCGTCGCCCTCGGGCTCTGCTTCTGGCAGAACCACCTGTTGCTCGAGATCGCCGCGGGCCCGCTGCCCGGGGACAGCAAGGAGCTGATCACCTTTGGCGTCACCGAGCCCTTCTCGACCACGCTCACGGTCGCCGTCTACGGCGCCATCGTGCTCTCGCTGCCGATCCTCCTCTACCAGCTCTACGCCTACGTCCTGCCCGCCTTCAGCCCTTCGGAGCGACGCGTCGTGCTGCCGATCGTGCTGCTCTTTCCGGTCCTCTTTGCGGCGGGGATCGCCTTCGCCTACTTCGTCGTGATGCCTGCCGCGGTCAACTTCCTGCTCAACTTCAACGACAGCCAGTTCAACATCCAGGTCCGCGCCCGCGACTACTACAGCTTCTTCTCGACCACGATGATCGCCGGCGGCCTGGTCTTCCAGCTGCCCTTGGCGATCATCGCTGTCGTCCGGCTCGGGATCGTGCGGATCGACCAGTTGACGTCGAACCGCCGCTACGCCTACCTGGTGATCGCGATCCTTGCCGCCGCGCTGCCCGGCGTCGACCCGGTCTCGATGGTGATCGAGATGGTCCCGCTGCTTGTTCTGTATGAGTTGAGTATCTTGCTCGCGAGGGCTTTCGGCAGGCCGGGAGATTCGCGGCGAGTTGCCGAGCCCTCCACTCAGGAGTAGAGAGGGAACTGGATGGCTGGCGGCGGCGACAAAGAGCACAGGATGTTGTTCGACATTCGCGGACGGCGTGGAAACGTCGTCAAAGTCGTCTACGCGGTTCTCGCCCTGCTGATGGGCCTCAGCCTCTTCATCATCGGCGGCTCGGGCAGCATCAGCGGCATCTTCGGTGACAGCAACGGCGGCAGCGAACTGAGCAAGATCGCCGAAGAACGGGCCGAACGGCTGGAAACCAAACTGGTCAAAAGCCCGGAAGACCCGGACCTCCTCGTCGGCCTGACCCGGGCCCGGATCTCCGCCGGAGAAGCCTCGCTCAGCGTCAATCCCGAAACCGGCGAAGCGGTGCCGACGGTCGAAACTCGCCAGCAGTATGAGAAAGCGAGCGAATCGTGGGACAAGTACCTGAAAGCCACCGATGAACCGAGTGCCACGGCGGCGCAGCTGGTCGCGCGGGCACTCTTCACCCTCGCCCAGATCTCCCGCACCCCGGTCGAAATCGAGGCCAACATGAAGGCCGCGGCCGACACCCAGGAGCTCGTCGTCGAACAACGGCCGACCGCCAGCTCGCTCGGCACCTTCGCGCTCTACAAGACCTTCGCCTTCGACTACGCGGGCGCCGAACAGGCGGCCGAGAGGGTCAAAAAACTGGCGAGCAGCAAGTTCGAACGCGAAAACTTCGAAAACGAACTGCAACAGAGCACGAGGTCCGCCAAATTATTCGAGAAAGAACTCGCCCGGGCCAAAAAAGCCAACCAGGGCAGCGGCAAAGAAAGCCTCGAAAACCTCCAGAACCCGTTGCCCGGCATCGGCGGCACCGGGCTCGGCGAATAGTCCCTCCACCACCGCTCCGCTGAACCCTCACGACGGCCGGCGCGTATGCGTGGGTGACAGCAGAACCTGGCAGGAGGAGATTGAGATGAGGGCACGGCGGACTTTGGCTTTTCTGGTGGCGAGCTTGGCCGCGATCGCGCTTGCGGTTGGCGGCTGCGGCGACTCCCCGAGCGACGACGGCAGCGGCTCGGCGAACCCGCCGAGCAATGAGTCGTCTTCGAGCTCGGGCGGCTACGGGTACTGAGCGCCCCGTCCGCGTACACGGGAGACCCTCGGTAATACGTTGAGAGACCTCGGTGGGCAACCCGGCCCAACCCGCACGCTTCTGCGGCCACCTGCCTTCGCGGCTAACTGGGCAGGCCGAAATCTGTACGCGGAGGCAGTAGCGCTATGGCGGTGAGGCTGAGAGCGTCGCGCCCCATCTTGATGGCCGGCATCGCCGTCCACCCTGTCGCATCGAAAAGGAAGGGCCGTTCGTGATCGCTCGTTGGAGATTGGCTTCGCTGTTGGTGGTGATTGGGACCCTCGTCGCGGTGCCCGCGGCGAACGCGGCGACGCTCGCCGTCGACGACGACCGCGCTCAGTGTCCCGCGGCGCAGTTCACCTCGATCCAGGCTGCCGTTGACGCCGCCGCCCCTGGCGACACGGTCACGGTCTGCCCTGGGCGATACGTGGAGGGAAGCGGCGCCCCTGGCAGCAACGCCCTGACGATCACCAAGGACCTCAACATCAGGGGGGCCGGCGCCGACGTGGTCGCGATCCAGCCCCGCCGCAGCACCCCCACCGGAGGCCAGATCGCGGAGGGCCGGATGGACATCCGCAACGGGGTCGGCGACATCGTCTCGATCCAGGGTGGGACGGCGGTTCCGGTCACGGTCAACATCTCCGGCGTCACCGTTGACGGCAACGGGGTCTTCGCCGAGGCCGGCATCGTCTACCTCGACGCGCAGGGATCCCTGGTCCGCGACCGGGTCACCAACATCGTCACCTCGATCTCCAACGGGGCCGACAACATTCCGGGCGGCTACCGCAGCAACCAGTTCGGCTTCGGCATCGCCCAGGTCACGGCGGCCGACAGCCGCCCGCCCGGGGCCGGCCCGCGGACGCTGACCATCGACCACACGCGGGTCGATCGCTACAACAAGGTCGGCATCCTGATCGACGGCTCGACCGGCGCCAACCTGCCCTTGACTCCCTCCGGCGTAGTCAACTCCGGAGTCCTCGTCGGCAATCAGGTGGTCGGCAGAGTCCAGTGCAAAGCCTTCAACACCCCGACGCCGCCACCCTTCATCCTCGGCGGTCTCGGTGCTACCCCGGTGCTCGATCTGCCGGGCAACTGCGACACCATCAGCGCGACCACGGTGGGACCGACGTTCGGCCAGGACGGCATCCGAGTGACCGCCGGCTCGACGATCTCGGTCACCGACTCGACTATCTCCCAGAACTACGTCAACGGGATCGGCGCGCCGCTGTTCAACTCGGTGACCAACAACGCCAACCTCTCCCAAGGGGCCGGGATCCGGTTGATCGGCGCCGGCCCGTCGACCATCGTCAACAGCAACCTCACCGCCAACGCCTTCGGGATCTTCAACGTCGGGCTCGACGGTGTTACGCCAAACCAGGCGACCCCGGTCGCGGCCAGCTCGAACTGGTGGGGGCTGAGAGTCACCCAGGACAACACGGGCAATGGCAGAAACCTCGGCCCGGCGATCTCCCCGACGACCAACCCTCGCTATCAGGAGACCGCGGTCAATGGAGCCCCGACGCCCGACGGCGCCGGCACCACCTCCACCGCGGTGGACTTCTTCCCCTTCCGCGACGGCAACCAGGCCGATCCCAACACCGGCCAGCTGCCCGTGGTCTATGCGCCGCTACCGGTCAACGACACCGGGCCGAGCATTGAGCTCAGCACCGGCAAGGCCGAGTACGACCGCGGCGAGATGGTCCGGATGACCGCTGCCGCCGCCGACGATTTCGGGGTCACCTCGATCAGCTTCTTCAACGGCACCGAGTTGGTCGGGCAGGTCACCCCCCCGGCGAACACCGCCAGCTTTGCGATCCCGGCCAACGCCCTCTGTGCGGTGCGAGGCCTCAGCGCCGTTGCTTCCGACTACCTCGGCCAGACCGGCAGCGCCAGCGCCGAGATCGAGGTCACCGGGCCTGCCGCATGTCAGCAGGAGCCCGCGCAGCCGCCGGATAAGGCTCTGCCACCCGGACCGCCCAGCGTCACGCTGACCGGGCTTCCCGCCGAGATCGGACAGGGTGGGGCGACCGTCTCCGCCGATCCCAGAGCGGACACGGCCCGCGGTGCCAACGTCGCCAAGGTCGACTTTTACCTCGGCGAGCGACTGCTCTGCTCCGTCACCAGCGCGCCATACAGCTGCTCGGTGATGCCGCTGGGCAGCGAGGCCGGCGCGCAGGCCCTGCGCGCGGTGGTCACCGATTCCACCTCGCAGACCGCCGCGGGCAACGCCACGGTCACCGTCTCGCGCTTCCGGACGAACGGCCTCTCGGTGAAGGTCCTGAGCAAGGGCACCGCCAAGAGGAAGCTCGCCCGGATCGTCAAGGGCACCCTCTCGCTGCCGGACCGCGTGTCGCCGGCAGAGGGCTGCGCCAGCGGCACCGTCAGCGTCACCGTCAAACGCAACGGGAGCACCGTGTTCCCGTCGACCCAGGTGCCGCTGGCCCGTAACTGCACCTACAAGCTGAAGTTCACGGTCCCGAAGTCGAACAAGAAGAGCAGGTTCAGGGCGACCGCCCGATTTGGAGGAAACGCCGTCCTGCAACCCGCATCCCACCACCGGAGGTCCCGCTGATGACGCCGTTTTCCCCGTCCGCGCCGCGCACCGTGAGGACTGCACCCCAGTCGCTAGCGGCACGGGCCATGCTCTTCGCGTTCCTCCTGGGGCTCGTGGGCCTGCTGCTCGCTTCCACGCCACGCACCGCGGACGCCGCAGTGGACCCCGCTAACTGCACGCAGACCGTCCAGTACGACCCCGCGATCCCGACCTTCACTCAGTTCGCCACTGCACAGAATTTCGCCAACAAAGCCCTCGGAGGCTTTCGCAGCGGCGCGCTGGACCGGCACGTCACCGGTGAGCTGTTCGCCTACGCCGACGCGATCACCACGGCGACCGCCAACCACCCTCGAGTAAGGGTGATAACCAGGACCATCGGCCCGACCGCTGGAGGGCGCACCTTCAAGTACTCGATCATCGGCACTCCGGGGAACATCGCCAGGGTCGAGACTGACGCGGCCTTCTACCGCTCGGTCCGTGCCGGGGAGATCTCCAGGGACGCCGCGATTGCCGAGATCAGGGCCAACCCGCGCCCGGCGCTCGCCTGGGTCACCGAGACCCCGCACGGCAACGAGCCCGCGGGTGGAGAGGCGACTGCGCGGATCCTCTACGAGCTGGCTGCGCGGACCGACTGCGCGAACATGCGCCGCCTCGAGGCCCTGGACGTCTTCATCGACCTGGCCCGCAACCCCGACGGCCGTGACAGACAGACCCGCACCACGGCGTGGGCCTTCGACCCGAACCGCGACCTGATGTACCAGACGCAGGACGTCAACGCCGAAGCTCTCGACACGATCTTCGAATACCCGGGCCTCTTCTTCATCGATGCCCACCAGCAGGCGGAAAGCTATTTCTTCCCGCCGAACGAGGACCCGGTCCACCACGAGATCTCCCACTTTGCTCTTGACGAGATCTCGAAAACGATCGGCCCGGCGATTCAGGCTCGCTTCAACGACCAGAGCCTGCAGTACCGCAACTTCAACGAATTCGACCTCTTCGTGCCGGAGTTCGGCGACAGCGTGCCCTCGCTGATCCTTGGCTCAGCCGGAATGACCTACGAGAAGGGCAGCAACGAGGCCTACGGCAAGCAGGTCTACGATCACTACCTGGCGATCGACGAGACGCTCAGCGTGGTCAGCAAAGAAAAAGACCAGCTGCTCGAGGGCTGGATCGCGCAATGGCAGGAGGCGACCGAGCAGGGCGCGAACTGCGAGGTCCAGGACAACGTCCTGGTCAGCCCGCTGCACGACACGATCACCCAGCAGCCCGACATCAACATCTGCGGCTACTACTTCAAGCCCCGCAACCACTCGGGTGACACCGCCCAAATCCTCGAGCTGCTCCAGAATCGCGGCGTCCACGTCTACAGGCTCGACCAGCCGGTCTCGGTCACGGGCGCCTACGACTGGGGGCGTGGCCGGGCCCGCAACCAGGTCCTCCGCGCCGGGACGCTCTGGGTCCCCACCGACCAGACGATGAAGCACTGGATCAACGCGACGCTGGAGGAGAACCCCTTCATCCCGTATCCGTTCTTCTTCGACGTCGTCAACTGGTCTTTCTCGGAGCTCAGCAACGCCGCCGGGAACGGGCAGCTGCAGGCTCCCCTTCCGACCGTGCCGATGACCGAGGTGACCGGCAACGTCCAGCTCGGCGGCGTCAGCGCGGCCGACAAACCGGTGTTCGCCTTCCCGACCGACTCGGCGGAAGCGCTGGGCCTGGTGACCGAACTGCTCGCCCGGGGCGCGGACGTGTTCCGCGCGCCGGAGAAATTCGAGGCCGCCAACCTTCAGTTCCCGACCGGGACCGCGCTTGTAGACGCGGCCTCGCTCGAGGGTATCGACCTGCAGGCGATGGCCCTGGACCGCGAAACGCCGATCACGGGCCTGAACGCCTTCCCGGTCGAGCGCTTCGAGCTCCGCAAACCGAAGATCGCTGTCTTCACCGGCGCGACGAACGTCCCGACGAACCTGCTGTTCAAAGGAACCGGAGATGGCCACTGCACCTCTGTGGCTTTCTGCGAGATGCTGTTCACGCTGGCTGAACAGGACCGGATCCCGGTCTCGCTGCTGACCCCGGTCACCACGACGGACATTGCCGAAGGGGTGCTGACCGCGCGGAACTTCACCGCGTTGGTCTCTCTCAACGCGACGCTCTCGGCGGTCCAGACCGCGCCCGGAACTCCGAGCCCGGCAGAACGGCTGCAGGAATTCGTCAACGCCGGGGGCAACTATGTCGTCTACGGCGCCGGCGGCGTTACGTCCGTTCGCAATGCGGGCATCAGCGGGCTCAACACCGCTCCCCCGGCCGAAATCAGCTCGTGGAACGAGCACTGCCCCGATTCGAACGACCCCCTCGCGCTTGGCAGCCTGCGCACCCCGGGCACGGCGTTCAGCGCCACGTTCGACACGAGCAACCCAGTCGCCTGGGGCTTTGACCAAGGTGGCTACATCTTCCGCGATTCCAGCAGCACCAACACCGATCCGATATTCGACCCCGCCACGCTCCCGGGCGGCGGCGCCGTCCCCGACGCGACCGCGGCGGTCTCCTACTCCCGGGCGCTCGAGGCCTACGGGTACCAGTGCAATGGGCTCAACGCGGGCCGTCTCCCCGGCCGTCCCTACGTTGTCGACCAGCCGTTCGGCGCCGGGCACAGCACGCTGATCGGTTCCAACCCGTTCTTCCGGGCGTGGAACTCCGGCGCGCAGCGGCTCGTGCTCAACGGCATTCTCTACCCGAACACCGCTCCGATCCCCGCCGCGGCCGCGGCGAGCTCAGCCCCGAAGGCCAGGCTCGCCTCCGCGCCGCTGCGCCGCAAGCGGCTGCCGAATGTGCGCAGCCGCCCGGTCCAGATCGCCCACAACCCGCTCACCGACGTCGTCCTTACGGTGAAGCGCAGCAAGGCCGCGGTGCTGAAGCGGATTGTGCGCGAGGCCAAACTGCCCAGTGCCGTCCAGCACCGGGTGCGGTGGACCAGTGATCCAGGGGACGGCCAGGTGACGATGCGGATCGTCGGCGCCTCCGCCTTCTCCCGCCACCACCCCGGCGACGAAGGGACCAAGGGCAAAGACCTCTGGGTCCACCGCGACCTCGAGATGCGGCCACTCTGGGCCTGGCGGATCATCGACGGGCTGATCAAGTACCGGCTCCCGCACCAGGATCAGATCTAGGCGCTACACCGCTACAGCAGGGCGGGCGCTGCTCGCCCTGCTGTGCTGCGCCGCCCTGTCTCCGTCAGCGGCAGCGGCGGCGAAGCCGGGCGCGATCCAGTTCCGGGGGTGTGTTTCCCAGTTCGCGAAAGGTTGCGCGGCACTGCCCGGCGGCTCGCTGGTCGGCACCGCCGGAATCGCTGTCAGCCCCGACGGCCGCAGCGTCTACGCGACTTCCTACGGCGGCGACACCGTCAACGCCTTCCGGCGCGTCGGCAAAGGCGGGCTGCGGTTCCAGGGGTGTGTCGCCACCGGCGGCCTCGGCGGTTGCCAGGCGCCACCGGGCGACTCTTTGCGAGGCGCCGCCGGGATCGCGGTTAGTCCCGGGGGAGGCGACGTCTACGTCGCCTCGGGACTGAGCAGGTCCGTGACCCGCCTCAGCCGCGCCGCCGACGGCCAGCTCTCCTTCGCGGGCTGCACCGCCGAGGCAGGTGCCGGCGGCTGTGAGCCCTTGGGAGCCGGTCTGCTTGCCGGGGCGGCCGGGATCGCGCTCGGGCCCGGGGGAACCGACGTCTACGTCGCCTCGACCGACTCGGGGACCCTCGTGCACCTGGCCCGGGCCGCCGACGGCGGCCTCGAGCTGCGCTCCTGCTTCTCCGGCGGCGGCATCCCCGGTTGCCGGGCGCTGCCCGGGAACGCCCTCGGAGGGGCCAGCGCAGTCGCCGTCTCGCGCGACGGTCGCGACCTCTACGTCGCCTCCTACACCAGCGCCGCGGTGGTCCGGTTCCGGCGTGGTCCGAACGGGGGCCTGGCCTACCGCGGGTGCATCTCCGACGGTGGCGCCAACGGTTGCCGCCGGCTCCCGCACGGCTCGCTTTCGGGCGCCTCCGGGATCGCCCTGTCTCCCAGCGGCCGCGAGGTGTACGTCGCCGCGCAGGTCGGCACCGTCACCCGCCTCCGGGTGGTCAAGCCCCGCAACCTCGTCTTCGCCGGCTGTATCTCCGACCGCCCCTCGAAAGGGTGCGCGCGGGCCCGGCCCTCCGCTCTCTCGCAGGCGACCGCCGTCGCCGTTTCCCCCGACGGTCGCGACCTCTACGTCACCGCCCAGAAAGACAGTTCGATCGTCCACCTGCGCCCGGGGCTTCGCGGTTCGTTGGAGTTGGCGGGCTGCCTGGTGGCGGGCCGGGTGCGCGGTTGCGGCCGGGCCCCGGCCACCGCTTTGCGCGGCGCCTACGGCCTGGTGACATCCCCCGACGGCAGGGCGGTGTTCGCCACCGCCGCCCGGGGGCGCGCGGTCTCCGTCTTCTCCCGCCGGCGCTAGCTCAGCGGGCCAGCTCGCGGGCGCGCAACGCCAGCCAGAACTCGATCCGGTCGTTCGCCTTGGAGAGGTCACGACCGGTCAGCTCTTCGACTTTGCGCATCCGGTAGCGCAGCGTGTGCCGGTGGCAGTACAGCTCCCGCGCCGCCCGCTCCCACTGCCCGTGGTGCTGGATGAAGGCCTCCAACGAGCGCAGCAGTTCGCCGCCGTAGCGGGCGTTGTCCGCGATCCCGGCGAGCACGCGATCGCTGTACAGGCGCAGGGCGTCGTCGTCGCGCATCGAGAGCAGCAGCGTCTCCGCTCCCAGGTCGTGCCAGCTCCCGACCGGGGTCTCGCCCTCGTCGTCGACCGCGTCGAGCGCCCACTGGGCCTCGTGGAAGGAGCGCCACAGCAGCCCCAGCGGACCCGGCCGGCTGACTCCCGCGCGGACAGGCCCGACCTCCGGCTCCAGTTGCGCGCAAGCATTCCGGGCGACCTCGATCGGGTCGCGGCCAGTCGCATCGACGATCGCGCAGAGCAGCTCCGGCCCGTCGATCCGGTGGGCCGAAAGCGCCACCGGGCAGCTTGCCTCGTCGAGCGCCTGCTGGAGGACGCTTTCGCCCAGCCCGAGGTCGGCGACCGAGAAGAGGAGGACCGAGGCGTCCTCGCGGATCCCGAAAGGCTGCAGGCGCCGGGCCAGCTCGGCCGGGTCGGCGTCGCGGTCCAGCGCAGCGCTGAGCAGGTCCCCCGTAAGCCGCCGCTCGGTTTCCCTGGCGACGCCGGCGCGCATCAGCTCGAGGCCGACCGCGGCGACGGCCTGCTGTGCGATCAGCCGCTCCAGGTCACCGAGCCGCCGGGCACCGGCCGCGATCACGACCCAAGCCCGCGGTCGTCCCCCGCGCGGCGGCACGATCGGCCTCGCCAGGGCGTCCTCGCCGAGCCGGGGGTCGGAGAGGATGAAGGGCTGGGAATCGGTGCGAGCCGCGGTCTGGGTGCCGATCGCGGCGACCGCGTCCTTAGAGAGGACGTCGGCGGGGTCGTGCAACGCCAGCACCTGCCCCGGCCCGCCGAGCACCAGGACGCTGGCCCCGACCGCCTCGGAGATCGCCGCGACAATCTCCTGCAGTCCGCGGTCCTCGAGCACCATGCGCTCGAGTCGTTGCTGGACCAGGACGCTTCTGCGCAGCACGTCGTACTGCTCGCTGACGAGGCGCTCCAGCGCCGCCTTCGTCACCTTGATGAACGACATCGACGGCGGCACCTCGAAGAGCGGGAATTCCAGCTTGCGCGCCTCCTCCACCATCGACTTCGGAGTGCGCCGCCGCCGCTCCGTCAGCCCGAACCCGAGGCCGGCCAGCTCGTGCTCGGCCAGCCGTCGCATGAACGAGCGCTGCCGTGCCGGGGTGTCGAGGGAGAAGCCCGAGGTGAGCAGCAGCTCGCCGCCGGTCAGCCACGGCGTCGGGTCGTCCTCCTCTGAGATGTGGACCCACCGGACCGGCTTCTCCGCTCGCTCGGCACCGGCCGCGAGGTCGAGACCGAGTTCGTCGACGATGCTGCGGACGGTGGTCATGCGGAAGCTGCGGGACTCAGGGTGATGGCAGGTGTACTGCCGGAGCCCCGGAACGGTTCAGTGGGCCGCGAGGGACTCGAACCCTCAACCTTGAGCTTAAGAGGCTCCTGCTCTAACCAGTTGAGCTAGCGGCCCGGGGCCGCGAAGTATAGGAAGCCTTGGGGAGTGGTCGCAGGATGGTGGTTAGCGACCGCGGCAGAATTTTTCGACTGCGCCTTCGATGACTAGGCCGCTCTCGAAGGTGAAGCCGCCGAAGGTGCGCAGGATGCCATCCGAGCAGCGGGCGGAGACGTAGCTGCGGCGCTGCCCGCCGACCTTGAAACGGCGGCCGACCTCGACCTCGACGTGGGTGATCGCCCCGAGGCCGGCGGCGATCGGCGGCACGTCGAGGGTGGCGCGGTAGCGGAACTCCCCCCGCTGCCGTTCGACCGGGACGAGGATCGCGTAGACCTGGGTAGCGGGGACAGTGGTGCTGGCGTGGAGAACGACGGTCGGGTGGCCGGCCTGCCTCGGGCCGTTGAAGATCGTCAATGGGGACGAGGCGGGGACGGGGCCGATGGAAAGCGAGATCAGCGCCTCGATCTGGCCTTTGCCGACGATCGCTCCGCCGCAGATCCGGCGTGCTTCCTCGGTGCTCGCGCTGGCGATCTGTTCGGGAAGGCAGCTGGGCAGGCCGCCGGTGCTGAGCCGCCCGTCGCGATCGAAGCCGACGACCACCCGGTCCAGAGCGACCGGCTTGCCGCCGTCTTTGGCGGCGATCTTGAAATAGCCCTCGATCTCGATCGGCTCGAACCGGTGCTTGGGTAGTGCCCTGGGTTCGAACGCGGCGTCAGCCCGCAGGATGATGTTGTCGGTTTCGACCAGCGCCGCTTGGGCGCCACCCGCGACCAGCGCCGCTCCCAGCGCGCAGCAGAGAAGCGCGGTTCGTCTCAGCCGGGGGTGTGACACGGCGAGGTCAGGGTCGCGGGGAAGAAGTCGCCGTTGCTGAAGCTGAGGGTGCCATAGACCTGCAGCCGCCCACCCGTGCAATGGGCGTTCAGGTAGCCGACCGTCTTGCCGCCCCGTTTCCAGGTCCGGCCCAGCTCCGCTTCGGCCAGGGTTGGGGCGCCGAAGCCTTCGGCGATCTCGGGAATCTCGATCTTGGCGCGGTACCCGTAGCGGCCGTGCTTGATCCGCTCGACCGCGATCGGGACCACGAGCGCCTTCGGCACGGGCACGGTCTCATAGGCGTGGGCGAAAAGGGTCGGCTTCCCGCTGCTCGGGGGTCCGTTGAAGAACGAGAGCGGTGAGGTGATCGTCACCGCCGCTTTGCCCGGCAGTTCGACCCGCGCTTTGCCGAGGCCCTTGCCGACCAGGGCATCGGCACAGCGTTGCCGCGCCTGCGACGGGGTCGCGCCGGTGAGCTTCGCGGCGGTGCAGACGGGGAGGCCTTTGGTGTCGATCGTCCCGTGTTTGTCGAGCTGGAAGAGGAGCGTCTTCAGGATCGGCACTGGCGAGCCGTCCTTGGTCCGGATCCGGGTCACGTTGCTGAGCGTCACCGGCGCGTTGCCTTTGGCCGGCAGCTCGCGTGGCTGCAGGGTTGCGGTCGCGCTGACCACCATTTCGCCGATTTCGGCCGTCAGCGCGTAGGCGGTGCCGCCGAGGAACAGGCCGGCCAGGGCGGCGGCTGCGATCCCCCGCCGCAGCCTGCTCCTCATCGGATGCCCGTGCACCGTTTCAAGAAGCCGCCGTTGAGGGCGGTGCCGTCTTTGAAGACGAAGCGGCCTTTTGCTTGTAGGCGCCCGTCAGGGCAGCCCGCGTTGACGTAGCTCAGCGTTTTCCCTTTGTACTCCCAGGTGCGACCGATCGTCAGCTGGCCGTAGGTGGGGACGCCGTAGCCGCCGGCGATTTTGGGGATCACCGCGACCGTCTTGAAGCCGTAGCGCCCGGCATTGACGCGCTGGATCTCGATCGAGACAACGAAGGTGGTCGGGACCGGGACGGTGAGGTGGGCATGGGCCAGCACGGTCGGGTTGCCGTGCTTCGGCGGGCCATTGAAGAGCGTCAGCGGCGAGGTCGCCGGGATCGGCTTCGATTCGGGGAAGTAGACGATCGCGGTGCCGGTGCCCTTGCCGACGATCGCACCCGGGCAAAGCTTCCGCGCCTGCTCGGTTTTCGTCGCCGCCAGCTTGCCGGCGGTGCAGACGGGAAGCCCACGGGTCTCGACCGAGCCGTGCTTGTCGAACCAGAGGATGATCTGTTCGAGCACGGGCGCCGGATTGCCGTCGGCGGTGCTGATCCTGCCGTGGCCGAACAGTTTGATCGGCGCGAAGTGGTCCTTCGGCAGCGTCGTCGGCGAAAACCCGCCGTCGGCGGTGACGATCACATTGCCGACCTGCAGCCGGATGGCAAGGGCGGAGGCAGCGACGATGAGCAGCGCCAGCGTGCCTAGGATGCTCGCCCTTAACAGAGTCTTTTGCATTCGCCTCCTCCTCCCGGTTCCCCACCCGCCAAACTACCACGCGTGGGAAGCAGGAGCAGCAGGGGAGGCGGAGACCCAGGCGACAACGGCGTCAGCCGTCGCTATCCCTGGACCATGCGCCACCCGCGGATCGTGCTCGCGATCGCGGCCGTCGTCCTGGTCGTGTTGGGGGCGTTCGGGTCCGGGGTCGAGGACCGGCTCAACCCGACCTCGCTCAACGTGCCCGGCACCGAGTCCTCACGGGCCAACGAGATCCTGCGCCAGCATTTCGGCGACACCGCGTCTTTCGCGATCCTCCTGCGCGGGCCTGCGGCCGCAATCGACCGCCAGGGCCCGGCCCTGGTCCGGGCCCTGCGCCGCGATCCCCAGGTCGACACCCTCTCGCCCTGGGACCGGGGGGTGGTCGCCCCCCTTCGTCCGAGCCCCCGCAAGGCGCTGATCCTCGCCGACTTCCACGTCGACATCAAAACCGCGGTCAACGACACCGTCCCCGAAGTCGAAGAGATCCTCGGTGAGAGCGTCCACCCGCCGGTCCGCGCCACCCAGACGGGCTTCGCGACCCTCTCGCGGGCGATTCAGGATGAGTCGATCGACGCCGCCCAGCGCGGCGAGCTGATCGCCCTGCCGTTCCTGCTGTTGATCCTGCTGCTCGTCTTCCGCTCTCCGATCGCGGCCCTGATCCCGCTCGGCTTCGGCGCGCTCACGGTAATCGCCTCGGGCGGCCTCCTCTACTTCCTCACCTCCTGGTTCGACATCGACGCTTTCGCGCTGACCGTGTGCACGATGATGGGGCTGGCGCTAGGGGTGGATTACTCGTTGCTGATGGTCTCCCGCTTCCGCGAAGAGCTGGGCGGAGGGGCGAGTCCGCTCGACGCCGCGCGCGAGACGCGCCGTACCGCCGGGCGGACGACGGTATTCGCCGGCAGCACCCTTCTGTTCTCGATGCTGGCGTCGGTCTTCCTGCTGCCGGGCGCTCTGCTGGCTTCGCTGGCGGGGACGGTTGCGCTGGTGGTGCTCCTCACCGTCGTCGTGGCCACCGTCGTCGGCCCCCCCTTGCTGATCGTGATCGGCCCCAACGTCGACCGCTGGCGGATCGGTGCGCCGGCCGGCGGGCGCTCCCGCCTGATGATCGCGGTCGGCGCGGCGCTGAAGCGCCCGGCCGCGGTCTCCGCTCTGATCGGTGCCGTCCTGCTGCTTCTGGCCGCCCCGGCGGTGGGGCTAAAGACCGGCCCGCCGAGCCCCGAGCAGCTGGCCACCGACGCCCCCGCCCGCGAGGACGCCGAACTGATCTCCCGCACGATCGGCCCCGGCTGGGATGCGCCGTTCCGGGTGGTCGCGGTGAAGGACGATGGACCGATCACCGACGCGGAGAGCCTGGCGACGCTCGACCGCTTCCAGGATCAGCTCGCCGCGCTGCCGGGTGTGAAAGTCGTGGTCGGACCCGGCGAACTGGCGCAGCGCGTGAAACCGCTGCAGGAGCTCGGCAACGCGGCGCTGACCACCGAAGGCAACATCGGCCCGGTCAAACAGCTGGGCCGGCTGGGCCGTAACCTCGCCGTCGCCGCGGGCGGCGTCGGCCAGCTGCGCGCCGGTGTCACCGAAGCGAGCGACGGGGCCGGGCTGCTCGCCCTCGGTGCGGACCGCGCTGCCGAGGGCGCCGAGATGATCGCGGTCGGCCTGGGCCGCGCCGCCGCCGGCGGCGAACGCGCGATCCAGGCCCTGGACCGGTTCGCCGACGGCACCGAGCGGCTGGCCGACGCCCAGGAAGACGCGGCGATCGGCGCCCTGCAGATCAAGCTGGCGCTGGTCCAGACCCTGACCCCCACGCTTCGCGCCAACACCTTGCGCCGCTCGCAAAAGCTCGAGGAGAGCCTGGATGAAGAGGCCGACACGAAGGTGCCGGGGCTGATCCCCCCGGCCCAGGTCGCCCTTGAGCAACTGAACCAGGCGCTGGCCCAGCTGCAGGGGATGACGGTCGGCAAAACCGACCCCAATTACGCCGCCGCCCTGGAGGCCGTCCGCCGCGCTACCGCGGCGGTGGGCGGCACCGACCCGGTTACCGGGGCCCCCTATGCCCCGGGATACACTGGCCTGCCCGCCGAACTGGCCGCCCTGAACGCGCGACTCGACGAAGACCGGGACGACTCGCGGGAAGTAACGAACTTCATCGAGACCACGCTGGAGAACCTCGAAGACGTCGGTAAAGGCGCCACCACGCTCACCGACGGCCTGGAAAAACTGCAGCGTGCCGGCCGCCGGCTCGCGGACGGCTCGGATCGGCTCGCCGAGGAAGCCCGCGTCCTGGGCGACGGCCTTACCCGCCTCAACGGCGCGACCGAAGCCCTGGCCGGCGGCGTCGACCGCCTCGGTGGCGGCGCCGAGGCGCTGCAGGCGGCCCTCGCCGACGGCGCCGAGCGCTCCGCCCCGTTGCAGAGCGGCCTGCGTCGTGCCAGCGTCCGCATCGTCGACAGCAGGGCGAGGATCAGGGACCAGGCGCGCTCCGTCCGCCGTGCCACGCCGGGGATCTTCAACTCCGGTTACTTCGTGCTCTCCGCGCTCGACGGGGCGCCGCCGAAAGTGCGCGAGGCAGCGTCGGCCTCGATCGATCTTCAGAGCGGCGGCCAGGCGGCCTCGATGCTCGTCGTCTCCGACTACTCGTTCAACACGCCGGGCTCGGTCTCGCTCAACCGGACGCTCGACAAGAGGGCGGCAAACCTGGCCGAGGAGGCGGGCTTCTCGACCGGCGTCGCCGGCGGTGCCGCTCAGCTGAACGACTACAACCAGATCACCCAGGCCCGGATCCCGTTGGTCATCGCCGTGATTACGCTGGTCACCTTCCTCGTCCTCGTCGTCATCCTGCGGTCGGTGCCGCTGGCGGCGATCGCGGTCGGGCTCAACCTGCTCACGGTGGGGGTCGCCTTCGGGATCCTGACCCTGCTCTTCAACGTTCCGGAGGACCTCCCGCTCGGTGGCCGCAACTACGTCGAAGCGGTCGGGGCGATGATGATCTTCGGCCTCGTCTTCGGGCTCTCGATCGATTACGCGGTGTTCCTGCTCAGCCGCATGCGCGAGCACTACGACCGCGAGGGCGACAACGCCGCCGCGATCCACTTCGGGCTGGAGAAGACGGCGGGGGTGATCACCGGCGCCGCGGCGATCATGATGGCGGTTTTCATCGCCTTCGCCGGGGCGCCGATCGCGACGGTCAGCCAACTCGGCATTGGCCTGACCGTCGCGGTGATCCTTGACGCCACCGTGGTCAGGATCGTCTTGCTGCCGGCGCTGATGCTGCTGATCGGGGACCGGGTCTGGTGGCTACCCGGCCCCCTGAAGCGGACGCTGCCGAAACTCAGCGTCTGAGCCGCCCGCTCGCTCCTTGAAAAGGCGGTCAAATCGTACAAGTAGATGTACGCTTTTGCTACGATGCATGCGTGGCTACCCCTCGACCTGTCGTTCCAAGCGCAGAGGCAAGAGTCCATCTCTCGGGCTACCTGAAGCACTTCCGGGAGGAGGGCGAGCAGGCAGATCCCGTCGTCTTCGGCTCGCATCGCAAAGCCGAGGGCGTGATCTTGTCCTACGAGAGGTACCTGCGAATGACGGAGGTTCTCGACGAGCTGGTTGCTTCCGAGGAGGTCCGTGAGGCCTTGGCTGAGGACACCGGAAAGAGGGTAGAGCTGGCAGAGGTTGCGCGGGAAGCGGGATTCGACCCGGCTGAGTTTGGCCTGTAGGTGGCGCGGCTCCCGGTCGAATTCTTCGACCCCAGTGCAAGGAGACAACTCCTTGACCTCCCGTCTGAGGAGCTGAGGCGCCGTGCGTTGGAACTTCTGGCAGAGCTCTCGACGAAGAATCCGAAGCTGGGAAAGCCCTGCGGCTTCGCGTTCAGCACCGGCAACCTCTCGGACTGCCGCAAGCTCTATTTCGACGAGCAGCGGGACATGGACCCTCGGTATCGGATCGTTTACCGCCTTTTCCCAAACGAGGACGGTCCAGAGAAAGCCGAGGTAATCCGAATCGGCCTAAAGGTGCCTTACGGGAACGAGGAGCAGATCTACCGCCAGGTCGGCAGGGCGCTCGACCGGTTGACTGGGAAGGAGTAGATCGTCAGGAAGCCCGTCGCTCTCCAGGGCGGTTCAAACTTCCGCCCTGGAGCCGCGACGGAGTGATCAAGTGGCGCGTCTTATTTCAGCTGTTTGCAGCCCTGTTGCGAGACCGCGGTTAGCGCTTCGCCGTCGAGGTAGGTGAAGGTGGCGCGTGCCTTCAGTTTTTTCGATTTCGGGCATTTGGCGGAGACGTAGCTCCGTAGCGCGCCTTTGTAGCGGTACTTCTTGTTGATCGTCACCGAGAAGTCGGTGAGCGCGCCGGTGCCGCCGGCGAGTTTCGGGATTTCCACGTCGAGCCGGGGCCCAAAGCCTTCTTTGTTGTAGGAGCTGACTTTGCCGTTCAGGACCTGCGTGGTCTGCACGGGGGAGGAGCCGTAGGCGTGGAGCAGGACGACCGGCTGGCCGGCTTGCGGGACGCCGTTAAAGGCGGTGATGACGACCGGCTCGGGGAACACTTTGTCGCCGACCGGAAGCAGCGCAGCGCCGCTGCCGCTGCCGATTTTGGCGTTGCCGCATTCCGCCAGGGCCACTTCGGTCGAGGTGCTCTGGAGTTTCGCCGGGTCGCAGGTCGGCACGCCTTTGGTGTAGAGCGAGGCGTTCTTGTCGAAGTCGACCACTGCCCGGATCGCCGGCGAGGGCACGCCGTTAGCGGCCGTCGTCGAGGTCGTTTTGGTCGTCACTTTCAGCGTGACCGCCGTCGGTTTGGTTTTCGAGAGGTTTTTCGGGACCACGACGTCCAGCGACTGCGTGTTCCCGTCTTTCCCGACAACGGTTGGGCCGGCGATCGCGGCCGAAGCCGTGATCGCGGCGATCAGGCCGGCAATCAGGCCGACGGTGAGAGTTGGGCGTTTGCGCATTGGTAGCTCCTCCAGGTGTATTCCGGGTCGATATAGCGAGGCGCTCCCAATTCCCTAACCGCTGCCACGCCGCAGAGTATCGCGTTGATTTCCAGTTAAGTCCCCGCCGCGGGCGCACTTGCCGGGGAGTGGCTCGGATACGATTCGGCCCGCCGTTCCACCGGGTCGGAGGGGCCGGGGAATGTGCGAGTGACGACCGTGGCTGCTAATCCCTTAGGCGAGGAGAAAAGCCCGGCCGCTGGCCGGGGGGTCACCCGCGGCCGGATCGCCGTCATCGCAGCCCTCGCAGTCGCGGTGATCGTCCTCGCCTTCGTCCTCTTCAGCGGCAACGGCGGCCACAAGTACACGCTGGTTTTCCAGAACGCGGGCCAGCTTGTGCCGGACAACCAGGTCCTGATCGGTGGCTCCCCGGCGGGCACGGTCGAAAGCCTCGGGCTGACCGAGGACAACCTGGCCGAGGTCAACGTCGAAGTCGAACAGCAGCTGCACGAGGGGACGACGGCGGTGATCCGCGCCACCTCGCTCTCGGGTGTCGCCAACCACTACGTCTCGATCAGCCCCGGGCCGAACAGCAACTCGCCCCTCGACGACGGCGCCGAACTCGGCCTCTCCTCGACCACGACCCCGGTCGACATCGACCAGCTCTTCAACACCTTCCCGCCGCCGGTGCGCAAGGCCCTCGCCAATTTCGTCAAGGGCAACTCGACGCTCTACACCGGCCAGGCCGAGGCCGCCAACGAATCCTACGAATTCTTCGGCACCGCACTCGACCGCGCCAGCGCCTTCGCCAGAGAACTCAACGCCGACCAGCGACTGCTGTCGCGCTTCATCGTCAGCTCGAGCAAGCTCTCGACCACGATCGCCGAGCGCGGCGAGTCGCTCTCCAGCGCGATCTCCAATGCCAGCACCGCGTTCGACTCGATCGCCTCGGAGAACATCGCCCTGGGTCAGACCCTTCGCCGCCTGCCGCCGGTGATGCGGCAGAGCAACACGACTTTCGTCAACCTCCGCGCCGCCCTCGGCGACCTCGAACCGCTGGTTGAAACGGCGAAGCCGGCGACCCGGAACCTGGCGCCGTTCCTGGCCGAACTGCGGCCAGTCTTCTCCAAACTCGTGCCCTTCACCCGCAACCTGCGACTCACCGTCGACCGGCCGGGCAAGGGCAACGACCTGGGCGAACTGCTGGCGACCCTGCCGAGGACGCAGCAGCTGGTCTCGAAAACCTTCCCCCATGCCGAAGAATCGATCACCGCGTTCCAGCCGAACCTGAACTTCATCCGCGCCTACACGCCGGATCTGTTCAACGCAATCGGCAAGATCGGCCAAGTCGCCGGCTACTACGACGGAAACGGGCACTACGTACGTGGCGCGACTGCGCTGCAGAACCTCTTCTCCTACGCAAGCGGGGAACTGAAACCTCTCTCCAGAGGCGAACAGTTCGACGCCTTCGGTGGATCGGCCTCGGTTAAGCGTCGCTGTCCCGGTGGCGCCACCCAGTCCGCTCTTGACGGCTCCAACCCCTTCGTCGGCCCCGGCAGCGTCAACCCATCCGAATGCAACCCGGCCGACGTGCCCCCCGGACCATGATCAGGCGGCTGATAATCGCGGCGGGGTTGGTGGCGGCGGTCGTCGTGGTCGTCCTGTTGGTCTCCGGCGGCGGCTCCTCCTCCAACGGGTACGTCGTCCGCGCGATCTTCGACAACGGCGGCTTCATGGTCAACGGCGAGGAGGTTCGGGTCGCCGGCGCCAACGTCGGCACGATCGAGTCGGTCGGGGTGACGATGCCGGGCGATACCGTCGCCCGCCGCGACGGCAAAGCGGTCTCGGCCCCGGGCAAGGCGGTGATCGTGATGAAGATCACCGACCCGAGCTTCCAGGATTTCCGCAGCGACGCCAGCTGCCTGATCCGGCCGCAGTCGCTGATCGGCGAGAAGTTCGTCGATTGCCGACCGACTTTGCCGCGGGCCCCCGGCAGCGCGCCGCCGCCGCCGCTGGAAGAGGTCCCCGACGGTGAGCCTGGCGCCGGCCAGTACCTGCTGCCGCTCGGCAACAACAGCACCAGCGTCGACCCGGACCTGATCAACGACATCCAGTCGCTGCCCTACGCGCAGCGCTTCCGGCTGATCTTCAACGAACTCGGCGCCGGCCTCGCCGGCCGCGGCGAGGACATCGAGGTCCTGGTCAAGCGCGCCAACCCGGTCCTGCGCGATGTCGACCGTCTCTTCGGCATCCTCTCCGCCCAGCGCGACCGGCTGGCCCAGCTGGCCAGCGACTCCGACGCGATCCTGCGCCCGTTCGCCCGCGAGCGCGCCCACGTCGCCGGCTTCTTCACCAACGCCGGCGCGGCTGGGCAGGCGAGCGCTGAAAAGGGGCCGCAGCTGGAAGAGGCGCTGCGGAAATTCCCCACCTTCCTGGTCGAGTTCCGCAAGACGATGCGGAGCCTGCAGGAATTCTCCGACGCGGGAACCCCAGTGGTCGAAGACCTCGGCACCGCGGCTCCCTCCTTCACCGATGCGACCCGCACCCTGACTCCGTTCTCGCAGGCGACCACGGTCGCCCTGAAGAGCCTTGGCGACGCCGGCGAAGCATCCGGGCCGATCTTCGCCGAAGCCGACCCGGTCGTCCGCACGGCGCGTGACCTGGCGAAGTCCGGGGTCAAGCCGACGACCGAACTGGCGAAGCTTTTCACCAGCCTGAAGAAGACCAGAGGCTGGGACGGCTTGGTCGAACTGATCTACAACACGACCGCTTCGCTAAATGGCTTCGATCAGTACGGGCACTTTGGACGCACGCTGGTCACGCTCAGTAACTGCCTTGAATACGAACCGACCGCGGTCGGTCAGTCCGAATGCAACGCGAACTTCAACGGTCCGAATGCCGGCGCCAGCGCCAGCGTTGACCCCGCCGCGCTCTTCCGGCTTCTCCAGCGCACGGATGCCGAACGGACGGGGGGCACCCTTGCGGAAGATGGGCCAGCCGCCGGCATCGGCCAGGCTGACGCCACCGAAGCTGGGGAAGCAGACCTCGGCGAAGCGTCAAAGACCGGGGGCACCGCCCCGCTCCTCGACTACCTCCTGGGACCATGAGAAATCGCAGCGGCATACAGGGGGTCGCCAGCAGCCCGATCCTGGTCGGCGCGGTCACCGTCCTGGTCGTGATCGTCGCCGTCTTCCTCGCCTACAACGCCAACAACGGGCTGCCCTTCGTCTCCACCTACGACCTCAAGGCCCGCGTCCCCAACGCCGACGCGCTGGTCAAAGGCAACGAGATCCGGATTGGCGGCGTGCGGGTTGGCATCGTCAGGTCGGTCGTCCCGGTCCAGGTCGGCGACGGCGAGGTCGCCGCAGAACTGACGCTGCGGCTCGACAAAAACGTCGAACCGCTGCCGGTCGACTCGACGATCACGATCCGGCCGAAATCCGCACTCGGTCTCAAGTTCCTCCAGGTCACCCCGGGCACCTCCAGCGAGGGCTTCGAAGCCGGAGACACGATCCCGGTCTCCGCCTCGCGCCCTGAACCGGTCGACATCGACGAGTTCTTCGCGATGTTCGACAAGCCGACCCGTGAGGCGATCCGGCAGAACCTGGCCGGCTTCGGCAACGCGCTCGCCGGCCGTGGGCCGCAGCTGAACGAAGCGATCGGCGCCCTACGACGCCTCGTCGTCAACGGGCAGCCGTTACTGCGCAAGATCGTCGAACCGAGCACCGACTTCGCCGGCTTCTGGCGCGCCCTCGAGGACCTCTCGGCGACCGTCGCTCCGGTCGCCGAGGCGCAGGCGTCGCTCTTCGTCGGCCTCGACATCACCTTCGCTGCCTTCGCCCGCGTCGCCCGTCCCTTCATCCAGGAAACGATCGAAAAAAGCGCCCCGACCGAGGACGTCGTCAACGACGCGTTGCCGGCGCTGCGTCCCTTCCTGCACAACTCGGCACGTTTCTTCACTGCCCTTCAGCCGGGGGCGAAAGCGCTGGCCGACACCTCTCCCGTGATCGCCGAATCCCTCCGTGCGGGGGTCCCGGCCCTCAACAACTCCCCGGTCCTGAACGCCCAGCTGCAACCGACCGCCGAAGCGCTGGTCGACTTCCAGGAAGCGGACGGGGTCTTCAACGGCCTCGAACTGTTGACCGAGACCAACAGGTTGCTGAAGCCTTCGCTCACCTTCATCACGCCGGCTCAGACCATCTGCAACTACCTGAGCCTCACCTTCAGGCACCTTTCGAATGCCTCGGAAGTCGGGAACGGGAATGGAAACTGGCTCAACTTTGTCTCCTTCGCCCCACCTGAAGGTGAAAACAGCGAGAGTGGCCAGGCGTCAGCACCAGCCCACGGTCCGGAGCCCGACAACTTCCTTCACTACAACCCGTTCCCGAACACCGCCGCCCCCGGACAGGCGCGGGGATGCGAAGCCGGGAACGAGAAATTCAAACCAGGTAGGACCGTCATTGGAGAAGCGCCGGACGTCTGGGGGACGACGACCAGCGGGGAGAAAAGCGAATGAGCCGCCTCCCCGAGCGCGATACCCGCGCAGGCGCGACCAACAGCCGCTTCAAGTGGCGGCCGAGCAACGTAGCGATCGCGATCGTCTTCATCCTCATCTTCACGATCGGTCCCTACCTGGCCTTCACCAAACACGTTCCCTTCACCAGCTACGGCTACCAGCTCAACGCGACCTTCGCCAACTCGGCCAACGTCTCGCTCAACTCGCCGATCCGGATCGCCGGAGTCGACGTCGGCAAAGTGATCTCGAGCGAGCGCGAGGGCAACGCGACCAAGGTCACCTTCACCGTCGAAGGCAGCGGCCGGCCGATCCACGACGACGCCTTCGCCGCGATCCGGCCGCGGATCTTCCTCGAGGGCAACTTCTTCATCGAACTCGACCCCGGCAGCCCGAGCGCGCCGGAGATGGACAGCGACGCGACGATCCCGGTCAGCCGCACCTCTACCGCGGTCCAGCTCGACGAAATCCTAACCGCCCTGCAATCGCCCGTCCGCGCCGACCTCAGCCGGCTCCTGGAGAGCTACGGCACGGCGCTGACCCACGAACCGAGCGCGGCCGAAGACCTCACCCAGCTGCCGGAGGTGAAAGGCAAGAGCGGTGCCGAGGCGCTGAACCTGGCGTTCAAATACGGCGGCGAAGCCGGCCGCTACAGCTCCCAGGTCACCGACGCCCTCCTCGGCACCGAGCAGCGTGACCTTTCCCGGCTCGTCGCCGGCGCCGGCCGGACCTTCGGCGCCTTCGCCAGTCGCGAGGCCGACCTGCAGGGATTGATCGACAACTTCAACGTCTTCACCGGTGCGCTCGCCGCCCAGTCGACCAACCTCTCGACCACGATCCAGTTGCTGGCGCCGACGCTTAAGGTTGCTCGCACGTCGCTGGTCAGCCTTAACGCCTCGCTGCCGCCGCTGCGCGGCTACGCGATCGAGCTGACCCCGGCGGTGGCGGAGCTGCCCGACCTGATCGCCGCCTCGAAACCCTTCATCGCCCAGATCCGGCCGCTGCTGTCGGGCAAAGAGGGCGGCGGTATCGCGAAACTGCTGCGTGAATCGACCCCCGGCCTCGCCGGCGCCAACCAGGCGAGCAAGGCAAACACGCTGCCGCAGCTCAACCGGCTCAGCCTCTGCACGACCAAGGTTCTGGTCCCGACTGGGAACCAGGTGATCGAAGATCGTTTCAGTACGGGTGGGCCTAACTACCGCGAGTTTCTCTACAACTTCGTCAACTTCGCCGGGGCCACGCAGAACTTCGACGGCAATGGTCCCTACTTGCGGGCGCAAGCGGGCGGCGGCCCGGCGCTGGTTGGAGAACCGAATCCCCTGGGCAACAAATTCACCCGGAGTGACCAGATCAACTACGCCAACGCTGCAACCGACCCGCTTGGCACCCAGCCGCAACTTGGTGGCAAACCGCCGCTGAAGCCGAACGTGCGCTGCTACACGAACCCAGTTCCCAACGTCAACGGTCCTCTGGGCCAGGTCGGTCCGGCCTCACCGTCGGTCGCTGGAGTGAACCCATGAGCGAGCAGACGCAGCCCCCCAGCCGCTGGCGGCACTTCTACGCTTGGCTCAGCCGCCAGGCGCGAGGCCGCCGCACGGACACGATCGCGATCATCGTCCTGGCCTTCGCCGGCATCGTGATGATGCTCGGAATCTTCACCCAGCAGAAAGCCTCGCTGCCGTCGTGGCTGCCCCTAGTCGGCGAAGAATTCGACCACATCACCGCTGAGTTCTCGACCGCGCAGGCGGTCACCCCGGGGCAGGGCCAGGCGGTCGACATCGCCGGCATCCAGATCGGCAAGGTCGCTTCGGTCGACCTCGAAGATGGCCACGCGGTGGTCGGGATGGACATCGAGCCGAAGTACATGGAGCTGATCCACCCCGACGCCGCCTTCCTGCTGCGCCCGAAAACGAACCTCAACGACATGATCGTCGAGATCTCCCCGGGCACCGGCACCGAGCACGTCGACGACGGTGCCCACTTCACCCTTGCCCAGACCGAACCGAACACCAACCTCGACGCCTTCCTTGCGACCCTCGACACCGACACTCGCCAGTACATCCAGCTGCTCGTCGCCGGAGGCGCCCAGGGGATCGGCGGTCGCGGCGTCCAGCTCGGCAACGCCTTCCGCCGTTTCGAGCCCTTCGTCCACTACACGGCGAAGCTGAACCGGGCGGTCGCGGAGCGCCATGAGGCACTCGCCGAGGTGATCCATAACTTCCAGCTGCTCACCACCGAACTGGGCCGCCACGACGCCGAGATCAAGCGCTTCGTCACCGCTTCTGATGACTCGCTCGGCAACTTCGCCAACGTGCAGGCCTCGATCCAGGACGCTCTGCGTGAGTTCCCCGCGGCGCTGCGAGCTGGCCAGTCCGGTCTCGCCAGCTCCAACCGTTTCTCCCAGGCCGCCCGCCCCGCCTTCACCGGTTTGATCCCCCAGGCCCAGGCGCTGCAGCCCGCCTTCAAGGCGACCGAACGACTCTTTGCCCAGACCACGGCGCCGATTCGCGACCAGATCCGGCCCTTCACCCGCGAGGTCCGCCCGGTGCTCACCCACGGCACCGAAGCCTCTAAGCCCTTCGAAAAGACCGTCAAAAGCTTCGGTAACTCGCTCGGTGCTTTCAACACCTTCTTCAACGAGCTGACCTACAAGCCAAACGGATCGCGCCAGAGCTTCCTCTTCTACGCACCCTGGCTCAACCACAATTTCAACGCGGCCTTCAACCTCCAGGATGCCGGTGGGCCCGTCCTCCGAGGTCTGGTGTTGATCTCCTGTACCGGCGCCGACCTGGGGTACGGAATCCTCGAGAACAAATTCGTCGAAGGTCGGCCGTATCTACAGACCCTGGCCGAGTCGGTGAGCCTCCCCCGCGCCGCAGAAATCCCGGTGTCCGGCAACGCCTCGGGCGTATGCGAATACAAGCCGGTAGAGCCATGAGCAAGCGCGCCCCCAGCACCACCCAACTCCTGGTCATCGTCGGCTTCGCGCTGTCGTGTTTCGGGATCCTGCTCTTCCTCTGGGTCACCTTCGGCGGCCCCACCCCGTTCAGGGCCAAGCCCTACCAGGTCAAGGTCCCGTTCAACGAGGCGACGCAGCTGGCCGAACAGTCCGACGTGCGGATCTCGGGGGTCAACGTCGGCAAAGTCCAGAGCATCAACCTGGCGCCGAACGGCAAGCAGGCCTTGGCCACCGTCGACATCGACGCCCAGTACGCGCCGCTGCCCACCTCGACCCGGGCGATCCTGCGCACCAAGACGCTCTTGGGCGAGACCTACATCGAACTCACCCCGGGCGACGGGAACGGTCCCGAGCTCGCCGACGGCGGCAGCGTGCCGACCGCCAACATCGCCGAATCGGTGCAGCTCGACGAGATCTTCCGCACCTTCGACCCCGAAACCCGCGCCGCCTTCCAGAGCTGGATGCAGGAAGCGGCGATCGCGATCAACGGCCAGGGCCAGAACCTCTCCTACGCGATCGGCCAGTTCGAACCGACCTTCACCGAATTCGACAAGCTCTTCCGCACTCTCGACACCCAGCGGGTCGCGATCGGCCAGCTATTCCGCAACGGCGCCACCACCTTCCGCGCTCTGCGTGGTCGCGAAGGCCAGCTCGCCGAGCTGATTAGCAGCTCCAACACCGTCTTCCAGACCGCGGCGCAGCGCGACCGCGACATCGAAGCCTTGTTCCGCGCCTTCCCGACCTTCCTCGACGAGTCGAAGCTGACGCTGAGCAGGCTCAAAGGTTTCGCGATCAACGCCAACCCGCTGTTCAAGCAGCTGGTTCCCGCTGCCGAACAGCTCTCACCTACGTTCATCGCACTCGGCAAGCTGGCACCCGAGTCGAAGGGATTCTTCGAAGGTTTGAAGCCGGTGATCGCCGAGGCCCCGACTGGGTTCCCTGCTTTCCGCAAGATCTTCCGCGACGAATTCCCGCCGCTGCTACGGGCGGCCGATCCTTTCCTGCGCAACCTCAATCCGATCCTTACCGGGCTCAAGCTCTACAAAAACGAGGTCACGTCGTTCTTCGGCAATATCGCAGCAACCTTCAACGCTCGGCTGGTCGTCGAAAATGAGAAAGGGGAAAAGCAGCACTACCTGCGGCTGATGGGCCCGCTCAACGCGGAAACGCTGTCGACGTATCCCAACCGCCTGAGCATCAATCGGAACAGCGCTTACAGCCCACCGCTTTGGGCCAGGGGCCTATCCTCTGGCGGGTTGCCCGGCTTCGATACCCGCCAGTGCAGCTCTGGCATAACTGTCACCGCGGATCCAGAAACGGCGAAAAGCCCCGGCTTCCAGGAACGGACCAAAAAAGGCACTGTCGAGGAAGCAGAAGTGCTCTTCAACAACTTGAAGAAGTACGCGTTCGGCGGTCAGACGGGAACCGCCGCGACGACGCCCCCGATCTGTACCCAGCAGCCCCCCTTCGAACCGATCTACGGCACCGGCCCCGCCACCGCCTACCAGCGGACCTTCGAACAGCCGCCCCGCTAGCCGTTCTTGGCGATCGAACTCAGCGGCAGCGCCGCGTCGGTCTCACCGAGTTTCATACCCATTCGGCGATCGTACTCTTACCCACGGTTGACGGAATTCCAGCGGTAAGTGAACTACCTCCAGATAACGCGCACAAATGCCTTTGGGGGTAATAGCCTCGGGTGGACCGTTCCATCCATATCGATTAAAGGGAGGCTATGGTGGAATCCAGAGGGAGGGGCGAGACGCCCCGCGCAGGCCGGCAAGGGGAGTCGGACCACTTCGAGTCGTTCAAAGCCCTGGCTCACCCGGTTCGGCTGCAGCTCCTCGGTGTGCTCAGCGATCGGACCATAACCCCCGCTGAATTCGCGCGGGAGTGCGATGAACCGATTCCCAACGTTGCTTACCATTTCCGCTACCTGAGGGATCTGGGCTGGATCGAGGTGGTCGGGACCAACCCGGCCGGAGGGTCTCTCGAGCACGTCTATCGGCGCACCGCGGTCCCGATCTTCAGCGACGATGACTGGATGCGACTCCCGGATGAGGTGCGACGGATCCTGGCCTCAACGACCGCCAACGAACTGTTCGGTCGGATCGGCCAGGCGATCAAGACAGGCACCTTTACGGCGCGGAACGCTCACATCAGCTGGACGCCCTTGGGTCTCGACGAGCAGGGCTGGACCGAGACGATGGAACTCCTCGACTCCACCTTCAAACAGGCGGACGAGATTGCCGCACGCGCTACGGACAGGCTCGCCAACTCCAAGCAGGACGGCTTACTCGCGACGGTCGCCCTAGCCGGCTTCGAGTCCCCACGGGACTAGTGGCTGTACTTCTCGACCAGCTTGAGCTTCTCGGCCGGGACGATCGGGAGGTCGAGAGCTTCTCCGCGGTCGTTGACGATCTCGATCATCTTGTCGTCGCCCAGGTCGATCAAGTGTTGCTCTATCTAACAGCACCGAAACAGTGTTGGTTACCGGTCAGGTGCACTCGTAGGTGAGTATGACGATGCCGTCGCCGACGGTTTTCGAGTCGACGAGATTCATCGGCTTCTTTTCCTCGGTCTCGCCGAAGAGGCGCCTGCCGGAGCCGAGTGCGACCGGGAACACCATCAGGCGCAGCTCGTCGACGAGGTCGTGCTCGATCAGGCCCTGGACGAGCGTGGCGCTGCCGGCGACGAGGATCACGCCGTCGACCTCCTGCTTGAGCTTCGCGATCTCCTCAGCGAAGTCGCCGCTGAGGATCGTCGTGTTCTCCCACTCGGCCGTCTCCAGGGTCGAGGAGACGACGTACTTTGGCATCGAGTTCATCTTCGCGGCGAAGCCCGCGGCATCGTCCCTGCCCGGCCAGGCGGCGGCGAAGCCTTCGTAGGTGACCCGGCCGAGCAGCTGGGCATCGGCCTCGACTACCTCGTCCAGCTTGAATTTGTTGCCCTCGTCGCCGCGGTCGATCTCGAAAGTCCAGCCGGTGTGCTTGTAGCCTTCCTCTCCCCCTGGAGCCTCGATCACCCCGTCCAGCGAAACGAACTCGGTAACGACGATTTTGCCCATTTTGCGGGTCTCCTTTGCCGTGTCGAACGCGGTCGGTTCCCATCCTTATACCCGGAGTACGAACGGGGGAGCTCGAAATCGACCGAGAACCGGGCAGATGTTTCTGAAATGCCTGCTTAAAGGCGCTCAATTGGCACTGTCGCGTCTTGTCTCGTTACAGCCAGCGGGGCGACGATCCACCGATGGCACCAACTCGACGCCCGTGCGCTGGTATTATTGTCCGACACAAACAGGCGGAGCCACTTGATCTGCGATGGGCTCGATCTGCAACCAAGCACCGAATATCTCGTGAGAGTTCCCGTTATGTCATTGAGAACTGTCCCTTCCATTTCGAAGAGAACGCCCGATCAACTGATGCCGATACGCGTCTCGTGTTTGTCGGTGACGATGCCCAAGGCATCCCTATCGAGGTCATGGGGGTCAAAGAGATGGCGAAACTGAAGAGCGAGAGACCGCTCAAGACCCGGGCTGGAACCGTGCTTACGCCTGAGGTGCTCGATGCTCTCGCGGAGGAGGCGGAGCGCGGCTACGACCTTTCGAAGGCGAAGCTTGTGGTCGGCCGCCCTTCGCTCAGCGGGAGCGGCACGTCGCCGCGGCTGAGCTTCCGTATTACGCCCCATGCTTACGACGCTGCGCGCCGCCGAGCGGACGAAGAAGGCCTGTCGATGAGCGAACTTGCCCGCCGGGCGATTGCGCACTACATCGCCAGTTAAAAAACCTCGCTGATCGATGAACCCAGACCGGGGTAGCGCCGTAAGACAGGGCGGTAGTCAGGGAGAGAGGCCAGTACGGCTCTCGTCTTTTCCCGGTGCTTCCTTCACTTCCGCCCAGGCGCCAGCTGGGGCGCCTTTGGCTCGGGCGGGGGGTAGATGAAGGAAACGGAACGTTTGGGGGCCGGCAGAGGGGCCGGCCCCCAACGCTTCCGCGCTACGGTTTCCGCATGGAACGGGATGCGGCGCTGCAGGCAGTGTTCATGCCCGTGCGGCCGCCGAGCACCTTCGAGGAGACGGTGGAGCGGTTGGGGACCGCGATCCGCCTCGGCCTGCTCGCACCCGGCGACCGGCTTCCTCCCGAGCGCGAGCTCGCCGGCGAGCTGAAGATCTCCCGCTCGACCCTGCGCCAGGCGCTGACGACGCTGGTCCAGAGTGGGCACCTGGTCTCCTTGCGGGGCCGTAACGGCGGCACCTTCGTCTCCGAGCAGCCGCCGCTTGCCGAACGCGGCGCCGGGGCGCTCGACCAGAGCGCCTGGGTGGTGCTCGACTACCGCGTCGCGATCGAGTGCGGGTCCGCTCTCCTCGCCGCCGAGCGAGCCAGCGACGAGCAGCTCGACCGCCTCGAGGACCTGGTCGCGAAGATGGACGAGGGGGTGGTCGGAGACTTCGACGAGTACCGCCGCACCGACATCCGCTTCCACATCTCGATCGCCGAGGCGGCCAGCTCTCCCCGCTTGGTCAGCACGATGACCGACGTGCAGGGGCAGATGACCGACCTGATCGCGCGGATCGCCCACCCCGCCGAAGTCCTTGCCCAGTCCAACGGGCAGCACCGACGGCTGGTCAAGGCGCTGCGTAAGCGCGACGCCACCCGCGCCGTTCGGCTGCTGCGCGAGCACATCGAGGGCACCGAGCACATCCTCGCCGGCCTGCTGCCGGCGCCCTAGCCCCGCGCCTCGCGGCGCTTGTGCGACTTGACACAGCCTGCCCCTCGGCTTAAGGTCGCACCAGCCAACCATTTAGACGCCCCGTGTGCAAGGAGGTTTCGAAGTGGCCGACAACCAACGCAAAGTAGGCGCGATCACCTACCGCGAAGCCGGCCACGACTACTTCGCCAAACGCACCCTCCGTAGGCACGCGGGCGTCTGGTCCCTGTGGGCGCTTGGCGTCGCGGCAGTTATCTCCGGCGACTTCTTCGGCTGGCAGTTCGGCCTCGCCTATGGATTCGGCGGCCTGCTGATCGCGATGGTCGTGATCACGGTCATGTACTTCGGCCTCTGTTACTCGATCGCCGAGATGTCACCCGCGCTTCCACACACCGGCGGCGCGTACTCTTTTGCCCGCTCGGCGATGGGGCCGTGGGGCGGGTTCGCCACCGGTGTCGCGGAGACGATCGAGTACGTGGTGACGCCGGCGGTGATCGTGGTCGGGATCAGCAACTACATGAACTCGATCACCGACGACCTCTTCTCCTTCACGCTGACCCTGCCGTGGTGGTGGCTGATCTTCTACGTGATCTTCGTCGGGCTCAACTACGTCGGGGTCGAGGCGAGCTTCCGCTTCACGGTGATCATCTGCTTCACCTCCTTGGCAATCCTGCTGGTCTTCTTCATCGGCGCGATCCCCAATCTCGACTTCCAGAAATGGGCCATCGACACCAACGGCGGCTGGTTCATCGACGGCGTCCCCGGTGTCTTCTATGCCCTCCCGTTCGCGATCTGGTTCTACTTAGCCATCGAGGAGTTACCCCTGGCCGCCGAGGAGTCGGCGGACCCCGCGCGCGATATTCCCAAGGGCACGATGTGGGGTCTGCGGACGCTGGTCGTCACCGGCTTCCTCGTTCTCTTCCTCAACTCGGGGATCGAGCCGGGATCCAAAACGCTGGCCGAAAACGAAGAACCGCTGCTGGAAGGCCTGCAGACCATCTTCGGCTCCGGCACCTCGGCCTCGATCCTCGGGCTGGTCGCTGTCGCCGGCCTCGTCGCCAGCTTCCACACGATCATCTTCGCCTACGGCCGCAACATCTTCTCGCTCTCGCGGGCGGGCTACTACCCGCACCCGCTCTCGGTCACCGGCGGCAAAAGGCAGACCCCACACGTTGCGCTGCTTCTGGGTGCGGTCCTCGGTTGGGGCGCGGCCTACATCATCTGGAAGAACAGCGAATCCGATCTCGGCGCGTCGCTCCTGTACATGGCGGTGTTCGGTGCCGTCATCTCCTACCTGATGCAGTGCGTCTCCTTCATCCTGCTGCGGCGCAATCGCCCAAACATCAACCGCCCGTTCCTCAGCCCGGTGGGCATCCCCGGCGCGGCGGTCGCCGGGGTGATCGCCCTCCTCTCGCTGGGCGCGATCCTCTACAACGACGAATACCGGCCCGGCGTGTACGGAGTCGCGATCGTGTACGTAGTCGCCCTGGCCTACTTCGCGATCGCCGGCCGTCACCGCCTGGTGCTCTCCCCCGAGGAGGAATTCGCGATGACCAAGGGCGAACACGCCCAGCATCCGGAGGAGGTCTACGCGCACACGCGGATGGAGGGCTTTGAGCATCCTGCCCCGCCCGACACCGATCCTGGGCCTGATCCGCCGCCGGAAGGCAGGCCGCCGCCTAAAGACACCTGATCGGTGCTTAGCTCCAGGTCGTGACGATCGATGAGCTGAGAAAGGCGGTCGCCGATGGCACGGTCGACACCGTGTTGCTGGCGATCGCCGATATGGAGGGGCGGCTGCAGGGCAAGCGGCTGACCGCCACCCACTTCCTCGATGACGTGTTGGAGAACGGCGCCGAGGGCTGCAACTACCTGCTCGCGGTCGACGTCGACATGGAGACCGTCGGCGGCTACGCGATGTCCTCCTGGGACACCGGCTACGGCGACTTCGAGATGGTGCCGGACACCGACACCCTGAGGCCGGTTCCCTGGCTGCCCGGCACGGTGTTGCTGATGGCCGACCTGCAGTGGGAGGAGGGGCGCGATGTGCTCGCCTCCCCGCGCCAGATCCTGCGCCGCCAGCTGGACCGCCTGGCCGAGCGGGGGATGAGCGCCAACGCAGCCACCGAGCTCGAGTTCATCGTCTTCCGCGACACCTACGAGGACGCCTGGAAGCAGGGTTTCCGCGACCTCGAGCCGGCCAACCTCTACAACGTCGACTACTCGCTGCTCGGCAGTGCCCGGGTCGAGCCGCTGCTCCGCCGGATCCGCAACGAGATGGCGGCGGCGGGACTGGTGGTCGAGAACTCCAAGGGCGAGTGCAACCTCGGCCAGCACGAGATCAACTTCCGCTACGACGACGCCCTACGCAGCGCCGACAACCACGCGATCTACAAGAACGGCGCCAAGGAGATCGCCGCCCAGGAGGGCCACTCGATCACTTTCATGGCCAAGTTCAACGAGCGCGAGGGCAGCTCCTGCCACATCCACTGCTCGCTCGCCGGCAAGGACGGTGCCAACGCCTTCGCTGCCGACCAGCCGCTGTTCGAGCATTTCATCGCCGGCCAGATCGCCTGCATGAAGGAGATGACCCTGCTCTACGCGCCCCACGTCAACTCCTACAAACGGTTCGTCCGCGGCTCCTTCGCGCCGACCGCGATCGCCTGGGGGCGGGACAACCGCACCTGTTCGCTGCGAGTGGTCGGGCATGGGGAGGGGCTGCGGGTGGAGAACCGGCTGCCGGGCGCCGACGTAAATCCCTACCTGGCGCTGAGCGCGATGATCGCCGCCGGTCTGCACGGGATCGAGCGGGAGCTGCCGCTGGAGCCGGTCTTCGAGGGCGACGCCTACAAATCCGACAAGCCGCGTGTCCCCCACAACATCTACGACGCCCGCCGGGCATTCGCCGAGAGCGCCGTCGCCGGGGAGGCGTTTGGCACCGAGGTCGTCGACCACTACCTGAACCGTGCCGACGTGGAGATTGCGGCCTTCGAGGCGGCCGTCACCGATTGGGAGCGGTACCGCGGGTTCGAGCGGCTGTGAGTGCGAATGCGCCGGCGATCGGGATCTGCGCCGGGATCGAGCGGGTGTCTTGGGGCGTCTGGGAGGCCTACGAGGTGACCCTGGCCCCGCGCAACTACGTCGCTGCCGTGCAAGGGGCCGGCGGGCTGGCGATCGTGCTGCCGCCGGACGAGGTTGCGGTCGCCGATCCCGACGTCCTGCTCGACCGGGTCGACGCCCTGATGCTCGCCGGCGGCGCCGACATCGACCCGGCCAGCTACGGCGCTGAGGCGCACCCGGAGACCGTTGGCACCTGGGCCGAGCGCGACCGGTTCGAGCTGGCGCTGACCCGGCGGGCGGTGGAGCGGGACATGCCGGTGCTGGGGATCTGCCGCGGGATGCAGCTGCTCAACGTCGCCCTCGGCGGCAGCCTCGACCAGCACCTGCCGGAGACGATCGGCAACGACGTGCACCGCGCGGTCACCGGCACCTTCGGCGACCACCGGGTGCGCCTGGGGGCGGGGACGCTGGCCTGCCGGGCCGCCGGCGGCGAGAGCATCGCGGTGCGCTCCCACCACCACCAGGGGGTCGACCGCCTCGGCGAGGGCCTCGTGGTCAGCGGCTGGTCCGCGGACGACGACCTGGTCGAGGCGATCGAGCTGCCGGAGCGGCGCTTCGCCCTCGGCGTGATCTGGCACCCCGAGGAGGACGAGAGCAGCAGCGTGATCGAGGCGCTGGTCACGGCCGCGCGGGAGGAGGTGAGGACTTGATCGAGGTGATCGAGCCGGCGACTGAGCGGGTAATGGCGGAACTGCCGCGGGCGGGCGTCGAGGAGGTCGACGCCGCCGTGGCGCGGGCCAAGGTCGCCTACCCGGCCTGGCGGGCGGTGGCGCCGGCGGACCGGGCGGCGATCATGCGCCGCCTCGCCGACGCGATCGCAGTCCGTCACGAGGAGCTGGCCCGGCTGGAGGCGCGCAACGTCGGCAAGCCAATCGCCGACGCCCGCGGCGAGATCGGGATGGTGGTGGAGACCTTCCGCTACTACGCGGGGGCTCCCGAGCGGCTGCTCGGGCAGACGATCCCGGTCGGCGGCGGGGTCGACATGACCTTCCGCGAGCCGCTCGGCGTGGTTGGCCTGATCGTCCCCTGGAACTTCCCGCTCACGATCGCCTCCTGGAAGGTCGCCCCGGCGCTCGCCGCCGGCAACACGATTGTCCTCAAGCCGGCGGAGCTGACTCCGCTGAGCGCGGTCGAGCTGGAGCGGATCGCGCTTGAGGCGGGGCTGCCCGAGGGCGTCCTCAACGTCGTCGCCGGACCGGGCAGCGTCTGCGGCGCCCGCCTGGTCGAACACCCCGACGTGGCCAAGGTCGCCTTCACCGGCTCGACCGAGGTCGGCCGCGGAATCGCCGCCGGGGCCGCGGCGACGATCAAGCGGGTCACCCTGGAGCTGGGCGGCAAGTCGGCCAACCTCGTCTTCGCCGACGCTGACCTAGAGAAGGCCGCGGCCGCGGCGCCATCTGCGGTCTTCGGCAACGCCGGCCAGGATTGCTGCGCCCGCTCCCGGATCCTGGTCGAGCGCTCCGCCCTCGAAGACTTTCTCGCCGCGCTCGCTCCCGAGGTCGAATCGCTGCCGGTCGGCGACCCGCTCGATGAGGCGACCCGGATGGGTCCGTTGATCTCGGCGGGACAGCGGGAGGCGGTCGCCGGCTATGTCCCCGACGACGCCCCGGTGGCGATCCGGGGCAAGGTCCCCGAGGGACCCGGCTACTGGTTCCCGCCCACCGTGCTGTCCCCGGTCTCCAACTCCGACCGGCCGGCGCAGGAGGAGATCTTCGGTCCGGTCGCCTGCGTCATCCCCTTCGACGGGGAGGAGGAGGCGATCGCGCTCGCCAACGAGACGATCTACGGCCTGTCGGGATCGATCTGGACCGGCGACGGCGCCCGGGCGCTGCGGGTCGCGCGGGCGGTCGAGGCAGGCGTGCTCTCGATCAACTCGAATACGTCTGTGCGGGTCGCGACCCCGTTCGGCGGCTTCAAGCAGTCAGGGGTGGGCCGCGAGCTGGGGCCAGACGCGCTCGAGCACTACACCGAGCTGAAGAACGTCTACTACGAGACCAGGGAGAGCTGATGGGGGGAAGGCTGGAGGGCAAGGTCTGCGTGATCACCGGCAGCGCCAGCGGGATCGGAGCCGAGTCGGCTCGACTGTTCGCCGCCGAGGGCGCCCGGGTGGCCGGGATCGACCTCGAGCCGGGCGCCGAGGGGGACCTCCCGATCCAGGCGGACGTCACCGACGAGGAGCAGGTCCGTGGGGCCTACGCCCGGATCGCCGAGGAGATGGGCCGGATCGACGTGCTGATGAACAACGCCGGCATCAACCCGACCGACGACGGCTCGGTGCTGGAGACCTCGGTGGAGTCCTGGCAGCGGGTCCAGGACGTCAACCTGCGCGGCGTCTACCTCTGCTGCAAGCACGGCATCCCGCACCTGCTGGAGGGCGGCGGCTCGGTGATCAACGTCGCTTCCTTCGTGGCCCTGATGGGCGCGGCCGTTTCGCAGGGCTCCTATACCGCGTCCAAGGGCGCGGTCCTATCGCTGTCCCGAGAGCTGGGGGTCGAGTTCGCCGGGCGCGGCGTCCGCGTCAACGCGCTCTGCCCGGGCCCGGTCAACACGCCGCTGCTGCAGGAGCTATTCGCCAAGGACCCCGAGCGGGCGGCGAAGCGGCTCGTCCACATCCCGATGGGACGCTTCGGCGAGCCGGAGGAGATCGCCAGCGCGGCGCTGTTCTTGGCCGGGGATGACTCGAGCTTCGTCACCGCCACCACCTTCGTGGTGGATGGCGGCCTCTCCAGCGCCTACCTGACTCCGGGGCAGGCGGACTAAGCCGCGATCGCGGCGGCGACCTCGAGCCAGCGGCGGCAGAGGTCGCGGCCGAGGCGGTTGAAGGCGTCGATCTTTGAGGCGGTCTCCGCCCGCAGCGCGTCCGGGTCGAGTTCGATCCGCACTGCGTCCTCGTCGGAGCGGTAGTCCTCGATCCAACTGCGGGCGTCGGCCGCGCTCACCTCGGGGTGGAACTGGATTCCCCAGGCGGACTCGCCGAGGCGAAAGGCCTGCAGGCAGAGATCGGTGCGGGCGAGGGGGACGGCGCCCGGGGGCAGCGGGAATTCGTAGCTGTGCCACTGGAAGGCCTCGAATCCGGGCTCGAGCGGACCGAGCAGCGGGTCGTCCCGCCCCTCCGGCGTCAGCTCGACCCGGAACCACCCGATCTCCGGCTCCGCGCCGCGCCGCGGCGTCGTCCCGGCCGCCGCCGCGACTATCTGGCCGCCGAGGCAGAGGCCGAGCAGCGGCACCCGGCGGTCGATCAGCTCGCGCAGCAGCGTCTCCTCCGCCGCGATCCAGCTGTGGCGATCCCCTTGGTCGACGTGCATCGCCCCGCCGAGGGTGAAGACGGCGTCGTAGCCGAGCGGGTCGGCCGGCGGCTCCGGCTGCTCCGCGGGCAGCCACTCCTCGAGCGTCGCGCCGCTCTCCTCGATCGCCTCGGCGAAGACGCCGGGGCCAGCATCGCGCTGGTGGGTTATCGCCAGGATCCGCACCCGTGCCAGTTTCCCAGAGCAGGCCGATCGGCCCTAACATCGCGCCATGGGGTCGGAGCGCAGCGGCGCCTATCGGCTGAAGAGGAAGGAGCGGGTCGGCGACGGCATGCGCCGGATCGCAGCCGGCCGCGCCGAGAAGGCGTTGGAGCGGTTGCGGGGCACGACGCCCGGCGAGGACGGCTTCGAGGACGCCATCCACGACGCCCGCAAAGACCTGAAGAAGCTGCGGGCGGTTGTCCGGCTGCTGCGCGACCGGCTCGGCGAGGAGGTCTACGCGGAACAGAACCGGCGCTACCGCGACGCCGCCCGGGCGCTGGCGGAGAGCCGCGACGCGAAAGTCAAGCTGGAGACGCTCGATGCCCTCGGCGAGCGCTTCGGGGACCTTCCTCCCGGCGCGCTCGCCGCCTGGCGCCAGGCCCTTCAGCGAGACTGCGACCGGACGCTCGAAGGAACCAACGAGATGGCTGTCTTCGAGTCGATCGAGCAGATCGAGGCCGGCCGCAACAAGATCGACGACTGGAAGCTCGGCTCCGGGTCATGGGAGCTGATTGACGCGGGTCTCTCGCGTGCCTACAAGCGGGGCAGGCGGGCGATGCGCGAGGCCGAGGCCGAGCCGAGCGAGGAGAACTTCCACCAGTGGCGCAAACGGGCGAAGGACCTCTGGTACGACCTTCGAATCCTGCACAAGGCTTGGCCCGAGGTCCTCGGCCCGACAGGCGAAGAGGCGCACCGGCTCTCCGACCTGCTCGGCGACCACCACGACCTTGCGGTGCTGCGGGAGGACCTCGATACCCGGCGGTTCTCCGACAAGGATTCCGCGGCGTTGGCCGCCGCGATCTCCACCCGCGAGGCTGAGCTTGCAGGCGCCGCCTTCGAGCTCGGCCACCGACTCTACGCCGAGAAGCCGAAGGCCTTCCGCGCCCGGCTCCGCGCCTACTGGCGCGCCTGGCGCGAGAGCTAGCGCGACGCGGCGCCCAGCCGCCGACACCCGTCCAGGCGCTGGGAGACGTTTGTCCGGCAATTGAACGTAAGGAAACGAGTCGGGCGTAGGACGGCTGCATCACCCCAGCGGAGCCCAGCGAGAGGATTGCAATGATCGATGGCCGGAGTTCCTGGCGTTTTTTCGTCTGCCTATTCATATTTGTGGCGACGATTTCGGCCATCTCTGCGATGCGGCCGGCTGCTGCAGATGCTGCGCATGCGACCGAGACGGAAGTCAGGTGCGAAGAAGGTCGGGCCGAACGCCAACGATTTCAATGCGAAACGACCGTGACCAACCTGGGGCGTCTCGAACTTCCGCCTCGAGGCACGGTCAACTTTCGCGACAACGGCAATCGAGGGGTGTTCGACCCTGCCCCCTGCATCCTCGAAGTACTCAATCGAGAGAGGTCGATATCCGGCTGCAGTTTCACCTATTCGGCGGTGACGCTCGGCTCCCGTCAGATCGAGGCCGCCTTCGAGCCCAGGGAGGAAGACAGACTGGTCTTCGAGCCGAGCACCGGGACGGCGCCGGTCAGCTTTCGTGCCATTTCGACCTCGACCCTTCGGTGTGCCCCCTCGCCTGTGGTCATCGGGGCGACGACCAGCTGTGAGGTAGTCGTCACCCACCTTGCGGACGCCAGTGAGAGCGCCCACGTACCGAGCGGCTCGGTTGCCTTCGCTGTCCTCGGCGGCCGTGGCTCCTTTGGCTCCAGCGGCAGATGCAATCTGGTTCCCAGAGACGATTTCAGCAGCAGCTGTCGGGTCGACTTCACCCCGGAAGACACCATCGATACTCGAACCGTCATCACCCTCTACCAGGGCGACGACTTCAATGAGGGCACCCGATTCCTGGTGGAAGGAACCATCGCAGTCGAGGTTCACCAAGATTTCAGATCCACCGTCGTCACGGTCTCCTGCCAGCCGGAGCGCGTGGGCCTCGCCGAACCCTCACGCTGCCTCGCCCGCGTCGCCGACAACAACGAGGGCGCCACGTCGGTTTCCGGCTCGATCGTCTTCGAACGGAACGCAGGTGACGGAGGCGGGGATTTCAGCGACGACGGGGCTTGTGACCTCGTCAGGGAGGACCCCGAAACCGCGACTTGCGAACTTGACTACACGCCGACCGTTCGGGGCAGCGGCACCCACGGAATCGTCGCCAGGTACTCCGGCGACGGCGGCCATGTGGAGAACTCCGGCACCGGCCAGGTCCTGGTCAAGACGCCCGAGGAAGAAGAGGAAGACGCCAAGGATCCGACCACGACGACGGTGAAATGCCGGCCGAGCACCCTGGCGGTAGGCAGAACCTCGCTTTGCAGCGCCACCGTCGAAGGCACTGGCGCGAACCCGAGCCCGCTCACCGGCAGCATCGAATTCATCGACGACGGGCAGGGGGAGTTCCCGGAAGCAATCTGCCAGGTCCAACCGGGAGATGGCCCCAAGGCAGGCTGCGCGGTCCCTTACGTCCCAGCCGTCGTGGGGTCGGGGGAACACAAAATCACCGTTGCGTATGGCGGCGACGGCAGCTACCGCAAAAGCCGAGGCGAGGCGACGTTGAACGTCGGCGCCATCCGCTTCGCGGCGCCCGGCGGGGTCGGCGCGGATCCCTGCGCGGATCGGGCCAACCCATGCTCGCTCTTCACCGCCGCCGATGTCCAGGCCCCCGGCACGACGATCAAATTCGGCGATGAGGTGGTTCTGCTGCCGGGCACCTACGACAATGCTTCCGGCGACCTCGGACCGAACCGAGCGCTCAGCCTCCCCGGTGGCGTGAGCCTCCACGGCGAGGAGGATCGGGCTCGCCCGGTGATCAAGCTCAGCGTGAATACGGTGGCGGGGAGGACCGGCTTCCTCCTGCGATCGGAAGACACCGTCTCTCGGATCGAAATCGACAGTACTGCCGTAACGAACGCTCTCGACGTCGCCGGCGTTGTCGACGGCGTGATCGTGCGGTCCTCCGCAGCGGCAGCCATCGCTTGTATAAACAACCAGGGAACCATTCGCAACAGCGCTTGCCTGACCAGCGGCCCCGATTCGGCCGCGATCGCAGCCAATAGCGGCGGGGAGGGCTCCAGGACGGTGCGCCTGCGAAACGTCACGGCTCTCTCGACGGGTGCCGGCTCCATCGGCCTGCGATACATCGCCAGGGCAGGTTCCAACCTCACGGTGGACGCGAAGTCGGTGCTCACCCGGGGTGCCACGGACGTCGTCGCGAGAGGCCTCAGCGATCCACCGAACACCCCCGGGACCGGCGGCAAAGTCGCGATCAACCTGGACCATTCCGACTACGTGAACGTCGCGACCGCGACCGATGCCGGCGGCGGAGTCGCGACCGTCACCCCCGCCGGCTTTGACACGAACATCGTGGCGGAGCCGAAATTGGCGGCAGATCAGGTCCACCAGTTGGCGGACTCGTTGACCATCAACGCCGGCGCGACCGACGAATTCAGTGGCGCCGCCGACATTGATGGCGAGCAGCGAGCCGGTGATGGGATCGCGGATATCGGCGCCGACGAGTTTGTGATCAGCCCCACGGAAACCAGGCTCACCTGCGACCCCGACCGGGTCGAGGTCGAGGACGCCGCCCGTTGCACCGTGACCGTCACCGGCACCTCGATCCCCACCGGCGAAGTCGAATTCTCCACTGGCGATCCCGGCGACTTTGACCCGATCGTCTGCGACCTGGAAAACCCGGTGGGCAACTCCGCCTCCTGCGCCGTCGACTACACCCCCTCCGATGCCGCCCGGGCCCTTCACCGCCTGACCGCCACCTACAAGGGCACCCCCGAGCACGAGATTTCGGAAGACAGGTTCGGCCTCGGCGTCATCGACGGAAACGGCGGTGGCGGTAACGGCGACGGCAATCCCACCCTGACCGCGCTTGAGTGCGCGCCAACCACCGTGATCCTTGGCGGAGGCTCGGTCTGCACCGCTACCGTCGAAGACGACGCCACCACCGACCGCAGCGTGCCGACCGGCTTCGTCGAATTCGAAAGCGATCGCCGCGGTTCATTCGCCAACGCCTGCGAGCTTCACCCGAGCGGTCAGGCAAAAGCTCGCTGCCAGATCGTCTATGACCCCGATGAGGTCGGCGCTCACGAAATCTTCGCCGAATACGAAGGCGACGAGGAGCACGCAACCTCCGGCGACACCACCGAGCTCACCGCCAATGCCCGCAACGGCGGTCGTAACACCGCAACGGCACTCGCGTGCGAGCCCTCCACCGTGATCCTCGGTGGCGTCTCGATCTGCACGGTGAACGTCAAAGACCTGGGTGCCGCCCCTGTCGCACCCGGGGGAGGCGTCTTCTTCGCCTCCGACGGCGGCGGTGAATTCTCCAGCGCCGGCTGTCTCCTCTTCGCCACCGGGCGAGACGAAGCCCGGTGTCAGCTGATCTACAAACCTTCTCTGGTCGATCCCGGGGCTCACGAGATCACCGCGATCTACACCGGGGAGCCCGGCCACGAACCGAGCCGTAATACCGACCTGGTCAACATCACCCCGCCCAACGGGGGCCACCCGACCACGACGTCGCTCGAGTGCCTGCCTGCCAATGTCGTCGTTGGCAACGCCGCCACCTGCACGGCGACGGTGACCGACACCGACCCCGCCGATCCGGGCAACCCGACCCGCGCCGTCGTTTTTGCCTCCGACAGCGCCGGAACCTTCAACCTCGGTGGCTGCCAGCTCAAGAATCTGAACGCCGACAAAGCGACTTGCGACTTCACCTACACCCCCTCGGCGGTCCGCTCCGGGACGCACACGATCTCTGCCGCCTACGAAGGCGACGCCGACCACGAACCGAGCCCTGTGGTGTCGGATGAGGTGACCGTCACCGGAGTCAACAGCCCGCCGCCGCCCCCACCGGGAACGCCGCCGGGAACGCCAACCGGGCCCGGCACGACTCCGCCGGTCGTCACTCCGCCCGCCCCCGGCCCTCTCGCCCCCAACACGATCCTGCGCAAAAAGCCGCGTAAGAAGACCGCCAAGCGCAAAGCGAAGTTCAAGTTCGTCGCCGACCAGCCCGGTTCGAGCTTCCAGTGCAAGCTCGACAAGAAGCCGTTCAGGCCCTGCCGCTCGCCGTGGAAAAAGAAGGTGAAGCCCGGTCGCCATACCTTCAGGGTGCGGGCGGTCAACCCCGGGGGCGTCGCCGACCCGACCCCGGCCAACTTCAAGTGGAAGGTCGGGAAGGGGAAGAAGCGCTAGCTCAGGCGGCGCCCTGGCGGATCAGGCTGCGGGCGCACTCGACGATGCTCTCCTCGACCGGGCGCGGCGACCACTCGAGGAGCCGCTCCGCCTTCTCGCTCGAGTAGGTCAGCTTCTTGCCGAGCTGGTTGGTGATCGACCTGACGCCCGGGTCGAAGAGGCCCATGCCCCTCACCACCACGTCCGGAACGCGGCGAGTCGGGACCTTTGACGCTTCGCTTCCCAGCCGGTCGCGGAGAACTTCGGCGACCTCGGCCATCCAGCAGAACTGGGCGACGGCGACGAAGCGCTCGCCGCCGGCCGCGGGCGCGGTCATCGCCCGGATGTGAAGGTCGGCGACGTCGCGAACGTCGACGATGCTGAAGCCGATCCGGGGGATGCCCGGCGTCCCCTTCAACAGCCGCTCGACCAGCTCCAGGGAGAAGGACCCGTCTTCGCTCAGCAACGGGCCGATGATCGCGCCCGGGTTGACGACGGCCAGCCGCTCCTCCGCGCCCGCCTCGCGCACCAGGTCCCAGGCCGCCTGCTCGGCGATCGTCTTCGAGCGCACGTAGGGGCTCAGCTTCGTGTTGGCGGGGTCGGTCCAGTCGTCCTCGTCGAGCGGCTTGCCGGGCTTGGCCCCGCCGCTCACCGCCGCCACCGAAGAGGTGACGACGACACGCTCCGCCCCGGCCGCGAGTGCGGCGCGGAGCACCCGCAGCGTTCCCTCACGCGCCGGCACGATCAGCTCGTCGGGGTCCTTCGGCTGCGCAGCCGGGAACGGAGAGGCCACGTGGAGGACGTAGTCACATCCCCGGGCTACCTCCTCCCAGCCGTCGTCGGCACGGAGGTCGGCGGCGAGCACCGAGAGGTCGTCGGCCGGGACTTCGGAGCCGACCGCCGCTCTCACCTCCGCCTCGCGGGAGAGGTCCCGCACGGTAGTCCGCACTTGGTACCCGCGCCGCAGTAGTTCGACCACACACCAGCCGCCGAGGAACCCGGAGCCACCGGTTACCAGTACGGTCTTCTGATTCGCCGCCTCGATAGACCCAGCCTAACCGGGTGCGTTGGTGCAGTGATTCTGGTGCTGCTGCTGTTCGCTCCGGCCGCGCAGGCCACCCGGTCTCCGCAGCGTTCCCCGGGCATACACGTCACCGTGCTCTCCTGCATCACCGGCAACAGCATCGTCGCCGCGAATGCGCGATGCCGGACGGTTCCCGGTGCAGGCAACGAAGGCTCGCAGGACACCGGGCTTGATGGCGCGACGGGGCTTGCGGCGGCCGGCAACGGAACCTCCGTCTACGTGGCGGGTAACAGAAACAGTTCTCTGGCGCAGCTGGCGCTCGGGCCTTCGAGAGCGCTCTCCTTCGGCGCCTGCTTCACCGGCAACACCTTTCTCGACGACTGCGCCGATATCCGGGGGGCGACGGCGAACGCGCCCGAGGCACCGATCTCCTACCCCACCGCGGCCGCGGTCAGCCCAGACGGGCGCTTCCTGTACGTGGTCAGCGGTGACTTCCACGCCTCCGTCATCGCCCAGTTCGCCCGCGACCCGATCTCCGGGGCGGCGACCTACCTGGGCTGTCTCACGGGTGACCTCGGCGCCGGCGTGGCCGGCCCGGGCGGGTGCGCGCAGCTGGCGAGCTCCACCCGGGAGGGCTTCGGCTCGGGCCTGTATGAACCGAGCGGCCTGGCGATCAGTCGCGACGGCACCCACCTCTACGTGACCGCCAGCACCGACGCCAGCGTCTCGGCGTTCAACCGGGAACCGGCGAGCGGCGCCCTCTCGTTTCTCGGTTGCGTCACCAGCAACCCGAAAGCGGGCGCCTGCGCGCGGGTGCCGGGCGGCGGCGAGCGCGTCCTCGAAGGCATCGCCTCGCCGGTCATATCGGGCGACGGTCGGCACCTGTACGCGGCGGCAAACCGGGCAGCGACCGTGGCCACCTTCAGCCTCGATGTCTCCGGCGCGGTCCACTTCGCCGGCTGCGTCAGCCCGGACGAGGACCGGCGCCCCTGCCGGCGCGGCCGGCTCGCCGGGCCGGTCAGCGCGCTCACCAACCCGGCAGGGGTGATCGAAAGCGCCGACGGCCGCTTCGTCTACGTGACCTCGACCTACGGGACGATCGTCGCCCTGAAGCGAAACCGCGGGAACGGGTCGCTGAAGCCGGCGAGCTGCATCAGCGGCAACCTCGCGGATCGCGGCAGGTGCACCCTGATTCCGCGACCCTCGGCGGAGGCGGAGGATGCCTCCATGCTCTCCGGGGTCCGGACCCCGATCCTCAGCGCCAACGGCAAGCTGATGATCGCCCCGGTCCGCACCCCCGACGGGATCGTCGAGCTACGCCGGGACCCGAAAACCGGGGCGCTCGCCTTCCGCGGCTGCGCGACCGGCAACGCCCGCATCAGCACCGCTGGTGACGGCATCTGTCAGCCGCTTCCGGGCGCCACCCGTAAGGGCGTCGGCAGCGGCTTCTACAAGACCACTGCTCTCGTCCACGGTCCCGGCAACCTTCTCTATGCGGCCGCCTCGGGCGACGCGACGATCTCACTGCTTCGGCCCTGAGGCCTAGCCCTTGCGCCCCTCGAACACCGCGTAGCGCTCGCCGGTCACCTCGGCCTTGGCGACGTCCACGAGCCCCGCGCTTTCGAGCAGCTGGGCGAACTTGTCGTGCGGCATGTAGTGCGAGTGACGCTCGAAGTCGAAGGACGCGTCGTCGATCCGGAGTTTGACGTTCCAGCGCCGGCGGCCGGCGTCGGGGTCGGCGATCACCCGTTCGTCGATTTCGATCCGGTGGCCGTCGATCTCCCGGGGCGGGTGCGAGCTCCACTCCTCGCCGTCCAGGTGCTCCTCCTGCGTGGTGTCCACGTAGAGGCGACCGCCGGGGCGAAGGCAGGCGACCATGCCCTGCAGCGAGGACTCGAGCGCCCCCCAGTCTGGATCGGCATCGGTCTCGAAGGTGCCGGCGTAGATGAACGAGCAGCCCCGGCACATGACCACGTCGAAGCTCGCCGGGTAGAGCCCGTCGAGCTCATCCCAGAGCGCTTCCCGCGGCTCGATCGGCACCCCGGCCGCCTCCGCGTTGCTGCGGAACCGTTCGAGCATGAAGTCGCTGCCGTCGGTGCAGGTCACGTCGTACCCGAGCTTGTGCAGGGTCAGCGCCGGGAAGCCGCTGCCGCAGGCGCAGTCGAGCACCTTGAGGCCGTCCGGGGAGCCGATCCAGTCGGTGATGCCGCCGACGAGCCGGTCGCGGTCGTATTCGGAAGAGAGGCAGAGGTCCCAGAGAGTGCCGACGTCAGGTTCGTCGAGGTCCGCCGTTATCAACTGCCATGCGTCGTTCTGTCCAGAGCTCTCCACACCGATAGTCACTGCGCCACCCCCAGGCCGCGTGGGCCCTCCCGATTACGTTGGCGCCGATGCTATTCGAAGGAGACCAAAAAATCAAAAGATTCAAAGTAATCGAGATCGAATACGCTTTCGCCCCGTGCCACGGTCCTACGACGCGGTGGTTATCGGCTCCGGCTTCGGCGGCGGGATCGCGGCCTGCCGGTTGGCGGAAGCTGGAAAGCGTGTCTGCGTGCTGGAGCGGGGGCGGCGCTTCGGCCGCGAGGACTTCCCCGAGGAGCCGAGCGATGCACCGGGGATGCTCTGGCACAAGTCGCTGAACCCGGGGGGCATGTTCGACATGCGGATGATGCGCGATGTCTCGGTGATCACCGCCGCCGGGGTCGGCGGCGGCTCGCTGGTCTACGCCAACGTGCAGCTGCGGGCGCCCGACGCCGTCTTCGACCGCGACTGGCCGGAGGCGATCGACAGTGAGGAGCTCGACCCCTGGTACGTACGCACCGAGGAGGCGCTGCAGCCGCGGCCGACGCCGACCGAGCCGGCACTGCCGAAGGTCCGCGCTTTCGCCGCGGCCGGCCGCCTTGCCGGCAAGGCGGCCGAGCCACTGCCGATCGCAGTCCACTTCGGCGAGGCCCGCAAGCACCCGTTCAGCCAGGTTCCGCAGGAGGGATGCCAGAACCTCGGCCGGTGTGACCTCGGCTGCCCTGTGCACGCCAAGAACACCATCGACATCACCTACCTGGCGCGGGCCGAAACGCACGGCGCCGAGGTCCGCCCGCTGCATTTGGCCGAGGAGCTCGAGCCGCCGGATCGGCCCGGCGGCAACTGGACCGTCTCCTTCAGCCACCTAGGTGACGGTGAGGACGGCAGCGTCGAGGCGCCGACTCTCGTCCTCGCCGCCGGCACGCTCGGCTCCTCGCGCCTGCTGCTGGAGAACCGCCGCCGCCTGCCCGACCTCTCGACCGCGCTCGGCAGCCGCTTCTCGGGCAACGGCGACGCGCTCGCGATGGCCTTCGACCCCACCGCGGCCGAGGTCCAAGGCGCTCGCAACGACTACGGCCCGGTGATGACGAGCAAACTCGACTACATGGACGAGCGCGGGCTGATCGTCGCCGACGGCGGCCTGCCGGCGAACTTCGGCGTCCTCCTCGACGTCGCCCGCGGCGTCAACGTGATCCGCGGCTGGCGCCGGGTCCTGCTGCGCCTGCGCTCGGCGCTGGTCCGGCTCGGTTGGAGCGACCAGTCGGTTCCCCCGCGGGAGCTGCGCCTGCGGCCAAAGTCCAACACCGACTCGCTGATCTTCCTGATGATCGGCCGCGACGCTGCCGACGGCCAGATGCGTCTGACGCCGCTCTTCCGCCGCTTCGACATCCGGTGGAGCAAGGATGCCTCCGCTCGCCTCTTCGAGGACCTCGAGCGGACCGCGAAGGAGATCGCCGAGGCCAGCGGGGCAACGTCGTTTTACGCGCTTGAAGGCGGGCCGCTGAGCAAGTTCGCCACGGTGCACCCGCTCGGTGGCTGTCCGATGGCCGACGACCCGGCCCACGGCGTCGTCGACGACGCCGGCCGCGTCCACGGCTACCGCGGCCTCTACGTCCTCGATGGCTCGATCGTCCCGACCGCTCTTGGCGTCAACCCCTCGAAGACGATCGCCGCGCTGGCCGAGCGCGGCGCCGCGCGGATGGTGAAAGACATCGCGTGAGCCCGGTCTGGAAGAACAACACCGGCGAGCAGCGCTGCGAACCGGTGGAGATTGTCCATCCGCACACACTCGACGAGCTGGTCGGGCTAGTCCAGAGGGCCGAAAAAGAACGCAAGACGGTGCACGCCGCCGGGTCCAGGCACTCCTGGTCCGACATCGCCCTGACCGACGGGATCATGGTCGAACCCGAAGGCCTCAGCCGGGTCGAACGCCCCGACTCGGCGACCCTGCGCCCCCAGCCGGACGGCGTCGACTTGGTCTGGGTCGGCTCGGGCACGCGCCTGCGCACCCTCAATCCAGAGCTCGAACGGATGGGGCTTGCGCTGCGCAACATGGGCGGCTACGACGCGCAGACGATTGCCGGCGTGATCTCAACCTCCACCCACGGTTCCGGCCTCGCCTTCGGCCCCTTCCCGGACGCCGTCCGCTCACTCGAGCTGGTCGTCTCCGGCGGCCGCGCCCTGCGCGTCGAGCCCGCTGACGGGCCGACCGACCCGGTGAGCTTCGCTGAGGGGGACCTGGAGCTGGTCCAGGACGACGATCGCTTCGCCGCGGCGATCTGCGGGCTCGGCACGCTCGGCCTGCTCTACCGGGTGATGATCGAGACGCGGGAGAAGTTCTGGTTGAAGGAGGTGCGCACGCTCGACACCTGGGAGAACGTTCGCGGCTCTCTCACCGCCGACGGTGTGCTTGCCGGCGAGGCTCACTACGAGCTGTTCGTCAACCCCTACGCGGGGGACGACGGCCAGCACCGGGTGTTGGTGACGGTGCGGACCGACGCCGCGGAGCCGATCGGCGAACCGGAGGACAAGCTCGAGCGTCATCCCCTGACCGAACTCCAGGCCTCGTGGAAGTTCACCGGGGTGGTCTTGAGGTTCCTCGCCAGGCACTTCCCCTCGTTGATGGTGAAGCGGTTCGACTCGGTGCTCGAGGAAATGACTGACGATGGCTACACCAACGTCTCCTACAAGGTTTTCAACATCGGTGAGGCGAACAAGCTTCCCGCCGACTCGATGGAGTTGGGATTCGCGGTCGACGGCCGCCACGTCGAGGCGGTCGACAGGATCCTCGAGATCGCCGCCAAACGGGCGAAGGAAGGCATCTACCACACCTCACCGTTCTCACTGCGGTTCGTCGCGCCGTCCCGGGCCTACGCCTCGATGATGTACGGGCAGCCGACGATGATGGTCGAGCTGATCATGGTCACCGGGAGTCGCGGCGGTCAGGCGCTGCTGGTGGGATACGAAGATGCCCTCGCGGACCTGGACGTGCGCCCGCACTGGGGCCAGGTCAACGCGATTGAACCGGAGCAGCCGGCGAAGCTGTACCCGATGTGGGATCGGTGGATGGCGGTCGAGGGGGATTACAACGCCTCCGGCGTGTTCGACTCGCCCTTCACCAAGAGGGTGGGGATCTCGTGACCAACGCCGACCTGCTCGCCCGTTACTCGCCCTATGTCCGGTACGACTCGATGGAGAGCTTCGCCGCGGACTCGGCCGCGACGATGACGGACTGCGTCCCGGCGGGGTTTCCGCACGGTAACGCGCTGTGCCAGGAGAACAAGAAGGTGTTGGCCTCGGTCAACCCCAAGGACGGAGCCTCGAAGCTCAGCCTCGACTTCCTCCGCGCCGGCAACTACGCCGACGCGGCCGAAACGAAGGTCAACCCCGACGACTACATCGACGCCGTCGGTAAGGACTACGTCGCGACGTCCCGGGAGATGCACACTCGTCCCGGCTACGCCAACCATGTCTACGGCCACGCCAAGAAGGACGAGAAGGGCTCGCTCTGGCTGCAGTACTGGTTCTTCTACTACTACAACGACAAGGCCTTTCTCGGCTTCGGCCTGCACGAGGGCGACTGGGAGATGGTCCAGTTCCGCCTCGGCGCCGGCACGCCCGACGTCGCCACCTACGCCCAGCATTCGCACGGCGAACGTGCCGAGTGGAAGGACGTCGAGACCGAGGAGGGCCCGGAAGGCCCGGTGCCGGTCGTCTACCCCTCGCGCGGCTCCCACGCCGCCTACTTCCGCCGCGGCGTCTACCCGCAGGCGCCGATCGTTCCCGACCAGAACGACGCCGGCGGCCCGCTCGTCCGTCCGCAGCTGAACGTGATCGAGAACAAAAAGCCGGACTGGGTCGCCTGGCCGGGCCGGTGGGGCAACAGCAAGGCGCTGATCGGCCCGATCGGCTCCAACAGCCCCGACGGGCCGCGCTTCCACGGCTCCTGGGGCGACCCGTTGGCCTTCCACGAGGCGGCGCGACCGGCGCAGGAACTCGGCCCGGTGGCGGGAGCCAGGTTGGCGATGCCACCGACGCCGGAGATCGAAGCTCAGCGGGAGGATTCGCGCGTCGTCGTCTCCTACAGCTTCCCCAAGCCCGACCCCTCCGCGCCGAAGTTGACGGGCCTCCTGCTCAGCGTCGACGGCCACAAAGACGGCCGCCCACCGGCGACCAAGCTGATCGACCTGGCCGCCGACCCGAGCGAGGTCGAGTTCCCACTCGACCTCGGAGACCGCGCCTATACCGTGCGCGCCGCCCCGGTCGGGGAGAACGGGGTCACCGGCCCCGCGGCCGCCGTCGAATTGCCGCCGGCGCGTTAGCCGGCGCTGAGAGCGCGGGGCTTAGCCACCGTGCTCTTGGGACGTCGTCCCCTGGTGCGTGCCGTTGTGGCCACCGTCGTCTCCGCCGATCGCCTCGGCCAGCAGGACCGCTGAGCCGAAGACGAACGCGACGACAGCGATCGCTCCCACGACCCGGGCCGGGGGCCCGCCGTGGATCCCGGTTTCGTGCACTGCGGTGTGCCCTTTGCCGCGGGCGATCAGCCAGCGGTTGACGGGGAGCGCGAAGGCGCCGGCGACGACCAGGGCGAAGGCGAGGCTCCCCCAGAAGAGGACGTCGCCGAGGCCCGCCTCCATCGCCCCCGGGACGATCAGCATGACCGCGTTGTCGACGATCTCCATGGTCGCGATGCTGAGCGTGTCGGAGGCGAAGGCGATCGGGATCACCGCCGAGAGCGCGAGCCCGGCGCGCAGCAGGGGGAGGCTGGTCAGCGTGTACCCGAAGAGGAAGGCGAGGGCCACCGCGAGGGCGATCGTGCCGAGGTCCGAGAAGCCGAGGGCAGTGCCGATCGCCATGCCGGCGATCTCGCCCAGGGCGCATCCCGTCAGGCAGTGAAGCGTCGCGCTGAGCGCCACCCCGGTCAGCGCGGCGCCCTCGGTCGGCATCGCGTGATGCTCGTGCCCCTCGTGGTGAGTGTGGGTCTGTTGGTCGGCCTCCATCGCTCTCACGCAGAGTATGTCTTCCTCAAACTCGCTGGGAACCAGCGTATTGTTGAAGCTGAGCCAGCGCATGCTAATGTATGCTCATGCTTGAGCATCGCCTGCAGATTTTGCTGGACGAGGAGCGTCATTCGCGCATCACGTCGGTCGCCCGCGAGCGGGGTGTCTCTGTTGCCACGGTCGTGCGCGAGGCGATAGACCGCGGCGTGGAAGACCCCGGGGACCGCCGTCGGGCCGCCGGCCGACGTCTGCTCGGGGCACCCGAGATGGACGTGCCCTCCACGGCGGAGCTGAAGGGTGAGCTTGACGCTCTCCGCGCCCGGCGCGCATGATCGTTTTCGATACGACGGTCCTCGTCTACGCAATGGGGTCCGAGCATCCGCTGCGAGAGCCCTGTCGTGAGCTTGTGGGTGCGATTGCCGACGGGGAGATTCAGGCCACCACCTCGGTGGAGGTGATCCAGGAGTTCGTCCACGTCAGGGCCCGCAGGCGGGGTCGCCAGGACGCCGCGGCGAGTGGGCGGGACTATGCCGAGCTGCTCTCGCCCCTACTCACCGTCACCCGTGACCACCTTCAACAGGGCTTGGCCTTATTTGAGAGAACCGACCGGCTCGGCGCGTTCGACGCGGTGCTTGCGGCGACGGCTGCCGCCGCCGGGGCGAGCGCCCTGGTCTCGGCGGACACCGCCTTCGCCGACGCCGGCGACGTCGCCCACATCGTGCCCGACGCGGCCGGTGTCGCCGCGCTCCTCGAACACTGACGTCTAGCGGCCTCCCGCGGCACGGGCCTCGAGCAGCTCGCGCTCGCGGGCATTGCCGCTGAGCTCGGCGGCGCGGGCGAACTCTGCGCTCGCCTCTTCCTCGCGACCGAGACGCTCGAGCAGCTCCCCGCGGGCCGCCGGCAGCAGGTGGTAGCCCTCCAACTCCGCTTCGCGGGCCAGCCCGTCGAGCAGCTCCAGGCCGGCCTCGGGGCCGAAGGCCATCCCGACCGCGACTGCCCGGTTCAGCCGCACCACAGGGGAGCCGGTGATCGCGGCGAGGCCGTCGTAGAGGGCGACGATCCGCTCCCACTCGGTGTGCTCCGGCGTCCGCGCCCGGGCGTGGCAGGCCGCGATCGCCGCCTGTAGCGCGTAGGGGCCGAGCGGCCGTCCCAGCGCCTCGGCCTGCTCCAGCGCCTTCAGGCCCGCGCCCGACCAGGACGAAGTCCCAGCGCGAGCGATCCTGCTCCAGCAGCGGGATTGCCTCTCCATTTGGGCCGGTGCGGGCCGGGAAGCGCGCCGCCTGCAGCTCCATCAGCGCCACCAGACCGAGCACCTCCGGCTCGTTCGGCGCCAGCCCGACCAGGATCCGGCCCAGCCGCATCGCCTCCTCGCAGAGGTCGGTGCGGATCCAGGTCTCGCCGGCGCTCGCCGCGTAGCCCTCGTTGAAGATCGCGTAAATCACCTCCAGTACCGAGGCCAGCCGTTCCTCTCGCTCGGCGGCGCCGGGCACCTCGATCGGCACCCGTGCCTCGGCCAGCGTCCGCTTCGCGCGCACGATCCGCTGCGCCACCGTCGACTCCTTGGCGAGGAAGGCGCGGGCGATCTCCGCCGTGGTCAGCGAGCCGACCAAGCGCAGGGTCAGAGCCACGCGCGCCTCGGTCGAGAGGACCGGGTGGCAGGCGGTGAAGATCAGGCTGAGCAAGTCGTCTTCGATCTCGTCATCGGCCGCCGCGGCCAGGTCGACCTCGCCGAGCCGCGCCCGCAGCTCGACTTCGCGCCCCAGCTCTTCCTCCCTGCGGGTCGCCATCTCGCCGCGGCGCAGGCGGTCGATCCCCCGGTTTTTCGCCGTCGTCATCAGCCAGGCACCGGGGTTGTCGGGGACGCCGCCGCGCGGCCACTGCTCCAGCGCGGCGACGAGCGCGTCCTGCGCGAGGTCCTCCGCGACCCCGACGTCGCCGGTGATCCGCGCCAGCCCGGCGATCAGCCGGGCCGACTCGATCCTCCAGACCGCGTCGATCGCGCGGCGGGCGTCATCTCCCTCCATTGCTCAGCTTGCCCGCCGCGCCGTCCGGGCCGCTACTGGTTCTGCTCCGCCTGGGCCCGGATCCGGTCCTCCTGCTCGCGCAGCTCCGGGGTGAACTCCTCGCCGAAGTCCTCGGCCTCGAATACCTGGCGGATTTCGATCTCGCCCGGGTCGTTGTGCGGGTTGGGGCAACGCTTGATCCACTCGACCGCCTCGTCGAAGGAGCGGACTTGCATCAGCCAGTAGCCGGCGATCAGCTCCTTGGTCTCGGCGAAGGGGCCGTCGACCACGGTGCGCTCGCCGTCACCACCGAAGCTGACCCGGGCGCCGTTCACGGTCGGGTGCAGCCCCTCGCCGGCCAGCAGCACCCCGGCCTTGACCATCTCCTCGTTGAACTCGCCCATCGCTGCGAGCAGCTCCTCGCTCGGCATCACGCCGGCCTCGGAGTCCTTCGACGCCTTCACAATCGCCATCACTCTCATCTCGGTTCCTCCTTATTGTCGCGGGCCCGGCGGCACCGGATTCCCTCTCTTTACCCCTACGACGAACAAGCACCGCCGAAATCGACACGGCCGTGGTGACGTTTTATCTGGAGTGGCTCAGCCGGGCTGGTCGAGGAAGTGGAGCACCGCGAGCACTCGGCGGTGATCCTCGCTGCTGGAGCCGAGCTCGAGCTTGGAGAAGATCCCGGTGACGTGCTTCTCGACCGCGCGTTCGGTGACCACCAGCTCGGCGGCGATCGCTCCGTTCGAGCGGCCCTCGGCCATCAGACCGAGCACCTCGCGCTCGCGCGGGGTCAGCTGCTCGAGCGGGTCGTCGTTGCGACGGCGGCCGAGCATCTGCGAGACCACCTCCGGGTCGAGCGCCGAGCCTCCCTCTCCAACCCGGCGCACCGCGTCGGTCAGCGCATCGACGTCGGCCACCCGGTCCTTCAGCAGGTAGCCGAGCCCCTCGGCGCTCTCGGCCAAGAGCTCGCGGGCGTAGGCGACTTCGACGTGCTGGGAGAGCACCAGGACCGAGACCTCGGGCAGCTCGGCGCGGATCTCCCGCGCTGCGCGCAACCCCTCGTCGGTGTGGGTCGGTGGCATCCGCACGTCGACCACGGCGACGTCGGGCTTGTGGGCGCGAACCTTGCGCAGCAACTCCTCGGCGTCGCCGGCCTGGCCGACGACCTCCAGGCCAGCCTCCTCGAGTAGCCGCACCAAACCCTCGCGCAGCAGGGTCGAGTCGTCGGCGACGACTACTCGCAAGGGATCCTCGCCTCCACGGTGGTCCCCTCGCCGGGTCTGCTGCGGACGGCGAAGGTGCCCTCGAGGGCGTCGACGCGGTCTTCGAGCCCGCGCAGGCCGGTGCCCGCGTCGAGGTCGGCGCCGCCGACGCCGTCGTCGCGGACCTCGATCTCGACCACCCCGTTGCGACGGGCGACGCGCACGCTCGCCCCGTCCGCCTCGGCGTACCGAGCGACGTTGGTGAGCGCCTCAGCGACGACGAAGTAGGTTGCCGACTCGACCGGCGAGGGCAGCCGCTCGTCGGGCGTCTCGACGATTCGCACAGGCACCGGCGAGCGTTCGGCGAGGCCGCCGAGGGCCGCGGAGAGGCCACGGTCGGTGAGCACCACCGGGTGGATGCCGCGGGCCAGCTCGCGCAGCTCGTCGGTCGCCGCGCCGAGCTCCTCCATCGCTTCGTCGAGCAGCTCCGCGGTTGCCGCCGGATCCACCTCGAGCTTGTCGCGGGCCAGGCGCAGGTTCATCGTCAGCGCCATCAGTCGTTGCTGGGCACCGTCGTGGAGGTCCCGCTCGACCCGACGGCGCTCCGCGTAGCCGGCCTCGACGATCCGCGCCCGCGAGGCGCGCAGCTCCTCCACCTTGGCGCGAAGCTCGGCGTTCAGCTGCTCGTTCTCAGCACTGAGCGCGGTGGTGATCTCCTCGGCTCTGCCGATCCGGGAGCGCAGCAGCCCGAGCAGGAAGGCGAAGGGGAGGGAGGCGAAGAAGACGATCGCGCCGACGTAGGCGCCATCCTTGACCACCTCGGGCACGCCGATCTCGGTGAGGATCAGCTGGGCCAGCAAGATCGTGAAGGCGACCCCGCCGGTGAGGACAACGGGGGTGAGGGCGCGGCGCTGGGCCGGCGTGCTGCGGCGCCAGCGCAGGAAAACGATGACCACGGTTGAGGCGATCGCGAAGGAGCCGATCGTGACCTGGAAGGCATTGATCACGTCGGCGACCCCTTCCTGCCCGCTGATCAGGATCGGGTTTTCCGGACAGCCCTGGCAGTCGCTCTGTTTGGTCGGGTCGGTGAAGATCGCCCAGGGCAGCTGCAGGACCGTCGTCGTCAGGTAGGCCGCGCCGACGACGATGTGCTGGAAGCGGCTCTCGAGGCGGCCGCTGGGGAAGCTGACCAGCAGGTGAATGAGGATGGCGTAGGGAAGAGACGAGCCGAGGATCCCGATCGCGAAGACGACACTGTTGCCGGCCGACGTCAGTCCCTGGAAGAACCAGGTGAACCCGACCGCCGTCATCAGCGGCCCGATGTTGTTGCCCGGCCGGCGGTCCCAGGCGTAGAGGCCGGTGCCGGCAAAGCTCCAGCCCGCGGTCACGATCAGCGCCGCCGCCAACCCGCGGGAGCCGGCGTGGTCGCTGGAAAGGATCAGCGCGGCGCTGCCGATCCCGGCCAGGAAGGCGAGCACCCCGAGCGCGATCAGGGCGCGGCGCAGGCCGCTCATCCGGTCAGCTCCGCGAAGGTGGCGCCGCTCAGCTCGCTCTTGGCGATGAAGCCGCGAGCGGGGCTCTCGGCGACCGCGTCGCCGAAGTCGGAGAGGTCGCGGCTGGAGGTGAGGACGATCGCGGGGGCGGCGGCGCCGGTGAGGGCGGCGATCCTGGCGGCGACCTCGAAGCCGTCGAGGTCGGGCAGCTGCACGTCGAGTAGGACCAGGTCGGGGCCGAGGGCGCCGGCAGCAGCGATCGCCGCCTCGCCGTCTGCCGCTTCGCCGACCACCGAGTAACCGTTCGCCTCCAGCATCCGCCGCGCGCTGGCCCGGAAGCTGGGGTGGTCATCGACTATCAGGACGGACGTGGACACCGCTCGATTGTCCTCTACGACGGGCGCTTCGGGGGTACGGGAAGCCACACCTTCGGCGCGGAGAGCCGTACCCCAAGACGCCTGTCAGCCCCATGGGAACGCCACCCCTGCGATGTGAAGCTCGGACGGTCTCATTCACTCACAGACCGAGAGGAACAAAATGCAACCGAGAAAGATCAACATCGCAGCCCGGGCGGCCCGTTGGAGCGCTGCCCATCGCAAGGTCGCAATCTTCGGATGGCTGGCCTTCGTAGTTGTCTCGATCGCCGTCGGCGGAGCGGTCGGGCAGAAGCAACTGACTGACGCCGAGGCGGTCTCCGGTGAGTCGGGGCAGGCCGAGCTGGCGCTCGAACGCGCCGAACTCAACCCCAACGACGAGATGGTGCTCGTGCAGAGCGACCAGATGACCGCGACTGACCCGGCGTTCGAAGCCGCGGTCGGCGAAGTGACGCAACGGGTGGCAGGTGTTCCCTCGGTGACCAAGGTCAGCTCGCCAGCTGACGGTGGGGGCCAGGTGTCCGCCGACGGCCACACGGCGCTGGTCGAATTCCAGGTCACTGGCGACGCGACCCAGGCCGAAGAAAGGGTCGACGCCAGCCTCGCCGCGACCGCAGCCGCGCAGGCAAACAACCCGGATTTCCGGGTCGAGCAGTTCGGTGACGCCAGCGCCTCCAAGGCGTTGAACGAGGTCTTCGCCGAAGACCTCAGCAAGGCGGAGACGACCTCTCTGCCGATCACCTTGCTGATCCTGCTGCTCGCCTTCGGCGCGCTGGTTGCCGCCTTCGTCCCGCTGCTGATCGGGTTCAGCTCGGTGGTGGCGACCCTCGGCCTGCTGGCGCTGCCGAGCCAGCTGGTGCCGATGGACCCCAACGTCTCCGCGGTGGTGGTCCTGGTCGGCCTGGCCGTCGGCGTCGACTACTCGCTCTTCTACATGCGCCGCGAGCGTGAGGAGCGGCAGGCGGGACGCACGGCCTCTGCCTCGCTCGAAGCCGCGGCGGCGACCTCGGGAAGGGCGGTGCTGGTATCCGGCCTGACCGTGATCGCGGCGATGGCGGGGATGCTGCTCAGCGGCGACCCGACCTTCACCTCGTTCGCGGTGGGAACGATGACGGTGGTCGCGGTGGCGATGTTCGCCTCGTTGACGGTGTTGCCGGCGGTGCTCTCGAAGCTCGGCGACCGGGTCGAAAAGGGCCGGGTCCCGTTCCTCGGGCGCATGCGCGAGCGGCGTCACGGCCGCTCGATGTGGACCGGGATTATCGACCGCGTGATGCGACATCCCGTTATCGCGCTAGTCGGCTCGGCGGGCGTGCTGGTCGCGCTGGCGCTGCCGGCGCTGGGGATGCACACCGCGGTCAGCGGCGCCGACGATCTGCCGCGGGACATACCGGTGGTCAAGACCTATGACCGGGTGACGGCCGCCTTCCCAGGTGAAGCGGCCGGGGCGAAGGTCGTGGTCGAGGCCGAGGATGTCAGCTCGGGTTCGGTCGCGACGGCGATCGCCGACCTGCGTACCGGCGCCGAAGCGGATCCGGCGGTTGCCGGTGAGGTGACGGTGAGCCGCAGCGCCGACGGCACCGTCGCGGCGATCGACATTCCCACCGTCGGCAGCGGCAGTGATGCCGCCGCGACGCGGGCGACGGAGCAGATCCGTGAACAGGTGGTTCCGGCGGCGTTCGCCGGGGTCGAGGGTGCGAGTGTCAACGTGACCGGGGATGCCGCCCAGTCGAAGGACTTCAACGACCTGCTGGCCCAACGCCTGCCGCTCGTTTTCGCCTTCGTGCTCGGGCTGGCCTTCCTGCTGATGCTGGTCACCTTCCGCTCGATTGTCGTCCCGATCAAGGCGATCGTGTTGAACCTGCTCTCGGTCGGCGCTGCCTACGGAGTCCTGGTGCTGGTCTTCCAGGAGGGGCTCGGCGAGTCGCTGCTGGGCTTCCACTCCAACGGAGGCATCAGCTCCTGGCTGCCGATGTTCCTGTTCGTGATCCTCTTCGGGCTCTCGATGGACTACCACGTGCTGATCCTCAGCCGGGTCCGCGAGGCAGTCGACAAGGGCATGAGCAGCGACGACGCCGTCCGCAGCGGAATCCTCGCCACCGCCGGCACGGTGACCAGCGCGGCGATGGTGATGGTGGCGGTCTTCGCCGTCTTCGCCACCCTCAGCATCATCGACATGAAGGAGATGGGCATCGGCCTCGCCGTCGCCGTCCTGATCGACGCGACGATAGTCCGAGCGATCCTCCTCCCAGCAGCGATGAAGCTGCTCGGAGACCGCAACTGGTACCTCCCGCGGTCGCTTGGCTGGCTCCCCCGGGTCGAGCACCCCGAGCCCGAGCCGGCTGCAGTCCAGGGCTAAGCGACGGTGCAGGACGCGGCCCCGGGCCTTTGTGGCCGGGGCCGCGGTAGCCTGGCGAAGGTCGGATATGTCGGCAGACGCAGAGCCCCGCTACATTCCCGCCGCCCGCTGGCGCGTGTTCTCGCGCCTCTATGACCCGATCCTGGCGCTGACGATGCGCGAACGGCGCTTCCGCAGCTTGATGCTGGAGCGGGTGGAGGCGGATCTGCCAGAGGGCGGCACTGCGGTCGACATCGGCTGCGGGACCGGCACCTTCGCCCTCGCCTTGGCCAAGCGGCGACCCGATGCCGAGGTCATCGGCGTCGACGGCGATCGCGAGATCCTCGACCTGGCCCGGGCAAAGCCCGGCGCAGCCGCGATCGATTGGCGCGAAGGGCTGGCCCAAGAAGCGCCGGTCCCGAACGGCACCGCCGACGTGGCCACGACCTCCCTTGTCCTGCATCACCTTTTGCCGGAGGACAAGCGCAAAGCACTCGCCGAGGCGAAGCGCATCCTCAAGCCCGGCGGCCGCCTCCATATCGCCGATTGGGGCCCGCCATCCGACCCCCTAATGAGCGCCGCATTCTTCGTCGCCCAAGCGATCGACGGCTTCGACCGCACCGCCGACCACCGAGCCGGCCGCCTGCCAATCTTTGTCACCGACGCCGGCTTCGACTCGGTCAAACGCTACGGCGCCCTGCGCACGGCCTTCGGGAGCCTCGAGCTGTCGGCTGCTCGCAGCCCGAGCTCTGCTTGAGGCGTCTTTCGCCCGCGGCCTGGGCGGACGGCTGCACCGACACACGAGGTATATCTACTACCTCCTGAGTACCTAGAATCTCCGGATTGCTCGGAGCCACCTGTGCAGAGGACTGATCGCCCTGTGTCTGTGATCCGGCCCGTCTCGGGGGACCTCGAGCAGGGGCTGGTGATCGAGGCGCCCGCTTCGGCGCGCCTCGAGGTCGTTGCCGGTCCGGGGACCGGCAAGACCTTCACCCTGCTCGCGCGCGCCGCCTGGCTCGCCGAACGGGGTGAGATCGAACCGGCGACCGATCTGCTGATCCTCAGCTTCAGCCGTGCCGCGGTCGAGACGGTTGCCAGGCGGAGCAGCATCGAGACCCACCTGGGCCGGCTGCCGGTCTCGACCGTCGACTCCTTCGCCACCAGGCTGCTGATCGAGGTCGGTGCCGACCTTTCCGGGAGTTTCGATGACCGCATCCTCAGGGCGACCAAGGTGCTCACCGACGCCGAGGTGCCGGAGATGGTCGGCGCGATCCGGCACGTGCTGGTCGACGAGGCTCAGGACGTGGTCGGCGTCAGGGCCACGTTCGTGCGTGAGCTGCTCGAGTTGGTCTGCCGGAATACCGAATCGGGATTCACCGTCTTCGGCGACTCTGCCCAGGCAATCTTCGATTTCCAGATGGGCTCCCGGCCCGCTACCCGGAAGCGACTGCTGACGCTGCTCGAGAGCGAGGGGCCGGAGGCCGAGCGTTGCGAGCTGAAGACGAACCACCGGATGGAGAACGAGCGGCTGGCCGAGTTTGCGACCACCGCGGGCGAGGAACTGCGCGAGACGAGAAGCGACGACTGGGCCGCCGTGCACCGAAGGATCTCGCGCGCGGTCTTCCTCGAATCAGGCTGGGAGGATCTCGACGCCGCGGCGATGGAGATCCAGGCCATCCGGGAACGGCCGGAGCGCCCGCGGGTAGCGATTCTCTGTCGGACAAATGCCGAGGCGCTCTACCTCGGCTCGTACTTTCAGGCGGCGGGGCTCGAGGTGAACGTCCGCCACCGGGCCCAGGACCGGGGAGCGGCGCCTTGGCTGGCCGGGCTCTTCGCCGACTGCCCGGTCGGGAAGGCGCCGATCCCGACCGATCCGTCGGGGCCTGAGGAGAGGCCCTGGCTGAAACCCCCGGCCGACCTGCGGCAGGTGTTGAGGCGGGCCGGCCTGGCCGGTAGCAAGGACGTCGACCTCCTCCGCCTCGCCTCGCTGCTCCGCTGCGGGGCGTGCCCGGAGGAGCTGACCGGCCAGTGGGACGCGCCGGTGACGGTCTCGAATATCCATCGTGCCAAGGGCCTTGAGTACGACGTCGTCTTCGTGGTCGAGAACGAGCGCCCCCCCGACGAGGGCGACTCGTTCGAGGAGGCGAAGGTCACCTACGTCGCGGGCACGCGGGCACGGTCGCAGCTGTTCGGCGTTCCTGCCCTGAAACTAGGCGGTCCGCCGAGGACGCTGGACTGCGGGCGGGTCGCGGTCTGCTCGTGGCAGCGTCGTCGTCAATCGCGGCCACGGCTGATCGAGGTGAAGATCTCCGACGCCGACGATAACTGGGCGCCCTCTACCCGCGAGGAGTTCGACCGGGTGCAGGAGGTTCTGCGCGACCGCCTGCTCCCCGGCGATCCGGTCGAGTTGTGGCTGCGGCCGGAGAGCGACGGCTACGAACCGCGCTTCGACATCGTCCACCTGCCGGACACCGCGGAGGAGACGGTGATCGGCCAGACCGATCGGAACTTCGGCCGGATGCTGAAGGACGAGGTGCTCGGACGCACTCCCCGGTGGCTCACCGATCTGACCGCGGATATCCCCGACACCGCCGCGCTGCCCGCGCTCGCCGCACGCGAGCTCGGCCTCGGTGAGCACGGTCTTCATCTGCGCGCCCGCGTCTACGGCCTGGGACGGATGGGGTGGAGGGACTGATGGCGTCGGTCGAGCTGCTCGAGAACCAGCACGCGGTCCGCGACGATCTCTGCGAGGTGCTGCGGACCGACCTGATCGGCCCTGGCGCCACCGACGAGGTGCTGGAGGAGCCACCGCTCGACCGCTACGTGACCGGGATTCTCTACCCGATGGTCCCCGACGGCAACGAGACCGACCCGGAGGCCCAGGACGACGTTGCCGACGATGACGGAGACCGCGCCGCCGACCCGGCGGTCGCGATGAGCAACATCCAATACCCGACCTCGGCCGGCATCACGTTCGCGGTGGCTCCGGAGGTCGGCGAGGTCCGCGTCCGGATCGAGGCGGCGCACTACGCGGAGGTCGACGGAGGTTGGCAGCGCAAGCCGGTCGGGCCCTTGGAGCTGTCGGTGCCGGTCGGCGCTGCCGACGCAGGCCGCGACGAGGTGGCGACCGGGCTGCAGCTCTACCACCGGGTGCGCGAGGTGCGTGAAGGCGCCAGGTCGGTGACGCTGGTCCTGCTCAACACGCTCGAGGGTGAAGCGGGCAACAAGGACCCCGCATCGTTCTTCCAGGTTTCCTTCATCGTCGTCGGCGCGGACGACGACGCCCCGTTCGTAGCCAGGCCCGCGCACATCGACGTCAGCGACGAGGACCTCGACACCAACGCCCTCCTCTACCGGGACACGCCCCAGTTCGCCGTCGGCCACGGCTGCTCGGCAACCTGGGAGCAGCGCCCGGGGACCGACCGGGCGGAGTCGGTCGGGGCCACCTTCCTGCCGATGCACGACGTCGCGATCATGGAGTCGAATCCGGAGATCCCGGCCGGGCGTCTCGGTCTGGACGACCTCGCCGCCGCCGAACCCGAGCAACTGGTTGACGCGCTCGAGTCGTTCGTCGCCGGCTACTCGGAGTGGATCGAGGCTCGCAGGCAGGAGGCCGGGTCCCTGCGGGGGCAGTTCGCCGCCACCGCGGCGGACCACCTGCGCGACTGCGAGGAAGCGCGCGACCGTATCCTCGCCGGGGTCGAGGTGCTCCGCGACGACGCCGACGCCCGCCGGGCCTTCCAGCTGGCGAACCGGGCGATGGCGGACCAGATGGACCAGGCTTCCGACAAGGACCGCAGCGAGTTCCTATGGCGCCCCTTCCAGCTCGCCTTCGTCCTGCTCAGCCTGCCCTCGGTGGTCGACCGCTCGCACCCGGACCGCTCGATCGCCGAGCTGCTCTGGTTCCCGGCCGGAGGCGGCAAGACCGAGGCGTATCTCGGCCTCTTCGCGTTCACCGTCTTCCACCGCCGGATCAGCCGCGGCGGGGCTGGCGGGGCCGGCGGCGTCACCGCGATCATGCGCTACACGCTGCGGCTGCTCACCGCGCAGCAGTTCGAACGGGCGGCCCGGGTCATCTGCGCCTGCGAGCTGATCCGCCGCGAGCAGGGCGACCTCGGCGAGGAGCCGATCTCGATCGGGCTGTTCGTCGGCGCCGCCTCCACGCCGAACACGGTGAAGGCGGCCGAGGAAGCGCTGCAGAAGCTGCGTAACGGGCAGGAGGTGCCGACCGGAAACCCCTGTCAGCTGAGCTCCTGCCCATGGTGCAGCGTCGGCTTCGACGTGAACAACTACGCGGTGGTGGGAGACCCGGCCGGCCTGGAGATCACCTGCGGCAACGACAAGTGCGGGCTCGCGGGCGGGCTGCCCGTCTTCGTCGTCGACGAGGACCTCTATCGCCGGCACCCGACCCTGGTGATCGGCACGGTCGACAAGTTCGCAGGGCTGCCCTGGCGCCCGGACATCGGCAACCTCTTCAACCTCGACGATTCCTCCTGCCCGCCGCCCGAGCTGATCATCCAGGACGAGCTCCACCTGATCTCCGGCCCCCTGGGGACGATGACCGGGCTCTACGAGACGGCGGTGGACCTGCTCGCCTCGGAGGAAGACGCGCCGCCGAAGGTGGTCGCCTCGACCGCGACGATCCGGCGCGCCAAGGCGCAGTCCGTCGGCCTCTTCGCCCGCGAGATGCGCCAGTTTCCGCCGCCCGGCCTCGATCCGGGCGACAGCTGGTTCGCCACCAGGGCACCGGTCGACCGGGTCGGGGCGCGCCGCTACGTCGGCCTGATGGCGGCCGGCGTCAGCCACGCGACCCTGATGATCCGCGCCTACGCCTCGCTGATCCACGGGGCGGGAGAGCACGAGGAGAACGACGCGCTCGACCCGTACTGGACCGTGGTCGGGTACTTCAACAGCCTGCGCGTCCTCGGCGCGGCGCGGATGCAGGTCCAGGACGACGTCCAGGACCAGCTCGAGATCGCCGCCGAGAACGGCGACGGCCGCCGGCTGGTGCGCGACCCGGTCGAGTTGACCAGCCGGGTCGACTCGGGTGACATCCCCGAATTCCTCAAGCAGATGGGAACCGAAATTCCCAGCGAGTACGCGCTCGACGTGGTGCTGGCGACGAACATGATCTCGGTCGGTGTGGACGTCGACCGGCTCGGCCTGATGGTGATGATGGGCCAGCCGCAGGCTGCCGCCGAATACATCCAGGCGACCAGCCGGGTCGGGCGCAAACACCCCGGCCTGGTGGTGACGCTGCTGAACGCGGCGCGCTCGCGCGACCGCTCCCACTACGAGGGCTTCACGGACTTCCACGCGACCCTTTATCGCAGCGTCGAGGCGACCAGCGTCACCCCGTTCTCGCCCCGCGCCCGCGACCGCGGGCTGCACGCGGTCCTGGTCGCGCTGGCGCGACTCCGCGTCCCCGGCCTGCGCGAGAACGAGGACGCCGCCGCGGCGCTCGAGCATCGCGCCGAGTTGGAGCGGCTTCGGGACATGGTCCTCGCCCGGGTCGCCATCGTCGATCCGGACCAGCTCGAGGGTACGGCGGCGGACCTCGACCTGATCATCGAACGCTGGGTGAGGCGGGCCGGACAGAACCCGAATCTGCGCTACGAGTCCCGCAGCGGGAAAGAGCCCGCGCTGCTGACCGCGGCCGCCCCCGACCTCGACCCGGAGGGCTCCTACCCCACGATGTGGTCGCTGCGCGACGTCGACGTCGAGTCCAACCTCTTCTGGAGGCCGAGTCGGTGATCGGCAACGTCAGGCGCAGCCAGCTGATCACCACCTACGGCGTCGGCGCGATCGTCGCGGTCGACGACGAGGCGGTGATGATCGCCGGGCTCGATGACTGGCAGGTCGACAAAAACCAGGACCTCCTGCAGGAGCCGCGGCTGCACGTCGACGGAAAACGCCTGCGCCTGCCGCCGGGGCAGGACGGGTCCCCTTTCTTCGAAGAGAAGGGGCACATCCCGGTGGTCAGGTTCCCGCGCTGGTACTACTGCTCCGACGCCGAGTGCCGGCGGCTCGACAGCTTCGGTCGGCTCTCGAGCGGGCTCGAGCCGCGGTGCGCGCACTGCTCCGCGCCCCTGATCCCCTCCCGCTTCATCGCTGTCTGCGAAGAGGGGCACATCGAGGATTTCCCCTACTCGGCCTGGGTCCACCAGGGGTCCCGACCGGACGGTGAGCAACGGCACGACCTCTACCTGCGGGTGACGGGAGGTGCGGGTTCGCTGGCGGGCATCGTCGTCGAATGCAGGAAGTGCAAGCTGGAGAGGTCGATGGAGGGCGCCTTCGCGCGCGATGCCCTGCGGGGGATCCGCTCCTGCGGGGGATACCGTCCCTGGCTCCGCGCCGACAGCGAGGGTGGCTGCGGAAAACTGCTGCGCACCACCCAGCGCGGTGCCTCCAACGTGTGGTTCTCGAACGTGCGCTCGGTGCTCTCGATTCCGCCCTGGAGCGAGGGCCTGCAGAAGTTCATCCAGAACAACTGGGGCGCGCTCAGTCTCGATTTCGACGCGGAGACGCTGAAGACCGTGGCCGAGAAGGTGATCGAGCGCTCGGGAGCCGACTACTCGGTAGAGGAGCTGCTGGCGGCGATCGAGGCTCGCAATGCGGAGACGCATCAGCGTCGGGGCGAGGCCGAGACCCGGGCGGAGGAGTACCGGGCGTTGTGTCAGGGCCGCAGCGGCGAGGCCGACGCTGATTTCGTCGCCAAGGTGACCGAGCCGCCCGCCGGCCTCGAGCAGTTCGTCGACCTGGTCACGGTGGTCTCCAGGCTGCGCGAGGTGAGGGCCTTCACCGGCTTCTCACGGCTGCAGCCCAACCGCCCGGACGGCGACGGCTCGGCGATCGCGCTGCAGGCCGAATGGCTGCCCGCGATCGCGGTCCACGGCGAGGGTGTGTTCCTGCGACTCAACGAGGAGGCGCTGCGCGGCTGGGAGTCGAACGCGACGGTCTGCGAGCGAGTCGATGAGCTGCAGCAGCGGTGGAGCCGGTCGTTCCTGTACGACGACGGCACGCTCACCCCCCGCTTCGTCCTCGCCCATACCTTCGCCCACGCGTTGATCGACGAGTGGTCGTTGGCGGGCGGGTACCCGGCGGCCTCGCTGCGCGAGCGGGTCTTTGCCGACGAGCACGGCGCCGGCGTCCTCGTCTACACCGCCGCGGCCGACTCGGCGGGCAGCCTCGGCGGCCTGATTGCGCGGGCCGAGCCGGACCGGCTCGGCCCGAGCCTGGAAGACGCAGTGAAGCGGTACGCCTGGTGCTCGAGTGACCCGGTCTGCTCGGAGACCCGTTCGCAGGGAGCGGAGGGTCTCAACATGGCGGCCTGCCATTCCTGCGCGCTTGTCCCGGAGACCAGCTGCGAGCACCGCAACGGCCTGCTCGACCGGGCGCTGCTGGTCGGCGTGCCCGGCGAACGCGACTTCGGGTTCTTCAGCTCGCTGATCGACGAGTGAGGCGGGAGCGCACCAGTGGCTCGACCCGGTCGGCTGCCGCGACCGGGTCCTCGTGCTCCCAGATCCTCACCACCTCCCAGCCGTGCTCGCGCAGCAGGCGGTCGGTCTCGGCGTCGCGCTCGCGGTTGCGCTGCAGCTTGCTCTCCCACCACTCCGCGTTGGCCTTCGGCTTGGTGCCGTGCTCGGGGCAGGAATGCCAGAAGCAGCCGTCGACGTAGACGGCGACCCGCGCCGGGCCGAGGACCACGTCGGCCCGGGAGCGCACTCCCCGCACCGGCGCGCGGTCGACCCGGAAGCGCAGGCCGCGGCGGTGGAGCTCCGAGCGCAACGCCAGCTCGGGAGCGGTGTCGCGCTGCCCCAGCCGTGACATCTGGTCCCGGACCGCGGGGGAGGAGGGAAGCGGTCGAGTAGAGCCGCGGGTGGCTCCCATGGGTGGATACCTTAGCGTCACTCTCTGGTGACACTTAGGGCACAATCAGGCTCCGTGTCGCTCTTTGCCCCAGATCCCGTCGGCGAGTCGGACCCGGAACTGGATGCCGTCGAGGTGAGCCTGCGAGAGCTGGGCGGACCTGATCCGGACTCCCGTTACGGGATCGCGATCAGGCAGTCGATCGACGAGGTGCTAGACGGGCCGCGGACCGGCCGGTGGGACTTCGCGCAGCTGGAGAAGACCGAGAAGACTTACGTCGGCACGAAGTTGGAGATAGTTGTCCGAGCCGCGCTCGGGCTCGAGCGCGGCTCCATACTCGACCTCGACATCGCGGGAGTGCCGGTTGACATCAAGTGGGCGATGGACAGCAGCTGGCAGATCCCGCTCGAGGCGGTCGGCCGTATCTGCCTCTGTATCGGCGGGGTGAAAAAACTCGCGATGTTCCAGGTAGGTGTCGTCAGGTGCCGGGCCGAGTATCTCAACGAAGGAAAAAATCGCGATCGGAAGAAGACGCTGTCGACGACGGGTCGCGCGGCGATGCGCCTCCTCGTTTCTCCGGCCCCGCTGCCGCTTAACTTCCTCTCAACCATCAACCCGGCGATCCGCACCGAGGTTATGGCGGGGGAGACGATTCAGGAGCGGGTAGCACGGTTGTTTCGACTCCTGCCACGAACGCCGATACCACGCGACGCAATCGCCACTGTGGCCCGAACCACCGGGGATCCGATGCGGCGGGTGCGCTCCGATGCCTGGGCAGGTGATCCATTAGATGGCATGAGAGTCCTCTCGGCGAGGTACGGAAATTCGCTGATCGACGTCCTTGGTTATCCGCTACTGGAACGAGATGAGTTTATGTCTGTCCCGGAAGCGGAGATCGATCAGCTACCGGCCAGGAAGAAGGCATTGCTGCCAGGCCCCGTTCGTCGTCGTTTCGACTTCGACTAGGCGGCGATTCCTGATTCGGGGATGTCGCCGAAGCTCTCCTGATCGAGAGCGATGGCGAGCGACTGGGCGATGCACTGCGCCAGCAGCGGCGGAACCGCGTTGCCGACCTGGCGGGCGACGCTGGTCATCGCCTGCTCCTCCGGCAGCTCGAAGTCGTCGGGGAAGCTCATGCAGCGAGCGGCCTCGCGGACGGTGATCGGGCGGTGGGCGGAGGGGTGCAGGTAGCGGCCCTTCTCGGGCTTGTAGAACTCGGTCCGGATCGTGTAGGCGGGCCGGTCCCACCAGAGCCGGCCGAAGACGTCGGTCGTCCCGGTCGGCTTCTCGCGCCAGCAACGCGGGACGAGCTCGCCGAGGCCGGCGCGGTCGAGGTTGCGCTGCATCTGGAAGCGGTTGCCGCCGTCGCGCGGGACCGCCTTGTAGCGGCGCACGCTGAACGGGCGGGGGTTGCGCGGCCGGTGCCAACTCTTGCCGTCAGGCGTCTGCGGCAGTCCCTCGACCGCCGCTTTGAAGGTGACCCAGTCCTCGTGGTCGTGGGTGAGGTCGGGGTCGCCGTGCGTCTCGACCGGCCACGGCACCGCGTCCCCCCTGGTGCCGATCACGATCGCTCGCCGCCGGCGCTGGGCAACGCCGAAGTCGGCGGCGTTGAGGATCCTGCCCTCGACCCGGAACCCGAGGTCGCGCTCGGCGTGGCGCGCGAAGGCCTCGTACTCGGCCGAGCCCAGCAGCTCCGGCACGTTCTCCATCACGAACGCGGTCGGATCGGCCTGTTCGAGCGCTCGCACGTACTCGCGCCAGAGCCCCCGTCGCTCGAACCCGACCGCCTCGCGGTTGAGCGGCGAAAAGCCCTGGCAGGGCGGCCCGCCGATCACCACGTCGGCCGCGGGGAAGACGGCGACGTCCTCGATCAGCGCCTGCGCCATGTGCTCCTCACCGAAGTTACGCCGGTAGGTCTCGGCCGCGTCCGGATCCGACTCGACGGCGAAAATAGGCTGGAAACGGCCACTATCCACGAACCCACGGGTCATCCCTCCACACCCCGCGAAGAGGTCGATCAGGTCATAGCGGCGCACCTCTGACATCCCGGTAACCCTAGAGTCGCCGTTCCCGGAAAAAGCGGGTCGGGCGTCAGCCGGCGGAGTTGTCAGGAGGCAGGGTCCACTCGTAGCCGACCGGCTCGAGCGCGCCATCCGAGACCCGCCAGCGGTTGAAGTCGCGCCTGGTGCCGCCGTCCGCTTTCCAGGTGCCATCGGTCTCGGAGAGCTCGATCCCGTTGACGACCGACAGCACAGCCCGGCCCGGGTTTGCGTCTGCGTGGCGCACCTCATTCGGAGTGAGGATGACGCTGGCGCCGCTCCCCGTCGTCCCCTTCACCTCGACATGAAGCTCCTCTTCTCCCCGGGTGGCGTGGAGGTCGTATCCCCGGCGCTGCGATGAGACATCCTCGACGTTCCAGCTCTCGCCTTTGAGCCAGAGCGTCACCACGGCAACCGCGCGCAGCTCGACGGCTCGTCTCTGCTCTGCGCTGAGGCCGCGTCCCTGACCGCCGTTCCGGGGAGGCCTGGCGACGCGCTCCACTGCACGCTTCGCTTCCTCGGCCTGGGGATCGGGTGGCGCGCCGCCGGCGAGCATGACCTCGAGCCCCTCCGTCTCCACCCCTTGCAGGAAAAGTCGGATGCGCTTGTGCGGGTTTCCCCCGACGGCGCCGGGTTTCTGCGCCACTGGCTTCTGCGCCGCGCCGATCGCGACGCGAAGCTCGCCCAGGTCACTCTCGTGCTTCAGCTCGATCGGGTAGGAGCGACCGCGGATCTGCAGTCGTCGCTCCTCGAAGGGAAGAGCTCGGCTGACGGTCGAGTCGACAATTGCATCCGTAATCACTGCCCCACGCGCCTTCATCCTCAAAAGCAAGAGATCCAAAGCCTGGTTGTAGTCGGGGTTGCGCTCCTGACCGAACCTGGACTCGAGCACCACGGTCGGGTGACCGTCCGGCTCCTCTACGTGGAAGACGGCATCCAGCACCTCGCCCGTGTCGCTGATCGGTTTCATTTCGCCCGGTCGTAACTAACCATCGGGCTTCTACCAGCCCAGCCGGGTGGACAGCAGATTGCGAGGGGCAGCTGAAATGCTTCAGGCATGGCGGCCGTAACCCCTCGACTCGAGATCGGTGCCCGCCTGATCTGCGAAGCGGGATCCTCCTACTGGGTCGAGGGCTTCGTTGGGTCTGGTGGGACCGCTCAGGTCTTCTCCGTTCGCGACGAGGCCGGTAGGCGCCTGGCCGCGAAGGTGCTCTCCGGGCATCGGTTCGAGGTCGACGACGAGATGCGGGACCGCTTTGAGCGGGAGGGCCGGGTGTTGGCCAATGTTGACTCCCCCAACATCGTCCGACTCGTCGACATGATCCGTTGGGATGGTGAGCCGATCATGGTGTTGGAGTACGCCGACGGCGGGCCCTGAACGGCATCCTCGAGCGACTCGGAGAGCCACCCATGCTCACCGTCGCGGTGCGCTGGCGGCGGGAAGCGTTGTCCGGTGTGGCCGCCCTGCACTCCAAGGAGATTGTCCACCGGGACCTCTCGCCGAAGAACCTGCTCGTTCGCTCCGACGGGACGGTGATCGTCGCTGATTTCGGGACTGTGCGCCACGTCGACGACGAGACGCTCACGCAGGATGACGCTCGCTTCGGATCGCTCATCTACATCTCGCGCCAGCAGTTCGAAGCGCCTCGACGGGCCAAGCCATGCGACGATGTCTATTCTCTCGGCCAGATCGCCTGGCAGCTGTTCGTAGGCCGCTGGCCACTCGGCAACCCGCCATCACTTACCGATCTTTGCCCCGATGTTTCGCCGGCGCTGGTGGCGCTCGTAGAACGGATGCGTGACGACGACGCCGTGAAGCGCCCGGCGGACGCCGGAGTTGCGTTGACCGAACTGGAAGCGCTACCCGACGTGCTACCGAAGCCCTCATTGCGTCGCAACTCCGTTCGAACGGACGCGGACGGGGAGCCGATGCACAATCCGTGGTCTGCGTCAGTTCGGGCGATAGAAGCGCGTCAGATGGACGAGCTTGACGCGCTCGGCAGCAGCCGCGGGTCGGCGAGCGTCGTCTGGGCACTCGACCTGCTGGTTCACCAGCTCGGTCCGTTTTTGCTTCGAGGAGTGGCCGTGTCCAGCCCCCGGGGCAGCGTGAGCCCGAGGGATTCCCGCCGTCGTGGCTGTCGAGTGGCAGCGTGCGCGTTGACCTCCTCGCCGAGGAGAGCCTAGGAGTGTTGACGCTGACGAACACGATCACCGGGTTTACCCTCAGCTACGCATTGCGCAAGCCGCATGTGATCCAGGATGTGCCGTGGGTTGCCGTACTCGATGGGCTCCGTGGGCTCGACGACTGGAGTCCCGAGGACCGGTTGGGGCTCTTCCGAATCTTCGCCGCTGACCAGTTCACTCGCGGGATGCCGTGTGGCGTGTGCTGGAACGTGACCGGTTTGTCTCTCCGCCTGATGCGTGATCGCGACGATCGCCACCGCTTGTTTCGCGCCGCGACTTGCTCCCACGAAGGGCCCGGAGATGAGTACATGTGCTGCATCTGCGGCAACCCTCTGAAGCGGGCGATGTCACGTGACGAGTACGGTCCGTACGACGCCGTCGGATGTGCATGCCCAACTCTCGCGTTCGATGTGGAATACGACGTGGAGCCGTGGAGGGAGGCCGTGTCGCTGGCCGGTCCTGAAGCGGCGGCCATGTTTGAACGGGCGTAGCCGCCCTGACTCCCATTGCAGGGAGACTCCAGTGGAGCTAGCCGGACGACTCTCGAACCCGGCCTTCATTTCCAGAATACGTCGACTTCTGAGAGATTTGTAGCCGGGTCTCAGCAACGAAGCTCAACCAGCGATGGACTGAATCCCTGCCTCATCGAGAAAGCGGCTCCGGCGACGTTGTGGCCCTGGCTGTCGTGCGCCCGCTCCGGCATAGCTGGTCGCGCCTCCGCGAAATAGGGCATGGCAGAGATGAAGTCGATATCTCGCGCGCGTCATGGAGACGTACATCAGCCGTCGCTGCTCTACCACCTCTCCATCGCCGGGTACAAGCACATCCTCTAGGTCCGGAATGACCACGACGTCCGCCGACAGACCCTTGGCACCGTGCAGGGTCATCAAGCGAACCGGTGCTTGCTCGCCGTCGCCGACCTGGGGCTGCTCTCGGTATTCATGCAATACGGCAAGCACTTCCCCTAGATCACCCTCCGGCCCGGTGACCGTTTCGATGACTTGGCGAAATCCATCGCGGCGCTCCGGGTCCAGTTCGAGCATCTGGCCCGCCAGCTCCAACGTCTCAAGCGCTGGCTGGTCTGGATCGAGGTCATCCGCAAACCTGACCAGCTCGGCGTAGGCGCTCTGCACTCGGGAAACACCGCTCCGCTCAATAGCGTCACGGATATCAAGGTGCTCGGCGATGGCCAGATCGAGGACGCTGCCGACGCTGCCGACCCCGACGCCATGGGTGGTCGCCAGCCACCCGCGAACGGCCCTCGCGTCGTCGCGGTCGGCCGCGAATCTCAGCAGGTACACGAGACGCCTGATCTCGGGTTCGTCGAGCAATCTCGCGCCGTTGGCGAGGTCGATCGCCGGAATCCCGGCTTTGTCGAACTCTTCGAGATATTCCTCCGCAAATGCCTTGCGTGGCAAAAGCACAAAGACCTTATTTGGATCGACGCCGTTCTCAAGCTCGCGGCGAACGATCTCGGCCACTCCCTCGGCCTGTTTTCGTGGCCCGCGGAAGGCGTAGGTGGTCACCTCTCCTCCAGTCCGGTTCGAGTGGAGGTCCTTTGCAACCCGGGTCGGGTTGTGTTCAATCAGTCGGAGGGCGGGTTGCAACACCTCATCCGAACAGCGGCGGCACTCGTTCAGGCTGAAATCCCCGCAGGTGTCGAAGCTGTGCGGAAACCCGATGATGCCGTCAGGGTTGGCGTGACGAAAGCCATAAAGGCTTTGATCGTCGTCACCGGCCACGATAAGGCATGCCCCACGGTCGGCCAGCCGTTGAATGACCTCTTGGTCACAGCGGTTAAGGTCTTGGTACTCGTCAACGATCAGGTGATCTAGCTCCGGATCGAAGGTAGGATCGCCGTCGAGCATCTTGAGGAACTGATGCACCAGCTCACCCTGGAGCGCAAAATGGAGGATCCCCCGCAGATCCTCTAGCGCTGCCTCGAACGCTTGACGCTGTGGGAAGGCCGGTGGCTCCCCGAGGGTCCGCCAAGCAGCGTCGTACTCTTGCATGACCTCGCTAACCCGACCAGGGCTCATATTCAGGCGGCGTCCGAGGTCGAGCCGGATGAGATTGTTGAACTCCCAGCCGTCGATTACATGACGGCCAACGAACGCTTCTCCGGTACGTGCACGCAACTGCCGAAAACAGTAGGAGTGCAGCGTCAGGCTCTCGGGGGCGTCGTTCTCTCCAAGATCACTCGCCGCGATGGCGCTGCCAAGATCGGTGGCCGCCAGCCGAGTGAAAGAGATCAAAAGCATCCGTTTCGGATCGGCGCCGCTGCGAATTAGATTCCCGACGCGCTGTGCGAGCGTGTATGACTTTCCGGTTCCAGGGCCCGCCAAAAGGCGGGCTGGATGGTTTCCGTCATGGTCAATAACTGCTTGCTGCTCAGCGCTGGGTGGCATGTATTCACCCTACGTTGTGACCCAGTCGAAGCCAAGCTGGCGCGGGGCAATAGCAACTTGCACCGCTCCCGCCCGCCGCTCTAGGGTCGCCAGCCGTCCGGCCGGGTGCCCAAAACGGGTGCCCGGATAAGCGGCGACCCGTCGCGCTGGAACCGCGAGCGGGCCGCCTGACCACAAGGAGGTACGACTCCTCATGGCTACTCCCCACCCTACGGCGGGCACCCCGCCCCAAGTAAGCAGGTTCCCCGAGACCGAAGTGATCGACGGCATCGCCGTCGCCCGGCACTTCGGCACGCTGCTCCGGCGCGAGCGGCGGCTGGCCGACTTATCCCAGGAGGCGCTGGGGTACCGCGCTGCGCTGCACCGCACCGAGATCGGCCTCCTCGAGCGGGGCGGCCGCACCCCGCGCATCGACACGCTCATCAAGCTGGCCGGCAGCCTCGAATGCGGTCCCTCTGTGCTGCTGGCCGGGATCACCTGGAACCCCGGCGCGACCGTCACGGCCGGTCAGTTCTACGCGGAGGGGAGAGGGTGATGGCTGCCTTCGACCATGACGACGGAATGATCCAGCACAGCCTGCTCACGCACGTCCTCTCAGAACACCCGATCATCTTCACCGTCGCCGAGCTCGTCAGTGAGCTGGCCCGCGATCCTGAGGACTTCGGCCAGCGCGATCAGGTCGAACGCGCCGTTCGGGATTTGGTCAGGGTAGGGCTCTGCTACCGCTACGGCCCGTTCGTCTTTCCGACCCGGGCCGCCAGCTATTTCTCGGAACTTTGGGACGAGTACGCGTGAGCTTGGAGTCGGGGGATTTCGGCGGGTCGGGGCGCAGGCCACAGGGAGGGTCCCGGAAACGGGCGCCCTGCTCCGGCCCGCCGGAATCTTCCGCTTCGGATCAGCCCTCGGCCAGCAGCCGCTCGACCCGAGCGAGCAGAATCGACGGCTTGATCTGGAAGCCGTCGGCGATCTTCCAGATCATTTCAAGCGTCGGGTTCTTCTCGCCGCGCTCGATCTTGCCGAAGTACGCCCGGTCGACGTGGCAGGCCAAGGCGGCGGCTTCCTGGCTCATGTCGCCCTGCTCTTTGCGGAGCCGCCTGAGGACGTCGCCGAAGGCTTGGGAACGCGTGCGCGCCATCGCGGGAGCCTTCCTTGTTGCGGCTTATGGCTCCACGGTCTAAAGTACCCCGGCTTAAAGGACTCAGGACGTACCAACCGCAACGCGGCAGGAAAGGAAGAACAGTGGCACGATGCACGCTGGCGGTACTGCTCACTCTTGGATTGGTGGGGCCGGTGGGCGCCCAGGCCGTCACGGCCTCAAAGCCTGGCATCGACGCCACGGTGACGGCCTCGGTCGCGCCGACGCGCCTGCCCGCGCGCGGTGTCGCTCCGGTCACGCTCACGATTGCGGGAACCGTCACCCGAGCCGATCCCACCGTGCCGAGTCCGCTCCGCTCGATCGACCTGCTGCTCGACCGGAAGCTCGCGGTTGATACCACGGGGCTGCCGATCTGCCCATTGGGCAAACTGCACGGCGGGGCACCCGTGGCGTACGCGCGGAAGCACTGCGGGGCTGCCCTGATTGGAAGTGGCACCGTGGACGAAGCGTTCCGCTTCCCCGAAGGCTCCGCCATACCGCCGTACGACCGGCACTACGCCGCGCTTTTCTTCAACGGCCGGGGCGGGGTGCTGATGTACATCTACTTCCCGCATCCGGCCGGGCCGAGTGAAGCGGGTTCCGATGTGGTCTCGATTGGGAGCGGCCACAGGCTCAGCATCCGGATGGGCGCAGGCCTCGGCTCGACGGCCTCGTTTCGGTTCCGCCTGGGCCGGACCTGGCACGACGACGGCGAGCGGCACAGCTACCTGAGCGGTCGGTGCAAAGGCGGGACGCTCAAAAACCAAATCACGCTCTCGTTCGCGGACGGCGACGTGTCGGAAGCCGCGCCGCAGCGGTGCACTTAGGTTTTCTGGCGAATGACTACATACAGCGGGAACGTACCCGTCCGTTCCAATTCCAAGTCATACGGTCCGTTACCCCATACGCACACGTCGTCCTCGTGGTCAGGTCGTTCAAAGACAAGGGTTGATTCTGGCTCTCCAAAGTAAAGCTCGGAATCGTAGTGCTCGCCGCCAAGCGGGAACCATCCGCGCCGCCAGTCCTGTGCAACAACTTCAAACTGCACCAGGACCAGCGGTGCGTCTAATTGAGGAAACTCCTGACCATCCATAACCCGAATAGGCGGATTTGGTGGTATCTCTATATCAACTATCCGGTCAGGGCTAAGAGGTACTTCAAAGTGACATTCCTTGGATACCTCACACGCTACAGAACCATCGGCACGCTTTTCAACACGCAATCCTTCTGCGTCATGCTCGGGAACTGGAACAGGCTCGCGCTCACCTTTCACTGTACATCGTTCGTTAACTCCTATGTGGACTCTTGACCAACAGCAAAGAATACTTCGGCAGTCTGGAACTCGTCAAGCCCTCCCAAACTAGGGTGGCCATTTGGCCGCCCGTTCCCAGCCCTCAGGGATACTGCCCTGTTTTCTATCCGTCGGGCGCAGGTAGCGGACTGTATGGCCCTTGGTCTTGTTGTCACGCTTGACAAGGATCGCGCCAATCGAAGCAAGGTACCCCTTCTTCTCCCAATCACTATGAGAATCGAGCCGGCCGGTTTCCTCGATCTCGTCAAGCAGATCAGAACCGATGCCAGCCTCCAAAAGTATAGATGCCATCGAGTATGCTCCGCGTCTGGTTCGCATTTTGGTCGCCGTAAGCCATTTGCACCACTCCCTAAGAACCGCCTTTCCTCTATCGCGATCTTCCAGGTACTCAAGGAAGGGATCAAGCTCGCCACCTGAAACCGTGCTGGCGCTCCGCACCAATGACCACTCCCGCGTGCCAAATATGGGCCACGCATTGTCGTAGACGCACTGACCCATATCTGCATATCCGTCGTGTCCTTGCCCTATGTGACCGTCGGGAAGGTCAGGTACTGACCAGTCGCATTTCTCAAGCTCAACAATCAGGTGCAAAACAAGGCTGTCCGCAACTCGGATCAGGTCGAAGCGCCGGACATACCTTACGAATTGCTCCGTAAGCTCCCTGTCGAGAGTCGGCCGGGCATTTTCGGTCATTAGCATCAAGGTGGTGACGAGTTCACCAGCTCTCAAGAGAGCCGTCAGCCCTAGGCGCTCGCTTGAGTTACGCGATAGCCGAATTGCCAGCTCCTCGTGTATCGCACGCTCTCGCACATCAATATGAGATCGCATGGAAACTGTCGGGCCCGGTGCATTCTTGATTAGCGAGCGGCGCCGTTCCATGATGCGACCCTTGTTCCGCCACTCAGGGGTGAGTGCATAGGTTCCGTCTATCAGTTCGTTCCGCCACTCGCGCTCGATTCTCTCTATTGAGGTTTCGGCCCGACGCGAACGCTTCATCTGCTCCAACTCGGCGGTGATTGCATCTACCAGTTGCCGGGCGCGTGCCAGATTGTCTAGATGCTCCGCACTTTTGCTGTGAGCGAAACTCGGAAGAGCAAGAACTTCATCGAACCTGTCTAGGTTGCTGGCGATCCCGGATGGATCAAGCGAGAGTACGGCAGCTTCTTGGAGCTGTCGCGGCACCCCCTTGGGCGGCCTTTTCCTGGGCATTCCGGAAAGGCTACAGCGGTGGTTCAAGAGACCGGAAACGTGCCAAAAGATCCGCACAAAGTGCCACGGATTCGCTTGTACGGTGCTCTGAAATTAGACCCGAAGGGAGCACCGATGTCCCAGGACCTAGTCCCATACCGCCCCCGTTCGCTCACTCGAACGGGACGCCAGGAAGCTGCCGCCGTTCGAGCCGCGCAGCTCCCGGCCAAGTGCGCGGCCGCCCGCTTGCAGGCGTCCGCGCTGGTCGCGCACGTCGGAATAGCCCACATCGAGCTGCTGACCACCCTCGAAGTACAGGCGGTGAAGCGACAAGGAGCCGTGGTCGACGGCCGGGTTGCGGCCGTGGTCGATACGTTTTCCGGAGCGGTCAACACCGAGCTGGCCCTCTTGTCCTTGGGGGGTGAGTAGCCGTGATTTTCGTCTACGTCCTCGCCCTGATCGGTCTGCTGAGCTTGCTGGCCCTCGCGGCGCTCGCCATCCTGGGTGCCGGGAACCAGGTCAGCGACAAGGAACCCGAGGATTCCTTTGACCTGGCCCTGTCGGCGGTGGCCCGGCTCCAGTCGACCGCCTGGCGGGCCATTCAGGAACTTCGCGAACTCGACAGTCACCGGAAGTAGGTGTCTGCAAGTGGACCGGGCGCTTGGTGCCATCGTGACGCTCCTGATCGGCTGTCTCCTGCTGCCCGTTGTGGCGGGATACGCCGTCCAGTTGATTCCGGCGCTCGTCGCCCTCCTCGTCCTTCTCGGCGTGGTGCGGTTGGCGCTGCCTCCACCACGATCTCGCCGGAGGTCGTAGCGACGACTCCAGGTTGCATCGGCCTGCGTGAATTCACCAATTCGACTGCTGGTTGCTGGACGTGTTTAACGCATTAAACGATTCTGGAAATAGGTGTTTAAAGACTTCAACAGATGAGCAACAAGCGATCCAAACCAGCTAGCCGACAGTCGCGTGCCCCGGATGGGACGCAGCGCTTGGTGGTGGTCGGGGTCCGCCGCAAGGAACCGGACTGGGACACGTACATCGCCGCCCTGCTCTCCTGCGCGCTCCGCAAGGTCGAGGAAGAAGACAAAAGGACGGCAGCCGACAACGGGGAGGGTCCATGATCGAGCTTGGAGCGGCGCTCGTGGTCCTGGTGGTGCTCGCCGTGGTCGTGCGCCTGCCCGCGCAGTCCGGGCCGCAGTCCGCAGTCCGCCTCACCTTTCCTCGGGCGGCCACGTACGAGCAAGCCTTGGCGGCGGCGCGGTCGCTGGCCGGACTCTTGCCGTCGTGGTGGATTCGCATATTTGGCAGCCTCTCGGTGACGGTTGAACTGCGGGCGACGGCAACCGGGATCGAGCATGTCCTGACGATGCCCGCCGCTCGGGCCGAGTACGTGATCGGTGCGCTGCGGGCGGCAATTCCCGGCCTTCGGGTGGACGACGAAGTACCGCCGCTCCCGCCGGTCGAACTGGCCCGCGAGCTAGGCATCTCCGGAACCGGCCCGCTCCGCACGGATGCGGCGACGGATACGAACGCGGGCGTAGTCGCCTCACTCCAGCCCCTCGGTCCAGACGAGCGCGCGGTCATTCAGTACGTCATCACCCCGACCGCACCGACGCCACTCGGGCGGGCGGTGAGGTGGCTGGTCGCACAGTGGCGGGACGAACCGCCGGAGCCGCCGGCGTCGGTCGAGCCTGCCTTTACCGTCGCGGTCCGGGTCGGGATCGTGGCTCCGTCGCCGTCGCGGACGGCTCAGCTGATGGCCCGGCTACTCGGTTCCTTTCATGCGCTGAACTCACCGGATGCCCGGCTGGTCCGGCGGCTGGTGCCGAGCGCGTGGGTGGCGAGTCGGATACAGGGAGCTGATCCCGGCCGGACGGTAGTGCGTGCCGACGAGCTGGCCGCCCTCTGGGGCATTCCGCTGGACGCGCCCGCCCTGCCGGGGTTGACGCTGGCCCGAAGCCGGGAGCTTCCGCCGGTTGCGGCAGTCCCTCGGCGAGGTCTCATCCTCGGAGACTCGACCGTGGCGGGCAATCCGCGCCCGGTGGCGGTGACGCTTAGCGAGGCCCGGCGTGGCGTGCATATCTGTTCGCCGACGGGTGCGGGCAAGAGCACCGTCTTGGTCAATCTCGTCAGCCAACTGATGCGGGCACGGAATCGCTGCGGCCTGGTCGTGGTTGACTCGAAGGGTGATCTGATCGCCGAGCTCGTCAACCGGATTCCACCGGCCCGCCGGAATGATCTGCTCGTCTTCGACCCCGCCGATCACGTCGCGCCGGTCGGCTTCAACCTGATCGGCGGCGGCGGCGAGGCCGGACTGATCGTTGACCACGTGGTCGCGGACCTCCGCGCCCGCTACGGCGCGGCGGGCCTCGGGCCACGCTCAGAGGATGTGCTGCGAGCGGCACTGACGACGCTGACCACCCAGCCGGGTCGCTACTCGCTTTGTGAGGTCGAACCGCTTTTGACCAACGCCGCCTTTCGGCAGAAGCTCATCGGCGGTCTTGACGATCCGGTGCTGCAATCGTTTTGGGCGTGGTACGGCTCGCTGTCTGACGCCGCTCGGGCCGAGGCGATCGCGCCGCTGGCTAACAAGCTCAGGACGTACACGCTGCGCCGTCGGGTCCGGGCGGTTGTCGGGCAGACCGGCGGCCTCGACCTGGCGGACGCGCTTGAAGGCGGAGCGGTCGTTCTCGCCTCACTCGCTAAGGGCACCGTCGGCGCCGATGCCGCCGGGCTGATCGGCGCGGCGATGATCTCGCGGCTGTGGACGGCGATCCAGGCGCGGGCTGGTGTGCCCGCCGAGAATCGTCAACCGGCCACGGTGATCTGCGACGAGTTTCAGGACTTCGCCGCCCTCTCGCCGGTGTTTGCCGATGCGGTCGCGCAGAGCCGCGGCTACGGGGTTGGCTGGGTGCTGGCACATCAGCACCTCGCGCAGCTCGACACCGCCACCCGGCAGGCGGTCCTGGCCAACTGCCGGACCCGGCTTGTCATGCAGACCACTGCCGACGACGCGCGCACTTTCGCCCGCGAGTTCGCTCCTTACCTCGATGCTCCCGACCTGCAAGGCCTCGGCCCGTTCGAGGCTTTCGCCACCGTTTCGACCGGCGCGAGCGTGGCACCGCCCGCGAGCATTCGCACCCGTCCAGCCGCCGACCCCCTGGGAACCGCCGACGCCGTTCGGGCCGCCTCGCGCCAGCAGTACGGCATCCCGCCCGCAGACGTGGATGCGGCGATCCGCGCCCGCGTCGTGAAGGCCCGCCCGGCAGCGGCGGTCGGGGGCGCACGGAGGCTGTCGTGATTCGCCTCGCTGTTCACTTCGCGCTCCTGAAGATGCGCCGCGATCCCAACCGCAGCGCCAGTCTGCCGAGCACTTTCGCAATGAATAACACCCCGAATCCCTGGGGGAAATCATGAGCCGGTCCTACCTCACGGCGAAGCGGCTCGCGGCCCTCGAGCGAACCCTGGCTCCGCGTGATCGCGCCATCATCGAAACGCTCGACCGGCTCCGAGTCGCCACCACCGAGCAACTGAAGCGGCTGCACTTCGCAGACCTCACCGCGCACTCCGCATCTCGCCAAGCTCCCAAGGCGCTCGCGCTCCTGGCCGAAGTTCGCATCGTCACCAAGCTGGAGCGCCAGCTCGGCGGCGCTCGCTCCGGCTCCCGCGCGGCCGTCTGGTCACTCGACGTCGCCGGCCAGCGGTTGGCGGCTGCCTGCGGCCCGGCGGGTGGCCGTCGCACTCGACGGCCCTGGACCCCGAGCCTTGCCTTCCTCGCGCACCGGCTTGCCGTGTCGGAGTGCTTCGTTTCGCTCACTGAGCGTTGCCGGGACGGCGCGGGGGAACTGCTCGACTTCGACGCCGAGCCGCTGTCCTGGCGGCGCTACGCCACGCCGTTCGGTGGGACGGCGACGCTCAAGCCCGACGCATTCTGCCGGGTCGCGGTCGGCGATTTCGAGCGCGGCAACTTCATTGAGGTCGACCGTGCCACCGAGGGACCGTCGGCAATCACCGGCAAGCTGCGGGCCTACCGCCAGTTCTGGGAGACGGGCCGCGAGCAGGAGCGCCGGGGTTACTTTCCCCGCATCGTCTTCGCCGTGCCGGACGAGGACCGCAAGGCCGTGCTGGTCGACCTCTGCGCGGCGCAGCCCGAGGAGACCTGGCCACTCTGGAAAGTCGTTTTGTCGGACGATCTCACGGACGCGCTGATCGGAGCCGGGTCGTGAAGACGCTCCCGCGAAACGCGATCCTGACCGGCGATGCCCGCCGGGTGCTGGCCGGACTGTTGCCCGAGTCGGTGGACTGCTGCATCACCAGCCCGCCGTATGCGAACGGCCTCCGTGACTACGGGGCACCGGGACAACTCGGCCAGGAGCCGACGATCACCGAGTACGTGGACAGCCTGCGGTCGGTGCTGCGGCTCGTCCGTCACGTCCTCAAAGACAGTGGCTCGCTCTGGCTCAATCTCGGAGACGCCTACGGCAAGCACCCGCGCCACGGCGCACCGCGCGGCGGGTTGTTGCTGGCTCCGCAGCGGGCGGCGCTGGCGCTCGCCGCTGACGGCTGGATTGTTCGCAACGTCGCCATCTGGCACAAGCCGAACCCGCTGCCGCAGAGTGCGGCCGACCGGCTCAGTCCGACCTACGAGGTCGTCGTCTTCGCCACCAGGAGCCGCCGCTACTTCTTCGACCTTGACGCGATCCGCATCCCGCACCGCTCGGCCAACCGAGCGCGGCCACAGGCCCGCGAGCGCCGTCGCCGCTACCAGGGCAACAACACCGGCCTCGGCAGGCTCAAGGCGGCGGGTCGGGTCGGCAACCGCAACGGCAAGAACCCCGGCGACGTCTGGACGGTGACGACCGCCGCCGACCGGCTCGGCCATCAGGCGACCTTCCCCGAGGCCTTGATCGAGCGCCCGATCCTGGCGACGTGCCCGGAGCGGATCTGCGTGCAATGCGACCGGGCCTGGACCCGGCCGACGCGGATCAGGAATCGCCGGACCAGCGAGGGTATGCGGCACACCCGCAAGGTCGGCGCGCTTCGCCGCTGCAATTGCTTCGCGCCAATTCGCCCCGGCGTCGTCCTCGATCCATTCATGGGGACCGGCACCACGGCGGTCGTGGCCGAACGGCTGGGGCGCGACTGGCTCGGCATCGAACTGAACCCGACCTTTACCAAGCTGGCCGAAGACCGGCTCCGCTTCGCGCGGAGGGCCCGATGAGCCGGTGGACGGCTTCGGGGTGGGCGGAAGGGCTGCGGCCTTTCTGCCCGCCCCAAGAGTCATCCACTAACCGAAGGAGGTGCTGGGTATGAGCAAGGCCCAGGACATCTACGAGCGCGTCGAGGCGGTCGCCGCCGAAGGGCACTCCAAGAAGGAGGCCCATGAGATCGTCGCCAAGGAGTTCGGCATGAAGCCAAGCTCCATCCGTGGCGCGGTCTACCAGGCCCGTAAGGCCAACGGCGAAGCCGGTCCCCGCCGCGTGCGGGAGACCACCACGGAGGGGGCGGTTGCCTCAGCCCTGGAAACGTTGGAGCAGGCCCGCGAGGCCATCGACGATGAGGTCGAGGCCGCCAAAGAGCGGGCCGATGAGGCCACCCGCGAGTACAAAGCGCTGAAGGACAGCGCCGAGGACCGCAAGGCCGAGATCACCACCAAGATCGAGGCGCTGGCGGCGTAACACCAATGCGGGCGACCTGGACACCACACACGGATTCGTCCAGGTCGCCCGCCTCTTTTCTGGAGTCACAATCCCATGCTCGGCTTCTTGCGAACGCAGCCAATCAGCGAGATAATGTTTAAAGAATTAAACGTAATTTCATGGCTTCCAAACACCATCAGTTTGCCAACTTCATTACAGCGAAGCGCGAAGCACGCGGGTTCTCAAAGAGTGAGTTGGCACGCGAGGTCGGCGTTCACCGCTCGAACGTCACGTTTTGGGAGTACGGTGACGTGCTGCCCCAACCGAACATCTTGGAACCGCTCGCCCGCGCCCTCAAAGTCAGTTACGAGGACCTGTTTGCGTTGGCGGGCTACTCTCACCCGCAAGGGTTGCCCAACCCGTCACCGTACTTGCGTGCCAAGTACCCGGGGCTGTCAAAGAAAGCACTTGCAGAGGCGGATCGGTTCTTTGCCAAGTTTGAAGATCGCTACGGCATCGGAGATGACGGTGGGGATCGGTAGCGCCATTTCCGAATGTCGTCGGCTCTGCCCGAACCGGCCGCTTGCGCCGTGGGAGGCGCGGACGATTGCCGAGCGACAAGCGCACCGTTTTCATCTGCTCATGGGGATCAGCGAGCCGCCGTTCCCGGCCGCCGCTATCGAGTGTCTGCCGCGCGTCCAGGTCCGCTACGTCGCGGCCCGCAGGCTCTCCGGTGCGATTGCGTGGCGGAAGGGACGGTGGTGGATTCTCGTCAATCGCACCGATACGCGCGGGCGGCAGAGGTTCTCCCTCGCACACGAAACCAAGCACCTCTTGGATCACCCGTTGCGGGCCACGATCTATCAGGACTCCCGGTATGGCTCGGCAGCAGTCGCCGCCGAGCGGGCTGCCGATTACTTTGCGGCCTGCCTGCTGATGCCGAAGGGGTGGCTCAAACGCTGCTTCTATGACGAAAGCTTCCGCGATCCGCACGTCCTCGCGCGGCGCTTCGGCGTCAGCGCCCCGGCCATGCGGTACCGCTTCGATCAGCTGGGACTCTTGGAGCCGGAGGCCGTGCGATGAGCAAGCACCTGCGGAAAGCCGTGATCCTGCTGCGGGTATCAAGCGACGGGCAGACCCGGCGGGCCGGCTCCGATGAGGGCTATTCCATTGAGATTCAACGGGAGGGCTGTTACGACAAGGCAGAACGGCTAGAGGCAGAGGTAGCCAAGGAGTTCATTGCCCCGGCGCAGTCCGCCTCGCGGGGCATCTACCCCGCCCTCCGGGATGCGTTGGCCTATATCCGCGATCAGGGAGACATTTCGTACTTCATCGTGTACCGCCTCGATCGCTTCGCCCGCGACGAGTTGACTCAGTTCACGGCGCTCGCCGAGCTACGGGCCGCTGGCGTCAAACTGATTTCCGCGACGGAGCAGATCGACGAAACCCCGCAGGGGATGCTCGTCATGAGTCTGCTCGGTGCGGTCAACGCGTACCGCTCCCGCGACGATGGGCGCAAGATCAGCGAGGGCTTGGTCAAGAAGGCGCGGCTTGGTGGAACGCCCAACCGGACTCGCCTCGGCTATCTCAACATCAAGCGCTGGGAGGGGGCGAACGACATTCGGACCGTTGCGCTAGACCCCGACCGTGCGCCGCATTTGCAGTGGGCGTTTCAGGCTTACGCGACTGGCGAGTGGCCGCTGACCCCGCTGGCCGACGAGTTGTATAAGCGTGGCCTCCGCAACCGGCCGCGCAAGCGCGGCACCAAGCCCGGCAAGCTCGGGCGGGCGGCCCTCCATGAAATCCTGCGCGACCCGTACTACATCGGCGTCGTCGAATTCAAGGGCGTTCGCTATGAGGGCACCCATCCGAAGCTCATCACGCCGGACGTTTTCGAGCGCGTTCAGCAGATACTCACGGCCCGCTCGGTGGGCGGCGATAAGCACTGGAAGCATCAGCATCACCTCAAGGGCACCGTCTACTGCGTCCTGTGTGGGAGGCGGCTGAACTTCACGAAGATCAAAGGGAACGGCGGGCGATACGACTACTACGTTTGTAGTGGTCGGCACCGGGGCGAAGGATGCACGCTGCCCTATCTTCGAGTCGAGCAAGTCGAGCAGTACGTGCACGACTATTACGAGCGCGAAGTGCGGGTGAGTGCCGATCAGGTGGCGTCACTGGAGCCGAAGCTGATCGAATACTTCGACCTGCTGGCTGGTTATCGCAAGCGGGAGGCGGAACGCCATCAGAAGATAGTGGACGACATTCTCGCCAAGCGGCGACAGCTCGTTAAGGATCACGTCAACAATCCGAGAGCGATCCCGCTCGACGTGCTAGAGGAACAGCAAGCCGAGCTAGAAGATTCTTTGACAGCGGCTCGGCATCAACTCGCCCGCGTTGAGGCCGATGTTGGAAAGGCGCAGGAGGGCCTCGGCCTAGCGCGTCAGTGGCTCGCAGACACGCCGACTGCTTATTCGGCAGTAGACCCCGAGACTAGGCGACGGCTCAATCAAGCCTTCTTCACAAAGATTCTCGTCGGGCCGGACGGGGTGGGTGGCGTCGAGCTGACGGACGAATTCGCCGCGCTCTTGGCCGAGGGCTTGGCGGCCAATCTGGAAGAACTACCCCCACGTCCGGACTCTCAATTTAGCCCTGGTTCGAACGTGGGGGTTCTAGTGGAGCTAGGCGGATTCGAACCGCCGACCTCCTGGGTGCGATCCAGGCGCTCTGCCAGCTGAGCTATAGCCCCGGGGGCGTGGCTGGGAAGATGCTCCCATTGCCTCGCAAGCGCAAGGATAACCGCATAGTCTTTGGCAGCCTCATTTCCGGAATGGCCACATGAGCATCCTCGACGACGCAATTCGAGAGCATCTGGAGTTGAAGCGTGCCCATGGCGCGGACACGACCGAGCTGAAAAAGCTCGAGGACGAGGCTTTCGGGCCTCCGGCGCGTCCTGATGAGCCCGATCCTCTCGCGGAGGCGCCGACCGAATTCCTCACGCCCGAGGGCGCCGGGGGCGGGTCGGAGGCCGCGGCGGAGCCCGCCGGGCGGCGTGTCCCGAACATCGCCGACCTGCAGGAGGCGCCCGAGCCGCGGAAAGAGGAGGCGCTCCAGGCTGAGGAGGAGCCCGCCGAGGCTGAGGAGCCGCAGGCCGAAGAACAGCCGATCCCCGCCCCGGAGTCAGACGCCGGCCACTCCACCGGGGAGCGCCAAGCGATCGCCGAACAGCCGACGGAACACTTCGACGTCGAGGCCGAGATGGAGAGCGACGGGCAGGCGGCCAGCCCCTCGGACGAGGAGCTGATCGACGCCGAGATATCCGAGCCGCGGCTCTCCCCGGTCGAGCCGGAGCTCGACGAGGACGAGGAGGACGACGACTTCTTCAGCGAACAGCGGCTCTCCGACGAGCTGAGCCAGGCGCTGGACACCCCGATCGAGGGCGAGCCGGAGATGCCCAAGACCGATGAACACGCCGCGCCGCCGGTCGAGGAGGCGCGCCCGCTCGAAGAGGTCGAGCACGACGAGGCGGAGGAGTACGAGGAGGAGGACGACGAGCCGCGGCCGGCGGCCTCCGACCAGGACGTGCTCGAGGGCACGCCGGAGTTCCTCGAGGACACCCCCGAGGACGACGACCTCTGGTTTGAGCAGCGCCCGCCCAAAGACTTCGACTTCGACGACTGATTCGCGATACGCCGGCGTTCGTCCGCGGCGCCCCAGGCCGACGTCTGCCACTCGGTAGGTTGCCGAAATGCCTGCTGACGTAGCGATCGAGACCGAGGGCCTTTGTAAGTCCTACGGCGACGTGCGAGCGCTCGACGGAATCGACCTGAGCGCCACCGCCGGCACCGTGCTCGGCCTCCTCGGGCCCAATGGGGCGGGCAAGACGACCGCGGTCCGCATCCTCACCACCCTGCTCCCGCCCGACGGCGGCACCGCCCGCGTCGCCGGCCTCGACGTCGTCCGCGAGGCGACCGAGCTGCGCACCCGGATCGGGCTCGCCGGCCAGTACGCCGCCGTCGACGAAAACCTGACCGGGGCCGAGAACCTGGAGATGGTCGGCCGCCTCTACCACCTGCCGCAAGGGGAGCCGCGCACCCGCGCCGCCGAGCTGCTGGAGCGCTTCGAACTCAGCGACGCCGCCGACCGCCTCGTCCGGACCTACTCGGGCGGGATGCGCCGGCGCCTCGACTTGGCCGCCGCGCTTGTCGCCCGCCCGCCCGTCCTCTTCCTTGACGAGCCGACCACCGGCCTGGACCCGCGCAGCCGCATCGGCCTCTGGGAGACGATCGAAGCGCGGGTCGCCCGCGGCACGACCGTGCTTCTCACCACCCAGTACCTGGACGAGGCCGACCGCCTCGCCGACCGGATCGCCGTGATCGACCGCGGCCGCGTCATCGCCCAGGGCAGCTCCGACGAGCTGAAGGACCAGATCGGCGGCGAGTGGCTCGACGTCACGCTCGAGACCCGGGACGAGGCCGAGGCGGCGATCGCGGCGCTGGCGCCGATCGCCGCTGAGCACCCCGGCATGGTCGACGGCGTCCTCCGGGTGCCGATCCGCCAGCGCCGGGGGACGATTGTCGAGGCCGTGCACCGGCTGAACGAGGTCGGGATCGGGATCGACGACGTGGCGATGCGCCGGCCCACCCTCGACGACGTCTTCCTCACCCTCACCGGGCACGCCGCCGAGGAGGACGGCGACGGAGATGGGGAGGGTGAGCGATGAGCCGCCTGCGCTACGGGATCTCCGACACGCTGGTGCTGGCCAAACGCAGCCTCATGCGCATCCCCCGCGCTCCCGACCTGCTGATCTCCTTCACCGTGCAGCCGATCATGTTCGTGCTGCTCTTCGTCTACGTCTTCGGCGGCGCGATCGAGACGCCGGGATACGACTACGTCGACTTCCTGATGCCGGGGATCATCGTCCAGACGATGTCCTTCGGCGGCTTTGTCACCGCGCTCGGCCTCTCCGAGGACCTGAAGAAGGGCCTGGTCGATCGCTTCCGCTCCCTGCCGATGGCCCGCTCTGCCGTGCTCGCTGGCCGCACCCTCGCCGATATCGCCACCAACTCGCTCTCGATCGCGGTGATGATCACGGTCGGCGTGATCGCCGGCTTCTCATTCCACGCGCCGCTCGCCCACATCGTCGCCGGCATCCTGCTCCTGCTGCTGTTCGGCTACGCCTTCTCCTGGGTCTTCGCCTTCGTCGGAATCACCTCGTCCTCGCCGGAGTCCTCGCAGGCGATCGGGTTCATTGTCATCTTCCCGCTCAGCTTCATCTCCTCGGCCTTCGTCCCGGTTGACTCAATGCCCGGCGCCTTGCAGGCGTTCGCTGAAGTCAACCCGTTCACGATCACGGTCGACGCGATCCGCGCCCTCTTCCTCGGTTCCCCCGCCGGCAACGATGTCTGGGGCGCGGCTGCCTGGTCGATCGGCATCGCTGTCGTCTTTGCCTACCTCTCGGTCTACCGGTACAAGCGCGCCGTCGTCCGCTGACCCGGTGAGCGGAGCGCCGCTCTCCCCGCCTAAACTGGCTTGGGAGGGGCCATAGCTCAGTTGGCAGAGCGCCTGCTTTGCAAGCAGGAGGTCGCCGGTTCGAATCCGGCTGGCTCCACTGGCTCGCTATGAAGTGCGAGCACAGTGATTGGGGGAGCGGCTCACTACTTCGAGCCAGCTCCCCCCAATCGAGGTGACGCCCCGGATTTGAGTCCTAGGCAGGAGGACCCGGGCACTTGCTTACTCACTGGATGGAATCAAGCAAGCAAACCCTCGCGTCGTACCCTGACATACTCCGTATATGGAGCGCAAGTAAGCGTCCTGTCATCTTGTAGTAACAACTTTCGAGAGCACTCAGTTGTCACTACAGGATGTTTGACCGATGAGGCTTCTTCGACTTAGGATGGCGGGCCTCCGATGCCTGCCACCGCCAGAGCGGTCTCGCTCCTCTTGATCTTTGCACCGGCCCTTCTGGCGGGCTGCGGCCGTGGCGACGACTCGACCGCGTCCTCTGGTTCCGCACTGCCCAAAGAAATTGTCATTGGTGCGGCGATCGCCAAGACCGGCTACCTGGCTCCCTATGACGCCAACATCGCCGCGGTCGAACAACTGGTCGACGAAAAGAACGCGAACGGCGGGATCGACGGCCGTAAGGTGAGAGTTGTCCAGGCCGACAACCGCTCCGACCCGCAGCTGGCGGCGGTGGCCGCGCAGAAGGTGATCGAAGAGGGAGCCGACGTTCTGCTCTTGAGCTGCGAGGCGCTGACCGCATCGGCCGCCGCGCCCGTGGCCGAAGAAAATGGCGCGCTCAACTTCACGATGTGCGCGAGCGAGCCCGGCTTCGGACCGCCGACCACGGGCCGGCTCTCCTTCGGGGCCAACCCGAGCCTCGCCAGCGAGGCAAGCGCCCGGGCCAACTTCCTGTACGAAAAAGGCATCGAACGCCCCTTCCTGTTCCGCGACACCTCGATTATCTTCAGCAAGGCGGACTGCTTGGCCTTTCAGCAGACCTGGGAAGCACTCGGCGGAACGATCGCCGGCTCCGCCGATTTCAAGAACGGAGACGAGTCGGTCGCAACCCAGGTAAACGAGCTGAAGGGCTCCGATGCCGACGCGGTGACGATGTGCTCCTACCCGCCCGGCGGCGCCGCCGCGATCAAGCAGATCCGCGCGGCCGGGATCGACGTTCCGATTGCGGCGTCAAGCGCTTTCGACGGAACCTTCTGGCTGAAGGGCATCTCGAATACGGACGGCATCTATACGAGCCTGAACGGCTCGGCCTACGATCCCGCCAACGAGGCGACCACAAAGCTGTTCAGGAAACTCGAGCGCGCCGGCGTCGACACCGATGTCTCGGGCGTCCTGCTGGCGTCCTACGCGGCTGGACAGCTGATCCTTGACGCGATAGAAGAAACCGGCAGTATCGATGGCGATACTCTGGCCGATGCGCTTGAAGCCAAGCCCCACAAGACGATCATCGGCAAGATCACCTACTCGGAGGACGACCACTACCCGGTCCGGACGTGGCCGATCTACGTGTACTCGAACGGGAAGCCGGAACTGGTGAGGGAAGTAAGACCCAGGTTCATTCCGGAATACGGCTAGGCAGAACGCCGCTGTCGTCAGGAAGCCGTCGTCCTCAGTAATGGCTAATCCCGATCAACCGGTCACGGGCCGGGGTAAGAGGTCTTCCGAGATTGATCTGACCGGAAGCGCCGAGCTGAATCGCAATAGCTTCGTGCCTCTCTACTTCCAGCTGGCGGAGGCGCTGAAAAAGATGCTGGAGACGGGGGCCTGGCGTGAGGGCGCTCGCTTTCCTTCCGAGCATGAGATCGCGAGAGAGTTCGACGTCTCGCGGACGGTGATCAGGCCGGCACTCGACCTCTTGGTCGGCGACGGCGCCATCGTTCGGATCAGGGGCTCGGGCACCTTCGTCGCCCCGCCCAAGCGCGAGCTGCCGGTCCTCGGCTTGGTCAAGGCGCTGGCCGAGCGTCCGGATGGGCTGACCCTCGCTGTGTTGACGGCGAGCGAGGAGTCCCCTGGCTCGGCGGTCAGGCACTTCCTCGACTTGGACCGACCTTCCCCCGTCGCGCATCTGACGGCGCTGATGCGCATCGACGGCCGACCCGTCTGCCTGGTCGACTCCTACTCGGTTGTTGCCCATGTTCCCTGGCTGCTTCCGATGGCCGAGGCGCTGAGGTCTGGAGCGCCGCCGCCCAAACTCACCAAGCTCGACCTGACTCGTGCGACGACGCGGATCGAGGGCACGTTCCTCGGGCAGTTCAGCGCTTCTCAGCTCGGCGTTTCGGCGGGGGTACCGGCGCTGCTCGGACGCCTGGTCCAGTTCGGCAAGGTGAAGGGGGCGAAGCGCGAGCGCCGGCTCGAGTTCGCCCGCCTGATCTGCTCCAGCGGCAGCGCTCAGCTCTTGGCCGAGCTGTGCTGAGGCTGACGTTCGGCGAGCGCGAGCTGGACGAAATCGGCGAACGCCCGCCGGTAGGTGAGGGTGAAGCGATCGGCCAGCGTGTTCACTTCCGCGTTAGGGTCGAGCGACAGCTCCCGCGGCTCGATCGCCGAGATGATCGGAAGGTCCTCGCCGTAGACGCGTTCCTCGAAGGCGATCGCCTCCTCAAGCCGGATGCCGTCGAAGTCCTTGCTCAGGCCCTGGATCCAGTAGTGCGCGGACTCAGTGGCGCTGATCGCGCGGGCGGAGTGCAACAGACAGCGCTCGCCCCTGTCGGTGAACATGTGGACCGAGGTGAAGTTGGGAGCGATCACGTGGTAGTGGACTTCCTGTAACGCGCCCCATACCTCTTCCACCTCCTCGTCGATCGGCATCTTCCAGCCCATCGTCAGCTCAAGCCCGTTCCGCTCGACCTCGAGCGGCTCGATGACCTCGGGGATTGGACCGAAGGTCTCCTGGTGGACGAAGGCGAAGTGAGACACGTCGCGGAAGTTCTCGATCATGATTCCGAGCCCGACAGGCAGCTCGAACGGCGGGCCATGGGCCCAGCTCCACTCCTCGGCGTCGAACCACGACGGACTCGGCAGCTCGGTCACCGGCTCCTCGAGCACCGTCCAGACGAGCCCCCAGTGCTTGCGCGCGGCATAGGAGGGAATCGAGGCTCCCGGTGGGATCTGACGCTGGTCCGGCAGCGACGGGATGCGCAGGCAGGCCCCGTCGCGCCCCCACTCCCAACCGTGGTACGGACACTGCACGCCCTCACCACACACTTTGCCCATCGACAACGAGGCACCGCGGTGGGCGCAGCGGTCGGCGACCACCGCCGGCTCGCCGCTCTCAGTGAGAAAGACGGCGAGCGTCTCGCCGAGCAACACGGCGCGTTGGGGACCGCGCTCCAGATCCTCCAGCCTCGCGACCGGCTGCCAGCAGCGTCGTAGCGCCTGACTTGCCTCGCTCCCGTTCTCCACCATTCGAATTGTGTCACTAAGGGTTGGTCAGAGTTGCCTGCCGAGGTAGGCACGCAACACATCGGGATTGCGCTGCAGTTCCTCACGGGTTCCCTTTGCCCTGATCACGCCGCCACTGAGCACCACACACCTATCGGTGAAGTCGATCGTCCTGGCGGCGTTCTGCTCGACTAGAAGCATCGTCACCCCTGCTGCTCGCAGGTCCTGGAGCAGCTCGTAGATGGTGTCGATCATCTTTGGCGCGAGGCCGAACGAGGGCTCATCGAGGACCAGCAGCTTGGGCCTGCTCAACAATGCGCGGGCAATGGCGAGCTGTTGCTGCTCGCCTCCGGAGAGCCGGTCGGCGCGTTGCCCGTAGCGCTCGCGGAGGATCGGGAAGCGCTCGAGCGTCCGTTCGAGTACCTCATTGCGCCCGCCGGGGCCGGCCAGTCGCAGGTTCTCGGCGACGGTCAGGGTCTTGAAGACGTGCCGGCCCTCGGGGACGTGTGCCAGGCCGAGCCGGGCGATCTGCTCGGGGGCCAGGCCGATCAGCGGCTTGTCGTCGAATACCACCGCTCCGGCGACCGGGCGCACCAGGCCAGAGATTGCCCGCAGGATCGAGGTCTTGCCGGCGCCGTTGGGGCCGATCATTCCCAGGACCTCCCCTGCGCCGACCTTGAGGTCGACCCCGTGGACGACCTCGACGCCGCCGTAGGAGATCCGCATCTCGCGCAGCTCAAGCATCTGCACCAGCCAGAAAGGAATGCCCGAGGTAGGCCTCGATCACGGCGGGGTCCGCTTGGATCTCCTCCGGGGTCCCGGTCCGGAGCGTCGTGCCATCGGTGAGAACCTGCACCGTTGGACAGAGGTTCATAACGACGCTCATGTCGTGCTCGACCAGGAGCATCCCGCAGCCGAAGTCGGCGAGCACGTCGCGGAGGATCGCGACCAGCTCCTCGCACTCCTCCTCGTTGAGGCCGGCCGCGGGCTCGTCGAGAAGCAGGAAGCGCGGGCCGGTGGCGAGGGCCCTGGCGATTCCGAGCAGGCGCTGGTCTCCGGGGGGAAGGGAACCGGCCGGGAGCGTTGCCCGCTCGAGCAGGTTGAGCCGGCTGAGAACGCCGGCGGCGATCTCCATCGCCTCCTGCCTGCCGGCGCCTACGCCCAGCGCCCCGACGGCGACGCTCTGGAGGCCGCTCAGGTGGGGAAAGGGGAGGGCGGCCTGAAACGTCCGTGCCAGGCCCTCGCGAGCAAGGCGGGTCGGCGAACGCCCGGTGACGTCGACCCCGTCCAGCGTGACCGTGCCCGAGTCCGGGGCCTGAAAGCCGCTGAGGATGTTGAGCAGGGTGGTCTTCCCGGCGCCGTTGGGGCCGATCAGGCCGAGCGCTCCGCCGCGCTCCAGCTCGAGGTCGACCCCGCGCAGCACGTCCAGGCCGGAGAAGGCGAGCGAGATCTCGGCGGCGGTGAGCGACCCGCTTTCGGGGACGCCGGTGGCGGCGTTCCGGCCTTCGTCGGGCTCGGGCAATGAAGGCGGTCGCATCGATCGTAGGCGACGGATCCATGGCAGCTCCCCCGCCTCGCGGCCGCCGCTCAGCCCGTTCGGCATCGCGGTCATGGTCCCCAGCAGGATCAGGCCGAGACCGATCGAGGCCAGGGCGGGGATATCGCCGATTGAGGCCAGCCCGAAGAGGCTCGCGCCGTCTTCGAAGCCGCGCAGTGCCTCCGTCACCGCGGCCACCGCGACCGCCCCGACCGTGGCGCCGAAGACGCTGCGGGTTCCGCCGACGACCAGCATCGTCAGCGTCGTCACGGTCGCGCCGAAGTAGAAGGTGGTGGGGTTGAGGACGCCGGACTGGTGCACCGCGAGCGCCCCGCCGACCCCGCACAACACCCCGCTGAGCGCGAAGGCCGGCAGTCGCTCTCTCATCACGCCGATCCCGATCGAGCGGGCGGCGACCTCGTCTTCGCGGGTTGCCTGCAGGCGGTAGCCGCTCGCCGACCACTTGTAGGCCAGAGCGATGACGATGGCCGCGCCCGCCCAAAGGCCGGCCGACCCGACGCTGGTCGTCGTCGGAACCAGCAGCCCGCTGCTCCCTCCGGTTACCTGGTCCCAGTTGGCGACGACGTTGTAGGCGACGATCAAAAATGCGAAGGTCGAGATCGGGATCGCGAGAGTCGAGGTGCGCATCAGCGGCAGGCCGACGACTGCCGCCAGCAAGCCGGAGAACACGGCGGCGATCAGGGTCGAGGAGAACGGCCCGAGTTGGGCGTCGGCGATGAAGTCGGGGAGTCCGGGCGTTTGCAGCAGGGCGAAGGCCGCCGGGAGGGTGAGGAGTGCGGCGACGTAGGCCCCGGCCATGGCAAAGCCGGCCTGCCCGAACGAGTAGACGCCGCTGTTGCCGATGAACACCTGCAGCCCCAGCACCACGGTCAGGTTGCAGAGGATCAGGGTGACCGTGTCCTGGAAAGCGGGCGTGCCGACGCTGCCGACCAACACCGTGAGCGCGACAAGGCCGAGTGGTACCAACACTGAGACGGCGACCGAGGGGCGGGAATGAAAACGGGCGCGCTTCATACCCGAGCCTGTCCGGCGCCCGTGCCGAGCAAACCATGTGGCCTGAAGATCAGGATCAGGACCGGGAAGGTGAAGACGATCGCGTCGCGGAAAGGCACGAGGCCGTCCGGCAGGTAGGCGCCGAGCAACGACGAGAGGGCGCCGAGCAGAAGGCCGCCTACCACCGCGCCGAAGATCCTGCCGAAGCCGCCGATGACAACCGCGACGAAACCGATCAGTACCGGCGTCAGGCCCATGGTGGGGGAGACCTGGCCGGTCTGCATCACCAACAGCACACCGACCGCGGCGGCGAGCACACCACTGATGGCGAAGGCAAGCGCGATCACCCGGTCGGCGCGGACGCCAAGCAGCCGTGCCATCTCGAAGTCCTCGGCCGCCGCCCGCATCGCGAGCCCCGTGCGGGTTCGGTAGAGCCGCCAGCCGAGACCGCCAAGAATGAGGGCCGTCAGGCTGAGGGTGACGAACTCAAGGTTCGGTACGGAGAGGGCGCCGAGGTTGGTCGATTCGCTGATGAAGGCGGGTGCCGCGACCGACTGCGCCCGCGCGTCGACCGCTGCCGTGACCACGCTCTGGAGGATCGTCGCGACCGCCAGTGAGGTGACCAGTTGGGCCGAGAGGTCAGCGTTGCGAACCGGCCGGAAGGCGACACGCTCGGCAAGTACCGCGATCGCGACCCCGGTCAGCACGGCGCCGCCTACCGCCACACCGAAGGGCAGCCCGGCCAACACGTAGAGGGCGTAGGCCGCGAGCATGATGAACTCGCCGTGGGCGAAGTTCATCATCCCCATCACGGTGTAGATGACAGTGACCCCGAGAGCGATCAGCGCGTAGAGACTTCCCAGCGCCAGCGCATCGATCAGGTTCTGACCCAGATCGGTCATTGAGCGACGGGTATACCGAACGCAGCTTGCGCGAGCGGCGTCGATCCGGAACCATGCTGGTCATCATGAGCTCTTCAGCGAGTAACGGACCGAAGGCGCTTTCCGCCGCGACGCTGTGCGAGGCGTTCCAGACCACCGCCGCGGAGTGGTCGGAGACGACGGCGCTGCGGCTGAAGGACACCGAGTACGAAGCGAGCTTTGCGGAGTACGCGGCGACCGTGCGACGGCGCGCCGCTGGGTTCGCGGCCCTGGGGATACAGCGGGGCGACACGGTCGGCTTCATGCTCGTCAACCGCCCCGGGTTCTTCCTCACCGACTGCGCGGCGATGCACCTCGGCGCGACCTGCTTCTCCGTCTACAACACCTCCTCGCCGGAGCAGATCGAGTACGTCGTCGCCGACGCGGCGAGCAGGGTCATCGTCACCGAGTCGCAGTTTTTGGACCGGGTACTGGAGGTGCGCGACCGGGTCGACACCCTCGAGCACGTGGTGGTGATCGGAGGTGAGGCACCGGAGGGCACGATCTCGATCGAGGAACTGGAGGGGATGGGCGATCCCGACTTCGACTTCGAGGCCGCCTGGCGGGCGGTAGAGCCCGACGACCTACTTTGCCTGATCTACACCTCGGGCACCACCGGGGAGCCGAAGGGCGTGCAGATCAGTCACGACAACATCATCAGCGCCTGGCGGGCGGTGGACGCGGTCTTCAGACCGACTCCCGGGGTGCGCACGATCTCCTACCTTCCGAGCGCCCACATCGCCGATCGATACGCCTCCCTGTACGCGCAGATGATCCACGGCGGCTGCGTCTACTGCTGTCCGGACGTCCGCGAGATGATCGCCTACTCGATCGAGGTGAGGCCGACGGTGTGGACCGGGGTGCCGCGCATCTTCGAAAAGCTGAAGGCGGCGCTGGAAATGGGAATGGCCGTCGAGGCGGACCCGGAGAAACGCGAGGCCACCGAGTGGGCGATGGAGATCGGCCGCCGCCGTGTCGCCGCCTACATGGCGGGCGAGATTCCCGCCGAGTTGCAGACCGAATGGGAACAGGCGGACGAGCTCGTCTTCTCGAAGATTCGCGCCATGCTCGGCCTCGACGAGGTCGAGTGGTTCGGCGTCGGCGCCGCTCCCACGCCGCCCGAGGTGATCGAGTTCTTCCTCGCGATCGGGATCGAGATATGCGAGCTGTGGGGGATGTCGGAGACCAGTGCGACGGCGACCCTGAACCCGGCGGGCCGGATCCGGGTGGGAACGGTGGGGCCACCGCTGCCCGGAGTCGAGGTGAAGCTCGCCGACGACGGCGAGGTGATGGTTAGGGGGCCGATCGTGATGAAGGGCTACCGCAACATGCCCGAGCGCACGGCGGAGACGCTCACCGAGGACGGCTGGCTCCTAACCGGCGACATCGGCGAGTTCGACGAGGAGGGCTACCTGAGGATCGTCGACCGCAAGAAGGAGCTGATCATCAACGCGGCCGGCAAGAACATGTCACCGGCCAACATCGAGGCGAAGCTGAAGACGGCGACGTCGCTGATTGCCCAGGCGGTCGCGATCGGCGACCGCCGCCCCTACAACGTGGCCCTGGTCACGCTCGACCACGAAACTCTGACGGCCCGCGGGCTCGCTCCCGGCGATCCGGAGATCGCCGCCGAGATCGAGCAGGCGGTGGCGGCCGCCAACGAACGCCTCTCACGAGTCGAGCAGATCAAGCGCTACGAGCTGGTGGAGGAGGAGTGGGTTCCCGGCGGCGAGGAGCTGACCCCGACGATGAAGCTGAGACGGCGGCCGATCGCCGAGAAGTACGCAGCGGAGATCGAGGGGCTGTACACCTAGCTGCTCAGGGCTACCCGGACGAGTTCGTCGCACCTGTCGATCTAGCCGCTTCCCGTTCGTCTCATAGGCGACCATTCCTAAAAGGAGGAAGCGATGAAATACATGCTGCTGATTCACCAGGGCACTACGCCGACGCCGCCGTCGGAGGAGTGGGATCGCCTGCCGGACGAGGAGAAGAAGGCGGTCTACGCCGCATACCAGGGGATCAACGAAACCCCCGGCGTCACCCCTGGGGTGCAGATGCAGGATCCTGGAACGGCGACCACCGTCCGGGTGGAAGACGGCAAGACGTTGACCACCGACGGCCCCTTCGTCGAGACGAAGGAGGCGCTCGGCGGCTACCTCTTCTTCGAGGCCGACGACCTTGATGCTGCGATCGAGTTGGCCGGGCGGATTCCGGCGGCGCGGCTCGGTGGCGCGATCGAGGTGCGGCCGCTGGTGGAGCGGTAGCGATCCTCGAGCAGGCCTACCGCGACCAGTGGGGCCGCGTCCTCGCTGCCCTGATCGGCTTCCTCGGCGACTTCGACCTCGCCGAGGAAGCCACCCAGGAGGCGTTCGCGATCGCCGCCGAGCGCTGGCCGCGCGAAGGAGCGCCCACCAATCCAGGCACCTGGCTGTTGACGACCGCGCGCAACCGGGCGATCGACCGCATCCGTCGCGACCGCACGCTCGCTGCCAAGACCCGGCTGCTCGACGTACCCGAGGCAACTGACGACGAAATGGACGCGACGACGTTCCCGGACGAGCGGCTGGAGCTCATCTTCACCTGCTGCCACCCGGCGCTCGCGACCGAGGCGCAGGTGGCGCTCACCCTGCGCACGCTCGGCGGTCTCAGCACTGCCGAGATCGCCCGCGCTTTCCTCGTCCCCGAGCCGACGATGGCGCAGCGGCTGGTGCGGGCGAAGCGCAAGATCAAGGCCGCTGGGATCCCGTTCCAGGTGCCGCCCGACCACCTGCTGCCCGACCGGATCGCCGCCGTTCTCGCTGTCGTCTACCTGATCTTCAACGAGGGCTACGGCGGCCGTGGCGACCTGGCGGCCGAGGCGCTGCGGCTGTGCCGGACGCTTGCCGAACTGATGCCCGACGAGCCGGAGGCGCACGCCCTGCTGGCGCTGATGCTGCTGCACGACGCCCGCCGCGAGGCGCGGTTTCGCGACGGCGAACTGGTGCTGCTCGCCGACCAGGACCGTTCGCTCTGGGACACGGCGCAGATTGCCCAGGGGCGGGCGACCCTCGACCGCGCCCTCGCCCTGCACGGGCGCGGCCCGTATGTGATCCAGGCGGCGATCGCGTCCCTACACGCGGGGGAGTCACCCGACTGGCCGCAGATCGCAGCCCTCTACGGCGAGCTCGCCCGCCTCACCGACTCGCCGGTCGTCGAGCTGAACCGGGCCGTCGCGGTCGCCGAGGTGGAGGGCCCCGAGGCGGGGCTCGACCTCATCGACGTCCTCGAGCTCGAGGACTACCGCTACCTGCACTCGACCCGGGGAGAGCTGCTCCGCCGTCTCGGCCGGACGGATGGGGCGCGCGATGCCTACCGCCGAGCGCTGGAGCTGGCCGAAGACGACACCGAGCGGCGCTTTCTCGAACGGCGACTGGAGGAGCTCGGCGCCCCGGTCGAGCGGGAGTGGTCGCTTCGGCCCGCCCGCGCGGAGGACGCCGGCGAGCTGACCGAGCTGATCGACGACGCGTACCGTCACTACATCGAGCGGCTGGGAATGTTGCCGGGGCCGATGACCGAGGATTACGAGGAGGTGGTCCGCGATCGCGACGTGACCGTGGTGGAGAGGGAGGGGGCGATCCTCGGCGCGATCGTGCTCGGCGTTACCGAGGAGGGCTTCACGATCGACAACGTCGCTGTTCACCCGTCACACCACGGCCTGGGTATGGGTCGGGACCTGCTCGAGTTCGCGGAAGGGGAGGCCCGCCGCTCAGGGTTCGATTCGATCCACCTCTACACGCACGAGAAGATGACCGAGAACCTGGCGCTCTACACACGTATCGGATACGCCGAGTACGACCGGCGTTCCAGCGGCGCCTTCTCCCGTGTGTTCATGAGGAAGCGACTCTGAGCCTTTTCCGGTTAGCCTCACCTCATGGCAAAGGTGAGATTTGAGCGTCAGGGAGACGTTGGCATCATCACCCTTGCCGATCCGCCGCTCAATCTGTTCAGCCTGCAGTTGCTCGAGGAGCTGGAGGCCGCGATTGGGGAGGCCGAGTCTTCCGGGATTCGGGCGATGCTGTTGCGCGCCGAAGGTGAGAACTTCTCCGCGGGAGCGCAAGTCGACGACGTCTTCCAGGGCCTCAGCGCCGAGCAGGCCGAGGAGCGGCTCGTCGACTTCAAGGAGATGATGCGGCGGAGCGAGCGGCTGCCGTTCCCGACGCTTGCGGCTGTTCGGGGGCTCTGCCTGGCCGCCGGGCTCGAGACGGTTCTGGCCGTGGACCTGATCTGGGCCTCAGAGAACGCGATGTTCGCCTTTGCCGAGCCGGTCATCGGCTTGACGCCCCCGGCCGGCGGGGCCTTCCGGCTCGCCGCTCGCGCAGGCGCCGGCCGCGCGGTCGAGAGTGTGCTGACCGGTAGGCCGTATCCCGCCGAGACGATGGAGCGCTGGGGTGTCGTCAACCGTGTGCTTCCCGACGAGGAGCTCGACGAGAAAACGCTGGCATTCGCGAAGAAGCTGCCGGAAGGGCCCACCCGCGCCTACGACGTCACCAAGCAGATGCTGCTCGCCCACCGCAACGAAGGCGCTACCGCCGCCGAGGAGATGACCCCGAAAGCTTGCGCGACGCTGTTTGAGACCGAGGACCTGAAGCACGGGATCGAGTCGCTGCTCGCGAACGGCCCCGGCCACGCGACGTTCAAGGGACGCTGAGCCGGCTTTCACTCGAGCAGAGCCGCTCGCGGGCGATCCAGTCGGATCTGGCCGGGGGCTCGTGCCTCTCTCCCCGGCTCTTTTCACACTCGTGCGAACGCTGGCCGGCGTTGGGGCGGAGGAGTGGCCTTGCGGTCGTCTGCAGCAGCAGTGGAACTGGGTCGATCGGGGTGTCGTAGCGGCGCACCTCGAAGTGGAGGTGCGGCCCGGTCGAGTACCCGGTCGAGCCGACGAAGCCGATGCGGGTACCCCCCACCACCCGCTCACCGACCCAGCTCGTGATCGAGGACAGGTGGGCGTACCAAGTGGTGAAGCCGAGCCGGTGCTGGATCACCACCAGGTTGCCGTAGCCGCCGGAGTTGTAGCCGGCGAAGATCGTCGTCCCGCGGCCCGCCGCGCCGACCCGGGTCCCGAAGGGAACCGGGAAATCGAGGCCCTCGTGGCGGCGACCTCCGCTCCGCGGGGCGCCGAACCCGTCGCCGATCGGACCCTGGACCGGCCGCAGGAACATCACCGGGCCACCTTCCTGCGGTTCGCCGCCGCCGCGCAGGGAGCCGATCGTGGTCGGTCCGGCGAGCCCGTCAATCCCTATGCCCGCAGCCGCCTGCGCGCGCCGCACCGCCCCCCGGGTCAACGGCCCGAACAGCCCGTCGGCCCGCCCCGGTCCGTGCCCGGCACGCTGGAGCAGGAACTGCAGCGCCGCGACGTCCCATCCCCGGTTCCCGAGCCGCATCGTCCGGCTTCCCAGCCCAGGCCTTCCCCGCCACCCGAGCGCCCGCCGGGTCTGCGGCCCCGCCACGCCGTCCACCCGTAGACCGCGGTGGCGCTGGAAGGAGATCACGCCATGCCGGGTGAGGGGGCCTTTGATCCCGTCGACGAAGCCGCCGTAGAGGTGCAGGCTCTTCAAGGCCGCCTGCAGGGCGGCCACGTTCGCGGGTGACGCATCGGCACGCGCGGGGACGGCGAGCGCGATGACGATCAGCGCCGCCGCGCCGATTGCTCGGATCAGGCGCACACCCCAATAGTCGGTAGCACCGTCCCGGCTTGCAACCCCCCGCAACGAACCGTGCATTTGTCGGCAGGGGCCGTTTGGCACCCTGCTGAGAGCCGATGCCGACTCCCCGCTCGATCCAGCGCACCTACCTGACGCTCCTGCTCGGGAACACGTTGGCGGCGTCGTTCATATGGGGGATCAACACCATCTTCCTGCTCGATGCCGGCCTCTCGAACCTGGAAGCGTTCGCCGCCAACGCTTTCTTCACCGCGGGGATGGTGCTGTTCGAGGTGCCCACCGGGATCGTCGCCGACACCGTCGGGCGCCGCGCTTCCTACCTGGCCGGCACCCTGACTCTGACCGCGTCGACCTTCCTCTACGTGCTCCTCTGGCAGATCGAGGCGCCGCTTTGGCAGTGGGCGATCGTCTCGATCCTGCTCGGGCTCGGGTTCACCTTTTTCTCCGGCGCGGTCGAGGCCTGGCTGGTCGACGCACTCGCCGCGACCGGCTTCACCGGAGAGTTGGAGTCCGTGTTCGGCCGTGGCCAGGTCGTCACCGGGGCGGCGATGCTCACCGGCTCGGTCGCGGGAGGGTTCGTCGCCCAGCAGACCAGCCTGGGGGTGCCGTTCGTGCTCCGCGGCGTAATCCTGATCGCGATGTTCGGGATCGCGTTCCGGCTGATGCACGACGTCGGCTTCACTCCCGAGCGCGGCGGCCGGCCGCTGGCCGAGATGCGAAAGGTCGCCTCCAACTCGATCGAGTACGGGTGGCGTGTGCCCGCGGTCAAGTGGCTGATGGTCGAGGCCCTGTTCACCGGTGGCGTCGGCATCTACGCGTTCTATGCCCTGCAGCCCTACCTGCTGGAGTTGTACGGCGATCCGCAGGCCTACCAGGTAGCCGGCCTGGTGGCGGCGATCGTCGCGGGCGCGCAGATCGCCGGTGGGATTGCGGCGCCCCGGATCCGCCGCCTCTTCGCCCGTCGCACCTCGGCGCTGATCGTGATGGCGGGGCTGAGCGTGGTGACGCTCGGGCTGATCGGGATCGTCGAGAGCTTCTGGGCAGTGATCGGGCTGATCGTGATCTGGGGACTGCTGTTCGCGGCGACGATGCCGATCCGCCAGACCTACCTCAACGGCCTGATCCCGTCACGCCAACGGGCGACGATCCTCTCCTTCGACTCGATGATGAGCTCCAGCGGTGGGGTCTGGACCCAGCCACTGCTCGGCCGCGCCGCCGACGTCTGGGGATACGCGCCGTCCTACCTGATCGGAGCAGGAATCTCTGTCCTCGCCCTACCCTGCCTCGCCCTCTCCCGACGGGAGAATGCCGACGCGGACACCCTCGACCTCGCCGACGCGGAGGTCGCCCCGCAGCCCGGCTGATTGGATCAGAAAACTTCACCTCGTTGCCGTGGTCGCGAACCTTTGATTCTGTTTCATGTTGCGAAACATGAAACAAGACGCTATCCTGCGCCTGTGATCAAGGGTCAGGACATTCTCGTACTGGTGAAGCTCCTCGGCGAACCGGAAGGCTGGACCGTGCGCTCGATCGGAGCATCCCTGGACCTCGATCCGGCCGGGGTGCACCGAGCGCTTCAGAGACTTGAGGAAAGCCAGCTCGTCAGTGTCAAGCGACAGCAGGTCAACCAATCGAACGCGGAGGAGTTCCTGATTCACGGCCTCAAGTATTTGTTTCCGATTCGACAGGGCGGCCTAGTCCGAGGAATGCCGACCGCGTGGGCGGCGCCACCGCTCTCTGACGAGCTCGCCCCGGACGACGAGCCGCCTCCCGTTTGGCCCGACTCGAAGGGCAAGGTACGTGGCGTGGCGCTCGAGCCCCTGCACGAGAATGCGGCCGCGGCTGCACGGCGAGATCCCAAGCTGGCAAAACGTCTCTTCCTGATCGATGCCGTCCGTCTCGGCAACGGGCGGGTTCGGTCCCTCGCCACCAAGCACCTTTCCAAGAGCCTGAGGACCGGCGCTGGGCAACGATGAGCATCGACCTCCTCGAGCGCGCTGCGGTGGCCCTCGGCGACCTCGGCGACGAGGTCGTCTTCGTCGGAGGCGCGACGGTCACTCTGTGGATAACCGATCCGGCCGCCCCTCCCCCACGGCCGACTAAAGACGTCGACGTGATCGTTGAGGTGGCCACCCGCTTGGGTTACTACGCCTTCGAGGATCGCCTTCGCGCTATCGGTTTCCGCAACGACGAACGCGTCATCTGCCGATGGCACCACCAGGCGCCGCCATTGGTTCTCGACGCGATGCCAACGGATGCCACGCTGCTTGGATTCTCAAATGAGTGGCAGCGCAGGGCCTTTCCCTACGCCACCGTTGTCGAACTGCCATCGGCTGCACGCATCAAGGCGGTGCCTCCCCCATTCCTCCTGGCGACGAAGCTCGAGGCGTACCTAGGCAGAGGAAACGGGGATCTCATGGCGAGCCGCGACTGGGCCGACATCGTGGCCCTGGTCGATGGACGCGAGGAGCTCGGCGAGGAAATCCGCCAAGCGCCCGCTGAGCTGAAGGACTACCTCGGTGAGACGCTTGGGCAGTTGCTGGAAGAGGACCGCGTCCTCGACGGGATCCGCGCCCAGCTCCCTCCCGACGCGATTAGCCAGATTCGGGCCACGGAGGTAGTACGCCCTCGTCTGCAAGAGATGATCGATGCTTGGCGCGGTATCTGAGAGTGCCGCAGACCATCAGCTCGTAGCGCACCGGCTCGCACCGGGCCGCCCCGTCCCAGATCCGGTCGGCCATCAACTCGACGGCGGTGCGTTCAGGCGGTCGATCGCGGCGAGGTCGTCGTCGAACTGACCGTCGCCCATCGCCGCGAAAAGCGCCTCGGCGGCAGCACGACGATTGCGCCCTGCCTCGAGCTCGGCCTCTGCTCCCTCGACGGCGAGCCGGCGCAGGAGCGTCGCGTCTGCCTCGCGGGTACCGGTCGCTGCGCGTACGCGCGCCAATGCCTCCCTCAGCTCCGGGTCGGCGGTGACAGCGATTCTGGGGTGCTTTGACGGCATCGCAAGCCCAGTGTGACTCGTTGGTGTTGCTCCAAGCTTGCCCGACTTGATCTACCCGTGCCGGTAGTGCAGGTAGACGATCTGAGAGCCGAAGGTCCGCGTCTCGACCAACTCCAGGTTGGTCCGCTTCATCCCGGCGGGGAAGAAAGGCGTGCCTCCGCCGAGCACGACCGGGCTGACGAAGAGCTGGTACTCGTCGACAAGGCCCAGCTCGATGAAGGTTGCGGCGAGGCTGGCACCGCCGACGGCCAAGTCCTTGCCCGGCTGCTGCTTCAGCTTGGCGACCTCTTCGGCGACGCCTTCCCTGGCCAGCCTGGCGTTTCCCTCGACCTTCTCCAGGGTCGTCGAGAAGACGATCTTTGGCAGCTCCTTCCAGATGCCCGCGAACTCCAGCTCTATCTCTCCTGCCGACGGGTTCTCTCCGACGGTCTCCCAGTAGAGCATCTCTTCGTACAGCCGTCGCCCGCAGAATTGAGCGCCCACTTCCTGGACCCGCTGGTTGTGGAACCGGTGCAGCTCCTCGTCGGGGGCCGACCAGTCGATCTCCCCATCGGGCCCTGCGATGAAGCCGTCCAGCGATGCCGTGAACGAGTAGATCACCTTCCGCATCGGCGATTCTCCGGCGCTAACTTCTCACACCCGCCTCGGCCAGGAACTCGAGCACGGCGGTGTTGAACTCCTCGGCGCGCTCGAGGTTGACGGCGTGGCCGCCGGGGAGGAGGGTCAGACGGGCGCCGGGAATCAGGTCGGCGAGCTCAGTGGACTTCCAGACCGGGAGCAGGGTGTCTTGTTCGGCGCCGATCACGTGGACGGGCATCGAGAGGCCGGCGAGACGGTCGCGGGTCTCGTGGCGCGAGGTGGAGAGCAGCTGGCGGACGAAGGCCTCGGCCTCCTGGGGGTGTGGATTCGCCAGCAGCATCTCGCGCGTGTAGGCGACCATCTCGGCGTTCTCGAACGCCTCCTCCGAGAAGCAGAGGAGCATCAGCTCGTCCACCCGCTGCTCGGGGGTCATATTCATCACCCGCTCCGCCCACACCTGCCCCTGCAGGTGGCCCCAGGCGCCGCCGCCGCCGAAGCTGACGCAGAGCGTCAGGGTGCGCACGCGCTCGGGCACCGAAATGGCGATCTCCTGGGAGATCGCACCGCCCATCGAGAGGCCGAGCAGGTGGAAGCTCTCCAACCCCAGCTCGTCGGCGAGCGCGAGCGTGTCGGCCGCCATGTCGGCCACCTCGTAGGAGCCGGTCGCCCGCGAGGACTGGCCGACATCGCGGTTGTCGAAGATCACGGTCCTGTGGTGCTGCGACCAGGCAGGCACCTGCGGGATCCAGCCGAGGGTGTCGGCGCTGAGCCCGTGCACGGCGAGCAGCGGCTCCGCCTCGTTGTCCCCGTGCACCTCGTAGTAGAGGCGCTGGCCGTTTGCGTCCGCGAAGGGCACGGGGAGAATCTACCCCCTCACGCCTACGCCGTCAGGCTCTCGGCCCGTGCTGTCTCGGGCAGGTTCTGGTCGGCGTGGTAGCTGCTGCGGACCAAGGGGCCGGCGGCGACCGACTCGAAGCCGAGCTCGTAGGCGGCCTTCTCGAGCGCCTCGAACTCCTCCGGGTGCCAGTACCGGACCACCGGCAGGTGGTTCTCGGTCGGTCTCAGGTACTGGCCCACGGTCAGCACCTGGACCCGGTTCTCGCGCAGGATCCCGAAGGCCTCGACCATCTCCTCGTGGGACTCGCCCAAGCCGACCATCAGCCCCGACTTGGTAATCACCTCCCCGCCGCCCATCTCCTTCGCCATCCGCAGCACCCGCGCCGAGCGCAGGAACTTGGAGCCGCGCCGGGCGACCGGGTAAAGGCGCGGCACCGTCTCGACGTTGTGGTTGAAGACGTCGGGCCGCTCGTGGATGACCTTGGCGAGCGGCATCTCCTGGCCGCGGAAGTCGGGGGTGAGGATCTCCACCTTGCATTCCGGCGCCAGCATCCGGATCGACCGGACCACGCCGACGAAGGCCGAGGCGCCGTAGTCGGGCAGGTCGTCGCGATCGACCGAGGTGACGACGGCGTGGCGCAGCCCCATCGCTTTCACCTGGTTGGCGACACGAAGCGGCTCCAGCGGGTCGTTCCAGGTCGGCTTGCCGGTCTGAACGTTGCAGAAGCCGCAGCGCCGGGTGCAGACGTCGCCGAGGATCATGAAGGTCGCCGTGCCGCGCTCCCAGCACTCGCCGACGTTCGGGCAGTTGGCCTCCTCGCAGACGGTGTGGAGGTTGTCGGAGCCGATCATCTCCTTCAGTCGCCGGTAGTTGGGGCCGCCCGGCGCCGGCACCTTCAGCCACGGCGGCTTGCGGGCGCGGCGGAAGGGGACGGTGCCCTCGGCGTTCGCGGCGGTGCCGCCGGGCTTGGCCCGGGACCGGGTTACGTGGACGCGCTCGGTCGAATCGAGGCTCATCGGCTCGCCCCGAGCGTACCGGCCGCCGGCGCCAGGCCCAGCTCGGCGGGATCGGTGGGGACGGGCCGGCGCTCGAAGACCTCGCCGAAGCGGGCGGCGAGCGTGTCGGCGAAGGCGCCCAGGTCCTGCTCGGCCCCGAGCTCGCGGCTGACCGAGGTCACCGAGCAGCCCTCGATCCCGCAGGGCACGATCCACTCGAACGGCTGCAGGTCGTTGTTGACGTTGACCGCCAGCCCGTGGGTGGTGACGCCGCGGCTGACGTGCAGCCCGATCGACCCGATCTTGCGGGACTCGGCAGCGCCCGCGCCCGAGCCCGGCGGCTCTCCCACCGTCCACACCCCGGTCAACCCCTCGATCACGGTCGCCTCGACGCCGGCCTCGCCGAGCGCTCCAATCGTCACTCGCTCCAACCCCCGCACGAACTCGTGGACGTCGTCGCCGTAGGGGGCGAGGCTGACGATCGGGTAGGCGACCAGCTGTCCCGGCCCGTGGTAGGTGACCAGCCCGCCGCGGTCGGTGTCGAGCGCTTCGATGCCTTGGGCTTCGTACCACTCGACCCCCATCGGCAGCTCCTCCGGCTGCGAGCGGCGGCCGCGGGTGTAGACCGGGGGGTGCTCGAGCAGCAGCAGGACGTCCGGGACCTCGCCCCGCTGGCGCCGTCCCTCCAGCCCGCGCTGGAGCTGCCGCGCCTCCTCGTAGGGCACGATCCCGCTGCGCACGACCAAGACCTCGTCGCTCATCCCACAATCGTCGCAGGACGCGCCCGTATCCTTGCCGGCAGATGGTCCAGTCCAAGCCTTTCCGCTTCGAGTGGCTACCGGCCGTCGCCCTCAGCTCGGCGCTGTGCCTGGCGATGATCGCCTGGAGCCCCCCCGTCGGCGACCTCGCCGCGCAAGTCTTCCGCACCGAGCTGTTCCACCGCGCCGGCCTGGCGATCTGGAACGGCAGTTGGTACGGCGGCCACTACACCCTCACTTACAGCGTTCTCTTCCCGCCGCTTGCGGCGCTGCTCGGGCCGCAGGTGGTGGGGATGCTCGCCGTCGTCTCCTCCTCCTACCTGTTCGACCGCCTGGTCCGCGACCGTTGGGGGGCGGAGGCGCGCTGGGCGACGCTCTGGTTCGCCGCCGGGGTGGTGACGCTGCTCGCCGACGGCCAGCTCACCTTCGCCCTCGGCGTCGCCTTCGCGCTCGCGGCGCTGCGCTGCCTACAGGTCGGGCGTGCCAAGCTCGCGATCCTCGCCGCCGCCGGCTGCGCCCTCGCCAGTCCCGTCGCCGCGGTCTTCCTCGCCGGCGTCGTCCTCGCCGGCGCGCCGGAGCGGGGCAAGCGGGTCAGCCGCGCTGCGCTCGGGGTCAGCGGCCTCGCGCTCCTCCTCACCCTCGCCCCCAACCTCGCCTTCCCCGAGCCCGGCCAGTTCCCCTTCGTCTTCTCCTCCTACGTTGCGATCCCGGCCTGGTGCGCGGCGGCGCTCCTGCTCACCCAGGGCGCTCGCGAGGAGGAGCGCCAGCTGCGCCGGGTCGTGATCGGCTACGCGCTCGCCGCGACCCTGGTCTGGCTGGTCCCCAACGCGCTCGGCGGCAACGCGGTCCGCCTCGGCGCCCTCTTCGGCGGGCCGGTACTGGCGGCGGTGCTGCTCTCCCGCCGTCCCCGCCCGACATTCCCGGCCTGGGCCTTCGCCCTGCTGCTGGCGACGGCGATGGTCGGCAGCCTCTACTGGCAGGTGACCGCGAGCGTCAGCCAGATCGCCCGCACCGTCGGCGACCCGGCCACCGCGCGCGCGTACTTCGACCCGGCAACGCGGTGGCTGCGCGCCCACGGGGCGGAGGGCACGCGGATCGAGGTGCCGCCGACCGCCAACCACTGGGAGGCGGCCTACCTGGCGCCGAGCTTCGAGCTGGCCCGGGGATGGCTGCGCCAGCTCGACACCACCCGTGACGACATCTTCTACGGTCCCGAGGGGGAGCTGACCCACCGCGCCTACAGCGCCTGGCTGCGCAGCAACGCGATTTCCTATGTCGCCCTGCCTGACGCCAAGCTCGACTACTCCTCCCAGGCCGAGCGCCGCCTTGTGCTCACCGATCCCTCCTACCTCACCTTGCGCTTCCAGTCCCAGCACTGGCAGATCTACGAGGTGCGCGACCCCAAGCCGTTGGTGGCGCCGATCGGGCCGGCCGAGGCGGAGACGCTGTGGGTGGGACGTCAGGGCTTCGCCCTCGATGTCACCAGGCCGGGCGAGTTCCTCGTCCGGGTCAACTTCACCCCCTACTGGTCGATCGCCCGCGGCTCCGGCTGCATCCTGCGCCGCGGCAACTGGACCGTCGCCCGCGCCGCCCATCCCGGCGTTTTCCGGGTCGCCGCCGACTTCTCCCTGGGCCGGGCCTGGAACGCCGTCACCGGAGCCCGCAAGACCTGCTGAGGCCGGCGGTCAGGCGCTTCGCAGCGGTTCCAGCCGCTCGAAGATCTCCGGCAGGTGGGTGAGGTAGGCGTTGTAATCGAAGACGGCGTCGAGGTCGAGCTGCGGCGCCGCCTCGGCGAGCAGCTGGCGGAACTCGGTGCCGGTGTCCCAGGCCCGCTGGGCGTTCTCCTGGACCACGCGGTAGGCGTCGTCGCGGCTCATCCCGGACTCGACCAGCGCGGTCAGCGCCCGTTGGCTGAACAGGGCGCCATGGGTGAGGCCGAGGTTCTCGCGCATCCGCTCCTCGCGCACCGTCATCCCGGCGGCGACCTTGGTCGCCAGGTCGTGCATGTAGTCGAGCAGGGTGGTCGCGTCGGGGAGCACGACCCGCTCGGCGCCGGAGTGGGAGATGTCGCGCTCGTGCCAGAGGGCGACGTTCTCGAGGCCGGTCTGGGCGTAGCCGCGGAGGACGCGGGCGAGGCCGGTGATCCGCTCGGTGCGGATCGGGTTGCGCTTGTGGGGCATCGCCGAAGACCCCTTCTGGCCGGCCGCGAACGGCTCCTCGACCTCGCGCACCTCAGTCCGCTGCAGGTTCCGCACCTCGGTCGCGAAGCGCTCCATCCCGGCGCCGGCGAGGGCGATCGCGGAGAGCAGGTCGGCGTGGCGGTCGCGGGGGACGACCTGGGTGGCGACGTCCTCGCGGCCGAGGCCGAGCCGCTCCATCACCCGCGCCTCGACAGCGGGCGGGATGGAGGCGTAGGTGCCGACCGCGCCGGAGAGCTTGCCAACCGCGAGTGCCTCGAAGGCAGCGGCGAGCCGCTCGGCGTTGCGGTCGGCCTCGAAGGCGAAGCCGGCCAGCCGCAGGCCGAAGGTGGTCGGCTCGGCGTGGACACCGTGGGTGCGGCCGACGCAGAGGGTGTCGCGGTGCTCCAGCGCCCGCTCGATCAGCGCGTCGCGGTAGCCGCGGGCGCCGGTCAGGACGATCTCCCCGGCCCGGCGCAGCTGCAGCGCCAGCGCCGTGTCGAGCACGTCGGAGGAGGTGAGGCAGTAGTGGACCCAGCGGCCGTGCTCGCCGACCGAGGCGGCGACGACGTCGACGAAGGCGGCGACGTCATGGTCGGTGACCCGCTCGCGCTCCTCGACCGCCTCGACGGTGAAGGCGGCGTTCGCCCGTGCCGTCTCGGCGGCCTCGGCCGGGACCACGCCCTGCTCCGCCCAGGCCTCGGTCGCCGCCAGCTCGACCTCCAGCCAGCACTCCATCTTCGTCTGCTGCGACCAGATCTCGCCCATCTCCGGGCGGGTGTAGCGTGGGATCATCAGCAGTTGATTATGCGAGCGGCGAGGACGCCAGCGTTCTTGGCCCCGTCGATCGCCACGCAGGCGACCGGGATCCCGGGCGGCATCTGCACCGCCGAGAGCAGCGCGTCGAGGCCACCGAGCGCCTTGCCGAGGATCGGCACGCCGATCACCGGCAGGTCGGTGTGGGCGGCGGCGACCCCGGGCAGCGCCGCCGACATCCCGGCCCCGGCGATGATCACCCGCAGCCCGCGCATGCGCGCGTTTGTGCAGTACTCGCGCACCGCCTCGGGATCGCGGTGGGCGCTCATCACCCGGACCTCGTACCGGATGCCCGCGTCGTGCAGCGCCGCGCCGGCCGGCTGCATCTTCGGCTTGTCGTTCTTCGAGCCCATGATGATCCCGACCAGGGGCTCGTCGACGCTGATTTCCTCGAAGGCCTCCTCGACCGCGGGCATCGTCGTCGGCGCGGTGGAGCCGGTCGAGCCGGTCGGCGGCGGCTCTGAGATCTCGGTCATCTTTTCCTCTCTGGTCAGCCCGGGACGCGCTCTGCGGCGCGGGCGGCGATATCGGTGCGAACCTGCATTCCCTCGAAGGAGATCCTGCTGGCCGCATCGTACGCGCGATCGCGGGCGGCGGCCGGCGTCGGCCCACGTCCGGTGACGTTGAGGACGCGGCCGCCCGCGGTGACGATCTCGCCGTCGCGCTCGGCGGTGCCCGCGTGCGTCACCTCGGCGATCGCGGATGCCTCGGCGAGGCCGTGGATGACGTCGCCCTTGGAGGCGCCCTCCGGATATCCGGCAGAGGCGAGCACGACGGTCACCGCCCAGTCGGGGTCGAACTCGGCCTCGACCCCGGCCAGCCCGCCAGGCTCGCGGGCGGCGAGGAAGAGCTCGGCGAGGTCGGAGCGCATCCGCGGCAGCACCGCCTGGGTCTCGGGATCGCCGAAGCGGGCGTTGAACTCCAGCACCCTGGGACCTTCGGGGCCGATCATCAGCCCGGCGTAGAGGACGCCGTGGAAGGGCCGCCCGCGCCGCGCCATCGCGGCGACGACGGGCCGGTGGACGGTGTCGACGATCTCCTCCACCTCGGCCGGCCCGAAGCCGGGGACCGGCGAGTAGCTGCCCATGCCGCCGGTATTGGGGCCCTGGTCGCCGTCGAAGATCCGCTTGTAGTCCTGGGCGGGGGCGAGTGGGACGACGTTCTCGCCGTCGCAGAGGGCCAGCAGCGAGAGCTCCTCGCCCTCGAGGAACTCCTCCAGGACGACGGTGATGTCGGCGCCGAAGCGCCGCTCGGTAAAGAAGACGTCGATCGCCCCGCGCGCCTCCTCCTCAGTCGAGCAGAGGATCACTCCCTTGCCGGCGGCGAGGCCGTCGGCCTTGAGCACGGTGGGGTAGGCGGTCCGGGAAAGCTGCTCCTCGGCCTGCTCGCGGCTACGCAGCAGGATGTGGGCGGCGGTTGGCACGCCGGCCTCCGCCATCAGCTCCTTGGCGAACGCCTTGGACCCCTCCAGCTCGGCCGCCGCGCGGGTCGGGCCGAAGGCCGGCACCCCGGCCGCCTCCAGCGCGTCGGCGACCCCGGCGACCAGCGCCGCCTCGGGACCGATCGCGACCAGGTCCACGCTCCGCTCGGTCGCCGCGGCGACGATCGCCTCGACGTCGTCGGCGGCGATCTCCGGCAGGCACTCGGCGTCGGCGGCGATGCCGGCGTTACCGGGCGCACAGAGCAGCTCCGGCGCGCGCGCCGAGCGGCCCAGCGCGCGGACGATCGCGTGCTCGCGACCGCCGCCGCCGACTACGAGGACCTTCAACGAATTACAGCGACCCGGCCAGGTCCTCGGCCGGCATCGCGGTCAGCGTCTGGCTGGTCATCGTCCCCCTCGAGCCCAGCTCGACGGAAACCTTGGCCATCGTCTTCTCATCCGGCGCTTCGACCACCGTGACGAAGTCGTACTGCCCCAGCGTCGCGTACTGGGCGAGCACTTTGGCCCCAATCTGTTCGACCTCTTTGTTGACCTCAGCCACCCGCCCCGGGTTGTTCTTGAGGGTGCGCACCCCCTCCGCAGTCAAGTTCGTAAGCATCAAATAAGTAGGCATCTTTTTGCTCCCCTCCAAGCTCTCGATGAGCACTACCGACACCGTACCCGCTTTAGGAGGCTCAGTACCCGGTCGGGTGACGCACGACGTAGCCTTCCGGATAAGGAGGCTCGGCGTGCCAGCGCGGGCCCTCTCCGGCGGCGTTGCCGACCGTGTCCCAGCGCAGGCCGGCGATCACGGCGTAGGTGTGGGTCGGGCTGGCGTAGATCGTGATCCATTTGCCCGGGCCCGGCTCGCCGTAGCTTTCGAGCGCGCCGGAGACGAGCGGGGTGTCGAGCAGCCCAGCGCCGTAGAGGGCGAAGCTGACCGCACCGGAGCAGTCGTAGCCGTAGGAGTACCAGGAGCTGTGGCCGCCGCCCCAGACGTAGGGCGTGGTGGAGATCGAGTTGGCTGCCGCGATCGCCGCCTTCACAGCCGGCGGCGCGCTTTGCGGCGCGCTCGCCAGGTTGCCCATCAGGACGGCGTTCTCGCCGGCGGTTTCAAGGCCGCTCCCCAGCGGTGCCACCGCCCAGTCGATGTAGTCCGACTTGCACTTGCCCTCAATCTGTTCGGCTTCCTCGAGGACCTCTTCCACGTACCACTCGGCCTGGTTGTGGGTGAAGAGCCCGGCCTCGAGGCCGCCGCGCGACCAGATCAGTCGCGCCAGCGTCGCCGCCGAGTCGGCGGATGAGCCGCGGCGGATGCGGCCGTCTTCGTTGCCGTCGACCCCGAACGTCTTCCACTCGAAGCCGTCGAGCCCCAGCGGCCCTTCGGTCCGCATCTGCTCTTTGGTCATCCCGTTGCCGAAGTTGGACTCCAGGCGGGCGACGGCGGCGAGCGCCCAGACGCCGCGCTTGCCGAGGTCATAGCGCGCCGCGGCGTCCTCGAAGGAGGTCATGTAGGACTTCGGAACCTGGTCCTTCCAGTCCGGTGCGGCGGTGCACCGGAAGACCTGGATCTGGGGACCGAGGCCGGCCGCGTCGAAAGATGGGCCGCCGACTTCTTTGGCGTAGCAGCCGGCGTTGGCGAGCACTTCGCTGACGTACCAGTCGGCGTGGTTGTAGGCGAAGATCGCGTCGTAGGTGTCGGCGGGCATGCCGGCAGCGCGGAGGTAGTTGGCGGCGGCGAAGATCGCGTCTTCGGGGTTGTAGGGGTCCTCGACCCCGTCGCCGTTGGCGTCGACCCCGTAGGCGTCCCAGCTGGAGGGCATGAACTGCATCCAGCCCATCGCTCCTGCCGAGGAGATGTTGAGGTTGGTCCCGAACGCGGTCTCGACCTCGTTGATGCCGGCGAGCACGGCGGGACCCTGCGGGCCGAGCCCGTAGGTTGCGGCGGCGCGGCGGTAGATCGGTACCAGGACCGGCGGCACCCCGGTCGAGGCGCAGCTCGATGCGGGCAGCGAGGGGATCGCCAGGATGGTCGAGGGGTCCGGCGCCGGGATCGCGCCATCGGAGCCCTCCGGCTCGGTGGTTTCAGGGCTCGCCTCGTCTTCGCCGTCTGGTTCAGCGGGGATGCCGCCACTGGGGACAGAGGGGGTTTCGGTCGCGGGCTGGGTCAGCGTCGTGCCCTGCTCGAGCGGGCTGGGCGGCGGGGTGAAAGCCGGTGGGGCTTCGGGCAGGGGGCCGGTGCTCGGCGGGGTTGCCGCGCCGGCGGCGATCGGCAGCGCCAGCGCCACGATCGCGGCTGCGGTCGCGGCGACCGCGCGGGTCTTCCCTACCTCGCTCATTATCCGAGCACGTCCGCCACTCGCCACTCGTTGTCTTTCTTCTGTTCCATCGAGAGGCGCAGCTCGCTGGTGACTCCGAGACGCAGGAGCGAAACGCTGACCGGGTAGACCGGGCCGCGCGATGGGGCCGCGACGACGTTCATAACTTTCGCCTCGGGCACCTCGACGTTGGCCGGCAGCCGCGGCGGGCGTCGCAGAAGCGCCTTGCTCAGCTGGGGGGTCGCGGTCTCGCCGAAGGTCTCGCGGACCGAAGGCTCGACGCCGCCGGTCTCATAGACGACAAAGGCATCGGCGAACTTTTGGGCGACGGCGATCGCTTCGGGGCCGGCGGGGGTGGGGACGACGGCTGCGGCTTTGGCGGAGGGCGTGGAGGAGATTTTGTCGGTGGCGGCTGAGGAGGTGGCGTCGGCGGTAGGGATGGGCGCGCTCGACGCGTCCGGCTTCGCCGAGTCGGTCGAGCTGCGCTCGCCCTTCCTGGCCGGCTCGAAGACCGGGGTCGCGCCCTGCAGGGTTGGCTCCGGAGCCTCGGGCGTAGGAGGGGCGACCCTGCCGATCGGCGAGTCCGGGGCCGGCGCCGCCGTTATCGCGGAGATCGACCGGCCGTCGCGCTCGAGCAGCCCCGCGCCGGCGATGCCGGCGCCGGCAGCGACCGCGACCACGCCGAACACGGCGAGCGCGCGGGCGGCGGGCCGGTCCTGGATCGGCCAGATCACCCAGCGCTGGATTCCCCAGGCGACCTGCCGGAAGGGCCAGGTCAGGGCGTCGAGGAACCGCCGCACGAGGTGGCCCCCGTCGACTACCACGCGATCGCCGATCGCCCCGAAGAAGTCGTGTACTCGGTTCACTTGCCCAGCTTAGATCGGAGTTTCACCAGTTCTCCTGAAGTCGGGCGGACGCATTGCGCCTCCCATCCCGTGTTGTGGCGCCGAAATTCTACGTAACCGGCATCTAAACAGCCAATCTTGAGTAGGAGCTAAACGGCGCCGCCCGCTTGCGCGGGACCGCAGCCCTCCGCTGGGTTGTGATCCCGTGGGTTTTGGTTCAGACTTGCAAACCAAAATCGGTATCGCTACGTACCTAAATGCAAGCCACGATCTTCATCAATTACCGGAAAACGGAGTCCTCGGGTTGGGCTCGTCTGCTCTACGACAGATTGGCGAGTAAGTTCGGCGCCGACAACATCTTCCTCGACCAGGTCAGCCTCGAGCCGGGTATGAAATGGCTCCAGGCGATCCGCGATCGCAGCGGCAGCTCGGCGGTGTTCATCGCGCTGATCGGGCCGAGGTGGGCGCCGATCATGAGCGAGCGCGCCGAGGGCACCGAGGAGGACTTCGTCCGCGCCGAGATCGAAGCGGCCCTGCGCAAGGACTCGGGAGTCCGGGAGTTGATCCCGGCGCTGGTCGAAGACGCGGTCATCCCCCGGCGCGACGACCTCCGGCACCTGGGGTTAGTGCACCCGCTGCTCAATCGTCAACAGCTCGAGCTGCGCCCCTCGCACTGGGACTCGGACGTCGAGGTGTTGATCAAGAGGCTCGAGCGACTGGAGAGTGCCGAGGAGGCGAAGCCTGAGGCCCCGCCCAAAACGGCCGCGAGCCCGGCGGACCCGGAGATGCCGGTGGGTAGTGGGGACACTCCGAGCGACGGCACCCCCGTCGCGCCGCCGCCCGACCGCAACCACTACGAGGAACTGGTCCGCTTGATGCTCGAAGACGGCTCCGTGGTCGTCCCCTTCCTCGGCCCGGGGGCGAACTCGAGCGAGGAAGAGTTGGCTGCCTACCTTGCGCTCAAGCTCGGCACCGGAGGGACGCCCGCCGATCTCGCCGAGGTGTCCCAGAGCATGTCGGTAGCGCAAGGCCCGAGCGCTCTGTACAGGGCGCTCAAGAAAGCACTCCCGTCACACCAACCGCCGAGCTCCGTCCACCGTTTCCTCGCCGGCTTCCCGACGGTCGCGAACGGGCTCGGGTTACCGGACCACTACCAGCTGATCGTCACCACCAACTACGACGACGCGCTCGAGCGAGCCTTCGACGTGGCCGAAGAGCCCTACGACCTCGCCGTCTACATCGCCAGCGGGCGGGATAAGGGCAGGTTCGTCCACGTCCCCTGCGACGGCGAACCGGAGGTGATTGCCGACGCGAACGGTTACACCGGCTTCCCGATTGACGCTTTCGGGTCGGTCGAGCGCACCGTGATCATGAAGATCCACGGGGGTGTGGACGGGACCGGCGGCCCCTACCCATGGCGGGACAACTACGTCATCACCGAGGACGACTACATCGACTACATGAGCGTCGGTGACATCGAAACGATCGTCCCCCAGCAGCTCCTCGCCAAGCTCCGGGACAGTCACTTCCTCTTCCTCGGGCACGCGATGCGCAACTGGAACCTGCGCGTCTTCCTGATCAGGATCTTCGGCGAACAGCAGCGGAACACCTCTTGGGCGATTCAGCGAGACCCGGACCGCCTCGACGACCGGTTCTGGCAGCGGATCGGGATCGACCTCGCGGCGATCTCCCTCGACGAGTACGTGGGGGAGCTCGGCGAGCACCTGTCGCGGGTGGCCGCCGCCGACGGGACTCAGGCGTAACGTGGGCCAGCCGGGCCCGTCAACGGCGGCACCGACCGAGGAGAACCCCTATGTGGGCCTCACCCACTTCACCGAGGAGAACGCGGACCGGTTCTTCGGGCGCGACACCGAGTGCGCGCTGATCATCGGCAACCTGCGCGCTGCGCGGTTGACGCTCCTCTACGCCGAGAGTGGAGTCGGCAAGAGCTCGGTCCTGCGCGCCGGGGTCGTCGCGCGTCTGCGCAGCTTCGCCGATCGCGACGTCGAGGCCCGCGGATCCCCGCGCCTGGTCCCGGTCGTCTTCAGCTCCTGGAGCGATGCCCCAGTCGCCGCCCTGATCCGCGCGATCGGCGATGCGGTCCGGCCTTACCTGGCGGAGGAAGACGTCCTCGATCTGCCCGAAGACGACCTCGAAGCGGCGATTGAGGCAGCGAGTGATGCGATCGATGCGACGCTGCTGATCATCCTCGACCAGTTCGAGGAGTACTTCCTCTACCCCGAGGATGAGGTCGATGAGAAGAAGGTCGGCGCGCAGGTTGCCCGTTGCGTCAACCGCGCCGACTTGCGCGCCAACTTCCTGATCTCGATCCGGGAGGACTCCTACTCGCGCTTGGGGGATCTCTTCCGCGGCAAGGTCAGGAACGTCTACGCCAACTTCCTCCACCTCGACTTCCTCGACCGGGCCGGCGCCCGGGAGGCGATCGAGAAGCCGATCGCCGCCGGGCCGTTCGAGGTGGAGCTTGACCTGGTGGACGCGGTGCTCGACCAGGTCGGACGAGCGCCGGCCGCATCCTCGGGCAACGGAAAGGGCGCCGGAGCCAACGCCGATGACGGGGTTGAGACCACCTACCTACAGCTGGTGATGCGGCGGCTGTGGGAGGTGGAGTCCGGGTCGGGGTCACACGAATTGCGGCTCCGGACCCTGGAGGCCTTGGGCGGCTCCCAGGCGATCATCAGCGGCCACCTCGACCGGGCGATGGAAGACGGGGCCGACGGCGCTTCCGGCCTGACCGACGACCAGCGCAGGGTGGCGGCCGCGGTCTTCCAGTTCCTGGTCACCAGCGGCGGGACCAAGATTGCGCTGACCGCCAAGGACCTCTCCGGCTACTCCAAGCTCCCGGTATCGGAGATCGACCCCGTCCTCCGGCACCTCTCCTCTCCCAAGCTGCACATCCTCCGCCCGGTCGCCGCCGAGGACGGGCATGGCGAATCCCGGTTCGAGATCTTCCACGACGCCCTCGCGCGGCCGATCGTCGACTGGCGCACCAGGGTCGAAGAAGAGGAGCTGGACGCGCAGGTCGGCAGGGAACGCGCCGAGAAGGAGAGCGCGCAGCGGGCGGCGGCGGAAGCGGAGCGGCGGGAGGCCCAGGAGCGCAAACGCAAGCGCCTGGCGCTCGGCCTGCTCGGGGTGGCGATAGCCGCGCTGCTCGGGGGCGCGGCCCTTTTCGCCGTCGAACAGGAAAAACGCGCCGATCAGCGTGAAGCGGCGACCCACTCGGTGGAAGCGGCGCAGCGCATTTTCGAACTTTCCCGGGCGCCTGCCTTCGGCCCCGCCGCGGCCGCGCTCGCGAGCGTCGAGGCCTACCGCCTCTCACCTACTGCGGAGGCGCGCAACCAGGCCCTCGCCGGATTGCAGCTCGACCCGGCGATGCCGCGAATAGTCGTCGGCCACACCCGCTCCGCCAGTGCGATCGCGTTCTGGCCGGGCTCGACCAACTTCGTCTCCGGCGGCTACGACGGGACGGTGCGCCTGTGGAACGCTGAAGGCCGCGAACTCAGCCCTCCCCTGGTGGAGCGAAGCAGCGCGACGGTCAACAGCGTCGCCGTCAGCAAGCCCCTGGGCGGGAAAGCGCGACTGGTCGTCGCGGGCCTCGACTCCGGGGTCGTCAGGCTCTGGAAGGTCGACAGGTCCGGCGACCTGTTGTTCGGCAAGAGAATGCCCCAAGCGGAGTGCGGCAGCTATTGCCGGGTCGAGTTCAACCCCCTGGTGCCCAGCATGCTCGCCGTGGCAGGCTCCTACAGCCCGGTCTCGCTGTGGGACATGACGAACCCCCGCCGGCCAAAGAGGCTTGGAACCAGGCCATCGCTGGGAAACGTTTCCGACCTCGCGTTCGGCGCTGAGGGAGGAAGACTGCTGGTCGCCAGCGATCGGGGCGTGGAGTGGAAGCTCACCGATTCCGGCTTCGCCGACTCGGGGCCCATCATCAGGAACCGAAACGAAGTCCTCTCCGTGGCCACCGCCCCCGACGGGTCCTATGCCTTCGGGCGCGTGAACGCGATTGACCTCTGGGACGCCGGCAGGAAGCGGAAGCGGAGCATGGATCTTCTCGGAGAAGTGAATTCGGTTGCCTTCGCCCGCGAAGGGTCGGTGCTCGTTTCAGGAGGCACGGATAGGAACGTGAGCACTTGGGACGTCGCGACCGGGCGCCCGTTCGGCCCGCCTCGCGCGACGCACAGTGGAGAAGTGCTCGACGTCACGGCCAGCCCGGACGGCGAGATGATCGCCTCCGCGGGCGCGGAAAGCCTGGTCGATCTCTGGCCGCTTGACCCCGCTCACCCGCTCGCCGCCACGGTGGGCGGCTTCAGCTCGAAGGAGCTCCGCGGCAATTTCCCCGACGCCTGGGGCCTTGCAGTCGGGGCCGGCGGCAAGGTCGCCCTGGCGGACGATGACGCTGGAACCGCGGTCTGGGAGCTGCGCAGCATGTCCGACACCGAATCCGTGCCGGAGCCGCTGGTTCGCATCCCGGGTGAAAGCTTTGGGGTTGCCTACAGCGGCGACGTCCTCGCGGTACCGAGGCGGAACTCCTTCTTCCTCGAGGACACGGGAGCAAGCTGCGACAGCATGCCCGCCGAGCCCTGCCGACTGGGGGCGCCGGCACGCCCGTACTCTGAGGAGAGTGTCATCGGCCTCGCGCTGGCGAAGCAGGGAGATCGGCTGCTCCTCGCATCGACCGGGTACAAGGACGGCAAGGACATCCTCAACCTCTGGGACGTCACCGACGCCGGGAGAAAGAAGGGGATAGCTCACCTCTCGTCGGTGCCGGTGGGGTCCGAAATGCACCAGATCGCGTTCGATCCCGCGGGCCTGCTGCTGACGGTCGCGGCCGAGGACGGCCTATTGAGGGCCTGGGACGTCGGCGACCCTGGCCGGCCCGAGCGAATCGAGGTCAAGCGCCCGCGCGGAAACGAAAGCCAGGCGGTCTACGCGGTCGCCTTCTCGCCCCACGGCGAGCTGCTTGCGTCGGGGGGTCAGGACCAGCAGGCGGTGCTCTGGAGGGTGTTGCGGGATGGGGCCGGTCGCCCGGCGGTCGAGCCGATCGCGGGGGCGCTGGGCCCTCAGAGCCAGACCATCCTCTCGCTCGCGTTCAGCCCGGACGGACGGGTTCTGGCCGCCGGGGACGGCAGCGGTGAGACCTGCCTCTACGAGGTCGAGAACCGGAACCTGATCGGCAGCTTCAGCTGCCTGACCGGGCACTACTACGAAGGGGAGTTCGGTGGGGTCAGCGCGGTGGCGTTCGCCCACATCGACGGCAGCGGAGACGCCCTCCTTACCGCCGGCACCGGGCAGCCGCTCGTCGCCTGGGACCCGGTGCTCTGGAACTTGAGCGAGGAGGACCGGGCCGAGGAGGCGATAGCCGCCGGGGTCTGCGAGCTCGCCGACAGGAATCTGACCAGGTACGAGTGGAGCGCGATCTTCGGCCTGACGGAACTGGCGGACGATCGCCACAAGACCTGCCCGCAGTACCCGCTCCCGTAAGCCGCCGCGAGGCTCAGGCCTCGGCCATAGCCGCGGCCTGAGCGCGCTCGAAGGTCAGCTCGCCCTCGGCGACGTCGACCCTGACCACGTCGCCCTCGGCGAACTCACCCTCGAGGATCTTCAGCGCCAGCTTGTCGACCAGTTGCTTCTGGATCACCCGCTTCAGCGGCCGGGCGCCGTAGGTCGGGTCGTAGCCGAGGTTGCCGAGCAGGGTGCGGGCGTCGCCGGTCAGTTCGATCTCGATCCCGCGCTCGGCCACCCGGCCGATTAGCTGCTCCACCTGTAGATCGACGATCCGGCCGATGTCCTGCTTGGAGAGGCGGTGGAAGATCACCGTGTCGTCGATCCGGTTGAGGAACTCCGGCTTGAAGGTCGCCGCCAGCACCTCTTCGATCTGCTCGCGGATCCTCTCGTCCACCGACTCGCCGACGATCCGGTCGCTGCCGACGTTGGAGGTCATGATCAGGACCGTGTTGGTGAAACTGACGGTGCGTCCCTGTCCGTCGGTAAGGCGACCGTCGTCCATGATCTGCAGGAGGGTGTTGAAGACGTCGGGGTGGGCCTTCTCGATCTCGTCGAGCAGCACCACCGCGTAGGGGCGGCGGCGCACAGCCTCGGTCAGCTGGCCGCCCTCCTCGTAGCCGACGTACCCCGGGGGCGCTCCGATCAGCCGCGCCACCGTGTGCTTCTCCATGTACTCGGACATGTCGAGCCGGACGATCGCCTGCTCGGAGTCGAACATGAACTCGGCCAGCGCCTTTGCCAGCTCGGTCTTGCCGACCCCGGTCGGGCCGAGGAAGAGGAAGCTGCCGATCGGGCGGTCGGGGTCCGAGAGCCCGGCGCGGGAGCGGCGCAGGGCGTTGGAGACCGCGGCGATCGCCTCGTCCTGGCCGATCACCCGGTCGTGCAGCCGCTCCTCCATCTGGATCAGCTTCTCCACCTCTCCCTCCATCAGGCGAGTGACCGGGATCCCGGTCCATTTGGCGACCACCTCGGCGACGTCCTGCTCGGTCACCTCCTCGGTCAGCATCGTGCCGCCGGCCGCGTGCAGCTCGCCCAGCCGTTCCTCGCCCTCGGCGACGGTCTTCTCCAGCTCCGGGATCTCGCCGTAGCGCAGCTTCGCCGCTCGCTCGAGGTCAGCGTCGCGCTCGGCCCGCTCGGCCTCGCGGCCGGCCTCCTCCAGGCGCGCCTTCGCCTCCTTGATTGAGTCGATCGCGTTCTTCTCGTTCTGCCACCGCGCCTTCATCTCGCCGGAGCGCTCGCGCAGCTCGGCCAGCTCGGCCTCGAGCGCCTCAAGCCGCGCCTTCGAGGCCTCGTCGGTCTCCTTCTTCAGCGCCTCGCGCTCGATCTCGAGCTGCTGGATCCGGCGCTCGACCTCGTCGATCTCGGTCGGCATCGAGTCGATCTCGATCTTCAGCCTCGAGGCCGCCTCGTCGATCAGGTCGATCGCCTTGTCGGGAAGGAAGCGGTCGGCGATGTAGCGCTCCGAGAGGGTCGCGGCGGCGACGATCGCGGAGTCGGAGATGCGGACGCCGTGGTGGACTTCGTAGCGCTCCTTCAGCCCGCGCAGGATCGCGATCGTGTCGCCGGTGTCCGGCTCGCCGACGTAGACCGGCTGGAAGCGCCGCTCCAGCGCCGCGTCTTTCTCGACGTGCTTGCGGTACTCGTCAAGGGTGGTGGCGCCGACCGCGCGCAGCTCGCCGCGGGCGAGCATCGGCTTCAGCAGGTTGGCGGCGTCGACCGCGCCCTCGGCGGCGCCGGCGCCGACGATCGTGTGCAGCTCGTCGAGGAAGAGGACGATCTGGCCCGCGGCGTCCTGCACCTCCGTCAGCACCGCTTTCAGTCGTTCCTCGAACTCGCCCCGATATTTGGAGCCGGCGAGCAGCGAACCGATGTCGAGCGCGATCACGCGGCGGTCGCGCAGGCTCTCCGGCACGTCGCCTTCGACGATCCGTTGTGCCAGCCCCTCGACGATCGCGGTCTTGCCGACGCCGGGGTCGCCGATCAGCACCGGGTTGTTCTTGGTGCGGCGGGAGAGCACCTGGATCACCCGGCGGATCTCCTCGTCGCGACCGATCACAGGGTCGAGCTTCCCGGCCTCCGCCTCGGCGGTCAGGTCGCGGCCGAATTTCTCCAGCGCCTGGACGCTGTCCTCGGGGTTGGGCGAGGTCACCTTGTGGGGGCCGCGAACCTCGCCGATCGCCTTCTCCAGCGAGTCGCGGTCGGGGAGGAGGTCGGCGACGCCGGCACCGGAGTCGGTCAGCGCCAGCAACAGGTGCTCGGTGGAGATGTACTCGTCGCCGAGCGCCGCCATCTCGTTCTCCGCCCGGCGCAGCGCCTGGGCCAGCGCCGAGGACATCCGCGGCTCCTCGGCGGCGCCGCTCAGTTTTGGCAGGGCCGCGACCGCCTCGTTGGCGCGGGCGGCGATGGTGGCGGTGTCGGCGCCGAGCTTCTGCAGGATCGGGACGACTAGGCCGTCGGGCTGCTCGAGCAGGGCGACGAGCAGGTGGGCGGAGGCGATCTCCGGGTTGCGCCGCGTCGCCGCCAGCTGCTGCGCGGCCGCCACCGCTTCCTGCGACTTGACGGTGAAGCGATCAGCCTGCATCCGCGACGTCTCCTTTCCCTTCAAGGTGTTCGAGTCGATGGTGGGCCCGCGCCAACTCGGTGCGCAGCTTCTCCACCTGGGATTCGAGGGCGAGGACAGTCTCGACCCCGGCCAGGTTGAGCCCCTCGGCGGTCATCTGCTGGATCCGGCGCAGCCGTTCGACGTCGCGCTGGGAGTAGAGCCGAGTGTTCTTGGGCGAGCGCTTCGGCGCGATCAGCCCCCGTGCCTCGTACATCCGCAGCGTCTGCGGGTGCATCTCGGCCAGCTCGGCGGCGACCGAGATCATGAACACGCCGCGGCCCTCGTCGAGCGTCGCCTTCACCCGTCGCCGGTAGGTGGCCATCAGCCCGCCGCCTTGCGCAGTAGCTCGGCACGGGGGTCGGCGCCGTTGAGCGCCTCGGCGAGCTTCTCCGCCGCCTCACTCTGCTCGTCGCTTAGCTCGTCCGGGACGTCGATCTCGAGCCGGTAACGGATGTCGCCGCGGCCCTTGCCTTTCGGCTTCGGCGGCCCCTCGCCGCGCAGCCGCTGCAGGGTCCCGTGCCTGGTCCCCGGCGCCACCTTGATTTTCTTCGTCCCGTCCAGGGTTGGCACCTCGATCGTGCCGCCACGCAGCGCCTCCGGGATCGAGATTGGCACCGTGACCTCGAGGTTGCCGTCGTCGAGCCGTTTGAAGACGGGTGAGGTGGCTACCCGGGTGGTGACGAAGAGGTCGCCGGGCGGACCGCCGCGCGGCCCGTCCTCGCCCTTGCCGGCGAGCCGGATCCGGGTCCCGTTCTTGACCCCGGCGGGGACGTTGACTTTGTAGCGCTTGGTCTGCTGGGTGAGGCCGGAGCCGCCGCAGGTTGGACAGGGCTCCTCGATCACCTGGCCGGCGCCGCCGCACTGTGGGCAGGGCTGGCTGATCGAGAAGAAGCCCTGGCTCTGGGCGTCGATGCCGCGGCCTTCGCAGCGCGGGCAGGTGACGGGCGCCGTGCCCGGCTTGGCGCCGCTGCCGTGGCAGGTCTGGCAGCGCCCCGACTTCGGCACGGTGACGCTGATCTGAGCGCCGTTGACCGCCTGGTCGAAGGTGAGCTGGACTTCGGTCTCCAGGTCGCGCCCGCGGATCTGCTGCCGCTGGGCGCGGCCGCCACCGCCGCCGCGGTTGAAGATCGAGGAGAAGATGTCGCCGAAGTCGCCGGCGCCGAAGCCGCCCTGGGCACCGCCGCCCGGCCCGAACGGGCCCTGGCCGCCACCGAACCCGGCGAACATCCCGCCGGAGTCGTACTCCTTGCGCTTCTCGGGGTCCGAGAGGGTGTCGTATGCCCCCTGCACCTCCTTGAACTTCTCCTCCGCTGCCGCATCGCCGGGATTGCGATCGGGGTGGTACTCCCGCGCCAGCTTCCGGTAGGCCTTCTTTATCTCCTCCTCGGAGGCCTTCTTCGATACGCCCAGCGTCTTGTAGAGCTCGTCGGCCACTGTCCCCCTACGCGCTCACGACCACCCGAGCCGGCCGGATCAACTGATCCCCCATCCGGTACCCCTTCTGCAAGACCTCGACTACTACGCCGGACTCGGCCCCCTCGACCGCCTGCGTCGACAGCGCCTCATGCAAGTTCGGATCAAACCTCTCCCCAGCCGGATTCACCGGCTCGATGCCGTGTCTCCCCAAGGTCTCCTTGAGGCCCCGCAGAACGAGGAGCACACCGTGCGCCAGGCCCTCGGGGTCCTGCACATCACCCTCGGGATCAACGCCCGCAGCCGCCAGCGCTCGCTCCAGATTGTCGACCGGCTCAACCAGCTCCCGAGCCAACTCGGCCTTTCCACGAGATCCTGCGGTCTGAACATCGGCCGTCACCCGCTTCCGAAAGTTCTCGAAGTCCGCCTTCGTCCTCTTCGCGAGGTCCAAATACTCGTCCCTCTCCCTATGGGCGTCAGCCAGCAACGCATCGAAGTCTTGTTCGACTTGATCGGCCCCTCCCGCGGGTGACCCCGTAGGGGGTACCGCCTCCGAGGAAGCTTTAGCTACCGGAGGAGGCGGTGGGTCCCCTGCGGGGGCAGGCCCCGCGGGCCGGGGACGCTCCGTCGAACCGTCCTGACGCCCGCTCATTTCCCGTCCTCATCGACAACCTCAGCATCCACGACCTCCTCCTCGTCCTCAGAGGAAGAGCCGCCATCACCAGAATCTCCGTCAGCCGCCTGTTCCTGCGCCGCCGCATAAATCTGCTCCGACACTTTCGTCATCGCCGCCGTCAACGCCTCGGTCTTCGAGTTGATCTCCTCGGCGCTCTCGGAGCCGAGTGAGTCCCGGACCCCCTTGATCGCCGCCTCGATCTCCTCCTTGTTGGAGGCGTCGACTTTGTCGCCCAGCTCCTCGATCTGTTTCTCGGACTGGTAGGCGGCGTTCTCGGCGAGGTTGCGGGCCTCGGCCAGCTCGCGCTGTTTACGGTCCTCCTCGGCGTGGGACTCGGCGTCGGAGACCATGCTCTGGATCTCCTCGTCGGAGAGGCCGGAGCCGGATTTGATCTCGATCTTCTGCTCTTTGCCGGTGCCCTGGTCTTTGGCGGTGACGTGGATGATGCCGTTGGCGTCGATGTCGAAGGTGACCTCGATCTGCGGCATCCCGCGCGGCGCCGGGGGGATCCCGGTGAGTTGGAATTTGCCCAGGCTCTTGTTGCCTGAGGCCATCTCGCGCTCGCCCTGCAAGACGTGGATCTCGACCGAGGGCTGGTTGTCATCGGCGGTCGAGAAGGTCTCCGACTTCTTAGTCGGGATCGTCGTGTTGCGCTCGATCAGCTTCGTCATCACGCCGCCTTTGGTCTCGATCCCCAGGGTCAGCGGGGTGACGTCGAGCAGCAGCACGTCCTTGACGTCGCCGGCGAGCACCCCGGCCTGGATGCCGGCGCCGACCGCGACCACCTCGTCGGGGTTGACCCCCTGGTGGGGCTCGGAGCCGGTCAGCTCTTTGACCCGGTCGCGAACTGCCGGCATCCGGGTCATGCCGCCGACCAGGACGACGTGGTCGATCGAGGCGTCGGCGTCGCCGAGCGCCTGCTTCACCGGGCCGACGATCCGCTCCAGCAGCTCAGCGGTCAGCTCGTTCAGCTTCGAGCGGCTGAGTTTGAGGTCGAGGTGCTTGGGCTGTCCCTCGACCGCGGTGATGAAGGGCAGGTTGATCTGCGTCTCCTGGGTCGAGGAGAGCTCGATCTTCGCCTTCTCCGCCGCCTCGTAGAGGCGCTGCAAAGAGTTCTTGTCCTGGGAGAGATCGACGCCCTGGTCGCGCTTGAACTCGGCGACCAGCCACTCGACGATCTCCTTGTCCCAGTTGTCGCCGCCGAGGTGGTTGTCGCCGGCGGTTGACTTCACCTCGAAGACGCCGTCGCCGATTTCCAGCACCGAGACGTCGAAGGTGCCGCCGCCGAGGTCGAAGACGAGGATCGTCTGATCGGTTTTCTCTTTGTCGAGCCCGTAGGCGAGCGAGGCCGCGGTCGGCTCGTTGATGATTCGCTTCACCTCGAGACCGGCGATCTTGCCGGCGTCCTTGGTCGCCTGGCGCTGGTCGTCGTTGAAGTAGGCGGGGACAGTGATCACGGCGCTGTCGACCGTTTCGCCGAGCTTCGCTTCGGCGTCGGTCTTCAGCTTCTGCAGGATCATCGCGCTGATCTCCGGCGGGCTGTACTGCTTGCCGCGCGCGTCGACCCGGACGTCGCCGTTGGGGCCGGCCTCGACCTCGTAGGGGACGATCGTCTCCTCCTCTTTGACCTCGGCCTCCTTGCGGCCCATGAACCGCTTGATCGAGAAGATCGTGTTCTCCGGGTTCATCACCGCCTGGCGCTTGGCGACCGTGCCGACCAGCCGCTCGCCGCTCTCGGTGAAAGCAACCACCGAGGGAGTGGTGCGCCCGCCCTCGGCGTTCTCGAGGACGGTCGGCTCACCGCCCTCCATCACCGCCACGCAGGAGTTGGTCGTACCGAGGTCGATCCCGATCGTCTTTGCCACTTTTTCGCGTACCTCCAGAGGTTTCGTTGAACAAGCCTAAGAAATCTAAGTGCCAGTATGGCAGATTCGTGCGCGATCGCAAATAAAAAGAGAGGGCGCCGCGCGGGCGCCCTCTCTTTTCTACTACCCAGAATGCCTGCGGTCTAGCGCAGGATGTTCAGCGAGCTGAAAACCCCGGCGTGGTCGGAGTTCCAGTACCCGTTGACCTGTTTGCGGCCGGTGATCGCGGAGGAGACCAGCTTCACCTTTTTCGGCTTGTTGGTCATCACGTGGTCGACCTTGTGGTCGAATTCCGCCGCGCTGCCCCCGCGCAGGTCGAACACGGCACCGCCGATGCAGCAGCCGAGCGGTTTGTAGGTGCTGCGCTGGCGGAAGCCGGCTTTGGTCATCACTTCGAACGCCTGGCCGTCGCCGATCCCGCCGTCGGTTTTGCTGTCGGAGTTGAGATCGCCGACCAGGATCACCGGCAGTTTGCCCGTCGCCGGTCCACCGGCGGCGACCAGCTCTCCCGCCTGCAGGGCGCGGATGCTGGGGATGGCGGTGCGGTCGTCGAACGCCTCGAGGTGGGTGTTGACGAACCGGAACGGCCTGCTGCCGCGGACGGTCGCGTTGACGCTGGTCCAGCCGCGGTTGACCGTCACCTCGGTCGAGCCGGCGACTTTCACTTTCAGCAGGTTGGTGAAGACGCTGCTTTCGGGGGCGGACGTTTTTACGCCGGCACCGACCCGGGCGAGGATCACGTCCCGCATCGTCAGCCGGCCGTTGACCTCGGTGTTGGCGAGCGTGCCGGTGCCGCCGGGCCCGTCGCCGGGAATTCCGTTGGCGTCGGCCGGGGCCTCGAAGTCGAACTCGTCCTGGACGATCACCGTCCGATAGCGCGTTTTGCCTTTGTTCAGCTGCGCCAGCAGCAGTTCCAGGAAGTCGTACTTGACGACGATTGCCTCCGGTTTGCCGCTGAATATCGGGCCGAGCGAGGGCGGCGCGCTCCTCCACAGGGCGACCTCCTGCATGCCGACGAGGTCCGGTTCCTTGTCGAGGATCTCTTTCGCCAGCCCTTTGGCGCGAACCGGGAAGTTGGTCGCGTCGACCTGGCGCAGGATCCCCCCGTTCGCTACGTAGAAGCTCGCCTCCGAGGTCGATTGGATCGCCGGCGCGAGGTCGGCTCCCAGGTAGAGGTTGCGGCTCATCACCTTGACGTTCGTGCCCTTGCTCGCTTTTTTGGCCGGCGCCGCCTGGGCGATGGGGGCGAAGACGAAGATGGCCATCGCGGCGGCCATCAATGCCGCGGCGGCCGCGCGGGGCGCTGCAGATCGCTGAATCAAGCTCGGCTCCTCTTTTGTTACCCGCCCCCTGCCGGCGGTCGTTGAGGCGCCTCCCTAGCTACCGAATGTAAACGATCAGCCCTCGCCGGCCGTGCGGGCGACGAATTCGGCGACTTCGTTGGCCTGTTCCTCGTTGAGGATGCCGCCGGGCATTCTGCCCGGGGTGGTCGTCGCATCGACGCCGTTTTCCACCGCGTTGAGGACCTGGCCTTCGCGCGATTTGATCGTGTCGCCGGCGGTCGGTCCTTCCGGCGGCCCGGTCGCGGCGATCAGTTCGTCGAGGTCGGGGCCGTAGTTGCCGTTGGTGCCGGCGGAGTAGAGCGTGTGGCAGTTGCCGCAGTTGATTTGGAACAGCTCCTGGCCGTTGGTCAGGCTCGCGGCGACCTCCTGGTGGCCGGTCTCCGCGTCCCCCTTGGAGCGGAAGGCGAGCCAGGGGATCGCCACCGCGAGAACGAGGACGAGCAGCCCGAAAGCGATGAAGGTGCGTTTGCTCATTTTGCGGCGCGGATACTACTGCCGCTCCCGGTAGGCCGGACGCCCCGCGGCTGCTGCCGATACCAGGGGCACATCCGCCGCAGCTCGCACTCGCCGCAGCGTGGTTTGGGACGGCAGAGGGCGCGGCCGTGGCGGATCAGGTTCATGTGCAGCTCGTAGGCGTCCTCGGGGTCGACGATCGCGAGCATCTCGTCGTGGGCCCGCTCGAAGGAGGCCTTCGCCGGGAAAAGGCCGAGGCGGCCGCCGACCCGGTGCACGTGCACGTCGACCGGGATCTCCGGGATGCCCCAGGTGAAGATCAGCACGCAGGCCGCGGTTTTCCGGCCCACCCCGGGGAGCGCGAGCAGGAACTCGAGCGACTCCTCGCGCGGGGCGGTCTCGGTCCAGTCGAGATCGGGCGGGTCCCCAAGCAGTTCCAGGATCGCCTGGATCCGGGGCGCCTTCTGCCGCGCCAGGCCGCCGGGGCGGATCGCGTCTTCGAGCTCGGCGAGCGGTGCGTCGCGGACCTCCTCCCAGGTCGGGAACCGCTCCCGCAGCGCGGCGAAGGAGCGGTCGCGGTTGCGGTCGTTGGTGTGCTGGGAGAGCACGGTCTTGATCAACTCGGCGATCGGGTGGCCGTGCGGATCGGCCTCCGGCACCCCGTACATCTCGCGCAACCGGTCGCGGATCGCGCGGACGCGGCGCTTGTCGGGGCGTTTCCAGGCCATCGGGCGCTGAAAACTATTGACCTCGGCATATGGTTCTCCCGATGACCGTGCAGATCGAAGAGGGCGAGCTGCGGATCGACGGGGTGCGCGTCTTCTACCGGCGCGTGGCCGGCGAGGGGACGCCGGTCGTCTACTGCCACGGCAACCCCACCCACGGCGAGGACTGGTTGCCGTTCCTGGAACGCGGCGGGCCGGCGGTAGCGGTCGACATGCCGGGATGGGGCCGCTCCGACCGCCCCGACCCGGCTCGGTTCGACTACTCGATGTACGGGCTCTCGGCCTTCCTCGACCGTTGTCTGGACGAGCTGGGGGTGCAGCGGCGCAAGCTGGTGGTGCACGACTGGGGCGCGCTGGCGCTAATCGGGGCGCAGCGGCGGCCTGAGCTGGTCGAGCGCCTGGTCGTGATCGACTCGGTGCCACTTCTGCCCGGCTACCGGTGGCACTGGATCGCCCAGCTCTGGCGCCGCCGCGGCGTCGGCGAGTTCCTCAACGCGACCACGACGCGCCGCTCGATGACCTTGCTGATGCGCCAGGCGCGCGGCAACCGCTCAGCGATGCCACCCGAGTTCGTCGACATGATCTGGGACCACTGGGACAAGGGCACCCGCGACGCGACCCTCGCCCTCTACCGGCACGCCGATCCCGACCGCCTGGTCACCGCCGGCAAGGACCTGGACAAGCTCACCTGCCCCTCGCTCGTCGTCTGGGGCGATCGCGACGCCTACCTCCCGACCCGGTTCGCCGAGGCCTACGCCGCGGTGCTCCCCGACTCCACCCTGGAAGTGGTCGCGGGCGCCGGCCACTGGCCCTGGATCGACGACCCCGGCGTCGCCGAGACGATCCTCTCCTTTACCGAATAGAACCCCGGGCCCGTTAACCGGCGGATTACAATTGTCGGTTCCGTGTTTCGCGCCCACGCACACGTAAGGAGCCGGCTGCCCAAGGGCTGGGGGGATTTCGGGCGCCAGATCGCGATCCTGGTCAGCGTCGATCTCGCCTATACGTTCGTGCGCGGTGTCGTCGACTCCGAGCGGGCGCTGGCGTTCGTCCACGGCCGACAGGTGATCGAGTTCGAGAAAACGACCGGCACCTTCTTCGAGCCGAGCCTTCAGGCGTTCTTCCTACCGGCGCAGTGGGTAATCGACTTCGCCAACCAGGTCTACCTCAACGCCCAGTTCTCGATCGCGATCGGGTTCCTGCTCTGGCTCTACCTGTTCCGCAACGAGTCCTATTACTTCGTGCGCAACATGTTCGTCGTCGCGATGGGCATCGCGCTGGTCGGCTACACGCTCTACCCGACCGCGCCACCGCGGATGTTCCCCCAGCACGGCTTCGTCGACACGCTCAACGCCTACTCCGACGTCGGCCACGACTCGTCTTTGGCGAAGATCTTCATCAACCCCTACGCGGCGGTGCCGAGCATGCACTGCGCCTTCGCGATGATGATCGGCTGCACCGGCGTGGTCCTCTGCCGCCACCTGGTCTCGAAAGTCCTCTGGGCCACCTGGCCGCTGTTGGTCAGCTGGGTGACGATCGTCACCGCCAACCACTACTGGGTCGATGCGGCGCTGGGCTGGATGGTCGCGGCGACCGCCGCGCTGGTCGCTGCTCGCCTGCTCGCCCGTGCCCGCCCCGAGGCTTGGTCCTTCCGCGCCAGGGCACCGCAAGAGGCCGAGGCGTAGCCGCGCCGCGGCGCTGGCGCCCCGACCCCGCTACCCAATAGCCTCCCCGTAATGGATCCTTCGGCGCCCTCCAGGGCCTCTGGCCCTCGCCGCAACGGTCGCGCCTCGAGCCGCAACGGGCAGGAGCTCCGCGTCTACGCCCGCGAACGGCTGATCGAGTCCCGGCTGACCCCCAACGCGATCTCGATGGTCGGGCTGCTGGGCAACCTGGTCGCGGCCGCGCTGGTCACCCAGCGCCTCTTCTTCCTCGCCGGCGTCGCCTTCATCCTCGGTTCGGTGATGGACACGCTCGACGGCCGCTACTCGCGGATGTCGGGCAAGGGGACGCTGTTCGGCGCCTTCCTCGACTCGACCCTCGACCGGATCGAGGAGGGGATCGTCCTGGCCGCGGTGGCCGGTTACTTCGCCGCCAACGGCGAAGACTTCGCGGCGGCGATGTGCGTGGTCGCGGTGCTCGGCTCGCTGATGGTCTCCTACACCCGCGCCCGGGCGGAGGCGCTGGGGGTCGAGTGCAAGGTCGGATTGGCGACCCGCCCGGTCAGGGTGGTGATACTTTCGATCGGCTTGGTCTTCGCCAAGGGCGCTGGGATCGGGGATTTCGAATTGCTGGCCCCGGCGATCTACGTGATCGCCGCCCTGACCATCGTCACGGTCGTCCAGCGCGTTTGGCATGTTCGCAACGAGCTTTCCGGCGAGAGTTCCGGTGCCCAAGATGGCGGCGGAGAGGGCGGAGAGCTGTAACCAGCTAGGGCGCGAGGTGTGTTCACCCACCTAGCCATCCCAGGAGGACTTCCAACTTTATGACCGAGAGCAACGGAGCAAACGGCAGCGCCAACGGCATCGGCCGAACCGACGAGAAGGTCCGCGTCGCGATCGTCGGTGTCGGCAACTGCGCCAACTCCTTCATCCAGGGCGTCCAGTACTACCAGGACGCCGATCCCGGTGAGCAGGTCCCGGGGCTGATGCACGTCGAACTGGGCGGCTACCACGTCCGCGACGTCGAGTTCGTCGCCGCCTTCGATATCGATTCCGAGAAGGTCGGCAAGGACCTCTCCGAGGCGATCTGGTCGGGCCAGAACGACACGATCAAGTTCGCCGACGTCCCCAACCTCGGCGTCAAGGTCGAGCGGGGGATGACCCACGACGGCCTCGGCAAGTACCTGAAAGAGAAGATCACCAAAGCTCCCGGCGAGACCGCCGACATCGTCGGCATCCTCAAAGAGACCCGCGCCGACGTTCTCGTCTGTTACCTGCCGGTCGGCTCCGAGGACGCGACCAAGTGGTACGTCGAGCAGGCGCTTGCTGCCGGGGTCGGGTTCGTTAACTGCCTGCCCGTGTTCATTGCTCGCGAGGACTACTGGGACCGGCGCTTCAAAGAGGCCGGCCTGCCGATCATCGGCGACGACATCAAGTCCCAGGTCGGCGCGACGATCGTCCACCGCCAGCTCGCCCGCCTCTTCCACGACCGCGGTGTGCGGATGGAGCGGACCAGTCAGTTGAACGTCGGCGGCAACATGGACTTCTACAACATGCTCGAGCGCGAGCGGCTCGCCTCCAAGAAGGAGTCGAAGACCAACGCCGTCACCTCGATCATGGGCCACGACCTGCCCGAGGAGGACGTCCACGTCGGCCCCTCCGACTACGTCGCCTGGCTGACCGACCGCAAGTGGGCGCACATCCGGCTCGAGGGCAAATCCTTCGGCGACGTGCCGCTGACGGTCGAGTTGAAGCTCGAGGTCTGGGACTCGCCGAACTCGGCCGGGGTCGTGATCGACGCCGTGCGGCTAATCAAGCTGGCGCTCAACAACGGCATCGCCGGCCAGCTCGACGGCCCCTCCAGCTACCTGATGAAGTCGCCGCACACGCAGCGCCCCGACGACGAGGCGCGCGAGCAGACCGAGGAGTTCATCTCGGCCAACGCGCGCGCCGCGTCGGGGGCGCCGGGCGGCGCCCGTCAGCCGGCCACCTGACAGGCGCGAGCTAGGGCACCGAAGAGAGTCGTCCCGTCGCGGAACTTGACGCTGCCCTTGGCCTGGAGGCGCCCATCCGCACACTTGGCGAAGAGCCAACCACGCTTCTTGCCTTGTTTGTCCTCGACATACCGGTAGGTGCGAATGTCGAAGTGAGTGGGTGAGCCGCTGCCGCCGGCGAGCAACGGTAGCGAGGCGGTGAAGCGAAGGCCGTAGGGACCGTTCGCGACCCTGGTCGCTTTCACCGTGGCGACGACCGCAGTCGGTGCCGGTATCGCCACGTAGGCGTGGACGTAGAAGGTGGTGACCCCGCCTTTCTCCCCACCGTTGAAGAGGAGGATCGGGCTGGTCGAGTGAATCGGCGTCGATTCCGGGAAGGCGACCTCGACCGTGCCCTTGCCGGTGCCGAGGATCGCCTTCGGGCAGGCCGCCTTCGCGTCGGTGGTGTTCCGGTTCAGCAGGGGGGCTTTGCTACAAGCCGGTATTCCCTTGACGTCGACGACGACGTCCCTGTCGACGTCGAAAACCGATTCCTTGAACGCCGGCGGATGCGATCCATCGGTGGTTGCGAGGTCGGCGCTGCCCCAGAAGGCGATCGCCGCCAGCTCATTCTTGGGCAGCGCTTTGGGGGTCACCCCGCCGTTCACGGTCAGGACGAGGTTGCCCGCTCGCACCACGGTCGGCTTTGGCTTTACCCGCGCGGTGGCGATCGCGGTCCCCACGGCGATGACGGCAATCATCAGTGCCACCACCCAGATCCAAAGTTTTCTCATCGCTCCGTCTCCCTTGTCTCCCGCTCGCCGAACGCTTGCCGCTCGGGCAATTTCGCGTTAATCTTACTAACATGAAAGTGGATAGTGCAACCCCCAGTTCCCAAACCCTGGCTGAGCTGGCGTTGCCGAAGGCACTTGTCGCCGGAGACCTCGACTCGGCGAGCGCCTGCTTCGCCAGGGACGGTTGCCTGATCACCCCCGACGCGACCGCGATCCATGGTCGCGACCGGATCCGCCCCGTCCTCGCCCAGTTGATCGCCCAGCGAATCGACGTCGCGGTCGAAGGCAGCCACGTCATCGGTGGCGGCGAGGTCCGCCTGGTCCGCGAGCGCTGGCGGATCCAGACTGGGGACGAGGAGGCGCGGTTCGTCCAGGTCCTCCACCCGACCCTCGTCCTGCGCCGGGTCGAATCGGAGTGGAAAGTGGCGATCGCGGCGCCGTGGGGCTGGGCCGGCGGCCCTCTCTAGCGGCCGAGCGCCGCCCCGCGTCCGTCTAACTTGTCGCCATGAGCAAGCGGGAAGGGAGCGGCCGGCGCCCGTACAAGATGCAGGCCCGGGCCGCGGCGACGGAGGCCACGAGGGAGAAGATCCTCAAGGCGGCCGAGGCAGCATTCGACGAGCTCCAGATCGACGAGATCACTCTCGCCTGGGTGGCGAAGCACGCCGGTGTCTCGGTCCAGACGGTGATCCGCCACTTCGGGACCAAAGAGGGACTTTTCATGGCATCGGCCCAGTATGTGGGGGCGAAGATGGTCGGTGACCGGGACGTCGAGCCCGGGGGGGACGTCGAGGAAATCGTCGGCATCCTGATCGACCACTACGAGAGGTTCGGCGGCCGGATCCTGCGAATGCTCTCCCAGGAGGAACGCGTGCCAGACCTCAAGCTGCTCACCGACGCCGGCCGCGCTTATCACCTGGGGTGGTGCAAGCAGGCGTTTTACCCGGCGCTAAAGGGTCTTCGCGGCGCCCGGCGCGAGCGGCGGGCTGCCCAGCTCGCCGCGGTCACCGACATCTACGTTTGGAAGATCCTGCGCAGTGATCGCGGGCTCAGCCTGGCGCAGACGAAGCTGGCCATTTGCGAGTTGCTCGAACCGCTGACGGGACGGCCTGGTTGAGCCGGGTACTCGCCTACACCTCGCCCTGTCGCGGTCACCTCTTCCCCCTCGTTGCCGTGCTCCAGGAGCTCCAGCGTCGCGGTCACCAGGTGGCCCTGCGGACTCTGGCGGGGGACGTTGAGGCGATGCGTTCCATGGGGTTCGACGCCGCTCCGATCGCGGCTGAGATCGAGGCGCTGCCAATGGACGATTGGAAGGCCCGAGGCCGGCTCGACAAGGGGCGCCGCATGGGACGGACCCTCTGTGCTCGCGCCCGGTTGGAGGCGCCCGATCTCCTCAAGGCGATCGAGGACGAGCGCCCTGACGCGCTGCTGGTCGACATCCTCACCTGGGGCGCACTGAGCGCCGCCGAGGCCTGGGGTGGTCCTTGGGCCTGCTTCTCACCGCCGTTTCTCTCGTTTGCCTCGGGTACCGGACCTGGGGCCGAACGGAGCCAACGACCACAGGCAGGGCTTGTGGACCGCTCGTGTGATTGGCTGACCCAGGCAGTCAGGCGGGCGGGGTTCGACCGTCTCGCGGGCCCCGCCGTGAACAAGCTGCGAGCGAACCTCGACCTGCCGTCCCACCGCCACGCTGAAGAGATGTTCATGGCGCCGCCGCTACTCCTCTACATGACCGCAGAGCCGTTCGAGCTCCCGCGCCCGGACTGGCCCGAGAGCATCGTCATGGTCGGGCCCTGCGCCTGGGAGCCACCGGGCGAGCTTCCGGCACAGCTGGCCCGGGTCCAGGCACCCCTGGTGCTGGTAACGACATCCACCGAGTTCCAGGACGACGATCGCCTGGTGCACACGGCACTGGAGGCCCTCGCTGGCGAACCCTTCCACGTGGTCGCCACGATGCCGGCGTCGAACACCGGCGGGCTCACCGTGCCCGAGAACGCCACCGTGCTGCCCTTCGCCCCGCATGAGCCGATCCTCGACCGCGCGGTCTGCGCGATCACCCACGGCGGCATGGGCGTGACCCAGAAGGCGCTGGCCCGCGGGGTCCCGGTTTGCATTGTGCCCTTCGGCCGCGACCAGCCTCAGGTTGCCCGCAGGGTCGAGGTCACTGGGGTAGGGACCCGGCTCCCGGTCCAGAATTTGCGCCCCGACCAGCTGCGGGCGAAGGTGCACGAGGCGATCGCCTGCCGGGCCGGTGCGAAGCGGATCGCGGGTGCCTTCGTGGCCGCCGGCGGGGCCCGCGCCGCGGCCGATGCCTTCGAGCAGCGGTTGCTTGGCACTTAGACTGCTCCCGTGGCCGATGCGCCCCTCTCCATCGCGCAGGTCTCGCCGTTCCGGCGGGGGGCGCGGGATCCCGCAAAGGTGTTTGCCGAACGGCTCGCCGACGAGCTGGAAGAGCGCGGGCACGAGGTTCTGCGGGTCGGCACCGGCGACCCGGTGAAGAAGCTGTTCGCCTCGGCGTCGCTGGACATCGTCCACGTCCACGAGCCGTTTGCGCCGAGCGTCGCCTCGGCGGCGCTGCGCCACTCCTTCTCGCTCAACGTCGCCACCTTCCACGCGCCGCAGGAGCGGGTGCTCTCGACCCAGGTGGCGCGCCCTCTGGTGGAGATCTTCTTCGGCCGGTTGGACGCCCGCACCGTCGCCAGCCCGGCGACCGGGAAGCTGATGGAGCGCTACTTCCCCGGCCCCTACGAACTGCTCGAGCCGGCCGGGGAGGACCGTGACTGGGTGCAGGTGGCAGCCGAGTGCGAGCGGATATACCGCCGCGTCCTCTCCCGCCGCCACGCCGAGGACGGCGACCCGGAGCTGCGGGCGCGGATCTCCGAGCGCGACCTGATCGAGGTCGACCTGCACATGCACACCGACCACTCGACCGACTGCGCGACCCCGGTCGACGTGCTCCTGCAGACCGCCCGCGACCGTGGCCTGGGGGCGATCGCGATCACCGACCACAACGAGATCTCCGGGGCGCTGGAGGCGAGGCAGATCGCCGAGGAGCTGGGAGACATCAAGGTGATCGTCGCCGAGGAGGTGAAGACGGCCGAGCAGGGGGAGGTAATCGGCCTCTTCCTCGAGGAGAAGATCCCCAAGGGGCTCTCGATGGCGGAGACGATCGCCGAGATCCGCCGCCAAGGCGGGCTCGTCTACGTGCCCCACCCGTTCGATCGCTTCCACTCGGTCCCCGACTATGAGCACCTGATCGAGATCGTCGAGGAGGTGGACATCCTCGAGGTCTTCAACCCCCGGGTGGCGCTGACCGCCTTCAACGAAGAGGCCGAGCGCTTCGCCCGCAAGTACCGGATCGTCTCCGGCGCGGGGTCCGACAGCCACGTCGCCCAGGGTCTCGGCAGCGTGCGGGTGAGGATCCATGACTTCGACGGCTCGGCCGAGTTCCTCGAGGCGATGCGGGACGCCGACATCACCCGCAAGCACAAGAACCTGGTCTACGTGCAGGCGCTGAAGCTGCTGCAGACCACCGGCCGCCCGAAGGCGCCAAAACGGCGCGTTCCCGACGCCAAGCCTGTCCGCGGCGGCAGGCCCCGAAAACGGCGTTCGGCGAGCAAGAGCTGATGCAGCTCGAGCGTGGCGAAGGAGCCGCGCCCGCCTCGTCAAAGAGGTCTGGCCAGATGCGCGGTACCGACGACGAGATCCGAGAGAAGTACCTAGAGCGGGCGATCCGCGAGCTCAACCAGATGAGCCGCGAGATCCAGGAGTGCCCGCACTGCCCACGGGGCAAGCTGATGCCGGTGCTCGGCTCCGGCCATCCCCAGGCTGACGTGTTCATGATCAAGCACGCGCCGATGGCCTCGGAGATCGAGGAGGGGGTGGCCTTCTACGGCCGCGCCGGCAACGCACTGATGAAAAGCTTCAAACGGCTCGGCATCGACCCGTTGGTGGTCTACGGCACGCTCTGCGTCAAGTGCCCGATCGCCGAGCCCGACCTGGCGGCCCAGGAGTGCGTCGCCCGCCTCGTCGAGGAGTTGGCGATCGTGCAGCCGAAGATCGTTGTCGTTATGGGCGAACCGGCCCTGCGCGTCCTCAACGGCCTCCAAGTCCCCCTCTCCCGCCCGGTCGAGCAGCGCGAGGGCGAGATCCAGGCCTTTACCCCCACCATCGACGCCCTCTACGTCCCCGACATCGACGACTCACTCGACGAGGAGGGCGCCAAGCAGCGCTTCTGGCGCGCCTTTAAGACCCTCGGCCTCTGGTACGAGGACCTCCCCCCGTACTAGCTGGCGGCTTGGGCGGGCGCGGGGGCTTTGCCGTCGGCGCCGTTGTCGGACTCGAGGATCTTCTCGGCGGTGCTCTTGGGGGAGAGGAAGCGGTCGATCAGGGCGAGGGCGATCGCGGAGGCGACGAAGGTGAGGTGGATGACCGTCTGCCAGAGCATCGTGTTGGGGTCGGTCTGGGCGGCGTTGATGAAGGTCTGCAGGAGGTGGATCGAGGAGATGCCGACGATCGCCATCGCCAGCTTCACCTTGAGCACGTTGGCGTTGACGTGCGAGAGCCACTCCGGCTGGTCGGGGTGGCCGCGCAGCTGGATCCGCGAGACGAAGGTCTCGTAGCCGCCGATGATCACCATGATCAGCAGGTTGGCGATCATCACCACGTCGACCAGCCCCAGGACCAGCAGCATCACGTCGTTCTCGGTCAGGTGGCCGACGTCGGAGACCAGGTGCCAGAGCTCCTGCATGAAGCGCCAGACGTAGACCCCCTGGGCGGCGATCAGGCCGAGGTAGAGCGGCGCCTGCAGCCACCGGCTGAGGAAGATCGTGGTGCCGGCGTAGCGGGCCAGCGGGCGGTCTATGGGTGGGCTGTCGGCGGCGATAGGGCGCCGCATCCTAGCTACTGCGACCTTAGGGGAACCTAAGTGGTCTAAGGAGCTGCGGCCTCGGCGACGGCGGTCATCGACTCGACCGTGGCCGAGGCGAGGCCGCGGACGACGACGGTGTCAAGGGCGGTGTAGGCGGCGAGGGCGGACTGGGCAGCGGTGCGGTCGGAGACCGCGACGCCGACCGTTCCCTCGGGCTCGCCGAGGCGCTCGAAGTGGTCGCGGTAGCCCTTGTGGAGGGCGAGGTAGAAGGATTCCTCCTTGGCCAGCCGGTCGCCGGCGTCGGGGCCGACGGCGGTGCGGACGTAGCCGAAGACCGGCGGGGAGGGGCGACCCGCTTCGGCGGCTCCCCCTTCGACCTTCGCATGGGCGGCGGCTGCGTACCCTGGGGTCATCCAGTTGAAGAAGACACCGTCGTAGGAGCCCCCGGCCAGACCGCACATCTTCGGCCCCATCGCGGCGAGGACGAGGCGGATGCCGGGTAGTGCCTCACGCAGCTCGGGCAGCGCCTCCCGCATCCTCGTCAACGGCTTCTCGGAGAAGCCCGCGCCCACTCCCAGCCAGAGCCGCGCCGGGTCGATCCCGAGCTCCTCGATGTCGGCCGCGATCTGCTCGGGCGGCGTGCGGTCGAGCGCGATCACGCCGACCCCGAGGTCGAGGCCAGGCGCCGCGGCACTGAACTCAGCCAGCGTCCCCAGCCCTTTCGCCGCCGGGTGGTCGTTCGACCAGAGCGAGGCGTAGCCGAGCTCCGCGCAGCGCACGGCGAGCGGCCGCGCCACCTCGGGATCAAGCCCCGCTGCGACGCCGAAGCCGCGGCTCACTCGTGTACCTCGGAACCTGGTTTCACGCTCCGCACCCTATCCCTCACGCGACGCTTCCACGGGGCACGATCCAGCGCGCCTCCTGTCCGCTCAGCTCGGCGATCCGATCGAAGTCGGCGTCGTAGTGCAGGACGACGAGCCCTGCTCTCTCAGCACAGGCGGCGACGAGCAGATCTGGCAGCGGCACGGAGCGGTGCTGAGATCGCTCGGCGAGCATCGCCTGGATCTCAAGTGCTCGACGGACGCTGGCCTCCTCGAGCGCTATGCGCGGCATTCCCCGCAACGCCTCGGCGAGGGAACGGTAGGTCGCCCGGCTGTTGGCGCTGTAGAGGAGCTCCAGATCCACGATGCCGCAGGTCGCGATCTCCCCCGCAACCAGAAGCGGCTCGAGCACGTCGCGCACCTCGGGCCGAGTGTCGCGCCTGGTCAGAGCGCTCTTGTCGGCGAGGAACGTCGGCATCCAGCGCTCAGCGCCAGGCGCCGGACATGACCTCGTCGTTGTCCAGCTCAAGTGCTCCCGGCCTGAACAGAAGCTCAACCAGGGTCTTGCGCTGACGCACCTTGACGACCTCGGAGAGCGCCGCGTCGACGGTGTCGGTCAGCGTGCTGGTGCCGAGTACCTCCTTGGCTTCCTCGACTTTTGCAGCATCGATCTCGAACGAGGTCTTGCGCTTAGAAGGTGATTTCATCACTCCAAGATAGCAATGGAGAGAAAACTAGATAGCAAAGCTATGCAGAATCCCTCTCGAACAGGGCCACGCACTCGATGTGCGGGGTCTGGGGAAACATGTCGACGGGCCTCACCCGGCGCAGGGTATAGCCGGCCTCGGTGATCTGGGCGGCGTTGGGCGCGAGCGTGGTCGGGTTGCAGGAGACGTAGACGATCTTCGGTGCTTCGCACTCGAGCACCCGGCGGACGATTTTCTGCGAGAGGCCGGCCCGGGGCGGGTCGATCATGACCACGTCGGGCTTGCCGGCTTTCTCGAGCAGCGGCCGCACGCCGGTGCGGGCGTTGCCGGCGAGGAAGTGCGCGTTCTCGATCCCGTTGCGCTCGGCGTTGCGCTCGGCGTCTTCGATCGCCTCGGGGACGATCTCCAGGCCCCAGACCTCGCCGGCCTTTGCCGCCATCGTCAGGCCGATCGAGCCGATCCCGCAGAAGAGGTCGAAGACGCGCTCCCGGCCGCTCAGGCCGGCGAACTCGGCGGCCACCGCGTAGAGCCGCTCGGCCATCTCGGTGTTGGTCTGGAAGAAGGCGCCGTGGGACATCTCCAGCTTCAGGCCGCAGAGTTCCTCGCGCAAGCGCTCCTCGCGGAGCACGCCTGTTGGCCCCTCGGTGCCGCCGGAGTCGTCGGCGACGATCGTGTGGAGGTCGACCGGGGGGCGCGGGAAGCGGGTCTGGGAGGTGACCAGCCGGGTCTGGATCTGGCCGCCCCGCCGCCCTTCGCGGACCACCAGGTTGCGCAGCACGCCGCGTTCAGCGCGGCGGTCGAAAGCCGGCACCGACTCCACCCGCGCCCACTCGCGCACCTCGTTGCGGGCCGCGTTGCCGGCCTCGGAGGCGAGGTGGCAGTCCTCGACGTCGACGACCAGGTCCCAGCGCCCGCGCGCGTGGAAGCCGAGGATCGGCTCGCCCTCGTCATCGCCGAAGGAGTATTCGAGCTTGTTGCGGTACCGCCACCGCTCCTCCGCCGGCACGATCTCCTCCAGCTCGAAGCCGTCGAGGTTGCCAATCCGGCGCAGCGCCTCGTCGACCTGGTCCTGCTTGTGGGCGAGCTGGCGCTCGTACGGGAGCCCCTGCCAGGGCGCGCCGGGGCAGGGCTCGCCACCGTGCATGCAGGTGTCCGGAAGTCGCTCGGGACCCGCCCGGAGCAGCTCGACGCAGCGCGCCTCGGCGAACCGCTTCTTGCCCTTGGTGATCTCGGCGCGGACGCGGTCGCCTGGAAGCGCTCCGGAGACGAAGACGACGAGACCGTCGGCGCGGGCGACGCCGCGGCCGCCGAAGGCCAACGACTCGATCTCGACCTCGAGCAGCTCACCGCGGCGCGGGCCGCGGGCCTCGCGCACTGTGCCGGAGGCCGCCACGGTCTACCCCAGCTTTTTCCGGGCCCGGCGCGCTGCCTGGGTCGCCTGTTTGCGGACCGGCTCAGCCCGGCCGCCAACCTCTTTGCGAGCCTGCCTGACCAGCCGTTCCAGCTCGCCGAGCAGGGCGTCGGTCTGTTTGCGGCCTTTCTTGACCAGGTCTCCCAGCATCTTCTCGGCGTCGGAGCGGGTCATCCGGCCCCGTTTGACCGCGTCGTCGACGACCTCCTGGATCCGCTCGCGGCTGAGGGTGACGCTCTGCTCGAGGCTGTCGCGGAACTGGGCGACGCTCTTGTCGAGGCCGGCGGTGGGGCTGCTGTTGCTTTTGGATGCCGGTTTCCTGGCCGTCGCTTTGCGCGCCGGAGCCTTTTTCGCTTTCGGGTTTTTGGCTTTCGCCGACGAGGCTTTTTTCGCTTTGGCTTTCGGCTTCGCGCGGGCTTTTGATTTCCCGCCCGCTTTGCCGCCTGCTTTTTTCTCCGCCATCTCGACTGCCTCCAGACTGAGTTTGGCCACGGGGTGTGGTTCGACTATCTCAATTCCGCGTCAGCGGTGGGGTCGGCGAGGGAATCCGCAAGGGAGAACCTGGCCTCCACCGGGGCGTGGTCGGAGAGGCGCAGGGCGCGTCCATCGAGCGGCAGCTCACGGCGCTCAGGCGGCCAGGCGGCCGGCGGTTCGAGGACCTCGACCTCGCAGGTGAGTAAGTGATCGATCGCGTCTGGCGCAGTCGGGCCAGCGAGCCCGAACTCCTCGTGCAGGCGCTCGAAGACCCCCGGGTCCTGCGCCGGGCGGAGGTTGAGGTCGCCGCCGAAGAGGAGCGGCGCGCCGGCCGCCCACTCGGTAGCCGCGGCGGCGGCGCGCAGCACGTCCTCGGTGGCCAGCTGCGGCCGGTCGTTGGTGGCGTGCAGGTTGGCGACGCAGACCCCGGCGGCGGTCCGGGTGAACGCCATCGCTCGGCGCTCGGGCTCGCCCTCGTGGATCGTCAGCTCGCGCCGCTCGGCGATCCCGCCGAGGTGGCCCGGCCGGACCAGGGTGAGGTTGGAGCCGCCCTCCCCGGACGCCATCAGGTCGGGGTTCTGGCGCGCCAGCAGGCCTCGCAGCGCGCCTACTGAGTTGCGCGAGGTCAGCACCCGGTGCCCCTCCGCCGCGCAGGCCTTCGCCAACGGCACCGCGAACCGGGGCGGGCACTCCTGCAGCAGCGCGACGTCCCAGGCGGTGGCGGCGAGCAGAGTCGCGAACTCGGTGGTGAGGTCGCGGTTGACCTGGACGTGGGTCTCGTTGCGCTCCTCGATCCGCAACACCCGCGAGCGCCAGCTGCGCAGCGCCGGGTCGGGCGGGAAATCGCGTCCGTGGAAGAGGTTCCAGGCGATCGCAGTGAACTCCACGGCACGTAGTATCCGCGGCTTGAAGCGAGACTTCCTCACCGGAGAGGAGTTCGGGGCCTTCGAGCTGGGCAAGCTGCTCGACCGTGCGCTGGAGCTGAAAGCGGGCCGCGCGGCCGGACTCGGCGCCGACTCGCTCGCCGGCCGCAGCATCGCGCTGATCTTCGAGAAGCCCTCAACCCGGACCCGGATCTCCTTCGAGGTCGGGGTCGCCGAGCTGGGGGCGACGCCGATCGTCCTGCGCAGCGACGAGATGCAGCTCTCTCGCGGCGAGTCGGCCGGTGACACCGCCCGTGTCCTCTCCCGCTACGTCGACGCGATCGTGATCCGCTCCGGCTCCCACGAGACGGTGGTGGAGCTGGCGGCGGGGGCCGACGTCCCGGTCGTCAACGCGCTGACCCCGCTGCATCACCCCTGCCAGGCGCTGACCGACCTGATGACGATGCGGGAGCGCTTCGGCGACCTCGAGGGCCGCCGCCTCGCCTACGTCGGCGACGGCAACAACATGTCCCGCTCGCTGGCGATCTTCGGCGCCCTGGCCGGGGTCGAAGTGGTGGTCGCGGCCCCGCCCGGCTACCAGCTCGAGGACGGCCACGGGGCGGAGCTGACCGACGATCCCCGCGCCGCCGCCTCCGGCGCCGACGCGCTCTACACCGACGTTTGGGTGAGCATGGGCGATGAGGCCGAGGCCGACCGCCGCCGCGCCGACCTCGCCCCCTTTCAGCTCGACGCCGACCTGCTGGCGGCGGCGAAGGACGAGGCGATCGTCCTCCACTGCCTGCCGGCGCACCCGGGCGAGGAGATCACGGCCGACGTCCTCTACTCGGACGCATCGGCGGTCTGGGACGAGGCGGAGAACCGCCTCCACGCCCAGAAGGCGCTGTTGGAGGCGCTCCTACTCGACTAGGCTCGCCGGCCCGTGTATCCCGAGATCGAGATCGGCCCGCTCACGCTGCAGACCTTTGGTCTGATGTTCGCGCTCGGCTTCCTCGCCGCCGGCGCCCTGATCTGGCGGCGGCTGGGGGAGATCGGCAAGCCGCAGGACTGGGCGTATGAGATGGGTTTCTCGGCGCTGATCGGCGGCATCGTCGGCTCCCGCGTCTATTACCTGGTGCAGAACTACAGCGAGGTCAAGGACGACCTGCTCGGCAACCTCTTCTCCGGGGCGGGTCTGGTCTGGTACGGCGGTGCGATCGGCGGTGCGATCGCCGTCTTCCTCTGGGCTTGGTACCGCGGCTTCTTCGGCCTCGCCCTGTTCGACCTGGCGGCGCCGGCGCTGGCGCTCGGATACGCGATCGGCCGCTGTGGCTGCCAGCTCTCGGGCGACGGCGACTACGGCAGGGCCTGGGATGGGCCCTGGGCAATGGCATATCCGGACGGCACGGTGCCGACCGAGGAGACCGTGCACCCGACGCCGATCTACGAGACGCTGGCGATGGGCCTCGGCGCCTGGTTGCTCTGGCAGCTCCGCGATCGGGTCCGCGCCGGGGTCCTTTTTGCCATCTACCTGGTGTATGCGGGGGCCGAGCGCTTCCTGGTCGAGTTCGTCCGCCGCAACGCCGACGAGGTGGCCGGGCTGACCACGGCTCAGCTCGAGAGCCTGGCGATGATGCTTGCGGGAACGCTCTGGATCGCTATCGTGGTCAAACGGCATGGCGGCATTGGGCGCCAAACGGCGGACGATGCAGTGCAAACCGCGACCTGAGCTGCCCACCCCGGTTAAGTAGTTAGTCTTCGCGCGCAAACTTTCGAAAGCGGTCGATAGGGAGGCTGGCAGTACATGGCGGCTGTAGACATTCAGAGTCAAGAGGGACCTTCGGCGCGCACCGTCAGCGCGGTGCTCGACGATGCCGCGGATCGGATCGCGGCGGCGGGCGTCGAGGAGGCGCGCGCGGACGCCGAAGTCCTGCTGGCCGACGCGATGGGTGTGACGCCGGGGGATCTGTCCGCCGACGGCACCGGCGAGCTCTCGCCCGAGGTCACAGAGGTGATCGAGGAGCGGGTGCGGCGCCGGGTCGACCGTGAGCCAATGGCCTACATCCTCGGCCGCGCCCCCTTCCGCAGCCTCGAGATCGCCGTCGACGAGCGGGTCCTCTGGCCCCGCCGCGAGACCGAGCTGCTGGTCGAGGTGGCGACGGAGCTGCCCGAGGGCGCCCGCGTGCACGAGGTCGGCACCGGCTCCGGCGCGATCGCGCTGGCGCTGAAGTCCGAGCGACCGGACCTGCGGATCACGACCTCCGACCTCTCGCCGCAGGCGGCCGAAGCCGCCCGCGAGAACGCCGAGCGACTCGGCCTGGATCTCGAGGTGGAGGTCTGCATCGGCCTGCCCGACTCGCTCGAGGACGTCGACATGGTCATCGCCAACCTTCCCTACGTCAGCGACAGCACAATCTTCGAGCGCTCGCCGGAGATCCAGCGGGAGCCGCGGATCGCGGTCACCGGGTCTTGCGGGGAGGACGGCCTCGGGGTAATCCGCGGCCTGATCGAGGAAACGCCGTCGGGCTGGCGCCTGGCGATGGAGCACGACACCCACCACGGTCCGGCGATGCGCGAACTGCTGCGCGACGCCACTACCCTTCGAGACTATGAAGGTGATGAGCGGGTGACTGTCGGCTTCGCTCCATGAAGCGAGCCTGAGCCCATGAGCGACGCCCCCACGCGGGCCGAGACGGCCGCGCCTGCGTCGGCCGGAGAGAACGGATCGGTCTCGACCGAAGCGCAGCGCCGGGCCAAGGTCGAGCGGCTGCGCGAGGCCGGGATCGACCCCTATCCCCACTCCTTCGAAGGGCGCACGAAGATCGCCGAGATCGTCGAGGCGCACGACCCCGACGAGCTGGGGGAGGGCGAGCACGACCAGTTCTCCTACCGGGTGATGGGACGGGTCACCGGCAAGCGCGGGCACGGCAAGACCGCCTTCCTCGACGTCCGCGACATCACCGGCACACTCCAGGTCTACGCCCGCCGCGACGCGATCGGCGAGGAGGCCTTCGAGCGGATCGAGGAGCTCGACATCGGCGACCTGGTCGGGGTCGAGGGCGTGCTCCACGTGACCAAGCGCGGCCAGCTGGCGATCGGCGTCCGCGAGTGCACGCTGCTGGCCAAGGCGCTGCGCGACCCGCCCGACCTCTTTCACGGGATCTCCGACGTCGAGACCCGGTACCGCCAGCGCGAACTCGACCTGATGGCCAACGAGACCTCCCGCGAGGTCTTCAAGAGCCGGGCGAAGCTGCTGGCGGCGATCCGCGAACACATGAACGAGCGCGGCTGGGTCGAGCTGGAAACGCCGGTTCTGCAGCGGTTGACCGGCGGCGCCGCGGCGCGGCCCTTCGTCACCCACCACAACGCCCTGGACCGCGAGCTGTTCCTGCGTACCGCGACCGAGCTCTACCTGAAGCGGGCGATCGTCGGCGGCTTCGAGGACGTCTACGAGTTCGGCAAGTTCTTCCGCAACGAGGGCATGTCGCCCCAGCACAACCCCGAGTTCACGATGCTGGAGATGTTCGTCGGCGGCGCCGACTACAACGGCGTCATGGAGTTCATCGAGACGCTGGTCTCGAGCGTGGTCAAGAAGGTGCTGGGGACGACGAAGGTGATGCGCGACGGGGTGGAGATCGACTTCGCTGCGCCCTGGCCGCGGGTGACGCTGCGCGACGAGCTGCTGAAGGAGACCGGCGTCGACATCTACAAGGCGAGCCGCGACGAGCTGGCGGAGATCGCCGGCGACGACGCCGAGCCGACAGACGACTGGGCCGCCCTGGTCGACACTCTGCAGGGAAAGCTGATCGAGCCGAAGCTGATCCAGCCCACCTACATCATCGACCTCCCGATCGACATCTGGCCGCTGGTCAAGGTGCACCGCGACGACCCGAAGATCTGTGAGGCCTTCGACGGGATCGTCGCCGGGATGGAGATCGTTGGCGGGGGGACCGACCTCAACGACCCGGTCGAGCAGCGCAAGCGGTTCATCGAACAGCGCGAAAGGCAGGAATCCGGCGCCGAGTCCGACCCGCACCCCCACGACGAAGAGTTCGTGCGGGCGCTGGAGTACGGGATGCCGCCGGCGAGCGGCTGCGGCCTCGGGATCGACCGGCTGCTGATGATCATGACCGGGTCGAACACGCTGAGAGACGTGATTATTTACCCGGCTATGCGCGAGGCGAAGTCGTAGGCGCTGGTCCTACGACTTCAGGTAGAGCGCAACAGGCCGCCGTCTATTGGGATCACCGTTCCCGTTATGTAGGCGGCGCGGTCGGAGCAGAGGAAGGCGACCAGGTCGCCGTACTCCTCAGGTTGGCCGAGCCTGCGGGCCGGGACTTCGGCGCGCGCCATCTCTTCGGCGGCCTCCAGCGAGCCGACGTTGTCGATCAGGCGAGCGGTGGCGAAGCGCCCGGTGGCGACCGTGTTGACGGTGATCCCGTCGGCCGCGACCTCGCGCGAGAGCGTCTTTAAGAAGCCGACCGCGGCCATCCGGTGTGAGTTGGAGAGGTTGAGGCCGGCGATCGGCTCACGGGTGGAGCTGGAGCCGACGTTGACGATCCGGCCCCAGCCGCGCTCGCGCATCCCCGGCACGACCGCTTCGGAGAGGATCCGCGGAGCCAGCACCAGCGACCGGTAGGCCCGTTCCCACTCCTCCACCTCGTGGTCGAGCGCACCGCCCAGCGGCGGCCCGCCGGTGTTGGCGACGAGGATCTCGATCGGGCCGAGGGCGGCCTCGACCTCGGCGGAGAGGGCGGCCATCCGCTCCAGGTCGGAGGCGTCGGCGCGGAACGCGGCCGCGCCCTCGCCGATCTCCCGCGCCGCCTCCTCGATCGCGTCACTCCGGCTCGCCACCGCGACCCGGGCCCCTTCCCGCGCCAGCGCCACCGCGATCGCCCGGCCGATTCCCCGGCTCGCGCCCATCACCAGCGCCACGCGCCCCTCGAGCTCCAGATCCATCCGCCTACCCTACGTCCCGCGACAATGCTCAAACCCCGCTGCGCGGGTAAGGTTCCCGGTGGGCGCCCGTAGCTCAGTGGTCAACGGTTCCTTTCGGGGGGCCAAAGAGCGTCGGTCTTTCAAGCCGAAGGTCGCGGGTTCGACTCCCGTCGGGCGCATTCCAGCAGCAACCGCATGGTAGCGCCATCTGCGGACCCTCCCTCCCATCTCGCGGTCTTTCAGAGCCCAGCCATGGGTACCGCGTTTGGGTACCACCTGGCTTTCCGAATGTCGATGAAGGCACCGACCACAGCGAGGAGAACACTGGCCGCGTAGTCCCCGACCTTCGCCTAGATGCTCGATGCCCAAATCAACCCCAACGGCCCCGACTGCCAGCTCCTCTTCCAACTCCCCAGGCCGCCTCTGGCGCGAGCGCACCTTCTACCGCGACCTCTGGAAGCCAACCCCAAGAAGCCTCCGGCCTAGACATCCGCCCTCACGAGTGCCGCCACAGCTACGTCACGCACCTCCGCGCTGCCAGCGTCAACGACGCCGACCTCGCGAAGATCGCGGGGCATCGAGTAGAGACCATGCTTTCGAGATATACGCACGCCGTGGGCGATGGCTTCGATGCCGTTCGAGGCGCCGTGGGGTAGATCTAGCCGGGCTCTCAGCGATGGTGCGGCAGTGGAGGAGGGCCAATCAGGTCACGACGGTCTTGGGCCGAGATCTTCCTGCGCCGAGCGCACCATGAGGGACTCGAAGGGCGAGAGCTGCAGTGACTTCGGATCGATTTCGCCAAATCTCTCGATGAGCGGATCGATCTCCTCGATGCCATTCAGCTCGGGGCTCAGTTTTCGGATCAACTCGACCGGGACTCCGTACTCGTCCAGTGCCGCTAGCGGATAAGGGAGAAAGAGATTCTCAAGTTTGCCGACATAGGCTTCGTAATCCCCAGCCATCCATCCGAGCTGCGGAAGGATGACCTTTTGGATGGCGTCCGCCGCCCGTAGCCACCGCGGCGCCTCGAAGCCGAGACCACTCCGTAAAAATTTCAGGACCGAAAGGATGAAATCGTCCGGATCATGGTCGTGCCCTTGGGCGTAGTCCACCTGTTCTTTGAGAAGGGCACGGACACTCCCACCGCGATCAAGTCGGTCAATCCAGACGACTAGCTGCCCGGCGGAAATGGCACCGAAGGGGTGTCTGCTCTTACGTGCCGGGGTGAGTACCTTGTCGAAAACCAGCTCGAAAATTGGACGTATCTGCTCCGAGCGCGGATAGAGCCCGCCCCAGGAGAGGAGTCCTGCTTCATCCGGGGGCATCGCTTCGATTGCGGCGGCGAGCCTCAGTTGGTCCTCCAGCCCGACGGTCGGACTGGCTTCAAAGATGGAACGATCTAGGGGTGAGGCCGCGAGCATCTCCTCGAGTCGCTGTCGCGGCCCCGCCTCGACGTCATCGGCATCAAGTCCGAGGAACAGCTCAGGTGGAGCCTCCTCGTTCTGACTCAGGATCGGTATGTCGACTTCTTTGAGCGGTGGGGCAGGTGGTTCCTCGAATACGAAGACTCGGCCGCTTATATGAGCCGACATGCGCCCGCTTCGGCCTCGGATGTTGTTGTAGGTGAAGAGGTCTATCGGCGTCTGGGTTCCAATCGTCTGGTCATAGATCACCACGTTCTTGGCTTTCGTATTGACGCCCTCGATCAGAGTGGGGGTGCAGATAAGGAAGTTGACTTCACCGCGATCAAAGGCACCCACCGCATAGTGTCCGAGTGCACGTGGCAGCTGGCCATGGTGGACAGCGACTCCCGCTTGTAAGGCCTTTGCCGCGCGCCAACGGGGGTGATAGTTGTCGGCCATCCATTCGCCTGCTTCCGCGGCGACGCCTTTCGGGGTTCCGAGGCTCGCCTCGGCGAGTTCGAGAGCGAGGACTTCGGCGCCTTCCGGCGAGGAGCAATAGACCAAGGTGGGCTCACTCCGCTCCGCGCATTCCTTGGCCACCTCAAAGAATCGCTCTTTCTTGGGGCGCTCGTCGATGCGGGCGATAACCTCGACAGATACGGTCGTGTCCCAGGAATCGATCCAAATGCAGTCGAGGCGATTGCGCGTTGAAGGGCTGATCCCTCCGATGTTTGGTCCAAGCAGGTAAAACTGTGCCCCGCTCCGCCAGAGTTTGAAAAAGGCAAGGTTGAGAAGGCGCGTGCGGTCGTCGGCGCCATCCTCGTCATCGTCAATCGCAAGCTTGTAGAACTCGTCGATGATGAAGAGATCAATCGCAGGTAGATCCTCGAATTCCAGCACCCGCTCCTGAGTCAGGACGTAGACGGTGTTCGGGCCTACCTCTTGACCGACATGCGTCACGATCTTGTAGGTGCCGCCGAGAAGACGGGAGAGGCGCCGGCGGGTCTCGTCGATCAGGGCGATCGTCGGTACGACGAGGAGCACCGTCGAGAACTTCCCTGATGCCAGCACCCCGTCTATTACGCGACTCTTGCCGAAGCTCGTCGGCGCGCTGAGGATGACGTTGTTGCCGTCCACCAGCAGGGCGTAGGCATAGGCTTGTTCTCGGTGCCAGACGAAATCGTCGCCGAAGGGTCCCGGCGGGCGGTGCGCCTCAAAGGCGAGCAGGTCTGCCCCCCGCAGATCGTTGGGTTCAAGATAGGGATAAAGGCCGATCTTTGACAGCAATGCGTCATGCAGCTCGGTCGCCTCACCGAGATCCTCGCGGCGCTCCGCGAGGCGGATGATCAACTCGCGAGTACGGCGGAGATCCTCATCCGCAGGGGTTGCGGCCGCGGCGTCGGCGAGGGCATGTGCATGTGCAACTTCCCGAAGTAGTGAGAACGGGTCACCCGCCAGACTGCCGGGCTCATCGAGCAGGCGATGGAGCTGCTCTACGTCTGACCTTGCCATTGGCGTAACTCTTGGTGGAGCAGCTCGGCGAGCCGCTGTTTGTCCTCGACCGGCAGGATGATGAGATCGATCACTGCGGTTTGCGGAAGAGGCCTCCTATCGATCTTCTCCAGTAACGCCTCACGTACCGACTCCGCCTCGGCTTTCATAGCTGCCTCGAATTCAGAGCTGACTTCGCGATGCTCGCCGATCAGCTTGGAGTCATAGGCAAGGAACACAGGGACGTGGATACGCGAAACGATCTGATCGAGTGCGCGCTCCCCATCGAGCAGTTGCCTTAGCTCGTCAGAGTAGGGAAACGAAGGGTCGAGCTTGTCGAGGACAAAGGCAAACTCCTCGCGGAGATAGTTGCGCTCCAAGTGTTCGCGCAGCTCCTCGGCAGCCGAAGTAATTGCTTCCGAGCGCCGCGTGTAGAACTTCGCCTCCCCAAGCCATAGGTCAAGTAGCCCATCTGACGCGCGTGAGATGTGGACGCAGTCGAATCCCTTGACAGTGTCGTTGGCACGATCCTTGAAAAAGATCTTCGACACTGCGATGTCGGTTTGAAACTCATGCCGGATCACCGCGTGGAGCATCAGCTCACCGAACTCCCCCCGACTTTTATATGCATCAGTCGTGTAGACCTTGAGCGCGGCTCGCCGAGCCATCTCCATCATGGTCGCAGTCGTCGGTTGTTCGCCGTAGCGGAGGGCCCACTCGGGCAGCCAGCGACAAAGGTGCGAGGCAAGCTCGTCCGCCCGCCACCGTTCCTGGTCGTACCCGGCACACATCGCGAGCGCCTGGGGCAGATCCTCCGGGGTGATGACGTGCGCGCGCAACTCCAGAAACTTGTTCGGTGGGGTTACAAGTTGGCTCATGCGGATCCGTTCGGCCAGCGAAAACTCAAGTAGTTCCGGTGCGAAACTGACGAAGTACCGCAGATTTCTACTCTATTTTGCTACCGGCATGGTGCCTTCGACTAGCGACGATACGCAGCGATTTCGGTCGCACCGCCGCCACTAACCGGCTCCCAAGCCACCGCCGCCCGTCTTTTCAAGCCAGATTGCCGTTCCGCTGCTAGGGGTCGGCCGTATTGGGAGGTCCGGTTCAGCACCGGCCCTCTTCGATCCAGCGCTAGTCTGGTCGCTCGGCGGCGGAGCGGACCCGTCAGCCGATCTTCTCTGCCAGCTCGATGATGATCCCCTCGGGGCCGCGGACATAGCAGAGCCGGTAGCTGTTCTCGTAGCGCACCAGCTCGCCGACGAGCTCGGTACCGCGGACTTGTAGGCCGGCGACTAGAGCGTCGATGTCCTCGACGAGGAAGGAGAGATGGCGGAGGCCTGGGGTGTTCGAGGGTGCGTGTGGGTCGCCGCCTTGGGTTGGCGGCGAGTGGAACTTCACAAGCTCGATTTCTCCGTGGCCGTCCGGGGTTCGTAGCATCGCTAACTCGGCCTTGGTCCCGTCGAGCGCGATGATGCGGTCCACCAGTCACCCTCGACCTGGCCTTTGCCTCCCGGCTCTAGTCCCAGCTCGACAAAGAACTCGATTGCGGCCCCTAGATCGTTGACCACGATCCCGACGTGTTCCAACTTTTTGATTGCCATGTGCTCGATGGTAGGGAGGCCAGCTACCTGACGGTCGCACTCCGGTCGCATCGACGCCGCGATTCCGCTCCCCGCGCGGACGACGCGCGTCCTTTCAAGGCCCCTAAACTGGCGATGATGAGTCCTTGGAACCCAGTGACGCCAGTGCTGGCTAAGACTTGACAATGTCTCATTTGCCGCCGCCAGGGAGGCCTCGACCATGGAGCGCGAACGAGAGCGCGATCTATCACATTACTGATCTGGAGAATCTTCCTTCCATACTCGACTGTGGTGAGCTGCTGTGTGACAAACGCTGCGCAGATAGCGACTTGTCCCCGGTCAGCATTGCTTACGCGAACTTAAAAGAAAAGCGTGCTCGAACCCCGGTGGAGGTTGGCCCAAAGGGAACCTTGGCCGACTACGTGCCGTTCTACTTCGCGCCTCGCTCGCCAATGCTCTACGTCAATTATCTAGGCGGAGTTGAGGGCTATTCCAAGGGCCAAGATCAGATTCTCCATTTGGTCGCTTGTCTTGAGGCGTGTGCGACGCCGTCTGAGTTCGCCATCATTGATGGTCACCCCATTTCTCCTCTTTCTAAGCAATTCGAGACGCTAGAGGCATTGGAGACGGTCGACTGGGAGATCATGCGGACGAAGTATTGGCGTGATACAGACGAGGATGGGGATCGCAAACGCCGCCGCCAAGCAGAGTTTCTCAAGCATGGCTCGGTCAAATTCGAGGAGATTCGTCTCATCGGCGTAAACTCGGAGGAGGTCGCAGCGTCCGTTGGCGAGGCCCTAGAAGGGCTTGATGCGCCACCCCCAGTGGTGGTCCGAAGAGACTGGTATTACTAGGAGTCCAAGGTGAGCACGATTGAGCAAATGGATGGGAATCTCCTCGATGCCGAGGCTGAAGCTCTAATCAATACCGTAAACACGGTAGGGGTTATGGGCAAAGGGATAGCCTTGCAGTTCAAGAAGGCTTTTCCCGATAACTTCGAGGCGTATAAGCGAGCTTGTGATGCAGGAAAGGTTGTGCCCGGGAAAATGTTCGTGTTCGAAACGGGTCAGCTTACCTCGCCTCGGTGGATCATCAATTTTCCGACCAAGCGTCACTGGCGCGGGAAAACTCGGATCGAGGATCTTGACGCCGGTCTAGTTGATCTAGTGCGCGTCATTGAGAAACTGAGGATTCGTTCAATTGCCGTCCCGCCCTTGGGCTGTGGCAATGGCGGGTTGGCGTGGTCTGTAGTTAAGCCCCGGATTGAAGATGCGCTATCGCCTTTGTCGGGCGTTCGGGTGCTGCTCTTTGCGCCCGCTGGTCCACCCCAACCCAAGCGCCAAGCGGTTAGAACCAAAGAGCCTAGAATGTCTCCGGCGAGAGCCGCCTTTATTCTCGCACTATCGGCGTACAGGTCGGACCCAGGTGTAAGTGTTACGCGGCTCGTGGTTCAGAAGCTCGCGTACTTACTGCAGGCGGCCGATGTTCCTTTGACTCTTGAATTCACCAAAGGTAAGTTCGGTCCCTACGCTGAGGCCGTGAATTTCGTCCTCCAGGATATGGAGGGGCACTACATTCATGGATATGGAGATAGATCTGGGCCATCAAATATTGAGGTGGCTCCAGAGGCCACCAGTAAGGCCCGCACCTATCTGGACGGAAGCCCGAGCATTGAGCAGGGGCTTGAGCGCGTTCAAAGGGTGATTGAAGGGTTCGAGAGCCCTTTCGGGCTTGAGCTATTAACCACTGTGCATTGGGCCGCGACCTTCGGAGATGTGTCGTCAGCTAAGGCTGCTCGGGAGTATGTGGCGGGGTGGACTCCCCGAAAGGGCGAGGTATTCCAGCTTCATCACGTCGAAGCAGCCTGGCGTCGTCTAGAGGACGAAGGCTGGTTGCCGCAGGAGACGCGCTGCTCGTAAATCTAAGGGACCGGCCTTGCTCATGCCGGCGATTACAGGCAGTTCAGATTTTGGTCGCATTTCAGTTTCATTCCCACCGCTATCCCTTTAGCTGAGCGGACGCCCCCCGTCCTTTCAAGCCGAAGGGCCACTTCCCGGACCGCCGCTCCGTCGGCGTCGATGGCTATCTGGGCCTGGGAACGAACCCGCGTCCGGGCGCCGGCTGGCAGCAGTCCTGTCCTTGCTGCGCGCCGGCGCCCTGACTTCGGGCTAGCGGGACCGCACTACTAGGCCCTTGGTGTTGAAGCTCGGATCGCGCTTCAAGTCGCCGTCGTAGAACGCAGAGATGACATGGCTGCCGTCGGCTTGCGGTTTGTAGGTGCGGGAGCAGCTCGACGTGTCGGGGCCGATGGGTTCCAGGGTGCAGCTGGTCTGGCTGAAACGTCCCCATCGCCGTGCTGCTGAACCGAACGGGGCCCGTGGGAGCCGTTGGGCTGCCTTCAGTGGGACGCGGCTCGAGGTCGAGGGTCCGAACCGTCGCGGTGCAGACCTTGAGCTCGTCGACGACCGCCGAGTCACCGCAGTCGACCTCGGTCGTGGTCGGGTAGATCAGGCGTATCGTGGCTCGGCTCGGGGCGTGAACCTTGTCATCGTCAAAAGGAAAGGCGTCGGGAGGCTGGTCGAACCCCAGGAATTGGGCGACCATGAGCTGCGTGGCAAGAATTCTCGGTTTGAAAGGGAACTTACATTTGCTTTCCACTGAGTTGACGGGTTCGAGGCGACACTCATCTTCGTCGAAAGGACGCCGTTCCTCCGTGGAGAACCACTTGATTCCCTCGGAAGGTGGAGTGGCTCGAAAAGGGTTGTTGTCACGCACACGCACTTCGCATTCGGTGTTGCCGGCTTTCGGCGAGCCGCTACAAGTGACCGTGGTGGTGGTCGGCCGGGGCAGTGCGTTGACCTGGCCCTTGCCATCTCTCGCCGGCGGATGGGTGTCATCGCCTGAGTAGACGGCACTGATCACATTGGCACCGGCGGCTTCGGGCGTGTAGCTGACGCTGCAAAACCCACCGTCGTTGTTTAGGAAGGGGAGGAGGGTGCATTCACGGGAACTGAACCTGCCATCAGTGCTCGACGTGAATTGCACCTTCCCGGTCAGGCTCCGCGAGCCAAGACCGTTATTCACCACGCGAGCAACACAGCTCACAGGCTCATATACCTCAGTCTCTTGACCGCACGACAGCAATGAGATCGAGGTGCCGCGCACGGCGAGAGTGGCTTCGCCACGGCTCCCGGGATGGGCGGCATCGCCCCCATAGGTTGCCGTGACAAGATGGTTGGTACCTACTGCTGGAAAGTATTTCACCGTGCAAACGTTGCTCTCGTCGACGTTGCAGCTGCTTGGTTCGAATCGCCCTTCCTGGTTGGATTTGAAGCTGAGGGTGCCGGAGAGGTCGTCGGAGGCGGCGCCGGTGTTTCTGACTTCCGCGGTGCAGATCGACGCCTCGCCCACGGCAGGCGATTCCGGCTGGCAGTTCAGGCTGGTGGCGCTGTTGGTGACGGCAAGCGTGGTGTTGCCGCTGCTTGGCAGATGCGTCCTGTCGCCGATGTAGTTGGCGACAATCGGCAGCTGGCCGCCCTCCCTCGGTGCGAAGTTGCATTCGGCCGCGCTTTCGGGTCGAAGGGGCGACAAGTCCACCAGGGAGCAGCGTGCGATCTCGGCTCCCGCCCTGATCACGACCAGGCCCCTTGGCAAAGTTGCCCCCGGATCCAAGTTCTTGACTATCGCCAGGCATCCAGTTGGAGTGTCAGGGAACACGATTCTCCCTGAGCATTTAACGGTGGTTACGGTCGCGCCACGCGCGGTGACGGTGGTTTCATCTCTGCTCGAGGGATGGGTGGTGTCGCCTTCATAGGTTGCCGTGACCTGATATTCGTCACCGACTTTCGGGGAAAAATTCACCGAGCAAGCGGCGCCTTCGCCCAGCGTGCAGCTGCTTGGTTCGAGTTGCCCGCCCTCGCCGCTGGATTTGAAGCTGACCGTGCCGGAGGCGTCGGAGACCGGGCCAAAGCTCTTGACGTTTGCGGTGCAGGTCGACGCTTCCCCCACGACAGGCGATTCCGGGCTGCAGGTCAGGCTGGTGGCGGTGTCGCTCACGGGAACGGCGGTGTTGCCGCTGCTTGGCAGATGGGTCTGGCTGCCGATGTAGTTGGCGCGGACCGTCAGCTGGCCGGCTATATGCGGCCTAAAAGTTCCCTGGCAGACGCTTTCGGGACCGATCAGTTTGATCAGGGTGCAGCTGGCGGGGATCGGGCCGCCTTCCGCCGTGAGTTTGACGGTGCCGGTCGGGGCAGTCGCCCCGACGGAGCTTCTAACTCTCGCCGTGCACAGCACCTCGGAGTCAGCAAACCGGACTTTCCCTCCACAGCTGATGGTGGTGGTGGTCTGAATCGTCGGCTCGGCCGCTGCTGAGCCGGGCGCGACCAAGCACCCAGCCGCCACGAGCGTCGCGATGAGCGTAGACGGACGGAATCGGTTGGCTCTTTTGAGCCGGCTGAGGACCTGCATATGTGTTTACCCCCAATGAAGTCGGGGCAGCCGCCGGTTTCCCTATCCGCCGTCCTTGCCCGAATGTGTCATCAAACTGTGCAGCGTTATATGGGGCATCCGGCGTACTGGTTCATCGCCGGGCGAAGCTTGGACGCATGTCCTAGATGAGGCTGGGGGGAGGAGATCCCCCGGCGCACCGGCATTTGGGGGGTTGCGCCGGCGCCGCCATTCATCGACCCTGAAATGGTTAACAGACTTCCATGTTTATCATTGCACTATTCTGTGTTCAGATCACGTTGTCGCCGTTAGGGAACGGCCTTCTCAGGGGGTAATTGGATGAGGACGTATTGGGCAAGGCGGGGAACCGCAGATGGGGCCATATTGAATTCGGGACGAGTGGGCATCTACGCCGCCGCCGTCGGCCTTCTGGCCAGTTTCTCGCTGATCTGGTCGGCTTCCGCGGCGGCCGCGGAGGCCTGCCCGAACGAGGCCCTGCGCACCGGACCGTCCGCCCAACTGCCCGACTGCCGTGCCTACGAGCTCGCCTCGCCCAGCGCGAAGAACGGCTTCGACGTCCTCACCGACGGCCCAAGGGCGAGCAGCACGGGCGCGGGCATCGTCTTCGAGACCCAGGGCGCACTGCCCGGGAGCCCATCTGCCGGCCTCCTGGCCTTCAACCTCGCTCGCCGCGACGCTGATGGCGGCGGCTGGACCACGGAACCGGTGTCAGCGCTACTGAACCCCTTCTTCCTGCCCAGCCTCGCGCCGATGCCGGAGTGGGCGCCAGACCTCTCGCGGGCAATCGTCCAAGCGTCCTCGAACTCACCGCTTTCGCCCGATTCCCAGCCGGGGGCTCAGGACCTCTACCTCCGCGACACCGCCACCGGTGCCTTCTCGCTGGTCTCCCACAGTCCCGGGTTTCCGGGCTTTGAAACGGAACCGGACTACCGGGGGGCATCGGAGGACCTCAGCCATGTCGTCTACAACAACGCCCAGAACGAGACCGCGGACCCGAACCTGCCCGTGCTGCCAGGCGCGAGATTGCTGTACGAGGGGGTCAACGGTGAGACGCGAGTGGTGGGCGTGCTGCCAAACGGCGATCTGGCCGATTCCGGCGCCGTCCTCGGCTCGGGTCGAGTTGGCCTCGGCACTCACAACGCGGTCTCCGCGGATGGCTCGAGGATCGTCTTCACCACCTCCACCGAAGCCTTTGGAGTCACGCCTCCGGGTCTGATCCACGTCCGGATCGACGGTACCTCGACGGTCTTCGTCTCGGGATCCCAGAAAGAGGGAGACGACCCCGCTGCCCCCACGCCGCCCGCCACCTACTCGGGCGCGACGCGTGACGGCTCGGCTGTCTTCTTCACTAGCCCCGCAGAACTCACCGACGACGCCACCACCGGCGGTGGGGCCGGCCGCGATCTCTACCGGTTCGACGTCGATGACGAAACCCTCGTCGACCTCGCCCTGGACGCCGATGATCCCAATGGCGCCGAAGTCCAGGGCGTCGTGGGCACGAGCGACGACGGCTCCCACGTCTACTTCGTCGCCAACGCCACGCTCGATGGCGACAACGGCATCGACGGCCAGCCGAACCTCTACCTCTGGCGAGAAGGCACGATCGAATTCATCGCGACTCTGAGCACTCTCGATGCGGACGCGAACTGGAATAACGCCCCGTTCGGCGATTCGCCGCCGATCGGGTCTCGGGTCTCGGCCGACGGAAGCGAGGCGCTGATAACGACGGTCTCCGCGCAGGACGGCTTCGACAACGCCGGCCACGCCGAGATCTACCGCTACAGCACCACCCCGGCGCCCTCGTGGACCTGCATCTCCTGTAATCGGCTCGGCGAACCGGCTACCGCAGACGCGACGCTCGCGGCGCCGACCTTCCCGTTCTTTGGAAACCTGAACCCGGCATATCTGAATCGAGCGCTCAGTTCCGGGCAAGAGCTCGTCTTCTTCAGCAGCGGAGACCAGCTGGTCGCGGAGGACGAAAACAACGTCGTAGACGCTTACCAGTGGCACGAGGGAGAGCTCAGCTTGATCTCCGCTGGCGAGGGGGAATTCCCCTCCTTTTTCCTCGACGCTGACACGCCTGGCGACAACGCCTACATAGCGACCCGGGACCGCCTCGTGCCAGAGGACACCGACAACCTGCTGGACGTATACGACGTCCGGGTCAACGGCGGCATCCCCGCCCAACCGGGCCCGCCGGGATGCGGCGCCGAACCATGTCGCGGTCCGGCCCCCGGACCGGGGCAGGCGACCGAGCCAGGTACCGCGAACTTCGCCGGCCCAGGCAACCCGAAACCTCGAATCAAAAAACACTGCCACCGGAAACGCGGCAAGCGCCGTCTGTGCCACCGGGTACGCCACAACCAGGCCGATGCCGGGAGAACGAACCGTGGTTGAGCGAGAAAGGAACTTGAACAAGATGACGATGAAGATCACCTCTCTCGCGGTCGGCGCCTGGCTTGTCGGTGCGCTGCTCCTCGCCAGCCCGGCAGTGGCGTTCGAAGTCACCGCGTTCGACGGCCTGGTGCGGGAAAGCGACGGCTCCGCGGTCGAGCAGGCCGGGGCCCATCCCTTCGAAGCGACGAACACCTTCTCCCTCAACACGGTCCCCGATCCGATTCTCGGCAGCGAAGTCCCCGAGGAGAACATCAAGGACGTCGAAGTCGCCCTGCCCGCCGGGATGATCGGCAATCCCACCGCGACGCCGAAGTGCGCCAACGCCGACCTCGCCAACGCCGGGGTCCCGGCCTGCTCGCCGAACTCCCAGGTAGGTGTCGCCACCCTGGCGCTCAACCTGTTTGGCGGGGTCCAGGACGCGAATGTTCCGATCTTCAACATGGAGGCCCCGCCCGGCGTCCCGGCCGAGTTCGGCTTCGTCGTGGTCGGCACCCCGATCTACATCACCCCGAAGCTCCTGCCCGATCGCGAGTACGCCCTGGCGCTCGAGCTCAAGAGCGTCTCGCAGGCTCTCGCGGTGATCGAGAGCGATATCCGCTTCTGGGGAGTGCCCGGCGATCCCGCCCACACCCCGGAACGGGGGTTCAACGAATTCGGCCAAGCCTGCGCGGATCCGACCGTCGATCCCGCCACTTGCGCCAACGAGTTCACCGCCCCGATCAAACCCTTCGTGGTCAACCCCACGGCCTGCTCGGCGGACCCGCTGACCACCAGCCTGAAGCTCAACACCTGGCAGAACCCGGACGTCTTCACGGAGAAATCTTTCGATAGCCACGACAGTCAGACGCCGCCCAACCCCGTCGGGATCACCGGTTGCGACGACGCGAGGCTGAACTTCGAACCGGACCTGACCGCGCGCCCGACGACCACGCGTGCGGACTCGGAGACCGGCCTGGAAGTAGTGCTCCAGGTGCCTCAGAAGGACGACACGGTCGCCGACGCCGAGGACCTCTACACCGGCAGCGGCGAGGAGGCGGCGATCGTCGTCCCGGCACTCCACACCGCGGTGGTGAGGCTTCCGGCCGGAATCTCGATCAACCCGGCGTCGGCAAACGGTCTCGCCGCCTGCACCGAAGAGCAGATCGAACTCGGCGGCCCGGAGCCGGCGCGCTGTCCGCCGGAGTCGAAGCTCGGCACCGCCGAGATCGTCTCGCCGCTCTTCGAACACACGCTTCCCGGCGAGATCTTCCTCGCCCAGCCGAAGCGCAACAAATTCGGCGCGCTGCTGGCCCTCTACGTGGTGATCGACGACCCGCTCACCGGAACCGTGATCAAGCTGCCGGGCCGGCTCGACGCCGACCCCCGGTCAGGGCAGCTGACGACGCGCTTCGACGAGAACCCGCAGCTTCCGTTCTCGGATCTCAAGCTGAACTTCTTCGGCGGTGCCGGCGCGGCCCTCAAGACTCCCGAAACCTGTGGGACCTACGGGGTCAGCGGTGAGTTCTCTCCGTGGTCCGCCGCCGATCCCGCCAATCCGACCTCGGCCGAGACCGTTGAGTCGTCTGACTCCTTCACGCTGGATGGCGGTGCGGGCGGCCAGCCCTGCTCGCCCCCCCGCTTCGCCCCAACCGCCCGCGCCGGCAGCGGCGCTCCCGCGGCGGGACAATTCAGCCCCTTCGTCCTTCGCCTCGACCGCGCGGAGGGAGAGCAGCGGTTGGCGACGGTCAACGCGAACCTGCCAAAAGGCCTGTTGGCCAGGCTGAAGGGCGTGCCCTACTGCTCCGATGCCTCGCTCAGCCAGATTCCGACCGCCGAAGGCACCGGTGGTGCCCAGGCGGCAGCGCCGTCCTGCTCGGCGGCAAGCCAGGTGGGGGTTCTCACCACCGGACTCGGCGCGGGCGCCCGTCCGTTCTTCGCCGGCGGCAAGGTCTACCTCGCCGGTCCCTACAAAGGAGCCCCGCTCAGCCTCGCGCTGGTCGTCCCGGCACTTGCCGGGCCGTTCGACCTCGGCAACGTGGTGGTGCGGGCCGCTCTGCAGATCGATCCAGAAACGGCACAGGTGACGGTCGCCTCCGACCCGATTCCATCCATCCTGCAGGGGATCCCACTCGACATCCGCTCGATCCTCGTCGACATCAACCGCCCTCAGTTCACCTTGAACCCGAGCAGCTGCGAGCCGGACGTCGTAGCTGGGAGCGCAACCTCTCAGCAGGGCCTCATCGCCTCGTTCTCAAGCCGCTTCCAGGTGGGCGGATGCAAAGACCTCGGGTTCAAGCCGCGAATCTCGCTTGCTCTCGATGGTCCCACGAAGCGCGGCGGCCACCCGGCGCTGCGGGCGGTGGTGAAATACCCGGCCGGTGGTGCGTACGCGAACGTCGCCCGCGCCGCGGTGCAGCTGCCGCACTCGGTGTTCTTCGAGAACGCTCACCTGACCAGCATCTGCACCAGGCCCCAGTTCGCCGCTGGGAAATGTCCTCGCAGCTCCATCTACGGAAGCGCGGCGGTAACCACTCCGTTGCTCGACGAGCCCCTGAAAGGTCCTGTTTACCTTCGTGCCACTGGCGGTCAACGAGCCCTGCCGGACCTGGTCGCCGAACTGAACGGCCAGATCAGGATCGACCTCGTCGGCCAGATCGATTCCAAGAATCAGGGTCTGCGTGCAACCTTCGTCGGTGTACCGGATGCCCCGATCGAAAAATTCACCCTCTCTATGTCGGGCGGGCGGAAGGGCCTGCTGGTGAACTCGACCGACATCTGCGTTCGACAGCACCTGGCCACTGTTGGCTTCACTGCCCACAACGGCAAGCTGGCCAAATCTCGTCCGGCCGTCAACGCCTCGTGCCGCCGACGCTGATGTACGCAGGACCTGGTGCGTAGGCCGGTCTCCCTGGGTTACGGCTGCAGCTGCACCCGGTAGATCGACATGTCGTGCTCAGGGTCTTCGGGGCTGAGGTTGGACGAGGTGGAGGCGAAGACGACGAAGCGGGCGTTGGGGGTGATCACCGGATTCGCGGAGGAGCCGTTGGAGGGTTCACCGGCCAGACCACGAGAGAGCTGGCGGAGGGCACCGGTGCGAAGGTCCTTGAGGAAGACATCAATCTTTTTGTCTTTGTCGCCCGGGAGGAGGTTGGCGGCGAGGGACTGAAAGACGACGTAGCGGCCGTTGGCCGAGATCGATGGTCTGAGGGAGTCCCCGTCGGCGATTGCCGAGGTGGCGGGGCTCGAGACGAGAGTGGTGAGGTTGAGCTTGGTATCGCGGACGAATACGTCCTTGAAACCGTTGTCGTCTCCTGGGACGAGATTGCTCGCTATACAGGCGAAGGCGACGAAGCGGCCGGTCTCGGAGGCGCTCGGTTCGGTGCAGTTCTCGTTGGGAATCTTCCCGCGGCGACCAGTCGCGCGGGACACGAGCCGGGGCTTTTTCCAGTCGGGGTCCCAGAGCATGATCTGCTTGTGTCGGTGGTGTAGCCACCTGCCGATGTTCTTCGGGGGGTGCTTCGGGTCGTAGGGGTTGGGGCTGTACTGAAAGCCGAAGGCAACCCGACGGCCGTCGCCGGAGACATCGGGGAAGAAGGAAGCGGGATGCCAGAACTGGATCCCAGGGACGGCGGAGACGACGCGGTTGGTTTCGTTCCCCAGGTCGCGCTCGTAGACGCCGCCGGGCCGCGGCGGCTTCGGCGGCGCGAGGTTCCAGCTTTCAGTGGCGTAGGCGACGATGGCACCGTCGTCCGAGATCGACGGGCGGCTCGAGCCGTCTTCGCCGGGAGTGCCGTGGCTGCTGCTGCGGCGGGAGACAAGCCGCATCGCCTTCGTTCTGCGGTCATAGACGAATATGTCGTGGACGATGTCGGAGCCGGTGGCGATCTTCACGCGGTCCCTGTCTTCGCTGCTCAGGGCGGCGTTGTCGGACGCGAATGCAAGGTAGCGTCCGGTTGCGGAGAGCACCGGCGTTTCGCTGGCGTAGCCGGCTTCAGTCGAATCTTCGCTCGGCGGCGTAATGACCGTGGTAAATCCCTGACGCAGGTCGCGCAGGTAGAGCGGGGTGCCGTTGAATGGCGTTAGCGACATCCAGGCGACGAACCGGCCGTTGCCCGATATCGCGGGCCGGAAATCAAGATTGCCGACTTCCCCTGAGTCCCCGTAGCCCGTATTGGCGGCGACCGTGAGGTCGGCGGCGGCGGCGCGGACGGTCGATCCGCCCCAAGCGGCCGAGGCGGCTAGCACCAGGAGGACTGCGAAGACGCACCGGCAATGTCGCCCCGCGGGCCGCGATCTGGTTCTCAGCGATTCAGTCATGGAGGGGAACCTAAGACCGATCGGCAAGGCTGTAAAGAGACAATCTTGGCCCGGACCGAGCCACAGGATCGGCTTCTCCTCCGGACGAGTTCGGGCGAACGCACCCGACTCTTTCTACAGTACGGCCACGTTCTTCTTGAACACCATCCGCTCCCCGGACTTTGAGTGTCCACGATATCGCCCGTTTTTCACTAAAGGGCTCCCCACCGGTCGCTACGGTGTCACCTGACTGCACCGCTTCACCAAGTTGCAGCGGAGGGCATTTTTGATTTGAAAATTAGGGTGGTCAGACAAGCTCCGTGTGTTCAGGATGCTGTCCACCGTGGGAGGTCCCTCGGCCGTCGCTCCCCAGACTGGAACTAGTAGTGGCCAGTGCGGCTGCCATAATCTCTACTCAACTAGCAAAAATAGATTGATTGTTTGAAGGACCAAAACGAAACAATGAAAAAGGGGCGAGAGTCACTATCCCCGATACGCCGCCTCGCCATCGCGCTGGGGCACCCGCTTCGCGTACGCATTCTCTCTGCCCTGATCGCGGGGGAAGGAAGCGCGACGACGCTGTCACGGCAGTTCGGTGACGTATCGGTGGGCGACGTGTCCTACCATCTCGGCGTACTGGCGGATGACTGTGAGCTGATCGAACGCGTTCGTGCTCAGCAGGTGCGAGGGGCTTTGGAGAGCTTCTTTCGGTTGAAGCCAGGGTCCAGCCTCGGTTCCATCCAGCTTCCTCAACCGATCATGGAGGGGCTTCGAGCTGAGCTGTTCCGAACATTCGTGGACGCCGCGGTCGCGGCCCTGAAGGCGGGCTCGTTCGACGCGGGAGATGACACCACTTTCGCCGCCAAGCCGGTGACGGTCGACCAGCAGGGCTTGGCGGAGATCAACGAAGCGTTGCGAGAGGCGATGGAACGGGTCAAGCGGGCGGAGGCAGAGAGCCGGCGCCGGCTCGAGCTCAAGAGGTCGACTGAACCGGTGAGCGCGGTGGTCGGCGCCGCGGCATTCCAGGCCGCCCCGCCGGCGGAACCGGGGAAGTGGGCTTCCGTGGACTGACTGCGCCATCGGTCGGCCCGCGACGCGCCACCACAGGCGCGGCGCGGTCCGGGGCGCTCGTCGATCATGGACGGCGAGCGCCCCGGACGGCGCCGAACGTGTCAACTGCGGACGATTTGCGAGACCCGCTGGTGGCTCATCTCCATCAGCGTCGCGATATCTGTCATCGGCAGCCCATCGCGGTACGCCTTCCTGATCGCCCGGTCGCGCTTGACCCGGATCTTCTCGGCTTCGTGTTCGAGCTTCTGCTCTCGCCGGGAGTGCTCGGCGGCAAACGCCGCTAGCTCGGTGTGAGCCTCTGGTGCTTTGCGCTTGGGACGAGGGATCTGAGGATGGTTGAACGAATTTCTACTAATGAGTTAGCAGGAACCGCTCTGACCCGGCCGAGCTAGCCGGCCGGGTCAATAAAGAGAAGGGACCCCTACTTGACGACGACCTTGCCGCGCATCGTCGGGTGAATCGCGCAGAGGTAAGAGAAGGTCCCCGCACGGGAGAACTTCACCGACTTCGAAGCGCCGGGGCCGATGCGGCCGGTATCGAAACTGCCCCGTCGGGTTGCCGTATGCGGCGCCCTGTCGGAGTTGGAGAAGGTAACCGTCGTTCCCTTCGCAACCGTCAGCGTTCCTGGCTTGAAGGCGAAGTTGGCGATGCTCACCTTCTTTGCCCTGCTCGCCTGAGCGACCTCGCCGGCCGAAGCCTGCGAGCCGTACAGAGCGGCGAAAAGGAGCGCGACAGCGGCGATCGCGATCGAGAGAGTCCAACGGGCGCGGGGAGAGTCGAGAATAGTCATGCCCGGTCTACGGAGCACCCCGAGCCAAGGTTCAAATCCCCCACGAGCAATAATTGAGCCCCGCGGGCGGTTAGCTCAGTTGGGAGAGCGCCTGCCTTACAAGCAGGAGGTCACTGGTTCGAGCCCAGTACCGCCCATCGCCGGGATCGCTGATCGGCCTTGGTTTGAACCGGGGGCGCTGGGCGGCCGTAGAACGCGACAGTGGCCCGAGCGACTTCGACGATGAGCTTGAGGGCGCGGCTTCGTGTCGCGCTTCCCCTGGCATGCTGCCTTGCCCTGCTCGGCCTACAGGCGTTCCCGGCTGAGGCGGGGGCGCATGGGATCTACGTAACCAACCGCGCGGCGAACTCGGTGAGCGTGATCGACAGCCGCACGAACCTGCCGGTCGGCGCGCCGATCGATCTCGGGGGCGAAGCCGATCCGATCGCGATCGCGATCACTCCTGACGGGACGCGTGCCTACGTGGCGAACAACGATACGGCTGATGTCTCCGTAATCGATACGCGAAACAATCGGGTCGTAGGGACCAGAGTCCCGGCCAGCCTGAGTCCGTTTGACATCGCCGTCACTCCGGATGGCAGCGCCATCTACGTGGCCAACAACATCAACGATAAGAACGGCGGTTTCGGCGTCACGGCGATCGATGCGCGGAGCAACCAGGTCAGTGCCTCGATCCCGATAAGCGGAATACCCAGGGGCGTAGCCGTCCATCCCAACGGCTCCCTCGCCTACGTGGTCGAGTCGTCCCAGATCGCTGTGATCGACACCCGCGCCAATCAAGTCATCGGGAGCATCGCCCTCGCAGAGCAGTCGGTTGCAAGTGCAGTGGCGATCGCGCCGGACGGAGGGACCCTGTACGTAACGGACCCCTCCGGGAGCATCACGACCATCGACACCCGCACCAACCAGGCCGTCGGCCTCCCGATCCCAGTTGGCAATTTCCCTGAATCCCTCGCGATAAGCCCCGACGGCAAGGCGGTCTATGTCTCGAACCCGGGTTCGGACACTGTCTCGGTGATCGACACCCGCACCAACCAGGTCGCGTCGATCCCGGTAGGCGACCGTCCGAGGGGGGTCGCGGTCAGCCCCGATGGCAGGACTGTCTACGTGGCGATTCAGGAATCGGACACCGTCGTAATGATCGACACCCGTACGAACCAGCTCGTCGGTGCGCCGATCCCGGTCGGCGACGAACCCGAAGGCCTGGCGATCGTGCCGAACCAGCCTTCCGTCGCCTCTCTTTCTCACGAGATCGCCCGGCCGGGAGTGCCAACCCGCTTCGACGCGGGCGGCTCTCGCGACCCCGACGGCACCATCGCTGCCTTCAACTGGTCCTTCGAGGGCGCTGCGCCCTTCGCCGCCGGCCCCTCGCTCAACCACACCTTCTCTCGCCCCGGCACCTACGACGCCACCCTCACGCTGACCGACGACGAGGGCTGCTCGACCACCCAGATCTTCACCGGCCAGACCGCGCATTGCAACGGCTCGGGCGTGGCCACCAAAACGATGGTGGTCAAAGTCGCCTTTCCGGGCGTCCGCGTCCGTTGCCCGGCCAAGGCAAAGTCACGCCGCTGCAAATTCACCCTCCAGGTAGTCACCAAAGCCCGCAAGGGCAAGCCGAAGACCAGAGTCGCGAAAGCGAGCGCGAAGCGCGGCAAGGCGGCGATCGTCTCGCTCAGGCCGAAGGTCCGCTACGCCAAGCAGCTCGCCCGGGTGAAGAAAGTCCTGGTCAAGTTGACGCTGAAGACCGGCGACTCACAGCGCACCACCTACCGCAAGCTGAAGATCGTTCGCTAGAGCGGGCAACCGCGCCGCTCAGGTAGCGGTGGGGTGCAGGTCGGGCCCCGGGGTGCCGCCGCGCTGGCGCTCGGCCTTGGTGACGACGTCGAAGAAGACGTCGTTGCGGCCGCGGCGCATCCGGTGCGGGAAGGCGCGGCGGGCACGGCGGTGGCCGGCGGTGAAGGCGCGGAAGGCCTGCTCGTGGGCCCGGGTCCACCGGATGCCGAAGATCTCCCGCACCCGCGGCGGCAGCGTCCCCTTGATCACGTGGTTCTGCACCGCGAGGTTGCCGCGGGCGGGCGCCGGCACCGGTTGGCGGAAGGCGACCAGCGGTGCGTACTCGAGCGCGTGCCGGGTCGCCTGCAGGTCGGGCGAGGACATCCGCTCCTCCCACCAGGCGCGGAACTCGCGGTAGCTGCCGGGGACGTCCTCGCGCGGCAGGCCGAACAGCTCGCCGAACCGGACGTAGTCCTGCCAGAGCGACTCGCGCTCGGCTTCGGAGAGCGGCCGCACCATCGTCTCGTACATCTCCCGGCCGGAGTCGGCGATCACGGCCAGCGTCCACAGCATCAACTCCGGATCGAAGGCCGAGTAGGCGCTGCCGGCGGGATGGGAGCCGACGGCCTCCGGCAGCTCGCCCTTGATCCGTTCGTGCAGGCTGTGGACCTTCGCCAGCACCGCGTCGGCCTCCTCGCGGGTGCCGAGGAAGACCGTCTCTTGGATCTTGGCGGTGCGGGCGAGGCGCTCGAAGGGTCGGTCGCCCGCCCTCGTGCTGAGCATCGTCCCGGTATAGGTGAGCGGCTCGAGCGCCCCGATCAGCAGCGCTCGCTGCCCGTACAGAAGCCCGACCGCGCGGTCGCCGTGGACCCGACGGGCCATCGAACGGCCGGGCGGGAAGTAGTGGTTGGCGTTGTCGCCTGGTACGGGCACAGTGCCCAAATGCTACTCGTGACGTTCCCGTGCCATCGCGACCAGGGCCGCGCCGGAGCCCTGCGGCGTGGCGAGGCCGCGCAGCTCGTGCCGGGCAAAGATCGCATCCAGCTCCTCGCGGGTCAGGGTCTCGCGCTCCAGCGCGCTCCCGGCGAGGTCGTCGAGGCACTCCCGGTTGGCGGCGACCAGCGCCCGCGCCCGCCGGAACGCCTCCCTTGCAAGGGTCATCGCGGCGACGTCGACGTCGCGCCGGGTCGCGTCGGAGATCGCGTAGTCGGAGGTCGGCAGGGCAATCGGCGGCGGCCCGTGGTCCTCGACCACGACGCCCATCCCGAACTCGGTCGCCATCTGCTTGCAGACCGCGTGGACCCGGCTGAGGTCGTCCACCGCCCCAGAGTAGGCCTCGCCCATCACCTCTTCCTCGGCGGCGCGCCCTCCCAACAGCGTCACCACCTCGTCGACCAGCTCATCGCGGGATTTCAGGTAGCTGTCCTCGCTGGGCGAGTGGCCGACGAAGCCGAGCGCCGGGCCGCGGGGGACGATGCTGAGGATCTCCGGCGGGTCGAGGCCCAGCAGCCGGCGGCAGAGCGCGTGGCCGGCCTCGTGGTAGGCGACGATCCGGCGCTCCTTCGCGTTGAGGCGGCGCGCCTGCTGGGAGCCGACCGACTGCCGCAGCAGCGCCTCGTCGAGGTCCTCGCGGGCCATCTCCTTGCGGCCGGCGCGGCCGGCGATGATCGCGCCCTCATTGAGCGCGTTGGCCAGCTGGGCGCCGGTCATCCCGGTCGTCTTGCGGGCGACGTCGGCGAGGTCGAGGTCGCCGGCCAGCGGCTTGCCGAGCGCGTGGCTGCGGAGGATCGCCTCGCGGCCGTCGCGATCGGGCGGCGCGACCAGCACCTGGCGGTCGAAGCGCCCCGGCCGCAGCAGCGCCCGGTCGAGCTTGTCGACGAAGTTGGAGGCGGCGATCACGATCACGGTGCCGGGGTCTTTCTCGAAGCCGTCGAGCTCGACCAGCAGCTGGTTCAGCGCCTGCTCGCGCTCGCTGGTGCCGCCGTCTCCGCCGCTGCCGCTGCGGGCGCCGCCGATCGCGTCGAGCTCGTCGATGAAGATCACCGCCCGGCCAGCCTTGCGCGCCTCCTTGAAGAGGCGGCGGATACGGGCGGCGCCGCGGCCGACGAACATCTCGACGAAGCCCGAGCCCGAGGCGGAGAAGAAGTCGACTCCGGCCTGGGCGGCGACCGCCCGCGCCAGCATCGTCTTGCCGGTCCCGGGCGGGCCGAAGAGGAGGACCCCGCGCGGCGGTTGCGCGCCGAGGGCGGAGAACCGGTCGGGGTCTCGCAGCCACTCGGCGACGTCCATCAGCTCGTCCTTGGCCGCGTCGACTCCCTGGACCTCCTCCCAGAGCACCGGCTCGGTCTTGCTCGCCTTCACCGTTTCCGGCTTAGTCGACCCCATCGTGGTGCGGAGCAGGCGCAGGAAGACCAGCAGCAGCCCGGCCATGAAGACGACGCCGAAGACCGGGTACCAATCGAAGAAGAACCGTTGGATTTCGCCTGCCATCGGTGCAGTGTGCAGGTGCGAGCCCGAAACCACAAATCACACATTCGTCCAATTTGTCCTCCTGAGTTAAAGAAAACGCGATCTCGGGCACGGATTGGTCGACGTATTCGCTCTTTAGCATCACCGCCGTGGAAAGCCGACGCGCTAGCGCTCCGGAGCTGAAGGCGCAGATCGAGGCCGAACGCGCCGGTCGCCCGTTCCTGGTCTTCCGGGACGGCGAGGGCGAGCAGGCGATCGTCGCGATCGGGGAGGGGGCGACCGAGCTGTGGGTGGGGCGCAGCGAGTCGGCCGACGTGCGGCTCGGCTGGGACGAGGAGGTCTCGACGCTGCACGCCCAGATCGAGGTGGTGCGGGACGAGTGCACGTTGCTCGACGACGGCCTCTCGCGCAACGGCTCCTACGTGAACGAGGAGCGGGTGCACGGGCGCCGCCACCTGCGCGACGGCGACACGATCCGGCTCGGCCGCACGCAGATTCTCTACCGCCGCCCGGGCGAGGGTGTGCCCGAGGCGACCGCCGTCGCCACCGAGGTCCCGGCCGCGGCGACGATCTCGCCGGCCCAGCGCCGCGTCCTGATCGCCCTCTGCCGTCCTTATAAGGACGGCGCCTCCTTCGCCACGCCGGCGACGAACCAGGAGATCGGCGTCGAGCTGCACCTCAGCGTCGACGCGGTCAAGACCCACATGCGGGCGCTTTTCGAGAAGCTCGCCGTCGGCGAGCTGCCGCAGAACCAGAAGCGCGTCGCCCTGGCCGAGCGCGCCCTGCAGGCCGGCATCGTCAGCCGCCGCGAGCTGTAGCGGGCCCGCTCCGGCAGGGCCGCCGTTTCGCGAGTCTGCATTTACCCGCGCTATGCGCGGGTTGACGCGGTTTCGATGAACGAAACCGCGAAAAGCGTCGGTATCCGACGCCTATTGCGGTTTCGCCGCCGTCGGGAGGGCTCTCACGCTAGCCTCGCTCCACCTGCGAACCGCCGACGATCGCCTCCTCGCCGCTGTCGCCGAAGACGATCCAGGCCTTGTTGCCACCGTCGTAGTCGGGCGCCCAGAGCTTCAGCGTCGCCGGTCGTCCCCAGACCGTCACCTCCTCCTCGCCGGTCGCGTCGAGCCCGCGCCAGATCCGCACGAAGGGGTTTTGCTCCCACTCATCGCCGACGGTGGTCGGCTCGCGGTGGCCGGGATGGACGCGGGTCTCCGGCGGCAGCTCCATCAGCCGCATCACCGAGGCCTGGAGGTCGGCGAACCCGCTCGCGCCCGGCGCCATCGTGCCCCCGACCGTGCCCTTGAAGAGGACATCGGCGGTGACCACGTCGGTGCCGTCGATCAGGAAGGCGAGGTGGCCGGCAGCGTGCCCGGGGGTGTAGATCGCCTCGATCTCAAGGCCCCCGGCGTCGAGCTTCTCGCCGTCGGCGAGGATCACCTCGACCTCGTCGTCAAGCTCGGCCGCGGTCTCGGCGTGGGCGACCAGCGGCGGGTTGCCGAGCCGCTCACGGGCCTCGGCGAGGCCGGCGACATGGTCGGGGTGGGGATGGGTGACAAGGACGTGGGTGATCTCGATCTCGTCGCGCTCGGCCCGCTCCAACAGCGGTCCCAGATCGTCGTTGCCGTCGATCAAGACGCCGGTCTTGCGCTCCGGGTCGGCGACCAGGTAGGCGTTCGACAGCCATTCCGGGTTCTCGGTCCTCTCGACGATCAACGCTGCTCCTCCTTCGGTGGGGTCACCGGAACTCTCCCAGACTCGCTGCCCTCGAGCAGGGTGCGGGCGACCAGCTCGGGGTCGTCCCAGGTCGGGGTGTGGCCGACGTTGGGGAGGACGAGGAAGCGCGCGCCGGCTGGGCGGCGCTCGGGCCGCGGCGGCGCCACCAGCCGGTCAAGCTCGCCCCAGGCGAGGGTGACGGGAATGTCCGCCGGGTAGCCAGTCGGGTCGAAGACGTGGGTGCGCATCGCCCGGTTGGCGCCGTCGTAGCCGCTGGCGTCGATCCAGCCGAGCACCAGCTCGCGGCCGGTCGCGGCCGGGATCCGCTCCGGGTGGGCGGCGAAGGTGGTGAGCATCCGCCGGCGGATGGCGGGGACGCGCAGGGCGAGGGCGAGCGCGGGCCGCAGACGGACCGCCCAGTAGCGCCAGTCCCGTCCCCGCGGGCCGAGCGGCTTGCGCCACAGCCCGGCCGGCGAGAGCGCGGTCACCGTGGCGGCCCACCCGGCGCGGCCCATTTCCAGGCCGACCCAGGCGCCGAGCGAGTTGCCGGCAACGTGGGGACGCTCGACACCGAGCGTGACGCACTGCTCGTGCAGGGCGGCGGCCAGGTTCGCCGCCGTCGGCTCGACCTCGTCCGGGAGCTGCTCGGCGGCGCCGAACCCCGGCATCTCGAGCACGATCACCTCGCGCTCGGCGCTCAGCAGATCGACCACCGGGTCCCAGACCCGCTTTGAGCCGCCGAGGCCGTGGATCAGAAGCAGCGGCTCGCGGCCGCCGGTGCTCACCGCCATCGCGGCTTCGCCAGCAGGACTTGGACGTCGCCGATCCGACGCTCGCGGAAGCCGGCCTCCGAGGAGCTCAGGTAGAAGTCCCAGAGGCGGCGGAAACGCTCGTCATATCCCTGCGATCGGAGCCGGTCCCAGGCGGCGAAGAAGCGCTCGCGCCAGGCGGCCAGGGTGGGCGGGTAGTGGGCGGTGATGTCGTCGATCCAGACCTGGCGCATGCTGGTCACCCGGGCGAGGGAGCTGGCGATCAGGCCCTCGGAAGGGAGGCAGCCGCCGGGGAAGACGTGGGTGTTGGCGAAGCTCCGCGAGGCTTTCTCGATCTCGTAGATGCCGTCGTCGATGGTGATCGCCTGCAGCAGCATCAGGCCGTCGTCGGTGAGCAGCTCGTCGCAGCGGCGGAAGTACTCGTCGAAGTACTGCCACCCGACCGCCTCGATCATCTCCACCGAGACCAGCCGGTCATAGCGGCCGCTCAGGTCGCGGTAGTCCTCCAGCAGCACCGTCACCCGGTCCTCGAGGCCGGCTTCCCGTACCCGGCGGGTGGCGAGGTCGTACTGGGCGCGGGAGATCGTCGTCGTGGTCACCCGGCAGCCGGTCTTGCGGGCGGCGTGGATTGCCATCCCGCCCCAGCCGGTGCCGATCTCCAGCAGGTGGTTGTTGGGCCCGAGGTGGAGGCGCTCGCTGATCCGGTCGAGCTTTGCCAGCTGCGCCTCCTCGAGCGTCGCATCCTCGTTGGGGAAGACTGCGCAGGAGTACATCATCCGGTGGTCGAGGAAGGCGGCGAAGAGGTCGTTGCCGAGGTCGTAGTGGGCGGAAATGTTGGTTCGGGCGCCGCCCCGGGTGTTCTCGGGGACGAGCCGGCGGACCCGGTGCATGAGGCCGCGGGGCCGGGCGACGAGGCCGCGGATGCCGTCGAGCTGGCGCAGTTCGCGGGCGGCGATCCGGATCAGCGTGACCAGGTCATCGGTCTCCCAGAGGCCGTCGACGTAGGTCTCGCCGAGGCCGACGCTGCCGCGGATCGGGCCGCGCCAGGCGGCCGGGTCGTTGATCCGCACGGTTGCCCGGAGGTCCGCGTCGGGCGGCCCGAAGCCACGCTGCCGCCCGTCTTCGAGCACCTCGATCCGGCCGTTGCGGAGCCGGTTCAGGACCTGGTTGGTGGCGGCCCGGGAGAGCGTGTCCCTCATGGCGAGATGAACCCCTTCGGGCTACTCCCCTCGGGGTGGGGGAAGTAGCGCGCGCCCTTCAGCTTCAGTCGCAACGACTGGGCGTAGATCTTCGCCACCACCTGCACCGACATCGCCGGGTAGCGCGCCAGCAGGCCGGCGAGCCGGGCGCGGCTGAGCTCGCGGCGGCGCAGCGAGAGCGTCGCGTCGAAGCTCTTGCCGCCTGTGGGATCGCCGTCTGCGGCCCGGCGCGGCCACGACTCGATGTGGACGGCGAGGCGGTCGCCGGGCTCGGTCGCGCGGAACGTGTAGGTCTGGTCCATCCCCATCAGGGGGGATACGTGGAGAGTCTTGTCGAGCTCGTCGCTAAGCACGGTTCCCTCGCGCGCGCCGCGGGCGAGGACATAAGGATGACGCTCTCCCCAGGGAATGTTCTCGACGTCGGCGACTACCGCCTCGACCCGGCCACCCGAGCGGTCGAAGCAGTAGTAGAAGCTGACCGGGTTGAAGGAGTGGCCGAGGTAGCGCAGGCCGGCGAGCAGGCGGACCGGGCCACCGGGGCGGGCGCCGGTCGCGGCCTCGACGGCGTCGAGCGCGCACTCGGCGAGCGGCCGGTCCGGATCGCCGAGGAAGTCAGCGCGGCGGAACCGGGCCAGGGCCGGGCGCCGGGCCGAGAACAGCGGAAAGGGATCGAGCACCTCCGGCAGCTCGGCGAGGTCGAGGTACATGAGGAAGAGCCGGTAGCGGAAGCTGTGCTCGACCGGCTCGAAGCGCCGGTGCCGGACCCAGCCCTCGTACACGGCCGACGCGGTCACGCCGCAATCGTCTCAGGGGGGGTGTCTGAGCTGAGGGGGTCCATAGCACCCCTAAGCTCAGACACGTCTGGGATTCGGCGCTGCCGCGGGGGTTCCGCGAGGAGTCCCGCGCAGGCGCGGATGGCGCTGAGCACGCCGTCCTCGTGGAAGCCCCAGCCCCAGTAGGCACCGCAGTAGTGGGTGCGCCGCGCCGCGTTGCTGATCTCGGCGTGGCGGGCCTGGGCGGCGACCCCCTCGGCGGTGTAGACGGGATGGTCGTACTCGAAGCTGGCGATCGCCTTCTCCGGGTCAATTGCGTCGGCGCGGTTGAGGGTGAGCAGATAAGGCCGGTCGGCTCGGAGGCGCTGCAGGTTGTTCATCCAGTAGGTGACCGTACTCCCGCTCGCCGGCTTTTCGGCGAGGTGGAAGTTCCAGCTCGACCAGGCGGCGCGACGGCGTGGCATCAGCGAGGCGTCGGTGTGCAGGACGGCCTCGTTGCGCTGGTAGGGGATCGCGCCGAGGACCTCACGCTCGGCCTGGCTCGGATCGGCCAACAGCGCGAGCGCTTGGTCGGAGTGGGTGGCGATGACGACGTGGTCGAAGTCCTCGGTGTCGCAGCCCTCGGCCTCGATCCGAACCCCGTCCGGTAGGCGCTCGACCCGGCGCACCGCGGCGCGCAGCCGCACCCGGTCGCGCCAGGGCGCGGAGATCGCCTCGACGTACCGGACCGAGCCGCCGCTGACCGTCCGCCAGCGCGGCCGGTCGCACAGGCTGTACATGCCGTGGTTGTCGAAGAACTCGGCCATGAAGCTGGCCGGGAAGCTCCACATCTGCTCCGGGTCCGCCGACCACACGGCGGCGGCCTGGGGGACGATCAGCCGCTCGACGAAGTGGCGGGAGAAGCCCTTCTGCTCGAGCCAGTGACCGAGCGAGGGCGCGGTTCCGTTCATCCCGATCAGCTCCTGCGCCTCGCGGTTGAAGCGGCGCCAGTCGCGCAGCATCCCGAGGAAGGTCGGGCTGAGCAGGTGGGCGGGACGGGCGAAGAGGCCGCGCGGGGTGCTGGAGTACTCGAAGCCGCCGCGCCCGTCGGAGACCGAGAAGCCCATGTGGGACGGTTGCGTTGCCACCCCCAGCTCCTCCAGCAGCGCTTCGAAGTTGGGGTAGTTGCGGTCGTTGAAGACGATGAACCCGGTGTCGATCCAGTGCGGGCCGTCCTCGGCCTCGACCCGGACGGTGTTGGCGTGGCCGCCGAGCCGCGCGCCGGCCTCGTAGACGACGATCTCGTGGGCGGGGTGGAGGCGGTGGGCCGCCACCAGGCCCGAGATCCCGGTTCCGACGATTGCGATCCTCATCTCCCGTCCAGTACGGAGCCGAGCGCCGATCGGTTGCATCGGCGGGCGCATGGGATCTTGCGGGCGGGGGCGCCGGGGCGGCGTCGCCGTGCCGGGTGCGGCAGGCTGTCGTGTTAAGAGAGCGCCGCGAACCGAATCGTCCGCAGCGCCTCGGCCAATACCGTGTTCAGAGCAGAAGTGAGCCTCAATCCCGGCACCCGTCGGTGGCGCCGAATCGTCGCCTTGCTGGCGTTCATCGCCGCCCTCGCGCCCGTCGCTCTCTCCTCGCCGCCCGCCGGCGCGGAAACCGGTGGCGCAGCGGCGCCGAGCGTGGGCAACACTCCCTTCGACCGCCAGGGCATGTGGATCTGGTACGTCACCCGGTCCGAGGGCGGCAGCGTCGCGGCGATGGTCTCCCGCGCCAAGCGGTACGACATCGGCACCGTCTACATCAAGGCCGGCGACGGCGGCGACGTCTGGAGCCAGTTCAGCCGGTCACTGATCGGCGCCCTGCACGCCGGCGGGATCGACGTCTGCGCCTGGCAGTTCGTCTACGGCGATGACCCGGTCGGCGAGGCCAGGGTCGGCGCCGCCGCGGTCGCCAAGGGCGCGGACTGCCTGGTGATCGACGCCGAGACCGACTATGAGGGCAAGTACGCCTCCGCCGACCGCTACATCCGCTCGCTGCGAGCGAGGATTGGCGCGAACTTTCCGCTCTCCCTGGCCGCCTTCCCGTATGTCGACTACCACCCGTCGTTCCCCTACTCGGTCTTCCTCGGCCCCGGGGGCGCCACCTACAACCAGCCGCAGATGTACTGGAAGACGATCGGGACGCCGGTGCGCTCCGTGTTCGAGCACACCTACCTCTACAACCGCCTCTGGGACCACCCGATCTACCCGCTCGGGCAGACCTACGAAGCGCCCGGGACCACCTCCCTGCGGCTCTTCCGCCGGTTCGCCACCAGCCACGGCGGTCTGCAGCCAAGCTGGTGGGACTGGCAGGAGACCGCCGGCACCGAGTGGGGCGCGCTCGGCGCCGACAGCGCCGCCCGCCCGGTCCCCGGTTACAGCCCGAGCCCCGAGCACCCGATGCTGAAACGGGGCAGCAAGGGCGACATGGTCGTCTGGGCGCAGGCACGCCTGTTGGGCGCCGGCCAGCTGCTTCCGATCACCGGCTTCTTCGGCAAGCAGACCCAGGCCGCGGTGCGAGCCTTCCAGGGCGCTCGCGGGCTGCCGATCGACGGCAGGATCGAAACGACCACCTGGGAGCAGCTGCTCACCGTCACCCCGTTCCGGATGCGCTGGGCCGGGACCGCGGCGCGGAACGGTGCATCGACCAGCCGGGCGCTACCGCCGCGCCGTCCCCTCTCCGCTTCGTTGCCCGCCCGGGGCTACGAGATCGGGCCCGACCCGCGGCCTTAAGAGCCCGCGGGAGCGGCGATCCGGGTCTCCAGCCGGCCGAGCGTCGGTGACTCGATCACGATCTCGTCGCCGTCGCCGAGCCAGACCCTCGGATCGCGGACGCTGCCGACTCCCTCGGGGGTGCCGGTCGAGACGATGTCTCCCGGCTCCAGGGTCATCAGCCCGGAGAGGTGGGAGAGCAGCTGGGGCACGCTGAAGATCAGGTCCTTGGTCGAGGCGCCCTGCATCTGCTCGCCGTTCAGCGTCAGCCGGATCCCGATCTCGTCGTGCGGCCCCGCCTCATCCGGCGTCACCAGCGCCGGCCCGCAGGGGGCCGACCCGTCGAAGACCTTGCCGGACATCCACTGCGGCGTCGCGAACTGCAGGTCACGGGCGGAGAGGTCGTTGAGCAGGGTGTAGCCGGCGACGTGGTCGAGCGCGTCGGCCTCGGCGACGTCCTTGGCCCGGCGGCCGACGACGACGGCGACCTCGGCCTCGTAGTCGACCTTGCGGCTGTTGGCGGGGAGCGCGACCGTTGCGCCGGGCGCGGCCAGGGCGTTGCGGTACTTGCCGAAGATCGTCGGGGCCGCGGGCGGCTCCATCCCGCCCTCGGCGGCGTGCTTGCCGTAGTTGAGGCCGATGCAGATGATCTTGTCGGGGTCTGGGATCGGGGGGAGGAGGGTCACTGCCGAGAGAGGGTGGGAGGGCGCGCTGCCGTCTCCCGGTGCGTCGCTCCCGCCGAGCGCTCGCAGGTCCTCGACCCGCCCATCCGCGATCAGCTCCCGCAGGCCGGCGCGACCTGGCTCTCCGAGCGCCGCCCAGGCGTCGATGACCGCGTCGCCCTCGAGCACCCCCGCCCGGGCGCCGTCTCCCGTCTCATAGGTCACCAGCCTCACCCGCGGCAGACTAGATCAAGCCCAGCCCGCCGCGAGCGATCCGTTCAGGCTTGGGCCGCCTCAGGCTCGGTCTCCAGCCGCTGCTCGCCCACCGTCTCCCGTTCGATTTCGCCCTCGCGGACCAGCCACAGCGAGAGGACGGCGCCGGCGAAGGCAAGCAGCCCGCCGAGCAGGAGGATCTCGTTCAGCCCGTGCAGGAAGCCCTGTTCGGCCGCGTTGCGGACGGCGGGCTGGGCCTGTTCGGGCAGTGAGGAGAGAGCCTGGGGGAGGGCACCGGAGGAGGTCGCCTCGACCAGTTCGCGCGCCTGCTCCCCGTCGACGGCCCCGGCGGCGACCTCCTCCGTCTTCGCTGCACCGGCGCCGAGGAAGATCGCCCCCCAGGCGGCGATCCCGACCGCGATCCCGACCTGGCGGAAGGTGTCGTTGATCCCGGCCGCCATGCCGCTGCGCTCCTTCGGCACAACGCTGAGGGCGACGTCGGCGATCACCGGGTTGAGCACACCGATGCCGAAACCGGTGATCAGGAACCCGGCCAGCAGTGCGGTCCAGGTCGAGTCCAGCTCCAGTCCCGTCATCAGCAGCATCCCGACACCGGCGAGGACGAGGCCGGCGCTCATCAGGTAGCGGGCCTGGATCTTCGCCAGCGCCATCCCCGCCAGCGGCGCGGCGATGAACGAGGTGATCGTGATCGGCAGGTAGCGCAGGCCGGCGTCGATCGGCGAGTAGCCGAGGAATCCCTGCAGGTAGAGCGTCAGGTAGAGGAACAGCGCGAACATCGAGCCGGAGATCGCGAACGCCGCCGCCTGCACGCCGGTGAAGGCGCGGCGGCGGAACAGCGAGAGCGGCAGCATCGGCTCGGAGACCCGCTGCTCGATCACCGCGAACGCCGCCAGCAGCGCGGCCGCGCCGGCGAAGAGGGAGACGATCACCGGGCTGCCCCAGCCCTCCTCGTTGCCGCGGACGAGCGCCAGCACCAGCAGGAAGAGGGCAGTGGAGAAGGTGACCAGGCCCGCCCAGTCGATCCGGGTCGCGTTCGGGTCGCGGGACTCGGCCAGCTTCCAGTAGGTGACTGCGAGCGCCGCGATCCCGATCGGCACGTTGAGCAGGAAGACCCACTCCCAGCCGAAGCTGTCGGTCAGCACCCCGCCGACCAGCGGGCCGAGGGCGACCGCGACGCCGATCGTCGCGCCGTAGATCCCCATCGCCATGCCGCGTTCGGGGCCGCTGGGGAACTCCTGGGCGACGAGGGCGAGAGAGACGGCGAACATGATCGCGCCGCCGACACCTTGCAGGCCACGGGCGAGGTTGAGCAGGGTGGGGTCGGGCGCGAGGGCGCAGAGCAGCGAGGCGACGGAGAAGATCGCGAGGCCGGCGGCGAAGACGCGCCGGCGGCCCAGCCGGTCGGCCAGCGAGCCGGCGGTGAGGACCAGCGCGGCGAGCGAGAGGGCGTAGGCGTCGACCACCCACTGCAGGTCGGCAAAGCTGCCACCGAGGTCATCCTGGATCGCGGGCAGCGCCGTGTTGACCACGGTGATGTCGAGCAGAAGCATGAAAGTGGCGACGCAGACCGCGCCGAGCGTCCACCATTTCCGGGCCATCGAGAGCCTCCTTGGCGTCGGATATAATCGTCAGGAAGCCTTGTTAGGCTCCCTGTTCAGCTGGGGACCTTATCAGGCTCCCTTACGAACTGGTTCAGCGATGGATACCTCAGGCTCGCATATCCCGATTCCCGGCCTTCTAGAAGTCGTCAAGCAGGCAATGCTCGACGAATTCAGGGAGGAGCTGGAGAAGACCGGCTACGCCGACGTCCGGTCCACCCACGGCTGCGTCTTCCGCTTCGTCCGTGAGGACGGCATGCGGCTGACCGAGCTGGCCGCCCTTGCCGGGATGACCAAGCAGTCCGCCGGCGAACTGGTCGACGACCTGGTCCGCCTCGGCTACGTCGAACGGATCCCCGACCCCGCCGACCGCCGCGCCAAGCTGATCCACCTCACCGCCCGCGGCCGCAAAGCCCAGGCCGCCGGCCTCCGCCTCATCGCCAAGCTCGAAAAGCGCTGGGCCGACCGCTACGGCGCCGACCGCTTCGCCGACCTCCGCGACCTGCTCGAGGAGATGGCGAGCGCCGAGGCTCCCCAGGCGGTGCCCGAGCTGGCCCGTGCCGCGCTCACTGCTGCTTGAGTCGCAGCGCTAGCTGGCCGCTTTGCCGGGGGGCGAGGTGCGGGAAGTCTTGCGCCGCTTGCCTCCCCAACCGTCCTTACGCCCCCACTCGTCCTTGGTGGGGGTGGCCCAGCCGCCCTCGGCGGAGCCGATCGACCAACCTGAGCGATCGGACCCGCGGAGGGCCTTCTCGAGCTCCTCGAACTGCTCGGGAACCTGTTTCAGCTTCTTGGCCATGGCCATATTTTAGAGCACCCCTCCCCCCTCACCCGGAGGGTGGTCCTCGCGGCAGGAAATAGGTCAGGGCCAGGCCCGCGACGGGCAACCAGCTGAGCACGGCGACGATGCCAAGCAGGATTCGCAGCGAGTCCACGGAGGAGTCGAGCGCGAGCGCGCCGGCGCCGACGAAGGCGAGTATCCCGGAGCAGAAGACGAGGGCGCGGGGGCCGCCGAGCAGGGCCGCCTCAAGTGGATGCAACTGGCGGGCGCTGAGGTAGGCGGCGAGCGCGGCTGGCACGGCGAGCAGGATCGACGCCGCCCCGCCGGCCGTCTCTCCGGCGAGCTGCGGGAGGGCGAACCACGCCGCGGTCAGCGCCGCTGCCGAGAGCATCGCCAGCAGCGGCCCGCCGACCAGGACGCCGGTGCGGGAGGCGCGCAACCAGACGCCGGCGCTGCCCTGGGAACCGCGCGGCGCGTTGGCCACGACCAGGTGCGGCTCAGCCCCTTCTTCGTCGCCTTCGCTGGCGATCAGCGTCCCGTCGGGCGCTACCCCGAGCAGCTGGGCGTCGAACGCATCGAGTCCGTCGGCCACGAGGAACTCGATATGTCGGCTGTTCGCGTCGCCGAGCTCAGGAAGGTCGATCGGGAGGAGAACCGGATCGATCCCGAGTCGCTGGAACCCCGGTAGCGCGCCGCTGACGACGTCGTTGTAGGCGAGCTTGATCACTCGGCGCCGGGACGGATCGTCCATCGCGACCATCACCGGAAAGCTGTAGGCGAAGGTGTCGGTCACCGAGCGGAAGCGGTCGCTGTCGCGCAGCGCTTGACGCAGCGACTCCGGTTCGAGCTGCGTCGCGACCTCGAAAATCGCCTCGTCGGCTTCGTAGGGATCGCCCGAGGCGATCGTCCAGCAGAGCGAGACGAGCCTGGCGGGGAGGGGCTGTCCACCGGCTGCTTCCTCAGCAATCTTCAGCATGTGCGCGGTCGAGAACGCCGAGTTCTGCTCCCTGGTCAGCAGCGGCACCGACGCTTCCGCCTCGTCACGCAGGTCGAAGCGGGTCAGGGTTCCCTTGGCGAGCAGGGCGATGGGGGCGTACGTCGGCGCCCCCTGTGCCGCTTCCGGCGTGAAGTCGACGCTGACCCGGCGCCGGACCATGCGCTCGTCGAGGATCTCGATCGACTCGACCCGGCGGTGGACCCAGTGCGAGCCACCTTCATCGGCGGACGCTTCAAGCATCGCCCCGAACGCTTCGACGCTCTCGGGCGGCGGCCACTCGGTCGGCGGGGTCCCCTCGGTGGGTTCGCCGTACAGGCCCGCGCCGGCGGGGGCGGCAAATCGGCGTCCGAGGACCCACCCGAGCAGGGCGACGACCAGCACCGCCAGGACCGCCGCGATCGGCAGGGCGATCACCGCCGTGTGCTCGGCATCTCTTTCGCCCTCGCTCTGGGCGGGCTCCTGCTCCAGCCTGACGACGACCTGGTCGTTGCCCAGGTCGTTTTCGTCCTCGACCAATGAGGCAACTTCGTCGGTCAGGGATTTCTGGCCCTGGGCGAGCACTCGCCGGAGCGTGCCCCCGAGCAGCAGCGCGGTGGCGCGGTGACCGTCCTCGTTCGGGTGCAGCGCGCCAAGCAGGTCCCGCTGCCGGATCAGGGAGCGGACCAAGCGGCGTATCCACGATCCGTCGGCGCAGTAGCCGCGGGTGCCGAACGCCTTGGCGACCCCGGTCACCTCGGTCCAGTCCGCTGCGTCGGCGGCGCTGGCGATCTCGCGGTTCAGCTGAGCGAGTACGTGGTCAGAGGCCCATTTCGCCTCGCCCTGGTCGATCTGAAAGGTTTTGAAGACCGGGTCGAGGAAGCCGATCCGCTTGCAGAACTCGCCGTCCTTGTCATGGGTCGGGTCGAAGTAGTCGACGATCAGGGTCCGCTCCGGCTCGACCACCCCGGCGAGCCGGTTCGCCAGCTCGGCGTAGCCGGCCTCGAGCCTGCCGAGCGCCGCGTCGACGACCTCCGGGAGGCGCGGCGGTCGCCCGACGATCTTGCGCTCGGGGTCCTTCGGGTCGAACCGCCTCTTGGTGCAGTTCCACTTGAAGATGCAGAAGCGGACCATCGGCCCGAAGTAGACGTCGTTGGCGCCGATGCTTACCAAGACGGCGTCGACGTCCCGCACCTCGTCGATCCGCTCCAGCTCGTCCACCTGCGGTGGCAGGTGGGTGGCGTCACGCGGCTTCTCGATGCCCGCGTAGGGGCGCAGCAGCCCGATGCCCAGCTTCGCTCCGGAGCAGGCGAGGTGGACGAAGGTGGTCGAGGTGTGCGGATCGGCGCCCTCCAGCGCGAGTGCCGCCTGCGCCGGGCTCGCCACCGAGCTGCGGTGGCAGCGCTCGGACTGCCATTCCTCGCCGCGGAAGCGCGCGGCGACCTCGGGGTTGCCCTCTCCCGAGGCGACCGAGTCGCCGATCGAGACGACGAGCCAGTCCTGCACCACGATCTCGCGCCTGTACAGCTCGACGGTGCCGTCCGCGTCCCGCACCTCGAGGGTGACTGGGAAGGTGTCCTCGCTGGCGAAGGTCTGGCGGACCCGGCAGCCCCGGCGACCCTGCTCGACCCTCTCGCCTGCGGCCGAGCGCCACACGTAGGTCAGGTCTTTGCGACAGAGGTCGGCCCTGACCTCGAGGTCGACCGCAAAGCCCCCTTCCGCGTCCTCGAATTCCCCAGCCGAGCCAGCGTAGTCAATCATCCCGTCGCCGTCGAGGTCGACCCCAAGGCGATCAGGCATCCTCCAGTCGATCGCTGGCTCCACGGCCGTCGCCGTCGATGCGCCGACCCCAAATGCCGCAACGGCGAGCAGGTAGACAAGGACGCGACCCACGGAAGTACCGCAGAGTACTTATTCATCCCTGACCGGACCACCCATCTCCGAATCCCCGCCACAACTGCCCACCCGCTAGATTTCGCTTCGGGCCGCTCCCCGCAGGCCCGTCCGACCACTCTCGGGGGCGTAGCTCAGCTGGTTAGAGCGCCGGCCTGTCACGCCGGAGGTCGCGGGTTCGAGTCCCGTCGCTCCCGCTTTTGTCACCTCGCAATTCCGATCGCCTTTTGGGTCATGGAGTCGGCCTTCTGAGCGTCCCGAACGGCGGTGACGTACGGCGCAAGCGGTGGTTGAGGTTTGACGGCGACGATCTGCCCGTCCCTTCTGCCAGATCGCCTGGAATAGCTCGGTCAGGAGCTTGCGACGCTCGACGGCCTCGGGCTCCGTGGCAATGATCCCGGGCAAGTTTGCTCCAAATCGAAGCTCAGCCTTCCTCGAGGCCTTGAGAGGCCGGATGTCGCTTGCCGACCGACCGGCACTTTGATCGCACATCAGGTCAATGGACAGTCCGCGACTATGATCGAATCGTGACGAGAGAATGAGCCCTAAAGGCCCAAGCCCCTTGCCTTGGCTACTGGATCTTGCGACCAAGCAGCAGACTACGGGAGATCTTCCGGGGAATCCCGTCTACGACCGGGCAAGGCAAATGACTTACCTGAGTGAGCCCGTCTACGAGCTTGCGATCAGTTCAGAAATGGCCGTAGGAACGAAGAAGGCAGATAGAGAGACCGGCGAGGACCAGAAGGGCCTTTGAATCGCGCGGCCGTCCTCATCATCACCAACGAGCAGGACGTGGGTGCGGACTTCCTAGTGCGAGAGCTCGACCATCGTGGGGTGCGCGTGGTCCGCTTCAACTCCGAGCGCGCTCCGGACTGGCAGCTATCGCTTGACCCTACTGCCGGTTGGCGCATGGTCGGTGCAGATAGGGCTCTCGACTCACGGGAATGCATGGGAGTCTGGTGGCGGCGGCCGGAGGCTCCTGAGGTGGCCCAGGCCGACAATGCCGCTGACGCGGTGGCAGATCAATGGCGCGCATTTCTCTTGGCACTGGAGACGACTCCAGGGCCTGTCTGGGTGTCCGAACCATCGCGCATCAGGGTCGCTGAGAACAAGGCACTGCAGCTTCGGATGGCGAAGGACATCGGCCTTGACGTGCCTCGCACCGTCTGGACGAACGATTTGGTTGCAGCGAACCGTTTTCTCGATCATTGCGACGGCGCGGCGGCAGTTAAGTCGGTCGCAACCGCTTGGTGGGAGGAGTCCGGGGAAGGTACCTTCGTATACACGTCGTTCATCAAGCCAAGTGATCTTCCTGTGGCGGCACGACTTGCTCAAGTGCCGCTGGCCTTTCAGGAGCCAATAACACCGAAGCGCGACGTCCGAGTGACGGTAGTTGAGAACGTGGTGCTGGCGGCAGTTCAGACAGGGCCACCTGAGGATGCGACCCAGTCGATCGACTGGCGCCTCGCACCTCAGCATCCCTGGGTGCGCCACGATCTTCCGAGTGGGATTGCCAAACACTGTCGCGATCTCGTTCGCGCGTTTGATCTCCGATTCGGCGCTATCGACTTTGCGATTGACCCCCACGGCATCCATTGGTTTCTCGAGCTGAATCCCAATGGCGAGTGGGGCTGGCTGCAACGAATCGGGCTGCCTATCGCCGAGGCCCTTGCCGACTCCCTCACCGTTTATGGGGCGATAAAACAGTGAATTGGGAGGAGAGCGAAGGTTGGCTGGATCGCCTGCTCCTCTCCAGTACGTTCTGGTACGTCCTGCCAACTCCGGCCATATTTTTGCTCAACTGCAAACGAGGTACGGCACCGGCAAAAATGGGTGCTTTGCCTTCAAGCGAGTGGTCACGGCGAGAGCGCCGGAAGCTGTTGCAGGCAAGTGAAGCCCGGCTTCAAAACATCGAGAGCAAGGGTCCGGGGGTTGCCACGGTGACCGCCGTTGTTGCAGCTGGCGTGCTCATCGCCCTCGCCAACGGATGGAACGGGGCCGGATTGTTGGGCAAGCTTTTCCTCGTTCTCGCGGCCTTCTACTCGGCGTTGAGCTTGCTAACGCCCATCTATCTCGTCGGGCCGCTGAAGCGGCATGTCATTGACGTGCCCGAGCTTGAAAAGGCCGCCGCAGACGCAGATCCCGATGAGTGGCTTGCCACAACCTCAGCCGATGAAGCGATGCACAACGACCTCCAGAACCGCCGCTTGGCCAATCATCTCGATGCGGCTCGCCGCGAGGTCGCCTATGCCCTAGGACTTCTCTTGTGCTGGGCAGCTCTTGCGGTGACCTGGGGAGTTTTCGAGAACCCTTCCAGGCCAGGCGAGAGGAAGCAATCGGCACTCGAGACATCCGGGCCTCTGCATCCGGACTCGAACCTCCATCCTGGCCGAGTTTCGTTGAAGGCAGTCGACCGGGGGATAGCGGCTACCGTGATGTAGACGAACGCGGACAACGGCGATCCGCAGTCCGCGAGCGCAGTCGGACAAGGCTCGCCCCCTCCCTTCTCCACTAGAGACCGGCGGCTTGCTTATCTACGGTGCGCTGTCTCAGTGTCGAGCATTGACTGGGCCAGGGTCTCGAACTCCGCACGGGTGATCTCGAGGTAGCCACGTCGTAGCGATTCGCCAGTTCTGCTGATGAGCCCAAGGGGGACGCCAGGGGTGATGGGCACTTCGCCTAGGACCTCGGTCAGGGTGTAGTTCGGCCAGCGCTTGGCGTCCTCGGCGGTCTCGCGATGAGCGGCTACCCAAGCCTCGTCTGTCTTGGTGTCTGTCGTGGCGCGGACGATCGCCGGACAGCTCTTCGGTCCGCGGTTCTTGCCACCCAGGTAGATCGCGACCATGTCCCCTTCGCTGTAGGCGACTTCGGGTTGGCCGCTGATCCATCCCTGGTGCCACCAGGTTTGCGCTTCGGGGTTGTGGTAGTTGGCATCGACCCAGTACCTGCGATGGCTGTCGAGTTCCTCATTGAGGAATTGCTGCAATCGCGCAACATTGGTGACGGGCAGCACTGGCCCGGATTTCCCTCGGTTGGGCTTTTTACGGCCAAATTTGATCCTCGGCACGAGCTTGTATTCCGCGATCTCATCCGCACTCACTTCTCGTGCCTTCTTCCACCAGCCCTCGAAGAACTCCGCTGCTTCTTGGATCTGCTTGGCGGTGAGAATTGCGCCGAGCTCGTGATTGCCTCCACCTTCCTGGTCGCCGAGGCCCTTGCCGGTCAGATTCCCCGAGCCAACGAGTCCCCAGCCAGGGTCTACGAGACTGACCTTGGCGTGCAGGTTTTCAATGTCTCTGATCTGGAACTTGGCATCGTGCAGTTGCTCGAGCGCGCGAGGGTCAAGGACTCCAACGGCGACGCTTCGTTCGTTGAGGACGGTGAGGAGCTTTCGGTCTTGGGCCGTCGCCTTGCTGGCCGCCTCGGCGATCTGCTCGGCCACCGGAAACGACAGGAATGGACTAGCGAGCCAGATTTTCTTCTCTGCACTTGCGATCTTCTCCATCAACCGATCGCGAGCAAATGGGATGAGTTGCCCCTGTTTCATCCTAGTAGGCACTGCGAGGGCCGACTACTTGAGATCGATGTCCTATTCCAATGTGCATCTCAGTATAGCTACTTGAGAGATGACCGTTCCTCCATGGAGTCTACTCATTGAGGAGGCGCCATTGTGTGTGTCGATGCGATGGAATCTAATGTCGATTTGGATCGACGCTTCCCTTGAGTTCCTCGACCAGCGAAGTGTCAAGGGGACGTGCATGGAGTAGCAGCTGGCTATGTATGTCATGAAGCTGACCGAGCCTTGCCTGCAGCATGGTGACCTCGCCCCTAGCGGAGCCATCGACGCTGTGCAGGTCGACTAGCGCGACACGGCCATCGAGATCAATAAAGCCATCACCAAGTTTGTCCAAGAGCTTCGGATCGTGGCTCCCGAGATATGAACAGTCGACAAAGTAACCGGTCAGTTTGGGGGGGTCTTTCCAAGTTAGCTGTGGCGATATTGCGGGAACCTCCTCGATGGCGCGCAACATTACGGAGGCTGGAGCAACAAACACGCGCTGGACCACAACACCTCGGTTAGCAGCATCTATGTTGGCCTGGATAAACCTTCTCTCGGGCTCTGAGCTATCCCACTCACAATCCATCATCATTGAAAGTGCTCGGATTGAGCCGCCACTTGGGACTCTCTCCAGCATCGGCAGAAGCCAAGAGTAATATTCGCCAGATGGCAGTTCGCCGGACGACTTATCGGTCGCTAGGCGCAGTAGATCATCTCTCGCCCCGGCCACGACGGCATCCTTAATGCGTGCCAGCTCTGGCTCGGCTACCGCCAGGTAGTTCGAGATTAAATTCTGTATCTCTGAAACATTGCTCGTGTGCGATAGATCAAATGCGGCTGCGAGGCGATCCACTCGCTCAAGCCGTTCGTCGAGCTTTGCTTCGTGACGGGTCTCAGTGAGCGTGATAATTGCGCCGATCGCCCAGACAGTGGCCCCAAGGCTTGGTTCTACAAATAGCGCCACGACGCCACCGGCAAAGAGCGAGACGAGTGCCTCGAATCGTGGGACTCGTCCCCATCGCGTCGAACGCTTGGAAAAGGACACGTTGAGCCTTAACGCTCTAGCCCTGCTCCGCTTCGAACTCGAACTTCGCGATGGAGTCAACGCCAAGGTAACCGCCGTCAGCGACGAGCACGCTCCCATTCACAAAGGCGGATTCCGGAGAAATAAGAAAGGCTACGCAGGCCGCGATCTCCTCCGGGCTCCCGAGGCGAGCAAGCGGCGTGACAGAACGTGACATGTTGAATACCTCATCGGTGTCCATGACCCCGCCGATCCAGCCGGCCGCAACGGCGTTCACGCGAGTATCGTTTTCGCCGCCAAGATTCGCAAGGGTCATCGTGGCGTTATGGACTGCTGCCTTGCTCGCTGCGTACGCAGCAGCACCAAAGGATCCGCGGTACGCCTCCGTGCTCGTGACGGTCACGACGCTCGCAGGGCGAGTGAATGAGCCCTGGAGACGGCGGAACAGATAAACGGGGGCCGTTAGATTTACAGCTAGGGAGCGATTCCACTGTTCAAGGTCCAGCGGCCCCGGGGGTTCCATGGCGAAATAGAACTGAGCGTTGACAAAGGCACATATCTGCGTATCGCCAAGGCTTTCTAAGAGTTGGTCAAGCGCAGATGGATCGGCGTGATCACACTCAACTAGCGTCGCCTCGGGAAGATCGCGGCGAAGTTCCTCTGCCCTCGACGCGTCATCCGGCTCATAACTTCCGATGATTGTGTAGCCATCAGCGGCGAGCCGCCTTGAGATGGCCACTCCAATCCCCTCCGAGGCGGCGCCCGTAACTAGGGCGGTCCTCGCAGTATCCGATTGATTCATTCTTTCCCCTGTCGATAGTTGTTAGTCGGCGCCAAATAGGTGACGATTGAGGTCTCTGGGGCGATCGGTCTCTGGTGCAGAAGGCGTGTAGAAGTTCATCGCTGCAGCCACCCTGAGATCGTTGCCTGAGTCGGTCCCGCGAACGTAGTGGGTATGGCGTCGAGCATCAAAAAGTACGAGATGCCCTGCGACTGGGTAAATCCGCGAGGCATCGTCATCGACTGCGTCCTTGCCGCTTACGTCGCCTCGGTTGGAGACAACCAGCTCACCGCCAGTCCCTGGGGGGTGATCAGTGAAGTACAGCATGCCCTGGATCGGATTCGAATCAACATGACACTCGTACCGCATCATGCGGCCACGTTGTACATTTAGATTGATTCCATATCTGACGTCCGCTGCGACGGAGACTGGCTCGGTGGTAAGTGCCTGGGCTAGATCACGTAGTCGGTTGTGGTACAGCGCATAAAGCCAAGGTAGCTCTTCGCGCACCATGGGCCCTCCAACCGTGAGAACTGGAACCTCAATATCCAAAGTGCTCTCGCGCGAGGTAACTGAGGTCGGAACTAGGGTTCGTTCCGCGGCACGACGCTCTGCTACCTGGCATACCTCCTCCCGCCAGCTGGGCGGAAGCTCGGTTCGGAGGTCATAGCAGTGCCACAAGAAGGGAAGTCGCCGCGTACGCATGGTCACGGGAGGCTAGGTGGTTAACCCTTAGAGGCAAATACCGAAAATAGGGAGTTTTGAACAAACAGTATAGTTCGCAGCAGCTACTTCCCAAACTTCCTTGAGCCTTCACCGGGGTCACGAAGGCACAATCAGACGATCACCGCGGATGTGCAGCGAGCTCGGGTCGGTTTGGGCTCTGCCGCAGGTATGATCAGCCCTTCGGCGTCGCATCGTGCGTAGTAGAGGGCTCCCGAGTATCGCCTAGCGGGATATCGTCACCTGTAGGCTCGGGTTCAACTTCTCCATGTCGTCCGCCGGGGCGTTAGTGCAGGTAGTGCTCCGTGTTCGTGAGTGTCGAATGGCCCACTATGTCCTTCACGGCGACTACGTCAAACTGCTGAATCGCAAGCCTGCCGAGGGTGTGGCGCAGATCGTGAAGCTGATTCATCGCCGGATTGTGTTGCCCACGGCCTTTGTACTCGCAGAGGGCCTATAGGTAGTCGGCATTGTGCGAGGTGCAGTGGAGGCCGGGCGCCTAACCCAGCAGCGGATGGACCAGGTTGTGCTCGGCGCAGATGGCGGGGAGACTTTCCATGTCGAACTCGATGTTGAAGCGCTCTCCTAGGGCGGCGGGGTCGAGGATGCCTTCTTTGGAGGCTCGGTCGAACTCGAGGAAGAAGTGCTCGAAGCCGGCGGGGGAGATGATCTCGAGGATGCGGAGGGGATCGTCGGAGGCGTTCCAGAAGGTGTGCCACTGGTCGCGGGGCTTGAAGGCCAGGTCTCCCGGCTCGGCGTAGACGACGTCCTCCCCGAGGAGGGCGCCCATGCGGCCTTCGAGGACGAAGCTGTACTCGTCCACTCCTTGATGGCGGTGGCGGGGGGCGCAGAGGGAGCGGGGCGGCACCGGGTGTTCAACGAGGGAGAAACCGCCTCCTGATTCCTCTCCGAAGACCAGGAACCTGGCGTCGCAGCCGCCGAGTTCGGCGACCGGCCCGTCGGTGGGACCGACCTTGCGTGGCCCCTGGGAGGCGTCGAAGCGGCGAAGGGTCTCGGCGAACTGGTCTGGCGGCATCGTGGACCTCCATTTCGCGGACAGCCTGTCAGGACGACGCTAACGCGCCGGCGGCAGGGGCGCAATGGGGCGGGCGTCTATCGGCGGCGCTTCAAGGGGCGCTGCCGCACCGTCTGTGTCACCGACGCCGGCCCGTGGCGGACGTCGCCGCCGTAGCTCGCGACGAGCTTCACTCGCTTGACACCGCGCGGAAGGCGGAGCTTGCCGGTGGCCAGGCCGCCGCTGAGGGTCAGGTCGAGCTGGCGCGCCAGGCGCTTTTTGGCGCGACGACCGGTGACCACAACGGCGACCTGGCCGGTCGCGGAGGGGGTAGCAGAAATGCGGAGGCGGAGGATGCGGCCTCGGAGGGATCCGGTCAGACCGATCTGGGCGGAGATCGCCGGGGGCGGCTCGGGGGGCCGAGGTGGCTCGGTGGGGCGTTCGGGAGGCTGAGGGGGCTCGGGTGGCGGGACCTCCGCGACGACCCGGAAGCTGCGCCGGGCCGGGACCGCCTCCGTGTTGCCCGCCAGGTCGGTCGCCCTGACCTCGAAGGTGTGCGGGCCGAGCTCCAGCGGGGCGACCGGCTGGAAGGCGTTCTCGCAGACGACCGGGAGGCCGTCGTCCACGCTGCAGGCGAAGGTCGCGTCCTCATCGGCCTCGAAAGAGAAGGTCGGGCGGCGATCGGTGGTGTCGTCGTCCGGCCCGTTGTCGATGGTCGTCCGCGGCGCCACGGTGTCGATGGTGAACTGATCCTGCGGCGGGTCGGGGTCGACGTTGCCGGCTTCGTCGGTGGCGGTCACCGTCACCGTGTGGGGGCCGTCGGCAAGCGGCGGCGCGGGGAACGGGCTGGTGCAGGGCTCCGCCAGGCCATTGTCGATGCGACAGGCGAAGATCGCGCCCGGCTCGGAGGTGAACTCGAAGACGGGACTGCGGTTGTTGGTAAGCGGGCCGAACGGGTCGAGGTCCGTTTCCGGCGGGGTGGTGTCGACGGTGAATTGGCGGACCGCGCCGGTGGGGTCGGTGTTGCCCACCGCGTCGGTCGCAGTGACCGTAAAAGTGTGCGGACCCTCGTCGAGTTCGGTCGTCTGGAAGGGCGACACACACGGAGCGGCACCCCCGCCGTCGACTGCGCAGACAAAGGTCGACCCCGGCTTGGTCGACTGGAAGACGAAGGTGGGGGTGGTGTCGTTGGTCGGCCCGATAGGGCCGGCGGTGATCGAGGTGTCCGGAACCACGGTGTCGACGGTGAAGTCGCGCTGCTTCGCCGTCCCCACGTTGCCCGCCGAGTCGATTGCATGCACAGTGAACGTGTGGGGTCCGTCGGGGAGGGCCGGTGCCACCGTGAACGGACTCGCGCACGCGGTCGCGGTTCCTCCGTCGATCGAGCAGCGGAAGGCTGAGCCTGCCTCCGAGGCGGTGAAGGTGAAGGTCGGTGCCGCTTCGTCGGTCGTCCCTTCCGGCCCGCCGGTGATCGTCGTCTCCGGGGGCGTGAGATCGACCGTGAAGCTGCGCGTGACCGGGGTCGGATCCGTGTTGCCGGCCGGGTCGGTCGCCGCCACGGTCAGCGTGTGCGCACCCTCCGCCAGCGGCGCCGCGGGCGTGAAGACCGAGGTGCAGGGGACTGGCGCGGCGTCGAGGGTGCAACTGAAGGTCGAGGAGTCCTCGGTGGAGCCGAAGGTGAAGGTCGGTCGCACGGCGTTGGTCGAGACTCCCTCTCCCGGCCCGCTGGTGATTGACGTTTCCGGTGGCACCGTGTCGACGGTGAAGAGGCGGGTGTCGCCGATCGCGTCGCCGATGGCCCGGACCGTGAAGCTGTGGGGGCCGTCCGGAAGTGGGGTCGGCACCGTGAAGGGGCTGGTGCAGGTGCTCGGGATCTCCTCGTCGAGGCTGCAGGCGAACGAAGTCCCGCCCCCCGGGGCCTCAAAGGTGAAGGTCGGCTCCGTTTCGCGGGTCGGTCCGGAGGGACCGGAGGTGATCCGGGTGTCGAGCGCGCCGGGATCGACGGTGAAGTTCCTAACCACCGCCGGTCCCTCTGCCCCGAGGTAGGAGGAGCTGACGCTGAAGGTGTGCGCCCCGGCCGTCAGCACGGACGAGGTGAAGGTGCGCCGGCAGGGAACCGCGAGGCCCCCGTCGATCTGGCAGCTCGACTTCGCCCCGTACTGCGAGGGCGCGAAGGTGAAGGTCGGCGTGGTCACGTTGGTCGTCCCCGACGGACCGCTGAGCAGCGCCGTCGTCGGCACTATCCCCGGCTCGGGCTCGAGGTCAAGAGGGCTGGGAACGTCCTCGCCGACCAGCTGCGCGACCCCCGTCTCGAGGTTGACCCGGTCGATCTGGGCACTGTTGCGCTCGGTGACGAGCACTTCTCCCGCCGCGTCGACCGCCACCCCGGTGGCGTTGTCGATCGGCCCGTTGAGGTTCTCGAGGAAGAGCGGGGTCTGTTCGCCGCCGTCGGGGTCGATCCGCACCAGGGCGCCTCGGAACGCGCCGTTGTAGGCGGCGTCGGCGACGACGAGGTCGCCGTCGGGCAGGAAGGCGATGCCCCAGGGTCCGACCAGCGGGTTCGAGGCGACGATGCTCTGGGCACCGCTGTCGGGGTCGACCCGCACCACCTGTCCCGCTCCGGTGTCGTCCTGGTTGGTGACGAAGATCGTGCCTTCCTCGTCGATCGCGATCCCGAAGGGGTTGTGCAGGAGGCCGCCGGAGGAGAGCGGAGTCGAGCTGCCGTCCGTGGGGTCGATCCGGAGCACGCGTCCGTCGGCCGCCTGGCTGAACTCACCCAGGTCGATCGCGATCAGCGATCCGTCGGGGGCCAGCGCGACGTCCCGCAGTTCTCCCGCGTCCAACGCCGCCCGGTCGACGAGCTCGTTGGTCTCGAGGTCCAGGGTCGCCACCGACTGGACCCGACCGTGACCACCGTGTCGGGGCCGGTGACGGCGAGCCCTTTCGCGTCGAACAGCGCTTCGGCCGCGGTCAGCTGGGTCGGCGTGCCATCGGCGAGCGAGACCCGGTAGACCGCCGCGAGGAAGGTTTCGGGCGGGGCGAGGGTGTCGTCGGCGACCACGAGCGGGTCGCCCGGCGCGCCGAGAGCAGTAGCCGAAGGAACCGCGAACGCGCCGAGCGCGAGCAGGGAAAAGACATAAGAGCGGAATCGCACGAGAATGAAGATACGTCGTGTTTATCGATCAGCCGACGCATGTATGACGCGCTTTTGGTCCCCGCCTACCGGCGGTTCTCGCGGAACATTGCCAGCGCGTGAGCGCCTGCCGGGTGCTCACGCAGCTCCCGGACCTTCGTCGCCATCGCAGCCGGCAGCTCCTCCGGCTGTGGGAGGGGCACGCCGTACTCGGGTGGCATCAGCACCGAGGCCGCGAGCGCGGCGAAGGTGAGGTCGGCGGCGGTGAAGCGCTCGCCGCAGAGGTACGGCCGCCCGTCGTCCAGCCGCTCGGCAACCTGGTCGAAGACGGCGCCCACGAACGTCTCGGACTCCGCCGCGGTCGCCGGGGAGATGTCGAGGACGCGGTCGATCGTCCGCGCCGCCACCGGGTAGACCACCGGCAGGGCGCGCCGCTGCCAGTCGGGGATGCCGGTGCACGCGTACTCGATCGCGAGGTCCCGGCGTTCCCGCAGCCCGTAGTACATCCACCTCCGCCCGTGCGGTCCCAGGCGAGTGTCGAAGTCGTCCTCCAGTGCGCGCACTTCCGTCGCAGCGGCCGGATCGTCGGGGAACAGTCGCCGGTCCTGGGGCGCCAAAGCGTCCGCCTCCTCGACGATCTCCGCCGAGTCGGCGAGCACCCGATCGCCCAGAACCAGAACCGGCGCGGTTTTCCCACCCCCGGCGCGACGAACCGCGACCCAGTGGAAGATCTGCAGGTGCGCGCGCTCCTCGTACCCGACGCCGGCCCAGTCCAGCGCCCAGCGCGCCTTCTCGCAGTAGTGGCTGATCGGGATCGTGATCAGGACCGGGGAGGCATTGCTCATCGGCGCGATTGTCCCAATTGGCCGCGGAATTGGCCTCGGCGGCCAAATCGGTCGAACATTCGGCTGAGGCGGCGGCGGGCGGCGATTTCGGCCCCGGGGCGGGGGTAGGGTCGCCGCTCGTCAAGCCAGGGAAAGGATTCATCTTGCTTCGTCGTACCACGCTGCTCGCGATCGGCCTCGCGCTCGCGCTGCCGAGCGTCGCCGCCGCCGGCACCGTTCAGTTCAACCCGCCCGTCCCCTGCCTCCAAGAGGGCCTGAAGTATGGGATTGTCGGCTCCGGCTTCAGCCCCGAGGTCAACGTCTCCATCGGCGGGGGAAAGAGCCTTCACACCGACTCGAGCGGCGCGTTCGCGAGCGAACCGACGGACGGCCTGCTCGCGCCCGAATACGACAGCCTCACGCCGACGACGGTAAATCTGACCGTCGAAGATCCGCTGAACCCGGCGCTCAACACGACCCTCTCCTTCATGGAGGCCGAATTCGGCAGCAACCTGCCGGTGAACGGCAAGCCGAGCAAGGTCGTCACCTGGCAGTTCGCCGGCTTCCTCAACAACGCGCCGATCTACGCCCACTACCTTTACGAGCGCAAGGAAAAGAGGACGGTCCGCTTCGGCGCTGGCCAGGGCCCCTGCGGCACGCTGACCAAGCGCGCCGTGCGTTTCCCGATCAAAAAGCCGAAGAACTTCGGCACTTGGGAGATCCGGGTCGACTCCAACCCCAAATGGGTCAAGAACTCCGAATCGTTGGACGAAACCTCGTTCAACGTCGCCAAACCGCGCCGCAAAGGTTGATCTGACCGCGGCTTCGGGATGGTGCGGATCGGCTCGGTGGAGTCGGTCCGCACCGCCCTGGCGCTCGCCGCACCTGCTCTGACAAACTCGGCTCGTGCGCTTGCTGCCCCATGAGAAGGAGCGGCTGGAGATCTTCCAGGCCGCGGAGCTGGCTCGCAAGCGGCGGGGGCGTGGTTTGCGCCTGGGACAGGCCGAGGCGGTGGCGCTGATCGCCGACGAGGTGCTGGAGGCGGCCCGCGACGGGCTCGAGTACGCCGCCGTGGAGCAGCGCGGGTACGAGGTTCTGGGGACGGCCGACGTGCTCGACGAGGTGCCGAGGCTGGTCCCCCGGATCGAGCTGGAGCCGCTGTTCGCCGACGGCCACCGGCTGATCGTGCTGCGCGACCCGATCGGCAGCGATGGCCCGCCGTCGCTGCACGCTGAGGGCGCGGCCGAGATCCCGTGGCTCGCCGAAGGCACCGCCCTGGAGATCGCCAACCAGGGTGAGGTCCCAGTCGGCCTCACCTCCCACTTCCACGTCTTCGAGGCCAACCGGGCGCTCGAGTTCGACCGTCGGGCAGCCTGGGGGATGCGCCTTGCGCTGGACCCGGGGGAGAAGGTCTTGATCGAGCCGCGGCAGACGCTCGAGGTGCGGCTGGTGCCGATCGCCGGTGACCGGATCGTGCGCGGGCATGGCGAGCTGGTCGACGGGCCGCTCGACGAGCCGGGAGCCCTCGAGGCCGCCCTGGACCGCGCCAAGGAAAAGGGCTACCGCGGTGCCTGAGCCGAGCCCGGTCCGCCTCGGGGACAGCGACCTCCACGTCCTCCCCGAAGCTGGCTTCGAGACTCCGGACGAAATCGTCCCCGGCTGGGGCGGGACTATGCGCGACGGGCTCGGCGCCCGGGCGGAGCGCGGCGGGGTCGAGATCGCGGTCGTCGGCGGGCTGGTGCTCGACCCGGTGCTGGGGGTGCGCCACGCCTCGATCGGGATCCGCGAAGGGCGCGTCGTCGCACTCGGCCGCGCCGGCAACCCGGACACGATGGACGCGATCGACGTCGTCCTCGACACCGAGACCGCCGTCTTCGACGCCCGCGGCTTCCTCGTGACCCCCGGCGGGGTCGACTGCCACGTGCACCTGCTCTCGCCGCAGGTCTGCGACACCGCCCTCGCCGCCGGGCTGACCACGCTGATCACCCAGGACTGGGGACCGGTGTGGAACCTCGGCTCCAACCCCGCCGAGGCGACGGCGGCGCTGTGGGCGGCGCTCGACTCGGTGCCCCTCAACATCGCGCCGCTGGTGCGCGGCTCCTCCTCGCGCCCCGACCCGGTCGAAGAGGCGCTGGCCGCGGGCGGCGCCGGGCTGAAGATCCACGAGGACGTCGGCGCCGGCGCCGAGCAGATCCGCACCGCGCTCGACGTCTGCGACCGCCACGACGTGCAGCTGGCGATCCACACCGACGGCCTCAACGAGGCGCTCAGCCTCGACGACACGCTCGCCGCCTTCGGCGACCGCACGGTGCACGCCTTCCACGTCGAGGGCGCCGGCGGCGGCCACGCTCCCAACCTGCTGGAGATCGTCGGCCGCGAGCACATCCTCACTTCCTCGACCGCACCGACCGTCCCTTTTGGCGCCGGTGCCGAGCCCGAGAACATGGCGATGGTCGCGGCCGTGCACGTGCTCGACCCGGTCGCCCGGGCCGGCGACGCGGCGATCCTGCGCCACCGGGTCCGCGAGTGGACGATGGCGGCCGAGTCGGTCCTGCACGACCTCGGCGCGATCCAGATGCTCAGCTCCGACTCGCAGGGGATGGGCCGGATCGGCGAGGTGATCTCCCGCGCGTTCCAGTGCGCCGACGCGATGAAGGCGCAGCGCGGCGCCGGCTCCGGCGCCGCCGACAACGAGCGGGTCCTCCGCTACCTCGCCAAGGTGACGATCAACCCCGCGATCGCCCACGGCCTCGCTGCCGAGGTCGGCTCCTTGGAGCAGGGCAAGCTCGCCGACCTCGTCCTCTGGTCGCCGGAGAACTTCGCGGTGCGCCCGGAGTTGGTGCTGAAGGGAGGCTTCCCTTCAGTGGGCGCCTCCGGTGGCGGCAACGCGAGCACGATGCTGACCGAGCCGGTCATCGTGCGGCCGCAATACGGCGCGCTCGGCGGCGCGGCCGCCGCGACCTCCCTCGCCTTCCTAGCTAGCAGCGCGATCGAGGCCGAGCTGCCGATCGTCCGGCGGCGAGCCCGCGTCCAGAACTGCCGCGATCTGACCGCCGCCGACATGGTCCGCAACACCCGCACCGGGACCGTTGCCGTCGACGCCGCGCGCAAGCAGGTGACCCTCGACGGCGAGCCAGTGCGCGCCGAGCCGGTTGAGCGGCTCGCCTTCTCCGGCAGTTACCTGCTCGGCTGATCGCCGGCGGCGATCTCGCGCGCGGCCTCGGCGATCGCCGCCAGGGTGCCCGCCTCGTGGATCGAGGCGATCCCCACGGCCTCGGCCCGTTCGGGCGCCAGCACGTTCTCCCCGACGATCGCCCGCACCGGCTTCCCCGCCCTCGCACACGCCTCGGCGATCGTGCCGACGACCTTGCCGCCGAGGCTCTGCTCGTCGATCCGGCCCTCGCCGGTGATCACGCCGTCGGCGGCGGCGAGGCGGCGCTCGAAGCCGAGCTGGCCGAGGACAAACTGCGCGCCCGGTCGCAGACGCGCGCCGAAGGCACCCATCAGCCCGCCCGAGAGTCCGCCGGCGCAGCCGGTCATCGGCAGCCTGCGCGAATCGCGTGGGAGGGAGGCGGCGAACTCGTCGAGCCGGGCGGCGAGCCGGTCAGCGCTTCCGAGTTTTAGGCCCTTCTGGGGGCCAAAAACTCGGACAGCGTCCTCGTAGGGGTTGGTCACGTCGCAGAGGACCTCGAGCTCGATTGCCTCCAGGCTGATCGCTCCTTGCTCAGCCCGCTCCCGGAGCGCCTCGATCGCGCCCCGGCCGCCGTCGACGGTGGCGCTCCCTCCCGCAGCGACCAGCACCGTCCGCGCCCCCGCCTCGATCGCCGCGGCGATCAGCTCGCCGGTGCCGAAGGTGTCGGCCTGCTCGGGATCGCGCTCCTCCGGACTCAGCAGCGGCAGGCCCGACGCGGCCGCCACCTCGACCACCGCGACCTCGCCGTCGTCCAGCAGGCCGAAGCCGGCGCGGATCGGCCGGCGCAGGGGATCGTGTGCCGCCACCTCGACCCGGACCCCGCCACGCGCAGCCAGCAGCGCCTCGAGCGTTCCCTCGCCACCGTCGGCGACCGGGCAGGGATCGGCCTCCGCACCCGCCTCGCGAACCCCTCGCGCCATCGCCTCCGCGACTTCCGCGGCGCTGAGGGTTCCCTTGAAGGAGTCCGGGGCGAGCAGGTAGCAATCCATCCCGGCTTGGTACACGAAATTCGAACGCCTCGTAGGATGTTCGTGGGCCGAGCAAGTACCAACCAGGAGAACTGACCAGATGACCACGAGCACCGCAACTCAGGACTACAAGGTCGCCGACATCGGCCTGGCCGACTTCGGGCGCAAGGAGATAACCCTCGCCGAGGTGGAGATGCCGGGCTTGATGCAAACCCGCGAGGAGTACGCCGCGGAGCAGCCGCTGAAAGGCGCGCGCATCACCGGTTCCCTTCACATGACGGTCCAGACGGCGGTCCTGATCGAGACGCTGGTCTCGCTCGGCGCCGAGGTGCGGTGGGCCAGCTGCAACATCTTCTCCACTCAGGATCACGCTGCCGCCGCGATCGCCGCGGCCGGCATCCCCGTCTACGCCTGGAAGGGCGAGACCCTGGAGGAGTACTGGTGGTGCACCGAGCAGGCCCTGCTCTGGCCCGACGGCGAGGGCCCGAACATGATCCTCGACGACGGCGGCGACGCGACCCTGCTCGTCCACAAGGGCGCCGAGTTCGAGAAGGCGGGGAGCGTGCCGGACCCCGCCTCGGCCGACTCGGAGGAGTTCAAGATCATCCTGCAGACCCTGCAGCGCTCGCTCGAGGCCGACTCCCAGCGCTGGACGCGGCTCGCCGCGGGCATCCAGGGAGTGACCGAGGAGACGACCACCGGTGTCCATCGCCTCTACCAGCTGGCCGAGACCGGCGACCTCCTGTTCCCGGCGATCAACGTCAACGACTCGGTGACCAAGTCGAAGTTCGACAACCTCTACGGCTGCCGCCACTCGCTGATCGACGGCATCAACCGCGCCACCGACGTGATGATGGGCGGCAAGGCCGCGGTGATCTGCGGCTTCGGCGACGTCGGCAAGGGCTGCGCCTCATCGTTGCGCGGCCAGGGCGCCCGCGTGATCGTCACCGAGATCGACCCGATCTGCGCCCTGCAGGCGGCGATGGAGGGATACGAGGTGCGGACGCTGGAGGAAGTCGTCGAGACCGCCGACATCTTCGTCACCGCGACCGGCAACCGGGACATCATCACCGCCGACCACATGGCGCGGATGAAGCACAACGCGATCGTCGGCAACATCGGCCACTTCGACAACGAGATCGACATGGCCGGCCTGGAAGGGCGGTCCGAGGTCGAGCGGGTCAACATCAAGCCGCAGGTCGACGAGTGGCGCTTCCCCGACGGCCACTCGATCATCGTCCTCTCCGAGGGCCGGCTGCTGAACCTCGGCAACGCGACCGGGCACCCCAGCTTCGTGATGTCGAACTCGTTCACCAACCAGGTGATCGCCCAGATCGAGCTGTTCGGCAAGGCGGCGATGTACGAGACGAAGAAGGTGTACGTGCTGCCGAAGCACCTCGACGAGAAGGTCGCGCGGCTGCATCTCGCCGCGGTCAGTGCTCAGCTCACCGAGCTGACCTCCGAGCAGGCGGCCTACCTCGGGATCCCGGTCGAGGGCCCGTACAAGTCCGACCACTACCGCTACTGAGCGGCCGCTAAGCCTCGGCCAGCGTGGTCCAGAGCCGCCGCTCGGCGGCGGCGACCGTTGCTGCGCCTTCGTCCACCCGGCGCCAGAGCCCGACCTCGGGCTCATCGCTCTCGCTGGCCAGCCGGAACGCCTCCGCCAGCTCGGTCCAGCGCGCCGCAGCCTCGGCCGCCAGCGGCGCCTCCGGGCGGCCCGCCTCCTCGAGGAAGCGCGAGTACATCAGCCGGAAAGCGCCGCCGCCGGTGCCACGGCGCTCGATCACTTGGTAGGCGAAGCGGGCGCACCACTGCCAGTCCTCGGCCTGCTCGGGCCACGATCCCGCCTCCGCAGCGAGCCGGTCGACGGCGGGTAGGCCGCCGAACTCGCCGAACGGTGGCTCCAACATCTCCGACGCCGCGCGTTCGATCGCCCGCGGGATCGCTGCCTCGAGCCGCTCGCGGTCAACCGCCTCGGTGACGGTGAACATGTGCCCTTCCAGGGGGTAGGCGGCGTGGCTGCTGTGGCGGGCCCGGTCGAGGCTCTCCAGGCGCGTGGTCTGCAGCTCCTCGAAGCCGGTGTCGGAGAGGTGGGCGACCTCCTCGTCGTAGCCGGCCAGGACCACGGCGTGGCCCGGGAAGTGGGCCGAGTTGCCGTAGTGGTCGAGGTGGTAGATGTCAGTGAGTAGGAGGACCGGGGCGCCGGCGTCGACCTCGGTCCGCGCCGCGGCCCAGGCGCCGTCGTCCCCGTCGCCGAAGGTTCGCATCTCCAGCGCCGTCCCGGTCAGGTCGCGGAAGCTCTCCTCGAGGCGAGCGGTGCGGCCGTTGAACCACCGGCTCGGCGAGGTGCCGTCAATGACCAGGTAGTAGAAGCCGGCACCGGCGCCCAGCCCGAACGCCATCTCCTCGCTGACCGCGATGCCGTGGAAGGCGAGCAGGTTGCGCAGCGCGGTAGAGCCGCAGTGTTTGCCGGGGGTGTGGACGTAGCCTGGGACCGACGGCACCCCGTGATTGTGACCGGTTCGGCTACCAGCAGCCGCTATGCCAGTGAATGCTCGCCCACATGTTGACGGCTTCGTATTCGCCCCGTGCGCCTGCTTCTTCCATGGCTCGGATGAGGATTTTGCAGATGGTCGGCCTCGATCTGGCCTCTGCGGTCTCGGGGACCGCCATTGGCAGAACACCGACGGCGAGCGCGGCGGTTACCCCGAGCGTCGCGCCGAGGGATCTCGCCCTGGACCTACGTGGCTTCCTGCTGGTGATCACGTTCGTCTGCATGCGGGACTCCTGGCTCTTGGGAGGGAAGGGAGGAAGAACATAGGCGCACGCGAGTCATCGCGCGCCGATTTCGATCATCCGTCTAACCGGCGATTGAAAACTCCGTGAGTGCTGGGGATTTGTCGATCCCGGATTTCGCGACGATGCCGACCGGAGCACCGGCGGCTTATCCTCCGGCGCCGATGGAGAGCGCCGATACGAGACTGCTGCGCACGATGCGCACCCGGTGGCACACGCCCGGGCTGGAGGCGACCGCCGTCGCTCTGGGCAAGGCCGGCAATAACGCCCTGATCTGGTTCCTGCTCGGCGTCGCCCTCGCCCTGCTCGATCCCTCGCGGCGGGAAGAGTGGCTGATCTGCGCCGCGCTCGGTCCGGTGGCGATCGGCCTCAACTACGGGATCAAGCTTCTGGTGCGGCGCCCGCGCCCCGTGCTGGAGGGGCTGCCCCCGCTCGGTGGCGCCCCCAGCTCGCTCAGCTTCCCCTCCGCCCACGCCTTCTCCTCCTTCGCCGTCGCCACCGCGATGTTCCGCGTCGACCCGGCCACCGCCGGCACCTTCGCCGTCGCCATCGCCCTTTCGCTCGGCCGCCCGTACCTGGGGATGCACTACCCGTCCGACGTCCTCGTCGGCGCCATCCTCGGGATGGTCCTCGGCCTGATCGTCCCGCTCTCGCTATGACCGGCGGCACCCCATGAAGGTTGGGATCGTCGGGCTGCCGAACGCCGGCAAGTCGACCCTGTTCAACGCCCTGACCAAGGGCGGTGCCCAGACCGGCGACTACCCGTTCACCACGATCGAGCCCAATGTCGCGGTCGCCCAGGTGCCCGACGAGCGGCTGGAGAAGGTGGGGGAGACGGTCGGCAGCTCGGAGCTGGTGCCAGCAACTATCTCCTTCCACGACATTGCCGGGCTGGTCAAGGGCGCCTCCGAAGGTGAGGGGCTCGGCAACCAGTTCCTCGCCTCGATCCGCGAGACCGACGCGATCTGCCACGTCGTCCGTTGCCACGAGGACTCAGACGTCCCGCACCCCGACGGCCGCGTCGACCCGCTCGCCGACATCGAGACGATCGAGACCGAGTTGGTCCTGGCCGACTACGAGCAGGTCGAACGGCGCCTCGGCCGGGTCGCCAGGCAGGCGAAGTCGGGGGACAAGGAGGCGATCGCCGAGCACGGTTGGCTGCAGGCGGTGCATGAGGCGCTCGCCGCCGGCCGCCCAGCCCGCACGATCCCGGTGCCCGACGGCGCCCCGGAGGCGGTGCAGAACCTGCAGGCCCTCACCACCAAGCCGATCCTCTACGTCGCCAACGTCGACGAGGGCGACGCCGAGGCGCCGGAAGCGGTCGCCTCCCACGCCGCCGCGATCGGCGCCGGCGTGGTCGCGGTCAGCGCCCGGATCGAGGGCGAGCTGGCAGAGCTGGACCCGGCTGAAGCGGAGGAGCTGCGCGAGTCCTACGGGGTCGAGGGCTCGGGCCTGGCACGGCTGGTCCGCGCCGCCTACGAGCTGCTGGAGCTGATCACCTTCTTCACCGCCGGCGAGGACAAGGAAGCGGTCGCGCGGCCGCTGCACCGCGGCGCCACTGCGCTGGAGGCAGCGGGGACGATCCACACCGAGATCATGGAAGCCTTCGTCAAAGCCGAGGCGATCGGGTGGGCCGAGCTGGTCGAGTGCGGCGGCTACACGGCCGCCCGGGACAAGGGCGTGCTCCGGATCGAGGGCCGCGACTACATCGTCCAAGACGGCGACGTGATCACGATCAAGGTCTAGTGTTCGCGCCATGAAGGAAGAGGCGCGATTTCCGCGGGTGGCCGAGAAGGGCGGCCACTACGAGAGCTTCTACATCAAGGCCTGCCAGCCGGGGGGTGGCCGCGGGATCTGGATCCGGCACACGGTCCACAAGCGGCCGGGGGCTGAGGCCAACGCGTCAATCTGGTTCGTTCTCTTCGACCGCGAGGCGGACGGGCCGCGGGCGACCAAGGTGACGGTGCCGGCGGCCGAGCTCTCGGTCCCCGAGGGCTCCTGGATCAAGGCCGACGGGGCGGAGATCGGGCCGGGCCGCGCCGAGGGCTCGATCTCGACTGACGCTCTCACCGCCTCCTGGAACATGACCTTCGCCGGCGACGCGGAGCGGTGCAAGTACCTGCCGGCCGACTGGCTCTACGAGGCGCCGCTGCCGCGGACCAAGTTCGTCGCGCCCTACCCCGATGCCCGCTTCGACGGCCGCCTGGAGATCGAGGGCTCCGACCCGATCGAGATCGCCGGCTGGCCGGGGATGATCGGCCACAACTGGGGCACCGAGCACGCTGAGCGGTGGGTCTGGCTGGAGGGCACCGGGTTCCCCGACTCGCCCGGGACCTACTTCGACGCCGGCGCGGCCCGGGTCAAGCTCGGTAAGCGAACCAGCCCCTGGATCCCCTCCGGGATGCTGATGCTGGACGGCGTCGCGCACCGCCTCGGCGGCCTCGGCGCGATCCGCTCCTCATCGATCGAGGAGAGCCCCTCGGTCTGCTCCTTCACCCTCCCCGGCAAGGACGTCGTCATCCACGGCCGCGTCACCGCCCCCGTCAAGGACTTCGTCGGTTGGGTCTACGCCGACCCCAAGGGTCCCGAGCACAACACCGTCAACTGCTCGGTCTCAGACCTCGAGCTGACCGTCGAACGCCCCGGCCTCCCACCCCGCGAGCTGACCCTCGAGGCTGGCGCCGCCTACGAGTTTGGGATGCGCGAGACCGACCACGGCATCCCGATCCAGCCCTACCCGGACGGCTGAGCGGCTATTTCGTCCGTCGCAAAGGCTCGATTCAGCAGATTCAGCGAGCCCTCCCAGTAGTCGACAAGCCCGGTGACGCGACGTACGTGCTCGGGAAGGACGGCAATCGTCCGTTGGCAGCGGTCTGCGTTTGACTGGGTGCTGATGGCCACGACTCCCGGAACCGTCCTGGCGAACTCCGCTAACTCATGACATCCCGAGTAGTCGGTCGGGTGGTAAATCTCCTCCAGGGTCAGACCGGCCGCGTCGAGCGTCTCGACGTGGTCCCCGACAAGCACACGGGTGCCGCCGGCTAGAGCGACGGCCGAAACTCGGCGCAGGATTCCTCTTCCCGGAAACAGAGGCATATCGCTATGAAGCTCGAGCTCGCGGAGCGCCGCTCGCTGGGTGTCGGCGGCGTAGAGGGGAAGGGAATCTCCGCACCGGTGAAACCGGCCCCTGCAACGAGCCGGGCGACCGACGGTGTGCCAGGCGTCAACGCCGAAGGGCGTGTTTCGGTAAATGATGGCCCGGGTGGCCGCGACGAATGAATAACCGTCCTGCACCGTACCTATCTAAGTCTTGGGATAGGTCTTTTTACCCCTGTCAGGATATCTGACATTGAGTAGGACATACAAGGTGGTATTATGGTTGACATCTGTAGCGCGGTGTTGCAAGAAGGTTGACCCCCCCAAAAGAGGGGCATTACCGAGGAGAAGCAAATGCCAGTCGTCAAAGAGATCGAGCAAGCACACGAGCCGGTCCAGGCAGCTCGGATGGCCCATCGCGTTCTCTCTCTTACCGCCGAGGAGATCGCAACCGCCACCGGTGCAGATCAGCGAACGGTGAGGCGCTGGTGGAACGACGGTTCCTCGCCTACCCGGTATGGCCGTCAGCTCGACGATCTTCGGGCGATCGCAGAGATTCTCTCCCAGACTATGCGCCAAGAGGCCATCGGCTCCTGGCTGCGAGCCAGGAATCGGTACCTGGGATACGAACGGCCGCTGGAGGCCCTCGGTCGGGGGGAATTCGACAAGGTCCGGGAAGCGGCCTTCGCCTATGTCGACGGCATCCCGCTCTAGCCGTTAGCGGCCACTTAGCCGACCCAGCAAGCGCTGCGAACTGAATCAGACGGGAACCACGCTGAGGCCGGGCACCCGTTCGAAATCACGGGTGTTCGCGGTAGCCACATCCATGCCGTGACTAAGAGCCGTCGCGGCGATCCAGAGGTCGTGCGGCCCGATCAGATTGCCCTGGTCCTTCAGCTCCGCCCAGATTTCCGCATGCGCTCGCGCGGTCGCGGTGGTGACGGGCAAGGGCTCGATCGTGGAGATCAGGTGCTCCACGAAGGCGGCCCGGCGGGCCCTCGTAGCGCTCATGCGAGCGCGGTGCACCCCGTGCAGGAGCTCGCTCGCCGTTATGACGCTGATCGCTCGATCCTGATCGCCGATCTTTCGGTCCAGCGCCAGCTCGCGCCTCTCGGCGTCGACCAGCACGGAGGTGTCGATCAGGACGGCCATGGGTCGCTCAGCGGACCAAGGTCCTCTCGTCCGGCTTCGACGTCGCGGGCGAAGTCCTCGTCGGGAGATGGGGCTGCGGCCATCAGCTCCCGCCACCTCTCCGCGGACACCAGATTGCCCTGGCCTGCCGGGCGCATCTGCACGACCGGCACCCCGTTGCGCACCACCTCGATCTCCTCGCCGGCGCCAACTCGGTTGACGACGGCGGAGAATTCCCGAGCCACTTCGGTTGCGGTCAGGCGGATCATGAGATCGAGGCTATCAGATAAATCTGATTGAGATCGGGTTGCGGTGAGCGTGGGCATTTCTGGCGAGATAGAAAACATTGCGCGATAAAGATTGACCGTCGGCTACCGGCGGTGCCACCCTGCGACGCAGGCCTCAACCAAAGGAGATCAAGATGATTGGACGTAGATCCACCATCGGCCTCTCGCTGCTCTGTGCCCTTGCCTTCTGCGCCTTCGCGGCGCAGAGTGCCTCGGCGGTGCACGCGAAAAACACAACAGCGTTCACATGTATCTGGGCAGGACCGGGCAATGGAGAATTTGCAGACCCCCACTGCGACGAAAAAGTCGGCCTGGGCAACGGGCCATACCATCACAAAGAAATCCCCCCACTTCCCGTCGAAACAACAGAGCTGGAAGTAACCAATGAAACGACAGAAGAAGCCACGGAACCGTTGAAACTCAACAGTGTGGTGGCAGGAGTTGGTATGGAAATACTATGCAAAAAAGCCGCAAGTGCGGCAAAAACTACGTATCTCCACAACGTGGATATCGAAGGAAACCACACAGTCACAGGCACAATTCTGATCAATGTCACCGAATGCGAAGTGAAAAAACCGACGAGCTGCAAAATCAAAGAACCGATTGTGATCACGGCTACTTTTGAAGGCGTCGAAGGACTGGGTAAAGGCAAAGACGAGAGGGGCCTTGAATTCAAAGGTGAGGGAAAAGAAGGAGAGTTCGCTACGCTCAATTTCTCGGGGGAAAAATGTGCTTTCGCCGGTAAAGCCTTCCCGATTCAGGGTTCGGCAATCGGAACAGGGCAACCGGGGCCGAAAGAAGAATGGAGCGGCTCAACAGCGAAGTTCGAAACAGGACCTGAAAGCAACACAATGGAGTCGCTCGTAATCGGCAAAAGCCCAGTCGAATTCACCGGCGGCTTCACAACGCGGATGGCTGGTGGAGGAAATCCGATTTCGCTCACAACGGTCACATAGCATCGTTGTGCAGTTGCTGGGCGCTAGCTCGTAGTTCGGGGAAATCGCCAGCACCGGGCGGGCCAGGTGGTCCGGCCCGGTGTTTTTTGGTGGACATTCAGCCTGGGCTTTCCCCAACGACCTTTTCGAACCTCATCCAGGTGTCGTAGCCGCCGAGGGCGGAGGCGAGCTCGGAGCCGGTGACGGCGGTGAGGCCGCCGGTGCCGTAGAGCTTTGCGGTGATGATCCGGGGGGAGACGCCGCGTTTGGTCACGACGACGCGTTTCAGCCGGCCTTCGAGGAGTCCGCCGAGCCGGGAGCTGATCTCCGAGCCGGTGAAGCGCAGCTCCCAGGTGTGCAGCGGGCACTCGCCGTCATATGGGTCCGGGACGCCCTGCAAGTAGGGGATGGCGGGTCCGCCGAAAACGTTCTGGATGCTCTCGGTGTGGCCGCCCGAGCAGGCCGAGTAGAGGGTCTCGGCGATCTCGCCGCCGTATTCGACGACCTGGCCGCGGGTCGAGTCGGCGGCTTCGTTGGTGCGCGTGCTCTCGCTTTCCAGCCCCCCATAGACCTGGCTGCGGGTGTCCGAGTAGAGGTCGAAGCCGTTGCCACCGACGCCGGCGGTGAGGGCGAAGGAGCGCGAGGCGACCGCTTGCGCTTTCAGCTCCGCCATTGGCCAAGAAGGAGGCACCTCGTTCGGGAGCACCCCTTTCACGTACTGCTCGACGGCGAGCGCGTTGACCACGTTCAGCGCGCGGGGGTCGCTTTCGGTCGGGACGACCTCGAGGGCGCCCCGGTAGGTGCCAAGCTCGGTGATCGTGACCTGGCCTGCGCCGGCGGCCCGTATCTTCGGCCCGCAGGTCGCGAGCATTACGCCGGCCGAGGAGCGCAGCCGCACGGCCCCGCCAGCCCGGTGCGCTTCGTAGGTGCGCTCCGGGTCGAGCGAACGCCCGCAGGCGCTGGTGGCGCCGTTGAAGTCCACGCCGACGCTGGAGATATCGAGCAGGACCCGCACCACCCGGGGCTTGGCGAGGGTGCCGATGGTGGTCCCGGAGTAGTAGTGGCCGAGGATGAAGCGGTAGCCCTTGCCGTTCTTGGCGAAGCCGTAGGCGCCATAGGCACTCATCCCGACCCCGTGGCCGAAACCGCGCCCGTGGACGACCCAGTTGACGCCGGCTGCGCCGGCCGCCGCGGGCATCGCGAGCCCGGCCAGCAGGGCGGCCGTCGCGGCCGCCATCGCCAGGCGCGAGTGTCCTCGAGGAAGGCGCATCTTCGGAGAACAGCTTCGAGGTACGCGAGTATCGCCCTCCATGCCTGGTCGAGGTCTTGCGAGCGCTACGCTGGCCAAGTGACTGCCCGGAAATCCCCACGCACGCCTGGCGGCACCGGACACACTTCGCGGGGCGGCGTCCTCGGTCGGCCAAATGGCGCTGCCATTCAGCCTCCCTGCGTCCTACCCCCACTCGGTCCGGTACTCGCCAGTCGCACGCGCGGATTTCCGGGCAGTCACTAAGCGGCAGGGACGAGATTGATCACGAAAGGTTCGAATGGCTACGGAGACCGCTGAGGCAACCGATCACAAGCTCCTTGTCGCCGGTGAGTGGGTGGCGAGTGGTGAGTGGGACGAGGTAAAGAGCCCATACGACGGAAGCCTGGTCGGCCGCGTCGCTGTTGGCGACGTGGCGACGGTGGAGCGGGCGATCGAGGCCGCGCACGAGGCGTTCCGCGCCGCCGATTTCCCCCAGCACGAGCGCGCCGCGACGCTGGACCACGCCGCCCACCTGGTCGCCGAGCGGGTCGACGACCTGGCGAAGACGATCGCCGAAGAGGCCGGCAAGCCGATCAAGACGGCGACGATCGAGGCGGAACGGTGCGCCGGCACCCTGACCTTCTCCGCGACCGAGGCCCGCAAGCTGACCGGAGGCACGGTGCCGATGGAGGCCTCGGCGGCAGGCGCCGGCAAGCTCGGCGTGATGCTGCGCGTCCCCTACGGGGTCGTCGGCGCGATCAGTCCCTTCAACTTCCCGCTCAACCTCGTCGCCCACAAGCTCGGGCCGGCGATCGCCGCCGGCAACGCGATCGTCCTCAAGCCGGCGGGCCAGACGCCGATCTCGGCGCTGAAGCTGGCCGAGGTCCTGGTCGATGCCGGCCTGCCCGATGGCTGGCTCAGCGTCGTTCCGGGACCCGGTTCGACCGTCGGCAACGCGATCGTCGAGCACCAGCTGACCGGCGCGATCACCTTCACCGGGTCGGCCCCGGTCGGTTGGGACATCCGCAGCCGTGTCCCCCACAAGAAGGTCAACCTCGAGCTGGGCTCCAACGCGCCGCTGATCGTCAACTCCGACGGCGACTGGGAGACCGCCGCCGACAAAGCCCAGATCCACGCCTTCTCCCACGCCGGGCAGAGCTGCATCTCGATCCAGCGGATCCTCGTCCACACCGACGTCGCCGAGGCATTCACCGAGCGGCTTGTGGCCAACGTCGAGAAGCTGACCGTCGGCGCCCCGCTCGATCCCGACACCGACGTCGGCCCGCTGATCACCCCCGGCGATCGCGACCGGGTCAAGGAGTGGATCGACGAGGCCGTCGCCTCGGGGGCGAAGTTGCTGACCGGCGGCGAGCTGGTCGACGAGGGCCGCTGCCTGGCGCCGACCCTGCTCGGCGCTCCTCCCAAAGACTCGAAGGTCTGGTGCGAGGAGATCTTTGGCCCGGTGGCGACGATCGACACCTTCTCGGAGTTCGGCGAAGCCCTGGAGATGGCGAACGACTCCAAGTTCGGCCTCCAGGCGGGCGTCTTCACCCGCGACATCGGCCGCGGCCTGCAGGCCGCTGAGGCGCTCGAGTTCGGCGGCGTGCTGATCAACGAGGTGCCGACCTTCCGCGCCGACCAGCAGCCCTACGGCGGCGTCAAGGACTCCGGCAACACCCGCGAGGGCCCGGCCTACGCCGTGATCGAGCTGACCGAGGAGCGCTTCATCACCCTCCAGGGCTAGCTCGCGAACTATCCCACTGGGACCGCGGCGTAAGCGGTTACTCGACGCCGCGGCCCCAGCGACCTAAGGAGGCGTTCCCTTTACTGAACGGGAGCGCTGGTGTAGCCTCTACCCACTTTTTTAGAGAAATAATCTCTGAGCTAAGGGGTGTGGGAGATGAAGCAGCGGGGAGCGGCTTTCAGGTTCTGTCTGGCGGCGACGGTGGCGGGGGTGACCGCGATATCGGCATCGGTGGCCGGCGCGGCGGTCTCGGACACGGTCGGGAAAACCAGCGTCCAGCAGCGGGTCGTTCCGACGGCGCCCGGCGCGTTCCGATTCCTCGGGCTCGGCCCGGGTGAGCCCTACGTCGTCCGGCAGGATCTGGGCACGGCCGGGGCGGGACGGGCGGCGCAGCGGACCTCGCTCGTCTACTTCGGCCAGCTTTCGGACTTCCAGCTTGCCGACGAGGAGTCGCCGGCGCGGGTGGAGGTCCTCGACCCGCTCTCGACCCCGCTCAACCTCCCGTTCGGGTCGGCCTGGCGCCCCTGGGAGGCGCTCCAGCCCCAGATCGACGACGCGATGATCCGCCAGATGAACCAGTTCACCGGGGCGAGCCCGGTCGCAGCGGGCAATGGGTCCCACCGTTCGATGGACCTGACGATCGACACCGGCGACTCGGCCGACAACCAGCAGCTGAACGAGACGCTCTGGGTGCGGACCCTGCTCGAGGGCGGCGCGCTCAACCCCAACAGCGGCGTCGACAAGAAAACCTACTCGGCGACGCTCTGCCCCAACCTCTTCGTCCCGGGCGCGGCCGAGGCCGCCCGGTACACCGGCGTCCAGGACTACAACGACTACTTCGAGGGTCCTACCCCGCCGTTCTACGACCCCAATAACCCCAAAGGCCCGCACTTTCTCTGGCCCAAATATCCGGGCCTGATGGACCGCGCGCAGCAGGCATTCACGGCGACCGGGCTGGGCGTGCCCTCCTACGTCGCCTTCGGCAACCACGACGCGCTCGTGCAGGGGAACGCGGCTGCCAACGCCGCCTTTGAGGAAGTCGCGATGGGATGCCTGAAGCCGATCGGCCCGGTGCCGGACCCGGCGGACCTAGGGTCCTTCTTCAACCCGCTGAAACTGCTCGAATCGATCATCACCGCGCCGCAGAACACGATCTTCGTCCCCGGCGACCCGAAACGGCAGTTCGTCTCCAAGGCGCAGTACAAGAACATCTTCCGAGCGGGCTCCCAGGCTGACGGTCACGGCTTCGACTTCGTCGAGCCGGGGCAGGAGTCGGCATCCAACGGGGCCGCCGGCTACTACTCGTGGAGCCCGACGCCGGGGATGAGGTTCATCGCCGTCGACACCGTCGCCGAGGCAGGCACGATCTTCACCCCGAGCGGCGCCACCACCTCCGACGGCAACATCGACAACCCCCAGTTCCAGTGGCTGCGGGGCCAGCTGCAGGCGGCGACCGCGGCCGACCAGCTGGTCGTGCTGTTCAGCCACCACGCGCCGGAGAGCCTGGTCGCCGACGTCCCGGACGAGCTGGCGCTGCCGTGCTTCTCCTTCCAGCCGAAACTGGGCCACCACATCAACGCCGGTTGCGACCTCGACCCGCGGATCTCGCTGCCGATCCACCTGCAGGCCGACGCCGTCGCCCTCCTGCACGAATTCCCCAACGCGATCGCCTGGGTGGCGGGGCACTCGCACGACAACGTCGTCAACCCGTTCCCGAACCCGAGTGGAACGGGTGGCTTCTACAGCATCCGGGTTGCAGCCGAGGCCGATTGGCCGCAACAGAGCCGCCTGCTCGAGGTGTTCGACAACCACGACGGCACGCTCTCGATTTTCGGCACGATCCTCGACCACGTCGGGCAGTCGGCCGCGCCGCCGCCCGGCACCGTTGCCTCGGGCATGGACCTCAACGACCTCGCCTCGGTGGCGCGGACCATGTCCTTCAACGATCTCCAGGCCGGGGCACCACAGGGTGAGGGCCAGGCCGACGACCGCAACGTCGAGCTGCTGCTCGACGACCCGCGCGTGCCCTAGACGGGCAGTGGCCCGGCCCGATGCCGGGGTCGGGCCTCTTCACATTCTCGCTACCACCTGGTTACGAGCTGGTCACTTCCCTGCCTGGAGACACGCCTAGCGTGGCGCCCACTCTTACTCGCCCCAGGGAGGATTCCGGTGTTCCGAAACGTTCGTGCTCTCGCAGCGACCGCTGCCATGTTTTGCCTGACTGCCGTCTCCGCGCCGATCGCGGCCGCGGACCCCGCCTTTGAAATTCGCCCCGGCTTCGCCCCCGCGGTGCCGGGCAGCGTCCCCGAGATCCTCGACGTGACGCCAAACGGCAACATCCTGATCTCGACCAACAACGACCTCGGCGGGGAAGCAAACGGCCGCCTCGCGGTCTTCGACATCACCGACATCGACGCACCAGTTCAGCGCGCCACGGTGGTGCTCGGAGCCGCGAACGAGACCACTACCTCGGTCGCCGCGGTTACCGACCGCTTCGTCCTGGTTGGCGTGCAGACCACCCCGACCACCGGCGACGAGATCCGCGTCTACGACCTCCTCGACCCCGCCAACCCGGCGCTCGTCCACACGATCGCGGTCGGCGATGGCATCGACTCGGTGGCGGTCTCGCCAAGCCGGACTAGGGGCGCGGCAGCGATCGAGAACGAGAAAGACCCCGCCACCGACGGCCGGGTCGAGGCCCTCGACCTCTCCAATGCCGACCCAACGCTGTGGACCGCGACCCCGGTCGCGATCCCGGCGCTCGACCCCGGAATCTTCGACGAGGCCGACGACCCCCAGCCCGAGTTCGTCGACATCAACAGCGCCAACCGGGCGGCGGTGACCCTGCAGGAGCAGGATGCGGTCGTGATCGTCGATCTGCCCACGGCCACCGTCGTCGACTTCTGGTCGACCGGCACCCAGACCTTCGATGCCGACACGCTCAACGACGGCGTCCTGCGCTTCAACCAGCTCGTCACCCGCGAGCGCGAGCCCGACGGGGTCAAGTGGACCGGCGACGGCCAGGCGCTGGTCACCGCCAACGAGGACGAGAACGACGACCTTGACGGCGCCACCAAGAACGGCACCCGCGACTTCACGATCTGGACCCCGAGCGGGACCGTGCTCTCCAACGGCGGCCCCGCCCACGACCGCTACCTTGCGGACTTCGGCCAGATCGCCGAGAACCGCAACGACGACGCTGGCTCGGAGCCGGAGGGCGTGGAGATCGCGACGATCAACGGCCGCGAGCTGTTGTTCGTGACCAACGAGCGCTCCCGTTCTACCTCCGTCTACGACATCTCCAACAAGCAGGCGCCGCGTTTCATCACGGCGCTGCTCGGCGGCACCCGGCCGGAGAGCGCGGTCGCGCTGCCCGGTCGCAAACGAGTGATCACCGCCGACGAGGAGGCCGGCTTCAGCGTCTTCAGGATCACCACCGCCGACAAACTGCCGGTCGACCGGCCGCTGATCCGGACCGATGACGAGCCCTGGGCGGACGTTCGCGGCCTCGGCACCACCGGCACTGGGGAGCTGGCGATGGTACCCCGCGTCAGCGCCGATCGCGCCCTCTTCGAGGTCACGGTGGGGACGCCGGGCATCGTCTCGGCGCACAAGTTGTTCGACATCACCGGGCTGCCCGCCGGGTCGATCGTGCAGGACGCCGTGCAGCGGCCGGGCGCTCCCTGGTGGGTCGCGGTCTCGGGCGGCGGCACCGTCGACGTCGCCCGCCTCGACTCCGAGGGCACGGTCGTCCAGACGATCGACCTGCCGGGCGTCAACAACGCCTCGGGGATCGCGGTGAGCGCTGAGGGCCCGACCCGGTTCTTCGTCTCCTCCGACGTCGCGCCGACGGCCGGCAACGTGCCGGTATTCCGGTTCGAACCAGGCCCAGCCCCGGTCGTGGACCAGGTCCTGCTGCCGGTCGCGGCTGACCGACGCCTACGCGACCTGGCGCTCGCCTTCAACGGCGACCTACTCGGGGTCGAATCGGCTGGCACTGGGAACAACGCCCGTGGCGATGCCTCGATCGTCCGCGCCCCGGTGGCGGCGCTTGCCGCCGACGCGGTGGCAACCAAGACGACGCTGGAGACGATCCCGGTCGCCGACCAGCGGGGCAACGCCAACATGACCTCGATCGCGGTGGTCGACGGCCGTGTTTGGGTCGCCAACGGCAGCGACAACGCCGCCGACCCGGACCTGCGCTCTCGCGACCTCCTCAGCGACGCGCCGGTGAACACGGTCGCGCCGGCGATTACCGGCAGCCCGGTCCTGGGCGAGACGCTGACCTGCGCGACGGGCACCTGGACCGGTACCCCGGTCCTCGAGCGCCAGTGGCTTCGCGCCGGTGCGCCGATCGCGGGAGAGGTGGGAGAGACCCACGTCATCGTCGAGGCCGACGTCGGCACCCAGGTGACCTGCCGAGTCACCGCGACCGCTGCGGACGGTCGGACCGAGGCGATCTCCACCGCGGTGGTTCCGGTCCCGCCGGGCACCCCGGGTGCGCCGGGAGCCCCTGGTGCCCCCGGCACTCCCGGAGCACCTGGCGCCCCCGGCCCGCAGGGACCCCCGGGGGCACCCGGCCCGACCGGCCCAGGTGGTCCAGCCGGCCCCGCTGGACCAGGTGGTCCGACCGGCCCCGGCGGCCCTGCTGGTCCCACTGGCCCTCAGGGCCCGGCCGGTGCCAACGGTGGCCAGGGCCCCAAAGGCCCGAAGGGCGACCGAGGCCCGCGTGGCCGCGACGCCAAAAAAGCGAGGAAGGCTCGCAAGGCGAGGAAGGCCAGGCAGGCTAGGAAGGACAACCAGCGAGCCGCCGAGGGCGGCGGCTCGCGCTCTTAGCCGACAGCCCGCCCGACTACTCGTGCGGGCGGGCCATCCGGCGGTGGTCCAGGGCCTCCTCGAGGACCGCCGGCTCGACTCCCTGTTCGAGGGCGACCTCGCGCAGGGAGCGGCCGGACTCGGCCGCGGCCTTGACGATGTCGGCGGCGCGGTCGTAGCCGATGTGGGGGTTGAGCGCGGTCGCCGTGGCCAGAGTGGCCTCGGCGTGGCGCTCGGTCATTTCCTCGTTGGCCTCGATCCCGGCGACGCATTTCTCGTCCAGCAGACGCGAGGCAGAGGCGAGCAGCTTGACCGAGTCGAGCAGGTTGCGGGCGATCAGGGGTATGCGGACGTTGAGCTCGAACTGGCCCTGGCTGCCAGCGACCGTGATCGCGGCGTCGTTGCCGATCACCTGGGCGGCGACCTGGATCACCACCTCGGGGATCACCGGGTTGACCTTGCCGGGCATGATCGAGGAGCCTTTCTGCAACTCCGGCAGGCGCAGCTCGGCGAGGCCGGCGCGGGGCCCGGACCCCATTAGCGCCAGGTCGTTGGCGATCTTGTTGAGGGAGATGGCGTAGACCTTGAGCGCGCCCGAAAGCTCGACCAGGGCGTCGCGGTTTGCCTGTGCCTCGAAGGGGTCGAGCGGCTCGGAGATCGCCAGGCCGGTGTCCTCGGCGAGCTTCTCGCGCACCTTGGCGGCGAACTCGGGGTGGGTGTTGAGCCCGGTTCCGGTGGCGGTGCCGCCGAGCGGGATCTGGCCGACCCGCCGCAGCGTCCCCTCGACCCGCTGGATGCCGAGCCGGACCTGGGCCGAGTAGCCGCCGAACTCCTGGCCGAGAGTCACCGGCACCGCGTCCATCAGGTGGGTACGGCCGGCCTTGACGACGTCGCCGAACTGCTTCGCCTTCGCCTCCAGCGCCTCCTGCAGCGCGCCCATCGCCGGCAGCAGGTCGTGGGTTACCTCGTCGATCGCCGCCAGGTGGACCGCGGAGGGGAAGACGTCGTTGGAGGACTGGCCCATGTTGACGTGGTCGTTGGCGTGGGCGCCGTCGCCGGCGAGGTTGGCGAGCACCTCGTTGGCGTTCATGTTGGAGGAGGTGCCGGAGCCGGTCTGGAAGACGTCGATCGGGAACTGGTCGTCGTGCTCGCCGGCGGCGACCGCCGCGCCCGCCTCTGCGATGCGGTCGGCGAGCTCGCGGTCGAGACCGCCGAGGTCGCCGTTGACCGCGGCTGCGGCGGACTTGATCCGGCCCAGCCACCGGACCACGGGCACCGGAACCCGCTGTCCCGACACCGGAAAGTTGTCTATCGCCTTGGTGGTCTCGCCACCCCAGAGCTGCTCAGCCACGTCGTTCCTCCGTCGAATGATCGTTGTGCTCGCAGCGTATTGGTGTAAGGTCGCGGTCGCCTAGCGGCTGAGGGAACCCGGTGCGAATCCGGGACTGACGCGCAACGGTATGGGCAGAGAGGCCAGACCTCCCGCCCGAGTCCGAAGACTCACCGCCCGGCAGACATATGGACCCCCTGTTCTCGCGAACTGGACGGTGGTCTCCTTCGGTCTCACTCCTCCGGGGTGGGGACGGGCGACTCCACCGTTCCCAACCTAGAAGGAGATCCACAGATGCGTAAGCGAGCGTTTGCGGCCGCGCTTTTTGCGAGTGTCGGCCTGATCTGGACGGCGGTGGCTCAAGCCGCGCCGACCGAACTCACGGTTCGAATCGAGGGCGTTACCCGAACCCTCTTCGAGGGCCCGATCCTCACCGAAGGACACGACATCCAGGCATCCTCGGACACCGTTGTCCGGCGCTGCGACGGAACCAACCTCGAAAGCAACCCTCTGCCGGGACCCACTCCGACGGCCGCGGCTGTGGACGCCCTTGACCTGATCGGCGAGGACTTCGACGGCACCTGGTTCGGCGGCTTCGACGACTACGGAATATCGCGCTTCGGGCCCGACAACGACGATCCCGGCAACGGGGCCTTCTGGGGCGTTTTCACCGACGGAGCGTCCTCTCCCGTCGGCGGCTGCCAGTCGACTCACACCACCGGGGACCAGATCCTCTGGGCCTTCGACGCCTTCTCGGGCCGCCCCGCGCTGCGTCTGGCCGCGGCCGACGATCCGTTGCCGGACCCCGCCGCGCCCTCACCCTTCACCGCGGTCGAAGTCGAAGAGCCGCTGGCGCTCGAGGTGCACGAATTCACCGGCGCTGGGCCAACGGTGGCACCGGCCGAAGGGGTCACGGTGGCTCCGGTCGAGACCGAGGCCGGGACCGGGTTCCAGACGGTCGACACCGCCGACCCGGTGGCGGACGTCTCCGCTGCTGACGGTACCGCCGCGGTCACCTTCGACACCCCGGGATGGCACCGGGTGAAGGCGCAGGACGACACCAACCACATCCGCTCGAACCGTCTCGACGTCTGCGTCGAACCGGTCGGTGGCGGCGGCTGCGGGGCGCCGCCCGTGGATGCGCAGCTGCGCATCCCGGCGCGCTACCTGCCGCCGCCCCAGAAACCAGCGGTGACGCCGCCCCCGGTCCCGTTGCCGGCTCTCGCCGGCACCCTGGCCCTGCGCCGGGTGACCGTCGATCCGGACACTGGGACGGCGACGATTCGCGCCTTCGTCTCGGCCCCGGGCCGCCTCGCGCTGGCCGGTAAAAAGGTCCGCTCCCGCTCGGCTGACGCCCGCGCCGCGGGCGTGGTGAAGCTGAAGGTCGTCCCGACCGCAGAGGCGCGGGCGTCACTGCGCCGCTCGGGCAGGGTCCCAGTAGCCGTGCAGATTGCCTACACCCCGGACGTGGGAGCGGCGACCAGCAGCCGCCGGGCGTTGACGCTGAGGCTCGGGAGATGATTCGCAAGAGTGCAGTTGCAGCGACGCTCCTCGCGGGCGTTTCAATGATCATCTCCACCGGGGCCAGTGCGGCCCCGGTGGAGCTCACCGTACGTATCGAGGGTGAGAGCCGGACCCTGTTCGAGGGGCCGATCCTCACCGACGGCCGCGAGGTCCGGGCCGATTCCGAAACCGAAGCCCATCGCTGCGACGGGACCAACGCCGCCGCCAATCCGGCGCCGGGGCCGACTCCGACTGCGGCCTCGGTGGACGCGATGGAGCTGGTGGGACAGGGGTTCGACGGCCTCTTCTCCGCCGGTTTCGACGACTACTTCATCACTCAGTGGGGGCCCGATGCGGAAGATCCCGAAGAAGAAGAGTTCTGGGGCGTTCTGCTCAACGGCGTGCTGACGCCGGTCGGCGGCTGCCAGGCGCGCGCCGAGGCCGGCGACGAAGCGCTCTGGGCCTACGACGTCTTCACCGGTCGCTCGCTGCTGCGGCTGGCAGCAGTGGACGATCCCTCCGAGGCGCCCGCCGCTCCTGCCCCGACCGCCCGGGTCGAGGTCGGTGAGCCGCTCGACCTCACCGTCGAGGGCTATGCCGGCGAAGAGGGAGAAGCCCCCGACGTTGATCCCGCGCCCGGCGTCACGGTTGCCCCGGTGCAGACCGAAGCCGGGAGCGGCTTCCAGGCTGTCGAGATCGGTGACCCGGCCGCCGTTACGAGTGCCGCCGACGGCAGCGCGACGGTGGTCTTCGACACCCCCGGCTGGCACCGGCTGAAGGCCCAGGACGAAGAGGACCACATCCGCTCCAACCGGCTCGACGTCTGCGTCGAACCGGTTGGCGGGGGAGGCTGCGGGCCGCTGCCCGCCGACGCCGAGCTGCGGATCCCGGCGCGTTACCAGCCACCGGCCGAGAAACCGAAAGCGACGTCGCCGCTCCCCGCGCCGCCGGCCCCCGCCGGGACCCTCTCCCTGCGACGGGTGAGCGTCGACCCTGAGACGGGGACGGCGACGATCCGTGCCTTCGTCTCCGCTCCGGGCCGACTCGGCCTGGCGGGTAAGAAGGTGCGATCCCGCTCGGCAGATGCCCGCGCCGCGGGCGTGGTGAACCTGAGGGTCATCCCGAACGCCGCGGCGCGGGCGACCCTGCGCCGCTCGGGCACGCTCCCGGTCGCGGTGCAGGTCGCCTACACGCCTGATGTCGGGGCGGCGACCAGCAGCCGGCGGGTGCTGACGCTGAGGTCGCCCGCCCGATGAAGGCAGGGGGCCGGCGAGGGCTGTTGCGCGCCGCGGCGATCGCGGTGTCGGTCTGCTCCTTCGCCGGCTCCCTTATCGTCGCCTCGGAGAGCGGCGCGGCGCCGGACGCGGCGACCCGGGCCACGCTCGAGCGCAGCGTCCGCTTCCTGCAGGAAGCGCAGAATGCCGACGGCGGCTTCGGCGGCGTGCGCGGGCAGCAGTCGGACCCGCTCTTCACCGCCTGGGCCGCCTACGCCCTGGCGGCGGCGGGGATCAACCCGCAGGACCAGGCTCAGCCGGGCGGTGTCGATGTCTTCACCTATCTCACCGCCCACACTTCGGGGCTGCGGGAAACGACCGACTTCGACCGCGTCGCCCTGGTCGCGATCGCATCCGGGACCTCTCCGCGCACGTTCGGCGCGGTCGACCCGGTCGGCACGATCCTCTCCCGCCAGCTCCCCGACGGTTCCTTCCCCCAGCCGCCAGGGTTGAAAAGCGGCTGGATCAACTCGACGATCTGGTCGATCTTCCCGCTCAGCACGATCGAGACCCCCGAGGCCGAAGCGGCGGTTGCGCGGGCGGCCGATTGGCTGATCGAGCAGCAAAAGCCGGACGGGAGTTGGGGCTCGATCGGTCCCGCTTCAGACGCCGACACCGACCTGACCGGTGCTGGGGTCCAGGCACTGAACGCGGCCGAAAGGCATGACACCGACGCCGAGCGCCGGGCGCTCGAGTACCTGCGCGGGATGCAGGGGCCCGACGGCGGCTTCCGGCAGAACCGGAGTGGCCCGACCAACTCGGCGACGACCGCATGGGTGGTCCAGGGCCTGTGGGCGGCTGGAGAGGACCCGCGCTCGTGGCGGACCGAGACCGGTGCCGATCCCCTCTCTTACCTTGCTTCCTTGCAACGCCCGGACGGCAGCATCGGGTGGACCGCGACCAACGATTTCAACTCGCTCTGGATGACCGCCCAGGTCGGCCCGGCCCTGGCCGGCCACGCCTATCCGCTGTCCCCGGTCCCGCGGCAGGTCAGGGCGCCGCGGCGCGAAGCGCCGGCGGAAACCAGAGCCGCCGGACGCGCGCCAGTGAGCCGGGACCGAGGCCACGGTGGCACCGGGGTGGTGCGCGGGGACGGCGTGATCGCCGGCGGGGGTGGGCGCGCCGCCCCGCTGTTCAGCGCTCCCCAGCCGCAAAGCGCCGGATCGACGCCGGGCGGGTCTCGGCAGGTGAGCGAACCGAGCGCCGGACCGGTGCCCGCTGCGGCACCGCTCCCGTCTGGCGGTGAGCAGGGCGCCGGGGGCGGCGAACCGGACGCCACTCCCGGCCCGGGCTCCGGTCCCGGTTCGACCGTCGAAGGAATGCTGGTGGGATCGGGGCCACGGGCCGCCGCCGCTCCCGGCCTCTTCGGCGCCGAGCGCGGCGGACACGCCGATGCCGGCCTCGTTCTCGCTCTCCTCGGCGTGCTGGCGGGAGCGGCGGCGATCGGGAGCCGGCGTGCGGACGCCGGGGTAAGGGTCGGCTGATGGCGGCGGCGACGCTGGCAAACGGTCTCGGCGACGCGCTCGCGCAGATGGTCAGCTGGCTGCGCGTCCCGGTGCTGATCGCGGCGATCCTCGTCCTCGTGCTCTGCGCTTTAGAGCTCGGCCGCTACGTCGCCGAGGTCTGGCGGCGGCGCCACCGGGCGCCCGCGTCCGAGTTGCCGGGCCTGGTCTCGGCCGCGGTCGCCGAGCCCGGCAACGCAGCTCTCTACGCCTACCGGGCGCCGAGCGGGTTCGCCGAGTCGGCCGTCCTCTCGATCGCCGAGAGCCGCTCCAACGGCCGCGACGCCGAGCCCGCCCTCGCCAGCTACGAGCTGGCGGTCCAGCGACGGCTGGACGGGACCCGGATCCTCGTTCGCGCCGGCCCGGCAATCGGGTTGATGGGGACTCTGATCCCGCTGGCACCCGGCCTGGAGGCACTCGGTGCCGGCGACGTCGCCCTGCTCGCCAATGACCTCCGCGACGCCTTCGCGGCGACCGTGGTCGGCCTCCTGGTCGGCACCGTCGCCTTCGCGCTCACCCTCAGCCGCACGCGGATGTACACCGAGGACCTGGCGGCGCTTGAGCGGGCGGGGGGTGGCGCGGGATGAGCCGGGTCGGACTTGGCCGTCACAGCCGGATCGAGGAGAACGCCGGCGACCCGCTCGACGGCCTCGTCAACCTCTTCGACATCGGCATCGTCCTCGCCGTCGCCTTCCTGATCGCCGGCCTCAGCCTCACCGTCGACCCGAACAGCGGGCAGGTCGAGCGGCGTCCCGCCTCCGAGGCTCGGGTCCGCGTGGTCGTCCCCGAGCCGGCCAGCGACCGGCGCGCCAGGGGCCAAGGCCGCCCAGTCGGCACCGCCTACCGCCTCGCCGACGGCCGACTGGTAATCGTCAAATAGCAGCGCGGCACTTTTGCCCCTATAGAGGGCAAAAACTACGCAGCGCTAGCCGCTCTCGCGGCCGGCCTCGAAGCCGCGCCCGTAGGCGGCGAGGAAGGCGGGCGGGAGGGGAGTGCGGCCGGGGGCGTAGCGGGCGGCGACGGCAAGGCGGCGGACCAGGTCGGCGTGGATTCCTTCGGTCGGTTCGGTCCCGCGCATGACGGCGCCGATCAGGTAGCCGAGCTGGACGCTCGCCTCGCCGCCGGGTTCGGCGCGGGCCTCGGCGTTGAGCGTGGTCGCCGTCTCCACCAATGCTTCACCGACCGTCGCCAGCTCACCGCCCGCCTGGTTCTCGGCCGGGCACTCGCTGATCGGGGTCTCGCCGTTGAGCCTGACCTCGCCGGGTGCGGCGGCCAGGGCTCGCAGGTAGGTGTCGCTGCCTTCCAGGCAGGCGACCGGGGTAGAGGAGTCGTCCTTGCCGCAGCCACCGGCGGCCAGGGTTGCCCCGAGGGCGAGGAGGACGATCGCGGTCGGCCGGCGCATGCCCACGCATCCTATGGACGGCCCGGCCCGGGTCGCCGCGGAGAGCGTGGTGCGCTCAGTCGCCGTAGCCGTAGGTGCTGATCCCGCCGGTCGGTGACATCTCGAAGCCGCCGGGTGGCGTGGGTGGTGCGGGCGGCGCCGGTGGGCGTTTCGGTTTGGTCCCGGCCCCGACCGAGCCGACCGGGAACACTTCGACCCATTCGGCGAGCTCGGAGCGCGCCGCCGGGGCGTGGTTCCAGGAGAGGTGCAGGTGGTGACCGCAGCCGTGGCCGGCGTCGCCGTCGTAGCCGACCCACCGGAACGGCAGGGTGGGGCGGTTCTGCAACGGCTCGGCCCAGCGGGCTAGCCGGGTGATCCCGGCCCACCGGCCCTCGCAACGGGAGCTTCCGTCCAGCGCGACGATGTCGACCGCGAGGCCGTTGTAGTGGTCGGAGCGCGTGACGTGGCAGCCGTGGCAGCCGACGTGTTCCCCGGTCGGGAGCGGCCCCGAGTAGCCGTCGGTGATGTAGATCGGGTAGCGCTGGGCGATCCAGCGAAGGTTGGGGATGATCCGCCGGTCGACCATGTCGCCTTCTTCGTGCGGGATCGAAGCCGGGATCGGAACGATTTCACCGGTCGCGTAGACGAGGCGGGTCGTGGCCGGCGGCGGTTCCGCGGTGGCCGAGGCGGCGAAGCCGAACAGGCAGGCGGCGAGCGCCGCGGCGCAGACCCCGCGCCGGACCCTCCGCTGGCTGGACGGCAAGCTCATCGAGTCCGTATCGACCTGCGGCCTCCGTTCTTGAGTTCGGCAGGCGCGCTGGCGCTTTCCTCTCGCATACCGAGAGCAAAGCGCCATTGGTCAGCCGCTTTTGCCCGCGCCGGATAGGGTTTCCGGCGATGCCGACGGTCAGGGACGCGACGTTCGACCTTTTCCGAGCCCACGGGATGACGACGATGTTCGGCAACCCGGGCTCGACCGAGCTGCCGATGCTGGCCGAGTACCCCTCGGACTTCCGCTACGTGCTCGGCCTGCAGGAGGCGGTGGTGGTCGGGATGGCCGACGGTTTCGCCCAGGCGTCGGGGCGGCCGGCCGTGGCCAACCTCCACACCGCGCCTGGGGTCGGCAACGCGATGGGGGCGATCTTCAACGCCCAGGCCAACCACTCGCCGCTGCTGATCACCGCCGGTCAGCAGGCGCGGGCGCAGATCACCCTGCAGGCGAACCTGACCAACCGCGACGCGACCCGGATGCCGCACCCGCTGGTCAAGTGGTCCTTCGAGCCGCCGCGGGCCGAGGACGTGCCGCTGGCCCTCGCCCACGGCGCCAACCTTGCGGCCCTGGCGCCCCGCGGCCCGGTCTTCGTCTCGATCCCGATGGACGACTGGTACGCCGAGGTCGACGAGGGCGACGCGAAAGCGGCGATCGAGCGAAAGGTCACCGGGCGCGCCGTCGCCGACCCCGAGGCGGTGAGAGCGCTGGCCGAGCGCCTCGACGCGGCCACCAACCCCGTCCTCGTCGCCGGTCCCGACATCGACGCCTCGGGCGCATGGGACCTCGGCGTCACCCTCGCCGAGCGTCAGCGGCTGCCGGTCTGGGCCTCGCCGGCGACCGGCGGCATCCGGCTCGGCTTCCCCGAGGGACACCCGAACTTCCGCGGCGTGCTGCCGCCGGCGATCGGGCCGGTCGGGCAGACGCTCGAGGGCCACGACCTGATCGTCGTCGTCGGCAGCTCGGTCTTCCCCTACTACCCGCATATCCCCGGGCCGCTGCTGCCGGATGGGGCGAAGCTGGTCGCGATCACCAGCGACCCCGACGAGGCGGTGCGGGCGCCGATGGGCGACGCGATCGTCGCCGACGTCAAGCTCACCCTGGAGGCGCTGCTGGAGGCGGTGCCCGAGTCCTCCCGTCCGGCGCCGGAGCCGAACCAGCCGCCGCAGGAAATTCCGCCGAGCGACCCGCTCAACGTTTCGACCGTCCACACGGCGCTGGCCGAGGTCCTCCCCGACGACGCGATCATCGTCCTCGAGTCGCCATCGAGCACGCTCGCGCTGCGCAACCAGCTGCGTATCTCCAGGCCCGGCAGCTATTACTTCAGCGCCGGTGGCGGCCTCGGCTTCGGCCTCGCCGCGTCGGTCGGTGTCCAGCTCGCCCAGCCTGACCGACCGGTCGTCTGTGTGCTCGGCGAGGGCTCGGCCCAGTACGCGATCACCGCCTTCTGGAGCGCCGTCGCCTACAAGGCCCCGGTCACCTTCCTGGTCGTGCAGAACGAGGAGTACGCGATCCTCAAGTGGTTCGCCGAAGTCGAGCAGGTGACGGGGGCGCCCGGCCTCGACCTGCCGAAGCTCAACGTCGCCTCGGTTGCCGAGGGCTACGGCGTCAAGGCCCACCGGGTGGCCGATCGCGACGGGGTCAGCGGCGCGCTCTCCTCGGCGCTCGCCTCGAGCGCGCCCGAGCTGGTCGAAGTCCCGGTGGCGCCGGGAATGTCACTCTTTTAGGAGAGCGATGGCACTGCTCCGGCGCGACACCGACTCGCTCGCTCCGCCGGCGACGGAGCCGGCGCCAGACCGCGCGCCCGACGAGATTGCAGGCGGCGTCGCGCAGCCGCTGCGTGGCGAGCTCGAGGAGCTGCTCGGACCGGAGCGCCTGCTCGCCCGGCCCGGCGACATCGTCCGGTACGCCTCTGACGCCAGCCCCTACCGGCTCTTCCCGCGGGCGGTGGTGATGGCCCACGACGCCGACGACGTCGCCAAGGTCCTCGCCTACGGCCGCGAGAAGGAGATCCCGGTCACCTTCCGCGCCGGTGGCACCAGCCTTAACGGCCAGGGCCAGAGCGACGGCATCCTGGTCGACGTCCGGCGCCACTTCCGCGGCATCGCGGTTGAGGAGGACGGCACCCGGGCCCGGGTCAAGCCGGGCACGGTCCTCGGCCACGCCAACCGCGTCCTCGCCCCGCACGGGCGCAAACTCGGTCCCGACCCCGCCAGCACCGACATCGCCACCGTCGGCGGCGTCGTCGCCAACAACTCCGGCGGGATGCGCTGCGGGGTGACGAGGGACTCCTACTCGACCGTGCGCTCTCTCACCTTCGTCCTCCCGTCGGGGACGAAGATCGACACCGCCGCGCCCGGCGCCGCCGAGGAGTTCGCCGCTGCTGAGCCCGAGCTTGCCGCCGGCCTCGCCGCGATCCGCGACGAGATTCGCGCCGACGCGGAGCTGAGCGAGCGGATCCGCCACAAGTTCGAGATCAAGAACACCACCGGCTACAGGCTCTGCGCCTTCCTCGATGCCGATCAGCCGGTGGAGATCTTCCGCCGCCTCCTGGTCGGCTCGGAGGGCACGCTCGCCTTCCTCGCCGAGGCCGTCTTCGAGACCGTGCCGCTGCCGGCGGTGACGACCACCGCCTGGGTCCACTTCCCCGGCGTCGACGCGGCGATCGCCCCGGTCCGCGACCTGGTCGACTCCGGCGCCACCGCGGTCGAGCTGATGGTCGCGCCGGCCCTGATCACCGCCGCCTGGAACATGGTCGGCGCGCCCGAGGAGTGGAAAGAGCTGCCGCCGGAGTCGGCGGTCCTGCTGGTCGAGTTCGGCGGCGCCGACGAGGGCGAGCTGGACCGCTACGTCGCCGGGGCGATGGAGATCCTCACCTCCCACGAGACGATCCGGCCGATTGAGTTCACCCGCGAGGCGGAGGAGATCGAGCTGAGCTGGCGGGTGCGGGAGGGGCTGCACGGGCTGATCGGCAAGCTACGCCTGCCGGGGACCTCGTTGATCGTCGAGGACGTCTGCGTGCCGCCGGAGCGGATTGCCGAGGGCGCCCGCGACCTGCAGGCGCTGCTCGGCGAGCACGGCTTCCTACCCGGCGTCGCCGGCCACGCCTCCGCCGGGAACCTCCACTTCATGCTGACGCCGGACTTCGCCAAGCAGGAGGACCTCGAGCGTTACGAGGCCTTCATGAGCGGCCTGGTCGAGCTGATCGTCGACAAGTACGACGGCTCGTTGAAGGCCGAGCACGGGACCGGGATCAACATGGCCCCTTATGTAGTGCGCGAGTGGGGGGAGAGGGCGACCGAGTTGATGTGGCGGGTGAAGCGGCTCGCCGACCCCGACGGGGTGCTCTCTCCGGGTGTCGTCCTCAACCGCGACCCCGGCGTCCACCTGCGCAACCTGAAGACGACGCCACTAGTGGAGGAGTCGGTGACCACCTGCGTGGAGTGCGGTTTCTGCGAGCCGGTCTGCCCGAGCCGTGACCTGACGACGACGCCGCGGCAGCGGATCGTGCTGCGGCGGGAGATCGCGCGCCAGCCGGAGGGCTCTCCGGTGCGCAAGGCGCTGATGGAGGAATTCTCCTACGAGGTGATGGAGACCTGCGCCGTCGACGGCTCCTGCCAGATCGCCTGCCCGGTCGGGATCGACACCGGTCGCTTCGTCAAGGAGCTGCGCCAGCGCGAGCACTCCGAGCGGGCCGAACGGCGCGCCCTCGCCAAAGCCCGCCGGTGGAGCCTGGCCGAGGGGGCGACGCGGTTCGGCTTGCGGGCCGGAGGGCCGGTGGCGCGGCGGACCAAGCGCGGCCGCGCCCTCCCCGGCGCTGCCTCTGCCGAGCTGCCGGCGACGATCCACACCGGTGCGGCGGCGGTCTATGTCCCCTCCTGCACCAACAGGATCTTTGCCGGCTCGCCGGTGACGGCCCTGGTCGAGGTCTCGAGCCGGGCCGGGCTGCCGGTTTGGATTCCCGAAGACGTCGCCGGCAACTGCTGCGGGCTGCCCTGGAGCTCGAAAGGCTTTGCCGCCGCCCACCGGGAGAAGGCGAACGAGATGGTGGAGCGGTTGTGGGGGTGGAGCGGCGAGGGCGCGCTGCCGGTTGTGATCGACGCCGCCTCCTGCACCAACGCGGTCGCCGAGCCCGGCGAGGGCGTCCTCGAGGAGGAGAACGCTGAGCGCCTGGCCAAGCTGGAGATCGTCGACTCGGTGAGCTGGGCGCAGCGGTTGCTGCCCTGGCTTGAGGTCGGCGAGAAGGTCGGCTCCGCGACCGTGCACCCGACCTGCGCGACCCGCCGGATGGGCCTCGCCTCGCCTCTGCGCGACCTCGCTTCCGCCCTCGCCGAGGATGTTTTCGTTGCACCGTCGGCGAGCTGCTGCGGCTTTGCCGGCGACCGCGGCATCTCCCACCCCGAGCTGACCGCCTCGGCCACCCACCAGCAGGCCGCCGAGCTCTCCGGCCGCTCCTTCGACGCCCACCTCTCCAGCAACCGCACCTGCGAGATCGCCCTCGAGCGCGCCACCGGCGAGCCCTACGAATCGGTGATCTGCCTTCTGGAGCGGCTCACGCGAAGCGGCTAGCCCCTCGGTCGAGGTAGGCGCCCGGGCCGGATCAAAGGCCCGGCCCAGGCGCTGCTCTGCTCAAATCCAAGCTGAGCGAGGCCTACCGCTAGCGGCGGCCAGTCTGTGTAACTGTTGTGAAGGCGATCGGGTTCTGTTCCACACCTTCCACAGGTGCCATTTTCATTGTGAGGGCGCCCGAGTGTTCCGCGGGTTTTCCTCCGGCTTTCAGGGTTTCTTTGGTCATTTCGTTGGTGAATATATGTGTGGCGCCGCTGTGCTGTTCTTTCGGATTCGGCCCACCTGTCGCGATCATCGTGCCCGTGATCGGGACGATCCCTTTGACGAGGCATTCCGGGCCTTCGAGGGTGATCGTCATCAGGATGCCGCCTTCTTGGATGTGGGGTTTGTACTCGATGCCGTGTGTGTTTCCTTCCGGTCCGAGCCCTTCCACACCTTCGAATTCGGTTAGATATTCAATCGGTTCTTTGACGAAGCATTTCAACGGTTTCAGGACTTTGCATTCCGTGGCTTTGACGGTAAGTGTCCCTGTGACCTTGTGTTCTTCCAATATGGGTTCCACATTGTGCATGGTCCCTACCCCGTGCACGGTTTTGCATGAAATTTCAACCGGTTTCCCACCGAATATGAATTTGAGCACTGTGGGGGTCGATTCGAATGTTCCGAAACTGGTTTTCGCATTGGTGACTGTGACTTCTGTTGTCTGGTTCTGAGGGATCGGGATGTGCCCGAATTTGCCCTGCTCCGGTCCCACTCGGTGATCGCAGTGGGCATCTTCGAAATCTTTGAGCCCCCCGTTTTCCACGCATGTGAACGCTGTTGTCTTCTTGGCCGGCACCGCCGATGCGCTCTGGGCCGCAAAGGCGCAAAGGGCAAGCGCACAGAGCAGCGAGAGGCTGACAGTAGCTCTACGTCCAATCATTTCCATCACTCCTTAGGTCGCTGATTTTTGGCCGGACCGGTCGGCCCGGCCCAGGCGGTTCTACCTAGCTACGAGCTATGTGACTGTTGTGAAGGAGATCGGGCCTTGTTCCTGACCTCCTATGGGCGCCATCCTCAATGTGAGCGCTCCGGAGTGTTCCGCCGGGTTTGCGCCAACTTTCAGCGTTTCTTTGGTCATTTCGTTGGTAAATATCTGTGTCGCGCCGCTGTGCTGTTCATTCGGGGCCGGTGCGCCTGTAGCGACCATCGTCCCTTTGATCGGGATGACTTTCCCTTTGAGGAAGCATTCGGCGCCTTCGAATGCGAGCGTCATCAGAGCGCCGCCGCTTTCCACGTGTGGCCTGTACTCAATGCCATGTGTGTTTTTTTCCGGCCCGAGTTCTTCAACGCCTTCGAATTCGGTTTTGAATTCGATCGGTTCTTTGACTTTGCATTTCATCGGTTTGACAGTGCATTCGGTCACTTTGATCGTAAGTGTGCCTGTGGTCCGGTGTTCCGCTAGGATCGGTTCCACGTTGTGGAGGGTTCCAACCCCGTGGACGGTTTTGCAGGTGACATCCACAGGTTTGCCTTCGAAGATGAATTTGATCGTTGTGGGCGTCGATTCGAGTGTTGCGTTCGCGGTTTTTTCGTTGGTAACTGTGACTTCTGTTGTCTGATTCTGGGGGATCGGGACATGTCCGAACGGCCCCTGTCCCGCCGGGACTTTCTGGTCGCAGTGGGGGTCTAGGAAATCTTTGACGCCCCCGTTCTGCACGCATGTGAACGCTGTTGTCTTTTTGGCCGGCGCCGCCGATGCGCTCTGCGCGGTGAATGCGCAAACGACAAGCGCAGAGAGCAGCAGGACGCCGGGAATGGCTCTTCGTCCAATCACTTCCATCACTCCTTAGTCGCTGGGGTTCGCGGTGGCGATCGCCACCTGCCCCGATGGTCCCCTACAGCGGCCTAGCGGTCAATTACTTTGGAGCAATGTTTTCTATCTTTGAGTGGGGTAACCGCGGACGGGTCGCGCCTGCCCTACCTCTTCACCAACCCCACCCGCGAGATCGCCCTCGAGCGCGCCAGCGGCGAGCCCTACGGTCTGTGATCTGCCTACTGGAGCGGCTTACGCGAAGCGGCTAGATCCGGTCGTTTTCTCAACTCGTCCGCCTCCGCCTCGTCGATCACGATGAGCTCGCCCGTTGGGGCTCCGTCCAAGTATTCGACCTTCGCTGGATCGACTTCATCCAGGTACTCGTCAAAGTCACCTGGCTGTGGGTCCGGATCTGTCCATGGGTTTCTGGTCATCTTCCCCTCTCGAGCATCCTACGCTCATGATTAGTCGCTTCCCAACCGGTGACGATCAGCCAGACGCCTGGATCGACTGTTTCCTCAACCACCAAGGTTAGGGTTCGACCACCGTCGGTCCGTCCCACCAGAAGGCGCCGCATCGTCCGTTCCCGATGGCTGCGCACCTTCCCGTCATTGCGTAGGAGCGCCTTGGGGTTGCCGAGCAGCTGTCGTGCCTCGGCGGGCGAGATACCTCGCCTACCAAGCTTTCCGATCGCAGCCAGGGTGACGCGCAGGTGGCGGACAGCATCGAGCATGCACCCGCCCAAGTCCGCGGCGCGGACATTCTCTGCCCCCCGAGCGACTAGCTCACGCTTGACGCCTTGCCGGCGTCGACCGTTTCCGCGTCGAGGTCGCGGATCAGGGCCGCCGTTTTGGCGTCCTTCTCCATGCGGCGGTCGAGCAGGGGGTTGACGATGCCGCGCAGGGCGGAGATGTAGCGCCACCACTTGGGGACGAAGACGCGGGGCGCGCGTTCTTCGATTCCGCGGACGAGGCCGGCGCCGGCCTCTGCCGGGGTGATCCGTTTGAGCAGGAAGTCGGGACTGAGGTCTTTGACGCGGTCGGCGGTCGGTTGGGCGAAGGCGTCCTGGACGAGTTTGGTGTCGACCCAGCCGAAGTAGGCGACGGTGGCGCTGGCACCGTGGGGCGCAAGCTCCACCCGCAGCGCCCGGCCGAGCGACTCGACGCCGGCCTTGGCGACCGCGTATGGCGTGTTGCCGAAGCCGTTGGCGAAGGCGTAAACGGAGGAGACGACGACCATCTGGCCGCGTCGCTCGACGATCTGCGGCAGCGCCGCCCGCACGGTCCGCCAGACGCCCAACATGTCGACCTCGAAGACCCGCGCCCATTCCTCGCCGGAGATCCCACGGGCGGTGGCGAAGTTGGCCTGGGCAATGCCTGCGTTGGCGACCGCCACGTCGACGCCGCCGAGCTTCTCAACGACCTCGGCGACGGAGGCCATCATCGCCCCTTCGTCGGTGACGTCGGCGCCGATCCCGATCGCGCGCGGGCCGATCCGCTCCGCCGCCTCGGTCGCCTGGCCGGCGTCGAGGTCGAGGACAGCGATCGAGGCGCCGCGCATGTGCATCTGCCGCGCGGTCTCGAAACCGATCCCTCTGGCGGCGCCGGTGACCAAGGCCACCTTGCCGTTCAGGTCGAAGACGGGCACGCCGTCAGCCTATCCCCTCCTAGAATCACGCGTCCGTGAGCGCGCAACCAGCCTGATGCCCGGATTCGAGCCAGTCGACACCAAGCAGTCCTTCCCCGAGTTGGAGGAGCGGGTGCTGGCACGCTGGCGCGACGCCGGCGTCTTTGAGCGTTCGCTCGCCAACCGCGAGGGGGCGGAGGTTTGGAGCTTCTACGAGGGCCCGCCGACTGCCAACGGGCGCCCCGGCTCCCACCACGTCCTCGCCCGCGTCTTCAAGGACGTCTACCCGCGCTACAAGACGATGCGCGGCTACCGGGTCCCCCGCAAGGCGGGCTGGGACTGCCACGGCCTGCCGGTCGAGCTGGAGGTGGAAAAGCAACTCGGGATCGGCTCCAAACAGGAGATCGAGGAGTTCGGGATCGCCGAGTTCAACCAGCGCTGCCGCGAATCGGTCTTCGAGTACGTCGAGGAGTGGGACCGGCTGACCGAGCGGATCGGGTTCTGGATCGACCTCGACGACCCCTACGTGACCCTGGAGGACGACTACATCGAGTCGGTCTGGTGGTCGCTGCGCAAGCTCTGGGATGACAGCCGCCTCTACGAGGGCCACAAGGTCGTCCCCTACTGCCCGCGCTGTGGCACCGCGCTCTCCTCGCACGAGGTGGCGCAGGGATACGAGGACGTGGTCGATCCCTCGATCTACGTGCGCTTCCCCCTGCTGGGTGAGGACGGGGAGCGCACCGGCGAGTCGCTGTTGGTCTGGACGACGACGCCATGGACCTTGCCCGGCAACGTCGCGGTCGCCGCCGCTCCCGAGGTGACCTACGTCAGGGTGGGGGTGGGGGACGAGGTGCTGATCCTCGCCAAGTCCCTGGTCGAGCGGGTGCTGGGGGAGGACGCGGATGTCATCGACGAGTTCCCCGGCTCAGACCTGGTGGGGCGTACCTATGCGGGTCCGGTCTTCAACCTCGCCGATCGCGAGCCGGGCGCCTACCCGGTGATCGCCGGCGATTTCGTCACTACCGAGGACGGCACCGGGCTCGTCCACATCGCTCCCGCCTTCGGCGAGGACGACTACACGGCTGCCGCCGCCAACGGTCTCTTCGACCCGACCGAGCACGGGACGCTCTACAACCCGGTCAAGCCCGAAGGGCACTTCGACAACCGTGTGGTCGGGTTCGAGGATCGCTTCGTCAAGGACCCCGAGGTGACCAAGGCGTTGATCGCCGACCTCGAGCGCCGCGGCCTGCTCTTCCGCGAGCAGTCCTACGAGCACTCCTACCCACACTGCTGGCGCTGTGGCACGCCGCTCCTCTACTACGCCAAGTCCAGCTGGTACATCGCCACCTCCCAGGCCCGCGACCAGCTGCTCGCCAACAACGAGACGATCGGTTGGCACCCCGAGCACGTCAAGCACGGCCGCTTCGGCAAATGGCTGGAGAACAACGTCGACTGGGCGCTCTCCCGCGACCGCTACTGGGGCACGCCGCTGCCGATCTGGGAGTGCACCGGGGAGGACTGCGACGAGCGCTTCTGCGCCGGCTCGGTCGCCGAGCTGTCCGAGCGCGCCACCGGCGAGATCCCCAAAGACCTCCATCGCCCCTACATCGACGAAGTCACCGTGGGGTGTGAGAAGTGCGGCGGCGAGATGCGGCGGGTCGAGTCGGTGATCGACACCTGGTACGACAGCGGCGCGATGCCCTTTGCCCAGTTCCACTACCCGTTCGAGAACACCGAGGAGTTCGAACAGCGCTTCCCGGCCGACTACATCTGCGAGGCCCAGGACCAGACCCGCGGCTGGTTCTACACCCTGCTCGCCGAGTCGACCCTGCTGTTCGACACCTCCAGCTATCGCAACTGCGTCTGCCTCGGCCTCATCCTCGACTCCGAGGGGCAGAAGATGTCGAAGAGCCGCGGCAACGTGGTCGACCCCTGGGACGTGCTGAACGCGCACGGCGCGGACGCATTCCGGTGGTACTACCTGACCTCCCAGCAGCCCTGGTCGGGCTATCGCTTCTCGGTCGAGACGGTGGGGGAGTCGGTGCGCCAGTTCATGCTGACGCTCTGGAACACGTACTCGTTCTGGGTGCTGTACGCGAACGCCGAGAACCTCGGCCCCGGTGACTTCCACGGTGCGCCGGAGCCGGTTGGAGACCTCGACCGGTGGGCGCTCTCCCGCCTGCAGGCGACCGTCGAGACGGTGCGAGAGCGGATGGACGCTTTCGACTGCACGGCCGCCGGTAGGGCGATCGCTTCCTACGTCGAGGAGCTCTCGAACTGGTACGTGCGGCTGTCGCGACGACGCTTCTGGGACGGCGACCGAGCCGCCTTTGCGACCCTCCGCCACTGCCTGCTGGAGACGGTGGCCATGCTCGCGCCATTTACGCCCTTCCTCGCCGACGAGATCCACCTCAACCTCGCTGGTGGCGGTCCGGGCCAGGCTGGAGAGCTGCCCGACTCGGTCCACCTGCGGGATTTCCCCGAGCCCGACCCGGCGCTCGCCGATCCCGCCTTGGAGGCGGGGATGGAGGCCGTCCGGCTGACGGTTGAGCTCGGCCGCGCCGCCCGAGCCCAGGCGAAGGCGAAGGTCCGCCAGCCGCTGCGCCGCGCCGTGATCGTCGCCAACGACGCCGAGCGGGAGGCGATCGAAGCACGAGCGGCGCTGGTCACCGCCGAGTTGAACGTCAAGGAGCTCGACTTCGTCACCGACGAGGCCGAGCTGGTCAGCTACACGGCAAAGCCCAACTACCGCGCTCTCGGCCCTCGCTTCGGCAAGCGGATGCCGCAGGTGGCGGCCGCGGTCGGGGCGCTCGACCCGAACCGCGTCGCCGCCGTCCTCGGCGAAGGCGGCGAGATCGGGATCGCGATCGACGGCGTCGACCACACCCTCGGGCCCGACGACGTCACCCTCGCCCTGCAGCCCCTCGAGGGCTACGAGGTGGAGGCCGACGCCGGCCACGCCGTCGCCCTGCAGCTCGAGCTCGACGACGAGCTGCGCCGCGAGGGCCTCGCCCGCGAGATCGTCCACGCCGTCCAGATCGCCCGCAAAGACGCCGGCCTGGAGATCACCGACCGGATCGAGCTCACCCTCGGCGGCGACACCGACCTAATCGACGCCGCTCGTGCCCACCAGGACTATCTAGCCGGCGAGGTCCTCGCCACCTCCGTCCTCTACGACGGAACCTCCTGCGCCAGCGCAGAGATCGACGGCCGCCAACTCCAAATCGCCGTCACCCGCGCCTAGCGGCCCCTCACCGTTACCGCTACTCGGCCGCTTCGCCGACGATGAAGTCGGTTTTCGCCGAGTCGGAGAACTTCACCCAGCAGTGCTCGGGGGCGGCGCCGGCGACCTCGACCAGGGCCTCTTCGATGCGCTTGGCGATTTCCGCCTTCTGCTCGTCGGTGCGACCCTCGAACCAGTGGACGTGAACGAAGGGCATGGCCGGAGGCGCTAGGCGAGCGCCGGCTCCAGCTCGGCCTCGAGGCGGCGCTTGGGCATCGCCCCGACCACCTTCTTGGCGATCGCGCCGTCCTTGAAGAGGATCATCGTCGGGATCGAGAGGACCTCGTACTGGGCCGCGGTTTGCTGGTTCTCGTCGACGTTGATGCTGACGATCTTGAGGTCGTCGCGCTCGGCGTCTATCTCCTCGAGGACCGGGTGGACGACACGGCACGGACCGCACCAGGGAGCCCAAAAGTCGACGAGGACCGGCCCGTCGGCCTCGATTACGTCAGCCTTGAAGGTTGCGTCGGTTACGTCCGTCAGCTTGCCAGTCACTGGATATCGGTCTCCCGGAATCGAGGTTCGTCACTCAATACTTCAGAAAGTATAGCGGCCCCGTCCAGAGGTCGTTCCGACTGTTTTACCCGATTGCGGCCGAACCGAAGCCGCGGCACCTCGAGGACCGCCTCGGCCACGATCGAGCGGTCCATCTTCGACGCCCCGACGCGCCGGTCGCGGAAGACGATCGGCACCTCGACCACCTTGAAGCCGTGGCGGATCGCGCGGTAGGTCAGCTCGATCTGGAAGGCATAGCCCCGGGCCATCACCACCTCGAGGTCGATCGCTTCGAGGACCTCGCGGCGGAAGCACTTGAACCCCCCGGTCAGGTCCTGGACGTCGACGCCGAGCAGCAGGCGCGCGTAGGTGCTGCCGCCGCGGCTGATCGCCCTCCGCACCGGGCCCCAGTCGCCGACGCCGCCGCCGGCGACATAACGGGAGCCGAGCACCAGGTCGGCGCGCCGCGCCGCCTCCAGCAGGCGTGGCAGATAGGCCGGGTCGTGGGAGAAGTCGGAGTCCATCTCCAGGACCAGACCGGCACCGGCGCTGAGTGCCTCGCGGAAGCCGGCGATGTAGGCGGGGCCGAGGCCTTCCTTGCGGTCGCGGTGGAGGACGCTCACCTGAGGATGGCGCGCCGCCAGCCCATCCGCCAGCTCGCCGGTCCCGTCGGGGGAGGAGTCGTCGACGATCAGCACCTGGGCCGTGGCGGGGAGCCTGGCCAGCGCCGCCTCGACCAGGGGCTCGATGTTCTCGGCCTCGTTGTAGGTGGGGAGTACCAGCCAGGCGGGACCGCGGTCGAGCTGGAGCATCACCCCGATGCTAGTCGCAGCTAAGTTCCCCAGGTGACCAACGCCGAGATCGCCGCGGCCCTGGAAGAGCTGGGAGTGCTCTACGAGCTCGACGGTGCGGTCAAATACCGGGTGCTTGCCTACGGCACCGCCGCCAAGGCGATTCGCGAGAGCCCGGTCTCGGTCGCCGAACTGGCCGGGCAGGGGCGAGCGACCGAGATCCCCGGGGTCGGCAAGACGCTGGCGGAAAAGATCGACGCCCTGATCGAGACCGGGGAGATCCCGGCCGCGGTCAAGCTGAAGGCCAAGTTCCCACCGACCCTGATCGAGGTCACCCGCGTCCCCGGCGTCGGCGCGAAAACCGCGCGGCTGCTCTTCGACGAGCTGGGGATATCCAGCCTGGAGGAGCTGAAGGCCGCGGCCGAGGCGGAAAAGGTCCGCGACGTGAAAGGGCTGGGGCCGAAAGCGGAGGAGAACGTGCTTGCCTCGCTCGAGCGCCTCGGCGAGCCCGGTGAGGGGCCGGGGCGCCTGCTGCTCTCCAAGGTGCGCCCGATCGCCGAGGAGCTGGCCGAGGCGCTGCGCGAGCATCCCGCCGCGAACCGGGTCGAGGTCGCCGGCTCGGTCCGCCGCTGGGGGGAGACCTGCAAGGACATCGACTTGATCGCGACCGCCGAGGAGCCGGCCGCGCTCGCCGAGCACCTCGCCTCCCATCCGTTGATCGCCTCCGCTGGCACCCCCGGCGCCAACGGCGTCCGGGCACAGACCCACAACGGCATCTCGGTCGACCTCCGGATCGTCGCCCCGGCCGCCTTCGGCAACCTGCTCCAGCACTTCACCGGCTCCCAGGCCCACAACGTGCAGCTGCGCGAAGAGGCGGTCGCCCGCGGCCTCTCGGTCTCCGAGCACGGGATCACCGAGACCGAGAGCGGCGAGGTCGAGCTGTGCGAGACCGAGGAAGGCGTCTACGAGCGCCTCGGTTACGCCTACATCGAGCCGGAGCTGCGCGAGGGCAGAGGCGAGCTGAAGGCGGCGCGGGAGGGGAAGCTGCCCGACCTGATCGAGCTCGGCGACATTCGCGGCGACCTCCACTCCCACACCACCCTCTCCGACGGCCGCAACACGCTGGAGGAGATGGCCGAGGCGGGCCGCGAGCGTGGCTACGCCTACATGGCGATCACCGACCACTCGGCCAGCCACGGCTTCGGCGACCACGTCACCGACGAGATGCTCTGGGAGCGGATCGAGGAGATCCGGGCGTGGAACAAAGGGAAACGCGGCTTCCGGCTGCTCGCTGGCTCGGAGGTCAACATCGGCCTCGACGGCTCCCTCGACTACCCCGACGACCTGGTCGAGGCGCTCGACTGGGTCGTGGCCAGCGTCCATACCTCCTTCTCGATCTCCGCCGAGGAGATGACCGGGCGGGTGCTGGCGGCGATTGAGAACCCCCAGGTCGACTGCATCGGCCACCTCACCGGGCGCCTGATCGGCCGCCGCGAGCCCTACGGGATCGACGTCGAGGCGGTCGCCGCGGCGGCGGCGCGGACCGGGACGATGCTGGAGATCAACGGCAATCCCAACCGCCGCGACCTCTCCGATCGCCATGCCCGCCTCGCCGTCGACGCCGGTGCCACGATCGTCCTCAACACCGACGCCCACGGCGTCGACACCCTCGGCAATATGGCCTACGCGGTCGCCACCGCGCGGCGCGCCTGGCTAACCGCCGCCGACATCGCCAACACCCGCGCCTGGACGGGCTTCAAGAAGCTGCTCACCTGAACCGCGTTCGTCCTTTGTCCCGCATAGCGCCACAAAGGACGACCGCGCCTACCGAGTCAGCCGGTCGCTGCGCAGGCCCGGCGTCCGCACCAGCTGGATCGGGCGGAAGGCGGAGTTGGGGACGACGTAGAACTTGACGCCGTCGCGCTGCTCGATCCCGAGCACCGCCGCCTCGCGGGTGTGCCAGGCGAGCGAGACGATCAGAGCGTACCCGGCGCCGACCACGGCAACGCCGGGGAAGAAGATGCCGAGGGCGCCGGCGGCGACCGCCGTCATCCCGATCGGCCAAAGGCGGCCAAAGGCGATCCCGGCGGGTGCCTCGGGGGGCAGCGAGGTGGCGGTGCGAGCGCGGGCGAGCGCGTCGCGGACATCGTCGGCTGCGCGCGAGGGCCGGCCTAGGTAGAGGCCGATCGCCAGCGAGACGAGCCACCAGGCGGCGGCGACGAAGATCGCGGTGGAGTCGCCGTCGCGGCTCGCCCCGAGCGCGGTGACCGCCCCCAGCGCGGTCGCCTCGGCGCCGGTGAGGAAGACGGTGATCCGGAGCAGTTCGGTATAGGGCACCGCTACTCCGCCAGCGCCTCGAGGATCCCGAGCCAGCCCCCTGGCCCGGTCACGGTCAGGTCCGACTCTTCGGCCAGCTCCGCCGGCCCGTCGGTGGAGAGGACGCCGATGCAGACCGCGGTCACCAGCTCGTCGCTCTCGCGCAGCTCGCGCAGGCGCCTGAAGGCGTCGAGGTCGGTGCGGTCATCGCCGGCGTAGACGGCGTGGGCGAGGTCTTTGCCGGCGATCAGGGAGGCGACCGCGCCGTCCTTGCCACCGCCGCCCTGTGGCCGCAGCTCCAGCACCTTGCGCCCCCAGCGTGGTTCCAGCCCCATTTTGCCGGCGGCGTTGGCGACCTCGTGTGCCCGCCGCTCCGCTGCACCCTCGTCGTCGGCGCCGCGCCAGTGCAGCGCCTGGATCGGTCCCTTGTCCTCGCGCCGAAGCCCGGCCTCGGCGAGCGCCGCGGGCCCCAGGCCGGCGAGAAATTCGCTCGCCTCGGCCTCGCGGCCGTCCAGTGAGGGATCGGATCGCGGCTCCCGGTCGCCCGGCAGCAGCAGCTCGAGCCCGTGGTTGCCGGCGTAGGCGAGGTCGTCGAGCCCGACCAGGCGGCGGGCGTCCAGCGCTTGGCGCCCAGAGATGCAACCGACGAGGCCGTAGCGCGCGTTCAGGGTCGTCAGGGCGGCGCGAGCCCCCTCGGGCACCTCGGCGTCCTCGGCACGTTCGACGATCGGCGCCAGCGTCCCGTCGACGTCGGTGAGGATCGCGCTCCTGGCGGGATCGCTGCGCAGCGGCTCGAGCAGGGCGCTCCAGTCCCCTGCGCCCGTCTCAGATTCGCGGGGCACGGCATCTAGTATCGCCGGATGCCGACCCGCACCGCACCGATCGATTCCGGTGCAATCGTCAAGCTGGCGGCGATCGGCACCCTGGCGGGCGTCTTCGGCGGCCTCTTCGGGGTCGGCGGGGGAACGGTGATCGTGCCGCTGCTGATCTTCTGGTTCGGCTACGGGGAGCGGCTCGCGACCGGGACCAGCCTCGCCGCCATCGTCCTCATCGGGCTGCTCGGCACGATCGCCCAGGGCGGGATCTACGGCAACGTCCACGTCGCAACCGGCCTTCTGCTGGCGATCCCGGCCGTGGTCGGGGTGGTTCTAGGTACGGCGATCCAGCAGCGGATCTCCCAGCGCACGGTCTCCTACCTGTTCGCGGCCTTGTTGGTCGGGATCGCGGTCCAGCTGGTCCTCTCGTGAACGAGCTCCTCGCCGTCCTGATCGCAGTTGCCGGGGGGGTCGCCGGCGGCCTCGTCGGGGTCGGCGGCGGCGTTCTCTTCGTCCCCGCCCTGGCCGTCTTCCTCGGGCTCAGCCAGGTCGAGGCGGAGTCGACTTCGCTGCTGATGATCGTGATCGTCGCCCTGGTCGGGGCGGCGCGCCAGAATTCCTACGGCAACGTCAATCTCCGCGAGGCGCTGCTGATCGGCGTCCTCTCGCCGATCGGCGTCCTGATCGGGGTCGCCGTCGCGAACAACGTCTCCGAGCGGGTCCTGCAGCTCTCCTTCGCCGCCCTGGCCCTGTTTATGGCTCTGCAGCTGATCCGCCGCGCCCGTTCGGCCGCTTAGCAGACCCCATCGTCTACGCTCACAAACGTGGAGTCTCTGCATTGGGAAGGCGATCTACCGCAGCTGCGTTCCCCGGTCTTGGTCTGCGCGTTTCGGGGCTGGAACGACGCCGCTGCAGCCGCTTCGACCGCCTTGCGGGCGATCGCGACGTCGCTCGACGCCGAGCAGATCGCCTCGGTCGACCCGGAGGACTACTTCGATTTCCAGGCGAACCGGCCGACGATCAGCCTCGACGAAGGCCAGACCCGCCGGATCGACTGGCCCGAGAACAACCTGATCGCCGCCCGCGTGCCGACGGCCGACCGCGACCTGGTGCTGCTCGACGGCACCGAGCCGAACCTGCGCTGGCGGACCTTCTCGGAAACGATCGCCACCGCGGCCGACGCCCTCGGGGTCGACATGGTGGTCACTCTGGGGGCGCTGATCGCCGAGGTCGCCCACACCCTTCCGGTGCCGATCACCGGCCTCGCCTCCAGCCAGGAGCTGGTCGACGAGCTGGAGTTGGAGCGCTCCAGCTATGAGGGACCGACCGGGATTGTCGGCGTCGTCCACGACCTCTGCCGGCAGGCCGGGATCCAGTCCGCGTCGCTGTGGGCGGCGGTGCCGCACTATGTCGCCGCCGTCCCCAACCCGAAGGCGGCGCTGGCGCTGCTGCGGCGGCTCGAGGGCCTGACCGGGATCGCCGTCGAGGCCTCCGACCTGGAGGAGGAAACGACCGACTACGAGGAGCAGATCGGCCGCGCGGTCGCCGCCAACCCGGAGATCGAAGAGCTGGTCTCCCGGATCGAAGCCGAACAGGTCGACCTCCTCAACGCCGAGGGCGAGGAGTTGCCCTCCGCCGACACCCTCGCCCGCGAGTTTCAGCGTTTCCTCCGCCAACGCGGCGACAACCGCTGAGGAGCGATAACCGGCGCATCTCGGAGTCCTCGGTCGCTTGACTCGGGTCACGCACCTAAGTGCGCTCCCCTCGTCTCGCTTCCCTGCGTCCGCCGAGCTGCTTGGTTCTCGCTCCTCAGCGGTAGGGCGCCCGTTGCCCGGCCGCCGCCTTTCTAGGACTCGGCGGCCGGACAGATCAGGCGGTAGTCGCACCAGGCGCAGACGGTGGGGGAGGGGCGCGGCTCGAAGTCCTGGCTGAGGATTCCCTCGCCGACCTGCAGAACGGTGCGCTCGACCCGCTCGGCGTCGTCGGGCTTGGTCGGCGCCGCCACCTTGTCGGCGTCGAGCACGTAGTAGTAGCTGCCGGCACTGGCCTCGATCTCCCAGGCCTCGCGGGCCGCTAGCCGGTAGAGAGCCAGCTGCAGGTCGCTCTCCAGCTCCGCCGCACTCTTGCGTTCGCCGGTCTTGTAATCGATCAGCTCGAAGTCGCCGTCGGCGAGGCGGTCGACCCGGTCGACCCTGCCGCGGACGTGGTGCTCGCCGACCTTGAAATCGAACTTCCGCTCCAGCCAGACCGGTTCGCTCTCGGCAACCCGCTCCCGCTCCCAGTAGAGGCGCATCGCCTCGCGGGCGCGGTCGCGGAACTGCAGCTCGTCGTCGCTGGAGCCGAACCCGGTGCGCCGCCACCCGGTCTCGAACAGGTGCATCAGCAGCGGCAGCCCGTCCTCGTCCTCCTCTGGCGGCTCTTTGTGGAAGCGCTCGAGCACATTGTGGATGAGGATCCCGAAGCGCTGGTTGATCGTCGGCTCCTGCGGGATCCCGAAGACGCGGCCGAACTTGTACTTGAGCGGGCAAGTGAGGTAGAGGGTGAGGTCGGAGGCCGAGAGGCTCAGCATGCCGTCGCCGCGGCGCGGCAGGAAGGCCGATAGCGACGGCTCGTCGCGGGCCGCGATCAGCTCCAGGCGCCGCCCGCGCTCATGCTCGGAGTCGAGCAGGTAGGAGTCGAGTGAGGAGGCGTCGAGCTCCGCTTGCTGCTCGGGGGTGGCGACCTGGCGCAGGAGGCCGTTGACCGCGTCGACCGCCTCGGCCGCTGGCTCTTCGCCGGGCCGCTGCGCAAGCGCCGCCAGCTTCAGCAGCTCCAGGTAGCGGGCGATCGCCCGGTTGACGTCGACGGCAGTGTCCAAGCGCGGCTCCGAGAGCTGGCGCCCGGCCTGCCAGGAGGCCTCCAGCACCTGCTCGCGCAGGTTGCGGTAGGTCGCGTGCAGCCCCTCGGCCGGGCCGAACAGCTCCTCCTCGTGCCGCTCCTCCTCGGCCTCGGTGCTCGCCAACGCCTCGCGGTAGAAACGCGGCGGGCGATGCTCCTCGCCCTCCTCGCCGAGCTCCAGCCGCGAGAGGACGAGGCCCTTGCGGGCCGGCCACCCGATCCGCGACCACTCGGCCTCGACCTCGAGGCCGAGTGCGAAGACGTGGTCGAACCCGTTGCCCTTGACCGCGCCGATCCCGAGCCCCTGCACCGCCCCCCGCGAGAGTGGCTCCTCGCCCCCGGCGGGCTCGACCCCGGCCTCGGCGACGGCGCTGAGGTAGGCGACGAAGCCGCGGGTGGAGCCGTGCGGTTCGCGGCGCGCCCAGGCGGTCGCCAGCTCGGCCAGGCGGGAGAGGCCGAGCAGCCGCTCGGCTACCTCCGGCTGGGCGGCGAAGAGCCGCTGCCGACGCAGCCCGACCCGCTCGATCAAACGGCGTACGAAGACGTCGGCGCGGCGCTCCTCCATCGCCGTCGAGGCGGCGCCGTAGAGCTTGAGGAAGGCCTGGATCCGCTCCCTCGCCTCGGGCTGGAACTGAGGGCTGTCGAGGGCCGCGTCGCAGGCGGCGACCATGTCGAGCTTGCGGCGGCGGGCGATCGTGGTCAGGCGGGCGAGGTCGCCGGAGCGCAGCTCGACCGGCGGCCTGGTCAGCGCCCGGGCTGCCGCGGCCGAGTCGTCGGGATCGGCGAGCACGCGCAGCCAGGCGACCGCGTCGCGCACCTCGGGGCGCTGGAACAGGGCCGCGGCGCCGGAGAGGTGGAAGGGGATCCCGCGCTCCTCCATCGCCGCGGCGACGGCGCCGCCCTGGCGGGCGGGATCGGCGAGAACGACGCAGATCTCCTCCGGCGCCGCCCCGGCCGCGACCAGGTGCTCGGCTGCCCGGGCCACTGCCTGCGCCTGAGCGCGCTCGTTGGTGCAGCTCCAGAAGCTCAGAACGGGCTCCCGGAACCGGTGCTCCAGCACGACGGCGTCTCCGCCGGGATGGAGGTCACGGAACCAGGCGGCCTGGTCGGCCTCGTCCTCGAGCGCATAGAGCTGATTCGTGTTGTCCTCCGCGAGCGCACCGAGGATCGCCCGTTGGGCCGCGGTCGTCTCCTCCAGCTCGTCGACCATCAGGTACTCAAACCGGGTGGCGATCTGCCGGCGGACGTCGGGTCGCTCGACCAGCAGGCAGTCGAGAGCGAGGAAGACGTCGCCGCGGTCGAGGCTGCCGGACTCGGCGAGGATCTTGTCGTGGGCCGAGTAGAGCTCGGCGAACTCGACCTCGCGCTTGGCCGCCTCGCGGGCGGCCTCGTCGCCAGCCTCGGCCTCAGCGGCGCGGGCGCGTTCGGCGAGGCTGGTCGGCCCGACGCGGTCGGCCTTGAGGGCGTCGATTCGGGCCAGCAGCCGGGCCAGCAGCCCCGCCGGGTTGCCGCGTATCTCGTGGCGGCGGAGCGGCAGCGCGTCGAGACGGTCGAGCAGCATCGCCAGCCGCTCGGCGGGGCCGAGGACGTCGAAGAAGGGGTCGAGCCCGGCCGCCCCGGAGTGCTCGCGCAGGAGGCGCTCGCCGAGCGTCTCCCAACTGCCGATCCAGAGCTCCTCGAACGGCCCCTCGAGCAGCGCCTCGGAACGTTCGCGAAGCCGCCGCGCGGTCGCCCGGGTGGAGGCCAGGACGAGGACCTGCTCGGCGTGCGTCCCGGCCGCGACCAGGGTGGCGACGCGCCGCGCGAGCAGCTCGGTCTTGCCGGTGCCGGCCGCCCCGAGCACCAGCAACGGCCCCTCCGCGTGGGCCAGCGCCCGCTCGCGGCCGCCGGTCTCTTCCGTTGCCGTCGGTCGGTCCTCTCGCACCGCTCAAAGCTAGCGCGACGCGTCGCGCCACTAGCATCCGCCGATCGATCTTTTCTCCGCAGACTGGCTGGGAATCTGCCGCCGCATCGTCGAAGCCCAACGGGGGATCTTCGCGGCGAACGCGACCAGCGAGGGCCGCACGGTGTACGAGGGGGTCGGCGAGGGGGGTGACCATGCGCTGGCGATCGACCGCGAGTGCGAGGAGGTCGTCTTCGCCGAGCTGGAGACGCTGGCGGATGCCGGCGCCTCGTTCATCGCCGTCTCCGAGGAGCGCGGCGAGGTCGCCTTCGGCTCCGGCGGTGCCGCTCGCGTCGTGATCGACCCGATCGACGGCTCGCTCAACGCCCGCCGCACGATCCCCTCGCACAGCGTCTCGATCGCCCTCGCCTCGGGGCCGACGATGGCCGACGTAGAGTTCGGCTTCGTCCACGACTTCGGCGCCGACGAGGAGTTCAGCGCCCGCCGCGGCAGCGGTGCCGGCCTCGACGGCCTCCCGGTCCGGGTGGCGGCGAGCGGCGAGCGACTGGAGGTGGTGGGGATGGAGTCCGCCGAGCCCGAGTGGGCGCTGCCGGCCCTCGAGGCGCTGGCGGGGAAGGCGTACCGGTTGCGGGTGGTCGGCTCGATCGCGATTACCGCCTCCTACGTTGCCGTCGGCCGCTTCGACGCGATGCTCAGCCTGCGGCCCTGCCGTTCGGTCGATGCCGCCGCCGCGCAATTGATCGTCCGCGAGGCGGGAGGCGCCGTCGTTTTTGGGGACCTCGGCCTCTCCGAGGCCCCCCTGGATCTCGACGCCCGCTACCCGATCGCCGCCGCGAGCAACGACGAGGCGCTGGCCACGGTCCGCGCCGCGCAGCTCTCGAACGCCCCGTAACCAATCCCCGGAAAGGGTTTAAGAACGTGTGTTCGCAAAGAACGTATGTTCGCTAGACTCGGCCCCGCCCGAGCCAGCCAAAACCGAAAACCGAAGGGGATTCGACTTAATGGCAACGCAGAGTAGGAACAGCAGCAAAGACAAGGCGCAGGCAAAGCGCGCCACCACCGAAACGAAGAAGTCCGCGAGCGCCGCCGCCAGCGCCGGCAAGCGCGCGGCCACCAAGACTGCCGCCGCGGAGAAGAACCAGATCCAGGTCGCCGCTGAGACCGCCGTCGACCTGCCGGTCGGCGCCGTGCTCTCCGTCAGCGACCGGCTCTCGGACCTGGTCGAGCCGTGGACCGGCCGCGACAGCGCCGAGAAGCAGCTGAAGACCTACCGGTCGCAGCTGCGTAAAACGCTGAAGCGCACCGAGCGACGTGGCCACAGCGCCCGTCGTCGGGCGACCACCGAGGCTCGCAAGACCCGCAACCGGGTCGAGCGCGAAGCCCGCAAGCACCAGCGCTCCGTCGAGAGCACCCTGAAGCGCAACCGCACCGAAGTCGAGAAGCGAGTCCGCCGCACGGTGGACGAGCAGACCTCCCGGGCCCAGAGCCTGGTGGACCAAGTCACCGATCAGTTTGCCGCTCTGAGGTAGGCACTTACCAGCCGCTGCTCTGGAGACCGCCCCGGGATTGCCGGGGCGGTCTTTTTTTTTCTGCCCTCAGCGGCCGGTGACGAACACCGGCCGGGAGGCCGCCGGCTCATACGGCCAGCCTTCCTGGCCGGGGAGGTAGGCGCGGAACTGGAAGCGGACGCCACGGCTGTCGTCGTCGGTGAACGCGTAGGGGTAGCGGAAGCGGCCGGCGGCATCGGTCTGAACGGTGCGGAACTCGCTCCACTCTGAGCCGGCGAGCCGGAACTGCAGCTCCACCGGCATCCCACCCGCAGGGATGGAGGTGCCGAGATCGGCGACCCGGCCGCTGAACGCAACCGGCGCACCGCCGACTCTCGCCGTCGCAGCGGAGACGCGCAGGCGGACCGAGGAGCGGACGCCGAACCGGGCAGGGCGTCCGCTCGACCGGGAAAGGAGCCGGTTGCCGGGGAAGGCGGCATCCACCTGTCGACTCGGGCCGGGAGCCAGGCGGACGAGGAAGGTGCCGTCGGGTCGGGTGCGCACGACGGTCTCGCGGTGTGCCGGGTCGGCACCGCGGGCGAAGGTCTCGATCACGGTGAGGGGGAAATCGCCGAGTGGGGCTCCCGAGGACGAGCTGAGGCGGCCGCTGAAGGCGGTACCGCGACCGTAGGGCACCGTGCGAGCCTCGGGCCGCCCTTCGAAGTCCTCGATTGCCTCACGGTGGCAGTGCCGAGCACCCGCTTTGCGAGAGCAGCGGTGCCAGACCAGCCGGGCACCACCAAACCCTGAGAGCAGCTTGGTCGGCTCCTTGATCGGGTTCGACAGGACCATCCGAGTGCCGCCCAGGCGGCGATCGCCAAAGCTCGGGTTGCCCGCCGCGTCGTACCCCGTTGCCCTGAATTCATATGCCCCGGCGGGGTAGCGATCCGAGTCCCAGTGGGCGACCAACCTTCCACCCGAGGCCGCGGTTGGTAGCAGCGCAAACGGCTGGCCCGAACCTGCCCCGCGAATCGCGATCGTCCCACGGACTGGGTCGGGGCCGGAAAGCGAATCGGTGACGGTGGCCTCAATCCGCTCCGGTTCGGCCGGAGACTGGGCCCGGGAGAAGGCGACCTTGGGCACCGTTTCGTCGATGCGGACGATCGTGTGGGACGGCGGCGGGGCGCCGGCCTCGCCGTCGGCCACGTTCCCCGCCGCGTCGCGGGCGTAGAAGGCGACGCGATGAGCACCGTCGCCGATCACCGTAGCCGAGGTGGAATCTCCGGCGGCCATGGTCGGGGCACGGCCGTCGACAGCGATCGCCGTGTACGGCCCCGCCGGCCCGGCGGGCGCCATGCCGGAGAGGGCGTCGGAGGCAGTCGCGGTGAGCCGGACAGGGTGAGCGGACCAGCCGGTTGGAGCGCCTCGCAGCTCGACCTGGGGGTAGGTCGCGTCCACCCGCAGCGGCGTGCTCTCCACGGTCGTCGATCGCATCCCGGAGCCGGATACCGCGACGACTCGGGCGAAGCTCAGGCCCTCGGGCAAGGGCCCCACCGAGATCGTGTCGTCCTCGATGCCGCCGCCGAGGTCGGTCTCGGCGATGGTGCACCGAGTCGCTCCCGCGCACGGTGCTCTCTCCGTTCCCCGATCGACCGAGATCGCGTAGCCGCGGATGCCGGAGATCGGCAACGGCTTTGCCGGATGCCCGATCCGAACCACAGCCGGCGAACCCGCGGCAATCCAGGCTCCCGGAGGAACGGGGTGGGCAGGGCCGGGTGCGACGTCGTCAAAGCGCAGGCCCGCCGTCGCGATCGGGCCGGTTTCGCCTTGCGGCCCCTCGAGCCAGACCTCAGCTCGGTAGAGGCCGGGCCCGGAACGGATGCGGATTTGCTCGATCACCGGTACGTCTCCGGCGATCCTCTGAGCGGGGACGACGACCTCTCCGGCGTGGTCCTTGACCAGGTAGTGGACCGCCGAGGCGGGTGGCTGGCCGGCGGGACGGTCCAATCCAAGCTGGAAGTTGTCGACCGGGTGCCAGGAGGCCTCGCCGCCGGCGACGTGCAGGTTCGTGATGCTCGGCGGCTCGGCCGCTCCTGCGAGGCTCGTCGCAAGCGCGCACCCGATCGCGGCAGCGATGGCCGCGACGGCAGATCTCGATCTGCTCACGGTCCGAACTCCCCGGCTGGGTCGCTGCCACCGGCCGGTTCAGGAGCGGTCGTGGACGGCACCGAGGGAGCCGGGGGCGGCGCGTATTCGACCGCGCCGCTGGACGCGGCGGGTGCGTTGGCCGGCGAGGGCTGGGGAGGGGGTTGAGAGCCATCGCCCGCTGCTCCGGGTGGGGGCGTCGAGGTGGCCGGCTCGGGTTCCGGTTCGTAGCCGACCGGCGCTTCCGGGAGGGCGGCCGGGACGATTTGCCGCTCGAGCTTCGGCACCGCAGCCTGGTCTCTCTCGATCGCGAAGGGGACCGGGATCACCCCGGTTGCGGCACAGGCGGCCGCTCCCCCGGCGGCGCCGACGCAGAGGCCGATCGCTTTGGCCAACGCCACCGTGCCCGCCCCGCGCGAGCCGCCCGCGACAGCGACCTGGGAGAGGGTTGAATCGGAGGCCGCGCCGCCGCCGAAGCGACCCGCGAGGGCGGCAAGAGCATCGTGGGCACGGTCGAGAAAGGAGCGTCCGACCGGCAACACCGGCGCCAGGGCCGCGACCGCAGCCGGCGCCGCGCGGTAGGCCCGCACCGTCGCACGGCACCGGGCGCAGGCCCGCAGGTGCTCGCGGAGGGCCGCCGTCTCCTCGGCCCCGGCCTCACCGTCGCAGAAGGCCGAGATCACCGGTTGCATCTCGACGCACCGAGTGCCGTCTTCGGTGCGCGAGACCAGGCTGCGGAACCGCTCTCTCCCCTCGGCTAAGCAACGGTTGATCTTCGTATGGCTGTAGCCGGTTATCTCGCCGATCTCGGCGTAGGAGTACCCCTCGGCCAGGAGCGCGAGCGCACGCAGCTCCTGCGGCTTCAGCGACTTGAGCGCCTCGCGGCTGCGGGCGACCGCCTCGCGCCGCTCGACCCGCTCGGGCGGCCCGTCGGCCTCGGAGGGGATCAGCGCGACCCAGTCGCCGCTTTCGGGGGCGCCGGTTGCGGGGGGCGCACCGAGGATCCGCTCGCGGTCGTGGCGAACCGCCAGTGCCTCGTGTTTGACCACGGTCTGGGTCCACCGGATCAGCTCGCGGGGATCGTCGGTGGGCGCCTTGCGGAGCAGGATCTCGAACCCGCGCTGGAGCGCGTCATCAGCATCGTCGGCGCATAACGAGTAACGCCGGGCGGTGCGGCGAAGCGCGGCCTCGTGCCTGGAATACGTCTCGATCGCGGCACGCTTGCGAGCGGCCCCGGCCTCCCGCGCCGGGCGCTCCCGCTCCCCCTGCTCACTGGCTGGACCCACCGCTCGGCTCCCCCTGCCCGCTCGAATTACTTTCACCAAACATCTCAGGGAATAGGTGCCATCCAGCCGTTTTCTCCCCCGGTATGGACGATTCTCCAGGTCAAGAAATCCGTAAATTGCAGGGACATGGGTGCAGGCGCTCCGAGTGCTCACCCCGATAGCATCGGCCGCGATGAGCACCTGCGTGGTCACCGGCGGTGCCGGCTTTCTCGGCTCCCATCTCTGCGAGCACCTGCTCGGGCAGGGGCACCGGGTGATTTGCCTCGACAACCTCGAGACCGGGTCGTTGGAGAACATCGCCCACATCCGTGACGAGGCGTTCGACTTCCGCAACGTCGACATCACCGACCACGTCGAGATCCCCGACGACGTCGACTTCATCTACCACCTCGCCTCGCCGGCGAGCCCGATCGACTACCTGAGGCTGCCGCTGCACACGCTCAAGGTCGGCTCCCACGGCACCCACCACATGCTCGGCGTGGCGAAGTTCAAGCGCGCCCGTTTCCTGATCGCCTCGACCAGCGAGGTCTACGGCGACCCCCAGGTCCACCCGCAGAAGGAGGACTACTGGGGCCACGTCAACCCGATCGGCCCGCGCGGCGTCTACGACGAGGCGAAGCGATACGCCGAGGCCCTGACCATGGCCTACCACCGCCAGCAGGGTGTCGACACGGCGATCGTGCGGATCTTCAACACGTACGGCCCGAGGATGAGGCCCCACGACGGGCGGGCGATCCCGACCTTCCTCCGCCAGGCGCTCCAGGACCGGCCGCTGACCGTGTTCGGAGAGGGCGCCCAGACCCGCAGCTTCTGTTACGTCGACGACCTGATCCGCGGCATCGTCGCGCTGGCCGAGTCAGACGTCCACATGCCGGTCAACATCGGCAACCCGAACGAGTTCACGCTGCTGGAGCTGGCGAAGACCGTGATCGAGGTGACCGACTCCCGTTCGGAGATCGTCTTCGAGGCGCTGCCGGTCGATGACCCGCAGCAGCGCCAGCCCGACATCGGCCGCGCCCGCGACCTGCTCGGCTGGGAGCCGGAGATCGAGCTCGGCGAGGGCCTGCGCCGGACGATCGAGAAGGCCGGCGTCGAGAGCCTCGTCGGCCCGGACTAGCCGGCACTCGGCCGGCCGCGCGCGGGCAAAGAAAAGGGCGGCCCGGAGGCCGCCCTTTCCATTGATGCGGTGCGTCTTCCTTACTGCGTCTGCGCCGTGAGCGAGATCGTTCCCAGCGGGTCTCCCGCTTTGATTTGAGCATCGGCGAAGAAAGCCGCGGCTTCGGCTTCGGCCTGGGCTTTCGGTTTGCCTTCGAGCTGGAGTTTTCCTGCGAGGGCGGCCTGGGCAACCTGCCTGAAGCCATCCAGCACCGAAGCTGCGACCACCTGCAGCGCGGCCCCCGCGTTCTGGATGCTGACCGTGCGGTTGACCGGGTCGATCGCGACCGTGGCGCCGGTGAGCGAGAGGTCGGCGATCGACGCCCGGCCGATCGCACCCCGGTTGAGGTCAGCGCTCGCGTTCGATTTGAGGACCACTTCGACGCTGACCGTTTTCGCCGCCAGATCGACGTAGAATTTCCCCAGGGTTATTTCCGTTTCGAGGAAACTGGTGGCACCCGTCTGGATTTTCTGCAGCAACCGCAGGCCGCCGTCCGTTTGCACGACGCCGGCGGTTGCAGCCGGGCCCAACGTTCCACCGGTGACCGGGAACGCGAACGCGCCTTTCGACGGTTCCGTCGTCGGCGGGCTGACCGGGATCGTCACTCCGGCTTTCGTCAGTTTGGCGAGGGTCGCGGGGTTGGCCGCCAGGGTCGTGGTTCCACCCGGCAGCACGGTCACCGTTTTCGGCTGAGCTTCGCTGGTCGCCGAGCCGAAAGCCTGGTTGGCTTTGAACGGCGGGGCGACGGTCTTGCTCGCGCTGCCTTTGCCTTTGCCTTTGCCTTTCTTGCCGGTGTAGCCGAGCTTCTCGTTCAGCTGCTTCGCGGCGGGGCCGGTCAGCTTCAGCGAATTGATCGTCAGGTTGACGCCGAACCCGTTGCGGGCGAAGGAAGAACCGGCGATCGTCGCCATCTTCATTTTCTTCCCGCCCACGTTCGCGGTCAGCGATTTTTTGGACGTGTCGAGCACCAGGGCTTTGACCGTGGCGGTTTTGCTGCCGGCTTTGAATTTGAGGCCGCCGCCGAGATTCACGGTGCCGAGCCCGGTGGTCGGGTCAAGCGAGCCGCCGGTGACGGGGAAGGCCGCTTTCGAGCCTTTTAGCGTCCCGGGGCTGACCTTGGACAATTTCACGCCGCGTTTCTTCCAGGCGTTGACGACCCCGCTCTTCAGGGTGATCGTCGTCGATCCGCTCGCGACCGGGTCCGGTGCGGCGGAAGCAAATGGGGCGAACGCCAGCAGCGCAAACAGCGCAGCCGCGATGAATCCAGCGGACAGCGTCGTACCCCTAGCCATGCGTGGCTGGGTGGCATCAGTCATATGTGTTCCTCCGTTGCTGCCGCCCCCTGCTGTCCCATAGGCGACTTACGGCTTGGTTTATTGCGGCCAAGACTATCCCAGCCGCCCATATAGAAACCCGCATGTCGGACCTTTGTTCCGTTCGGGCCCTGGAAATCGGCGCGGCATCTGGCTTCCAGCCGCCCGATCCGCGTGGGCAATATCCTGCCCATTCGATGCCAGGCGGCGCCGACAGCTCAGCGGCCGAGGAGGCCCACCGCACGATCGCCCCCTTGGTCGGGCCGGATGACCCCCGCGTCTTCACCGACTCGGGGATCGAGATCGAGGCGCTGTACGACGAGGACGATGTCGGCCCCGGGCTCGAGGAGCGCTTGGGCAAGCCCGGAGCACCTCCGTTCACCCGCGGCATCCACGAGGGGATGTACCGCGACCGGCTCTGGACGATGCGCCAGTACGCCGGCTTCGCCTCGCCCGAGGACACCAACGAGCGCTACCGGTACCTGATCGAGCACGGCTCGACCGGCCTCTCGATGGCCTTCGACTTGCCGACCCAGCTCGGCCGCGACTCCGACGACCCGCTCTGCAACGGCGAGGTGGGGCGGACCGGGGTCCCGATCGACACGATCGAGGACATGCGGATCTGCTTCGACCAGATCCCGCTGGACGGCGTCTCCACCTCGATGACGATCAACGCCCCGGCGTCGATCCTGCTGCTGCTATACGAGCTGGTCGGCGAGGAACAGGGGGTGCCCTCGGAGAAGCTGCGCGGCACGGTCCAAAACGACGTGCTGAAGGAGTACATGGCGCGCGGCAACTACATCTACCCGCCCGAGCCGACGATGCGGCTGACCACCGACATCTTCGAGTACTGCCAGGAGCGGGTGCCGAAATGGAACACGATCTCGATCTCCGGGTACCACATCCGCGAGAAGGGCTGCTCGGCGGTGCAGGAGGTCGGGTTCACCCTCTCCAACGCGATCGCCTACGTCGAGGCGGCGCTGGCCCGGGGGCTAAAGATCGATGAGTTCGCGCCCCGGCTCGCCTTCTTCTTCAACTGCCATAACAACGTCTTTCAGGAGATCGCCAAGTTCCGCGCGGTTCGGCGGATGTGGGCGAAGATCGTCGCCGAGCGGTTCGGGGCGGAGAACCCGAACTCGATGAAGATCCGGTTCCACACCCAGACCGGCGGGGTGACCCTGCAGGCGCAGCAGCCGGAGGTGAACATCATCCGCGTCGCCCTGCAGGGCTTCGCCGCGGTCAGCGGCGGCACCCAGTCGCTACACACCAATGGCTTCGACGAGGCCCTGGCGCTGCCCACCGAGCGCTCGGCGCGGATCGCGCTGCGCACCCAGCAGGTGCTCGCGTATGAGTCCGGGGTCGCCGACACGGTCGACCCCTTCGCCGGCTCCTACTTCGTCGAGTCGCTTACCGACGAGATCGAACTGCGCTCCTGGGAGCTGATGGACAAGGTCGCCGAGCTCGGCGGCTCGGTCGAGGCGCTCGAGTTCATGCAGCGGGAGATCGAGGAGTCGGCGCTGAGCTACCACGAGCGTTACAAGAGTGGCCAGGACGTCATCGTCGGGGTCAACAAGTTCGTCACCGACCAGGTCGACGACGTCGACATCCTCAAGGTCGACCCCGAGTCCGAGCAGCGCCAGCTGACCCGGTTGAAGGCCTTCAAGGAGGCCCGCGACCAGGCCGATGTGGCGGCGAAGCTGGAGGCGCTACGGGACGTCGCCCGCGGCGAGGGCAACCTCCTGCACCCGATCCGCGCCGCGCTCGCCGCCGACGCCTCGATCGGCGAGGTCTGCGGCGCGATGCGGGACGTCTTCGGCGAATACAAGGGCGGCGCCTTCTTCTAAGCAATGGCGCCTTTGTTGCCCTATAGGCGACAAAAGCGCCAATCTCCGGATTGAACGGTCTCGCCCAGGTCACGCCTGGGGGGAGGAACGACGCCTCGGTAGTGGAAGCCGCCTCCAGTGATCGAGGTTTCGAGGACGCTGATGAAGTCCGAGCCCGAGCTGGCGGAGCTGATTGCCGCCGTCGAGGGGCTTGAGGTGACGATGGCCGAGAAGGGCTTCGGGACCCGGGTCGAGATCCGGGCCTCCGAGCAGAGCGGCCTTGTCGAGGCAGACCTGGAGGCGGTTCTCGACCGCCTCGCGGAACCCCAGCGCCGCCCCTTCAGCTGAGCCGGATCCCGATACCGCTGTAATGACGGTCGGCCCGAGCCGGCCCTTACGGGAAGGAGCGGGACGAAATGAAGATGTTGAAGCGGCACCTAACTGTGGCCAACGCGCTTGCGGGGATGGCCCTGTTCGTCGCCCTCAGCGGCGTCGCCTACGCGGCGACCCTGGGGAAGAACCAGGTGAAGGCGAAAAACATCGCGAAGGAAGCGGTGACTACCCCGAAGCTGAAGCGGGGCGCCGTCACCTCACCCAAGCTCCGCAACGGTGCGGTGATCAACGGGAAGATCGCCAACGGTGCGGTGACGAGCGGCAAGTTGGCCAACGAAGCGGTCAGCGCGAGCAAGCTGGCGAAGAACGCGGTCACGACCAACAAGGTCGCCGCCCAGGCGGTGACCACCGGCAAGCTCGGCAACGAATCTGTGACTTCCGGCAAGCTCTCGGCGTCGCTGCTGACCCAGCTGGTGAAGAACGTCACCTACGTCAACGCGATCAGCGCCGACAACACCGAAGACGCGAAGACCGTCACCGCCAACTGCCCGCCCGGCAAGCAGGCGATCGGCGGCGGCGCCCGGGTCAACGGGGCACTGCTCGAGGTCGCCCTGACCGGATCGAACCCCTTCGTCGTCGGCAACGGCCAGCGCACCGGCTGGTCGGCCTTCGCGCGGGAGTCGCCCGTCGTCGGCGGCAACTGGTCCGTCGAGGCCTTCGCGGTCTGCGCCGAACTCTAGATCCGCACCCCGAGCCGCCGCGATTTGCGGCGGCTCGGGGCACGGCGGTTGGCTCCGAAATAGAATCGCGGCCTCCCCGCGCGGGAGCCCCAACCGCTGATGCGTGAGAAAAACCCGATCACCCACGAGGAGAAGCTCGCCTACCTGCGCGAGCTGCGTGAGGCGGCGATCCACTCCGCCTCCGAGGAGGCGGTCGAGAAGCAGCACGCGAAGGGCAAGCTGACTGCCCGCGAGCGGGTGGAGAAGCTGCTCGACCCGGGCTCTTTCGAGGAGCTCGACACCTTCGTCCGCCACCGCACCTACGACTTCGAGATGCAGAAGAAACGGCCGTGGGGCGACGCGGTCGTCACCGGCCACGGCACGATCGACGGCCGCACCGTCTTCGTCTTCTCCCAGGACTTCACCGTCTTCGGCGGCAGCCTCGGCGAGGTGATGGCGGAGAAGATGTGCAAGGTGATGGACCTCGCCGCCCAGGTCGGGGCGCCGGTGATCGGCATCAACGACTCCGGCGGGGCGCGGATCCAGGAGGGCGTCGTCTCGCTCGGCGCCTACGGCGACGTCTTCGTCCGCAACGTCCAGTGCTCGGGCGTGATCCCGCAGATCAGCCTGATCATGGGCCCCTGCGCCGGCGGCGCCGTCTACTCGCCGGCGATGACCGACTTCATCTTCATGGTCAAAGAGACCTCCCACATGTTCATCACCGGCCCGGAAGTGATCAAGACCGTGACCGGCGAGGAGGTCGAGTTCGAGGAGTTGGGTGGGGCGATGAGCCACAACACCAAGTCCGGTGTCGCCCACTTCGCCGCCGAGGACGAGGAGAGCTGCCTCGAGGACGCCCGCTACCTGCTCGGCTTCCTGCCCTCCAACAACCTCGAGGCACCGCCGCGGTTTGAGCCCTCCGACGACCCCGAGCGCGAAGACGAGGCGCTCGACAGCCTCGTCCCGGACGACCCTTCAAAGCCCTACGACATGCGCGACGTGATCGCCCGCATCGTCGACGATGAGGACTTCTTCGAGGTACACGAGCACTTCGCCAAGAACATCGTCTGCGGCTTCGCGCGGCTGGACGGCTTTCCGGTCGGGATCGTCGGCAACCAGCCCGCGTTCCTCGCCGGGGTGCTCGACATCGAGGCCTCCGAGAAGGCGGCCCGGTTCGTGCGGACCTGCGATTGCTACAACGTCCCAATCGTCACCTTCACCGACGTGCCCGGCTTCCTCCCCGGCACCGACCAGGAGTGGAACGGGATCATCCGCCACGGCGCCAAGCTGCTCTACGCTTTCACCGAGGCGACGGTGCCAAAGCTCACGGTCGTCACCCGCAAGGCCTACGGCGGCGCCTACGACGTGATGAATTCCAAGCACATGCTCGCCGACTTCAACGTCGCCTGGCCGACCGCCGAGATCGCGGTGATGGGTCCCGACGGCGCCGTCAACATCATCTACCGCAAAGACATCGGCAACTCGCCCACGCCCGACGAGCGCCGCCAGAAACTGATCGACGACTACAAAGCCCACTTCGCCAACCCCTACTCGGCGGCAGAGCGCGGCTACATCGACGACGTGATCGAGCCCCGCCAGACCCGCCCAAAGCTGATCAAGGCGCTACGGATGCTGCAGTCCAAGCGGGTCGACCAGCCCAAGCGCAAGCACGGCAACATCCCGCTGTAGCTCGGAGCCGTGGAGGGAATCGGTGGCCCTCCTCACTCGCAACTCGTCGATGGGGAGTTGGCGCGGCTGACGCCGCTAGGAGCTCCCCTCCTCCTGCGCAAAACGTTCGGAGGGCCACCGACTCCCTTATCCACTAGAGCTAAGGACGAATAGTTCGTCGAGACTGCATCCACCCGCGCATATCGCGGGTTGAGGCGGTTTCGCGAAGGATTCAGGCGAGGCGCCGACGACGGCCGGCCTCTGCCATCTGAGACATGAACTTCGAGAGCTCGAAGACCTGTTCCGCACGCTGAGCTGGCGTTAGGTCGCGGAAGTCCCGCCGTAGAGCCGCTCGCTCCGCCCTTCCGTCAGGAGTCCAATTGCCCTTTCGCTTGGCGGCCACGAACCGGGCTTACGGTACCGGTCCGGCTCAGATCACGGCCTGGAGCACCGAGGTCGTAGTTTTGCCCGCTATCCGGGAGGAAATGCGAACTCACCAACACCTTGGCGATGGCGCAACACGCGCATCCTCCGCTACGGCTTTCGAGATGCGGCGTCACAAAGCTGCCGTTGGGATGGGAGGTGGGTGCCACTCCCGAACGCCGCGCTAAGGAACTGCTCTCGTCTCCGCATCGACCGTGGCCGCGGCGCCCTTGCCTCCCGCCACGCCGACCTCCTCGCGGCTCAGGCGGTGGGCGAGGTAAACCGGGACGATTGAGATCAGGATCACGATCACGGCGACGGCGTCGACGATCGGGAGCTGGTTGGGGCGGAAGAGGTTGCGGAAGATCCAGATCGGCAGGGTTTCTTCGCCTGCGCCGATCGTGAACGTGGTGACGATGATCTCGTCGAAGGAGAGGGCGAAGGCGAGCAGGGCGCCGGCGGCGAGAGCCGTCCGCATGCTCGGGAAGGTGACGTAGCGGAAGGTCTGCCAGGTGTGGGCGCCGAGGTCGGCCGAGGCCTCCTCGAAGGATCCCGAGGTGCGGCGGAGGCGGGCGACGACGTTGTTGTAGATGACGACGATGCAGAAGGTCGCGTGGCCGACGACCACGGTGAAGAGGCTGAGGGGGATGCCGAGGATCTGGGTGAAGGTGTTGCTGAAGGCGATGCCGGTGACGATCCCCGGTAGGGCGATCGGCAGGATCACCAGGAAGGAGACAGTCTCGCGGCCGAAGAAGCGGTGGCGGCCAACCGCGATCGCCGCCAGGGTGCCGAGGACGACCGCGATCGCCGTCGCCGCCAGCCCAGCCTGGATCGAGGTCACCAGGGCTTCGCGGGCGGAGTCGCTTTCGAACGCCTTGGTGAACCAGTCGAGGGTCAGCCCAGGCGGCGGCCACTTGAGGATGTTGCTCGAGTTGAAGGCGTAGATCCCGATCACGATCAACGGGATGTAGATGAAGGCAAGGCCGAGCCCGACGGCGACCCGCAACAGCACTCTTGCCCGGCGCGAGAGCCTCATCAGACGTGCTCGAAGGCGCCGAGCTTGCGGGCCACGGCGAGGTAGCCGATGACGACGACGATCGGGACCAGCGCCAGGGCGGCGGCGAACGGGAGGTTGTTGGTGATCGAGGACGAGATCACGTTGCCGATGAACTGGTCGTTGGAGACCAGCCGCGGGGTGATGTAGTCGCCTAGGGTGAGGCAGAAGGTGAAGATCGAGCCGGCGACCACCGCCGGGAAGGCGAGCGGCAGGATCACCCGCCGGAAGGTGGTGAACGGCGAGGCGCCGAGGTCCTCCGAAGCGCTGATCAGCGATTGCGGGATCCGCTCGAGCCCGGCGTAGATCGGCAGGATCATGTACGGGAGCCAGAGGTAGCTCAGCACCAGCCAGACGGCGGTGACGCCGTAGCCCGGGCTGCTCAGCCCGATCGGGTTGAGTGCCCAGTTGATTACCCCCTCCTCGGAGAGCATCGTGCGCCAGGAGAGCACCTTGACCAGGTAGCTCGACCAAAGCGGCATCAGCACCGCGATCAGCAGAATCGCCTTGCCGCGCCGGCTTGCCACCTTGGCCATGTAGAAGGCAATCGGGAAGGCGATGATCGCGTCAGTGAGGGTGACCAGGACGGCCGTGCGCACGGTCCGCCAGACGATCTCCCGGTAGACCGGTTCCTCGACCAACAATTCGAAGTTCTCGAGGCTGAACCCCCTGACCACCTCGCCGCTGAGTTCGTCGACGGTCCAGAAGGCGGTGATCAGCAGCAGGCCTAGTGAGCCCAGGTAGAGGACGACCAGCCAGGCCGCGGGCCCGCTGAGGAGCGCCCCCACCTGGAGGCGGGAGCGGCCGTGGAAGAGGCCGGCGAGCCTACGGCCCACCGACCTCCTCGCGACGGCTTCAGTCGCCATCGACCACGGGCGTGGTGCCTAGCCCTTGATCGTGGTCCAGGCTTGGACCCAATCGTTGTAGCCCTTACAGTTTTCTTCGCCGTTGCCGCAATCCTCGAGCGGGGTTTCCCAGTAGTAGACCCGCTTCCAGAAGGCCGGGTTGTCGGCGTGGTACTTGGCGCAGAATTCGGTGTCTTCGGTTTCGTCGCAGGCCAGGCTCTGGGCCGGCGCCTCTCCGAAGTATTCCGCCACTTCGGCGTTGGCTTTCGGCGAGACGATCCAGTCCATCCACATGTACATGCAATTCGGGTGCTTCGCCTGGGAGCTGATCATCCAGGTGTCCGACCACCCGGTTGCGCCCTCTTTGGGCAGGAAGCCCTGGCTGGCGGGGCTGGCCGCGACCGGCTCCCCTCCGTCTTTCAGTTCGAAGTACTGGTACTGCCAGGTGGTGCCGACCTCGACGTCACCGCCGGAAAAGGCCTGGATCTGCTTGGCCGCTTCGCCCCAGTATTCGCCGACGTTGGGCCGCTGTTCTTTCAACAGGTCGACCGCCGCTTGGAACTGTTCTTCGTTCAGCTCGTAGGGATTTTCGATCCCCAGCTCCGGCCGGTGGGCTTTCAGGTAGACCGCGGCGTCGGCGATATAGATCGAGTCGTCGTAGACGCTGATTTTGCCTTTGTATTTGGCTGCCTTTTTCGGGTCCAGGATCACGTCCCAGGACGTCGGTGCCGGGCTGACGCCGTCGGAGTTCCACATCAACAGGTTCGCGCCACGCCCGTGCGGGATCCCGTAGTTCGTGCCGTCGAAGGTGTTGTAGGGCTGGTCCTTGAGGTCGGCGAAGATGGTCTTGTAGTTCGGCACCAGGTCGACGTTGACCGGGTCGACGTCGCCACCCTCGACTAGTCGCGCGCTGGCGTTGCCGGAGGCGGAGACGCCGTCGTACTGGCCGGTGCGCATCAGTTCGACCATTTCGTCGGAGGTGTTGCCGATCTTGTTATTGACTTTGCAGCCGGTTTTGGCTTCGAACGGTTTGACCCACGGTTCTTCGACGTAGCCGGCCCAGGCGATCAGGTCGAGTTCTCCCTCGCCTTTGCCGACCTTCTGCAGTTCGTCACCCCCTCCGCCTCCACCGTCATCGTCGTCGCTGCCACCGCAGCCCGCCAGGATGAGCATGAACGCGACCAGGCCGGCGATGATGAGCCAAGCCGTCCGGGCTGGGTCCGCTTCCTTTCGTCTCCTCATGGTGCAACCTCCTCTGTTGACTTTCCCCGGACGGCGGCCGCGTGCTCCGGACGCCATCCCACTGAGACCTCCGCACCCTGCGCCGGGAGCGCGCCCGAAGACGCGCTCTCGACGTTTTGCCTGACAAGCTGAAGCGTCCCTCCGGCATCGAGAGCGACGGTGATCTTCGTCACCATCCCCGCGTAGGAGACGGCGGCGACCCGCCCGCGCTCGGTCCGCAGGCCGTCGGTAGGGGCCGAGTCGGCCAGCAGCTCGATCTTCTCGGGCCGGATCGTCAGCCGCTCGCCGTCGCGCTCGATCACGTTCGAGACCCCGACGAACCCGGCGACGAATTCGTTCACCGGCCGCTCATAGAGCTCGACCGGAGAGCTGACCTGCTCGACCCGGCCTTCGTTGAAGACGGCGATCCGGTCGCTCATCGTCAGCGCCTCATCCTGATCGTGAGTGACGTAGACGAAGGTGATGCCGACGTCGCCCTGGATCGACTTCAGCTCGAGCTGCATCTGCTCGCGCAGCTTCAGGTCGAGCGCGCCCAGCGGCTCGTCCAGGAGCAGCACCTTGGGCCGGTTGACGATCGCCCTCGCCAGGGCCACCCGTTGGCGCTGGCCGCCGGAGAGCTCTGCGGGCCGGCGATCGTTGTAGCCGGGCAGGCGGACCATCTCCAGCGCCTCGTCGCGGCGCCGGGCCCGCTCCGCCTTGTCGACGCGGGCGATCTTGAGGCCGTAGGCGACGTTCTCGCCCACCGACATATGGGGGAACAGCGCGTAGTCCTGGAAGACGGTGTTGACGGCACGGTCGTAGGGCGGCACACCCGCGACCTCCTCGCCGGCCAGCTCGATCGTGCCCGCGGTCGGGTCCTCGAACCCGGCGATCATCCGCAGCGTCGTCGTCTTGCCAGACCCCGAGGGACCCAGAAGGGTGAAGAACTCTCCCCGGTCGATCTCCAGATCTATGCCCGCAACGGCGACGACCCCACCGTATTGCTTGGTGAGGCTAGTCAGCCGGATATCGGGAGACGAAGCAGCTACCTAACGGACGTTATCCCAGGCGTCGAAGAAAGCAAAGACAATTGCGCTGCCTCGTTGGCCGCAACGGAGTACGCCTACGTGTTTGGGACTCCGACTAGTTGTAGTTCCTAAGCACGTTGTTCATCCGGACCTCCTTGGAGGCTGGCGGTGTCGAAGCCCCAGCAACAAGGAGGAACCGGATGAAGCTCCACGCTAACGCGCCCCTCGGCCCGAAGGGGAGAGCGATCATGGTCAAGAGGGTGCTCGCGGAAGGGATCGCGCTCGCGGAGGCGGCCGAGGCCGCCGGAGTGAGCGCGAGGACCGCCGGCAAATGGGTGCGCCGCTACCGCGCCGAAGGCGAGGCCGGGCTGCTCGATCGCAGCTCTGCGCCGAAGCACGTCCACAACGCCACCGAGCCCGAGCGGGTCGAGGCGATTGCCGCTCTGCGGCGGGTGCGGCTGACCGGCCCGGAGATCGCCGAGACCCTGGAGATGCCGACCTCGACCGTCTCTGCCGTGCTCAAGCGGATCGGCCTCGGCAAGCTCTCCCGCCTGGAGCCGACGGAGCCGATCCGCCGCTATGAGCGCTCCCGGCCAGGTGAGCTGATCCACATCGACGTCAAGAAGCTCGGCCGGATCAGCGCCAAGGGCGCGGGGCACCGCGTTACCGGCAAGCGCAACACGGAGATCAAGCGGCGCAAGGGCGGGGCCCTGCGCACGGGGTGGGAGCGGGTCCACGTCTGCGTCGATGACGCCACCCGCCTCGCCTACGTCGAGGTCCTGCCCGACGAGAAGGCGACCACTGCGATCGGCTTTCTGCGGCGGGCGCTCGCCTTCTACCGCTCCCACGGGGTCGAGGTCGAGCGGCTGATGACCGACAACGGCTCCGCCTACGTCTCGGTCGCCCACGCCCTCGCCTGCAAGGCCCTGGGGATCAAACACCTGCGCACCCGCCCCTACCGGCCCCAGACCAACGGCAAGGCGGAGCGCTTCATCCGCACGATGTTGCGGGAGTGGGCCTATGCAGCCGTCTACGGCTCATCTCCCGAGAGGGCCGCGGCCCTCTCGGGATGGCTGGAGCGCTACAACTTCAGACGACGACACGGCGCCCTCGGCCACCGGCCGCCGATTCAGAGGCTGCGGGAGCTGACCGGGAACAACGTGGCTGGCATCTACAACTAGTAGCCGGCCGGGTGCCGCGCCACGAAGCCGACGTTGTCGCGCAGGTCTTCGTGCCAGCGCGGGCCGGTTTCGCCGCTGTTGCCGGAGGTGTCCCAGCGGTAGCCGGCGATCACCGCGTAGGCATGGCCGGCGTTGGCGTAGACGCTTATCCAGCGCCCTTCGCCGGCCAGCCCCCACTTCGCCATCGGCCCTGAGGGCAGAGGGCTGTCGAGGAAGTCACCGCCGTGGAGGGCGTAGCTGACCGCGCCGGAGCAGTCATAGCCGCGGTCCCACCAACGTGCGTGGCCGCCGCCGAAGACGTAGGGCTTGGAACGAATTTTGTTCGCCGCTGCGATCACGGCCTTGACTTTCGCCGGTGCGCTTGCGGGCGGGACCAGCATCCCGTTGGGGAGGAGGCGCGCTTTCTCGGTCGGGGTGCAGATGTCTACTTCGGCCGGCGTAAGACCGCCGGTGTCGCATCGGGCTGAGGCGCTGCCGGGAGCGATCAGGGCGACCGCGCCCAGGATCGTCACGAGCGCTAGCCCTGCCTTGAACTTCCACCTGTCGAACAGCAAACCGATCTCCTTTGTCGGCCTACGGGGTTAGCTGTCGGGCTAGCGCGAAAGGAGCCTGCGCCCCCACCTCGAGAGGTGGGTTAGCCCCGAAAACGTGGTTCCCCCGTTCCCTTTGCGCCCTGTGGCGCGTCGGGATTCGGCGTTCCGGTTTTACGGACCGGCGGCACCCTACACGATCTGGCGGCGTCTTGCTCACGAAACGCAAACATTTGGACGGCTTTCGCATTCGCATTCCAAATTCCTGTCGGCCGTGTGGCTGCTAGCTTGCGATCTGGGATGGAACTTTCGGGCCGCACAGCACTCCTCACCGGGGCCACCGGCGGCCTCGGACGGGCGATCGCCCAGGCACTAGCTGAGCGGGGGGCGACGCTGGCGCTCAGCGGGCGCAGCGCCGAGGCCCTCGAAGCGCTCGCCGCCGACCTGCCGGGCAGCGGCCACCGGGCGCTGCCGGCCGACCTCTCCCAGCCCGGCGCCGCCGAGAAGCTCGCCGCCGAGGCAGGGCCGGTCGACGTCCTCGTCGCCAACGCCGGGCTGCCCGCCACCGGACGACTGCCGGATTTCTCGCCGGAGGAGCTGAACGGCGCCCTGCGGGTCAACCTGGAGGCGCCGATGCACCTCGCGAGGGCGCTGGAGTCGGGGATGCTGGAGCGGGGCTCCGGTCACATGGTCTTCATCTCCTCGCTCTCAGGCAAGTCGGCGACCCCGCTCTCCTCCGTCTACAACGCGACCAAGTTCGGCCTGCGCGGGTTCGCCCTCGGTCTCCGGGCCGACCTCGACCCGCTCGGCGTCGGCGTCTCGATCGTCTCCCCGGGCACGATCCGCGAAGCGGGCATGTACGCGGACTCGGGAGCCGACCCGATCCCCGGCCTCGGGACCGGGTCACCGCAGCAGGTCGCCGCCGCGGTCGTCAAGGTGATCGAGCAGAACAAGGTCGAGGTCGCGGTGGCGCCCGTCCAGCAGCGCCTGCTCGCCCACTTCGCCCTCGCCAATCCCGGGATCGCGGTGAAGATCGCCAGCGGCGAGGCCGGCCAGAAGGCCGCCGCCAACGTCGCCGCCGGACAGGCGGACAAGAGGTAGAGACGACGACTTTGGGAGACGGAAAGTGAGCAGCGATTCCTTCGGCGCCCGTTCGACCCTCGAGGTGAGCGGGCGTCAGTACGAGGTGTACCGGCTCGACGTCCTGCAGGAGCGCTTCGACGTCGCCCGCCTGCCCTACTCGCTCAAGGTCCTGCTGGAGAACGTGCTGCGGCTGGAGGACGGCGTCTCGGTGACCGCCGCCGACGTCGAGGCGATCGCCTCCTGGGACGCTGCCGCCGAGCCCAGCGTCGAGATCCCCTTCCAACCCGCCCGGGTGTTGATGCAGGACTTCACCGGCGTGCCGGCCGTGGTCGACCTGGCGGCGATGCGCGACGCGATGGAGGAGATCGGCGGCGACCCGGCGGCGATCAACCCGCTCGTCGACGTCGACCTGGTGATCGACCACTCGGTCCAGGTCGACGCCTTCGGCAACGAGCGCGCCTTCGCCGTCAACGCCGAGCGGGACTTCGAGCGCAACCGCGAGCGCTACTCGTTCCTGAAGTGGGGTCAGCACTCCTTCGCCAACTTCCGCGTCGTCCCGCCGGCCACCGGGATCTGCCACCAGGTCAACCTCGAGCACCTCGCCCAGGTCGTCTACAGCCGCGAGGTGGACGGGGCGACGCAGGCCTACCCGGACACCCTGGTCGGCACCGACTCCCACACGACGATGGTCAACGGCCTCGGCGTGCTCGGCTGGGGCGTCGGGGGGATTGAGGCGGAGGCGGCGATGCTCGGCCAGCCAATCTCGATGCTGCTGCCGCAGGTCGTCGGCTTCAAGCTTTCCGGCGAGCTGCCCGAGGGGGCGACGGCGACCGACCTCGTCCTCACCGCCACCGAGATGCTGCGCCGTCGCGGCGTCGTCTCCAAGTTCGTCGAGTTCTTCGGCCCCGGCCTCGCGACCCTGGGCCTGGCCGACCGGGCGACGCTCGGGAACATGTCGCCGGAGTTCGGTTCGACCTGCGCGATCTTCCCGGTCGACGCGGAGACGCTCCGCTACCTCGACCTGACCGGGCGGCCGACCGAGACGATCGAGTTGGTCGACGCCTACGCGCGCGAGCAGGGGATGTTCCACGACGAGAGCGCCGAGGACCCGGTCTTCTCCGACTTGCTCGAGCTGGACCTGGGAGAGGTCGTCCCCAGCATCGCCGGCCCGAAACGGCCGCAGGACCGGGTGCCGCTCTCCCAGGCGAAACAGTCATTCCTGGAGGCGATGACCGAGTTTGCCCCCGAGGCCGCCGAGCAGATGGGCAACGGGCGCGACGAGGCGATCGCCGAGTCCTTTCCCGCCTCCGACCCGCCGGCCGAGGACCACGACGACGAGCGTGGCAAGCCCCGCCCGGCGGTGGGCAGGGCCGCGACCGCTGAACGCCATACCCGCGACGCGGTCGAGGTGACGCTCGAGGACGGCACCACCGTCGAGCTCGACCACGGGCGGGTGGTGATCGCGGCGATCACCAGCTGCACCAACACTTCCAACCCCAGCGTCATGGTCGGTGCCGGGCTGCTGGCCCGCAACGCGGTCCGGCGCGGGCTTTCCCGCCGGCCCTGGGTGAAGACCTCGCTGGCGCCGGGCTCGACCGTGGTCACTGACTATCTCGAGCGCGCCGGCCTAACTGAGGACCTGGACGCGCTGCAGTTCAACCTGGTCGGGTACGGCTGCACCACCTGCATCGGCAACTCCGGGCCGCTCGCGCCCGAGATCTCGGCGGCGGTCGCCGAGAAGGACCTGGCGGTCTGCGCGGTGCTCTCCGGCAACCGCAACTTTGAGGGCAGGATCAACCAGGACGTGAAGGCGAACTATCTGGCCAGCCCGCCGCTCGTCGTCGCCTACGCCCTTGCCGGCAGGATGGACATCGACCTGGCCTCCGAGCCGCTCGGCGAGGGGTCCGACGGCGAGCCGGTCTTCCTGCGCGACATCTGGCCCGACTCGGAGGAGATCAAGCGGGTGGTGGGCGACTCGGTCGCGGCGGAGATGTTCAAGCGCAACTACGCCGAGGTCTTCGCCGGCGACGAGACCTGGAACGCGGTCGAGGTGCCGGCGGGGGACCGCTACACCTGGCCCGACTCGACCTACGTGCGCCAGCCGAGCTTCTTCGAGCAGATGCCCGCCGACCCACCCGGGGTGGAGCCGATCGCCGGGGCCCGGGCGCTGGCGCTGCTCGGCGACTCGATCACCACCGACCACATCTCCCCGGCCGGAGCGATCAAGCGCGACAGCCCCGCCGGCCGTTGGTTGATCGAGCAGGGCGTCGAACCGGGGGACTTCAACTCCTACGGTTCGCGCCGCGGCAATCACGAGGTGATGATCCGCGGCACCTTCGCCAACATCCGGCTGCGCAACCAGCTGGCCGAGCGCTCCGGCGGTCACACCCGTCACTTCCCGGACGGCGAGGAAACCACGATCTATGACGCGGCGATGGCCTACGCCGAGGAAGGCGTGCCGCTGGTCGTGCTGGCGGGCAAGGAGTACGGCTCGGGCTCCTCGCGCGACTGGGCCGCCAAGGGCACCAAGATGCTCGGGGTGAGGGCGGTGATCGCCGAGAGCTTCGAGCGCATCCACCGCTCGAACCTGATCGGGATGGGTGTGCTGCCGCTCCAGTTCGCCCAAGGTGAAAGCGTCGCCAGTCTTGGGCTCAGCGGTGAGGAGAGCTTCGACGTCGGCGATCTCGAAGGTGGAAAGGCGAAGACCGTGACGGTGACCGCTCGCGGTGACGACGGCTCCGAGAAGGTCTTTACCGCCACCGTTCGCCTCGACACCCCGAACGAGATCTCCTACTTCGTCAACGGCGGAATCCTCCAGACCGTCCTACGCAAGCTGAGGGAATAGGCGCAGTGGGGCCGCGGGAGGCAGGGGGGTCCGCGCGACCCACACTGCACCTGCGCGCCGGTAGCCAGGGAGGGATGCCGACGCGGCCGTTCCCCTGGACGGGACTGCCCAGAAGAACAGTCAGGGGTTAGCTATACCGGGTACTCCGCTGTCGGTCAAGCGAAATGCACCGCTTAGGATCCCGACTTAGTCGCCGCGATGCCCCAACCCTTGCGCTCGATCAGCTCGATCCCGACCACACTTCCGACCGGCCCCACGGGGGTGAGGGTGGCTGCGAGCAGGGTGTAGGGGGCCTCACGTTTAACGGCGGTCACCCAGATCAGGATGCAGAGGGCGATGAAGCCGAGGCCGTGGGCCCACCCGAACACCATCGTCTCGGTCTCGAAGCCCGGCAGCAGCCAGAACGCGAGCAGCCCCGCGAACACCCACAACTCCACCCACGAGACGCGCTTGACCCAGACGAACAGCCGGCCCGGTACGGGCTTCTCGAAAGGACTCCTCGGCATCGGGGTCAGGTTCCGGGGGTGAGCGCGGTGAGGACTATTCGTTCCTGCTCGCGCGCGTGGGCGCCGGAGTAACCCTCGCCCGTGCTCGCCCTGCCTGGACGGCCGATGAAGGTGAGTTCGACGTTCTCGGGCAGCACCTCGGGCATCCGCCTCGACATCACCTTCCAGGCGCCCATGTTGCGCGGCTCCTCCTGGACCCAGGCGATCTCCTTCAGGTTCGGGTAAGAGCCGATCAGCTCGGCCAGCTGGTCCCTGGCGAACGGGTAGAGCATCTCCACCCGTGCGATCGCGACGTTCTCGGCGGCGGCACGACGGTCGTTGGAGTCCATGTCGAAGTACAACTTGCCGGTGCAGAGGATCAGGCGCTCGATCTTCTCGCGACGGTCGGCCGCGGTCGGGTCGTCGAGGATGAAGTGGAATTTCCCGTCGGTCAGTTCCTCGAGGCTCGCCCCCGCCCGGTCCAGCCGCAGCAGCCCCTTGGGGGTGAAGACGACAAGTGGCCGTGGCTTGCGGATCAGCGCCTGGCGGCGCAGCAGGTGGAAGTACTGGGAGGCGGTGGTCGGATAGGCGATCCGGATGTTGCCCTCGGCGCCGAGGGCAAGGAAGCGCTCGATCCTGGCGCTTGAGTGCTCCGGACCCGAGCCCTCGTAGCCGTGCGGCAGCAGCAGGGTCAGGCGGCTGGTCTGCCCCCACTTCGCCTCGCCGGAGACGATGAAGCTGTCGATGATCACCTGGGCGGCGTTGGCGAAGTCGCCGAACTGGGCCTCCCAGAGGACCAGGGCGCTGGGGGTTGCCGCCGAGTAGCCGTACTCGAAGCCGAGGCAGGCGGTCTCCGAGAGGGGGCTGTTGTAGAGCTCGAATGGGGCTGAGGCTTCCTCGAGGTTCTGCATCGGGGTGTAGCGCAGGCCGGTGTTCTCGTCGTGGAGGACGAGGTGGCGATGGGAGAAGGTGCCGCGCTCGGTGTCTTGGCCGGTGAGACGGATGTGGACGCCCTCGGTCAGCAGCGAGCCGAAGGCGAGCGCCTCGGCGTGGCCGAAGTCGACCCCGCTCTCGGCCTCGATCGCCTCCAGGCGCTTGGAGAGAGGCCGGCGGAGCTTGCGGTGGACGTTGAAGCCCTCGGGGGTCTTCAGCAGGGCCTGGTTGAGGCTGAGCAGCCGCTCGGCGGGCACGGCGGTGTCGACCGGCGGGCTGGCGGTGCGGTCCAACTCGCCGGTGCTGGTGGTGATCGTCGGGTCCTCGTACTCGCCCGACTCCATCTTCGCCCGCAGGTCCTTAAGCGCCGCCGACATCTCGGCTTGGCGCTGCCCGCCCGCCTTCTCCACCTCCTCGGTGGAGATCACGCCCTCTTCGACCAGCTGCTTGGAGTAGATCTCGGAGACCGGCGGATGGGACTTGATCGCCGCCGCCGTGGTCGGCTGGGTGTAGGCGGGCTCGTCGGTCTCGTTGTGGCCGAAGCGGCGGTACCCGATCACGTCGATGACGATGTCGCGGCCCCAGCGCTCGCGGTAGGCCATCGCCAGGCGGACAGCCGCCGAGCAGGCCTCGACGTCGTCGGCGTTGACGTGGATGATCGGGACGTTGAACCCCTTGGCCATGTCGGCCGCGTAGGGGGTGGAGCGAGCTTCCTCGGGGTCGGTGGTAAAGCCGACCTGGTTGTTCTGGACGAGGTGGATCGTGCCGCCGGTGCTGTAGCCCTTCAGCGACTGCAGGTTGAGCGTCTCGGCGACCACTCCCTGGGCGGGGAAGGAGGCGTCGCCGTGCAGCAGCACCGGCACCGCGCGCTTCGGGTCGTGGCTGAGCTCGGCGCCCTCGAAGTCGGACTGCAGGAAGCGGGCGCCGCCGGTCACCACCGGGTCGACGAACTCGAGGTGGCTTGGATTGGGGTAGAGGCGGACCGAGATCTTCTCTTCCTTGTGGGTCTCGTAGACCCCCCGGTGGCCGTAGTGGTACTTGACGTCGCCGGTGCCGCCGTGGGGGATCGCCGCGACCGCCTTCACCGCCTCGATCCGCTTCGAGCCCTCGAACTCGGCCAGGATCGACTCGACCGAGCGGCCGAGGTTGTGGGCGAGGACGCTGAGTCGGCCGCGGTGGGCCATCCCGAAGACGACCTCCTCGGCGCCGCCGCGGTGGGCGAGGGTGACCAGCTCGTCGAGCATCGGGACGACCACGTCGAGGCCCTCGATCGAGAACATCTTCTGCCCCAGGTAGGCCTTCTCGAGGAAGCGCTCGAACTGGAAGACGTCGATCAGGCGTTCCAGCAGGCGACGTTTCTCGTCGTCAGCGAGCGGTTGGCGGTGGGCGCCGGTCTCGATCATCTCCCGCAGCCAGATCCGTTGCTGGTGGGATGAGAGGTGCTCGAACTGGTAGCCGATCGTCCCGCAGTAGGCGGTCCGCATCCGTGGCAGCGCCTCCAGCAGGGTCTCCCCGGGGACGCCGATCCGGAGGATCGATGCGGGGATGCGGCTCATCAGCTCCGGGGTCAGGTTGAGGTTCTCGGGCTGCAGGGCGGGGTCGCCTTTGGCGGGCGAGCCGAGCGGGTCAAGGTGGGCGGCAAGATGGCCGTGGGTCCGGTAGCCCTTGAGCAGCGAGGTCGCCGCCTGCACCGCCTGCAGCAGCTCTTCGTCGACCTCCCCCGGGGCGGTGGCCGGTTCGGCACCCGGCGCGGCGGTGCTGAGCGGTGGCGCCGAGGCCGAAGCGGGGTGGGCCTTGGAGATGCCACCGGGGTCGATGCCGATGTCCCGGGCGACCTCCTCGTAGAAGGAGTCCTCGCCCTGCAGGAGCTGCTCGATCCGGCGCAGGAAGGCACCCGACTCGGCCCCCTGGATCACCCGGTGGTCGTAGGTGGAGGTCAGCGTCATCACCTTGGAGACGCCGAGCTGGCGCAGCCTTTCCGGTGAGGCGTGCAGCCACTCGGGCGGGTAGGCGATCGAGCCGGTGGCGATGATCGCGCTCTGGCCGCGGAGCAGGCGCGGCACCGAGGCCATCGTGCCGATGCCGCCCGGGTTGGTGAGGGAGATGTTGGTGCCGAGGAAGTCGTCGGCGGTGAGCTTGTTCTCGCGGGTCTTCGCGATCAGGTCTTCGTAGTAGGAGTGGAAGGCGGCGAAGTCGAGGTCGTCGGAGCCCTTGATCGCCGGGACCATCAGGCTGTGGGAGCCGTCCTTGCGCTCGACGTCGACGGCGATGCCGAGGTTGACGGCGCCGCCCTCGACCGCGAAGGGCTTGCCGTCGCGTTCCTCGAAAGTCCGCACCATCACTGGGAAGTCTTTGGTCGCGCGAACGATCGCCCAAGCAACGAGGTGGGTGAAGGAGACCTTCAGCCCTCGCTCTTTGAGCACCGAGTTGATCGCCTTGCGCTTGGCGTCCAGGGTGTCCACGGCGATCGTCCGGAACGACGTCGCCGTCGGCACCGCCCGACTCTCGTCCATCGCCTTAGCCAGCATCCCCGCCGGCCCCCGCAACTGCTTCGCCTCACCATCAGCTACAGCGGCTGGAGTCACGGCGCCCGCCGCCGGCCCCCCGCCGTTAGCCGCCAACACATCGTCCTTAGTGACTCTTCCGCCAGGCCCGGAGCCGCTGACCGAGCTTAGGTCGACGCCATTTGCCTCCGCCACTCTGCGAGCGACCGGGGTAGCACGCACGTCCGCGCCGTCGCCGCTGACGCCGGTACCCGCGCCGTTGCCAGTGTCCGGGCCGGTCCCTGCTGAGGTTTCAACCGTGTCTCCCGCGGGTGGCGTGGAGGAGGGCTCTTCGCCCGCAGCTTGCGAGGACGAAGAGTCCTCCTGCGCGACAGGACCCGCGGGCTGATCGGCCGGACCCTCACCAGAGTCCTCGCCCAGCTCCATCTCAGCCAAAGGCGCCCCGACCGGCACCTCCTCGTCGACGGCCGCCACGAGTTTCGTAATCACGCCACTCGCAGGCGCCGGCACCTCGGCGTCAACCTTGTCGGTAGACACCTCGACAACGGTGTCCCCCTCGTTGACGAAATCGCCGACCACGACGTGCCACTCGAGAACGATGCCCTCGGTCACCGACTCGCCCATCTCGGGCATGGAGATCTGCACGGTGGCCGTCTCTGGCATTTCGGCCACCCAGTCTATGAAACCGCGCCTGTGAACACCGCTATCGAGATACCCTGAAAGCGATGAGCTATTTCGTAACTGGCGCAACCGGTTTCATCGGGCGCAACTTGGTCGAGCGGCTACTGCAGCGCGAGGGCACGATCTACGCCCTGGTCCGCGCCGGCTCGCGTGGCCGCCTGGAGGAGCTGCGGACGGGATGGGGAGCCGATGGCGCCCGCGTGGTCCCGATCGCCGGCGACCTCGCCCAGCCCGGGCTCGGGGTCGCCGAGGAGGACCTCGTCGCGATGCGCGGGGAGATCGACCACTTCTTCCACTTGGCGGCGATTTACGACATCACCGCCGACGCCGAATCGCAGGAGATCGCCAACGTCGAGGGGACGAGGCACGCAATCGAGCTCGCCGGCGCTGTGGAGGCCGGCTGTTTCCACCAGGTCAGCTCGATCGCCGCCGCCGGGCTCTACAAGGGCGTCTGGCGCGAGGACATGTTCGACCAGGCGCAGCGGCTGGACAACAACCCTTACTTCCGCACCAAGCACGAGTCCGAGCGGCTGGTCAGGGACGAATGCCCGCGCCCCTGGCGTGTGTACCGGCCGGGGATCGTCGTCGGCGATTCGCGAACCGGCGAGATCGACAAGATCGATGGCCCCTACTACTTCTTCAAGGCCCTGCAGCGCCTGCGCCGGGTCGCACCGGCCTGGTTGCCGACGGTCGGGATCGAAGGCGGCGAGATCAACATCGTCCCGGTCGACTACGTCGCCGCGGCGATCGACCACATCGCCCACCAGCCGGGGCTCGACGGCCGCGCCTTCCACCTCACCGACCCCAACCCGCGCTCGGCCGGCGAGGTGATCAACATCTTCGCCAAGGCCGCCGATGCGCCGCAGATGGCGTTGCGGCTGGACTCCGGCCTGACCGAGCCGGCGACCGGCGCGGTCCGCTCCGCGTTGAAGATGCTGCCCCCGGCCAAGCGGGTCGCGAAGGTGGCGCTCGGACAGCTGGGCCTGCCGGCCTCCGTCCTCACCTACGTCGACTACCCGACCAGTTTCGACTCCAGCGGCGCCGACGCGGCGCTGGCGGGATCGGGCATCGAGGTGCCGCCGCTAGAGAGCTATGCCTCGCGGGTCTGGGACTACTGGGAGCGCAACCTCGATCCCGACCTGTTCAAGGACCGCTCCCTGGCCGGCGCGGTGCGGGGAAAGATCGTGCTGATCACCGGCGCTTCCTCTGGGATCGGCAAAGCGACCGCGGTGAAGGTCGCCGATGCCGGCGCCACCGTGCTGCTGGTCGCCCGCTCGATCGAGAAGCTGGAGGAGACCAAAGAGGAGATCGTCTCCGCTGGTGGCGCTGCCCACATCCACCGCTGCGACCTCTCCGACATCGAGGACATCGAGCGGATGGCCGAGGAGGTGCTCGCCTACCACGGCCACGTCGACATCCTCGTCAACAACGCCGGCCGCTCGATCCGCCGCTCGGTGGCCCTGTCCTACGACCGCTTCCACGACTACGAGCGGACGATCCAGCTCAACTACCTCGGCGCCCTGCGGCTGATCCTGGCGCTGCTGCCGACGATGCGGGCGCGCAAGTCGGGCCACATCATCAACATCAGCTCGATCGGGACGCAGACCAACCCGCCGCGCTTCTCGGCTTACGTCGCCTCGAAGGCGGCGCTCGACGCCTTCAGCCGGGTGATCGCCTCCGAGGTGGTCGACGACAAGGTCCACATCACCACGATCAACATGCCGCTGGTGCGGACGCCGATGATCGCGCCGACGCGGATGTACGACATGTTCCCGGCGATCACGCCCGAGGAGGCCGCCGAGATGATCACCAAGGCGATGGTCAACCGGCCGAAGAAGGTGGCGACCCGCCTCGGCAACTTCGGCGAGCTGCTCTACGCCGTCGCGCCGAAGGCGAGCGACAACATCCTCAACACTGCCTACAAGCTGTTCCCGGATTCACAGGCGGCCAAGGGGAAGGGCGAGGAGGCGGCCGACAAAGCACCGTCGACCGAGGCAGTCGCGTTTGCCCACTTAATGAAAGGCGTGCACTGGTAGGAGAGGGTCGGGGAGCTCCGGCCGGCGGGTCCTGTCGAGGGATGGGGCCTTCGTCCTCGCAAGCTGCGGGCGAAGACCCCATTCCCACGCCACCCGCCGGAGGAGCGCACAACCCTGCTTCTACGAGTGCGGTTGTCCTTTCCGTCGGTATGCGACGCAAATGGCTGCCGCGGTTCGCGTTAGCGTGGGTGGATGGCGGAGCGGCGGCTCAAGCATTGGGGGTGGGGGTATGAGGATCAGGCGGCGAGTGCGACGCAGTTGCGGGAGGCGGCTGAAGGGCTGAGGGCGCGGTTCGGGTTCGGGGGTGAGGTCGAGAAGCCGGTGCCGCTGGAGGAGGTGGAGCTGCAGAAGGGGCGGCTGAAGCGGCCGAGCGGGTTCGGGGACCTGTTCTCCGACACCGATTACGAGCGGGTGTCGCACGCGCTCGGCAAGGCGTACCGGGACGTGGTGCGGGGGTTCCGGGGGGAGTTCGAGAACCCACCCGATCTCGTTGCCTTTCCCAAGGACGAGTCTGAGATCGAGACGGTGCTGAGCTGGGCCGAGGCGGAGGGTGCCGCGGTGGTCCCCTTCGGCGGCGGCACCAGCGTCGTCGGCGGGGTCGAGCCGCGGCTGGGCGATCGGCCGGTGGTGACGATGGACCTGCGCCGGCTCGACCGGGTACTCGAGATCGACGCCGAGTCCCTCGCCGCGCGGATCCAAGCAGGCGCCACCGGGCCGCGGCTGGAGGAGCAGCTGCGCGAGCACGGCCTGACCATGCGCCACTTCCCGCAGTCCTTCGAGTACTCGACCCTCGGCGGCTGGGTTGCCACCCGGGCAGGTGGGCACTTCGCCACGCTCGAGACCCACATCGACGACCTGGTCGAGTCGGTGCGGGCAATCACCCCGCGCGGCACTTGGGAGAGCCGGCGACTGCCGGGCTCCGGCGCCGGTCCGTCCCCCGACCGCCTCCTGCTCGGCTCGGAGGGGATCCTCGGCGCGATCGCCGAGGCCTGGGTGCGGGTGCGCCCGCGGCCCGAGTTCAAGACCTCCGCCGGGGTCGAGTTCGCCGACTTCCGTACCGCCGCCCGCGCCGCTCGCGAGATCGCCCAATCGGGCCTGTACCCGTCCAACTGCCGCCTCCTCGACGCCTCTGAGGCGGAGCTGACCGGCGCCGGCAGCGGCGGCGCGAGCCTGTTGATCCTCGGCTTCGAGTCCGCCCACCACCCGGTGGACGCGCCGATGGAGACGGCGCTTGAGATCGCCAAGTCCCATGGCGGCGAACCGAACGAGCTGTTGAGCAGCAAAAAAGTGACTCCCGCCTCGACCGATCGGCCCACCGACGGCAGGGGCGAGGGCGCGGTCGGCGCCTGGCGCTCCGCGTTCCTGCTCGCGCCATACCTGCGCGACACCTTCGTCGCCTGCGGGATCCTTTCGGAGACGTTCGAGACCGCGATCACCTGGGACCGCCTCGAGGACTTCCACGCCACGGTGATGGAGACCGCGCGGCGAGCGGTTGCCGAGGCCAGCGGAGGCCCGGCAGAGGGCGCCGGTTCGCCCCGTGTCAGCTGCCGCTTCACCCACGTCTACCCCGACGGCGCCGCGCCCTACTTCACCGTGCTCGCCCCGGCCGTCCGCGGCGGTGAGGTCGAGCAGTGGGACGAGATCAAGGCGGCGGTCTCCGAGGCCCTGATCGACGCCGGCGGCACGATCACCCACCACCACGCCGTCGGCCGCGATCACCGCCCCTGGTACGACCGCCAGCGCCCAGCCCCCTTCGCCGCCGCCCTGCGCGCCGCCAAGTCCGAGCTCGACCCCGCCGGAATGCTCAACCCAGGCGTCCTGATCGACCCAGCGTGAGCGGACCTGGCACTACGCTTGTGGCGATGGACCAAGCCGAAAACAGGTTGGAGTCGAAGGAATCCCGGGCGGGGGATCCTTGGCGCGCAAACGAGGAGGCCCGGCGTCGGCAGCTGCGCGAAGACGGCCGGCGCCCGCTCGCGGTCAATCTCGCCGAGGGCCTCGCTCTAAGCGAATTCCTCTCGACTTTCACCGGGAACGCACGGCGTAGTTGACCTCTTCTCCCTTACGGCTGCGGGAGTTGCTGGCCCGGCTGAACGAGGCTGGAGTCCGGTTCGTCCTGGTCGGCGGGCTCGCCGTGAACGCCTGGGGATATCTCCGTGGGACCCGCGACGTCGATGTCGTCCCCGATCCATCGGCGGAGAACCTTGCGAGGTTGGACACCTTGCTCCGGGAGCTGGGTGGAAAGGTCGATGTGGGAGGCCGCCTGCTCGACGCCGACGCGATCTCGACCTTCCTTCGCACCGGAGACCGAACTCTGGTCATAACCGACCTTGGCCAGATCGACGTACTCCAAGGGCTACCGCAAATCCCGCGCTTCGCCGTGCTTGACGAGGAGGCGACGGAGATCGACCTCGATGGCTTGCTCGTGCGGGTCTGCTCGCTGAACCATCTGCTGGAGATGAAGCGGGCCAGCGATCGTCCCAGGGACCGTGATGACCTCGAGGCGCTGGAGGCCGCCCAGGAGGGCGATCGCGAGGGGGGATGACGGCGGCCGGCGCTACCCTTTCGCGATCTGATTCTTCGCGGCGCGCTGGGCTTTGAGCGTGTCGCCGGCCACCCAGGATGGAAACGATCACCTCCGAACAACCGACTGTGCCGGCCGAGGCCGGGCAGCCTAAGGCTGAGCCGGTGGTGCCTCGGCGCTCGCCGCTGCGGGCCGCGATCAAGACCGGGCGGCCACACGAATGGATCAAGAACGTCCTCGTCTTCGCCGGGCTGCTGTTCTCGGGAAAGCTCGGTGAGTCCCACGCGGTGATGGAGGCGGTCATCACCTTCGTCTCCTTCTGCCTGATCTCCAGCGCCGGTTACTTCGTCAACGACCTGATCGACGTCGAGCTGGACCGCAAGCACCCGAAGAAGCGGTTCCGGCCGATCGCCGCCGGGGAGCTGTCGGAGGGAGCGGCCAAGGCGATCGCCCCGGCTCTTGCGATCGCGGCGATCGCGCTCGCCTTCGGCGCGGTCAACTGGGAGGTCGGCCTGATGGTGGTCGGCTACGGCACCGCCCAGGTTGCCTACAGCCTCGGCCTCAAGCAGATCGTGATCGTCGACGTGATGACCCTGGTCGGGCTCTTCATCCTCCGCGTCGCCGCCGGTGCCAGCGCCGTCGACGCTCACGCCTCGGAGTGGCTGATCCTCTGTACCGGTATGGGCGCCGCCTTCCTCGGCTTCACCAAGCGCCGCCAGGAGGCGGTCTCCGAGCTGCACACCGGCACCGCCACCCGGCCGGTCCTCGAGCACTACTCGTTGCCGTTCCTTGACCAGATGGTCTCCCTGGTCACCACCGGCACGGTGATCAGCTACGCGATCTACACCGTCAACTCGCCGCTGATCGGCAGCCAGATGATGCTCACCATCCCGCCGGTCGTCTACATGATCTTCCGCTACCTGTACCTGATCTACGACCGCTCCGACGACCGCTCGACCGCCGCGATCGTCTCCGAAGACAAGGGCATGATCGCCGCCGGCGCCTGCTTCGTGCTGATCGCCTTCTTACTGCTCTACGTCTTCAACTAGCCCATTTCGATCTCGGGCGGGGCTTCCATCAGGTAGAAGCGGGCGCGGCCGAGCTCCTCGCCGTTGACCTGGACGACGGCGGCGTGGGGGCCGGGGGCGGTGAAGGCTGCGGTGGCCGCGATCGACATCACCAGGCGCTGCTCCTGGCCTTGGGGCATGCCGGGAGGGCGGCCGGTCTCGAAGTTGGCGGTCAGGCCCTCGCCGAGTTCGACCCCGTCGGGATCCTGGATCGTCACCGCCAGCTCGTGTGGGTCGTTGGTCTCGTGCCAGGCGATGTCGATACCGAGGCCGATGTGGAAGGACCACTCGGCGGGCAGCTCCGGCAGGCGTAGGACGTTCCAGCCGCCGCCGGTCAGGTAGAGCTTGCCGTTGACGGCCTCGCTGTGGTCGCAGAGGAGGAGGAAGCCGATATTCACGATGCCCCCTCGGGGTAGGGGATGACGGCGAGGTCGGAGACCAGCTCGACCTTGCCGTCGCGGCTGAACTGGAGGTCGATCGTCTCGTTCTTTCGGTAGGTGCCCCAGAGGCCGAGGTACATCGCCAGCCAGCGGCCGGCCCCGACCTTCTCCTTGACGATCGGGCGGCCGAAGACGATCTCCCCGCCTTCGATCGCGTAGTCGGCGCCGAGGCTCTGCTCGATCCCGTTGATGAAAACGGTGAACGGCGGTTCGGCGCGCGGCGGCAGCTTCACCCGCTCGCCGGCGGCATAGCTGCCCTTGGGGATCTCGGTGCTCGTGTTGCTGCTCATCCGGCCTCCAGAGTCTCGCGCACGAGGTCGAACGGCGTCTCGTGGGCGCTCGGATCGAGCTCTTTCCGTCCTACCCCGCCCTTGAAGGGCACGAACGTCCCGTCCCCGCGCACGTCCACCCCCGCTACCGGCTTGCGCAACAGCCCTCGCCCGGACAGTTGTAACCGGGCCCGCACCTGGTCCTCGGGCTTGAAGGTCCTCAACGAGTTGACGGTCCGCGCCGGTCCCGCGCTGCGGATCTCCATCGCCCGTTCCCGCATCGCCGCCACTGCCTCGCCAAGCTCCTCGAAGCTCCGGTGCTCGACCTCGGACCCGTGCCGCACGGTGAGCTTCCACTTCGGGCCGGCCACCTGGACAGCGTAAGCGACGCCCTCTAGGCGCCGCGGCGAATCCGCTTGGGCCGCCGCGCCGGCGGCCCGACGATTTTCTCCGGCCCCTGCCTGTCGGCCACGCCGATGTAGTCCAGCTCCCGCTCGCCGGTGTAGATCTGCCGTGGTCGGGAAATCTTCTGCTCGGCGTCTTCCTGCAGCTCCATCCACTGTGCGACCCAGCCGGCGGTGCGGGGGATGGCGAAGATCACCGTGAACATGTCGGTGGGGATCTCCATCGCCTCGTAGATGATCCCGGAGTAGAAGTCGACGTTCGGGTAGAGCTTGCGCGAGGTGAAGTACTCGTCCTCGAGCGCCCGTTTCTCCAGCTCACGGGCGATCTCCACCAACGGGTTGTACTCGGTGGCTTCGAAGACCTCCTCCATGTGCTGCTGGATGATTCGCGCCCGCGGGTCGTAGTTCTTGTACACCCGGTGGCCGAAGCCCATCAGTTTCTCCTCGCGCTGCTTCACCCGCTCGAGGAAGGCGGGGATGTTGTCCGCCGACTCGATCCGGCGCAGCATCCGCAACACCGCCTCGTTGGCGCCGCCGTGCAGCGGCCCGTAGAGCGCGGCGACGCCGGCCGCCACCGCCGAGTAGGGATCGACGCCGGAGGAGCCGACACCGCGGACGGCGTTGGTCGAGCAGTTCTGTTCGTGGTCGGCGTGGAGGATGAAGAGCACGTCGAGGGCTTTGGCCAGCCGCGGGTCGGGCTCGTAGTGCATCTCGGTCTTCTTGAACATCATCGAGAGGAAGTTCTCGGGGAAGCTGAGGTCGTTGTCCGGGTAGACGTAGGGCAGTCCCATGTTGTGGCGGTAGGAGAAAGCGGCCAGGGTCGGCACCTTGGCGATCAGCCGGACCGCGGCCATGTAGCGCTCTTCGGGATCGTCGATCTGCTTTGCGTCCGGGTAGAAGGTGGAGAGCGCGCCGACTCCGGCCAGCAGCATCCCCATCGGGTGGGCGTCGTAGCGGAAGCCCTCGAAGAACTGCTTCAGGTCCTCGTGGACGAAGGTGTGGTGGGTGATGTCGTAGACCCAGCGGTCGAGCTGGGGCTGGGTCGGCAGCTCGCCGAAGATCAGCAGGTAAGCGACCTCGAGGAAGGTGGAGCGCTCGCAGAGCTGCTCGATCGAGTAGCCACGGTGTTCGAGGATCCCCGCGGCGCCGTCGATGTAGGTGACCGAGGAGCGGCAGGAGGCGGTGTTGGTGAAAGCCGGGTCATAGGACATCAGGCCGAAGTCGTCCTCGGAGACTTTGATCTGGCGCAGGTCCATGCCGCGCACGGTGCCGTCGTCGATCGGCAACTCGTAGGTCTGGCCGGTGCGGTTGTCGGTGACGGTCAGCGACTCCGACCCGGCCAGCCCGGTGGCGCTTGGGGCGGTCGCATCATTGCTCTGCTGCTCGGTAGCCAATCGCCCTCCTTTTATGCCGCTCGTCTTTTCGGCAGAAGTATCGCACCTCCATTTCCCCGGCCGGTTGCCGAGATGCGAACGCGAGCGGCTATTCAGCGACGGTGTCGAGCCCCTCGAACTGGGTCATCCCGCGCAGCGCCTCGAAGCGGTCGTCGATCTCCTCGCGGCTGAGCCGGGCGACGCGCTCGGTCCCGAACTCCTCGACGTTGAAGGAGGCGAGGACGGTGCCGTAGCCCATCGCCCGCCGCAGGTGCGCCTCGTCGGGATCGCCGTCGACGCCGTCGAGATAGCCGAAGAAGCCGCCGGCGAAGCTGTCGCCTGCCCCGGTCGGGTCCCGCACGTCCTCCAGTGGGAAGCCCGGCAGGGCGAAGAACCCGTTCGCGGTGAACAGCGCCGCCCCGTACTCGCCCTGCTTGGCGACCACCGCCCGCGGCCCCAGGTCCATCACCGCGCGGGCGGCGCGGGCGAGGTTGGACTCGCCGGTCAGCTGGCGGATCTCGGCGTCGTTGACGACCAGGCAGTCGACCTCGGCGATCGCCGATCGCAACGAGTCCTGGGCGGTTTCGATCCAGAGGTTCATCGAGTCCAGGCCGCTGAAGCGCGCCTCGCACTGGGCGCGGACCTGCCGCTGCAGGTCCGGCTGGATGTTGGCGAGGAAGAGGGTGTCGGCCTGCCGCGAGCGCTCCGAGAGCTTTGGCTCGAACTCGGCGAAGACGCCGAGCTGGGTGTCCTCGGTGTGGGCGACGTTGAGGTCGTACTCGTAGCGGCCTCGCCAGAAGAAGGACTGCCCCGGGACCCGCTCGATGTCCTCGGTGAGGATCCCGCGGCCTTCGAGGACCTCGAACTGCTCGGCGCCGAAGTCGTCGCCGACCGGGCCCACCGGCCTCACCTCGGTGAAGAAGCTCGCCGCGAGGGAGAAATGGACGGCGGCGCCTCCGAGCATCCGGTCGCGCTCCCCGAACGGGGTCTTGACGGCGTCGAAGGCGATCGATCCGACCACGGTGAGCGACATGCGGACGGCAGCCTAGCGGCTGCCCTGCGAGACTCATCGCCTCATGAAGTCGATTCAGATCAAGGAGTTCGGCGGCCCGGACGTTCTCGAGTACGTCGAGCTCGACGATCCGAGCGCCGCAGAGGGGGAGGTCCTGGTCGAGGTGGCGCGCAGCGGCGTCAACTTCGCCGACACCCACGCCACCCGCAACGACTACCTGGCCGAGCAGGAGCTGCCGCTGACGCCCGGGGCGGAGATAAGCGGCCGGACCAGCGACGGGCGCCGGGTCGCGGCCCTGCTGGGCACCGGTGGTTACGCGCAGAAGGTCGCCGTTCCCGAGGCGCTGCTGATCCCCGTGCCCGACGAGGTCGACGACGACCAGGCGGCCGGGGTACTGCTGCAGGGCCTGACCGCGATGGCGCTGGTGCGCCGCTGCGCCCGGATCGAGGCGGGGGAGACGATTGTGGTCGAGGCGGCTGCCGGGGGGACCGGGACGATCGCCGTCCAGCTCGCCAAGCGGGCCGGCGCGAAGGTGATCGGGCTCGCCTCCAGCGAGGAGAAGCGAACCCTGGTCGAAAGCTTGGGGGCGGATGCCTGCGTCGACTCGCGCGCCGAGGACCTCGGCGCGGCGATCCGCGAGGCCAACGGTGGCGGCCGCGTCGACGCGGTGCTGCACATGAGCGGCGGCGATTCCTTCGATGCCGAGATGGGCGTGCTGGCGCCGTTGGGCCGGATGGTGGTCTTCGGGATCGCCTCGCGCGAACAGCGCGAGGTCTCCACCGCCGCCTTGCTGCGTGGCTCCAAGAGCGTGATCGGCTTCTGGTTGGTCCACCTGCTGGCGCGTCGGGAGCTGGCGGCGCCGATGATCGGCGAGCTGCTCAGCGCCGTCGCCTCGGGCGACCTCGACGTTACGATCGGCGGCGTCTACCCGCTCTCCGAGGCTGCGCGCGCCCACGAAGACCTGATTGCCCGCCGCACCACCGGCAAGCTCCTCCTGGACCCCTCGCTTTGACCGCTTTCAAAGACCTCGGCCTCTCGGCTCCGATCCAGCAGGCCATCGACGAGCTCGGCTTCGAGGACCCGACGCCGATCCAGGAGCAGGCGATCCCGGAGCTGCTCGGCGGCCACGACGTGATCGGCCAGGCCCAGACCGGGACCGGCAAGACCGCCGCCTTCGGGCTGCCGCTGCTGCAGTACCTGGACCCCGACAACGACGAGGTCCAGGCGGTCGTCCTCACCCCGACCCGGGAGCTCTGCATTCAGGTGACGCAGGCCCTGCGCGCCTACGCCGAGCATCTGGATATCGAGATCGTCGCCGTCTTCGGCGGCGCCCCGATCCGGTCACAGCAGTCCCAGCTGCGCTCCGGCGCCCACGTCGTCGTTGCCACGGTCGGGCGGATGATGGACCTGATGTCGCGGCGCTCGCTGGTCCTCACCGCGGCCCGCTACGTGGTCCTCGACGAGGCCGACGAGATGCTCGACCTCGGTTTCATCGAGGACGTCGAGAAGATCCTGCGGATGTGCCCGAGCGGGCGCCAGACGGCGCTCTTCTCAGCGACGATGCCGCCGCCGATCCAGAAGCTCGCCGAGGGCCACATGTACGACCCGACGACGATCCGGATCACGCCGAAGAAACTGACCGTGGACGCGATCGCCCAGGCCTTCGTCGAGGTGCCGGCCAAAGACAAGGCGGCGCGCCTGGTCGAGCTGCTGAAGATCGAAGAGCCCGAGCAGGCGATCATCTTCACCCGGACCAAGATCGGCGCCTCGAAGCTGGAGAAGACCCTGAAGGACAAAGGGCTCGACGTGAAGGCGCTACACGGCGACCTCAGCCAGGGCGTCCGCGACGGCGTGATGATCTCCTTCAAGGACCACCGGGTGCGGCTGTTGGTCGCCACCGACATCGCCGCCAGGGGACTCGATATCGAGCACGTCACCCACGTGATCAACTACGACGTGCCGAACTCCTCCGAGGTCTACGTCCACCGGATCGGCCGCACCGGCCGGGTCGGGCGGACTGGCCGCGCGATCACCTTCGTCACCCCCGCCCAGCGTGAGGAGATCGACCGGATTGAGCGCGACGTGAAAACTTCGATCGGCGAGTGGGAGAGTCCGGAGGAGCGCCTCGAGCACGCGCCGCGCCCGCGGCGGCGCGAGCGGCGGCCGCGCGAGACGGTCGAGAACGGTGCCGGGACGAGCTCCCCGGAGCCGGGCGAGGAGAAAAGCGACCGGGTCAAGCTCTTCGTCAACCGCGGCGAGAACAGCGGCATCGGCGAGGACGACCTGCGGTGGGCGCTGCGCGAGGGCGCGGTGGTTCCCGACGAGGCGGTCCACGACGTCCGCGTCCTGCACCGCTTCTCCTTCGTCGAGGTCGATCCCGACCACGCCGAGCGCACGGTCGAGTTCCTCGACGGGACCAAGCTGAAGGGCAAAGAGATCCGGCTCGAGATCGCCAAGAGCTAGCTGGTCAGCGCGGCGATTCGCTCCAGCAGGTCGTCGAAGTCGATCGGCTTGGTGACGTAGCCGGCGATCGCCAGGTCGGTCGGGGCGTCGGCGTCGCCGGGGTCCTGGTGGGCGCTGACGATCAGGGCCGGGGTTTCGATTCCCTCCGCGCGCAGCTCCCGCAGCGCGTCGATGCCGGACTTGCGGGGCATCATCGCGTCCAGCAGCAGAACGTCCGGGCGCTCCCGGCCCCCGTCCCGCATCAGCTCGATCACCTCCTGGCCGTCCGCTGCGGTCAGCACTTCGTAGCCGGCCAGCTCGAGGCGGGTCCGCATCAGCAACAGGATCGTCTCGGAGTCGTCGGCGACGAGGACGGTGGCCATCAACTCCGCTCCGCCCTTGCCGGATCCGGTGGAGCCGGGGCGGGAATGGGTGCGCCGAAGGCGGGAAGGCGGAAGCTGAAGGTCGATCCCTGGCCGACCGTGGAGCGCGCCGTGATCGTGCCGCCGTGCAGCTCGACCAGGGATTTCGAGATCGCCAGGCCGAGGCCGGTGCCGCCGACGCGCTGGGTGAGGCCGGCGTCGCCGCGGGTGAAGCGCTCGAAGACGCGCTCGAGCTGGTCCGGTGGGATGCCCGGCCCGTTGTCGCTGACCGTGATCTCGACCTGCCCGTCGACGGCCCTGGCCTCGACCGCAATCGAGGCGCCCTCGGGCGAGTACTCGTGCGCGTTGGTCAACAGGTTGAGCAGCACCTGCCGGATCCGGTCCGGCTCGACGTTGACCTGGGGCAGGCTCGGCTCGACCTGTTCGGTCAGGGTCTGGCCGCGGCCCTCGGTCTGGCCGCGCATCGTCCGCACCGCGTCGCCTACCAGGGTCGAGACCTCGGTCTCCTGCGGCCGGATCGTCAGCCGGCCGGCGTCGGAGCGCGCGAGGTCGAGCAGGTCGTTGAGCAGGCGGACCAGGTGGCGGCAGTTGTCGAGGATCACCTCGACGGTTTCCACCTGCTTGGTGGTAAGGGAGTCTCGCTCCAGCATCAGTAGCTCGGCGAAACCAAGCACCGAGGTCAGCGGGCTGCGCAGCTCGTGGGAGGCGGTGAGTACGAACTCGTCTTTGAGCCGGTCGAGCTGGTCGCGCTGGCTGGCTTCGCGCTCCAGCTCGTCGGCCATCTCGTTGAAGGCGGACCCCAGCGCGGCCGTCTCGGAGAGTCCGCCGACCCGGACTCGGGCGCTGCGGTCGCCGGCGGCGAGTCGGCCGGAGGCCTCGACCAGCTCCTCCAGCGGGCGCCGCATTGAGGCGATCAAACCGCTGAACAGGATCAGGGCGCCGGTCAGGCCGGCAATCAGGCCGGCGGCGACCAGCAGTGCGGTGTCGCGGGTGTCGGAGGAGATCTCGTCGCGCAGTTCGGCCCGTCGACGCCCCTGCGCGGCGACCGTCACCCGCGCGGCCTGCGGGCGCCTCCCTTCCGCGACATCGACCCTCGCCGCCATCTCCACCTGATAGGAGCGGGCGATCGCGTCCTCGAAATCCTGCCGCTGGGAGGTGAAGCGGGCGACGCCGATCACCGCCATCGCCGTCAGCACCGCGAACCCGATCGCGAAACCGATCCTCAACCTGTTGGCCAGCGACGGGCTCAGCCGTCGGGATCGTGAATAAGCTTGCGAGGCTATGGGCGACGAGGCTACAGGCCAGGCCGACGGTGCCGCGACGGCTCCGGAGGGGATCGAGCCCGCGGCCCTCGAAGCGTGGTTCGCCGAGCACGCGCCCGGCACGGTTCCGCCACTGGAGTTCGAGCGGATCGCCGGCGGTCACTCGAACCTGACCTACCGGGTCGAGGACCGGGCGGGCAAGCGCTGGGCGTTGCGCCGCCCCCCGCTCGGCAAGCGCCTTGGCTCCGCCCACGACATGGGCCGTGAGCACAAGGTTGTCTCGGCGCTCGGCCCCACCGAGGTGCCGGTCGCGCCGGTGGTCGGGCTCTGCGAGGACGAGAGCGTCAACGGGGCGCCCTTCTACGCGATGGAGTTCGTCGAGGGCCCGATCCTGCGTGGTCTGGCCGAGGCGGAGGTCTTCCCTGACGAAGCCGATCGGCGCGCGATCGGCGAGCGCGTCGCCGACACGCTCGTCGCGATCCACGGTGTCGACCCCGATGCGGTCGGCCTGGGCGACCTCGGGCGCAAGGAGGACTACGTCGCCCGCCAGCTGCACCGCTGGCAGGGCCAGTGGGAGAAGTCGAAGACGCGCGAGCTGCCGGCGATCGACCGGGTCCACGAGCGGCTCGCCGCCCGCATCCCCGACCAGGGGCCGGCGACGATCGTGCACGGCGACTACCGCCTCGACAACATGATTCTCACCCCGACGGGCGAGGTCGCGGCGGTGGTCGACTGGGAGCTCTGCACCCTCGGCGACCCGCTCGCCGATGTCGGACTGCTGATGTGTTACTGGCCGAAGCCGGGCGAGGAATTTCGCTCGCTCGGCCAGCCGGCCAACCTCGCTCCGGGCTTCCCGGCGAGGGAGGAGCTGGCGGCACGCTACGCGGAGCATTCGGGTCGCGACCTCGCCCAGCTCGACTTCTACGTCGCCCTCGGCTACTGGAAGCTGGCGATCATCCTCGAGGGCGTTTACGCCCGTTACGCGGCCGGTGGCTACGGCAAGGTCGACGCCGGCTTCGAAGCGTTCGCGAACCTTGTCGAGCGGCTGGCGGAGACCGCTGAAGAATCCGAGCAGCGCGGCGGCTGAGCGCTAGTTCGGCACTTTTTCGAGGACGGACTTCAGTTCGGTGCACTGCTGGTCCGTCAGCGCTTTGGGGCATTCCCCGCGCGAGAGCGCGCCTTCCCCACGGAACGCTTCCAGGAGTTCGTTGCATGCCTGCTGGCTCAAAGAGGATGGGCAGGGAGCATCGCCGGCCGCCGGTGCCGGTTCGGTGCTCGGCGGTTCGGCGGTTTCGGTGTCGCGCTGCTTCTTCTTCTGCGGCGAAGAGGTTTGCTTGGGGGCATCGTTGCCGTTCTTGCTGTCATCGCCGGCCTTGTTGTCCGGGGTCGAGTCGGCCTTGCCCTTGTCATCGCTCCCATCGTCGTTCTTCGCTCCGTCGGGCTTCTTCTGACCGTCCTGCGTGCCCTGTGCCGTGGGCTTCCCGTTCTGGGTGTCGGACTTCGCCGAGCCGTTGTCGGCTCCGGTCCGGACCGAGTCGGACTCCCCGTCATCGCTGCCGCAGGCGGTCAGGACAAGTGCGGCCAGAGCCGCGGCGAGCACTATCGCCAAGATTGGTTGAAGCTTTCGCACGGCCATTGAAGGCAGGACCGTACCGAACTGGAACATTGAGCGGTTTCTCCCTCGCTCGGTCAAGGGCCCGGGCCGATGCGGAGCCCGAAGATTCTCTTTCAGGGCGCCGAATTGACTCTGGAATTTGCGCAGTTTTAGTGCTCATATATTCGTTTAATCCTTTGAACTTTCTCGTGTTCTATCCGTAGTCGCATAGATTTCTCTCTGGGCCCTCCACGGTACGGGCAGGGTGCGGTGTCGGTCCACAACGAAGAACCTCGACAAGGGAGAATCTGTGACGTTTCTACGTGCGAAGCTCACCTACGCGAACGTGATGGCCTCGCTGGCCGTCTTCCTGGTCCTCGGCGGCGCCACCGCCTGGGCCGCGCTGGGCAATAACACGGTCGGCACCAAGCAGCTGAAGAACAACGCGGTGACGACCAAGAAGGTCAAGAACAAGGCGGTGACGGCCGCGAAGATCAAGAGCAACGCGGTGACGACCGCGAAGATCAAGAACGGGGCGGTGACCGGCGCCAAGGTCAACGAGGCAACCCTCGGAACGGTGCCCAGCGCCACCAGCGCCGGAAATGCCAACACCGTAAACGGCGTCAGCCTCGTCCGGTTCGCCTTCAACCACAATTCCCCCGTCGGTCCGCTCCAGATCCTCAACGTGAACGGGCTGCAGCTGACCGCAAGCTGCGCCGCGGGTGGAGTGACGCTGACCGCGACGACGACGACCAACGACAGTGAGATTTCCTCCGAGAACACGGACGCGACGTCAGACCCGGCGACCTTCTCCTACGGCCAGTTCGATGACGGTTTCAACATCGGCGACGTCTTTGCCGCCAACGGCACCGACCACACCGACGTCATGGGCCGGGTCTTCTTCACCAGCGGCACCTTCAACGAGGTCGAGGTCTTCTTCCACGAGGAGGACGACATCGGCGGGAGGGATTGCATCCTCAACGGGTACGCCATGGCCAGCTGAGTCGGGCGACTCTGACGGATTCGGTTCGCGTTAAAGGGCCGGGCGCTTCGCGCCCGGCCCTTTTGTTTGCAGGGTGAACTCGGGCCGAGGGCTGCGTATCAGCGGAGAACAGCCCCTCGAAAAGGAGAGCCTCCTTGAAGTGCATCCGCGGTCGCCTCACCTACGCGAACGTCATCTCGACCCTCGCCCTGTTCCTCGTCCTCGGCGGCGGCACCGGCGCCGTCATGACCGCCGCGCAGGTAGACGTGATCGGGATCAGGTAGGCGAATCGCACGGGGAGGGGGCGGCGAGAGGTCGCCGCCCCCTCCGGCCTCAGACCATCCGCGGCGCGTGCCGCGGCTCCAGCTCTCCGGCCGCCGCGGCTTCGTCGCGCTTTGACCAGCGGTTGAGCTCACGGCGGGCGAGGACCATCTTGTGGACCTCGTCGGGGCCGTCGGCGAGCCGCAGCATGCGGCTGAAGCGCCACAGCGCCGCCAGCGGCGTGTCGTCGGTCATCCCCAGTGAGCCGTGGATCTGGATCGCCCGGTCGAGCACGTTCATGACGATGTTGGCGGCGACGATCTTGATCGACGAGATCGCCTGGCGGGCGGCGCGCTTGCCCTCGGTGTCCATCTTCCAGGCCGCGTAGAGGGTGAGCAGGCGGGCCTGGTCGATCTCCATCCGCGACTGCGCGATCGCCTCTTGGACGAACTGCTTGTCGGCCAGCGGCCCGCCGAAGGCGACCCGGCTGTTGGCCCGCCGGCACATCATCTCCAGCGCCCGCTCGGCCGTCCCGATCGCCCGCATGCAGTGGTGGATGCGACCCGGCCCGAGCCGGTCCTGGGCGACCGCGAAGCCGCCGCCGCGCTCGCCGAGCAGGTTCTCCTTCGGCACCCGGCAGCCTTCGTACCGGATCTCGCAGTGGCCGGGCCCGGCAGCGTGGCCCATCACGCTGATCGGCCGCACCAGGTTGAAGCCCGGGGTGTCGGTCGGCACGCAGATCATTGAGGCGCGCCCGTAAGGGTGGGCGTCGGGGTCGGTGACGACCATCGCGATCGCCAGCTCGGCGCCGACGGCGCCGGAGGTGAACCACTTGTGGCCGTCGATCACCCACTCGTCACCGTCGAGCTCCGCCCGCGCCTGCAGCAGCGTCGGGTCCGAGCCGGAGACGTCGGGCTCGGTCATCGAGAAGCACGACCGGATCCGTCCCTCGAGCAGTGGCTCCAGCCAGCGCTCGCGCTGCTCCGCCGTACCGTGCTCGGCGAGGATCTCCATGTTGCCGGTGTCCGGCGCGGAACAGTTGAACGCCATCGGCGCCGCCGCCGGGCTGCGGCCCATCTCCTCGCAGAGCAGCCCGTACTCCCAGTTGGTCAGTCCCGGCCCGAAGCGCTCGTCGGGCATGAACAAGTTCCAGAGGCCATCGGACTTCGCCTTCTCGCGGATCGCGACCAGGTTCGACGGATAGGGGACTCCCGGCCCGACCTCCTCGTCGAGCGCTTCCATGATCTCCCGCTCCTGCGGGAAGACCTCTGCGTCCATGAAGTCGAGGACGCGCTCGCGCAGGGTCGCGACCTCGGGGCTGGGGGTGAAGTCCATCGGCGTCCTCTCGTCGTCGTGCTTGCCGGAGGAACGCTAGCTCAGGGACGCCGGTAGCGGACGAACAACTCACCCTCCTCCTCGAGCAGCCAGTTCAGCTCGAGCCGGGCAACGGCAGGAAGATTGCCCTCGACGATCCTCGGTCCCTCGCCGCCGGAGAGCTTCGGGGCGATCGTCAGGAAGAGGTCATCGACGAAGCCGGCGCCCTCGAGCTCGCCGTGCAGCCCGGGGCCTCCCTCGCAGAGCAACGCCCGGACACCGCACTCGTGGCGCAGGTGGCGCATTGCTCCGGCGAGCTCGACGAAACCCTCGTGATGGACAACCTCCAGCGGCGTCGCCGTCTCCGGCGGTTCCCCCTCCGATCCGGTGAAGATCAGCACTCGGCCGCTGCCCTCGGTGAACAGCGGAGCGTCCCAGGGGAGGTCGAGGCGGCCGGTGACGATTACCATCAGCGGGCTGGCGGAGAGGCCGATCTGCTCGCGGCGCTCTCGCTTCTCCGGGTTGGAGACCGGCGGCCCGTACCGCTCCGCCCGCATCGTCCCCGCCCCGATCATCACCGCGTCGAACCGGGTTCGCAGCCCGGCCAGCATCGCCGTGTCGGTGTCGGAGCCGATCGGGCCGGAGACGCCGGCGATCGTCGCCCGCCCGTCCACGGTGGCGGCGAAGTTGACCGCGACAAGCGGTCGGTCCTCGCGCGGTTCCTCCCAGGGCCGGTAAGTGTCGAGCTGCTGCTCGACCGTGGTCGTGCCCGGATCGGGGAGGAGGCGCCGCACTGCGCCGAGACTACCCGCGGATTAGTGCCGTGTCAGGCAACGTTCGCCCTCTCTGACTGGCCCTCGCCGCGCCTGGCGGCGTCCTCGACCGCTCGACGTGGCGCTGCCACGCCTTCGGGCCTGCGTCCTTGCCAGACACGGCGATGCCTGCGCCAGAACCGGGCAAACGTCACCGGACACGGCACTAGGAGTAGTCGTGCCAGCCGGCGAACTCGCGGCCGGCGAATCGCTGCAGCTCGGCGACGTCCTCGCCAAAGCGACCGCGGACGGTCTCGAAGAGGTCGTCGGGGAGCTTCGGCTTCGGCGCCGGCGGCTTCTCGGGGTCGTGGACGACCTTCTCGACCAGCCACCGCATCGACTCCGGCAGGCGGTCGAAGTTGCGGTCGAAGGAGCGGAAGCCCGGCAGCTTGATCAGCTTCTCCATGAACTGGTATTTGTCGCCCTGCTTGGCGCTCGACTTCTCCCACTCACGGTCGAACTGCTCGGAGGTGAAGGTCTCGTCGACGCCGGCGAAGGCGAACGCTTTGCGCATCGTCTCTTCCCGTTCGGTCTGCAGCTCCTCCTGGGTGATCACCTCGATCTGGGAGCGGTCGAAGCGCTCGAGGTAGGGCTGCAGCTGCATCCAGTACTTGGACCGGTTCATGTAGGAGGTGTCGGGTTCGGAGAGGGTCGGGACCAGCTCTCGGGTCTCGTACCCGGCGCCGGTGGCGTGGACCCAGTGCGAGAGGATCCGCTTGATCGGGTCGCGGACCATGTAAAGCAGGCGCGCGTCCGGGCAGTGTTCGCGGATCCGTAGGGCGGCGCCGTCGAAGCGCGGCAGGTTGGTGTAGTGAGGTGAGGACTCGCCGCGGACCTTGAAGCGGTCGTCGAAGCGGCTCGCGTACCAGTCGAGGCCGAGGTCCCAGTTCATCTCGCCGACGAAGAAGTTCAGCTCCTTCGGCTTCGACATCTGGACTTCCGGGTGCAGCCCCAGGTAGTGGTGGATGCTGGTGGTCCCGCACTTGAGGCCGCCGATGATGATCAGGTTCGGCAGTTCTGCGTGCCGTTTACGGCGCCGGCGGATGCGGCTGTTGCGGTCTGCCGTGTAGCGCTCCCGGGCGCGCGCGCACATCGCCTCGTCGGCGGGATCAGGGGCGGCTTTTGGAGGCTGCGTTTGGGTCTCGGTCTCAGACACCAGCGGGCTAGTGTAGCTGCGATGCCTTACGCCGATCTCGCATCCAGCTTCAACTTCTTTTTCAACAGCGCAGCGGAGTTCTTCCGCAATCTCTCGCAGATCGAGTGGACGGCGTTTGCGGTCGCCCTGCTCTGCCTGGCGGCGATGCAGCTCTGCCGTGCCTGGGCCTGGCGCAACGTCCTGCGTGCCGCCTACCCGGACAAGCCGATCGCCTTCCTACCGCTCTCCGCCGCCTACCTGGCCGGGGCCGGGATCAACGCTGTGCTGCCAGCCCACGCGGGCGACGTCACCAAGGTTTTCCTGGTCAAGCGCCAGATCCCGGACTCCTCCTACCCCGCCGTCACCTCCTCCTTCCTGGTCCAGACCGTCTTCGACACCACCGTCGGCGTATTGGTCCTGGTCTACGCGATCACCCAGGGGTTGCTGCCGCCGCTGCCGCGGATCCCAGACCTGCCTGCCTTCGAGATCTCATTCTGGGCGGAGCACCCGAGGACCCTGGCGATCGTCGTCGCCGTCCTGGCGGTGGCGATCACGATGGGGATCTACCTCCTGGCCCACCGGGTGCGCCGGTTCTGGGCCCGCGTCCGCCAGGGGGTGGCGATCCTCGGCCAGCCGCGCCGCTACCTGCGCGAGGTCGCCGCCTGGCAGGGGATCGGATGGCTCTTCCGCTTCACCGCCTTCTGGTTCTTTCTCGAGGCGTTCGGCATCGGCGGCTCGGTCGGCAACGTGATGCTGGTGATGAGCGTGCAGGCGATCGCCAACGTGGTCCCGCTAACCCCTGGCGGCGCCGGCGCCCAGCAGGCGCTGCTGGTGGCGACCCTCTCCGGGCCTTCGCGCACGGCCGTCCTCTCCTTCTCCGTCGGGACCCAGATCGCGATGGCGGCTTGGTCGGTCGTCCTCGGCTTCGCCGCGATCCTGCTCGTCTTCAAAACCACTGACTGGCGAGGCCTGATTCGGCAGGCGCAGGAGGAGGCTCGTAATGAGGAGGCGCCGGCGGCGTCAGCTTGAAGGGCGCTGCCCCGAGGCAGGGGCGGTGGCGCTGCTGATCTGCCAGCGAACACCGGGGCCGAACTCCAGGACCATGCCGCCGGGAGTGAACAGCTCCCAGTTGGGCGGGTCGTCGCGAGCTTCCTGCGCGGCGGGCTTCACGTCGAGCGAGGAGCCGTCGGAGAGCTTGCAGCGCAGCTCGTAGGTGTCCTCGTCGATTTCCGCGTCCTCAATCGAGCTGCCGACCAATTCATCCGGGTTGGAAGGCGACCACGCCGCATCCTGAGTCGCCAGACGCCAGATCCTGCCGGAGGAGTCCCGAATCTCCACATGCAGGACATGTGGATGGGCCAGGCAGGCATCGACGATCTCCCCGCGCATCGAGCGCAGGATGTTCAAAGGCGAATCTAGGGCTATGACTGCCATTGGTGCTGCTTCCATTGTCGCAGCCACACCAGCAGCTCGCGGTAGGTCATGTGTATGGGCGCCCTGAAGGATCCCTTCTCGGCGTGCAGCGCCTTGCTCGCTGCGTAGCGCTGCTGGTCGGTCAACCCGGCCTCCCTGCAGGCTTGCCGGAACTGCTTGATGTCGGGCTTCTGGGTCATGGTCGGCGATTCGCACGTCAGCTCGACCATCCCGGGTGGTGGGCCTGGACCGTCCACTGCCACGGAGGGCGTTCGGCAGGCGGAAACTCGTAGTGGTTACGGCCGGGGAGCGTCTCCAGCGGGACCAGGTTGGGGTCGTCGCGGAGTAGGACGCGGACGTCGCCGGCGGCTTCGACGTCGGCCTGACCGGCGCGGCGAGCGGCGCGCTCCCAGTCGAGGCTGGGCCGGTAGAGCCAGTAGACGACCTCGACCCAGCCGAGGCTGCGGCGGCGGTCGAGCACCTCGGTGAAGGCGGTCGTGCGCCGGCCCGAGGCGGTCAGGTGCGGCCCGGCCGCGACGGCGCAGCTCTCGCGGCGACAGCGGCGGAAGTCGACCGGCACGAGCGGCAACCCCGTTGGCCCGAGGCGGGCGGTTGGCGTTGGCGCCAAGGCCCGGACCAAGCGCGCCAGGGGCCAGCCGTAGGCGGGGACCAACGGGTGGTGGTGACAGGCGTCTGGCAGGCGCGGCGCACACGCCAAGCGGCGGCCGATCGCTCCCGCCAGCTCCCGACCGGCGTCGATCTTCCCCCCGGCCGCGACGGCGGCCACCGCCCCCACCAGCAACACGGCAAGCAGAGCCGCAAGGCCGACCTGCTCGACGCTGGCCGAGCCCCGCTCCTGTTCGCTCATCGATCTCATGCCTCGACGCTAGGGAGCGAGGACGCACGCGTGGCGCGCACAAAGCAAAGACTTCGTGCCACCGAAGTCACCTCTCTGCTTACATTCGGGCATGGAGGGAAGCCCCTTCAACCTGTTCGGCGACCCCGACGAGTTCCGCGCCCGCATGGAGGAGCTCTCGGAGCAGATGCAGTCCTCCCAGCGTGTCGCCTGGGCCGACAACGCGATCAAGCTCGCGGTCGAGATGACCGTCGCCTCGATCGGGCGGCTGGAGCTGACCGGCAACGCTGACGAGCAGGCGATGCAGGTCCGCGATGCGATCCGCGTCCTCTTCCCGGAGGCCGTGACGCTGGTGCGCGAGGCCCGCGAAGGCCTCAGCTAGCGCCTTACAGCAGCTCCGTCCGCAGCGAGATCACCCCGCCGCGCCCGAACACCCCGCCGGCCAGCTCGATCGGGATCGCGACGACCAGCGCCGGGATCGCCAGCACGAAGCTCGCCAGGGCGTCGATCCGCCGCTGCCAGGGCTTAGGTGCCCGCACGGCCTTGCCCAACCCAAGCGCGCCGAGGACGACGTTGTGGCCGAACGTGACGCTGTTGAGCAGCGTCTGCCAGGTCAAAAGGAGGCTGGGATAGGCCGACCATCGGGCCGTGCGAACCACCTGATCGCGCCGGGCGATAAGCCTGCGAACCGCCTCGACCGTGAAGAAATAGCGGGCGCCAGGGCCGAGAGCCGCCCAGCCTGCGCTGCCGAGCGAGGCGGCGAAACCAGCCCGGTTGGCGATCAAGATGCGCTCCCCGCGGAGTGCCCGGTCGAGCTCTGCCAGCGCCTCCTCCGGCCCGGCCGACTCGCCGGCAACGCCGAGTCCGCAACTCTCGCAGCGCTTAACCGGACCGTCGAGGCCGGGCCGGGCAGTCAACCACCCGAAGAGCGGCTCGCCGCAGGCGGGACAGGGCGGGTTGTCGGGACCGGCCCCGGCCTCCAGCGGCACCACGGGCGTGTGCTGTGGGTTGCTCACGGTCGATAGCGTACGGCTCGTGCGGCCGAGAGAGATCACGACCGCCGGCGTCGTCACCGCCGGCACGAGGGGATAGAGAGTGGATCGAAGCAAGGAGGATGTTCTCGCCTGGGAGAAACGCTGGGCGCTGCCGGCGGCGCTGCTGACCTTTCTCGCGATCGCGGCCCTGATCGCCTCGGCCGTTGCCTTAGGCCCGATCGACGGAGAGGGGAGCGCCGAAGTCCTGCGCTCCACCTACGAACACGAATCGTCGCAGCTGCTTTCAGGGATCTTTCAAGGGTTTGGTTTCGCCCTGCTGGCGGTGCCGCTCTTCTACCTTTTCCGCGCTGACAGGGCGCGGAGCAACCGGGTTCGGAACCAGCTGGTCGGCCTGGTTGTGATCGCGCCGCTGTTCCTCGGTGCCTCGGTCGTGCTCGGCGGGATCGCCAAAAACGAAGGCGCGAAGGCGTTCGTCAACGGGGAGGCGAAGGCGACCCTCTCGGTTGCGGACGCGGATGAGGAATGCGCCGAACAGCGCAAGGAGGACGGCCCGAAATCCTTCGCAGAAGACTTCGAACCGAAAGCGGGGGAAACGCCGCTCGCGGCTTGCCGGACGGAGAAGATCGCCGACGACAAGGCCTCGAACGCGGTCACCGAAGCGTCGCTGAGCGGGACCGTCGCCGGGTTCGGCTTTGCCGGCGCGTTCGGTCTCATCATCGCCCTCTTCTACACCAGCCTCTGGGCGATGCGAACGGGCCTGCTCGGGCGCTTCTGGGGCTCACTCGGGATGGCCCTCGGCGTGGCGATCCTGATCGGCTTCATCCCGCTAGCGATGATCTGGTTCCTCTACCTCGGGCTGTTGTTCATGGGCTGGCTCCCCGGTGGCCGTCCCCCGGCCTGGGAGGCCGGTGAAGCCATGCCGTGGCCGACTCCAGGTGAGAAAGCCGCCGCCGAACTGGAGCCGGAGGGGCCGCCGGGCGGGGATCCGGAGCTCGAAATCGGCGACACCCAGAGCGACGGCAGCGAGCGCCGCAAGCGCAAGCAGCGCGATTAGCCCGCGTGGGCGCGCTTCCGGTGGGTACGGATCTCGCTGAGAATCCGCTCTAGGCGGGGCTCCTCGGAGGTGTCGACGTGGCTCATCGTGGCCGCAACTCCGGGGTGGACGGCGGCGATGCGGTCGTGCATCGCTTGAGCGACGGCGCGGTAGGTGGGATGCCCCTCGCGGCCGGAACGCAGCTCGATCAGGTGCATCGCCTCGCGCGCGTTGAGGTCGAGCGTGTACCGGATCCGGTAGGCGAGGCTGAGCGCGTAGGGGGCCTGCTCGGGGAGCCCGGCCGCCACCAGGCGTTCGTACTCGTTCCGCGAGACCTCCAGGGCGCGTTCGAACTCGCCGCCGACCCCGGCTTCCCGCACCTCGTCCGGCACGCCGGCGCCGAGGTCCGGTCCGAGGCGCTGCCACTGGCAGGTCAGCATCCGGTGGCGCTGCAGGTCGCGGAAGGCGCCGTAGTCGGAGACGATCTCGAACCGGTAGCGCAGCGACTCGAAGCCGCGGCCGGGGCGGTGGCGGCGGTTGGCGCGGTCGCCGACCACGGCGGCCAGTAGCTCCGCCCGCTCGTCGCGGTCGAGGACGTCGATCCGCGCCAGGACCTCGGTCTCCGGGGCGCTCGTGGCCTCGAACAGGCAGGAGGCGAGCAGGTCCTCTTCGGTGCCGTCGACGTGGACCAGCTCGACCGAGGGGGAGTCCTCGCCGTCGCCGCGCCGATCCAGCCCAAGCCGTGCCACCCAGCTCTCGGTCTGCTCACGACGTCGCTCGAAGTAGGAGATCCACTCGCCGCCCCGATCCGGCCGGTCGACCCGGGAGACGAAGCTCGGCATCACCCGCTGCAGCTCGGTGAGGATCATCCCTCCGTACTCGCGCGCCTCCGGCAGCGGTGAGGCCATCAGCCGCATGATCAGCTGCTCGTAGGCCTGGCCGGAGGCGTAGATGCCGACGTGGCTGAGCGTCGCCGCCGGCAGCAGGCCGCGCAGCAGGTCGAGCGCCTTGGCGCGGATCGAGCGCTGCCAGGCGCCCTCTGGCTCCTCCTCGCCGCGAGGCCAGCGCTCGGCCGCCCAGGCCTCGACCTCGGTCAGCGAGCGCGAGTAGATGCCGAACAGCTCGTCCATCGCGGCGGCGAACTCGGGGCCGAGCTGCTCGTCGCGGTAGAAGCGGTAGCCGCCACCGGGCAGCGGCTGGTCGTAGGGGATGTACCGGGTCGATTGCTCGAGGTAGGCGGCGAGCCGGCCGCGCTGCAGCAGCTTGGTGAGGATGTTGGAGACCCACTCGCAGGCGATGTGAGCGCCACCGACCTGGGCGATCGAGTCGTCGCCGTAGCCGACGAAAACGCGCTCATACAGCTGCGCCGCCCGCGCCCCCTCCTCCTCGTCGAAGGGTCGCCCGCCCGTCGGCGCGTCGGCCGCAAACTCCTCCAGAAAGAGCCGCCGCACGGTCCCGGAATACCGCGAATAGCGGGCAAAAAGCGCCCCCTTGACGGTCTCCGGCAGGTTGACGAGAGCGAACACCGGCCGGTCCAGGTTGGTGAAGTGAGGGGTGAGAAGCTCCCGCTCCTCGGCGCTGAACTGTTCGACTGGATAGTCCACCGGGGCATCGTAGTGGGAGGTGCCGACGCGCCCAATCGGGACAAGGGGGGAGACTTTTCGTCTCTCAGACATTAAGTTGCTGTGGGCTATGATCATGACCGTGAGAACGCACAGGATCTCGACCTTGGGGCAGGTGCTGATACCGGCCGCCGTGCGGCGGCGGATGGCTCACTCCGCCATCGACGGTGGCGACGAGCCGGTCTCGCTGGAGGAAGCGATCGAGTTGGCTTGGGGCGCCTTCAAGGACTCATCAGGCCCGTCAACCGACGAGATGACGCGAATGAACCGCGAAGAGGAACGAGAAATCGAAGAACGGAAGTACGGCCCGGATCCCAACTGACGATCCTCGACGCGAACGCGTTTCTTTCTCTTCTCCTTAAACAGCCCGCCGCACCGGAAGTGTCTGAGCTGCTCCGATCCCAACGTTGCGCTGTCCCAGTTTCATGCGTGGCGGAGGTCGTAGACAGAAGCACTCGGGTTCATGCCATCTCGCAGAGCGCGTTTTTCAAGCGAGTCAGCCCATTGGTGGATGACCAAGTCGTGGGTCTGCCGATCGATATCCCGACCGCCCAGCGGGCGGGGGAGATTCGTGCCGAGCACTACGCGCGTGTCAGAGCTCCCCTTTCGCTCGCCGATTGCTTTCTGCTTGCGAGTGCCGAGGGGGAAGACAAGATTGCCACGGCGGACAGGGCTGTGATCCGAGTAGCCGAGCAGCTCGGCATCGGAACCATCCCGTTGCTCGACAGCCAGGGCCGCCGACCCGAGTAGGACGGTGCCGCCCTCAGGCCTGCCGCGCCGGCGGTGCGGCCATCAGCTCCACACGGTGGCCGCCGGGGGCGATCGCGTGGGCTCGCGGGGCGCCCCAGTGTTCGCGGCGGGGTTCGACCTCGAAGCCGCGCTCGCGCAGGCGGGCGATCGTGGCCTCGAAATCGGGGGCGACGACGGCGAGGTGGCCGCGGGGTGGGACCGTCGGGCTCTCCTCGGGCATCAGGTGAACTTGGGTGCCGTCGTGCTCGAGCCAGGTGAACTCGGCCAGAGTCGGCGGCGGATCGACGCGCTCGAATCCCAGCGCGGTGAAGAACTCGACGGCGCGGTCGACCTCGGTGGGCACGACCTCGATGCCGACGTGGTGGAGCATCAGAACAACAACGAAGCCTAGGGAACAGCGGCGATCTGGCGTTGGGCGGCGTCGACCTGGTCGTGCTCGAACGCAGGGGCCATGGCCTCGATTTCGCCGCGACCCAGACCCGCCCTGGCTGCCGCCTGGCGCCACTGGGCGCGGGCACGCTCCACCTCCGAGAGGATGCCCGCCGCCTCGCGCCGATCGAGACGGAAGAAGGGGGCGACCTCGATCAACGCCTCGATGCTCGCTGCGGTATCGCCGACGTCGACCGCCGTGGCCAGGAACTTCGGTCCTGGTTGCGGGTTCGGGTTGAGGTCAAACGCGGGAGAGAGCGACCACCCCGCGCTGCTCACCCGCAAGAAGCCGTGGTTTCTCAGGTGATCGTCGGTGTTGCTGATCAGGATGGAGAAGGCGACTCGCCGCCACAGCTCGGCGAGGTCCGCCGAGGTTCGCACGGATTGGCGCTCGATCACGTCTGCTATTTCCAGATAGGAGCCCTCGACGCCGTCGACTGCTTCCAGCATGGTCATCGCGCTGACGTAGCCGATCCGCCGCCCGCCCTGTCGATCGAAGCGATCGACGATCAGGACTGACTTGCCGGCGATCTGGTGCAGGGAGAAGGGCGGCACGGTGATCCCCGCCAAGCCGGCAAGGCTGAGCGCCACCGACTCCCAGCTCATCACATCCCAGTCGTCCCCTGACTCGCTGGGGAACTTCGCGATCGCGACACGACCGTCTCGACCCCGTACGTGCGCCTTTGGGCGTGCACCACCGAGCGAGCTGCCGCCGTGAAAGAGCGCCTCCAGGTCGGGCTCTGCTGCTTCGTCTCGCTCCAGGCGCTCGGCCGCATCCAGCAGCCTCGGCAGCTCGATCAGGTCCGGAACGCCCTCGCGCTCCTGGGCAAGAAAGGTGCCGGTGGAAGGATCGCGGAAGCGCAGCGCTCCCTGGCGCATGTCGTCCCTGACGCCGAGGAGGTAGTCGATCTCACCGATGCTGCGCGTGCTCCTGTTCTCCGCTTCGGCTCGCCGCCGCTCGCGCCGCTGAACCAGGCGTCGCCCCCAGCGGTCAGGGGCGCAATCGGAGAAGGCGCCGAACGTCGCCTGGCCGGAGGCGGTTTGTTGGGGGCCTCCCACCAGCGGCAGCCTGGGATCGAGCTCATACGCTCCGCTGCGAGCCAGGTAGCTGCTGTCGTAGCTGAAGGTCGCGGACTCGGTGCCGCGTGCGCGATGGGGCCAAAGACGTCCGGCAAGGACGTCCTCGTCGCCCATCGCCACGACTACTTCGACCTCGGCCATGCTCACTCGCTCAGCGTCTGTGGTCTTACGCGCCGGGGCAGCTCTTCCTCAGAGCGCAGGCGTCCGATGTCGCTGCTGTGCGGGTCAAGCGCCTCGCCCAGTGCCTCGAGCAGGCCAAGGGCTCGCAGGACCCGGAGCAGCGTCTCCAGGCTGACACCGCCGGTTCCGCTCTCGAGGCGCGACAGAGTGTCCCGGGAGACCCCGGAGCGGTCGGCCAGTTGGGCCTGAGTGAGGCCGCGCAGTTTGCGCCAGGTGCTGACGTCCTCGCCTATTCGGCGCAACGACCTCCGTACGGCGGGGGGGAGTGCTCTACCTTCTCGGGTATCTCTCTTATAATGCGGCATATTTCAGTCATTATAGCCGTTAATGACAGAAACTTAAGACATTATTTCCCCAAATGCCTACATGGAGCATCAGAACAACAACGAGCCTAGGGCAACGAGGATCACGATCGCGGTCGACCAGGCGACCGCCTCGGCGACGATCTGGTTGTCGAGGCCGTAGGCGTGAGAGACGATCATCGCGTTGATGCCGGTGGGCATCGCCGACATCAGCCGGTAGGCGGAGGGGAGGTCGATCAGCGGCGCCGCCAACAGCATCAGCAGCGCCGGGACCATCACCAGGCGCGAGAACAGGGTCAGCAGGACCGGCCGGGTCAGCGGCGGTGGCAGCGGCAGCTCGCCGTGCTCGGCGCCCTCGGCCAGGGTCGCTCCGACGGCGAAGAACCCGATCGGCAGGATCGCCACGATCAGCGCCTGCGAGACGTCGACCAGCACGTCCGGGGCGAGCGCCGAGGGCGCCAGCAGCCCCGCGATCGCCGCATAGAGCGGCGGGTTGCGAGTGAAGAAGGCCAGCACTCGCTCGCGCGGCGTCTCTCCCGACTTGGTCCCGAACGCCGCGCCGATCGCGAAGGCTCCGAGCAGCAGGCAGGGGCCGGTGACGAGAACGTCATAGAGGACCGCGTTGGGAAGCTCATCGCGGCCGAGCAGCGCCACGGTCAGCGGGTAGCCGAGGTAGCCGGTGTTGACGCTGAGCACGCCCACGACCACCGCTCCGGCCCGGTGCTTCGCGAGCCCCAGCACCCGCCTCGCCACCCACCAGGCGAACAGCGCCGAGATGGTGGCGGCCGCGAGCGCCAGGCCGAGGCCGACGCTGTGGGTGAGGTCGATGTCCGCGGCGGCGAGGTTGAAGAAGATCACCGGCGGCAGCAGGACGTAGAGCAGGAGCAGCATCGCTTTGCGAGCTGCGTTGGCGGCGCCGAGCGGCCAGCGACGCTCCGACCAGACGCCGACCGCGACGGCGATGAGGATCGCGCCGGTGGTGAGCAGGACGGCTATGGCGAGCGCCTAAAGAGTCGCCTACCCGAAGAGCGACGCGCCGGCCTGGGCGGCGAAGTCGACCAGGGGCTGCGGGATCACGCCGAAAAAGATCGTCGCCGCGGCAGCCACCAAGGCGGGGCCGACCAAGTAGAGACGCCGGCCCGCGGCCGGGTCGATCGGGTCGGCCTCCGGTGCGGCGCCGGCAATCGCGGGAGCAACTCCGGCGGGTTCCTCGCCCGGCCGCATCCACATCGCCGCGACCACCCGCAGGTAGTAGGCGAGGGAGATCATCGTGCCGACGGCGATGAAGACCGCGAGCCAGGTGTAGTTGCCTTCGACCAGGGCCTCGATCAGGTAGAGCTTGCCGATGAAGCCAGCGGTGGCGGGAAACCCAGCCAGCGCCAGCATCGAGATCGTCAGCGGCCAGGCGAGCAGCGGCCGCTCGGCGCCGAGCCCGCGCACCGCCCGGATGTCGTCGCCGAAGGGGGTCTCCCGCTCGCGGGCGACGATCACCGCGAAGGCGGCGAGGTTCATCAACGCGTAGGCGGCGAGGTAGAAGACCAGCGAGCTGGCCCCGGACTCCGAGGCGACGACGACCCCGCCGAGCATGTAGCCGGCCTGGGCGACCCCCGAGTAGCCAAGCAGCCGCTTCAACGAGTCCTGGCCGAGGGCGCCGACATTGCCGACCACAATCGAGATCGCCGCCAGCGCGGCGAGGGCCGGTTGCCAGTCGTCGACCTGCGCCCCGAGAGCGGTGTCGAAGAAGCGCAGGAAGACGGCGAAGGCGGCGGCCTTGGTCGCCACCGCCATGAACCCGGTAATCGGCGTCGGTGCCCCCTGGTAGACGTCCGGGGTCCACTGGTGGAAGGGGGCGATCGAGGTCTTGAAGGCGAGGCCGACGGCCGTCATCGCGATCCCGATCAGGATCAACGGGTCACCGACGAGGCCTTGGTGGCCGATCCCCGCCGCGATCCCGGCGAAGTCGGTCGAGCCGGTGCCGCCGTAGAGGAAGGCCATCCCGTAGAGCAGCGTCGCCGAGCCGAGCGAGCCGACGATCAGGTACTTCAGCCCCGACTCGAGCGAGCCCTCGCGGCGCAGGTTGGTGGCGCAGAGGATGTAGAGGGGGATCGAGAGGATCTCGATCGCGACGAAGAAGGTGACCAGGTTGTCGGCCTGGGCCAGCAGCGTCATCCCCAGGACCGAGCCGAGCAGTAGCGCGTGGTACTCGCCCGACCCCGCTTCTTCGGTGGCCGGCTCGCGGACGGAGAGCAGGACGCAGCAGGCGGCGGTGAGGATCGCGATCAACGAGATCGAGATCGCCAGGTCATCGAGGCGGAGCGCCCCGGCGATCAGCTCCAAGGACTCTCCCCAGTGCCAGATCAAGAGGCCCGCGGTCGTCGCCAGGGTCAGCATCGTCAGCGCCGGCGCGCTCCTCCGCAGCGGCTTGAAGACCCCGCTGAGGAGGACGACGCAGAGCCCGACCGTGAGCGCGATGACCGGCGCGATCCCGGCGTAGTCGATGTCCGGCGCGTTGAAGTTCATGGTCGTCGCTCCGCCGCCAGTCGCGCCTCTGGAGCCGGCCCGCCGGTCACCCGCGCCACCGTTTGCTGGACGGTCGGATCGGTGCGGTGGAGGATCAGCTGCGGGTAGAGGGCGAGGCCGAGGATGCAGAGGACCAGCGGCGCCAGGACGAGGCCGTCGCGGAGGCTGATCTCCCGCGAGAGCAGGCCGTCGGGCTTCCGGTTGTGCATCGCGTGCTGGTAGAGGCGTAGCGCGTAGTAGGCCGACATCGCGACCCCGGTGATGGCGATGAAGGCGAACACGATCTTCTCCTGGAAGAGACCGTTGAGGATGTAGAACTCGCCGACGAAGTTGGCCGAGCCGGGCATCGCCAGGGTCGCCAGGGCGACGATCAGGAAGAGCGCCGCAAGGACCGGGGCGCGCAGCGCCATCCCGCCCATCTCACGGATGTCCTCGGTCCCGGTGCGCTCCACCAGCAGCGCGACGATGATGAAGACCGGCGCCACCACGAGGCCGTGGTTGACCATTTGCAGGATCGCCCCGTCGGCGCCGTCGGCGCGCAGGGCGAAGATCCCGGCGGTGATGAAGCCGAGCTGGGCGATCGAGGAGTAGCCGGCGATCAACCGCACGTTGGTCTGGGTGAAGGCCATCACCGAGCCGTAGAGGATCGAGGCGAGGGCGAGCACCAGGATCACCTCCTGGAATTCCACCGTGGCGTCGGGGAAGATCGGCAGCACCACCCGCAGGAAGCCGTAGGCGCCGACCTTCGCCAGCACCCCCGAGAACACCGCCAGCACCGGCAGCGGTGCCGCCCGGTAGGCATCTGGCATCCAGCCGTGCAGGAGAAAGGCGGGCATCTTGACCAGGAAGGCGGCGGCGAAGAACCAGAAGATCCAGCGCTGGCTCTCGACCCCGATGCCCTGCTGCTGGAGCGCCGCGATCGAGAAGGTGATGTCGCCGCCATCGGCCGAGATGATCGCGGTAGCGACCGCCGCAACCAGCATCAGCAGCGACCCGATCAGCGTGTAGACGATCATCTTCAGCGTCGCCGCCGAGGCGGTCGGGCCGCCCTCGCAGTCGCTGCCCCAAACGCCGAAGAGGAAGTAGAACGGGACCAGCATCAGGTCGAAGAAGAGGACGAAGAGCAGCAGGTCCTGGGCCAGGAAGGACCCCAGCGTGGCCGTCTCGGCGACCAGCATCAGGAAGAAGAAGAGCTGCGGGCGCTCCTGCTCGCGCAGCGCCGCGAAGGCCGTGCCGCCGACCCACAGCACCGCCGTCAGCAGGATCAGGAAGACGTTGAGCCCGTCGACGCCGAGGCTGTAGTCGACGCCGAGGCCGGGGATCCATTCCACGTCGACGGTGTTCTGCAGGGCCGAGGAGCTGGAGTCAAAGCCGGCCAGCACCGAGATCGCGAGCGCCAGGGTGACGAGCGTGCCCAGCGTCGCCCACCACCCGGTCGCCCGCTTGGGCAGAAAGAGGCCGACGACGCCGAACAGGAGTGGGGTCCAGAGCACCGAGTTGGTCATCAGCTGCTCAACAGGAAGTAGAGGGCGAGCCCGGCGAAGCCGGCGATCAGGAGCAGGGCGTAGCTGCGCACGAAGCCGTTCTGGACGGCGCGGACGACGCCGCCGGCGCTGCGCACGGTCTCCTCGGTGCCGGTGACCAGGCCGTCGACGACGACGCGCTCGAAGACCCGGTTGGCGAAGCGGCCGACGGCAAGAGCCGGGCGGACGACGAGGATGTCGATCAGCTCGTCGAAGTACCACTTGTTGACGAGGAAGGTGTGGACCGGGCGGAGCCGGCGGATCAGCTGGGCGGGGATCTCAGGCCGCAGCACGTAGAGCCAGTAGGCGATGCCGATGCCGATGATCGAGATCACGCCGCCGATCGTCAGCCCAAACCAGTCGGCGCCGGTCGAGGGGTGGATCTCGGCCAGCGGCGAGTCGTGGAAGACGGGGTCAAGGAAGTGGGTGATCACCTCGTCGAGGCCGGGGACCTGGACCAGCCCGCCGACCAGGGCGAGGAAGGCGAGCACCGCCATCGCCGCCCGCATCGGCCAGGACCCCTCGGCGATGTGGTGCTCGGCACCGGGGAAGCCGACGTCGGTGTCCTCCTCCTCGCCGGTCGCCGGGTTGCGCGGCGGCTCGTGGGCCACGTGCCCGGTGTCGATCAGCTCCTGCGCCTCCTTACAGGGCTGGCCGGGGAGGATGCGGAAGATCAGCCGGAAGGTGTAGATAGCGGTCAGGAGCGCCCCGAGGTACCCGAGCACGGTGAAGATCAGGTACATTCCGCCGCGGGCCGAGGCGTAGGCGAGGATCTCGTCCTTGGAGAAGAAGCCCGAGGTGAGCGGGAAGGCGGCGAGCGCGAGGGCGCCGCAGAGCATCGTGATCGAGGTGAACCGCATCGCCTTGCCGAAGCCCGACATCCGGTCGATGTTCTGCTCGTTCGCCATCGCCGCGATGATCGAGCCGGCGGCCATGAACAGCAGCGCCTTGAAGAAGGCGTGGGTCATCAGGTGGAACATGCCGGCGCTGTAGGCGCCGATCGAGACGCCGACGACCATGTACCCGATCTGGCTCATCGTCGAGTAGGCGATCGCCCGCTTCAGGTCGGTCATCACCAGCGCGATCGTCGCCGCGACCAAGAGCGTCGCCAGGCCGACGAAGGCGGCGATGTCGGCGGCGGTCGGGGCGAGGACGAAGAACGGGTGGGCGCGGGCGATCAGGTAGACGCCGGCGGTGACCATCGTCGCCGCGTGGATCAACGAGGAGACCGGGGTCGGGCCCTCCATCGCGTCCGGCAGCCAGGTGTGGAAGGGCAGCTGCGCCGACTTGGCGAAGGCGCCGACCAGGAGCAGCAGGCAGATCGCCGTGATCGTCCACTCGTTGGTCTGGAAGACCTCCGGAGCTTTGGCGAAGGCGCTCTCGAACTCGAAGGTGCCGAGTTCGCGGAAGATCAGGAAGGCGGCGAGGACGAGGCCGATATCGCCGACGACGTTGATCACGAAGGCCTTCATCCCCGCCCGGGTCGCGGTGGTGCGCCGGTACCAGAAGCTGATCAGCGCGTAGGAGGCGAAGCCGACGAAGGCCCAGCCGACGATCAAAAGGACGAAGTTGCCGGCGAGGACCAGCAGCAGCATCGAGAAGACAAAGAAGTTGAGGTAGCTGAAGAAGCGGTGGTAGCCCTGGTCGGACTGCATGTAGCCGAACGAGTAGAGGTGGATCAGGGTGGAGACGCCGGTGACGACCAGGACCATGAAGGCCGAGAGCGGGTCGACAAAGATCCCCAGCTTGATATCGAGGCCGGCGACGCTGGCGTAGTCCCAGAGCGAGGAGGCGTGGTGGCGGGCCTCGGGGGATTCGCCGAGCAGCTCGATCAGCACGGCGACGCCGCAGAGAAAGGCGAGGCCGATCGCGGCGGTGCCGATGATGCCGGCGACCCGCGCCGGCAATACTCGGAAGCCGAGCCCGATCGCGATCGAGCCGAGCAGCGGAAAGAGCAGGACCAGCCAGGCCCAGGCGGTGGCGCTCACCCTCGCAGCTCCCTCAGGTCATCGACGTTGAGCGGCAGCTTGCGGCGGAAGATCGCGACGATCAGGCCGAGCCCGACGACCACCTCGCAGGCCGCGATCACCATCACCACGAGGGCGAAGACCTGCCCCTCCTGGTTACCGACCATGCGGCTAAAGGCGACCAGGGCGAGGTTGCCGGCGTTCAGCATCAGCTCGAGGCAGAGCAGGATTACTAGCGGACTGCGGCGGATCAGGATGCCGGTGGCACCGATGGTGAATAAGAGGGACGACAAAACTATGTACCACTCGGTGTTCATGGGGTGGATGGCACCCCCTCTGAACGCTTCGCTGAGTGTTCCGAGGGGGTGCCATCCACCCCTCGATCAGCGGGGGCCAGGGTTCCCTCAGCCTCATCGCGACGGCCAGCGAGGACGATTGCGCCGACCGCTGCTAGAAGCAGGAGCAGGGACGAGGCCTCGAAGGGGAGCAGGAACTTCTCTAGGAGGAGGCGGCCGATGGCGGCGGGGTCGCCGAAGCCGGGGGGGACGTCGGGGCCTTGGGTGCCTAGGGCGAGGAGGGCGGAGGAGAGGACGGCGACGGATAGCTCGATGAAGAGGGCGAGAGCGAGCAGGGGGGCGAGGAACCGCTGGCCGGGGATCGGCTCCCAGGCCGACTCCCCGCCGCCGCCGACGTAGGAGACGACGAACACGTAGAGGACCATCACCGCGCCGGCGTAGACGACCACCTGGGCGGCGGCGACGAAGGCCGAGGTCAGCAGCAAAAAGAGGACGGCGAGCGCAAAGAGGTGGACAATGAGTGCGAGCACCGAGTAGAACGGGTTGCGCATCGCGACGACGCCGACGGCGCCTCCCAGCGCCCCGAGTGCGGCGAAGAAGAAGAGGACCGCTTCCATCAGATCCATCCCCAAGAGGAGGAAACATGGACACCTACGTGATTCTCAGGCGAAAGGGTTGGCAGACCCCGGATGAGCTCGGGGCGGCCGCTGAGCGTTCCCGCGAGGTCGGCGAGAACGAGATGGCCGACGACGTCAGCTGGATCCGCAGCTACATCCTCGACGAGCCCGACGGCACCCTCGGCACCGTCTGCATCTACCAGGCGACGGGCCCGGACGCGGTCCGCGAGCACGCGAAGCGCTCCGGCCTGCCCGCCGATGAGGTGATCCCGGTCGCGGAAACGGTCCTGGTGAACGCGGATCCGGTCTAGGGCGCTCACTCGCCCTCGCTTTTCAACGGGGTGCGCTCGATCGGCTCGGCCAGCAGCATCTCCTTGGTGAAGATCAAGTCGTGGCGGGTGTAGTCCGCCATCTCGTAGTCGTGGCCCATCGTGATCGCGTCGAAGGGACAGGCGATCTCGCAGTAGCCGCAGAAGATGCACCGGGAGAGGTTGATCTCATAGACGGCGGCGTAGCGCTCGCCGGCTGAGACCCGCTCGCCCGGGATGTTCTCGGCGGCGACGACGCGGATGCAGTCGGCCGGGCAGGCGGCGGCGCAGAGCGAGCAGCCGACGCACTTCTCCAGGCCGGTGTCCTCGAAGCGGTGCAGTTTGTGGCGGCCGCGGAAGCGCGGGTAGACCGGCGTCTTCTCCTCCGGGTACTGGATCGTCAGCGGGCCCTCGATCAGCCGCGCCATCGTCGTCTTCAGCCCGCGCAGGGTCTCGCCAAAGGCGCGGTAGGCGCCGCCGACGCCCCCGGGCTCGGGCCCGCGCTGGACCTCGACCACCTCGATCGAGTCGAGGTAGGGGGCCGATTTCGGGTCGAAGGTCACGTCAGCACCACCAGCACGGCGGTGACGAGGACGTTCAGGGTCGCCAGCGGCAGCAGGACCTTCCAGCCGAGCGTCATCAGCTGGTCGTAGCGCAGCCGCGGCAGGGTCGCCCGCACCCAGATGAAGACGAGGACCAGGCCGAGCATCTTCGCCAGCATCCAGATCGGGTCGAGCCACTCCGGCCCGGGGCCCATCCAGCCGCCGAGGAACATCGCGGCGGCGATCCCGGAGACGACCAGGATCTCCATGTATTCGACCAGCAGGAAGGAGCCGAACCGCATCCCGCCGTACTCGGTCATGAAGCCCTGGACCAGCTCGGCGTCGGCCTCGGGCATGTCGAACGGGGTGCGGTTGGTCTCGGCGAAGCCGGCCAGCATGAAGATCAGGAAGCCGACGAACTGGGGGACGATGAACCACAGCGCCCCCTGGGCGTGGACGGTGTCGACCAGCGAGAGCGAGCCGCTCATCATCACCACGCCGAGCAGCGCCAGGCCCATTGAGACCTCGTAGGAGATCAGCTGGGCGGCCGAGCGCATCGCGCCGAGCAGGCTGTATTTCGAGCCCGAGGACCAGCCGCCGAGCACCAGGCCGTAGAAGGCGATCGAGCCGACGGCGAAGAAGTAGAGGACCCCGATCGGGACGTCGATCCCGTAGAGGCCGACCCCGTCCTGGACGTCTCCCCAGGGGATGATCGCGAGGGCGAGGACGCCGGAGACCACCGGCAGCAGTGGCCCGAGGATGAACAGGGTCGGGATCGCGTTGGCGGGCCGGAAGGACTCCTTGGAGATCAGCTTGCCGACGTCGGCAAGCGGCTGCAGGATCCCGAACGGGCCGACCCGGTTGGGGCCGTAGCGGTGCTGGAAGCGGCCGATCAGCTTGCGCTCCAGCACCGTCAGCAGCGGCAGGACGCCGAAGATGACGGCGAAGATCACCACCGACTTGACGACCATGATCCAGGTGGCTTCGGCGAAGCCGGTCTCGGCGATCGGCAGCATCAGGCGCCGACCTCGGTGAGCTTGGTGACCTCGACCCGGACCGGGCCGCCATTGAGCAGGGCGTTGGCGTTGCCGGACTCGGTGCCCTCGATCAGGAAACAGACGCCCTCCTGGATCCGTTCCTTGACGAGGACCTTGGCCTTGACACTCGAGCCGTTCTGGCCGACGGTGACCTGGTCGCCGTGCTTGAGGCCCAAGCGTTCGGCATCGGTCAGTGAGATCTCGAGGCGTTGCTGCTGGGCAAGGAAACGGAGTGGCGGGTTCAGTTCGGTGATCGGGCCCGCCCACAAGTCGCGGTACGTGCCTAGGGCGAGGGTCTCGCTGGACGGAGGCTGGGGGGAGTCCGGGGCTACCTCTCCGGACGCGCTTACGCGCTGAGTGTCCTGAGAGGTAGCCCCGGACTCCCTCTCAGATCCGGGAAGCTCGCTTCCTGCTGGGACGTTCACGGCCGCGTCGGTCTCCTGCCAGCGGATGCCGCGGCCTCCGATCTTGGCGTCATCGATGCTCGAGTAGAAGGGCACCGACTGGGTCAAGGCCGCGAAGGCCGTTGGCTGGGAATTGATTCCGGTGTCGTGGCCGAGGGCTGCGGAGAGCTCGCTCAGGGTTTGCCAGTTCGGGCGGATGTCGCCGGGGCGGGAGGCGGAGGGGCGGACGCGTTGGAGGCGGCCGTCGGGGTGGGTGACCGTGCCGTCTTTCTCGGCGTGCGTCTCCAGGGGCAGCACCACGTCGGCTTTGGCGGAGGTGGCGTTCTCGAAGGTGGAGAAGCAGACGATGTGGTCGGCAGCCGTTAGAGCGGCCTCCCAGGCGGGGGTGTCGGGGAAGTCGCGGAGGGGGTCGACGCCGAAGAGGAGCAGGGAGGTGATCTCGCCGGACTCCAGGGCGGTGCGGATTTGCTCGGTGGTCATGCCGGGCTCGGTCGCGGAGAGCCCCGGGCCGGCGTCGGGAAGGCAGCCGACCTCGCGCAGGCCGCGGGCGTTGGTGAACTCGGGGACTTCGAGCAGGCCGGAGCCGTCGGTGTCCTCGATCTTCAGGGCCGAGGCGAGGTCGAGGAGCGCGCCGGTGGCGGCGTCGCCTTCGCGGGCGATCCGCTCGCCCCAGAGGACCACGACGCTGCCTGCGCCACGAAGTACGTCGGCGACCGCTGCCATTACCCCCTCCTCACTCGCCTTCGGCGCAAAACGTTCGGAGGGGGTACTGACATCGGTCGCTTCGCCGCGCAGTGCCTCAGTCAGTCGTGAGAGGAAGCTTTTGGCGCCGCCGGGGGCGTACCGGGCCGTCGCCGTGGCGCCGCCGTCGAGCGCGGTCGGGCGCTCGGTCGCGACCGCCAGCCGGGCGCCATTGCGGCGGATCGCCTTGCGCACGCGCAGGTCGAGGATCGGCGAGCTGTGCAGCGGGTCGGTGCCGAGGACGAGGATCGCGTTGGCATCGTCGATGTCGCGGACCTTGGCCGAGACCGACGGCTGCGCCAGCCGGACGAGCGCCTCGCGTCCCGGCCCGCGCGAGGCGCGGGAGTCGACGTGCGGGGAACCGAGCGCCTCGCGGACGATGCGCTGGACCAGGTAACCCTCCTCGTTGGAGGCGTCGCCGACGATCGCCGCGACCTTGCCGCCGGCCGCGCGCAGTCCCGCCGCCGCGGCCTCGATCGCCTGCTCCCAGCCCACCGCCGCGCCGCCTTTCAGTCGCGGCCCGTCGATCCGGCTCTCGTCGGTGAACATCTCGAACCCGTAGCGGCCGCGGTCGCAGAGCCAGCCGTCGTCGACCTCGGCGTTGTCGCGGGCAACCACCCGCTTCACCTGCTCGTCGCGGATGGTGAAGCTGACGTTGCACTGGCTCGGGCAGAGCGTGCAGACCGACCCCGCATGCTCGATGTCCCAGGGTCGGGCGCGGAAGCGGTAGGTGTAGTTGGTTAGTGCCCCGACCGGGCAGAGGTCGGTGATGTTGCCGTGGAAGGGAGCGACGTAGGGGCGGTCGTCGAAGGTGCCGACGAAGGTGCGGTCGCCGCGCTCCAGCAGCTGCAGCTGCTCGTCCTCGGCGACCTCCTGGCTGAACCGGACGCAGCGGTAGCAAAGGATGCAGCGCTCGCGGTCGATCGCGATCAGCGGCGAGAGTTCGACCGGCTTTTGGAAGTGGCGCTTTTCGTCGATTACCCGGCTCTTGCCCGGTCCCCAGCCGTAGGAGATGTCCTGCAGCGGGCATTCGCCGCCTTTGTCGCAGACGGGGCAGTCGAGCGGGTGGTTGACGAGCAGGAACTCGACCACCGCGCTCTGAGCCTCTTTGACCTGCTCGGTGCGGGTGTGGACGACCATGCCGTCGCGGACCGGGGTCGAGCAGGAGGTCTGCAGTTTCGGGATCCCCTCGATCTCGACCAGGCACATCCGGCAGGCGCCGACCGGGTCACCGAGCTTCGGGTCGTAACAGAAGACCGGGATCTCGACGTCTCCCTTGCGGGCGGCGTCGTGGAGCATCTCGCCCTCAATTGCGACGACCTCGCGACCGTCGATGGTGAGGGTTACCTCGCGGCTCATGCCGAGGCTCCCAAGGTTTCAGCCGGAGCCTGCACCGCAGCGTGCGGCTCGGCGCCGGGCGCGACCGCCATCACTTCCTCGAACTCGTCGCGGAACTTGCGCACCATCGCGCCGACCGGCATCGCCATCGAGTCGCCGAGCACACAGAGGCAGTGGCCGATGATGTTCGCCTGGACCGAGGCGACGATGTCGAGGTCCATCGGCGTCGCCTCGCCGCGCACCATCCGCTCCAGCATCTTCACCGTCCAGTTGGTGCCCTCGCGGCAGGGGGTGCACTTGCCGCAGGACTCGTGGTGGTAGAAGCGCGCCGTGCGCAGCGCCAGGTGCGGGATCGAGACGGTGTCGTCGGCGACGATGATCGAGCCGGAGCCGAGCATCGAGCCCGCCTCGGCCATCGCCTCGAAGCTGTAGGGGAGGTCGAGCCCCTCCTCGGCGGTGAGGACCGGGGAGGAGGAGCCGCCGGGGAAGAAGGCCTTGATCTCCCGGCCCTCCAGCGGCCCGCCGGCGAGGTCGCAGATCAGCTCCCGGGTCGAGATTCCCAGCTCGACCTCGTAGTTGCCAGGACGCCGCACGCCGCCGGAGACCGAGACGACCTTGGTTCCGGGCGACTGCTCGGTGCCGAAGCCGCGGAACCACTCGGCGCCGTGGGCGACGATCCGCGGCACGTTGGAGAGGGTCTCGACGTTGTTGATCAGGGTCGGCCCGCCGTAGAGGCCCTGGACCGCCGGGAACGGCGGCTTCAGCCGTGGGTTTCCGCGCTTTCCTTCGAGCGCGTCCAGCAGAGCCGTCTCCTCGCCGCAGATGTAGGCGCCGGCGCCGCGGTGGACGACCAGCTCCAGGTCGCGGTGCGTGCCGAGGATGTTCTCGCCCAGGTACCCCGCCTGGTAGGCCTCGGCGACGGCGGCGTCGAGGATGTCGGCCTGGGCGTCGTACTCGCCGCGGATGAAGATGAAGGCGTGGCCGGCGTCGGCGGCGAGCGCCGCGATCGCGATCCCCTCGATCAGCTGGTGGGGGTTGCGCTGCATCAGCTCGCGGTCCTTGAAGGCGCCCGGCTCGGACTCGTCGGCGTTGCAGCAGAGGTACTTGGCCATCTCGCCGCGGGGCAGGAAGGAGGCCTTTTTGCCCATCGAGAAGCCGGCGCCACCGCGTCCCCGCAGGCCGGAGTCTTCGAGCTCCTTGAGGATCTCGTCCGCCTCCAGCTCGCGGTAGGCCTTCTCCAGGGTGGCGTAGCCGCCGTAGCCCTTGTAGCCGTCGATCGTCCGCAGCGCCGGGTCCTCGGCGTGCTCCAGCAGCATCCGGGTCTCGCGTGGGTCAGCCATCGGCGCCGCCTCCGGCCCGCGGCAGGTCCCCGGCCAGCGGCCGCTGCTCCAGCGACCTCGCCGGCAGCACGTCCTCGCCCGCTTTCAGCTGGTCGATCGCGGTACGAGCCTCGGCCGCCTCGAGCGGGCCGTAGTAGCGCTGGTCGATCGAGGCCATCGGGGCGATGTCGCAGGCGCCCAGGCACTCGAACCCAGTGACGAAGACGTCCTCGCCCTCGGCGGCCGCGCGGAAGGCGTCGAGCAGCTCGTCGCCGCCGCGCATCCAACAGCTGATGTTGGTGCAAACCTCGATCCGGTGTGCTCCGACCGGTTCGAGGTGGAGCAGGTCGTAGAAGCTCGCCACCGACTCCAGGTAGGCGGGCGTCACCCGCATCACCGCGGCGGCCTGCCGGATCCCCTCCGGCGTGCACCACCCGTAGCGCTCCTGCACCGCCCACAGCGCCGGGATCGAGGCCGAGCGGCGGTCGGGGTAGCGCGACATCAGCGCCTCTATCCGTTCCACCAGCTCCGGCGGGCAGCCGACCTCGTGCAGCTCCGGAATCTCCTCCTGTGCGCGGTCGGGGACGCGCCCCTCGACCACCGCGGGATCGACCGGCAACCGGCTCTCGGCGCTCACCGGTCCACGCCTCCGAGGATCGGGTCGAGCATCCCGAGGCTGGCGATCATGTCGGCGACATAGGTGTCGACCGCCATGTCGCGGAAGGCCTGAAGGTTGACGAAGGAGGGGTCGCGGAAGTGGACCCGGGCCGGCTTGGCAGAGCCGTCGGCGAGGACGTAACAGCCGAGCTCCCCGCGCGGGCCCTCGATCGAGTAGTAGACCTCGCCCGGCTCGACCCGGAAGCCCTCGGTGACGAGCTTGAAGTGGTGGATCAGCGACTCCATCGAGGTAGACAGCTCCGAGCGCGGCGGCAGCACGTACTTGCGGTCATCGGCGATGAAGGGCCCATCGGGGAGGGCGTCGAGCGCCTGCTCGACGATCCGGGTCGACTCGACCATCTCCGCCACCCGCACCCGGTAGCGGTCGTAGTTGTCCCCGATCGTGCCGACCGGGATCTTGAAGTCCATCTCCGGGTAGGCGAGGTAGTCGAAAGCCTTGCGCAGGTCCCAGGGCTCACCGGCGGCGCGCAGCAACGGCCCGGTCACGCCCAGCTCCAGCAGCCGCTCGCGCGGCACGACCCCAACGCCTTTGGTCCGCGAGAGGAAGACCTCGTTGCGGTCGAGCAGGTCCTGGTACTGGCTGATCCGGACCGGCATCTCGGCGACGAAGGCGCGCAGCTTCTCCTCGAAGCCGCGGGGGATGTCCTCGATCACGCCGCCGACCTGGAAGTAGCGGGTGTGCATCCGTTGGCCGGTCGCCATCTCGAACAGGTCGAGGATGCGGTCGCGGTCGCGGAAGCAGTACCAGAGCATCGAGATCGCGCCGAGGTCGAGCGCGGTCGTTCCCAGCCAGACCAGGTGGGAGTGGATCCGGTTGAGCTCGAGGAAGATCGTCCGCAGGTACTTGGCCCGTGGCGGGATCTCCAGCCCGATCAATCGCTCGACCGCGCCGCAGTAGGCCTCCATCTGGAAGAAGTAGGAGACGTAGTCCATCCGCTCGACGAAGGGGATGACCTTCCAGTAGCTCTTGTCCTCGCAGGACTTTTCGATCCCGGTGTGGACGTAGCCGATCACCGGTCGCAGGTCGCGCACGATCTCGCCTTCGAGGTCGACGACCAACCGCAGCACCCCGTGGGTGGCCGGGTGGTGCGGCCCGATGTTGACCGTCATCACCTCTTTGGTGCGGTCCTCGTTCAGCTGCAGCTCAGCCATAGTTGCGCTCGTTGTAGGTGAAGGTGACCGGCTCGCCGCCGACCGGGAAGTCGCGCCGCAGCGGCCACCCGACGTAGTCCTCCGGGAGCAGGATCCGGGTCATGTCCGGGTGCCCGCGGAACTCGATCCCGAAGAAGTCATAGGCCTCGCGCTCCTGGAAATTCGCGGTCGGGAAAAGCGACACACAGGAATCGATCGTGGGGAGCTCCGCCCGCGGGTCCTGTCGGGGAGAAGGGGCCTTCGTCCTCGCAAGCTGCGGGCGAAGACCCCGGTTCTCCCCGCCACCCGCGGATGGATCGCCCAACATCGCTTTCACTCGAATCCGCTCACAACGATCTCGGTTGAGGAGCTCGTAGTGCACTCCGTAGCGAGGTTCAGCTGGGAGGTAATCCGCGACGTGCAGGCTGGAGAGGAAGGCGTAGCGCTGGCCTGGCTCGTCGCGCAGCCAGCCGAGGACCTCGAGCACCCTCTCGGGGTCGACGACCAGGGCCGCCTGGTGGCGATCGAAGGAGGTGGCGAGGACGGCGCCCGGGTGGTCACGCTCGATTTCGCCCCGGATCAGCTCGAGTCCGGGGGCGTCAGGCACGGCTCAGCTCCCGTGCCTGCTCGTAAGCCTGCACCGCGTCGGGGCTCGGTTCGCTGCGCGGGCCGCCGCGGGCCCACTCCTCGGTGCCGGCAGCGTTGTAGCGCTGGCGCCAGCCCTGGTCGGGGTTGCCCATGATCTTGCGCTGCAGCTTGGTGAAGCCGTAAAGGACCGCCTCCGGCCGCGGCGGGCAGCCGGGGATGTGTAGGTCGATCGGCATGAACTTGTCCGCCCCCTGGACCACGGCGTAGTTGGAGAACATCCCGCCCGAGGAGGAGCAGGCGCCCATCGAGATCGCCCACTTCGGCTCCAGCATCTGGTCGTAGAGGCGGCGGACGACCGGCGCCATCTTGATCGAGACCCGGCCCGAGAGGATGATCATGTCCGCCTGGCGCGGCGACGCGCGCAGCGCCTCGGCGCCGAACCGGGCGAGGTCGTAGCGGGCGGTGACGAGGGAGATCGGCGCCTCGATCGCGCAGCAGGCGAGGCCGAAGGTGAGCGGGAACATCGAGTTCGCCCGCGCCCAGTTCTGCATCTTCTCGAAGGTCGTGGTGACGACCCGTTCTTCCACGTAGCGCTCGAGGTCCTCGCCCTCGAGATCGCCACGCAGCATCTCCCTGGCAGAGAGCTGCTTGGAACGCAGGCTTGACCGCTCTACCTCCAATCCAGGGCCCCCTTGCGCCAGACGTAGACGAAGGCGACTCCCAGCAGGACGACGAAGGTGACCAGCTCGCCGAGTACGAAGATGCTGTCGGCGTCCTTGAGAATCACCCCGACCGGGTAGAGGAAGACGACCTCAATGTCGAAGAGGATGAAGAGCATCGCGATGAGGTAGAAGCTGACGCCGAAGCGCAGCCCCTTGGTTGGCTCGACCGGGATCCCCGACTCGTACGGCTCCCCCTGCCGGCGGCTGGCGGAGGTCGGCTTCGCCGGCCGCTTCGGGCCGATCAGGTGGTTGAGCATCGCGAAGACCCCCCCGACCGTGAGGCCGAGGACCGCGAAGACAAGGATCGGGAGGTAGGTCTTGAGCACTGGAGGTGTGAATTTGGCCGAGCGGCGCCAGGGCGGCTTCGCCCTCGCTCGACGCCCGTACTCGCTGTTATACACCCACCTTGTGACAACTTGCTACATAGTGCTTTTCCGCATCAGTAAGCGGAATCCCGACCCCTTTGGGCGGATATAGGCGATGGTCGGTGTCCACATCGCGGTCGGCTTTGCGGTCATCGCCCTGAACCTCGCCGCGGGGGCGGTCGGAGGCCTGGCCTGGTTCCGAAATCGGCCCTCGGTCCCCTTCTGGTATCTGCTCCGTGCGGCCCAGGTCTCGGTCTTCCTCCAGGCCCTCCTTGGGGGGCTGCTCGTCGTCACCAACCACGAACAGAGCGAGGACCTGCACTACGTCTACGGGATCCTGCCGCTCGTCGTCTCCTTCATCGCCGAGGGCGCCCGCGCCGGCGCCGCCCAGCGCGAGCTCGGCGAGACCGACTTCGAATCCCTGCCGGCGGATGAGCAGCAGGCGATCGGCCTGGCGATCGTCCGCCGCGAGATGGGGATCATGGCCGTCAGCTGTGGCGTCATCCTCTTCCTCGCCCTGCGCGCCGCCTTCACCAGCGGGCTCTAGTCAGGCAGACGAGGACTGCATTTTCCTTCTATATGAATGGAAATGCAGTCCTCGACGGTCAGTCGATCCGGAACGCGGGGTGATCGGGGGCGATGCGGCGGAGCTCCTCGCCGCTTGCGTCGGCGCCCACCCCGCCAAAGAAGGCGCCGGTCTCCCACTTCCACTTCGCCAGGTAGGCGCGGAGTAGGGGAGGGCGCTGCTCGAGCGGCACCTCGGTTGCGGTGAACTCCTCGGCCCGGCGCCCTAGAACCAACCGGCCACCGCCGCTGACCCGCATGTTCCTCACCCACTGCGTGTTGCCCCGCGGGGCGACCAGGTAGCGGCTTCCCTCGAACTCGAGCAGGTTGACCGGGGTCCGGCGCCACTCGCCGCTCTTCCGCCCCTTCACTTCCAGCACCCGTGACCCAGCGACGCTGATCCCCACCCTGGTCGCGGCCGCGACCAGCCGGTTGAAGACGTTCTTGGTGAACCACCCCGGTTCCTGGAACCGGTCTTCTCCAGAGCTCATCGATCGATTCTCCCAACGTATTGGGGCATTAGTCGCATATAGAGCGACTAATGCGCTACCCGGTCAGCGCAGCGGTCGGTACTTGCCGCCGTGGAAGACGAGCGGGTTGCCCGCGCCGGCCTCCAGGTCGGTGACCTCGCCGGTGACGATCACGTGGTCGCCGGCGGAGACGACGTCGCGCAGGTCGCAGGCGAGCCAGAGCAGGGCGGCGTCGATCGCCGGGACGCCGTCGCGGTCGGTCCACTCGACGCCGTCCCACTTCCGCGCCACCGGCTCCTTGGTGGCGAAGCTCCGGGCGATCTCCTCCTGACCCTCGTGCAGGACGCTGATCCCGAACCGGTCGGCGGCCTGGACCGCCAGCAGGGTGCGGGAGCCGCGGTCGAGGCAGGCGAGCATCAGCATCGGCTCGATCGAGAGCGAGCAGACCGCGTTGGCGGTCGCTCCGGCGGGGCCGTCGCGGCCGCCGGCGGTGACGATCGTGACTCCGGTGGGGAGGTTCGCCAGCGCGGCGCGGAAGCGGGGTGGGTCTGGGGGCGGCATGTCAGAAGATCGGGATCGGCGCCAGACAATATGATGCGCGCCGCGTGCGTCCTGTACTGATCATTGCGTTGACGATCGCCGCCGCCCTCGGGCTCGCCGCCTGCGGGTTCGGCGAAGAGTCGATCTCCGTTTCCGAGAACGACCCCACTCACGAGGGGGCCGTCCTCTTCTCGACCCACTGCTCGGGCTGCCACACGCTCGCCGCGGCCGGCAGCCAGGGGAGCGGCAACAGGGGGCAGCGGACGCAGGGTCCGAACCTCGACCAGCGAACCGAGACCTATGACGACGCTCTCTTCGCGATCCAGAACGGCGGCTTCTCCGGGGCGATCATGCCCCAGAACATCGTCGTCGGCGAGGAAGCCGAGGCGGTCGCCCGGTTCGTCGCCAAGTACTCGGGGGACGAAGCCGAATCCTCGCCGCGGCCGGGCCAGACCTCACCCTGACCCGGGCTCGCGATGCTTGACCTGAAGCTGATCCGCTCCGACCCCGAGCGGGTCAAGACGGCGCTGGCCCGCCGCGGCGCCGCCGAGCGGGTCGACGAGCTGCTTGCCCTCGACGCCCGCCGCCGCGAGCTGCTGCCAGAGGTGGAGAACGCCCAGGCCGAGCGCAAGACCCTCTCCAAGCGGATCGGCGAGGCGAAACAGGCAGGGAAGGACGCCGAGGCGGAGATGGCGAGCGTGGCGACGCTGAAGGAGCGGATCGAGTCGGCCAAGGAGGAGCTGGAGCAGGTCGAGGCCGACCTCGACCGTCTCGCCCTCACCCTCCCCAACCTGCCCGACCCGGATGCCCCGGACGGGATGACGGAGGAGGACGCGGTGACCCTGCGCGAGGTGGGGGAGCGACCCGAGTTCGACTTTGAGCCCCGCGACCACCTCGAGATCGGCACCGAGCTGGGCCTGATCGAGATGGAGGCGGCGGCGCGCCTGTCCGGTTCCCGCTTCGCCTACCTGAAGGGCGACCTGGTGCTGCTGGAGCTGGCCCTGGTTCGGTTCGCGGTCGAGCTGGTCCGGGGCGAGGGACACGAGCCCGTGGTGCCGCCCGTCCTGGTTCGCGAAGAGGCGCTCGAGGGCACCGGCTTCCTGCCCGGCGACCGCGACCAGATCTACGAGGTGCCCAAGGACGACCTCTTCCTGGCTGGGACCTCCGAGGTCGCCCTCGCCGGCCTGCACGCCGGCGAGATCCTCGACCCGGGGGTGCTGCCGCTGCGCTACAGCGGCTTCTCGACCTGCTTCCGGCGGGAGGCCGGCGCCGCCGGCCGCGACACCCGCGGGATCTTCCGCGTGCACCAGTTCGACAAGGTCGAGATGTTCTCTTTCGTCGAGCCCTCAGAGTCGGCCGCCGAGCATGAGCGGCTGCTGGCGATCGAGGAGCGGATCCTCGGCGAGCTGGAGCTGCCCTACCGGGTCGTCAGCGTCGCCGCCGGCGATCTCGGCGCCCCGGCCGCCAAGAAGTACGACTGCGAGGCGTGGATCCCCAGCCAGGGCCGCTACCGCGAGTTGACCTCCTGCTCGAACACCACCGACTACCAGGCGCGCCGGCTCGGCTGTAGGTATCGGCCCGCCGAGGGCGAATCCCCGGACATGGTGCATACGCTGAACGGGACCGCTGTGGCGGTAGGCCGGACGATCATCGCCCTGATCGAGAACCGGCAGGAACGCGACGGCGGTTTCACGCTACCCAATATTTTGCATCAATACGGCTCGCCTGCGAGAATCGCGCCGCAATGAGCTCAAGCGTGCGGGAGGCCAAGCGCGTGGTCCTCTGCGACGACCACGAGATCGTCCGTGAGGCGATCAAGGCACGGATGGCGGACTCCAACATCTTGGAGATCGTCGGCGAGGCCACCAACGGCCGCGACGTCGTCGACGTCGTCGAAGAGCTGGAGCCCGACGTCCTGATCATCGACGTCGAGCTGCCCAAGCGCGACGGGATCGAGGCGACGAAGGAGGTGTTGAAGGCCCGCCCGCGGACCAAAGTAATCATCTTCACCGCGCACGCCCAGCCCGACCTGCTGGCCCTGGCGCTGCGCGCGGGGGCCTCCGGCTACGTGCTCAAGTCCGCCCCGGCGGAGGACATCGCGCGGGCGGTGAAAGCGGTGACCGGCGGCGGCACCTTCCTCGGCGGCGACTTCGCCGGCGGCAAGCCCTCGGAGGTGGAGAAGCTGCTCGACCTCTCGCCGCGCGAGCGCCAGATCCTCGAGCTGCTGGCCGAGGGCCTGCGGGTCAAAGAGATCGCCGAGCGGCTGGCCCTGAGCCCGGCGACCGTCCACACCCACGTCCGCAACGCGATCGCCAAGCTCGAGGTCGACACCCGCACCGAGGCGGTCGCCCTGGCGGTCCGCTTCAGCTACCTGGGCGCCGGCGGCGGCGCCCTGTAGCCGCTATTTCTGGTCGAAGCTGAGGGCGCAGCCATTGATGCAGTAACGCTGGCCGGTCGGTCCCGGTCCGTCGTCGAAGACGTGCCCGAGGTGGGCGTCGCAGTGCTTGCAGACGACCTCGGTCCGCTTCATGAAGTGGCTGTTGTCGGGGCGCAGCTCGACGTGCGCGAGGTTGGCCGGCTCGGTGAAGCTGGGCCACCCGGTCCCCGAGTCGAACTTGGTGCCCGAGGAGAACAGCTCGGTGCCGCAGCAGACGCACCGGTACATGCCCTCGCGCTTCTCCTCGACGTAGGGCCCGGTGAAGGCGCGCTCGGTGCCCGCCTTGCGGGTGACCTCGTACTGCTCGGGCGTCAGCTGGTCGCGCCACTCCTGCTCGGACTTCTCGATCTTCGTCGTCATCTCGCTCCTTTCGGGTCACCGACAAGCGTACGCCGTCACCATTACCGGTCAATGACGGGCAAGACCTCACTTCTGGCGCGGGCGGCGACTCTTGCTGCCCTGGCGTTGGCGCTTGCGGCTCCCGCGGCGAGTGCGGCTTGTCCACACCAGGGAGACGCGACGGCCCCGGCCGCGGTGCAGGAGCGGACGATGCGGTGCCTGGTCGACGGCGCGCGGACCGCGCGGGGGCTGCCCAGCTTCGGCGCCGCCGCCGGTCTGAACCGAGCCGCCACGCGCAAGTCGGCGGACATCCTGCGCTGCGGCGAGTTCACCCACGAGGCCTGCGGCCGCGAGTTCAGCTACTGGATCCGGCGCTTCGGCCACTTCGGCGCCGGCTGCTCCGGGATCGCCGAGAACATCGCCTGGGGCACCGGCAGCTTCGCCACCCCTGGCGCGATCTTCCGCGCCTGGATGCGCTCCCCCGGCCACCGGCGAAACATCCTCGGTTCCTACGGCCTGGTCGGGATCGGTATGCGCGTCGGCGCCCTCGAAGGCCGCTCTGGCGCCCACGTCTGGACCCAAGAGTTCGCCGGCCGCGACTGCTGACAGGGGTGTCTGAGCTCACGGGTGTTCTGGACCCCTTTAGCTCAGACACCCCCCTTGGGGCGCATAGGATTGCGGCGTGCGGGATGCGTTCTATGAGCGGGATGGCGCTCGGTTCGTCTCGACGGAGCTGACGCGTGGGCCCTGGGACCCGGGCGCCCAGCACGCCGGGCCGCCTGCGGCGCTGCTCGGCCACGCGCTCGAGGGCCTGCCCGAAGCGGAGGAGTTCCAGGTCGGCCGGGTCACCTTCGAGATCCTGCGCGCGGTCCCGATCATGCTGGTCGAGGTTGGCGCCCGGGTGGTGCGGCCGGGCCGGCGCGTGCAGCTGCTCGAGGCCGAGCTGAGCGCCGGCGGCGAAGTGTTGATGCGGGCCACCGCCTGGCGGATCCGCACGGGCGAGGTGGACCTGCCGGCCGAGGCGGTCCTCGCCTCTCCCGAGGCCCCGCCCCCGGAGCGCGGCTCGGAGGTCAGCTTCTTCCCGACCGGGCAGGAGCACGGCTACCACACGGCGATGGAGGCGCGGTTCATCTCCGGCGGCTTCCTCGAGCCCGGCCCCGCGGTCGCCTGGCTGCGCATGCGCCATCCGCTGGTCGCCGGCGAGGAGCCCACGCCGCTGCAGCGTGTCCTGATCGCCGCCGACGTCGGCAACGGCATCAGCGCCTCCCTCGACTACCGCCACTACCTCTTCATCAACGTCGACCTGACCGTCCACCTCGAGCGGATGCCGGCCGGCGAGTGGGTCTGCGTCGACGCGGTGACCCTGCCGCAGCCGAACGGCATCGGCACCGCCGAGTCGCTGCTCAGCGACGGCAAGGGGCGGATCGGCCGCGCCCTGCAGACGCTGCTCATCTCCGAGCGATAGTAGAGCCGATCAGCGCCGCCGCGCCGAGGGCGATCGCCGCCGCGAGCAGGAAGGAGCCCTCGTAGTCGGTCAGCGCCGCCGCCAGCCCGGCCAGCGGCGCACCGATGCCGACGCCGGCGTCGAAGAAGGCGGTGAAGGTGCCGAGCGCCGCTCCCCGGCGGGCTTCGGAGATCCGGCTGACGACGATCAGCGAGAGCGAGGGATAGAGCAGCGAGAAGGCGGCGCCCATGGCGAGGGCGCCGGCGATCGCCACCGCCAGGCTGCCGGCGAGCGCGAGCGTGGCCAGCCCCGCCGCCTCGACCAGGGCGGCGCAGAAGGCGACCCGGGCGGGACCGACGCGGTCGGGCAGGTCGCCGCCGAGCAGCCGGGTCAGGACGACCATCGCGGCGAAGGCGCCGAAGACGAGCGCCCCGTGGCCGACGCCGCGCTCGTCGAGGTGCAGGACGACGAAGGTGGCGACGGCGCCGTAGCCGATCGCGCCCATCGCCAGGGCGACTCCGGGCCGCACCGCCTCGCGCACGATCAGGCCGTGGTGCTCGTGCTCGGAACGCGGCAGCGGGCGGAACGGGTCGGGGATGCGCGAGGCGATCAGCGCGCCCACCGCCGGCATCGTCCCGGCGAAGATCCAGACCGCGGTGTATCCGGCCAGATGCTGGATCAGCTCGCCGAACAGCGGCCCGATGCTGAGGCCCGCCCAGACGGACAGTCCGTAGAGACCGATCACCCGCCCCCGCCGCTCCAGCGGCGCCAGGTCGACGATCCAGGCCGAGCCCGCGGTGAAGACCGCGCCCTCTCCCGCTCCCAGCACCAGCCGCGCCGCGATCAGGCCGCCGACGCCGAGCGGCAGCAGGTAGAGGAAGCCGCCCGCCGCCACCAGCAGCGAGCCGACCACCACGGTCGGCCGGCGCCCGACCCGGTCGGCGAAGCGCCCGGCGAAGGGGCGCAGCAGCAGGCCGGTGACCGCGTAGGAGCCGACCACGATGCCGACCGCGACGTTGCCGGCGTCGAGCGGCCCGCTGACGTAGCGCGGCAGCACCGGCAGCACCGCGCCGACCGCGAGCAGGCCGGTGAAGGTGACCATGAAGATCCCGGCGAACGCGGCGCCCGGCCGCTCGTGACCGACCGGCTCGGCTCTGGCCTGGACAGGGGGCTCGGCGCTCACGCCAGCAGTCCGGCCAGGGTCTCGATCACATGGTCGGGAGGGTGGTCGGCGCCGGCGGCGCCCTCGCGATCCTCAGCGCCGCTGAGGACGAGCACGGTTGCCAGGCCGGCGCGCCGCCCGCCCTCGATGTCCGAGGTCACCCGGTCGCCGACCATCGCCACCCGACCGTCTACCCCGAGCGCGGCCAGGGCGATCTCGAACAGGTGGCGCTCGGGCTTGCCGGCGATCTCGGCGGTGCGGCCGGAGGCGGTCTCGACCGCGGCCAGGATCGCCCCGGTGCCCGGCCAATCGCCACCCGGCATCGGCAGGGTCGGGTCGCGGCTGGTCGCGAAGAGGGCGGCGCCTCCATCCAGCGCCCGCTTCGCGGTCAACAGCTCCCCGTAGTCGAAACCGCGATGGCCGGAGACGACGACGACGTCGGCGTCGCCCGCTGCATCGCCTTCCACCAGCCGCGCCCCAGCCGCGCTCGTCATCTCCTTCAGCGCGTCGGCACCGATCACGAAAACGCCGCCGTCGCCGCCCGCCGCCTCGGCGGCGAGCCGCGCCACGACCATGCCGGCGGTGACGATTTGGCCCTCGTCCACCTCAACGCCCATCTCCCGCAGCCGCTCCGCGTAGCGGGCCGGATGGCGGGCGGGATTGTTGGTGACGAACACGATCCGCTTGCCACCGTCGAGTAATGAAACGAGCGTCTGGGGCGCCCCCGGCACCGGTTCGCGCCCGACCCACACCACCCCATCGAGGTCGATGAGGAGCCCCTCGAAGTCGTCGGCGAGTGGCACGCGAGCAGGCTAGTGTCTTGTGCCGATGCGGCGCACCATCCCTCTGTGCCCGGCCCTACTCGTTGTGCTCGTGTTCGTCGTGTTCCTGACGCCGGCGACAGCGGCAGCTCGCTCCCAGCTGCTGGATCTTGGCCCCCTGCGCGCCAGCCACGGTTACAAGGCCTCCGTCATGGCGTTCCGCGGAAGTGTGGGCTTGACCGTCGCCCGCAAGCGAAACGGTCGTGAATATCGGGCTCAGTACTCGGTCAAAGGCACGGTGACCGAGGAAGGGCTGGAGGCCCGGTTCGGCGACCTCGGCTCGATCTCGATGAAGTTCGTCCCCTTGCGCCCGGGTGGCAGCCGCGGCACCTTCGAAGGCACGATCCAGTTCCGCGGCGAGGGTGGCTACGTGGAGTTGCAGGCGAGCAGGGCCAAGGGCTCATACATCACCTTGTCGCCGAGGCCCGCGCCGCCAATAGCCGCCGCCCCGCCGGCAAGCGTAAATCCGGATCCGGTCTACGCGCTGCTAGATGCCTGGTCACCCCGAGCGGGCATGCGGGCGCTCGCCTCGCATCCCGACGAACGCGGACTGCCCGGGTTCTACGCCAGCGCCGGGGAAAGCTACGACAGGGTGGGGATCGTACGATCGGTGTCGGTTCCCGGGCCTACCGGTTCCTTCACCTTCGATAACGACCTCCGCACCGCGACCCTGCGGCCGCCCGCTCCCTTCTCCGGCAGCGCCACCTTCACCCGCAAGGCAGGTGGCCGCGGGAGGTGGTTGGGGAACCTCGTCGTCGACCTGCCCGGCCGCGCCGATGTGCCGATGACGGGCCCGGAGTTCCGCGCAGGGCTCTCGCACGAACTGCCCAGTTGACCGAGTGAGATCCCCGTCACGTTTGGCCGAGGTCTCCACTCGGTACCTTGATGCACTGTGAGCCTGAACGGACAGGTTGTCGTCGCCACCGACCTGACCCGCCGCTACGGCGAGGGGGACGCCGCCGTTGATGCGCTGGCAGGGGTGAGCACCGGTTTCGAGCGCGACCGCTTCAGCGCGATCATGGGGCCGTCCGGCTCGGGCAAGTCGACCTTGATGCACATCCTCGCCGGGCTCGACCGGCCGACCTCGGGCACGGTGGAGCTCGACGGAATCGACATCACCAACCTCGACGACGGCGAGCTGACCAAGCTGCGGCGCGACAAGCTCGGCTTCGTTTTCCAGTTCTTCAACCTGCTGCCGGTCCTCACCGCCGAGGAGAACCTGGTGCTGCCGCTCTCGATCGCCGGCCGCAAACCCGACCGCGAGTGGGTCGACCAGCTGATCCGCACCGTCGGCCTCGAGGATCGCCGGACCCACCGTCCCTCCGAGCTCTCCGGCGGCCAGCAGCAGCGGGTGGCGGTGGCGCGGGCCTTGGTCTCCAAACCCGCAGTGGTCTTCGCCGACGAGCCGACCGGCAACCTCGACTCGAAGGCGAGCACCGACGTCCTCGACCTGCTCCGCCGCGCTGTCGATGAGTTCGACCAGACGGTGGTGATGGTCACCCACGACCCGGCCGCTGCGGCCAGGGCAGACCGCTTGATCACCCTCCGCGACGGCAAGGTCGTCCAGGACGGCTCACCGGGGTCGACGGACGATGTGATCGAGCTGATGAAGCAGATTGACTAGGCTCGCGCTCAAGAGCCTCTGGGCTCGCAAGGTGCGCGCGCTCACCACGACCTTCGCGGTCGTTATCGGGGTCGCCTTCGTCGCCGGCTCCTACGTCCTCACCGACACGATCTTCGCCGCCTTCGACGAAATCTTCACCGAGTCGTTGAAGGGGACCAGCGTCGTCATCTCCGCCGAGAACCCGGTCGAACAGGAAAACGGCGAAGTGCCGACGATCAGCGCCGCGTTGCTGCCGCGGGTGCAGAGGACGCCCGGCGTGAAGGTGGCGGCCGGGGCGATCTTCACCCCCGGCGGGTTCTTCGACGCCGAGGGCGACAAGATCGGCAACAAATTCGCCCCCAAGTTCATCTCCTCGACCCTGCCGGGACAGCTCGAGTCGCTTACCTACGTCGAGGGCCACATGCCCCGCGGCCCGACCGAAGCCTCGATCGACAAGGCCGCTGCCGAAGCATCGGACCTGAAGCTCGGAGAACAGATCGAGCTGATCGGGCAGGCCCGCGCCCAGAAGTTCCGGCTGGTTGGCTTCAGCCAGCTCGGCAACGCCTCCTTCGGCGGCGCCAGCATCGCCCAGGTGACGTTGCCGGTGGCCCAGCGGCTCACCCACAAGACCGGGCGCTTCGACCAGATCTCGGTGGCGGCGGGGGAGGGGGTGTCGGCGAGTGCGCTGAAACGCCGGATCGCCGCTCAGATGCCCGCAGGGGTGAGGGTCGAGACCGGCCAGGAAAACGCCGACCGCGGCTCCGAAGAGATCCGCGACAACCTCGGCTTCCTGCGCACGGTGTTGCTCGTTTTCGGCTTCGTCGCACTCTTCGTCGGCGCCTTCCTGATCTTCAACACCTTCTCGATCACGGTCGCCCAGCGGGTGGCCGAGTTCGGGATGCTGCGCACGCTGGGTGCCTCGCGCCCGCAGATCCTTACTACGGTGATGGCCGAGGCGCTGGCGATCGGTCTGCTGGGAGCGGTGATCGGCATCGGCGGCGGCTACGTGATCGCGGAGCTTCTGAACGCGCTCTTCAAGGCGGTCGAAATCGACCTGCCGACGACCGGGCTGGTGATGGAAACGCGGACGATCGTCGTCTCGCTGGCGATCGGCATCGTCGTCACCCTGGTCGCCTCGCTGATTCCGGTGCTGCGCTCGACCCGGGTGCCGCCGATCGCTGCGCTCCACGCGGTCCAGGCACCGCCGACCCGGCGCCGGCGATTGCTCTACGGCGTCCTCTCAGTCCTACTCGGCCTCGCCGGCCTGGGCATGCTGCTCGCCGGCCTGTTCGGCGACGCCGAGCCAGGGGCGGCCGCGGGACTGATGGGCGCCGGCGCGGTGGTCGTCATCCTTGCCGTCTCGATCTTCAGCCCCCGCCTGGTCCCGCCGCTGGCGGCGATCGCCGGCTGGCCGCTGGAGCGGCTGCGCCGGCTGCTCGGCCGGCTCGCGCGGGAGAACGCGCAGCGCAACCCGGGCCGCACCGCGGTCACCGCCGCCGCCCTGATGATCGGCCTCGCCCTGGTGACCTTCGTGACCGTCTTCGCGGCTGGGCTGAAGAGCACGGTCGCCACCGTCGTCGACGAGAACTTCACCGGTGGACTGGTGATCCAGAACAGCGACGGGTTCTCGCCGATTCCCTCGGGAGCCGCTGCGGCCGCCGAGAAAGTCCCCGGCGTCGAGCTGGTGGCGAGCGTCCGCGCGGCAGAAGCCGGAGTGATCGGCGCCGGCTCGAAGGCACGGGTCTCGGCGCCGACCCGCGACATCGGCAGCGCGATCACGATCGAATGGAAGCAGGGCGGGCCGGAGACGCTGCGCCGCCTCGGGGACGGCGAAGCGATCCTCTCCGACTCCTTTGCCTCCGAATACGGGCTCGAAGTGGGGGACCGTTTCCAGCTGCTCAGCCAGACCGGCGCCCGGCCGGTATTCACGGTCGCCGGCGAGTTCGATTCCAAGCTCGGGGTCTTCGGCAGCGTCCTGGTCACCCAGCGTGTGCTTGCCCGGGATTTCAACCAGACCCAGGACCAGATCGACTTCGTCAAAACCGTGCCAGGGGCCGATGCGGCGACGGTCCAGACGGCGCTGACGAAAGTCGTCGAAGTCGCCTATCCCATCGCCGAAGTGATGAACCAGCAGGAACTGAAGGAAAACCGCGAAGACCAGGTCCAGTCGCTGGTCAACCTCTTCTACGCCCTGCTCGCCCTGGCGATCCTGATCTCATTGTTTGGGATCGCCAACACGCTGGCGCTCTCGATCCACGAGCGCACCCGGGAGCTGGGGATGCTGCGGGCGATCGGGATGTCGCGGCGGCAGGTGCGAACGATGATCCGGTACGAGGCGGTGATCACGGCGCTGATCGGGGCGATCTTGGGGATTGTCCTGGGCGTGATCTTCGCGGCGCTGATCGCCCAGCCGCTGAAGGACGAAGGCTTCACGCTCTCCTACCCGATCGGCTCGCTGGCGATCGGGTTGGTCATATCCGGGCTGTTCGGCGTGCTCGCCGCGATCCAACCCGCCCGGCGCGCATCGCGCCTCGACGTTCTCAACTCGCTCCAGTACGAGTAGCTACGTCGCCAGGCCCATGCGCAGCGCGCCGGCCGTCTCCAGCATCGCGCCGCGGGAGGTGCGGCTGACCGCGGTCATGTTGGCGAAGCCGTGGACCAGACCGGGATGGCGGCGCAGTGCCACCGGGACGCCGGCCTCCCGCATTCGCAGGGCGTAGGCCTCGCCCTCGTCCCGCAGCGGGTCGAAGCCGGCGGTGCAGACGTAGGCGGGCGGCAGGCCGGTCAGGTCGGGAGCGTGGAGGACCGAGACGCGCGGGTCGCGGGAGTCGGTTCCGGGGGGCAGGTAGTGGGCCTCGAAGGTATCCATGTCTCCCTTGGTGAGGAAGAACCCGTTGGCGAAGAGCTCCCTGGAGCGCTGGCCGCCGACCGCGTCGGTGACCGGGTAGATCAGCAGCTGCATCGCCGGCACCGGCCCACCGGCATCGCGGGCCGAGAGGCTGACCACGGCCGCCAGGTTGCCCCCGGCGCTGTCGCCGCCGACCGCGATCCGGCCCGGGTCGACACCCAGCTCGGCGGCGTTCGCGGCGGCCCAGGTGAAGCCGGCCACCGAGTCCTCGACAGCTGCCGGCAGGGGATGTTCGGGCGCCAACCGGTACTCCAGCGAGAGCACGGCGACGCCGGCCGCCGCGGCGAGGAAGCGACAGAGGCCGTCGTGGGTATCGAGGTCGCCTACCACCCAGCCGCCGCCGTGGTAGTAGACGAGCAGCGGTACGGGCTCTCCCCCCGGCAGGCGACCGGGGACGTAGAAACGAGCGGTTAGCGCACCGGCAGCGCCCGCGACCTCGACCGCCTCCACCCGCGCCATCGGGATCGGCGGCTGGGAGGCGATCACCGCAGCGCCTTCGCGGTTCGTCTGGCGCGCCTCGGCTACCTCCATCCCGTCGATGACCGAGCCGCCACCCGACATCTCCGACAGTTTCAGCAGGGCGTGGATGTCACTCGCCAGCGTCTGCCCGTCGAGGCTTGGCGGCGGGCCAAAGAGCCGGCGCTGCACCCCCGGCGGCAGCCCGCAAGCGGACTTCACGATCCTGTGCTCTGCCTTCGGCGAGAGGCGGGGGAGGGTCGCCATCGCGGGCAGGCTACGCGAACGGGGATGGGCGAGCGTTGACCGCCCCAGAGCGGAGTATCTTTCAGGTACTGCGTCGTACATCTCTCCGGGAGGCCAGATGCACACCCAGCTCCGTCGTCGCTTTGCCACCACCGCACTCGTTTTCGCCCTGACCGGCTCCGCGTTTTTTGCCGCTCAGCCGGCCGGCGCCATCTATGACCGTGACTGTTCGGATTTCGCGAGCCAGCGACAGGCCCAGCGCTTCTTCAAGAACCACAACCCCCGCCGCGATCCTCACCGGCTCGACGGCGACAATGACGGCATAGCTTGTGAGGCCCTGGCCTGAGAACTAAGCGACCAACGTCACACTCAGGTCGCTGCGGGGCGCGGTAGCGTCGGACGTAGGCCGATGGAGGCGACGGTTAAACCGGCGGCGGCGAGCGTCCCGAACGGGGTCGGGACGGTCCGGGGCTTGCCACCGGGGCCGCGGATGCCGCGGGCGGTGCAGACCGCGATCTGGTCGCGGCGAGCCCAGTGGTTCTTGGAGCAGGGCCGAGCTCGCTTCGGCGACATGTTCACGCTGCGGATCGCCTATGAAGGGACCTGGGTGATGATCAGCGACCCGGAGGCGATCAAGCAGGTCTTCACCGGCGACCCGCGGATCTTCCACGCCGGCGAGGGCAACCAGTTGCTGGGCCCGATCCTCGGCGAAAACTCCGTCCTGGTCCTCGACGAGAAGCGGCACATGAGCCAGCGCAAGCTGTTGCTGCCGCCCTTCCACGGCGAGCGGATGCAGGGATACGGCGAGAAGATGGCCGAGATCGCCGCCCGCGAGATCGAGAGCTGGCCGACCGGCGTCCCCTACAAGCTGCGACCGCGGATGCAGGCGGTGACCCTGGAGATCATCCTCGAGACGGTCTTCGGCGTGCACGGGGGAGAGCGAATGGAGGCGCTGCGCGCTGCGCTTCGCGGCTTCCTCGACCTCACCACCAACCCCCGCATGCTGGCCCCGGCCCTGCTCGCCGGACCCGAGCGGATTACCCGGCTGGGTCCGTTCCGCACCCGGATCGAGCGGGTCGACGAGCTGATCGGCCAGGAGATCGCCGACCGCCGCACCGCGGAGGACCTCGAGGAGCGCGACGACATCCTCTCGATGCTGGTCGCCGCCCGGCACGAGGACGGCAGTCCGATGAGCGACGCCGAGATCCGCGACGAGCTGCTGACCCTGCTCGTCGCCGGCCACGAGACCACCGCCACCGCCCTGTCCTGGGCGATGGAGCGGCTGGTTCGTCACCCGCAGAAGCTGGGGCGCCTCCGCGACGAGACGCTGGCCGGCGAGGAGGCCTACCTGACGGCGACGATCCAGGAGACGCTGCGGCTGCGGCCGGTAATCGTGATCGTGATCAGGAAGTTGACCGAGCCGGTCGAGATCGGCGGCTACGAGATCCCGGCGGGCGCTGCCCTGACCCCCTGTATCCACCTCGTCCACCGCGACCCCGAGATCTACCCCGAGCCGGACCGCTTCCTGCCCGAGCGCTTCCTCGACAACCCTCCCGGCACCTACACCTGGATCCCCTTCGGCGGCGGTGTCCGCCGCTGCCTTGGAGCCTCCTTCGCCCAGTTCGAGATGCAGGTCGTCCTCCGCGAGCTGGTCAAGCGCCACGAGGTCCGCCCCTCCAACCCCGCCTCCGAGCGCCCCTTCCGCCGCGCCATCACCGAGACCCCTCGGCACGACGCCGAGGTCGTTCTCTCTGACGGCTGCCGCGGCGCTGGGGGACTAGGGCAGGGCGCTGGCCGCGCCCTCGCCGGCTTCGCGCTGCCAGGTACGTCCGAGTAGCAGGGTGATGACGGTGCCGAGAGCAAAGAACACACCGACGATGGCGAGCGGTTCGACGCCCACGGGCGGGTCGTCGGGGAAGGCGGCGATATCGACGACGGCCAGCGCGACCAGCACCCAGGTCGCGATCAGGGTGCCGATCTGGACGAGCTGGAAGGAAAGGCCGTGCCACTGCCGGCCAGCCGCAAGCAGGATCGAGCTATGCGCAAAGGCGAAGGCGGCGAGCAGGGCGTAGACAGGCCACCTCTCTCCCGGCAGTACCGTGGAGATCACGCCGACGGTGAGCAGGAAGGCGATCACCGAGACCGCCATGGTCAGGTACCCGATCGGCGCAAGCCGCGGCTTGCGCAGGACGAGCCCCGTTCCCGCCGCGGCGGTGAGGCTGCAGAAGGCGAAGACAACGGTGAGGCCGATCGTTTCGGCACTGGTTCGATCGACGTTTGAACTCGAGAGGATCAGGAGGATCGGCGTCAGCGCGCCGACGCAGAGCCCCGCGATCAGCACGCCCGTCAGTATCTTCGCCGTGTTGTCGGCAGGCTCCCGCATCGATTCCATCGCGGCAGCTTAGAGCGATCTGGCGGACGTCTCTACGGCCGCGTCCGGCTCAGCCGCAGCCGGTGTTGTTCCCGCAGCTGCTGCACGTGTAACACGAGCCCGTGCGCTGCATCATGCCGCCGCACTGCTCGCAGGCGGGGCCGAGGTCGAGGCCGGACATCTTCGCCGGCACCACCGGTGGGCTGTCGGTCATCGCCGCCGCCGCGGGGACCGTGGTCCCCGGCTTCGAGGGCGCCTCGCCGCCGTTGCCTGGATTCGAGTGGCCGTTGCCGCCGTTCCCTCCGTTGGCCGGGCCCGCGGTGTCGCCGGTCGCGATCCCGAGGCCCAACTGGGTCGTCTCGGCGTCGCGCTTGGCCCGCACCTCTTTGGTCAGGATGCCGAGGTCCTCGAGGGTGTCGGTGTCCTCGATGAACCGGCTCGCCAGCCAGCGCATGATGTAGTCGGGCAGCGATTTGGCGAACGGGATCTCCGGGTTGCCGGTGATCCCCTCCGGCTCGAAGCGCATGTAGCTGAACTTGCGCACGAAGACCTCGAGCGGGACGCCGTACTGCAGGCCGATCGAGATCGCCGTCGCGAAGGCGTTCATCAGCCCCCGCATCGTCGATCCCTCCTTACCGATATCGGTGAGGAAGATCTCGCCGGCGGAGCCATCCTCGTACTTGCCGGCGGTGATGTAACCCTCGTGGCCGGCGATCGAGAACTTGTGGGTGATCGACTCGCGCTCGCGCGGCATCCTTTTGCGCTCGGGCGGGAGCACGACCACCTCGGCCTCGGCACCCTTTTCCTCCTGCGCGTCAGTGCGCAGCGCCTGCGCCGTCTTCGAGCCGTCGCGGTAGATCGCCAGCGCCTTCAACCCGCCCTTCCAGCCGCGGGTGTAGGCGTCGCCGATGTCGGCGACGGTGGCCGACTGCGGCAGGTTGACCGTCTTCGAGATCGCCCCGGAGATGAACGGCTGGGTGGCGGCCATCATGTCGATGTGGCCGGTGTGGGAGATCGCCCGCTCGCCGACCGCGACATCGAAGACCTCCAGGTGCTCGTCCTTGAGGCCGGGAGCGCCGACGATCGTGTTCTTCTCGGCGATGTAGGCGTTGATCTGGTCGATCTCAGTCTCGGAGTAGCCGAGCGTTTCGAGCGCCAGCGGCACCGAGCGGTTGGGGATCGTCATCGAGCCGCCGCCGACCAGCTCCTTGAACTTGACCAGGGAGAAGTCGGGCTCGATCCCGGTCGTGTCGCAGTCCATCAGGAAGCTGATCGTCCCGGTCGGGGCCAGCACCGTCGCCTGCGCGTTGCGGTAGCCGTGCTCCTCACCGAGCTCGACCGCCTCGTCCCAGGCGCGCTGCGCGGCCTCCAGCAGTTCCCCCTTGATCCCGGTCGGGTCGACGTCGTAGGCGGCGTCGCGGTGCATCCGCATCACCCCGTTGTGGGGCTCGCGATTCTTCTCGTACTCCTCGTAGGGCCCGGTCGCTCCGGCGGCGATCAGCGCCGACTGGCGGTAGGCGCGCCCGGTCATCAGCGCGGTGATCGCGGCGGCGACGTTGCGGCCGGTGTCGGAGTCATACGGAAGCCCGTCGGACATCAGCAGGGCGCCGAGGTTGGCGTAGCCGAGGCCGAGTTGGCGGAAGCGGTTGGCGTTCTCGGTGATCTCCTCGGTCGGATAACTGGAGAAGCCGACGACGATCTCCTGCGCGAGGAAGACGATGTCGACCGAGTGCTCGAAGTCGGAGACGTCGAAGCTGCCGTCCTCCCGGCGAAATTTCATCAGGTTGAGCGAGGCGAGGTTGCAGGCCGAGTCGTCGACGTGCATGTACTCGCTGCAAGGGTTGGAGGCGTTGATCCGGCCCGACTCCGGGCAGGTGTGCCAGCGGTTGATGATCGTGTCGTACTGGACCCCGGGGTCGGCGCAGCGCCAGGCGGCGTCGGAGATCTGGTTCATCAGCTCGCGCGCCGGCAGCGTCTTCGTCGTCGCGCCGCCGTTGCGCGCCAACAGGTTCCAGTCCTCGCCGGCCTCGACCGCCTCCATGAACTCATCGGTGACCCGGACCGAGTTGTTGGCGTTCTGGTACTGGATCGAGGTGAAGCCCTCGCCGTCGATCGACATGTCGAAGCCGGCGTCGCGCAGCGCCTCGGCCTTCTTCTCCTCGTCAGCCTTGCACCAGATGAAGTGCTCGATGTCCGGGTGGTCGATGTCGAGCACGACCATCTTTGCCGCCCGGCGCGTCTTGCCGCCGGACTTGATCGTCCCGGCCCAGGCGTCGGCGCCGCGCATGAAGCTGACCGGCCCGCTCGCGGTGCCGCCCTTCTGCAGCGGCTCCATCGAGCCCCTGATGTTGGAGAGGTTGATCCCAGAGCCCGACCCGCCGCGGAAGATCTTGCCCTCCTTGGTGTTCCACTCGAGGATCGACTCCATGGTGTCCTCGACGCTGAGGATGAAGCAGGCCGAGCACTGCGGCGTCTCCTCGAAGCCGACGTTGAACCAGACCGGCGAGTTGAAGGCTGCCTTCTGGTTGAGCAGGATCGAGGTCAGCTCCATCTCGAACGCCTCGGCGTCCTCAGGGGAGGCGAAGTAGCCGCCCTCGCGGCCCCAGTCGGCGATCGTCCCGGCGACCCGCCCGATCATCTGTTTGACCGAGGACTCCCGCTCGGGGCTGCCGAGCTGCCCGCGGAAGTACTTCTGGGCGACGATGTTGGTCGCGTTCTGGGACCAGCTCTTGGGGAACTCGACCCCGCGTTGCTCGAAGGCCGGGTTCTCGGGATCGCCGATCACCGCATCGCGGATCTCCCACTCGATCTGGTCGAAAGGATGCACGCCGGCAGTCGAAAACCGCCGCTCCACAGAGAGGCCCTGGAGACCGTTTTTGGGAGTGCTGGTGGCGGTCTTGGACATCGAACTTCTCCTCTCGCAGCGACTTTCAGGGGTAACTACGCAGGATCGTTGACGGAGCGGACAGAAAAAGGCCCGAAAGGCGCAATTAAGGCGCTCTGAAGAAGCGCCTCCTCGTCACCTATCTTGCCAAGTCCGCAATCTCGGCAAATGCTTTGTCGGACCGGCGAGGTTGCGATCCCCCGGGCGGCCCCGATGTACTCTGAGGACATGGTCGAAGACCTCCGCAGGGGTGCCGAGCGGATGGGCGAGCGCGCCAGCGCGGCCCGCGACGCGATGGGCGATCGCGCCACCGCGGCCCGCGACGCGATGGGGGAGCGCGCCTCCGCGGCCAAGGAGGCGACCGCCGACGCGATCGCATCGGTCAAGCCGAAGCTGCGGGGCGTCTCGCACGAGTGGGCGTTCTTCCTCTCGCTTGGCTTCGGCGCCGCCCTGATCATCCTCGCCGAGACGCCGAAGGCGACGCTCGCCGTCGCGATCTACGCGGTCAGCCTCTCGGCCCTGCTCGGCACCAGCGCCCTGTACCACCGGGTCAACTGGACCCGCCCGAACGTCCGCCTCTGGATGCGGCGGCTGGACCACTCGATGATCTTCTTCCTCATCGCCGGTACCTACACGCCCTTTGCCCTCCTGGTCCTCAACGGCCCCCTCGCCAGCGCGATCCTGATCGTCGTTTGGATTGGGGCGATCGCCGGCGCCATCGTCGAGATGGTCTGGATCAACCACCCGAAATGGGTGGGGGCGCTGATCTACCTGTCGCTCGGCTGGGTGGCCGTCGCCGCCTTCCCCGAGCTGTGGTCTTCGATGGGCGTTGCCGGAACGATGCTCGTCGCCGCCGGCGGCCTGCTCTACACCGCCGGCGCCGTCGTCTACGCCACCCAACGACCGAACCCGAACCCGGCGATCTTCGGCTACCACGAGGTCTTCCACCTCTTCGTCATCGCCGCCGCGGTCGCCCACTTCTCCGCCGTCGCCTTCTTCGCCCTGCCCAACGCCTGACGAAGACTGCATTCGCCCCCTATAGCGTGGTCAATGCAGTCCTCGTCGGACCTGCGGTCTAGGCCGGGACGGGTTCCGTGCCCGCCTCAGCCTCCTCGGCCGCGGCGACGAGCTCGGCGAGGATCTCCTCGAATCGTCCTGAGAGCTGCGGGTCGAGCTCCAGCTCGCCCTCGCTGAGCAGCTCGTTGGCACGTCCGACCGGCAGCTCGGCCTCCACCACCCGGGCGCCGAGGGCGCCGAGGACCTTGCGCGTCTCCGCTTGCGCCCAGACGGCTCCGAAGATGCCGGTGGAGGCGCCGACCACGGCGGCCGGCTTGCCGTTCATCGCGCTCTGGCCGGCTGGGCGCGAGGCCCAGTCGAGAGCGTTCTTCAGCTGGCCGGGGATCGAGTGGTTGTACTCCGGCGTCGCCACCAGGACCGCGTCGGCGCCGCGCATCGCCTCGCGCAGATCCCGGACCACCTCCGGCGTCCCCTCCGCTTCCAGGTCGGAGTCGTAGGGCGGCACCTCACCCAGCCGGTCGAACTCGACCAGCTCCGCCCCGGCGGGCAGCCGCGCCGCGGCCGCCCGCAACAGGGCACTGTTGAGCGAGCCTCGGCGAAGGCTTCCGGAGATGCCGAGGACTCGCACGGTTAGGCCTCCTGGGCGACGAGCTCGAGCTCGACCACGATCGAGACCTCGTACTCCAGCGCCCGGCCGCCGTTGGGCAGGTCGGCGTTCCAGTCGAGCCCGAAATTGCGCCGGTCGATGGATGCCTCGAGCGAGAAGCCGAGCCGCTCTTTGCCGGTGATGTCGGCGCCGATCCTGCCGAACCGCCCCGTCGCCTGGACGGCGTGTGACTCGCCCTTGATCTCGAGATCCCCGCTGAGGCGGACCGCGCCGTCCTCGCCGACGGAGAGCTCGGTCGAGGCGAACTTGATCCGCGGGTGTTTCTCGGCGTCGAAGAAGTCGAGGGAGAGGAGGTGCCCCTTCAGCATCTCGTCGGAGATGTCGACGCTGGCGACGTCGACGGCTCCCTCCAGCCGCGGGCTCTCCCCGCCGGTCAGGGTCCCCTCGTAAGAGGTGAAGCCGCTGCGGAAGCTGGCGACGCCGTTGTGGGTGATCGCAAAGTTGATCGACGAGTGAACCGGGTCGGCGGTCCACGTCCCCGCGGGGAGCTGCTGGCTGACGGTCTCGGTGCTCATGAAGTCCTCTCAGGTAAGTTGTTGCTTCTCAAACTGTTGTCGTAGAAAGCATTTTAGCAGAGAAGGTTGTAGATACAAAGGTTGTCTCAACAAAGGTTGTATGGAAGAATGCGAGTAATGGGCGCCCGGGCGACCACCACGACGACGGCGAGAAGCGGCGGAGCCACCGCCGCGATCACCCCGCAGGCCGACGCCTGGGATGCCCTCAGCCGCGCCTACGCCGCGGTCAGCCTGCGACTCCAGGAGGCGCTCTCCCAGAACGACTTCCCGCCCCTGCCCTGGTTCGAGCTGCTCGCCGCGGTCGCCGCCGCCCCCGAGCAGAGGATGCGGATGGGCGAGTTGGCCGAGGCCCTGGTGATGACCCGGGGTGGCCTCACCAAGCTGGTCGACCGCCTGGTCAAGGCCGGCCTGCTGGAGCGGACCTTCTGCGAGACCGATCGTCGCGTCAGCTACGCGACCCTGCTCCCGGCCGGCGCCGAGCTGCTCGCCGAAATGCGCCCGGTGATCGCCGGCGAGCTGGAGCTCACCTTCTCCGACCAACTCGGTGCCCGCGAGGCCCGCGAGCTGCGCGGCATCCTCGAGCGCCTGCGCTCCTCCGCCTGCGGCGGCTAGATCGCTTCGGCGCTCGCTAGACGAGCGCGGCGGCGGCCCGCTCTTTGGCGGACTCGATCAGCGCCAGCACCGCGGTCTCTTCGCCTTCTCGCAGCAACGCCGCCGGGTCGGGGTCGCCGTTGACGATCCCCTCGAAGAACTCCTTGCGGTCCTGGTAAGTCGGCAGCGTCGCCTTGGCCCAGCCACGGGCGTCGTTGAGGATCACCGCCAGCCGCGCGTACTCCTCGCCAAACAGCTCCGAGACCTCGCGCTTCATCCGCTTCGCCAACGCCGGCGAGGCACCCGCGGTGGAGATCGCGATCGCCAGCGGTCCGCTGCGGACGATCGCCGGCAGGATGAAGTTGCAGAGCGGCGGCACGTCGACCACGTTGACCAGCATCGCCCGCCTCTCGGCGTCGTCGAAGACCCCGATGTTGACCTCGGTGTCGTCGGTCGCCGCGATCGCCATGAAGACGCCCTCGAGGTCGGCCGGGCCGGCGTAGGGGCGCTTCTCCCACTCGATCGAACCCTCGGCCGCCAGCCCTTCCAGCTCGGGATGGGCGACCGGCGCGATCAGGGTCACGTCGGCGTCGCAGGCGAGCAGCCCCTCGACCTTCTCGAGCCCGATGTCGCCGCCGCCGACCACCAGGCAGCGCCGCCCCTTCAGCTTCAGGCAGGCGATGTAGAACGGCGTCTCCAGCATGTCGCGGACGCAGGACTGGTCGCAGATCCCCTTGCGGAGCTGGCAGACGCACTCCTTACCGGCATAGGCCTGGGCGGGCATGGGAGGAAGGCTAGCGATGTGGGCAAGCCACTAAATCGCATCCA